>NZ_OZ007039.1:87500-2487500 GCF_963931675.1 uncultured Alistipes sp. | reverse complement strand
TCGTGCAAATTTACAAAAACAATCCGATTTACGAACTGAAAACGGAAAAAATCCGCGCTCAGCATCCCGGAAAGGCAAAAAAAAGAGGGCAGCCCTGCTATCCTCTTTTTTTCCGGTACGTATAATCCTTGCGCGTATGTTGCAACCGCTGCAACTTGCGTTGTTTCCACCCATAGGACAGAATCACCAGCACGACAGCCACGACAATGACCCCCAACAAAATATACAAAAATCCGATCGGAAACTCTTCCATGGGTTGATTCGTTTAACTGGACTGTTTGACTGTTGCAAATATAACACAATAACTCTGCCAAAAAAGGCGGAACAGGAAGCTTTGGGTATTTAACGTTTCAAATGACCTTTACTGCTCAGGAAAAAGACTTTTCATCCTATCAAAGCCGCTTCAAAGCCATCCGCACGACCTCTTCGACGGGGGCCGACGGAGATTCGCGGACGACACCCCGCACGGCCTTTTCCGCCGCCGTGCGGGCAAAGCCCAGCATGACCAGCGCCTCCAAAGCCTCTTCGACCACCCCGCCGTCGGGGGCCGCAACCGAGGGGCCCTCCTCGCCGATGCCCAGTGTCATGAGTTTTCCGCTCAGGTCGACGATGATCTTCTGCGCCGTCTTGAGCCCCAGGCCCTTGACATTCTTCAGCAGAACGGCGTTCCCCGACGAGATGATCCCCTGCAACTCCCGCGGCGAATAGGTCGAAAGGATCATCCGGGCCGTATTGCCCCCCACGCCCGACACGCTGATCAGCAGCCGGAACAACTCCCGCTCGACCTTCGTCGAAAAGCCGTATAACAGCTGCGCATCCTCCCGCACCACATAATGCACAAAGAGCTTCGCCTCGGAAGCGTGTTCGATCGCCGAGAAGGTTTCGAGCGAAATATGCAGGTAATAACCCACCCCGCCGGTCTCGATAACGGCGTAGGCCGGGGCTACTTCGGCAACGGTTCCCTTGATGTATTCGTACATGACTCCACTACAATTTCAAATCCCGGATCTTCCCGAATCGCTTCCATCTTCTCCGAGGCGGCCCGGCTTCCTCCGACACCTCCCGGACGCCCCGTTCCTCGTCGGGCCCGCCGCTGAAAAAACAGGGCCTGTCTCCTAAAAAACCGAATCCGCAGCCTCCGGAAAAACCAACCCTGCGACCCGGTTTTACCCCCGGAAAAACCGACAATCCGGTCCGTTTCCGAACGTATGCGAAATTTTATGATCCGTAAGACAAAAATAAAGATTTTTTTTTACCTTTGTGTTTCAATAACGGAATATTTAACCAAACAGTATAAATCGATATGAAAAAAACGCTATTCCCGGCACTGGCTGCGTCGCTTCTTCTCGCGGCTTGCGGCCCGAAAAACGCAGAACAGACCCAGGCCGCAGCCGAAACGGCGACCCAGCAGATCGTTTCGAGCGACATCGCATACGTCCAGGTCGAGGCCGTGCTCGCCCAGTGCGACCTCTACCAGACCGAAGGCGTAGCTCTCCAGGAGAAGACCCAGAAGGCGCAGAAGAGCTGGGCCCAGCGCGAAAAGAACCTCCAGGCCGAAGCCTCCCAGTTGCAGGAGAAGTACGAAAAGGGTCTCATCACCTCGCGCGACGCCCAGGCCCAGCAGGAGAGCATCCAGAAAAAGGTCGCTTCCTACCAGGCCAACGCCCAGAAAGAGGCCCAGACCCTCGATGAAGAGAACTTCGTATTCTCGAACCGCGCCCAGGACCTCCTCCAGCGCGCCGTCCGGGAGATCAACGCCGACGGAAAATACAAACTCATCATCAACGCCTCGGCGCTCATCGATGCCGATACGACCCTGAACATCACCCCCGCCGTGCTGGCCAAGGTCAACGAACTCTATGCCGCCGACAAAAAGAACGACCAGAAATAACCCCGGGCTCCCGGGATTAAAAAACCGGCTTCCCCGGCAGGCGGAAGTCGGTTTTTTTTCATACATTTGTGAAAACAATAGCAAACCACGATAAATTTACGACTGCGATGGGATTTGTGCCGTTCACATTCGTCGACCTGATAGACATCATCCTCGTGGCCCTGATCATGTACTGGATCTACCGCATGACCAAGGGTACCAATGCCCCCTACATCCTTTCGGGAATCATCGCCGTGTACCTGCTCTGGGTTGTCGTGAAAACCCTCAACATGGAACTTCTCTCCACGATTCTCGGGCAACTCATCTCCGTGGGGGCCATTGCGCTGATCATCGTTTTCCAGCCCGAACTGCGGCGGTTCCTGCAGATGATCGGAATGCGGCAGAAGCACTTCAACTTCATCACCCGGATCTTCTCCACCGGCGAGGACACCATACAGACGAACATCTCACCCATCGTCACAGCCTGCCGCGAAATGGCCGAGGCGAAGACCGGAGCACTGATCGTCATCGGACAGCAGAGCGACCTGCGGCTTATCGCCGAGGGGGGCATCGCACTCGACGCCAAGGTCTCCACGCCGCTGTTGAAAAACATCTTCTTCAAGAACGCCCCGCTGCACGACGGGGCCATATTGATCGAAGGCGACCGGGTCGTTGCCGCGAAGTGCATCCTTCCGGTGACGCAGAGCGACGTTCCGAAGTCGTTCGGGACCCGTCACCGTGCGGCCATCGGCATGAGCGAGATCTCCGACGCCATCATCATCGTCGTCTCCGAGGAGACCGGCGAGATCTCCATCGCCCAGGGCGGCGATATTCGCCAGCACCTCGATCCGGCACGCTTGCAGCAGACCCTGCAACGCTATCTCTCCAGCAACACCCGCAAACGCTCCAAAAACGAAGTTGCCCAATAACCCCCGCCCAAGAGCCGCCGGTTTAAGGAACCGGTTTTGTGGGCTGCTGAACTCGTGAATGGTTTCCGCGGCGTGAATCCGCGTCCAACGTTCGAAGTGCGAAACTGCTTCGGGAACCATTCGCTTGCACCTTCGCCCCTAAAGCCTGCCTAAGAAGCGGGCGCACTTTGACGATGCAAAAAGCACCCGTTTAAGAGCCTGGTTTTGTGGGCGAAGGGATGTTGAAAGGTTCGGAAGCAAATCTCCGCTCCCGACCCTGCTAAGAAAGGGAGACGAAGGATGCGCGGACGTAGGCCGCCAGCGCCTTCGGGTCGAGACGCAGCTGCAACCCCCGAACCCCCGCACTGACGTAGATAAACGGAAGCGCCGCAGCCGAATCGTGAATATAGGTCGGGAATAGTTTCTTCATGCCGATCGGCGAACAGCCCCCGCGGATATAGCCCGTCACGGGCAGCAGATCCTTCATCGGAATCAAATCGCACTTCTTGTTGCCCGAGACCTTTGCGGCGGCCTTCAGGTCGACCTCGTGGTCGCCCGGGACCACACAGACGAAATAGCCCGTGCGGTCACCCTTCAACACAAGCGTCTTGAAGACCGTCGAAATATCCTCGCCCAGCTGCTCGGCGACATGCGTGGCCGCAAGGTGCTCCTCGTCGACCTCGTAGGGAACCAGTTCGTAGGCGATCTTCGCACGGTCGAGCAACCGGGCGGCATTTGTTTTTTCGATTTTTCCGCGTGACATCTCTTGTTCGGCTGATACGACGCAAAGGTAATGCTTTTTCCCAAAAAGTCTCCCCGTGCGTGCGATTTATGGAAAATCGCGAATTTTGCCTATCTTTACGCCTCGAAAAACAGAACTCACGATGAAAAAAGCGGCCTTATTCGACATGGACGGCACGCTGGTGGACAACACCGCGGCCCATATCCGGGCCTTCGAGATTTTCTGCGCACGCTACGGCGTGACGGACTGGAAGGAGCGCCTGAACCAGGGTTACGGCATGGGCAACGACGACATCATGCGGATGATCATGCCCGAGGAGGTGATCCGCACCAAGGGCCTCGCGGCGCTGGCCGAAGAAAAGGAGGCCATCTACCGCGAAATCTACGCCCCTGAGATCCACCCCGTTGCGGGGCTGCGCGAACTCCTCGAAGGGCTTCACACCCGGGGCGTGCGGTGTGCCGTCGGATCGTCGGGCTGCCGGAAAAACGTCGATTTTGTGTTGGAAAAGTGCGCCATCGGGCCGTGGTTCGAGGCCCGGATTTCGGGCGATGCGGTCACGCACTGCAAGCCCGATCCGGAGATCTACCTCACGGCCGCGGCAGCGCTGGGCGTGGAACCGGCCGACTGCGTGGTTTTCGAGGATGCCAAGGCCGGGATCGAGGCAGCACGCCGGGCCGGAGCCGGGCGTATCGTGGCACTGGCCACCACGCTTCCGCGCGAGGTGCTGGAACGGGAGACCGAGGCCGACCGGATTGTCGACACCTTTGCCGACCTGCGGGACCTCGACGCCCTGCTGGCCGACTAACCCCGCGGCTGCAGCAGCCGACGCACCACCCGAAGCCGCAGGACCGGACCGAGCCACGGTGCCGGAACAGACGGCAGAAAAAGAGACAGAGTTTCGTGAAGAGTCCCGCGACGCAGCGGCGGCGCCCGCGGAACAGCGCCCAAGGCCCCTTGCGGGCCACCCTGTCGGGCGGAAGCATCACCCCGCAACGGACCAGCCACCGTCTCCGGCGCTCCGAGAACGTGTAGAGCGGCGTGTCGACCGCTCCCGGCGCAAAATGCGACAAATGAACCGACATATCGAAATTTTACCTATTTTTGCGCCGTTTTCAAGCATGAAACTTATGTTCCGGGGATTTGCCACCGTTTTGCTGCTCGTCATCTCCAACGCCTTCATGACGCTGGCCTGGTACGGGCATATCGCCTTCAAATCGCGGCTCGAACGTTTCGGGGCCATGGCCATCATCTTCCTGAGTTGGGGCATCGCCCTCTTCGAATACTGCTTCCAGGTCCCGGCCAACCGCATCGGTTCGGCCGAGTTCGGGGGGCCCTTCTCGATCTGGGAGCTCAAGGTCATCCAGGAGGTCGTCTCCCTGCTGGTCTTCACCGTCTTCGCGCTCGTCTTCATGAAGTCCGACACCCTGCGCTGGAACCACCTCGCAGGTTTCCTCTGCATCATCCTGGCCGTCTACTTCATCTTCCGCAAATAAAAGCCCCGGTCCCGCAACGAGGACCGGGGCTTTACCGGCTTGTCGATCCGCCGGACGGACTCCCGCCCGGCGGCCGAAGCAATCAGCTCTTCACCGTGATCCGCTCCACGGGCTGCTGCTGCACGCGGTCCAGCGGATGCGACTGGTAGCGCACCTTCCCGAAATCGATCTGCGAAAGGTCGATGCAGCGGATCGTGTTGTTGTAGGCCGTCTTGTAGTAGAGCAGACGGTGGGTCAGGTCGATGGCCGAGGTCCACTGCGTGGCGCTCGGGATGTCGGGGCACTGCCCGGCGGGGTGTTCGAGACCGATCGGCACGTCGAAGTTGTTCAACAGGTGGAAGCACTCCTGCACCGTCTCGAAAGCCGTGGCCCGCTGCGGAGCCGTGGCCCGGAAGAAAGCCGCACGCACGAACCGCGACGGCGGCGTGTCGTCACCCGGCAGTCCGAGGAATCCCGCCGTAGCGCCGAAGGCCCGCAGCGCCTTTTCGCCCACCTGGTAGGGTTCAACGTCCCCCGGACGGAGATTCACGTAGTTGTTCAGGTTGGTCACCTGCCACTCGAAGCCGGGCGCGTTGGTCAGCACGCCGACCTCGTTCTCGTAGAAGTGCGGCACGCCCCCGACGATCTCCAGCACCACCTGACGCCCCGACGGCTCACCGATGCGCCAATGCACGACGGCATTGGCTTCAAGCCCCACGATGCGGACCTTTCCGATCGCGGCCTTCACCTCGTCGATCGTCGAGAACTGCGTGAGAATCCATCCGGCAACCTGCAAGTCGACCAGCGTGCGGTTGTCCTGCGCCGGGTCATAAGTCTCGTAGCCGCCGTACTGCGGGAAGAAGAAGAGCCCGGCCGAAAGTCCCGCTTCGTTGATCCCCTCGGCGATGAACGCCTGCTCGACCACGGCCAGCCCCACCACGCCGTAACGCGCCGTGTAGGCGAGCCCCTGGCCGCCGGTCGGTGTGAGCGAGTGCAGCGCCTGCCCCCGCGGAATAATGACGTACATGCTCTCCAGAGCGCTGCTGCCCCATTCGATCGTGCGCGACTGCACGTAACTGCCGTCGGCAGCCGTCAGCGAGATACCCGTGCAGGCCAGGGCCTGGAGGGTACCGCACAACGCGGCGACACCCAATAATCCGATTTTCAGTTTCATGTGATTTTCCTGTTTAAAACGAGGGCTCCGGGCCGTTGCATCCGGCCCGGAATCCCCTACTCCTCCATCGGCCGAAAGGCATCCTTCGAAAGTCCGCAAAGCGGGCAGGCCCAGTCGTCGGGAATCTCCTCGAAGGGCGTACCGGGAGCGATACCCGTCTCGGGATCACCCTTTGCGGGGTCGTAAACGTAGTCGCACGCCGTGCATTTGTAACGCCGCGGAATGGCCCGGTCGGCCACCTTCCGCCAGTCGACAAGCTCCCACCACGCCGCCACGAAATCGGCCCGGCGGTTGCGGTAGTCGATGTAGTAGGCGTGCTCCCAGACGTCGACCGTCAGCACCGGACGCAGCCCCTCGGTCATCGGATTCCCGGCATTGGGTTTGGCCACGATCGAGAGTTTCCCCGACCGGTCGGCGGCCAGCCACACCCAGCCCGAGCCGAAGAGCCCTACGGCTGCCTTGGCGAACTGCTCCCTGAAGGCCTCCACTGATCCGAATTCGGCGGCAAGTTTGGCGGCCAGCGCCTCGGGCATGGCTTTCGGCGCCGGGGTCAGCATTTGGAAAAAGAAGGTATGGTTCCAGGCCTGTGCGGCGTTGTTGAAGACGGCTCCGTCGGCCCGGCGCACGATCTCGTCGAGCGGCATCGCCTCGTAGGGGGTTCCGGGAATCAGCCGGTTCAGGTTGTCCACATAAGTCTGAAGGTGTTTCCCGTAGTGGTAGTCGAGCGTCTCCCGGCTCATCTTCGGGGCAAGGGCTTCCATCGCATAGGGAAGCTCGGGCATCGCATGTTTCATAACGATTCGGTTTAAAATTGTACACGGGTTGCGGCGTTTTGTCGCAACCCGTGTACAATATAGCAAAAATTCCGCACCGTTATTCGTTCCGACCGAAAAGAAAGATCATTCGGCCGGTTTTCGCCGCACCCCGGGGGTTCGCCCCCGCCGGGGAGCCGCACACGGTGGACCTTTCCCCGCCCTTCGACTGGCAAGGAGCCGAGGCCCGGAAATCTTTCTCTTTCCCTCCCCGGCAGAAAAATCCCGCAGCCGTCAGAAGTTGGCCTTGATGCCCGCAACGAAACGGGCACCCAGTTCGGGATAGCGGGCAAAGTCGTAGAGACGCAGGTTGACGAGGTTGCTGCCCTCGACGAAGAGCGTCACGCGGTGCGAGACCCGCCAGTCGAAGTGCGCCCGCAAGTCCACCGTAAAGGGAACCTTGAAGGCCGGCAGGTAGCTGATTTCATCGGAAAACAGGTAGTCGATCGTCGTCCAGCGGCGTTCGTTCTCCATGCGGGCCTCGACCCCGAACGAGACCTTGCGTCCGGTGTAGGTCACCCCGACATTCCCGACGAACGACGCCTCGCCGTTGTCCCAGTCGGACTCGACGTTGTAGAAGCGGCCGTGCACCCCGAGATCGAACATCAGCGAACTCAGCGGACGGTACTCGATCTCGCCGTTGAACGACGTCACGGTCTGGCGTCCCAACTGCGGGATGAAGGTCGAAGCGAAGGTTTCGTATTCGCCGTCCGCACCCGAGCGTTCGAGGAGTGTCGCCCAAAAGAGGCGGTTGTCCTGTACCGAGAATCCGGCGTAGACCCGGTAGGCGAAGCGCTTGCTCCACAGCGTGCCGCCCAGCCCCGCCCGGAAGTTGTAGTCTACGGAGCTCTTGTCGAGCCACGTCCCGTGCGCCACGTAGGGATTTGCGGCGGTCAGCGTGCGGAAATCGTTCGGACGGACCGTACCGTCGGCCTCGAAGAAGGGTTTCAGACCCGGCGTCCCGAGGTTGAAGTCCAGGCGTGCAAAGGGGATGAAGTAGTCTCCCGTTTCGGTCAGTGCCTCGGGGTCGCCCGGCATCTCGACCCGGTCGTGGTAGTAGTCGCCCCCGACTTCGAGCCCGACGACCCCGCCGGCAAACCGATAGCGCAGCGAGGCCCGGATCAGCTGCTGCCGGTAGTCCGACAGCCACTGCTGTCCTCCGAAATAATCGTAACCGATTCCCAGCGAGAAGCTGCTGCGCACGAAACCCTTGGCAATCCGCCCTTCGGCTCCGATGTTCAACTGACGGCCCGTCTCCCCGACATCGGGACGCTCGGAGTGGTCGAAGAAGAGGTCGCCGTGCAGCGCCACCTCGAAGTTCACCCGCGAAAGGTCCTGGAAATCATCGCCGAAGCGCAGCGACAAGGCCGCATTGCCGTAATCGTTCATCCCGTCGCCGCCGAAATCCACCGCCCCGACGCTCTCCGGGACCGTCGTATAGCTCCCGTAGCGGTGGTACATCCGGTTGTCATAGGAGAGTTCCCCTTCGAGGATGTGGCGCCCGAGGTACTTGCCCGCAGCTACCCCGGCCCGGTTGTACATCCGCGTGGAGTTGTTCTTCGCGTCGATCTCGTTGGCGATCTTCGAATAGCTGCCCTCGTGGTTGACGTATCCGATCACGTAGCCCGTCGAGGGGTTCTGCGTCGTGGCGTAGAAGTCCACGACCGAATTGAGCGGATAGCCCGCCCCTACCTTCAGGTAGAAGGGCAGCGGGCGGTTGAACTCCCAATAGGTGACCGTCGCCGGGCGGATCGGGCGCGTCGTAAGCGTCGTGCGCAGCGACAGCGGCGTCACCGTATAGTCGATCTCGGGACGCATCCGCGTCGTATCGGTCATGTCGGGCTCCACGGCCAGTTTCAAGGCGCTCTCCACCTTCGGGACATAGGCCTTCGTCACCTCGACCCGTTTCTCGACCTGCGCCGCAACCAGCTGCGGCAGCACCGCCGCACAGGCGGCTATCATCCACAATCTTTTCATGGTCAGTTGAGTTTTGCGATTCGCGCCTTGGCCTCCTCCACGATTCCGTCATCGGCGGGCGAGTAGCCGTCGGCCACACTCTGCCACGTGGCCCGGGCCTGGAACGTGTCGCCCTTGCGGACGTAGACTTCGCCCAGCAGCAGGTAGGCCTTGGCCAGCCAGTAGGGTTGCGGATCCCGCTCCGAAAAGGCGAAGACCTCCTGTTCGGTGCGGTCCAGCGCCCCCTCGGCGAATATCGCCTCGATCACGCGGTAGGCGGCTTCGGAACCCTCCTTTGTGCGCACCTCCGCGGCCAGTTCGCGGTAGAGTTTCCCGGCAGCGGCCGCATCGCCCGCCTCGCGGAGCTGCGTGGCCAGAGCGTATTTCGATTCGCGCAGGGCCACCGTCCCGGCATCCTTGCAGGCCGCGACATCGGCGGCCATCGCGGCAATCTTCGACGCATCGCCCCCGGCCACCGTGGCCCGCACGTAACCCGTCATGGCATCCTCACGCCCGGTCCGGCTCGGTGCGGCATCGTACAACCGCCGGTAGGCCGCCGCCGACTCGTCCCAGCGCCGCTCCTCGAAGGTTATCTCGGCGAGTTTCTCCAGCACCGGAACCGTATATTGCGTCGTACCCTGCTCGGCCAGCTCCGTGAGGGTCTCGATCGCCCGCTCGCGGTCGTCCGCCACGAGGTAGCAGTCGCTCAGGTAGTAGAGCGCATCGGTGCGGTAGGAGCCCTTGGGGTAACTCTCCACGTAGTTGCGCAGCGAACGGGTCGCCGCCTCCCGGTCGCCGTCGAGGTAGAGTTTCCGCGCCGCGGCGAACGACAGCGAGTCGCGCGACAGCGCCGTCAGGTCGCTCTCCACCCCCGCCCTGGCGGCATACTCGAAGTAGGCGTCAACATCGCCCTCCGAGACGTAGATCTCCCGGATGCTCTGCATCGCATCCCGGGCCTCGGAGGATTGCGGGGCCGACCCCACCACGCGGTCGTAGCAGGCCAGCGACTTCTGCTTGTCCCCGAGGTTCAGGTAGGCCAGACCCAGGTCCGACCACGCCTGCATGACACGCGGCGACGAGGGGTATTTCGCCACGAACCGCTCCAACTGGGCGGCACCCTCGGCGTATTTCTCCTGTGCGATATAGCTGCGGCCCAGTTCGTAGGAGGCCTCGTCGGCATAGTCGCCGCCCGCCGCCTCGATCTGGCGCAGGGCCTGCTGTTTCTGCTCCGTGCGGCCCAGGATGCCGAGCGTCACGGCCCGCTTGTACTGGGCGTACTCCTTCTCGGGGGTTCCCAGCGCAATGGCCCGGTCGTACTCCCCGACCGCCTCCTCGAAGCGCCGGTCCGCATAGGCCACGTCGCCCAGCCGGTTCAGGGCATCGGCCCGGTAGCGGTCGCGCGGGGCGTAGGCTCCGAGGAATTTGCGGAACGACGCCCCGGCCTGTTCGGGGTCGTTGCGGTCGAAGGCGCAGTAACCCAGGTTGTACCACGCCAGCGCATATTCACGCTCGCTGCGCGGCGCACGCTTCAGGTAGGCGTTGTACTTCGCGGCCGCCACGGCGTAATCCCCCTCGGAGAAGGCGATCTCACCCTGCCAGAAGGTGCTCAACGCCGTATATTTGGGGCTGATGTTCGCCGACTGCGACTCGGCGAAGCAGGCCCGGGCCGCCCGCAGGTCGCCCGCCTTGTAGGCCTCCAGCCCGCGGAAATAGGCGATCTTCTGCAGCGCCGCACGGATCTCCGCATCGCCCGAAGGCATCGACTTGATGGCCCGGTAGGCGGCATCGTAGTCGCGGGAGTTGTAGTAGGCCGCAATGAGCAGCGTCCGCGCCTCGGAGGCCCGCGGCGACGCGGGGTAACGTTCGATATAGCGGGTCAGGAGGTTGATCGCCCCGTTGAAGGCCCCGCCGCCCAGTTCGTACTGCAGTTTGGCGTAGTTGAACAGCGCGTCCTCGGCCACCGCGGCATCCAGCGACTCGTCCGCGGCCATCGCAAAGGCCTGCATCGCCCGCTCCTTGTCCCCGGCCCGCAGGTAGCAGTCGGCCAGGTGGTAGGAGGCGTTCTGCGTCAACGCATCCTCCGCGCCGCACGCCTTGCGCAGCCATTCGGCAGCCTCCCCGTAGCGGGCCGTGCGGTAGAGCGAGAAGCCCTCCAGGTAGCAGGCGTCGCGGTCCATCTCCCCGCCCGCACTCCGGTAGGCGGCCAGATGCTCCAGCGTGCGGTTGAAATCCTCCAGCCGGAACCACGACTCGGCAATCACCCGTTCCAGCTCGGCTCGGCGCTCCGGAACGGCCTTCCGGGCCAGTTCTTCGCCGTGCTCCACGACGTAGCGGTAGTTGCCCTCGCGGAATTCGATCTGAAGCAGGTAATAGGGAACCAGCGCCCCGTAGGCATCGCTTCCTTTCAGCGCCTCGAAGCCCTGCTTGGCCCGCACATAGCGCCCCTCGGCATAGTCGATATAGGAGAGGTAATAGCGTGCATGGTCGGCATATTCGCTGCGGCTGCCGATCCGGTCGAAATGTTCATAGGCCGCCTTGTAGTCGCCTTCCGAGAACTCGACATACCCCATGCGGATGTCGTACTGCTCGCGGCGCGGGGCGCTCAGGGCGTTGTAGTTGGTGCGCTCGAAGGCCTCGCGGGCCCGGGGCATGTTCCCCGCGGCGCAATAGAACGATCCGAGCGAGAAGCGCACGTCATTGGCATAGACCGATTCGGGATAGCGGTTTTCGAATTCGCGCAGGGCCGCTTCGGCATCGGCGCTGCCCAGCTCCACGGCGCAGGCCGCCAGGTAGTATTCGATCTCCTGCGAGAGCAGGCGGTCCGCAGGTTCGAGCGCCTCGCGGGCCCGCAGCAGTTCGTGGCGGGCATCGCTCCAGCGGCCGTAGCCGAAGAGGTCGCGGGCCCGCCGCACCAGGGTTTCGGGATCGGAATCCGCAGCCCGCACAACGGGCAGCGAGAGCGTGAACGCCACTATCAGCGTCAGGATCCGGGATTTTCGCATACGCAACATCAATGGGTCAGAAACGGTACCTCGGGAGCCCCTGCGGCCTTGCGGACAAGCCTCCCAACCGGGATTCTCCGCTCCGCAACGCCGGGCCGCACTCCCGAACGGCCAACAATCGGACAAAGATAACAAATTTATTCGACAGCCCGCCGTTCAAGGAACGGAATTTGCCGCAGGCTTATTGTTCAAGCCCCTGCACCGTGATACGCCGGTAGTCGGAAACCGCTATCGCATAGTTGAAATGCGCCTTCACCACCCGGTCGCGGCCGAACAGCTCGCCCGGCATCACCGCGCCCCGCTCCACCCGTTCGCCCTGCGAGACAGGGACGTCCAGAGCCTGTCCCGCCCGGATACTCTCCGGGCCGTCCGGAACCGCCGCCCTGAAAAAAGAAAAAGTCGACTCCCCGCAAGGAGTCAACTTTCATACCATACGCCGCGCGAAACGCCCCGCGCGCCCCTACGGACGAATATCCCGACAGTTCCTTTTAGCCGTGATCGTGCCGTCGTCCAGCGTCACCAGCCCGTTTTCGGCCCGCAGCATCGTCCGCATCGTCGAGGCGTCGATGTTGTAACACCGCACCTTCCCGGTTCCGAAGTCGTGCCACATCTCCCCGTAGAGCGGGTCGGGCGTCAGGCAAACCACCCCGGCACCCTCCTCGCGGGCCCGTTCGACCAGCCGCGCCATCCGCCGCGCACAACCCCGCGGCAGGCGGTCGAACGCCGTGACGCAGAGCATGTAGACCCGACCCGGGCGGGTGATCACCTCCTCCGTGGCATCGCCCTCGGCATCGTGCAGCGCGAATTCACTCACCAACGGCCGGACCGACGGCACATCGCTCGTCGTGCGCGTATCGACCCACTCCCATTTCGTATCGTCCTGCCACTCGGGGTCCTCCAGCGCGAATTCCCGCTCCTCGCCCGTCGCCCGGTTGCGGTAGACGAGCACCGTCTCCGTCTCGCCCGCCTCGACGACCGGAGCCTGCATCGCCTCGTGGATGTTCACCCCCACCTTATAGGGCAGGAAATCGATGAGCGGAAGGTGGATATAACAATAGTAGCCCAGGTACATCGACAGTGAGAAAAAGAGACAGGTCAGCACGATCTCCAGGGGTTTGAAGGCGAAGATCTTGTCCGGGCGGTAACGCCACCACACCACCACGGCCATCGGCAGCAGCACGAGGTTCTTCACGAAGGTCTCCCACGGCGTGAGCTTCAGCGCATCGCCGAAGCAGCCGCAGTCCTCGACCGGCAGCACCGTGGCGCTCAGCAGCGTCAGCACCGTGAAGAAGAGCATCGACACCACCGCGAAGATCGAAATCAGCCGGATCCGCACCTTGAAGAGCAACATGCAGCCCATCATCAGCTCGGCGCCGCACAGCCAGATCGAAAAGGTCATCGACGCAGGCTGCAGCCACTCCATGCCGTAGATCGAGAGGTATTCGTTCACCTTCAGGGCCGTGCCCCACGGGTCGATCACCTTCGTGAAGCCCGAGAAGATGAACGTCACGGCCAGGATCACCCGGCAGATATTGGTTGCGATCTTGAATCCCCGGGTCCTTCTCATCGTGCGTCGATTATCGGGGCCAACACCCCGCGGATTTTTTCGAATATGCCCTCCGGGCTCTCCATCGCGCCCGCCGGCGTACTGCAGTCGACCACGCGCAGCGAAGCGTCCCGCGCAGCCATCGAAAGGTAGACCTCGCGCACCCGGCGCTGGAGATCCAGCGCATCCTCGTGGATGTCCCGCGCACCCTGCAGGTAGCGGCGGTCGTCACCCTCGCGCGTCTCGGCGAGCTTCCGCTCCGTGAACGAGAAGGGCACGTCGAGGAACAGCGACACGTCGGGACGCGGCAGGGCGTTGTGCCCGAACTCCAGGTCGAGGATCCACCGCGCCAGCCGTTCGCGCGCCTCGCCGGCAGGGAGCTTCGCACACTGGAAGCCCACGTTCGACCAGACGTAGCGGTCCAGAATCACCGCCCGACCCTCCGAGAGCCATTCGCGGATCATCCCGCCCGCTTCGGCCCGGTCCCCGGCAAAGAGCAGCGCCACCAAGTAGGGGTCCACCTCGTTCACACCCCCGAATTCGCCCCGCAGGAAGCGGGCGATCAGTTCGCCGTAGACTGGCGCGTCGAAACGCGGGAAATGAACGTATTCACTCGCTACGCCCCGCTCCGCAAAGAGCGACCGCAACAGCCGTATCTGGGTCGATTTCCCGGCTCCGTCCAGACCTTCGAGTACGATGAACATGGGTTTTCTTGGGTTTTTCTTGGGTTTTCTTCAGTGGTTCGCTATCCGCCGCAGCTTTTTTGCCGTTTTCCGTCGTTTTCCGCAGTCCGGTCGTCGCTTTTTCAGTTGCGCAGCATCCGGACGGCCCGTTCCACGCCGGCCGCCAGCGCATCGACCTCCGCCGCCGTATTGTACAGCGCAAACGACGCCCGGCACATGCCCGTCACGCCGAAGTGCTCCATGACCGGTTCGGCACAATGCTGCCCCGTCCGGATTGCGATGCCCAGTTTGTCGAGGATCATCCCCACGTCGTAGGGGTGCACCTCCTCGATGTTGAACGACACGATGGCGCACTTGTCCGTCGTCTCTCCGTAGATGCGCAGGCCCTCGATGGCCGAAAGGCGTTCGGTGGCACGCCTCAGCAGCGCCGATTCGTGCGCCTCGATCTCCGCCGCGTCGAAGCGTTCGAGGAACCGGACCGCCTCGCCCAGCCCGATGGCGCCGATGAAGTTGGCCGTACCTGCCTCGAATTTCAACGGTACGGGCGCAAAGGTCGTCCGCGCGAACGACACCCGGTCGACCATATCCCCGCCGCCGAGGAAGGGCGGCATCCGGTCCAGCAATTCGCGCTTGCCGTACAGCACGCCGATGCCCGTCGGGCCGTAGAGCTTGTGGCCCGAGAAGGCATAGAAGTCGCAGTCCAGCGCCCGGACGTCGGCACCGCCGTGGACCACGCCCTGGCAACCGTCGACCACCGCAATGGCCCCGACGGCATGGGCCGCCTCGATGACGGGCCGCAGGTCGGGACGCGTACCGAGCGTATTCGAGGCCTGCGTCACGGCCACCACGCGCGTGCGGGAGTCGATGAGCGTCGGAAGCAGGTCCGTGCGCAGCGCCCCCCGGTCGTCGAACGGAAGCATCCGCAACTCGGCTCCCCGCCGCCGGGCGACCAACTGCCACGGAACGAGGTTCGAGTGGTGCTCCATCTCGCTCACCACGATATTGTCCCCCGCGCCGACAAACGCATCGCCCCAGGCGTAGGCCACCGTATTGAGCGACGCCGTAGCCCCGGCCGTGAAGACCACCTCCTCCTTCGACGAGGCGCCGATGAAGTCGGCGATCCGCTGCCGCGCCGCCTCGTAAAGTTCCGTGGCCTCCTCCGACAGGAGGTGCACGCCCCGGTGGATGTTGGCATTCCCCTCGCGGTGCAGCCGGTCGACGGTCTCGATCACCGACAGCGGCTTCTGCGCCGTGGCCCCGCTGTCGAGGTAGACCAGCGGACGTCCGTAGACCTTGCGCCCCAGGATCGGGAACTCCTCACGTATCTTTTCGACGTCGAACATGCCGTTACAGTTTTTCCAGTTTCTCCGCCGCGAGTTCCAACACGGCCTCGCCCAGCGGCTCCATCCCGCAGCGGCGAACCACGTCGCCCACGAAGCCCTCGATCTGCAGCCGCCGCGCCTGCGCCTCGCTCAGGCCCCGCTGCCGCATGTAGAGAATCGCGTCGGAGTCCATCTGCCCGACGGTCGCACCGTGCGAACACTTCACGTCGTCGGCATAGATCTCCAGCTGCGGCATCGTCTCGATACGCGCCGTCTCGCTCAGCAGCACGTTGCGGCTCTGCTGCCGCGCGTCGGTCCGCTGGGCATCCGGCGCCACGTAGACCAGTCCCGAAAACTCGCCCACGGCCTCACCGCCCGCCACGCCCTTGATCGTGGAGTCGCTGCGGCACTCCGCAACCCGGTGGTTCGTATGGAGTTTCACGACCCCGTGCTCCCGGCCGCCCAGCAGGAAGGCACCGCCGAGGTTGTTCTCGGCATCCGCACCCTCCAGTTCGATCCGGCAGGCGACATTCGCCCCGGCCAGCAGCACCGTCGTCATCCGGCACCGGCTCCGGGCCCCCTGCCGCACGGTCGTCTCGCAGAACGTCCCGCCAAGGAACAGTTCCGTCAGTTCGAGTTGCGCGCCTTCGGCCAGCGTCACGTCGAGCGACGACGTAGCCGCCTTCGTATGGAGCACCACCAGGTGCGCCGCAGCCCCTGCCGCCAGCTCCACCCGCAGGTGTTCGGGATCCACCGACGCATAGGGCTGCGGAACCGGCGCCCCGACCCGGAACACCTCCCGGTCGGCCTTGCGGAGCTCCCCGATGATTTCCAGTATCCGGTCCATCACTTGTCGTATTCGTTGATCAGCCAGTCATAGCCCTCCTTTTCGAGCTTCAGGGCCAGCGTTTTGTCACCCGTGTAGATGATCCGCCCCTTGTAGAGCACGTGCACCACGTCGGGAACGATATAGTCCAGCAGCCGCTGGTAGTGCGTGATGACCACCGTGGCATTATCCTTCGTATGCAGCTTCGTGACGCCCGTGGCCACGATCCGCAGGGCGTCGATGTCGAGTCCCGAGTCGGTTTCGTCCAGGATCGCCAGTTTCGGGTCCAGCATCGCCATCTGGAAGATCTCGTTCTTCTTCTTCTCACCGCCCGAGAAACCTTCGTTCACGGCCCGCGAGGTAAGTTTCGACGACAACTCCACGACGGCGCTCTTCTCCTTCATCAGGCGCAGGAACTCGGCGGCCGTCAGCGGCTCCTCGCCGCGGAACCTGCGCTGTTCGTTGACCGCCAGTTTCATGAAGTTGGCCATCGTCACCCCCGGAATCTCCACCGGGTACTGAAACCCCAGGAACAGCCCCAGTCGCGCGCGGTCCTCGATGGACATCGACAGCAGATCGCGGCCCAGGAACTCGGCCGAACCCTCCGTTACGGTGAATTTCTCGTTGCCCGCGAGCACCGATGCCAGGGTCGATTTGCCCGAGCCGTTGGGCCCCATGATGGCGTGCACCTCGCCGGCCTTCACCTCCAGGTCGATGCCCCGGAGAATCTCCTTGCCATCGACCGAGGCGTGTAGATTCTTTACGCTTAACATATTGTTTTCCATTATTTTATTCACTTTTTTATCCGGTTTCCCGCCCCCGGCCGCCGTTGCCCGCGCCCTGCGGCCGCGTATTCAAATCCGTCTCGGCCCCGGACTTCGCATCGTCGCTTCTCGGGTTCCTACGCCCGGCAGAGCTTTCCGCCCAGTCTCCGGCATTTCGAAACCTCACGGGCCGTCAGCTCCGGATGCTTCCGGCAATTGCTCTTGCCCAGCATCCCGGCCACCCGGAAGCCGCTCCAACGAAAGATCTCCCGCAACGCGCGGAACACTCCGCTCGTCTGGTAGAACCAGACGCTGAACGGCCAGGCCGTATTGCATGTGGCCACCATCACCGCCCGTTTCCCCTTGTGCAGCGGGGCCGGCAGTCTGCCTTCCCGATCCTCCATCAGGGCATAGACCATGCGGTCGAACAGCACCTTCAACTCGCCGCTCATGCTGCCCCAGTAGCAGGGCGACCCTACCACCAGCGCATCAGCCCCACGAAGAGCCTCCGCCACGCGGTGCGCATCGTCCTCGGCCAGCACGCAACGATGCAGCGAACGGCATTTCATACATCCGCAGCACGGTCTGACGGTCAGGTCGTGAACGAAGTAGCGCTCCACCTCAACCCCTTCGGGCATTCCGGCAACCACCTCGTCGAGCATCCGCGACACCAGTCCGCTGCGGCGCGGGCTTCCGTTCAAAACAACGACTTTCATCTTCCCGATCGTTTATCCCACCGTACCCTCCAGTTGCAGGGCCAGCAGCTTCTGCGCCTCCACGGCAAACTCCATCGGCAACTTCGCCAACACCTCACGCGCATAACCGTTCACGATCAGCCCCACGGCATCCTCCGTCGACAGCCCCCGCTGGTTGCAGTAGAAGAGCTGGTCGTCCGAAATCTTCGACGTCGTGGCCTCGTGTTCCAGAACCGCCGTGCGGTTGCGGCAGTCGATTACCGGGAAGGTGTGCGCCCCGCACCGGTCGCCGATCAGCAGCGAATCGCACTGCGAGTAGTTGCGGGCGTTTTCCGCACCCTTCGCCACACGCACCAAACCCCGGTAGGAGTTCTCGCTCCGGCCCGCCGAGATGCCCTTCGAGACGATCCGGCTCCGCGTGTTGCGGCCGATATGGATCATCTTCGTGCCCGTATCGGCCTGCTGGAGATTGTTGGTCATCGCCACCGAATAGAACTCCCCGACCGCGTTGTCACCCGCGAGGATGCAGCTCGGGTATTTCCACGTGATGGCCGAGCCGGTCTCGACCTGCGTCCACGACAACCGGGCATTCTCGCGGCACAAGCCCCTCTTGGTCACGAAATTGTAGATACCGCCCCGACCCTCCCGGTCACCCGGGTACCAGTTCTGCACCGTCGAATACTTCACCTCGGCGTCGCGCTCCACGACGATCTCCACCACGGCGGCGTGCAGCTGGTTTTCGTCGCGCTGCGGAGCCGTACACCCTTCGAGGTAGCTCACGTAGGCACCCTCGTCGGCCACGATCAGCGTCCGCTCGAACTGCCCCGTTCCGGCGGCGTTGATCCGGAAGTAGGTCGACAGCTCCATCGGGCACCGCACCCCCTTGGGGATGTAGCAGAACGACCCGTCGGAGAAGACCGCGGCATTCAGCGCCGCATAGAAGTTATCCGTGTAGGGCACGACGCTCCCCAAGTATTTTTTCACCAGTTCGGGATGGTCGCGCAGCGCCTCCGAGATCGAGCAGAAGATGATGCCCTTCTCGGCCAGCGTCTCCTTGAAGGTGGTCTTCACCGACACCGAGTCCATCACGGCATCGACGGCCACGCCCGCCAGAGCCATCTGCTCTTCGAGCGGAATGCCCAGTTTGTCGAACGTGCGTTTCAGTTCGGGATCGACCTCGTCCATCGAGTCGAGCTTCTTGCGCGCCTTCGGGGCTGCATAGTAGATAATATCCTGGAAGTCGATTTCGGGAATCTTCAGGTGCGCCCACGTCGGGGGTTCGAGCGTCAGCCAATGGCGGTAGGCCGCCACACGGCGTTCGGTCATCCACCCGGGTTCGCCCTTCTTCTCGGAGATCAGTCGCACGACCTCCTCCGAAAGCCCCTTGCCGATGGTTTCGGTCTCGATCGCCGAGGTGAAGCCGTATTTGTACTCCCGTTCCCCGAGGTTTTCCAATATCTCTTTTTCGTTCTCTGCCATGGTGTGCAAAATATCCGGGCAAAGTTAATAATTTATTCGCAATTATGCACACCCCTCGCCCGCAAACACCCTGCCGCAAAAAAAGACGTGCAACCTCTTTCGGGGCTGCACGTCTCTCTTTGTTACGGATGAAGATTACTCTCCCAAATAGTCGATCTGGATCGAAACGATCTTCAAGTCGCCTTCGCTGCCGCTGCGGGGAACGTTCTCCAGACTGAACTTGCCGTCGTTCGCCTCGCTGAACACATAGGTCAGCACCTCGGCATCGCTGTCGGACTCGTTGTCGGAAAGAACCAGTTTCTTCTCGCCGCCGACATATTCATACATCGACAGTTTGTTGCCCTTCTTCTTGCCGCTATCCACAAAGGTTACCGTGATCTTCTGGATCTTTTCACCCAGAGCCTCCGTCGTACGGATGTAATTGGCACCGAGCGTGGCATTCTCCGTACTCTTGTAGAGGTAGAGCACCGGAACCTTGACCGATGCCGAGTTGTTCGTCGACGAAAGGGCCATCACCGACTCGAAGGCCTTGCCCTCGTAGCTCCAGGTCGAAGGTGCCGTCAATGCCTTCACATCGCTCTTGCCTTCCGGAAGCCCCAGATCAGCCAAATTGTCTTTGGTCAGCATCATCGTCTTTTCTGTAGCCGTGGGTGCCTCCACATAGCTGAACTCGATGCTGTAGAAACGAAGACCGTTGCCTGTCGGATAGATATAAGTCGGGATTCCACCCTCGATTTCGAACGTCAGGGTAACGGGCGACGAACTCGGAGCTCCTCCGATCTGGCTGCTCTCCGTTCCGTTCTGGTTGACGGTCACAAAGCGCGTATCATCCTGCGAACCTCCCGTGTTCGAAGCAACGACGGTCAGCGTACCCGATGCGGCCGGCGTGAAAAGGAAGTAACGTTTGGAAGTAGAACCGGCTCCTCCCATCTGAACGAACCGTTCACCATCATCGCCCGTATTGACGCGGATCGAGGAACCGCCCGTGGCAATCGTCAAACCATCCCACTCTCCGGTCCAGGTTTCCGAGAAATTCGTACCGGCACCTACCTTACCGACAATGTAGTTGTAGATCTCATCGAACCCGGCATCCGAGAAGTTCCACGACAGCGTCGTGGCGGCTCCGACGGCCTTGATCTCCAGCTCGCCCGCTCCCGCAGCCGAATCCACATAGTGATCCGTATCCGAAGGCTTCTGCGCAACGACCGTAATCTCATAACGTCCCGCCGCAAGCAGCGCCACATCCGCAGCCGAAAGCGTCATGCTCGTCTCCGGCTGGTTCGTCGTCTGATTGTTGAAGGTCACGGCATACGTCTCCGCATCCGCAACAGCCGGCCACGAAACCACAACCTCCTGAGACGTTCCGGCATTCAGCGTCGCCGGCGTAACCGTCACTTCGGGCGTGCCCAGCGTGATCTTCGTTACTTCGAGGCTCGCCTCCCCGGCGGCCGAAGCCTTGTACTTCGTGGAAGTCTCCACCGGCTGTGCAACCACCGTCACCGGATAGCTTCCGATGACAAGCGTCTTGACCGTAGCCGCCGGAATCGTAAAGGTCGGCTCCTCAACCGTCACCGGCTCCTGGTCGCCCCACGTCACCTCGTAGTCCGCCGCATTGACCACGGCCTCCCACGTGAGTACCACATCCTGCTCGCTGCTCCAGGACAGCGATGCCGGTTCGACCGTCACCTCCGGGGTTGCCAGCGCCTTCAGGTCGCCATCGACCGAAACCTCGGTCGTCCATGCCAGCGACGAGATCTCAACGGCACCCGTCGTCGTCACGTAGACATGCGTGTCGCCCGCAATATCGCCCAGGCCGATCGTATGCTCCACACCGTCGCACGGTACCGTATAGCGGTTCTCCCCGGCGATGACCTCCAGCTGGACGCCGATCCCCGCATTCGAGGGCGTCAGCACCAACGACCCGGCGGCCGAAACCCGGATGGCCAGGGCATTGTTCGTCGGTTCGCCGTCCGCCGTGAAGCTCGTCGCTCCCGACAGCGAAATCGTATGGTCCGAAGTGATCGTTACGGGGAAGACCTCGTTCGAGGCGATGAACTGCAGGTTTCCGTAGATGATCGTCTCGGTAATCGACTGCGGCTCGAAGATCAGATCGTCCGACAACGGCCACTCGTAATCCTCCGTCACCGCCGTAAGCTCCGAAGCAATGACCGTCTCGGGAACCGACACCGTCCACCACCGCGGGTCGCCCACCTGATTGGCCGCCACGTCGGAATTGGTCAGCTCCATCTTGTTGCGCGCGGATTTCACGCACGGATCCGACGTCAGGATCTTGCCGTCCCCGCTCAGGCACAGCGACTGGTTCACGGCCGTGGCGTTATTGCCGATCTTCGTCGTGAAGAAGTCCGCACCGGAATAGTTCTCGTCACCCGTCGAGTTGTAGCAGACATTGTAGAAATAGTTGCCCGACATGGTGGGGATTTGAGCATTGGCGTTCTCGTGGATCAGACGCACGGTCTCGCTCGTCGAATACTCGTTCAGGAAAAGGTTCTTGTTCAGCGTGAAGGTCGGAACCGCTGTCCGCACGCCGATAATACCCTTGCGCGTATTGGTCAGACCCACCCGGTTCAGGGTATTGTTGGAGATTTCGATCGTCGAGAATGTCGCGTTGACGTCGCTGAACAGGAAAGCTCGGCCGGCGTCGATGATCGTATTGTTGCGAACCGTCAGCGTATTTATCGTACCGGTCCGGAAGTCGATCAGATCACCACCCTGATTCAGGAAATCGTGGATATAGAGACTCTCCAAACGAACCGTTCCAATGGTCGCCGACGCGGTCGACGACGAAACGAAGACAACTCCACTCACGTAATTGTACAACTCGCAGTTGAGGACCGAAACCGATTCGATCGACACCTTTGCGTCGGCACCTTCACCGGTCCGGAACAAAAATCCGTCGTTGCCGGACCCTAAACCCTCGAACACGATGTTTTCAAAGCGGTAGATACCGGTGGCGTCGGTCGTGGCATCGGTCCCGCTCCAGCATTTCAGTTCGAAGTTCTTGATCACAGGCATCGAACCGTCATCTCCGAGCACGCCGACCAGTTCCAGATCTCCTTTCCATTTATCCAACGGATTCGTTCCGCTGAATTCGAGTACATACGTCTCACCGGCCTGTACGGCAATCTTCTCGGCACCGTCGTTCAAAGCCTGCATCAGTTCTGCGGAGTTCTTTACCAGTGTCATGTCCTTCGTATCGGGCGCCGTCCAGGCCGTTACCCCGCCGCGCGTCGACTTGCTCTGGTACAGCGTCACCACGTACTGCGTCGAAGGAGTCAGACCCGAGACCTCGGCCTGCTGGGCCGCAAGAATCTCCGGCGTCACCTCCACGGTCGACGTCTGCGCGCCCGACTTCGAGTCCAGCGGCGCCGCCACGATCTTCGTCAACTGCGTCGCATCGCCCGCGTCGTTCGTCCACTTCACCGTGATCGAATTCATCGACCGCGTAAGCAGTTCCGGGTTCAGCGACTCCATCACATAGTAGGTCTCCACGGGACCCGCCTCCACGAGCAGCGATCCCGGCAGGTTGGGATTCGTGGCCGAGAAGGCCTGCAGTGTCGCCGTATAGATCTTTTCGGGTACCAGCGTCACCTTGTAGGGCGTTTCGGCATCGGCCGCGAGGATCTCCTCCTCGATCGGCGAACCGATCGCCACACCCGACTCGTCCACCTCCTGGACCGAAAGCAGGTAGTCCGTATTCTCGGCTATCGTCCACGTGAAATTCACATCATATCCCGTCTCGCGGTCCACAACAGCCGCAAAATTCAGCGGCTGAAGCGCCCGGGAGTAGTCCAGCGTGTCGATCTCCGCATCCGGCTGGTGGCACCCCGAAAGGCTCAGCGCCCACAGCATCAGCAGACTGCCGAACAGTTTCTTATAGCTATTTTTCATGATTGGCTTGTTTTAAGGTTCGACTAATATCCGAAATCGTTCACGATGCTGGGGTTCGCCGAAAGATCCTGCGAGAAGATCGGCCAGTACATCCGGCTGTTGATCGCCTCCTCGCTCTTTGCCGTCGCCGAACCCAGACTGCCGTCCAACGTCGCTATCTTGTTGTCGTTGAGCGAGCTGTCCGTGATATATTCCTGCGGCTCCGAGCCGTCGTCCTTGTACAGCTGCGTCCAGCCCTGGCCCTTCGGAGCATCCTGCTCCCCGGGGTTCAGGCCCCACATCTCGATCGTCTCGCGCTTCCCGACGCTGTTCAGGTCCCCCACATAACGGTAGTAGAGATAGGTTCCCAGCGTCGAATAGTCGTACTTCCGGCCCGTAATCTCCGAAGTGTAGGTCCCGTGGTCGCGGATCGCAAGCATCTTCGCACGCGATTCGAGAATCGCCTTGCCGAAAATGCCCCAGCGGATCAGGTCGCCCTTGCGCAGGTACTCCCCGCAGAACTCCAGGGCCCGTTCGTGCATGATCGCCTTCAACATCGCATCCTTGTCGGTGATCTTCGCCATATAGGCCGTCACGTCACCCTCGTTCCCGGCATAGGCACGCATGCGGACCTTCTGGAACTCGGCCTTCGCCTTGCTCAGATCGCCCAGCTGGTTGTAGCACTCGGCGGCCATCAGCAGCACGTCGGCATAGCGAAGCACGATCGGCATGATGCCGTCGTCGGTGCTCGTGATCACCTGCGAGGTCCATTCGTAGCGGTATTTTCCGAAATACCACTTGTTGAAGTCCGCAGGAATCTGCACGGAGTTCGACTCCGCCGACCAGGCGTAGTTCACGCACGTCAGGTCGCGGCGCACGTCGTTGGCCTCGAACTCGTAGTACATCGTCGGCACGGGACCCACCGATCCGCCGCCCGACGAATACTGGCAGTACTGGTCGACGGCGTTGTGCTTGATGGCGTTGTTCGAGAGCCAGCGCCCGCGCAGCGTCGTATGGCCGAACGGCATGGCGAAGATCGTCTCGCGGTTCACGGCATCGTTCTTCCACGTGCAGACGTCGCGCCACAACTGCTCGTACTCGGGTTCGAGCATCACGTGCACGTTCTCCTGCGAGATCACGTCCTGGCACGCCGCCAGCGCGATCTCATAGAGTTTGTCGTTGGCCCACTCGCCCGACTCGACCCGCGTGCTGCGGCGGTACGAACCGTAGTTGCCCGTGCCGACCTGTCCGTCGTCGGGACGCCACGCATAACCCGCAGCCGCCAGGCAGATCCGCGCCAGCAGCCCGTCGGCAAAGGCCCGGTTGGCCCGGCCCGTCGTTGCCGTGAAGGTCGATTCGCCCGGCCAGTACATCATCGGGGCGGCCTCCTGCAGATCGGCGATGATCTGTGCGAAGATCACGTCACGGTCGACCTTCGGGATGTAGATCGTCGCCTGCGTCACCGGCTCGAAACGCGCCGGAACGTCGCCCCACGCCTTGATCAGATCGTAGTAGAACATCGCACGCATGGTCAGCGATTCGCCCAGCAGGTGTGCCATGTCGGGATTCGTCGACACGTTGCCGTAGGTCCGCAGGCCCTGGATGTTCAGGTTGCACTGCTCGATGGCCTGGTAGATGATCGAGAAGAGACGACGCTCGCCCGACTGGTTGATCTCGTTCGAGGAGTTGGCTGAGGTGTTGAACCCGGCCAGGTTCGACTTCTCGTCGCTCTTCGAAGCGTCGGTGTTCGCCGAGTTGTACCACTCGATGTCGGTATTGAACCCGTAGTAGGTGTTGTAGCGGTTGCGGTACGAACGGTCGATGGTGAAATACTGGTAGATGCCCACCACGGCGTAGTCCGCCAGCGAGACGTTCGAATAGACCGTCGCGGATTCGAACGACGACGGAGATTCCGGCGACAGCGTGTCCTCCAGCGTCGAGCACGACGTCGGAAGCAACATCACGGGTGCTGCGGCCGCAAAAATCAGAATATAAATCAGTTTTTTCATCATGCTGTAATTTTAGACGGTGCGGTTAGAACGAAAGGTTGATGCCGAACACCCACGAACGGCTCTTCGGATAGGCCGAATAGTCGACGTTGGGCGTCATGGGTGTCGAACGCCGCGTGTCGACCTCCGGGTCGAAGCCCGTATAGGGCGTCCAGCAGAAGAGGTTCGTACCCGTGGCGTAGATGCGGACGCGCTGCAGGCGGATCTTCATGGTCAACTCCTTCGGCAGCGTGTAGCCCACCGTCAGCGACGACAGCCGCAGGAACGAAGCATCCTCCAGTCCCCAGCTGTGCACGAAGTTGCCCGTCATGTAGGGCGACCACATCGTCGTGTTCCGGTTCACCTCGGCCAGCGCAACGGGATCCGTGATCACCTGGCCCGTCTCCCAGTCGATGTTCGTCCAGCGGCTCCCCAGCGACATGAAGTCCAGCAGGTTGCGGATCTGACCCGCGCCCGTGTAGGTATGCGAGGCCGAATACTCCAATTTGTTGGCGTTGTAGACCTTGTTGCCGTAGGAGTAGGTGAAGTTCGCCGCGAAGTCGAAGCCGTAGGCGTAGCCCGAAAGCGAGAATCCGCCCGTGAATTTCGGAAGCACGCTGCCGATCTTGCCGTAAACCGGCTTGCCGTCGGCATCCGTCGCCAGGCGCAGCGAGCCCGGGCGGACCGTACCGATCAGCTCGGCAACCTCCTGCGAGTCGTCGCCGTTGACCAGCGTCCAGGTCGTATTGCCGCTGTCGTCGGTCTCGCAGATGAAGTCGTCAACCTCGTAGCGGCCCACGGTCGTGTAGCCGTAGACGTCACCCACCGAGCCGCCCTTGTAGATTACGTAGTCCGAATCGGCGATACGGTTGTTCCAGCCCGACGATACACCCCAACCCGTCGAATTCAGGTCCGCGAGGTCGAGGACGCGATTCTGGTTGAAGGCGATGTTGGCATTGAAGTCCAGTCCGTACTTCTCGGTGCGCAGGATCGAGGCGCTCAACGCCACCTCGACACCGCGGTTGCGCGTCGAACCCACGTTGCGGAACTGGTACGTATAGCCGCTGCCGCCCACCGGGAAGCGGACCAGCAGGTCCTCGGTCGTGTTCTGGTAGACCTCCACCGAACCCGACAGACGGCTGTTGAAGAAGCTGAAGTCCAGACCGATGTTATGCGAATAGGTCGTCTCCCACGTCAGGTCGGGATTGGCCATCACCGTACCCGGATCGAGGTACGACGTTCCGATGTTCAGGTGGGCGGACGACGACGACGAGAACTCCTGCGACGGCCGCGAAGCGTAGGTCGGAATGTTGTTGTTGCCGGCCGTACCGAAACTGTAACGCACCTTCAGGTTGTCGATCCAGCGGGCATCCTTCAGCCACTCCTCGCCCGAAATGCGCCACGAGGCCGCAACCGACGGGAAATAGCCCCATTTCTGGTTCTTGCCGAACTTCGACGAACCGTCGGCACGCATCGTCGCCGAGAAGAGGTACTTGCTCTTGTAGCTGTAGTTCACGCGCCCGAAGAACGAGAAGAGCACATCGTCGGGCGAGATATTGTTGTAGGCCTCCTTGACGTTCGACGCCAGGCGCATGTAGCTCCAGGCATCCTTGGCCGTGAACATCGACGGCAGACCGTCGGCGATGGCCGTGAAGGTCTCGTTCTCGGTGATCATGTACTCCTGGCCCAGCAGCAGGTCCAGCGCATGATCGTCGTTGCCGATCACGTTCTTGAAGTTATAGGCCAGCGTATTGGTATTGCGCGTGCGGCGGCGTGTCTGGTTGGCGTAGCGGGCCGCCGGGGCGCCGAGCACCGTCGACGACTCGCGCGAATAGTACGACGTGATGCCGTAGAACTCGTTGTCCTGCTGGCGGTAGTCGTCGATACCCGCCTCGACCTTCAGCTTCAGGTCGTCGATGATCTCCCACGTGAAGCCCGCATTGGCGTTCCACGTCGTGCGGTTGCGCTTCTTGTCCGAGTCGGCGATCGCTACCAGCGGGTTCACCGCGTCGCTCGAATTGTCCGGCATGTCCACGTCGGCCGTCAGTCCCGAGATCGGAATCGGCGGGTAGAGGATCGCGTTGCGCAGACGTCCCGACGTCGAGGTGCCCATGTCGTTGAGCGAGTTGGCCCCGGCACCCGCCACGTCCGTATTGGCATAGCGGATCGAGAAGTCGAACGTCACGCGCTTGGTCGGTTTGTAGTTGGCCTTCAGGTTGAGGTTGTCGCGGCTGTAGTTCGACCCGGTCATGATCGCCTTGTCGTAGAGGCGCGCGTAGCTCGCCGTCCACTTGAACTTGTCGCCGCCGCCCGAAACCGAAAGGTTGTGGCTGAACTGCTCGCCCGTGCGGCCGAAAACCTGGTCGATCCAGTCGTTCCCCTCCATCGTGTCGTAGAGGCCGATGTCGTTGAAGCTGCCGAAGAACGGCTCGTAGTTCTTCGAGATGACGTTGTTCGACGAGGTGCTCTGCAGGGCCGCCAGCTCGTACTGGTAACGCACGAAGTTACCCACGTCCATGCCCTTCACCTTGTCCTTGTTGGCCATGTCCTTGAATCCCACGTAGAGGTTGTAGTTCACCGTCACGCGGCCCGTCTCACCGCTCTTCGTCGTGACGATCACAACGCCGTTCGCACCGCGCGATCCGTAGATCGCCGTCGAGAAGGCGTCCTTCAGCACGTCGATCGACGCGATGTCCGAAGCCGGGATGTCCGAAATGCTCTCCACCGGGAAACCGTCCACGATGTAGAGCGGCGAGTTGTCCTGCGTGATCGAACCGCCGCCGCGAACCCGGATCTTGATGTCGGCATCCGGATCGCCCTCCGTGGCCGTGATCTGCACACCCGCCATGCGGCCCGTCATCGCTTCGGCAACCGATGCCACAGGCATCTGCGTCAGCTCCTCGGAGCTCACCGACGAGACCGATCCCACCACGTCGCGGCGCCTCACGGTGGCGTAACCCACCACGACCACATCGTCCAGCGCCGTGGATTCGTCCTCCAGCGTCACGTCGATCTTCGTCTTCGACCCGATGGCGATCCGCTGGGTCTTCATACCTATATAGGAGATCACCAGCGTCTGCTTCGAGGCGTCGGGCACATTGAGCGACCATGACCCGTCCACGCCCGAACTTGCACCCATTGTCGTGCCGTCAACGACCACCGAGGCCCCGATCACCGGATTGCCCGCGGAATCCTTGACGACTCCCCCGATCTTCTGAGCCATGGCCGCAGTAGCCAGACCCACTCCCAGCAGGAGCGTCAGGGCAAACTTTAGCGTAAAGTTTTTCATAGAAAAGGTTTTGGTTAATAATTAGGTTTATCTTCATCCGTTCGTTCATATTCCCGTTTTCCGTGCGTTCATATTCCCGGAACAGGGTGTTTTCCCTATACAAAAGTAAATTTCCCCGAAGGATTCGATTGGTAAATTTTATCACTTCTCATGGATAATTTATCAAATCCTCCAATCCGCCTCCCAGCGCCCTCCAGCCCGGCCCGGAAGAGAAAAAATCCTCCCCGACCGGGAGGATTTTTCGAGTTTGCGGAGCGGAATCCGGACTTCGGATTCCACCGGACACCGGCTTTCGGATTCCACCGGACCCCGGTCTTTGGACTCCACCGGGCCACAACCTTCGGACTCCATCGGACCCTGGCCTTCGGATTCCACCGGACCCCGGCCTTCGGACTCCACCGGGCCCCGGCCTTCGGACTCCACCGGGCCCCGTCGCGGAGCGGATTTACAACCGCCCCCGGGCCCGGTCGTACTCCATCGATGCCCAGATGAACGGCCCGACCCCCTTGCAGTCGTTCTCGATGACCGGCTCCGAGATGTAGTAGTCGAACGTCCCGCTGCGCATCTGCTTGCCGCCCAGACCGGCCACGGCACAGCAGTCCGTAAGCGAAATCGTCCCGTCGGGATTCTCCCGCACGAAGCGCTCCACGAACTGCTCGTAACGGCGCAGCGCCTCCCCGCGCATCGACGCCGGAAGATAACCCAGCCGCACGCCCTTCAGCTGTGCGTAGACGAACATCGCCGAACCCGTCGATTCGAGGTAGTTGCCCTCGCGCCCCGGCTGGTCGAGCACCTGATACCACATGCCCGTGGCGGGATCGGCGTACTTCGGCAGCACTTCGTAGATGTGCCCCAGGATGTCGACCATCGGCTGCGTGGTCTCATTGACGCCCAGGTACTGCAGCGTCTCGACAATCGCCATGGCGTACCACCCCATCGCCCGGCACCAGGCATGGGCCGACTGTCCCGTGATCGAGTCGCACCAGAACATCGCCCGCGAATCGTCGTAGGCGTGGCGGTAGAGTCCCGTTTCGGGGTCGTAGGTATGGTGCGCGACGGTGGTGAACTGGCGGACGATATCCTCGCAGTACGACGCACAGGGCACATCCTCCCGGTCGGCAAGGTAGCGCATGACATACTCCGCGTAGAAGGGTTCGGCCATGTAGAGGCCGTCCAGCCACATCTGGTTCGGGTAGATCTGCTTGTGCCAGAAGCCGCCGTCGGCATTGCGCGGCTGCTCCTGCAGCTGCACGAAGAGCGTATCCAGCACCTGCCGGTAACGCGCCTCGCCCGTGCGGTCGTAGAGCTCGAAGAGCGAACGCCCCGGGCAGATGTGGTCGAGGTTGTACTTCGACTTGCGGTAGGTCAGCACCTCGCCGTCCGGCCGCACGATCGTGTCGTAGTAGCGGTCCGCATAGCGGATCAGCTCCGGAGCATCGTAGGCCGCACCCGCATCGCGGATCGCCAGCAGTTCCAGTCCCGTGGTGTAGTTCCACTTCACCTTCCCGGCGGGGATTCCGTCGAGGGTCGTCGGCGACGGATTGCGGGCGATTTCGCTCTGCGCCATCCGCAGAGCCAACGGTTCGCCGGAGTCGTACAGCGCCCGGCGCGAGGTACACGAGGTCGCGGCAACGGCACACGCCGCCGCAAGAAGAATCAATCGTTTCATACGCTCTTGGTATCTTTATCCTGGTTTTGTTTCAGATTGTGCGTCCTGAGGTATTCGGCCGGCGACATGCGGTACTGCTCCCGGAAACAGCGGCTGAAATAGCCCGGGTCCGAGAAACCCACCTTGTAGGCAACCTCCGACACGGAGAACTGCCCCGTGCGCAGCAGCAGCTGCGCCTTGGTGATCCGGTACTCCTTGATCAGCTCCACGGGCGACTTGCCCGTCAGGCTCTTCAGCTTGTTGTACATCGTCGTGCGCCCCAATCCCAGGTGCGAGGCCAGCTGGTCGATCGTCAGGTCCGAATTCTCGATGTGCTCGCCCAGCCACGACATGACGTTCTTCAGGAACGCTTCGTCGCGGTCCGTGACGACGACATCCTCCACGGCCAGCTCCACGACCTTGTTCCGCGCCGACTGCGCCGAGAACTTCTCGAAGAGCTTGCGGCGTTGCGTCAGCAGGTTGTCGATGCGCGCCAGCAGCAGCTCGATGCTGAACGGCTTGGTGATGTAGCCGTCGGCCCCGAACTCCATCGCCTTGACGCGGTCGTCGGGCGAGTGGCGGGCCGTGAGCATGATGATCGGCAGGTGGCTCATCGTGAAGTCGTGGCGCACCTTGTCGATGAGCTCGATGCCGTCCATGCGCGGCATCATCAGGTCCGTAACGATGATGTCGGGCTGTTCGCTGCGGATCTTTTCGAGCGCCTCGGCGCCGTCGTCGGCCTCCACGACGTGGTAGGAATCGATCAGGCTGTTGTACAGGAAGATCCGAAGCTCGCGATTATCCTCCACGAGCAGGATTTTCTGGGCATCCTTCGGCGGCTGGACATCCGTGCGGCGCTGGCTGTCGGCCGGGGTGAAGTCGCTGACCATGTAGTCGTGCGCGCGCCCGTTCCCGGCGTTGTCCGCCCCCGTGAAGTCGATCTGCTCCATCCCGAAATGGGCATTCCCGAGGCGCAGCTTCACCGTGAAGGCCGCGCCTTCGCCCGGACGGCTCTCGACGGAGATCTCCCCGTGGTGCAGCGTCACGATGTCGCGGCACAGCGAGAGCCCAATGCCCGAACCCTTCATGTTGTGGTCCACGGCACGCGAGGCCTGGGCGAAACGTTCGAAAATATGCTCCTGCTTGTCCTTCGGGATGCCGATGCCCGTGTCGCGCACGGTCAGCAGCACGCACTCCTCGGCCTCGCGCAACGAGAGAATCACCTCGATACGTCCCCCTTCGGGCGTGAACTTCAAGGCGTTGGACAGCAGGTTGTAGACCACGCTCTCCATGCGTTCGGGGTCCACCCACGCCAGCACCGAACGGCACGACACCGTAAACAACAGCTCGATCCGCCGTTCGGAGGCCATTTCGCGGAAGTCGTCCAGCGCATCCTCGACCAGCGGCACGAGGTCCACGCGCGAAATCTTCAGCTCCATCTTCTCCTTGACGATCTTGCGGAAGTCGAGCAGCTGGTTGATGAGCGCCAGCATCCGCCGCGCATTGCGATGGGCCAGCGTCAGGCTGCTCTCGCCGCGGGGCGAGAGCCGGTCGTGTTTGCGCACATCCTCGATCCCGCCCAGGATCAGCGTCAGCGGCGTGCGCAGTTCATGCGAGATGTTGGTGAAGAAGCGCAGCTTGAGGTCCGTGAGGTTCTGCTCGACAGCCGCCTCGCGACGGATCCGCATCACGCTCCAGGCGATGCGGCTGCCGACGATGACCGCCGTCAGCGCCAGCAGCACGTAGAGTGTCTTGGCCCACCACGTAAGCCAGGGAGGGGGTAACACCTCCACCCCGATCGAAATTCCCTCGTCGGCCGAATCCGCATTGCCCACGAAGGCCCGGACCCGGAAGCGGTAGTCGCCGATCGGCAGGTTGGAGTAGGTTGCGCGGTTCGTCGAACCCGAGATGTTCCAGTCCTTGTCGTAACCTTCGAGTTTGTACATGTAGCCCGCCATGTGTTGCATGGCGTAGTTCAGCGACGCGAACTCCAGGCGGAAATTCGAGAAGTCGTACGGCAGCACGATCCGGTCGGCCTCCGTCACCGACTCCGACAGCGGCGAGCGCCGTTCCGCGGCAACCACGGGTTTGTTGCGCACGTCGAGCCCCGTGAAGCGCAGGTTGTAGTCGATCTTCGCCGAGCGCATCGCCTCGGGATCGAAGCGGTAGAGGTGGCGTCCGCTGCCGAAAAGCACGTCGCCGTGCGGCAGTGTCAGCGCCGTTGCCTCGCTGAAGATCGCACTGCGCATGTTGTCGTAGAGGTAGTAGTTCGAGAAGCGCTCGCGCCGCGGGTCGAACCGCGACACGGCGTTATGCGTCGAGACCCAGAGGTCGCCCTGCCGGTCCTCGGTCACGGCCATGCAGATGTTGCTTACCAGGCCGCTCGTCATGTCATAGCACCGGAAGCGCGGCGTTCCCGTTTCGTCGTAGCCCTCGATGCGGTTCAGCCCGCCGCCGAAGGTCGCCAGCCAGATGCGACCTTCCCTGTCCTTGAGCATGTGGATGATGTCGTTGTTGCCCAGCGACGAGGCGTCTCCCGGGATCTTCTGCACCAGGCGGAAACGCATCTGGCGCGCCGGGACTCCCGGATCGAAAACCAGCAGTCCGTCGACCGTGGCGGCCAGCATCCGGTCCGGACGGTCGTACAGCAGCCACCGCACCCGCCCCGCCTCATCCAGCGGATAGTGCGACATCTGGTTCCCGGCATGGAGGAAGCGCTGACCTGCGGGGTCCTCCAGCAGGTTGATGCCCCCGCCGTAGGTCGCCACCCAGATGCGCCCCTCGTCATCCTCCTCGACGCAGTAGACCTGGTTGTCGCTCAGCGACCACGGGTCCGAATCGGCGTGCATGAAGTGGGTGATCCGATACCCTTTGCCCGCCGGAGTCATGCGGTAGAGCCCCTCGCCCTTGGTCCCCACCCAGATATTCCCCGACGAATCCTCGCGCAAGGCATAGATCATCCCCGTACCGCGCGGTGTCTGCCGCGGAAGCGTGTAAACCGGGCGGTTCGAAGCATCGAAGGCGATCAGTTCGCCGTCGCGTGTCCCGACCCACACCCGGCCCCGGCTGTCGGTCATCAGCGCCCGGATCTCGCCCGAAAGCGGATTCGCAGACTCCGATTCCAGGGTGAAGACCTCCGCGGGCTGACGCAGCAGTACCGCCTTGCGCAAACCCCGCTCGCTGTAGGTCGACAGCCACAGCACGTCGTCCTGCACGTCGAAACGCACCACGGCGTTGGTCATCTGGCAATCCGGGCGTTTCGGGTCGTTGTAGAAGGGCTCCACCACGTCGCGCTCGCGGTCGTAGTAGCCGAAGCCCCAGTTGTTCATCTTGATCCACAGCCGCCCGCCGCCCTCGGCGATCTTCGTCAGCGTATCGATGTTGTAGCTCACCGTATAGGGCTCCTGCTCGAAGTGCCGGCAGTCGTTCGTTGCCGGGTTGTAGCGCGTGATGCCCGTCTCGGGCGTGGTCACCCACACGATGCCGTGCGAATCGGCCGCCAGATCGCGGATCCGGCCCGGATGCCGACCCCGCGGATGCAGCGGCGAGAGACGTTCGCCCTCCACGCGGTAGAGATCGCCCGCCCGCGAACCCACATAGACCCTGCGGAAAACGCTGTCCGACACGATGGCCGTCAACGCAGCCCCCGCACCCGGAATCCGGACCGCCGAATCACCCTGCTTCCCGGCCCGCACCACGGCATCCGCCGTCAGACAGTAGACATGCGATTCGTCGGCCGCAAAGGAGAAGCCCGGAGACGGCATCTCGGCAACCCGCCGGACCCGGAGCGTCTCGTCCCCGGCAATCCGGTTCAGATGGCCCTCCGCCGAGGCGATCCACACGTCCCCGCCCTCCCCGAGATGAATCGCCGAGACGTCGCCGCCCAGGGCCGACGATTCGAAAAAGGCATCCACCTCGACCGGCGAATCGTCCGCCCTGTCGCGGAAACGCACGACACCCGAACCGGCAATCGCCACCCACGTCCCGCCCCGGCGGTCATGCAGGCAGTGCGTCGCGCGGTAGTGCTGCGAATCGATCCCTTCGATGAGCGACACCGCATCTTCAAACCGTTCGGTATAGCGGTTCAGCCGGTAGACATGGTGGTTGTAGGTCGTGAACCAGAGGTGGCCGTTCGAATCCTCGCTCACCGCAATGAAACGGTGGTGCGACAACGGTGAGAAATCCCCCGGCGAAGTGCTGAAATTCTTGAACGTATAGCCGTCGAAACGGCTCACCCCGTACCACGTGCAGACCCACACGAAACCCCGCGAATCGGTATAGATGTCGGCAATCCGGTCGTGCGTCAGGCCGTCCAGCGTGGAGTAGGTCCGGAAAAGGCACTGCGGGGGCGCCGCAGCAAAAAGAGGCGGGAAAAATGCGGCGAACGTCAGCAGCAGGATCAGCAGCGGTCGTTTCATGGTCAGCGGTTTACGGTTCCGGACGGGCGGCGCCCCACTCCGGGAAGTGTCGGGTTCAAACGGACGGCGAAGGCTGGTTCCGGCCCCGCCGTTCCGGGATTTTTATCCGGTCGGGAGGTGATCCCGTATGGGTAAATATACGAAAAATTTCCGTTCAGTGTTCGAATGCGGCGACAATTCCGGCGGCCTTCCGGGCCGAGAGACGGTGCGCCCAGCCCACCCTCGGGCCGGCGGCTCCGGGACCTTCCGAAGCGTATTCGCCGTAAAAAGCCGTCCGCCGGGCGTGGGGCTTGTTCCAGTCGTGCCACCCCTCGGGACGGATATGGGGCCCCAAGTGGCAGCGCAGGAAGACCGTCTGCGCATAGTCCCGCCACGGACGCCCCAACCAGCAGGCCGTCACCCCTTCGTCGGCCGTCAGGCGGCACTCCTCGAAGATCAGTCCGCAGCGCTGCCCGCGGCAGGTCGAGGCCGCCGTAATGTAGGAGTCGGCCTTCGAACGGATCTCGCAACGCCGGAACAGCGCCGCCGCCGACCCGAAAATAAAGTCGGTCGTCCCCTCGATATAGCACGCATCGAAGCGGATCCGGGCATTCTCCGTGACGGTCTCGCCGTCGCGGTTGCCCTCGCCGTAGAGGTAGAGCGTATCCTGATTGCCCAGGAAGCGGCAGCCGATGAAACGGAGGTCCGTAGCCAGGCACTGCACCGCCACGGCCTGCCCGACCCGGCCGGCCGCGTTCTCGAAGGTGATGCCGCGCACCGTCCAGCCGTCGCCCCCGAAGTAGAGGGTCGACGATCCCGACGTCCCGAGCGGCCGACCCGTCGGGCCGATCTTCGCGGCGTAGTCGTCCCACGTCACCCGCACCTCGCCACGGCCCGAGAGTGCCACCAGCCGCTTCGTCGCCGGGATCGAGATCTTTTCGCGGTAGGTCCCCTCGCAGATGACGATCCGCGTCGTGTCGCGCCCGAAATCCGGAACGGCAGCAACGGCCTCCGTGAGCGTGAAGAAGTCCCCCGAGCCGTCCTGCGCCACCGTGAAGTCCGACGGTACGAGCCGTTCACCGAGCTCCGGAACCGCCTGCGGCAGTTCGGCCGCAATCATCCGCGCCACGGTGCGGGCCCCGCGGACATTGAGATGGCTATTGTCCTGACGGCCGTCAGGATAGAGCGGGCAGACACCCTTCGCAACCCACATGTAGAAGGACTTCGAGGCCTCGTCGCCGAGGGCCGCAACCCACGTCCGGGTCAGCCGTTCGGCGTCGATCAGCGGGACACGCTCCTCGGCAGCCACCTGCCGCATGGCATCGAGGTAGGCACCGTGCGTATCATCGAGTTGCGATCCGGAAAAGTGTCGACGCACGATCGGCGTCAGCAGCACCGGAACGGCCCCCTTCGAGCGGGCTTCGCGGATGTAGCGGCAGAGATTTGCGGCATACTGAGCCGGCGTGGAATAGCGCGTGGAGTCCTGCGCCTTCTTGTCGTTGTGCCCGAACTGGATGAAGAGGTAATCCCCGGCCTGCAATGCCCCGAAGACCCGGTCCCAGCGCCCTTCGGCCCGGAACGACTTCGTGGAGCGGCCGTTGGCGGCATGGTTCTCGACCGTAACCGATGCGTCGAACAGCGGCTGTAACATCTGTCCCCAGCCCCGTTCGGGATTCTGCTTCGCGAGATTCTTGGTCGCACACGTCGAGTCGCCGATCAGGAAGACCCGCAACGGGCCCCCGAATGACGTCACCGTCAACAACATGCAGATTGCCAGTAGAAAAGCTTGCTTCATTTCAATCGTTCCTTTCAGTTTGGGGCAACGGGCCGGAAGCGGTCCGGGTTCCGCACCCGCCATCCGCAAAACATTCTATTTCAACTCCGTATAGGTTCCGTTCTTGACCTGTGCGGCGGTGATGTCGCGCACGAGATAGTGCAGGTAGACCTCCAGGTTCGTATAGAGCCCCTTCGGGTCGAGTGTTTTGGTCTTGCCGTCGGCAGGGTTGTCCTTGTCCAGTCCGAAGAGCTCCTCGTAGTAGTCGGGAATGCCGTCGCCGTCGCTGTCCGTCGACGCCCGGGCGATCTCCTCGTCGGTCGCCGTCAGCACCGGATAACCGTCCGAAGCCACCTCTCCGAAGGCCTGCGAGGCGGTCGTCGTATCCGACGGGCGGTCGATCACGCCGTTCTTGCTGCCGTTCGAGCCCTCCATCACGTTCGCCTTGCCGTTCTTCACGTCATCGGCCAGACGCTTGTCCACGGCGTCACGGCTCAACGAGGCCCCCGCATAGAGCAGCGTCAGTTCGAGGGCCTCGGCTGCCGCATGTTCCGTCACGCGGCAACTGCGTCCGTCAGCCGCAATGGCAAACGGCGTCGTCGGGTATCCCGCATCGCCCAGTCCGCTCTTCGAGGCGTTCTTCGTCGTGAAGCCCAGCGAGTTGTCCGCCGTCACGGCCGCACCCTTCGAGGCATCCGACACCGACGTGTCGAGCGTATTGTCCCGGTAGTAGACCTGCGTCGGGCCCGCATCGTAGGTCACGCCGCCCGTCGTATAGGCGCAGTCCACCTGGTAGAAATACTCGCGGCGGTGGCCCGTATCGGTTCCCTCCTTGCCGCTCGTACTGATCGTCTTCCCGAGGCCGTTGACCGAGGCCGGACCCCACTTGTAGTAGTTGCCCACGAAGTTGATGCGGGCACCCTCGCCGCCGTAGGCCGGGTAGTTGCAGAAGTTATAGACCACGTTGTTGCGGAAGTCGATCATCCGATCGTCGTTCGAGAAGCCGCTCGCGCCCGTATTCGTCCCGCTGACCCCGCTGATGAGGCCCGTAAAGTCATAGGCGTTCGGTTCGTCGAAACGCGGGTTGCGCGAGTCGTGGTGCGCCAGCAGGTTGTGGTGGAACGACGCCGGAGCCCCGCCCCAGATGCCGCCATAGCCGTGCGAACCCTTCGTGTGGCCCGAATTGTGGAGGCTCTCCCCCAGCAGGCACCACTGCATCGTAAAGTTCCGGTTCGCATAGAACGACGCGCATTCGTCGACACACCACGACATCGAGCAGTGGTCGAGGATGATATTCTGCTGGTAACGGCCCCAGATCGTATCGTCGCCGTCGCTCACGTTCGCATCCCCGAGCCGGAAGCGCAGGTAGCGGATGATCACGTTGTCGGCCTTGATCGTGACGGGGAAGTCACGCAGGCAAATGCCGTCGCCCGGAGCCGTCTGCCCGGCGATCGTCAGGTCGCCCTTCTTGATCTCCAACTCCTTGCTCAACGCGATGGTTCCCGCCACGTCAAAGACGATCGTCCGCGCGCCCGACTGCCCGACCGCATGGCGCAGCGTGCCCTCAGAGCCGTCATCCGTGAGTTTCGTCACATGATAGACCTTGCCGCCACGGCCGCCCGTCGTGTACATGCCGCCTCCCTCGGCCCCCGGGAAGGCCCGCACCACGCCGTCGTCCTCGTTGGCCAGCGGAAGCCCGAAGTCCACCACCGACGGAGTGCCCGTACCCGGAGTCTCGCCGCCGGTGCCGTTGTCCGTCGAATCGTCCGATGTCGTATCGCTGCTGCAACTCAAAAAGGCCATGAGCGCCAGCGCCGAAAGAAGCGTTCGCTTCGATGATGCATTCATAAGTATCGCTGTTTTATCGTTTGTTTTCGTTATTCGATCGTGACCTCCGGCTCCGAACCGTCCGACAGGCGGCTGTTCGCCGCCGTGATCCCCTCCGCATGGAGCTTGACGGCCCGGTTCCGGCTGCCCGTCACCGTCAAGGCCGTCGGAAGCCCCGCCGGGCAGGTGAACGACTCCGCCGTGAGGTTCCTCACGTTGTTGAGCTGCAGCGCCGGGCCCTCCTCCGGCACGATCTCCACGTTCCGGAGCACGACGTCCGTCGATTCGTTGATCTGGGCGCCCGTCTGCGCGTAGATGTGCGTATTCGCCACCGTGACCCGCTCGACGTTCATCTCCGGAAGCCCGTTGAAGAACATCGCACGGCGCGCGCCCCGGCACCAGACATTTTCGATATGGATATCCCGGAAGGCCGGGGTCGTCTCGTCCACCGGAAGGGCCGGAAGATCCGTCGACGCAGCTGTCGACGCGCCCTCGGCATGGACTTCCGAAGCCGATTTCCCGCCGTAGAACAGGTCGAAAAGCAGGGGCTCCTGGACGATGTTGCTCATCGCGATGTTTTCGATCCGGATATGCTCGACAACTCCCCCGCGGCCCCGCGTCGACTTGAAGCGAAGACCCACGTCCGTACCCGAAAATACACAATTGGAAACCAGTACGTTCCGCACACCGCCCGACATCTCGCTCCCCACGACGAACCCGCCGTGGCCGTGGAAGACGGCACAGTTGTCCACATAGATGTTCTCACACGGAATCCCCCGGTCGCGCCCCGCCTGGTCCTTGCCGCTCTTGATGCAGATGCCGTCGTCGCCCACGTCGAAACGCGAGCCCGTCAGCACCACGTTCTTACATGACTCGATGTCGATGCCGTCGCTGTTCTGCGCGTAATCCGGGCAGCGGACCGTGATGTCCCGAACGATCAGGTTCCGGCACATCGCCGGGTGGATGTTCCAGCAGGGCGAATTCTGGAACGTAACCCCTTCGAGCAGCACGTTCTCGCAGTGGTGGATCGAAACCATCACCGGACGCAGGAAATCTCGCATCCGCTCGAAATCCTCGCGCGTCTCCGCCCACGTCGAGACATTCTGGTCGGCGCCCGTCGTGGCACCGAACTTGTAACTCTCCGAAGGATACCACGTCCGCCCGTCGTCGGAGAGGACCCCGCCGCTCTTCACCTTCGCCTGCCATTCGCGGCCCGTGAGCTTGTCGCGCTTCACGGCCCGCCAGGCATCGCCGTTGCCGTCGATCACCCCCTCGCCCGTAATGGCGATCTCCTTCGCCCCCCGCGCCGAGATCGGAGACTGGCAGCGGTAGGTGTCGAGACCCTCGAAGGTCGTCTCGACAAGCGGGTAAAGCGACTTGTCGTCGCTGAAAACCACCACGGCATTCCGTTCGAGGTGCAGCTCGATCCGGTCCTTCAGCACGATCGGGCCCGTATACCAGACGCCCGCAGGAACCGTCACACGGCCCCCGCCCTGCTCCGTAAGCGAGGCAATCGCCGCAGCAAAGGCTTCGGTATTGAGCGTGTGGCCGTCACCGCGGCCGCCAAAGTCGGCGACACTCACCGTGCGTGAGGGGATCGCCGGGTCCGACAACGCCGGCATCCAGGAGGGAAGGGCCCCCATTCCGGAATCGGAGGCCGAAGAGCCGAAACATGAGACGGTCAACAACAGAACCGCCATTCCGGCCATGACTCGTTTCAGGTTCTTCAGAAGAGGTCGTTTCATTTCGTATCCGTAAATTTTCGCAGTTTCAGGTATACAAAAGTACGGCGACTCCTCCGTTCCGACCGGGATTTTTTGTCGCAAACGATGTATTTTTCGTCAAATCTATTTCAAACGCCGCACTTCCGCCTCCGGGGCCTCCGCGTCGAGGCGTTCCAGCATCCGTTCGGGGAACTCGCCGTCGGGGATCTCCTTCAGCCACGAACTCCGCCGCCACCACATGTCGAACACGTAGTCGATACGCCCCTCGGCGTCGGGCGCCAGCTGAAACAGGTAGCTCGTCCGGTCGTCGATGCGCGAGACGATCCGATCCGCCGGAACGGCGATCGACAGTCCGACCCGTTCGCGCTCCCACTTCAGCGTGTCGTTCTCCGGGAAGTCGCAACCCACGGCCGCAATCGCCGTCTCCGTGCGGCGCACCTCGTTTTCGGCCATCTTCATCACCCCGGTTGTGAAGAGCAGGCCCGAAAAGTCCCCCTCGATGCGGTTCTCGACCCGAACGTCGCTGTGGCCCGCATAGAGGATGTAGCGCGATGTCATCGCAATCTCACGGCCGCCGTAGCGCCAGCCCTCGACCCGCATCTCCACCACCGTACGCACGGGTCCCTTCGCCAGGATCCGGGCCTCCCGCCGGGCAAAGTCCGTGATGTGGGTCATCTTCCGCTTTTCGGCATCCCAGCCCTTGAGCGCCCCCACGCCCACCGAACCGAAGACCCGCAGGTTGTCGTAACCATAATCGGCGGCCATCTGTGCATCGCTCGGATACCACATCGTCCCGGCAAGCTCCAGACGCGGGAGTTTCTTGCCGTAGGTGTCGATCGTCTGTTTCTTGTCGAAGTAGATCCGGTAGGCCGCATACTCCGACTCGAAGGCCGGGCCGTGGTGGTGCAGCTTATGGTACATGTCGTCCTTCGTCGAGGAGACCGTATCCGCCGCCCGCAACGTCTTGTCCGGATTTTTCAGCCACATCTGCGCGTGGACCCGGTTCGGAAAGCGCGGCTCCGCCGGTTTCGACGAGTAGACAACCTCGAAATCCCGGCTGCCGCAAATGTCGGCCACAAAAGCCGCCTCTCCCAGCGGCCGGTCGAGCTGCGACGGAATCTCGGCACCCTCCGCCAGCACCCGAACACTCCGGGCCCACGTCGGAACATCGCGCAGAACAACCGGGCAGGAGGTTCTGTTTCCGGCCGTCGTCACCCGGTAGCGGGTTTTCAGGCTCCGGGCGGCCAGATCACCGCCCGTCAGGCACAAAAGCAGCAAAAGCAGGGAAAAGCGTCTCATATCATTTCAGTTTTTCGATGATCCGTTCCAGCTCTTCACGGCTCCGCAAGGCCCGCTCCGGGAGTTCGCTCCCGAAACTTTGCAGGGCCGATTCGGGAAGCAGCGTCACGCGGCTTTCATCCGCCTGCGCGATGTCGAGACCCAGGGTCTCGGCAAAGAAGGCGTAGACCGCCTGCCGTTTGTTCACGCCGTAGTCGTGGCGTTCGTCCGCGAAATGGACATTCCGCACCGCCGCCTCCGCCCCGTAGAAGCCCCAGATCCGCCGCAGGAAGGGGTATTCCAGCGTCGGGTAGGTCGAAGTCCAGTCGCCGCCGTCGCTGACGACCAGCGTCGGGCGCGGGGCCATTGCCGCGGCCAGCAGCTCCGGCATACAGCTCCCGCCGCCCGCCAGCGTCACCGGGCGCCCGCTCTCGCACGGGCAGCCCCCGTCGAAATGCGAAACCAGGTGCACGACCGGGGCCAGCGCCGCAAAACGATCGTCGAGCAGTGCCAGCTGCAGCGCATGCGTCGCACCGCCCGAACCGCCCGTCGCGGCCATACGCGTCGTATCGATGTCGCGGCGCGAGGCAACCATCCAGTCCGTCACGCGCTTTGACCACAGCGCCTGGAGTTGCATCGAGTAGTGTTGCGTATGCGCCTCACGCCCCACCTGGCGTTCCGAATCTCCCCAGCCGAAAATATCCATATCGACCGCCACGGCGCCCATGCGCGCGAAGGTCGCCATGCGCAGCTGCTGGTCCGGGCGGCAGCGGCCTCCCTCCCAGTGGCCCGCGGGCGAGACGATCAGCGGGTGCGGGCCCTTCGCAAGCGGGGCGTAGATCGTACCGCAGACGTAGAGTCCCGGAAGGGTTTCGAGGGCGTAGTTCTGCATCGTATAGCCGTCGTGGCGCACTTCACGCCCCAGTCGCACGTCGGGATCGGCAACAACGCCCCGCAGAAAGGGATCGAGCGCCAAAGCCTCGCGCGCCTCCGTCAGCAGGCATTCGCGCCGCCGCTCCCACGAGGCGCTGTCGGGGGCAAGCACCGCCAGCCACTGCAGCAGCAGCTCGCCGTCGGCCGGTGTACGGCGGTAGTATTCGTAAGGCTGCACCGTGATTCGGGTCTCTCCGTCGGGTGTCGTCCGGCGGTTCCACACCAGATCGGCGGGCCGGAGCAGGTTGTCCAACGTCTCGTCAAGCGAATAGGGCCGGATGCGGAAGGCTCCCCAGTTGACCTGAACCGTATCGGGATTGAAGCGCTTGCAGGTGATCCGCACGTCGAAGCGCCGTTCGGCTTCCTGCAAAAAAACGGTCAGCGGATGCGGGCGCATCGGATCGGAATCAGAAGATGCAGCAACCCATGCCGGAATCAGGCAGCAAAGGGCGAATAGGCATCGAAGAGGAATACGTGTCGGAAGTCGCAGCAGCATGAGAAGTCTCTTTTCATGCAAAAATAGGAATTTTCGACCGCATTTTTTTTGTATTTACCCAAAAAGATTCTATATTTGCACACCCTTTCGGACGGAACAGTCCGCGAAGCGTGCCCGGAGAGATGGGTGAGTGGCTGAAACCACCGGTTTGCTAAACCGACGTACGGGGCAACCCGTACCACGAGTTCGAATCTCGTTCTCTCCGCCAAGAGGGGGGGGGTAGCGTGAAAAACCTCCCGAATCCCTACAAACACCGGTTTGCAGGGATTTTTATTTTGTCAGAAATGCAGAAAAAGGCATCGAAAAGCGGGTTACCTGTGGCCTATTCGGTGTACTTTTTTCCGGGCCGAGAAAGTACACCGAAAGAAGATTAACTTGTGGCATCGGATAAAGTATGAAAATGCGGATAACAAGCATTTACAACCTACCAAATCTTATTTGCCCAGCTCTTGTTTGCAGGAAACATCGTCTTAATTCAACGAACGCTTGTACTTATTAGGTGCCGTATTTGTTACTTTTTTAAACAACAGGCTGAAATATTGCACATTAGGATAACCTAACTGTCGTGCTACAGCGGTTGGTGTACTCTCGGCTCCGAGCAGCATCCTTTTGGCCGCTTCAAGCCGTTTCATCTGGAAATATTCATCCAGCGTCTTACCTGTCTCAAATTTTAACAAATCGTTAAAATATGGAACTGACAATCCCAACTTCGGGGCGCAATATTCCGATGTGGGCAGTATGAAGTCGCGTAATTTGCCGGAAGCTATATAGTCATCAAGCAGGGTTTCCAACTCTTCAAGTACATTCTTGTTCCTATTCTCTCGTGTGATGAATTGTCGCTCGTAGAAACGGGTACAGTAGTCCAGCATCAGCTCGATGTGCCGCGAGAGAATGGTTGCGGTGTGCAAATCGATAGAATGGTGCAGTTCCTCTTCGATATTCTCAAGACAGCATGTAATGGTCGCTGTTTCCCGTTGCGACAGATGCAATGCCTCCCCCTTGCTGTAAGAAAAGAACGTGTAGTTTTTGATATGATTTTTCAGTGAAGTCCGATACAGCAAATCGGGATGAAATGCCAACAGCCATCCTTTATCAGGCAATACGCCCGCTTCACTCATGCGGAAAATCTCTCCGGGTTCAAGAAATACCATCGTGGCATTGGAGTAGTCGTAGTATTTACGCCCGCAGCAACAACAGCCATCGGAACACTCCTCAATGAGCAATACGGCATAAAACTCGAATTTTACGGCCTCCTGCTCCAGGTCCGGGTGTTCCAGATTGATGATGCTCGCCTGGGGATGCAGCGTCCTGCACCCCAAACGGCGGTTGCATTCGCACACGCTTTTTATGTCCAGTGTCTCTTTCATCTGCCCTTTCAGCCAACCATTTTCGCGCGGTATTCATTCGGCGTACATCCGACCCGCTTTTTGAACAAACGGCACAGATGCTGCGGATATTGGAACCCTAACGAATAAGCTATCTGGCTTACCGTATCTTGCGTACCGGCTATGCGGTCTTTCGCTATGTCAATGACTTTCGCATGGATATATTCCTGCGGTGTCTTGCCGGTTTCCTTTTTAAGCATGTCTCCGAAATAGTTGGGAGAGAGATACAATTTGTCCGCGAAGTATTTCACGGAAGGCAGTCCGTCACGCTCAATGGCTGGTCCCTCGAAATATTCGTCCAGCAGGGACTCGAAGCGGGTCAGCACATCCCGGTTGCTTTTGCTGCGCGTTATAAACTGGCGTTCGTAAAACCGCATACAGTAACCAAGCAGCAGTTCAATATAGGTCGCAATCAGGGTCTTGCTGTGTTTGTCTATGTCATGTTCCAGTTCTTTCCGGATGATTCTCAGGCAATCCAATATAATCGTCTGCTCCTCCTCGGACACGTGCAACGCTTCATTGACCTCGTACGAGAAGAAGGTGTAGTTCTTTATCGTTTTATTCAATGATGTGCCGCGAAGCAGGTCGGGATGGAAGATGATGCCGTACGCATTGGTCCGGATACGACCGACTGTCGGTGTCGTCTCAGCCGTTTGTCCGGGAGCGAAACAGACAATGGTTCCCTCTTCGTAATCGTACTTCTGGCGCCCGTACTTGATGTCGCACGCCTTTTCCAGTTTCAGATACAGGGCATACACCCCATAGTTGAGACGTATGGTCCCCACCGCGCGGGTTGCTTCATTGAGATTGACCACGCTGACCAACGGGTGCAGGGTCTCAAGACCGTATAAACGGTTGTATTGGTCTACACTGTCCAGGTTAAGTATCTTCTCCATAACCATATCCAATTCCCATCTATTCTGAACACAAAGGTAGAGGATTATACGGAGATTGCCATAACCCCAATTACAGATAATATAACCCCGACTACAGATTTATGCCGTTCTTTCCGAAAATCATGTAATTGGGGTTATAACATCTGTAATTCATCTACACGGTATTTCCAGGCATACGCTTACCTTTGCATCAAGATTCAGAAACTCTGAACCCGATAATATCAATAGAGAATGAAACGTATGTCAGCCATCATGATTGCAAGTTTGTCAGCGACGGGAACAACCGCCATTGCGCAGTCCGATCCGGTTCCGGAAAAAACGGTAACAAGCATGTGCCTTACGAGGAACGCACAGGTAATGAATCCGTAGTCCATTTCACACGTAACCTCAGTGCCGAAGGGGTGATCAAGGCGTATGAACAGGCAAGTGGTGACATCAAGGGACATGCAGGGGTAAAACTGCATACCGGGGAACAGAACGGAGCGAACATTATACCCCGTGAGCGTAAAGGCGCTGCTTGCCAAAGACCTTCCCGATGCCCATATCGTGGAGACAAACACCTAATAGAAACAGATAAACCATGCCAAAGAATATTCTGATTTTATCGTCCAGCCCCCGTCGTGGCGGCAATTCGGACACGCTTTGCGATGAGTTCATGCGCGGAGCGATAGAGAGTGGAAACCGTGTAGAGAAGATTTTTCTGCGTGACAAGAAGATACATCCCTGCATGGGGTGCAGTGTATGCAGCCAGTACAAAAAGCCATGCCCTCAGAAGGATGATGCGGCTGAAATCATAGAAAAGATGCTCGCGGCAAATGTCATCGTAATGGGTACACCGGTCTATTTCTATGCCATGAGTGCCCAGATGAAAATGATGATAGACCGTTGCTGCGGACCTTATACCGAAATGAAGGACAAGGAGTTTTATTTCATAGCTACGGCTGCCGAAGAGGATGAAACAATTATGGACCGCATCGTTGCCAATTTCATGGGATTCCTCGATTGCCTGGAAAATCCGACGGTGAAGGGTACGCTGTTTTGCGGTGGCGTATGGCACACGGGAGAAATCAAGGGAAGCCCGAAATTGCAGGAGGCATACGAAATGGGCAGACAGGCATAGGGGAAGAAGCGGATTATGACACTGGAAGATTTTCTGAATCATATCAAGGCCGGCGGTGCGCTCAATACACCGGAAATCTATCGGTTGATGGACGAAATGAGCGACCAGGCCCGGCGCATCACCTGCGAGATAAACAGCTCATACCATTCACAGGAGGAGTTGCGCGCACTCATGTCGCGCCTGACCGGCAAGCCCGTGGATGAGACATTCAAGATGTTTCCGCCGTTTTACACGGACTTCGGCAGGAATATCACCATCGGGCGCAATGTATTCATCAATGCCTGCTGCCATTTTCAGGACCACGGCGGTGTGACATTGGGCGACGGTTGTCTCATCGGCCACAACGTGGTTTTCGCCACGCTCAATCACGGCACGGCTCCCGAAGACCGTGGGGCGATGTATCCGGCTCCCATCCGTTTGGGCAGGAACGTGTGGGTCGGTTCGAACTCCACCATCCTGCGAGGTGTGACCGTGGGGGACAACGCCATTATCGCCGCCGGGTCGGTGGTGACGAAGGACGTGAAGGCCGACACGATTGCAGGAGGCGTACCGGCAAGGCATATCCGAAACATCGGCAAGGACGAGAAGCGATAGCCTATGGAAGTGGAATCAGGAACCAGCCATACGGCCATCCCCATCAGGCCATCCGAACGGTATTACTGTCAATTCGGACCATTGGAATGGATTTGGCGGATGTTCACTTACGGGAAGGTGTTCAAGCTCACCAAAGAACGGAACGGATGAGGACACAGGCCGGCAAAACAAACGCGCTGCTTGCGCTGATACGCGACGACAAACCGATGGCGCTGCGGCAACAGTTGCACCTGACCGTGCTGCTCAGTATTCCTGCTGTCATCGCACAACTGTCTTCCATTGTCATGCAGTATATCGATGCGGCGATGGTGGGACATCTCGGAGCCGAGGCTTCGGCCTCCATTGGGCTGGTATCGACGACCACATGGCTCTTTTGGGGGCTGTGTGTGGCGGCTGCCACCGGATTCTCCGTACAGGTGGCGCACAGAATCGGAGCGGGCGACATGCAGGGAGCGCGTAGCGTTTTGCGGCAGTCGCTGACCGCCACACTTGCTTTCAGCCTATTGTTAGCCGTGCTTGGTGCGGCAATCAGCGGCATGCTTCCCGGTTGGTTGGGAGGCGATGTCTCCATCCGCCGGGATGCGTCGCTCTACTTCCTTATCTTCTCGCTCTTCCTTCCTGCCTTGCAGATGAATTTCCTTGCAGGCGGCATGTTGCGCTGCAGCGGCAACATGCACGTGCCGAGTCTGGCAGGTGTGGCGATGTGCATACTGGATGTCGTCTTCAATTTTTTTCTGATTTTCCCTTCGCGCGAATGGCACGTGGCGGGAGTCTCTTTTACGATGCCTGGCGCCGGATTGGGGGTTGAAGGTGCGGCGTTGGGTACGGCCGCCGCCGAAGTGGTGGTTGCCGGGATATTGCTGCGGTATCTTTGGAGGCATTCCGATGAATTGAAGCTGGCGGGAGAACAAGGGAGTTTCCGCCCGACGGCGGCCACGTTGAAGAAGGCACTCCGTATCGGGCTTCCTATGGGTATAGAGCATATCGTCATTTGCGGTGCGCAAATCATGACAACGGTCATCGTGGCACCGTTGGGCGTCTTTGCCATTGCCGCCAACTCGTTTGCCATCACCGCCGAGAGCCTTTGTTATATGCCCGGCTACGGCATTGCCGATGCCGCCACGACACTGGTCGGGCAGAGTATCGGCGCCTGTCGCCGGAAACTGACCCGCAGTTTCGCCCGTATCACCGTATTTATGGGAATGGGCGTCATGGGATTCATGGGCGCACTCATGTACCTGTTCGCGCCCCAGATTATCGGCTTGATGACCCCTGTCGGGGAGATCCGGGAATTGGGCGTGATGGCCCTGCGTATCGAGGCGTTCGCCGAACCGATGTTTGCAGCCTCGATTGTGGCTTACGGTGTCTTCGTCGGGGCGGCGGACACGCTTGTTCCGTGCCTGATGAATTTCTTCAGTATCTGGGCTGTGCGTCTGTCATTGGCCGCGATGCTCGCTCCTACGTTGGGACTGAAAGGTGTATGGATTGCCATGTGCGTCGAGCTGTGTTTCAGGGGGCTGATTTTCCTGGTCCGCCTGAAGCAGGAACGTTGGATGAGAAACAGATAGAATACAGTCTGTAATTGGGGTTATACTATCTGTAATCCATCTACCGGCGTTCTCTGTAATCCGCTGTAATTTTGCATCGTGAAAAGGAAAGAAAACAAGAGATGACAAACATTGAATTTACAGCGATTATGAAACGTATAACAATTTTAACTGCCGTTTCCCTCTGCCTTTTCGGCCTGACGGAAAGCCCGGCACAGAACACTCAAAGCAGCAGAAATATGGAAGAACTGAAATTGACACAGGAATGGGACAAGACGTTCCCGAAGAGCGACAAGGTGAACCACAGCAAGGTGACCTTCGTCAACCGTTACGGCATCACGCTCGCCGCCGACCTGTATGTACCGAAAACGGCCGCCGGAGGGAAATGGCCGGCCATCGCTGTCAGCGGTCCGTTCGGGGCTGTAAAGGAGCAGGCGTCGGGACTGTATGCTCAAAGTCTTGCCGAACGGGGATTCCTGACGATTGCTTTCGATCCTTCGTTCACGGGCGAAAGCGGCGGCCAGCCCCGCAGCGTGGCTTCGCCGGACATCAATACCGAGGACTTCTCGGCTGCGGTGGATTACCTTGCGACACGTCCAGACGTGGATGCCGAGCGTATCGGAATAGTAGGTATTTGTGGCTGGGGCGGATTTGCCATCAATGCGGCTGCCAACGACACACGCATTAAGGCAACGGTAGCTTCCACGATGTACGACATCAGCCGCTGTTCAGCAAACGGTTATTTCGATGCCAACGACAATGCGGATGCACGCTATAAGATGCGCCGGGAACTCAACGCTCAGCGCACAGAAGACTACCGGACCGGAACATATCCCCGCACCGTGATGAATCCGGAACCGGCCAACGATGCCCCGCAGTTCATGAAGGATTATTACGACTATTACAAGACCGAACGAGGCTATCATCCCCGTTCCATCAATTCCGGTTTAGGTTGGAACAAGACCTCCAATCTCGCATTTCTCAACGCGCCTATCCTTGCCTATGCCGATGAAATCCGCAGTGCCGTATTGGTGGTTCATGGCGAGAAGGCCCATTCCCGCTACATGGGCGAGGACGCCTTCAAAAAGTTGAAAGGCGACAACAAACGACTGCTCATAGTTCCCGGTGCCGTGCATACGGACTTATATGACCGGACGGACATTATTCCGTTCGACAAACTGGAGGAATTTTTCAGAGAATACCTGAAATAGATGTAAATTCCTTCTTAAGAACTGGAATGAAAGCGATAGCACCTGCCCCACCATCATTGGAGTGGCAGGTGCTTTTTCATGCAATCTGTAATTGGGGTTATCTTCTCTGTAATTCATCTACCGGGTGATTTGCGGTTTCAACATAATTTTGCAGTGTAACAATAATCAGAAGAAGAAGTATTTGAAACAAGGATTACAAAATATGGGAAGAAGGACATTTTTAAGAAACAGTTTGCCGACTGCCGGCGGAGTATTGCTTGGAGGGTCGGCAATTTCCCGTTTTCTGAAAGACGGCAAAATGGAAGGGCCTCCCCGTCCCACGGCAATCGAGACAATATGTCGGGGCAACGGGAAAATGTCCTTGCACTGATGGGTGTCGGTTCGCGGCAGGGTAACACGGGCCCTCTGACCGATGCTTTATTCCCTTTTTGCCGCATGTGATACACCCGTGATGGCCTCGCCACTTTATTTTTGGACGATTACGGCGAGACTGAAATCTTTTACCGAACGTCTATATGCCATCTCCGTCGAGGACAAGTATCCTCAGAAAGTTGTACGGGGGGGGGAAATATGGCCCGTCAAATCGCACCTGAACACCTTGAGAAAGCCTATAAAACGGGACTGGAATCATAACTACTAAAAATAATGTGAAATATGAACAGGTATATGATTATCACGGCCTTAATGTTCATGACAGCCACATCCGTGCTGACTGCATGCGGTTCGGACGACGAACCTGTAATAGAGACACCAGTTACGCCTGTGCCTGATCCGGAAGAGCCGGGAGATGATGGCAATTCCGGAACCGGAAGCGGCAATAACGGGAATGGCAATGGGAATAATAACGAAAATAATGAAGGGGAAAACGAAATGAGCAAAAACATTACAGTCCGTGTGGGCGATCATAGCTTTCCTGTCACACTCGAGGAGAATGCCACGGCACGCGCTTTTGCCGCTTTGCTGCCTATGACGGTGACGATGAACGAAATGAACGGCAACGAAAAATACCATTATCTGTCGGAAAATCTGCCCACAGACAGCTACCGGCCCGGCACAATCCGTAATGGAGACCTGATGCTCTACGGCTCCAGCTGTGTTGTTCTCTTTTATGAAACCTTCTCGTCGTCTTACAGCTACACCCGTATAGGGCGGCTCGACAATCCGTCAGGGCTGGCTTCGGCTCTCGGAAGAGGCAATGTGGACGTGACTTTTGAAATCAACAAGACCGATAACTAAAATAATATTCTAAATGGAACTGATTAAAGACACTGAATTTGGGGGCGAGCGCCCCTTGTTCGAGTCCCATGACCTCCGTTTGGAGAACGTAGTGATCCGCGCCGGCGAATCGGCCATCAAAGAGTGCAGCAATATAGAAGCTGTAGATTGCCGTTTCGAGGGTAACTATCCCTTTTGGCATGTACACGGTTTCAAAATCGACCGTTGTTATTTCGATGTCGGAGGTCGCTCGGCCTTGTGGTACTCCGACCATCTGAAGATGACCGACACGATTATCGATGCGCCGAAAATGTTCCGCGAGATGAATGAAATCGACATCGAGAACGTTACGATGAACGATGCCGATGAAGTGTTCTGGCGCTGCAACGGCATCCGCATCAAGAACCTCAAACTGCACGGCGGCACCTATCCTTTCATGTTCAGCAACGACATTTATGTGGACGGACTGGAGAGCGACAGCAAGTATGTGTTCCAATATGTGAAGAACGTGGAAATCCATCGAGCCAAAATCACGACGAAAGATGCGTTCTGGGAAGTTGAGAATGTGACCGTCTACGACTCCGAACTCAACGGCGAGTACCTCGGCTGGCATTCGAAGAACCTGCGTCTGGTGAACTGCCATATCACCGGTGAGCAGCCGCTCTGCTACGCTCACGACCTTATACTGGAGAATTGCACCTTCGGACCGGACTGCGACCGTGCATTCGAGTACAGCACGTTGCAGGCCGATATTCGCGGAGCCATCACGAATATCAAGAACCCGATGTCGGGACGCATCGTGGCCGATGAGTACGGCTCCATCACCATAGACGAGAACATCAAGGCTCCAGCCGATTGTGAAATCCGTCTCCGGAACGAGCTTACCTGTTTCACCGATTAAGACGAAGGTATGAAATACGATTTCGATGAACAAATTTCGCGACGGGGAACCAATTCCTACAAATGGGACAGTGCCGAAAGCGAACATGTATTGCCGATGTGGGTGGCTGATATGGATTTCCGTACAGTTCCCGCCGTCGTCGAGGCTTTGCGCCGACGTGTGGAGCATGGCATTTTCGGTTATACCCGTGTGCCCGACAGCTATTATGAAGCTGTTACGGGTTGGTTCGCACGCCGTCACGGGTGGGCGATCGACCGTGAATGGATAATTTATACATCGGGCGTAGTCCCGGCCATCTCGGCGGTCATCAAGGCTCTGGGCGTACCGGGAGACAAAGTGTTGGTGCAGACTCCCGTCTATAACTGCTTCTTTTCGTCCATCCGCAACAACGGGTGTGAAATGGTTTCCTCACCATTGGTCTTTGCAGATAATACTTACGCGGTTGATTACGAAGACCTGGAGCGTAAGGCTGCCGACCCGAAAGTGAAAGTGATGTTGCTGTGCAATCCTCATAATCCAGCCGGGCGTGTGTGGAGACGTGAGGAACTGGTACGTATCGGTGAAATCTGTATCCGTCACGGCGTTACGGTTGTTTCGGATGAGATTCATTGCGAACTGGTTTTCCCGGGACATCGTTACACGCCGTTTGCCTCCATCTCAGAAGACTTTCTGCGACATTCCGTTACCTGCATATCTCCCAGCAAGGCATTCAATATAGCCGGATTGCAGATTGCGAACATCGTCTGCGCCGATGCCGACCGCCGCGCAAGAATCGACCGTGCCATCAATGACAATGAAGTATGCGATGTCAATCCATTCGGAGTAATTGCGACCCAAGCGGCTTATAACGAAGGAGAAGCGTGGCTGAACCAACTTGTCGAGTATCTGCACGCCAATTATCTCTATATGCGGGATTTCTGCCGTAAGCATTTGCCGGAGTTTCCTGTCACGGTATTGGAAGGAACCTATCTCGTATGGATGGATTGCCGCAAACTCGGCATATCTTCGGAGGAACTCGAACGGAGATTGGTATCCGAAGCCCGTTTGTGGCTCAATGCAGGAACGATGTATGGTGCGGAGGGCGAAGGATTCATGCGTTGGAATATCGCCTGCCCGCGTAATACGCTGACAGAAGGTTTGAAACGTTTTACCGGTTTTGCAGGAACAATCGCGGAAACCAAAACAGGAAATCTCCGGTAAGGAGGAAAGAACAAGACTAACTTCAACCCGTTGGCATTAAAACAGGTTATTAAATTTTACTCCTCTTTTTCAAGGTTAGACCGGAAGCGATACGGTGAACCGACAATCTTTCCCGATTTCGCTTCCGATCGAGATCGGGCCTCCGTGCGCCTCGAAAAAATCCTTCGAAATGGCCAGGCCCAATCCTCTGCCCTGAACTTTGGTGCCGGGAACCCGGAAATATCGCTCGAAGATACTCTTGTGGTAACGGGAGTCTATGCCGCGGCCGAAATCCTGCACGTAAACATCCACTCGCTTGTCATGTTGGACCGCCCCGATACAGACCGCCGCGGATCTCCTGGATCTGGGCGATGGAGGCCGAATCCGTCAGCGCATCGGTCTTTTGGGTCAGGGCGGACGTAACCTCCTTCTCATTCACCTCGGGAATGTTTTGCTGCTGATGGGCCAGACTGTTTATCAAAACGCCGCGCGACGTCAAGTCCTGCGAGAGGCGGTCCAGGCTCCCTTTCCGGCTTGGACATACAGGCGTAACGGGCCAGCCGTTTCTGCAACTCGGAGTTTTCGAAGCCCCGGCTCAACAGCGGCAGAATCCTATTGTTGCCCCCCTCGTGATATAGTCGAACGCTCCGTTTTTGATCGCCCGTCCGTCTGTCCGTCTGCTGTCCGCCGGACGGGCTGCGGAGCCTCTATTTGACGACGATCAGGTCCACACCGGCCTCTTCGAGCGCCGCGGACATCTGTTCGGAGACCCTGGCGTCGGTCACGATCACATCCACATCCTCCAGCGAACCGATACGCCCGAAGCCGCGCTGCCCGAATTTCGAGGAGTCGGCCAATACGATCGTCTTCGAGGCCGAAGCCATCATCCGGCGCGTCAACTGCGCCTCCTCGATGGTCGATGTGGTGATCCCGTGTTCGAGATCGATACCGTCGACCCCGAAGAAGAGTTTCGAACAGATGCAGTCCTCAAGCCCCCGGGCCGTTTCGCCGCCCAGGACCGAGAGGGATTTCTTGTGTATCGTACCGCCCAGCTGCACGACATTGACATTCTCGACATCGTTGAACAGAACCCCGAGCCGCAGGAACGGCGTCACGATGTTCAGGTGGTGCCACGGTCGCATCCGAATCTCCTCGGCAAAGGCATAAATCGTCGACCCCGAGGCCACGATCACCGAATCGCTGTCGTCCAGCAGCTCCACGGCTCGCCGAGCAATGGCTCGTTTGGCTTCGCGGTTGATGTTGTCCTTGACATGCACGTCCAGATCCGCCACATGCGGATTGGCCGGACGGGCACTCCCGTGTACTTTGTAGAGAAGTCCCTTGCTTTCGAGGATCTTCACATCCTTGCGGATGGTGACCTTCGTCACGCCCAGTTCATTGGCAATATCCGTAATGCGCACGAATCCGTGTGCATTCAGCGTGTCGAGAATGTATTTGTGCCGTTCGGCGATGCTCAACATGGTTCCGTCATTAAAAAGTGCAACAAAAGGTTGTCAAAGGCAAATATACGCAAAGGTGAGCGCAGAGGCAAACGAAAACGGAGTTTTCAGGTTTGACTGTGCCGAACCGCATCCTATGTTCTGTAAATATAGTGAAAGGTGAGCGCAGAGGCAAACGAAAACGGAGTTTTCAGGTTTGACTGTGCCGAACCGCATCCTATGTTCTGTAAATATAGTGAAAGGTGAGCGCAGAGGCAAACGAAAACGGAGTTTTCAGGTTTGACTGTGCCGAACCGCATCCTATGTTCTGTAAATATAAAATCAGCGGCATAAATCGCAGCCTTCCCGCTCTGCGCTCTGCGGAAGGGCTACCGGTCTCCGGACTCCGTGGCGTAGCCGTCGGCCCGGGCATCCCACATCAGCAGGAAAATCACCATGCCGATCAGTGCCATGCCGAGAATCCCCACATAGGCCCAGCTCCACCCGTAGTGCTGGGCTACGAATCCCAGTCCCACGCCCGAAACGAGCGTCGAGGCATAGCCGAACAGTCCGGTCAGGCCGTTGGCTGTTGCGGCGGCCTTTTTCGTGGCTTGGTTGGCCGCGGCGATTCCGATGAGGGCCTGCGGGCCGTAGATGCAGAACCCGGCGGCGCAGAGCGTGGCGAAGAGCAGCCAGATCGGGGCATCGGACGGCAGACGCCAGAAGAGGAAGACGAAGAGGGCCGCTCCGGCCATGCAGAAGACGCAGGTCCGGTGAGCTCGTCCCTTCAGCCAGCGGTCCGTGGCCCAGCCGGCGAAGAGCATTCCGAGAATTCCGGCGATCTCGAACATCGCAACGAGCCACCCGGCGTGTGCCATGCTGACCCCTTTAGACTGGCTCAGCAGCGAAGGCCCCCAGTCCAGCACAGAGAAACGCACGACGTAGACGAAGAAGTTCGCCGCGCCAAGGATCCAGATCAACGGATTGCGGAAGACATGCTTCATCAGGAAGGCCTTGTATTCGACCCCCTTGCGGTCGACGGTCCCCTGCGCGGAGCCGTTGTCGACTTCGGTGCCTTCGAGTTCGGGCAGGCCGACCGACGTCGGGGTGTCACGCAGGAAGGCCACCAGTCCGATGGCCCCGGCAAAGGCAATGGCCGAAGGGACCCAGAAACACCACCGCCAGGCCCCGGAGTGTGCGGCAAAACTCATTACCGTGGCCATCCCTTCGGAATCCGAACTCTCGATCCCCAGATTGGCCGCAATCCGTGCCACGGCTTCAGGATCGGCCGAGAGGTTCTGACCGAGGTGCCCCATGATGTAGCCGCAGAGGATCACCACGAGACCCGCCCCGATGGAGTGCGAGGTGTTCCAGAGCGACATCTTCGTGGCCAGCTCCTTCGGCGGGATCCAGTGGGTCAGCAGCCGGGCGCAGGGCGGGAATCCCGAACCCTGCAGCAGCCCGTTCACCACCCACATGATCCCCATGAAGAGGATCATCGTATTGGTGAAGCGGTCGCCGGTCTCCTCTCCGGTGATCCAGGTGGAGATATCCTCGCCGAATCCGAAGGCGAAGTTGGCCAGGGCGCAGAGCGCCAGTCCGATAGCCATGTACCAGCGGGCGTTCATGCGGTCGGCCAGGATGCCGTTCACGAAACGCGAGACGCCGTAGATGATGCCGTTGAGTGTCAGGAAGATGCCGAGGCTGACCTTCGAGATGCCCAAATCGGCCTCCAGACCGGGCATCGCCAGCGAGAAGTTCTTGCGCACGAAGTAGAAGAGCGCATATCCGACCATCGTGGCGAGGATCGTGCGCATTTGCCAGCGTTTGAAACGTTTGTTCTGTTCGGGTGTCATCTGAGTGATAATAGTTGCTGTTCCGGATTACAAAGGTAGACCGTTCGTGTGAAAAAACGGCTGCAAAACGGCTAAAAAAAACGCTGCGGCCGCAAATCCGTCAGTGGATGCTCCAAATACATCCCGGACCGAAGAGCCGTTCGAGCCAACCCTCCATCCATCCGCAGCGGAAGGCGACGTCGACAACCGAGTAGCGGCTCCGCATGTAGGGGATTTTCCGGAACGCTTCGAGGAAGCGCGCCCGGGAGACCCCGATCTGCTCCGGTTCATAGGGCGCTCCGACGAGCTGCAGCCGCCGCTGCACCTCCTCGAAGGGGATGATCTGGCGCCGGATGCGCTCCCGCAGTTCGGGCCACGCCGCTTTCAGGCGCGACAGCTCTTCGCGCAGCCCCTCCTTGCCGACGTATTTGTCGCGCGTCTCCTTCAACGCCCGGGCCACGAGTTCGGTGTCGTTGCCGAACAGGGCCCGGATGTCGGATTCGGTCTCGGGCCAGGATCGCCATGCCTCGACGCAACGCTCGATGTCGAGCTGCTCGACGGGTGTCTCCAGCAGCATCTCGAAAAAGGCCGTGGAGGCCAGCGTCCCGATGCCGACCTTGAAGCCGTGGGAGACCGAAGCGCCGTTGTAGCGCAGGTGCTCCATGTCCCAGAGGTGGCTGAACTGGTGCTCGGCCCCCGAAGCGGGGCGGCTCGACTGTACGGCCTGCATGGCAAAACCGCTCAGTATCAACCCTTCGGCCAGCTGCCCGACCTTCGTGACATCCCCGGCATGAACCCCGGCGGGATCGGACAGCGCCTCCGGAAGGTCGTCCTGGACGAGCGGAAAGGCAAACCGGTCGATCGGATCCGACCCCACGGCGTCGGCCAGCATCCAGTCGGCTCCGGCGGGGATCTTGGCGATCAGGTCGGCATATCCCGACGCGGAGAGCTCCGCGGGGGCTGCGGCCGCAATCGACGGGTCGAACAACATGCCGAGCGGCGCCGGGCAGTCGAACGTCTGTTTGTTTCCGTCCCTGGTGATCGAGGCGCCGTAGGCAGTGTAGCCGTCCATCGAGGCGGCGGTCCCGACGATCAGGTAGCGGCGGCCGTTGTGGTGGGACGAGAGCTTGGTCAGGTCGTTGATGACCCCCGAGCCGACGGCGACGGGGATGGCATCCGTCCCGGCCAGGAGGGCGTCAAGTTCCTCGATGAAGCGCCATTCGGCGTAAAGCGACGGGTCGGTGAGCAGGCAGGGGGCATCCTGGGGGATGCCGGCCTCTTCGAGAAGGCGGTGCACCTCCTCGCCGGCCACACGCCACGTATTGGGGTCGGCAATGACTACGGCCCGGTTCCCGGGGAAGAGTTGCGTAAAGAGTTCCGACACGCGGGGAAGTGTCCCGACGCCGAATATCACGGCCCGGGTATCGGTTGTCCGCGTCAAAGCGCTTTCAATTTTATCCATGATGAGTTGTTTTGGGTTACCTAAATATTATAGGGGAGCAGGACGCGGGGTTCTGATTCCCGAAGTTTCGTATTTGCGCGGCGTCTGTGCGGCATCTTGCGGCAGGCGCTTCAAGCAGGACAAAAATAAACACAAATTTTCTTTTTTGCAAATAAAAGAAAGCAAAAATAGCCAATTGGAAATAAAAGGAAAAACGAAACGCATCTTTGAAAATAAAAATTTCGGGAGGGTCTTTTGTTTGTAAAATATTGTTTTACAGTTAATTGATTTATCATATCACTTTCCCGTTTGTTTTGAAATGGAAATTTCATAGACTAAAAGTTGTCAAAAAGAAAATTAAAACATAAATTTGAGAACCGAAACAGAACTTGTTTCCCGGAAACAGCACCGTTTTTACAGGTTATTCAGAAAAACTCAAAAAATACCGCCATGAACAAACAACTGCTTTCCCTGCTCGGAGCCATCGCTTTGCTGGGTGTCTCCTGCTCGGAGACTCCCGTATCAGCCGACGCGCCTCATTACATCAGCATCGAAAAACGTGCCGATCTCCACGCCTGGTTCCGCTATTCGCCGACCCGCCCGATCGTGATCAGCGGGCACCGCGGCGGCATGATCTCGGGCTATCCCGAAAACTGCATCGAATCCTTCGAGAAGACCCTGACGATGATGCCGTCGTTCTTCGAGATCGACCCGCGCCTGACCCGCGACAGCGTGATTGTCCTGATGCACGACGCCACGATCGACCGCACGACCAACGGCTCCGGACGGGTCGCGGACTACACCCTGGCCGAGCTGCAGCAGTTCCGCCTCAAGGACCGCGACGGAAACCTGACCGAGTTCCGGATCCCGACCCTCGAAGAGGCCATTCGCTGGAGCCAGGGCAAGACGATCCTCAACCTCGACATCAAGGATGTCCCGCTGGAGTTCATGTCCGAATTCATCAACCGCCTGGCCCCGGCCAATGTCATGTATACGGTCCGCAATGCCCGACAGGCGCGGCTGCTGCTCGACCGGGATCCCGATGCCATGTTCTCGGCCTGGTGCAAGAACCTCTCCGAATACCGCGCCTATCAAGAGGCGGAAATCCCTGCCTCGCAGATGATGGCCTACGTCGGCACGATGATGCTCGCGGATCAGCAGCCTCTTTACGATTCGCTGCACCGGCAGGGCGTCATGTGCATGATCTCCGTGGCTCCGACCCACGACCGCCGCGCTGCGGAGGCTCAGAAACGGGGCGGTTACGAACTCGAACTCGGATCCGGCTGCGATGTCATCGAGACCGACTACCCCTATCTGTTCCTGGGACTGAACACCGAACGCCGCTGACCTTTGCTATTCGACCGGACAATGGAGCGTTTTTGTCGTTACCGCTCGATTTGGGAGCGTGAAGAGCTGCTGCGGCACCTGTCGCGGATCCGCCATGTCGCCCTCGACATGGACGGCACAATCTACATGGGTTCGGAGCTGTTTCCCTGGACCCGTTCTTTCCTGGCCGGGCTCCGGAAGGCGGGGATCGGCTACTCCTTCCTGACGAACAACCCATCGAAATCGATTGCCGACTACCTGTCGAAACTCGCCGATCTGGGGATTCAGGCCACACGCGAGGAGATGTATACCACGACGCTGGCGACGATCGACTACCTGCGGAGCCGCTATCCGGAGGCCCGGCGGCTGTTTCTGCTCGGAACGCCCTCGATGATTTCGGAATTCGAGGCGGCGGGGTACGTCTCGACGGCAGATTCGGCCGACGATGTTCCGGATGCCGTGGTCGTGGCTTTCGACATGACACTCACATACAGCCGTCTGTGCCGGGCCGCCTGGTGGGTCCGGCAGGGGCTTCCCTACCTGGCGACCAATCCCGACCGGGTTTGCCCGACGAATCTGCCGACGGTGCTGGTGGATTGCGGCTCGATCTGCTCCGCGATCGAACACGCCACGGGGCGCAGGCCCGACATTACGTTGGGAAAGCCCGATCCGAACATGCTTTCGGGGATTCTCCGGCGCCACGGGCTGCGTGCCGAAGAGATTGCGATGGCGGGCGACCGCATCTATACCGACATCGAGATGGCGCACAATGCGGGGGCGCTGGGGGTGTTGGTGTTGTCGGGAGAGACGACGCTCGACGTGGCCGACCGGGCTCCGCGGCAGCCGGAACTGATAGCCGAACACATCGGCATCCTGGGCGAACTGCTGCAGGAGGCTCGGGAACATCCCATTCGACACGACATTATCCCTTGAAAAACGAAGTGTCAACCCGGAAAACGGACTGACAGAACATCCGCCACACTCCACAAACCGGTCGTTTTTTACAACCGGACACTCACGATTTCAAATTCATTTCAGATTCCGGGGCCACCTTTGCACCGACACCCCGGAACCCTGCACATTTTTTGCTGCATCCCATCCGGCCCAGATTGCTTACAAACAGAAAGACCGAACATGAAAAAAAACGCTCTCCTGCTGCTCGCATCCTTCGGAATCGGATGCTGCCTGAACAACTCCGCTTTGGCACAACAAACCGGGAAACACGCGGATAAAAACCCCGCAACACCGATTATCGAGGCCGATTCCACCGGAGAACTCCTCGCCCAACTCCGCAACATGCCCAATATCGAGGTCGGAAAAGGTATCACATTCCGCCCAAAAAACAACTGGTTCGAACTCACGCTCCGGTTCCGGATGCAGAACCTTCTGGCCCTTTCCTTCGACGACAGGTTCTCTCACACCAAAACCGACGCCCGGGTCAAACGGCTCCGGCTGCGGTTCGACGGCTATGTCTACACCCCGAAACTCGTCTACTCCATTCAGCTGGGATTCACAGGACACGACGCCGAGCCCCTTCCAAACGGCAACATGAACATCGTCCGCGATGCCATCGTCTACTACGTCCCAAGCCCCAAATGGAACATCGGATTCGGACAGACCAAGATCAAGGCAAACCGCGCCCGGATCAACTCGTCGAGCGCCCTGCAGTTCGTCGACCGAAGCATCGTCAACAGCGAATTCAACCTCGACCGCGACTTCGGATTCTTCGGCGAGTACAACCTCGACCGCACCGAAGGATTCGACCTCGCATTCAAGGGCTCCGTAACCCTCGGTGAAGGCCGCAACTGGGGATCGGCAGACAACGGAGGGCTCGCATACACCGGACGCCTGGAACTCTATCCCCTGGGGCACTTCTCGGCAAAGGGCGATGTGATCGAGGGTGATTTTGCCGGCGAAAAACGGCCCAAAATCCTCCTGGCCGGAGCCTACGCCTACAACCACAAAGCTTCACGACTCAGCGGTCAGCGCGGAAACGTCATGCCCGACAACTCCACCCGGAATATCGGTTCCTACTTCGTGGACTTCATCCTCAAATACCGCGGATTCGCATTCTACACCGACTTCATGGGACGCACCTGCGCCGACCCCCGCTTCGGGGCCGGAAACTCCGACTTCGTATACACCGGATGCGGGCTCAATGTCCAGACCAGCTATCTCTTCGACAAGAAATGGGAAATCGCCCTGCGCAACTCCACACTCTTTCCCGAGCGCGAAATCCACCCGCTGACCGGTTACAAACGGCGCAATCAATCCACGCTGGGCATTACACGCTACATCATCGGGCATTCGCTCAAGGTCCAGGCCGACTTTTCCTACCATTTCTACGATCGGGTGGCCCACGCCGCAGGCAAACTCCCCGGCGACGGATGGGAATTCAGATTCCAGGTGGAGTTGGGACTATAGGATTTTAAGCGCAATACGCGCGCAGGCCTCGGCATCGGCCAGCGCATGGTGGTGGTGTTCGAGGTCGAAGCCGCAGGCCGCCGAAACGGTATGCAGCTGGTGGTTGGGAAGCCGCCGCCCGAAAACCCGACGCGAGGCCCGACACGTACAATAGAACGTATAGCCGGGATAAGGCATCCCGTAGAGCGCAAACACCGCACGCAGGCACCCTTCGTCGAAGGGCGAATTATGCGCAACAAGCGGAAGCCCCTCGATGCGCGGCGCCACCTCGCGCCACACCTCCGAAAAATCCGGAGCCGCGGCCGTATCCTCATAGGTCAAACCGTGGATGGCCGTCGTGAAACGGCTGTAATAGTTCGGGCGCGGCCGGATCAGGCTGTAAAACGTATCGCACACCTCACCGCCGCGCACCACAACAACACCCACCGAACAAACGCTCGAACGTTGGCCGTTGGCCGTTTCGAAATCTATGGCTGCAAAATCCTTCATGGCGTGCGATATTTTGTGTTGCAAAGATAGGGATTTCCGCGGAAAAGCGGAAATCCACCCGGCTAAGAGGCGGGTTCTATGGGCGATGGAGTGAGTGAATGGTTCCCGAAGCAGTTCTGCGCTTCGACGATTCTGGATTCCCGCTTTCGTGGGAATGACTGGCAAGAATGTCATTCCCCGCTTGACGGGGAATCCACCCGCCTCTTAGGCGGGCGCTTTTTGTGTCGGCAAAAAGCGCCGCAAAAACCGACCGGCACGACGAAAAAACCGGCAAGACGCGGCCTAACATTGGCGCCGGGCGACTATTCGCGGGTTTGCAAGCAAACCGTCCCCGGCGCTCGCATTTTTAGTCCGCATCTTTCTTTTCGTTTTTTTCATCAAGCCGGAACTTCCCCAGCCCACAGACCTCCCATTAAAAAAAGGGTTCCGCGCTCCCACTTTTGTCATTTCCGCCTTGAGCGGAAATCCAGTTCTTGCGCAATGATGGATTCCCCGTCAAGCGGGGAATGACTGGATTCAGAGGCTGCGGAACCTTACGAGGGTCCAACCCTTGAATCCGCGTCGACCGCCGCCGCATTCTGCTTTTTGCGGAGAGAGGACGCAGCGCAGGCGGCGCGATAAGAAACGGGGCCGGTTTGCTTGCAAACCCGCGTCAGGCGCCCGTTTCCGCGACGCCAAACTGCGGCCCCGCAAAAAGCAACTTGCGGCTGGTTTTGGCGCCACCTTTTGACATCAAAAGGTGGCTACTGGATTCCCCGCCCGGCTAAGAGCCGGGTTATTCCCACTCGATCGTGGCGGGCGGTTTCGAGGAGATGTCGTAGACTACCCGGTTTACCCCCTTCACCTTGTTGATAATGTCGTTCGACACGTTGGCAAGGAACTCGTAGGGAAGGTGCACCCAGTCGGCCGTCATGCCGTCCGTCGAGGTCACCGCACGCAGCGCAACGCAACGCTCGTAGGTCCGTTCGTCGCCCATCACCCCGACGCTCTGCACCGGGAGCAGAATCGCCCCCGCCTGCCAAACCTGGTCGTACAGGCCCGCGGCCCGCAGCGAGTCGATATAGATTTTGTCGACGTTCTGGAGGATTTCAACCTTCTCCGGCGTGATGTCGCCCAGGATGCGGATCGCAAGGCCCGGACCCGGGAAGGGATGGCGGCCGATCAGTTGCTCGGAGATTCCCAGCGAGCGACCCACACGCCGCACCTCGTCCTTGAACAGAAGCCGCAGCGGCTCCACGATCCGCAGGTTCATCTTCTCCGGCAGCCCCCCCACATTGTGGTGCGACTTGATCGTCGCCGAAGGCCCGTTCACCGAGCACGACTCGATCACGTCGGGATAGATCGTCCCCTGGGCCAGCCAGCGCACATCCTTGATCTGCATCGCCTCCTCGTTGAAGACCTCCACGAAGTCGCGGCCGATGATCTTGCGTTTCTTCTCGGGATCCGTGACACCCGCCAGGTCGCCCAGGAACTTCGGTCCGGCCTTCACCCCCTTAACATTGAGGCCCATATCCTTATAGGAGGCCAGCACCTCCTCGAACTCGTTCTTGCGCAGAAGTCCCGAATCCACGAAGATGCAGTAGAGGTTCCGCCCGATGGCCCGGTGCAGCAGCACCGCCGCCACCGACGAATCGACGCCGCCCGACAGGCCCAATACCACCTTGTCGCTGCCCAGTTTCTCGCGCAGCTCGCGCACCGTCGACTCCACGAAGCTCTCCGAGGTCCACGACTGCCGGCAGCCGCAAATTCCCACGACGAAGTTCTTCAGGAGCTCTTTGCCGTCGGTCGAGTGGTAGACTTCGGGGTGGAACTGGATGCCCCATGTCCGCTCGCCCTCGATGTGGAATGCCGCTACGCACACCTCCTCCGTGCTGGCCACGATCCGATAGGTATCGGGAACGCGCGTGATCGTATCGCCATGCGACATCCAGACCTGTGTCGGCGAGGGAAGCCCTGCCATCAGGGCATCCGCCGGATCGCCCACCGTGAGCATCGCCCGGCCGTACTCGCGGCTCGGGGCCGGCTGCACCTCGCCGCCAAAAGCCGAGGCCAGGAACTGCGCGCCGTAGCAGACGCCCAGCAGCGGAAGGCGCCCCTTGATCTGCGAGAGATCGGGCGTCGGGGCCTGGGCGTCCCGCACCGAATAGGGGCTGCCCGAGAGAATCACACCCCGCACCGACTCGTCCAAAGCCGGGATCTTGTTGAAGGGGTGAATCTCGCAATAGACGTTCAGCTCGCGCACGCGACGCGCTATGAGCTGCGTGTACTGCGACCCGAAATCGAGAATCAGTATCTTTTCCATCGGTTCTAAATTATTCGTTCCGGATCCGGAGGGATTTTTAGTGCTCGCTCGAATAGTTCGGGGCCTCGCTCGTGATCGTCACGTCGTGCGGGTGGCTCTCGTGCATTCCCGAAGCCGTGATCCGGATGAACTGCGCCGTCTGCAGCGCCGGAATGTCCTTCGCGCCGCAGTAGCCCATGCCCGAACGCAGCCCGCCGATCAACTGGTAGACCGTCTCGCTCAGCGAACCCTTGAACGGTACGCGGGCGACAATGCCCTCCGGGACGAGTTTGTTGATGTTCCCTTCACAACCCTTCTGGAAATAGCGGTCGGCCGAACCCGCCTTCATGGCGTCGATCGAGCCCATGCCGCGGTAGGCCTTGAACTTGCGGCCGTTGTAGATGATCGTCTCGCCCGGAGCCTCCTCCGTCCCGGCGAACATCGAGCCGATCATCACGCAGTCGCCGCCCGCAGCCAGCGCCTTGACAATATCGCCCGAGTAGCGCAGACCGCCGTCGGCAATCACCGGAACACCCGACCCTTTGGCGGCCGAGGAGGCGGCGTAGATCGCCGACAACTGCGGAACACCCACACCCGCGATGATGCGCGTCGTACAGATCGAGCCCGGACCGATGCCCACCTTGATGCCGTCGGCACCCGCCCCGATCAGGAACTTCGCAGCCTCGGCCGTGGCGATATTGCCCACCACAACGTCCAGCGTCGGATATTTCGCCTTGATCTCCCGGAGCGTCCGCACGATATTACGCGAATGTCCGTGCGCGGAGTCCAGCACTACGGCATCCACGTCCTCGGCAACAAGCGCCGCCACCCGATCCATCGCGTCGGGGGTGATCCCTACGCCCGCCGCTACGCGAAGGCGGCCCTTGTCATCCTTGCACGCATTCGGATGATCCTGCACCTTCGTAATATCCTTATAGGTAATCAGACCCACGAGGTGTCCCTCGTCGTCCACGACCGGAAGTTTCTCGATCTTGTTGTTCAGAAGCACCTCCGAAGCGTGGGCCAGATCGGTGCGGTGCGTCGTGATGAGGCGGTCGCCCGGAGTCATCACCTCCGAAATCCGGCGGTCCATATCCCGCTGGAAACGCAAATCCCGGTTCGTGACAATGCCGATCAGCCTGCGATCAGCGTCAACAACCGGGATTCCTCCGATCTTGTTCTCCCTCATCAGATTCAGCGCGTCCCCTACGGTATTCTCCTTCGAAATGGTCACCGGATCGTAGATCATGCCGTTCTCCGCACGCTTCACCCGGCGGACCTGAGCGGCCTGCTCCGCAATGGTCATGTTCTTGTGGATCACACCGATACCGCCTTCACGCGCCAGCGCTATGGCCAACGGAGCCTCCGTCACGGTATCCATCGCGGCGGACACGACCGGGATGTTGAGACTGATATTTCGCGAAAAACGGGTCCGGATATCGACCTCTCGCGGCAACACTTCCGAATAGGCGGGTACGAGCAGCACATCGTCGAACGTAAGTCCTTCGGGCTGAACCCTCTCATTGATAAAAGACATAATGAACGTGGATTTTTGTTGCTCGCAAAAGTAATCATTTTTTTCGAAACAGCCTAATTTCAGCGCCCTGTCGGCAACTTTTTTATCAACAATCTGTCCAACATTCCGAACCCGGCAACTTTTTCCCGTTTTCCCTTGTCCGGCCGACTTTTTTCTTAAATTTGTTCCGGAATACGGAACCTTCAAATCCAACCGGGACATGAAACGCATGCTTCTTGCCGCCCTCGCCGCCCTCGCCGCCCTCGCCACGGCCTGCGGCCCCCGCCACACGATCGTGGCCACCTTCACGGGCTTCTCCAACGACACCGTTGTCATGCAGGCGCGGCCCCTCTCCCAATATGCCTCCACCACACCCCGCACCGACATCCGCACCGACACCGAAGGCCGACTGGTCCCGCTCTCGTCGCTGCGCGAAAAGTGGATCGAGGCGATCGGGAAGCACGAACTCCCCTGGATCAACCTCCTCGACACGCGCGAGGGGCGCCCGGCCGAGATCATCGACAATGTCTACGGCATCGGGGCCTACCCCACGAAGATCCTCATCGACCCCGAAGGGCGCATCGTCGACATTTTCGTCGGCGAACGCCCCGGATTCTCCGAAAAACTCGAAGCGTCGATGAAAAACAGATCGTAGAATCAAATACCCAAAACCATGTTCAAATTCACAGACTCCGCACCCGGACGGACCCTACGGGAAGCACTCCGGAGAATCCGCCCGGAACGGATCCTCCCCGCCGCAGCTGCCGTGCTGCTCCTTGCCGCCTGCGGCTCCGAAAGACAATCTGCCGGAGCAGGTCCCGAATTTCCGGAACAACCGTCCAGAGCCGCCCAGGAGGGATTCTCCTGGGTGGAGGTCTCGGGAGCAGGGCTCCGTCTCTGGGCCCAGCAAAACGACAATCTGCGCATCGTTCCCGACGAAACGCTCCCGGGCCTCCGTATGGAACGCCGGGATGCCGACAGACCCGGAACTTCCGTAGTCCGGATTTTCCACCTCCCGAACCAAAAGATCGAGGACGTACTGGACCAGTTGCGTCAGGAAAGCGGCTGGGACGAAGGGCAGACCTGCCGTTTTCGTGAAGGCAAAAGCCTGCGCAAAGGCGTACGGAGGTACGATCTCGTCCCGACGGACGCCTATGCGGAGCGACTCGCGGCGCTGTACCCGAAAGAGCCTGTTCCCTCAACCTGCAACGGCTGGGGCATGGGCAACAGCGGAACCCGCTATTTCGAAATCCACGACAACCGCCCCGACCGGGCCTTGTTCCTGGAAATCGGACAGGAGGCACCGCTGTTCGACGAACAGAGCATCGTCTTCGACGAGCATGCCGATTCCGTCATGCTTCTGCGCGGACGGGTGGTAATGGCCCATGAGGTGCGCTCGTTCGTTCCCGAGGGCGACACCGTCGAGTACTGGATCGTCGACCGCAGCGGCGCTCTCGAACGCGAATACGACCGCGTGACCGGCGGTCAGAAAAACGGCTCACCCGCAGAAGCCGAGTTGAAAGTCCGCTACAAGGGCCCCTCCGACGAGGGTTTTGCCGCCGAGTACGAGGGGGTCTTCGAAGTCGTGGAGCTCGTCTCCATCGGGAAAGCCGAAGAGTAGGGGTCCGAGAACCTCAGCAAGCAAAAATTCCGCAGGCAAACACTTCTTCGCAGGCAGAAAAGAGGCGGGCGTTGTCGATGGACAACGCCCGCCTTTGCCTGGCCGCTCCCGACGGCGGGATCAATACTGCTCCTTCTCGTTGGGGAAGTCGCACGACTTGACATCCTGCACGTACTGCCCCACCGCTTCGGTCATCACCGCGTGCAGGTCGGCATAGCGACGCAGAAAACGCGGAGAGAAGCCCTTGTTGATCCCCAGCATGTCGTGGATCACCAGCACCTGGCCGTCGCAGCCCGGACCCGCCCCGATGCCGATCGTCGGCGTCGGAATCTCCGACGTCACCCGCGTAGCCAATGCCGCCGGGATCTTCTCCAGCACGATGCCGAAGCACCCCGCCTCGCTCAGCAGATGCGCGTCACGAACCAGTTTCTCGGCCTCGGCCTCCTCCTTCGCACGCACGGCATAGGTCCCGAACTTGTGGATCGACTGCGGCGTCAGACCCAGGTGCCCCATCACCGGGATTCCGGCCGAAAGGATGCGCTGAACCGATTCGAGAATCTCCTCCCCGCCCTCGATCTTCACCGCATCGGCCTCGGTCTCCTTCATGATCCGGATCGCCGAATCGAGGGCCACCTTCGAGTTGCCCTGGTAGGTGCCGAACGGAAGGTCCACAACCACCAGCGCCCGGTTGACGGCGCGAACCACCGAACGCGCATGATAGATCATCATATCGAGCGTAATGGGAAGCGTCGTCTCGTAACCGGCCATCACGTTGGCCGCCGAGTCGCCCACCAGAATCACGTCGACACCCGCGGCATCGACGATCCTGGCCATCGAATAGTCATACGAGGTCAGCATGGCGATCTTCTCGCCCCGCTGCTTCATCTCCGTAAGGCGGTAGGTCGTAACCGCCCGAACTGTACTTTCTACGGACATTTTTTCTCAGTTTTTAGAATTTTCGACATCTTCAGCGCGGCAAAGATAGCGCTTCGGATAGATTTGGCAAAAAAAACTCCACAGAACCACCCCTCCGCTGACCGAGACGTTGATCGAATGCTTCGTCCCGGCCTGGGGAATCTCCAGCGCCCCGTCGCACCGGTCGACGGCCTCCTGGCCCACGCCGTCGACCTCGTTGCCGAAGACCAGGGCATACTTCACCCCCGGCTGCGGCGTGAAGTTGCCGAGCATCGCGGCACCCTCGACCTGCTCCACGGCCAGCACCGTATAACCCGCGGCACGGAGTTCGTCGATGCACGCCACGGTCGTCGCATAATAGCTCCACGCCACAGTCTGGTCCGCGCCCAGCGCCGTCTTGTGGATCTCCCGCGAGGGCGGCGTCGCCGTGATCCCGCACAGCGCGATCCGCTCCACGGCAAAGGCATCCCCCGTGCGGAAAAAGGCTCCGACGTTCTGTGCCGAACGCACGTTGTCCAACACCACCGTCACCGGCATCTTCTCCCGCACGGCGAACTCTTCGGCCGTCGGACGTCCCAGCTCTTCGTTCGTGATTTTACGCATATTCCGTCGCTGTGAGTGATTTATGCGGCAAAAGTAATCAAATAAAAAATATTTTGTCTATTTTTGAGGCCTCAATTCAGAAGATTTATGTCTCGCAGAAAAATGCTCGTCCTGGCCCTGGCCCTTATGATCTCGGGGGGGGGTCTGCGTGCCCAGAAGATCCTCGTCGGAGCCGATTTCGAAACCCGCTTCGACAACCGCGAATACGCCAACAACGACTTCAACGAATCCCGGACGCTCTTCAGCGCCCGACTCACGCCCCGTATCGGCGTCGAATGGCAGGAGAAGAACCATCTCGTCTTCGGGGTCGAAATGCTCCAGAACTTCGGGCAGTACAACCCCCAGGGAGACCCCTTCCTGAGCGATGTCAAGCCCTTGGTGTACTACCGCTTCAAGACCCCCAACGTGCAGGCAAACGCAGGTATCTTCAACCGCAAGGAGCTCATGGGAGACTACTCCGCGGCCTTCTTCAGCGACTCCACGCGGTTCTACCACAACCGGCTGTCGGGATTCCTCGGCCGATACGTCTCCACCGAACGGCCCAAAACATACGTCGAGCTGGCTCTCGACTGGGAGGGCATGTACTCCGAAGCCTCCCGCGAGATGTTCCGCATCCTCTCCGCAGGGCGCTACTCCACCCAGCCCGGATTCTACGTCGGGTACGCCTTCTCGATGTTCCACTTCGCGGGCTCGATGCTCAACGAGAACGTCACGGACAACCTCCTCGTGAACCCATACGTCGGCTGGGAATTCAACGCCTTCTTCGATTTCGACATCCGGGGCGGCATCCTCTTCGCCCCGCAGCGCGGACGAAGCGTCGACCACGCCTGGCGAAAACCATACGGCGGACAACTCGACGTCACGATCTCACGATGGGGCGTCAAGATCCAAAACAACCTCTACCTCGGCAAGAACCTCCAGCCCCTGCGCAACTACACCGCCGACCCCACGACCGGGGCAACCTACGGGCTCGACGGTCTCTATGCCGGAGAGTCGTTCTACGCCACCACGGAGCATATCTACAACCGCACCTGGGTGGGTTATGACCGCAAGTTCTTCCACGACACGCTGCACGTCGAGGCCGGCATGGTCTTCCATTACGACGGAACCGGCATGGGCACCCAGCAGGTCGTACAGCTTTCGGTCGATATCCAGCGGCTCTTCGACATCGGGACCAAACGACCCGCACACCGGCACAGATACGGGCCCTTGCACTGATTCCACCCCCCCCTTACCCTCCCCAAGCATCCCTGTCCGCAAAACAAAGTCTCGAAAAATTCTCGAAAAACTCACGAAAAATATGGCAAGCGAAACCAATGAAACCCGGGAGAAGTCGCTGAACTTCCTCGAAGAGATCATCGAAGAGTCTATCGCCAAGGGCGAAACGCGTGTCCAGACCCGTTTCCCGCCCGAACCCAACGGATACCTCCACATCGGACACGCCAAGAGCATCTGCATCAACTTCGGCCTGGCCAAGAAATACGGCGGAAAATGCAACCTCCGCTTCGACGACACGAACCCCGTCAAGGAGGACGTCGAGTACGTCGATTCGATCAAGCGCGACATCCACTGGCTCGGGTTCGACTGGGCTCAGGAGCGCTATGCGTCGGACTACTTCGACCAGCTTTACGAGTGGGCCATCGTCCTGATCAAGAAGGGGCTGGCCTATGTCGACGACCAGACCCAGGAGCAGATCCGCGAAAACCGGGGCACGGTCTCGGTTCCCGGAACCCCCTCGCCGTGGCGCGACCGATCCGTCGAGGAGAACCTCGACCTCTTCCAGCGCATGAAGGCCGGTGAATTCCCTGACGGCGCGAAGGTCCTCCGCGCGAAGATCGACATGGCGCACCCCAACATGCTCTTCCGCGACCCGATCATGTACCGCATCATCCACGCCGAACACCACCGCACGGGCAACAAGTGGTGCATCTACCCGATGTACGACTACGCCCACGGGCAGAGCGACTCCATCGAGCGCATCACCCACTCGATCTGCACCCTGGAGTTCGACGTCCACCGCCCGCTCTACGACTGGTTCATCCAGGCGCTGGAGATCTACCCGTCGCACCAGTACGAATTCGCCCGGCTCAACCTCACCTATACGATGATGTCGAAGCGCAAGTTGCTGAAGCTCGTGCAGGAGGGTGCCGTCATGGGTTGGGACGACCCCCGGATGCCGACGATCTGCGCCCTGCGCCGCAAGGGATACACCCCGGCATCGGTGCGCAACTTCGCCGAGATGGTCGGCGTGGCCAAGCGCGACAACGTCATCGACCTCGCCAAGCTCGAATACTGCGTCCGCGAGGATCTGAACAAGGTCGCCGAACGCCGCATGGCCGTGCTGAACCCCCTGAAGGTGACCGTCACGAACTACCCCGAGGGCAAGACCGAGCTGTTCACGGCCGTGAACAACCCCGAGGACGAGGCGGCCGGAACACGTCAGGTGCCCTTCTCGCGCGTAATCTATATCGAGCGCGACGACTTCATGGAGAACCCGCCGAAGAAGTTCTTCCGGCTGCAGCCCGGCGGCGAGGTGCGCCTGCGCTACTCCTATCTGATCAAGTGCGAGGAGGTCGTCAAGGATGCCGAGGGCAACATCGTCGAACTCCTGTGCTCCTACGACCCCATGTCGGGGAACGGCTCGTCGAGCGACGGCCGCCGCGTGAAGGGCGTCATCCACTGGGTATCGGCCCAGGATGCCGTCGATGCCGAAATCCGCCTCTTCAACCCGCTCTTCACCAAGGAGAACCCCGACGACGTAGAGGAGGGACAGACCTGGGAGGACAACCTCAACCCCGAGTCGATGGTCAAGATCAAGGGGTATCTCGAGCCCTCGCTGCGGGAGATTCCCGTGGGGCAGGCCGTGCAGTTCGAGCGCGTGGGCTACTTTTGCCCCGATACGGACTCGACACCCGACCACCTGGTCTTCAACCGCACCGTGACGCTCAAGGACTCCTGGGCCAAGATCAACAACAAGTAGGCGCCAACAACCCGCCGACAACAGAAAAGGTCCCCGGCTGTCATAGCCGGGGACCTTTTTATATATCAGCCGGTCCGATCAACCTTATCCGAACCTCACAGGATCGATCCAGACAGGATACGAATGCGATCCTACGCCTCTCCAAAGGGGTACCGGACGGTCGGCCGTCAACGGGGCCCCTTCTACATCAACCGCCCGAAGGTCCGGCCGCCCAGAAAATAGCGCAGCAGGATCGAACCGCGATAGATATGCCGGACCCCGGCCTTGCGCGAAGACTGGATCGCCCGCCGTTTCTCCGCAAGCAACGGATGCCACTTGAGAAAGTCACGCCAGGCCCGGAACACCGCCCGGAAGTTGTCCGCACGACCCTGTACCAGGTACGACAGCGCCGCCAGCACGTCCAGCGCCGGACGCAGCACCGAAACCAGCAGCCGCTGTCCCGACGAGGAGCATTTATACAGCATGGCCAGATTGTTGCGGTGGTTATAGAAGACCTTCGAGGGCGAATCGGTCTGCAGCGTCCCGCCGCCCAGATGATAAACCTTGCTTTCGGGGACCACCCGCACGCGGTAGCCTGCCAGCTGCATCCGCCAGCAGAGGTCGATCTCCTCCATGTGGGCGAAGAAGTCGTCGTCGAAGCCCCCCAGCGCCCGGAACACATCCGCCCGGCAACAGAACGCCGCACCGCTCACCCAGAAAAGGTCCCGCGCGTCGTCGTACTGACCCCGATCCTCCTCCACCGTGCGCAGGATCCGGCCCCGGCAGAAGGGGTAGCCCAGCCAGTCGATATAACCGCCCGCGGCCCCCGCATATTCGAACAACCGGCGATCCTCCGACGAGATCAGTTTCGGCGAAACCACCGCCACGTCCGGATTCCGCTCCAGCGTATCGAGCAGCGGATCCAGCCATCCCGCCGGGGTCTCCACGTCGGAATTCAGCAGGATGTAATAGTCCGCCTCGACCTGCCGCAGCGCCCGGTTGTAGCCCCCGGCAAAGCCGTAGTTGCGGTCCAGGCGGACGATCCGCACCGTGGGGAATTCCGACCCCAGGACCGCCACCGAGCCGTCCGTCGAGCCGTTGTCGGCCACGACAACCTCCACCCCGGCCGGTGCCGCCGCCACTACCGACGGCAAAAAACGACGCAGGTGGTCCACGCCGTTCCAATTCAATATGACGATCTTAGCAACTGACATCCCGCTTGTGTTTCCAACGCCGGTGCGACCAGATCCACAACTCCGGCCGCCGCCGGATCTCCGACTCCAGCAACCGCACGTAACGCTCCGTAATTTCATGCTCCGCAACCTCCTCCTCGCCGTCGTAGATCGGCTCGAACGACATCTCGTAACGGCCCCGCGACAACCGATCCATCTTCACGAAATAGACCGGGAGGTGGCACCGAAGGGCCAGTTTTTCGCCGCCGTCGAAAAAGATCGTATCCTGATTCAGGAACCGGAACCAATGGCTGTCGGGACGCCGCGGAGGATTCTGGTCCGCGATAAGCCCCATTACAAGATTCTTGCCGCGGATCCCATGCTCCCGGTTCCGCAGGTAGAACCGAAGACTCTCCTTCATCGAAACCGTCGTCGCGTAGTCCCCGTTGCGCAACCGCTGGTACAAAGCCTCCATCACCCGGCTCCGCAACGGATGGTAGACCGCCACGACAATCTGCGTCGGCGCGTAGAGGCCCCAGAACGAACAGTATTCCCAACAGCCGTAATGCGCCGTCATGGCGATCCAGTCGCGGCCCTCGACCCGTTTCAAGTGCTCCTCCAGCCCCTTCACCCTCAGCGCCGCACGGCCCTTCGCCGGGGTCAGGTGCGCCAGGTCCAGCGTATCCACGAAAATCTCAGCCAAAGTCCGGTAGAACCGTCGCCGGATCGCTGCCAACTCCCGCTCGTCCTTCTCCGGAAACGAATTCCGAAGGTTCTTCTTCACCACCGACATCCGGTACCGGAAGCAGTAACAGAGCAGAAAATAGAACAGATTCTCCACCACGTAATACTTGAACCAACGGGGCAGCACCGAAAAGACATACGCACAGAGCCAGAGTATCTCCAACCCCACCCGCTGCATGAAATTCAAGTCCATGTGTTTCATCGCCGCCTGCCGGTCAAGGTTCCACGAAAAGTTTCACGTTTCCGACCTTCGTCCGCAGCCGCAGCCAGTTCTTCAACGTCTCGCTGTCGACAGGCTGCGACGCATCCTTGCGCGTCACCACGCAGATCAGCGTCGTATCGCGCGGAGCCCCCGAAACGTCGAACGTAATCCCCTTGGTCAGCGAAACCGCCTCCACATTCTCCATCAACGCACCCATCTCCCGCGAAACGTCGTTCACCTCCACGTCCGTAACCCGGTAGCGCTTCAACTGCGACGTCATCTCCTCGATCCGCCGGTTCTTCTCCGTCAGCAGCTCCTGGTAGCTCTGCTGCAGCGACACCACGTCGATCCGGTCCTCCGTATTGGCCTGCCGGACAATCAGTTCCGTCCGATCCAGCCCGTAACCGTCCAACTGGGCCCGCGCATTCTCGATCACCTCCTCGCCCAGCGGCTCACCCACCAGCAGCAACTCGATCCGCGAGAACTTCTGTCCCCGGGCATAGTGCTTGCTGCACTCGATCACCCGCGTATGCGGGTAGTTGAAGACCTGCGCCACGTATTTGTCCGCCGTGGCTTCAAAAAGAGAGACCCGGACCATGTGAAAACCGATCACGACGCTCGGAATGAAGGTCACGAGCGTGATCACCATCATCAGCCGCTTGACCGCTCGCTCGCGGGCCTTGTCGATGAAGACCTTCTTCTCATAACGCAGGAACCGCACAACCAGGTAGGTGGCCAGGGCGATGAAAACCGAATTGATGAAGAATAGGTAAAAAGCCCCGAAGAAGAAACGCATCTGACCCGTGGCCAGACCGAAACCCGCCGTACACAGGGGCGGGATCAGCGCCGTGGCGATGGCCACGCCCGGAATAACCGTCGAGGTGCGGTCCTGGCGCGTCTGCGCCACCATGCCCGCCAGTCCGCCGAAAAGCGCAATCAGCACGTCGTAGGTCGTCGGGACCGTGCGCGCCAGCAACTCGCTGCTGTTCGACGACAGCGGCGAGATGAAAAAGTAAACCGTCGAGGTGATGATCGCCACGATGAACATCAGCATAAAGTTCCGAAGCGATTTTTTCAACAGTTCGAAGTCGTTGATCCCCAGCGACAGGCCCACGCCCATGATCGGACCCATGATCGGCGAGATGAGCATCGCGCCGATGATCACCGCCGCAGAGTCGACGTTCAGACCCAGCGATGCAACCAACGTCGCGAAGATCAGCACCCAGAGGTTCACGCCCCGGAACTCCACCCCCCTCGAAATGTTGGCAACCACCTCGTCGCGCTGCGCCTTGTCATCGTCCAGGCTGAAACGGTCCTTCATGAATTCGCGCAACTCCCCCAGCCACGCCCCGAACGAACGGGGCGGCCGCGAGGTGGAATCCTGCGTTCCGTTATTTTTCCGTTTCATCTTCCGTTTCGTTGTAATTGTCCGGTTCCGGAGTCTCCTCCGGCATCTCAGCACCCCGCCGATGACGGGGTTTTCCGGCGACCACCAGCACGAACTCACCCTTGGGTTCATGCGTGCGGAAGTGCTCCAGCACCTCGGCGATCGTTCCGCGCACGGTCTGTTCGAACTTCTTGGTCAACTCCCGGGAGACCGAGACCGCGCGGTCCGGCCCGAAGACCTCGGCAAACTGCTCCAGGCACTTCACAACCCGGTAGGGCGATTCGTAGAAGATCATCGTCCGCTCCTCATCGGCCAGCGTCTGCAGGTGTTTCATCCGGCCCTTCTTCTGCGGCAGAAAACCCTCGAAGCAGAACCGGTCGCACGGGAAGCCGCTCTGGACCAGCGCCGGGATCAGCGCCGTGGCGCCCGGAAGCGTCTCCACCTCGATACCCGCCTCGACGCACGTGCGGACCAGCAGGAACCCGGGGTCCGAGATCCCCGGCGTCCCGGCGTCCGAAACCAGCGCCGCATCGTGTCCCGCAGCAATCGTCTCGGCAACCATTTGCACCGTGGCGTGTTCGTTGAATTTATGGTGCGAGCGGAGTTTCTGTCCGATGCCGAGGTGCTTGAGAAGAAACGACGTCGTGCGCGTATCCTCCGCCAGCACGAAATCCACCTCGCGCAAAATATTCACCGCACGCAGCGTGATGTCGTCCAGATTGCCGATCGGCGTCGGTACGATATAGAGTCTGGCCATGCCGTCAAGCGAATTTGCGTTCGAGAAGCTCCATCAGCAGCTTCGCCCCGTCGGAATTGGGATTCCAGGCGTAGTGCTCCGCAATGAAGATCATGCAGTCGTCCAGATCCTCGAAGCCGTTGAGCGTATCGAGGGCCCGCTCGCAGGCCTCGCCGTCGCCGCCGAACAGGTCGCGGATCAGCAGGAACCGATCATTCAGGCCCAGTGCCTTCCGAAGATCCGTCACGGGTTCGCTGCGCCGCAGTTCCGAGGCCACGTCATGCGGCCGGGCAAGCGTATCGGCCAGTGTCTGCACGTCGTGGTTGATCACTTCACCCAGCACAGTCCCCCCCTGCAGGGTCGGCAGACCGTTTCCCGCACCATCCGCCGCGGGCATCCGGAACGCCGAAGCCGCATCGGGAATGGATTCCATCGTCGCAGCCGGGGTCGGAAGCTCCGGAATTCCGGAAGTCGGGGCAGCCGGATCAGCATTGCAACCCTCGGCGGATTCGGGGGCCGCCGAGGTGGTGGCCTCGAAGATCGGAGGCTCCGGGATCGGAGCGCCCGCCAGCGGATCGGGCGTCTGTGAAACAGCCGAAGACGGCACGACCCGCGGTTGCGAAGACCCGGGCATCGGGGTCGGACCGCCATGCGGAACGGTCTGCGCATCCGAATGGCGGGGTGCCGCCGGGATCGTCTCCACAGTCGGGTTCGGATCGTACAGCGACATGATCACCCGCTGCTTGTGCCGATGGCGGACCAGCGCTTCGTCCTCCGGACCGAACAGCGTCGGCGCTCCATGGTGGGAGGTTTTCGGCTCAGGTGTCGTCGTCGGTGCAGGTCCCGGAGTCGTTGTCGGGGCCGGTTCGGATTCGGGTTCGGATTCGGATTTGAGTTCGGGCTCGGGCTCAGAGATCGGGGCCGCTTCGGGAGCGGGCTCCGGGAGTTCAGCCGAGACCGATTCGGATTCGGGTCTGGGTTCGGGTTTGGGCTCGGGCTCAGAGATCGGGGCCGGTTCGGACATCGGCGCAGGTTCCGGTTCGAGGGTCGGCTCCGAAACCGGAAGCGACTCCTCTCCAAGCGTTTCAAAAGACTCCCCAGCGGGTACTCCGGAAGGTTCTTCAGCCCGTTCTTCCGCCGGAGCGGCAATCGGCTCCGCAGCCGAGTCCGAAGCCGGCATCTCCGGCATTTCATCCGGGCTCTCCGGGCCCTCATCCGGGTCCCCGAAATCCGGGAATCCGTCCAGCGAAAGCACCTCCCCCAAATCAATCGATTCGGAAAGGTCCCCGTCCCGGGAATCGGCGGCTATCGGCTCATCCGAAGGTGCCGGGGCCGGATCGGCAAAGCGTAGCGTCTCATAAAGCCTCCGCAATTTCTCCAGCGCCAGGTCGCGCTCCACGTCCGGAATCTCACCCGCCGCCGACCACCCGTCGACCAGCGTCGTGAGCCGTCGCAGTTCCTCCTGTATGGTGTTCCAATCCATTGTCTGTTCAGTTTAGACCTTCAAAGATACGCATAAACCTCCGTTCGGCAAAACAATCCCCGGGATAATTTTCCACAACGCCCCGCCGGACGATTTTCACCCCCGCAAAGGGGCGCAACTCCGATAAAATTCACTATCTTTGCGCTGCGAATATCAAAAACCCGAAATACATGGCATTACAATGCGGCATCGTCGGTTTGCCGAACGTGGGCAAGTCGACGCTTTTCAACTGCCTCTCCAACGCGAAGGCGCAGGCGGCCAACTTCCCCTTCTGCACCATCGAACCCAACGTGGGCGTCATCACCGTCCCCGACCAGCGGCTGATCCGCCTGGCCGAAATCGACAACCCCAAGCGGGTCGTCCCCACGACCATCGAGATCGTCGACATCGCCGGACTGGTCAAGGGCGCCTCCAAAGGCGAAGGGCTCGGCAACAAGTTCCTCGGAAACATCCGCAACACAAACGCCATCATCCACGTGTTGCGTTGTTTCGACAACGGAAACATCACCCATGTCGACGGGTCGATCGACCCCGTGCGCGACAAGGAGATCATCGATACCGAACTCCAGCTGAAGGACCTCGAAACCGTCGAGAACCGCCTGGCCAAAACCCAGAAACAGGCCACCTCGGGAGGCGACAAGAGTGCCAAACGCGCCGTAGAACTCCTCCTGCAGTACAAGGCCGTGCTGGAGCAGGGGCGTTCGGCCCGCACCGTGGAGCTCGAAAAGGAGGACCGCAAGCTGGTTGCCGATCTCAACCTGCTGACCGACAAGCCCGTGCTCTACGTCTGCAACGTCGATGAGAAGAGTGCCGCCACCGGAAACGCATACACCGAGGCCGTGCGCAAGGCCATCGCCGACGAAAAGGCCGAAATGCTTGTCATCGCAGCGGCCACCGAAGCCGACATCGCCGAACTGGAGAGTTACGAGGAGCGGCAGATGTTCCTCGAAGACCTCGGACTCGAAGAGTCGGGCGTGGCCCGGCTGATCAAGGCCGCCTACAAGCTCCTCAACCTCGAAACCTTCTTCACCACCGGAGCCGACGAAACCCGTGCCTGGACCTATTCCCGCGGCATGAAGGCCCCGCAGACCGCCGGCATCATCCACACCGACTTCGAGAAGGGATTCATCCGCGCCGAGGTCATCAAGTACGACGACTACGTGACGCTCGGATCCGAAAAGGCCTGCCGCGACGCCGGAAAAATCGGAATCGAAGGCAAGGAGTATGTCGTTCAGGACGGCGACATCATGCACTTCCTCTTTAACGTCTGATCCGAGGGGGGGGGTGAGCGAAGTGAGAGTGGAGAGTGGAGAGTGGAGAGTGGAGAATGGAGAGTGGAGAATGGAGAATGGGACGAAAGGGTGAATGAAAAACAGAACGAGAGAAAGAAACACGAAAAAACGTAACTGAAAAACCGGTTGACCATGAAAAACGCGAAGTATCTCCTTTTGGGAATTGCAGCCATCATCTGCGCCGCCGTGCTCGCACGCGCCTACACCTACAAATACCGTTCGCAGGACACGATCGTCGTGACGGGATTGGGCGAGACGGAATTCACATCGGATCTGATCGTCTGGTCGGGCACCATCACGGCCGAAGCCCAGCAGGTCGCAGCCGGATATGCCCAGATCGAACAGAGCAAGGCCAAGGTCCAGCAATACCTCGAAAAACAGGGACTTCCGGCCGATGCCGTGGTCTTCGAGTTCGTCAACGTCGACAAGCAGTTCGACCCGGTCTACAACGCCAACGGCAACTGGGCCGGCGAACGCTTCCGCGGCTACCAGCTGCGGCAGCGCTTCACGGTCGAATCGCGGGACGTGGAGCGCGTCGAAACCATCTCGCGCGAAATCTCATCGCTCATCGCCCAGGGCGTCTCGATCGAAGCCTATGCCCCGGACTACTACTACACGAAGCTCGACGACGTGAAGATGGGACTGATCGAGACCGCGTCGGCCGACGCCCGGATGCGCGCCGAGAAGATCGCCGTGAATGCCGGGACGAAGATCGGACGCGTCGCTTCGGCCCGCATGGGCGTCTTCCAGATCACCGGAGCCAACACCAACGAGGAGTTCTCGGCCGGAGGCTCGTTCAACACCTCCAGCCGCAACAAGAAGGCCCGCATCACCATGCGGATCGAATACCGGGTGAAATAGCCGGAGGCGGTCCGAACCCGGCTTCCCGAAAACAAGGAGGCTCTGCGGACCGCCCATGAGAAACAAGAAAACGACAAAAACAACATAAATGTCCATGAAAAGACCTGTCCGGGTGCGCTTCGCACCCAGCCCCACCGGACCGCTCCACATCGGAGGCGTCCGCACGGCACTCTACAACTACCTCTTCGCCCGTCAGCACGGGGGCACGATGATCCTCCGCATCGAGGATACCGACTCGCAGCGCTTCGTACCCGGCGCCGAAGAGTATATCATGGAGTCGCTCAAGTGGTGCGGCATCGAGATCGACGAGGGTGTCGGGGCCGGAGGCCCCCACGCCCCCTACCGCCAGAGCGAACGCCGCGGAATCTACCTCAAATACGCCCTGCAGCTCGTCGAGGCCGGATGGGCCTACTACGCCTTCGATTCGGCCGAGGAGCTCGATGCCCTGCGCAAGGAGGCCGAAGCCCGCGGCGAGGCCTTCGCCTACAACTACACCGTGCGTGAGAAGCTGGCCACCTCGCTGGCGCTCCCCGCCGAGGAGGTTCGCGCCCGCATCGACCGCGGCGACCAGTGGGTCATCCGCTTCAAGATGCCTGAAAACCAGCTGGTCGAGATGGACGACCTGATCCGCGGACACGTCGAGGTCAACACCTCGACACTCGACGACAAGGTCCTCTACAAGTCGGCCGACGCCCTGCCGACCTACCACCTCGCCAACATCGTCGACGACCACCTGATGGAGGTTTCGCATGTCATCCGCGGCGAAGAGTGGCTCCCCTCGCTGCCGCTCCACTACCTGCTCTACAAGGCCTTCGGGTGGGAGGATTCGCAACCCGCCTTCGCACACCTCCCGCTGCTGCTCAAACCCACGGGCGGCGGAAAACTCTCGAAGCGCGACGGCGACAAGATGGGCTTCCCCGTCTTCCCGCTCTTCTGGAAATCCCCCACGACGGGCGAGACGGCCCGCGGATACCGCGAGGACGGCTATTTCCCCGAGGCGTTCATCAACATGCTGGCGCTCCTGGGCTGGAACCCCGGCACCGAGCAGGAGATCTTCTCGATGCAGGAGCTCATCGACAGCTTCTCGCTGGAACGCGTCTCGAAATCCGGCGCCCGCTTCCAGCCCGACAAGGCCAAGTGGTTCAACGCCCAGTACATGCACCACAAGACCGACGCCGAACTGGCCGCGCTCTACCAGCCGATCCTGCGCGGGCACGGCATCGAGGTATCGGACGAGCTGGCCGGCAAGGCCGCCGGGATCATGAAGGAGCGCGCGACGTTCATCACCGACCTGTGGGACCTGACGTCGTTCTTCTTCGTGGCGCCGACCGAATACGAGGAGAAGCAGACCCGCAAGTACTGGAAGGGGCAGAACCCGGCGATCCTGCGCGAGGTGCGCGAAGTCCTTGCCTCGATCGACGACTTCTCGCTCGAAAACACCGAACGCATCGTCCACGCCTGGATCGAGGAGAAGGGCTACGGCATGGGGCAGGTGATGAACACGCTGCGACTGGCCCTGGTGGGGGCCGGAAAGGGCCCCGGGATGTACGATGTCACGGCCTTCATCGGCAAGGAGGAGTGCCTGCGCCGCATCGACCGCATCCTCGAAGTGCTGCCCCCGGTCGAATAGCTTCCCCGGAAACACGAACGAATCTAAAACTACACGGAACATGGTAAGTATTGAACAGAACGTATGGGGCATGACCCCCGAGGGTGAGGCGATCATCCTCTACACGCTGCGCAACGACAAGGGTGCCGAGGTGCAGCTGTCAAACTTCGGAGCGGCGATCGTCTCCGTGAAGATGCCCGACCGCGAGGGCCGCATGGCCGATGTCGTGCTGGGCTACAAACATCCCGAAGGCTACTTCTTCGACGGGGCCGCCTCGGGAAAGAGCGTCGGGCGCTGCGCCAACCGCATCGCTTTCGGGCGCATGACGGTCGACGGCAAGGAGTACCGCCTCGAAATCAACAACGGCGTGAACCACCTCCACGGCGGGACGAAGAACTTCGCCAACCGCGTCTGGGAGAGCCGCGTGGAGACCAACCGCGTGGTGATGGCCCTTACGTCGGAGGACGGCGACCAGGGCTATCCCGGCGAGCTGTATGTCGAGGCGGTGTTCGACTTCGACGACGACAACGCCCTGGAAATCACCTACAAGGCCAAGACCTCGCAGACGACCGTCGTGAACCTCACGAACCACGTCTACTTCAACCTCGCGGGCGAAGCAAGCGGTTCGGTGCTCGACCACGAACTGCAGTTGAACTGCTCGAAGGTGCTGGAGATGAACGACAAGCAGATCCCGACGGGCCGGATGCTCGACGTGGAGGGCACGCCGCAGGATTTTCGTGCATTCCGTTCGTTCCGGCCGGGCATCGACGCGGAGTTCAACCACATCCGCGACTTCAAGGGGTATGACCACCCGTTCGTGATCGACGGTTGGAAGCCCGGCATTCTGGGTGAAGCGGGCACGCTGCGCGAGCCGAAATCGGGCCGCACGGTGACGGTCCTGACGTCGCAGCCCAGCGTGATGGTCTACACCGGAAATTGGCTCGCAGGCGGGTGTCCCGAGACGAAATCCGGAGGCCGTTACGAGGATTACGCCGGAGTGGCGATCGAGTGCCAGAACTACCCCGACGCCGTGAACCATCCGGAGTTCCCCTCGCCGCTGCTCCACCCCGACGAGTTCTACTGCCAGAAGATCGTCTTCCGCTTCGGCACCTGCTGATGCGGAGGAAGGGGGGGGGTAAGAACCCCGAAACAGAGCGCGAGATCCCCGAACCGATCAGAAAGGAGGGCCGGAATCTATATTCCGGTCCTCCTTTTCATGTCAGGTCCTTCTCATCGGAAGATTCCGATTCCGACCAACAGGGCGACCACCCCGAAAAGCGCCCATTGCCGCAACCGCCGATAATGCCGGACTTCCGACCGTTCGGCCGCCAGCGACAGAAGCCATCCCGCCGTCCAGCCGCCGTAAGTCAGCAAAAGGAAGAGTTCCAGCCCCCGGGAGCGAGGGATCACACCGGCACCGTCCGCCAACAGAAACCCGGCGGCCAGCAACAGATCCACCCCGATCATCTGCATGCCGCAGCGCCCCATCAGCCAGGCATCATAGGCCCGGGATGACGTCCGATCGGGCCGGGCCGCAGCATACAGCCGGTTCCCGGCGAACGTGTGTACGAAGAAGGCGACGAGCAGCAAGGCTCCGGCCGCCAGAAACCATCCGTTCATAACCGTTTACAGTTTGAGATACAACGATTCGGGCAGCAGCCGGAGCAACCACGCCGCCACACGCCAACGGCGCGTAACAACCGCCACTCGGCCTCCCCGGCGCAAAGCCCGCAGCATCTGATCCACCACCCGGTCGACGGGCATCACCCAGAAAAGCCCCTCGCCCTTGGCCATCGCCGTATCGACCAGCCCCGGACGGATGTCGGTTACCCGGACCCCCGAAGCGGATTTCGCAGCCCGCTGGCGCAAGCCTTCGGCATAGTTGATCTGGTAGGCCTTCGAGGCGTTGTAGGCCGGGGCTGCCCCACTGCCGCGCAAACCGCCGACCGACGTGACGACCGCAAAATGTCCCCCGCCCCGGCGCTCGAACCAGCCGTAGGCCCAGTCGGTTACGGCCGTCCACCCCAGGACGTTGGTCCGGATGGCCGGTTCTTCGAGCACAAAGTCGAGCGCCGGGTTCAGTTCGCCCGTCCCGGAGCAGACCACGCAGAGGTCCATGCCGCCCATCCGTTCCACCAGCGCCGTCAGTGCGGCGATGCACGCGGCGGGTTGCGCGACATCCGCCACGGCATACAACATATTCGCGGGGGCTGTCGCCGCCAGTTCGCGGAGCAGCGCCTCGCGCCGTCCGACCACCCCGACCCGCCACCCGGCGGCTGCAAGCCGCCCGGCAAGGCCCCGCCCGATCCCGGACGAAGCCCCGATTACAAGAGCCTGTTTCATGGAAGCAAAGGTAGGGTGAATGCTTCGGAAAAGCCTTGACCGAAATCAAGAAAACCGGAGGGTCAACGGATACCCTGCCGGGCTTCAACGGATACGGCGCCGGATGCGGCTCAGGGTCTCGGGGCGCACCCGCAGGTAGGAGGCCAGTTCCTTCAACGAAACGAGATTCAGCAGGTCGGGGCAGCGGCGCAGCAGCGCTTCGTAACGCTCCTGCGGCGTGGAGGCGTAGCATTGCAGCAGGCGTTCGTAGATCTCGGCCAGCAGGTGTTCGGCCAGCGTGCGGCCCAGCCGTTCGTGCGCGGCGTCCATGGCGTAGAAGGCCGCCAGTCGATCGTTGCCGAGGCACAGCACCCGGCTGTCGCACATCGCCTCGATGCCGATCCAGGCCGGCAGGCCGTTGCTCATCGAGATGTAGTCGCCGACGAACTCTCCGGCAAAGGCGTAGCCCACTACATGCCGTTCGCCGCGTTCGGTGAGGTGCACGTAGCGGAAAGCGCCCTGCTCGACCACGCCGCAGCGGCGGTTCCGCACCTCCTGGCAGGCAAACGACTCCCCGCGGGCAAAGGCGACGCTGCGTCCCTCCCTCCGGAAGAGTTCGGCCAGCGCGGAAAACTCCGCAGCCGTGATATAGCGGTTGAAATCCATCGGCCGACAAGATACGACTTTTTTGGCACACGGATTGCTCTCTTCCCCCAAAGTAAAACCAAAAACTGAACAAGCATGAAAAAATTGCTCCTCTGTCTGCCCCTGCTGGCACTCTTCGCCGCAGCTTTTCCGGGTTGTTCCAAACAACACCAGTGGAACCACGATCAGCGCAAGGCCATGCGCGAAGCCCTGCGCGACTACCGCAAGATGGTCTATCTCGACGATCTGACCGATGCCGAATTCGTCCTCTTCACCGACCAGGTCGCCGGAACGCTCGAAAACGCCTATCCCGTCTACGTGGAGTTCATCCAGATGGAGGGTGTCGACGACACGGTAGACATGGTCGTCGTCACGGAGATCGTCGACGAACTCAACGCCGACGCCCGCAACATGCGCCACATCTTCCCCTACAACCTGCTTGTCGCACAGGGAGTTCTGCCCGCAGGTCTCGACCACGAACAGCAGAAGGCCTTCTACAACTGCTTCGCACAGCAGGTAAACGACACCTATCAGACGATGGGCCAGTTCTTCAACGCCATCCTCGCCGACACGACGGACATGTCCCAGATCAGCCAGTTGCAGAGCCAGTGCGCCAACGATCTCTTCCAGTGGGTCGTCACCGAGATCGACATTACCGAAACCGTGACGCCGGCCCCGGCACAGGATGCGGCAACAGCCAACCAATAAAATAAAAAGTCCTTTCCGAAAACAGCGAGGGTCCCCCGGCAATCCGGGAGACCCTCTTTTCATGCGCACGCCGCGCCGCTACCTGTCGGCAAAGAGCGAACGCGCGATGCCCAGCTCCAGCCCCCGCAGTTCGGCCAAGCCCCGCAGGCGTCCCAGGCACGAATAGCCCGGGTTCGTTTTCTTCTTCAGGTCGTCGATCATCTGGTGTCCGTGGTCCGGGCGCATCGGGATCGAGACCTTGCGCCGCTGCTGGACCTCCAGAAAGGCCTTCATCACCTCGTACATCGGAACGTCGCCTTCGAGGTGGTTCGCCTCGAAGAAGTTCCCCCCGGCATCGCGCTGCGTCGAGCGCAGGTGCACGAAGTTCACCCGGTCGCCCCAGCGGCGCATCATCCCCGGCAGGTCGTTCTTCGCCGAGACGCCGAACGACCCCGTGCAGAGGCAGAGCCCGTTCGAGGCATTGGGAACCGCCTCGACCAGTTTCCGGAAATCATCCTCCGTGGAGAGGATGCGCGGCAGCCCGAGGATCGAGAACGGAGGATCGTCGGGGTGGATCGCCAGCACCGAACCCACCTCGTCGGCCACCGGCGCCACCTCCCGCAGGAAGGCGATCAGGTTCTCGCGCAGCACCTCCGCCGTGACCCCCTTGTAGCGGTCCAGCTCATGCTGGAACTGCTCCAGCGTGAAGCTCTCCTCCGAGCCCGGGAGTCCGGCGATCATGTTCCGCGTGATGAGCTCGATCTCCGCGGCGTCCATCCGTTCGTAACGGGCCTTTGCGGCGGCACGCTCCGCCTCGCTGTACTCCTGCTCGGCACCCGGACGCTTCAGGATGAAGAGATCGAAGGCCACGAAGGCCGCCCGTTCGAAGCGCAGCGCCCGCGATCCGTCGGGAAGCTCGTAGGCAAGGTTCGTGCGCGTCCAGTCCAGCACCGGCATGAAGTTATAGGTGATGATGTGGATGCCGCACGCCGCCAGGTTGCGGATCGACTGCTTGTAGTTCTCGATGTAAGGCTGGAAATTACCCGTGCGGGTCTTGATGTGCTCGTGCACCGGGATGCTCTCCACCACGGACCACACAAGGCCCGCCCCGGCGATCATCTGCTGCCGTTTGCGGATCTCCTCCACGGGCCATACCTCGCCGTTGGGAATGTGGTGCAGGGCGTTCACAATATCGGTAGCTCCCGCCTGACGGATGTCCTGCAGGCTGACGGGGTCGTTCGGACCGTACCACCGCCACGACTGTTTGCAAAGATACATAGTGTATGTGCGTTTTTCGCGGAGACCCGCCGTGCGCTGTCCGGAGCGCAAACCCCGCAACGGAACAACGGCCGGACGCTCCGCCGGTTGCTGTTTAGATCGAAAAAGCGTCGAAACCGCCGTCGACAACGGCCAGCGCCCCGGTCACGAACGACGAGGCGTCGCTGATCAGGTAGTGGATCGTGCCCAGCATCTCCTCGGGCTCGGCAAAGCGTCCCGCAGGCGTGTGGGCAATGATCGTCCGCGCCCGGTCCGTATAGGAGCCGTCGGGGTTGGTCAGCAGCGTGCGGTTCTGGTTCGTCAGCAGGAAGCCCGGCACGATGGCGTTCACGCGCATCTCGGGGCTGAACTTCATGGCCAGTTCGGCGGCCATGTACTTCGTGTAGTTGCCGATGGCGGCCTTCGCGGCGCCGTAGCCCACCACGCGGGTCAGCGGACGAAGCGCCGACTCGGAGCAGAAATTCACGATCACACCCTTCCTGCGGGCCGTCATCGCCTCGCCGAAGACCGTCGTCGGAAGCACCGTCCCGAAGAGGTTCAGGTCCACGACCTTCCGGAAGGCCTCGATCTCCAGGTCGAGGAACGACTTGTCCGGCGCGATCGTTGCGCCGCCCATGTTGCCGCCCGCAACGTTCAGCAGCACGTCGATATGGCCGTAGGCCTTCAGGATCATGTCGCGGTTGGCCTCCAACACCTCGCGGTTCAGTACGTCGGTCGCAAGAAACAGCGCCTCGCCGCCCTTCGCACGGATCGAGCCCACGAGCTCCTCACCCGACTTCTCATCACGGTCCAATACCACGACCCTGGCGCCCTGTTCAGCCAGGTAGGCGCAGATCGATCGGCCCAGAATACCGGCTCCGCCCGTCACGACGACGACGCGGTCGCGGATGTCAAACAGATTTTTCATAGCTGGTTCAGATAATATTGTTGGTATAATACGGTATGTTCTCTTTCAGCAGGATGTCGATCGGCAGGTTCCCGACCGTCCCGGGGCGGCGCCCCTCGACCAGCCACCCGCACAGCGACATCACCCCGCGGTAACCCTGCACCTCCGGACGCTGGGCCACAAGGGCCGTCACCACGCCGTCGGCCAGCATCCGCCGGTTGCGGTCGATCACGTCGTAGCCCACCAGCCGCACCCGGCGTGCGGGACGTGCGGCAAGGTAGCCCGCCAGGATGTAGCAGGTCGAATTGAAGGTCACGGCCCCGGCAATCGAGGGATGGACCGCGAAGAGTTCGTCGAGACGGCGGGCATTGCAGGCTTCGTCGTCGAGACGCAACGCCACGTCGTAGAGCTCACCGCGGAAATCGTGACGTTCGAGGTAGTCCCGGAAGCCGCGCTCGCGCTCGCGGCACTGGTTCGAACCGCCGTCACCCCGGTGGAGGATCTTCCCCACAACCAGATCGGCCCCCGGCTCCAGCCCTTCGCAGAGCAGGCGGGCCGCCACCGCCCCGGCGTCGAATGACGACGTGCCGCAATAGGCCAGGCGGTTGCAGGCCGGGAGGTCCGAATCGACAAAGACGTAAGGGATGCCCCGGGCGTCCAGCTCCGCAGTGAAGGGGATCACGCGCTCGGCGAAGAGCGTCGCAAGAACCGCGCCGTCGAAGGATTCGTCGCGCAGCGTCGCCAACAGCGCCTCGAACGACGCCCCGTCATACTGATCGAAACAGTAGCGCCGGACCGTAACGTTGTATCGGCGCGCCTCGGCCTCGGCCTGCGCGACCCCCGCTTCGAAATCGGCCCAGTATTCCCCCGCCGCAAAGCGAGGCATCACCACAGCAATGACATATTGACGCCCCGACGCAAGGGTGCGGGCTATCAGATTCGGGCGATAGTCGACCCGTCGCAGCACGGCGTTGATCCGCGCGAGATTCGCCGCCGAAACCTTGCCCCGGTTGTGGATCACCCGGTCGACCGTCGCCGTCGAAACCCCCGCCATGCGGGCGATGTCGACCAGGCGGACCGGCATCGGCGCCTCGGGCTGCGTGCCGGATTGCGCATTGGAATTTTCGGGAGCGTTTTCGGAGTCGTACATAAGCCGCATCGTTTTCGGGCCGTTGTCGCAAAGATAGCCTCTTTTTCCAAAAATCGCAAGTGTGTGCGCACACACTTGCGATTTTTACACAAAAAAAGATCCGACCCTCGGGTCGGATCTTTTCATGGGAAAGCGTATGTTCCGGCGGGATGCCGGGCGCCGGCGACTCTCCCGCGGGTTCCCGGGCCGGAGAGGCGGCGTGCATCGAAACCGTCCTGCGGGAGGCTATGCCGTCTGCGCCGGGCTTTTCAGTCCCGGGAAATCGGGCGACACCACAATGCGGATCGCCCGATGGAGGATCGAGAATTCCAGCGGTGTATGGCCCAGCGACTCACCGTCGACCTCTAACGAAACCTCCGGCGACGACTCGATCCGGATCCGGCTGCCACGCTCCTGCAGGATGTGGCGGATGCGGTAGATCCCCCCGTTGAAGAGGTAGTGGAAGCGGAACAGCAGGTGCCAGAAGTGCACCGGGCGGATCAGCGAAAGGTCCAGGATTCCGTCGTCGGCAATCGCCGCCGGAAGCGGCTGCATACCTCCGCCGTTGAACTTGCAGATGCCCACGGCCACCGACAGCAGCAGGTTGTTGTAGACCAGCCGGCCGTCGACCCACACCTTGATGCCCGTCGACTTGTAGCGGAAGAAGTTCTTCACCACGCACCACGTATAGCGCCAGCGGCTCTTGTGCCCCTTTTTCTTCAGATGCGAGAGCTTGCGCACGACATGCGCGTCGAAACCCACGCCCGCCACGTTGGCCATGTAGCGGCTCTGGCGGTAGTGCGACTCCTCGTAGGAGACCACCCCGACGTCCTGCAGGAACGAACACCCCGCGGCAATCGCCTTCACGGCATCCTGGTAGCGGCTCGAAATCCCGAACGTCCGCACCCAGTCGTTCCCCGTACCCACGGCCACCACGGCCAGCAACACCTCGTCGGGCCGGACCGTCTGCTGGATGAAGAGGCCGTTGACCACCTCGTGCAGCGTGCCGTCGCCCCCGACGACGATAATCCGCCGGTAACCCTCTCGAACAGCCGTCACGGTCAGCTCCGTGGCGTGGAACTTGTGCTCCGTGAAGACCGGCTCGCACACGATGTGCGCTTCGCGCAGCAGGCGCGAAATCTGCGGAAAGTGATCCAGCCCGCGGCCGCCCCCGGCCACGGGATTCACGATCACAAACCATTTTTCGGACAGAGCGGACACGATCCGGCTACTTTTCGGGAATGTGCCGCAGCGTGTCCGTCAGGAAGTCGTAGAACTTCCCCACCGAGGCGATCTCCACCTTCTCGTCCGGCGAGTGCGGGTAGCAGATCGTCGGGCCGAACGAAATCATGTCCAGGCCCGGGTAGTTGCTGCCGATGATGCCGCACTCCAGACCGGCATGGATTGCCGTAACGGCCGGTTTCCGGCCGAAGAGGCGCTCGTAGGAGGCCGTCATGGCCTTCAGAATCGGGGATGACATGTTCGGATTCCAGCCGTCGTAGGCGCCCGTCAGTTCGGTTTGGGCGCCCGCCAGCGCGAAGAGCGCCGCAATCGCCTCGCCCAGAGCCCATTTCTCGCTTCCTACCGAACTCCGCAGCAGGCACTGCAGTTTCACCGTACGGCCGTCCGAAACCACACGCGCCAGGTTCGTCGAGGTCTGGACCAGCCCCGACATGGCCATCGACATCTTCTGCACCCCGTCGGGACAGGCCGTCACGGCCCGGATCAGCGCTGCGGCGGTCTCGCGCGGAAGCATCTCCGCCGGACGCTCGCACGGCTCGGCGAACAGTTCGATCGAATCCTCGATCCCCGCATACTCCGCCACGATGACCTTCTTGTAGGCCGCCAGTGCCTCGGTGAAGGTGCCCAATTCCTCGGTCGGAACCAGCACCGTGGCTTCGGCCTCCCGCGGAATGGCGTTGCGCAGCCCGCCGCCGTCGACCGATGCCAACAGCACCTCGCACGGCGCCGCATTCAGGAAGCGGAACAGCACCTTGTTGGCATTGGCGCGCTGGCAGATGATCTGGATGCCCGAGTGACCGCCCTTGAGCCCCTTGACCGTCACCTTCACGGCCGAATAGCCCTCCGTCGGGGTCGGCACTCCGGCATAGTCGAAGAGGATGTTGGCGTCGAGGCCTCCGGCACACCCGACGTAGAGTTCGCCTTCGGTCTCGGAGTCGAGATTCAGCAGGATGTCACCCTGCAGCAGGCCGCCCTTCAGACCGAAGGCTCCGTCCATGCCGGTCTCCTCCGTGGCCGTGAAGAGCGCCTCCAGCGGCCCGTGCTGCAGCGTGCCGTCCTCCAGCACCGCCAGGATCGAAGCCACGCCGATGCCGTTGTCGGCCCCCAGCGTCGTGCCGTCGGCCGTTACCCATTCGCCATCGATGTAGGCGTCGATCGGGTCCTTCTCAAAGTCGAACTCCTTGTCGTTGTTCTTCTGCGGAACCATGTCCAGGTGCGCCTGCAGGATCACCCCCTTGCGGTTCTCCATCCCCGGCGTCGCGGGCTTGCGCACGTAGATGTTGTGCGCCTCGTCCTCGCGGGCTTCGAGACCCAGTTTATGCGCCGTATCGAGTACGTAACGGCGGATCTGCTCCTCGTGCGACGAGGGGCGCGGTATGCGGACGATCTCCGCAAAGTGTTTCCATACAAGCGTCGGCTTCAGGGCCGTCAGATTGCGATCCATAACTCTCTATCCGTTTTTTGAATTTGACGTTTCATGATCTTCCGAGGACTCACCGCCTGCCCGGCGGTCGAAGGCCTCGACAATATATTTCACCAGCGGATGCCGCACGATGTCCCGGCGGTCGAACTCCACGATCCCGATCCCGTCGACACCGCGCAGGATCTCCATCGCGCGCACCAGCCCGCTGTCCGACTTCTTCGGAAGGTCCACCTGCGTCACGTCGCCCGTGACGATGAAGCGCGCATTGCGCCCCATGCGCGTGAGGAACATCTTGATCTGCGACAGCGTCGTATTCTGCGCCTCGTCCAGGATCACGAAGGCGTTGTCCAAAGTCCGGCCCCGCATGTAGGCCAGCGGCGCGATCTGCACCGTGCCCTCCTCCAGGTACTTCTGCAACTTCAGGGGCGGGATCATGTCGTTCAGCGCGTCGTACAGCGGCTGCAGGTAGGGGTCCAGCTTCTCCTTCATGTCCCCGGGCAGGAAACCCAGCTTCTCGCCCGCCTCCACGGCCGGGCGCGTGAGGATGATCCGCCGCACCTGCCGCTCCTTCAGCGCACGAACCGCCAGCGCAATGGCCGTATAGGTCTTGCCCGAGCCCGCCGGCCCTACGGCGAACAACAGGTCGTCCTTGTCATACAACTTGACGAGCCGCTGCTGGTTCACCGTCCGGGCCCGCACGATGTTGCCGTTGTTGCCGTAGACGATCACGTCCTGATCCACGGGGCCCTCCTCCTGCAATGCCGCACCCGAAAAGCACTGGTCGATGACCTGCGACGAGATGTGTCCGTACTTGAGGTAGTAGGCCACCAGCGAGTCGATCCGTTTGGCAAAGCGAAGCGTCTCCGCCTCCGGACCCAGCACCTTCAGCGACGAACCCCGCGCCACGATCTTCAACGCCGGGTGCAGCGACTTGATCTGATCCAGGTAGGCTTCCTGAGGGCCGTACAGCTCCCGGGGATCAACCCCTTCGATGAGAATCTCCTTTCCGACTGTCTCCGTCATAGGCTCCTCAGAAGATATAGCCGACGCTCAGCGCCACATTATAGGTGCGGAGTTTGTCGAGTTGGCGGCCGTCGGGAAGCACCACGTCGTGCTTGCTCCGGAACTGGCCGTTGTAACGCACGTCGATCAGGAGATGGCGCAGCAGCACCACGCCCGCACCCACCGTATAGGAGAGCGACGGACGGATCCTGCCGAAATCCAGCAGGTCCCCGCCCGACTTCTGCTTGCAGTCGTTCATCACCGTGAAGACCGGGCCCGCATAGATCCGCAGCGGATTGAGCAGCCGGAGCGACGCCAGCACCGGGACGTCGATCGAGTTCGATTTGAGGTTCAGCTCCTCACCCCCTTCCGGGCGGATGCGGAGACCCTGGCGCACGTAAAGGATTTGCGGCTCCACGGCAACGGCCCCGAATTTCACGGCCGTGACGATGCCGGCCTGCCAGCCCATCTTGTTGCGGATGTCCGTGGCATCCATGTTCGTCGTGTAGTCGGGGACGTTGATACCCCCGATGACGCCCCACTCCACCATCGTGCGGGGACGTTGCGCCGAGGCGCCCCAGGCGGCGCACACCAGCAAAAGAGTCAGACCGAGTTTACGCATATACGTCTTTTTTATATTCATTTTCGTTGCAGCCGGAGTGCCGCCCAGAGCATGTAGCCCAGGCACACCGCCACGAAGAGCATTCCCATGTGCGGATCTCCCGTCGCACGGATCACCGCCCCGCAGACCGGACCCGATACGGCTCCGGCGGAGATGGCCAGAATCATCAGTCCCGCCACCTCGTTGGCCTGTTCCGGAACGGCCTTTGTCGCCACGGCATAGAACGTGGCGAAGACGCACGCCATGCCGAATCCCAACAGACCGATTGCCGTATAGATTGCCGCTTCGTTCCGCACGAAGACCAGCGCCAGGGCCAGCAGCAAGGCCCCGGCCATGTTCCATGCCAGGTATTTCACGTCGGAGTAGCGCGTCAGCAGCCACGCTCCGACCAGTGTTCCGACGATGCGGCAGGCGTAGAAACCCGTCGTGGTGAGGATCGACGACGGGGCATCGATCAGCCGCACCGAAAGGAAGCCGATTCCCACGTCTCCGGCGATGAAGCACGCCACGCCTGCGGTCGAGATCAGAACCCGGGGATTCTTCAGCAGACGGAAACACGCCACGAATCCCGCCGTATGAGCGCGGCGGGGCGGTTCGGGGATGGCGGTCATCTGGAGCCACACGCCCCCCAGGACGGTCAGGCCCGCATAGATCGGAAGCAGCAGACGCCAGGATCCCGTCCAGGCCACGAGTCCCGTCACGAGCGGCGCCAGCAGCAGCAACGACGTGTTGCGGAAGATCTGGCCCACGGTCAGGTAGCTCGTCATCCGTTCTCCGGGAACGATCGTTGCCAGCAGGGGGTTCACCGCCACCTGTACGAACGTATTGCCGATGCCCAGCAGACCGAAACCGACGAAATACCACACCAGGAAACAACCCGCACCCGCCGCATAGGGGACCAGCATTCCCGCTATGGTGAAGCCGTACCCCACGAGGGCGGTAGCCTTTCGGCCCCAGCGGTTCATCAGCGCGGCCACCGGCGTTGAAAGCACCAGAAACCACAAAAAGACCATGGTCGGGAGAAAGCTCACCGCTCCCTGTTGTCCGACGGGGAATTCATCGCCGATCCGTCCCGTAATCGGGGCTACCAGATCGCAGAATCCCATGATGAAAAAACCCGCCAGTACGGGTCCAAGCAGTTTTCCCCCTCTCTCTGTCCGATTCATCCGTTGTCGTTTACGTATTCCGATTTTTCAAAGTTACGTTTTTTTCCGAAAAAAACGCAGCCCCGGAGAAGATTATTTCGCACAACACTCCTCCTGCGACGAAAATTCCGACACCCGGTCTCCGCACAACAACCACCCGGAACTCGCTCACCCTATGTCCGAAAGCCCTCGAAAAAAGAGGCCCGACCCCGGATCAGGCCCCCGCCAAATGCAAGAAAACAGTCGCCACCGCTTGTTTATAAAGGCGATTTTTCCTATATTTGTAAAGATAGGATCGGTCCGGCCAACTCCGGATTCCACCGGATGCGGCCCCGACCCTCTCAATTTCAAGACTGTTTAAAACCGCGCCCGGATCCATGCTCCTGTCGTTTTCGCATATCTCCCTGACTCTGCCGCTCGAAGACCCGATTCTCAAGTTCCTCCTGATTCTGGTCATCATCCTCGCGGCCCCCCTGCTGCTGAACAAACTCAAGATCCCCTACCTCCTGGGGCTCATCATCGCCGGCGCGTTGATCGGGCCCCACGGATTCAACCTCGTCCTGCGCGACAGCAGCATCATCCTGTCAGGTACCGCCGGTCTCCTATACATCATGTTCCTGTCGGGGCTCGACATGGACATGTCCGACTTCCGGCACAACGCCTGGAGAAGCCTTGTATTCGGTCTCTACACCTTCTGCGTTCCCCTCGCCCTCGGTATCCTTGCCGGATACTACGTCCTCGGATTCTCGATCTACTCCTCGATCCTCCTCGCAGGGCTCTTCGCATCCCAGACCCTCATCGCATACCCCATCGTCAGCAAACTCGGAATCGCACGAGACAAAGCCGTCACAATCGCCGTCGGCGGTACGGTCATCACCGATACACTCGCCCTGCTCCTGCTGACGGTCATCGTCGGAATGGCGACCGGAAACGTCGACGACATGTTCTGGTGGCGGCTCACCGGCTCCGTAGCCCTCTGCATCGCCATCATCGTCGTACTCTTCCCCCTGCTGGCTCACTGGTTCTTCAAACAGGTCAGCGACAACATCTCGCAGTACATCTTCGTCCTGGCCATGGTATTCCTCGGGGCGTTCCTCGCCCAGCTCGCAGGCCTCGAACCCATCATCGGGGCATTCCTCACCGGCATAGCTCTCAACCCGCTCATCCCCAGGACATCGCCCCTGATGAACCGCATCGAGTTCGTCGGAAACGCCATATTCATCCCCTTCTTCCTGATCGGCGTCGGAATGCTCATCGACTACCGCGCCTTCTTCCGCGACTGGGAAAGCATCGAGGTCGCGGCCGTCATGATCGTCCTGATCACCGCCGCGAAGTACATCGCCGCATGGCTCACCCAGAAGTCGTTCCGCCTGTCCCCCGACCAGCGAACCGTCATCTTCGGACTCAGCTCAGCTCACGTCGCCGCAACGCTCGCCGCCGTAATGGTCGGCTACAACGTCATCCTCGGGTACACCCCCGAAGGGGAGCCCATCCGGCTGCTCAACGAAAGCGTCCTCAACGGAACGATTCTGATGATCCTGGCCACCTGCACCGTCTCGACCTTCGCCACGCAGCGCGGGGCCCACAACATCGCCGTGAAACAGAACCGGACCCCCGAGGCGAAAACCCCCAGACAGGAGGACCATATCCTCATCCCCGTGGCCCACGAGGAATCGGCGGACGAACTCGTCGGGCTGAGTGCGATGCTCAAACGGGCCGGAGTACCCAACGGACTCTATGCCCTGCACGCCATCGACAACAAGGCCGACGACCCCTATGTCGAAAAACAGGCCCGCAAGGTCCTCGATGCCGCAGCCAAAGCCGCGGCCGCCGCCGACATATACCTCCAGGAACTGCTCCGCTATGACGTGAACATCGCCAACGCCATCGTCAGCGTCGCTCGGGAACGAAGCATCACCGACATCGTCATGGGAATGCACCTCACGGCCCCGGTCGTCCCGGCACTCCCCGGCATTCCCGGAATCCCGGGACCTCCCAGCCCCGCAATCGGGAAAATGGCCGTGGACATCCTCACCCAGAGCAACGTCACGACCTTCCTCTACCGGCCCGTACAGCCCATCAACACGATCAAACGCCATCTGATCGTCGTTCCCGAAAAGGCCGAGCAGGAGGCCGGGTTCCAGTTGTGGATGCGGAGGATCCGACTCCTCGCCGAAAATTCCGGCGCCAAAATCGCGCTCCTGGCTCCCGAATCCACCCTCGAATACCTCCGCCCTAAGGGACGGAAACGACCCGCAAACATCGACTTCGTGCCCTTCAGCCAGTGGGACGACATCCCCTCGCTCGAACACGACCTGCGCGACGACGACTGCCTCTGGTTTGTCATGAGCCGCCGCGACCGGGTCTCCTACCACCCCTCCATGAGCCGGATCCCGTCCCTGCTGGAGCACCTCTTCGCCGGGTACAGTGCCATCCTGCTCTATCCCGTACAGGCCGGCGACACCGAAAGCCGATACATTCGGGCCAACATATAGTTTTCTTGAGAGGGGGGGGGCGGCAGGCCCCAGCAGGCCCCGGCAGGAACCGGTGGAAGCGGCGTAACCGGGTAATTTTCACGAAAAATTTTTTACCCTCACGGATTTGCGCTATCTTTGCACTCCAAAAGCAACAAAGAACGGACAAGATCATGAGCCTCGTAGCAATCGTCGGACGCCCCAACGTCGGAAAAAGCACCCTCTTCAACCGCCTCGTCGGTGAACGAAAGGCCATCGTCGATGCGACGGCCGGTACGACCCGAGACCGCCATTACGGAAAAACCGACTGGAACGGCCGCGAATTCTCCGTAATCGACACCGGAGGATACACCGTCAACTCGGAGGATATTTTCGAAGACGAGATCCGCCGCCAGGTCCTCCTGGCCATCGACGAGGCCGACGTGATCCTCTTCCTCGTCGAGGTCCGCACCGGAATCACAGACCTCGACATGCTCATGGCTGACATCCTCCGCCGAACCTCCAAGAAGGTGATTCTCGTCTGCAACAAGGTCGACACCAACGACCTGATATTCAGTTCACACGAATTCTATGCCCTCGGGCTCGGGGACCCCTACTGCATCAGCTCGATGTCCGGAAGCGGAACCGGGGACCTCATGGATGCCATCCTCGCGGCTCTTCCCGCAGACGCCGCCTCCGAAGAGGACGAAAACCTGCCCCATATCACCATCGTGGGACGCCCCAATGTCGGAAAATCATCCCTCACGAACGCCCTGCTCGGTCAGGAACGCAACATCGTAACCTCCATTGCCGGAACAACCCGCGACTCCATCCACACCCGATACAACAAATTCGGCATGGATTTCTACCTCGTGGACACCGCAGGTATGCGCAAAAAGGGCAAAACCATGGAGGACCTCGAATTCTACTCCGTAATGCGGTCGATCCGCGCCATCGAGAACTCCGACGTCTGCATCCTGATGCTCGACGCTCAGCAGGGACTCGAAGCCCAGGACCTGAATATCCACAACCTCATTGTCCGCAACCGAAAGGGATGTGTGATCGTCGTCAACAAGTGGGACCTCATCGAAAAGGACAACAATACGATGAAGGAGTGGACCGAATTCCTCAAGAAGAGACTCGCGCCGTTCAACGACATTCCGATCATCTTCACCTCGGTACTCAACAAGCAGCGCATCCTCGACGTGCTCCAGACTGCCATCCGGGTCTACCAGTCGCGCAAGCGCCGCATCGCCACCTCCGAACTGAACGACTTCCTGCTGCCCCTGATCGAGAACTACCCGCCCCCCGCAACCAAGGGCAAGTACATCAAAATCAAGTACGTCACGCAGTTGCCGACACCCACGCCGCAGTTTGCCTTCTTCGTCAATCTGCCCCAGTACATCAAGGAACCCTATCGGCGCTTCCTCGAAAACAATATCCGCGACCACTGGGATTTTTCAGGGGTCCCGATGCAGATCTACTTCAGGCAGAAGTAAGGGACAGACGTGCTGCCCGGAAGGGTGCAAACCCCGAAAAATCCCCGCCAGACAATCCCCCTAAATCCCCCTTTGAGAAGGGAGGGGCCGCCGCCGGGCAAAGTTCGGCAAACAAAAGCCCGAAGAGCGTTGGAGTGCTGGCAACCGCCGTTGCTCGCGGCCCGTGGCCGCGTATTCAAATCTACCCTCCCCCAAACCCCCTCCGCGGAGGGGGCTTTATGGGGAAGCCCTTTCCGATCGTGGAAAGTCGAAGCCTTCGGTGCGCCAATTTCCTTAATTTTCCATTCTCCATTCTCCATTTTCAATTTCCAATTCCCAACTCTCCCTTTCCGTCATTCCCCGCCCGGCTAAGAGCCGGGTTCTATGGGCGGAGGGATGCCGAATGGTTCGGATTCGGTTTCGCGCGTCGACCGCTCCCGCCCTCGTCATTCCCGCGAAAGCGGGAATCCAGTTCTTGTGCAATGATGGATTCCCCGTCAAGCGGGGAATGACCGGTTTTTTAAACTGGTTTTAGTGGCTGCTGAACCTCACGGGGTTTCCGATCCGGTTCCGCGCGTCGACCGTCGTATGCGGATTCACGCTTCGGAAACCATTCACAGGCTCAGCAGCCCACAAAACCCCTTTCTTAAAGAGGCGCTTTTGGGGTCGGCAAAAAGCGCCGCAAAAACCGACGGGCTTAAGAAGCCCGATTTGTGGGCGAAGGAACTTTTGAAGGATTTCCGATCCAGTCCCGCGCCTCGACGGTCGGAAGCGGTGATTTGCTTCCGATCCTTTCGGACAATCCATCGCCTATAGAACCCGGCTCTTAGCCGGGCGGGAAATGACGGCGACGGAATTTTCAATTTTCCATTTTCAATTTTCCATTCCAAAAAAAGGGCCGCTCCGAAGAAAGAGCAGCCTTTTACATTTCAACGGGTCCGGTTACCTCCTCTGCAGGAAACGCCGCGTCAACCACCGGCGAACCGGCTCATCATAGACTTTCAATACCATCCAGGCCAGCAGGATCGACCCGACAAACAAACCCGCAGCTACCGGCCAGGCCTCTGCGAAGGGAATTGCATCCCCGCGCCACAGCCAGGCATAAAAGAGATACATGAAGGGATAATGTATCACATAAACCGGATAGGAGATATCTCCCAGGAATTTGCAGATACCGGATGTCTTCCGGTCGGTGGCCCGTCCCGAAGCCCCGAGCCAGACCAGCAGCGGGAAAAGCACAAGGACGCACACCGTATCGTAAAGGCCGTTCATCCACGGAACCGTACCATCTCCGACGTAGGGAACGCTGAGCAGCCCGACGATTGCCAGGCTGCAGATCCAGAAGGCTCCCCGAACGGCCACGGGCCTGAAAACCCGAGACAGCAGCAAACCCATCGGAAAGGCAAACAGCAGACGCAGGGAACCTCCGACGAGATTATGGTCCGCCAGCGACCACCCCACACCGAGATGCCCGTATCCCGAGCCGTTGCCCACCGCAAAAGCTGCCAGACCCGCACCCGTCAGCGTGACGAAACCCGCCAGCCAGCGCGTCGGAAGACGGCGCAGAAAGAGTGCATAACACAAATTGCCGATGTATTCGAAGAACAACGACCACGTGGGACCGTTGAGCGGGTACATCTCGCCGTTGCCACGCACCTCGGGAGCCGAACCGGGCAACGCCGGAATCAGGAAAAGCCCCAACAACAGCGCCAGCAGCACCGACGAAAAGGACACCGGCGTGCCGTCCCACTGCACACTGCCCTGCAGGCAGAAGGTCACCGCACCCAGCACCGCGCCCAGCACCACCATCGGGTGCAGACGGATCAAACGGCGCTTGATGAAGTCCGTCAGCGTGAGTGCGCGACGCTTCCAGCGGTCATCGTAGGCGTACCCGACGACAAAGCCCGAAAGGATAAAGAAGAAATCAACGGCCAGATAACCATGATTGAAACGTTGGTCCACGGGACTCGTCGCAAAGCCCTCGAAAACGTGGTACCAGATCACGACCAGCGCCGCCACGCCGCGCAGGCCGTCCAGCAGTTCGTAGTGAGGTTTCGAGTCCGCAAATGCGGCTGAAGCGTGATTTTCCATAGGTTGTCGTGCTGTTTCGGTTATTCGCCGTCCGACGGATTCGCCTCGACACGCCCCGAAGCATTGCCGCCCTCCGGAGACCCCTTTCCGCGACGACGATGACGGCCTCCGCGGTGGCGGCGCTTGCGAGGCTTATCCCCCTCCGGGGCTGCTGCGCCCGAAACGGCCGGTGCGGCCGGTGCGGTCGGTGCCGAAACCCCTGAATTTCCAGAAGATGCCGCTCCGGCCGATTGCGGCACGGAAGCCCCGGAGGTCCCGGCACTCCCGCGCGGAGCATCGCCTCCCGGCTCTCTTTCGCGCGACGAAGACCCGCCGCGCGGCTTGTCACGCAGGCGATCCCGCCGTCCGCGGCCATGTCCGCGACCGTCGCCGCCCTTGCTGCGGCTCCGGCCCCGGCCTCCGCGTCCGCCCCGCTTGCGGCCCTCCTCCGGCTCGTATTTCGGGCCCTCGCCCACACTCGCCGGAAGCTCCGCCTTGCGGATCTCCCGCTCGATGAACTTCTCAATCTGGTGGAACTTGCCCTGCTCCTCCTCGTTGACAAACGTAATGGCGCTGCCCGTCGCCGCAGCACGCGCCGTGCGGCCGATGCGGTGGATGTAATCCTCCGGATCGTGCGGAACGTCGTAGTTGATCACCAGGCCTATATCCTCGATGTCGATTCCCCGCGCCACGATGTCCGTCGCCACGAGGATCTTCACCTTGTTATTCTTGAAATTCAGCATCACCTCCTCACGCTGCGACTGGTCGAGGTCCGAATGCATCGCTGCCACGTCGAGTTTCATCCGCTTGAGCGTATGCGCCAGCTCCTTGACCTTCAGCTTCGACGACGAGAAGATGATCGTCTTCGACTCCGCAGGTTCGGCGAACAGCTCCCGGATAATTCCCAGTTTCTGGCTTTCATAGCAGACGTAGGCCGACTGGTCGATCGCCTCGTTGGGTTTCGAAATCGCGATGTTCACCTCCGCAGGATTCCGCAGGATCGTCTTCGCCAACTCGCGGATCTTCGGCGGAAGCGTCGCCGAAAACATGATCGTCTGACGCTCCCGGGGCAGATAGGAGATGATCTTCATGATGTCGTCGCTGAAACCCATGTCCAACATCCGGTCCGCCTCGTCGAGAATCAGGCACTCCACGTGAGAAAGGTCTACGTGGCTGTTCTGCAGGTGCGAAATCATCCGGCCCGGCGTGGCGATCACCACGTCCGAACCGTTCAGCATCCCGTTCTTCTGCAGGTCCCAGCCCTTGCCGTCGCCGCCCCCGTAGACCACCGTCGTCGAGATCGGAGCATAATACGAAAAACCCTGGAACTGCTGGTCGATCTGCAGCGCCAGCTCGCGCGTCGGAACGATGATCAGCGACTTCACCACATTCTCCTCGTTGCCCTCCAGCAGCAGCCGGTTCAGCAGCGGAAGCGTATAGGCCGCCGTCTTGCCCGTACCGGTCTGCGCACAGCCGATCAGGTCGCGCCCTTCGAGGATCACCGGGATGGTGTGCTCCTGAACGGGCGTCATTTCGTAAAAATTCATATCTTCGAGACCGTCGAGGATCTCATCCTCCAGGTCCAGTTCGTCAAAACGCATCGATTTTCGTGTTTTTTATATTTTCCAGTCATTCTCACATGGCCTCGCCGAAGAGCGTCGCCGCCGTGCAGCCCGTAATGCGCACCCGCACGTATTCGCCCGCGCGATGGCCGCCCCGGTCGAAGACCACCACCTTGTTCTGCGACGTCCGGCCCGACAACTGGTTCGGGTTGCGCTTCGACGCACCCTCGACCAGTACCTCGAACTCCCGGCCCACGTCGCGGCGGTAGCTTGCCAGGCCCAGTTCGTTCTGCAGCGCGATGATCTCCTGCAGGCGCCGCGACTTCACCTCCTCGGGCACGTCGTCGCCAAGGTGTTTCTGCGCAAAAGTTCCCGGACGTTCCGAATACTTGAACATGTAGGCGAAGTCGTAACCCACCTCGCGCATCAGCGACAACGTCTCGCGGTGATCCGCTTCGGTCTCGCCCGAGAAGCCCGCAATGAGGTCCGTGGTGATCGAGCAATCCGGCAAGTAGCGCCGGATGGCGGCAATGCGGTCGAGGTACCATTCGCGCGTATATTTGCGGTTCATGCGTTCGAGCATCGCCGTCGAGCCCGACTGTGCCGGGAGGTGGATCGACCGGCAGATGTTCGGCATCGAAGCCATCGTTTCGAGCAAGCGGTCGCTCATATCCTTGGGGTGCGACGTGGCGAAACGAACGCGCAGCAGCGGCGAAATCGACGCTACGCGCCGCAGCAGCTCCGGAAAGTCGACGTCCCCCGTGCGGTAGGAGTTGACGTTCTGGCCCAGGAGCGTCACCTCCCGGTAGCCGTTGTCGAAGAGGCTCTGCGCCTCGGCAACGATCGTCGAGGCCTCGCGGCTCCGCTCGCGGCCCCGCGTGTAGGGAACCACGCAGTAGGAGCAGAAGTTGTTGCAGCCCCGCATGATCGCCACAAAGGCGCTCACGCCGTTGCGGTCCAGGCGCACGGGAGCCACCTCGGCGTAGGTCTCCTCCGTCGAGAGGAGGACGTTCACCCCCTTGCCGCCCGCCTCGGCCTCGCGAACCAGGCGCGGAAGGTCCCGATAGGCATCCGGACCCGCCACGACATCCACCCCCGAAGGTCCTTCGAGCAGTTTCTCGCGCAGCCGTTCGGCCATGCAGCCCAGGATTCCCACAATCAGACCCGGGTGTCGGCGGCGAAGGCCCCTCATCTCGGCCAGGCGGCCCCAGATGCGCTGTTCGGCATTGTCGCGGATCGAGCACGTATTGATCAGGATGATGTCCGCCTCGTCGATCCGCTCCGTATAGACGTATCCCTCCTGCTGCATCAGCGAGACCACGATCTCCGTATCGCCGACATTCATCTGGCAGCCGTAGGTCTCGATAAAGAGTTTTTTTCCGTCCCCCTGCAGGGGACGCAGTGTATTCGTATTTATTTCCATCGTTTTTCCATCTTTTTCCCCGGCGGCCGAAGCGCAAAAACCCGTCCGGCCCCTCCCCGCAGCCCGCTATTCGGCCTGGATCTGGTTCTTGTCCGGGAACTGCTTGAAGCCCTCGCCGAAGGTCTCGTAGGCGTCGGTTACCACCACGAACGCCCGCGGATCGATCTCCCGAATGCGGTTCTGGACCAGATGAACCTCCTTGCGGCTGATCACCAGGAAGATCACATCCTTGTCCCGGTCGGTGAACATCCCCTTGCCTTTCAGGTAGGTGGCACCCCGCTCCATATCCTCGATGATAAAGCGCTTGATCTCCTCGTGATGGTCGCTGATGATGAACAGCAGCTTGTCGTACGACGCTCCGTCGAGCAGGTAGGCCACCACGCGCGACGAAATGTAGATCGTAATGAGCGAATAGAGCGTCAGCATCCACCCGTTCGAAGCCGCCTCGCCCGTGCCGAGACCGAAGCCGATCACCGCAAGGCCCGACAGCACCACGAATCCGTCCGCCAGGAAAATACCCGTCGAGAACTTGATCCCCGCAAACTTCTGCAACAACATTCCCACGATGTCCGTACCGCCCGTCGTGGCCTGCTGACGCACGACGATGCCCTGGCCCACGCCGATCACGACCGCACCGATGACGCACGTCAGCAACAGGTCGTTCGAAAGATCCAGACGGCCGCCCAGCAGCTGCGACGGGTCCAGCAACTCGACCGCTTCGGGGGTCGGGTAGACCAGCCGCGTGAGAATGTTCATGAAACCCGGCGTATAGAGCGCCGCCAGCACCGTCCGCGTCCCGAATCCGCCGCCGAAAACCAGCATCGCAATCAGCATCAGCGGTATGTCGAACATGTAGCCGAAGGTTCCCACCTGAATCGACGGGAAAAGATTGTGCAGCACAATACCCATACCGTAGACCCCGCCCGGCACGAAATTGTAGGGATTGACGAACAACACGAACCCCGCGCCCATGACCGAGCAGCCGAAGAATATCAAAAACCACGAGCGCCACCACGCCCACGACCCCATCGGTTCGAGTAATGCCTTTGTATTCATACCTCTCTCATATTGGAGTACAAAGATACGAATTTCTCCGGATTTACGCCTATCCTGATGCTTTTTTCGGCTTCCGCTTCCGAAACCGGTTTTTTTTATTATTTTTGCATAAACAACGAGATACCGAAAAACGTATGATCCTGACCATTTATACCGCCACAACCATGATTGTCATCGCCTATCTGCTGGGCTCGATTCCGAGCGCCGTGTGGATCGGCAAGAAATACTACGGCATCGATATCCGCGAATACGGCTCGAAAAACGCCGGCACGACAAACATGCTCCGCGTCCTCGGACGACGGGCCGCGGCTCCGGTCTTCGCCCTCGACTTCCTCAAGGGCTTCGTCGCCGTCACGATCATCGAACTCATGCAGTACGACGACCTGATCGGCGCAAATGACCTCATAAACCTCAAGATCGGAGCCGTTTTTGCCGCCGTCCTCGGACACATTTTCCCCGTCTTCGCGGGATTCCGCGGCGGCAAGGGCGTCGCTACGCTCGTCGGGGCCGTGACGGGAATCTACCCTCCCGTGGCGCTGCTCTGCTTCGGGGTCTGGCTCGTCATCCTGATGATCTTCCATTACGTCTCCCTCGCCTCGATCATCGCAGGATGCTGTTTCCCGGTCTTCACGCTCATCTCCCCCAAGGTGAACGGATCGATCCCGTTCGTCATCTTCTCGTTCGTTATCGCCATCCTGCTCATCTACACACACCGCAAGAACATCGAACGGCTCAAAGCCGGAACCGAATCGAAAATCTACGTCTGGAAACCACACCGCGTGAAGATCGTCGACGGAAAGGTCGCGGTAGACGAATCCGACAAGGACCCCGAGGAGATAACGGTCCCGGGGATGGGACCGGAAGATGGCGTGGAAAAGGATTCCGCGATCCCTGAAGAAAAAGTCGAGGAATCCACTCCTGCGGCGGGGAAAACCGTGGAATCCGAAAAGGCTCCGACCCCGGAAAAGGACCCGGGATCCGGAAAAACACCCCCAAAAAAGGCCGGAAAGGCCTCGAAATAGGCCCGTTCCGGCCCGGCTTCCGATGTCCGAAACGGCAGTCCGGGGAACGGACCCGCTCCGGACCGCACCGAATCCGTTCAGGAGCGCACCGAGTCCAGGCCAGGCCTGTTCCGCCCGAAAATGAATCTGTTCCTAAAACAACTCGAAATATCTACCCATGTTACAGGAAAATCTACTGAAGATATACGAGAAGAGTTTCCGCGAAAACCGCGAAATGTCGGCCCTGACCGACTACTTCAAAGACGAAACCTTCTCCTATTATGAAATGGCCAAGGAGATCGCCAAACTCCATCTCCTCTTCAAGAAGGCCGGAATCAAACAGGGCGACAAAATCGCCCTGATCGGACGCAACAACCCCCGCTGGTGCATCACCTACCTGGCCACGATCACCTACGGTGCCGTCATCGTCCCGATCCTCCAGGACTTCACCCCCGCCGACATCATCCACATCATCAACCACTCCGAAAGCCGCCTGCTCTTCCTTGGAGACAACTTCTGGGATGTCATCGAAGAGGACCAGATCCGACAGATCGAAGCCGTCTTCTCGCTCACCGATTTCCACGCCATCTACGAACGCGACGGAAAGGCTCTTACCAAATTCCAGCGCGACATCCTCAAAAACTACCGCACGAAATACCCCCGCGGATTCAGCGTCAACGACATCAAGTATCCCGACGTCCCCAACGACCGCGTCATCCTGCTGAACTACACCTCCGGAACCACCGGGTACTCCAAGGGCGTGATGCTCACGGTGAACAACCTCACCGGAAACGTCGTCTTCGCCATGTCGGCGCTCAATACCCAGACCGGGCAACTCTACTTCCAGCGCGGCGGCCGAACCCTCTCGTTCCTGCCCCTGGCCCATGCCTACGGATGCGCCTTCGACTTCCTCGCTCCGATAGCCGTCGGAGGACACATCACACTCCTCGGACGGATCCCCTCGCCCAAGATCCTCATCGAGGCCATGGCCGTCGTCAGGCCCACGATCATCTGCTGTGTGCCGATGATCCTCGAAAAGGTATACCGCAAGCAGGTCCTCCCCATGCTCGAAAAGGGCCCCATGTCCATCGCCATGAAGATCCCCCTGCTCAATTCGGCCATCTACTCCGTCATCCGCAAGAAGCTCATGGATGCGTTCGGCGGAAACGTCTCGATCTTCATCGTCGGGGGCGCCCCGATGAACCAGGAGACCGAATCGTTCCTGCGCAAGATCCACTTCCCGATCACCATCGGCTACGGAATGACCGAATGCGCCCCGCTGATCAGTTTCGCCCCCGACAACGAGTTCAAGCAGGCATCGTGCGGCCGCTATCTCAAGGGGTTGCTCGAAGTGAAGATCGACTCCCCCGATCCGGAGCATGTCGCCGGGGAGATCCTCGTCCGCGGCGAGCACGTCATGAAGGGGTATTACAAGAACGACAAGGCGACGAAAAAGGTCCTCGACCCCGACGGATGGCTCCATACGGGCGACATGGGAACCATGGACCCCGACGGAACGCTCTACATCCGCGGACGCTCGAAGACCATGATCCTTTCGGGCAACGGGCAGAACATCTACCCCGAGGAGATCGAGGACAAGTTGAACAACATGTATCTCGTCCTCGAATCGCTCGTCCTCGATGCCGGAAACGGAAAACTCAAGGCCCTGGTGGTTCCGGACTACGAGTTGGCCGACGCCGAAGGGGTCGACAAGGCCGATCTCCCGCAGGTCATGCAGAAGAACCTCCAGGAACTGAATGCCCAGTTGGCCGCCTACGAGCGCGTCTCCGACATCGTGATCTACCCCACGGAGTTTGAGAAAACCCCCAAGCGCAGCATCAAACGCTATCTCTACGAACCCTCGCTGCTCAACAAATAGCGAGGAGGGGGGGGGCGAGAGAGAGAGAGAGGAGAGAGGAGAGAGGAGAGAGGAGAGAGAAGAGAAGAGAAGAGAAGAGAAGAGAAGAGCGGTGAAGAGCGGCTTCGCATCGAAAGAGCGCCTCACCGAGTTAAGAATATGACAACGGGGGAACCGGAATCCGGTTCCCCCGTTGCTGTTGCCTGCCGGGCCGTTCAGTACGCCCGAACGCTATGCCCCGCTCAAAGATTCAACTCCGAAAAATCAGTCTCGACAATTTTCTTAAAATAACGCCATTCTCTGGCAGTGGAACAGGTCTCTGCACTCCCGACAGGAACATGCAATGTAACATTATAACAACTTTCAAATGCCACTGCACTCTGTGGTGGAGTGGTTGGTTTGCAATAAATATCGGTAAAACCGGAACAACGGTAAAATGCAGTCTTTTCAATAGTTGTTAAACTTTCCGGAAGAACCAAACATCCAGTCAAGCCGGTACAACCGTAGAATTAAACCGAAAGATTGGTGATAGAAACTCTATGCCGCCGTCATTACTTTTGGGGTATATCTTCGATATTGACCAGTTTGTTTGCTATGGCGTAAATAATCAGTCCTGCCGTAGAATGGATCTGCAATTTATTGGATATGTTGCGGCGATGAGTTGTCACCGTATGCACTGAAAGAAACAGATAATCGGCGATCTCCTTATTGTTCATACCTTTGGTCACGCATACGACAATATCTTTCTCCCTGTCGCTGAGCACCTCTAATTTATCTCTGTCGGATGTTTCATTTTCCGATTCGTCGATATATGCGACCTGTCCGCTTTGTTTTATCTGCAGTTCTATATGCCTTACTGCCGGTACAAACAGCTTATCTTCAATCATGCAATGTGACGTCAGGTCCTGTTCACACAGAATAATATCCAGCAGCACGGCATTCAGCAGGTAGTTGTTCCTTTCGGGGTAATAACGGATGACAATATCTTTCAACTCCTTGAGCTTATTCCCTATGGGTGTATGCTTGCCCGCAAACTCCGAGATCGTATAATTCCGATTCAGAAGTCCCTGAGACAGTTGCTCGACATAGGTGAAGACCACTTCATTTTCATACTCCATGTGTCTGCGAACCTCTGTTACATATTCGTCGTAGAATTTCACGATAAGCATCGCTATGTCATTACTCCCGGAATAATCGATCGATTCGATCAGTTTACGGCGGATATTGGGCAGGTTGAAATCCAGAAAATATTCGTGTGCCTGTTTCAAATAGCCGATCAGAGACGGCAGAGAAACCAAGTCGTAATGATACTCTCTGTCTGAAACAAAATTGGCCACCTCCAGAAATGTGTTTTCATCCACATGGTGTACCCGACACACCTCCCTAATCGATTGGTCTCCAAAACCCAGCGATATGCCGAAGCGCCCCATTACCAATAGCAATGCGCTGTTGTCATTGACCAGATCACGCATCCTGGCAGTCGGTTTATAGCCTGCTAAATTATTCATTCTGCTTCTTTTTAATCCTTTTGCTTGCTGCTGCAAATTTACTCACCTATTTATATGGAGACAATACTCAAAAATAGTGAGAAAGAGCCCTCCAGTCGCTGCAAAATACTGAAATCGGGTTATTGCCCACGGCCTGCGGCCCGAGTAATTTTGCATCCGGAAACAAAAATTCAAATGATATGAAAATCCAATCCGTACTTATGATGCTATCCGCCGCAGCCTTTATGATGGCGTGCGACAAGGATGAAAACGGTCCGAAAACGATCGATTTTGCAGGCAGTTACGACGGTTATACGCTGGCCAGCTGCAGCTATTTCCAGAACATGATCTCGGCGGACGAGACCGTCGTAATCACAGAAAATACGGACGGTACCGCCTCCGTATCGTTTACATCCGCCACGTGGGGTGCCTTCACCATCACCGATGCGCAGGCGAGCGTGAGCGGAGACCTCTGCACACTCTCGGGCAGCGGGCAGACCCAAATGGGAATGGGCGGCAGCACCTCGGCCTATGACTGCACCTTCACGGCCGAGATCAAGTCACAGACCGATGCCCGGATGGAGTTCTCGATTCCGGCCGTCATGGGCGGTATGACCCTTACCTTTCAGACGGGTGATGCTCCGGCCGACCTGCTGCTGGCCGGCACGTACGAAGGCTATACGGATGCCGACTGCTCCTACTTCCAGAATACCTACACCGACAACGAGAGTGTGACGCTGACGGCCAACGGCGACGGAACCCTGAAGGTCGTCTTCGAATCAGCCACGTGGGGGACCTTTACCGTCGAGTCGGCCACTGCGGCCAAAGAGGGCGAAGAGTACGTCTTTACGGGCAGCGGCAGCGTGGCCATGGGAATGGGTGAATCGACAAGCAACTACGACTTCACGCTCAGCGGCCGGACCAACGCCGCCAAGGACGACTTCTCGATCGCATTCAACGTACCGGCCGTCATGGGCGGACTGACCGTCACGCTGCTGCCGGGAACGGCTCCCGCCACGGAAGAGTAACACGACGGAAAAGCGAGATTGGCCATGAACTGCAAACAGGCTGGGCTGTTCCTGTCGGGAGCGACACTGATGTTGTCGCTCCCGGCCTGCAACGGCATCTTCGAGGGTATTTATGACATGCCCACGTCCGAGACCGACAACGAATACGGGTTTATCCTTGTCGACGAAGGAGCCCGCACGGGACGGATCTATATCGATGCCACGGATTACACCGAATGGCATTATGTCGATTTGCACGGCAAACAGGTGACAACGACACCGGTGGGTGCCGCAGCTCCCGAAACGTGGGATTTTGCCGTGCACCGCTATGACACGAAGACCAACGGCGGCACCGTTTGGGAAAGCCAGGCGGGGTCTTTCGATGCTCTGCCCGCTCCAGGATCGGTTTCCGAAGAGCAGTGGACGACCGATGAATGGACCACCGACCGCATTACGGTCGACATGTCGCAGATGATGGACGGAGTGATTCTTTACGCCGAGGATTACTGGAACCCGTGCCTTTCGCGGTGGCTCGATGTCGATACCTCGACCATGCCGCCCATATACACCCTTTCGGGAAAGATCTACCTGCTCCGTCTGAACGACGGCACCTGTGCGGCCCTGCGCCTCGTGAACTTCATGAACGATGCGGCCATAAAGGGCTATATGACCATTGACTACCTCTATCCCGTCGAATGATGATAAAACAACTTGTATTCTTCCTTTTCGGGATTCTGTTTGCACTACAAACTCAGGCTCAATACAAAATATCCGGCACCGTTACGGACGTTACGGGGCAACCGCTCGTCGGAGCGGCCGTTACCGTAAAGGAACTGCCGTCGCTCGGTGCCGTTGCCGACACGGAGGGGCGTTATGAAATTGCACTTCCGGGCAAGGATACGTATACGCTTTATGCCTCGTTTGTCGGGTACGAATCGGCGAGCAAAAAGGTCGTTGTCGCTCAGTCCGGCACATTGAATTTCCAGCTCGCAGAGCGCTCCACGATGATGGATCAGGTGGTGGTGACGGCCACACGCACCCCGAAATTGTTGAAGGATGTTCCGATTGTCACCCGTGTCATCTCCGAAGCCGACATCAAACAGGTCGATGCCACCCATATTGGGGATCTGCTGCAAAGCGAGTTGCCAGGCATCGAATTCTCCTATTCGATGAACCAGCAGGTGTCGCTCAACATGTCGGGATTCGGCGGCAATTCGGTACTGTTTCTTGTCGACGGTGAGCGGCTGGCGGGCGAAACGCTCGACAATGTCGACTACAGTCGTCTGAACATGGATAACGTCGGGCGCATTGAGATCGTCAAGGGGGCCGCTTCGTCGCTCTACGGGTCGAATGCCATCGGAGGTGTGGTGAACATCATCAGCCGTGAATCCCGGGAGCCGTGGTCGGTCAACCTGAACGGCCGCTACGGCGCCCACAACGAGCAACGTTACGGCGGCTCGGTCGGGTTCAATCAGGGCCGGTTCAACTCGATGACCAACGTGCAGTATACCTCGATCGATGCCATCGATTTGTCGAAAGGAACCAACAACGCCGAGGTCGGCGATTACAGCACCATCTACGGCAATTCGTCGCTCAATGTCAAGGAACGGCTCGTATTCACGGCCTCCGACGAATTGAAACTGACCGCACGGGCTGGGTACTTCTTTCGCGAGCGCGACGCATCGGAGAGTATCAGGGACCGCTACCGAAGCTTCTCGGGTGGATTGAAGGGCAACTGGGCCATTACGCCGTCCGATGATCTGGAACTCTCCTATGCCTTCGACCAGTACGACAAGAGCGACTATCTGGTCCCCACGTCGCGCGACGTGCGCGACTACAGCAACGTGCAGCACACCCTGCGCACGCTCTACAACCATACCTTCTCCGGGAAACACATCCTTACCGTCGGCGGCGACTACATGCGTGACTACCTGATGTCCTACCAGTTTACGGACAACGGCAGCCATACGCAGCATACGGCCGATGCCTTCGCACAGTTCGACTGGAACCCGCACCGGAGGTTCAACCTCATTGCGGGCCTGCGCTTCGACCATTTTTCGGCGGCAAGCCTCTCGCATCTTTCGCCGATGCTCGGCGTGATGTACAAGGTCGAAAACTGCTCGCTCCGGGCCTCCTACGCCGGAGGATTCCGTGCGCCGACCCTCAAGGAGATGTATATGGACTTCTACATGGGCAATATCTTCATGATTTACGGAAATCCGGAACTGAAAGCCGAGACGAGCCACAACTTCTCGCTCTCGGCCGAATACATGGCGGGACAGCACAATTTCACCGTAACGGGATTTTACAATCTGGTGGACAACCGCATCACCACGGTCTGGAACCAGGAGTTGGCCGGACAGGTCTACACGAACATGTCACCCCTGCAGGTGGCCGGAGCCGAGGCCAATGCGTCGGGACGATATGCGTGCGGCATCTCGTGGCGCGTGTCGTATGCCTACACGCACGAGATGATCGAGCGGGGACAGCCCCTCCTCTCCTCGACCCGTCCCCATGCGGCCACGGCGCGCCTGGCGTATGACAAGCAGTGGAAGAACTACGGTCTGAACGTGTCGCTGTCGGGACGCTGGCTGTCTGCCGTCACATGCGACGTCTATACCGAACTGACCTCCTACGAGCAGACCGTGCGGCAGACCTATCCGGGCTATACGATCTGGAAATTGAGCCTCACGCAGCATCTGTGGCGCGGGATGGATCTGACACTGGCTGTGGACAACCTTTTCAACTACCGGCCCGACTACTATTACAGCAATTCGCCCACGACCATCGGTACGACCTGTTCGGTGGGCCTTTCGCTGAATATCGAACAATTTTTCAAGAGCAAATAAAAAATGAAACAGAAGATACCAATGATCTGGGCAGGCGTGCTCCTGCTTGCCGTCGTAACGGGCATTATGGTCTGGAATCGCTGGTTCTCGGCCACGCACATCGCTTTTGTAAATTACCAGGCCACAACGCTCGGCCAGATCGCCCGAGCCAATGACCATCCGAAAATCCGCCTTGCTTCGGTCGAACCGTCAGAGTTCGGCCGATTGGGGCGTTACGACGTGGTGCTGATGAATGGCATGGGTCTCCGCATCACGGCCGAAGAGCGGGCCGCGCTACAGCATGCAGCCGACCGGGGGCTTACCGTTATCACGACCATGGCGACCAATCCTGCCAACGAGATCGTCTCGGCGGACTCTGCGACGCTGGCGGCCGTCAAGGGCTACCTGAACGGCGGCGGTCGGAAGAACTACCGCAACCTGCTCACCTGCCTGCGCCGCACGGTCGACGGCAAGCGACTGGACACGGACGAGCCCGAGCTGCCCGTGGTGCGCGACCTGAAGCAGTTCTACCATGCCGATCCCTCGGATCCCGAGGCGGAAGAGCTGGATTTCGACAGCGTGGAGGCTTACGAAACCTTCCTGTCGCAGCACGGCCTGCTGAAACCGGATGCTCCGCGGGTGATTGTGACGGGACAGATGGGCGAGCCGACCGATCTGATCGCGGCGTTGGAGCAAACCGGCAACAGGGTCTATCCCCTCCGCAACCTGTCGGCCGCAATCCGGAACGGACAGGCCGACTCGATCCGTCCGTCGGCCGTCATCAATATGGCGCACGGACGCCTGGGCGATGCCGTCGTGGAGTACCTGACCCGCCAAAACATTCCGCTCTTTGCACCGCTCAACGTCAATCGGCTGGTCGACGAATGGGAGGCCGACAAGATGGGCATGAACGGCGGTTTCCTGTCGCAGAGTGTCGTGATGCCCGAGATCGACGGCGCGATCCGGTCCCAGGTGCTGTTCGGGCATCGCCTCGACGGCGAAGGGCTGCAACAGGTTCATGCCATTCCCGAACGGCTGGAGCGGTTCGTCGAGACGGTGAACCGCCATATTGCCCTGCAACGCAAACCCAACAGCGATAAACGCATAGCAATCTATTACTACAAGGGCCCCGGGCAGCATGTCCTGACGGCCTCCGGTATGGAGGTCGTGCCTTCGCTCTACAACCTGCTCGTGCGGCTCCGCGGCGAAGGTTACCGCGTGGAGCATCTCCCCGCGACGCCCGAAGCCCTGGCGGCACTCATCCAGCGGCAGGGCGCCCTGTTCAACGCCTATGCCCACGGCGCCAAGGCCGAATTCCTGAAAAACGGCCAACCGGCGCTCATCTCCTCCGAGGAGTATGCTGCCTGGACTTCCGAGGCTGTCCGCCCCGCACTGATGGAGGAGGTCCGGGCTCTCGACGGCGAATTCCCGGGCAGCTATCTGTTCGATGACACCGGGCGGCTGGCGCTGCCGCGCATCGAACTGGGCAACATCGTGCTGCTGCCGCAGCTGGCCGCCGGGGCGGGCGACGATGACTTCGCCATTGTCCACGGCACCGATGCCGCACCACCGCACGCCTACATTGCCTCCTATCTTTGGGCCCGTTACGCCTTCCGGGCCGATGCCATCGTCCATTTCGGCACGCACGGCAGCCTGGAATTCACGCCCCGCAAACAGGTGGCCTTGAGCGGCAGCGACTGGCCCGATGCGCTGGTCGGGTCCACACCGCACCTCTATATCTACTCGATCGGCAACGTCGGCGAGGGCGTCATTGCCAAGCGCCGCGCCTATGCCACGTTACAGTCATATCTGACCCCTCCGTTCATGGAGAGCGGCGTGCGCGGCATCTATCGCGACCTGAACGCGGCGATCCAGGCCTACAACGACCTGCTCTACGCCGACGGACAGCCCGATACACGGGCCGCGGCGCTGCGCGTCAAGCGGCTGACCGTCGAACTGGGTATCCACCGCGAACTGCGGCTTGATTCGTTGCTGACTGAGCCCTATACCGAGGCGGAGATCGCCCGCATCGAGTCCTTCGCCGAGGAGCTGGCCGCGGAGAAGATCACCGGGGAACTCTATACGATGGGACGGCCCTATTCGCCGGAACGCATCCGCAGCAGCGTCTTCGCCATGTCCACCGAACCGATTGCCTATTCGCTGCTGGCGCTCGACAAATTCCGCGGCCGGGCGGATGCCGGACTTGAAAAACACCGCACGCTCTTCACGCGCCGCTACCTCGAACCGGCCCGCAAACTGGTCGGACGCCTTTTGAGCGGAGCGCAGCAGCCGACCGATGCTTTCATCTGCTCGACGGCCGGCATCTCGGCCGCGGAATTGGAGAAGGCCCGCGAAATCCAGCAGTCGCTCTCCGCTCCGCAGGACATGATGGCGCGGATGATGGCGCTGGCCTCTTCGGGTGAGCCGATGCAGCATCCGGCCGGCATTCCCAAGTCGGGCAAGGGGGCTTCGAAACACCCTTCATGGATCCCGAAGATCGGCAAACGGCCCGCAAACACCGGGCAGGCAGAGGAGAAACCCGCAGCCATGTCGGCCGATGCGATGGCCGCCATGATGGGCCTCGGAAAGGAGTATTCGAAAGAAGAGCGCGAATTTGCCCGGGTGGTAACCGAACTCGAACGCACGATCCGCAACGTCGGCAACTACCGGCGGGCATTGGAGCAGAGCCCCGAAACGGAACTCTCGTCGCTGGTCAATGCCCTGAACGGCGGTTATACGGCTCCTTCGCCGGGCGGCGATCCCGTTGCCAACCCCAACACGCTGCCCACAGGCCGCAACCTTTACGCCGTGAACGCCGAGGCAACGCCGAGCGAACAAGCATGGGAGCGCGGTAAGGAGCTGGCCGACGAGACCATCCGCATGTACCGCGAACGTCACCACGATTCGCTGCCCCGCAAGGTGAGCTACACGCTCTGGAGCGGCGAGTTCATCGAGACCGAAGGGGCGACCCTCGCGCAGGTGCTCTACATGCTGGGCGTCGAGCCCGTCCGCGATGTTTTCGGACGGGTGAGCGACCTGCGGCTCATCCCCTCCGAGGAGCTGGGCCGCCCGCGTATCGACGTCGTCGTGCAGACCAGCGGGCAGCTGCGCGACCTGGCGGCTTCGCGGCTGTTCCTTATCTCGCGGGCCGTCGAAATGGCCGCAGCAGCAAAGGACAGCCACTATGAGAACTATGTAGCGAAGGGTGTCGTCGATGCCGAGCAGGCACTTATCGACAAGGGCCTCTCACCGCGTGAAGCCCGCGAAGTGTCGACCTATCGGGTTTTCGGCGGCGTCAACGGCAACTATGGCACGGGCATTACCGGCATGATCCAGAGCGGCGACCGTTGGGAAAGCTCCTCGGAGATCGCAGCGGTTTACCTGCAGAACATGGGGGCCTACTATGGCAGCGAAAAGGCTTGGGAGCAGGTGCAGCAATATGCCCTCGAAGCGGCGCTGACCAACACCGACGCCGTCGTGCAACCCCGCCAGAGCAATACGTGGGGCGCACTGAGCCTCGACCATGTCTACGAATTCATGGGCGGCATGAACCTCGCCGTGCGCAACGTCACGGGGCGGGAACCCGACGCCTACCTGAGCGACTACCGCAATCGCAACCGCGTGCGGATGCAGGAACTCAAGGAGGCGATCGGCGTCGAGAGCCGCACGACGATCTTCAATCCGAACTACATCCGCGAGAAGATGCAGGGCGGGGCGAGTGCCGCCGCGGACTTTGCCGCAGTGGTGCAGAACACCTACGGCTGGAACGTCATGAAGCCCGATGTGGTGGACAACGAACTTTGGAATGAAATCTACGATGTCTACGTGCAGGACAGGTTCGGCATGGATCTCCGCGGCTATTTCGAGCGCCAGAACCCCGCAGCGCTGGAGGAGATCTCGGCCGTGATGCTCGAAACGGCCCGCAAGGGGATGTGGAGGGCCTCGGACGAGCAACTCGCGACGCTCGCCGCTCTCCACACCGAACTGGTCGGCACACACGGCCCCTCCTGCTCGGGATTCGTCTGCGACAACGCCAAACTGCGCGGCTTCATCGCCTCGAAGAGTACGCCCGAAGCTGCCCGCAACTACGGACAGCAGATCCGCGAGGTGCGCGAGGCTTCGCTCGACACAAAGGGCGGTACGGTGCTCAAACGCGAGGAGCTTGCAACCTCCTCTGACCGCACGACTACGCTGGTCAGCAATACCGTTGTCGCCGTGCTGGTAATCGGCATTATTGCGGTGCTGGTCCTTGTCGTCCGCCGCCGGCGCAAAAAAATGGAGGCCTGATGGAAACCGTCGTACTGGTCATGATGATCGTGGTCTGCTTCAACTACCTGTTGAAGCAGACCTGGCGCAAGCCCTTCTTTGTGGCTCTTTCGACCGTAGTCTGTGCCCTGTTCGTCGGGCTGGCGTGGCCATGGGCCATCGAGCAGTCGAAAAACCAGATCGCGGACTGGCTCGCCGACTCCGCGCTGATGCTCGACATGGCGGTCCTCCTTACACTGGAAGTCGCCTTGCAGATGACCTTCTGCGTCGTTGCGGCACACATCCACACGGCGGGACGCGTAAAACCCTCCGTCGTTTGGATCTACCGCCTGCTGCGCTGGTTTCCGGGACTGCTCGTCTTCCCGGTGCTGTTCAGCCTGCTGGTCGCCGCCATCTTTGCCCTGCCCGGCACCTCTTTCCCGCTGACGGCCTGGTCGCTGGCCGCAACTGTGGCAGTAGCGATTCCTCTGGGGCGTTGGGCGTTGAAGCACCTTCTGCCCGAAAAGGAGATCCGCCTCGAACTGCTTTTCCTCACCAATGCACTGATTGCCATTCTGGGAATTATCGCCACGGTCAACGGCCGCACGGCCGTTGCCGGTATCACCTCTGTCGACTGGCCGTCTCTGGGTGGAGTGATGGCCTTTGTCGCTGCTGGATTGCTGCTTGGCATGGCGGCTTTCCGCATCAAACAGAAACTTATGAATAAAAAACAGAAATAAAACCATGAATTACATTTCCGACATTCTCTATTGGATCTCGACCGGTCTGCTCGTTCCGGACATCGTCCTGCTGATCTTTTTCTTCGGGCGCTCGCTGCTGCTGATCGGCAGCTTCTTCGGACAGTATCTTGCCATCCGCCGTACGGCCTCGCTCATCGGGCGCGAACTGGATGGGCTCACTCCGCAGACGGTCACCACGCTTGCCGAGCGTCTTCCCAAAAAGAATCCGTCGCTGCTCGTGGTCTACCTGAACCGCCTGCTTGAGGCCCGCGACAATGCCCCTCTCCGCCAACGGCTGCTTGCCGATTTCGAGATCGAAGCCGACCGCGACCTCGCCACCTCAAAGACGCTCTCGAAGATGGGCCCCATGCTCGGGCTGATGGGTACGCTCATCCCGATGGGCCCGGCGTTGGTGGGGCTCTCGACGGGCGACATCGCCTCGATGGCCTACAACATGCAGGTGGCCTTTGCCACAACCGTCGTGGGGCTGTTCGCCGCGGCCATCGGCTTCATCACCCAGCAGGTCAAGCAACGCTGGTACCTGAAGGATCTGTCCAACCTGGAGTTCGTAGCGGAGTTGTTGAATGCCCAAACCGGGAAGCGATGAGACGCAATTTACTGAAACACGACGAGGAGAGCGACCCGATGAGCGTCGTGAGTAACCTGTTCGACGTGGCGATGGTCTTTGCCGTGGCGCTGATGGTGGCTTTGGTGAGCCGTTACAACATGACCGAGGTGTTCAGCCGGGAGGATTTCACGGTGGTGAAGAACCCGGGCAAGGAGAACATGGAGATCATTACAAAAGAGGGCGAAAAGATCAACCGCTACACGCCCTCGGAGGATCAGGATTCGCAGAACGGCAAGCGCGGCCGCAAGGTCGGCGTGGCTTACGAACTCGAGAACGGCGAGATAATCTATGTGCCGGAGTAATTTTATGGCCATTGGCCTGTTTCTCCACGGCCGACAATCGCATTTCCGGTTATCGGGTTAATTCTCCTTCGGGCTTGCCCGTCGGCCGGTAAGTCCCTTACAGGGAGTGCCCGTCAATACAACTTGCCTGTCTTTGATTCGTTATCGTTCATGTGGTTGAAAGCCTGCACCGATCCCGTGCCGGCTACTGCCGTGCCCAAGGCTGCCAGTGCAGACTTCTTCAAAAATTCGCGCCGTTCCATAATTTTTTTGTTTAACCCCTGCGTGTTTCAGTCAGCCCTTTGAGTATTTCTATTTCGTTTGGCTCCAAAGGTGTGAATACCTTAACCGATGCTACGGCATCAGTAGAAATTTCCCCGTAAAGGAAATAGCGCAAGAGTTGTCGCGGTGTGACGTGGTGGCGGTCTGCGATGAAGCACACCGCCTCGTCCGCGCACAATTCTTCGGACAATTCTGTTTTCCGTTTCATTGTATTGTCTGTCTTTATCTGATGCAAAATTACACCGTAACAAGGAGGAACGCTATAACCATAAGTGGGGAAAGCGTACCATTTTCACTGAAATTGCAGCCTGCGTAAACCTTTGTCCGTGAAATGCTTTATCTTTGTATCGGTTTAACAGGAGACAAGATGAGCAAGATATTGAAAGTAAGGAACGTCAATGACTACGGTCGCTACCTGGGCGCAAAGGATCAGCACCCGTTGGTCAGCGTCATCGACTATGCCGAGGTGTCGCCTGTGCGCCATAGCCTGAACGATTACGGCGTGTACGGCATCTTCTTCCACGATGAGGCGGAGATAGACCTGGCATACGGCTGCGGCAAGTATGATTACAAGAAAGGTACGGTCATCTGCGTGGCTCCCGGGCAGGTAGGCGGCAAGGAGGACAACGGCGAACGGGTGATGCTGACGGGCTGGGCACTCCTGTTCCATCCCGACCTGCTGCACGGTTTCCCATTAGAGAGACGTATCAAGGAATACTCCTTCTTCGATTACCGCATCAACGAAGCCCTCCACATGACCGACGAGGAGCACGACGTCCTTGCCTCCCTGATGCGCCAGATTCGTGAGGAACTGGGAAAGCATCCGGACGAACTTCAGAACGCCATCCTTGTGGGCTACATCGAATTGACGCTCAACTTCTGCCAACGCTTCTACAACCGCCAGTTCGTCACCCGAAAGATCGAGAACTCCGACATCCTCGTCCGCTTCGACCGCCTGCTCCGCGACTATTTCGAGGACAAGCTTCAACTGGCCCTCGGCCTGCCCACCGTGCAGTATTGCGCCGACAAGCTCTGCATGTCCGCCAACTATTTCGGCGATGTCATCAAGAAGACCACCGGCGACACGGCAAGCAGCCACATCCGCCAGTTCGTGATCCAGCTTGCCAAGAACGGCCTTGCGGCAGGAGAAAGCGTTTCCCAGGTATCGGACCGCCTCGGCTTCGAATATTCCCAGCATTTCAGCCGGATGTTCAAGAAGCAGGAGGGCGTTACTCCTTCAGAATACTGCCAGAGATTACGGATTTAATATTCTTTGCCGCACCTTGCTCCATGCCTGAGTGCCAAACAGACAGCATTGTCGCATGGTTTGGCTCATTTCGGCGAAACGGTCGGCAGGGATGACAAAGCCAAGTTCATTGGTCTCCACATATGGACGCACCGAAGGGTCGAACAGCCCGATGAACGTCCGTCGGCCGGCCACCCAAGCGGTTTTCACGCACCGCATAGCTGATGGTTGCGAAGGTAAGGGAAATCGGGGAGCGGGGCAAGGATTATTTCCCCATCGTCTCCTTCACCCTCGCCAGCAGAGCGGGAATGTCCAGATGCTGCGGGCACTTCGCCAGGCACTCGCCGCAAGCGACGCACGAGGATGCCGGGTCGCCCCGCTGGACAGGCGACATCGAGACGGTGTAGTCCGCCATCGCCCGCTCCTTGTTCCGGTGCAGGATGTAGTTGTTATAGACGTAGGCGAAGATGTAACCAATGGCGACATTGTGCGGACAGGGGATGCACTGGTAGCAGCCCGTGCAGTCGATATGTCCCAGAGCGTGGCGGTAGGCGTAGATGGCCGCCCCCAATGCCTCGCGCTCGGCAGGGGTAAGCATGTTGGGGCGGGCTTTGACGGCATACTTCAGGTTCTCCTCCACGTCCGCCATACTGCCCATGCCGCTGACGGCAACGCTTACTTCAGGAATGTCCCACAGATAATCCAACGCCCACTCCGCATCGGGTTTGTGGATGCCCGTAGAGGCAAGTGCATCGCGCATCACTTGCGGCAGGTTGGCGAGGAATCCCGTACGGACGGGCTTCATCACTGCCAGCCCCATCCCGTTGGCGGCGGCATACTTTGGACCGAGCACGCCAGCCTCGTATTCGTAATCCAAATAATTGTGCTGGATCAGGCAGAAGTCCCATGCGGGCGTGTATTCTACGACTTTCTTGAACAGTTGCAGGTTGTCGTGGAAGGAGAAGCCCATGAAGCGGATCTTGCCCTGCGCCTTCAGCCGCTCCATCTTCTCAATGAGCTTGTAGGGCAGCACATAGTCCTTCCACGCGCGGTGCATGATCATGTGGATGTGGTAGAAATCAATCACATCCGTATCAATCGCACGCCGCGACTGGTCGAAGAACTTCTCGAAGTCGTCCGCCGACCGCATCTCCCACCACGGCATCTTGGAGGTGACATATACCCTATCGCGCCAGCCTCCGGCAAGGGCCTTGCCTACCGCCTGCTCACTCTCCCCGCCGAGATAGACACGCCCCGTGTCGATGTAGTTCACGCCGCCCTCGATGGCACGGTGTACCATAGGGGTAGTCTGGTCGAAATCCACGTGCCCGTTCTTCATCGGCAGCCGCAGCATCCCGAATCCCAATGCCGACACGTTCACTCCCGTACGCCCCATCGGGCGGTACTGCATCTGCGGATTGTAATTGAGAATGTCTTCCGACAACTGTTCCCTTGCCGCCAGCCTTTCGGCTTCCTGCGCGATGGCTTTCGGACCGCTCACCGCTCCTACGGCTGCGGCAAGAAGCCCGCTTTTGATGAAATCCCGTCTGTCCATTGTTTTATTTGCATGCATATACTTCTTCTTTTGTGCAAAAGTAGCAGTATATGACGCGAAAGGGCGTAACAATTCCACGGAGGATTGTGACGGTTTTACTGATTTCGGGAAAACAACAATTCACAGTTCTTTTACCCAGAAAACAGGAATCCCGGACCGCAGTTGCAGTCCGGGATTTTCCATCTGACAAGAGTGCCCTACTCCAGCCGGCGCGAACCGTCGGAGATCACCACGTCGTAAACCTGGGGCTCGTGGCCGTATTTGGCATTGAACTTCTCCTTGGCCGTTACGATGAAATGGTCGTAGAGCTCATCCTTCACGAGGTTGATCGTGCAGCCGCCGAAGCCGCCGCCCATGATGCGCGAACCCGTCACGCCGCACTCCTCGGCCACTTCGGCCAGGAAGTCCAGCTCCTCGCACGACACTTCGTAATCCTTCGACATGCCCCAGTGGGTCTCGTACATGCGCTTGCCGACGGTCTCGTAATCGCCCTTTTCGAGGGCATCGCAAACGTCGAGCACACGGCGTTCCTCACCGATCACATAGCGGGCGCGCTTGTAATCCTCCTCGGAGATCTGCCCCTTGATGGCATCGAGCTGCTCCATCGTGGCACCGCGCAGGAACTCCTGCCCGAGGGCCTTGGCAACCCGCTCGCAGGAGGCGCGGCGGTCGTTGTAGGGCGAGCCGACGAGTTCGTGCTTCACGCGCGAGTCGAGCAGGACGAGCTTGTAGCCCTTGGGATCGAACGGGAAGTAGACGTACTCCATCGAACGGCAGTCCAGACGCATCAGACACCCCTTCTTGCCGAATACCGAAGCGAACTGGTCCATGATGCCGCAGTTTACGCCGCAGTAGTTGTGCTCGGTGGACTGACCGATGCGGGCCAGTTCGAACTTGTCGATCCCGCAGTTGTAGAGGTCGTTCAGCGCAAAGGCGAAGGTCGATTCCAGGGCTGCCGACGACGACATGCCCGCACCCAGGGGCACGTCTCCGGCGAAAACGGTATCGAAACCGCCGATCACCCCGCCGCGTTTCTGCACCTCGCGGCAAACCCCGAAGATGTAGCAGGCCCAGCTTTCGGCGGGTTTGTCCTCCTCACGGAGTCCGAACTCCGACGATTCGCCCAGGTCGTAGGCATAGGCGCGGACCTTGTCGGTTCCGTTGAGGCGGATCGCGGCGACGATGCCCTTGTCGACAGCTCCCGGGAAGACGAAACCGCCATTATAGTCGGTATGCTCGCCGATGAGGTTGATCCGACCGGGCGATGCGAAAAGAATGGCGCCTTCACCATAGAGTTCCTGGAACTTCTTGCTGACTTTTTCCTTCATGTTCATGGTTCTTATTTTGTTTGTGGTTTTAGTAATTTGATTGGTACGAAGATAGGAAAAAATCCGCAACGGCGGATTATTTTTGTTTCAATTCATGCCAAAATGGTTTTATTCCGCGATTCCAAGGCCCGAATCCGGGGCGACGGCGGGGGGGGGAAATGACAGGTCGATGAAAAGTGCCGACCGACCGGCCTTTCGGGTTGTAATTCCGGAAATATTCGTTACCTTTGTAGCGGTTTCGTTTCACAAGGATCAACCAAAACATTCGCAGGATATGAAAACACAACTCGTCATGGCCGCCCTGCTCTTCGCCGGAGGAGTCGCCGCCGCCCAACCCAAAGTCATCGCCCACCGCGGTTACTGGACCGCCCCGGGTTCGGCCCAGAATTCGCTGTCGTCGTTCGCCAAGGCCGATTCGGTCGGCGTCTACGGTTCGGAGATCGACGTCTGGCTCACGGCCGACGACCGGCTGATCGTCAACCACGACCGCGTCTACAAGGGCACCGACATCGACATGGAAAAGGCCACGGCCCGGGAGATCATGCAGATCGTGCTCCCCAACGGGACGGAGAACATCCCCTCGCTGGATGCCTACCTCGAACTGGTGGCCTCGAAACCCGCCACGCGGCTGATCCTCGAAATGAAGTCGCTCTCGGACCTCAACCGCGAAGACCTCGCCGCGGAGAAGATCGCCCGGGCGCTGCGCAAGCACGGCGTGCTGGAGCGCACCGACATCATCGCCTTCTCGATCAATGCCTGCCTGGCCTTCAAGAAGCTGCTCCCCGAGACGAAGATCTACTACCTGAACGGTGACCTGCCGCCCAAAAGCATCAAGAAACTGGGGCTGGCGGGGATCGACTACTCGGTGAAGACCCTGCAGGAACATCCCCAATGGGTGAAACAGGCCCACGACCTGGGGCTGGAGGTCAACGTCTGGACCGTGGATTCGGAGGAGGAGATGAAATACTTCATCGACCTGGGCGTGGATTACATCACGACCGACTACCCCGAGCGGCTGCAGGCGCTGTTGGAACAATAACGCCGGGCGAACCCCCTCTTCCATAAAAAACGGGCGGCTGTGTGATAGCCGCCCGTTTTCATGTCGGATCGTCCCGGTTCAGACGTCCACGACCGTCACCTCGATGCCGCGTTCGCGCAGGCGCTCCAGATAGAGCGGCTGTGCGGCGCTGTCGGTGATGATCCGGTCGACGGATTCCAGGTCGCAGATCTTGCTGAAACCCCGGCGCCCGAACTTCGAACTGTCGGCCAGCACCACGACCTTCTGCGCCGCCTCGATCATCGCGACGTTGAGCGAGGCTTCGAGCATGTTGGTGGTCGTCAGGCCGAATTCGAGGTCGATACCGTCCACGCCGATAAAGAGTTTGCTGCAATTGAAGTTGCGCAGCATCGATTCGGCGAAGGGTCCCACGACCGATACTGAACTGCTGCGCGTGATTCCGCCCAACTGAATGACATCCATATCGGGACTCTGCGAGAGGATCTGCGTCACGGGGACCGAGGCCGTAATGACGGTCAGATGGCCCTGGGGCCGGATTTCGCGGGCCAGGAAGGCCATGGTGGTCCCCGAAGCGATGATGATCGAATCGTCCCGGGCGATCAGTGCGGCGGCGGCGGCCCCGATGGCCCGTTTCTCGGCAACGTTCCGTTTCTCCTTCTCGTTGACGTGGCGGTCGCTGATGTAGGGGCTGATCAGGATGGCGCTGCCGTGCGTGCGGTAGAGTTTCTTCTGCTGTTCGAGGTAGGAAAGGTCCTTGCGGATGGTCACCTCCGAAACGCGGAAGAGTTCGGAGAGTTGCGTCACGGAAATGGAACCGTTTTGCTGCAAAAGCGTCAAAATCCGACTATGACGTTCCGGAAGGCTCAAAAGGGGTTCTTCGGTGATTTTATTCATGATGCGGTGTACAGATATTTCCTATTCCAAGAGCCCAAGTTACAAAATTTATTCGGAAAAACATACGCTGTCCGGATATTTTTCCCTTCTTTCCGGAAGCGGGAAAAGCGACTCTCATTTCAAAATAAAAGACACGACATTTTGAAATAGCGAAAAACATTCGTACTTTTGTTGCGAATCGAAATAACATCCCGACCCGATGCCTGCACCGGGCCGCAAACCGAAACCTACAACCATGTGGAAACTACTCCAACCCCCGGCCTATAAGCCGGAAATCGCTGCCGAGCAGGTCGATTCGAAATACAAATGGATGCGCCTGCAGGTCTTCATCGGCATCTTCATCGGCTATGCCGGTTATTACCTCGTGCGCAAGAACTTCTCGATGGCCATTCCGGAACTGGGCCCCTTGGGCTTCGACAAGAGCGAACTGAGCATCGTCCTGTCGATGAATGCCGTGGCCTACGCCCTTTCGAAATTCCTCATGGGAAGCGTCTCGGACCGCAGCAACGCCCGGGTTTTCCTGCCCTTGGGACTGGTGCTGGCCGCGCTGTCGATGATGTTCATGATCGTCCCGGTACGGCTGCTCGGCCCCGAACACAAGGAGCTGGCCATCGTCCTCATGGCGGTCCTGAACTTCCTGGTGGGATGGTTCAACGGCATGGGCTGGCCCCCGTGCGGGCGGGTCATGACGCACTGGTTCTCGCAGAACGAACGCGGCACGAAGATGTCGATCTGGAACTGCGCCCACAACGTCGGCGGGGCTCTTGTGGGTCCCATGGCCGTCTACGGCGCCCTGTGGTTCGGATCGTGGTTCTACGGCTCCCATTCCGAATACTACTTCCTCATCGGAACGTACCTCTTCCCGGCCGTCGTGTCGATCTTCATCGCGCTGGTGGCCTACGTGCTGATCCGCGACACCCCGCAGTCGTGCAGCCTGCCCTCCGTGGAGAAGTGGCGCAACGATTACCCGAAAAACTACAGCGCCAAACAGGAGGAGGTGCTCACCTCGCGGGAGATCTTCTTCAAGTACGTACTGAACAACAAGTTGCTGTGGTTCATCGCCATCGCCAACGCCTTCGTCTACATGGTGCGCTACGGATGCCTCGACTGGGCCCCGAGCTACCTGCGCGACGCCCAGGGCTACGACATCAAACAGGCCGGCTGGGCCTATTTCGCCTATGAATTCGCGGCCATTCCCGGGACGCTGATCTGCGGCTGGATGAGCGACCGCTTCTTCCACGGCCGCCGGGCGCTGCCGACGATCCTCTTCATGGCCATCGTGGCGGTCTTCATCTTCCTCTACTGGCAATTCTCCTCGAACTACATCATCGTGACCCTTTCGCTGATCGCCATCGGGTTCTTCATCTACGGGCCGGTGATGATGATCGGCGTGCAGGCGCTGGACCTCGCCCCGAAGAATGCTGCCGGAACGGCTGCCGGACTGACGGGCTTCTTCGGCTACTTCCTCGGAACGGCGATCCTCGCCAATATCGTCCTGGGAACGGTGGCCGAGAAGGCGGGCTGGGACTGGACGTTCGTGCTGCTGATCGGGGCCTGCGTGCTGGCGATCGTCTTCATGGGCTTCACCTACCGCAAGGAGAAGGAGCTCCACGACGGACGCTGAGTCCCGCCCTTGCCGGGTGGGGATTACCCCTGAATCGAACAGGCCCTCAACTCCCGGTTGAGGGCTTTTTCACGCCCGCCGGTCAGACGGTCCAGCAGGGCGTGGAAACGCGGCGAATGGTTGTGGTGGACCGTGTGGCAGAGTTCGTGGAGGATGACGAAATCGCGCAGGTGCTCGGGCAGCGTCATCAGAAAGAGACTCAGCGAGATGTGGTTCTGCCCCGAGCAACTTCCCCACTTCGTGCGCGAGGCGCGGATCGAGAGTTTTTCGTAGCGCAGGCCGGTGGCGGCCGAGAGCCGGGCGATGCGCTCCGGGAGGTCCTCCCTGGCGGCCCGGCGCAGCTCCTCGATGCGGGCTTTGCGCTCCGCGGGCGGGAGTTGCGGCGGCAGGGCGGCGCGACGGCGGGCGAGACGTTCCTGTGCAGCGAGGATCCAGTCGGCCTTCTCGTCGAGGAACGCCAGCGCCCGCTGCCGCGACACCCCGAAGGGGTACGCGAGCCGCACGGCTCCCGTCGCCCGCACGCGGATCGAGATGCGCCGGGCCCGGGGCGAATGCGCGAGGGTCACCTCTCCCAGACGCGGATGGTCGATCGCCTCGGTCATTTCAACCCGTCCGGAGCGTCCTGCCGCCCCGCTCTTCCGGCCCCAACCGATCATCGCAGCCACAGGGAATGCACCGTCAGCGAGGTAATTACGTCAACCGAGTCACGCCGTTCGACCGAGAGATGATCGAAGAGGATGCAGCAGCGATCGTCGCGGTAGTCCAGCAGGCGCAACGCCTGTTCACGGGACGGTTCCAGGCCCGTCGAGAGATCAAAACCGCTCTGTTCGAGCTGTTTTTTCAGCACCTCCGCACCCGTGATTTCAAGCACGGGACGCTCCTCGCCGAGATGGAAACGCAACGTATCGTTCCCGAAGGAATAGCTTTCCGGATTCCATACGGTCAGATTGACATAACAGCGCGAGTAACTGCCATCGACCTCAAACCCGGCGTTTTGAGGCAAATAGACCTCGAAGGAGGGATTCGCCTCGACCACCTCCACCTCCCCGACGGCCGACTCCCAACCCCAGCGCACATAGTCATGCATCGCCGCGGGGAGGATCTTCACCAGATCGTTCGACTCTTCCACTCCGAAGCGGGCAAACGCGGCGCTGTCGCGCTCGACATACTCCAGGGCTTCGTACAATTCGCGGTACTCCTTCCGATGCACCGTGTCGGCCAGCGAGGCGGGGGCGAGCGAGAGCCGTCCCGTCGACGCGTCGAGACGCCCGAGGCGTTCGGCGATCCGCTCGACGCGGCGGGTCTGCGAGCGCAGGGCGGCGCGTTCGGGTTCCAGGGCGGGGATGTAGCTCACGGCGGCGAAGGCGACGATCGCGGCCAGCACGACCCACAAGTAACGTCCGGCCCGGCGCGAGAGGAAGAGCAGGATGCAGAGCGTCATCAGCCCGCCGCAAACCAGCAGGTAGATGCGCGAAACGGTCAGGCCGTACTCGCCGACGCGGCGGGCGACGCCAACCCAGAACAGCGCCACGAGGGGCAGCGCCACAAGGCTGAACCGGTCATAGAACCAGTCGAGGGTCCGTTTTTCGAGGGGCAGCCGCAGGGCCTTGACCAGGAGCGCTGCGATCGTGAATCCGAAGACGAGATAGGCCACGCCGCCCTCGGGCAGCGTCCACGTAAAGAGGATTTTCAGCAGATAGAGGTAGAGGATAGCGGCGTAGATGGCCACGGCGGGCGTGACGACCCAGTTCAGCAGCACTTCGAGGACGCGCGACGACCCGAAGCGGGCCTCGTCCCAGCGGTCGAGCATCATCATGAAGAGGGTCGGCACGGCGAGGAACTGAGTCACGAAGAAGAGGTCGGCGGAGAGGTGCGCGACCCAGCGGGCGTCGCTGAACCCGAAGATGTAGGCCGCCGACCAGAGGATCGCCTCGAAGAGCCCGTAGGCAACGTAGGCGAAGAGCATGGCCAGCACGCCCGAACGCAGATAAACGAGGGCATCGGCCACGAAACGGTCATTGGCCACAGCCCTCCGGCAGGCCAGCAGCGCCAGCGGCGTGAGGATCGTGAAGGTGATGACGGCCTGCGCGGATTCGACCCATTCGGGCAGTCCCGGCCAGAGGAAGAGCGGCACCAGGGGAGCCCAGGCCACCCAGTAGATGCGGCGCCAAACGCTGCGCCCGGCCAGCCGGTTGACAATGAGCAGCAACAGAGCGCCCCACCCCAGTATCAGCATCCGTGGACCGTTGGGCTCCTCGTCGATTTCCAGACAGACGATCAGCGTCACGGTCAGGGCCAGCAGGAGCAGCAGTTCCAACGGATGACGGCGCAGGACATTCAGAAAGCTTGCACGGAACTCGGCAAGACGTTCTCGGAGATTCAGTTTCATGGCTCAGGATTGTTTGAAGGAGGGACAAAACGGAAGCTGCCGTCCGCAGGACGTCTACTCACCGATGCGCTGACGCACGACCTCGAAGAGCATCACGGCCGCGGCGGCCGAAACGTTGAGCGACTCGATGTGGCCGATCATCGGGATGGCCAGCTGCTCGTCGCAGAGTTTCAGGACCTCTTTCGAGATGCCGGTATCCTCGGCGCCCATGACGAGGACCGTCGGGCGGCGGAAATCGGCGTCGTAAAGCAGTTTGCGGCTCTTCTCGGTGGCGGCGACCACCTGGAAGCCCTCGGCCTGCAACTGCTTGAGGGTGTTGCGGATCGAGCCCACGCGGCAGACGGGGATCGTCGTGAGAGCCCCGGCCGACGAACGGATCGCCTCGGCATTCACCGGGGCCGAATTCTTGAGCGGCGTGACGAGCCCGTGAGCCCCGGCACACTCGGCCGAGCGGGCGATAGCCCCGAAATTGCGGACGTCGGTCACGCCGTCGAAGAGGACCACCAGCGGAGTTTCATCCTCGGGAACCCGTTCGAGAATATCCGTCAGTTCGACGTACTCGATGGCGGCGGTCTGCGCCACAACGCCCTGGTGGTTGCCGCGCACGAGGCGGTTCAACTTCTCGACGGGCACCTCCTGCCAGCGGATGCGGTGACGGATGCAGAGGTCGCGGAACTCCTGCATCAACGGGCCCTCGGCCCCCTTGCGGATATAGAGTTTTTCGAGCTGCCGACCGGCTTCGATGGCCTCGGCCACGGGACGAATCCCGAAAATCAGGTTATCCATTGTATTGTTCTTCGGTTATTTCCAGTTCGTAGGAGGCCTTCTCCCACTCGTGCATCTGATGGTCATAGCGGGTCTTCAGATCGTTGTAGGCCGTGTAGTCGGCCTCGTTGTAGTCGGTTGCGGCGGCGAACTTCGCATCGTATTCGGCGATCTGCTTCTCCAGTCCGGCCAGTTCCGCCTCCACGCTCTCCACCGCCTTGCGCAGCTTGCGCAGCAACTTCTCCTGCTCCTTCTTCTGCTCGTAGGAGGCCTTCCCGGAGAGGGTTGCGGATTTCCCCTCCGCGGCGTTGGCTCCTCCGGCGCCGTTCGCCCCCTTCGCTCCAGCCCCCGAACCGGTTTTCGGGGCCGTCTTCGAGGCCGACCTGGCCGGGGCATCGCGGCGCTCGATCTCCTGCAGCGACTCCAACTTGCGCTTCTCGAGGAAGTAGTAGATCCCTCCGAGGTACTCCTTGACGCCTCCGTCGCGGAATTCGTAGACCTTCTCAACCATGCCGTCAAGAAACTCGCGGTCGTGCGAAACGACGACCACCGTGCCGTCATACTTCAGAATGGCGTTTTTGAGAATGTCCTTCGAGCGCATGTCCATGTGGTTCGTGGGCTCGTCCAGGACCAGCAGGTTGCGGGGTTCGAGCATCATGCGGGCCATGGCCAGCCGCGCCCGTTCGCCGCCCGAGAGGACCTTGACCTTCTTGTCGATGTCCTCGCCGCGGAAGAGGAAGGCCCCGAGGATGTCGCGCAGCCGCGTGCGGATGTCGCCCACGGCCACACGGTCCAGCGTGTCGTAGACCGTGAACTCGCCGTCCATCAAATCGTCCTGGTTCTGGGCATAGTAGCCGATATTGACGTTAGCGCCGATGCGGATCGAGCCCTCCGTCGGGGTCAACTGCCCGACGAGCATCCTCGCCAGCGTGGTCTTGCCCTCGCCGTTGCGCCCGACGAGGGCGATCCGGTCGCCCTTTTCGATGACGAAATTCGCACCGCTGAAGACGTGCTTCGCTCCGAACGACATCCCTGCCTCGTTGATCTCGGCGACGATCTGTCCCGAACGCGGCGCGGGCGGGAACTTAATGTTCAGCGTGGCAAGGTCCTCCTCCTCGACTTCGAGACGTTCGAGACGCTCCAACTGCTTGATGCGCGACTGCACCTGGTTCGACTTCGTGGGCTTGTAGCGGAACTTCTCGATAAACTCCTCGGTCTTCTCGATCATCCGCTGCTGGTTTTCGTAGGCGGCCAGCTGCTGCGCACGGCGTTCGGCGCGCAGGACGACGTATTTCGAATAGGGCACCTTGTAGTCGGTAATCTTGCCCAGCGATAGTTCGACCGTGCGGTTCGTGACGTTGTCGAGGAACGCCCGGTCGTGGGAGATCAGCAGCACGGCGCCGTTGTAGTTTTTAAGGTACTCTTCGAGCCACTGGATCGACTCGATGTCGAGGTGGTTCGTGGGCTCGTCCAGCAGAAAGATCGAAGGGCGCCGCAGGAGCAGTTTCGCCAGTTCGATCCGCATCCGCCAGCCTCCGGAGAACTCGCTCGTGGCACGTCCGAAATCCTCTCGCTTGAATCCCAGTCCGAGCAACGTCTTCTCGATGTCGGCATCGCGGGTCTCGCCGCCGAGGATGTGGTAACGGTCCTGGGCATCGTTCAGGCGGTGCAGCAACTGCTCGTAGGCGGCCGATTCGTAGTCGGTTCGTTCGGCGATTTCGCGCGTAAGGTCGGTGATCTCGGCTTCGAGGCGCAGGACCTCGTCGAAGGCCTTGGCGGTCTCGTCGACGAGCGTCGTGGTGTCGGCCACGCGCATCGTCTGCGGAAGGTAGCCGATCGTGCACTCGCCGTTGATCGTCACGGCGCCCGACGTGGGCTGCTGCTCGCCGGTGATGATGCGCAGCAGCGTGGTTTTCCCCGCGCCGTTCTTGCCGACCAGGCCGATGCGGTCCTTCGGGTTGATCAGAAACGAGATATTGTCGAAGAGGGTCCAGCCCCCGTAACTGACGGTCAGATTGTCAAGAGAAATCATATATGTACACTAAAATCCGGAGTCGCACGCCGCGGCCTCGGGAACCTCCGCAAAGGTAACGTTTTTACAGGATATTTCCGACATCGGAACGCTCCGTCCGCCTCTTTTCGGGGTGATTTCCCCGATACCGGCACCACAGGCAGCCGCATTTCCCCGTTTTCCGCCCCTTTCCGGACGCTTTTACGACATGGCCCGCCCGGGACTTACGCTTCGAGGATGCGCCGGATCTCGGCCTCGGGATCCGGAGCCTTGAAGACGGCGCTCCCGGCCACGAGCACTTCTGCCCCGGCATCGAACACCTCCCGGGCATTGGCCGCCGAAATGCCGCCGTCGACCTCGATGATCGTCGCCAACCCGAGTTCCGTAGCCAGGGCCCGCAGTTCGCGGATCCTGTCGAGCGACCCCGGAATGAAGGACTGCCCGCCGAACCCCGGCTCGACACTCATCACCAACACCAGATCGACCGCCGGCAGCCACTCGCGCAACGCCTCGACCGGCGTGGCGGGTTTGATCGAGACGCCGACCTTCGCCCCGGCTTCGCGGATGCGGGCGATGCACCCCGCGGGGTCTGCGGTGGCTTCGAGGTGGAAGGTCACCAGATCGGCCCCGGCCTCGACGAACCGCGCGACATACTTCTCGGGCTCGACGATCATCAGATGCACGTCGAGGAACTTCGACGTCGCCTTCCGGATGGGCTTTATCACGGGGAATCCGAACGAAATATTCGGGACGAACACCCCGTCCATGACGTCGATATGGACCCATTCGGCGGCACTGCGGTCGATCATCCGCGTATCGCGTTCCAGATGGCCGAAATCGGCCGAAAGCATCGATGGGGCTACTGTCCGTTGCATGAGGATCGATTTTTTGATTATTTGAACAAATATACGAAATTTTCCGCAAAAGAACCTATCTTTGTAGACATGAATACCGTCATGCTTCTCATTCTCCTCCTACTGGCCTGTCTCTGTGCGGTTTCGGGGATTACGATCGTCGCCCTGCGCCGGGAAAGGGCCCGCCTGCGCCGAGACAAAGAGGAGGCCGAGGCCGCCCGGAGCGATCTCAGACAGAAACTCTCCGCCACGGAAACCCTCCTTGCGGAGACCCGCCAGGGGCGCGATACGGCCGAACGCGAGCTGCACGACCTGCGCGAAGCGCACCTCCGCACACGGACCGAACTGGCGGCCCTGCAGGCCTCGACCGATTCGGAAATCGCCTCGCTGCGTGCGAAAAACGCCGAAGAACGCGAGGCCGAGCGTGCCGCACGCGAAAAGTTGGAGGAGCGTTTTCGCCTGGAATTCAAAAACCTCGCCACGGAGATCCTCGGCGAGCAGTCGCGGGCGTTCAAGCAGACGAACAAGGAGTCGCTGGACCTCCTGCTGAAGCCTTTCCGCGAAAACATCACGGAGTTCCGCGAGCGGGTCGAGCGCATCTACTCCCACGAGAACGAACAGCGCGGCGAACTGAAAAACGAGCTCAAGCGCCTCATGGAGCTCAACCAGCACATCTCGGCCGATGCCCGGAACCTGACCGACGCCCTGAAGGGCAACTCGAAGGTGCAGGGCGACTGGGGCGAAATGCTGCTGGAGACGATCCTCGACAGTTCGTCGCTCTCGAAGGGGATCCACTACGAGACGCAGTACAACATCAAGGACGAGGAGGGCCGCAACCTGCGGCCCGACGTGGTGCTGCACCTCCCCGAGAAGAAGGATATCGTCATCGACTCGAAGGTCTCGCTCACGGCCTTCGTCAACTACACGGCGGCCGAAAGCGAGGAGGAGCGCCGACGCCACCTGGCGGCACACGTCGCTTCGGTGCGGCAGCACGTCGTCGAACTCGGCCGCAAGGAGTACCAGCGGCGGCTGAATTCGCCCGATTTCGTCATCATGTTCGTCCCGAACGAACCGGCCTTCCTGGCGGCGCTGCAGAGCGACCCGAAGATCTGGTCCGACGCCTATGAGCGGAAGGTGATCGTCTCGTCGCCGACGAACCTCTTTGCGTTGCTGAAACTCGTGGCGGATCTCTGGAAATACAACGATCAGGACAAGAATACGCGGGAAATCGCCGCCTGCGGTCTGAAGCTCTACGAACAGCTGGTGGCCTTCACCGCCTCGCTCGAAGGGGTCGGCACGGCGCTCGGCAAGGCCCGCGACGCCTACGACGACGCCTACAAACGGCTTTGCACGGGCAACGACAACATCATCCGCGTGGGCGAACGGCTGCGCCGCACGGCCCGGCTGCAGACCAAGCGGCAGCACACTCCCCGCACGCTCGAACTCGCAGGCCGCGATGCCGACGAGGAGCCGACTGAGGAACCGGCGGAGGTCTTTGCAAAAATACCCGCAAAAGCGTCCACGGAAGAGCCCGCCGCAAACGGGGACGGCACCGCGCCGCAACCCGACGGCCGCAGAAACCCGGAATCAGGGGAAACTGCTTAATACCCGCTTTTCACCCATAAACGGCTCTCGCTTTATCTGGCAAGCCCTGGTCTTCGCACTCGCGGCCGCGGCCGTGAGCCCCAAGGCCGATCCCGAAGCGATGGTTACGGCCCCGAATGCGCGGTTTACGGTCCTCACCCCGCAACTCATCCGCATGGAGCGGGGCGCGGATGGACGGTTCGAAGACCGTGCGACACGCTGGTCCTGACCTTCATTCCGGACGGCGACGGGGAGCAGCCCGCCCCGGCCGCAGCCTGCAAAAAAATTCCCGCCCTGCGAAAGGACGGGAATTTGATTTGTTCCGACCGGAGACCCGACATGGCCAAACGGGCCCGGCAACAACCATACGAAGGCTACCGCCAGCTCCGCCGCAGACGGCTCCCGATTCCGGGCGAAGCTCCGGCCGCCTGGGCCTCCACCAGATCCTCCCAACTCTCGTCGACCCAGCCGACACGGCCGCGACACGCCTTCAGCACCTCCATGGCCCAGACCCGGACGGCCACCTTCGATCTGGGCTCCACGGCCCATCCGGCAGCCGTTTCGGCAATGCGTTCCAGCACCTCCGGATCGGGATGCACCCGTTGCAGTAGTTCGACCATGATCTTTCCGAAATGGCGCCGGGCGCTCGGGTCCGTACAGGCGGGAAAGGCCCTGCGGCAGAAATCCTCCGCAAAGGGCAGGAACGCCGTCCACGACGTCAGGCAGATCCGTTCCAGCACATAGGCCGCCCGGAAACGGATCTTGTGCCGCACGGGCTTCGGCAGCGTCCCGAGCCGGTCGTCCGGACCGGCCGCAAGCCGATACAACGACCCGACGGCCCCCGCGGCACACACCCGCCGGGCCATTTCGTCGGCAAAATGCGCCTGCCAGCAATCCGACAACGCCCCGATCAACTCCTCTTCGGTCATTCCGATACGCTCCGGAGTTCCCCCCCCCCGGGTTCAGAAGAGTCTCTTCTTCGAGGTCGTGACGACGAAATCCTTCAGGTAGAAGGGCTCGAAATAGGCGATATCCTCCGTGCGGCCCTCATCGAGCGCCTGTTGCGCCAGCCGAGCCAGGCCGCGGGCCGAGGGGGTCACCTCGACGAACGTCGCACCCGTCAGCAGGTCGGCACACTTGCGTGCACCGCTTCCGAAAATCACGAACGGACGCCCCGTATTGCGGTAGGGGGCGAAACTCTCCTCCGAAATCACCTCGGCCGAGACATCACTCTGCGCCACCCCTTCGGCATCGAACACCTGGGCGTAGACCTCCATGCGGCGAGCATCGACCATCGGACAGAGCAGGGCGTCGCCCCAGTTCTCCACGGAGAGGATTCCGGCCTCGTAGTCCTCGCGGGCCACCTCGACCAGCGCGTCGAGCGACCCGACGGCCAGCAGCGGTTTCTGCAAGCCATAGCAGAGCCCCTTGGCGAACGAAACGCCGATACGGAGTCCGGTATAGGATCCCGGGCCCTTCCCGACGGCCACGGCATCCAGATCGTCGGGAGCGATGCCGGTTTCACGCAGCAGTTCGTCGACGAAAACCCCGACCTTGCGGGCGTGGTCGCGCCCCTCGTCGCTCTCGCGCAGCGACAGCAACTCGCCATCCCTGGCAATCCCCACGGAGCAGATATCCGTGCCGGTTTCAATACAGAGAATCAATGACATATCCTTTTGTTTTTCGTTTTACCATTTCCAGGGCTCCAGCATTACTTCGACACGCCCGCGCCCTCGATCACGCCGAAATGCTCCAGAGCCCGGCGGATCCCGTCGTCGTCGACCGTTGCGGTCACCCAGTCGGCGGCCTGCAGCGCCTCGTCGTACGCCCCGCCCATCGCTACGCCCACACCGGCCGCACACAGCATCGGAGCATCATTGCCCCCGTCGCCGAAGGCCATCGTCTCTTCGATCCCGAATCCGCAGCGAGCGGCAAACTCCGCCATGCCGGTCGCCTTGTCCACGCCGCGGACGTTCACGTCGGAGAAGATCGGACACCAGCGGGTCGCCGTCAGCGACGGCAGCCGGTCCATGATACGCCCGCCGAGCTGCGGATCGACATAAAAGCACATCTGGCAGCAGTCGCCGCGATCGAACAGCCGCCTGAGGTCGGCGACCTCCGGAACCGGATGGGCGATCATGCGGGCCAGCTCCTCGACAACGGGGGTCACACGGTTCACGAAGATCCCCTCGTTGAGCTCCAGCCCGACGGGGAAATCCCACTCGTCGGAGAGCGCCAGGGCACGTTCGAACTCCTCCCGCGGAATCGGGTGCCGGACAACGACCCGGCCGTCGCGCAGGACGCATTCGGCACCGTTCAGCGCCACGACCCCCTCGTAAGGGATCGGCTCCAGCAGTTCGAGATCGGTCACGGCACGCCCCGTGGCGATAAAGAGCCTTACGCCGCGCTCCCGGGCCCGGCGCAGGGCCTCCACGGCCGAAGCCGGGACCTCGTGGGTCCGGAAACTGATGAGCGTCCCGTCGACGTCGAGAAAGATCGCGCGGATCATCGCCGGAAGTTTTTCATCGCCTTGTCCATTTCGCGGCGGGCGTCGTTCTCCTTGAGGTACTCGCGCTTGTCGTAGGACTTGCGGCCGCGGGCCAGCCCGACGACGACCTTCACCAGACCGCGTTCGTTCAGGAAGAGCCGCAGCCCGACGATCGTCAGCCCGCGGTCCTGCGACGCACGCTGGAGTTTGTCCAGCTCGCGGGACGTCAGCAGGAGTTTGCGGTCACGGCGCGGGACGTGGTTGTTGCAGGTTCCCCAGGCGTATTCGGCGATGTTGACGCCGCGGATCCACAGTTCACCCTTGTCGAAATAGCAGAACGAGTCCACCATCGAGACCTTGCCCGCACGGATCGACTTGATCTCGGTCCCGACGAGCACGATGCCCGCAACGTACTCTTCGAGAATCTCATAGTCGAACGTTGCGCGCTTGTTCCGGATATTTATCTTCTTCTGTTCGTTCATATAGGCAAAAACGGCATACAAATTGCGAATTCTATTCGCGGGGGTGGGAATCGGTCAAGGTAACTAATTCTTTTATCTTCGATATGTTTTACACATCTTTCTGTTTATTTTCTGTTTGCACACGGTACGCGCAGTGATGCGTGTACGACCCGAACCCCGCCCCCTTTTTTCATAAAATCAGTCGGTCCAGTTTCCGGGCGATGGCCACCTTCACCTGGTTGTAGTTGTTCAGCCGCCGGATCAGGTCGGTCTCCTCCTCATCCGCAGCCTTCGCCAACTGCCCGTTCAACTCCTTGATAAGCGCCTCGATGACCTTCGACTTGTAGAGCATCACGGCTTTCGGCACCCCGACGGCCAGCATCTCGGCATCACTCTCGACGTGCACCTCCTTGCGTTTCCAGATCTCGCTGGCCACGTAGTTGTCGTCGGCGGTAAGGATATCCACAGCGGCCGTGCAGACCTCCGGATCGATGTTGTTCAGGAAGATGTGGGCCGGGACCTCGACGCCCGTACCCAGTTGCTCCCACTGTTCGCGATAGGCGGCCATGATCTTGGCATATACCGGGTTGCGGAAGACAATCTGGTCATCGGACAACTCACTGAAGATCACCTCGGCGACATTGCAGGGCACCATCGTGTTCCCCTCCTTGAAATCGAACGAGCTGTGCCCGTACTTGAGGAGGTACTTGACGATCTCGCGCTCCAGGGCTTCGAAACTGCTCCCGGCCTCGACTTTCGGGGTATACTCCGCCTCGGGTCGCACGCCCGGATCGACCTCGCGCTGCCGGACGGCGGCCTGACGGCGCAGGAAATCGTCCGTCTCACGGTCCCCGGAAGAGGTGAGGCGCTTGCGGGCCACTTCCCCGATGAGGATCTGCTCGTCGATGTCCATGGTCCGCGCGCACTCCTTGATGTAGATCGAGCGCTGGATCGGATCGGGGATTTGCGCAATGGACTGCACCATGTTGCCGATCAGCGCGGCCTTCTTGATCGGATCGCCCTGCGCATCCTTCAACAGCAGCCGGGCCTTGAATTCGAGGAAATCCTGTTCGTTGGCGCGGATGTACTCCTGCACCTCGGCGGCAGAGTGGCTGCGGGCGAACGAATCGGGGTCCTCGGGTTCGGGCAGCAGCACCACGCGGACATTCATCCCCTCCTTGAGGATCATGTCGATGCCGCGCAGCGAGGCGTGAATCCCGGCCGCATCGCCGTCGTAGATCACGGTGATGTTCTTCGTGAAGCGCCCCAGCAGGCGGATCTGCTCCGTGGTGAGCGACGTGCCGGACGAGGCCACGACATTCTCGATCCCGGCCTGGTGCATGGAGATCACGTCGAGATAGCCCTCGACCATGATGGCAAAGTTCTGCTGCTGGATGGCCTTCTTGGCGAAATAGAGGCCGTAGAGTTCGCGTTTCTTGCTGTAGATCTCGCTCTCGGGGGAGTTCTGGTATTTGGCGACCTGCTTGTCGGTGCGCAGGGTGCGGCCCCCGAAGGCGACGATGCGCCCCGAGATGTTGTGCACGGGGAAGATCACACGGTCGCGGAAGCGGTCGTAGAGCGAACCGTCGCTCTCACGGGCCAGCGAAAGACCCGTCGAGAGGAGGAACTCCTGCTTGTATCCGGCCGCGAGGGCATCCTTCGACATCCGGTCGCCCTTCGAAGGGCAGAACCCGAGTCCAAACTTTTTGATCGTGGCGTCGGTCAGGCTCCGTTTCTGGCGAAAATAGGCCAGCCCGACGTTAATCCCCTCACTGTCGCGGTGGAGGTAATTGGCGAAATAGTCGGCGGCCCAGCTGTTGAGGGCGAACATCGACTCGCGGTCGTCGTTGCGGCGCAGCTCCTCTTCGGTCATCGCCTCCTCGTGGACCTCGATTCCGTAGCGTTTGGCCACCATCTTGAGGGCCTCGGGGTAACTGACCGACTCCTGCTCCATGACGAAGGTGACGGCATTCCCGCCCTTTCCGCATCCGAAGCACTTGTAGAGACCCTTCGAGGGGGAAACGACGAACGAGGGGGTCTTTTCGTTGTGGAACGGACAGCAGGCGACATAATTCACGCCCTTGCGTTTGAGCGTGACATACTCGCCGACAATATCGACGATATTGGCGGCGGCATAGATGCGGTCTACTGTTTCGCGGTCGATCATAGCCCACAAAGGTACGAATAATCGGCCGAAAGCGTAGCGTTTGCGAATTAAAAATATCCATCACCCGCCACAATATGCCCTCATCCTGTCATGGCGTAACGATCGCATTGATTTTGTCTTTCTTGGAGACGATGTTCAAAGTTCCTGATTTCCACCATATCGAATGCCGATATTCGATATAGTATTTCATTCCGCTCATACGGTCTTCAACGGTATAGTAGGAACTCAACCCATTTCGATAATTCTTCTCGATCGGTCCCAACAGAATTTCGACATCCCGATATTGGTCCATAAGTCCATTCAGAATCGAGAGGTATTGATCTTCCGATTTTTTCGGGAAATACTCCTCGATCTTGAACAACCGGATATACTCCATTCGTTTCCAGTAGGTTTCACAATGAGTCTGCTGATCAATACGCATGAGCAGGTTTCCCAATATGCGGGTATCAATATAATAATGATCGCACAAAGAGCCGATGGCACTTTTATATCGAATGATGTCTTCTATTTCAGAAACATGCTCCCGGGGTTCAAACCTGTCGCAAGCGACACACACCCACAAGCCGACAACGGCCATAATAATGCTCCGCCCGTTCATAAAGCCTGCTTCAAGAAGATCATTTTTCCCTTTCTCTCAAACAGACAGCCGTAAGCTCTGACCCGGGCCGACACTTGATTCGCCGGAAGAGGCCGTCCATCCTTTCTCCGATACAAATCCCGACGGTTGATCTCATCGGCAAGTTCGCGGGACGTTTTTGCACCTTCCCGCAAAACAACGGCAATAGCCTCATGCAATGTCAACATGATAAAATCTTTTTGAATGCGTACTGCCGACTCCGCGCAGTATCCATCATAAAAAGAAAGTGTGGAGTCGTTCGTTTATCTGGCAATAGGCATTTGGCGTGGCCCGAATACAAATAAACAATACCCCACACCGAATAGCGCCCATCGAACGACAGGCTTCTATACACGGTGATGAGTGTCTGTATTGCTCTCCCTGTATTCGTAAAATCGCCAAATTTTATTGCCAAGGATCAGCGAAACACTTTCACTAAACTCAAAATGTCACTACCCCACGGATAGTGAGACAAAGGTAGAAAATTGTTTTCAATATGCAAGGCCGCATAGCGGAGTAAATCCCGAGACCAAGCAATAAAGCCCCCGCCGAGGCGGGGGTTTGGGGGTGGGTCAGATTTATAGACGACGCCGAAGGCGGCGGGTAACTACAGCGGAGCGCAGAAAAGCGGTATGAAATTGAAAACTGCCCGTTGGCGGAATTAAGTCATCGCATACTGGATTCTGCCAATGGGCTTTTTGTTTTTGCAGTTTATGTATTGTAGGATTGTAAGTGCGCAGATTTTTCCAACCGGACGGGGCACATTCCCTTGTTCATTGGCTAAAGACAAATCTACTCTTGTAGTAGATTTGTCTTTAGCCTCATCTGAAAATTATCACATCTTTGACAGAAATGGATAACAAGTGAAATCCTCATCTCCAATCTGATAATAAGGAATATATTCTATTCCTGTAGTAAAACATTGCACCTCAAACCTCAATGGATTATCACTCTTAGCTTTTAATCTCAATGGGAGTTCTGATGACGAAACCGGAATATCAAGAAATCCATCATCTATCTCCGGACCTATAGCTGCCATCAACAAAGGCCCGTACTCTAACGCATAAGCCTCTGTTCCTTGAAAACCTTCCTCCGTACCTTTATATTTTGTTAGAGAAAAACCAATAGGCAATGTAAATGCAATCTCATCACCCTTCTTCCAGATCCGTTCCAAGGCAAAATAACTGCCCGGTTGGCCCAGACCAACTATTTTCCCGTTAACCGTTACCGCCACAGGAGCTTTTGCCCACTGAGGAATCCGAAGTCTAATCTTGCTATAAGCTTTCCCTCTATCGGGCGATATAATGAGTTTTACACTTGCATCCTCAGGAAATGAAGTCTGCATCGACACAGACATATCGCTACCGTCCCTCTGTCTCCATGCGATTGATGATTCATTGAAAAGATTGACATAAATACCATCATCGGCAATTGAATAAATAAACTCTGGCAAAGCTCCGAACCATCGTGTTCCCTGCCCTTCACAACAGGTATTGTAATTCTCACCCTTATTCTTGTGACCAACAAGTTTAGCATGATAAATAATGCTGCCATCTTGGGTTTGGTTAGCAATCCCTACATTGTAAATGGACTTCTCGATTTCATTCACATATTTCTCTTCATCCGGAAAAATAACGTGAAGTTGCTGATTGAGAAATGCCCAAAACGAGTTACCACAAAGCTCACCAGTCCCCAACCGAAGCAGGTAAGACTTTGGCGGATATTCATGTTTCTCACAGATGCTGATACTACCACCAGTATGCTGAAAATAATCATGATAAATATCCCAACCGCCCAATACTGCCTCCAAGTAACGCTCCTCGCCCGTAGCCATATACATATCCATATAAGCATTCAACGTCACTATCAAATAGCAGTGAGGTCGGTCGTAAGGAATTTTCCAAATAGCATCAACATCTCTATCAATCAATTGATCCATCCAGAAATTCTCCTGATAGTAACGCTGGGCAACTTGAATGTCAAGAGGTTTCCCTACTGGCGAATGATAAAGCCGGGTACTAGGAATGATACCCTGACGCCCAAACGCTCCGCGTCGAACCAATTCAGGCAAATACGGACAAGTATTGAACCAGTCGTAGAATTTTCGCAATAAGGGATAAGCTTTAGGATTCCCCGCAATAGCTGCTTCTAACAGGCCCTGCGATACCCACGAACGACAATAACCTCCATATTCAAAAACCAGAATCTCATTTTCCGGGAACCCAAGCAAATAACCGTTTGGCTCTGCACACTCCTCTATCCCATCCACAACTTGATTCATTCGCAAGCGCAATTCCGCATCCTCTTTCCAGCGAAGATGATTACCGGCTCCCATCAAAAAACGCCCCGCAACAGATCCCGGCAAACATCTGAGCCACTCGACATTAATATCGCGATCTTTTTTTTCACTAACTGGCTTGCCCGCTCGGATACGAAAGTCTCGTAACATATCATTAACAGAAAACGAAGTAAGCAAATAATGGACATTACGATCCATCACTTTCTCAAATAAGCCGCCTACCTCGACCCCTTTATGCGGAACCTGCAGGCTGGGAGTAACGGGACGCCACGAATCAGGGGAGGTTACGTTTTCAGGGCAATCTAATACAGCAAGTTCTCCCATCGGGCGAGGTGCCCGTAATAGAGAATGTTTACCCAGGTAGCCCCGTCCAGAATCGCTAAGCGTTCGCCCCTCAGCAACATTCCGCCCTCCCGAAATCACTTCAAAACGCCACAGATCAAACGAATATTTTCCCTGGAATTCAGGAAGTTTCGTAACGGTCATACGTACATAACGACCAGAAATCGGTTCTGATGGAGTGTAGGAGTCTACCTTATCAACAATAGTCACCTCATAATCATCTCGCGTTTGATCAGAAATCATACGCGATCTAGTGAAAGTCTCATCATTGGACGCCTCTATTTTAAACCGCAAAGGAAAACGAGGACGCCATACGTCAAGCCACCAATCCCAAATCACCGGATAAAGTTTTACCTGATGAATAGGATAAGAACGACCTAAATCAACTTGAATCCAGCAAGTATCTACAGGAGAATCTACAGGCACAGAACTATAAACAGAATAATTAGCTAATTTAGCAACTCGTTCCACACCCAAGGGGCCTCCTTTTAGATCAAGTATCTCTTGCGCCCCAACCGCCTGAGCAACAGCAACAACAAATAAGGCAACAAAGATTGATCGAATATTTTTCATAGTTATAGTTTATACTATTTTAAAAAATATAAAGGTTAACCTTGAAAATTAATCATTCGACAATCATGATCGGAATATCAAACAGGAAGGCCACCTTTTTCAACCGGTCGAGTTGGTGCCCCACACCAATAGCACAATGGTGCGAAGGTCCTGCCTTACTCCAGGTATCCATGAAACGACGAGCCCCGCAAGCAAAACGATAGCGGCTATTGGTATTCCCGATCTGCAACGTCGGACCCGCAACGGACTCCCCTTCAGCTGCCAGCAGGAAAACTCCACTCCGGCTCTCACACACCGAAAGCAACGTCACGGGGCCTAGCCGTACCGACATCTGAATCGACAGGCCCTTTCCCGGCTTACCATGATAGACAGGCAACGGAACCAGTCCAACCCGCCCTTCGGCAATTTCGAAATGTGCCGGGCCGTCATGCCCCAACATAACGATATCATCGTTGAAATCCATCGCATAGAATTCCGAAAACGATCCTCCGGCCCCCATCAACGAGAGAATCTTCATCGCCTGGGCGTTTTTCACCTCGCACTCACCCGCCACCGGAATCCCACGGCCCGTGAGTAGCGTATTTCCGGCAATCACCGACGTGGCAAGATCCTCGTAGGCTCCGTCTCCTTCATAATAATAAGCCATGGAGCCCAGCTGATGGCTCTCAACCATCCGATCCAGCGCCAACGCCGTCGACGCGGCCCGCCGCAATTCGGACTCCGTACAATCGGGGCTAACGTCGAAACTACTCCGGAACTCTTCGAGTTTGAATGCCAGATCCCGGGGCGTAACCGCATCCCGATGGCGTTTCAATTCACACATCTCCAACATCTCGATATGCGTGCCGAAGACCGCAGACTGACGGGTGAGATCCGTATAGACATCGAGCATCCCGCCATAGTAATGACCCAGAATGCCCAGGCGGTTCTCCCGCATTCCCCGGAAAACTCGTGCCGCAACGACCCAATCTTCGATTTGAGTCCAGGCCTGCGGATCCTTCAGGTGCCCCGAGACGATCTCATAACGCAAACCGCTCCGATTGAGCACACTGGCAATCTCCGGGAGTGAACAGGATTGACAATGCTCAAGCCACAAGCCCGTCATCAAGCCCCGATCGCCCAAGGTATTGAGTCGCTCATAGTCGATGGCGGCATCCGGTTGGAGATTCAGCACGATCACCGGACAGCCCAGACGTTGCACAACCGGCAACACCGTCGAGGAGAGACAATAGGTCGCCATGTAGAGAAATACCAGGTCAACCTCCTCGCGGACCAGCAGCGACGCGGCCGAAACCGCCTTCTCCGGAGAATCAACCATCCCGGCATCGACTACCTCGACGTCGCCCATACGACCGATTGCAGAGGCGATTTCCGCCCGATAGCCATCCAGGTGCTCCCGCAATCCCTCGAACTGGTGCCAATACGTATCGAGTCCCGTCGCAAAAAGACCAATACGGACCCGTGTGTTCGCCTGTTTCATAGATCTATCGATTTTTCAACAAAATTAGTAATATCCCGGAAAGTCGCGTTTTTCTCATTGATTTAATAATTGCATTTTTTGATACAAAAAAATATCAAATAACAAAGCAATTATCCAAATATTATTGGTATCTTGCCGAACAAATTTCAATATTTGACGTTACCAAATCTCAAAATGGAAGAGAGCCACGTAAAATACCTGATGTCCAACGATCAGGATATGCTCTGGGGGCTGGTCGTGACAACCGCCGGGCATCAAAACATCCCGCCACACGCCGAATACCCCTCCCGCAACCACCCGACCCGCTATCTCTTCTCCACGGAGAAAGGCCGCATACTGAATGAATACCAACTCGTCTACATCACCCGCGGACGAGGACAGTTCGTATCGACCCGCCAGAAAGAGTGCGAAATCAAGGAGGGCGACATGTTCCTGCTCTTCCCCGGCGAATGGCACAACTACAGGCCTCTGCCCCAAACCGGATGGCACGAATCCTGGATCGGGTTCACGGGTCCGGACATCGAAAAACGGGTCGCTGCCCGGTTCTTCGCCCGCGAAAAGGCCGTCTTCAACGTCGGAATCCACGAACAGATATATCATTTATACCGTTGGGCCACGACAGTCGCCCAACAACAGGGGGCCGGGCACCAGCAGATCCTGGCCGGAATCGCAAGTCTCCTGCTGGGATTCGCATACAGCGAAAACCGGCAAACCAGTTTCCGCGACAGGCACATCGACAGTTTAATCTCCCAAGCCAAGATTCTGATGCAGGAGAACATCGAACAGAATCTCCCCGGAAAGGTCGTCGCCCAGCAGATCGGAATGGGATACTCCTGGTTCCGCCGCGTATTCAAAGAGTATACGGGTTTCTCACCCAACCAGTACATGCAGGAACTGAAAATCTCCAAATCCAAGGAACTGCTCACCAACACGGACCTCAACAGCCAGCAGATCGCCTACAGCGTAGGATTCGAAACTCCCTCCTATTTCAACATCGTCTTCAAGAAAAAAACAGGAATGACACCGTCAAAATACCGGGAATTCACACAGGGGAACCGGCTGCAACCGCAGAACGAACTGAGCAACTTCGAATCCCTGTCCGACAAGGAATAGACGTTGCGTCACTCCCTGCGGACCACCGGCCAATAGACGGCGTAACGTTCGAAATGGATCCGGTAAAAAGGTTCGAGACGAAGCCCGCGATATGCCTCGTCATCGAATCCGAACGTCAGCGGATTCTTCCCGGTTTTCACCACATGGGAAGCTACGGTTTCCGCCGTCCAGGGAATACAGGCCTGCTCCGGAACCGGAATCACCCGATGGGCTCCATTGTCTATTCCGCACCAGAACGATGCAGGCAGCGAATCCGTGCCCATACGCCCCGCCAGCACATAAGGTCCGTAAAGCAACGCCAGGTAGCGGTCCGAACCCGGCAGAAGTTCCGCACGCACGTCGGGCGTAAAATCGATCGTCAACGTATCGACGCCACGCCACGGAGCTCGGATCACCCAATAACCGGCAGAATCCCGTTCGGAACGAATCGGTTCGCCGTTCAGTTGCAGGCGGGTTTCGGACGACCAGCCCGGATCGCGCACCAGCAGCCGGAAATCCCGGTCGCGGCCGCTCTCCAACACCAAGGTCACCTCCGACGATTCCGGCAGTGAGGCGTACTGGGTCAGGATAATCTGCCGCTCGCGCCAATCCACCCGGGCCGGAACAAACAGGTTCACCAGCAAGTCTCCGTCTCGTTTGGCAAAAATCATTCGACCCAACTTCGCCGGAGTCTCCAGTCCCGACTGGTTGCAGCACCAGAACGAACGGTCCTTCGACCCGTAGACCCGATAGTGTCCCGGACGCATCGGTGTAAAATAGCAGCACATCCCCTTACAGGGATCATAGGCTGCCAGGATATGGTTCAGGAGCACCCGTTCGTAATACTCCGCCAGGCGGGCACTCGGTTTCCGGGCAAAAAGGCATTCCGTCAGACGCATCATGTTCACCGAATTGCACGTCTCGGGACCGCCCTGCTCCATCAACTTCTCCTCGAAACGCGAGGCCGGAAAGAAATGCTCTCCGGTACTGTTTCCGCCGATCGCCCAGCTGTGATGCTGCGTCACGATCTCCCAGAAATTCCACGCCGCCCGATCGAAGCGCTCGTCTCCCGTATAAGCGAAATAGCGTTCGAAACCGATAAACTTGGGAATTTGCGTATTGGCGTGCCAGCCGTTCAGAATATCCCGGTTCTCGGAGAGCGGAACCCACATGCTCCGGTCATTGAGACGCCCGGCCCACGCCAGATACCGAGGCTCGCCCGTCAAGGCATACACATGCAGAAACGATTCGTTGATCGAACCGTGCTCGCAAACCAGCAATTTCTGGATCTGCTCGTCGGTCAGTTTATCCAGTACGCCGTAGCCAAACCAGTCGGCCAGGCCGGTCATCAGCCGCAAAGCCCGCCGTTCTCCCGCCTCGACATAGGCCACAGCAAAACCTCGCAGCATCTTGTCAATCAGATAGAGCGGAGCCCAGGAGCCGTTAACCGTCGGATTGTCGGTCCGGATCTCACCCGAAGCCACCCGTCGGAAAAGTTCCCGACCGTTGTCGATGGCCAACACATAGCCGTCGCCTCCGGCCTGCTGGCAAGCTTCGAGTTCCGAAAGCGTATACTCCAGACGCTGAAGCAGTTCACGGTCCCCGGTCGTCCGATACATCAACGAAAGTCCCGACAGGTAATATCCCATGAAACCTCCCCGCAACGGACCCACACCCCACACATCCTCCGATTCCCAACCGCCATAGGGAGCGGCTTTCGGGACCAGTCCGGCTTCGGTACGGAAGAAGTGAAGCAGGGAGTCCGGCTGGAGCCACAGCAGATAGCTCCGGCCCTGGTTCTGCAGGTCCAACAGCGGGCCCGGCAACAGGGTGGTCTCGTCCGCAGCAAAGAATGTTGCCTGCGGAGCAACTTCAGGGGCAACGACAATCAACCGTTCCCGGCCACAACCCGCCAGCAAAAAGAGGGCGGCAATACAACTATGGATGATTCTCATCTTTCCGATTCCTTAAATACACGTTTGATTGCTTCCAAATAACCGTAACCATTCAGGCTATCGGGCTCCAGATAACTGCCTTCGGCCCATTCGTTCCATGCATTGATCGTGATCAGGGACGGCTGGTCCGGATGCGCATCGACATAGGCCTTCGCCCGGCGCAGGAAGGTCTCGAAAAGAGCCGGGGTCGAACCCGTCACGCATGGTTGAAGACCCTCCGGATAGCGGGGATTCGGGTCCCAGCCGATCGAAACATGCGGGAAATAGGGGACATCGAACTGCCGGTCGAAGGTCTCATAACAAGCAACGGCCTGCTCGCCCCATGAGCGATAGTCCCGGTCGGCCGGAACCAGGTGGCACCACTGGTAATTGGTCAGGCTCTCAAACCCGAAACGACGTACCGTATTTTGCTGCGAAACCGTACTGTCTCCCGGAATGTCCGAACCGGTAGCCGGCAGCAGGAACCACAAAATCGGTTGTATATGAACCCCCGGCAATCCGGCTTCTACACACTTCTCCCGAAAACGGTCGAGGGCCGCAACAGCCTGCTCCTCCCCTCCCATTTCCCGAATAAAGGTCGCGGTTTCATAAATGGCAAAAACCGGCTTCCCGTCTATCCTGTAGTAATTCGGACGCAGAAAATAGTGTTCGATCAAGTGGTCGGCAATCCGGTCGAAAATCTCGGGCGTAACCGGCTCGGGCCAGTAAACCAAACTCTTGTCCGGATTGGCGGCATCCAGGTAGGAGGTCATCACATGGTTGGCCCACATCAGGTAAAACTGCATCTTTTCGTTGTTCGCGGCCTGCAAAAAGCCTTTCTGAAGCACATCCTCCAGAAACGGGCGGTCATCATACCAGTACCAGTCGAAAATAAACGTATTGACTCCATACTCCAAGGCCGTGCGGATCTTCCGCTCCTGTACGTGCGGATCCGCCTCATTCAGATAACCCCACAACGGAACCCGAGGCTGCATGTGACCCTCGAACTTCGGACGGGCCTTGTAGACCGCCTCCCATTCACCGACACCGTCCGGGAAAATCCCGATCTCCGCAAACCGAGGGTCATTGTGATAGGCCGGCCAAACGAAGGCCGCTACATCATACTTCGCCGCGTCGGGTCGGCTTCCACCACCACACGACGAAACCGTCAGGCCGACAAAAACGGCCGTCCAGGCCAAAAGGGCCGATGCTGCAATGCGTGTTTTCATATTCGATAGAAATTCCAAGAGTCAACCCCACAAACTCCGTTCGATACCCATTTCCAATCCGCAAATCTCGGCAAAGCCCTTCATGCGACCCACCAGCGGGTAGCCCGGATTGGCCGAACGCCCGAAATCGTCGAGCATCCGCAGTCCGTGATCCGGGCGGAACGGCATCGACGTATCCCAACGGCCCTCGGCCCGGCGCCGCCGCTGCTCCTCCAGCAAGACCCGCAAAACGGCATACATGTCCACCGAACCGACCAGATGCCCCGATTCATAGAAATCACGGGGTCCCGACCGTTGCGTATTGCGCAGATGCACGAAATGGATCCGCGGAGCCAACGCTCGCGCCATGGCCGGGAGGTCGTTATCTGGACGCGCCGACAACGACCCGGCACAGAACGTCACGCCGTTGACCGTGGAATCGTATCGGGAGAGAATCCATTGGAAATCCTCCAGCGTGCTGGCAATCCGGGGCAAGCCCAGCAGCGGGAAGGGCGGATCGTCCGGATGGATGCACAGATTCACCCCTACCTCTTCGGCCACCGGACAAACCTCACGCAGAAAAGCCGACAAATGTTCCCGCAACTGCGCAGGGCCGATTCCATCGTAACGCGCCAGGAAGTTCAGAAACTGACGTTTATAGTCAGCCGTATCACCCACCGTTCCGTTGATAAAGCCCTGCGTCACCACGATGATGTTGTGGGCCAGCTCCTCCTGCTCAGCCGGGCTCATCCCGGCAAACAGCACCGCAGCTCGTTCCCGAACCTCGGCAGGATAGTCACCAGCCGCGCCGGGACGTTCGAGCACATGAATATCGAACGCCGCAAAACGGTCATAGTCGAAACGCATGGATTCCGCACCACAGGCATTCACATAGTGCAAATCGGTACGGGCCCAATCGAGAACCGGCATGAAATTGTAGCACACCGTGCGGATCCCGCATCGGGCCAGGTTTCGTAATGACTGTTTGTAATTTTCAATATGACGACCGCACTCCTCCGATCGGAGCTTGATCGCCTCCGAAACCGGAAGACTCTCGACCACACTCCACCGCATCCCCGCCGCAGCAATGCGGTCCCGGACTGCAGCAATCTCCGATTCGGGCCACACCTCGCCCGTCGGAATCCAATGCAGGGCGGTCACAATACCTTCAACCCCAATCTGGCGAATCTCCTCCAGCGAAACCGTATCTCCAGGTCCGAACCACCTCCAGGTCTTTTCCAATGCCATAAAATCAAATTTTATAATGAATGGTCAAAGTTTCAAAACAATCCGCTCGGAAACAAGTGCATTTTTTGCATTTTCTATCAATATATTTGCATTGAGACCTGAAATCAAGACTCCCTGCTGCTTATGAAAGACAAAATTGACATCATGTACGAACAACTGGGACTGACCAGCGGTTCCCCGATCAAAGTCAAATGGTGCGACTACAACTACTTCAAGTATCCCTGGCACTTCCACGACGAATACGAAATCGTCTACATCATCAAAAGTACAGGAACCCGCTTCACAGGGAACAACATCGAACCATTCTCCGACGGAGACCTCGTATTTTTCGGAAGCCTCCTCCCTCACATGTACCGAAACGACGACGCCTATTACCAGAACAATCCCGAGTTGCGCGTACATGCCATTACCATCCAATTCTCCAAGGATTTCTTCAACCACGCCATTCTGAACTATCCAGAATTCTTAAAAATCAAGGAGTTGCTTCAGATGTCCCGATACGGGATCAGCTTCGACACCACTCCGAACGCCCCGATCCGACACCATATCGAACAACTTCCCCAGAAAAAAGGGCTCGATCGGCTGCTCTCCTGCATCCATATCCTCTCCATGATGAGCCGCACCACCCACAAACGGAAACTCAACGACGACAGCATCGACCTCAAGCTCCCCTCCTACGGCGAATCCCGAATATATAAGGTACTGGGAAAACTCAACCGAGAATATACCCGCGAAATAGGTCTCGACGAAATCGCACGGACCGCCGGAATGAATACCAGCGCATTCTGCCGCTATTTCAAGGAGAAGACCGGAAAATCCGCGTTCCAGTACATCAGCGAGTTGCGCGTCGGATACGCCTGTAAACTCCTGCTCACCGGAGAACTGACCGTCACGCAGATCTGCTACGAATGCGGATACAACAACATCTCCAATTTCAACCGACAGTTCAAACGGATCACCCATTTCACCCCTTCGGAATACATCGAAGAGTTCAAGCGAAACCCGAATACACCCCTCGTCCGCTGAAATCTTCATCTATCTTCATCCGCGAAGATTCCGAATCACAAATTTCCACATATGCAAATAAAGTACATGCGATTGCAAATATCCTATTTGAATTCGCTCGGCATTACAACCAACTTTGCATTGTGTTCACTAATTTTTAAAAATCCGCCCCAAAGGCGGACTACTAAACCTAAAAAATAAACCTATGAGGAAACTATTACCAATCTTCTTATTGGTCTGCATCGCGTTCGCCTCCTGTCAGGAGGACGAGGAGATGAGGTATGCCTCCATCTATTTTCCATTAGCTACCTGGGCCGACGGAAACGGGGTCTTCCAAGCTGAATTCGACTTCACAAAGGACACGACCTACATCGTCGGAGCTTACTGTGCCGGAAGCATCATGCCCGAAGGCGACATCCTGGTTACCATGGAACTCGCCGCAGACTCGCTGGCGGCCGCCCAACAAAAGGTATCGGCTCTGCAGGCCTACGAACTCATGCCGCAAGCCGCCTATTCCATCCAGCCGGAAAACATGCAATGTGTAATCCGAAAAGGTACGGAACGAGGCGACCTGCTCGTCACGTTCCACACCTCTCAGCTCGATGCGGACAAAAAGTACATCCTGCCGTTGCGCATCCAGTCCGTATCCCGATATGAAATCGCCCCTCATTACAACACGCTCTTTTTCGGGGTTTCAAAACACTAAAACTTCAGACAAATGGGCAAAGCTATAATGCCGAAAGCGTTATGGACGCTTTTCTTGTGCCTCTGCCTCGGAACGGGGTATGCCTCAGCTCAACAGAAAAAGGACATCATCGTGCGCGGACTGGTCACAAACGCCCAGGGAGATCCTCTCGAAGGCGTGCTGGTCGAGAACAAGGAGTCACGGATGTTCACCCTCACCGAACGGGACGGCCGATTTACCCTGGAACTGCCGGACAGCCGATCGGACTTGATCTTTACGCTCGAAGGATATGATCCGGTCGAAACCTTCGTCGGCACAAACCGGGAATTCAAGGTACTGCTCGTCGAAGCCTCGGAGGAACCCGATCCCGAAATCGCCTTGCTATACGGCTCGCAAAAACGTTCGCTCATTACTTCGGCCGTTACCACTATCGAGGGATCGAAATTGACGGACCTGCCGACCAATTACCTGAATACCGCCATGTCCGGAATGGCGCCGGGAATCGCCGCATCCCAGAACAGCGGAGCTCCGGGAAGCGACTACTCCTGGCTCTACGTCCGCGGACTGCGCTCCTGGAGAAACAGCACCCCGATCATCATGCTCGACGGCCATGTCCGCGATTTTTCCGTCCTCGACCCCAATGAGATCGACCAGATTTCGATCTACAAGGATGCCGGGGCTTTGGCCGTTCTTGGTCTGCGCGGCTCGAACGGCGCCATCATGGCTACCACCAAACGAGGTAAAGAGGGGCGTCCCGTACTGAAATTCAATACCCAGATCGTTTTCCAGCAACCCATCAAACTCCCCGAGTTCCTGGACTCGCACGACTTCGCCCTGCTGCACAACGAAGCCATGCGCAACGACGGTCGTGCCAACGAACAACGCTACGACGCCGAGGATCTGGCACTTTATCGATCGGGAGCAGATCCCTGGGGACACCCCAATGTCGACTGGGTCGGAGAGTCGCTCAAGAAGATGACCATCGGCCAAAAGTACAACCTCAGTATCGAAGGTGGAAGTTCCGTGGCCAAATACTTCGTCAACCTCTCCTACCGCACGGACGAAGGTATCTACAAGACCGACAAGGACATCAACACCTACAAAACCAACGCGAACGCAAAAATCTACTCCTTGCGGTCCAACGTCGACATCGCGCTTAGCAAAAGCACAAACTTGGCCGTCAATCTGTTCGGACTCCAACGCCAAATCACCAACCCCGGAGCCGGAAGTCCCTTCAGCGCCATCTATTCGTTGCCATCCAACGTCTTTCCCATGCATTATGCCAAAGATCAGGTAGCCGGTACGAACGACATGAGAAACAACCCGTACGGTATTCTCAACCACAGTGGTTATACGCGCTACCTGCACAGCACGATGGAGGCACAGGCTGAGCTCTCCCAAAAACTCGATTTCATTACCCCGGGTCTGCGCGCCAAAGGATCGCTTGCATTCGACTTCTTCTTCGAGAACAACATCAACCGAAGCAAGAACTACATCGTCTACGAATACAAGGGCGACAACGACGAGACTGGCGAACCCATCTTCGAAACCTGGGGACAACAGCAAAAACAGAACAACTCCAACTCTTACGGAGCTGCAAAAACCCGCATCTTTGATGTAGAGGCCGGGCTCGATTACAACCGCACATTCGGCAAACACCTCGTATCGGGAGCCCTGCTCTTCCAATACAGCCAACAGTCGGACGATACCAAGAACCTCCCCAATACGCATCAGGGACTCCTCGGGCGCATGACCTACGCCTACGACTCCCGTTACATTGCCGAGTTCTCGTTCGGATACCAGGGCACCGAGCAGATGCCACCCGAAAAACGCTACGGTTTCTTCCCGGCTGTATCCGCCGGATGGGTCCTCTCCGAAGAGTCGTTCATCAAAAACAATATCAGCAACATACTGAGTTACTTCAAGATCCGCGGGTCATGGGGTATTACCGGAAACGACGGTGGCATTCCCTACTATTTCTACCTCCCGGCATTCAAACGCTCCGACGGCCATCGTTACACGTTCGGCGCCGAACCCAAAAACGTATATAGCTGGGTCGAGGACGTCTACCATCAATACCTGCCCAATGTTGTCTGGGAAAAGGTCGAAAAAACGAATATCGGCGTCGACATGCGCCTGTTCCAGAACCATTTGAGCATCACTGCCGACTACTTCCGCGAATTCGCCAGCCAGATCCTTACGCCCCGTAACACGGTCTCGACGCTGATCGGATACGGTACAACCGGAGGTCCGCTGGGCAATGTCGGAAAGACCTACAACAGCGGTTTCGAAATCGAGGCCGCCTATTCCGGGCGGATCAAGGATTTCCACTGGACCTTGGGCGGATACGCCTCCTATGCGCATAACGAAATCCGATACAACGACGAACAACCGTTCGAGTACCGCTACCGCAGCGCCGTCGGCTATCCGATCAACACGCAATTCGGATTTCAGGCCAACGGACTGTATATCAGCGAACAGGATCGTTACAACAGTCCAAAAACCACGTTCGGAACCTCCTATGCCGGCGACATCAAGTACCGCGATCTGAACGGTGACGGCGTCGTCGACAACCAGGACCAGCGCCGCATCGGCTATTCCAATCTGGGCGAGATCAACTACGCCTTCTTCGCAAACGCCCGCTACAAGGGATTCGATTTCCAGATCATCTTCTCCGGATCCGGAAACCGGGACGCATACCTCTCCGGTGTGGCGATCCAGGCCTTCACGAACATCTCCGGATCGGGTAGCGAAATGGCCGGAAATGTCCGCAAATACCACTGGGACAACCGTTACATTCCGGAAGATCCCTCCACCTGGGCCTCGGCCAAATATCCCCGGCTCTCGTTGACCGACCGCGACCACAACTACAAGCAGACCTCCAGTTTCTGGATCGACGACGCGTCGTTCCTGCGCCTGAAGAATCTGGTCATCGGATACACCCTTCCCTCGCGTATCACCAAAAAACTGCGGATGTCCAAACTGCGCATCTATTACAGCGGATACAACCTCTTCACCTGGTCCGACATGCGGACAATCGATCCCGAAGATGCGGCCAGCGGAAACGGATACCCCGTTCAGAAATCATCGAGCATCGGTATAAATATTCATTTCTAAAATTATGAAAAAACTCATTTTATCCGCCATAATACCGCTTACAGCACTTTGGTCCTGCGACCTGAACTACGTCCCGCTCGAACAAATGTCAGCTGAAGAGGCTTTCAAGGATAGTTTGCGGCTGGAAATGTTCGTCAACGACCTGTACGTTTACCTCAATACCGGCGTTCAATTCAACCGCGTAGGAGGTGCCATGTACGACTGCGTCTCGGACCTGGCCGTCTACAGCCCCCTCGGGACCAGTTCGGGCGTCAATGCCTTCACACGTGCCACGATGAACGCCGCCTCGGGCGGAAACCCCGACTCCCGGTGGGCCGAAACCTACACCGGGATCCGGAAGGCAAACGTCATCTTACGCAACATCGACTACACGGAAAACCTCTCTCAAAGCAAGAAAAACCAATACCTCGGCGAGACGATTCTCAACAAGGCGCTCATGCACTATGAACTGGTCAAACGCTACGGCGGGATTCCCATCATGGACGACCTCCTCGACCTTTCGGGCGACATCAACATTCCCCGCTCCACATTCGAGGAGTGCGTGGAATACATCGTCCGGCTGTGTGACCAGGCCGCACCCCTGCTCCCGACCAAATATCCCGACAATGACTACGGACGTCTGACCCGTGGGGCCGCATATGGCCTGAAAGCCAAGATCCTGCTTATGGCCGCCAGTCCGCTCTTCAACGAAAATCCCATCGAAGGATCGACCGAAATCCATCGTTACGCGTCGCCCGACCACGACCGTTGGAAACGGGCCGCGGATGCCGCGCTCCAGGTCATCGAACTGAAGAACCCCGACGGTACGAAGGCCCACGAACTGTATCCCTCCTATCAGCGGCTGTTCTTCACCAACTTCGGCAACACGGAGTCGATTATCGTCAAGTGCCGCAGCTTTACCAACGACGTCGAGAAGGCAAACGGTCCCGCCGGGTATCAGAACTGCCGGGCCTGCACCAGCGTGACAACCGAACTGCTCGACATGTATGAGCTCAAGAGCGGATTGCTCCCCGCCGATGACCCCGATTACGACCCGCAGAAGCCCTATGAGAACCGCGACGAGCGTTTCTATGCCAGCGTGCTCTACTCCGGAGTGGCACTTTGGGGCCGGGAGGTCGAGTTCTGGGAAGGTGGTAAGGATTATCCGGCTTCCATCGGGCAACGTGGTTGCGAAACCGGGTTCAGCATGTACAAACAGATCGACCCCCTGGCAAGCGTCGTGCCCTCGAAACTAACCCTGCACAACCATCAGATCCTCCGCTATGCGGAAGTGCTGTTGATCTACGCCGAGGCCATGAACGAATACCTGGGAACCAGCGACGACGAAATGTGTACCGAAGAGCGGATCTACACCTGCGTCAACGAGGTGCGCCAACGCGCCGGGCAGCCGCCCGTAAGCAATCTGACCAAGGGACAGATGCGCGAACTGATCCACCGCGAACGGACCGTGGAGCTGGCCTTCGAAGAGCACCGTCTCTACGACCTCAAACGCTGGCGTGAAGCCGAAACCGTCCTGAACAGGCCCGTACATGGAATCAAGGTGACGCTGGAGAACGGAAACGTCGTATACGGCGAAAAGTTCGTCGTCGAGGAGCGTTCGTTCCCCATGAGGATGTACTACTACCCCATTCCCCAATCCGAGCTGGACAAGAACCGCGCGTTGGTGATCAATCCGGGATGGTAATCTGAACCCATTGTCAAATTTGTAAATCAGCAACGATGAAAAAATACATATTGATATTCATCTTCGCTCTGATCCACGGTCTGAGCGTCGGATTGCAGGCCCAGGAGCGCGTCGTTTCCGGAAAGATCAGCGACCGGAACGGGCAAATGCTGGTCGGAGTTGCCGTCATCGAGGTCGGGACCAATCATGCTGCCGTAAGTACATCGGACGGTAGTTACAAACTGACCGTCTCGGGAGGCGAAAATGCTCGTCTGGAGTTCCGGATGTTGGGATACATCTCCCAGGAAATCACCGTAGGAAGCCGCACAACGATCGACATTACGCTCGACGAAGAGGCTCTCGACATCAACGAAGTCGTCGTCGTCGGATACGGCACCCAGAAACGTGCCACCGTCGTCGGATCCATCTCGACGGCCGAGGCCTCGGACATTCAGAAAACGGGAACCACGAACCTTACTCAAGCGATCGGTGGACGTGTGTCGGGCGTCTTCACCCGCACCCCGGGCGGCCGTCCCGGCGAGGACAACGCCTACGTCTATATCCGAGGCCTGGCCAGCTACAATGGCAATGCCAACAGCCCGCTCGTGCTGGTCGACGGTGTGGAGCGTGACTATGCACAGATCGACCCCGAGGACATTGAAAACTTCTCCGTACTGAAGGATGCCTCCGCAACGGCCGTATACGGTGTACGCGGCGCAAACGGCGTCATCCTGATTACGACCAAGCGAGGCCTGACGTCCAAACCCGAAGTCTCGTTCCGGGCATCGCTCACGGCCAGCACCCCGACACGTCTCCCCGACAAACTCGGCTCCTATGATTACGCGCGTCTGCGCAACGAGGCGCTGATGAACGTCGGAATGGATCCCGAATACAGCGCCTTCGACCTGGAGATGTTCCGCACGGGTGCGAGCCCCTACACCCACCCCGACAACGACTACATCAACGACATGCTCAAAAAAGCGTCGTTCAAGCAGCAGTATTCGCTCGTCGTGCGCGGCGGTTCCTCGTTCATGCGCTACTACGTCTCAGCAGGATATGCCAACGACGACGGTATCTACAAGAACTTCAACAACGGACGATACGATACGAACGTCTATTTCCGCCGCTATGCCCTGCGTGCGAACCTCGACTTCAACGTCACCAAGACCACAACCGTGGGCGTCGACCTGGCCGGACGTCTCGAAGAGCGGCACAACAACGGTGCCGGAGACGAACTCTTCCAGCATCTCGTACGCACGCCGCCCGATTATTTCAACTACGTTAACCCCGACGGTTCCTACGGAGGTCACCTGAATCTGGTCAACCCCTACTGGGCCCTGTCCAGTTGCGGATACTACCACTCGAAAACCAACAAGTTCGAAAGCGTCATCCGCATCAACCAGCAACTCGACGTCATCACCAAAGGCCTGTCCGTCCGCGGTATGTTCAGCTACATCTCCTCCATGCGCTCGCGCCGGGACCTCTACGAACGCCCTGCAACCTATTACTACACCAAGGAGGGGACCTATGAACTGGTCCGCGAGGAGGAGACCGTCTCGATCCGGACCGGATCCGGCAACGGCCCGTTCCGCCGGGACTTCGTCGTCGAGGCCTCGCTGAACTACAACCGCACCTTCGGAGATCATGCCGTCACCGGTCTGCTGGCATTCAACCGACAGGAGATCCAAAGCGATGCAACCCTCCCGATCGGATACATCAACTACGTGGGACGTGTCACCTACGCCTACAAAAACAAGTACCTGGCCGAGTTCAATGCCGGATACAACGGTTCGATGCAGTTCGCAAAGAACAAACGCTACGGTTTCTTCCCCGCCGTATCGGCCGGATGGGTGGTCTCCGAAGAGGGTTTTTGGGGTGAATCGCCCAAGACGTTCAGCTACATGAAGCTCCGCGCATCCTACGGACAGGTGGGTAACGACCGAATCGGCTCCAACAAATACTACTACCTGCAGACCTATCCCCAGTTAAGTTCGAACCGCCCCTCGTTCGGCGAGACGAACAACCCCGAAAACCGCATCTATGAAGGCAAGGAAGGGAATACCGAAGTAGGATGGGAACGCGCCAACAAGTTCAACATCGGTGTCGACATGAAATTCTTCGACAACAAACTCTCCTTCACGGGCGACTACTTCCACGAACGGCGCCACGGAATCCTCGACTACGACGGCACAATCTCCTACATCTATGGAATGCTGGCCCCGAACGACGGCAGCAGGGGATTCCCACCGGCAAACATCGGCGAAGTCGTCAACCGCGGTTTCGAGATCGACCTCGGCTACAACGGGAGTGTCAACAAGTTCCGCTACTACGTCCGCGGGAACCTCTCCTTCGCACGGAATAAGATCGTAGCGTGCGGCGAAAGCCCCGTTACCTACCCGTGGCTCTCGAAGGTGGGACGTCCCATCGGACAACGATTCGGCCTGATCGCCGACGGATTCTACAATTCCGAAGAGGAGATCGACGCCCTGCCGTCCGGATTCACCGAGCGGCCCAAACTGGGAGACATCAAGTACAGGGACGTAAACGGTGACGGAAAAACCGACAACTACGACATCGTGCCCATCGGCCGGACCCAGGTTCCTGAAATCATGTACGGATTCACCGTGGGCGGGAATTGGAAAAATTTCGACCTGGAGCTCTTCTTCCAGGGTGCCGCCAATTCGGACATCTACGTAAACGGGTACGGATACTGGGAGTTCCAGGGGATCAGCGGTGCCATGCGCCACCACCTCGGACGCTGGACGCCGGAGAACAAGGAGAACGCCACCTATCCGAGCCTCTCGCCCTCGACATCGGAACAGAACCACCGGTTCTCGACCTTCTGGCTCAAGGACGGTTCCTACCTGCGTCTGAAGAATGTCCAGCTCGGATATACGCTACCACAGCGAATTTCCAAGAAGTTCGGCATGTCGAACCTGCGGATCTACGTCACGGCAACCAACCTGCTCACTTTCTCCGAATTCAAGGAGTATGACCCCGAGTCCAACGACGGTGACGGCAGCGCCTATCCTGTCATGAAGTATTTCGGCGGCGGCGTCAGCCTCAAATTCTAAACTCTCCTAATTGCGAAGCTACATGAAAAAGATTATTTATATATCGCTCATATCACTGTTGTGTCTGCCGATGTATTCGTGTCTGGACGCCTCGTCGCTGATGGACAAGGAAGATGTGGGAGACCTCTATGAAGACGACGTGTTTACCAGCGGAACCTACGCCCGCTACTTCGTCAACGACATCTACTACAACATCATCTCCAACGGATACGACGTCTCGGGGTGGGGGGGGGCGTACATGGACTGCGCCACCGACAACGGCGAGGCCCGTCCGCTCACCGCTGCAGCGCACCGTTACAACACCGGAAACTGGAATGCCGCAGACAACCCCCTGGGTTTTATCTGGACCAATTCCTACGCCGAAATTCGTGCTTGCAACAAGTTCCTGGAGAACTGGCACATGATCGAGGAGGAATCGGGAATCACCACACGCCATGACATCGAATATATGTACGCCCAGGTCATCTTCCTGCGCGCCTATTTCTACTCCGAACTGCTCCGGGCATTCGGCGGCGTGCCGCTCATCGAGAATACGCTTACCATGGACGACCCCGAACTGAAAGCCCCGCGCGACACCTTCGAAACAATTCTCGAATTCATCTGTGAGGAATGTGACACTGCGGCCGAGTTGTTCAAGAATCTCCGCGCCGAGGATGCCACCCGCTACGGCCTTTACGGAAACAACTTCGGACGAGCCAACGAAGGCGCAGCCAAGGCTCTGAAGGCCAAAGTGCTGCTGATGGCCGCCAGTCCGCTCTTCAACCGACCGGACGATTCGCCTCAGAAATATGACTCCGGAGACCCCAATGTCGCCCTGTGGCGCTATCCCGATTACGATCCGGAACGGTGGAACCGGGCAGCACAGGCGCTCAAGGATGTCATCGACTTGGGATTCTACGACCTCTACCGCGCCAAATCCGGCACCAAGACGGCTTACGAAACGCTCTTCTGTGTCCGTGCTCCGATCGAGGAGGCGATCTTCTCCTACCTGCGCGGTCCCAGTATCGACATTTACTACAACAACCTGCCGTTCGACTTCATGCTGGTCCGCGGAAAAGGAACGCCGGTCTGCTACAACCTGCCCACGCACGATCTGGTGATGGCCTACGAAATGGAGAACGGTATGCTGCCCGAACAGGAGGGATCGGGATACCGCCCGCTCAACCCCTTCGCCGGACGTGACCCGCGGCTCAACGCAACGATCTGGCACGACGAGTCGGTCTTCTGCAACATCCGTTTCGACACCTGGCACCGGGAGGTTACCTCCGAGAAATCGGACGGCAAACATTACATCACCGGTTATGCCCGCACGGGATATTTCCTGCGCAAGTACATGGATCCAGACCTCGACCCGTCGGCAACAACCGCTCCTACCCTGCCGAACTCCTATCACCTGATCCGTTACGCCGACATTCTGCTGATGTATGCCGAGGCTTTGAACGAATACTCCGGACCGGAAGGTGCAGCATGGTCGGAAATCAAATGGGCAATCGATCAGGTACGCTCCCGGGCCGAAATGCCGGGAATCGAAGAGACGTTCCGGAATCGAGGTTGGAACATCGATCAGCCCAATGTCCGCAAGTTTATCCAGAGCGAACGCCGGGTAGAGTTCGCATTCGAAGAGCAGCGCTTCTGGGATATCCGCCGCTGGATGATCGGCAAGGAGACCCAACTGGAAGCGCACGAAATGGACATCACGCTTCTGGACGACGACCGGACCAAAATCTACGAGTCGCGCAAGTTCGAAGACCGCGTCTTCGAAGACAAAATGAACCTTATGCCCATTCCGCAATCGGAGATCAACAAGAACCCCAACCTCATACAAAACTGGGGATGGGCTCCGAAACAAGTCAACTAAAAAACCGCAAGTCATGAAATCCATCATAAAATTACTGGTACTTTCGGCGGCGTTGCTTCCCTGCGCGTTTACCTCCTGCAAGGATGTGGAGATCGTCGAACCATCCGTACAGGTCACCACACTCGATTTCTCCTCCATCCGCACCAACACGGCCATCGGCAGCGGCTACATCACCCGGGGTGATGTGGCCAGGCTTACGGAACGGGGCATCTGCTGGAGCACGATGACCGCCCCGACCATCGCGGACAACAAGGCCATATCGACTGACGATGCCGCCCGGCACGACTTCTCCGTCCAACTCACCGGACTGTCGGCCAATACGCTCTACTATGCCCGCGCCTATGTCAGCGACGGATCGGCAGTGCACTACGGCAACGAAATAGCCTTTACGACCAAGGACCAGCCCGGAGAAGCCTGGTGTCTGATCGAAGAGATCACCGAAATCACCGCCTCCGCCGCGACCGTCAGCATGACGATGGCTTCGGATGGCAACAACGAAATCGCCGAAATCGGAATCTGCTTCACTGCGGTGGCGGATTCGGACGTCGAGGACGTCAAGGACGATCCGAACGTCCCGAACGTTGAGGACGATGAGGTCCGCTCCATCAACGGAGGTCGCGATTTCACGGTCGAACTCACCGACCTGACGCAGAACACCCTCTATTACGTCAAACCTTTCATCAGAACCGAAGCCGGGGAGGTCACCTACGGAGACAAAGTTGAGTTCCGGACCACCAACTTCATCATCTCGCTGGAAACATGGCCCGGATATAAAACCTGCTACTTCTTCGGCGAAACGATCGCCAACGAGACGGACCCCACCACCGAACGCGGATTCGCTTGGGGCGAGAACCCTGAGCCCACGCTGGAAAATGCATCGTCCAAGATCGTCAGCGGCACCAACGGGCAGTTCAACCTGTTGACCGGCGGATTGGAGAAAGGCAAGACCTATTACGTCCGGGCATATGCCAAAAACTCCTCCGGCACCTACTATGGCGAGGAGATGTCCTTCACGACCAAAACTGGAAATGTCCTGCCGGGTATCACACTCGAAGACATGGTCCTCGTCGAAGCCGGAACATTCCAGATGGGATACCCCCAGTCAGCGACCGTTCCCAGTATGATCGACAGTCGGACGCTCAACTCTGAAACGGTCCATACGGTAACTCTGACCAAGGATTTCTACATGAACAAGTATGAGACTACGAACGAGCAGATGTGCGTCTTCCTGAACGTATATCCTCTGAACGGCAACTCCAGCAAGATTTACAACACGGCTTTCTACAACAGTGCGGGCCGAACCTTCTCGTTCAAAAGCCCGTCCGAAGCCGGTTCGCACGTTCCCCAAACAGGATATGAGAAGGCCCCAACGGCCAACATCACCTACACGTGCGCTTACGAGTATTGCCGTTGGCTCTCGGCCGAACTGGGCGTAGAGGTCCGGCTACCGACCGAAGCCGAATGGGAATTTGCAGCACAGGGCGGTAACAAAAGCCAGGGATATATCTACAGCGGAAGCAACGATCCCGACGAGGTGGGCGTCTATAACGGCCAGAATCCCATGCCTGTAGGAAGTCTGAAACCCAACGAACTGGGAATCTATGACATGTCGGGTAACGTGTTCGAAGTCTGCGCAGACGCTTACTCCCATACCTTCTATCAGGAAGGAGCCGTCGATCCATGCAACCGAGACAACAACCTGCCCGGATCCACTCGTTGCATCCGCGGTGGCAGTTATCGTCACAGCAGCCACGCCGATCCGACGAAAGACTATCAGGTCATCAGACGCCGCGGAAACAACAGCTCCGGAACATCTGCCGGCAACCACTTCGGAATGCGGATCGTCATGTCCAAACTTCCCCAATCTCTCGATTAGAAACACTCTATGAAAAAAATTCATTTGATAGTCGGACTCGGAATACTGATGGTTCTCCTCTGCGCCTGCGGAGGAGAATCATCGGACTCCGTGCCGGAACCCGAAGGACCCGATCCGGCTCCCAAGCCCTATCTGAGTATCCTCCCCTCGACCAAAACCGTAGGCTCCGCAGCTGGAGAATTCTCGATCACGGTAAGCTGCAACACCGCCTGGCAGGCTGAATCGCTCTGTTCATGGATCAGTCTTTCCGAAAGCGAAGGCGACAAAGGCGGTTCCGTGACGATCCATTACGAAACAAGTTCGGAAACCTCCCGTTCGGGCGAAGTGATGTTCAGCGCCGAAGGCGTCGAGCCGGTGAAGCTGCGGGTGACACAGGGCGACAAGACTTTCACCAATCCGCTCGGCGGAGTTCCCGACCCGTGGATCATCCAGCACGACGGATGGTATTACCTCTGCAAAGCACACGGTGACGGGATCAATATCTCCCGCTCCAAGCAACTCTCCGTGCTGAACTCGACGCAGACCATTTGGTCGGCACCCCGGGATGAAAATGGAATCAAGCCTTGGAACACCTCGCACGTCTGGGCCCCCGAGTTGCACCGTGTGGACGGGAAATGGTACATCTACTACACGGCCGGACGGCCGTCCTCCGAAATTGGAGGACACTATTACAAACAGCGGAGCGGCGTCCTGCGTGCACGGTCCGATGACCCATTCGGAGAGTGGGAAGACATGGGAATGCTCTACACCGGAGATTCCTATACTGAAGGCGGTCCCATTTCCGCGGACAATACCGCCTATGCGATCGACTTGACCGTATTCGAACTGAACGGACAGCTCTATGCCGTATGGTCAGGAGCTCCGTCCACGACCGATGACAGTAACCAGAGCCTCTATATCGCCCGGATGAGCGACCCCTGCACAATATCCTCCAACCGGGTCTGCATCTCCCAACCCGACCAACCCTGGGAGCAGATCTCCTCACGGATCAACGAGGGACCCGCCATTCTCAGACGCAACGGCAAGATCTTCGTGGTCTACTCCTGCAACGGTTCCTGGACGAAATACTATCGGTTGGGATATATCGTTCTTGATGAAACGAAAGACCCCATGGATCCCGCAAACTGGACCAAATCCCCAGCAGCCGTCTTCTATCGCTGTGACGATACGGCTGACCGCGACGGAGTAAACGGAGTCGGACACTGCAGCTTCACGAAATCCCCGGACGGCACGGAGGACTGGATCGTCTATCACGTTAAGAACCGTAACGACAACTCCTACACGACCGGACGTTCGACCTTCATTCAACGCTTTGGATGGAATGCTGACGGTACGCCGAATTTCGGCTCGCCGGTCGGCTGGGGAGAGCCCGTCGTGGTACCATCGGGCGAAGAGTAATAAACATGATGTTCATATCTCTTTAATAACACGAAAAAAATGAGTAATTTGGAAGGCAAGGTTGCCATCGTTACCGGTGGCGGCGGCGTATTGGGAGGCAATATCTCCGAAAGTCTGGTCAAGGCCGGGGTCAAGGTCGTCATCCTCGACATCCGACAGGAGAACATCGACAAACGTGTAGCTCAACTCTCTCCGTTCGGAGAGATCGAAGGGCTGGTCTGCAACGTTCTCGATCCCGAAAGTCTGAACGCCGTGAAGGAGAAGCTTCTCGAACGTTGGAAAACCATCGATATCCTGGTGAATGCCGCCGGAGGGAACCTCCCCGGCGCCACCCTGCGCGAAGACCAGAACGTCTTCGACATGAAGATCGAAGACCTGAACCGGGTGATCGACCTGAACATGTACGGTTCGGTATATCCCTGCCTGGTATTCGGGAAGGTAATGGCCGAGCAGGGGCACGGTTCGATCATCAACGTCTCCTCGATGGCCACCTACTCGGCCATTACGCGCGTGTTGGGCTACTCGATGGCCAAGAGCGCTATCAACATCTTCACGCAGTGGATGGCCATGGAGATGGCCCTCAAGTTCGGTGACAAGATCCGGGTCAACGCCATCGCTCCGGGGTTCTTCATCGGCGATCAGAACCGGGCCATACTCATCAACCCCGACGGATCGTACACCGAGCGCAGCAAGAAGGTCATGGCCCATACGCCCATGGGACGTTTCGGAGACATCTCCGAACTGAACGGGATCGTCAAATTCCTCTGCTCGGACGAGGCCAGCTTCATTACCGGTGCGATCATCCCCGTAGACGGAGGTTTCAGTTCCTTTAGTGCCGTGTAACCCAGCTCCGCAACGACAGACAGCATGAAAAAATTTCTGATACTGACCGCCTGCATGTTCGGGCTTTGCAGCCCGGGCGTGCAGGCGCAAATCAAACTCACAGAGAAAAGTTCCGGACGGGACGTTTTCCGGCTCTCCGTTCCGAAGCGTCAGACCGTAATCCGTTACGATGCGAACGATGCCACGGTCGTCGGAACGACCGCCCGGCTACTGGCCGAGGACCTCGAACGGGTGACCGGACGCGCCGCGAACCTCGCAACCGGAGATGAAATCGTGCGGAATGCCGATGTAATCATCGCCGGAACCATCGGCAAAAGCGAGACAATCGACCGATTGATCACCCGGGGAAAAATCCGGGTAGACTCGATAACGGGAGGCTGGGAACGCTATCAGATTCAAATCGTCAAGGAACCGCTTCCGGGCATATCCCGGGCACTGATCGTCGCCGGAAGCGACCGACGGGGAACCGCCTACGGACTGCTTGCCCTTTCGGAAGCCATCGGTGTCAGTCCCTGGTACTGGTGGGCCGACGTCCCGGCCAGACCGCAAAGTTCCATCTATCTGGAAGTTCCGGTCACGATCTCGAAAACTCCGTCGGTGAAGTATCGGGGCGTCTTCATCAACGACGAAGACTGGGGGTTGCTGCCGTGGGCCCGGCACACCTTCGACCCCGAACGGGGAAACATCGGCCCGAAAACCTATGCCAAGGTGTGCGAACTCCTGCTGCGGCTGAAAGCCAATTATCTCTGCCCGGCCATGCACGAGGCCTCCACGGCCTTCAACAAGATTCCCGAAAACAAGATGGTCGCCGATTCGTTCGCCATCGTCATGGGGTCGGTCCACTGCGAGCCGCTGCTCTTCAACAATGCGAGCGAGTGGGATCGCAAGACGATGGGTGAATGGGACTACGTGAAAAACAAGGAGGGGATCAACCGGGTTCTGCGGCAGCGGGTTCGGGAAAACGCCCCCTATGAGAATGTCTACACGTTGGCGCTGCGCGGACTCCACGACCGGGCCATGGCCGGAAGCAACAACATGAAGGAGCGCGTCCGACAACTCGAAGGCGCCCTGCAGGACCAGCGGCAGATCCTCGTCGACGAGATCGGGAAACCCGCCGAAGAGATTCCCCAGGCATTTACGCCCTACAAGGAGGTACTGGAGGTATACTCCGGAGGTCTCAGCCTGCCCGAGGATGTCACAATCATCTGGCCGGACGACAACTACGGTTACATGAAACGGTTGAGCGGCGAACAGGAACGGAAACGGTCCGGACGTTCCGGCGTCTACTACCACGCCTCCTATCTCGGCAAGCCCCACGATTACCTGTGGATGTCGTCGACCTCCCCAGCGCTGATGTACGAGGAACTCCGCAAGGCTTACGAAGCCACGGCCGACCGGATCTGGTTGCTGAATGCCGGTGACATCAAGTCCTGCGAACCGGCCGTCGACCTCTTCCTGGCCATGGCTTACGATATAGACCGTTTCGACTATGCCAATACGGCCGACTATCAGGCCGGAATGCTTGCCCGCATCTTCGGAGAGGAGTATTACGACCGGTTCCGCGACATCACCGCGACCTTCTACGATCTGGCTTTCCAGCGGAAACCCGAACTCATGGGATGGGGCTACCAGTGGGCCACCGACAAGCACGGCCGTGAACGCACGACCGACACCGATTTCTCGTGCGCCAACTATGGAGAGCTCGACCGCCGGATTGCCGATTACAACCGAATCGGGCAGGATGCCGAACGGATCTACAACGAACTGACTGAAGCGGAGAAGCCCGCATTCTACCAACTGCTCTACTACCCGGTTCGGGCGAGCGAGCAACTCAACAAGATGATCCTCAAAGGGCAGCGCAACCGTTGGTATGCCCTGCAGGGACGCGCCGCCACCAATCCGCTGCGCGAGGAGGTCCGGGCGCACTACGACTCGCTGCAACGGCTCACGGCCGATTATAACCGGCTGCTAAACGGCAAATGGAACCGCATCATGACGACCCGGCAAGGTTTTGCCTGCTCCTACTACGAGTTGCCGAGGCTGGATTCCATCCGGCTCCTGGCCGGAGCCGATCCGGCAATCTGGGTCGAAGGAGAGGATGTGCTCCGGGGCAGCCGCAGTTTCCATGCCCTGCCGACATTCAACCCCTACACGCGCCGCACGTACCGGGTCGAAGTTTTCAACAGGGGCGATGCACCTTTCGAATGGCGGGCGGCAACATCGAATGACTGGATTCGTCTTAGCAATACCTCCGGAACGGTATCCACGCAGCAGGCTCTCGATGTCGACATCGACTGGAACCGTGCGCCTGTCGGAGACCGGATTCTGGGAACAATCGAGATCACAGCCGGGGCGCGGCACGAAACGGTACTCGTATCGCTCTTCAACCCCGCTTCGCCCACTCCCGAAACGCTTCAAGGTCTCTACGTGGAGGATAACGGCTGCGTTTCGATTCCGGCTGCGGGATTCCACCGCAAGGTCGAAAACGAGCAGATCCGGATGACACTCATCCGAAACCTCGGATACGAAAAGGAGGCCGTTCTGATCGGAGATCCCCTGGGCCGGAAGCAACGTACCGGAGGGCGCAATACGCCTCGGCTGGAGTATGATTTCTACAGTTTCAGCAGCGGATCGGTGGACGTCTACACCTACATGCTCCCCACCTTCCCGCTGAGTGCCGACCAGACCTTCGCCCACGAAACCTCGTCGACCGAAACCAAATACGGCGTGGCAATCGACGAAGGACCGGTCATGAACCCCACAACCTCCTCGTTCGAATATGCGCAGGCCTGGTATGAGAACGTTCTGAAGAACTGTGCCGTCAAGAAGACCACACTCCACATCGACCGTCCCGGAAAACACACCGTCAAGATCCTCTGCGGGGACCCCGGACTGGTCATTCAGAAGATCGTCCTCGACTTCGGCGGCATGAAGCGCTCCTATGCAGGTCCGCCTTCGACCCAGTCCGCTCAATAACCGACAACAAAAGGATCATGAATATCACAAGAAAATACCTGATTATCGGCTTGTTCTGTCTGTTTGCAGGTGGATTGCGGGCACAAAACAGCTACACCAATCCGGTGCTGAACCACGACATGCCCGACCCCACGGTCATCCAGACGAAGGAGGGTGAATTCTATCTCTATGCCACGGAGAATCACGGATACAGCATCCCGATCGCCCGTTCGTTCGATCTGGTGAACTGGGAGATCATCGGAGCTGCCTTTACCCGTGAAACACGCCCCTCGTTCGAGCCCAAAGGCGGACTCTGGGCCCCGGACATCAACTACCTGAAGGGCAAATATCTGCTCTACTACTCGATGTCCTACTGGGGCGGAAACGAAACCTGTGGGATCGGAGTGGCCACTGCCGATTCGCCCCAAGGTCCGTTCCGCGATCACGGAGCGCTGTTCCGCAGCAACGAGATCGGAGTAACAAACTCCATCGATCCGGAGTTCGTCCGGGAGAAAGGTCGCAACTACCTCATCTGGGGCAGTTTCTGGGGAATCTACGCCATAGAGCTCTCCAGAGACGGACTCTCGGTGAAACCGGGCTGCACGCCGAAACAGATTGCAGGCAGGGCTTTCGAGGCCTCCTACATCCACAAACGGAACGGATTCTACTATCTCTTCGCCTCGATCGGCTCCTGCTGCGAGGGGCTCAACAGCACCTACACCACGGTGGTCGGACGCTCCCGAAACCTGCTGGGGCCCTACACCGACAAATCCGGGAAGCGGATGCTCGACAACGCCTGCGAAATCGTCATGAAACGCAGCGACCGTTTCATCGGACCCGGGCACAACTCCGACATTATCACCGACAAGGCCGGGGATGACTGGCTTCTCTACCATGCTGTCGACGCTCAAAATCCCCGGGGGCGGAAACTGCTCCTGGACAAAATCCGTTGGGTCGACGACTGGCCGACCGTTCAGGACGGTCATCCGTCAGAAACCCCACAGCCGACACCCCTATTCTGAATCCAAACCCAAAACAATCCAAAAAAACGACATGACAAGAACGAGTGTAAAACGAACGATTCTGAGCCTGCTGCTCTGCTTGTGCGGTGTGGCCGGAGCCTCTGCGCAAATTTCCCTCGCGGAAGGGAAACCTGCGGGACGGGAGTTCCTGCTTGCCGACAAAAACTACGGAGCCACGCTCTATTACGACAACCGTGATTTCGAAGTGGTGAAACGTGTCGCCGGATTCCTTGCCCAGGATATCGGACTGGTCACAGGACGTCAGGCCACGGCCAAGGCCCTGCCGGCAGCCAAGGAGACAAATATCGTCGTGATCGGAACGTTGGGAAGCAACGACCTGATCGACAAGTTGGTTGCCAACGGACGACTCAACGTCGACGCCATCCGCGGCGGTTGGGAACAGTATGCCATCGAGGTTGTCGACCGGCCCGTACCCGGAGTCCGCAAAGCCCTCGTCATCGCCGGGTCCGATCGCCGGGGAACCGCCTACGGAACCTTCGCCATCTCGGAAGCAATCGGTGTCAGCCCCTGGTATTGGTGGGCCGACGTTCCCGTCACTCCGCAGGAGCGGTTGCGGCTCGATGTCCGATCCTACCGTTCGAAGGAACCGTCGGTCAAATACCGCGGGCTCTTCATCAACGACGAGGATTTCGGGCTCAAGCCATGGGCTGCCAAAACCTTCGATCCGGAACTCGGAGACATCGGTCCCAAGACCTATTCGAAGATTTGTGAACTGCTTCTGCGCCTGAAGGGCAACTACCTCTGCCCGGCCATGCACTCCTGCACCCGGGCCTTCAACTACTACCCCGACAACAAACTCGTGGCCGACAGTCTGGCAATCGTCATGGGGTCGGTCCACTGCGAACCGTTGCTCTTCAACAATGCCAGCGAATGGGACCGCAAGACCATGGGCGATTGGAACTACGTCACCAACAAGGAGGGGATCAACAAGGTGCTGCGGAAACGCGTCGAGGAGAACGGAGCCTATGAAAACGTCTATACCCTGGCCATGCGCGGAATCCACGATGCTGTGATGGCCGGCAACCTCACGCTCGACCAGCAGGCCCGGGTTCTCGAAAAAGCCTTCGCCGACCAGCGCCAGATTCTGAGCGACGTACTCGGGAAACCCGCCGAAGAGATTCCGCAGGCATTCACCCCCTACAAGGAGGTGCTCGAAACCTACGAACACGGCATGAATCTCCCCGATGATGTGACGATCATCTGGGGCGACGATGACTTCGGATACATGAAGCGGCTGAGCAATGCCGAAGAGCAAAAGCGAAGCGGCCGGTCGGGAGTCTACTACCACCTTTCATATTGGGGACCTCCCATGAACTTCCTGTGGATCAACACCAACCCGCCGGTACAGATGTATACCGAACTGAAACGCGCCTACGACACCACGGCCGATCGCATCTGGTTAGCCAACATCGGAGATATAAAACCGGCAGAAAATGCGCTTTCGCTCTTCCTAGACATGGCCTGGGACATCGACGCGTTTACGGTTGAAAATGTCGGGTACTACTACGCGAACACGCTCTCGAAATATTTCGGTGCGGAGTACAAGGATGCTCTCCAGCACATTTTCGACGAGTATTTCAGTCTGGCCTTCGCTCGCAAACCCGAGCACATGCAGCACCATCTGGAGCAGCATTTTGCCGAGGACAACTATCGTGAAGCCGCACGCCGGGTAGCCCGTTACGCTGCGATCTCCGCAGAGGCCGACCGAATCTACGCCAATCTGGACGATGCGGCGAAGCCCGGATTCTTCCAGCTTGTCTACTACCCGGTCAAGGGTGCCGCTCTGCTCAACATCGCCATCCTCGAAGCACAACGCAACCGCTGGTATGCCGCACAGGGCCGTGTGTCCGCCAACCAGGTTCGGGAGCGCGTAAACGGAATCGTCGAAGAACTGCGCCGCATCACGAAGGAGTACAACGAACTCAAGGATGGCAAATGGCGCTACATGATGACTTTGGCACAAGGAGGTTGGAGGGATATCTATGTTCCGCCCATGAAGAGCGTGGAACCCGCCGCCAAACCCGGACTGGGCATCCATGCCGAGAGTGAGACGCTCCGCACGGGAATGGGCAACTACCATACGCTGCCCTGCTTCAATCCCTTCACCGACCACTCCTATTATATCGACGTGTTCAATACAGGGCGCGGAGATCTGGAGTGGAAGGCGCAAGTCTCCGAACCGTGGATCAAACTCGACAAAATGAACGGTAAAACCCCGTATGAGGAGCGTGTGAACGTCTCGATCGACTGGGAACAGGCCCCAAAAGGGCGTAACCTCTGTGCACAAATCGAATTTGAAGGGGCCGGGAGTCGGGAAACCGTACTCGTCTCGGCCTTCAATCCGGAGGAGATTTGCCGCGACAGCCTGGCAGGACTCTACGTGGAAGACAACGGCGTGGTTTCGATCGACGCCGCGGGCTTCCATCGCAAATTCGAACGACACGGGATCACCTTCGACAAGATCGCCCGCTACGGATTCGAGGATACGGTCGTACAGTTAGGCGATCCCTTTGCCAAGGCGGACTACTACCCCAGCCTGGAGCTGACCTCGAACTACGTGGCCCCGGCTCCGCTCGACCGTTACCCGATGCTCGAATACGATTTCTACTCCTTCTCGACCGGACCCGTGGATGTATATACCTACATGGTCCCGCTGTTCCCGCTCGACAACGAACACGGGTCTCGTTACGGGGTGATGGTCGACCGCAGTCCCGTCTATCTGCCCGAAGCCGGAGCTCCCTACTACAGTACGCTTTGGATTCAGAGCATCATGCGCAACTGCCGCATCAACAAGACCTCGCACATGATCTCCGAACCGGGCAAACACACGGTCCGCATCTTCGCCGCACACCCGGGCATGATGATCCAGAAGATCGTGATCGACTTCGGCGGCATGAAATACTCCTACATGGGTCCCCAACCCACAAAAATCGAACCGCAAACCAAACACTAACACTTCGATACGATTATGAAAAGCCAATCGATCAAAATCGCAGCCCTGTTGCTGCTCGCCGCAACTACGGCCGGTATTTTCTCGGGTTTGGCCCAGAACAAAGCCCGACAGAAACGTTCCGAATCCCAGAAACAGACGGTATACCGGCTTCCCGACGATCTGCAGACGCTGGCAGGGAATCCCGATCTGCTGAAAAAGCCCGAAGGACTCGAAGTAGCCGCCTACGTCTTCCCGAACTACCACGCCTCGGCTCTCCACAACAAGATCTATGCTCCGGGATGGACCGAATATAACCTTATCCGCAGTGCAAGACCCTGGTTCGAAGGGCACCAGCAGCCAAGGACCCCGCTGCTGGGAGAGCTCGACGAAAGCCTTCCCTCAACCTGGGAAGTCTACAACAAACTTTGCAAACAAAGCGGAATCGATGTCCTGTTGTGGGACTGGTACTGGTACGACGGAAAACCCTGCCTGCATGAAGCACTCGAACAGGGCTTCCTCGAAGCCGACAACCGCAACGACGTGAAATTCGCCTGCATGTGGACCAACCACCCCTGGTACATTCTTTACCCCACGAAGCGCACTGACGGCGGAAATGCCTATCCGCCCAGTTTCGATGCTCCGGACTTCTCCTACGAGGAGGCGTTCCGCAGCCTTTCGTACATCGTCACCCGCTACTTCAACCAGCCGAACTACTGGAAGATCAACGGCAAACCCGTCATCTGCATCTGGGATGCCAACCGTCTCGAACAGAAACTCGGACTGGAGGGTGTGCAAAAACTCTTCTCCGAGTTACGGGCTCTGGCCCAGAAACTCGGACATCCGGGCATCCACTTCCATATCACGGGATTCAGTTCAAGGAACATGAAGGCCGCCGGTTACAACACCGTGGGTTCGTACAACCCGCTGGACTGGATCGCCGGACGCTTCCAGCCGAACGAAATCGAACTTCCCGACTATGGCATCGTGGCAGCCGACGTAGCCTATAAACTCTGGCCCGAACACCACCGCGACTTCGACATCCCCTACGTACCGGCTATCGGTGCCGGATGGGATTCCACGCCGCGCTACGTAAAGCCCTCGGTACGGCCGGAGAAGCCCAACCGCAAAGCATGGCCCGGTTGCACAATCTTCGTGAACGAGAGCCCGGCAGCATTCAAGGCTTTCGTACAGTCATCGTTCGTCTACCTGAACCAGCATCCCGAAGTGCCGCGGTTCGTCACCATCGCCTGCTTCAACGAGTGGAGCGAGGGTCACTACCTCCTGCCCGACAATCGATTCGGATACGGAATGCTCGACGCTCTGGGAGAGGCCGTCGGGAAAGAAGGGCTGCACGGGAAGCATGGCAAAGGCTTGGAATAAGAGTATGTATTTCAATTCGCATCTCCGACTGGGAGTGAATTGAAACGCCCCGCAAAAGGCATAAAAAGGGGTAATGATGCCAAAAGTGGTTGGTGGTATAAAATGTAACCGACATAATATTTGGTAGTTATAAGGATAAAATAGAGATTAGTAGAAACGGGTTTCTACTAATCTCTATTTTTATGTCAAAAAAACGAAAAATACGCTGTCCTCATTGTGGCTTTTTAGAGACAATAAAATGGGGTACTCGTAGCGGTTGCAGCCGCTATTATTGTAAGAATTGTGGCAGCTATTTTACGGATCGTCGAGACTGGATTTCCGATAAAAACAAGTTTATATGGTTCGCGCGTTGGGTTCGCGGTAAACAGCGTATTTGTGACCTTGCGAGTGAGAGCGGATACAGCGAACGCACCCTAAAAAGATACTTCTATCGGCTCTTGCCCCAGTGCCCTTTATGGCAGATACAGCGACGCGAGAAGGTAAATCTTCTGATCGACGGCACCTACTTCTCAAATAAGATTTGTCTGGTTGTATATCGGGATCACAACATCAAGATGACCCTCCTCTATCGCATAACCAGGAGTGAAACGCTGCGGGATTTGAAAGCAGACCTAACGGCTATACGCGATGTCGGCATTCAAATTGAGAGTGTCACCTGTGATGGATCTCCCAATATCATAAAAGCGGTGCGGGAAGTGTGTCCGGAGGCGATCTTGCAGCGTTGTACGGTACATGTAGCGCGAGAGATAGAGACGTGGATTACACGCAAACCACAGACCGTAGCGGCACAGGAACTCCTCGAACTGGTGCACTTGTTAAATGGAGTACAAACACATGATGAGGCACAGTTATGGATACGGGCTTTTATTGACTGGTATCGGCGACACGAACCATTTATCAATGAAAAAACCGTAGATGAGCTGTCGGGAAGATGGTGGTTTACGCATAAGATGCTGCATCGAAGTGTCTCGCATATCAAGCGTGCCATACCCGATCTGTTTTCATACACGCGATACCCTAATGTACCTAAATCTTCAAATTCTATTGAGTCGTTCTTCGGTCACTTGAAGGATAATTTAAGAATCCATCGTGGACTCTCGGAACAACATTTTAAGGACTTTGTAAAGTGGTATCTTTTCCTGAACAGCAATGATGGAATTATTAAGAAACGCAAATGACCAGAATCGTACAATTCTGGTCATTTGATCCAATACGACACCAACCACTTTTGGCATCATTACCTAAAAAGGGCATCCCCGATCCGGATTCCGGACCGGGGATGCCCTTTTTCAAAACGGACTGTCCTCACGCTAATCGGCACGCATCGCTCAGACCTGCTCGACGAACGCCTCCAGCGCCGCAAGGTCCACGGCCAGCGGGTCCGAATGCTGCGGACGCTGCGTCAACCTCTCCAGCCGTGCGGGCAGCGGGATCCGCGCCCCCGTTACCGAAGTGATCACCTCGCCGAACTTCGCAGGATGTGCCGTCGAGAGGTAGAAGCCCGGCTTCCCGACCGCCATCGACGCCGCATACCCCACGGCACTGTGCGGATCCGAGAGATAACCGGTCCGTTCGTACAATTCGTCGATCGTCCGCCGGATACTGGCATTGTCGCACCGGAAACCCGTCAACTCCGCCCGCAAAGCCTCGGAATCCCCGCCGCACAGCCACAGCATCCGTTCGAAATTACTCGGAGCTCCCACGTCCATGGCGCTGGCCGGAGTTTGGATCGAGGGCCGCGGACGGTAGAGACCCGTGCGCAGGAACTCCGGAACCACGTCGTTGATGTTCGACGCCGCCACGAAACCCCCGACCGGAAGCCCCATCCGCTGCGCCAGCATCCCCGCCGCCAGGTTGCCGAAATTGCCGCTCGGGACGACGATCGTCGGATGGTCGCCGCCCGTCTCCCGCCGCCAAAGGAAGTAGCCGTAGAAGTAGTAGAACGCCTGGGGAATCCACCGCAGCAGGTTGATCGAATTGGCCGACGTCACCCGGCGGCGGCGACGGAACGCCCCGTCGGCAAAGAGCTCCTTCACCAGCCGCTGGCAGTCGTCGAACGTCCCGGCCACGCGCAGCGGATGGATATTGCCCCCAAGGGCCGTCATCTGGCACTCCTGCAGGCGGCTGATCTTCCCCTCGGGGTAGAGCACCACGACGTCGACGCCCGGCACGTTGTAGAATCCGTGCGCCACGGCGCTGCCCGTATCTCCCGACGTGGCCGTGAGGATGACGAGCCGCTCCCCGGCCGCGCCCAGCAGCCCGACGACCCGGCCCATGAATCCCGCACCGAAGTCCTTGAAGGCGCAGGTCGGGCCGTGGAAGAGTTCCAGCGTATAGCGGCTCCGCCCCACCCTGCGCAACGGAACCGGGAAGTCATACAATGACTCCAGTTCGCGGCGCAACGCCTGCATATCGAAATCATCCCCGAAAAAGAGGCCTGCCAGGTAGCTCGCCAAAGAGCCGTATGACTCCGCGGCCCGGCGCTCCGCCTCGGCCAGATCGGCCTGCGGAATCCGTTCCGGAACGAAAAGTCCGCCGTCGGGTGCCAGGCCCATCATGGCCGCTTCCCGGAGCGTACAGGCCTGTTTCCGCTCCCGGTCCCTTGTACTGTAAAAGTTCATGGCCTTGCGTTTTTATGATTCGACAACCCGTGCTCCCGCATTCGACACCCGACCCGCATAGGTATCGCAGGCGATGCCGCGTTCGGCGAAGTGCGCCTTCATCCGGTCGGCAATCCGGCAGGCAACCGCATAATCCGAGGCCAGGGCGAAAACCGAAGGACCCGATCCGGCGATATTCAGCGCCAGAGCCCCTTCGTCCAACGCACTCGCCTTCAAGACATCGTAGTCGGGAATAAAGCCCTTGCGGTAGGGTTCCACCACGGCGTCGTGCATCGAACGGCCGATCAGTGCCACGTCGCGCAGGGCGAATCCGGCAACCAGTCCGCCGACATTGCCCCACTGTTTTACGGCACTTGACAGCGAAATTTCGCGCGGAAGGACCTCGCGGGCCATCTTCGTGCTGACGACGATGGCCGGGTGCGCCACGGCGTAGAAAAAGTTATCGGGAACCGGCAGGCGCACAATGTCGAAGGGTTCGTAACCGCGGATCAGCACCACGCCGCCCAGCAGCGCCGGGCCCACGTTGTCGGCATGAGCCGTGCCGCCCAGCAGCGCCTCGCCCTGCATGGCGAACTCCACAAGCTGCTTGCCCGAGAAGGGACGCCCCAGCAGTTCGTTGATGCCGTAGACGGCCGCAGCCGACGAGGCCGCACTCGATCCGATCCCGCTCCCCGGAACGATCTTTTCGAGCAGGCGGATTTCAACCCGCACGGGGCGGCCGTAGGCTTCGAGCATCGCCCGAACGGCCGGCGTGATGACGTTGTCATCGAGCGAGGCGGGCAGATCGACACCGCTGTCGTTGCGGATCGAGAGCCCTTCGGCATCGGGCTCGACACCCACCTCCAGCAGATCGCCCACTCCGTCGAGGGTCAGGCCCATCACATCGAACCCGCAACCCAGATTGGCCACCGTTCCCGGGGCAAAAACCTTGATATGTTTCATGGTGAATTTTCGTTTTTTAATGAACCCAATCGTTTGTAGAAGACCTCCGGGATGATCCGAAGCCCGAAAATCGAGGAAGGGTCGACCGATGTCGAGGTTCCACCTCCTGTCCGGCCCCGCGCAGATACCGCTGCATCTGGAGCTTGTCAGTTTCGGATGTTGACCGGAGAATTTTGCTGTTACCCTGTTTTCCGCTCCGGCAACCTGGGCCGGAATAGGCATACGACGATGCGACGGAATATAGACTACTCGACCCCCACAGGGGTGGTGGTAGTAGTGGCGGTAAACGTCGCGGAAGCGATGGTCACGCAATGAGGGGCGACTCCACAACCAGTCCGGACACCGAAAATCCCGTGTCCTTCACCGTGCGTCGTATGGAGTCTCCGAAGTTTCATCAAGGGCAAATATAAAACAAATATTTTAATAATCCAAATCCCCGGTAACAATTCGTAAGCAGTCCGCCCGTTCCGAGGCTCACACCTTATATATAAGGGTGACAAACAGGGTACTGCACCGGTGATCGGCTCAGAAAATCGAAAGTCCGGGGCCGATCCGGGGTCGGTCCGGTGCCCCGAATCCGGAAAATCACCGCCCAAAAGGCCGAACAGCACCAAAAAGCAGTTACAAATCGTAACGAACAAGTCCATATTCAGGCAATCCGAAAGCAGAATCAAAGAAAATACTTCCAAATCGCCATGTTATTAAATTTCTTTAGAAAATTATTTGCGCATCCCGAATTAGTTCCCTATCTTTGTTTCCGAACAAAACGAAAAAAAACGGCATGATCGCCTCGAATCATTCGAATAACGTCATCATTAACGTGCTGCTCGTGATCCTTGAAAAGATAACGGGAGAAAGGTGACGTACCTGTTCGATGGATCGAAAAAACCTTTCTCCCGACGGAGAAAGGTTTTTTCGATTTTCGAGGCCCTGACGCCCCTCAACCATGGAACCGCAAAAGATGAAACACCCGCTCAGAAGCGCCATTACCACCTCGGGACGCCGCATGGCCGGAGCCCGCAGCCTCTGGCGCGCAAACGGTATGCGCGAAGAACACTTCGGACGCCCCGTCATCGGCATCGCGAACTCCTTCACGCAGCTCGTGCCCGGACACGTCCACCTGCACGAAATCGGCCAGTTGGTCAAACAACGCATCGAAAACCTCGGCTGCTTCGCCGCTGAATTCAATACCATCGCCATCGACGACGGAATCGCCATGGGACACGACGGAATGCTCTACTCGCTGCCCTCACGCGAAATCATCGCCGACAGCGTCGAATACATGGCCAACGCACACATGATCGACGCCCTGGTCTGCATCTCCAACTGCGACAAGATCACGCCCGGAATGCTGATGGCCGCCATGCGGCTCAACATCCCCACGATCTTCGTCTCCGGAGGCCCGATGGAGGCCGGACGCTTCGGCGACCGCCATCTCGACCTGATCGACGCCATGGTCATGTCGGCCGATGCGAAGTATTCCGACGAGCAGATCGCCGAAGTCGAACGCAGCGCCTGCCCCGGCTGCGGATCCTGCTCGGGCATGTTCACCGCCAACTCGATGAACTGCCTCACGGAGGCCCTCGGGCTCTCGCTCCCCGGCAACGGCACGATCGTCGCCACACACGCCAACCGCCGCCAGCTCTTCGAGGACGCCGCAGCTCTCATCGTGCGCAACGCCGAACGCTACTACTTCGAGGGGGACGAGAGCGTCCTGCCCCGCTCGATCGCCTCGAAGGCCGCCTTCGAGAACGCCATGTCGCTCGACATCGCCATGGGCGGCTCGACCAACACGGTCCTGCACCTGCTGGCCGTGGCACACGAAGCCGGCGTGGACTTCACGATGCAGGACATCGACCGCCTCTCGCGGCGCGTGCCGGTGCTCTGCAAGGTGGCGCCCAACTCCCTCTACCACATCCAGGACGTCAACCGCGCAGGCGGCATCTTCGCCATCCTCGGTGAACTCGACCGCGGCGGGCTGCTCGACACCTCGGTGCAGCGGGTCGACGGTCGCACACTCGGCGAGGCCATCGCGGCATGCGACATCCTCAGCCCCACGGCCTCGGATGCGGCCCGGCGCCGCTCGCTGAGCGCCCCCGCCGGCCACTACAGCCGCGAGCTGGGATCGCAGCACTGCTACTACGACACGCTCGACACCGACCGCGCCGAGGGTTGCATCCGCGACATCGCACATGCCTACTTCCGCGACGGCGGCCTGGCCGTCCTGACGGGCAACATCGCCCGCTCGGGCTGCGTCGTGAAGACCGCCGGGGTCGACGAAAAGCTCTTCGTCTTCCGCGGTGCCGCCCGCGTCTACGAATCGCAGGAGCAGGCCATGCACGGAATCCTCAACGACGAAGTCAAGCCCGGCGAGGTGGTCGTCATCCGCTACGAGGGCCCGAAAGGCGGCCCGGGAATGCAGGAGATGCTCTACCCCACGTCGTACCTCAAGTCGAAACACCTCGACAAGGCCTGCGCGCTGATCACCGACGGACGCTTCTCGGGCGGTACGTCGGGGCTCTCGATCGGACACGTCTCCCCGGAGGCCGCTTCGGGCGGTGAGATCGCCGTGGTCCGCACGGGCGACGAGATCGAAATCGACATCCCGAACCGTTCGATCCGCCTGCTGGTCGACGACGCGGAGATCGCCGCACGCATGGCCGCTCAGGAGCACTTCCGCCCGGCAGCCCGCGACCGCAAGGTCCCCAAATCGCTGAGAGCCTACGCCCGGCTGGTCAGCTCGGCGGACAAGGGCGCCGTGCGCATCCTCGATGACGAAGCCTAAAAAGCCGAATCCCGATCCAACCCCGAATAATCCCGATCCAACCATGAATACCTCCACTCCCGACGCGCAACAAACAGCCTGCGAGCCCCTGATGACAGGTTCGCAGGCCCTGCTCGAATCGTTCCTGATCGAAGGCGTCGACACCATTTTCGGCTACCCCGGCGGGGCCATCATCCCCGTCTACGACGCGCTGTACGACTATCGCGACCGACTGCGCCACATCCTCGTGCGCCACGAGCAAGGCGCCGTACACGCCGCGCAGGGATATGCCCGGGTCAGCGGGCGCGTGGGCGTCTGCCTGGTCACTTCGGGCCCCGGCGCCACGAACACCGTCACGGGACTCGCCGACGCCCTGATGGACTCCACGCCGCTGGTGCTCGTCACCGGACAGGTCGGCTCCGAACTGCTCGGAACCGACGCCTTCCAGGAGACCAACTTCGTCGGGATCACCCAGGCCGTCACGAAATGGAACTGCCAGGTCAAGCGGGCCGAAGATATTCCGGCAGCCATCGCCAAAGCCTTCTACGTGGCCCGCTCGGGACGCCCCGGGCCGGTGGTCGTCGACATCACGAAGGACGCCCAGTGCAGCGTCGCACCGTTCCGCTACAAGAAACTCGTATCGATCCGCAGCTACGTGCCCGTTCCGCAGCCCGATCCGGCCTGCATCGAAGAGGCCGCACGCCTCATCAATGAGGCGCAGCGCCCGTTGGTCATGGTAGGACAGGGGGTCCTCCTCGGGAATGCCGAGGCTGAACTGCAGGAGTTCCTCGCCAAAAGCGGAATGCCCGTCGCCTCGACCCTGCTGGGGCTCTCGGCCGTGCCGACCGATTCGCCGCAGTACGTCGGGATGCTGGGAATGCACGGCAACTACGGCCCCAACATCAAGAACCGCGACTGCGACCTGCTCATCGCCATAGGAATGCGCTTCGACGACCGCGTGACGGGCAATCCGGCACACTTCGGCGAAAACGCCAAGGTGATCCATCTGGAGATCGACCCCGCGGAGATCGGAAAGATCATTCAGGCAGATGTCCCCGTGGCGGGCAACGTGCGGGAAACCCTGCCCCTGCTGACCGCACGCATCCGCCGCCGCGACCACGGAGACTGGATCGCGGAGTTCCGCGCCTGCGACCGCATCGAACAGGAACGGGTGATCCGTCCCGCCCTCCATCCCGCGGAAGGCCGGATCCGCATGGGCGAAGCCGTGGATACGGTGGCCCGGGCCTACGACAACGATGCCGTGCTGGTCACCGATGTCGGGCAGCAGCAGATGTTCGCCGCCCGCTACTTCGGATTCCGCCGCACGCGGAGCCTCGTCACCTCGGGAGGCCTCGGCACGATGGGGTTCGGGCTCCCGGCAGCCATCGGTGCCAAACTCGGGGCCCCGGAGCGCGATGTCGTCCTCTTCGTCGGCGACGGAGGGTTGCAGATGACCATTCAGGAGCTGGGGACGATCTTCCAGTCGCGGGTCCCCGTAAAGATCGTACTGCTGAACAACTCCTTCCTCGGCATGGTCCGCCAGTGGCAGGAACTCTTCTACGGCTCCCGCTACTCCTTCACCGAACTGGTGAACCCCGATTTCGGACTGATCGCCCGCGCCAACGGCCTCGGATACCGTTACGTCGAACGCCGCGAGGAGCTCGCCGGTGCCGTGGCCGAAATGAAGGAGTCGCAGGGCGCCTTCTTGCTGGAGGTGCGCGTCGAAAGCGAGGACAACGTCTTCCCGATGGTCCCGGCCGGAGCCCCGGTTGCGGAGATCCGTCTCGAATAAAATGCAGAGCTTGGATATGGAACAGGAATACATCATCACCGTATTTTCGGAGAACAAGGTGGGTCTGCTGAGCCAGATCACCACGGTTTTCACCTGCCGGAACGTCAACATCGAGAGCCTCACGACCTCGGAATCCGCCCTGAAGGGTATTCACAAATTCACGATCGTCGTGCGGACCACACCCGAGAGCGTGGAGAAGGTCGTGCGGCAGGTCGAGAAGAAGATCGACGTGCTGAAAACCTTCGTCTACACCCCCGACGAGGTCGTGCAGCAGGAGATCGCCCTCTACAAGGTGACGCGCAGCCACAATGTCGAACAGCTCGTCCGCAAGCACAACGTCCGTATTCTGGAGATCGACACCGACTACATCGTCGTCGAGAAGACCGGGCACAAGAGCGAAACCCAGGAACTGTTCCACCTGTTGCAGCCCTACGGCGTGCAGCAGTTCGTGCGCAGCGGAACGGTGGCCGTCATCAAGTCGAAACGCGAGTTGCTGAACGAGTACCTCGAAGAACTGGAGAAGATGCGGAAAAGCCCCGAACAGGTCCGGCAGGAGGCCTGAATCGCGGGTCCGCCCCCCCGAAACAGCTATTTATACAAACAAACCAACATTCATAAGACTATGGCAAAGATCAATTTCGGCGGCGTCGAAGAGAACGTCGTAACGCGGGAAGAGTTCCCGCTGGAGAAAGCACTCGAAACGCTCAAAAACGAAACCATCGCCGTCATCGGCTACGGCGTGCAGGGCCCCGGGCAGTCGCTCAACCTGCGCGACAACGGATTCCGCGTGATCGTCGGACAGCGCAAGGGCTCGAAGAGCTGGGACAAGGCCGTGGCCGACGGCTGGGTGCCGGGCGAGACGCTCTTCGAGATCGAAGAGGCCGCCGAGCGCGGTACGATCATCCAGTACCTGCTCTCCGATGCCGGACAGATCTCCGTATGGCCCACGATCAAGAAGCACCTCACCCCCGGCAAGGCCCTCTACTTCTCGCACGGATTCGGCATCACCTACAAGGAGCGCACGGGCATCATCCCGCCGGCCGACGTCGATGTGATCCTGATTGCCCCGAAGGGTTCGGGAACGTCGCTGCGCCGCATGTTCCTCCAGGGCCGCGGTCTGAACTCCAGCTACGCCGTCTTCCAGGATGCCACGGGGCACGCCATGGAGCGCGTCATCGCACTCGGCATCGGCGTCGGCTCGGGTTATCTCTTCGAGACCGACTTCCAGCGCGAGGTCTACTCCGACCTCACGGGTGAGCGCGGCACGCTGATGGGTGCCATCCAGGGTATCTTCGCCGCCCAGTACGACACGCTCCGCGCCCACGGACACACCCCCTCGGAGGCCTTCAACGAGACCATTGAGGAGCTCACGCAGTCGCTCATGCCGCTCGTTGCCGAAAACGGCATGGATTGGATGTACGCCAACTGCTCGACCACGGCACAGCGCGGTGCACTCGACTGGTGGAAGCGCTTCCGCGACGCCACGAAACCCGTCTTCGAGGAGCTCTACGAGAGCGTCCGCAGCGGGAACGAAGCTCAGATCTCGATCGACTCCAACAGCAAGCCCGATTACCGCACGAAGCTCAACGAGGAGCTGCGCGAAATGCGCGAAAGCGAAATGTGGCAGGCCGGAGCCGTCGTCCGTAAACTCAGACCCGAAAACAACTAAGCGGCATGTGCGGATTTGTAGGATTGTTCGACATCCGGCAACAGTCGGATGCGTTGCGCACCCAGGTGCTGAAAATGTCGAAACAGATTCGCCACCGCGGCCCCGACTGGTCGGGAATCTACTGCGGACAGCGGGCGATTCTTTCGCACGAACGGCTCTCGATCGTCGACCCCCAGTCGGGTCGGCAACCCCTGTACAGCCGTGACGGAAAGCTCGTCCTGGCCGTCAACGGGGAGATTTACAACCACCAGGAGATCCGCGCCGAACTGGCCGGAGAGTATGAATTCCTGACCGGGTCCGACTGTGAGGTCATCCTCCCGCTCTACCGAAAACTCGGGATCGGACTGCTCGAAAAGATCAGCGGCATCTTCGCCTTCGCGCTCTACGACATCGAGCACGACGAATACCTCATCGCCCGTGACCCGATCGGCGTCATTCCGCTCTACATCGGCTGGGACCGCGACGAGCAGTTCTACGTCGCCTCGGAGCTGAAGGCCCTCGAAGGGGTCTGCATCACGATCCAGCCCTTCCTGCCCGGACACTACTGGTCGTCGAAGGAGGGCAAGATGATTCGCTGGTACCGGCGCGACTGGTTCGATTACGACGCCGTGAAGGAGAACCCGGCCGACATCGCCGCACTCCGCACGGCGCTCGAAGAGGCCGTGAAACGGCAGCTGATGTCCGACGTCCCGTACGGCGTGCTGCTCTCGGGAGGACTCGACTCGTCGATCATCTCGGCCGTGGCCAAGAAGTTCGCCGACCGCCGCGTCGAGAGCGGAGGCCGCGAAGAGGCCTGGTGGCCGCAGCTGCACTCCTTCGCCGTGGGGCTGGCCGGGTCGCCCGACCTGGCTGCGGCCCGCAAGGTCGCCGACCACATCGGGACGGTCCACCACGAGATCCACTACACGATCCAGGAGGGTCTGGACGCCATCCGCGACGTGATCTACTACATCGAGACCTACGACGTGACCACGGTCCGCGCCTCGACGCCGATGTACCTGCTGGCACGGGTCATCAAGTCGATGGGCATCAAGATGGTCCTCTCGGGCGAGGGCGCCGACGAGATCTTCGGCGGATACCTCTACTTCCACAAGGCCCCCAACGCACAGGCCTTCCACGAGGAGACCGTGCGCAAGATCGGCCGGCTGCACCTCTACGACTGTCTGAGGGCCAACAAGTCGCTCGCCGCATGGGGTGTCGAGGGGCGCGTGCCGTTCCTCGACAAGGAGTTCCTCGACGTGGCCATGCGCCTGAACCCCGAGGCGAAGATGGCCGGAAAGGGCCGCATCGAGAAGTGGGTGCTGCGCAAGGCCTTCGAGGATCTGCTGCCCGAGGAGATCGTCTGGCGGCAGAAGGAGCAGTTCTCCGACGGCGTGGGTTACGGGTGGATCGACACGCTGAAGCGGATCACCTCCGAGGCGGTTTCGGACCGCGAGATGGAGCACGCCGCCGAGCGCTTCCCTGTCAACCCGCCGCAGAACAAGGAGGAGTACTACTACCGCTCGATCTTCGAGGAGCACTTCCCCTCGCAGACCGCCGCGGCGTGCGTGCCTTCGGTGCCCTCGGTGGCGTGCAGCACGGCCGAAGCGCTGGCCTGGGACCAGTCCTTCGCCAACTGCAACGACCCCTCGGGACGTGCCGTACTGGGCGTGCACAACACCGATCTCTCCCACGAAATCTGACCCTCCGCCGCCAAAGAACGGCATCACAACCCGCGAAATCCGGAAGCTGCAGCCTCCGGATTTCGTTTTTTATGCGCTTCACCCCTTTCGGCTTGGCGGTGCGGGCAAAAATTTCTATCTTTGGGGGATAAAAATCCGTATAAACCAACCAAGACCTGATATGTACAGTCATGACAACCGGGTGGTCATCACCCTCGACGCCGGCGGCACGAACTTCGTATTCGGAGCCATGCAGGCCAACCAGTTCATCGTCGAACCCATCACCATGCCGTCGCACGCCGACAATCTGGACGAGTGCCTCGCCACGATGGTCGACGGTTTCCGACAGGTCATCGCCCGACTCCCGGAGAAACCCGTCGCCATCAGCTTCGCATTCCCCGGCCCGGCCGACTATCCGAACGGCATCATCGGCGGCTTCCTGCCCAACTTCCCGTCGTTCCGCGACGGCGTGGCCCTGGGCCCCTTCCTCGAAGCGACGTTCGGAATCCCGGTCTTCATCAACAACGACGGCGACCTGTTCGCCTACGGTGAAGCCCTGGGCGGTGCCCTGCCCGAAATCAACGCCCGGCTCGAAGCCCTCCACAGCCCGAAACGCTACAAAAACCTGTTGGGCTACACCTTCGGCACGGGATTCGGAATCGGCATCGTCGTCGACAACCGCCTGAACCGCGGCGACAACTCCTGTGTGGAGACCTTCTGCCTGAGGCACAAGAAGTTCCCCGATATTATCGTCGAGGACGGCGTGGCCGTGCGGGCCATCAAGCGCGTCTACGGTGAGCTGACCGGCAATCCTGACCACGGGCTCGAACCGAAGGATATCTGCGACATCGCCGACGGCAAACGCCCGGGCGATGCGGAAGCCGCACAGAAGGCCTTCGCGGAGTTCGGCGAAGTGGCCGGTGACGCCATGGCCACGGCCGTGACGCTGATCGACGGTCTGATCGTCATCGGAGGCGGTATCACCGCGGCCCGGAAGTGGATCATGCCGAGCCTCCTGCGCGAACTGCGCTCGAAGATCCACCAGTTCGACGGCAACGAGCTCAACCGCGTGCAGATGAAGGTCTACGACCTGGACGACGAGGCCGAATTCCTCGAATTCGCCCGCGGCGACAACCGCACGCTCAAGGTCTACGGCACGGATCGCTACGTAGCCTACGATCCGCAGAAACGCATCGGCGTGACGATCTCCAAACTGGGCGCCAGCCGCGCCATCTCGGTCGGCGCCTACGCCTTCGCACTGAGCCAACTGGACGCACAAAACAACGCATAACGACACAAAAACATGTATAAGTTCCAACCGATTCTGAAATCCCTGATCTGGGGCGGCGAAAAGATCGCCCCCTACAAACAGATCGCCACCGACCAGCACAACATCGGCGAGAGCTGGGAACTCTCGGGGGTCGAGGGCAACGAGTCCGTCGTGGCCGAAGGCCCCGAAGCCGGGACGAAACTCCCCGACCTGCTGGCCCGTCACGGCGCCGCGCTGCTGGGAAAAGCCAACTACGAGCGATTCGGCAACGAATTCCCGCTGCTGATCAAGTTCATCGACGCGCGCCAGGACCTCTCGATCCAGGTGCACCCCAACGATGAACTCGCCTGGGAGCGCCACCGCTCGAAGGGCAAAACCGAGATGTGGTACGTCGTCTCGACCGACGAGGGAGCCCACCTGCTGTCGGGCTTCTCGAAGCAGGTAACCCCCGAGGAGTACGAAGCCAGCGTCGCCGACAACACCATCACCGACCTGCTGGCCCGGTATGCCATCCGTCCGGGGGATGTCTTCTTCCTGCCTGCGGGACGCGTGCACGCCATCGGTTCGGGGTCGTTCATCGCCGAGATTCAGCAGACTTCGAACATCACCTACCGCATCTACGACTACGGGCGGGTGGGCGCCGACGGCAAACCCCGCGAACTGCACACCGAGCAGGCCAAAGGGGCCATCGACTATACCGTGCTGCCCGATTACCGGACGCACTACACCCCGGAACGCGACACGCGGGTCGAGTTGGTTGCGTGCCCCTACTTCACGACGTCGCTCTTCGATCTGACCCGCGAGCAGACGCTCGACCTTTCGGCACGGGATTCGTTCGTGGTGGTGATGTGTCTCGAAGGGCACGGCACGCTGACCGACGACCGGGGCGAAACGCTTCCGGTGCATCAGGGTGAAACGGTGCTGGTTCCGGCTTCGGCGCAGTCGCTGCGCATGGTGCCCGACGGCACGATGAAACTCCTCACGAGCTGGATCGACTGATCCGGCGCAGGGAAGGCCCCTTTAAGAAAGGGGTTTTGTGGGCGGAGGAATCCACAAAGGGATTCCGATCCAGTTCCGCGCCTCGACAGCCGTATGCGGGTAAAGGCTGCGGAAACCGCTAAAGGTTCAGCAGCACATCCCCCCTTTCTTAAAGGGGTCATTCCCGCGAAAGCGGGAATCCGGGTAATGATGCCAAAAGTGGTTGGTGTCGTATTGGATCAAATGACCAGAATTGTACGATTCTGGTCATTTGCGTTTCTTAATAATTCCATCATTGCTGTTCAGGAAAAGATACCACTTTACAAAGTCCTTAAAATGTTGTTCCGAGAGTCCACGATGGATTCTTAAATTATCCTTCAAGTGACCGAAGAACGACTCAATAGAATTTGAAGATTTAGGTACATTAGGGTATCGCGTGTATGAAAACAGATCGGGTATGGCACGCTTGATATGCGAGACACTTCGATGCAGCATCTTATGCGTAAACCACCATCTTCCCGACAGCTCATCTACGGTTTTTTCATTGATAAATGGTTCGTGTCGCCGATACCAGTCAATAAAAGCCCGTATCCATAACTGTGCCTCATCATGTGTTTGTACTCCATTTAACAAGTGCACCAGTTCGAGGAGTTCCTGTGCCGCTACGGTCTGTGGTTTGCGTGTAATCCACGTCTCTATCTCTCGCGCTACATGTACCGTACAACGCTGCAAGATCGCCTCCGGACACACTTCCCGCACCGCTTTTATGATATTGGGAGATCCATCACAGGTGACACTCTCAATTTGAATGCCGACATCGCGTATAGCCGTTAGGTCTGCTTTCAAATCCCGCAGCGTTTCACTCCTGGTTATGCGATAGAGGAGGGTCATCTTGATGTTGTGATCCCGATATACAACCAGACAAATCTTATTTGAGAAGTAGGTGCCGTCGATCAGAAGATTTACCTTCTCGCGTCGCTGTATCTGCCATAAAGGGCACTGGGGCAAGAGCCGATAGAAGTATCTTTTTAGGGTGCGTTCGCTGTATCCGCTCTCACTCGCAAGGTCACAAATACGCTGTTTACCGCGAACCCAACGCGCGAACCATATAAACTTGTTTTTATCGGAAATCCAGTCTCGACGATCCGTAAAATAGCTGCCACAATTCTTACAATAATAGCGGCTGCAACCGCTACGAGTACCCCATTTTATTGTCTCTAAAAAGCCACAATGAGGACAGCGTATTTTTCGTTTTTTTGACATAAAAATAGAGATTAGTAGAAACCCGTTTCTACTAATCTCTATTTTATCCTTATAACTACCAAATATTATGTCGGTTACATTTTATACCACCAACCAATTTTGGCATCATTACCGGAATCCGGGATCGCCCAAGTACAAACAAAAGCAAACAATAAAGGCTGCCCGCAACGGGCAGCCTTTATTCGTATCAACGTTTTCTCGACTATTCAAGCGTCGAACCGTAACCGGCGTATTCGGAACTTACCACAAACGTACCGGTTGCAGGATCGCACGTCGTGAGCGGATCGGAACTTACCTTCGGAACAGTCACTACATCGTACGACGAGGGATGGAAGGCCCCGGTGATCTCGGAGAAGATCTTCCAGCCCTGACTGCCGTAGGAGATATTGTCCGAACGCAGCATGTCGATCGTCGGCCAGGCCGTATCGTAATCGTTCGTCAGGGCAAAGACGGCCGGATAGGTTGTATCAATCGTCGCGTAGAAGAGGTTGTTCTTGCACAAAATGCTGCCAAACTTGCTCAGGACGAAGAGCGCCGAGGAATTCACTGTCGTTCCGCTACCGCGCAGGTCGACAAACGTATTCCGCTCAACGATCAGAGCCATATTGCTCAGATCCTGATTGTTGGCTGTCAGGAAAGCGGAATTCTTCGTATTGGACTGCGTTGCATAGATGATGCTATTTTCCAGCGTGAAACCGGTCAAAACCGAAAGATCAAGGCTTCCTGGATTGCTCAGGTTGACGACATAAGTCGTCTCCGTACCCGTGTAACGGATCTTGCAGTTGCGGAAAATAATGTTGCCGATCGAACCGGTTCCCTTGTAACCCGTGATCAAACTCTGCTTGGCGTAGATAATCTCACAATCCTCGAAGATCAATGTCCCGATACCGGCATTGTTGCCATTGGAATTGAACATATAATTGTCGCTTACAGCCTCGAAGTCCAGCACCAGGTTCTTGAAAGCAAGCGTACCACCGGCATTGCGCAACGTAAGATAACGTCCGAACTTAATCGTAGGTTTCGCATCGGCATAACGGCCAATATAAATATTGTCAGCCTGAACACCTATGCTGGATGTCGAAGCCATCACAAAATCATACGTATCGCTCTCGTCAAGGCCGATAAAGGATACGGTTGCCGTACTGGGAGCACTCACCGTCACATTCTCTCCCGCATCGGAAGCAACCTCCAGCAGACGGGCGCCCTCGCTGTCCTTGTCATAACGGGTGCCATTAACCTCGACACCCGAAGCATAATAGTCGTTCGGATCGGGCGGGGTCTCCACCGTTGAAGCCGTAGCCGTGGAAACCTCACTATACTGCTCGCCGATGTAGGCCACTACATAGATCGTATACTCAGTCTCGGCCTTAAGCCCCTCGACCGTCACACTCGTTCCCAAAACAGCCGTACCCTCAGCAAAAACCTTCGCGGCATCCGGAGCCTCGGATCCAGATTCCAAACATATATATTTCCAGCCGTCAGCATTGGCTATCTGCACATCGAACATCAAAGTTACATCTGTCGCTACAGACGACGTCACCGAAGTAACCGTAGGAGGCTCGGCCTCGACGCCCGTGCTCTGGACCTGAATCTTCGAAATGAACGAATACTTGCCCGAAGTCGCCAGAATGGCCACATCCTGCGACGTATTGGCCGTAGCCCGCGTAGCGGTCGTCCCGGCGGATGCCTGTTTGCCCGGAGCCGTCACGACAAGTTCGGCTTTCTCGTCAACGGCATCAGTCAATCGGGCTGTCCAGCCCTCAGGAGCTGTCACTATCGTATTGTCAATACCCCGCATCTTAACATCAAAACGTTTCGTCATTCCCGAATCGAACATCTGGATACCCTCAATCGGTTTGCCTTCGGCATCGACAATTGCACAAAGCACATCCGGAACGATCGGGATTTCCAGTTCCACATCACTGCCCAGCAGCTTGATGTAGAGCGTGTCGCCGTCAACCCGAACCGTGTCGAAGAACTTGTCGGTCATCGTACCGCCTACGGCACTCACATCCTGGCCCGCCGAATTCTTGACATTCGTCCAGCCGGACTCCTCGCCCGTTGTGTTCACCTGCCAGCAGCCGGTCTTCTCGTCGATCCGGAACTGCGGCGTCACGCCATCCTCGGCCACGGCGTTCACGTTCAGCGGAATGAACTTCTCGCCGCCGTCCACCGAATACTGCCAGTTGCCGTTCTCGTCGATCGAAACCACCGGAATCACGGCCTCGGCCTCACTGCCCTGGGACAGCGTCAGCGTCGTACCGTCCGTCAACTTAAGGACATAGGCTCCGTCAGACTCCGTCACCTCGGAGATCGTGGCTCCGCCATTATAGAGTGTCTGCAAGGCCTCGACATTGCCGTTCAGGGCGTCGACCTGCGTTTCGAGGGCCTGGACGCGGCTCTTCAGGTCGTCGATCGCATCCCACAGGTCGTCGTTGTTGTCGCACGACTGAAATGCCGCAGCCGCTGCAACGAAAAACAAAATCAGATACTTTTTCATAATTTATCGTGTGTTGTTACTATTTTAAGGAGTTCAGCCAGCCCGGAACATAACCCAGGCGTTCGCGCAACTGAGCTTCGTAAAGCGATTCCGGCTGCACTGCCGTGCCATTGCTTTCGAGATAGAGTGTCTGCAAGTCGGAGCTCGATTCCGATTCGGCCCAGCCTCCGGCCGTCTCGGAGTAGACACCGAAATTGACCGTCTTGGCTCCGTGGAAACCCACAATGATCGGTGGCATGATCTTCCACCAGTCATTTTCCGTCAGCCACCACTTGAAGAATCCTCCGTTGAAGTCGCTCTTGACCTTCGTAGCATTGAGGTTCCAGATCGTCAGGTCGCGCAGGTGGTTCGGCACATTCGACACGTCACCACCGAAACGCCACTGTACGAACCCGCCCGTACAACGGTCCACCAGCGTGGCCCGCGGCTGCCTGGAGTGCGACTCGAACAGGGCGTCGTCGCCCCATGTGTTGTTCCACAGCACAGTACCCATCGACTGGTTCGAAACACCCGAAGCGTGGTACTGACCGGCATTTTCCATCATTGGACCCAACTCCTTTCCACTCGAATCCCGACACTCCTTACCACTCGTCCGGTCCATGATCTTGCCGATGAAAACCCGCGAGGAGGCCTGAGACCGAACAGCCGAGTGTCCGCGGTTACCCGTGATATTGATATCGTAAGCCGAGCAGTTTGCCACAGACGAGAAAGTCATTGCCTCGCTCACATTCTCAAAATCGACACGACGCATCCACGAATTCGTCAAACGCATCATCTGAATAGGCTTGAAAGCACCGTCATCTTCCCACGAGGCGTGATGGCCGAAATTCGTCTTGGCGTTGCCCACGAACGTCAGGTCCTCGATGCCCACATTCTCATAGTGCGGGAATTCGCGGATCTGCCAGCCGTATTTCGCCTCGACTTCGTGCATGATCGGCTCGCAGAAGGTCACCGTATTGCCGCTGACCGACTTTACCTGGTGGTAGTCATAGACGCAGATCGTCTGGATGTCGGTCATGGCGGGTTTGTCCACACTCTTGGGTGCCAGCTCCTTGGCCACCAGCTCCGCTTCCTTGCTCTGCAGGTAGAGCATCACCCAGTCGCCCGACGAGATACCGGCCGTCGACACTACCTCCACCGAGAAGGTGCCCTTTGCCGCATCCCCCGTGACCGAGGCCAGGGCCGAATAGCTGTCGCCGATGCGCGAACTGTTGTTCTTGATGTTGAGCATCACGGGTGACGACCACATGTCAGCTGTCGCCGGATAGTTCTTCGTCTTCATGATCAGGCGCGTCTTGTCCCGGCCCGCACCCTTGATGATGAAGTTGCCGCCCAGAATAATGATATCCGAACTCGAATATTCCGCCACAACCTTTCCCGACTCGTCATAAAGCGGCGTATCGCGTTTCACATCGTCCGACTCGTCGTGCAGCACGTAGTCGCCCTCCGGGAAGTAGAGGATCGCACGGGCGTTGGCATTGGCCTGGTTGCTGCCCGCATCGTTCTTTCCGGTGAGCTTGAGCGAGTGCAGCAGGTCGATGAAAGCCTGCCGCGACGAAGTCTGACCCGTGGGATCCAGCCCGTACTTGGTCACATCATAAACCGTGTAACCCAGGCCCCACACATCCGGCGGAGCTACCTCTCCGTGTTTGTAACCGGCATACGAGAAATCGAGCAGTACGTTCTCCGCAGTTCCGGCCTTAAAATTTCGCCATGCCTCGCAGGCATTGGCATCCAAAGCTTCGTTTTTCAACGTCAGCTTCAACGGCACGATCTTCAGATAACCCTCCTCCGAGGTCGCGATCACCGACAGGGTCAGACCATCCTCCCCGGGTGCCGTATAGGTCTTCGGAGCCGTAACCGTCAGGGTCGTCTCCTCCAACTCGGCGCTCCATCCTTCGGGAGCCCGGAGCAGCGCCTCGGCGACATTCGTCTGCACGACCTCGAACTGCCGCATTTCGCCCAGGAAGAACGTCTCGTTTTCTTCGGCATCGATCGTCAGGTCGAAGTTGTCGGAAACCGGGAAGGAACACGTCTCACCCGTAACGAGCTCGACCGAGAACAGGTGGTTCTCCTCATCGTAAACCACCGACTTGAAGACGGAACTGTAACCGAACGAGACATTCTCGCCCACCGCATTGACCGGCTTGCCGTCCTGCAACAGCGGGTTCCACGAACCTCCGTCGTCGTAGCTCACCTCCCACGTCCCGTCGGCCGAAACCCGCAGCTGCGGAGTAATGCCTTCGGCTTCGGGCTGGTGTTCGCCGTCGAGCATGGGCCATGCCGAAACATCATTGCCGCTACCATCCTTGATCCGCGTCACGGTGGCTCCGTTGTCCAGGCTCACGGTCCAATAACCCTCGTCGTCGATGCCGAGCACCGGAACCAGCACATCGAGTTTTTCACCCTCGGTCACGGGATATTGGCTTCCGTCACTCATTTCGATCACATATCCCGTGTCGGTCTCCTGGACGCCGACGATCACTTTTGTTTCGGTCAACAACTGATGAAACGCCGCAATACCGGAGTTCACATCACCGACCTTCGATTCCAGAGCGGCCACACGGTCCCGCAGGCTGTCGATCTCGTCCTGGATCCCGTCGTCCTTCTGACACGATTGCAGCACAAAGGCCGAAGCCGCCGCAATCCACAAAAACAATTTATTCATAGACAATTCAAGATTGGTTTTCCGTATCATAGGGGATCAGTTCCGACAAAACCCGCTCGCGGAACCATACGTCGTCATTCTCCCGCAGCAGTCCGGCCAGCTCCCGGCACAGCGTGGCGAAGAGTTCGGGGCACGTCGCGGGATCGAGACTCTGCAACTGGTAGGGATCCTGCACATCGTCGTACAGCAGCACCCGTTTGAGCGCTCCGTCGCGGTCGATGCACAACTCCATCGTGTGCGTGGCGGTCTTCAGCCCCCGCGCTTCGGGGAAGAAGCCGCGGACCAGCCCTTCGGCATCGCGCTCGCCGTCGAGGTTGCGCATGTAGAGCGCCGCACGCGGGCGTTCGGGCTGCACGGTGTCCAGCCGCAGCACCGCCGAGAAGTCACGTCCCTCGACGCTCTCCGGGATCCGGTCGCCCAGACCCGCCAGGCCCAGCAGCGTCGGCATGATGTCGGGCGTCGAGAGCAGCAGGTCGTCCACCCGATGCTGCAAATGCCCCGGATAGCGCACCAGGAAGGGGATGTTCAGCGATTCGCGCCAGATGGAGTTCTTCGGGTCGGTAACCGAATGGCTCGTCATCGTCTCGCCGTGGTCCGATGCGAAGACGACGATCGTATTGTCTGCCAGGCCCATGTCATCCAACACCTTCAACAGGCGTCCGAACTCCCGGTCGATGCCGCTCACGTTGGCAAAGTAGTAGCGCACAGCAGCAGCCTTGGCCATCGTCGTGTCGGCATTCTCACGCACAAGCAGCTCCGTCAGCGACTTGTCCTTATAGAGCTCGTAGCCCTCCAGATCGCAGTCCTCGGTCGAGGCGTAGGGCGAATGCGGCGGGTTGATGCCCAGCATCATAAAGAACGGCTTTTCGGGATCGCGCTGTGCATCCCGGTTTTCGATATACTCGATCGCCTTCGAGATCTCGTGCTGCGGAGACCACTCGTCCACGTCGTGGCGGTTGCCCTCCGTATCCCAGTAGTGGGGATGCTTGTGCACGTCGTAGGTGCCGTAGGAGTACCAGTAGTTGAATCCGTGGCGGCGTTCGGGCGGCGTATAGGCATCCCATTCGGGCACCATGTCGCTCACGTAGGTTCCCGGGCGCTGCGGGTTGTTCTTCGTCGGGTGGTCGACGTGGAGTTTACCGATATAGGCGCAGTCGTAGCCCGCCGCCGAGAAGACGTCACCGATACACTCGGCATCCTCACGCAGCGAACTCTCCGGACGTTCCGACATGCAGTTCAGCACCACGCCGTTGCGTTCGGGATACATCCCCGAAAGGAGCATCCCGCGGTGCGGGCTGCTCACCGGGAAATTGCTCACGGCCTCGCTCAGCACCACGGCTTCCCGGGCGAACCGGTCCAGATTGGGCGTCTCGACCGGATCTCCCTGCCAGGCCACCTGCCCGGCAAACTCCGGATCAGACCAGAATCCCAGCGAAGAGTTGCGGTACTGGTCCGGAAATACATAGATCACGTTGGGGCGCTCGGCCGCAGACGGCCCGCAGGCTGTCAGGGCGAGCCCCGCAAACGGAATCATATTTTTGATTCTCACCATGTTCGTTTTATTTCTGTTCTGTCAGTCTCACTTCGCGCGTCGCACCTTCCCGGCAGGTGAAGGTCAGCACCGTCCGGTCGCCGACGATCTCCGCCCGGCACGTTTCCGATCCGCCGTCCAGCGCCCAGTGGCCCCGGATCGTCACCTGTACTTCGGAGGCCCGCGAAGGATCATCGATCCATTTCCGCGAATAGATGCTCCGCTCAACCCGCTTGCCGTCGGCATCGAACACCTCGTCGCTCGGGCCCTCGTAGAAGCGCAGGTCCGGATCGGCCACGCTGACCGTCAACGAGCCCTCCCCGCCGCCGATCATCACCAGCGAAGGCTGCGAAACCCGCTCCAACAGTCCTTCGTCCACCGCTCCGCCGCAGAACAAAGCATAGCCCACGATGCCCGTCGGGCGGTCGCGCAGGATATGCGCCGTCGAATCGCGCCGCAGCACCTCGTAGGGAAGTTCCCCGGCATAGCGCACCGCCTCGTCGTCCGAGGCGTGCACCACCATCAGGTATTCGTAACCCTGGCCGTCGACCTCCCCCTCGCCGTGGTCGATCCACGCCGTGGCAAAGTCGTTTTCGGTCGGCGCGTCGGTCTCCTCGTGCAGCGAGTGCTGGAGGCTCTTCGTCACGCAGACCCTCCCCTCCGGAATCACATAGAGGTTCCGCAGGTTGTCCCGCAGAACGGCCCCTTTCGGCAGGACCGCCACATAGGGGAAGGTCGTCACCCGTTCGCCATTCACCGTCACCGGATCGGCTTCATGCTCCAGAAAATTCTGGAACAGCGTCGTATGCACGCCGCCCTCGGCCCGGTTCTCGATGTCGGAACCCAGGCAGACCACCCGGTTGTCGAAGAGGAAGAACGTCTTCCGGGCCCGCAGCGTGCCGTTGTACTTGTCGTGGTCGTGGAGTTTCATGGCAAAGAGGCCGTTGCGCCACTCGTGGCTCACGCCCCCGACAAACGCCTCGTCCGACAAGAGCATCTCCTCGTAACCCGAGAAGGTGTCGACGTTGCGGATATCGGCCTTCATCTGCTCCATCGGGATGGCCAGGGCCGTCGTGCCGGGAATGTGGCACCAGTCCCAACCCTCCTGCCGGAATCCGCTGCCGAAGGCGCTCACCGGATCGCCGTCGCCCAGCAGTTGCAGGCTTCCGTTCGTCAGGTAACGCCCGTAGTGGTTGCAGCCCTGGTAGATCTCCGCGGCCCAGAGATAGCGGCTGTGCCCCGCCACCGTCACCAGCCAGTCCCCGCGACGGTGCGCCAGCGAAGCGTTATAGCCGTAGACATGGGTTCCCGTGGGCGAAGCCTCGGCCGAGATTCCCTTTCCGGTGAAGAGGCGCGTATAGCTGTCCTCGCCGTCGCAAACCCGCAGGTAGGCCGCCGCCAACTCCGGGTCGATCTCCTGCCGTCCGTCCGGAGAGCCCGCTACGGCCAGCCGCGCGTAATGCCACGGAACCAGGGCTCCCCTGCCGTCGGGATGGCGTCCCGACAGAGCCAGCGGGAACGACCGCTGATTGCAGTAAAAACGCATTTCGAGCAGCGCCCGTTTCAGGATCGCATGGCTCTCCTCGCTCACCGCAAAGCGCGTTTTCGACAGCAGCCACACGGCATTCACGCCCCCGCCGCTCAAGCCGTCGACGGCATAGGCCGGATAGTGGTGGCGATGGTGGAAGACCGTGCCGTCGCTCTTGAAGCAGGGACTCGTTCCCTCCGTGACCTTGTAACCGTTGTCAACCCAGCGCGAGAAGGCCGTCAGGTAGGCCTCCTTCTGCGGCGAATCCGGCAGCAGCACGATGCTGGCCAGGCGTCCGATCAGCGAGGTGTTGAAGGCGTCGATGTCCATACCGGGCACCGCGGGCGGGAGTTTCACTTCGCCAACCCCCGAGAACCACTCCATGGCCTGCTGCACCTCGTGCTCCAGCCCGGCCTCACGCAGCACGTCGCGCATGATGACCGGAGCCGTGTAGAAGTTGCGCATACTGTACCCCAGATGGTGCAGGGTTCCCAATGCGCTGCCGGCCGCGAAGCCCTGGTCCAGCAGGTGTCGCGTCAGCAGGATATACATCCGTTCGAGTTCGGCCCGTTCGGCAGGGTCCTGCGCGGCGTCGTGCGCCACGGCAATCTGGAACATGAAGTCGTTGTAACCCCGCAGCAACTGCCCGTTCTCGGCGAAGAGCTTCGCCACATCCGGATGCCCGAGGTTGATATAGGTTTCGGCATAACGCACAAACCAAATCGGCTTGCCGCGCAGCGTTCCGTCCCGATTCTCCGTAATGCCATACGATGCGAAACGATCGCGCAGCGTCTCGATCGGCAGGGGTTTCCTCCCTTCCAGAAGCAGTTCGCGCAGACGCGTCCCGACAATCCTCATGTCACTCTTCGCAGCCTCGTCGATCGTGGCCGGAGCCGCCGGCATCGGATTGCGCCACGACTGCAGCAACACGAGCCAGTGGCTCGTGGTCCCGGCATTGATGAACGGAGCCTGGAAATCCGCCGTATGGTGCCGCACGTCCTGGAATGACGAGAGGATCCAGTGGTCGAAGAAGAGTTCGCCCTTGCGGACCCCCTCGACCCGGACGACTACTTCGTCCATTCCCTCTTCGGGGTGGCCCTGCATGTCGCGGTCGAAGGCCACCCAGGCCCCGCGCCAGCCAGTGAAATCCAGCCCGTAGTCGAACCACGCGCACGTCCGGCCCTCCTTGCGGAACTCGAAGCGCAACGACCCCTCCAGCGCCTTCGGGGCGTAGACCCAGAAGACGAAGGTCGAAACCGAGGTCTCCCGCGGATTGGGATTCTTCGCCAGGTAGCCCACCGGAGCCGCGATACGCAACTGCGCATCCGGCCGCGACCAGTGCCAGCGGACCGAATGGCTGCCGTGCTTGTAGTGGTCGCCGGAGATCTGCAGCGACGAACCGCGCGAAGCCTCAAAAGGCGCCGCGGACTCCTCGAACGAGAGGATCCGCTCATCGGCAACCTCCTTCAGAGGCTGCGCCGATGCAGTCCAGGCCCACGCCGCCGCCGCGGCCAGAAAAATCAGTTTACGCATCTGTTCCTTTCCGGTTTAGAACAACGGTTCACCCTTCTCGATGTAGCCCTTGCGGATCAGCGCTTCGAGGAAGTAGTAGTCGGCATAGTTCAGCGGCACGTCGATGTTGCTGCCGTGCGGGATGCTCCCCACGGAGTGCATCAGCAGGAACCCGCCGTTCTCGCCCACCGGAGCCCGGTAAGCCGGCGACGAGAGCGATTCGACCATCTTGTCGGCCTTCTGCTTGTAGAGTTCGTTGTTCGTGTAGGTATACATTTCGTAAAGGGCCGAAGCCAGCACGGCGGCCGTCGAGACGTCGCGCGGCTCGTCGGGGATGTTCGGAGCGTCGTAGTCCCAGTAAGGCACCAGGTCCTCGGGCATGTTCGCGTCGTTGAGCATGAAATCGGCCACCTTCTCCGCATGGTCCAGGTAGCGCTTGTCTCCCGTATAGCGGTAGCAGGCCGTATAGCCGTAGACGGCCCACGCCTGTCCGCGGGCCCATGCCGACTCGTCGGCATAACCCTGCGCCGTGCAGCGGCCCCGGACATGGCCGTCCGTGAGGTCGTAGTCCACGACATGGTAGCAGCTGTAATCGTCGCGGAAGTGCTCCTGCATCGTGCGGTCGGCGTGCTTCACGGCGATGTTGTAGAAGGTGCTGTCGCCCGAGAACTCCGTGGCCTTGAACATCAGCTCGAGGTTCATCATGTTGTCGATGATCACCGGGCACTGCCACCCGCGCTCACCCTGCCAGCCGCGGTCGGCATCCCACGACTGGATGACGCCCGGCACCTCGCGGAAACGTGTCGACAACGACTTCGCGGTCTGTACGATCACCTCCTTGTAACCCGGAATGTTCTTCAGGCGCAGGCCGTTGCCGTAGCTGTCGTAGATCATGAACCCGACGTCGTGGTGCCACTGCAGATACTGGATCGAGTCGAGAATCTCGGTATGTTTGCGTGCACGCTCCGCCCAGGCCTCGTCTCCCGTCAGTTCATACATGTACCAGAGGCTCCCGGCGAAGAAGCCGCTCACCCAGTCGTCGGTCGGGACATAGTCGATACGACCGTTCTTGTAGGTCGAGGGAATGCGGATCGCACCGGTCATTTCGCTCGAATCGGCCAGCATCGCCAACTGCTGCTTGGCGACAGCAATATTTTCGTCGATGATCGAAACTTTTTTCGGCGCCTGCGAGCAGGCTACGGCTCCTCCCGCCAAAAGCAGGGCAACCGCACACTTGGTTAAAACAGTCATAAATTCAATTTTGAGTTACATGAGTTACACCCTAAAAACACATACATGTATGCGAATCAGGCCGAACAGCCCTTCCCGTTATCGATTTTTTCACGAACGGGACCGCACTTTGCGTACAAAGATAAAATAATTTCCGGACTTCCGCTATTTTTTAACAATTTTTTCGAATCCCGCACAAATTTTTACTATTTTCCGCGTCATAAATTTGGGCAGTCCAATTTCTTTCATTATTTTTGAACAAATTGAATAATATGAAAAAAATCTTATTATACGGTACATCAGCCGTTTTAGGGCTTTTCGCCACGCTGTGGAGCCTGCCCGTACATGCTGCGATCGACGCAAAAATCAACTTCGAAACCGAAATCCCGAAGGGTTTCTCCTGCGGGGATAACAGCCGTATCGAACTGAGCCAAAAACACTACAAGGACGGACAGCAGTCGCTGCTCTGGAGCTGGAGCGCACCCTCGACCCTCCAATACAACGATTTCGGGCAGCTCATCCGCTCGTTCCGCGTCAAACAGGCCGGTGTCATGCTCTGGATCTACAACCCCAGGGCCGTCAACGCCGACCTCCACTTCGCCTTCGAAACCCCCACGGGCGAAACTCCCTACCATTTCGATTTCCACCTCGACTTCACGGGCTGGCGAGCCTGCTGGATCAAGTACAACGACATGCCCGGAGACCACGCCTCGCAACAGATCTCGCGACTGGTGATCTCCACCCCGGAGGGCGTCCAGAGCGGAGAACTCTTCATCGACCGCCTGACCTTCGCCGAGACCCGCCTGCACGACCAGATCACCCCCGACCAGCAGATCCCCAACAACAACTGCAACCTCAAACGCTCGCTCTGGCACTGGGCCCGGCTCTGGGAGTGGGAGCAGTACGAATACGACGAACCCCTGCGGGAAATCACGGCCGACGAGAAAAAACAACTCGACCTGGTGAAGTCCCGCATCAACGCCATCGTCGAGGCCAACATGTCGAGCGGAAACTACATCAACGGAACGATCATCCCGCGGGCGCTGAAAACCTTCCAGAACGCCAAAATCCGCCGCACCGAAGACGGCGGCATCATCGGCGCCCCGCTGCTCTCGAACGACGAGTGCAACCGCCCGAAGGGCGAACTCCGTCTCGACGACATCGAGAACATGCTCAATGCCTTCGCGCTGAACAGCTACGTCAACGGCGACCCGAAATACGACGATGACTTCTTCCTGGTCATGGACCACGCCATCGACCAGGGCTTCGCCTTTGGCCACGGAAACGGAACCAACCACCACTACGGCTACAACGTGCGCAAGATCTACGACGCCATGTGGCTCATGCGCGACAAGATCGCACAGCGCGGCAAAACCGACGAGTATGTCCGCGTGCTGGCCTACTGGAGCGGCCTCTCCGAGACGCGCAAACCCTATGTCTACGGACGTGACGAACTGCTCGACTCGTGGCACACGCTCCTGATGCCCAAACTCATCAGCGCCCTGATGCTCCCCACCGAAGCCGAACAGTACCGTGCCATGAAGGGCCTTTCGCGGTGGATGTCCGGGAGTCTGGACTTCACGCCCGGCACCATCGGCGGCATCAAGGTCGACGGTACGACCTTCCACCACGGAGGCCTCTACCCCGCCTACTCGACCGGCGCCTTCGCCACGATCGGATACTACTGCAAGGCGGTCCGAAGCACCGACTTCAACCTCACGGAAGAGGCCCGCAAACACTTCAAGCTGGCCCTGCTGACCATGGCCAACTACACCAACCTGCGCGACTGGGGCCTCGGCATCGCCGGACGCCACCCCCTGAACAAGAACGGGCGCATCCCCGACGCCGACGTCAACGCATTCGGGCACCTGGCCGCCCTGGGCGACCTGACCGGCAGCGGCAAGAACGTCGATCCCGACCTGGCCGGAGCCTACCTCCGGCTCAAGGGTACCGACCGGGAACTCAACAACCTCTTCAGAAAGGAGGGCATCGCCGCAGGCCCCACCCCCTCGGGCTTCTTCGTCTACAACTACGGCGCCCTGGGAATCCACCGCCGCGACGACTGGATGGTAACCCTCAAGGCCTTCAATACGGATGTCTGGGGCTCGGAAATCTACACCCGGGACAACCGTTACGGACGCTACCAGAGCTATGGTTCGGCCCCGATCATCGGGTCGGGCAACCCCGTCACGGCCGCCGCCAGCGGATTCGTCCAGAACGGATGGGACTGGAACCGGGTCCCCGGCGCCACGACCATTCACCTGCCCTGGGCCGAGCTTAACAACCCGCTCCCCGGAACCCTCATGGAGCGCAACCCCGAACGCTTCTCCGGCGCCTCGTCGCTCGAAGGGCGCAACGGCATCCTGGCCCTCCACTTCGTCGAGGGCAGCCGCAAGAACTTCACCCCCGGCGCCACGGCCTACAAGACGGTCTTCTGCTTCGACAACCGCCTGGTCTTCCTCGGCAGCGGCATCGACAACAACAACACGACCTACCCCACCGAAACGACGCTCTTCCAGCTTCAACTGGCCGACCGCAGCGAAGCGATGGAGGTCGACGGCGAAATCTACGACACCTTCCCGCTCCAACTCTCGAAGAGCGGCGAACGCCTGGCCATCTCGGACACCAAGGGCAACTTCTACGTGGTGAAGAATGCCGCGGCCCTGAACATCCTCAAGCAGGAACAGACATCGCCCAACGACAAGACCCATGCCATGCAGACCGGCGACTTCGCAACCGCATACATCGACCACGGCCGTGCCCCGAAACAGGCCGGATACGAATACGTCGTCTACATCCAGCCCTCGAACAAGGAGATCAACCGCCTGCTCAAGAAGGATGAATACGAGGTGGTGCGCAAGGACAACATGGCCCACGTGGTGAAAGACATCCCAACCGGAATCACGGGATACGTCTGCTTCCAGGAGTACAAGAGCAACGGTCTCGTGCGCGGCGTGACCGAAGAGACGATCGTCATGGAGCGCACCGATGCCGACGGACAGATCGTCATGAGCGTCTGCACCCCCGACCTGGGCCTCACCGAAAAGACATACACCACCCGCCAGGAGAGCCAGCCCATCGAAAAGGAGGTTCGCCTCGGCGGCGCCTGGGAACTCGTTAATCCCGCCACAAACGTGAAACTCACCCAGGCCGACGCGGAAACCATCCTGAAAGTCACCTGCCGCCACGGACAACCCGTGGAGTTCCGGCTCAAGAAAAAGTAAACCTATTTACCCCACAACCTCTAATTTATGAAAAAAGCACTGAAACGAATGACCGCGGTCGTGCTGCTGACCCTGTCGGTATTCCTGACGGGTGAGGCCTTTGCACAAACCACCGTAGTCGGACGTGTGGTTGACACCAACAACGTCCCGTTGATCGGCGTCAACGTCGTGGTCAAGGGTACGACCACGGGTACGACTACCGGCATCGACGGCAACTACTCCATCAAAGTCGGAGAGACCCAGACTCTGGTCTTCTCCTATCTGGGTTATACGACCGTCGAGGAGGTCGTCGGCAAACGAACCACCATCAACGTAAAAATGGCGGAGGAAGCCACCCAGCTGGGTGCCGTGGAGATCGTCAACATCGGTTACGGCACCACGACGCGCCGCGACCTGACCGGTTCGGTCGCCAAGGCTGACCTGGGGACCATGATGAAGGCCAACGTCACGAACTTCGACCAGGCTCTGAACGGCCGTATCGCCGGCGTGGTCGTCACCACGGGCGACGGTTCGCTGGGTGCCGAGGCCAACATCACCATCCGAGGCAACAACTCCCTCACCCAGAGCAACGCCCCGCTCTACATCATCGACGGATTCCCCTCCGAAGGGTCGTTCGCCACGTCGATCAACCCCGCGGACATCGAGTCGATCGACGTGCTGAAGGATGCCTCGGCAACGGCCATCTACGGTGCCCGCGGCGCCAACGGCGTCATCGTCATCAACACCAAACGCGGTACCGAAGGCAAACCCACCGTCAACTTCAGCGCCTCGTTCTCGCTGAGCCATATCGCCAACAAGGTCGACCTGATGGATTCCTACGAATTCGTCCGACTGCAGGACGAACTCATCACCGAGTCGTCGATGGCCAGTTCCTACTACGGTTACAGCGAGGAGTACGGCCGCAACCTCACACTCGAAGACTACCGCAACATCCCCGGCATCGACTGGCAGGATGAACTCTACCGTACGGCCTTCCAGCAGAACTACAACGTCTCGCTCTCGGGCGGCAACAAGGAGGGCCTGCGCTACAACGTCGGATTCTCGGCCCTGGACCAGGACGGTATCATCATCCGCTCGAACTTCCAGCGCTACCAGGGCAAGGCGAACTTCACGCTGCCGATCAACAAGAAACTCACCCTCAACGCCAATGCCAACTACTCGCGCACGGCAACCAACGGCGTGAACCCCACGACGGCCGAAACGACCTCCTCGTCGTCGGGCTGGCTGATGTACTCGGTCTGGGGCTACCGTCCCGTGACGGCCCCCGGGCAGGATATTCTCGACTCGATCCTCGACGCTTCGATCGACGGATCGAACGACTACCGTTTCAACCCCGTGAAGACAGCCAAGAACGAGTATCGCAAAACGCTGGTCGACTACCTCAACGCCAACATCGCCCTGACGTGGAAGATCACCCCCGAACTGACGTTCAAGACCACGGGCGGCTACGTGATGAACAAACGGCGGCGCGAAGAGTTCAACGGCACCGAAACCTATACGGGTTATCCGGGCTCGCCGAGCGGAAAGGGCGTCAACGGCGCCATCTACTGGACCGATCAGGCAAACTGGTCGAACGAAAACACGCTCAACTACAAGCGCCGCTTCGGCCGCAGCCACAACGTCGACATGATGGTGGGTCTCTCGTTCCAGGGACAGAAAAACACCTACGAAGGAGTCTCGGCCACACAGATCACCTCCGAAGAGCTGGGCATCGCGGGCATCTACACCGGTAACTACCAGAGCGTGGCCAGCAACTATTTCGACTGGCGCATGATGTCGATGTTCCTGCGTGCGAACTACAACTTCCGCTACAAGTATTACCTGACCTTCTCGTTCCGTGCCGACGGTTCGTCGAAGTTCCCCGCCGACAACCGCTGGGGCTACTTCCCCTCGGTGGGCGCCTCGTGGAACTTCAACCGCGAAAACCTCTTCAAGAATTCCGAGTGGCTCAACAACGGAAAACTCCGCTTCTCGTGGGGTCTGACGGGTAACAACCGCACCCAGACGCCCTATGACTTCTACTCGCAGATCACCGTCACGCCGGGCTCGGGCGACTCGTTCGACTACGTATTCAACGGCGAGCGCGTGCCGGGTTACTACATCTCGAACATGGCCAACGAAAAACTCAAGTGGGAGACCACCGAACAGTACAACGTCGGTATCGACCTGGGCTTCTTCGACGACCGGCTCAAGGTGACGGCCGACTGGTACGACAAGGTGACGCGCGACCTGCTGCTCTATGCCCTGCTGCCCGCCTCGGCCGGCTACGAACAGGGAATGCTCAACATCGGAAGCATCCGCAACCGCGGATTCGAGTTCACGCTCGAAACCGTGAACATCAAAACCCGGAACTTCCAGTGGTCGACCTCGTTCAACATCGCCTTCAACCGAAACAGGATCCTCGGACTGGTCGACAACCAGAGCTCACTGCAAACCTCCGTCTCGTGGGAGACGAAATTCAACTCGCAGTTCCCCTACATCTCTCAGGTGGGCAAGCCCACGGGCATGATGTACGGCTTCATCTACGAAGGAACCTACAAACCCGAGGACTTCAATGAGGACGGCAGCCTGCGTGACGGAATCCCCGCCTACAAGGGCAACACGATGCAACCCGGCGATATCAAGTACCGCGACATGAACGGCGACGGCAAGATCGATGATTACGACCGCACGATCATCGGCTGCGGACAACCCCTGCACACGGGCGGTTTCAACAACAGTTTCAACTGGAAGAACTTCGACCTGAACATCTTCTTCTCGTGGAGTTACGGGAACGACATTCTCAACGCCAACCGGCTGGTCTTCGAAGCGGGCTGGAAGGCGCAGACCAACCAGTTCTCGACGTTCGCCAACCGCTGGACCCCGGAGAACGCCTCGTCGAACATGCCGCGGGCCAACGCCACGGGCAGCGAGGAGTATTCGTCGCGCGTCATCGAGGACGGCTCCTACCTGCGTCTGAAGAACGTCTCCTTAGGCTACACGATCCCGAGCCGCCAGCTCCGCAAGGCAGGTATCAGTTCCATGCGCATCTACGTCTCGGCCGACAACATCTGGACGCTGACCGATTACAGCGGTCCGGACCCCGAGGTTTCGACCCGCAACTCGGTGCTGACTCCCGGTTTCGACTGGTCGGCATACCCCCGCGCCTACGGCTTCACGGCCGGCGTAAACATCACGTTCTAACGCCCAAAAGCACTTTCACGTCATGAAAATAAAAAACATATACAGATTGGGAAGCCTGGCGCTGCTGGGAACGGCACTCTCGGCATGTACGTTCCTCGACACCGACCCGCAGATCATCCCCAGCGACAGCTACTACACCTCCGAGACAAAACTGCAATACGGACTTGCCGGAGTCTACGGCGTCCTGAGCAGCGAGGCCCTCTACGGAAACTACTACTCGCTGCAGATCAGCAACGCCGACGACCTCTGCTACTTCAACAACTACAACAGCACCGACACGCGCCCGGACCGTTACAACCATGCCGCCGGAACGGCCGTCATCTACGAAACGTGGCTGAAACTCTATCAGGGCATCAAGAATGCCAACGAATACATCCAGGGTGTCGAGGCCTCGGAGATCGACCCCGAAGAGCTCTCGACCGGCAAGGAGACCTATCTGGCCGAAGCGAGATTCCTCAGGGCCTACTACCACTTCCTGCTGGCCCAGGCCTGGGGTGACGTGCCTCTGCGCGTGGTATCGACGACCTCCCCCAACCCCGAAGACGTGCAGTTGGCCGCTACGCCGCAGGAAGATGTACTCAAATGGTGCGTCGACGAAATGGAAGCGATCGTTGACGACCTCAGTACGGACGTCAACCTGAACCCCTCGCGTGTCACCCAGGAGGTGGCCGAGGGTATTCTCGCCCGCATCTACCTCTTCATGGCCGGTGAGAGCGTAGCCGATGTCGAGGGGCTCTCGAAGCAGGAGATGTACAAGAAGGCCGCCGACTGGGCATACAAGGTCATTGCCGAAAGAGGCTATGTGCTGAATCCGAGCTACGAGCAGGTCTTCATCAACATGATCCAGGACAAATACGACACGGAGTATCACGAGTCGATGTGGGAGGCCGAGTTCCTCGGCGACCGCACGAGTGCCGACAAGTGGACCAACGGCCGTATCGGCGACCTGATCGGCCTGAAGTCGCAGTCGGGAGTCACCAACTACTCGGAATGGGCCTGCAACTACTCCTACGGCTTCTACAACGGTTCGTACACCCTCTGGCAGCTCTACTCGGAGACCGACCGTGTGGAGACCGACCTGAGTGCCGCGGATGACGAATACAACATCAAGGACCAGATGGTCATCGACAAGCGCCGGATCTGGAACCTCCCGGGCTACAACTTCCGCGGGTTTAACAACCAGACGATCACATACACGAAAAATTCTGAAAGAATCACGGCCTACATCAAGCAGGATCAGAGCATGTACCGCACGCCGTGGACCTACAACAACAACTTCGCCATGCGGACCGTCGAAGGTCTCGACCAGACGATCGAGAACGCATTCGATACGGCAGACATGGTCTACGACCCGGATGTCATGGGTGCCGTGCGCAATGCGGGCAAGTGGCGCCGCGAGACCATCTACGAAAACCAGATGTCGGCCAAGAGCCTCTATACGACGATCAACTTCCCGATCCTGCGCTACTCGGACATCCTGCTGATGTATGCCGAGGCAATCAACGAGTATGCCGGGGCTCCGGACGAGATCGCGTGGAATGCGGTTTTGGCCGTTCGGGAGCGGGCCGGAATTCAGACCGACAAGAGCCAATATTCCGACCAGCGTTCGTTCCGCAATCTGGTACGAAACGAACGTGGCCGCGAACTGGTATTCGAGGGGCTGCGCAAGTACGACCTGATCCGCTGGGGCATTTTTGTGGAGCGGATGCATCTGGCCGGGACCAATATTCCCACCGATAGCAAGTACAAAAATCCCACCATTACGAACTTCGCCGCCACGACCTACGCCAACGTCAGCGAACGGCACATTTATCTGCCGATCCCGACCAAGGAGCTGGCCGTGAACCACGCACTCACTCAGAACCCCTTATGGTAAAACGCACAACAGCAAAGCAGACCATGAAGACAAAACGCATTACATATCTCGCAACGGCCCTCGCGCTCATGGCGGCGGGAAGTTCGTGCGAGCACGACGAAATCTACGAACCGCTGGAGTTCTCGGTGCAGTTGGCCCCGACGAATACCTACAAGACGGGCGACCCCGTGGTATTCAATTTCAGCGGCAATGCCGACTACATCACCGTCTGGAACGGCGATACGGGGCACGAATACAGATACCGGGACCGCACGAGCGTGGCCTTCGAGGACATCGAACAGTGTACGCTGGAGATCGAGATCAGCCAGCAATACAGCAAAGCAGACATCCGGAGCCTCAACATGCTTGTCGGCAATCAATTCCAGGGTCTGAGCGGACAGGATGCCGAAGCTGACCGGCAGATCGTCGAAGCCATCGAGGCCAGCAGACAAGGGAACGAATATCCCGGTTGGAAAACGCTTGAGTACGAAGACAACAATGCGAATAAATTCACAACCTACACCTACGACATCACCGAGTATGCCGATAATTTCACGTTCGGAGTACACCTCTTCCAGAACGAGGAGGATCTGAACCAAACGATGAAAACCTATCGAATCAACCCGAAGATTCGGGTCAAGATCAAGGGCTACGATACGCAAGAGTACTCGGGGGTATCCATGGGCGAACGCTTCATTACCTATTCGCTGGCGGACATCCATGCAGACAATCCCTATATTCACAACGCCAGCGGTAACGGCAATTTGAAAATCCAGGGTTTAGGGACTGGCTCCAATTCTGCGGCCGTGATCGTGTACCAGGGCTTCAACGCCGGTGCTGCCGGGATGCCAAGTCCCGTCAGACAATTCGGATTCATGCAGCCGATGGCTCTGAACACCATCTCGCCCGACACGGGCCAGAGCATCAAGGGCGTGGCCGACGACGTGAAGAGCTACTCCTACACCTACACCGAGCCGGGAACCTACACCGTCACGTTCCTCGCAGGCAACGGAAACTACCAGGGTGAATCGGGAATCCAGACCTACGAAATGAAAGTTACGATCGTCGACCCGATCGAATAAACGCATCATGAAGAGCGAAAGCCTGCTTTTTTACAGACGAAAAAGCAGGCTTTTTTCACGAATTCAGGTTGCAATTCTACACAATTTTCAATATCTTTGAAAGTGCATAAACCTAAAACCGAAACGGATACCAACCTATGAATGCAGAATTACAGGCAGAGCTCCAGAAAATAGCTTCGCACTTCGCGCTGGAAGGCGACATCGCCGCGATCAACTCGCTCGGCGACGGTTTCATCAACGATACGTTCATCATCCGCACGGCCGGAGATGCGCCGGATTACATCCTCCAACGCAAGAACAAGAATATCTTCCCCGACATACCGGGCATGATGGAGAACATCCGCAAGGTCACCGAACATATCCGCCGCCGGGTCATCGCCGAGGGCGGAGACCCGAAGCGCGAGGCCATGACGGTCGTCCCGACCTACGACGGGAAACTCTACCACATCGACTCGCAGGGCGATTACTGGGCCGTCACGGTCTTCATCGCCGACACCGTTGCCTATAACAAGGCCGATTCCCTGGAACTCGCCCGCAAGGGCGGTGAGGGAATCGGAAAGTTCCAGGCCCAGCTGGCCGACTTCACCGAACCCCTCGCCGAGACGATCAAGGGATTCCACAACATCCGCCACCGCTTCGTGCAGTGGGACGAGGCCCTCAAACGCGATGCCGCAGGCCGCGTGAAGGATCTCCAGACGGAGATCGGATGGATCGAGTCGCGCCGCGCCGAAATGCTCGACTTCTGGAAGCTGGTCGAAGAGGGTACGATCCCTACGCGCGTGACCCACAACGACACGAAGATCAACAACATCCTCTTCAACAAGGAGGGCGAGGTGCTCTGCGCCATCGACCTCGACACGGTGATGAACTCCACGTCGCTCAACGACTTCGGAGACGCCATCCGCTCCTACACCAACACGGGAGACGAGGATGACCGCGACCTGTCGCGCGTCAGCATGTCGATCGAGATGTTCCAAGCCTACACCGAGGGATACCTCTCGCAGCGTGCCAGCCAACTCTCCCAGCCGGAAATCGATTACCTGGCCTTCTCGGCCCGCTACATCACCTACGAACAGGTGCTGCGCTTCCTGATGGACTACATCGACGGCGACCTCTACTACAAGATCAAATACCCGGAGCACAACCTCGTGCGAACCCATGCCCAGTACAAGCTGCTGCAAAGCATGGAGGAGCAATATCCGACGATGTGCCGGATCGTGCGCGACACGGTCGCCAAATACAAAAAATAAGCGCAAGACAATGGAAATCCGCAAATTTTCAGGTATCGATTTCGAGAATCCGGAGGCTGTCGACGCGGCGTTCGCACAGGTCGAATCCCGGCCGATCGCCTGCTGCAACTGGCCGGACGGTTATCCCTATGCCCCGGAAGTGAGGTTCCGGATGTTCCATACCGGCAACAGGCTCCTGCTGCGCTTCGACGTCGCGGAGAACTACACCGCCGCACGTGTCACGGAGGACAACGGAGAGGTCTGGACCGATTCGTGCGTGGAATTCTTCCTGGCCGTGGGCGACGAAAGCGGGTACTACAATTTCGAAACAACCTGCATCGGACGAATGCTCCTCGGATTCCGACATACGCACGCCGATGCGGTACACGCCGCACAGGAGGTGATGGACTCGGTAAAACGAACCACGACGCTGCCCTTCGGCAAACCCTTCGAGGAGCGTGAGGGGAACAACCACTGGTCGCTGACCCTGGCCATACCCCCCGAAGCGCTGTTCCGGCACGAAATCAAGGACTGGAGCGGTGTGGAGGCCCGCATGAATCTCTACAAATGCGGCGACAACCTCTCGCATCCGCACTTCCTCTCGTGGAGGCCCATTCAGACCGAGAAGCCCGATTTCCACCGGCCGGAATTCTTCGAACCCGTACACTTCGAAATGTAATCGGAAAACGTAATCCATAAAAGAGATGAACAACAAGTATTCTTTACCGAAAGACGGCGGGCTGATCGCTGAATCGGCACCGCGCGACATCATCCATCGTTACGAGAAGATCCATACCCGGGTCTACGAAAACGAATACAACGGAGTGCTGTATGTCGCCGACACGATCGTGAAGGCCATCCGCACGTACAACGAAATCCACTCCTCGAACGAAGTCTACGAGGAGGCCCAACCCTTCGTACTGGGCCTGACCACCGGCCGCACCCCCCTGGGTCTCTATCGGGAACTAGTCAAGCGTCACAAGGAGGGGCAGATCAGTTTCCGCAACGTGGCCGTCTACAGCCTCGACGAGTTCTACCCGATCAAGTCGACCGAACAGCAGAGCCGCAACTTCCGCATCCACGAGGAGTTCCTCAACCACATCGACATCCAGCCGGAGAATGTCCACATTCCTGACGGGACGGTCCCCGAAAGCCGCATCTCGGAGTATTGCGCCTCCTACGACCACGCCATCCGCCACATCGACCTGATGATCATCGGCGTGGGTGAGGATGGACAGATCGGGTTCAATGAACCGGGCTCCTACGTACGGTCGCGGACCCGGCTCGTACAGCTCACCTACAACACGCGGAAAGTACAGTCCGGCGCCTTCTACGGGCTGGAGAACACCCCCAAGATGGCCATTACGATGGGTATCGACACGATCATGCGTGCCGACCGGATCATCCTCATGGCCTGGGGCGAGGAGAAAGCCCGGATCATTCAGAAGGTCGTCGAAGGAGAGATCTCCGACCTGGTGCCGGCCTCCTACCTGCAGGCCCACGCCAATATCGAGGTGGTGATCGACGAAAATGCCGCACAACTGCTCACCCGCGAGCAGACGCCGTGGATGGTCGGGCCCTGCGAGTGGACGCCGAAATTCGTCCGCAAGGCCGTGGTATGGCTCTGCGGCGTGGTGAAGAAGCCGATCCTGAAACTCACCTACAAGGACTATATCGAAAATTCGCTCGGCGAACTGCTCGAACAGGGCCGCACCTTCGACCAGATCAACATCGACGTCTTCAACGACCTGCAGCACACCATTTCGGGCTGGCCGGGCGGCAAACCCAATGCCGACGACTCGACACGTCCGGTACCGTCGACACCCTTCCCGAAGCGCGTGGTGATCTTCTCGCCCCACCCCGATGACGACGTGATCTCGATGGGCGGTACGTTCATCCGTCTCGTCCAGCAGGGGCATGACGTACACGTAGCCTACGAAACCTCGGGCAACGTGGCCGTCCACGACGACGTTGTGCTGCAGAACATCGACACGGCCCGCCAGCTCGGATACGGCGACCACTATGCCGAAGTCGAAAAGATCATCGCCGGCAAGAAGAAGGGAGAGCCCGAACCGCGGGCGCTGCTCGACATCAAAGGTTCGATCCGCCGTGCCGAGGCGCGTGCCGCCGTTCGGTCGTTCGGGCTGAATCCCGACACGAACGCCCACTTCCTGAACCTTCCGTTCTACGAAACCGGCGGAATCAAGAAGGGCCAGCTCTCCGAGAAGGATACCGAAATCATCGTAAACCTGCTCCGGGAGATCAAACCCCAGCAGATCTACGCCGCCGGAGACCTGGCCGACCCCCACGGAACGCACCGCACCTGCATGGAGGCCGTGCTGAATGCCCTGGAGGTGGTCAAGGCGGACGACTGGATGAAGGATTGCCACCTGTGGCTCTACCGCGGGGCATGGATGGAGTGGGATCTCGGCATGGTGGACATGGCCGTGCCCCTGTCTCCCGACGAGCTGATCATGAAGCGCCACGCCATCTACCGCCACCTCTCGCAGAAGGATATCATGCCCTTCCCGGGCGATGACCCGCGCGAGTTCTGGCAGCGCGCCGAGGAGCGGACGCAGAATACCGCCAAACTCTACGACCAGCTCGGCATGGCCGAATACCAGGCCATCGAGGTCTTCGTCCGCATGTTCTAAATCCGATTCCGGTCGGGGGAGGGCGGCGCTACCCTTCCCCGGCCGGATATTGACAAAACCGAAAATCAAAAAACAACAGGCTTATGCGCTTAATTATCGAAAATACCCCGCAGCAGGTGGCACAATGGGCCGCCAACTACATCATCCAGCAGATCAAGGCCAAGGAGCAGGTGACCAAATCGCCCTTCGTACTGGGACTCCCGACGGGCTCCACGCCGCTGGAGACTTACAAGGAACTGATCCGCCGTCACAAGACGGGCGAAGTGTCGTTCAAGAACGTCATCACGTTCAACATGGACGAGTATGTGGGACTCCCGGAGGAGCATCCCGAGAGCTACCATTCGTTCATGTGGAACAACTTCTTCAAACACATCGACATCAAACCCGAAAATGTGAACATCCTGGACGGCAATGCCGAGGATCTGGCGAAGGAGTGCGCCGACTATGAGGCCCGGATCGTCGAGGCCGGCGGCATCGATCTCTTCATGGGCGGCGTGGGCGAAGACGGACACATCGCCTTCAACGAGCCGTTCTCGTCGCTGAACTCCCGCACGCGCCTCAAGACGCTGACACAGGATACGATTCAGGTGAATGCCCGCTTCTTCGGCGGTGACATCACGCTGGTTCCGAAGACGGCCCTCACGGTGGGTGTCGGAACGGTGCTCTCGGCCAAGCGGGTGCTGATCCTGGCCACGGGTCACAAGAAGGCCCGTGCCGTGCGTCACGGCGTGGAGGGTTCGTACAACCACCAGTGGACGATTTCGGCCCTGCAGGTTCATCCGAACGGCATTCTGGTCTGCGACGACCCGGCCGCCGAAGAGCTCCGCGTGGCGACCTACCGCTACTTCAAGGACATCGAACGCGAAAACCTCATCTCGAAATAGGATTCCCGGCTTCGACCTTCCGGGCCAAAATCGGCACCGGAATCTCCCCTCAGCGACAAAAGTGACCCGACGACCATCCCCTCGGGAGGCATCTTTCAGGGAATGCGGGCGATACGGCCCGATGAAAATTGCGGGAAACCGTCCAAACGAAGCGGAGGCCCGGAATCATTCCGGACCTCCGCTTCGTTTGCAAGAAAAAAGAGGGGCTTCCGTCAGAGGGTGAATTCATGCACGCCGCCGCCGACCGAGGCAATCGTCTCTCCGTCCAAGCGGACCTCGCCCGTCGTCCCGACCGGAAGGGTCACCTTCAGCAAGACCTTGCCACCCTTGCGGTGCCACTCCGAACGGATTTCGCCCCGGACCGAACGGTAGGAGGCCCCGGCCCAGTCGAGCTCCGCGACGAAGTGCGGGGCAAAAACCACGTGTCCGAATCCGGGGGCCTGCGGGTCGAAATTGATCCCCGCCAGGTCATTGACATACCAGGCCGCCACATCGCCCAGGAAAACGTGGTCGATCGAGGCGTCACGCCACTCGGGTGACAACACCCACGTCTCGGCCAGCGTCGTGAAGCCCTGCTTGACCCACCAGCCCCACGACGGAGCCTCGGTCTTCGCAGCCATCCGGTAGGCCGTCTCGACGTGTCCGTAGCGGGTCAACATTCTCAATACGGTTTTACTGCCGATCGTTCCGAAATCCAGGAAACAGTCGTTGGCGACGATCATCTCATTGAGGTTGTCGGCCACCCGCTGCGCCTCCGCCTCGGGGACGATCCCCAGGTAGAGCGCCACGCCCTGCGCCGCCTGCGAGCCGTTGGCGTAGAGGCCCCGTTCGGCATCGTAATACTTCGCGTTGATCAAATCGCGCAACTCGGCGGCTTTCCGTGCATAGCGGCTTCCGTCCCGTCCCAAAAGTTCGGCGAAGCGCGCCATCAGCACCTGATCGTAATAGTAATAGCAGGTCGAGGTGTAGTCGGTCGGAGTCTGGGCGCGGTACGAGAGCCAGTCTCCGATTCCGTAGGTCACGCTCCCGTCAGCCTCCTCACGCGCAGCCAGGAAATCCAGATAACGCTCGCAGAGGGGCCACATCTTCTCGATCGGGCGCAGATCGCCGTAATAGTTGTAGAGCGTATAGGGGATGATGAAGGCTGAAGCGTCCCAGACGGGGCCGATCCAGTCGTCGTAACCCCACCCGGCCGTGGGGATGATTCCCGAAATGCGTCCCTCGGGGGTCTGGTTGTCGATAAAGTCGTCGAGCCACTTCTCGTAGAAGGTGATGCCGTCGTAGTTGAGCAGGGCCATCTCCAGCGCCAGGCTGGCATCGGCCGTCCAGCCGTTCTTCTCACGCTGCGGGCAGTCCGTGGGGATCGACATGAGGTTGTTCAGGTAGCTCTGGCGCGTCATCTTCCAGATGCGGTTGAGAAGCGGATTCGAGCAGGCAAACTCCCCGACCGGCTCCACGTCGGTGTGCATGGCGAGCGCCGTGAGGCTCCCGGCATCCAGTTTCAGCGGGGCGCTCGACACGAGCTCCACGTAGCGGAAGCCGTGGTAGGTGAAATCCGGTGCCCAGCACTCCCGCTCCCCGCCGCGCAGCACGTAGGTGTCGGTCTGGAAGGCGTAGCCCGGGCGGGCGTGGAAATAAATATCGATGTTGCGCATCTCGATACGCCCCGAAGGCTGGAGCAGCTCCCCATGGGTCAGGGAGATTTTCGTACCGCGTTCGCCCTCGACCGCAAGGCGGCAGACCCCCGAGATGTTGGTTCCGAAGTCGAAGACCCAGACCGTATCGCCGAACGACCGCACCTCGACGGGCGCCAGCTCGCGGGTCGCCCGGATCGGCGGCATCGCCTGCGCCTTCAGCCGCGGCGAGGGGGCCTCGACCTCCACGGCCTGCGCCCATGCACCGTCGTCGAATCCCGGACGGTCCCAGCCGGGGATCTCCCGCCGGGCATCGTAGGTATCGCCGCTGTAGATGTCGTTGGAGAGGTAGGGTCCGTCGGCCGAGGTCCGCCACGAGGAGTCGGAGCAGACCACCTCGTGCCCACCGTCGGCGTAGTCGATATGGAGTTCGCAGAGCATCCGGGCGCGATTGCGCCAGCGGGCATTCTCGAAATTCCACACCGAAAGGGGCTGGAGGGCGTTGTAGAAACCGTTTCCGAGGACGGCGGCAAGGACATTCTCCCCTTCGCGGAGCAGCGGCGTCACATCGTGCACCGCATAGAGATTCCGGCGGTCGTAATGCGTATAGCCGGGATCGAGGCGGTTATCGGAAACGGGCTCACCGTTCAGGGAGAATTTGCCGTAGGCCGCAGCCGAGGCGTAGAGCCGGGCACGGACGACCCCCTCCTTCACCGGGAAGGAGCGGCGGAACATCGGAGCCGGGACACAATCGCGGCCGCAGGAGTCCGTGATCCAGCGGGCCTGCCATTCGGAGCTCTCCAGCAGGGCGGTCTCGAACGTCGCGACGGGCGAGACGAAGCGCTCCCCGGCCTCATTCCAGGCCTCCACGCGCCACCAATAGACAGTCCGGGACTTCAGCGCCCCGGTGTCAGGCATCACGGCCAGCGGGCGTTCCGCCACGATCTTCCCCGAATCCCAAATATCGGGATCATCGAGTTTTCCGGGTTCCGTCGCCACACAAAGGCGGCAGGCGGCCTGCATGAACTCCTCTCCGCCCGCATAGGCCCACGTAAAGCGCGGAGAAGGGGTATCGACGCAAAGGGGTGAGACCTGGTATTCGCAACGCAGGTCGCCGATGACGACCCGGCATCCGCAGGAGACGGACACCAGCGTCAGGCAGCCGAGCAAGAGCCCATACCCGGCCTTTCGGATCATTTCAGCATTCATCGGGTTTTCGTATTTTTTGGAATGATGGATTGTTTTTCACGTTTCGGGAACTTCGTCCACCGCCACCGCCTCGGAGGGTTCGCGTCCGACCCCGAAACGGTTGCGGTACTCGACGGGCGTCATGCGCAGGTGGCGGCGGAAGAGATTCGAGAAATAGGAGGCATCGACGCAGTTGACCCGGAAAGCGATCTCCTTGATGCTCAGCGAGGTCCCTGACAGCAGGCGGCAGGCCTCCTGCAGCCGGAGCTGCTGCATGTAGCGGGCCGGGGAGAGGTTCGTGTAGTCGCGGAACATCTTCCGGAACCACGAATAGCTCATGTTCACGCGCCGGGCGACCTCCCCGGGGGAGATGCCGGTCGAATACTCCTCGCGCATGATCCGCCGGGCGCGGTCGATCTGCCCGACGACCTCCTGCGATACGAACTGATGGTTCGCATGGTAGTACATCGCCATGCCCAACAACAGGTTGGCAATCCCGGCCAGATACTGCTGATAGGAGGAGCGTTCGTCCTCGGCCACCTCGCGGGCCTTGTCGTAGAGGTCGACCATCTCCTCGCGGACTCCGACACGGAAGATTTCGAGGTCGTCGGCGAAGAAGTCGTTGCGGAACCGCGCGTCGACGTTCGGACCCCGGAATCCGATCCAGTACTCGTGCCATCCCGTTTCGCGGTCGGGCATGTAACTGTGCCAGCGGTTGGGGCGCAGGAGGATCATGTCCCCGGCCCCGATCACGGTGCGTTCGCGCCGACGCCCGTAGAAGACCCCCCCGCCCGGAGGTGATGTAGAGCAGCTGGTAGCTCTCCAGCACACGGCCTTTCCCAACATCAAAATAGAAACCCGAAGGGTGTCCCACCCGCGGCGGATAGACCTCGTAGCCGGGCGGCACGGTCTCACTCCCGACGGTATCGACGGTAATGCCCCACATCTGATCCTTATCACTGTTAACCAGATATTTATATCCGCTTTCAGGTTTCATTCACAAGGCCATCCGGGCGAAAACGAGGTTTTCTACCTACAAATATAGGGAAAAGTCAGGCTTCCGCAATCGCGGAATGGAACAAAAATCAAAAAGTTCAATTCATCCGTCATATTTCCACGTCGGAACAACAAAAAAAAGCGTTCTTTTGTAAAGACAAAACCACACGCCGAAACATGCAACCCAAACACTTCATCGCCTTCGACCTCGGGGCCACCAGCGGCCGGACGATCCTCGGCTCGCTCCGCGACGGGGAGCTCGCCCTCAAGGAGCTGACCCGCTTCCCGAACGCCGTGCTCCGCCTCGGCAGCCACTACCACTGGAACATCTTCTCGCTCTACGAACACCTGCGCGAAGGCCTCCGCGCCGCTGCCCGCGAAGGGGTCGGAATCACGTCGGTCGGCATCGACACCTGGGGTGTAGACTTCGCCTTCGTCGGACAAGACGGCAGCCTCCTGGGGCTCCCCTACGCCTACCGCGACCCCCACACCGACGGAATCCCCGAAGCCTACTTCTCCGAAGTGCTCTCCCGCGAGGAGGTCTATGCCGCAACGGGCATCCAGATCATGAACTTCAACTCGCTCTACCAGCTCTACGCCCTGCAGCGCGAACATTCGTCGCAACTGGCAGCCGCCCGTCGGCTGCTCTTCATGCCCGACGCACTGTCGTACCTGCTCACCGGCGAGATGATCACCGAGTACACCATCGCGTCGACCTCCCAGCTGCTGAACCCCCGCACGAAGCGCATCGAAGGGCGGCTGCTGGAGCGGATGGGGCTTTCGCCGGAGCTCTTCCCGCCGATCGTCCTGCCCGGACACCGGATCGGGACCCTGCGCCCCGAACTGGCCACCGAATGCGGTCTGCCGACGCTGCCCGTCATCGCCGTAGCGGGGCACGACACCGCCTCGGCCGTCGCCGCCGTCCCGGCCGAAGACGAACGCTTCGCCTACCTCTCGTCGGGAACCTGGTCGCTGATGGGCATCGAGGTTCCCGACCCGGTGATCGACGAACGGACCTTCGCCTGCAACTTCACCAACGAAGGGGGCGTGGAGGGGACAACGCGCCTGCTGAAAAACATTACCGGCATGTGGATTCTCGAACAATGTCTGAAACGCTGGAAGGCCGAAGGCCGCGACTACTCCTACCCGGAGATCGTGCGCATGGCCTCGGAAGCGACCTCCTTCGCCGCGATGATCGACCCCGACGACGCCTCGTTCGCCGCCCCGGGCGACATGCCCGCCGCGATCCGCGCCTACTGCACCCGGACGGGACAGCAACCGCCCGCCGACGACCGCGCGATGATCCGCACGATCTTCGAGAGCCTGGCCCTCAAGTATCGGCTGGTCCTCGGACGCTTCCAGCGGATCGCACCCTTCCCCATCGAGCGGCTGCACGTCATCGGAGGCGGTTCGAAAAACGCCCTGTTGAATCAATTTACGGCCGATTCGATCGGGCTTCCGGTCGTGGCCGGGCCTTCGGAGGCTACGGCCGTGGGCAACCTCATGATTCAGGCCCGGGCTGCGGGGTGCGTCACGACGCTGCGCGAGATGCGTGCGCTTATCGCCCGCCGCATCCCCACCGAGCGGTTCACCCCGCATCACGACGCGGCCTGGGACGAGGCCTATGACCGTTTCCGGCGCATCACGAACAACCCCGAATAACAAACCCATAAAACACATACCGACATGAAACAGGAACAGATCACACGTGCTTATGAGATCGCCCGGGAGCGCTATGCGTCCATCGGCGTAGATACGGAAAAGGCCCTTGCGGCGCTGCAAGGCATCTCACTGTCGCTCCACTGCTGGCAGGCCGACGACGTGACGGGGTTCGAGAATTTGGGCGGGGAGCTCTCGGGAGGCATCCAGACCACGGGCAACTACCCGGGCAAGGCGCGCAACATCGACGAACTGCGCGCCGACATCCTCAAGGCCAAGTCGCTCATCCCGGGCAGGCACCGCCTGAGCCTCCACGAAATCTACGGCGAGTTCGGCGGCCAGTTCGTTGACCGCGACCAGGTCGAGCCGCGCCACTTCCAGGGCTGGATCGACTGGGCGAAGGCCAACGACATGAAGCTGGACTTCAACTCCACATCGTTCTCGCACCCCAAGTCGGGCGACCTTTCGCTGGCGAACCCCGACCCGGCAATCCGCGAATTCTGGATCGAGCACACGCGCCGCTGCCGGGCCATCGCCGAGGAGATGGGCAAGGCGCAGGGCGACCCCTCGATCATGAACATCTGGGTGCACGACGGCTCGAAGGACCTCACGGTCAACCGCATGAAATACCGCGAACTGCTGCGCGACTCGCTGGACCGCATCTTCGAGACGGAGTACGCCCACATGAAGGACTGCATCGAGTCGAAGGTCTTCGGCATCGGGCTGGAGAGCTACACCGTCGGCTCGAACGACTTCTACATCGGCTACGGCACCTCGCGCGGCAAGATCGTCACGCTCGACACGGGACACTTCCACCCCACGGAGTCCGTAGCGGACAAGATTTCGTCGCTGCTGCTCTTCACCCCGGAGGTGATGCTGCACGTCTCGCGCCCGGTACGCTGGGATTCGGACCACGTGACGATCCTCAACGACGACACGCTGGAGCTCTGCAAGGAGATCGTGCGTTGCGACGCCCTCGACCGCGTACACATCGGCCTGGACTATTTCGACGCCTCGATCAACCGCATCGGCGCCTACGTCATCGGTTCGCGGGCCACGCAGAAGGCCTTGATGCAGGCTTTGCTCGAACCCCTCGCCCAACTCCGTGCATACGAGGCCAACGGACAGGGTTTCGAACGCCTGGCCCTGCTCGAAGAGTCGAAATCGCTGCCCTGGAACGCCGTCTGGGACGAGTTCTGCCGCCGCAACGACGTGCCCGTCGGCGAGGCATTCATCGCCGACGTCCAGCAGTACGAACGCGACGTAACCTCCAAACGCGGATAGCCCTATGGAGATCTTTATCGGTTTGCTGATCATTGCCCTCGGTTCGTTCGGGCAGTCGAGCTCCTACGTGCCGATCAACCGCGTGCGCGAATGGAGCTGGGAGAACTTCTGGATGGTGCAGGGCATCTTCGCATGGCTTCTCTTCCCGCTGCTCGGGGCCCTGATCGCCGTACCCGAGGGGAGTTCGCTCTTCGCCCTGCTGGGCCATGGCGGCGCCCTCCGGGCCATTGTCTACGGCGCGCTGTGGGGCGTCGGCGGCCTGACGTTCGGGCTCTCGATGCGCTACCTCGGCGTGGCGCTCGGGCAGTCGATCTCGCTCGGGACCTGTTCGGCCTTCGGCACGCTGCTCCCGGCCCTCTTCGCCGGAACGGACCTGCTGCACGGCCCCGGGCTCATCCTCCTGGTCGGCGTCGGCATCACACTGGCGGGCATCGCCGTGATCGGCTACGCCGGGTCGCTGCGCGCCGCCACGATGAGCGACGAAGAGAAACGCGCCGCCATCCGCGATTTCGCCCTCACGAAAGGGCTCGTCGTGGCCCTGCTGGCCGGTGTGATGAGCGCCTGCTTCGCCCTGGGGCTCGACGCCGGAGCGCCGATCAGGGCCGCGGCCGCCGCACAGGGCGTCGCACCGCTCTTCGCCGGGCTGCCCGTCATCCTGCTCGTCACCACCGGCGGGTTCGTCACCAACGCCGCCTACTGCCTCTACCAGAACGTGCGCAACCACACCGCCGGAGAGTATCTCCGCGTCAGCCGCTCCACGCTGGCCAACAACCTGCTGTTCTGCGCCCTGGCAGGCGTACTCTGGTACTCGCAGTTCTTCGGACTGGAGACGGGCAAGAGTTTCCTCTCCGGATCGCCCGTGCTCACGGCCTTCTCGTGGAGCATCCTCATGTCGCTGAACGTCCTCTTCTCGAACCTTTGGGGCCTTCTGCTCAAGGAGTGGAAGGGATCCAGCGCCCGCACGCTGGCGACACTCACCGCAGGACTTGTCCTGTTGCTTTTCTCGATATTTTTCCCATCTTTGTTCCAATAAACCGCAATTCATGGAATCCATACTCGAAAACCGTCCGGAACTGGCCCGCCGGGTAGCCGAAGTGGCCGAGGTAGCCGGATACCTCTGGCAAAAGGGGTGGGCCGAGCGCAACGGCGGCAACATCACGATCAACGTCACGGAGTGCATCGACGATGCGGTCCGCGCCCTGCCGTCCCTCAGCGACCCGATTCCGTTCGGCATGGCCCTGCCCCGGCTCAAGGGGTGCTACTTCTTCTGCAAGGGGACGAACCGCCGGATGCGCGACCTGGCCCGCCGCCCGATGGAGAACGGCGCGGTGATCCGCATCCTCGACGACGGAGCCTCGTACGAAATCGTGGCCGATGAGCCCGTGCGCCCGACCTCCGAACTGGCGTCGCACCTGGCCATGCACGAGCAGATGCTCGCCGCAGGGAACGGCTACCGTGCGGCGATCCACACCCATCCGATCGACCTCGTGGCGATGACCCACAACCCGGCTTTTCTCGAAAAGGATGTGCTGACCAACCTCCTGTGGTCGATGATCCCCGAGACGCGGGCCTTCTGCCCCAAGGGGCTCGGAATCGTCCCCTACGCCATGCCGTCGTCCGTGGAGCTGGCCCGGGCAACGATCGAGCAGTTGAAGGAGTACGACGTGGTGATGTGGGAGAAGCACGGCGTCTGCGCCGTGGGGCCCGACGTCATGGAGGCCTTCGACCAGATCGACGTCCTCTCGAAATCGGCCCAGATCTACCTCACGGCCAAGTCCATGGGATTCGAACCCACGGGAACGACTCCCGAGCAGATGGACGAACTCAAACGCGCCTTCAACCTCTGACGCCCCGGCCCGGCGGCGGCAGGACGCGGGTCCCCGAAACCGGCACTCCGCCCCGGACTGCAAAAGTCCCGGTCCCGCGAAAATGCCCGGAATACACGAAAATGCCCGGAATACACGAAAATGCCCGGAATACACGAAAATGCCCGGAATACACGAAAATGCCCGGAATACACGAAACCGCCCCCGCAGAGAACTGCGGGGGCGGTTGTTTTCAGAATTGCCGGACACCGGATTACTCCTTCACAAGCGCGACTTCGTCGATGCAGAAATAGGAGGGATCCTGCGTAATATCGATACCCGCCACCTTGAAGACCAGTTTATCGACGGCTCCCAACGAGGCCAAATTCACCTTGCGCCATCCGGCAAGCTTCGTCGAACCCGAAATCAACGTCTCGGTCGTCGAACCTACTTCGGTGTCACCGTTCCATCCGGTGATCTTCACCTGGAACAAGTCGCCCTCTTCGCCCTGGAACCAATTGTAGACATAGGTCGAATTGGCGATGTAGAGGTGATCGACAACCCGGGGCTGCGCAAGGGTGAAGGTCGGATAGCCCGATTTGCTCATCCCTGCAGGATATCCCTCCGAAGGGGTATTCGAGTCGTAGCAGACGGCATAGGTCGGCGTATTGTTGGCACCGCCTTCGGCCCATACGGAGAACTGCTGCTTCGGGGCACTGGCAGCCGGCTGCATGTCGGGCATGGCGGCCAGGGCAATTCCGTTCCAGTAGTCAAAGCCGGAGGCATAGTAGGAGAGGAATTCCACCGAGCCGTCGGCGGTCATGAAGAGCGGGCCGTCATGGTTTTCCGTCGTAGCGTACTCCTTGCCGCAGTAGATGGAGGCAAAGGTGAAGTCGGCGTATCCAGCCCCTTCATAGAGGCTCATGGTGACGCTTTTCAGCGCAATTTCTTCGCCGTTGACATCGACCATGTGCTCCGAAGGCTCGAAGGAGATCACATCGTACTCCGGCGCCGGTTCACCCTCATCATCATCCGAGCAGGCAGCCACAGAGGCTACACACAGCGTCGCCAGAAAAAAGCGAGACAAGAGTTTCATATTCAATTTCATATTCGCAAAATTTATTTAATAAAAGTCTTACTCTTTCACCAGCGCGATCTCATCCAGGCAGAAGTAAACCGGATCGAAATCCACGTTGGGATTGATGCCTTCGGGCGCGAAGGCCAGTTTGTCGACCTGTCCCAGCGCCGAGAGATCGACCTTGACCCATCCGGCCTCGACCGTGCTGTTCTTCACCAGCGTCACATCCACCGTACCGGTCGATTCTCCGTTCAGCGACCCGGTGATCCGGAACCCGAACGTGCGGTCCCTGGCGGCCGTAAGATCGTATTTATAATAGGAATCGAGCATCGTCGAGGGAGCCATGTACAGATAGGCCACCGTGCGGGGTGTTTTGGAGAATTCAATGACCGGCGCGGAGTATGCCCCGCCCATCATGCCGTTGCAGTAGGCCACGGCGAAGGTCTTGCCCGAATTGGCGCCCGATTCGGCGTACACGGAGAACTGATTGGCGTAATCGTGCGAGGTTGCCGTCGTATTGCAGTTCTGCGACAGCACGAAGCCGCCCCACGTATCCATCTGGGAGCCCCATCCGGTACAGTCACAATAATAAGAGCCGAACCAGACATTCTCATCGGCGGAAGAGAAGAGCAGACAGTCGAGTTCCAACCCCATGATTCCATCGGGGTCACCGTACTCGGCCGCATAGGGTTTTGCCCAGAAAACATGGTGTTGGGTCCCGGCAGCGCTTCCACCGACCACCTCTATATCGCCCAATTCGACGGCACTGCCCACGAAGTCCATCATACCCTCTTCCTCCTCGAAGGAGATGATGTCATACTCCGCAGCGGGCTCGGTAACCTGTACGGTGCAGGTCGCCGACACGCTGCCGCAAACCGCCTTGACAACCGCCGTACCCGGCGCTACGGCCGTCACCAGTCCCGTTTCCGAAACCGTGGCCACGGTCTCCTTGTCCGAGCTCCACACCACCGGATCCGTCGTATCGGCCGGAGCGGGCGTCGCCGTCAGTTGGAGGGTCTCCCCCATCACAAGGTCCTTTTCCGTGACATCCAGCACGACAGCTGTCGCCGGAACCGAATCATTCCCGTTGTCATCATTTGCACAGCCGACAAAAGCCAGCATGTCCATCAGCACAATGGCCGAAACAAATAGAAATCGTTTCATGGTCGTTTGGTTTAAATGAATATGTATAAAAACAAAAAATCCGGTCCCGTGCCTCCCGAGATCGAATCCTCCGTTTTCGCCGTATCACACCAAACAAACACCCGTTTTTGCGGCCTGTCGCCGATTTCCACGATGCTCCGTTCTCCGCAGATGCGCTCGAAAAAGATTCTCCCCTCCCGGGAAGTGCAAGGCAGGTCTTCTGGCTCATCCCTGTCGCAACGCCTTCCCGGTCCTGAGGGACCAGTGGCCAGCGTGTTGCGGCAATCAACGGGACTTACAGCAGCGGGAACTGCTGCCGATTTTCACGGCATTCCCTTTTCATCACGCAGAGCCTCACAACCTCCTGCATACTCGATCGCATACGCGGGATCGGCCCTTTGTGAACCTTGGCGGTGCAAAGTTAGAAAATAAATTCGTATCTTTGCAACCGCTAAACCAAAAAACACGAAAATCATGAAGCACGCTTACGTGTTCCCGGGCCAGGGCGCCCAGGCCGTCGGGATGGGCAAGGACCTCTACGACAACGTTCCCGAAGCAAAGGAACTCTTCGAGAAAGCAAACGAGATACTCGGATTCCGCATCACGGACATCATGTTCGCCGGAACGGACGACGAACTCAAGCAGACGAAGGTCACCCAACCGGCCGTTTTCCTCCACTCGGTGATCATGGCCAAGGCCCTCGGCGTAAAACCCGATGCCGTTGCCGGACACTCGCTGGGTGAATTCTCGGCGCTGGTCGTTGCCGGAGCCCTCTCGTTCGAGGACGGTCTGAAACTCGTCTCGAAACGTGCCATGGCCATGCAGGCCGCCTGCGAGGCCCGGCCCGGCACGATGGCCGCCATTCTCGGACTGGAAGACAAAGTCGTCGAGGAGATCTGCGCCTCGGTCGACGGCGTGGTCGTAGCCGCCAACTACAACTGCCCGGGACAGCTGGTGATCTCGGGAGCCGTGGAGGCCGTAGAGGCCGCCTGTGAGAAGGCCAAGGCAGCCGGAGCACGCCGTGCCCTGCGTCTGCCGGTCGGCGGGGCGTTCCACTCGCCGCTGATGGAGCCCGCCAAGCAGGAGCTCGAAAAGGCCATCCACGAGGCTCCGTTCCAGACCCCCACGTGCCCGATCTACCAGAACGTCGACGCCAAACCCTACACCGATCCCGCCGCCATCAAGGCCAACCTGATCGCCCAGTTGACGGCTCCGGTGCGCTGGACCTATATCGTCAAGAACATGCTGGCCGACGGCGTGACGGAGTTCACCGAGCTCGGTCCCGGCACGGTGCTCCAGGGTCTGATCCGCAAAGTCGACGCCAACGCTGCGGTCGAGTCGAAATCGACGCTGTAACCCCCTTACGGAAACGGGATTGCGTGCAATCCGGGGGGGGGAGACGGATGTAATCCTGTGGACGGAATCGTCCCGAGGATTACCGAATTCTCCCGACAAAAAATAACGGTCTGGTATTCAGACCGTTATTTTTTTATTGTCCTTTCAGGCGGAAAATTTATTAAATTACTTAAAAAGTTATTGCATTTTTTAATTTAAGTCGCTATATTTGCATTGTTACTTAAAAAACAGCCTGGAAGGATGACATCACTCACCGAATTTTTCAACAAACACGAAGACGAAGCCCTGAAGGGTATTTCCCACAAAAACAGCATCATCAAGCGCAACATCATCGCACACATGGCCGTCAACGGCGAGTGCACGCTCTCGGAACTGACCAAAGAGCTGCATATCAGCGTCCCGACGATCACCAAACTGGTCCAGGAACTGGTCGACGAGAACATCGTCTCGGATCTGGGCAAGGTCGAAACCCCGGGCGGACGCCGCCCGAACATCTTCGGACTGGCCAATTCGGCCATCTACTTCGCCGGGGTGAATGTCGGACGCGACAACATGCGCTTCCTGATCACCGACCTGCAGAACAATATCATCAAGGAGGAGAACGACTTCACGTTCGAACTCATCGACCGCCCGCAGTGCATCGAACGCATCTGCTCGAATATCGAAAACTTCATCGCCAACTGCGGCATCGACCGCGCGAAGATCCTCGGCCTGGGCGTCTGCATGACGGGCCGCGTGAACCCCGCCACAGGCCGCAGCTACAAATACTTCACGTCGAGCGAACAGTCGCTGCGCGACATCCTCGAAGATCGTGTCGGCATCCGCGTGCTGCTGGAAAACGACACCCGGGCCCGCTGCTATGCCGAGTACACGTGCGGCAAATCGAAGGAGGAGAGCAACGTCCTCTACCTGCACATGGGCCGCGGCGTGGCCATCGGCATCGTGGTCGACGGACAGCTCTACTACGGCAAGAGCGGATTCGCGGGTGAATTCGGGCACATTCCGTTCTTCGACAACGAGATCATCTGCTCGTGCGGCAAGAAGGGGTGCCTGGAGACCGAAGTCTCGGGTATCGCCATCGAAGACAAGATGTGCCACCTGATCGAGAAGGGCGTCAACACGATCCTCAAGGAAAAGTACGACCAGCAGAAGAGCATCCACATCGACGACATCATCCAGGCGGCGAAAAACGACGACAACCTCTCGATCGAACTGATCGAGGAGGCGGGCGAGAAGGTCGGCAAGGCCGTGGCCTTCCTGATCAACACGTTCAACCCCGAGACGGTGATCGTGGGCGGCAACCTCGCGGCGGCGGGCGACTACATCATGCTGCCGCTGAAGTCCGCGACGAACAAATACTCGCTCAACCTGGTCTACAAGGACACGAAGTTCCGCGTTTCGAAGATGAGCGAGAATGCGAACGCCTGGGGCGTGGCGATGCTGATCCGCAACAAAGTGATCGGGCTGTGACGTCACTCGAAGGGAGCCTGACCCGCCTGCGGGCCGTGGAACCGGCGGATGTCGAACTCCTCTACACGTGGGAGAACGATCCGGCGGTCTGGGCGGTGAGCGGCACGACGGAACCCTTTTCGCGGGAGCAGATCGAGCGGTTCATTTCCCGGCAGCTGGAGGGCGGTGATCTGTTGCGGACCGGCCAGTTGCGGCTGATGATCGAGGTGCCGGAGCCAGCAGGAGCGGCGGGAACGGCGGAAACGAGAACGGAAGCAGAGCCGGGAATGGCCGATGAAGCAAAGGCCGCCAACCCGAATCGGACGGCCCGCACGTTCCGCACGATCGGGACGCTCGACCTGTTCGAATACGACCCGTTGCACGGACGTGCCGGGCTGGGAATCCTGATCTACGACCGAGACGACCGTTGCCGGGGCTATGCAGCCGATGCGGTGGAGAGGCTTTGCCGCTATGCCCGCGAAGGGTTGCGGATGCACCAGTTGTGGTGCAACGTCGGGGCCGACAACGAAGCGAGCCTGGGGCTGTTCCGCAAACTGGGGTTCCGGGAGGTCGGCACGAAACGCGACTGGTTGTGGACTCCCGACGGCTACCGCGACGAAGTGTTGCTGCAAAAAATACTGAAATAAAACGACGACAGCCTGCATGATGCAGGCTGTCATCGTTTCGTGGGCAACCGCTACTCCGCCGCGACAATGGCGAATCGGTTCCGCATTGAACGCCTTGCGCAGTGAAGTGACTGCTTCGGCTTCAGCGACAGAAAGTTCACCGTCTTTATCGGTATCCCAACGAAATACACATATGCTCTTAACAAGTTCATCTTCGAACAGAATCGCATCCACGGCGTCCTTCTCGTGATAAATCGTTATCGGTTCGCTCTTCTCGCAGGGAATCGTATAACCGATCGTCTCCGTCCCGCTGCGAACCGGGACGACCGCCGTTATGCAATCCGCAGCGGACAATACGTCGACAATGGACTGAATGGCCTCGATATTGGCATTTTTTCATGATAAATCGTATCAGTTTTCCACCCGGCTCCGACTGCGGATTACATAAAAAAGAAAGTGTGGAGCCGTTTCGTCTATCTAACTGAAGGTTGTGGAAGGACCCAAGCAAAAATAAACGACGCAATACCCCACACCGAGATAGATATTGGGGTATGGGCACAAGATATGCCAACCACGTATCTATACAAGGAATGAGTGCTGTTCGTCCATCCTTTTGCTTTTGAAAACTTCCACATTTTCAGTTAAGGACAGTGCGAAAACACTTTCATCAAATATGTCCGCTGATTGCTCAGCGAGACAAAGGTAGAAAATTGTTTTCAATATGCAAGGCCGCATAGAGGAGTAAATCCCGAGACCAAGCAATAAACCCCGAGATGGCGGGGGGAGGCAGATTTGCAGACGATGCCGAAGGCGGCGAGGGACCCCGACGGAGCGCAAAAAACGGCATAAAATTGAAAACTGTTTCATTTTATCATTACCTTTGCAACATGGACTTCAAACTCGTATCGGACTACGCCCCGATGGGCGACCAGCCGGAGGCCATCTCCCAGCTCGTCGGCTCGATCCGCCACGGCTCGAAGCACAACGTGCTGCTGGGTGTCACGGGCTCGGGCAAGACCTTCACGGTAGCCAACGTCATCGCACAACTGAACCGCCCGACCCTGGTCCTGAGCCACAACAAGACCCTTGCGGCACAGCTCTACGGCGAATTCCGGAACTTCTTCCCGGAAAATGCCGTCGAGTACTTCGTCTCCTACTACGACTACTACCAGCCGGAGGCCTACCTCCCTTCGACGGACACCTATATCGAAAAGGACCTCTCGATCAACGCCGAGATCGAGAAGATGCGCCTGCAGACCGTGGCGACGCTCCTCTCGGGGCGGCGCGACGTAGTGGTCGTGTCGAGTGTCTCGTGCCTCTACGGCGCGGGCAACCCGGCGGATTTCCACGCCACGGCGATCCACATCGAGGTGGGACAGGTCGTCAGCTACAAGCACTTCCTCTACAAACTGGTCGAGGCACTCTACACCCGCACGGAACGCGAGCTGGAACCGGCGACGTTCCGCGTCAACGGCGACACGGTGGACATCATGGCGGCCTTCGGCGAGTTCGGGAACCAGTGTTTCCGGGTGATGTTCTTCGACAACGAGATCGAGGCGATCCAGTCGATCGATCCCGTGACGGGTCAGCGTATCCAGACGCTCGACGCACTGACGCTCTACCCCACGAACCTCTTCGTGACGACCAAGGAGCGCATCAATTCGGCCGTGCAGCAGATCTACCTCGACCTGGGCAAGCAGGTGGAGTTCTTCGAGCAGTCGGGACGGATGGTCGAGGCGCAGCGCATCAAGCAGCGCGTGGAGTACGACCTGGAGATGATCAAGGAGCTGGGCTACTGCCCGGGGATCGAGAACTACTCGCGCTATTTCGACGGACGCGCCGCCGGAACGCGGCCCTTCTGCCTGCTGGACTACTTCCCGAAGGATTACCTGATGGTCGTGGACGAGAGCCACGTGACGCTGCCGCAGGTCCACGCGATGTTCGGCGGCGACCGTGCCCGGAAGGAGAACCTCGTGGAGTACGGTTTCCGGCTCCCGGCGGCGAAGGACAACCGTCCGCTGACCTTCGCGGAGTTCGAGCAGCTGCAGGGTACCTCGATCTACGTAAGCGCGACGCCCGCCGACTGGGAACTGATGAAGAGCGAAGGGGTGATTGCCGAGCAGCTGATCCGCCCCACGGGGCTGGTGGACCCGCCGCTGGAGGTGCGGGTGACGCTGAACCAGATCGACGACCTGATCGAGGAGATCGACAAGCGGGTGAAGAACGACGACAAGGTGCTCGTGACGACCATCACCAAACGGATGGCCGAGGAGCTCTCGAAATACTTCGACCGCGTGGGGGTGCGCAACCGCTACATCCACTCGGACGTCGACACGCTGGAGCGGATCCAGATCCTGGAGGACCTGCGCAACGGCCTGTTCGACGTGCTGGTGGGTGTGAACCTGCTGCGCGAGGGTCTGGACCTTCCGGAGGTGGCGCTGGTGGCGATTCTGGACGCCGACAAGGAGGGTTTTCTGCGCAACGTGCGGTCGCTGACGCAGATCGCCGGGCGTGCCGCGCGCCACTCGCAGGGCAACGTGATCCTCTACGCCGACACCTGCACGGAGTCGATGCGCTACGCCATCGAGCAGAGCAACCGCCGCCGCGAGAAGCAGGTGCGTTTCAACATGGAGCACGAGATGCTGCCGCGGCGGGCGCAGAAGAGCGGTTCGGGGCCGAGTGCGCTGCTGGCGGGACGCGAAGCCGCGGAGTGCGGCATCCCGACAGCCTACCCCGTCATGGAAGAGCACTACGCCACGGCCGCCGACGTGCAGAAGGGCTATACGGCCTGCACCCTAACTGCCGGTCTGGGCGAAAATCTCGACGAACTGATCGACCGGGCGCGCGAAAATATGGAACGGGCCGCCAAGTCGCTGGATTTCCTGGCAGCGGCGAAGTTCCGCGACCGGATGTACGAACTGCAGAAACTCCGCGAGGAGAACCAGCGATAGCCATCGGGATCCAGCTCCGCCTATCCAACCGTCATTCCATACCCCCGCGTCAATCGAAATTCACAACAAACCCAATACGTTCATGAAACGTTGCAAAATCACTATTCTGAAACGGACACTCCAGGAGGATCTCGCGCGTGAATATGCCGGGCCGGAATTCACCCGTTGCCCCATGATGCGCGAAGGCCAGGTTTTCTACGCCGACTATGCCAAACCCGAAGGTTTCTGCGACGAGGCCTGGAAGACCATCTACCAATATGTTTTCGCCCTTTCGCACGGCGCCGGCACATTCTACTACGGAGACTGGATCACGAAAGAGGGTGTGGCCATCTGCTCCTGCAACGACGGATTGCGTCCGGTCATCATGAAGATCGAGCGGACGGACGAGGAGTCTGAAATCAACTACGAGCCACTCCCCTGACAGCACCCGACGGCACGGTCAACCCTTTTCGGCGTGGCGGAAGGTGAAATACTTGGCCGCAAGGAAACTGTATACGGTCGTCAGCAGCGTGGTAATCACCTTGGCGGGCGTGGGCCAGATGCCGCACACCTCGACGAAGAGCTTCAATCCGGCATAGGTCAGCAGGATCGACCCCACGATCGACAACAGATAACGGAACAGTTGCGCTCCGGCACCGACGGGCGAACGGCGGAAAGCGACGTAACGGTTGAGCCAGAATCCCACGAAGAAGGTGCAGGGAAAGACAAGCACCATCGCGGCGATGTGCGGCGAAATGACCACGAAACCCAGGTCGAAGAAGCGATAGCCGACCAGGAAATTGTAGAGCAGCGAGTAGCAGACCGGATCGAAAACCAGATAGGTGAAACCTCCGCAGGCGGCATAGCGGAATACCTGCCGGGGCAGGATGGCCGCAACGGGCCGGATGTAGAGCCGGTCGATCAACCGCGTTATCCCCTCTGCCAGACGCATCAACGTGCGGTATAGGTCCACATGCCGGGGAAACGCTCGGCGTGGGCGCTGATGAAGAGCCTGCACGCTTCGGGATCGTCCGACTCGAAGGGCGAGACCATGAATTTCGCACCGAAGCGATAGATGCCGCAGGTCATGGCCACCTCTTCTGCGGAGGCTTCCCGGGCGGCCCGTTCGGCATTCTGCTCCGAACTGAAGACCCCCATGACCACATAGTGCCGTCCGGAAGTCATGCGGACGGCTCCGGGCTCGCTGCCGGCTGTACGCTCCGCCGGTTCGCGGACGGCTTCAGACGTTGCCGCCGAAGGCGTCCGCACCTCCGTCTGCCCGGGCGTTGCCGCAGCTCCGGAAGAGAGATCCGCCGCATCCGCCGCAGCATTCACCGCCGTATCCGCCGCTATGGCCACTGCCGCACCCTCGGGAACACGTTCCGCGGTAATCTGACGTTGCGACGTCGCACGCCGGGCCACCTTTGCCAACATCGCGGCATCTCCGGACTGCTTCAGTCCGAACCACCACCAGGCCGTAGCGCCCACCACGCAGACGATGGCCACGATGCCGATCCACAACACGGCATCGAAACGGCGCGGAGCCTGCACCCGAACCGGTTCATGCCCCTGAGGGTTGAGCCGCCGGTCGAACTCCGGATCGACCCGGAAATCCTTGAAGCGCAACACCCCGATACCGGCGATGGTCAGCGTATCCCCCTCGCGGACCTGGGCGATCCAGCGGTCGTAGACCTTCTGCGCCTCGGGAACGGGGTTTTCGGGCCGCACGCCGTTGACTTTCAGGACGCGGGCAATCTCGTCGACGAGCGACGTCCCGCGCTCCTGCGAGGAGAACTGCACCGTGCGGCACGGCGGCACCACATGCCGCCGGTCGATGCGCCGGGCCGCCTGCCGTTCGGCATACAGCGTCCCGACACCGGGCAGGAGCAGTGTCCCGCCTCCGGCCAGCAAATTGCCGATGAGTCTGGCGACCTGTTCGGTCATCGGGTTTTCGTTCATTTCCGTCTCTTTTTATGGAACGATTTCGGGGCGGAGTTCGCCGCCGCCGTCTTCGGAGTGCCACCTCCGGCGCCGCTCCCGGCACCATGTCCTGCGGCATGACGGTTCAGGTCCGATACTGCAGCGGCCGATTTCGGAGCCGCCACCACGACCTCCGGATGCTTCATGCCCCGCCAGATCATATAGATGCCCAGCACGATGAAGGGAATGCTGAGCCATTGCCCCATGTCGAGGGCCCAGCCGATCTCGAAATCCTCCTGTTCGGTCTTGATGAATTCGAGGAAGAAACGCGTGAGGAAGACCCCGATCAGTCCGATGCCGAACAGGATGCCGGGACGCCGACGCGCCATATCCCTGCGGTAATAGAGCCAGTAGAGGATCACGAAGGTCACCACATAGCAGATCGCCTCGTAGATCTGCGTGGGATGCACGGCAGCCGGGGCGTACTCGGTCACCCACTTGTGCGAACGCACGAACTCGAAGCCCCAGGGCAGCGTGGTAGCGCGCCCGAATATCTCCGAATTGAAGAGGTTGCCCAGCCGGACGATGGCGCCGCCGATCCCCACGGGAATCATGATGCGGTCCAGCGACCAGACATAGGGCAGTTTGTTCTTGCGGGAGAAGAGCCAGAGGCCGATCAACAGACCGATGGCCGCACCGTGGCTGGCCATTCCGCCGTCGCGGAATCCGGTGATGATGGTCCAGGGTTGCGAGAGGTAGCCCACGGGATCGTAGAAGAGGCAGTGTCCGAGGCGCGCCCCGAGGATCGTGGCGATCGTTCCGTAGACGAAGATCGACTCGGAGACTTTCGAGGGAAGCCCTTCGCGTTTGCAGAAGTTATCGAAGAATTTGGCGCCGATCAGGATGGCCAGCGCCCACATCAGTCCGTAATAGCGGATATCGAACGTCCCGATGCGGAAGAGCACCGGATCGAAATCCCATACGATCGAAAGCGGTTGTATCAATAAAGGAATCTGTAACATCTATTCAAGTCATTTTCAACACGCCGTCCAGTCCGGTCACACGCCCGGCGCTCCGGTCTTCACCAACTCTCCTTCCTCCCCCCCCCTCCGAAGCGTTCCGACGCTATTTGATGTCCTGGAGGTTGACCTTTTTGAGCGTAAAGGAGAAGGTGCTGCCGACACCCGGCTCGCTGCGGACGGTAATGCGTTCGCCGTGGGCCTCGACGATGTGCTTGACAATGGCCAGTCCGAGTCCCGTTCCGCCCTGCTCGCGCGAGCGGCCCTTGTCCGTGCGGTAGAAGCGCTCGAAGACGCGCGGCAGGTCCTCCTTGCCGATTCCGAGACCGTTGTCCTCGACCTCGACGAGAATCTTGTCCAGCATGTCTCGGAAGCGGATACGGGTCTGCCCGCCCTCCTTGCCGTAACGGATCGAATTGATGATCAGGTTGACGAACACCTGTCCGATATAGTGCTTGTCGGCCAGAACCCAGAACGGCGAAGGGAGATTTTCGGCCCCCTTGACCGAAATCCTGATACCCTTCTTGTCGGCCTCCATCTCGGCCTGGTCGGCGATCTCCTTGGCCAGCGCCACGACGTCGAATTTCTCCATGTCGAGCTTGTTCATGCTGCTCTCCAGTTTCGAGATGGTATCGAGGTCGTTGACGATGTTGATCAGGCGGTCGATGCTCTTTTCGGCGCGTTCGAGGTATTTGCGGTTGATGAGTTCGTCCTCCAGTCCGCCGTCCAGCAGCGTGGAGATATAGCCCTGGACGTTGAAGATCGGGGTTTTCAGTTCATGGGCCACATTGCCGAGGTACTGTTTGCGGAACTGCTCGGCCTCTTTCAGCCGGGCGATCTCCTTGTCGTTGGTATCGGCCCAGGCGGTAAGTTCCTCGCCAATATCCTCGACCTTCTTGTCCTTGAGTTCGGAGAAGATCTCCTTCGTGTGCACGTCGCGCGAAAGGACGATCGAATAGATCGGCTTGAGCTTGTAGGAGACGTACTTGCGGATGAGGAACAGCGCAACGGACGTCACGACCGAGAAGGTGCAGAGCACGACGATGACAGCCGGAATCCAGCGAACCGGATACTCCTGGGCATGGATTGCGACGAGGAGTCCGGCAACGATAACGGCCGCCAGCAACCCGATCCAGGCCGACGTGGCCTCCTTGGTTTTGATGCGTACCATGTTTCTTCAGTTATTTCATGTAGTTTTGCATCAGGCGGGCGATGTACTTCCCGATGATGTCGAATTCGAGATTGACGACCGACCCCACCTCGATGCGGCAGAAGTTGGTGTGTTCGAAGGTATAGGGGATGATGGCCACGCGGAAGGAGTCGGGCGTGGGGTCGCAGACCGTAAGGCTGACGCCGTTCACGGCCACGGATCCCTTCTCGACGGTGCAGAGTCCGCCGCCGCGGGGTTCATACCTGAAGGTAAAATACCAGCTTCCGTCGGCATCCTCCTTGGCGGTGCAGACGGCGGTCTGGTCGACGTGGCCCTGGACGATGTGTCCGTCGAGCAGGGCGTCGGGTTTCATCGAGCGTTCGAGGTTGACCAGGTCGCCCACGCGCAGCAGCCCGAGGTTGCTGCGGTCGAGGGTCTCCTTCATGGCGGTGACGGTGTAGGTATCGTCCGTGATGTCCACGACCGTCAGACAAACGCCGTTATGAGCTATGCTCTGATCGATTTTGAGCTCGCTGCAGAAGTCTGCCCGGAGCGTAAAATCCTTGTTTTGCCGGTCCGTGCGGATGGCAACCACCTCCGCCGTACCCTCCACGATGCCTGAAAACATGCGCTTTAGTTGTTGATTATCAATTTAGCCTTCACTTTGTAGACCGAGACTATATCGCTGTCGTTCAAGACAATATCGTCATAGTGTTCCCGGTCTCCGGCCACGAGGCGGACTTTGCCCTCCTCCTCTGCGGCACGAACTATGCGCAAAGTTACAATTTTTCGGCAGACAATCACATATTCTTCACCAGGAATAATTGCATCACGGTCTACGGCCTTCAGGAGGACGATGGTTCCCGGGGGCACGCGGTCGCCCATGGCACGCCCGGTGTATGACATGGCCAGGTCGCACCCTCCGACGGGCGGAATGATCAGATTGCTCTGAGCCTCCAGGTGTTCCAGGTTGGAGATTCCCTGTTCGACATCTACATCGTAATAGGGGATCTGGGGACCGCGGAGCGATCCGTCGGAGAACATCTGCCCCTCTCCGGTCAGAAGCCACAGTTTGTCGATCTGGGGGAACTTGGCGACGATCCGATCCGCCACGTCGAGCGAAATGCCGTTGTTCCCGCGTTTGATCTGATAGAGGTTTTCGCCTCTTGCAAGGCCGATATAGCGAGCAAAATAGTTGGTCGACATATTCGCCCATTTAATCACCGCCTCAATTCTAAACCAATTATTCCGCTTTTCACGCATTTTTTTTCGTTTATTAAAATTTTTTTTGCATCTTTGCAGTCCCGGTCCCGTAGTTCAATGGATAGAATATAAGATTCCGGTTCTTACGATATGGGTTCGATTCCCGTCGGGACTACCAGACAGAGGTGCGGAGTACCGCGCCTCTGTTTTATCTTACCCTTTCATATTCCATTTTCACATCCACACACCTCTATTTATTATTCTTGCAAAAATAATAACAAATTTCTTACCAACAATAAAAAAACAGCACTTTTGATCGTATGGATAGTACGTTCAGACATGTCTGTACGCGGGTTTCGAGGAGGAAGGGAGTTTCTCCGCAGCCGGGAATTTCCCAATTGACAATACATGTTGACAATTGGGTGCAAAGTCCTCCTGCCCGCACAACGAACCGTCTGGCCGGGACGGTCGGTCGGAACAAAGGGAGGGAATCACGGACAGGGAGTTAGAACAGCAGCCGCACACCTACGCGCAAGGAGACCGAGAGCGGAGCATCGGAACGCGACGTACGCAGTTCGGTATCGTTGAAGTAATAGGCGGCTTCAGGCTCGAAATAGAGGCCTACGACCTCTCCGAGGCGATATTGGGCACCGATTGCAGCGGTTGCCGACCACTGCACCCCGGCTTCATTGACATTTTCGCTTCCGAACTTCGCCGAGATGCACTTTTCGAGCATTCCGCCCGCCCCGAGATAGGCCGAGAAGCGTCCCTGCTCGACAAATTGCCAGTTCAACCGAAGAGGCACCCCGATAAAATGGAGCTTCTGGCTCACGTCGTCCGAGGAGTAGCGCAGACGCACATCCGACCGCAACAGCGTATAGTTGACACCGCTTTCGAGCGAGAGCCCGTAGGGGAGTTCCGCCCGCACGGTCACGCCGCACCCCAGGGGCAGATGGTGGCGGAATGAGCTTTCATCGTAATTGCGCCGCTCCATGGGCGAGAAGTTGTCGCCGTTTCCGACGAGCGACACGGCATCGTTCGCCATGGGGGAATAGCTTCGCATGGCCGTCCCCTGCAAGGCACTGCCGCCCGTCATACCGCCGCCGGCAAAGAGAGCCAACGAAGCTTTGGTCCGGGTCCGGCCTCCGTTGTGCCGCGCCTCGAAGGGCTCTGCGAAAGGATCGCCAAACGTCCCGGCATCCCCGGCCGTCCGGGCCGAAGTCCGGCTGCGGGTTGTTTCCGCCGCACGGCGCTGCCGCACCTGTCCGGATTCCGGACGAGCGTCAGCCGACGGTTCCGGCTGCCGGGTCTGCGCCGCCTTCGGAGCCGACTGCTCCGTGCGGGCATCCGTCCGGAGCGCGCCCTCCGGACCCGCCTTCCGGGCCTCAGCCTCCCGCTGCACCGGCCGCTCCGCTTCGGCGGCTGCCGACAGCCGTTCCGTTGCCACGGCCAACAACTCCGGGCCTTTTTCAGCCGATCCGATTGCGACCATTCCCTCCTTTTCCGCTTTCGCGGGGCGCTCCGCCCCGGCTCCGGGAGCCTCTGTCCAGCCGGAGGCTTCGGCGAGCCGCTCCCGCAGCGATGCCGACTCGGGAAGTTGTGCTCCATCGACCGCAGGATCACCGGCTTCCGCCTCTGAAGCGATCATCGGATGCGCCTCATCCCCCAACTCCTTGTCCGGTCGCCACAGCATCTCTACGGCTACGACACAGACCAACACGACGGCGGCAGCAGCGGCGATCCGCGGTCCATAGATCCGCCATACGTTTTTCCGGGGTTCGGGGACAAGGGTCCCGGCAAGGCGCGGTTCCATCCCATCGAGTTCACGCTGCAGACGCTCCCAACCGCCTTCGGCGGGCGGGAGTTCGGCGTCGCGCAACGCACTCCGCATGACATCGGTCCAATCGGTATTTTGTTTCATCTTCATCTCTGCGACTTCAAATAGTCCTTGATCCGGCGGGCCAGCAGGGTCCGCGCGCGGAAGAGTTGCGACGAGGAACTCTTCTCGTTGATACCCAACAGTTCGGCGATCTCCTTATGGGACCGCTCTTCGATACAGTAGAGGTTGAAGACGGTCCGGTAACCGTCGGGGAGTTCGGCGACGAAACGCATCAACACCTCCTGCGGGATGCGCGCCACCTCACCCGGTTCGGGTTCGGCGATTTCGGCGGCGGCGCGGCCCTCGTCGAGTTCGAGGGTTCCGAGGCGGTTCCGGTTCCGGAGCCACTCCAGGGCGACATTGACCGTAATCCGCTCGATCCAGGCCCGGAGCGACCCGGGGCCCCGGTAGGAGAAGCGGTCGAAGGCGCCGAAAATCTTGATGAAGGCGTCATGCACGAGGTCTTCGGCCGTCTCGCGGTCACCGACATAGCGCATACAGATCGCCAACAGCCGTCCGGCAAAGCGATCATACAGCTCTTTACGGGCCGTATTTTCGCCCTTCTGGCACCCTTCGGCCAGTATCTGTTCCTCCGTCTGCATCGATAGTTTCACCTTACTAAATGCGGATTGGGGCAAAAGACTGCACGATCGCAAAAAAAATTTTCTCATCACGCAGTATTTTCACCTCATCCACGTTTTAAAGGCGAAAGGTAATACAAAATACGAAAACTATGAAAAAAATCGGTTTATTCCTCCTCGCGGCACTGACGGTTGTCGGATTCAGTGCCTGCAACGACGACGACGGCGACTATCCGACCAGCAATCCCCTCATCACGACGGTCTGCCCGCTCGACGGAGGCGACTACTACTTCCAGCGCGACAACGGCGACAAGCTCTACCCGAGCGACAAGACGCGGGTGCCGGGCTACCGGCCCGAGGACGACGGCACGAAACAGCGGGCAATCATCTGGTTCTCGCTGCTCGACGAAACGGTCCCGGGCTACCGATATAATATTGCGCTCTACGCCGTGGAGGAGATCTACACGGGGACGTCGGAGATCGTGGAGGATGCCGCGCAGCTCGAAGAGCTGGGCGATGCAAAGACGGGCTATACGCTGGGGACGTTCAACCTCTCGCGCGAGTGGCTGACCTTCTACGCGAACTACGCCATGCACGACTATTCGTGCCACACGTTCACGCTGGTACTGGACAAGACCGGCACGACGGAGTTCGAGAATACCGACGAGAATTACCTCAACGTGGTGGTGCTGCATGACGACGGCGGCGACTCCCGGGGCTATGACTCGGGCTCGTACGTATCGTTCGACCTGACGCCGCTGGCCACGGAGCTCGATGGCAAGAAGGGCATCAACCTGCTGCTCCCGACGCGCGACAACGGCAACAAGGAGCTGAAACTCGATCTGCCGCAGGAGGAGTAGCCACTCCATGACGGCAGCCGATCCGGTCCGCAGATGCTGCGGGCCGGATTTTTTGTCTTCAACGGAGCAGGATTCGCCGAAAAAACGTATCTTTGCAACATGTCCATCGTACGCAATACCGAAAGCGACCTCGAATTCGAGAATCGGATCCGCCCGCAGGAGTTGGAGAACTTCGCCGGGCAGGAGAAGATCGTCGAAAACCTGCGGGTCTTCATCAAGGCTGCGCTCATGCGCGGCGACTCGCTCGACCATGTGCTGCTGCACGGGCCTCCGGGCCTGGGCAAGACGACCCTGGCGAACATCATCGCCAACGAAATGGGGGCGCAACTGCGCGTGACGTCGGGTCCGGTGCTGGACAAGCCGGGCGACCTGGCGGGGTTGCTCACGAACCTCAACCCGGGGGACGTGCTCTTCATCGACGAGATCCACCGCCTGAGCCCCATTGTCGAGGAGTACCTCTACTCGGCGATGGAGGATTTCAAGATCGACATCGTACTGGACAAGGGTCCCTCGGCGCGTTCGATCCAGATCGAGCTGGCTCCCTTCACCCTGATCGGCGCCACGACGCGCAGCGGCCTGCTGACCTCGCCCCTGCGGGCGCGGTTCGGCATCCAGTGCCACCTGGAATACTACGACGCCGGGGTTCTTGCGGGGATCGTGCGGCGTTCGGCGCGGATTCTCGACGTCTCGATCGACGACGATGCGGCCCGCGAGGTAGCCCTGCGTTCGCGCGGCACGCCGCGTATCGCCAATGCGCTGCTGCGGCGCGTGCGGGACTTCGCCATGGTCAAGGGCGAGGGGCACATCGACCTGCCGATCACGCGGGTGGCGCTCTCGGCGCTGAACATCGACTCGCGGGGGCTGGACCACATGGACAACAAGATCCTGGGGACGATCATCGAGAAGTTCAACGGCGGGCCGGTGGGTCTGAACACGATCGCCACGGCCGTCGGCGAGGAGGCCGGGACGATCGAGGAGGTCTACGAGCCGTTCCTGATCAAGGAGGGGTTCCTGAAACGCACGCCGCGGGGCCGCGAGGCGACACCGCTGGCGTGGGAACACCTGGGCTACGGCGCTCCGGGCGGCGGCGATGCCACCCTCTTCTGACCCGCTTCCGATCCCCGCGGCAGAGCCCGGTTCCATGTGGCGTTGGGTTCTCCGCCCCGCACACACCCGCCGCAACTCTCGCCGCAGACACCCCTCCGCACGGCGCTGCAATCGTCACAAACACACACGCCTCTCCTGCCACGGCCTCCCGATCGCCACGGCTCCGCAACCCCCACACCCCGCCACAGTGCGGCGAGTTCGTGTTCCGTCCGTTTCGCGGACCGGACGAGCCGGGTGTTCATTTTGTGCCCGGGGTCGTTCATTTCGGGAACTTTTCCAAAGCCGGAACAGTTGTTCCTAAAAAATTTACCGAAAAATCTAAAAAAATTTAGTATCCTCACGATAATTTCACTATATTCGCCGTTAATCATAGAGAGATAACCAAGACTTCAAAAAACGGCAAACAGATGGATACCAAATCGAAACTCGACGAAGCGGCGCTGCGCTACCACAGCGAAGGGCACCCCGGCAAGATCGGAATCGTGCCCACCAAGCCCTACCAAACCCCCTATGACCTGTCGCTGGCCTATTCGCCGGGCGTGGCGGCTCCGTCGCGGGCGATTGCGGCCCAGGCGGACGACGTCTACACCTACACGGGTAAGGGCAATCTCGTGGCCGTGATCTCGAACGGCACGGCCGTGCTGGGACTGGGCAACATCGGGCCGCTGGCGGCCAAACCGGTGATGGAGGGGAAGAGTATGCTCTTCAAGACCTACGCGGGGATCGACGCCTTCGACATCGAGGTCGACGCCACGGACCCCGAGGAGTTCATCCGTGCGGTGAAGGCCATCGCCCCGACCTTCGGGGGCATCAACCTCGAAGACATCAAGGCCCCGGAGTGCTTCGAAATCGAAACGCGGCTGCGCGAGGAGCTGGACATCCCGCTCATGCACGACGACCAGCACGGCACGGCGATCATCTCGTCGGCGGCACTTCTGAACGGCGCGAAACTCGCCGGGAAGGAGCTTTCGCAGCTGCGGGTGGTGGTCAACGGCGCGGGAGCGGCGGCGATCGCGTGTGCGAAACTCTTCGTGGCCTTAGGCGTGCGCCACAGCAACGTGACGCTGTGCGACAGCCACGGAGTGGTGACAATCTACCGCGAGGACATCAACCGCATGAAGCGCGAATTCGCCACGACGCGCAAGATCTCGACACTGGCCGAAGCGGTCGAGGGTGCCGACGTCTTCCTCGGGGTCTCGAAGGCCGACACGCTGAAACCCGAAATGCTGCGCACGATGGCCGCGAACCCGATCGTCATGGCGCTGGCAAACCCCGATCCGGAGATTGCCTACGAGACGGCGATGGCTTCGCGTCCGGACATCATCTTTGCCACGGGGCGTTCGGACTACCCGAACCAGGTGAACAACGTGCTGGGCTTCCCCTACATCTTCCGCGGGGCGCTCGACGTGCGTGCCACGAAGATCAACGAGGCGATGAAACTCGCCGCGGCCCATGCGCTGGCCGACCTGACGCGCGAACCGGTTCCGGCTTCGGTGCTGGAGGCCTACGGGGTCGGGAAGATGGAGTTCGGGCGGGATTACCTGATTCCCAAGCCGCTCGACCCGCGTCTGCTGACCCGGGTTTCGGCGGCCGTAGCGCGTGCCGCCGTGGAGTCGGGCGTTGCGCGCCGCCCGATCACCGACTGGGAGGCCTACGCCGCGGAACTGCAGCGGAAATACGCCAAAAAGTAACCTTCCTCCACGAAAATCCGGCGGAGAGGGAGGACAGAGACGGAACCCGCCAAAAAAGCCGACAGTCTGCATGAAAGACTGTCGGCTTTTTCCATCTCCCCTCCGGATGGAGATCAGACGAAGAGGGCGGCAAACTCCCCGGGCGCCATTTTCCGGACCTCGCAGTCGCCGATGCCCACGGGCAGGACGATGCGCAGCATACCGTCCTCGTTTTTCTTGTCCTTTCCGACCTCCTTGAGGAGCCGTTTGATCTCCACGGGCGGCGTGAGGTCGAACCCCAAGCGCACGAGCAGTTTCTCGATGCGGAGCCGGTCCTCCTCCTTCAGCACGCCGAGCTTCACGGCCGCCCCGGCGATCAGGGCCGTACCGACCGCGACGGCTTCGCCGTGGTTCATGCGGTTCGAGGACTTCTCGATGGCGTGGGCCAGCGTATGCCCGAGGTTGAGTTTGCGGCGCTCGCCGGACTCCTTCTCGTCGTACTCCACGATGTCGGCCTTGACGCGGATGGCTGCCGAGATGACATCCGAAAGCAGGTCGACGTCGGTGCGCAGCGTCTCGAACGAGGTCTGTTCAATGCGCCCGAAAAGGTCGGCATCGGCGATGATGGCGGCCTTGACCACCTCGGCGAGCCCGGCGCGGAATTCGCGGTCGGAAAGCGAGCGCAGCAGCGAGGGGTCGCAGACGACGAACTGCGGCTGGGTGAAGGTCCCGGCCATGTTCTTGTATCCGTCGACATTCACGCCGTTCTTGCCGCCGACCGAGGCGTCGACCTGCCCCAGGAGGGTCGTGGAGACGAATCCGAAGCGCAGGCCGCGCATGTAGGTCGAGGCGGCGAATCCGGCGACATCGGTGACGATTCCGCCGCCGATTCCGAGCACGAAGGTCGCGCGGTCGACGCCGAGTTCGATGAAGCGGCGGTAGATGGTCTCGACGGTCTGCAAGGTCTTGATGCTCTCGCCCGTACCGATCAGCACGGTGTCGTATTTGGCCAGCAGCGGGTGGTAGAGGCGGTCGATGGTGGCGTCGGAGACCACCACGACACGCCCTTCGGGAAGGAGTTCGGGGAGCAGTTCGGCGGCCGAACCGATATAGACCTGGCTCTGTTGGCGGACGTTGAATGCGGGTTTCATTATTTAACTTTTTTAAGAAGTAAGCAAATGTAGTACATTTTCCGGAGAAATTGTTACCTTTGCACGACAAAATAGAGATTTATGCAAAAACTGCGCAACATTGCGATCATCGCCCACGTCGACCACGGCAAGACGACGCTTGTCGACAAGATGATCCTGGCGGGCCACATCCTGCGGGACAACCAGCAGACCGGGGACCTGATTCTGGACAACAACGATCTGGAGCGCGAACGGGGAATCACGATCCTCTCGAAAAACGTTTCGGTGATCTACAAGGACTACAAGATCAACATCATCGACACACCGGGCCACGCCGATTTCGGCGGCGAGGTGGAGCGTGTGTTGAACATGTGCGACGGGGTGCTGCTGCTGGTGGACGCCTTCGAGGGGACGATGCCGCAGACGCGCTTCGTGCTGCAGAAGGCCCTGGCGCTGGGCAAGAAGCCCATCGTGGTGATCAACAAGGTGGACAAGCCGAACTGCCGTCCGGAGGTGGTCAACGAGCAGGTCTTCGACCTGATGTTCTCGCTCAACGCCACCGAGGAGCAGCTGGACTACAAGACGATCTACGGCTCGGCCAAACAGGGCTGGATGTCGCACAAGTGGAACGAACGCACGGATTCGATCGTCCCGCTGCTCGACGCGATCATCGACGAGATCCCCGAGCCGGCGCAGGTCGAGGGGACGCCGCAGATGCTCATCACGTCGCTCGAATACTCCTCCTACACGGGGCGCATCGCCGTGGGGAAGGTGACGCGCGGTTCGTTGAAGGCGGGCCAGAACGTCACGCTGGCCAAGCGTGACGGCGTGACGATGCAGAAGACGAAGATCCGCGACCTGATGGTCTTCGAGGGTCTGGGCAAGAAGAAGGTCGACGAGGTTCCGTGCGGGGAGATCTGCGCAATCATGGGCATCGAGGGGTTCGAGATCGGCGATACGATCTGCGACTACGAGAACCCCGAGCCGCTGCCGCCGATCGCCATCGACGAACCGACGATGTCGATGCTCTTCACGATCAACAACTCGCCCTTCTTCGGCAAGGACGGCAAATACGTCACCTCGCGCCACATCAAGGAGCGCCTGGACCGCGAACTGGAGAAGAACCTCGCGCTGCGCGTGACGCCGGGGCCGTCGGCCGACTCGTTCATCGTCTACGGGCGCGGCGTGCTGCACCTCTCGGTGCTCATCGAGACGATGCGCCGCGAGGGCTACGAGCTGCAGGTGGGCCAGCCGCACGTGATCATCAAGGAGATCGACGGCAAGAAGTGCGAGCCGATCGAGGAGATGACCGTGGACTGCCCGGACGAGTATTCGGGCACGGTGATCGACCTGGTGACGCGCCGCAAGGGGACGCTCACGAACATGGCTTCGGACGGCGAGCGCACGCGCCTGGAGTTCAACATCCCGTCGCGGGGCATCATCGGGCTGCGCTCGAACATGCTCACGGCGACGGCCGGCGAGGCGATCATGACGCACCGCCTGAAGGATTTCGAGCCGTGGGTCGGCGAGATCGAGATGCGGACCAACGGTTCGATCATCTCGGGCGAGACGGGCACGGCCTACGCCTACTCGATCGACAAGCTGCAGGACCGCGGGCGTTTCTTCATCAGCCCGATGGACCAGGTCTACGAGGGGCAGGTGATCGGCGAACACACGCGGCAGAACGACATCACGGTGAACGTCACCAAGTCGAAGCAGTTGACCAACATGCGGGCGTCGGGTTCGGACGACAAGGCGGTGATCGTACCGCCGAAGATCTTTACGCTGGAAGAGGCGCTGGAGTATATCCAGGATGACGAGTACGTGGAGGTTACGCCGCACGCCATGCGCCTGCGGAAGATCCTGCTCAACGAGAACGACCGCAAACGCGCGGCGAAATAACCCCCGGAAGGAGAGTACGCGATGAATCACTTCACGTTGTCGCTCGCTGCGGGAGCCATCGCCGGAGCGGTGGCCGTGCTGCCGATGGTGGCCCGCAAGGCCTCGGTACGGAACTGCTGTGCAGCGTTTCTGGCCTACCTTTTTGCCGGATTGATCGTCTTTTACAGCGACCTTCCCTACCTGCCCTGGTGGGCCGACGGCATGGGCGTGGCGCTGATGCTCACGATCCCCTCGGCAACGATCGGTTCGGGCAAGGAGAACCGGCTGGTTCCGATGCTGCTCAACGCCGTGCTGCTGGGCTTCCTCCTCAGCGTCGCGGAGCACTACCTGGGATAGCCGGGAGGGGTGATGCGGATAAACACAAAGAACGGGCCGAAGTCCGTTCTTTGTGTTTTCATGCTGTTTTGCGACATCCGAAGTATTTTTTTTGTGTTTCCATGCAGTATTGCGGCATCCGAAGCGTTTTTTTCATGAAAACCTCACACTCAAAAAACCAGGAACCATGAAACGACTTCTTCTTTTCCTGTTGCTGCCCTTCACGCTGGGCTCCTGCGACAACGACAACGGATCACGCACCGAAATCTGGACCATCGCTCCCGAGAAGGGCGTGGCGGGCATCACCATGTACTTCGGGTACGTCCCGGCCTACATCGTCCGAAAGGATGGGAATGCCGCCTGGGAGACCACGGCGGCCCGGATCGAGGGCTTCACCTTCGAGCGGGGAGTCCAGACGACCCTGCGCGTAAGGATCGACCCGATCGCCAACCCGCCTGCCGATGCACCGGACAAGCGCTATACGATGGAGGAGCAGCTTTCGCGCACTCCCGCCGAGATGCCGGTCGACCCGCTGACGTTCAGCCCCGAATGCGAGGTGCTCGTCGCCTCCGAGCGTCCCGCCGGAGAGACTCTTGCCTACTGGATCCGGGACCTGCGCTACGGAGAGGATGCGCCGTGGCAGATTTTCCCGTGGGAGATCGAAGGGTTCGGCTTCACATCCGGACACGAATACCGGCTGCGGATCCAGCCCGTCGCCGTCTTCGACGAAAGCGCCACGGCCGACGACGAGGATGCCTGGCAGGTCAAATACCGGTTGAAGGAGACGCTTTCGGACGAAGAGAAGGGGTCCGAAGGGCTTCCGGGATAGATTTTCCGAGAGAGGCGGGGCCGAGCGAAAACGGGACGGAACCGGGTCGGCAAGACCAGCCTCCGTCGGCCTTGTCAGTCCCAAACGGTCCCAGACGGCTCCAGACAACCCCAGACGGCCGGAATCTCCCCTGCCGCCCCTACTTGCGCAGGGTTGCGAACGAAAGGATGTGCCACGTGACGCCGACGGCCACGGCCAAGAGGGCCAGCTGCGCCCACCACCACTCCTCCACGACGGCAAAAATGCAGTAGAGCAGGGTTGCCCAGAGCAGCGTCACGGAGTAGATTTTGGCCCGGAGCGGAATGGCGCGGTTTTCGCGGAACTGGCGGATGTAGGGTCCGAGGCGCCGGTGAGCGAGCAGCCAGTCGTAGAGCCGCGGGGAGGAGCGCACCCAGAGTGCTGCGGCCAGCAACAGAAAGGGCGTCGTGGGGAGCAGCGGCACGAAGATGCCGGCCAGTCCCAGCAGGAGCGACAGCGCTCCGAGAATGACGAGCAGCGTTTTCACGCCGCAAAAATAGGAAAAGGCGGGCATCGGGACAAACGAAAAGGTCGTTTTCGGGGCCGGTCCGTCCCGAATGCCCTCTAACTTCGGCCGAAAAGGCGGATTTCACCGTTTTGGGACACGCCCGGAGCAATATTTTCGTTAACTTTGTCGGAAAGAGAACCAAAAACACCAAGATACGATGAGCAAGATCGGTATTGCCAGCGACCACGCCGGCTATGAAATGAAGGAATTCCTGGTAGGCTACCTCGATGCCATGGGCCACGAGGTGCTGGATTTCGGAACGCATTCGCCCGAGAGCGTCGACTACCCCGACTATGCGCACCCGCTGGCCGAGGCCGTCGAGAAGGGTGAAGTGGAGCGCGGGATCGCGCTGTGCGGTTCGGGAGAAGGGATGGCCATTACGCTGAACAAGCACCAGGGAATCCGGGCGGGGCTCTGCTGGGATCCGGAGATCGCAACGCTGATCCGGCGCCACAACGATGCGAACGTGATCGTCTTCCCGGCGCGGTTCATCACCAACGACGAGGCGGTGCGGATGCTCGACGCCTACTTCGGAGCGCAGTTCGAGGGGGGTCGCCACGCCGCCCGGATTGCGAAAATTCCGATCCCGGCCGCGAAATAGGCCCCGCGGGACTGCGGTCCGTACGCCCCGACTCCCGGCGGCTACAGGACCGGACAGGCGGCTACAGGACCGGACAGGCGGCAAAAGGTGCGGATCAAATCTCGAAGACGAAGGGCGAGAGGGCGCGCAGCTCCTCGCCTTTTCCATGCCCGGCGAAGAGTCCGAAGAGTGCCGAGCCGCTCCCGGACATCGAGGCATAAACCGCCCCGGCGGCAAGCAGTTGCTCCTTGCAGTCCCGGATCGCGGGGTGTGCGGCGAAGACCGACTCCTCGAAATCGTTGGTCACCACGCTCTGCCACTCCCCGACGGGGCGCCGCAGCCGCTCGACCAGCGGCACAGCGGGAATCCGCGGCCGCACCCCGGCATAGGCCTCACGGGTAGAAACCCCCTCGTCGGGCTTCACGATAACGAGCGTCATACCACTCAGATCCAGCGGGAAAGGCTCCATCACCTCACCCCGTCCGGTACATAACTGCGGGGAGTTCCTCACGAAGAAGGCCGTATCGCTGCCCAACTCGGCGGCGCGGGCGATCAGCTCCTCCTCGGAGAGCCCCAGGGCGAAGAGTTCGTTCAACGCCATCACCACGGCCGTGGCATCGGCCGAGCCGCCGCCCAGCCCGGCGCCGAACGGCACGCGCTTCACCAGGCGGATCCGCACCCCGTCCACACCATAGCGGCCGTGCATCAGCCGGAAGGCCTTCAGACAGATATTGTCGTCGGCCGGACAGTCCACGACAAGCCCTTCGGCACGGAACTCGACGCCCGGCGTGCCGGTACGCACGACCTCCACCTCATCGAAAAGGCCCCGCACGGGAAACATCACGGTCTCCAGATCGTGGTAACCGTCGGCCCGGCGGCGCAGGATGTCCAGGCCCAGATTTATCTTGCAGTTTGCTCGCAGTATCATATTGCAAATATACTGAAAGGTGAGCGCAGAGGCAAACGAAAACCGCGTTTTCAGGTTTGACTGTGCCGAACCGCTCCCGGTTTCCGAAAACAGGCGAAATTTGCTATTTTTGCCGTATGAAATTCCGTACCGAAATCGAACCGGCGCCACTCTCCGTGCGCATCGGCTATGCCAACCGCATTCTGACCCTCGGGTCGTGCTTCGCCGCACACATCGCCGAACGGCTCTCGGCGGCGAAGTTCCGCGTCGTCGAAAACCCCTCGGGAATCCTCTTCAACCCGTTGTCGATCGCCGCGGCGGTCCGCAGCTACGCCTCCCCCACGCCCGTCACCCGCGAGGAGTTGGGATTCGACGGCGAGGTGTGGTTCCACTTCGGATTCCACGGCGACTTCTCGGCCCCGACGGCCGACGAGGCCCTGCGTCGCATGAATGCCGCCCGGCAGGCCGGGGCCGAAGCGCTCCGCACGGCCGACCGCGTGATCCTCACCCTCGGCACGGCCTGGGTCTACGAGCACGACGGCAAGGTCGTCGCCAACTGCCACCGGCGTCCCGCCTCGGAATTTTCGAGAAGACGAATGAGCGTTGCAGAGATCGTGGAGAGCCTCGGCAATCTCTTCAGAGGTCCGCTCGCCGGAAGACAGATCCTGCTGACCGTCAGCCCTGTACGGCATCTCGGCGACGGTCTCGAAGGGAATGCCGTCAGCAAGGCCGCGCTGCGCCTGGCCGCCGAAGAGTTGAAGCAGAACTTCCGGTGCGTCGACTATTTTCCAGCATACGAGATACTTACGGACGACCTGCGCGACTACCGGTTCTACGCCGACGACCTCGTCCACCCCGCCCCGCAGGCCATCGCCTACGTCTGGGAGAAGTTCATCCCTGCGGTCCTCGACGACAAGGCCCGGCGGCTGCTTCCCGAAGTGGAGTCGATCGTCGCCGCAGCCGCCCACCGGCCCCGCAATCCCCGCAGCGAAGCCCACCACGCCTTCTGCCGCCGACAGCTGGAGCGCATCGCCGCGCTCCCGGAGATCGATTTTCAACGCGAAAGTGCGCTTTTCCGGCAATCTATCGAAATAAATTCGTAAATTTGCCGACCATTCAATCCGCAACGATGAACAAACGTCTCATTCTGCTTCTCATAGCCGCACTGGCGGCCTTCCGGGCCACGGCGGCGCAGCCCCGCCTGATCGTGCAGATCGTCATCGGTTCGATGCGCGCCGGAGACCTCGACCGTTACGCCGCCAACTTCGGCGAGGGCGGATTCCGGCTCCTGACCGAACGCGGCACGGTCTATACCGATGCCCGTTACGACTGCCTCCAGACCACGACCCCCGTGTCGCTGGCCACCCTCGCAACGGGGGCCATGCCCTCGACCCACGGCGTGATCGGCCCCCGCTGGGTCGACTACACCACCAACCGCACCGTGGAGCTCATCGACGGCCGCCAGGGCCCCGGCGCCTACCACCGGATCGCCCCGACGCTGGCCGAAACCCTCGTGCAAAGCGCTTCCGGAAGCCAGGCCGTGACGATCGCCGCCGAGGCCATGTCGGCCGTCATGCTGGCCGGACGCGGCGGGGAGGCCTTCTGGCTCGACTCCCTGCGCTGTGACTGGGTTACATCGCCCTACTACGCCCCCGAAGTCCCGGAATGGATGGCCCGCAGCAACCGCGAACGCTACAACCTCTCCTACATCGGGCTCGAATGGCGGTCGCTGCTCGAAAAGAGCCGCTACCTCAACACGCGGCAGCACGACATCGTGCTCTCGGGACGCAGCAAAAAGGAGGAGGACCGCGACGGCAGCCAGCGGCTGGAACTCACGAGCGACTACGAACGCCTGCTCTACACCCCGGCGGGAAATACCGCCGTGCTGGGGCTGGCCAAGCAGGCCATCGCCCAATACAGGCTCGGCACCGATACGGCGCCCGACCTGCTGAACATCTGCCTCGACTCGCCGCACCGCATCGCCGAGGCCTACGGGCCCGAATCGGTCGAGATCGAGGACATGTACTACCGGCTGGACCGCGACCTGGCCGACTTCCTGACCTTCGTCTTCGCACAGGTCAAGGACCGCAACGTACTGGTCGTCGTAACCTCCGACCACGGGACCAGCCCCTCCTACGATGCGGGCGAAGGGCCCGCCGAGCGCTTCAACAGCCGACAGTTCGAGGTGATCGTCAACGGATTCCTCAACGTCCGCTACGGAACCGGCGAGTGGGTCGTGGCTTACGGAGACAAGTCGCTGTGGCTGAACCACAACCTCATCTACGAACGGGGGCTGGACCTCGCCGAGATCCAGAACGAAGTAGCGATCTTCGCCATGCAGTTCAGCGGCGTGTCGCACGCCCTGGCCGCCTCGGCCATGCGCACGAGTTACTTCGGCAGCGGCTATGCCCGCAAGATGCAGAACAGTTTCTATCCCCGGCGTTCGGGCGACGTGATCCTCAACCTGATGCCCGGCTGGATCGAGGAGCAGGAGCGCTGCTGGTCGATGTCCGGATCGATGTACGGTTACGACACCGAAGTGCCGCTTCTCTTCTACGGCGAAGGGGCCGGGCCGCTGCGGGTCAACCGCCGCGTGGAGATGACCTCCGTGGCCCCGACGCTGGCCCGGGTGGCGGGGATACGCGAACCCGCCGCCGCCGAAGGTGACGCCCTGGAGGAGATCGTGGAGATGTAGCGGAGCCAAGGAGGGGGGGGGTTGGAAAACGGGCGGCCCGGAGACCGGAGACGGATGGCCCGGAAACCGGAGACGGACGGCCCGGATATTGAAAAAGGAAGTTGAAACAGAAAAAATATGGACAAGATACAGGATGAAATCATCGAGGAGTTCTCGGTATTCGACGACTGGCTCGACAAATACGACTACCTGATCGGACTGAGCGAAACCCTCCCGGCAATCGCGCCCGAACACCGCACCGAACAGTATCTCATCCAGGGATGCCAGTCCCGGGTGTGGGTCGACGCCCGCCTCGACGAGGGCCGCGTCTACTACGCCGCCGACAGCGACGCCATCATCACCAAGGGGATCATCGCCCTGTTGATCCGCGTGCTGAACGGACGCACCCCGAAGGAGATTCTCGACACCGAACTCTACTTCATCGACGCCATCGGGCTGAGTGCCAACCTCTCCCCGACACGCGCCAACGGACTGCTGGCCATGGTCAAGCAGATGCGGCTCTACGCCCTGGCCTTCGAGGCCAAGACCGAAGCCGAGGAACAAGCGCCGAAAAAGGCGGAATAACCCTCCGACAAGTCACCGAACGTCCGGCCCCGCAACCGGAACGGACGAACGGCAATGCATGAAAACCAGGAAAACATGACACCCGAAGAGATTCTTGAGGTCGAGAAGGAGATCGTTGCGACACTCAAGAACATATACGACCCGGAGATTCCGGTCAACATCTACGATCTCGGTCTGGTCTACGAAATCGACTACACGCCCGACGGCGTGGCCACCATCCGCATGACCCTCACGGCCCCCAACTGCCCGATGGCCGACATGCTCGTCGAGGATGTCAACCTGCAGGTCGCCAAGGTCAAGGGCGTGAAGTCGGTGAACGTCATCCTCACGTTCGATCCCGTCTGGGACAAGAGCATGATGTCCGAAGAGGCGCTGCTCGAACTCAACATGCTCTGACCATGGACCGGCCTGCGGACAAAAAGAGCGGACAGGGTACGGACAACGCCGTCGAGCTGACGATCCGCAGGCTCGAAGCCCGGGCCGGAGAGCACGCCTGCGGCGGATTCCTCGCTACAACAGAGCCGCTCCAGCGCACGGAACTCTTCACCGCACTGATCTTCGACCGGCTGCAACGCAAGATCCGCACCGTCGAGGCGCTCTATGCGGAATCCGCCCAAAACTGGAACCAGACCTTCTACCTGCTCTATTTCCGCACATTGGGCGACCGCCGCAATCAGGAGGCCTATCTCGAACTGGCCCGCAGGGTCCCCTGCAAGATCGTCCTGCGCGAGCGCAAGGTCCCCCATGCCGTCGAGGCGATGCTGTTCGGAGTCTCGGGACTGCTGGAACTCTACCGCCACGACGAATACACGCTCAATCTCCGCCGCCATTTCGAACATCTCGCCGCCAAATACGAACTCCGGCCGCTGGATGCCTCCATGTGGGAATTGTCCGAGATCCGGCCCGCGAACCACCCCGTGCTGCGGTTGGCGCAGGCCGCGGAGTTCTTCATCCAAGACGAATTCATCATGGACCGCGCCATGGCCTGCCGGTCCGAGGAGGAGGTCCGCAAGCTCTTCGGCATCGAAGCCTCGGAATATTGGCGGACACACTTCATCCCGGGAGCCGAAAGCGACTCCCGTCCCAAACGGATCGGAGCGTTCAAGGCCAACATCATCGGAATCAACCTCGTGGCCGTCCTCCAGTTCGCCTACGGAAGCTACACCTCCAGCGAACGGCTGCGCGACAGCGCCCTCTCGCTCCTCGAACGCCTCCCCGCCGAGGACAACCGCTACATGCGCGAATGGATGAATGCCGGAATCCGGCCCCGCAGCGCCTTCGAAAGCCAGGCCCTGCTGCAACTCGCCACGGAATACTGTGCCGCAGGGCGCTGTGCCGAATGTCCCGTCGGGCGCCGGATCGCACGGATACGCCCCGAACGATAACAAAACGACAACCAAAGGCAGGCTGCGACTGCCGCAGGCCGTTCTGTCGGACCTCACTCCGAAAACCGGCAGCCCCACATCCATCACATCCGGAATCCCGGGATTCCGGATGCTCCTTGCTGAAATCCGGGAAAAGGTTGCAGATAAAGCCTCTATTTTTTTCGTATTTTCCGAAAAATGAGTATTTTTGTAGGATTTACAACCGAAAACACGAAAACAACACAAAACGTATGGATATAGTTGCCAGTATCATCAAAGCCCTCTTCGGTTCGAAAGCCGACAAGGACCGCAAACTGATCGAACCCTATCTGCAGAAAATCAAGGCCGTCTACCCGACGATCGAAGCCCTCTCCAACGACGAACTCCGTGCTCGCAGCGAAGACCTCAAGAAACAGATCGCCGACTTCATCGCCGCAGACGAGGCCCGCATCGTCGAACTGAAGGCCGAACTCGAAAAGCCCGAAACCTCGCTCGAAGAGAAGGAGAAGATCTCCAAGGAGATCGACGACACCACCAAACGCATTGACGAAAAGATCGAGGAGATCCTCGACCGCATCCTCCCCGAGGCATTCGCCATCATGAAGGATACGGCCCGCCGTTTTGCGCAGAACGACACCGTCGTGGTCACGGCAAACGACTTCGACCGCGAACTCGCCGCCACGAAGGATTTCGTCACCATCGACGGCGACAAGGCCGTCTACGCCACACACTGGATGGCCGGAGGAAACGACGTCAAGTGGGACATGATCCACTACGACGTCCAGCTCTTCGGCGGCGTGGTGCTCCACCAGGGCAAGATCGCCGAAATGGCGACGGGTGAAGGAAAGACCCTCGTCGCGACGCTCCCCGTATTCCTCAACGCCCTGGCACGGAAGGGCGTGCACATGGTCACGGTGAACAACTACCTGGCCAAGCGTGACTCCGAGTGGATGGGCCCCATGTACGAGTTCCACGGACTCTCGGTCGCCTGCATCGACGACACCCAGCCCAACTCCGACGCCCGCCGCAAGGCCTATATGGCCGATATTACGTTCGGTACGAACAACGAATACGGTTTCGACTACCTGCGCGACAACATGGCCTCTTCGCCCAAGGACCTCGTGCAGCGGAAGCACCACTTCGCCATCGTCGACGAGGTCGACTCGGTGCTGATCGACGACGCCCGCACCCCGCTGATCATCTCCGGTCCCGTGCCCAAGGGCGACGATCAGCTGTTCGAACAGTACTGCCCCTCGATCGACCACCTCTACAACCTGCAGAAAAACCTCGTCACGCAGCTGCTGGCCGAGGCCCGGCAGCTGATCTCAGCAGGCAAAACCGAGGAGGGAGGGATCAAGCTCTACCGCGCACACAAGGGGCTCCCGAAGTACAAACCCCTGATCAAGTACCTCTCGGAGCAGGGTGTCAAGGCCCTCATGCAGAAGACCGAAAACATCTACATGCAGGACAACAACCGCCGGATGCCCGAGATCACCGACGACCTCTTCTTCGTCATCGACGAGAAACTCAACTCCGTCGAGTTGACCGACAAGGGTCACGAGGTGTTGTCGAACTACTTCAAGGAGGACGGGTTCTTCGTCCTTCCCGACATCGGAGCCGAGGTCGCCGAACTGGAGAAGAGCACGCTCTCGCCCGAAGAGAAGGCGGCCAAACGCGACGAGGTGATCAACGACTACGCCGTCAAGTCGGAGCGCGTGCACACGGTGAACCAGTTGCTGAAGGCCTTTGCGATGTTCGAAAAGGACATCGAGTACGTCGTCATGGACAACAAGGTCAAGATCGTCGACGAGCAGACCGGACGTATCCTCGAAGGCCGCCGCTACTCCGACGGACTCCACCAGGCCATCGAGGCCAAGGAGCACGTCAAGGTCGAGGCCGCCACGCAGACCTTTGCGACCATCACCCTCCAGAACTACTTCCGCATGTATCACAAGCTGGCCGGTATGACCGGTACGGCCGAAACCGAGGCTTCGGAGTTCTGGAGCATCTACAAACTCGACGTCGTGGTCATCCCCACGAACCGTCCCGTCATCCGCGACGACCGCCAGGACCTCATCTACAAGACCAAGCGCGAAAAGTACAACGCCGTCATCGAGGAGATCGTCCGCCTGGTCGGCGAAGGCCGTCCGGTTCTCGTGGGCACCACCTCGGTGGAGATCTCCGAGTTGCTGAGCCGCATGCTCAAACTGCGCGGAATCAAGCACAACGTCCTCAATGCCAAGCAGCACGCCCTCGAAGCACAGGTCGTCGCCGAAGCCGGACGCTCGGGACAGGTGACCATCGCCACCAACATGGCAGGCCGCGGTACCGACATCAAGCTCACGCCCGAGGTCAAGGCCGCAGGCGGTCTGGCCATCATCGGTACCGAGCGCCACGAAAGCCGACGCGTAGACCGCCAGTTGCGCGGTCGTGCCGGACGTCAGGGTGACCCCGGATCGTCGCAGTTCTTCGTCTCGCTCGAAGACGACCTGATGCGTCTATTCGGCTCGGGACGAATCGCCACCATGATGGACCGCATGGGACTCAAGGAGGGCGAGGTGATCCAGGCCGGCATGATGACCAAGGCCATCGAGCGCGCCCAGAAGAAGGTCGAGGAGAACAACTTCGGAATCCGCAAGCGCCTGCTCGAATACGACGACGTGATGAACTCCCAGCGGGAGGTCATCTATACCCGGCGCCGCCACGCCCTCTACGGCGAACGCATCGAAATCGACCTGAACAACATCATGTACGATTTCGCCGACAACTTCGTCGAGGAGTGCCGCGGCATCGAATACGACGAATTCCGCATGGAGCTGATCCGTCAGGTCGCCGTGGAGCCCGCCATCGACCAGGCTGCATACGAGAATGCCAAACCCGCCGAACTGGTCGAGGCGATCGTCAAGGCGCTCAAGGAGGCCTATGCACGCCGTGCCAAGGCCGTGGCCGACACCGTGCGTCCCGTCATGCAGCGCATCTACGAGGACCGCAAGGACCAGCTCGACTCGAACATCTACTTCCCGATCACCGACGGACACCTCGGATACAACATCCCGGTTAACCTCCGCAAGTGTCAGGAGACCGACGGTGCCGAGATCTACAAGGTTTTCTCCAAGGTCGTGATGTTCACCTCCATCGACGATGCCTGGCGCGAGCACCTGCGCGAAATGGACGACCTGCGCCAGAGCGTGCAGAATGCAACCTACGAGCAGAAGGATCCCCTGCTGATCTACAAGTTCGAATCCTTCGGGCTCTTCTCCAAGATGCTCATCAAGGTCAATCGCGAGGTGCTTTCGATCCTCAACAAGGCCTACATCCCCGTCCGCGACCAGAACGTCGACGAGGCCAAGCGTCAGCAGATGGAGCGGGAACGCCGGGCCAAGGTCGATGTCAACAAGCTCCAGGCTTCGAGAATGCAGGCCGCGGCGCAGGCCGGGCAGCAGGAGCGGCAGAAACCCATGCCTCTGCACGTCGAGAAGAAGGTCGGACGGAACGATCCCTGTCCCTGCGGCAGCGGCAAGAAATACAAAAACTGCCACGGCAAGGGGCTCTAAGAGAGCCCTTTTGTGGGGGATAGAACCACAACGGGTTTCAGACCGTCAGCAGCCCTTCCACCCAGATGAAGCTACAACGGGTTTCTGAACCTCCGTTGCCCTAGGGTTTTAAGAAAACCCCTTTATGGGGGATGGGGCCGCAACGGGGTTCTGGTCGTCAGCGGCCCTGCCAACCCAAACCCGGGATAGAGCCGCAACGGGGTTCTGAATCTCCGTTGCCCCTTTTTGGGGAGAGGCTCCTTCAACCGAATAAAAGTGATCCGGAAGGCCGCGGAAATGCGCCTTCCGGGTCTATTCATAAAACCGACAAACCAAAGACCTATGGGTTATCAGGAAGAGAAACAGCACCAACTCGACCTGCGCTATCTCCGCATGGCGCGCATCTGGGCCGAAAATTCCTACTGTGTCCGCCGCAAGGTCGGAGCACTGATCGTCAAGGATAAGATGATCATCTCCGACGGCTACAACGGTACCCCTTCGGGTTTCGAGAACATCTGCGAGGACGAAAACGGAAAAACCAAATCCTACGTCCTTCACGCCGAGGCAAACGCCATCACCAAAGTCGCAAAATCCGCCAACAACTGCGACGGTTCGACCCTCTACATCACCGCCGCACCCTGCATCGAGTGTTCGAAGCTCATCATCCAGGCCGGAATCCGCCGTGTGGTCTATTCGGACGACTACCGCTCGGAAGAGGGACTCGACCTCCTGCGCCGCGTGGGAATCGAATGCGTGCAGTACAAATCCGACGAAATCGGATAGACCCCGTTCCACTCATCCTGAAAAAGCCCTGCGGGGCTTTTTCTTTTGTCCGACGGCGGATTCTGCCGACCGGAGTTGCAAATCCCGAAGACATGTCGTATCTTGTCCGGAGAAAACCGAAAACCTGTTCGCCATGAAACGGATCGTCATCGTAGGCGCTACCTCCGGCATCGGACTCGAAACCGCCCGGCTCTGCATCCGCGAAGGGTGGCGCGTAGGGGCTGCCGGACGGCGGCTCGAAGCCCTCGAAGCGTTGCGGGCCGAAGCGCCGGGGCAGGTCGAGGTCGAACCCTTGGACATCACGCACGAAGATGCTCCCGAACGGCTGAATCGGCTTATCGAGCGCCTCGGAGGTATGGATACCTACTTCCATTCGTCGGGAATCGGCAGCCAGAACACCCAACTTCGGCCCGATATCGAACTCGAAACCCTTCGGACAAACGGCGAAGGGTTCGTGCGGATGGTCGTCGCCGCATTCGGGTACTTCCGCAGCCGCGGAGGCGGGCACATCGCCGTCATCAGCTCGATCGCCGGAACCAAAGGCCTCGGAGCAGCACCCGCCTACTCTGCCACCAAACGGATGCAGAACACCTACATCGACGCCCTCTCGCAACTCGCCCGCATGGAAGGGTACGGAATCCGGTTTACGGACATCCGTCCCGGATTCGTCGCCACGCCCCTGTTGGCCAGGGAGGGGCACTACCCGATGTTGATGCCCGCCGAAAAGGTTGCCCGCAGCATCATGCAGGTATTGCGGAAACCCCGTCGGCGGGTGGTGATCGACCGCCGCTATGCCTGGCTGGTATTCGGCTGGAAGTTGATCCCGCAGGGGTTGTGGGAGCGGCTGAAGATCCGGAAAAAAGAGTAACGGCAATGGACCCGAAGGAACGCGAACGAAAAATCGAACATTGGTTCGGCATGTGGCTCCGCAAGGAGGAGCCGGCGATAGAGGAACTTTTTACTCCGGATTGTCTCTATACCGAGAGTTGGGGACCTGAATACCGCGGGAGCGAAGCCGTCGAACACTGGTTTCGGGAGTGGAACACCCGAGGCCGGGTCATCGCTTGGGAGATCCGGCGTTACACCCACGCCGAAGAACGGAGTTATATCGAATGGTTCTTCGAGGACCGCATGGATGACGGGCGGACGGAGCGTTTCGACGGCATCTCGGTCATCGAGTGGCAAAACGGCCGGATAGCATCCCTGAAAGAGTACGGCTGCCGCATTCCCCATTATGATCCTTATGCCCAAGAGCGCCCCGCGGCCAGCGAAACGGAGAAAAGTTGGTTTTAGAGGAGCTCGTCTCCGGGAGCGGAGTTGAACGAAGGAGGGGGGCAGAGAGACGACTTCAGCGGAGAACTCCCAGCCATTCGTTCCGGAACCCGGCAAAAACGCCCCTGCCGGATAACCGGCAGGGGCGAACAGTATCCCGCGGAAGGCAGGTCATCAGAACGGCAGGTCGTCCGGATCGTCCGCCGGAGGAGTGACCTGCTGCTGCGGTTGGGGTTGGGGTTGGGGTTGAGCCTGCGGCTGCGAGTATCCTCCCGCCGAAGCACCGCCCTGCTGGTAACCCCCTTGCTGGTAGCCGCCCTGCGGTTGCGAGCCGTATCCCGAGGAGGAGGCCCCGTCCGAAGCCGGATTGTCCGAACGGCGGCCCAGCAGATTCATCGTATCGGCCAGAATCTCCGTCGTATAGCGTTTGTTGTTATCCTTGTCCATCCACTCGCGGGTGCGCAGACGCCCCTCGACATAGATCTGCGAGCCCTTCCGCACGTAGCGGTCAACCACATCCGCCAGACCCCGCCACAACGTGATCGTATGCCATTCGGTATGTTCCTTCGTCTCGTTCGCCTGACGGTCGTACAACCGTTCGGTCGTCGCCAGACGAACGCGCGCTACCTTCGCGCCACCCTCCAACGTGCGGACCTCCGGGTCCATGCCCACGTTGCCGATCAAGATTACCTTGTTTACCATTATTTCAGTTCTTTAATCATCCGTTTGAAGAGCCGTTCCATCTTCACGCCCGCCTTCCGGCCTTGAAGCTGCACGTCCTCGTGGTCGCCCACCTCGTCCGAAAGGCCGCAGTTCGTGATGACCGAAACTCCGAAGACCGGAATCGACATGTGACGGGCCACGATCACCTCCGGAACCGTCGACATGCCCGCCGCATCTCCGCCGATCGCCTTGAAATAGCGATACTCGGCCTGCGTCTCGAACGTCGGGCCCGTGCCGCCCACATAGACGCCGTATTGGAGTTTGATGTTCTCCTCCTCGGCGATGCGCGTCGCTGCGGCAATCAGATCCTTGTCATAGCAGTTGTGCATGTCCGGGAAACGGGGGCCGAGTTCGGCGATGTTGCGCCCGATGAGCGGGTTGGGCATCAGGTTGATGTGGTCCGTGATGACCATCAGGTCGCCCACCCGGAACGAGGTGTTGATCCCGCCCGAAGCGTTCGACACGAAAAGGTAACGGATGCCCAGCTGCTGCATCACCCGGATCGGGAAAGTCACCTGCTGCATCGTATAGCCCTCGTAGTAGTGGAAACGGCCCTGCATGGCCACAACCTTGCGGCCTGCGACCCGCCCGAAGATCAGGCGGCCCTTGTGGCCCTCGACCGTCGAAACCGGAAATCCCGGAATATCCTTGTATTCCAACGTATGGACCGCCTCGATTCCGTCGGCAAAGCCGCCCAGTCCGGTTCCCAGTACGATTCCCACCTCGGGAGCAAAGTCTTGAGTCTGCGCCTTGATGAAGGCGGCGGTTCGTTTAATTTCCTCTAACATCTTCTTCTAATTTTTGCAGAAAATCCGTTGCCGAATCCTCTATGAATGAAATATTGATCGGTTGGTAGTAGAGCGCCCGGCGGACTTCCGACGGGATTTTCGCCCGGTTGGTCATTTTTACGGCATCCTTCTCCGTGGTGACGATCACCGCCCCGGGATACTTCGCCAGCAGCGCCTTCAGCGCGTTCATGTCCCGGACCTTGTAGACATGGTGGTCGTCCAGCGTCATCTCCGCAACCACCTTGTAGCGTTCGCGCAGCGACTGCAAGAACGGACCCGGATTCCCGATCCCCGAGAGTGCGATCACCGAACGCCCCCCGGCAAGCGGTTCCGAAGGCGCCTCGTCCGCATAGAGCGGCTGCGGGATGAAACTCTCGAAGCGCGTGAAGTAGACCCGCTGGTAGGCCACCTGGATCAGCACCTTGCGCAGGATCCGCCGGTCGATCGGCGCCATGTGCTCGGGGCACTTCGTCACCACGAAATAGTGGGCCCGGTGCAGCTCCTCCGGGAGGTCGCGCAACGTCCCCACGGGCAGCATCCGGTCGTGCTGCACGGGGCGCGTGGCGTCGATCATCACGACGTTGATTTTCGGCTCCACGTAGCGGTGCTGGAATCCGTCGTCCATGACGATGAGGTCCACTTCGGGGTGTTCGGCACGCAGCCGGCGGATTCCCTCGGCGCGCTTCTCGCACACCACGACCACCGTATCCGGGAACTTGAACTTGATTTGCAGGGGTTCATCCCCCACATCCCGGTAGTGGGAGTCGGTGCGCACTTCCAGATAGCCCTTCGTACGGCGCCCGTAGCCGCGCGAGAGCAGCGCCACGCGGTGCATCTGCGCCATGTAGGCGATCACCATCTCGGCCATCGGCGTCTTGCCCGTACCGCCGACGGTGATGTTGCCGATGCAGATGATCGGGATGTCGAACCGCTCGCTTTTGAGGATGCCCCAGTCGAAGAGACGGTGACGGAACGTCACCCCCATCTTATAGAGGAAAGCCGCAGGCGCAAGCAGGCATTTGAGCATTTTTCTACCGGTTTGAACAGATAATGTTCAAAGATAGAAATTATTCCCCGGATCGCCAAACCCGAAACCGCAATTCTCTCTCCGACCCGCAAAAAACGCTCCAAAACCGACCGACGCCCCCGCAAAACAACCGGCATCGCCCATTCCCGGCCCAAGGAAAGGCTCCACCGCAAAATCCGGAACTCCCGATTCCCGCAATCCGTTTTTTTTACTATCTTTGCTTCGACTATGAAAAATCTGAAAACTGCCTTCGCGGCGCTGCTCCTGCTCGGAGCCGCCGCCTGCGGCCGCAACGCCGCAACCGACAACGATAATGCCGAAACGGCCGAACCCCAAAACCTCCTCTACGGTATCGACGCCGACAACTACCGCACCGAAACCGGTGAGGTCGCCAACGGCGAAACCATGGGCGGAATCCTCAACCGTTTCGGCATCTCGGCCCTCGCCGTCGACCGGCTGGACAAAGCCTCCCGGGATGTCTTCCCCCTGCGCAACATCCGCCCCGGACACAAGTTCACGGCCTTCATCCACGAAGATTCGCTCTATGCCCCCCACCTCGACTGGCTCGCATACGAAGTCTCCGTCACCGACTATGTCGTCTTCGGATTCCACGACAACGACTCGGTCTCCGTACGCAAGGACTGCAAGGAATACACCCTGCGCCGCACGAAGAAGAGCGCCGTGATCAACTCCTCGCTCTGGGGCGCCATCATGGAACAGGAGCTCCCCTACGCCCTCGCCGCCGAAATGGAGGAGATCTACCAGTGGACGGTCGACTTCTTCGGCATCCAGAAGGGCGACAGCTTCACGGTGATCTACGACGAGCGGTTCATCGACGACACCGTCTCGGTCGGCATCGGGCGCATCTGGGGCGCGAAATTCGTCCAGAGCGGCAAGGAGTTCTACGCCATCCCGTTCCGCCAGGGCGGCAAGATCCAGTACTGGGAGGCCGACGGCGGAAGCCTCCGCAAACAGATGCTCAAGGCCCCGCTGAAGTATTCGCGCATCAGTTCGCGCTTCAGCTACGCCCGCAAACACCCCATCTACAAGGTTTACCGCCCCCATACCGGTGTCGACTACGCCGCGCCGAAGGGCACCCCCGTACACGCCGTGGCCGACGGCGTGGTGATCTTCAAGGGCTGGGGAGGCGGTGGCGGCAACACCCTCAAGATCAAGCACCCCGGCAACCTCCAGACCGGGTATCTCCACCTGAGCGGCTATGCCAAGGGCATTTCGAAGGGGACGCGCGTCTCGCAGGGCCAGCTGATCGGATACGTCGGTTCGACCGGTGCCTCGACGGGCCCCCACCTCGACTACCGCGTCTGGAAGAACGGCACGCCCATCGACCCGCTGAAGATCCCCTCGGAACCCGCCGAACCCATCTCGAAAGAGAACCGCGCACTCTTCGAATTCGTCCGCGACCGCATCATGGCCGAACTCAACGGCGACGTGAAACCCGAAGAGCGAATCACCCGACTCGACTCGCTCGTATTGCCCGATGCCGCCGCAGCCCCGGTAGCCGAGGATCAGAAATAGTCCGCTTATGGAACGCACCGCAGTCATCATCGTGGCCGGGGGAAGCGGCCGCCGCATGGGAGAGGGGATTCCCAAGCAGTTCCGGCTGCTGGGCGGAGAGCCCGTGCTGGCCCGCACGATCGGCACCTTCGCCGCAGCGCTGCCCGGAGCCGAGATCGCCGTCGTGCTCCCCGAACAGCACATCCCCTTCTGGGAGAACCTCAAGGCCCGTTTCGACGTGGCGCCGCACCGCATCACGGCGGGTGGCTCCGAGCGTTTCGACTCGGTGCGCTGCGGGCTACAGGCCCTGAAGAGCGATCCCGACCTGATTGCCGTCCAGGATGGCGTGCGCCCGCTCGGCACGGCGGAGATGATCCGCCGTGTGGTCGAGACGGCCATACGGTACGGAGCCGCCATTCCCGTCGTGGAGCCCGTCGATTCGTTCCGCGAGCTGGATGCCGGATCGGAACAGGCTGCGGATCCCCGCTCGCACCCCGTCGACCGCACCCGCCTGCGCATCGTGCAGACCCCTCAGGTCTTCCGGAGCTGGCTCCTGCGCGAAGCCTACGGCGCGGAGTTCCGGAGCAGTTTCACCGACGATGCCTCGGTCGTGGAGGCCGCCGGTTACCCCGTCTCGCTCGCACCGGGCGAACGCAGTAACCTCAAACTCACCACCCCCGAGGATTTCGCCATCGCCGAAGCCATCCTCGCCGCCCGCCAGGAGGCCGCCGCAGAGGCCGCAGAAGCCGCAGAAGCCGCAGCCAATGACCGGCGCCTCGAACAGACGGAATAACCCCGACCGGACAAACCCGAATACCAACCATTCGCAAACCAACCGATGCTGAGCGTCTACAAATACCGTTTTTCCCGTCGCACGATCTACGTGTCGATCTTCTACCTGGCCGTCTTCGCACTGCTGGGCTGGGCGCTCTACCACCTCTACGAAGGGGGTTATCTCTCGGCATGGTTCACCTCGTTCATCGTCGCCCTGATCGCCCTGATGGCCCTCTCGATTCCCCGCAAGATCGTTGTCTCGGACGATCGCGTCGAGGTGCGCTGCCTGTTGGACATCACCGAGATCCGCCGCGACGAAATCGCCTCGGTGCGCCGCGTCGAGACACGCCGCATGAAGTGGTTCCTGCCCATCTTCGGCGGATACGGATTCTTCGGATACTACGGGCATTTCATCGACCTGCGGAGGCTCGACCGCGTGAGGATCTACGCCTCGGAGTGGCGCAATTTCGTCGAGGTCACCGATATTTACGACGACCGGCTCTACGTCTCGTGCGCCGATGCCGACCGGCTGGTCGCCGAACTCACCCCGCCCGGCGGAAACCGCCCCAATGACGATGAGGTCGACGAGGAAGAGGAGGGCCCGGAACAGGAGGCCCAGGAGTCGGGAAACAGCCGGAATGGCGCCGAAAGACATCGGGAAGCGGCGGGCAGAACAACCGAAACCCGGCCGGAGTGATTCCGGCAATCTATTTGCATATCCACACCATTATTCACCATTTAAAACACGAAAAAGATGAAAAAGTATCGTTGTGTAGTCTGCGACTGGGTTTACGACCCGGCAGTCGGCGATCCCGACGGAGGTATCGCCCCCGGAACGGCGTTCGAAGAGATTCCCGAAGACTGGGTTTGCCCCGTCTGCGGCGTCGGCAAGGACCAGTTCGAAGAGGTCGCCGAATAAGGCTTCCGGAGATCGGAACACCCGGGACGCACTCCTTATTGACAAGGGTGCGTCCTTTTTTTGCGGAGAGGAGATCCCCGAGTCGGCAATCACCCGAGGAGCAGGTTTTCGGGCAGACCTTCGGGCTGGCTTCCGGGCACAAAAAGGGCCGTGCCTCCGCACGGCCCTTTTGTCGTTCCTTGCGCGACGCGTCAGTTGACGTTCGGAAGGTAGGAGTAGTTCTTCGAGTAGTCGAGCATCTGCTCCACGTAATTGGCCGGGTAGCTGACCTTCACGTCGACGACCTTGCCGTCCTGCTCGACGAGCTCATACTCCGGGTTCACGAAACCGCCGTAAGGCTCGATGTGCAGGGCCTCGTAGCGCTCCAGCACCTCGTTGTGAAGTGTCGGGTCCACCTGCACGCCGTAGCGCTCCACAAGCTCCTTGCCCGCTTCGTAGTCACCCTCCGACTTGATGCGCTGCACCTCGCGGAGCAACTCCCCGAAGAGCCCGCGCAACTTCCCGAAGTCGTTCACCACCACGTAGGTCTTGCCGTCCTGCCTGACCAGTTCGATCACGTTCTCGGCCTTGCCCCGCTCGTAGCACCACTCCGAGATCAGTTTGCGATTGCGCATGTGCGACTCCTCGATGTTCTTGCCCGGCTCGATGCGCGCCAGCTGCGTCATCAGGCCGTTCATCACGTAGTCGGCATAACCGGCCTTCGCCACGTCGAACGACGGCACAAGACCCAGCTCGACGAGCTTTTCGTCACCGAGGTAGTAGAGCCCGAAGAGGTCGGCACGCGCCTCCTCCAGGGTCGAGCCGTAGCTGCGCAGTTCCGAGCCCGTCACGCCCGGCGCCAGCTGCCCCGAACCGTGGCCCAGGCACTCGTGCAGGTCCGTATGGAGGTCGTCGGCCAGCTTGCCGTACTTGTCCATCCGCTCGCGGTCCTCGGCCCGCAGCACGAACTCCTCGTTGAAGCCGTTGCCGTGCGCCGCCTGGTCGTAGGCATAGGTGATGTTGTCGATCGTGACCGATTTCGAACCGTACTCCTTGCGGATCCAGTCGGCGTTCGGGAGGTTGATGCCGATCGGCGTCGAGGGGTAGCAGTCGCCGCCCAGCATCGCCACGGTGATGACCTTGGCCGAAACGCCCTTCACCTCCTTCTTGCGGTACTGCGGGTCCACGGGCGAGTGGTCCTCGAACCACTGCGCATTCGACGAGATCGCATCCGTGCGGTGGCAGGCCGCCGAATCCACGAAGTTCACGTTCGCCTCCCACGACGCCTTGAAACCCAGCGGATCGCCGTAGGTCTCGATGAAGCCGTTCACGAAATCAACGTTCGAAACCGTATCCCGCACCCAGCCGATGTTATAGCGGTCGAACTCCTTCAGGTCACCGCTCCGGTAGTAGGCGATCAGCGCCGCGATATTCGACTTCTGCGGCTCCTGCGCTACCGATTCGGCCTTTTCCAACCAGTAGACGATCCGCTCGATGGCCGCCGAATACATGCCGCCGACCCGCCACGTCCGCTCGGCGAGTTTCCCGGCCTCGTCCTTCGTCAGCTGGCTGTTCAGCCCGTAGGAGACCGGTTCGGGGTCCTTGGCGTCGGCAGCCGCCATCCCGGCATAGAAGCTCTCGGCCTCGGCCTGCGAAACGCCCCGGTAGTAGTTGCTCGACGAAGTGAGCAACAGGTCGTCGCCCGCCCGCTGATTCAGCCGCGTGGGGTACTTCGCAGGATCGAAAATCGCCATGCAAACCATCTCCCGCAGGGCATTCAGCTCGCCGAACTTCTCCTCGGGGATCGTCTCGATGACATCCAGCAGGTAGCCCTCCGTAAACTCCGGCGTAAACTTGTCGTTCGAATAGTGGTGGTGGATGCCGTTGGCGAACCATACCTTCTTGAGATACTTCTCCAGGGCCTTCCACTCTGCGGTCGTGCGGTCCCCGGCGTAGTTTTCGTAGACCACCTCAAGGGTCCGACGCACCGGCAGGTTCGCCACGCAGTTCTGATCGAAAAGAATATCGCGGCCGCACTTCGCAGCTTCCGCAAGGTAGTAGACCAGCTCCTTCTGTTCGAGCGGAAGCGTCTCGAAACCAGGAACTTCATAGCGTATGACCTTGATATCGTCGAACCGGTCGACGATCCACGGCGCCGTGCCCTTCGTCCCCTCGCCGCACGAGGTGGCGGCGCAAATCGTAATACTCATGGTTGCAATGGTAAAAAGCCTTTTCATGCTGGTGAAAACGTTAGTTTCCGTCAAAGATAGTGCATTTTTTGAAATTTTCCTTCGTTATGTCTGCGGGAATTTCTACCTTTGCCCCCGCAACTCGGTAATCTTACAGAGATGAAAGTATTTACAAGCGTCAAAGAGCTTCGCGCCGAACTCGATCGCACGGAGCAGTCCGGGATCGGTTTCGTCCCCACGATGGGTGCCCTCCATGCGGGACACCGCTCGCTCGTGGAGCGCGCCCGGCGTGAAAACCCGACCGTCGTCGTGAGCGTCTTCGTAAACCCCACGCAGTTCAATGACAAAAACGACCTGAAGCACTACCCCCGCACCCCGGAGGCCGATGAACGCCTGCTCGAAGAGGCCGGGGCCGATTTCGTCCTGATGCCCCCGGTCGAGGAGATCTATCCCGAACCCGACACCCGCGTCTTCGACTTCGGACAGATCGACAAGGTCATGGAGGGTGCTACCCGCCCCGGACACTTCAACGGCGTGGCCCAGGTCGTCAGCCGGCTCTTCGTCATCGTGCGACCGGCACGCGCCTACTTCGGCGAGAAGGATTTCCAGCAGATCGCCGTCATCCGCGCCATGGTCGCACAACTCGCCCTCCCGGTCGAGATCGTCGAGTGCCCCATCGTCCGCGGCGAGGACGGACTGGCCCTCTCGTCGCGCAACCAGCTCCTCGACGCCCCGCACCGCGCCGCCGCACCCCACATCTACGCCACGCTGCGCCGTGCCGTCGAAATGTCGCACACGCTCGATCCCGAAGCCCTCAAGGAATGGGTCGTGAAGGAGGTGGAGGGCAACCCCCTGCTCAAGGTCATCTACTACCAGTCGGTCGACGCCCGCACGATGCAGGAGGTCCGCGCCTGGAGCGACTCCGGCCGCATTCAGGGCTGCATCGCCGTACAGGCCGGCGACATCCGTTTAATCGACAACATACGTATCCGATAATGAAATTCCAGATCGAAGTCATCAAATCGAAAATCCACCGCGTGACGGTCACCCAGGCCGACCTCAACTACGTGGGGAGCATCACCATCGACGAGGCCCTGATGGAGGCCGCCAACATGATCGAAGGTGAAAAGGTCCAGATCATGGACATCAACAACGGAGAACGTTTCGAAACCTACATCATCAAGGGTGAACGCGACAGCGGCTGCATCTGCCTTAACGGAGCCGCAGCCCGCAAGGTCCAAGTCGGCGACGTGGTCATCATCGCCTCCTACGCCCTGATGGATTTCGAGGACGCCAAGCAGTTCCGACCCTGGGTCATCTTCCCCGACACGGCCACAAACCGGCTCGTTAAGTAACCCCCCGGACCGGCCGCCTGGCGAAAACCCGTAAAAATCTCCTCCCCGAAGGAGATTTTTTCGTATAAATACCTATCTTTGTCTCCGGTTGACTACCGACCCGCCCATGGATATTCTGCTCTCGATATGCGCTTTCATCCTCGCGATACTCGGTATCGCAGGGTGTATCGTCCCCGTCCTCCCCGGGACAATCCTCTCCTACGGAGGACTCCTCTGCTCCTATTTCACCTCCTATTCGCAGATGAGTGCCGCGGCCATCTGGATCTGGCTCGCCGTCTGCATCGCCGTCTGCGCCGCCGACTACTTCCTCCCGGCCTGGATGACCAGGCGGTTCGGAGGCTCCCGCGCCGGATCCATCGGTGCCACCATCGGCATCTTCGTCGGATTCTTCGCCGGACCCGTCGGGATCATCCTCGGGCCCTTCGTCGGCGCCGTCATCGGAGAGCTCGTCAACGACCGCAGCGACTTCGCCAAGGCCCTCGTCGTCGGATTCGGATCCTTCCTCTCCTTCTTCGTCGGAACCGGAATCAAGCTCATCGTCGCGGTCGGCATCCTCGTCCACGTCGTCGCCGACTTCTGGCCCGCGTTCTGGAACTGGCTGACTAATCTCTTTTAAAACAATATCCCTATGAAAAAACTGCTGACTCTGGTCGTCGTGGTCCTTGCCCTGCTCGCATCGTCGTGCAGCAAGTACAAGTACGAGACCGTCAAAGGGGATCCGATGAACACGCGGATCTACACCCTGCCCAACGGTCTGAAAGTCTACATGAGCGTCAACAAGGAGACGCCCCGCATCCAGACCTACATCGCCGTGCGCGTCGGCGGCAAGAACGACCCCGCCGAAACAACCGGTCTGGCCCACTACTTCGAACACCTCATGTTCAAGGGTACGCCCAACTTCGGGACCTCGGACTACGCCGCCGAAAAACCCCTGCTCGACGAGATCGAACAGCTCTTCGAGGTCTACCGCAAGACCTCTGACGAGGCTGAGCGCGCGGCCATCTACCACCGCATCGACTCGATCAGCTACGAGGCTTCGAAGATCGCCATCCCGAACGAATACGACAAGCTGATGGCCGCCATCGGTGCCAACGGAACCAACGCCTACACCTCGCAGGACATGACCGTCTACGTCGAGGACATCCCCTCGAACGAGGTGGAGAATTGGGCGAAGATCGAAGCCGACCGCTTCCGCAACCCCGTAATCCGCGGCTTCCACACCGAGCTGGAGACCATCTACGAGGAGAAGAACATGTCGCTCACACGCGACGCGCGCAAGGTCTGGGAGGCACTCGACGCCGCGCTCTTCCCCAACCACCCCTACGGCACGCAGACCGTACTCGGCACGCAGGAGCACCTGAAAAACCCCTCGATCACCAACGTGCGGAACTACCACAAGACCTACTACGTTCCGAACAACATGGCCATCTGCTTATCGGGTGACCTGAATCCCGACGAGGTGATCGCCACCATCGACAAGTATTTCGGCGACATGCAGCCCAACGAGAACCTCCCGAAACTCGAATTCAAGCCCGAAGAGCCCATCACCGAGCCCGTCGTGCGGGAGGTTTACGGTTTGGAGGCTGCCAACGTGATGATCGGCTGGCGTCTGCCGGGCGGCTCGACCGACCCGAACGACGTCGCTCAGATCGCCAGCGCCATCCTCAGCAACGGACAGGCCGGACTGATCGACCTCGACCTCAACCAGCAGCAGAAAGTCCTCAGCGCCTACGGCGGATACTCCGGACAGCCCGACTACAGCTCGTTCCTCCTCGGCGGAAGCCCCAAGGCCGGACAGTCGCTCGAAGAGGTCCGCGACCTGCTCCTCGGCGAAGTGGCCAAACTGCGTTCGGGCGATTTCGACGAGAAGCTCATCGAGGCATCGATCAACAACTTCAAACTCTACATGATGCGGGCCTACGAGGACAACGATTCGCGGGCCGACATGTACGTGCAGTCGTTCATCGCCGGGACCGACTGGGCCGACGAGGTGGCGCAGATCGACCGCATGTCGAAGATCACCAAGCAGGATGTCGTCGACTGGGCGAACAAGTACCTCGGCGAGAACGCCTACGCCATCGTCTACAAACGCGAAGGCGAGGACAAGAACGTGCAGAAGATCGCCGCTCCGAAGATCACCCCGATCGTGACGAACCGCGACATGCAGAGCGCCTTCCTGACCGAGATTCAGAACTCCAAGGTGAAGCCCATCGAGCCCGTCTTCGTCGACTACCAGAAGGAGATGTCACAGTTCGACCTCCGCGACGGAATCCACGTCCTCTACAAGAAGAACGAACTGAACGACATCTTCACGCTCAACTACGTATTCGATACGGGTACCGAAAACAATCCCGCCCTCTCGCTGGCCTTCGATTACCTGAGCTATCTCGGGACCGAGGCCATGAGTGCCGAGCAGATCGCTTCGGAGATGTACGACATCGCCTGCTCCTTCTCGATGCGCGCCGGCAGCAACCAGAGCTTCATCTCGATTTCGGGTCTGAGCGAGAACATGCCCAAGGCCATGGAGATCGTTGAGGGGCTGATTGCCGGGGCCGTTGCCGATGAGGCCATCCTCGAAAACCTCAAGCAGGACCTGATCAAGTCCCGCGCCGATGCCAAGCTCAACCAGGGCCAGAATTTCGGAGCCCTGCAGCGCTACATGTTCTACGGCGAGGAGTACATCAAGCGCACGACCCTCTCGAACAAGGCGCTCATGGCACTCGGTTCGGAGGAGCTGATCGCCGCAGTCCGCGACCTGATGAACAAACAGCACGAGGTGCTCTACTACGGCCCGCAGGAGGAGAATCAGGTCAAGGCCAGCATCGCCGCGTGCCACAAGGCGGCCGAGGTGCTTGCGCCGCTCGAAAAGAGCCACCCGAAGATGCAGCGCACGGACAAGAGCAGCGTCGTGCTGGCACAGTACGATGCCAACCAGCTCTACTACCTGCAGTATTCGAACCGCGGCGAGGCGTTCGACGTGAAGAACGAACCCGAAATCACGCTCTACAACGAGTATTTCGGCGGCAGCATGAACTCCATCTGCTTCCAGGAGATGCGCGAGGCCCGCGGTCTGGCATACACGGCCCAGGCATGGCTCGGAACCCCCTCCTATGCCGATGACAGCTACAACTACATCGCCTTCATCGCCACGCAGAACGACAAGATGCAGACCGCCATCGAGGCCTTCGACGAGATCATCAACCAGATGCCCGAATCGGATGCGGCCTTCCACATCGCCAAGGAGGCTATCATCTCCCGCCTGCGTACCGACCGCACCACGGGAATCGGCGTCCTGAACTCCTACCTCGCCCTGCGCCGTCTGGGGCTCTCGGAGGATCCCAACCGGCTGGTTTTCGAACAGGTGCAGAACATGACGATCGACGACGTGAAGGCCACGCAGCAGAAGTGGGTCAAGGATCGCCCCTACACCTACGGTATTCTGGGCGACATCAAGGCCCTCGACCTCAATTTCCTCAAGACGCTCGGCCCCATCCGCACCGTCTCGCAGGAGGAGATCTTCGGATATTGATCGGATCGGGCAGCCCGGCAGCCCCGGCACCGCCCGCCGACCGCTTGAATGCAAAAGCCCCGGGAGGTTTGCTCCCGGGGCTTTTCGCATAAAGGCCCTACCTCAATAACGGTAGTGGTCGGCCTTGTAGGGTCCCTCTTCCGGGACACCGATATAGTCGGCCTGCTTCTTCGTCAGGTGCGTCAGTTCGACACCCAGGTTGTCCAGGTGCAGCCGCGCCACCTCCTCGTCGAGGTGCTTCGGCAGGCGGTAGACATCCACCTTGAGGTCCTGCTCCCACAACTCCATCTGCGCCAGACACTGGTTCGTGAAGGAGTTCGACATCACGAACGACGGGTGGCCCGTCGCACAGCCCAGGTTCACCAGACGCCCCTCGGCCAGAATGAAGATCGAGTGGCCGTCGGGGAAGGTGTACTTGTCGACCTGCGGCTTGATCGTCGTCTTCACGGCCGACGACGCCTCCAGACGCGCCATCTGGATCTCGTTGTCGAAGTGACCGATGTTGCAGACGATCGCCTGGTCGCGCATCCGCTCCATGTGCTCCAGCGTGATGATGTCGCAGTTGCCCGTGCAGGTGACATAGATGTTGCCCTCGGCCAGGGCGCTCTCCACAGTCTTCACCTCGAAGCCCTCCATCGCCGCCTGCAGCGCGCAGATCGGGTCGATCTCCGTGACGATCACCCGGGCGCCATAGGAGCGCATCGAACGCGCGCAGCCCTTGCCCACATCGCCGTAACCGCACACGACGACCACCTTCCCGGCAATCATCACGTCCGTCGCGCGCTTGATGCCGTCGGCCAGCGACTCGCGGCACCCGTAGAGGTTGTCGAACTTCGACTTCGTGCAGGAGTCGTTCACGTTGATCGCCGGAACGAGCAGCTCTCCGGCGGCCTGCATCTGGTAGAGGCGGTGCACGCCCGTCGTGGTCTCCTCGCTCACGCCCTTCCATTCGGCCACCGTGCGGTGCCACTTCTGCGGGTCCTCGGCCAGAATCCGCTTCAAGGTGTCGAGGATGACCTCCTCCTCATAGGACGAGGGAGCGTAGTCGAGCGTCGCGGCGTCGTTCTCGGCCTTGTAGCCCTTGTGGATCAGCAGCGTGGCGTCACCGCCGTCATCGACGATCAGCTGCGGGCCCTTGCCGCCCGGGAACGACATCGCCATCGCCGTGCACCACCAGTATTCGGGCAGCGTCTCGCCCTTCCACGCGAAGACCGGAACCCCGGCCTTCGCAATGGCCGCCGCAGCGTGGTCCTGCGTCGAGAAGATGTTGCACGAGCACCAGCGCACCTCGGCGCCCAGCTCCACGAGCGTCTCGATCAGCACCGCCGTCTGGATCGTCATGTGCAGCGATCCCATGATCCGCACCCCTTTCAGCGGCTTCCGGGGCCCGTATTTACGGCGAACGGCCATCAGGCCCGGCATTTCGTGTTCGGAGATCTCGATCTCCTTGCGTCCCCACTCGGCCAGCGACAGGTCGGCTACCTTGTAGGGAAGCGTGTTGTCCAAAAACATATGCTTTTTCTTTTTTTAGGTAAATCCTCTTTTGCGGGAGCTGCGCGGTTGTGCGGAATGCCCATCCGAAGGCTCCCCTTCCGTCATTTCCCCAGGAGATGCAACACCGTCGCCCGGTCCTCGGCGATCTGCGCCTGCAGCTCCTCCAGCGTAGAGAAACGCCGCTCGTCGCGGATCTTTTCCAGCAACTCCACCCGCAGGCGGCTGCCGTAAAGCTCGCCCGCAAAACCGAAAATATGGGTCTCCAGGCGCCGTTTACCGCCCCCTACCGTAGGGTTGCAGCCCAGGTTCGACATGCTGTCGTACCAGCGCCCCTCGACTTCCGCACGCGAACGGTAGACCCCGTCCGAAAGCGGAAAACCGGCAGGAACCGCCAGGTTCGCCGTCGGGAAACCCAGTTCGCGGCCCAAACGCTGCCCATGCTCCACCACTCCTTCGATCACGCGCCTTTCGGGAGCAGCTTCCCGCGTCCCGGCCCCGTGTTTCCCGGCTCCGTGTTTCCCGGCCCCGGCATCTCTTTCCGCCCCCTCGATCACACGCTCCATCGTCAGATTTTTTCCGTCAGTTTGCGCACCAGACTGAACTGCGAGAAGAACTCCTTGGCGAAGACCCGCAGCACCGTATAGGAGGGTATCGCCAACAGCATCCCCACGATCCCGGCCAGCGATCCCGCAATCAGGATCACCAGAAAGACCTCCAGCGGATGGGCCTTGACCCGTTCCGAATAGAGTGTCGGCTGCAGCACGAAATCGTCCAGCCCCTTGATGACCAGCAGCGAGCAGATGATGACCAGCACCGTATGCCCCACGGGCATCCCCTCGATCGGCGTCACAATCCCCACGAAGACCGAGAAGATCCCGCCGATCAGCGGGCCCGCATAGGGTACGACGTTCATGATGCCCATCGTCAGGCCGATGAAGGCGGCATCCACGGTCTTCATCCCGAAGGTCATCATCACCAGCGACACGGCAATCGTCAGCAGCAGGCTCTCCGACAGGATGCCCGTAAAGTAGCGGGCCAGCAGCAGCGTCACCGAATCCAGCGCCCGGGTGATGTTTTCATGGTAGTGCTCCGGGAAAACCGAAGTCACCATTGCATAGAAAAGCCCCTCCTCCTTGAGGAAGAAGAAGGTGATAAACGAAATCGAGAAGATCGCGATCACCGACGAGATCACCAGGTTGACGATCGACGAGAAGATCAGGTTGAGCGAATCGAAGTCGATGATTCCCCGCAGGGCATCGGTCAGCTCCTCGGAGAGCGAAAAGGTGCTTTCGGGCAGGGAGAAAAGGTGCTGCAGGTCGAGTTGCGCACGAGCCAGGGGTTCGCCGATACTCGCCATGACGGCCGCGAAGTCCACATGGGCGAACTGGTTGATCTTGTTGAAGACCAGCGGCACGAAGAGCGAGAAGCAGGCCGCGAAGATCGCCCAGATCACAACCAGCGTCACCAGGGCCGCCAGCCAGCGCGGGATCTGCCAACCGCGGATATGCACCCCCGAGAGGCGTTTCACCAGCGGGCGCCCCATCACGGCCAGCACCGCCGAGACCAGAATATAGACGACGATCGACGAGAAATACCACACCAGAAAGAGCACGGCCGTAGCGATCGCCGCGCCCACGATGAATTTCAGAACCGTCTGAGGCGTCGTTTGCATGGTTTCCGGTTATTGGTTATCCACCACCTTGCGCAGCCGCGCGATCGGCGTCTGCGAGCCCACCGTCGGGTCGCCGATCTCGACCAGCAGCTCGCTATCCTTCGGAATCAGGATGTCGACCCGTGAGCCGAACTTGATGAACCCGCAGACGCTGTTCTGCTCCACGGGATTGCCGACCTTCATGTAGGAGATGATCCGCCGGGCGATCAGACCCGCCACCTGACGGAACAGCACCCGCTGGCCCGTAGGCATCTTCACCACCGTGGTCGTCCGCTCGTTCTCGGTCGACGACTTCGGATGCCAGGCCACCAGGAAACGGCCCGGATGGTATTTGAAATACTCCACGACACCGCCCACCGGAACCCAGTTCATGTGGACGTTCGTGATCGACATGAAGATCGAGATCTGCAGCATCTCCTCCTGGAGGTATTCGGTCTCCTTCACCACCTCGGTCACCACCACGCGGCCGTCGCACGGCGCAAAGACCAGATCGGCATCATGGATCCGCACCCGCCGCGGCTCGCGGAAGAACGCCACGATGAAGAACCAGAACAGCAGCAGGAATATCGTACCGCCCCACAGCAAGGCGACACCCGATTCATTGACCAGCATCCGGTAGAAAAACCACCAGATCAGAAGGCAGACGGCCCCCGAAATGCCGATAATCTTGTATCCTTCCTTGTTGATTCTCATAATAGGTAAGGTTTGCGGTTACATGACGAAAAGCATATAGACGAAGACGAAGGGCGCCGATAGCAGCATGGCGTCGAAACGGTCCAGGACACCTCCGTGCCCCGGAATCAGCGTACCCGAATCCTTGACACCCGCGGCCCGCTTGAACATCGACTCCACCAGGTCGCCCAGCACCCCCGTGACCGAAGCCACGAGGGCCAGACCGGCCCACGCCGCATAGCTGTCCTCCAGCACCCGGGCGGCGAGCAGTCCCATCGCCACGGCCCCGATGACCCCGCCGAAGAAGCCTTCCCACGACTTCTTGGGCGAAAGGCGTTCGCAAAGGCGGTGGCGGCCGACCGACATCCCCACCAGGTAGGCGAAGACGTCGTTCGCCCAGATGATGAAGATGTAGAAGAGCATCACCCAGGGGCTCCAGGTCTCGCTGGCAATGATCGGGAAGTAGCACATCAGCGACAGCGGCATCGCCACGTAAACCAGACCCAGCAGGGTCGTGGCGATATTGCCCGCGGGATCCTCGCCCCGTCGGTAGAGTTCGCAGATGAACATCACGGGCAACAGCAGCAGCAGAAAGGCCATTCCGCAGCCGAAGGCCCGGTTGGCGGAACCCAGGATCTGGATGTCGTCGCTGACGAAGGCGAAATTCAGGGCAAAGAGCACAAGACCCGCCACAAGTCCGACAAACCGCTGCGGGCGGCGGCCCCGTTTTCCGGCCAGGGAGTAAAACTCCATCATGCCGCAGACCAGCAGTACCCCCAGCAGGAGTCCGAAACTCCACTGAGACCAGAGGATGGCACCCAGAACCACCACCGCGAGCACCGCACCGCTCAACGTGCGGACCCCCAGGTTCTTCATCTTTTCACTCATCGGTTTTCAAAGGTCTAACAAGTTTCACGCCTTCTGTTTCGAATCGCTCGATGAGACGGATTCCGGGCCTGACGGGTTCTTCACGCCCGGCTGCTCCGGGGTCCCCGCGGCCGAGACGGCAGCATTCTGCGTTCCGGAGCGCTTTTCATCGGCGGACGGCGCCGAAGCCTCCGACGAGGCGCCTTCCGCCCCGGCTTTCGCCGCAGCCTCACGCCGCTCGTGCTCGATATCCTTCTTGCGCTTGCCGAAAATCCGCTCCACATCCTCCGTAAAGACCACCTCGCGCTGCAGAAGCAGTTCCGCCAACTCCTTTAGGCCGTCGCGGTGCTCCTTCAGCACCTTTTCGGCCATCCCGTAGGCCCGGTCGATCACCGCCCGGGCTTCGGCGTCGATCTGCTGCGCCGTCTTCTCGGAGTAGGGCTTCGTAAAGGACATGTCGCTCTGGCCCGTCGAGTCGTAATACGACAGCGTCCCGACCTCTTCGCTCATGCCGTAGTAGGCCACCATGGCGTAAGCCTGTTTGGTGACGCGCTCCAGGTCGTTCAACGCCCCGGTCGACACCTCCCCGAAGGTCAGCTGCTCCGACACGCGCCCGCCCAGCGTCGCCGCCAGTTCGTCCATCAGCTGCTCGCGCGTGGTGATCTGACGCTCCTCGGGCAGGTACCACGCGGCACCCAGCGCCTTCCCGCGCGGGATGATCGTCACCTTGATCAGCGGACTGGCATTTTCGAGAATCCAGCTTACCGTGGCATGGCCCGCCTCGTGATAGGCGATCACGCGCTTCTCCTCGTCGGTAATGATCTTGTTCTTGCGCTCCAGGCCGCCGATGATCCGGTCGATGGCCGCCAGGAAGTCCTCCTTGGAGATGTATTTCTTGTTGTGGCGGGCCGCGATCAGGGCCGCCTCGTTGCAAACGTTGGCGATGTCGGCGCCCGAGAAGCCCGGGGTCTGGCGCGCCAGGAACGAACGGTCCAGCGCCGGGTCGAGTTTCAACGGGCGCAGGTGCACCTCGAAGATCTCCTCGCGCTCCTTCACGTCGGGAAGCCCTACCTCGATCTGGCGGTCGAAACGCCCGGCCCGCATCAGCGCCTTGTCCAGGATGTCGGCGCGGTTGGTTGCCGCCAGCACGATCACGCCCGTATTGGTCTGGAAACCGTCCATCTCCGTGAGCAGCTGGTTCAGCGTATTTTCACGCTCGTCGTTGCCCGAGAAGCCGGCATTCTTGCCGCGCGCCCGGCCGATGGCGTCGATCTCGTCGATGAAGACGATGCACGGGGCTTTCTGCTTGGCCTGCTCGAAGAGGTCGCGCACGCGCGACGCCCCCACGCCCACGAACATCTCCACAAAATCCGAACCCGAAATCGAGAGAAACGGAACATTCGCCTCGCCCGCCACGGCCTTCGCCAGCAGCGTCTTACCCGTGCCCGGAGGGCCCACGAGCAGCGCCCCTTTCGGGATTTTGGCGCCCAGTTCCTTGTATTTGTCGGCCTTCTTCAGGAAGTCGACGATCTCCATGATCTCGACCTTGGCCTCCTCCAGGCCGGCCACATCCTTGAACGTCACCCGCTTGGAGTTGTCCTTGTCGAAGACCTGCGCCTTGGCCTTGCCGACATTCATGATGCCGCCTCCGCCCCCGGCACCCGCCCCGCGGGCCATCGAACGCATGATGAAGATCCACACCCCGATGATCAGCACCCACGGCAGCAGATTCACCAGCAGCGAGGTCCAGCCGTCGTCCCGGTTGTCGTACTCCACCGGGACACTCGCCCCCGAGCGGGATTCGGCTGCATTCAGGTCCTCGCGGAACGAATCCACCGAACCGATCGTAAAGATCAGCTGCGGACCGCTCTCCGGCAGCCGCCGGAAGCGCTTATCGAGCGAATCGCTGCGGTATTTCGCAACGGATTCCCGTTTCAGAAAAACCTGGGCCTGGTCCTTGTTCACCACCAGGATCTTCTCCACATCCCCGGCCTCGACCATCGGCTCGACCGTCGTCCAGTTACTCTCGACGGGCTGCTCGCCCGACGGGTTGAACAGGTAGTAGCCCACGATCAGCGCCGCAATCACCCCGTAGACCCACAACAGCGAGAACCGGGGCATGTTCATTTTCGGATTATTGCTACGTTTGTTCAGATTCTGTGCCATAAGTTTTTACGCTTCGTATTCGTATTTCACCATCGGGGCATCGGCCCACAGCTCCTCAAGCCGGTAGAAGCTGCGCAGCTCCGTCTGGAAGATGTGAACCACAACGTCTACATAGTCCATGGCGATCCACAGGGCATTCTGCTGCCCCTCGATGCGCCAGACCTTTTCGCCCAGCGTTTCGAGCACCTTCTCCTCGATGCCGTCGGCTATGGCCGCCACCTGCGTCGTGGAATCCGCGTTGCAGACCACGAAATGAGAACAGATGGCCCCGTCGAAGCCCGAGAGGTCCAACGATACGATATTTTTCCCTTTTTTATCTTCAATCGCGCTGACGATCGTTTCGATCAGTTTGTCCATAAATTTCCATGTAGGTGTCTATAACCTTGCAAAGGTACGAAAAGAGAATGATATTTGAAAATTACCGGCAAAAAAACACATTGCATCCATCCAAACCGTCGGCAAGCGGCAGAAGAAAAACCGATTGCGAGCTTCCGTCACAAACCACAGACAAAAAACCGGGTACAATCGGCTCCGGCTTTTCGAAAAATCCCCGATACGACCTGACGTATCGGGGATTTTCAACTTTTCCGGAGCATCGGACATCCTTCGCATCCGGGTTCACGAACGCGACTGCTCCACGCACGAGAGGATCGTCTCCGTCAGGACCCGGATAATCGAGTTCTTGACATACGTGCGACGCACCGCCACGGCGATCTTGCGCGACATCGCACCCTTGGCCAGCGTCTTCAGCCGGTCGCGGTGGTCCGCCGGAATATACTCGATCGACATCTCCGGAATGATCGTCAGGCACGACGTGCAGTCCACGATCCGCATCAGCGTGTCCAGCGAACCCGATTCGAACGAATAGTGCGTCGGCATCGAACGACGCGCCTGGCACAGCTCGATGATCTGGTCCCGCATACAGTTGCCCGGACTCAGGATCACCAGGTCCTTCAGGTCGATATCCTCGATGCGGATGTTCTGCCGTTCGTAGAGCGGGTTTTCCGGGGATACATACGCATAAAAACGGTCGTTGAAAAGTTCCTGCTCGAAGATCCCCTCCCCGCACGTGCCGCTCGCCACCAGCGCCGCGTCGATCCGGTCGCGCTTCAGCGCCTCGACGATCTCCGAAGTGATCATCTCCGAGATCTCCAGCTCCACCTTCGGGTACTCCCGCACAAAGGTCGGAATGAACTTGTGGAGCAGGTAGGGCGCAATCGTCGGGATCACACCCAGACGCAGTTTCCCGGCCGTCTCGCCCTTCAATTCGGCAACCACCTCCCGGATGTAGTTGTAGGCCTTGAGCGTCTCACGCGCCTGCTCCAGCACCGCAGCGCCCGCCTCCGTCGGGATTACCGGTTTCTTCGAACGGTCCAGCAGCACTACGCCCAACTCCTCCTCCAGCGACTTGATCTGCATACTCAGCGACGGCTGCGTCACGAAACAGTGCTCGGCAGCCTGCGAAAAACTGCCGCAGTTGGCTACCGCCAACAGGTATTCGAGTTGAATGATGGTCATAACAGACGTTTATTTCCTTGAACAAAGATATAAAATTAATCTATATCCCACAACTTTTTTAGGTCGCCCGCCCGCTTTTTCGTATGTTTGCCGTTAAAATGTACAATATTCTGAATATGGCTAAAATCATACTCACCGGCGACCGCCCCACGGGCCGGCTGCACCTCGGACACTTCGTCGGCTCGCTCCGGCGCCGCGTGGAACTCCAGAACTCCGGAGAATTCGACCGGATCTTCATCATGATCGCCGACGCACAGGCCCTCACCGACAACGCCGACAACCCCGAAAAGGTGCGCCAGAACATCATCGAGGTGGCCCTGGACTACCTATCCGTCGGTCTCGACCCCGCAAAATCGACCCTTTTCATCCAGTCGCAGGTTCCCGAACTGTGCGAGCTGGCCTTCTACTACATGAACCTCGTCACGGTGCAGCGCCTGCAGCGCAACCCCACCGTCAAGGCCGAGATCCAGATGCGCGGATTCGCCGAGGGGGCCGTTGAGGGCGACACCACCCAGCGTCAGGGAATCCCCGTCGGATTCTTCACCTACCCCATCAGCCAGGCGTCGGACATCACCGCCTTCCGGGCCACAACCGTCCCCGTGGGTGAGGACCAGGAGCCGATGATCGAGCAGACCCGCGAAATCGTGCATAAGTTCAACACGGTCTACGGCGAAACGCTCACCATGCCCGAAATCCTCCTGCCCGACAACGCCGCCTGCCTGCGCCTGCCCGGCACCGACGGCAAGGCCAAGATGTCCAAATCGCTCGGGAACTGCATCTACCTCTCCGACACGGCCGACGAGGTCAAGAAGAAGGTCATGGGCATGTACACCGATCCGGACCACCTGCGCGTCGAAGATCCCGGCAAGGTCGAAGGCAACACGGTCTTTACCTACCTCGACGCCTTCAGCCGCCCGGAACACTTCGCCAAGTACCTCCCCGACTACGCCTCGCTCGACGAACTGAAGGCCCACTACCGCCGCGGAGGCCTCGGCGACGTGAAGGTCAAGCGTCTGCTCATCGCCATCCTCAACGAGACCCTCGATCCGATCCGCGAACGCCGCCACTACTACGAGGCCCGCATCGGCGAGGTCTACGACATCCTCCGCCGGGGTTCCGAAACGGCCCGCGCCGCAGCTGCCGAGACCCTCGCGGACGTACGCCACGCCATGAAGATCGACTACTTCGACGACGGGGAGCTCATCGCCGCACAGGCCCGGCAGTACACCGTCGGCTCCGAACGCTGATCCACCCGCCGCGCCGTCCCATGGAAATCCGCGCCGACCGCATCTACGCCGCCTTCCTGCGGCTGACCCGCAGGCTCTCGAACCGCCAGATGATGATGTTGCTGGCGGTGGTGGTCGGTGTGCTCGCCGGACTGGGGACCTACCTCTTCGAGATCCTGCTCTATGCGATCAAAACCGGACTGACAAACTGGTTCCCCGTCGACAGCGCACACTTCCTCTTCCTGATCTACCCCGCCGTGGGTATCATCCTGGCCACGCTCTTCGTCCGGTACATCGTCCGCGACAACATCTCCGAGGGCGTCACCCGTGTCCTCTACGCCATGTCGCGCCGCAACTCCCGCATCGCCGCGCACAACTGCTGGACGTCGGTCGTCGGAGGCGCCACGACCATCGGATTCGGAGGTTCGGTGGGACCCGAGGCCCCGATCGTCCTCACCGGCGCCGCCATCGGATCGAACATCGGACGCCTCGCACGCCTCAACTACAAGCACACCACGCTGCTGCTCTGCTGCGGAGCGGGTGCCGCCCTCGCGGCCATCTTCAAGGCCCCGATCACCGGTGTGGTCTTCGTCCTGGAGATCCTCATGCTCGACATCACCGCCGCGTCGGTCATCCCCCTGCTCATCGCATCGATCACCGCCACCACCATGGCCTTCATGCTCCGCGGCTTCGACCCCATTCTGGCCGTGACGCTCGCCCCCGAGGATGCCTTCGAACTGTGGCAGATCCCGCTGTTCATCCTCCTCGGCGTGCTGTGCGGACTCATGGCCTGGTACTTTACATCGATGAACTCCCGCATCGGCGGATTCTTCAAGAAAATCGACCGGCAATACAAGAAATGGATCTGGGGCGGAGCCATCCTCGGCATCCTGATCTTCATCTTCCCGCCCCTCTACGGCGAAGGATACGAGGGTTTCACCTCCCTGATGCACGGCAATGCCCAGGAGCTCTTCAACAACTCGCTCTTCTACCGCTTCCGCAACATCGACTGGGTCGTCATCCTCTTCGTCATCGCCACGATGTTCTTCAAGGTCATCGCCATGGCTTCGACCAATGCCGCGGGGGGCGTCGGCGGAACCTTCGCGCCGTCGCTGTTCGTCGGAGCCTTCACCGGGGCATCCCTGGCCCTCGTCTGCAACATCCTGTTCCACTGGAACATCTCGATCGTATCCTTTACACTCGTCGGCATGGCCGGCGTGATGGCCGGCGTGATGAACGCCCCGCTGACCTCGATCTTCCTCATCGCCGAACTCTCCAACGGCTACGGGCTCTTCATCCCCCTGATGACAACCGCCTGCATCTCCTTCGCCGTGAACTACTACCTCGATCCCGACTCGATCTACACCAAGCAGCTGCGCCAGAAGGGCGAACTGCTGACCCACGACAAGGATCAGTCGGTCTTCGTCTTCCTGAAACTCGACGAACTGATGGAGACCGACTTCCTGCGCATCAAGGAGAACATGACCCTCGGCGACATCGTCCACATCATCTCCACGGCCCGCCGCAACATCTTCCCCGTGATCGACAATTTCGGACGTCTGCTCGGCGTCGTGCAGCTGGACGACCTGCGCGAGGACATGTTCAAGCACGAGAAGTACGGACATCCGATTTCCGACTACATGATTCCCCCGCCGGACAAGATCCTCGAACACGAATCGATCCAAAGCGTGATGGAGAAGTTCGAGGACAAGCACACCTGGATGCTGCCGGTGGTCGACAAGCAGAACCACTACCGGGGATTCATCTCCAAGTCGCGGATTCTGAACGCCTACCGGGAACAGCTGGTCAAGATCCAGCAGTAGGAAGGAGCCGACAGGTAAACCTTTTCCGGACGGGTGAAGGGACGCGGCTGGCCGAAGCCCCGCGGCCGCTGGCCGCGTATTCAAATCTACCCTCCCCTAAATCCCCTCCGCGGAGGGGACTTGGAGGAAGGAGCCGACAGGTAAACGTTTCCCGGACGGGTGAAGGGACACGGCTGGCCGAAGCCCCGCGGCCGCTGGCCGCGTATTCAAATCTACCCTCCCCTAAATCCCCTCCGCGGAGGGGACTTGGAGGAAGGAGCCGACAGGTAAACCTTTCCCGGACGGGTGAAGGGACGCGGCTGGCCGAAGCCCCGCGGCCGCTGGCCGCGTATTCAAATCTACCCTCCCCTAAATCCCCTCCGCGGAGGGGACTTGGAGGAAGGAGCCGACAGGTAAACCTTTCCCGGACGGGTGAAGGGACACCGCTGGCCGCGTATTCAAAACCCGGTCCAATCGACTCCGCCCGGAGAAGCCTCCAGATCGCTGTTATCTCCCAATTTCACATTTTCAATTTTCAATTACAATCTATTTTATGTCGCGTTTACTTGGAAATATGTAAAGTTTATTTTACATTTGCAGCGTAGACGGGAGAAGTGCGCACCTCCGGCAGTCTGCACAAACCGACAAAAAACAACCAGTCATGAACAAAATCCTGTTACTCCCCTATCCGTTCAAGCGAATCGGATGGGTGCTTTTCATCCCGACGGCGTTGCTCGGCCTGCTGATGGCCATCGACGGATTCAACGGATTCCCCACCTTCCTGCTGCCCGACTCCGCTGCCGGAAGCGAGACCCTCTCGCGCGTCTCCAACAACGTCGTCCTGATCGGAGTGCTCCTCGGGACGCTCCTCATCACCTGCTCACGCGAGCGGATCGAGGACGAACTCATCACCCGCATCCGTCTCAATGCCCTGTTGGCCGCACTCTACGCCACCATCGGCATTGCCGTCATTGCGGCGCTCTTCCTCTACGACTTCGCCTATCTCTACTTCCTGATTTTCAACCTCTGCCTGCTGCCCGTGCTCTTCCTTGTCATCGAACGGGTCATGCTGTGGAGACTCGGAAAGGAGGCCGCACATGAAGAATAGGATCCGGGTCGAACGCGCCGAGCGGCGCATGACCCAACAACAGTTGGCCGAAGCCGTGGGCGTCAGCCGCCAGACGATCAATGCCATCGAGGCGGGGAAATTCGTACCTTCGACCGTCCTGGCGCTGAAGATCGCCCGGCAGTTCGAAAAACCCGTCGAGGCCGTTTTCCAACTCGAAGAGGGCGAATAACCCATCCGTCCCCGCATGTAAAAAAGAGGAACCCGATGACCGGGTTCCTCTTTTTGGGTATCTGTCCGAAGCCGGAAGGCTCAGAGTTTGATGTCATAGATCTGGATCACACCGACGAGCTTGCCCGCATCGTCGGTCACCAACAGCGAGGTCACCTTGTTGCGCGTCATCATCTTCTCCGCCTCGATCAGCTTCTCGGTCGGCGCGATCGTCTTCGGGTGCGGCGTGGCAATATCGGCGGCCTTGATGTTGAAGAACTCACCGCGCAGGCGCTCCATGGCCCGGCGCACGTCGCCGTCGGTCACAATGCCCTCGATACGGTCGCCCTCGCAGATCACGATCAAACCCAGGCCGCCCTTCGAAATGGCGTGGATCATCTCCGTGGCCGGACAATCCGGCGCAACGACCGGCAGGTCATGGTCCCGCATGACATTGCCCACGGTCATCAGCAGGCGCCGCCCGAGGCTGCCGCCCGGATGCAGACGCGCGAAATCGACGCTCGTGAAGCCCCGCAGCTCCATCAGCGAAACGGCCAGGGCGTCGCCCATGGCGATCTGCGCCGTTGTGGACGACGTGGGAGCGAGATGCAGGATGCAGGCCTCCTCCTCGACCCGCACGTTCAGATGCACGTCGGAGTTCTTGGCCAGCGCCGATTCGGGATTGCCCGTCATGGAGATCAGCCGATTGCCGTTCGTGTGGATGAACGGCACGATCTTCAGGATCTCGTCCGTCTCGCCCGAATAGGAAAGCGCCAGAATAATATCCTCCTTCGAGATCATGCCCAGATCGCCGTGGAAGGCCTCCCCCGGGTGAAGGAAGAAACTCGGCGTACCGGTCGATGCGAGCGTCGCGGCGATCTTGCGCCCCACGAGGCCCGATTTGCCCATGCCCGTCACGATGCACTTGCCGTGGCTCGCCAGGATCAGCTCCACGGCCCGGGCAAACGAATCGTCCAGCGACTCCTCCAGATGCTGCAGCGACAGCATCTCGGTATGCAACGCCTTGCGTGCTACCGACAAAATCCGGGATTTCGAAATATCGGTCATTGTACCTGAAGTAAAGATTCGATCAAGGGTTCCAGATCATTCAGCCGCAGCATGTTCGCGGCGTCGCTCAGACCCCGGTCCGGATCGGGGTGAACCTCGAAGAAGAAGCCGTTGGCCCCGAATGCCTGGGCGGCACGGGCCATCGCCGGAACGAATTCGCGGTTGCCGCCCGTCTTGCCGCCCGCCGCACCGGGGCGCTGCACCGAGTGTGTGCAGTCCATGATGACCGTCGGGGCGATCTTCAGCATGTCGGGGATGTTGCGGAAGTCGACCACCAGATTGTTATAGCCGAACGAATTGCCGCGTTCGGTGAGCCATACCTCCCGGGCGCCCGCCTCGCAAGCCTTTTCGTAGGGGTATTGCATGTCGACTCCCGAAAGGAACTGCGCCTTCTTGATGTTCACCGTCCGGCCCGTCTTCGCCGCAGCCACCACCAGGTCGGTCTGACGGCACAGGAACGCCGGAATCTGGATCACGTCGACCACTTCACCCACCGGTGCGGCCTGCCACGACTCGTGGATGTCCGTCAGGAGCTTCAGGCCCCATTTCGCCCGCACGTCCGCCAGCATCTGCAGGCCCCGGTCGAGACCCGGGCCGCGGAACGACGCGATCGACGTCCGGTTGGCCTTGTCGAACGAGGCCTTGAAGATGATCTCCGTGCCGAGGCGGCGGTTGATCGCCGCCAGGCGTTCGGCCACCGTATCCAACAGTTCGGCCGATTCAATGACACAGGGTCCGGCAATGAATTTCATAACTTTAGCGGTTGAATTCGGGATGTTGTTTCAGGAACGCTTCGGCACGCGTCAGGTCCTCCGGGGTGTCGATCCCCACGGTCTCGGCATCCGTAATGCCCACGCCGATCCGGAAGCCGTTCTCCAGCCACCGCAGCTGTTCGAGCGATTCGGCCGCTTCGAGCGGCGATTGCGGCAGGGAGGTAACCTTGCGCAGCACCTCCGAACGGAATGCGTAAATGCCGATGTGTTTGTAGAAGGTGTGTTTCGTCAGCCACTCCCCGCGCGGGACGTTCCGCAGGTAAGGGATCACCGAACGCGAAAAGTAGAGCGCCTGCGACTCGCCGTCGAGCACCACTTTCGGGGAGTTGGGGTTTTCCAGCGCGGCAAGCCCGTCGCTCTCCGAAAAGGGTTTCACCAGCGTGGCGATATCGGTTGCGGGGTTTTCGAAACAGCGTTTCAATGCCTCCAACTGTTCGGCCCGGATGAAGGGTTCATCGCCCTGCACGTTGACCACCACGTCGTACTCCCGGCCCTGTTTGTCGTAGGCCTCCCGGCATCGGTCCGTACCGCTGCGGTGTGCCGTCGAGGTCATCTCGGCCTTCCCGCCGAAAGCCTGCACGGCCTCGTAGATCCGCTCGTCATCCGTAGCCACCACAGCATCGTCCAGCACCCCGGCGACCTGTTCATAGACCCGCTGGATCACGGGTTTGCCGCCCAGCATGGCCAGCGGTTTGGCCGGAAAGCGCGTCGACGCATAGCGCGCCGGAATGATTGCGATGTATTTCATAGCCTATTCCAATGCCAGTTGCAGCACCTCGTCGTTCGTCCGCACGTAGTGGAACGTCAGACCCTCCACGTACTCCGCCTTGATCTCCGCAATGTCCTTACGGTTCTCTTCCGAAAGGATCAGCTCCGTAATGCCGGCACGCTTCGCAGCCAGGATCTTCTCCTTCACGCCGCCAACCGGCATCACCCGGCCCCGCAGCGTCGTCTCGCCCGTCATGGCGATCCGCTCCTTCACCTTGCGGCCCGTGTAGGTCGAGACGATCGACGTCACCATCGTAATGCCCGCCGAGGGGCCGTCCTTCGGAATCGCACCCTCCGGCACGTGGATGTTGATGTCGTTCGTTTCGAACAGTTTCGGATCGATGCCCAACTCCTTATAGTGGGCCATTACCCACTCATGCGCAATCGTCGCCGACTCCTTCATCACGTCACCCAGGTTGCCCGTCAGGCTGATCTTCCCCTTGCCCGGCGTCAGGCACGATTCGATGTAGAGAATGTCGCCCCCTACCTCGGTCCACGCCAGACCCGTCACCACGCCGGTCATGCCGCCCACCTCATACTCCTCACGCAGGAATTTCGGCATCCCGAGGATCTTTTCCAGGTCCTTTTTCGTGATCTCCGGGGCGAACGCCTCGTCGAAGGCGATCTGCTTGGCGCGCGCCCGGGCGATCTTCGCCAGGTGCTTGTCCAGCGAACGGACGCCCGCCTCGCGCGTATAGCACGAGATGATCTCCTCGACCACCTCCGGCGTCAGGGTCATCTCCTGCGGCTTGATTCCGTGGGCCTCGCGCTGCTTCGGGAGCAGGTGGTCCAATGCAATGCGCACCTTCTCCTCCACGAGATAACCCGGGATGTTGATCATCTCCATACGGTCGCGCAGCGCCGGGGCGATATTCCCCACGTTGTTCGCCGTGGCGATAAACAGCACCTTCGACAGGTCGTACTCCATGTCGATGTAGTTGTCGTGGAAGGTCGTGTTCTGCTCCGGATCGAGCACTTCGAGCAGGGCGCTCGACGGGTCCCCGTGGTTCGAGACCGTCACCTTGTCCACCTCGTCGAGGATGATCACCGGATTCGACGACCCGCAGCGCTTGATCGTCTGGATGATCCGGCCCGGCATCGCACCGATGTAGGTGCGGCGGTGTCCGCGGATCTCCGACTCGTCGTGCAGGCCGCCCAGCGAAATGCGCCCGAACTTGCGGCCCAGGGCCGTGGCCACCGACTTGCCCAGCGACGTCTTACCCACGCCCGGAGGGCCGTAGAGGCAGAGAATCGGCGATTTCAGGTCGCCCTTCAGTTTGATCACGGCCAGGTGTTCGAGGATACGCTCCTTCACCTCGTCGAGCCCGAAATGGTCGTGATCCAGCTGCTCGCGGGCGCACTTCAGGTCGAGGTTGTCCTTCGTGACATCGTTCCACGGCAGCTCCAGCAGCAGCTGCAGGTAGGTCATCTGCACCGAATACTCCGCCACCGCGGGATTCAGCCGCTCGACCTTCTGCACCTCCTTTTCGAAGGTCTCGGCGACCTCCTTCGGCCAGTTCTTCTTCTTGGCATCCTCGCGCAGCTTCTCGATGTCGGCATCCGCGCCATCGCCCAGTTCGTCCTGGATCGTGCGCATCTGCTGCTGCAGGTAGTAGTCACGCTGCTGCTTGTCGATCTCCTGCTTGACGCGCTCCTGGATCTGGCTCTTCAGTTCGGCCAGCTGCTGCTCGCGGATCAGGATCTCCAGCAGCTTGCGTGCACGCGCCAGCAGCCCGGGGGCCTCCAGCAGCGACTGCCGGTCCTCGTCCGTGAGCTCCATGTTCGAGCAGATGAAGTTGATGATCCCCCGTTTCGAGTCGATGTTCTTGATGGCGAAGGCCGCCTCCTTGGGCATCGACGGCGAGACGTTGATGATGTTCAGCGCCACGTCACGGATCGAGTCGACCAGCGCCTCGAACTCGATGCTCTTCACGTCGGGCGTCGAGTCCCGCAAGGCCACCACACGCGCCTTGAAATAGGGTTCCGTAGCGATATATTCCGTGATTTCGATCTTCTCCAGGCCGTTCAGGATCACCGTCAGGTTGCCGTTCGGCATCTCCAGGATCTTGATGATCCGCGCGGCCGTGCCCACCTTGTACATGTCGTCCGGCGAGGGGTCCTCCACCTCGCTCTCGCGCTGAAGCACGGCGCCCAGCATCCCGCCCTCGGCATTCACCGCCCGAACCAGCGAAATACTCTTGTCTCGACCCACCGTAATGGGCGTGATGGCTCCCGGAAAGAGCACCGACGACCGCAGGGTCAGGATCGGGATGATTTCGGGAACTTCAACCTCCTCGACCGGCTCGTCACCGCCCGTCACGATCGGGATCACGCGGTGTTTGCCGTCGAGAATCTCCGGAACGAGGTTCATGTCGTCCGCTTCAACGATTTCGATCTTATTTTTTTTGCTCATAATATCCTATAATAATGCCGCAAAGGTAACGTTTTTTCGCTGAATTTATTTCATCTTTGACAGAATGTTAATAACTTTGCGCTTCCGAAAAACCTGTTAAATCTCATACGAGCCATGCAAATCGCCGACAAATACGCTCCGCAGCAAATCGAAGCCAAATGGTACGAATACTGGATCGGCCACAAGCTATTCCACTCGGAACCCGATGAGCGCGAACCCTATACGATCGTCATCCCGCCCCCCAACGTCACCGGAATGCTCCACATGGGACACATGCTCAACAACACCCTGCAGGATGTCCTCGTGCGGCGTGCCCGCATGTCCGGGAAGAACGCCTGCTGGGTTCCCGGCATGGACCACGCTTCGATCGCCACGGAGGCCAAGGTCGTCGCCATGCTCCGCGAAAAGGGAATCGAGAAGTCGTCGCTCTCGCGTGACGAATTCCTGAAATACGCCTGGGAGTGGAAGGAGAAGTACGGAGGCGTCATCCTCCAGCAGCTGCGAAAACTCGGCGCCTCGTGCGACTGGGACCGCACCTGCTTCACCATGGACGAGGCCCGCACCGAAAGCGTCCTGCGCGTCTTCTGCGACCTCTACGACAAGGGCAGGATCTACCGCGGCGTCCGCATGGTCAACTGGGACCCCGCCGCACAGACCGCCCTCTCCGACGAGGAGGTCGTCTTCAAGGAGTCCCACGGAAAACTCTACTACCTGCGCTACAGGGTCGAGGGCGCAGACCGCACGATCATCGTCGCCACGACACGTCCCGAGACCATCCTCGGCGATACGGCCCTCTGTGTCAACCCCGAGGACCCGCGCTATCAGGACCTGCCGCAGGATGCCCGCGTCATCGTGCCCCTGGTCGGCCGCTCGATCCCCGTCATCCGCGACACCTACGTCGACATCGGGTTCGGTACCGGCGCCCTGAAGGTCACCCCGGCCCACGACGTCAACGACTACATGCTCGGTGAAAAATACGGCCTGGAGACCATCGACATCTTCAACGACGACGGCACGATCAACGACAAGGTCGGCCTGTACGTCGGACAGGACCGTTTCGACGTCCGCCGCCAGATCGAGAAGGACCTCGATGCCGCCGGGCTCCTCGAAAAGGCCGAGGAGTACACCAACAACGTGGGCTATTCGGAGCGCACGGGCGTCGCCATCGAGCCGAAACTCTCGATGCAGTGGTTCCTCTCGATGAAGGAGCTCGCCGAACCCGCCACGAAGGCCGTCATGGAGGATGCAATCCGCTTCGTTCCCGAAAAGTACAAGAACACCTACCGCTACTGGATGGAGAACATCAAGGACTGGTGCATCTCGCGCCAGCTGTGGTGGGGACAGCGCATCCCGGCGTGGTATCTGCCCAAGGGCGGCTTCGTCGTCGCCCCGACGCCCGAAGAGGCGCTCGAAAAGGCCCGCGCAAAGGCCGGCGACCCGGCACTGCAGCTCGCCGACCTGCGCCAGGACGAGGATGTGCTCGACACCTGGTTCTCGTCGTGGTTGTGGCCCATCTCCGTCTTCGACGGAATCCGCAACCCCCGCAACCCCGAGATCGAATACTACTACCCCACGAACGACCTGGTTACGGCCCCCGACATCATCTTCTTCTGGGTTGCCCGCATGATCATGGCCGGGTATGAATACCGCCAGGACAAGCCCTTCGCCAGCGTCTACTTCACGGGCATCGTCCGCGACAAGATCGGACGCAAGATGTCCAAGCAGTTGGGCAACTCCCCCGACCCGCTCGACCTGATCGCCCAGTACGGCGCCGACGGCGTCCGCATGGCGATGCTCATCAGCTCGTCGGCCGGAAACGACGTGATGTTCGACGAGGCCCTCTGCGAACAGGGCCGCAACTTCGGAAACAAGATCTGGAATGCCTTCCGACTGGTCAACGGCTGGTCGGTCGACCCGGCCGCACAGCAGTGCGAGAACAACCGCCTGGCCGTCGCCTGGTTCGAGCAGGCTCTCGCCCGCTCGCTCCGCCAGATCGACGAGGACTTCAAGACCTACCGCATCTCCGAGGCTTTCAAGGAGGTCTACCGCCTCTTCTGGGACGACTTCAGCAGCCTCTACCTCGAAATGGTCAAGCCCGCTTTCGGCCAGCCGGTCGACGCCGCGACGCTCGATGCCACGAAGGGGTATTTCGATGCCCTGATGCGCATGCTGCACCCCTTCATGCCCTTCGTCACGGAGGAGATCTGGCAGGCCCTCGCCCCGCGCCGCGACGGCGAATCGATCTGCGTGGCGCAGATGCCGCAGCCCGCAGCCGAGGATGCCGCCCTGCTGGCCCGCTTCGAGCTCGTCAAGGAGATCGTCTCCTCGGTGCGCAACATCCGCAACCAGAAGAACCTTCCACAGAAGGAGGCCCTCGCGCTCCACGTCATCGCCGATGAGAACTATCCCGCGGAGTTCGCCCCCGTCATCACGAAGATGGCCAACCTCGCCTCGATCGAGTCCGTCACGGAGAAGGATCCCGCCGCTGCGGCCTTCCTCGTCAAGACGACCCAGTATTTCGTGCCGCTGGCCGGAAAGATCGACGCCGAGGCCGAGATCAAGAAACTGACGGACGACCTGAAATACTACGAGGGATTCCTCGCTTCGGTGATGAAGAAGCTCTCGAACGAACGCTTCGTACAGTCAGCTCCCGAGAAGGTCGTCGCCAACGAGCGCGCCAAGCAGGCCGATGCCGAAGCCAAGATCGCCGCACTCAAGGAGCAGCTCGCGGCCCTGAAATAGTCGACGGAAGGGGCCGGGAGGGGGCCAGGGAGGGACCGGAAGAGGCCGAGGAGAGAGAAAAAGGCCCGTCCCGTCCGAGCGTGAGAGGGGTCCTGTCCGAGCGTGAGAGGTGTCCTGTCCGAACATGAGAAGAGTCCCGTCCGAGCGTGAGAAGAGTCCCGTCCGAGCGTGAAGGGAGGGGCCGAAACTCGGGGACAGCCCGACAATCCCCGCCCGCCCATCACCCGAAATCCGACCGACCCCCGCCCTATGTGGCGGGGGCCTGCCGCAAACCGGAATCCGAAAACCCGAAAAATGCCATCCATCACCATTTATACCGACGGCTCGGCCCTCGGAAATCCCGGACCCGGAGGTTACGGCGCCGTGCTCCTCTCGGGCCCCCACCGCAAGGAGCTCTCGCAAGGTTTCCGCCTGACGACCAACAACCGCATGGAGCTCATGGCCGTCTGCGTCGCCCTCGAAGCACTCCGTTTCGAAGGTTCCGACGTCGTGATCTACTCCGACTCGAAATACGTCGTCGATGCCGTCTCGAAAGGCTGGGTGTTCGGCTGGGTGCGCAAGGGATTCGCCGGAAAGAAGAACCCCGACCTCTGGATGCGCTTCCTCCGCTCCTACAACCGGCACCACGTCCGCTTCGTCTGGGTCAAGGGTCACGCCGACACCGTCGAGAACAACCGTTGCGACCAGTTGGCCGTCGCCGCCGCCAACGACCGGACCCGCTGGCTCGAAGATACCGGATATACGCCGGAATAGAAGGCGGTGTGTGGGAGAGGCGTCCGGCAGGGAGAAGGACGCGCCCGCGCCCGGATCCCCCGTCGTGCGGGAACAGCCGTTTTTCGCACTTAAGATCCATTCATTGCCCGAATTTTCGCGCTTTTTTCGCTTTTCGGGTTATTATTCCTATATTTGCGGGAAATTGATGCCTGTCCGGAACGGCCAAACCAACCCCGAAATCCCCGGAAATAGCCCGCGGAACACTTCGCAACAGGAAAAACCGGCCCGGCTGTGAGATTGCGCAAACTCCAAACCTTACGGAATGTTCAAGACTTACATGCGGTTGTTGGGCTTCGCCCGGCCGATCAAGAAATACGCCATACCCTATTTCTTCTACTCGCTCCTCTACGCGCTGTTCAACTCCCTGACGTTCATGCTGATCATCCCGATCCTGAACACCATGTTCGACGCGAACTACTCCTTTGAGTATGTCGAAAAACTGCCTCCCGTGGAGTTCAACCAGGAGTACCTGACAGCCCTCTTCAACTTCACCTACTCCCACGTGTTCCAGGAGTACGATCGGCAGAACGTCCTCCTGCTCCTGGCCATCGTCGCCATCTGCATCAGCTTCCTGAGCAACCTCTTCCGCTACCTCGGTGCCTGGACCATGGAGAACATGCGCACCCGAACACTCCAGAAAATGCGCAACGAAATGTTCTCCCGCGTCATGGACATGAACGTCGGGTACTTCTCCGACCAGCGGAAAGGCGATATCATCTCCAAAATCACCTCCGACGTCGGAGTCGTCCAGTTCTGCATCACCAATACCCTCCAGGTCTCCTTCCGGGAGCCCTTCCTCATCATCGGTTACATCGTCATGATGATCGCCATCTCGTGGGAGCTCGCCGTATTCTCGGTGTTCTTCCTCCCCGTCGTGGCCCTGCTCATCGGCAGCATCGTCAAGAAACTCCGGCACCCCGCCCGCACCAACCAGCAGCGCATGGGCGAGATGGTCGCCACGCTCGACGAATCCCTCGCGGGTATCAAGGTCATCAAGAGCTACAACGCAACCGAATACATCAAGCAGAAATACTACGACATCAGCGAAGACCTCGCACGGCTCACCCTCTCGATGGCCCGCCGCCAGCAGCTCGCCTCGCCCATGAGCGAATTCCTCGGCATCACGGCCGTCGGCGTGATCCTCGTATTCGGAGGCTCGCTCGTCGCCGCCGGGTCGCTCGACCCCGGAGGGTTCATCGCCTTCGTGGCCATCTTCTCCCAGATCACACGCCCCGTGCGCACGTTCATCGACCAGTTCGCGAACATCAACCAGGGTATCGCCGCCGGGGAACGCATCTTCTCGATCATCGACACCAAACCCGAAATCCAGGACAAACCCGACGCCCGCGAACTTACCGGCCTCAAGGACAAGATCGAATTCCGCAACGTACACTTTACCTACGACGGTTCGCGCGAGGTGATCGACGGCATTTCGTTCGAGATCCGCCGCGGGCAGACCGTCGCGCTGGTCGGACCTTCGGGTGGCGGCAAGTCGACGCTCAGCGAGCTCCTGCCCCGCTTCTACGACCCCACGAGCGGCGAAATCCTCATCGACGGGGTCTCGCTGCGCGACTACTCGCAGGAGAGCGTCCGAGCACACATGAGCGTCGTGGCTCAGGATACCGTGCTCTTCAACGACACCATCGAGAACAACATCGGAATGGGTCGCCGCGGCGCTTCGCACGAAGAGATTGTCGAGGCCGCCCGCGTGGCCAATGCCGACGACTTCATCCGCGAATGCCCCGAAGGTTACGACACCAACATCGGCGACCGCGGGACAAAACTCTCCGGAGGCCAGCGCCAGCGCCTCTCGATCGCCCGCGCCGTGCTGAAGAATCCCGACATCCTGATTCTCGACGAGGCCACCTCGGCCCTCGACACCGAGAGCGAGAAACTCGTGCAGGATGCACTGAACAAGCTGCTCAAGGGCCGCACCTCGGTGGTCATCGCACACCGGCTGTCGACGATCCACAACGCCGACCAGATCATCGTCGTCGACCACGGCCGCATCGCCGAGCAGGGCACCCACACCGAGCTCATGGCCCGGAACGGCATCTACGCCAAACTCATCGAAATGCAGTCCTTCGGCTGACCCGCCCCCGAGCCCCGAAATCCGGAATCCGGGCCTCTTTCTCCCACGGGAAAAGGCCCGGATTGCCGTTTCTCAACCTCCCGAAATTCGGAATCATCGCAAAAATGCAAGGTTTTTCAATCTTTTTACTATCTTTGCGGGTTGTCAACATGCTGCGAAAATTTTTTCTTACCGATATGAAGTTCAAGGAGTATAAAGGACTCGACCTGGCAGGCACCGCCGCCGACGTGCTCGGAGAATGGGATGCCCGCGACACCTTCCACAAAAGCATCGAAACCCGTGAGGGGCATCCGACATTCGTATTCTACGAGGGTCCCCCCTCGGCAAACGGGATGCCCGGCATCCATCACGTCCTGGCCCGTACCATCAAGGACGTATTCTGCCGCTACAAAACCCAGCAGGGATACCTCGTACACCGCAAGGCCGGATGGGATACACACGGACTGCCCGTCGAACTGGGCGTCGAGAAGAAACTCGGAATCACCAAGGAGGATATCGGCAAGAAGATCTCCATCGAGGAGTACAACCGCACCTGCCGCGAAGCCGTCATGGAGTTCACCGACATGTGGGAGAACCTGACCCGAAAGATGGGATACTGGGTCAACATGGACGACCCCTACATCACCTACGACAACAAGTACATCGAGTCGCTGTGGTGGCTCCTCAAGCAGCTCTACGACAAGGGACTGCTCTACAAGGGCTACACCATTCAGCCCTACTCGCCCGCGGCCGGAACCGGGCTCTCGACCCACGAGCTGAACCAGCCCGGCTGCTACCGCGACGTCAAGGATACGACGGTCGTGGCACAGTTCCGCATCCGCAACCCCAAGCCCGAAATGGAGGGCTGGGGAACCCCTGTCTTCCTGGCCTGGACCACCACGCCCTGGACCCTGCCCTCGAATACGGCCCTCTGCGTCGGCCCGAAAATCGACTACGTGGCCGTGCGCAGCTACAACCCCTATACCGGTGAGAAGATGACCGCCGTGGTGGCCAAGGCCCTCCTGAACGCACACTTCAACAAGAAGGCCGAAGGCATCGCGCTGGAAGACTACAAGCCCGGCGACAAACTCGTCCCCTATGAGGTGGTCGGCGAGTGGAAGGGCCCCGAACTGGTCGGCATGGAGTACGAACAGCTGCTGCCCTGGGTCAAGCCCGTCGAGATGGATGCCGACGGAAACTGGAAGGAGGCCTCCACAAAGGCGTTCCGTGTCATCGCGGGCGACTATGTGACCACCGAGGACGGTACCGGTATCGTACACATCGCCCCGACATTCGGTGCCGACGACGCCTTCGTCGCCCGCGCCGCCGGGATCCCCTCGCTCTTCATGATCAACAAAAAGGGTGAGACCCGGCCGATGGTCGACCTCACCGGAAAATTCTACCTCCTCGACGAGTTGGACGAGCGTTTCGTGAGCGAGTGCGTCGATGTCGAGGCCTACAGGGAGTACGAGGGCCGCTGGGTCAAGAACGCCTACGATCCGCAGTTCACCGTCGACGGCAAGTACGACGAAAAGGCCGCACAGGCTGCCGAGTCGCTCGACATCTACATCTGCATGAAGTTGAAGGCCGCCGGGTTGGCCTTCAAGATCGAGAAGCACGTCCACAACTACCCCCATTGCTGGCGAACGGACAAACCCGTGCTCTACTACCCGCTCGACTCGTGGTTCATCCGCACGACGGCCTGCAAGGAGCGCATGATCGAGCTGAACCGCACGATCCGCTGGAAACCCGAATCGACCGGAACGGGACGCTTCGGCAAGTGGCTCGAAAACCTCAACGACTGGAACCTCTCGCGTTCGCGCTTCTGGGGCACGCCGCTCCCGATCTGGGCCACCGAGGACCGTTCGGAGCTGAAGTGCATCGGTTCGGTCGAGGAGCTCATGGCCGAGATCGAAAAATCAATCCAGGCCGGTGTGATGCAGCACAACCCTTATGAAAATTTCAAGGTCGGCGACATGTCGAAGGAGAACTACTCCACGGACCGCATCGACCTGCACCGTCCCTACGTCGATTCGATCGTGCTCGTCTCGTCAAAGGGCGAGCCCATGCGCCGCGAACCCGACCTGATCGATGTCTGGTTCGATTCGGGAGCCATGCCCTATGCCCAGGTCCACTACCCGTTCGAAAACAGGGAGAAGTTCGGGGAGGTCTATCCCGCCGACTTCATCGCCGAGGGTGTCGACCAGACCCGCGGATGGTTCTTCACGCTGCACGCCATCGCCTCGATGTTGTTCGACTCGGTGGCATTCCGGAACATCATCTCCAACGGACTGGTGCTCGACAAGAACGGAAACAAGATGTCCAAGCGGTTGGGGAATGCCGTCGACCCCTTCGAGGTGCTCGACACCTACGGTCCCGACGCAACCCGCTGGTACATGATCTCCAACTCCCAGCCCTGGGACAACCTCAAGTTCGACCGTGACGGTGTGGACGAGGTGCGCCGCAAGTTCTTCGGAACCCTCTACAACACCTATTCGTTCTTCGCGCTCTACGCCAACGTCGACGGATTCACCGGCCGGGAACCCGAGGTGCCGATGGAGAAACGACCCGAAATCGACCGCTGGATCATCTCGCTGCTCAACACGCTCGTCAAGGAGGTGACCGAATCGCTCGAAAATTACGACCCGACGCCTGCGGCCCGCGCCATCCAGGAGTTCGTCGGCGAAAACCTCTCGAACTGGTACGTCCGCCTCAACCGCAAGCGCTTCTGGGGCGGCGGCATGTCCGAGGACAAACTCGCGGCCTATCAGACGCTCTACACCTGTCTGGAGACCGTCGTGATGCTCGCGGCCCCCTTCGCACCGTTCATCACCGACCGCATCTTCTGCGACCTGAACGCCGTGAGCGGCCGCCACACCGATGAGTCCGTACACCTCTCGACCTTCCCCAAGGCCGACCTCTCGCTGATCGACAACAGCCTCGAAGAGCGCATGGACCTCGCACAGAAGGTCTCCTCGATGGTGCTGGCCCTGCGCCGCAAGGTCTCGATCAAGGTGCGCCAACCCCTGATGAAGATCCTCATCCCGGTGCTCGACCCCGCCATGGCCGGGCAGATCGCCGCCGTCAGGAATCTCATCATGAGCGAGGTGAACGTCAAGGAGATCGAACTCATCGAGAACACCGCAGGAGTCATCACAAAGCGCATCAAACCCAACTTCAAGACCCTCGGCCCGCGCTACGGGAAGCAGATGAAGCAGATCGCCGCCCTGGTGGCCGGATTCTCCCAGGAGCAGATCGCAGAAATCGAAGCCGCACCCGAAACCGTACTCGACATCGCCGGGGAGAAGATCGTCGTGACGCCCGCCGACTTCGAAATCACCTCCGAGGACATGCCCGGATGGCTCGTCGCATCGGAAGGGAAACTCACCGTCGCGCTCGACATCACCGTCACCGAGGAGCTGAAGGCCGAAGGGATGGCCCGCGAGTTGATCAACCGAATTCAGAACATCCGCAAGGATTCCGGATTCGAGGTCACCGACAAGATCCGCGTCGAGATCGAACGGAAGCCATTCGTCGTCGAGGCGATTGCGCAATTCGCAGACTACATCGCCTCCCAGACCCTCGCCGTCGAGGTCAAGGCCGCGGCAGAACCCGCCGGAACTTTCGTAGTCGAATCCGAAGTCGACGAAGAGCCTCTGCGGATTGCCGTTACGAAGATGTAGGGGTCCGATTCAGGTGTTGTGCGGGTTCGAGTTTCTCAAGAAAATTTGGTTATATCGGAAATATTGTTTAATTTTACATAAAACCAAAAAGAGAGGACACGACCATGGCAGACGAAAGAACCCGATACAGTGATGCCGAACTCGAAGAGTTCAAGCAGCTTATCCTGAAAAAGCTCGAAAACGCGCGCGCGGACTACGAATTGCTCCGCGCCACGATCACGCACACGGCCGACAACGATACCGAAGATACCTCCCCGACCTTCAAGGTGCTGGAAGAGGGTGCAGCGACCCTTTCCAAAGAGGAGAGCGGGCGTCTCGCGGCCCATCAGATGAAGTTCATCCGCAACCTCGAAATGGCGCTCGTGCGCATCGAGAACAAGACCTACGGAATCTGCAAGACCACGGGAAAACTGATTCCCAAGGAGCGTCTGATGAAGGTTCCCCACGCCACGGAGTGCATCGAAGCCAAAGAGGGCCGCAAATAATTTCCGGGGGGGGCGAGAGAAGAGAGGAGGAAGAGAGAGACCGGGAGAGAGAAAAGAGGAGAGAGACCGGGTTCAGGCGAAGGACAGGCAAGGCTGAGACCGGGACGGAGCGACGGACGGGACAAGGCTGAGACCGGGGCCAGGCGAAGACGGAACGTAGCCAAGGCCGGACCAGAGCCAAGGCCGGGACGATCGAAAGCCCGGAAAAAGGTTCCCTCAGGATGCTCCCCCGCAATCCGAAAATCATTCTTCCACAAAAAAGGTCCACCGCAGGGTGAACCTTTTTTTATATGCGGGAAAGCCCGGCAAGCGTTTTTTTCCATACGTTTTCCGGGATTTTTGCGTTATCTTTGACACATGATCATCCAAAATTTCCGTATACCCATACTCCTGCTGATCCTGATCCTCGCGGGAATCGTAGCGTCTGTTTCCGCGGCGAGCCCATCCGCGATTCCGTCGGCAGGACCCGGTATGCGACCCGGTATGCAAACCCCGGACCGGTTCACGCCCGACAGCGCCCAAATCCGGAGCCCCGACGCCCGAGCCCGAAACAACAGGCTCTACGACAGCATCGAATCCAAAACCAGCCGCCGGGCCATACCCAGAATGCTGTACAGGATGATCTTCGTGAAACCCGTGCTCGATACGACCTCGAACGGACAGGTCCTCGATGAAACGAAACAACTCGCTCCCTTCACCGGAAAAACAATCGGAGAAATCACCATCGACCGCAAACAGGTGTTCGATCCCGGAGGCAAATGGCTCGAACGAACGGCCAACAAAACACACATGCTGACACGTGAACGGGTCATCCGCCGCGACCTCCTCTTCAAACCCGGAGAGGAACTCGATCCGCAACTCATCGTCCGAACCAAACAGCTCCTCCGATCCCGGGACTACATCGCCGATATAGAAATCGATGTAAAACCCGACTCGATCGACTCCACGCGCGTCAATCTCCGGATTACGACCCGCGACAGCTGGACCATCTCCGCCGACGGTGCCCTGCACTCCGAAGGCCGCACGATGGTCGGACTCTCCGATGCCAACATCCTCGGTACCGGAAACAGCCTCAAGGTCATGACCAACTTCTCCCGCAACGACTTCTCCTACGGCGGGAACATGGTCGAGTACGAAATCCCAAACGTACTGGGGACCTTCTACACCGCAAATTTCAATGCCGGACGCAGTTTCTACAGTTCGACGCTCGACCTCGGGCTCCGCAAGGAGTTCATCAGACCCACCGACTACGAAATCGGTCTCACCTACAACGACATCAAGGACAAGCGATACATGATCGAGCAGGACACCTCGCTGCTCGTCAAGGAGCGAAACCTCGATGCCTGGGGAGGCTATTCGCATTTCCTGCGGAAAATAGGGTCCAGCATCTACCTCACGGGACGGTACAACTACAGCCGCGTCAGCCGACGCCCCGAGGTCGGACCCCGCTACAACCCCGCACTCCACGATCAGGATGCCCTGCTCGTGGGTTTGGGACTTTACCGCGAAAAGTTCTACTCCGCCAACATGATCTACGGATTCGGACGCCGCGAGTACCTCGCCGCAGGATACAAGGCCGAAGTGACCTCCGGTTACACCTGGGGCGAGTTCTCCGATGCCGTCTACTTCGGAGTAACCTGCGAGGCCGGAGGTTTCTGCCCCATCGGCTACATCATGGGAGGCGCTACGCTCGGAAGCTACATCGACCCGGACAACAAAATGTGGCATCGAAGCGCCGTAGACGTCGACCTGCGCTGGTTCTCGAACCTCTTCCTCTTCCGGCGAAGCCGCATCCGGCAGTTCCTCACGCTCAACTACACCCAGGGTTGGAACCGTTGGGAAGGAAGCGACGAAAGCATCCGATTCACCTCCACGAACGGCCTCCAGGCCCTCAAGGAGTATGCAATCGGCACCAACCGCATGATCCTCAATACCGAAACCGTGGTATTCACCCCCTATCAGCCGCTGGGTTTCCGCATCGCGGTCTTCGGATTCGCGGATTTCGGGCTCCTCGGCTATTCGCCCAACATCTTCAAGAACAACTTCTTCACCTCGTTCGGATTCGGCGTCCGGCTCCGAAACGAACGGCTCGTTTTCAATACCGTCCAGATCCGCCTCGGCATCGCATTCGGGAAACACGGACTTGTCGACTGCGAATATTTCCGGCTCTCGAACCCCACCAGTCTGGAGCAGTACCGCTACCGCCCGACCCGTCCCGAGATCGTCGATTTCGAATAACCCGGAATCCGGAGAGGCCCGACCGGGCCGGATTCAAGTCAGGAACACGGCAAACACAGCAAAACAGGGGGGGGGCAGGCAAGGCTAAAAACAAAACGAGAGGCGGAACGGTACGAACCGTTCCGCCTCTCGGGACTTTTTATCGCTTAAGGTCTGCCCGAAAGCCGCTATTTGCGCGTCCGGACCCGCAGGATGCCCTGTTTGCCGGGCGTCGCGTCGTTGCGGATCAACTCTACGCGCCGGATCTTCCCCGGTTCGATCCGCTCCAGATCGGACTTGGCGGCGGGTTTGCCGTTGATTTCGATCTGATACTCCGACTCGTCGATCTCCGAAAAGTCGGCCATCACGCGCCCCTTGGCCACCGTGACCGAGCCATTGTCGTCGGAACGGCTCTTCGACATCACCTCCGGCCCCGTGACCACCATGCCGCCCCGGCCTCCGACAACCGTATTGTAGGGAACCGACGTTCCGGCATCCTCCGCATCCGTCCTGTACATGACAATCGCCTTTCCGCGGAGATTCAGGTCGTCGAGGTTTTGCAGTTTCTGCTGCGCGTTCTTCCACTCCTCGCTCTCGAAATAGGAGCCCAGCTCGGAGAGCTCCATCTGCGCCCGCTTCCACTCCTCGCTCCGGAAATAGGAATCCGAAGCATCCGAGACCTCGGAGAGCCGCTTTTGCGCCCGCTTCCACTCCTCGCTCTCGAAATACTTCTCCGACTGGACCAACTTCTGCTGCATCTGCTTCCATTCGTCGCTCTGGAAGTAGTTCCGGAGCTTCTCGGCCGACTGCACCGCACGTTTCGTGATGATCTCGATCACACCCTCGTTCTCCGGACCGAGGTATTGGCGGTACTTCTCGGGAATATTGCCCTTGTAGACCGACATGCTCCGGATCTGCTGCACGTCGAGATCGTTGAGACTGCCCGAATAGCGCTCCCCGTCGACCACAATCACCGGATTACCCTCAAGCCCCGAAGTCGAGAGCGACGCCTGCGAGGGAGACCGCGAAATCGAAATGGACATGGTGTTCCCGTTCGGGGAGGTCGTCACCTGCGTACCGTAGGCATTGTTCCCTGAGGCCGCAGCAGCCTCGCCCGGTTTCTTCAGCGTGACGACGATCACACCGTTCTTCGCCTCCTCGCCGTAGGTGGCCCGCGAAAGCGAATCCTTCAGCACCGAAACCGACGCGATCCGTTCCGGACGGAGCGTGTCGAGGGCCTTTGCGTCGGTTTTCGAGCCGTTGATGATCACCATCGGGCTCTTCTCCGGATCCGTCGTCGCCTTCATCCCGCGGATAATCATGGTATCCGGACCGATTTCCACACGCATTTCGTTTTTTGTAATCCGATTTTGCGTATCTTTGTACGCAGCAGGAACCACATAACGGGTCTCGGCAAAGGCTCCCAGAGCCAGGCCGGCAAGCGGCAGCAGCAGAAGCGCACGCGCTTCGGTCCGCCGCGATGATTTCTTTCGCAACATCATGGTAATACGGTTTTTAAGTTTACTGTGATTGAGGCTGTTGGCGACTGAGTACCACCTCCCGCCAACGGCCTTCCTTATAAGCAGCATCTGATAACTCTTCGCATCGACACCGCTCGCCAGCACGGCGGCATCGGCTTCGTATTCATGGATGGCCCGCAACTCGCGCCGCAGCAGCCACATTGCCGGATTGAACCACTGCAGGCACCCCGCCAGGTCGGTCACCAGCAGGTCGACCGAATGGTGCAGGCGGACGTGGGCCCGTTCGTGGGTCAGGATCGCCGGGCCGTTCTCCGCCAAGTCCTCCTCGGAAATCACGACGTAGCGGCCCCAACTGAACGGAGTGACGCGCTGCGGCAGGCGCACGAGGATCGTCCCGTCGTCCAGCCGTTCGCGGCGGCCCCGGCGGATCACCCGCATCACCGCGCCCAGCGACCAGAGCGTATGCAGGAAGGTGGCGGCGGCTCCCGTCACGAAAAGCACCCCGACGAGGGTTTTCCAGGGGAAAGGCCGTGCGGCGGGAAGAGCCGTTTCGGAAGCTGCCCCGTCCATCCCGAAAACCGGGACCGCAGGCAGCAGCGGAAGTTCGCGCCAGACCGTAATCACGCACAGCGGCAGCACGAACGAGAGGAGCATCGCCCCCAGCACCACGATGCGGTTGAAGCGGTGGAAGGTCTCACGGCTCAACAGCAGTTTGAAAAAAAGGTAGAAAACCGCCAGGCACGCCCCCACTTTCAGGCTGTAGATCGTCCATTCGTAACACATGGCTATCGGGCGTTTTGGTGTTCGATGCGGTCGATCAGTTCGCGCAGCTCCTCGACCGAGATCCGCTCCTCCTCGACCAGGGCCGAAACGGCCCCGAGGCAGGATTTCTCGAAATAGCGGTCGATGACGCTGCCCAGCGTGCGGCGCGAAAACTCCTGCTCGCTGACCAGCGGATAGTACTGGTAGGTATTCCCGAAGGGTTTATGCCCCACATAGCCCTTCGCCTCGAGGGCCCGCACCATTGTCGAGAGCGTATTGAAGTGCGGTTTCGGATCCGGGGCCAGCGCCACCAGCTCCCGCACGAACAGCGGTCCGTGTGTCCAGAAGCATTGCATCAGCTCCTCTTCGCGGCGTGTCAAACGTTCCATGATCGTCTTTCCAGTTACAATCCAAATAAATTTGGATCAAAGTTTTTGGTTAGATTTGTTTTTATTTCATTAACAACATATTGCGTTTCTTGAAGATCTTCCCGGCCAAAGGTCAAGGCACAAGTGACTCCGCCGGCCTCTGATCGAGCCGGTGCGGAGACACTTCGTGCTTAACACCTTTGGCCCTTTCGAAAGCCGAGATTTCAGAACCCGTAAAAAACCTTCGGTAAACAGACTTTCCACAGCGGTCAGCACGCTGCCGCATGTTCCTGTATTAGTTTACAAAGGCCAGAGGAGCAAACTATTTTAAGCGGACGTTAACGCCGCAAACATCATGTAGTATTCTCTCTGGGAAAATCCGTTTACCGGAAGGGTTTCTCTATGACATGACACTATTGACATAATCAGTCTGGTGCTTGAGTACGAAGTATAATCTGTTGACCAGTTTGCGAGCGACCTTTACGATGGCCTTGCTCTTTGGCATTCGCTTGCACTGTTCAGTAAAAAACAGGTTCATCGCAGGGTCTTGACGTACCGCCACCCATGCGGCCTCTATCAGGTTACAGCGCATGACGGCGTTTCTTCGCACGGTAATGTCTCCTGTCCCATCTTTCTCTCCACTGGAATGGCACATCGGGATCATCCCGATATAGGCGGCCAGTTGTTCGGCATTGCGGAAACGGGCAATGTCGCATATCTCCGAAAGAAATGCCATTCCCGTAGCCTGTCCGAACCCCGGAACGGTCATAATCAACCGCAGCGGTTCGCGAAACCGGTCCGTCTTGGCCAATGTCCGCAAAGCCCGTGTCATCTCCAACTTCTGGCGGCGTAGCTCCTCCAGATGCCGGATTTGAATGTCGAGGGCCTGACGCCCGCTCGGTGTGAGGGTTTCAACCTCCTTCAACCAGGCAATAAAACGTTTTGACCAGTTGGAGAACGGTTCGAGGAACTCTTGTGGAATCCCAATGCCCAGATACCGCAATTGGGACTTGATCCGGTTCTTCTGACGCGTCGTGTCTTTTGTTATCGAGTTCTTCAATCTTATCAAGGAACGCATCTCCAACGATGCGCTGTCCGGCGTGTAAATGCCTTTCAGTTCGTTGGCTCGTAAACTCCGCGCCAGCTTGCTGCTATCCACGGCGTCACTCTTACGAAGCTTTTCACTGCTCTTGGTCGGAACATCCCCCGGATTGACCACGATGTTGTCAATCCCTAATGCCGTCAGCCGTTCGTGTATCCAGAACCCGCAGAAGCCGGCTTCGTATACCGAATGATATTCGGCTCCCGGATAACTCCGCGCCAGAAATCCGTGCAATGCTTCCGGACTCGGATGCTGACTAAACTTCTTCAGCACGGAGGTCTCCGACAAGACCGTAACCGACCAACTCTTCAAATGGACATCGATCCCTATATAAATCTTTTGTCCTCTGAAACTAATTTCGTTTCTTTGTCCTCTCATGGCTATCGCTATTTTAGTTAGTTAAGGTTTGGCTGCTTTAATCTAACCAAAATCTCGATAGCTTTTTTCTTCTATCCGCTATCGGTGCGGTCTACTCGGATCGTAAACATAGGAACTCTTTTTCCGGTTCTTTTCTTCGTATCCGGGCGCTTCGTCTCCGCCCTCACCACAAAGGTAACTAAAAAATCTTCACATGCAACTATTTTTCATAGTTTATTAACTAAAAAAAGTAGTTACCGTTTTTTCACTTCCGGATTCCATATATTATATGTATCTTTGAATGATGATACTCCTTGCAGACAGCGGATCGACCCAATGCACGTGGATCGCCGACGACGGCGTCCGGATGCGCACCATGCGCACCCGCGGGATCAATGCCGTCCAGCACTCCGACGAGCAGATCCGCAGCTCGCTGGCCGAACTGCCCCGGCTCGGGAGCGTCACGGCCGTGCGGTTTTACGGCGCCGGGTGCGGCAGGACCTTCCCCGAGACCTCGGAACGCCTCCGGCAGCTCCTCGCCCGCCACTTCGGGACACAGGAGGTCTCCGTCGAATCGGACCTCACGGGTGCGGCCCGGGCCCTGTGGGGTCGCGGCGAAGGGATCGCCTGCATCCTCGGGACCGGTTCGAACTCCTGCCTCTGCCGCGGCGGCGAGATCGTCCGGCACGTCCCCCCGCTGGGCTACATCCTCGGCGACGAAGGGAGCGGTGCGGCCCTGGGCCGCGCGCTGCTCAACGGCATCTTCAAGGGGCACATCCCCCTCCGGGAGGAGTTCCTCGCCGAAACCGGGCTCTCCTACAAGGAGATCATCCGCCGCGTCTACCGCGAACCCTTCGCCAACCGGTTCCTCGCCTCGTTCGCACCGTTCGCCCGGGCACACATGACGTGTCCCGAGGTGCACGGGATGGTCATCGGGGCCTTCCGCGAATTCGCACGGCGGAACCTGAGCCGGTACCCGGCCGGGATTCCCGTCGCCTGTGTCGGAGGGGTTGCCGCCCATTTCGAAAAGTGGCTCCGCGAGGCGCTTGAGGCAGAAGGGTATTCCGTGAAAACCATTGTCGAATCGCCCGCAGAAGGGCTTGCAACATACCATCATGGAGAACAGAATCACCGAACAGAGTTCGGAATACGATAACCTGCAGCAGATGTCCACACACGACATCCTCGTCGGGATCAACCGCGAGGATGCCCGCGTGCACGAGGCCGTGCGGAAGGTCATTCCCGCCATGGAGCAGCTGGTCGAACGCATCGTCGAGCGGATGCGGCGCGGCGGAAGGCTCTTCTACATCGGCGCCGGAACCAGCGGACGCCTCGGCGTGACGGACGCTTCGGAACTGCCTCCGACCTTCGGGGTGCCGTTCGATCTCGTAATCGGGCTGATCGCCGGGGGTGACGGCGCCCTCCGCCGTGCCGTGGAGCACGCCGAAGACGATACGGAAGGCGCCTGGCGCGATCTGGCGCCCTATCATCCCGCGGCGGACGACACGCTCGTCGGGATTGCCGCATCGGGAACCACACCCTACGTCATCGGCGGGCTGCGGAGAGCCCGGCAGGAGGGGCTGCTGACCGCCGCCGTGGTCTGCAACCCCGGATCACCCGCCGCGGCCGCGGCCGAATACGCCCTCGAAGCCGTCGTGGGACCCGAATTCGTCACCGGATCCACACGCATGAAGGCCGGAACGGCCCAGAAACTGATGCTCAACATGCTGTCCACCGCCGTGATGATCCGCCTGGGGCGCGTCGAGGGAAACCGCATGGTCCACATGCAGCTCACCAACGACAAACTCATCGCCCGCGGAACACGCATGGTGGCCCAAAGCACCGGACTCCCGGAGACCGAAGCCCGCGAAGCCCTGCTCCGCTGGGGGTCCGTAAAACGCGCGATCGAACACGCCAACAAACAATAAAACAACAAACGTATGGCCAGACTCTTTTCCGATCGTGAGATCCGTGCCGTGGCGGTCTTCCTGCCCCTGGCCGGTTTGCTGATCGTCGCACTCCTGCTCATGCGCCCGAAGGCCGACCCGGAGGCCGCCCGGCAGATCGAACGCGAGTTCGAACAACCCGTCGCCCCAGACAGCATCGTCATGCGCCCCTTCGACCCCAATACCGTCACGTTCGAAGAACTGCGCCAGCTGGGCCTCTCGAAATACGAGGCCGTGAGCCTGCTGAAATACCGCGCCGGAGGCAAGGTCTTCCGCATTCCCGAAGAGCTGACCCTCTGCTACGCCATCAGCGACTCGCTCTACCGGCGGCTCGAACCCTGGATCCGAATCGGCCGCAAATACGCCATCGCTCCACGCGAATACCGCAGCGGACGCATCATCGCCGATCCGCTGCCCGCGCAACCCTTCCGTATCGACACCGTAACCGCCCGCTACCTGCAGGCCATCGGCGCCCTGACCAAACGGCAAGCCGAATGGTTCATCCGCTGGCGCGACCAGAACGGCATCTATGATTTCGAGGAGTTCAGCGCCTGCTACCTGATCACCGATTCGCTGGCCGAAGCGCTGAGACCCTATCTCATCTACCCGGAACGCAAACCGCATCCCATCGAGCAACCCATCGAGATCAACGCCGCCGATTCGGCGACCCTCCGTTCCGTATACGGGATCGGAGAAAAAACCGTCGTGACGATCCTCAACTACCGCGAACGCCTCGGCGGATTCGTCCGCGTCGAGCAACTCGCAGAGGTTCCGGGCGTCACGGAGAGCAACTACGAAAAAATTTTGAAACAAATTTACTGCGACAGTTGCAAAATTCGGAAAATTGATATTAACTTTGCAAGCCAGAAAACGCTGGGGCTGCATCCCTACATTACAGCCCCGATGTTACGAAAAATTTTGAGACAAAGACAGTTGAAAGGAGGTTGGAGCACCGCTGAAGAGTTGATCGAACAGAACATAATGACCCGAAAGGAGGCAGCACGGCTGGCCCCTTATTTGGAATTCGGGCCGGACAGCGGAACAACCGACAAGTAGACACGCCCCAGGGACCGGCGCATCGGAGATGCGGCCCCCCGCAGCCACAATCTGACAAAACAACGATTAAAACAACAAAAAAACTGAAAATACTATGATTATCATGCCGGTAAAAGAGGGCGAAAACATCGAACGCGCCCTGAAAAAGTTCAAACGTAAATACGAGCGCACGGGTGTCCTCAAGGAGCTCCGCCGCCGCCAGTACTTCACCAAACCTTCGGTGGCCAAGCGCGAGGCGATGCAGCACGCTATTTACGTCGAGCACATGTACCGCGACGAGGAATAGTCCCGGAAACAACCGGAACGACAAGCGGGGGGGGGTCAGTGAGGCCTTCCCCTTTTTTGTGTAGGGGGGGGGCAGGCAAACAAAGCCTCCCCCTTTTTTTGTGCCGCCCGCTTCCAAGCCCCCCCCGCAAAAAAACGGCCGTCCGATCCGTTCGGACGGCCGGAGCGTTTTCACAGAACCGGATCAGCGCAGGAACAGCAACTCCCGGTATTTCGGCAACGGCCAGATCTGGTCGTCGACGATCTCCTCCAGCTTGTCGATGTGACGCCGGATCTGATCGAAATAGACCGCCACCGTATCGTGATAGGCAATCGCCTTCTCGCGCTGGTCCTCGATGCGGTTGGCCACCTTCCGCGCGTCGATCATCTCCGCCGTCAACCGCTGGATCTCAGCCGTATGGTCCTGGATCCGCTTGATCAGGCGAATGTCCGGCTCGGCATTCAACCCCGGAATCTGCGACATCTTGTAGACCTTGTCCAGCAGCTCCGCCTCGTATTTCGAGGCGATCGGCACGATGTGGTTCATCGCCAGGTCGCCCAGCACACGGCCCTCGATCTGGATCTTCTTCGTATAGGTCTCCCACTTCACCTCCGTGCGGGCTTCCAGCTCAACCTTCGAGAAAACCCCCATCTCTGCAAACATTTTCAGGCTCTCCGGATCCAGATAACGGTCGAAAATCAACGGCGTGGAGGTCTCGCAGTCCAGACCCCGGCGCTTCGCCTCCTCCTTCCACTCGTCCGAATAGCCGTTGCCGTCAAAACGGATCGCATGGCAGGCCTTGATCATCTGTTTGAGTACTTCGTAGATCGCCTTCTCCTTCTTCATCCCGGCCTCGATCTTCGCATCCACCTTCTTCTTGAACTCCGTCAACTCGCTGGCCATCGCCGTATTGAGCACGATCATCGCCTCGGCGCAGTTGTCCGACGACCCGACGGCCCGGAACTCGAACCGGTTGCCCGTAAAGGCAAACGGCGAGGTACGGTTGCGGTCGGTATTGTCCCGCAACAGGGTCGGAATATGCGAAATACCGCTCATCTTGAAGACGTTCTTCGCATCGAAACGGATCGCATCGTCACCCTTCGACGCCGCCAGCTTGTCCAGCACGGCCGAAACCTGTGCCCCGAGGAAGGTCGAAATGATGGCCGGGGGCGCCTCGTTGGCTCCCAGGCGGTGTGCGTTCGTGGCACTCATGATCGACGCCTTCAGCAGCCCGTTATGCTTGTAGACCGCCGAGATGGCATTCACCAGGAAGGTGATGAACTGCAGATTTTCGGCCGCCGTCTTGCCCGGTCCCAACAGATTCACGCCCGTATCCGTCCCGAGCGACCAGTTGTTGTGCTTGCCCGAGCCGTTGATCCCCTTGAAGGGCTTCTCGTGCAGCAGCACCCGGAACTGGTGGCGCCGGGCAATCTTGTCCATGATGGTCATCAGCAGCTGGTTGTGGTCGTTGGCCAGGTTCACCTCCTCGTAGACCGGGGCCAGTTCGAACTGGTTCGGGGCCACCTCGTTGTGGCGCGTCTTGACCGGAATACCCAGTTTCAGGCACTCATACTCCAGGTCCCGCATGAAGGCCATCACACGGGTCGGAATCGCTCCGAAATAGTGGTCCTCCAACTGCTGGTTCTTCGCCGATTCGTGGCCCATGAGCGTACGGCCCGTGAGCATCAGGTCCGGACGCACGGCCCACAGGCTCTCGTCCACGAGGAAATACTCCTGCTCCCAGCCCAGATAGGCGAAAACCTTCTCGACATTCTTGTCGAAATAGTGGCACACCTCGGCGGCAGCCGTCCCGACGGCCGTCAGCGACCGCAGCAAAGGCACCTTATAGTCGAGCGCCTCGCCCGTATAGGCGATGAAGACGGTCGGGATACAGAGCGTCGTGTCGACGATGAAGGCCGGAGAGGTGGGGTCCCACGCCGAATAACCGCGCGCCTCGAACGTGTTGCGGATGCCGCCGTTGGGGAACGACGAAGCGTCGGGCTCCTGCTGCACGAGCAGCTTTCCCGAAAACTCCTCCAGGACTCCGCCGAGGCCGTCCGGCTCGGCAAAGGCGTCGTGTTTCTCGGCCGTACCGCCCGTCAGCGGCTGGAACCAGTGCGTATAGTGGTCGGCACCGTGTTCCAGGGCCCACTGCCGCATCCCCGCGGCGATGCTGTCGGCCACTTCGAGCGTCAGCGGAGTGCGGTTCTCCATCGTGTCGAGCAGTGCGGCGTAAGTCCGCTTGTCGAGGTACTTGCGCATGGCGGCGCGCCCGAAAACCTTCTCGCCGAAGTAATCCGAAGGGCGTCCTTCCGGAGCCTTCACCGCCACGGCGGTGTGGTTGATCGCCGCGTCGACCATTTTGAATCTGAGCAATGATGACATAGACCTTATTTGTTTGATGATTGGGTTTTCTACCAAAAAACCGGGCGGGGGAGAACCCAAATAATTGTTAACTAAAACCTAACCTGAGATTGCCCGGACCACTGCCTTCCGGCAGGGATCCGCACCCTAACCAACCCCGGGATTGCGCCCCGCTCCGGTTGTTCTGTTGTTCTGGTGCAAATGTAAAAATAATTTCAATTCGTTGTTTCTGCAAAAATCACTTTTTTCTGAAAAATCGTGATTTTTTAAGGCAATTTCCCGAAAAACACCTCCATTTTTTCGAGAAATCGCGATTTTTTAAGGCCATTTTCCGGAAAACAACCCCATTTTTTCACAGAAATCCCAAAAATCACACATTTTTGTTTTTTCGCATTTTTCAGGATAAAAAGGATAAAATTAATCCAAAATACCTAAAAAGTCAAAGGGTCCGGAATCCGGAGAAAAGGGAGTGCAGCCGGCCATTTGATCCGGCAAACGGCAAGTTTTGTTATTTTGTTAACAATTTATTGTTACAATTCGACAATTATTTCGTACCTTTACGTGCAATTTCGAAACTACAAGCGGAAACACTCATACTAATCTCTAAATAGTCATGGCAAATACCAAACGTGAAAAGCTGTTCACCGAATTTCCCCCGGTCCCGACCGAAAAGTGGGAAGAGGTGATCACAGCCGACCTGAAAGGTGCCGATTACGAGCGTAAACTGGTATGGCGCACGGGCGAAGGCTTCAACGTCCGCCCCTACTACCGTGCCGAAAACCTCGAAGGCATCCGCTTCCTGGGCTCGCAGGCAGGCGAGTTCCCCTACGTGAGAGGTACGCGCAGCCACAACCGCTGGCACGTGCATCAGACCATCGAGGTCAAATGTCCCAAGGAGGCCAACGCCGAAGCGCTCAAACTCCTCAATTCGGGCGTCGACTCCTTAGGGTTCTCCATCGCCGGAGAAGAGTTCTCGGCCGCCGATCTCGATCAGCTCCTCGCCGAAATCCACATCCCGGCCATCGAGATGACCTTCTGCGGCCTCCACACCGGACGCGTCGCCGAACTCGTCCTCGACAAACTCGAAAAGGAGGGCCTCGCCGCCGAAGCACACGTCGCATTCTGCATCGACCCCATCGTCAAGGGCCTCTCGCAGAAGGGCGACTTCTGCTCGCCCAACGGCGAGAAGTGCTTCTCGAAGATCACTTCGCTCATCGAGCGCACCCGCGAGTACAAGCACATCCGCATCGTCACCGTCTCGGCCGGCATCTTCGCAAACGCCGGATCGACCATCGTCGAGGAGCTCGCTTTCGCCCTCGCCGCCGGTAACGACTACCTGGCCCGCCTGACCGATGCCGGACTGAGCGCCAACATCGCAGCCCGCAAACTGCGCTTCTCGTTCTCCGTGACGTCGAACTACTTCATGGAGATCGCCAAGTTCCGCGCAGCCCGTATGCTCTGGGCCAATATCGTCAAGAATTACAACCCCGAGAAGAACTGCGCCTGCAAGATGATGATCCACGCCCGCACGGCCGACTGGAACCAGACCGTCTACGACCCCTACGTGAACATGCTCCGCGGTACGACCGAGGCCATGTCCGCAGCCATCGGCGGCGTACACTCGCTGGAAGTCACCCCGTTCGACGCCGCCTTCGAAACCCCCACGGAGTTCTCGAAGCGCATCGCCCGCAACGTCGAGCTGCTGCTCAAGCACGAGGCCCACTTCGACCAGGTGGTAGACCCCGCCGGCGGTTCGTACTACGTCGAGAACCTCACGCAGTCGATCGCCAACGAAGCCTGGAAACTCTTCCTCGAAATCGAGGAGAAGGGAGGCTACACCGAAGCCTACAAGGCCGGATGGATCAAGGAGCGCATCGAGGCATCGGCCGCAGCCAAGGACAAGGCCATCGCTACGCGCCGCCAGATCCTGCTGGGCGCCAACCAGTACCCCAACTTCACGGAGGTCGCCGGAAAGGAGATCACCGAAGAGGCCGTGACGCGCAAGGCAGCCGAAGGCAATACGCTGGCTCCCTACCGCGGTGCCATGGCCTTCGAGGCGATGCGCCTGCACGTCGACCGCTCGGGCAAGCAGCCCAAGGCCTTCATGCTCACCTGCGGAAGCCTCGCCATGGCCCGCGCCCGCGCCCAGTTCTCGTGCAACTTCTTCGCCTGCGCCGGAATCCGCGTCCAGGACAACACCTTCTTCAAGTCGGTCGAGGAGGGCGTCAAGGCCGCGCTCGAATCCAAAGCCGAGATCGTTGTGGTCTGCGCTTCGGACGACGACTACGCAGAGGTTGCACCGAAAGTGAAGGAGCTGCTCGGCGGCAAGGCCATCCTCGTGATTGCCGGTGCCCCGGCCTGCACGCCCGAACTGGAGGCACAGGGCATCACGAACTTCATCAATGTGAAGTCCAATGTCCTCGAAACCCTGAAGTTTTACCTTAAAGAGATGGGAATCTAAGCCCTGAGCGCTTTTATCGGCCCGGTTCGCCCCGGAAACCCCGTAACGGACCGACAGCCGATGCCCTGACAAACCTTTTGCACAAAGATCATGAGAGCTAAATTTTCAGAACTCAAATACGAAGGAGACGGGCAGCAGAAGAGCTGCTGCGCCTCGAAGGGCTGCGGGCAGGTGGAACCGTGGCTCACGGCCGAACGAATCCCCGTCAAGGGTACCTACACGGCCGAAGACCTCGAAGGCATGGAGCACCTGAACTATGCCGCAGGTATCGCTCCGTTCCTCCGCGGGCCCTATTCGACGATGTACGTCATGCGCCCCTGGACCATCCGCCAGTACGCAGGCTTCTCGACCGCCGAGGAGTCCAACGCCTTCTACCGCCGCAACCTCGCCGCCGGACAGAAGGGCCTCTCGGTGGCTTTCGACCTGGCTACGCACCGCGGTTATGACGCCGATCACCCGCGTGTCGTGGGTGACGTCGGAAAGGCCGGCGTGTCGATCTGCTCCGTCGAGGACATGAAGGTCCTCTTCAACGGCATTCCCCTCGACAAGATGTCCGTCTCGATGACCATGAACGGCGCCGTGCTGCCCATCCTGGCCTTCTACATCGTCACCGGTCTGGAGCAGGGATGCACCCTCGACCAGCTGTCGGGCACCATTCAGAATGACATCCTCAAGGAGTTCATGGTGCGCAACACCTATATCTACCCGCCCGAGTTCTCGATGCGCATCATCGCCGACATCTTCGAGTACACCTCGAAGAACATGCCGAAGTTCAACTCCATCTCGATCTCGGGATACCACATGCAGGAGGCCGGTGCCACGGCCGACATCGAGCTGGCCTATACGCTGGCCGACGGTCTGGAATACCTCCGCGCCGGCATCAACGCCGGGATGTCGATCGACGCCTTCGCACCGCGTCTGTCGTTCTTCTGGGCCATCGGCATGAACCACTTCATGGAGATCGCCAAGATGCGCGCCGCACGTATGCTGTGGGCCAAGATCGTCAAGCAGTTCAACCCCAAGAACCCCAAGTCGCTGGCGCTGCGTACCCACTCGCAGACCTCCGGCTGGTCGCTCACGGAGCAGGATCCCTTCAACAACGTGGCCCGCACGGCCATCGAGGCCATGGGCGCCGCCCTGGGCCACACCCAGTCGCTGCACACCAATGCCCTCGACGAAGCCATCGCCCTGCCGACCGACTTCTCGGCACGTATTGCCCGCAACACCCAGATCTACATCCAGGAGGAGACCTCCATCTGCCGTGAGGTCGACCCGTGGGCCGGTTCATACTACGTCGAGACCCTCACCAACGAGATCGCGCACAAGGCCTGGGAGCACATCCAGGAGATCGAGAAGCTGGGCGGTATGGCCAAGGCCATCGAGACCGGCATTCCGAAGATGCGTATCGAGGAGGCTTCGGCCCGCAAGCAGGCCCGCATCGACTCCGGCGAGGAGAAGATCATCGGCCTGAACGAGTACCGCCTCGAAAAGGAGGCGCCGATCGACATCCTCGCCGTGGACAACACCGCCGTGCGCGAGAGCCAGATCAAGCGGCTGAAGGAGTTGCGCGCTTCGCGCGACGAGGCCGCCGTGAAGAAGGCCCTCGACGCCATCACCGAATGTGTGAAGACCAAGCAGGGCAACCTGCTCGCACTGGCCGTCGAGGCCGCCAAGGCCCGCGCTACGCTGGGTGAGATCTCCGATGCCTGCGAGGTGGTCGTAGGCCGCTACAAAGCCGTTATCCGTTCCATTTCAGGAGTTTATTCGTCAGAGGTGAAAAACGACAAATCTTTCGAGCACGCCAAGGAGCTGTGCGCCGAATTCGCCAAGAAAGAGGGCCGTCAGCCGCGTATCATGATCGCCAAACTCGGGCAGGACGGTCACGACCGCGGCGCCAAGGTCGTAGCTACGGGCTATGCAGACATCGGCTTCGACGTCGACATGGGCCCGCTGTTCCAGACCCCCGAGGAGGCCGCCAAGCAGGCCGTCGAGAATGACGTACACGTTGTGGGCGTCTCGTCGCTGGCTGCCGGGCACCTCACCCTCGTGCCGCAGATCATCGCCGAGCTGAAGAAACTCGGACGTGAGGATATCATCGTCATCGTCGGCGGTGTGATTCCTCACCAGGATTACGACGAGCTCTACCGCGACGGTGCCGCCGCCATCTTCGGCCCCGGCACGCCGATCGCCACGGCCGCCATCAAGATCCTCGAAATCCTGCTGGAAGAGTAACACACCCAAGGGAGGGGGGGGGCCGAAACGCACTCTCCTATCAACAGGACATGTCCCAGGCATTTTGCCTGGGACATGTTGTTTATCATAACATCGTGAATTCCGATGCAAAAAAGATTACAGATCTGGCATAAAATAATCTGACATCTTAAAGGTACATCTGCAATCCTTCGGGGGTCCACAATTTATGCGGACCATCCCCGTTTCGGGGAGTCTTTGCATACAAACAGCTCTCAACGATTAACAGAGAATCGATAGCGGAAGCGGCCATTGGGAGCAGAATCCCCGTATTTCATGCATTCACATATATCTCCATCGCTCACACTGTTGTCAATCCATTTAAAATCGACCGTAAAATTATCCTTATTCGAGATATGCAGGGCCTCCAGCGGAATCGCAATCTCCATCTGATTATCACGAACCGCATAACTGATCTCACGGTCATCCCCCCAACTCCATCCGCCCTGGGCTCGCTGAAGAGTAGTCGTGGTTCCGCTCAACACGTTATTGTTCACAACATAACCGAATCCTTCCCAGTTATTTCCGGTATCCCCATCCACAGAGATAAACAATCGCATCCAATCGTCATCCGAATACGGAGTCATTGTATAGGCCGTTTTTACATAAAAATAAAGATTATTATCATCAGCCGTGACTTTTGTAACTATAATATCATTACGGCCCGAATAATCGATCAATTGTCCAACCCGACCCCATCCGAAATGATTCCGCTCTGCAATATCTCCCCTGTCATCAGAGTAGCAGACTGCAACATCAGTCCAATCGTCCATCGATCCATCAACAGATATCGAGCGGGTTTCTCGGATAACAGGAGGAGGAGTTACGCCCTTAAACTTCCGGATAAAATCTACCATATAGTAATAATAATTATCACGGAAGCCATCGGCTACAGGTTCAATATCCCGGCTATACTCATGGTTATACTGATCAACGAAATAGGTGTCACCTTCCGAGACCGGTTTCCCAATAAAATATTCCGTAGAAGGTATCTCCCCACTAATCTGCCGCTGCGCAACCCATTCATTCCAACCCGTAATAAGGACAAAATCGGGATCGATTTCCAATGCCCTGGCACACTGAAGTTTGAAATACGTACCAGCTCCCGACATCTCCTCAGTCGTAGTCGCAGGCTGCTCAGTACCCGTATGGCTTCGTCCGATGCAACGAAGTGACGGGTGGGTGGCCGGCATGACTGAAATTTGCTCGACGGCACCGTTTTTGAGTCCGGGCCTCTGGGGATAATAATCACCCCAGGTCCAACGGCCTTCGCCATCGCCGAACCATGATTGTCCCGAATCGAACCAGGCTTTCCGCATAGTAAAATAAGCAGCGACTTCCGCATCGAAACCCTCATCCGTATCGCATAAGATTAAAGGCTTTCCGTCCCATTGGAACCAAAGCGACTCATAACGACTATTGGAATAAAACTGATCATAAAGTGCCTGAACCGTTGCACTTGAGGAACTGTTGGCAAGAAAGGATATCTGCGGAGTAGGATTCCCTTCATTACGCATGGTCAGGTAGAGATTACAGATCGTGCGCACAGTCGATTCATAAATAAAACTGTTGGTCACGTCGAGGAAAATAACATCTATACCTGCATCACTGAGCATCTGTGCGTGCCTGCGCAATACCCATGTATCATTGGAAACATAATAATCAAAATAAGGCTTGCCCCAATGATGGAAAGCTTGATCGGGCCCATAAGCCGGATCAGAGGGATTTGCCTTAAGTAATTCCGTAATATCATACGGGCTTCTTGTATCGGAAGCCGACGGTGTGATGACTTCAGACGTATGGTCATTACTCGATTCATCATAACCATGATGTCCAAGCCATATAAAATAAAAGATACCGACTGATTTCCCTTCACGCCGTTCGGGATAATCATCCCCGAACGAGATCCGGTCCCCAGAAGCATATTGTGCTGTCCAAGAAGCAGCTCCATAGGCCTGAACAGCAGGATCGGTCGTACCAGAGGGCTCTTCTTGCGAATTACGTCCGTTTTCCTTGGTACATCCCATAAATATAAAGACGAGCAATCCCCAAACAAGAGGTTTGAATGCGTTCATTTAAGAAAGAATTTTAGGTTTAACAAATCCAGGATAGGCACAACAGGATGCCGATTCTATGGAACCGGCATCCTTAAAATGCTATCGCTTACCGATATCGGGGAGAGCCTTGGGTGCAGCCCACTCCTCCTTCATATCATAAGGCAATGAATAGACATTCCCTTTCGAATCGGTAAAATAAAGTATTGACTTTGTAAGTCGTTCGGGATTTCCATCCGCCCAAAAGCCATAGAAAGGATCTGTCGCATTGAGCGGTCGCCGTACATATCCATGATTATATGGGCTGTTGGAGGTCAAAGTTTTCACTCGTTTCCACGTCTTGCCTTTATTTTTACTTTGCCACATAACGATTTCACCGCCCGTACCCCATTTTTGGGGGCCCGCATCAGTTGGAGCGATAACCGTCCAACAGTCATGGCCGGTCCAAATACTGCCCGAATCATAGTTATGGGTCGAAGTCGTTACCGGATAATGATTCCATTCCGATCCGTTCCAATAACCGACATACCATTGTCTCGGATTGTTGCCCGGACCCGGTTTGTGTCCCCCACTGGTGAGGTAAAGCACGACCGGATTGCCTTCTTCATCGAAATTTACATCTTTAATATACAAATTCTTCTTTTGAGACTGAGCATCAACAACCAAACAAGGGCTGTGCAAATCCGTCACAGGAGTTTCGACCCTGATGCCATCGGCCGTAGTCCAAGTTTTACCCATATCCGTTGTCTGGAGGTAATACATATTTGTCCGAGTATCTACAACCCCGTTCTTATGCCGGTTAAAACAAGTAACAATTTTGTTCCCGAAAGATGCAGATACCTGATATTGCCCACTATATTTATCACCCGGCTCCTTAATATCCGCCAATAATTCCGGTGTACTCCAGGATTGACCATCCCGGCTGACCGAAAAATAGAGTTTGCGGACCCCCGTATATTGAGTAAAGCAAAGAAAGAAACCTTCTCCCGGTACATACATCGGTTGAGGATAGGTCATCATCCATGTTTTCACCGCATGGAATTTAGAAATATCATACGGATTTTCGCTTCGATAAATATGCCCCGGGCGTTTTGCTCCTCGACCGCTTACAAATACCCACAAATATCCATCCTCATCAATTTGGAGAGCCGGATTGTCATGCGGGTCTTTTACCTGCTCCTTGTCGAACACCACAACGGGTTTTTGAACCATCCCGGTTTTATGATCATAACAACCTATCATACAGAGCAAATGACGTTCCTTGGCTTCCGTCGTCCCTCCATATACGAAAAAAGTACGGTCTACTTCCGGAGCGTAAACAGCCAATGGATTATGCTTGACCGTATAGGTTCCCAATCCGCCAGAATACTTGTATCCATACTCGCTTTCCTGGCCCAATGTAAACCAAATCCCTCGATATCCATTGATTTTTTTATTGTTTAACGGTTGCGCAACAAGTGATATTCCACAAAACAGCGCCCCAAGCAAAAAAAGAACTTTTATCTTTCTCATATCAAATTCAATTATCGATTTTACGCATTTACGCACCCATCCCTATTCCTGCTTCAAACGGATGATTTCACTTCCGGCCAGCAACAGTCCGCCGACGCCATAAGCCTCAGTCGAATCGGCTCCTGCTTTCCGAGGTGCATTGCCAATGGGCTGAACATATCCCAACTTGCCGTCTGCATGAACATAACTGATAAGCGATTCCCATCCGCGCTCAAGAGCACGTTCATATTTCTTTCCGGAAAGGATCCCGGTTCGGAGTCCCCAGCCCAATCCGTAACAAAAGAAAGCGGAAACGCTGTTTTCAGGGTCGGGATACGTGGCAGGATCAAGCAAACTTGCATGCCACGAGCCGGAACGATCCTGTGTGTCAACCACTCTTTCAGCCATTTGGCAAAAGATCTCAATATAGTAACCGCGTGAGGGGTGGTCAGCGGGCAAATTTTCCAAAATAAGCGGGATAGCGGCAAATACCCAGCCATTACCACGACCCCAGAACTGTTTGGCTCCATTCGGCTCGCGCAATGGAATGCGCATACAGTCCCTATAATACAAATGTTCTTTCTTATCATAAAGCGAATCCGTACTGATGCGGAATTCACTGTCCATGTAATCAAAATAGATTTGTTCCCCCGTAATAGCATATAAAGCGGCATAGACCGGGGCTGCCATAAACAAAGCATCGCTCCACGACCAGCGTTCATCCTTCCCTTTCTCATCCGCTTTCGACATCGGAGCGGACGACGGATGAGAAGCCACATAAAAAGCACGCTCCATAACAGGCTGGAGCATCCTCCGGTCCTTATATTTACGATACATCTCAATGAAAGCCTGCCCGACGCAGATATCATCGGCGTGATAGACTCGGGAAGGCATAGCCCACCGATTTTTCTTTCCGATATTCATGAGAAAATCGAATATTTCCTGATTATTCTCCAAATTGGCCCATTCGATCATTCCCCGATAAAGCGCGCCGTTGACCCAACTGAGATTATTCCGTTTGACCTTTTCGAAATTATCCATTTGCCATGTTGCGACAGCATTGCAAACCGTGCGGACAGCATCGGGATTCATTTCGCCAGAGAAGGGTTGCGCGGCCTTCAACATCAGAGAAGGTGCTAATAAAAAATAAGCTAAAATTATAATTCGCTCCATGATTTCTGCTTTTAGATTTAAATACTTGGGAAAAATTAGCACCAAAAAACACAATCGATTGCACAAATATAAAAAAAATATATATATTTGTCAAAAGCGAACAAAAAACTTTTCCGACACACCTGCTTTTTCACAATATTTATCACCAGATTCAATGAATAACAACATCACAATATACGACCTTGCAAAGGAGTTGAGCACCACGGCATCAACAGTTTCCAGAGCATTCCAGGATCATCCGCGGATCAGCCGGAAAATGAAGGAAAAGGTGTGGTCATTGGCCAAAGAGCGTGGATTCCAGCCGAATTTGGCAGCCAGTCAACTCCGAACAGGAAAAGGCCGGGTAATTGGAGTCATCGTGCCCCGCATAGGCCGTTCATTCTTTTCCCTTCTGATTGAAAGTATCGAAAATGTAGTTAATGAAGCCGGCTACAGTGTACTGGTTGCGCAATCACACGAATTATGGGAGAAGGAAAAACAGGTTCTGCAGGCAATGATGCAAAAAGTCGACGGGCTTGCCATTTCACTTGCTGCCGATACAATCGACTATCAGCATTTTGACCAGGCCATAGAAAAAGGTATGCCTATCGTTTTTTTCGATCGCATTCCTTTGTTCCGTCATGTCAATAGTGTACGAATTGACGACTATGCCGGCGCCTATGATGCTGTGAAACACATGATAGACAGAGGTTGTAAACGTATAGCACATTTGGCCGGGCCTCAAGGCATCAGTGTTTATCAACAACGCCAGATGGGATATGTACAAGCCCTCAAAGAAGCAGGAATCCCCATAAGCGAACAGTTGGTTTATCAATGCGGTATCACGTTAGAAGCCGGGACAAAAGCGGCAGAGCAGATTTTATCGCTACCTCTCGACGAACGTCCCGATGCCGTATTTTCATCAAGTGACAATTCTGCCATGGGGCTATTCAAATCACTAAAAAACAACAACATAAAAATACCGGAGGACATTGCAGTTGTTGGATTCGGCAACGAACTATTCGACGAATTCGTTGATCCGATGCTTTCATCTGTAGATCAACGAAATGTAGAAATGGGTATCGAAGTGGCAAAAATGCTATTGGAGCAAATGAATCTGCCGATTGCAGACCGTAAGGTAAAGGATATCGTATTAAAACCCCAACTTATTATAAGGAAATCGTCAGAAAAATAAAAGACAAGAAACACACCTAACACAATCGATTATAGCGTATAACCTCACTAACAAACAAGCTTATGACCTAAAATTAATTCACACGCCTTAAGCCTAACCCAGCAAAATCTACTCTTCCCGAAAACCGAGCATCGAAGAGTTATTGTCCAACTTGTGCGAGAGCAAAGATGCCGGGCCACGGTTCAAACCGATCGTGGCGGAGTATTATCTTTTTTCCTGTATATATTCCATTCGGGGTGCGGCAGAGTTGCCAACTCTTGTCGAGATTGTCATACTTCCATCGGATTCTTCGTGATCCCAATCGCTCTTGAACCTAACAACCTTAAAACTATACCTATGAAAAATACCAACACTTTGACGGAAGAGCGGCAAGTACTCCCAAAAGGTATCGTTGTTCTTATGTCAATATTATTATGCGGCTTGGTGTTTGGCTCCCCATCTGCATTTGCCCAAAATTCGTCCATAGTTACCGGAATCGTACTTGACGAAGAAGGCAAGCCCATTCAAGGGGCTTCGGTTTCCGCAAGGGGGGGGGTATTTTCCCAAACCGTAACAACCAGTGCTGAAGGGAGTTTTGAACTATCCGCAGCACCTGGAACCACTATTTTAATTTCCGCATCTGGATATACATCACAAGAAATCCGGATTTCCACCGAGCGCAACCTACGTATTACTTTATCGAAAAATACAGGAAATCCCCACGACCCAAAAAACACCGAAACCGACATACCTGTGTCAGGTATCGTTCTCGATGATGAGGGAAACCCGATGCTCGGGGCAACCATAACTGTCAAAGACAGAAACGACTTGGGCGGAGTTATGGCCGATCAAAACGGCCGATTCAATTTCTCGGTTCCGCGGGGGAGCATTCTGCTCGTTCAATTCATCGGCTATCAGAACCGAGAGTATAAAATCACCAAAGAGACTCAATTACAGGTAACTCTGTATGAAGAAGCAACCGATATCGAAGATGTCGTAGTTGTCGGATATGGGGTGCAACGCAAGGAATCCGTAGTTGGAGCCATTTCCCAGGTCCATACGGAAGAACTGGTTAATTCGGGAACCGTCAATATTACCAATGCCATCGCAGGCAAGCTCCCAGGCGTATTAACCTATCAGACCAGCGGACAACCGGGAAATAACGACGCGACAATCTATATCCGAGGGCTTTCGAGCTGGAACGGATCGGAGCCGCTGATCCTCGTAGACGGCATGGAACGCTCCTTTTCAGAACTCGATCCGAACGAAGTTCGCACCATCTCCGTATTGAAAGACGCTTCAGCCACGGCCGTTTTCGGAGCCAAAGGGGCAAACGGCGTAATCATCGTAACGACCCGTACGGGGTCAATCGGCCGTCCAAAGATGAACCTGTCGGTAAATTATGGAATGGACATACCCACCAATGTTCCGGACCACATCAGCTCCTATCAGACTGCTCTGATGGCCAATGTGGCTTACAAAAATGTCGGCATGTTCTCCAGCCTCTTTTCCGAGAAAGAGCTGGCAGAATATCGGAACCCATCTTCGCGTGTCAATTCACTCCGCTATCCCGATAATGACTGGTTCGATCTTCTGGTTAAAAAGATATCGCCTACCGTCAATGCCAACTTCAATATCTCGGGAGGAAACGACTGGGTAAAATATTTCATGAATTTCAGCTATGCCCATGAAGGCTCCATCGCCAAGCGATTCAGCGATTGGGGTAATTCCACATTCCGTTACGACAAGATCAACTACCGCACGAATTTGGATTTCACCGTAACCAAGTCGACCTCTCTTTCACTCAAGGTCGGAGGGACCTTGGGCATCCGGCAACAGCCCGACGGTGTTTCGGTCAGCACGCTGTTCAACAGTATCTACACAGCTTCGCCCATGTCATTCAATGCCTATTACCCCGCTTGGGCATTAGAGGAGATCCCCGACACGGACTACCCTGACGCGAACGAACCCCGCTTAGCGGCAAACAGAGGATCGTACTATCGGAATCCCTACACTTATCTGAACGACGCCTCATTTGAACAAACGACCACCAATACACTTTATACAGACCTCATTCTCGATCAAAAACTCGACTTCATCACCGAAGGGCTCTCCATCAATGCGAAAGCCTCATTGAGTACCTACTACGGCCGTATTTCACAACAGGCCAACCAAAGTTATTCAGTTTTTTACATCGACTGGGACCGTTACGACAATCAGGATGGAAATCCCTGGGTGCGGAACACGACAACTTCAAGTGTTTACGAAGAAGAACCTTATGCCGTGACGCAGGGTGGGATGAGCGGCACCTACTATACGATTTTTTATTGGGAGGCATCGCTCAACTACGCCCGCACCTTTGGACAGGATCATCATGTGACCGGACTGGCACTATTTCAACAACGGGAACGCAATACCAACTCAAATTTCCCCTACCGGACTCAAGGATTGGTCGGCCGAGTGACTTACGCTTATAAAAACAAGTATCTCTTTGAGGCCAACGTCGGCTATACGGGATCAGAACAGTTCTCGCCAAGCAATCGGTACGGTGTGTTCCCTTCGGCAGCAGTCGGTTACGTCATATCGCAGGAGGGTTTTTGGAAGCACTCGATGCCATGGTGGAATCTGATGAAGATCCGCTATTCAGATGGTATTGTGGGAAGCGACAGCGCCGACGAACGCTGGCTATACTATAGCAGCTACACCAGCCGAGGAGGTCTCCTCTATGAAGATGACGCAGCAAACTCCAACGCAAGGTGGGAAACAGCCCGCAAACGGGACCTGGGAATTGAAATGGGATGGTTTGACAACATGATCACATTAACAGTCGATCTGTTTGACGAACGCCGTAAAGACATGCTCATTGCACCACAGGTCACCATGTTGGTTGGCACCGACTACAAAAACGTCAACCGAGGCGAAATGAAAAAGCACGGTATCGATATTGAACTCGGGTTCAGCCGCAAAACCCGATCCGGGCTTCGTTATGATTTCGGGGCCATGATCGGACTCAACGAAAACCGGATTGTCAACTATGAGGACGCCCTCTATGCACCCGACTATCAGAAATACGCAGGCACCAGCTACAAAGGAGCCCGCCTCGGAACGAATTTAGTAGACTCGGGTTATTATACTTCAGTAGACGACATTCACAACTACCCCAGTTATACAAGCAATTGGTCACATATCTTCCCCGGCACCTACAAATACCTGGATTACAAGTTCGACGGGAAACTGGATTCTGACGATTTGCACTATATAGAAGGATGTCAATGGCCTCCTGTCGTCTATTCGTTCCACGCAGGATTGAGCTATAAGGGATTTGAATTCAACGTACTTTTTTACGGCAACAAAGGCAAATACGTTGAATACAACCGCAACTTCGAAATGGAGTTCAACCACAATGACCTGGTGGTCAACAAGTCTCAACTCGATTATTGGCGCCCGGACAATCCCAATGCTTCGCATAACAACCTGTTTTACGGCGACCCGAATGCGCTCTACGAATGGGGAGGAGGGAGCTCGACCAACGGCTACGACGTCCAGATTCCCGACCGCACATGGCGCAAAGCCGACTATCTGACGTTAAAGGAAATCTATGCTTCCTACACGTTCAATCGCGAAAAACTAAAGAAAGCACTGGGAATCAACTCTCTCAGCATTTATATGACAGCAAATAACGTCTACACGTTCACCAATCTGATCGAACACGACCCCCAGCGGACGTCCATTGCATCCGGATACTATCCGATGATGACAACTTTGAAGCTGGGTATCAAGATAGGATTCTAAACGACAAAGATTATGAGAAAATATATTGTCATATTATTCTGTTCCCTGTTCGGCTTGAATTCGTGTAACTATCTCGATGTTGATCCCGAATTAGGCATAGACGAAGAAGATATCTTCTCCTCCTACAAGAATTTCAAAGCCTATTTCAATGTGGTATATTACGGAACGGAGAGCGATTATGATGTGAATCTAACACTGGGATTTCCTCTCCAGGCCGATATTTACACAGCCCGGGCTTCATTCTATCAGTATACCGATATGGCCGATGCCGGACGTCTGATAACTTCTCAGAATATCAAGCGAGGGACTATGGGAGATCGTATCATATCATACCTGACTATCGAGAGAAGCAGAAGTCCCATATCCAAATCCATGTTCCAGATCATTCGCATCTGCAACCGCACCATCGAAAATATCGACCGTTTGCGCAACACCTCCGACGAGGACAAAAACGACCTGTTAGGTCAGGCTTATTTCATTCGAGCCTATGCTCATTTCGTGTTGGTACGTTATTTCGGAGGGATGCCATATTTGGATCACTCACTCGGTGAAGACGACGAATGGGATCTCACCCGGCTCCCGGCTGCCGAAACTCTACGCCGCTGCGCAGAAGATTACGATACAGCCTACGAATTACTCCGGCAAGCCGGCAAAATGCGTCGCGACGGTCGCCCAGGCGAAGCGGGCCATTTGTCCAGCAACGAGATGCTATTTCCGAATGGCGTAGCAGCCAAAGCATTGAAAGCAAGAGCCCTACTATATGCAGCCAGTCCATTAAACAATAACGGGGCCGTCAGCTGGGCTGATGCAGCTACCGCCTGTGGAGAGGCAATCGCCATTGCTGAGGAATGGGGTTATGCGATGCTGGATTTCTCAAATTGGAATAACAACTACTATGGTGTAACTTATACCAATGAACAAATCTGGGCATGGAATCGTTCCGACCGCATGCTCAACAACAACGAATTCCTTTGCGCACTGCTGGCCGAACCGCAAGGAGGGCACTCCGCAGCAAGCGGGACATGCCCGACCCAGAATTGCGTCGACATGTTCGAAACTGCCAATGGCTATCCCCTCAACACCGAGTCGGATCGGGATATTGCACAGGCGGCAGGTGCCTACAACGAACAGGATCCCTACAACAATCGCGACCCTCGTTTTTACAAGACTATTCTTTACGACGGAGCCGTTGTCGCCGGAGCCCCCGACGGGGTCAATATCCACTACGACCCAAATACCGGGACGTGGCCTACCACCCAGTTAAACGGTCGGGGACGGACATTCGGAATCCCTTGGGGATCGAGAGAAAGCGACGGCTATACCAATACGGGCTACTACCAGCTTAAATGGTGGGATGGCCACTATGGGACGTCCGGGCCCCGTCACGCAATTACCGATCCGCTGATCCGCATGGCCGAACTTTATCTGAACTACGCCGAAGCGGTCAACGAAGCCTATGGGCCCGAAGGAACTGCCGGAGGATTGTCTCTAACCGCTCTCGAAGCCGTAAACATGGTTCGGAATCGGGCCGGCATGCCAGATGTCCGAGCAGAATACTCCAGCGACCCAACCCTGCTCCGTGACAGGATCCGTAACGAGCGCAACGTGGAGCTCGCTTTTGAAGGGCACCATTACTATTTCGACAGTCGGCGCTGGATGACAGCCCCAACAACCATGACTGCCACACAGATGGGTATGTATATCGAAAAGACCGATGTCAGTTCCGAATATCCCAATGGCAAGATATATACCCGTCGGCCTCTGAACGACAACAGACAGGCTACCTGGAAATCGGCGATGTATTATATCCCGTTCCCAACTTCGGAAGCCAATAAAATGACAAATTTCGTCAACAACGAAATGTGGTAATATCGCAATTCAGCCCGATATTTATGAAGATCAAACACATACATATATACATACCGGCAATATTGAGTGTGAGCCTTCTTTTCCCGATATCCACTCTCGCCGAAGAACCTGCCCTTCCCCAAGAAAACAAAACCGAGCAGGACAGCATCGTAGCTCTTCCGTTCTGGGGAGATATCCGACGGTTGCGCAATACCGGCAGCGCCAGATCACTGACCTCGGATGACCTGAAATATCCGGCCATCGATTTCCGCAACATGCTCACCGGATTGATTACCGGGTTGGAAGTAACCGAAACGGACGGAAATCCTGAGATCTATCCGACAGGAAACGGAAGCGTCAATCTCCGGTCGCGAGGTCAGTCCATCGGTCTGATCGTCGACGATGTCCCTGTCTCTCCGACACAAATACAACTCGATCCTGGAGAAATCGAATCCATCACGTTGCTCAATGACGTGGTATCCAAAGCCATGTTCGGTCCCGATGCCACCGGAGGAGTTCTTTATGTCCGGACCAAGCATGGCCGCCCCAACTCACGGACAATCGAAGTCAACTTCGAAAGCGGAGTCAGTTTCACCGACCGCTTTCCCGAATGGTGCAACGGTGCGGATTATGCGGAACTGAACAATCAAGCCCGTACTGCCAGCAGGCGTCCCGCCCTTTACAGCACAGAGGCCATCGCCCGTTTCGCGGAAAACAATCCCGATGATTATTATTATCCCAGCGCCGATTTCCGTTCGATGATGCTCAAAGATACCAAACCTTTCGCTCGGGCCAACGTGATGATCAATGGCGGGGGTAAAAGCGTACGCTACAATGCATACATCGGTTATGCAGGCGAAGGCGATCTTTACAAGATCGGACCTGTATCCGACTACAACAGGCTGAACGTACGATCAAGTATCGATGCCCGCATCACGAAAAACCTGGAAGCGAATGTCTCTTTCTACGCGGGACTGACCATCCGCCGGTCACCAAGGTATTCATCCTCAACCGGAAGCACGGTATTCACTTCGGTAATGAATCATCTGCGGACAATCCCTCCCGTGGCATTTCCGGTACGATTGGGTACATACTCCGATGAAAACAGCGACCTGGAGGTTCCCGACGGAAGCGAAACCATCCTGGATAATCTGGAAGGACGCACCATTTGGGGAGTAAGCAATGCTTATTCCGACAACCCGATAGCTGCCCTCACAGAAACGGGATCGTTCACCAATCGTGGCCGTACAGGCATGATCAACGCGACGGTGAAATACGACTTTTCATGGTTAGTCAAAGGATTGAAGTCCTATACGTTCCTCAATCTGAACTCTTACCTGATGACACGAATCGGAAAGTCTCCCGACTATCTGGCCTACGTCTGGAACCGCGATCAAGGTATTGTATCACTCTCCTCTCACACCGGGGCCCGCGCTTCGGGTAAGACCAAATTGACGGACTTCCATCGACAAAGTCTAAACCTGTTCGAACATCTGGTCTACGATTTTGAAAAAAACAAACATGCCGTAAACGCATCCGCAACCTATTACCTGGCCAATTCGGTAACAAAGGGGAACGAAAACTACGAAAAACAGCAAAACGGTATTTTCACGGCGTCTTATTCTTATGACGATCGTTACATATTCCAAGGTGTACTGAACTACTCCGGGTCCTCGATGTTCCGCCGTGGATATCGCTATGATCTATTTCCATCAGTAGGAATAAGCTGGGTCGTCTCCAATGAGAATTTCATGGATCGAGTAAAGTGGATTAACCTGCTTAAACTCCGCGGTCAATACGGGGTTATCGGCTATGAAAGCTACGGAGATGAAACGTTGCATGAAAGCATCTATGTGAAGAACGGTAATTTCACTTTCGGCCCTTACACCGGAGGAGGATCGACCTGGTTCGGAACCGGAACTGAAACCGTACCCAGAACCACCTTACAGAGGTTGGCAAATCCGACTTTGACATGGGAGAAACGTAAGGAATTTAACGCTGGACTGGATGCAGTCCTGTTCAACAATCATCTCTCTCTGGAATTAAACTATTACAATATCAAGCGTGAAGGCATCATCACCGAAATGACCGGCACCATTCCATACTCTTACGGTTTAGGTGAAACTCAATTGTACGAGAACTACAATTCGATGCGTTACTACGGAGGAGAAATCGGCGTTCGTTACCAAAACCAGTTCGGCGATTTCCATTACGCTATCGGCGGAAGCGCGACGTTCCAGGAAGCGAAGTACCTGAAACTGGACGAGATATATACCTATGACTATCAACGCCAAACGGAAACTCTCGAAGGTGACTATTGGGGATATGTCTATAAAGGTCCGTACAATTCGGAAGATGAGACCAGCCAACGTCTTCAAATGTATGCAGACCTGAATAACGACGGACAAGTTGACGACAACGATAATACGGTCATCGGCAATACGATCCCCAAATTGTTCTATTCCATTAATCTCTATATGCGCTACAAATGGCTGGATCTGACAGTGGTCGGCACGGGGCGTGCATTCTGCGACATCCCGTTAACCAATGCCTATTTCCGCAACGGTTGGGGCGACGACAACTATTCGCACTTCGTACGGGATAACGTCGGCGGAGAATATCCACGGTTGACCTACACTCGGGCTACCAACTATTATCTCGTTTCTCGCTTTTGGTTACGCGACGGAGGGTATTTCAAGATTCAGAACATAGAACTCGGATTTAACGCACCGCTGAAAAAAAGCAACAAAATCGGGATTAAAGGTCTTCGAATCTTTCTTCGCGGAGCCAATCTCGTGACTTTCACCAAAATCAAGTATGTTGATCCAGAATCGGTTGATGCCGGTGTTACGACCTATCCTCTATTCCGAACCTTCACTGGAGGCATCAAAATCACGTTCTAAAAGCCTAATACCATGAAAAAGATATCATCAGCTCTCATTGCATCGATTCTGCTGGTCGGATGTTCGGACTTTCTCAATCCATTGCCCAACGGATATTACGATGAAAACAACTATACCGAATATCCGTCAATTATTCGCGGATTCATAACAAAAGGGTACACCTTGTTGCCCAGCAGTTATACAGATCAGGAATTCATCGGTCTGGACTGCATAACCGACGATGCAGCCTATACCAATGGAGACAATGACTTGAGCAGATTTTCGTTAGGAACCACAGTTCCAGGCTCCGATCCGTTCATTTCGTTCTGGAATCGTAATTATCGAGGTATTTATTACGCCAACCGTTTCCTGAAGGATGACCTCGGGTTCAACACCCGTTATCTGATAGACCGGCAATCGGACAGCCTGCTCCGCAGGTGTTTGAAAGGAGATGCTTTTGCCCTGCGTGCCTGGTTTCAATACGACCTGTTACGCAAGTTCGGCGGCAAGGCTACGAACGGGGAGTATTTAGGATTCCCGATCATTACCGATCCGGTAGAGGTTGATAACATGGAACCACAGACTCTCAGGCGAAACACCTATAAAGAGTGTGTAAATCAGATTATCGCCGATTGTGATTCGGCCTATAAGTACTTGCCCCTTGCCAATCGCAATTTCGTAACAGAAGATCTCGTACAAAACATCGAGGTGGTAGGCTCTATCCGCTACAAGGCGTTTGACGCCATCTCCATGGAAGCGCTTAAAGCCATGACGTATCTGATGTGGGCCAGCCCCAACTATAACCCGGATACGAACGACAGAGTAACGGCCTGGCGAAAGGCTGCGGAATCGGCGGCTAAAGTCCTCATGTACAAACGAGACGTAGAGGGAAGCGCCTATGGCCTCAATCTCGAAGACGGATTTCAATGGACAGACCCCAATAGTCCTGAAATCATCTTCCCGTCGCGCTATGTAACCGACGACGAAACCATCGAACGCAATTTTTATCCCAATGGATTCCAAGGGTACGGAGCCATCGGCCCATCCCAATCTTTAGTGGATGCCTTTCCGATGGCCAACGGATACCCGATCGACCATATCAACAGCGGATACGATGAGAACAATCCATATGCGAACAGGGACCCCCGCTTTTATGCCACGGTATTCTATAACGGAGCCGAAGCTAAACGCGGAACAAACGGGGAGGTCATGTACACCTTTGAAACCTATACAGGAGGCAAGGACGAGGCTGGATTATCTTACAACTCGAGAACCGGATATTATTTTAAGAAATATGTTTATATGAACTGGAATAAATCCGACAACAATGTTGAAACGGCCCCGAAATGTATTTTTTATATACGATGGACCAATATGCTGTTAATCTTTGCAGAGGCTGCCAACCAGATTAGCGGTCCAACCGCGGCATTCGAGATTACTACAGCTTCAGACGAAAGCGAAATCCACGAATTGATGAGAGGCCGCCAATTCAGGCTGTCTCCCAAAGAAGCTATCGCAACCATTCGCAGTCGCACAACAACGGATGGCACTCCTGGAATCGGAGCAGGTGGGTCCGATCCATATTTGGATGAGTGCGCAAGCAACCCTACGGCTTTCAGGGAACTGATTCGCAATGAGCGCCGTCTGGAAACTTGCCTGGAAGGTTCGCGGGCCTATGATCTTCGGCGCTGGGCTACCCAACTCAGTGACCTGAATGTCCGAATCGACAAAGTGGTCATCACCAAAAGCGACGACGACACATTCCAATACTCAACGGCTCGAGTCGAAAGCCGTAGTTTCAATTCAATTTATCTACCGCTTCCTTATACGGAAGTTCGGAGAGCGCCCAATCTGCTTCAAAATGAAGGTTGGGAAACCTGGAGATAAATGATAACCCTCAAAAAAGTATACCGATGAAAAAATTACTAATGATTCTTTCTCTATCGATATTGTCTTCGGGATGTTACGATGACTATGTCCAAGATTACAAAAATGCCTCCGGGCATTCTTCCGGCATATATATCGCCTATCAATATGATGTGCGAAGTTTCATCGTGGGAGAAGGGATGAGTTTTCAGATCGGAGCCGTATTGGCAGGTGTAATCGACAACACGCAGGATCGGGAGGTCTATTTCCGGATAGATGACAATCTGGTCAACGGAGATCTGATTGAATTCAGCGATACCTTTGATGAAGAGGAAGGTATCAACGTAGAAGGCACCTCATTTACGGCAATAGACGGCATGTATGGGAATGCGCCGGCCGGAGATCTCAGTGCGGCATATGTGACCAATCTGTTCAGCAGCTTGAATCTCAGCGAAATCGCTGTGATGCCTACAGACTACTACCTCTTGAGCAATACGGAACGAATGACCATTCCCAAAGGTTGGCATACGGGAACTGTAACAGTAAAAGCCGATTCAGTTGCCTTTCTCTCCGACCCCGTAACAAAAACTCCTTACTACGCATTCGGATTCCGCATCGAACACGCTGACGCAGACACCGTGCTATTGTCCAAAAGTTTCGCAGTCATCGCTGTGAAATACGAAAACATGCTCTTCGGCAACTACTATCATGGAGGTGTCACCACCATCCGGGACAATACCACAAATGAAGTGATTTCCACGGATGTTTATCCCACGACGATTCCTCAAGACGAAAACGCCATCTATACATTGACAACCGATGCTCCATTAGCGCTGACAACCAATCGGCTGGGCAACGGAAGCGGATCACTGCGCCTCGTACAGCACGAACACGGCGAAATAGAAGTCTCGTCTGCGGACGGAAGTCTCACAATCGAACCTTTCGACAAAGGCAGCCATTTCAACCAGGCCCGTTTGTTGCAAGATCGCAAGATCTTCCTCAACTACAAGTACGACAATAAGGATGGGACATCAACCTATGTACAGGATACGCTGACGTTCCGGAACAGAATACGCGATGGAGTGAACGAATGGCAGGACGAAAATCCAGACCATTACAATTAGAGAAAAGGAATCATGAAAATCTTAATTCTTATATTCTCTCTATGCTGCACGGCTTCGGCCTGGTGTGCGACGTTTGACTATTCTTCGATTACGCCGCATCCTCGATTGCTTTTGCGCAAAGGTGAAGAACAAATCCTGCAAAAGCACCTTCGGGGGAATCCGGACATGCAGAAAGTCCACGAGCGAATTCTTGCCGACTGTTCCACATTCCTTTTGGAACCGCCCGTCCAACGGATCAAGGAGGGGAAACGGCTACTCGCGGTTTCCCGGACTGCCTTGAAGCGTATCTTCTATCTCTCTTATGCCTATCGCATGGTTGGAGATAAACGGTACGCCCGGCGAGCCGAGCAAGAGATGCTTGCTGCAAGCCAATTCATAGACTGGAACCCCTCCCATTTTTTAGATGTGGGAGAAATGACCATGGCTTTGGCTATCGGATACGACTGGTTGTATGATCAGCTCTCACCTGCCACGCGTGAGACTGTCCGGCAAGCCATTATCGACAAGGGATTTGCCCCGACATCGAATTCCCGACAGGCCTGGTTTTATTCTTCTGCAACCAATTGGAATCAGGTATGCAACGGAGGGCTGGTCTACGGGGCCCTGGCTATTTACGAGGATTGTCCCGAGACAGCCCAATCCATCATTGAACGTTGTATGAAGACCAATCCTATCGCCCTGGCGAGTTATGCCCCCCAGGGAGGCTATCCCGAAGGATACGGTTACTGGGGCTATGGAACCAGTTTTCAGGTGATGCTTCTTGCTGCGTTGGAAAGTGCGTTCGGACATGATGGAGGACTATCAACGGCTCCAGGATTTCTCGAATCAGCCGAATTTATGCAGATGATGTCTGCTCCAAGCGGGAACTGCTTCAATTTTTCAGATGCAGAGCCGATTGCCGATTGCCACATGATGCTCTTTTGGTTCGCCCGCAAAACTGGCAATACAGCCGTATTGTGGCCGGAAATATACAAGATGCGAAACGGTGCAGCATTTGCTGAAGATCGACTGTTGCCGTGTCTGTTGATTTTCGGAGCACAGTACCGCCTTGACCAGTTACCTGCCCCTTCGCGTCATTTTTGGTACAACGAGGGGAAAACACCAGTTTACATCTACCGCGAAGGTTGGAGTTCACCCAACGACACCTATTTGGGAATCAAGGGAGGATCGGCAGCCACAAGTCATGCCCACATGGACGCCGGGTCATTCATCTTCGAAGCCGAGGGCGTCCGTTGGGCCATGGACCTTGGTGTACAGGAGTATTATACTCTTGAAAGCAAAGGGGTTGACCTTTGGAACTCGGGTCAAGAGGGCGAACGCTGGGAGGTTTTCCGTATCGGACCCTTCTCGCACAACACGATTACAGCCAACGGGCATCGGCATTTCGTCAAAGGTTTTGCACCAATCGTAAAAACATTCAGGACGCGATCATGCAAAGGCGCAGAGGTCGATCTGACACAGGTATTACATCCCGACCTGGATTCGGCTGTACGGAAAATATTGGTAGACAAAAAAAAGCATTTAATTGTCATAGATCGACTTAAAGCAGGCGACTCGATAACCCATGTACGATGGTCTATCACGACTCCGGCTTGTGCGAAAATTGTGAATGACAAAGAGATTTTGCTTGAGTCCCAAGGCAAGCACCGTCTGTTGACAGTTGATTGCGGAGCCAAGGATTTCGCGCTAAAAATCTGGTCCAACGAGCCTCCACATGCCTACGACATGCCCAATCCGAATACTTGCCGTATCGGTTTCGAAGTGACTTTGCAGCCCGGTGAATATGCAAAATTGACAGCACGGCTACTTCCGCTTACAGATCGGAAATTCGAGACGATGCAACAGAGTATGGTAACGAACAATTAATATTTCAAATACGATGAAATCATTATTGACAATGTACGCTATGAGCGCACTTTTGATCTGCGGGTTCTCTTCGTGCAACGATGAAGAACCCGACTGGAGGCGCCCGACTCCTACTGAATTCCACCATCCCACAGCAACCATTCCTACAGGCATTTTCGACTATACCCGTCTGACGGAACATCCTCGGCTATTGATGAATGCAAACGATTTCGCAGCCCTCAAGGAACGGTTGGCGACTTCCAACGAATTGACTACGCTGCATGAAATCATCATCTCCCGATGCGAAAAGTTCCTTTCGGAGCCAGTCATATCCTATGAACTCCGCTATGGCAGGTTGCTTCATGCCGCACGCCAGGCATTGGCCCGTATATTCCATTTGGCCTACGGATATCAAATGACCGAGGATACCCGCTATCTGGAACGTGCCACGGCAGAATTGGAGGCCGTTTGCGCCCTCGATGACTGGCATCCGGACTGTATGCTCGACTTGAGTGAGCTATCCACCGCCATTGCTTTAGGTTACGACTGGCTCTATGAAGGTCTCTCCGAAGAGTTACGATCTCTCATTGAACAACGCATCTCCTATATCACGTTCTATCAGGCAGCATTGTATGGAGATCAATATCGGGAAAAAAGCAATTATTGGAATGCAGTCTGCAATACGTCACGCATCCTCGCAGCGATTGCCATTTTCGAGTTCAACCCGACCCGGTGCCGCGATGTGCTCGAAAATGCCTTGAACAACAACAAACAAGCCATAGAAGCATACGGCCCCGACGGAGCGTATCCGGAAGGATATGGAGCGTGGGGATACGGGACCACCTACGAGGTACTGCTTCTCGCTTCACTGGAAAAAGCATTCGGAACGGATAACGGACTCTCCGCCACCCCCGGATTTCTCGAAACGGCCGACTACATGCTGCATATGGAAGGCCCCGGCAACAAAATCTATAACTATGGCGACAACCATGAAGAACCCTCCATCCGTATTCCCATGTGGTATTTCGCCGAAAAGACAAATAATCCGTCGTTGTTGTGGAATGAAATGAAACGGCTGAGAAACGGCGACTATGCTGCCGAAAAAGCGGAATACCGGCTCCTTCCCATGGTAATGGCATTCACTTCGAACTTCAACGCCGCATCGGTTACGGCTCCGACCCAGACAATGTATGTAGGAGACGGAGTCACTCCTGTCGTCATGATTCGTTCGGGTTGGGAAGATGATGAGAACGATCGCTACGTGGCCTTCAAAGGAGGTACCCCCACGACGGAAATGGCCCATAACGACTCGGGATCATATGTTTTCGACATAGGCAAAAACCGTTGGGCAATCGACCCCTGCCATATCGATTTCGACACCGTCGAAGAAACGGCGCCCGATTACTGGACCAATGGAGCCAATGCCGTGCGTTGGACGGATTTCGAAGAGACGACACGTACATATCACAGTACATGGAGACACAGCGACAACAACAAATGCTCGTCAGACGCCACCTGCACACTCAAGTCGATAATCGACACGCCTACAGAACGAGGGGCCGTGCTCGATCTTTCACGGTGTATCAACGATACCAACTTCCCGGCATCGGACAATAATGCCAAAATCACGCGCACGATCAAATTAGTAAACAATACGGATATTGTAATTATCGACAGTGTATACAGGCGAAGTACCGGTGGCAGTTTGACTATTAATTATGGTTTTGTGACGGGAGCTGAAGTGACTCGTCCGAACAAAGCTACCGGCAATGATGCAACATGGGTATTGAATCAAGATGGAAAAACACTCTATCTCCGCATGCAATCCGCGGTTCCACCGACCGGGCCGGGAACAAACCAGAATTTCCGAAGTTATGGCAACAGTTCAACAGATCCGATAACGGTATCGGGAGATGGATATGCGTATACCATACTTCGCCCAACCTTTTCAAGGACAAGAGGCACGCCATATAACATCGTTACAGTTACTTTATCAGAAACGGATCCCCGATAACATTAAAGCATTAAAATACTATGGCTCAACCCAAAAAAACAAGTAACCTGTACCGAACCTTTATAAGTATTGCATGCGCGGGAATGCTTCTCTGCGGATGTGGTTCGGGTAGTGAAAATAGCGATCCGGGGACACCTGATCCGGATCCAGGGACAGGGGACAATTACACCCCGACCTTCGATTATTCCAAATTAACCGACCATCCCCGTCTGCTAATGACGGAATCGGATTTCGAAGCGCTCAAAAAGACGATAGAGATTTCGCCCGATCTAAAAAAAATACATGACTATGTAATCGCGCAAAGCGATCTGCACCTGACTGAGGAAGCTATTCCCTACCAAATGGTAGGGAAACGGCTGACGACATCATTGGCACAGAAGCATATCATGAATCTCGCATACGCCTATCGGATGACGGGAGACAGCCGGTATCTGAACAAAGCGGAAGAAGATCTGATCGCCATCTGCAGTTTTCCAAGTTGGAATCCTTCGCATTATCTCGACGTGGCAGAACTGGTCCTTTCGGCTTCGTTCGGATACGACTGGCTGTACAATGACCTGCAGGAGAGTACGCGCATTTTGATACGCAAGGCAATCACGGAATTCGGATTCCAAACCTCGTACGACGAAACCGATCAGTTCATCGATCGGGTGAACAACTGGAACTCAATCTGTAACGGAGGATTAATACTCGGAGCCATAGCCCTGTATGGTGATGACGAATCCATGAATCAAGAATGCATCAATATTCTTGAACGATCAGTCGCCGCAAATCGGTTCGCCCTGGCAGAATACGGACCGGACGGCAACTATCCCGAAGGATACGGTTACTGGTGTTACGGCAACAACCTCCAGGTTGCATTGATTGCGGCTTTGGAGAAAGCCTTCGGTACCGACAACGGACTATCCGACATCCAGGGATTTAAAGAATCTGCCGAATACATGCTGCACATGGTCGGAGTTAACGGTAAGGTTTTCAATTACTCGGATAATTCAGAATACGAGCAGCCGCTATTGCCGATCTGGTGGTTTGCCCGCAAGATGAACGATCCGTCTCTTCTTTACAACGAAATTCGCATGCTAAACAACGGAAAATATGTAACTGAGAAGTTTCTCCCGATGCTCCTTTCCTATGCGACAACCGTAGATACGGACAAAATTACCGCACCGACACGAACATTCTGGCATGGAGAAGGCGCAACTCCTGTCGTGCTGATTCATAAGGATTGGACGCTCGGAGAGACGGACCGTTTTTTGGGAATCAAGGCCGGAAAAGCTCGGACAGGGCACGGGCATATGGATGCCGGTTCGTTTGTCTATGATGCTTTGGGATGCCGTTGGGCCATGGATCTGGGCAGCCAAAGCTATACGCAGGTCGAAGAAGCTGGTGTCAACCTGTGGAGCATGGTACAGAACTCCGAACGTTGGACGAAAGTCCTCCGCATCCGAAGCGACTATCACAATACGCTGACCATGGATTTAAGCCCATTCCAGGTGGACAATATGTGCAATATTCTGGAAACTTACAATTCCAATACAGAACAGGGCGCAAAAGTCGATCTGTCGGGTACATTGGGAAATAATTATGTGCAGTCAGCCACCAGGACCATCAAGTTAGTCGACAGCAAAGACCTCGTTATTCATGACGAGGTTACCACAGCCGTCTACGGGAGTCTCCGCTGGGCTATGGTGACTCCTGCGGTTCCGACAAAAATCAGCGACACATGCTTCAAGCTGGAACAAAATGGCAAAACGATGTATATGATCGTCGAGGCCAATCCGGAAGTTACGCTCAATACGTGGTCGACTGATCCGCTATATGAATGGGATTCTCCCAATACAGGAACAATTATCGTCGGATTTGACGTATCGGTAAGTGCCGGGACCGACGTCACATTCAACGTCACACTGACAGAAACTCCGCCTTCAGGAAATCAATTCTGACAGACTGACATACAAAGAAGAGAGGAAATACGCCAGATGCGGTTCAATACGTTTTCCAGCGTATTTTCTCTCTTTTTGACTCGGGCTCTAAACAGTCGTCCCTTAAAAAAGCGATTTTTCGGAGAGGCTGCAACCTCTCCGAAAAATTCCGCCGCCCGGTCAGAGGCAGGCCTCCAGGATGCGGCGGGCCATCGGGCCGTCGACGTTCCGGGCCTCGCCGTGGTGAACGCCCGAAGCCGTGAAACGCCGCTCGATCTCCGCAATCGTCGCCTCGCCGATCCCCTCCTCCGAGAGGCGCGTCGAGAGCCCCAGCGAACGGAAAAACGCCTCGGTCCGGGCTATCGTCCGGTCGATGCGCTCCTCGTCCGTACCGTCGGTGATCCCCCAGATCCGCTCGCCGAACTGCAACAGTTTGCCGTGCTTCTGATCACGCAGCGTGCGCAGCGTGCCGTTGATCACGATCGCCAGCGTCGCGCCGTGCGTCAGCCCGTGCAGCGCCGTCAGCTCGTGGCCGATCATGTGCGTCGCCCAGTCCTGCGTCACGCCCATGCGGATCATGTCGTTCAGCGCCAGTGTCGCCGAGAGCATGTACTCCGACATCGTGTCGTAGTCGCGTTCGTCCCCCAGCGCCCGCGGAGCAATCTCCACCACCGTATGCAGGATCCCTTCGGCCCAGCGGTCCATCAGCCGCGACTGTCCCGGCGTGGTCATGTACTGCTCCAGCACATGCACGAACGTATCGGCCAGTCCGCAGGCGATCTGCCGCTTCGGCAGCGAGTAGAGCGTCTCCGGATCGAGGATCGAAAAGACCGGATAGTTGCTGTAGAAGGCGTATTTCTCCTTGGTTTCGTAACGCGAAATCACCGCCCCGCTGTTCATTTCGGAGCCCGTGGCGGCCATCGTGAGCACCGAAGCCAGCGGCACCGTCTTCGTATAGCTTCCCTTGAGCACCAGGTCCCAGGCATCCCCTTCGTAGAGCAGCCCTGCGGAGATGAGTTTCGTACCGTCGATCACCGACCCGCCGCCCACGGCCAGCAGGAAGTCGGCCCGCTTCTCCTTGCCCAAAGCAATCGCCTTGCGCAGGGTCTCGATCGAAGGATTGGCCTCGATGCCCCAGAACTCGATGAAGTCTCGGCCCGAAAGGGCCTTCACAACCTGGTCGTAGACCCCGTTGCGTTTGACGCTGCCGCCCCCGAAGGTGATCATGATGCGCTTGTCGGCCGGAATGAGTTCCGGGAGCCGGGCAATCTCGCCCTTCCCGAAAACCAGTTTGGTAGGATTCTGATAGATGAAGTTGTTCATGGCGAAAAAAAGTTTTGCTGTTACAAAGATAACAAATCCCGGGCAACTATTGCGCTCGGGGCAAAAGTTTTCAACGGAGCGGTCACCGATGCGTATTGCGGGGAGCGATGAACGGGGCAGCCGGAAGAGAGAGGGGCAGGTCGGTCTGCCCGGGCGGGGGCATGGGCGGCGCAAGACGGCAAAGCAGGTCGGGGCACAAAAGCATTCCGGGCAGATTTCTCACTCTTGAACAGAGACAAACCGACACAAAAAAACGGGGAGGGACTTAAAATCCCTCCCCGCCTGTTGCGTTGAATCGGATGTCAGAAGTACTCGCCGCGCAGATCCTGGATCTTGGCCATCTGCTGGATGGCCGGATAGGCGAACTGCTGGGCCATACCCTCGGCCATCGCCTGGGCACGGACCTTTTCACCCTCGGCAGTCTGCTTCTCCTCGGTCTGCACATCCCCGACCTCGAAGACATACACACCCGACATTCCCTTCACGGGAGCCGACAGCACACCCTGCTCCGAAGAGGCGATCGCGCCGACCAGACGGGGCTCCATGCCGATGCCGTCGATATAGAACGACCCGAATGTCACGCCCGAGAAGTCGTCCACCTCCGAACCGAGGCTCGAAGCCTGCTCGGCCAGCGTCGAACCTGCAAGGTCCTTCACAATATAGTCGTATTTCTTGTCGCGCAGCACCTGGGCACGGACCTGCGAAGCCACCTTCTCCAGCGAAGCGTAGTCGTTGTCGTCGATCTCGGTCAGCATGGCGATCACATAGTCCTTACCGACGGTGAAGATCTCCGAGACATCGCCCGTCTCGGCACCGTAGGCCCAGCGGGCCACGTCACGCGAATCCTCCAGACCGCGGATCGTGCGGTCGCCCTGAGACAGCGTCGCAACGCGCGGCGTAACGGCTGCTTCCGAAGCGGCATCGGCAAAGGCCTCCGAAGAGCCCTTGGCATTGACCATGAACGATCCCGCCTGGTTGTGGATGTCGCGGCGCGTGGCGGCCGAAGCCTCCAGCGGATAGGTGATCGACGCCACCTGGATATGTTTCGTGGGCTTGTCGGCCCGGTAGACCTGCATCAACTGGATGGCGTCACCCGAAGCGATCTTCACGATATCGCCCTTCTTCGCTCCGGCCAGCGCCTCGGCAAATTCGCCCGTGAAGGCCGAGAAAGGCATCACACCCACCTCGCCGCCATTGGCTGCCGTCGCGTCGTAAACCGAATACCGGGCTGCTGCAGCTGCAAAATCACCGCCCTTTTCCAGCGCCGTCAGCAGGCTGTCGGCCAGCGTCTCCTGCGTATAGGGCAGCACGATATGGCGGATACCCACCGAATCGGGCGCCATCTTCGTATCCAGCACCCGGGCCATCCTCCACTCGTTGTTCTTCAGAACCGGGCCGTACATCTTCCCGGCCATCAGCGCCTTGCCCTCCTCATCGGTGAGCTGGGCCGCCGTTACGTAGTTCTCGGCGATCCGGCCGTTGCGGTTGGCCCGTACGAAGGCCTTCACATCCTCCGCAGCCGCGAACTCCCCGCCGACCTCCGCAGCCTTCTTCTCCAGAGCCAGCAGATCGTCATCCGTGGGCGACACCTCGAACACCACGTACGAGAGCGTCCGCGACGGTATCTGCTTGAACTGATCCTTGTGGCTGTTGTAGTAGTTCTTCAGGTCTCCCGTCGAAACGGTAAAGAGCGAATCGGGAACCGACGAATACTTCTTTCCGGCCCATTTACCCGAGAAGGTCTTGTTCGCACCCTCGACACCCTGAGCCACTTCCAGCGAATTGACATAGACGCCGCCCTTCACCAGTCCGAAGAACTTCTGGGCCTCACGCTCCAAACGAGCCTGCTCGTTGAGCTGAGCCCAAACCTGTGCAGCCTGGGAATTCGTCTCGGCCTGGGCCAGGAACTGGCTCACGGCTTCCACGTTGTACTGGCCCGTCCGGGGATCCGCAAAGGCGTTGTAGAACGCCTGCGAAGGCTGCTGGCCGCTGACCATCGCCATCCGCTCGGGATCCGTCACCCGCAGGCCCATCAGGTCGAAACCCGGAGTCAGCACATAACGGGTAATCAGCGACTGCCAGACCGCATTGGCCAGCATTGCAGACTGCTGTTCGTCGCTCTCCTGCACGTTGTTCTGCGTCTTGATCCGCTCGTACTCGTTGTAATACTCCGAATAGTTGATCTTTTCGCCGTTGATCACGCCGACACGAGGATCATTGCCCGTAAAACCCATTTCGGTTTTCAGTGAGAGAATAAAGGCCAAGAGGGCCAGTCCGATAATGATCGAAAGCACTACCCCGAACTTGGTACGTAAGGTGTTTAAACTTGCCATATAAATGTTAATTTTTCGTATTGTTTCGAAAGATCAGCCAAAGGTAGTAAAATATTCGCAAATAGGCTCCTGTCTGCGTTACATTTTTTTCACCCGAGCCAACTCGATCCGCGAACGCGTCGTGCGCAGAATCCGCAACTGCAGATCCCCGATGGAAACCGTCTCCCCGGCGCCCGGGATTCCCTCGTAATGATAAATGATGAAGCCCGCCAGCGTATCGTACTCGCGGCTCTCCTCGATTCCCAGATCGTAGCGTTCGTTCAGGTATTTCACCTCCAGACGGCACGAGAAGACATATTCGTCGGGCCCCACCTGTTTCTCCACCAGATCCGGGACGTCATGTTCATCCTCGATCTCGCCGAAAATCTGCTCCAGGACGTCCTCCAGCGAGATGATCCCCGCCGTGCCGCCGAACTCGTCGATCACCACCGCGATGTTCGACCGGTGCTTGATAAAGTTCTCCAGCATCGACTGCAGCGGCATTGTCTCGGGGACGTAGTTCACCTCCATCATCACGTCGGCGATCTGTGCCGGACGCGTGAAGAGGCTCTTCGAGTTGACATAGCCGATGATGTTGTCGATCGACTTCCGCCAGACGAAGATCCGCGAATACTTCGAATCCACGAAACGCGCCGTCAACTGCCCGATCGTCGTATCGTCGATGTCCACCGCCTCGACATCCACGCGCGGGACCATGCAGTCCCGCACGCGAAGATCCGCGAAATCCAGCGCGTTCTGAAAGATCTTCAACTCGTTGTCCGGTTCCGAATGAGGCTCCGGGCCGTTCGTGTCGAGCAGCGCCGCAAGGTCCTCCCGGTCGAAACTCGGCGTGATATTCTTCTCCTCGACCTTGCGGCCCAGCAGGCGCAGGATCCCGTGCGAAAGCAGCGTCGTGAAACGCGCAACGGGATAGAGCACGATGTAGAAGAAATAGATCACCGGAGCCAGCACCCGGTAGTAGAAATTGGGGTCGTTGCGGAAGACCGACTTGGGCAGAAACTCCGCAAAGAAGATGATGATGATCGTCGAAACCGCCGTGTCGATGGCCACCGAACCTTCGAGGGCCAATTTCGACCACCCCAGCGAGCCGTAGATCCCGCGCAGCAGCATCGACATTGCCAGCGAATAGACCACCAGTGCGATGTTGTTGCCTACGAGAATCGTCGTGATGTACTGACCCGGATGGCGTGAAAAAACCTCCGCAATACTGTCGAACATCCGGCTCTGCTTGCGGTCGATCTCCAGTTTGAGCCGATTCTTGCTCGTGAAGGCGATCTCCATGCCCGAGAAGAAGGCCGACAACAACAACATGACGACAATCAGAATCAGGGAAGTCACCATGGCTGTCACTTTTTGGTTTCGGGAACGCCGTTTTTCGGCTCCAGGTTTGCGAGCCTGGACTTTGCCGTCGAAGGCGCCCCGGAAGCGGGTTGTGCACCCGGTCTCGTCCGGGAAGAAAGACCTTCGGATCGGGAAGCCGCAGGGCCGGCAGCAACAGGTGCCGCGGAAGGTTCAGGTACCGCAGCGGCCGCCGAGGTTGCAACGGGGGCTGAGGTTGCAACGGGGGTCGGTGCCGCTGTGGGCGCAGGCGCCGTAGCTGTTGCAGATGCCGGGCGTACGGCTGTCGAATCCGCCGCCGTGGAGTCCGCAGCCTGCTTCATCTCCACCTCCATCCGCCCCTTCATGCGGCGGAAACGCCAGTCCTTGAACTCCTCGTCCGACTCGAAGCCCTCTCCGATGAAGACGTCGCGGCCGTTATTCTGCACGATCTTCGAATCCACGTTCGAATAGATCTTCCCCGTGCGGGCATTCCAGAACAGCTGCTGCGTATAGAGCGTCTTGCCGTCGGATTTCTCCACCACGACGTTGCCCTTGGCCTCCCACAACTCCCGCTTCTCGTAATAGATGGCGTAGTTGGCCGTCAGCACGGCGTCCACCGACGAAAGCGAATCGTCCTGGTAGGTCGTGATCTTGATCCCCTTGCGGAACTCCCGATAGGGTTCCCGGGCCAGCGTGTAGCCTTCGAGCAGCGGCGTGACGAAGTGGTAGGAACGGCGTCCGTTCTGCGAATTGATGATCGACAGGTGCTCGCTGTACTCCGTCATCATCGCCTCCTCGGCCGACGACGAAGCATCCTCAGGCTCCCCCGAACACGAGAACAGCAAGATAGCACTCCCCGCAACGGAGAGTGCTACCCTGGCGTATCGTGTCATGCATTTCCCCATGGAAAAGCGGCTCGGGAAGGAGTTAGCGGGGGCGTACCGTCGTCGAAACGCCGGCGGCCGTGCCGCAGTTCACCGTGTAACGGGCTCCCTCCTGCAACTCGTTGAAGAAGCACTCCTCCGAACTCGGGAAACGGTTGCGGAAGGCGCTCAGCGACGTCTTGGCGTGCTCCAGATACTCCGAATCGCTCGGAAGCAGCTCTACAGCCTTGGCCATCGTGTCGTATGCGGCCCAGAAAGTCGCCTGTCCGGCAAACCCGCCGCAAGCGGCTGCCGACGAAGCATAGCACTGAGCCAGCACGAAGTAGGGAACGCCGTCCTCGGGATTCAGATCCCGGGCCTGACGCGCGGCCGAAGCGGCATTCGGAATGTCGTTTGCAACCAGACCCACCAGCGCAATGCGGACCAGCAGCTTCTGACGCTCGGCTGCATCCTGCTCAACGGCCAGCGCCTCGTTCAGATAGGTCTGGGCCTTGGCATAGTCGCCCTTGTTCTGGAAAGCCTGCGCCAGGAACATCGCCGTCTCCGACGAGGGTTTCATCTCGTAGTATTTCTCGGCGATCGAGAAGTAGAAGTCGCCGTCGCACTTCGCACGCGACATCATCCCCACGGCCTGGGCCAGCAGCGCCTCGTCATCGGGTGCAGCCTCCAGTTTCGCACGGTAGAGTTTTTCGAGGTTCTCGCAGCTGGCGGCGCCGCTCAGTCCGAATGCAGCGTCGAACTGGCTCTTGTACTCCGCAGCCTCGGGATGCTTCGCAAAGAACGGCTCCAGGCGCTCGTACTCCGCAAGCACCTCGTCGGGCATCACCTCGTCCGTATTCTTGTAATCGTCGCAGAGGTTCGAGAAATAAACCACCACGGTCTCCGGATCGGCATTGTCACCGCCCGCCTCGATGGCGGCGCGGAATGTCTCGCGGATTCCCTTCCGGTCGTTCGGCTTGTAGGTCAGGTACTCCCGGGCCTTGCGGTCGAGAATGTAGGCCGTACCGCGCTTCGCATGATCTCCGAAATACTCGTTGCGAAGATCGTAGATCAGCATCAGAGAATCGATAAACATGTTCTTCTCGTCCAGCGTCTTGGCACGGTTGATCTTGTTCTTGTAGAGCGTGATCCCGCGGACGAAGGTATTCTCCGAGGCCTTCGGGCACTTGGCCAGCAGCTCCTGCAGGTAGTGTGTCGCGGCATCGTAGTCCTTGTTGTCGCACGACTCCTTGAGGAAGTTGCTGTTCAGAATGTTCTGCTGGCGTTCTTCGGGCGTGTCACCCCAGATCGCGTACTTCGGATCACTGAAGTCTTGAGCCAGCGCCGAGCATGCAAAAAGCGCACATGCGGCGGAAAGCAGGAATTTTACGTTTTTCATCGGTCAGATTAATTTTTGTGTATTGTCGTTTGCCTGTATCGGTGTTGTTTTCGTACTATGCTGTTTCAGTTCGTGCGGTCCCGGCCCTTCGGTTCGTGCGGCTCCGGCCCCTCGGTTCGTGCGGCTCAGGCCCCTCGGCCCCCGGGCCCCCTCGACTAATCGTACTTCGGCCGCATGAACCAGTATTCCCCGTTCTCCTGGCCCGCAAAGAGCGTAAAGCCCACGGCGATCTTGAAATACTGCTGGCGCACCAGGCCCACCCGGTCGGCGACATTGTAGCCGCGACGTCCGTACTCGATCCCCACATCCACGGCCGAAACGGCCCACAACTTCACCGGAACACCGATCCCGGCCGTCACTGCCCACTGGCTCAGACGGTCGCCGTTGAATGACTGGTTGTAGCTCCCGTAACGGAATCCGGCCCGGTAGGACCAGCGTTTCAGGAAGTTACGAATGTCGTATCGGTTGGGAGTGTACTCGACACCCATCTTGATCGTACTCGTATTTACGTACTCGACCCGGTAGGCCGAACGGTTTTCGCCCGTACCGCTGATGCCCGTCATCTCGTAGCCCGCGTTGCGGCCGCCCCAGTTCTGGTAGACGTAATCCACGCCCATGGACCACTTCGCGGTCTGGTAGTAGAGGCCCACGGTCAGTTGGTGCGGCAGGACCAGTTTCAGATGCGTCGTGTCGCCCTTGACCGTCGTATTGTAGAGGTCGCCGACGTAGAGTTGCTTGGTCACCTCGGGGTTCAGGTCCCCGCCGAAGTCGAACGCCGCGCCCACGGTCAGGATCCGCTTCTGGTTCAGGATCGGGCTCCACTGCACGCCGACCTGCCCCTTGACGCTCGAAATGCTGTAGACGTCGCTGCCGACCGTCGAGACATAGGTTCCTTCGCCGGTGATCGCCGTCGGGGTCATCACGAACGTCCGGTCGATCGAGCCCCAGTAGTATTGGGCCGCCACGCCGATCGAGAAGTTCTTGAAGACCTCCCAGCCCAGGCCGAGTTTCACCTCCGTGACGTCGCCCTCGCCCTGGTAGTTGTACTGCACGTTGCCCACGTTGCCGTAAACCGGATCCGTCGGGTCGTACTCGTGGTAATACTTCGTGCGGTAGCCCACCGAGCTGTAGGGCGTGAGGCTGAAGCCCAGGCCCAGGCGCTTGGTTACCGGCATCTGGAAGGCGATGTCGTGGAAATTGAACGTATTGTAGGCGGTATGTTTCGATTCACCGGCCACTTTCTGCGAATTGTAGTAGTTCTGTCCTTCGAGCCCGAAGTTGAAGAGGAAGGTCTTCTGCGGTGCGGCGCTGAATCCTGCGGGATTGAGCAGGTTCACCACCCCTGTCGAGCGCATGGCCACGCCCACGCCGCCCATCGAACGCATCGGAAGCGTCCCGGGCGTATTCACTTCGCCGATTCCGTACATCGTATAGGGCGAGAAGGCATTGATACTGCTTGTCTGGGCCGAGGCGGCGACAGGAAACAACGCCGCCACTGCGACAAGAAGTTTAATCAAGGTGTTCTTCACTGGCATTGTACTCTAAAATTCGATCCAATCCGCAAAAGACCAGATTACAATTTGCAAATATCGTGTTTTTAATTCTTTTCGCAAAGTATTTCGCGTCCCCACCGGTGAAAATTACGCATAAATCGTCGATTTTTTCACTCATGCGCTGCATATAGCCCTCGATTTCGAAGGTCAGCGAGTTCATCACGCCCAAACGGATGGCCTCTTCGGTGGAGCTGCCCAGCAGCTCTTCGCGCTCGGTGGCCGAGCACAACGGCAGCCGTGCCGTATAGTCGTGCAGCGCCCGGAACCGCGTCCGCATCCCCGGGGAGATGCACCCTCCGCGGAAGGTGCCGTCGGCCGTCACCAGGTCGACCGTCACCGCAGTCCCGAAGTCCACGATCAGCACGTTCCGTCCCGGATAGAGCGTCGCGGCACCCACGGCAGCCGCCAGGCGGTCACGCCCCAGCGTCTCGGGCGTGCGGTAGGCATTGGCGATCGGAACGGGGGTCTGCGGCGTAAACTCCAGCACCCGGTCCGCCCATTCGCGCACCAGCTCCACGATTTCGTCCGCATCGCCGCACGTCGACTCCACAATGGCCCGATCGGCACGCCGACCCTGCAGCAGCCGCTCGAAATCCGAAACTTCAAGACAATGCGTACTGCGCTGTGAAACCAGCCGCCCCTGTTCGAATACGGCGAGTTTCACGAGCGTGTTGCCTATGTCAACAATCAGATTCAAAGCTGCTGCAACGTTTTCCAGGCGTCCTCCACATCTCTGACATTCCTAACGGTCATCGCCAGCCGATTATTGTGCTGTTTGAGCACAAATCGGTCGGGATGGCGCGTAACCCGCTGCAGCAAAGTCATGAAGGTTTCGCTTTTATAATAAGGTGACTGCTCCTCGCCCACGAAGTGCACGATCATCAGTCCGTTCTTGACCTTCACGCGCTCCATGCCCAGGCGGATGGCCTCCCAGCGCAGCCGAACCACGTTCAGCAGCTCCTTCGCGGCGCGCGGCAACGGCCCGAAACGGTCCACCAGACGGCTCTCGAAGGCCTGCAGGGCCGCCTCGTCCTTCGTCGAGTCGAGTTCCCGGTAGAGTTTCAGGCGCTCGGCCTGCTGCGACACGTAGTCGTCCGGCAGCGACGCTTCGACCTCGATCTCGATATGGGCGTCGTCGATGAAGGCCATGCGCTCCACGACCTCCTGCTCCCCGGCCCCGAGCCCCGGGACCTGAAGGCCCTCGGCCCGCAGCTCGGCTACCGCCTCGTTCATGATCTTCTGGTAGGTCTCGAAGCCGATGTCGGCGATGAACCCGCTCTGTTCGGCACCCAGCAGGTTCCCCGCACCGCGGATGTCGAGGTCCTGCATGGCGATGTTGAAGCCCGACCCGAGGTCCGAGAACTCCTCGATGGCCCGCAAACGCCGCCGCGCATCGGACGACAGCAGCTCGTCCGGAGGCGACAGCAGGTAGCAGTAGGCCTTCTGGTTCGAACGCCCCACCCGCCCGCGCAGCTGGTGCAGGTCGCTCAGCCCGAAGTTCTGGGCGTTGTCCACGATGATCGTATTGGCATTCGGGATGTCGATGCCGTTCTCGACGATCGTCGTCGACAGCAGCACGTCGAACTCCCCGTAGATGAAGTCCATGATAAGCTTTTCCAATTGCTCGGCCGGCATCTTGCCGTGTCCCACCCCCACGCGGGCCTTCGGGCACACCCGCGTGATCATTCCCTGGATGGTCACCAGGTCCTCCACGCGGTTGTGGACATAGTAGACCTGACCGCCGCGCGCCAGCTCCGTCTCGATGGCATCGCGCACGATCTCCTCCGAGAAGACGTGCGATTCGGTGAGGATCGGCTGCCGGTTGGGCGGCGGCGTCGAAATGACCGACAGGTCGCGCGAACCCATCAGCGAGAACTGCAGCGTCCGCGGGATGGGCGTCGCCGTCAGCGTCAGCGTGTCCACCGAGACGCTCATCCGGGTGAGTTTCTCTTTGGCCGCCACGCCGAACTTCTGCTCCTCGTCGATGATCAGCAGCCCCAGATCGCGGAAAACGACCTGCCTGCCCAGCATCTTGTGCGTGCCGATCAGGATGTCGATCTTTCCCGCGGCCAGGTCGGCGCAGATCTCCCGCACCTCCTTCGCGGATTTCGTGCGGTTGAGATACTCCACCCGCACCGGGAAGTCGCGCAGTCGCTCCGAAAACGACCGGTAGTGCTGCAGCGCCAGGATCGTCGTCGGAACCAGCACCGCCACCTGCTTGCCGTCGCACGCCGCCTTGAACGCCGCACGGATCGCCACCTCGGTCTTCCCGAAGCCCACGTCGCCGCACACCAGCCGGTCCATCGGCTGGTCCGACTCCATGTCCTTCTTGACGGCCGCCGTGGCCGCCTGCTGGTCCGGCGTATCCTCCCAGCGGAACGAAGCCTCCAGCTCGTGCTGCAGGTAGCTGTCCGGCGAAAAGGCGAAGCCCTTCGAGGCCTTGCGCCGGGCGTAGAGCGCGATCAACTCGCGCGAAATATCCTTGACGGCCTTCTTCGTGGCGTTCTTGAGCTTCTGCCACGCCCCCGTACCCAGTTTGTAGACCTTCGGAGGCTCGCCGTCCCCCGACTTGTAGCGCGAAATGCGGTGCAGCGAGTGCACGTTCACGAACAGTACGTCGCCGTCCTTGTAGACCAGTTTGATCGCCTCATGCGTCTTGCCCCCCTCGTTGATCTTCACCAGCCCGTCGAAACGGCCCACGCCGTGGTCGATATGCACCACGTAGTCGCCCGGGCGCAGCTGGTTCAGCTCCGCGACGGTCATCTGTTCGTCGCGCCGGATCTCGCCGTTGATGCGGTAGCGCTGGTAGCGGTCGAAGATCTGGTGGTCCGTATAGAGGCACAGCTTCAGGTCGTTGTCCACGAAGCCCTCGTGCAGCGTCACCGCCAGCGACCGCACCACGGCCTGTCCGCGGCCGATCTGGTGGAAGATGTTTTCCAGACGCTCGACCTGCGCCCGGTTCTCCGAGAGAATCCATGTGTCGTAGCCCCGCAGCGCGTTGCGGATCATGTCGTCGGCCAGCATCTCGAAATTCTTGTTGAACTTCGGCTGCGGGGCCGTCGAGAAGGTCACCTCCGCCGTTGCGGGGCGCTCCGGAAGGTTGTCGCGCAGCACCACAAGCCGGTTCTCCGCAAGGTCCGCCAGCAGGCCGTTGCGGCTGGTGAGCAGATGGTCGATCTCCTCGGGATGCTCCAGGTCCCCGAGCGCCTTGCGCCGCACGTCGTTCACCCGCCGCAGCACGAAATCCGCATCGTAGAACCACCACGCAGCCTCTCCGCCCGCGAATTTCGCCAGCGAAACCTTGGCCGCAGCCGCCACGCCGGCATTCAGGTCCGGGATGATCTCCACCCCGTCGAGCCGGTCGGCCGACAGCTGGCTCGAAATGTTGAACCGCCGGATCGAATCCACCTCGTCGCCGAAGAAATCCAGGCGGTAGGGCTTGCTCTCCGAGTAGGAGAAGACGTCGACGATGCCCCCGCGCAGCGAATACTGGCCGGGCTCGTAGACGAAATCCACCCGCGTGAAGCCCGCATCGAGCAACTCCTGCTCCAGCACCTCGATCGAAATCCGGTCGCCCACGCGCACGGCAATCGTCCGCCGTTGCAGCACCTCGGCATCGGCCACCCGTTCGGCCAGCGCCTCGGGATAGGTGCAGACCACCAGGTAGTCCCCCTCCGCCGACCCCGTCCCGAACGCCCGTACGGCGTTCATCGCCGTCGTGCGCTGCACCACGCCCTGGGCATCCTCGGCCCCGTAGGCCGCCGAACGCTTGTAGGAGGAGGGAAAGAAGTAGATCCGCTTCTCGTCGAGCAGGTTGTAGAAATCGTTGAGCAGGTAGGCCGCCGCATCGCGCTCCTCGGCCACGAAGACGTGGACCCCGCCGCATTTCGACACGGCTGCCGCCGCATAGAACGACAAGGCCCCGCCGACCAGCTCCCGAAGATGGAGGGTCGTGCTTCGGTTCCGGTATTCGCGGCACAGCGTCCCGAGGGTCTTCGACCCGGCGGCGAACTGCGCCAACTGCTCGCGGGGATTTGCCATGGATTATTTCTCGATCAGATCGTTGTCCTTGCGGTCGTGGTAGTGGACATCGATGATGCCCGTGCTCTGATCCTCGACGATCTTCAGCCGCACCCTGTACTTCCACTCCCAGCGGCGCCGCAGCGACCAGAAACCCTTCCGAAGGTACGACGCCACGTAGGGGCTCACGACCAGTTTGATGAACTTGTGCCCCCGGTCCTCCGTGAGGAACGAGATCTGATTCTCGATCTTCTTGTCCAGCAGCACCGTAGGCTCGACCTTGCCCGTGCCGTTGCACGTCGGGCAGACGTCCGAGACACTCTCCACGGCCACCGGGCGAACCCGCTGCCGCGTGATCTGCATCAGCCCGAACTTCGTCAGCGGCAACACCGTATGCTTGGCCTTGTCCGTCGACATGAGTTTCACCATCTCGTCGTACAGCGCCTGTTTGTTCTGCGCCTTGTGCAGATCGATGAAGTCGATGATCACGATGCCCCCCAGGTCGCGCAGCCGCAACTGCCGGGCAATCTCCTTCGCCGCAGCCAGGTTCACGTCCATGGCCGTCTGCTCCTGATTGTCCTCGGCCTTGGTCCGGTTGCCGGAGTTGACGTCGATGACGTTCATCGCCTCCGTATGCTCGATGATCAGGTAGGCCCCGCGCTTCAACGACACGTACTTGGCAAACAGCGACTTGATCTGCTTCGAGATGTCGAAGTTGTCGAAGATCGGAACCGTCCCCTTGTAGAGCGTCACGATCTTCTCCTTTTCGGGGTCGATCTGCCGGATGTAGTTGCGGATGTCGTTGTACATCGCCTCGTCGTTGACGGCAATCTGCGAGAAGGAGCCGTTCAGCGAGTCGCGGATGATCGTATTGGCGCGGTTCATCTCGCTCATCAGCAGCGCCGGAGCCTGGGCCCCGCACTTCTTGATCGCCCCGCAGGTCTTGCGCCAGCGCTCGATCTGCGTCTGGATGTCGTGTCCGATATCCTCGTCCCTGGCCTCCATGGCCGCCGTGCGGATGATCACGCCGAAATTCTTCGGAAGAACCTCCGCGGCGATCCGCTTCAGGCGCCGTTTTTCCTCCGCCGAGCGTATCTTCTGCGACAGGAACACCTTCGACGAGAAGGGGACCAGCACCACGTTGCGCCCCGCCAGCGAGATGTCCGATGTCAGGCGCGGGCCCTTGGTCGAAATCGCCTCCTTGGCGACCTGGACCATGATCTGCTGCCCCACCTGAAGGTAATCACCGATCTTGCCCGTCTTCTCGACCGGCGCTTCGAGCTTCATGGTGTCGACCCGCATTCCGCGTTTGCCGGGCTGCTGCGACGTGACGAGTTTCTGCAGCGACGGAAACTGGCTTCCCAAATCGAGGTAGTGTATAAAGGCGTCCTTTTCGTGACCTATGTTGACGAATGCCGCATTCAGACCCGGCATGATCTTGCGCACCTTCCCGAGGTAAATGTCTCCCACAGCAAAACCCGTCTGGCACTGCTCCTTGTTGAGCTCGACGAGCACCTTGTCCTCGCACAGCGCGATGGAGATCTCGGTAGGGTTGACGTTTACGATTAACTCTCTGTTCATTATATCTTGTTCCGCACACCGGGACCCGGTGACGGATGGACTGAAATTAGTAACTGCTGCCGCATGTTGGTTTGAAGTGGCGGCGAACTCCAATGGAGATGTCCGGCACCGGAACGGTGGGGAACGAAGGGCTTCCGGGAAAGCGGTCCAACCGCAAAATACGGGTGCCGGAAACACCCGGAATGTCGAATTCCGAAAAAATAGGTAAAGCTAAAAGAACCCGGGGGCCCCTTTAGCTTTATCTATTCGTTAGCACGAAGGTGCTACCCTACTTCTTCTTGTGGCGGTTCTTGCGCAGACGTTTCTTGCGCTTGTGGGTAGCCATCTTGTGCCGCTTATGCTTCTTTCCGTTTGGCATAGTGGTTAAATTTAGAGGTTCTTGATTTATTATTTCACCTTCGCCGCGAAGCTCTTGGCGGGCTTGAAAGCGGGGATGTTGTGTTCGGGAATGGTGATCGTCGTGTTCTTCGAGATGTTGCGGGCTACCTTCTTGGCACGCTTCTTCACGATGAAACTTCCGAAGCCGCGAAGATACACGTTATTTTTCTCGGTGAGCGACGTCTTGATGCTCTCCATGAAAGCCTCAACGATAGCCTGCACCTGCACTTTCTCCACTCCGGTGCTCTTAGCGATTTCGCTTACGATATCAGCCTTTGTCATATCTTTATGTTGTTTAAAATTAAGTTCATCCGAATGATTCGGAGTGCAAATATACGCTTTATTTGAATTTCCGCCAACAAACCGCAATTTTTTTTTCACTTTTTTCGTCGCGGAGCGTACAACGCACGCTCCCAGCATGATACCCGGGCCATCACAAATCCCGGGCCAGAATCGACACAAAATCGCCGTTCGATGCCCCGATCCGGTCCGAATTCTCCTCCACGCCGCTCAAGTCACTGCAGGACATCACCTTGCACCGAAAACCCAAGAAAACGGCCTCTTCATCCAATAAAACGCGTGTTTTTTGCGTTTGATGGTAAAATCACTTATTTTTGCAAACCCTAAACCGATAACGGCATGGTCAAGATACTCTGGGTCGACGACGAAGTCGAACTGCTCAAGCCCCACGTTCTGTTTCTCCAGCAGAAAGGATACGAGGTGGATACCTGCAACAACGGGTACGACGCCATCGACATGGCCGCGGAAGGCACCTACGACCTGATCATCCTCGACGAGATGATGCCTGGCATGACGGGGCTCGAAACCCTCCCGCAAATCAAGGAGGTACGCCCCACGACACCCGTGATCATGGTCACCAAAAGCGAGGAGGAGAACATCATGGACAAGGCCGTCGGCTCGAAGATCGCCGACTATCTGATCAAACCCGTCAACCCCAACCAGGTGCTCCTCTCCATCAAGAAGAACGTCCACCAGCAGCAGCTCGTCACCGAACAGGCCACGGCCGACTACCGCTCGGAATTCGGACGCATCTCGGCCTCGCTGCAGATGGCCGAGAACTTCTCGGACTGGTGCACGCTCTACCGCAAGCTTACAGCCTGGGAGATCGAACTCGGCGAATCCACCGACGAGAGCATCAAGGAGGTGCTCACCTACCAGAAGTCGGAGGCCAACCAGGAGTTCTGCAAGTTCGTGCGGCGCAACTACTACAACTGGATCAACCGCCGCGCGGACGACACCCCTGTGATGTCGCACACGCTCATGCGCACGAAGATCTTCCCCGTCGTGGACGAGAACCCGAAGACCACGCTGCTCTTGATCGACAACTTCCGCTACGACCAGTGGCGGGCCATCTCGTCGCTCCTGCGGGGCTACTACGACGTTCAGCAGGACGACTTCTACTGCGCGATCCTGCCCACCGCCACGCAGTATGCCCGCAATGCGATCTTCGCCGGGCTGATGCCCCTGGCCATCGACAAGTTGATGCCCAACAAGTGGCTCAACGACAACGAGGAGGGCGGCAAGAACCAGTACGAGGAGGAGTTCCTCCGGCGGCTGATGAGCCAGAACGGCAAGAACTGGAAATTCACTTTCGACAAGCTCGTGCGCCCGGAGCAGGGCCGCAAGCTCGTGGACAACATCCAGCGCATCTACGACGCCGACTTCTCGGTGATCGTCTACAACTTCCTCGACATCCTTTCGCACGCCCGCACCGAGACGGACATCATCCGCGAACTCACCGAGGACGAGGCGGCCTTCCGGTCGCTGACCCGCTCGTGGTTCGAGCACTCGGACCTCTACACGATCCTGCGCCTGTTGTCCGAGCGCGGGCACACGGTGATCATCACCTCGGACCACGGCACGATCCGCGTGGACAACCCCGTGAAGGTGACCGGCGACCGCGAAACCTCCTCGAACCTCCGCTACAAGACGGGCCGCAACCTCGCCTACAACTCCCGCGAGGTCTACGAGATCCTGCGTCCCGAGGACGTGCAGCTGCCGTCGAGCAACCTCACGTCGAGCTACATCTTCGCCTACAATTCGGACTTCCTGGTCTACAACAACGACGCCAACCGGCACATCCGCTATTACCGTAACACGTTCCAGCACGGAGGCATTTCGATGGAGGAGATGATCGTTCCGTACATCGTTCTGAAACCGAAACAGTAAACCACCCATGAAAACCATCCATATCACTTCGCAGGAGGAGCTGCCGCAGGTCGCACGGGCGATCATCAGCCTTCTGGGCCGCCGCACCGTAGTGGCCTTCCGCGGCGAGATGGGCGCCGGAAAAACGACGCTCATCCGCGAAATCGCCGCACAGCTGGGCGCCACGGACACCGTGACCAGCCCGACGTTCGCCATCGTCAACCAGTACAAGGGCCAGGGCAACCGCCGCATCTACCATTTCGACTTCTACCGCATCGAGGATCTGCGCGAGGCTTTCGACTTCGGCTACGAGGAGTATTTCTACTCGGGAGACCTCTGCCTGGTGGAGTGGCCCGAGCGGATCGAGTCGCTGCTGCCGGAGAACGTGGTGACGGTGCGCATCACCGTCGACAGCGACACGGCCCGCACCTTCGAGATCGAGTAGCCGGGCTGCCGGACCGCCGGGCTGCAAAGGCTCCCGAGCCGCCCCGAACCGCCTGAACGCCCGGCCGCCCCGGGATCGACACCGGCCGAACCGCCCCGAAATCGACACAAACCGAAGCCGCCCCGGGATCGGCACAAACCGGACCGACCCGGACGGCCGAAACCGAACCGACCCATCCGACCCATCAAAATAACCAGAAAAATGCAGGAATATATTTCGAAACAACACCAGATTCTGCGCCCCGCGGAGCAGATCTATGCGGTCATCAGCCGCTTCGACAACCTCACGCCGGCGCTGGCCGACCGCGTCGAGGAGTGGCAGGCCACCGAAGAGCGCTGCTCGTTCAAGGCCAAGGGCTTCACCGTCAAGCTCCGCATGGAGGAGCGGGAGGCTCCCAAACACGTGAAGATCGTGGGCGACGAAGGCGGCGTACCGGTCGACTTCGCCTTCTGGATCCAGCTGCACAAGGTCTCCGACTCGGACACCCGGATGCGCCTCGTGCTGCACATCGAGTTGAACATGATGATGAAAATGATGCTCGGCGGCAAGCTCCAGGGAGCCATCGACCAGATCGCCGAGGGCATCGCCAACGCCATGAACCAGGCCCCGATGTATTAGTGGCAGCGGAGGGAGGGCCGGGCCGCCGCAAGCACAGGCACCCCAAAAACGGCTTCCGAACGATTTCGGAAGCCGTTTTGTCGTGGGCCGGTACAGGAAGCAGGATGGAGGGTCAGATCCGGGGTTTCTGCACCAGGCGGATCACCAGCGAAAGCATATAGATCAACATGCCGTAAATGACCGGAATACAGGTCACCCGGAGACCACCGGCCAGGAGTGAAAACGAGATGTCGCCGGCCTGCTGTACGAAGCCCATGGCCTGCGAAAAGCCGAGCAGCGTATAGACAATGCCGGAAATCAGAGCCAGCAGGCCGATCTCCTTGACCCAGGCCGGGGCCTTCCAGGCCGCAAGCAGCAGGCCGATCAGTTCGAGCGTCAGCAAGGTCATGCCCCACAGGCCGCCTTCCATAAAAAGAGAGAACATGGTCGAAAAATTTAAGATGGATGATGCGGGACTATTCCCGGATACAAAGATAGACAACAGCAGAGCGCCGAAGCAAAAAACCGGGACGTCGAAACCCGCCGTTCGCCGGTAAAATCCCGCTGCAAGGGCACTTGAAGCCGCTGCGGCGGCTGTCGGCATTGGAGTCCCGGAAAAATTCGCGTATCTTTGTACAACACACAACGCCTCGATGAAACAGAATCTGCCCGCACTCTGGTGGCTGGTTTCGACCCTGCTGATCGTCCTCGTTTTCGGGGCGATGGGATATGCCTATGACCAGGCGATTCTACTCGCCCTGCTCTTCCTGCCCGGACTGCTGATTCTGCGTTATTTCGTGCCGCAACTCACCCTCGGGAAGCGGCCGAAGGAGCTGCTCAACGCACTCTATCTGCTCGCGGCCGTCGTCGTGATCGAATACCTCGCCCTGATCTTCGGACTCCGCGTCGTTTTCGACACTCTGCCCGACACACTGCCCGGCCCGATCTTCCATCCGCTCATCATCCTGCTGCTGATCGCGGTATTCATCGTCCCGGAGCGGCTGATCGCCCGTTACCTCGAACGCAGTCAGCCGTATGACGACACATTGAGTTTCATCTCCGAGCGCCGTCGGATCACGCTCGATCCGGGGGAGATCCGCTACGTCGAATCGAACGACGACGAGGTGTGGATCCATACCGTCTCGGGCGAAGCCTACCGCACGAAGACACGCATCTCGCAATGGGAGGCGCAACTCGACCGGCGGTTCCTGCGCGTGCACCGCTCCTACATCGTCAATACGGAGCGTATCGACGAATACCGCCCGACCCGCATCCGGATCGGGACGACCGAGATCGAGATCTCGCGCAAATACAAGGAGGCCGTAAGACAGCGCCTCGGGAAAGAGTAGCCCGCCTCGGCGAGCCGGACACGGCTGGCGTCACCGCCCGGTCCCGAGAATCATCCGGGAAGGGGCCGCCCCCGGCCGCCGGGCTATCGGTTCATCGCCTCGGCCACGCGGCGGATCGTCGGGAAGGCTTCGCGCACGTGCTCCGCAGCCTCCGCGGGCGTACACCACACCACCCGTTCGATCCCCTCCTCGGTCTGGGGCTGCAGCGCCGAGGGTTCCGTTGCCCGGAGTTCGAACCAGTGGGTCCGCTTCAACTCCCAGCGTCCGCTCTTCGGGAACCAGTAGGCGTGCAGCGTCCGGCACAGCGGGCGCACCACCTCGCCCCGCACGCCCGTCTCCTCCTCCACTTCGCGGGCCGCACAGGTCTCGATACTCTCCCCGGCTTCGAGGTGCCCTTTCGGAAGGTCCCAACGCCCGTTGCGGTGGATCAGCAGCCACCGCCCCGCACCGTCCACGACCACCCCGCCGGCCGCCTCCACCCACGCGAACTGCAACGCAAAGGCTCGGAACGTCGCTTCGGGATCGGCCGAAACGACCGCTACGGAGTTGTGCGATTCGAGAAAATTCAGTATCTTGGGGCGCGATACGCCGCCGTCGGACTCCGCCGCCACGGCGAACCACTCTCCGCCGGGCGCCGCAGTCGTGAAGGCCACGCTCTTGTCGGCAAAATAGACGGTACGGGTCATTGTATGAAGCATTTTTTCGGAATCCAAAAATACGAATAAATAGGAAAACCTCCACAAAAATGAAAAAAATCATCCTGATGATGGCTATTGCAGCTATGGGGCTGGGCGCCTGCGACCGGCAGCGTCCCGAGCCGCTGAAGATCGACAACGCCCTGACGGCCGAAGAGATCGCCGCCGGGCGCTTCACCCCCGAGGTGATGTGGAAGATGAGCCGCGCAGGCGGCGCCGTACTCTCGCCCGACGGCAAGCGCTTCGTCTACCAGCAGACCGACTACAACCTCTCCGAAAACCGCGGCGTGACAACCCTCTGGGTCGAGGAGCTCGACACGAAGGCCGTCACGCGCCTGACTGACCTCACGTCGAACAGCCTCGCGCCCCGCTGGAGCGCCGACGGGCAGCGGATCTACTTCCTCTCGGACCGCAGCGGCTCGATGCAGGTCTGGGAGATGGGGCCCGCGGGCGGCAACGTGCGTCAGCTGTCGGATTTCGGGCGCGACGTCGAGGGATTCGGCATCTCGCCCCGCGGCGACAAGGCGTGGTACGTACAGCGCGTGCAGGTGGCCGACCGCCGCTCGGCCGACATCCACAAGGACATGGACAAGTCGAAGGCCCGGATCTACGACGACCTGATGGCCCGCCACTGGGACTATTGGGACGAGGGCGAATACCTGCACATCTTCGTCGGCGACTTCGGGCCCGACGGCATGAAGGAGGGACGGGACATCCTCGGGCCGGAAGCTGCGTGGGATGCTCCGCTGGCCCCCTACTTCGACATGGCCGAGATCGCCTGGAACCATGCCGGAACGATGCTGGCCTACACCTGCAAACCGCTGACCGGTACGGCCTACGCCGTCTCGACCGATTCGGACATCTTCGTCTACGACGTCGCCTCGCAACAGACGCAGAACATCTGCAAGCCCACCAATTTCAACACCGGAGAGCCGATCGAACGGCTGCAGGAGAACCTCCCGGGGTATGACAAGTATCCCGTCTGGTCGCCCGACGACTCGAAGATCGCCTTCCTCTCGCAACGCCGTGCCGGGAACGAGTCGGACAAGTCACGGCTCTTCCTCTACGACTGCGCGACGGCCGAGATGCGCGACCTGACGGAGGATTTCGACTACAACGCCATGAATGTCGTCTGGGAGGGCAGCGAGCGGCTCTGGTTCATCGCTCCGATCGAGGCCACGCACCAGATCTGCCGCGTGGCGACGGTCGATGGCGAGGTGGAGGTCCTCACCGGGGGCGACCACGACATCAACGCCTTCACGACGAGCGGCGGGCGCATGGTGGCCGAACTGTGCACGATCTCCTCGGCGCCGGAGTTCTACGAGGTGAACCCCGCCGACGGCGCCCTGACACAGATTTCGGGCATCAACAAATCCATCTACGAAAACATCCGCATGGGCGAGGTGCAGAAGCGATGGGTACGGACCACCGACGGCAAGCAGATGCTCACGTGGGTGATCCTCCCGCCCGACTTCGACCCCGCGAAGAAGTACCCGACGCTGCTCTACTGCCAGGGCGGTCCCCAGAACGTCGTCTCGAACGGCTGGAGCTACCGCTGGAACTACCAGCTGATGGCCGCCCAGGGCTACGTCGTCGTGGCCCCGAACCGCCGCGGCCTGCCCTCCTTCGGGCAGGAGTGGCTCGACCAGATCTCGGGCGACTACTCCGGGCAGAACATCCGCGACTACCTCTCGGCCATCGACGACGTGGCCCGCGAACCGTGGGCCGACGAATCGCGCATGGGATGCGTCGGAGCCTCCTACGGCGGCTATTCGGTCTTCTTCCTGGCCGGATGCCACGAGAAGCGATTCAAGGCCTTCATCGCCCACTGCGGGATCTTCAACTTCGAGTCGATGTACGGCGAGACCGAGGAGCTCTTCTTCATCAACAACGACTACGGTGGCCCCTACTGGGACAAGGAGAACGCTACGGCACAACGCTCCTACGCCAACTCGCCGCACAAGTTCGTGACGCGCTGGGACACCCCGATCCTGATCTTCACCGGCGAGAAGGACTTCCGCATCCCCTACACGCAATCGCTCGAAGCCTTCACCGCCGCCCGCGTGCGGGGTATTCCGGCCCGGCTCGTGGAGTTCGAGAACGAGGCGCACCAGGTCTTCAAGCCCCAGAACTCGATGGTCTGGAACCGTGAATTCTTCGGCTGGCTCGACCGTTACGTCAAAGGGGCCGAATAGGGCCCGGACCTGCCGGACCTGCCGGACCGAAAGTCCGGGCACGCAGCCGGTCATCCGGAAAAAGCGGACAACGGCCCCGGAATCCGGATTGGGTCCGGGCCGGGGAAACAGCCCGGGAACCACCGAAAAGGCCCTCCGACAAATGTATGTCGGAGGGCCTTTTTGCGTGCAATCCGACGAAACCGCAACAGGAAAAAATCTCGGTTCGTGATGAAAAACAGGCCGTTCGTTGAATTTATTTCGGGAAATCGGCTTCCGACCCTATTTTTGTGGAGATTCAGATAAAAGAATTCGTGCATGATGAAACATTGGACAACCCTGCTTCTTCTGCCCCTGCTGTGCGCCGCCTGTTCGAAAAATACGGACGAGGCGGCCGATCCGGCAACAAGAAGCATTGAGGTGGCCATCGGGTCGGGTCCGCGACTCGACATCCGGCCCCAATCCACGACCCGCACCGAACTCGGGGACGACGGCGTGAGCGTCAAATGGCAGACAGGCGACCGACTCGCACTCTGGGCCGTAAACTCCGCCGCTCAAACCGTAGTCGACGCCGTGGCCTTCAGCCTCTACCATTATAATGCGACCTACAACTCGGCCAACTTCCGCGGCAACATCCCGCAGATGGCCGAGGACACCTATACTTATTACGCCGTGTCGCCCGTTCCGGCCTCGACCGACGGGCTGCGGGCCAGCTACGACATCCCGGCCGTGCAGGACGGTACGTTCCACGGCGAGTGGGACGTGATGGTGGCCACGCCGATCGAGGGAGCCGGGCCGCTGCGCGAACACGACAAGAAGGATGCGAACGGCATCAGCGACAATACGGACGTCGTCGACCTGCAATTCGCACACAAAATCCACGTACTGAAAATCGCCATCCCGCGCAACGACCTCGGAGAACCGGTTTCGGAGATCAAACTGACCTTCCCGACACCCGTTGTGGGGCGCCTGACGGTGGATGCCGCCAACCCCGCCGCCGCAGCCGAATTGAGCGAGTCGAGCAACACGCTGACCCTGCGCTTTTCGGAGCCGAAGGAGGCCGAGGATGTGGTCTACGCCCTGATTGCCCCCGTCACGCTCGAAGAGGGTCAGGAGGTTTCGATCGTAGCGTCGAGCTCGGCCCTTGAATCGGAGGAGCGGACCTTCGCCCCGGCCGGCCGGACCTTTGCCGCCGGCCACACCACGCCGATCAACTACAACGTCCCGGCCGCGGCAGTGCAACTCACGCAGCTGATCTTCACCCTCGCGGAGACGGGCGTCAACACGCTGGGCGAGGCGATCAACACCTTCACGGTGACGGCACCCTCGGGCTGGAGCTTCGAGGACGGCAGTCAGAGCCGTACGTTCGACGTCACGGGTACGGGCGACTATACGGTTCGCTTCCGGGGCTACACGAACCCCACGGAGGAGATGGCCGGATTCCAGGTGACGTACGATTCGGAGCATGCCCTTCTGAGCGAAACCTTCACCCTGCCGGCAGTAACTGCCGGAGCCGTGAACCGGGTGAAAACTTTCAGTGTACCCTGGTTGCTTTACGAGGATTTTTCGGGAGTTACAACCAACAGCAACTACGACAACCCGGCCGTAGGCGGCACAACGATCGCCGATGGTGACGGTACAGCCATTGACCTGAGCAACTGGGGAGTCAAAACTCCGGGCTGGACAGCAGCCCGCGTCGGCACCGAAGCCGGAAAGGCTATCCGCATCTGCGCCCGCGTCGAAAACCAGAGCTTCGCGTCGAACACCTACAATGCACGCCTCGATTCGGCCCCGTTCAGCACGCTGAAAGAGGGCAAGAACCCTAAGGTCAAAGTGACATTCAATTACAAAGGCGGCCGCTGGTCCGTCGAGCGGAAACTCTTTGGCGGCGATGCAGGCCCCGGAAACGGCGATGCAATCTACAGTTGCGGCTACACCTCCGAACAGGGCTGGCAGCCGGGATCGACCACCATCCCCTACCTCCTCAAGAACAATGTCGTGATTCCCGGCACGTCGGGAGCCGAACGCAACCAGAACCAGAACTACGACAACATCTCCTACGAGGATTCGTTCATCATTCCCTCTGCCAGCAACACGACCCGTGCCTCGTGGATGGTCTCCTCAACAACGGATACCGCCCCCTTCTCGGGATTCAACGGCAACTACTGGCTCTACCTTGACAATATCAAAGTGCAAATCGCCCAATAACGACCGCCATGAACATGAAAAACAGACTGATTCTTCTCCTGGCATCGGCGGCCGTAGCAGCCGGAGGATGCTCCGAAAACGAAACGCCCGCGGACAGCGACGGATACGGAACGCTCCGCATCGCCTGCCGCACCGACGCCATGATCACCACACGGGCCGAGATTGCCGTCACGCCGGTCCCCACCGCCGAGGAACTCACCCTCACGATCTCCGGAACGGAGTTTTCCAAAACCTGGGAGAGCCTCGCCGCATTCAACGACGCGGGCGAAACGCTTCCGGCCGGGAGCTACACCGCAACCCTCACCTACGGGGATCCAAAGGCCGAGGGGGTCGGCAAACCCTATTACTACGGAACGAAAAACATCGAAATCGTCGCCCGCCAAAGCGTCGAGGAGACCATTCCCGTACAGATTGCCAATGCACAGGTGCTCGTCACGGCCACGGAAGCGTTTCTGAACTATTTCCATGACGCGACCTTCACCGTCACGACATCGGCCGGGAACCGCTTTACCTTCACGCCCGGTGCCGAGACGGCGGACGAAGCGGTCTTCGTCGAGGCCGGTTCGAAGCTGACCCTCACGGGTACGGCCAAGATCCAGAGCCAGACCGGCACGGCCTTCGACCGCAGCTACACCTTCCCCGAGCAGACGCTCGAACAGACCGTCGCACGCACGCGCCACACGTTCCTCTTCGACGCCCGCGACAACGGCAGCGCCACGCTGACGATCAACCTCGACGACGGATTCCTCGACGAACGCACGTTCGACATCGAACTGAACGACAACGCCGAAGAGGAAACCAACGCATAAAAACGACACGAGATATGAAAACCTTTACCGGATTATTTACGACCTTGAGTCTGGGCGCCCTCCTGCTGACGGGCTGCGTAAACGAGGAGCCCCCCTACAAAAACGCGGGGAACGGAACGACCGATTCCGCAACGACGGGCTTCCTGAGCGGAGCGATGAGTCTGCGCGTGATCTACGACACCGAGACCGACACCCAGCCCGACGATACGCAGGACGAAACCCAAACCCCGCCCTCCACACAAGCCGCAACCCGTGCGGTGATCGATACGGATGGTTACCTCGTCCGGATCGTCAACACGGACGACCAGAGCTCGCATTTCGACGGCACCTATGCGGAGTTGCAGGCTGAACTCGCGGCCGGTCCCAAGGAGTTGCCGGTCGGCAACTATACGCTGACGGTCAGCTCCCACCGCACGGAGGAGATCCAGGCTGCGGCCTGGAACACCCCGGTCTACGGCACAACCTATGCCTTCTCGATTACGAAAGGGGCCACCACCCCGATAGAGGAGATCGTCTGCACGCTGCAGAACATCAAGGTGACGCTGCTCTGCTCGGCAGACCTGGCCGACCAGCTCACCGCCGAGACGAAAGCCACCGTTTCGCTCGGAAGTGCCTCGCTGGAGTTCTCGAAGGAGTACTGGGACGGACAGCAGGCCGCCTTCTTCCTGCCCGCCGCCGAGTCCAATGATCTCAAATTCGTACTCAGCGGCTCGTTTACCGACGGCGGCGATGTGACCTTCAGCAAGACGATCTCGGGCGTCAAGGCCGGGCAGTGGCGCAAAATCGAACTGGTGATCGTCTATGCCGACCAGGGCGAAATCAAATTCGATATTTCGGTCGATAACTTCGTGCTCGACGACACGATCACCGTCAACGGCACCGACGGACTCTGGGAGGAGATTCTCGATGAGGAGGGCGGAGGCGAAGAGCCCGGTGAAGGAGAATTGACCGTCTCGATGGCTGGCCATGACATCAACGAACCCTACACGCTCGAAGCCAATCCCGATGGGACTGCGGGAAAGCCCGTACTGGTCAACATCGCATCGGAAAGCGGAATCAAGTCTCTGACGGTTCGGATCGAATCCGAAGTCCTCGAAGAGCTCCTGACGGGAAATCTGGAGCCGCTCAAGACGGGAGTGGATCTTTGCACGCTCAACAAAGAGGAGGGTCTCGGACAAACGCTGGGCGCATTGTTGCCCGTCGGCGATGAAATCAAGGATCAAACGCAGGTAGAGTTCGAAATCAAATCCGAACTGGTCGGACTGCTTCTGGCAATGGGTGGTAACGACGAAGTGGTTTACAAGTTTCACCTCGATGTCTCCGACAATGCCGGACATAACGTCATAACAACGCTGACTTTGGTTAAACCCGCCAAGAACTGATGATGAAACGCCTGTACAGATATCTGTTCCCGGTGCTGGGACTCGCCGTGGCGGGATGCTCGGAGAGTTCCCGGCCGCTCGACGCCCCAGGCGCCTCGGGAACCCTCACGATGACAGTCTCGACCCGTTCGGATGCGGCGGACGACGCTTATGATCCGATGGAGCACCTGACCGTCTACCTCTACAACAGCGACGGGGAGCCGATCCGCAAATACACCGCAAAGGAGGACCTTCCGGAGCGTCTGGAACTCCTGGCCGGGGAGTACCGCGTGACGGTGGAGGCCGGGGAAGAGGTTGCAGCCTCGTTCACCCAGCGCCTCTACAAAGGCGAGGAGTCCTTTACCGTAACCCCCGGGGTGAATACCCCCGTCGAGGTAAGGTGCACCCTGCAGAATGCGGCTGTCGCCGCGGTTTTCGACGGCACCATTCCCGAAAATTTCGGCACGAACTTCGAGGTGCGGGTGATGCCCGGCGCAGCCTATGACGAGAGCCGGGCCGACGACGCCTCGACGCTCCGCTACACGGAGGACGCCACGGGATACTTCACGCTCGACGAAGGGGCCGATGCCCTTTCGTGGCACTTCAGCGGCACGCAAAACACGCTCGGAACGGTGACAAAAACGGGTTCCATTCCCGACGTCCGGACCCCGGGGAAATATACGTTGACGTTCCGCTACTCGCCCGACCTGCCGGGATTCATCGAGGCCGTGGCAATCCGCGTAAAAGACTCGACCGACGACTTCGACGACACGATCATCTGGAGCCCCGACCCGACGATCGAGGGCGACGGTTTCGAGATGTCCGAAACGCAGCAGTATCAGGGCGGCGAAATGCGCTTCCTGATCACGACCGTCAAGCCGACGACAGCCGCGACGCTGACCTTCGACGAAAAGCCGTACGATCTGCTGGCAGCCGTCTCGACGCCTACGGCCGGCCTTGCCGTGGTGAAGACGGCCGAGAACGCCCTCACGGTGACGCTCTCCGACGACTTCTTCACGGGATGCGCGGGCGGCGACCATACGCTGCACATCGAAGCCGCGGACAACGGCGGCGGAAACGGCAGCGCGGAGTGTATCATCGCCTTGCAGGGCGTGCTGGTTCCCTCGACGGCGGATTACGACCTGTGGGCCAACACCATCACGCTGCGGGCCCGGGTCTTTGACCCTTCGGTCACGGCGGTGACCTTCGGGCTGCGCACCAAGGAGGGTGCATGGCAGGAGCTGCCCGGCACGAACGCCGGCAGCGAAACCTGGACGGCGACGTTCAGCCCCGAATGGACGGAGTCGTCCAACGAGAGCGGCCTAACGGTCTTCACGCCGAAGGCCGGAACGGGCGTCCGGGCCGACGGCGAATACGAATGCCGGGCGCTGCTCGACGGACGGGAGAGCCTCGCGTCGTTCGCCACCGCAGGGGGCCAGAGCATTCCCGGCGGCGACATGGAGGACGGTACGATGAGCTGCTTCACGATCAACAACCAGACGACCCCCTTCTGGGGCAGCGGCAACAACAACTACATGAGCGCCATCATCGGCGACCAATTGACGCGCCTCTGCACGCAGCAGGTGAAAAGCGGTTCGAAATGCGCCCTGCTGGCTTCGCAGACCGCGGCCGGCCTGCTGGCGGCCGGCAACCTCTTCTCGGGGACCTTCGTCAAGCCCTCCACGCAGGGAACCGTCGGGTTCGGAAAGGATTACGACTGGCAGGCCCGCCCCCGGGCTCTGCGGCTGAAATACCACGCGACGATCGGGACGGTCGACATGACCAAATACACGGACGCAAGCGGCAACCATCCGATCGCCGCCGGACAGCCCGACCGGGCGATCATCTACGTGGCGATCGTCGACTGGGACGCCCCGCACAACGTCTCCTCGGGCATGAGCGCCCCGAGCGGCATGTGGGACCCCTCCACGGCGACGAGCCAGGCCGAAGGCCCGGTCATCGGCTACGGACGCTTCGTGATCACGGAGTCGACCGCCGGCGACGAGATGGTCGACAAAGAGCTCGAAATCTTCTACTACGTCAAGCAGACCAAACCCTCGAAGCCCTGTAAGATCGTCATTTCGTGTTCGGCCAACATGTACGGCGACTACATGAACGGATGCAGTACGAACCGGCTCTACATCGACGACTTCCAGTGGGTTTACTAACGACTAAAGGCAAAACGATGCGCACAACACTCATCCGCCTGCTGCTCCTCGGAGCGAGCCTTACGGCAGCCTGCGGCACGCTACGTGCCCAGGAGCCCGCTCCGGCCCGGCAGGCCGCAGACAGCTCCGCCGTCCACCGCCCCCTGACCATCAACGAGATGCGGCAGCGGCGCGGACTGACCGACACGCACAACCTCTTCGTCCCGAAAGGCCAGTGGGTATTCGGCGGTACGGCCTCCTATTCGACCCACTCGAACAAAAGCTATCAGTTCCTGCTCATCGAGGGCATCGACTCCAAAGGCTATACCTTCAAGATCAGCCCCATGATCGCCTATGCCGTCCGCAACAACATGGCTCTCGGAGGAAGATTCATCTACTCGCGTTCGCTGCTCAAACTCGACAAGGCCGCCATCAACTTCGGGGATGAAGGCTCCAACGTAAACCTCGCAGCCCAGGACTACTACTCCCTGCAGCACTCCTATCAGGTGGCAGCCATCTGGCGGCAGTACATCCCCCTGGGCCGCAGCAAGCGATTCGCACTCTTCAACGAAATGTCGCTCGCAGGAGGCGGAACCGAAGCCCGTTTCGCCAACGGTTCGCCCGTGAAGGGAACCTACGAAACGGGATACACCCTCTCGCTGGGGATCTCACCCGGAATCATCGCCTTCGCCACGAACAACATGGCCGTCGAAGTAAATGTCGGCGTGATGGGTATCACGTTCAACCACTCCGAACAGGTCCACAACCAGGTCACCGTGGGCGAACGCAACCTCAGCCAGATGAATTTCAAGGTCAACATCTTCTCGATCGGCCTCGGCATGGCCTTCTATCTCTAAACCCGGTACGTCATGAAACGATCCATACTCATCCTGATTACGCTCTGCCTGACACTTCCGGCAGCGGCGCAGCACGTCCCCGGGAAACCGACCCAACCGGTCACGGCACAAGCCGTTGAATCCGCCTCGGAGAAACCCGGGAAAAACGAGACCCCGACAACGACCGCAAACCGCGCAATTCCCCGGCCGACCGCTTCCGGAAAGGCGGACACTCTGCAGAAATCCCGGCAGTCGGCATCAATTGCTGCCGCTCCGCTCAAAGCGGCCCCGAAACAACGCTTCCTGCCCACCCGCCGACGCATCGACCGCGAAATCAACAAACTCAAGTTCACCTACAAGGGTGAGGTGATCATGGGTCTGACGGCCTCCTACGGCACGCTGTCGAGCGACGACACGGATATCCTGCTCATCCTGGACAACATCAATGCCGACGGTACGGCCGCCACCGTGAAACCGTTCATCGGATACTTCTACCGCGACAACCGCTGTCTGGGTGTCCGCTTCGGCTACAACTACATGAGCGGAACGCTCGACAAGGGCGCCATCTTCGACCTGGGCGAAAACAACGACGTCTCACTCAACATCCCCTACCTCGACTTCAACAGCAACAACTACTCGTTCGGAATCTTCCACCGCTCCTACGCCGGACTCGATCCCAAAGGGCGTTTCGGGCTCTTCGCCGAGTTCGAGCTCTCGGTATCGAAGGGTTCGTCGAGATTCGCCTACGAGTCCGAAGGAAAGGTAAAACAGACCTACAGTGACAATACGCAGCTCAAACTGGCGTTTAATCCGGGAGCGGCGGTCTACATCTTCCCCAATGTCTGCGCGAACCTCTCGTTCGGGCTCGGCGGAATACAGTACACCTCCGTCACCCAGAAGGACGAACTGGGAAACAAGATCGGAACCCGTGAGGCCTCGAAGATGAAGTTCAAACTCAACATCCTGGCCATCAACATCGGTATGACGATCCATATGTGGGACAAGAAAAAGCAATAACGCATGAAACGACTCCTTGCCTATCTGCTCCTCGCGGGAGCGACGCTCCCGGGGATGTCGTGCATCGACAACGACCTGCCCTACCCGACCGTGGAGGTCGCCATCAACAACGTGCAGGGCGAAGGCTTCACGCTCGAGGGCGTCGACGCGGCAACCCGCACGGTGACCCTCGCACTCGACGAAGCCACCGACATCCAAAACGTACACATCGAAGAGGTGACCTACTCCGTCACCCCGCACAATACGAACATCGACCAGCAGACCTTCCTCGACAATATCCGGTCCTCGCGGGAGGTGACCGGGACGTTCGACCTGCGCACCCCCCTCTACGTCACCCTGACGCTCTACGAGGATTACGACTGGCAGATCGTCGCCTCGCAGACCATTCCGCTGAGTTTCCAGGTCGAAGGACAGATCGGAGCCCCGGAATTCGACCTCGACAACCGTATCGCCAGGGCCTATGTCGCCAAGGATGCCGACCGCAGCCAGGTGACGATCTCCGAACTCAAACTCGGGCCCGCCTCCACGGAGACGGTCACCACGACCTACTCCCCCACGATGGAGGAGCTCTCGGCCATGGATTACAGTTCGCCCGATGCGGAGGACCCCACGCTCGGAACCCCCCACTTCGTGGATGTCACCTGCCACGGACGCACCGAACGCTGGGTGCTCTACATCCTGCCCACGGACAAGACCGTCTCGACCGAGGCCTGTGATGCCTGGTCGGGCGTCGTCTGGCTCCGCGGTTCGGGCATTGCCGGGCAGGCGATGGGCTTCCGCTACCGGGTCGGCACCGAGGGCGAATGGTCGGAGGTCCCCGATGTGGAGATCGACGGCGGAACCTTCTCGGCCGCCTTCACCGCCGAACCCCTGACGACCTACCAGTTCAAGTCCTACTGCGGCAGCGACGAGAGCGACCCTACGACCGTTACCACCGAAGGAGTCCAACAGTTCCCCAACAACGGCTTGGAGGAGTGGTCCAAACCGGGCAAGCCGTGGCTGCCCTATCTCTCGGATGAAGCAGGGCTGCCGATCTCCCCCTTCTGGGCCACGGGTAACAACGGCTCGACGACCATCAGCGACAAGGACAACGTCACAACCCCCGATGAGACGACCGTCCGGCCCGGCTCCACGGGAACGAAATCGGCCAAACTCGCAAGCACCAACGTGCTGGGAATCAAACTGGCCGCCGGAAACATCTTCACGGGAGAGTTCGCCGCCACCGTGGGCACGAACGGAATCGTGAATTTCGGGCGCCCCTTCACATTGCGGCCTACGGCCCTGCGCGTCTGGGCGAAATACAGTTGCGGCAGTATCTCCTCGGTAGGTACCACACAGCCCGCCGGGGAGAACCTCCAGAAAGGCGATCCGGACAACGGTTCGATCTACATCGCACTCGGAACCTGGACCAAGGAGAAGTACGGCATGGGCAAGGACGGAGCCGGCAATGACAAGAATGGCGGACAGCCCTTCGGTTCGGATTCCTGCCCGGTGAGCATCGACACGCGCGACGTGAAGACCTTCTTCAATCCGAAGGGCGAGGACGTCATCGGCTATGGCGAGTACATCTTCAAGGAGAGCGTCGGCGAGTGGACCCAAATCACCATCCCGATCGAATACACCTCGACAGATAAGAAGCCTACCCATATTATGGTGGTCTGCTCGGCCTCACGATGGGGAGACTACTTCATCGGCAGTGCCCAGAGCATCATGTGGGTCGACGACTTCGAACTCCTCTACACACCCATCCAATAGACGGCAACCCTCCGGAGAATAGGACCGCTCCTTCTCCGGATACAAAAAAGCAGCGCTTCGGAAAGAAATCCGAAGCGCTGCTTTTTTCAATTATCTGTCGGGGATTACCTCCCGGCAATGCGACAGTACTTGTCGTAGCGTTCTATCACGTCGTCCACATAGGCGAGCGTCTGACGGCTGCCCGTAAAACGGCCGCACCTGACGACTTCATTTTCATAATACTCGGGCTGGGCCTTCAGGGTCAGGTAGCGGGCCACAACCTCCCACGAATTGGGATTCTCTCCGTGCAGGCGGGCCAGCCGACGTGCATCGGTCACATGTCCGATCCCGCTGTTGTACGAGGCCAGCACGATACTCATGCGGTCCTTCTCGGAAATGCTCTCCGGAAGCCGCAGCGTCGACATGATCTCCGTCATCAGCTTGTTGGCCAGCCAAACGTTGGTCTCGGGGTCCGAAATCCGGTCGAGCGGGACCTCGAAGTGGCGGGCTACCGAAGGCATGATTTGCATCAGCCCCCGGGCACCGCTGCGCGAGGTGATGTCGGGCGTGAAGCGCGACTCGTGGTAGGCGATGGCACTCATCAGGCGCCAGTCATGCCCCTCCTGCTCGCTGACCCGGCGGATCAGGGTGTCGTAGGCCGAAATGACACATCGAGGTTCCTCACTCCGGGGCGCATAGGCGTCGGTTTCAGCCATCTGGTTCAGCACATCATCCGTCACGGGAGTGCCGAAATGGGCGTTAAAGCCGTAAAATGTCGTTAGAATGGTTAAGAACGCAAACGTTAAAACCGTTTTTTTCAGCATAAAAGGTTGTTTTGCGGGCAGCTTACTCCGCGCAGAACAGCACGCTAATCATAAAATCCCCACGAAATACCGATCTTGAACATCCCCGGGTTGAGCGGGTAGCGGGCTGCCGAAAAATACTCTCCGTTTCCGAACAGTCCCTTGTTCACATGCTGATATTTCAGGAATATCCGCATTCTCTTCCACTTCGCCATCACGAAGGCATCCATGTAGGGATAGTTCCCCACCTCCTCTTCGCGCTGGTTGTAGTACACCGACAGTGCCGGATTGTAACCGGGCGCATAATATCGCGTATTATAGCGACCGTCCAGACCGATCTGCAGGCGCAGTACGTCGCGCACGACCCAAAACTCGTAATAATACGACAGGAAGGCGCTCAAAAGCGGAACGGGTATAACTTCTTGATCCGTGCTCCACTGCAACAATACCCTGTGGTCCAAATGAAGTCCGCCGAGGCGGAAATCCTTGCGGGCATACACGCTCGTGAGGCTGACGTTTCCGTCGTGCTGGGCGACGTTGCTGTCCGACGCATAATAGATCTTGTCGGTAACGACTCCCTGCCAGGCCCCCGCTTCGAATGCGTAGTCGGGAACCGAAAACCTGACCTCCAACCGAGTCTCATTCTCCTTGTTCAAAGGAGTGTCCCATATATAATGGTTCGAGAATAGATTCTCCTGCCAGTAGTTCGGCGAGCGCCGCTCCATCGAGAAGCGACCTTCGAGAATCAGGGGGTGTCCGCGGAGATAGCCCGTCAGTGCGAGGTGCGCACCGATCGAGAGATCTCCGCCTCTGTATCCCGACGGGTAGAACTTCAGGTTCCCGTCCCAGTCGACATACTTCTTTATCTTTCCGCTGACGGATCCGTAGGCGAACCAACTGGTTTTGTTCACCTTCGTATACCGGCCCGTCAGATAATCGTTCAGTTCGAATTGCGAGTAGGTGTGCAGGTCGAGGCCGACGCCGGCATCGATGGTACCCACCACCCCGTTGCGGTCCCAGGGCTGCGCCTGGACGAAAACGCGGTTCGAGATGACCCGTTCGTAGATCGAGTCGCGCGTCTCCACCGGATTGATGAACCAGTTCTGGTAGTAATTGTGTTCCGCGGAGACGAAATTGCCGTTTTCGTCGCGGTGATCGCGCTCGTTCGTATAGGGTTCGTTCAGGTCGGTGTAGACCTTGCTCCACGAACTGTACTCGAACGAATGGCCCACATAGACAGCCGACAGGCCCGCCATCGAGAAGTCGCTCTCGGTCAGGCGCTGCAGCGGAATACCGTAGGACTGGGTCACGAAGAAGGCGTTGTTGCGGTAGGTGTTCTGGGCCTCGGCATCGGCCAGGCGCATCGGCACACCCGAAGCCATGCTGAACGTCGTGTCGGCGATGGCCCACTTCCCGACCACGCCGCCGTTCTCCTGCTGTTCGATGTGGTTGTTGTAGTAACCCGCATGGATCGAATAGCGGCGGCCCGTATGGCTCACGGCCAGCGACAGGTTGTGGTTCTTGGTCCGCGACCAGAGATACTGCCCGCGGGTGCCGCGCGACTTGTAGTCGACGTTGAAACCCGTCGTCGGCGAGATGTTCTGCGCCACCATGATACCGAAATTCTCCTCCCGGTAACGCTTCTGGCCCGACTCCGTATAGTTCATCCGGATCATCGGCCGCTTCGTGTTGTAGAAGGGCACGTTCTCCATGTTGTAGGTGTACGCGTAGTAGGGGCTCGCAAAACTGAAGTCAAAGAACCGGGGTCGCCGGAAATAGTTCAGCGGCAGCGACGTTTGCCCGAGGGCTCCCTGTGCGATGTCGCCCACATCCTCCCGATAGAACGGATAGTCGATCCGGTAATCGGTGAGCATGGTGTCCAGCGGACCGATCTCCACGCGGTTGAAATCGCGCTTCACGTGCCACATGAAGTTGTTCAGCGCGCGGATCGAATCGCTGAAGAAGTAGGACTCCAGCGGTTTCCGGATTTTCCGTTCCTTTTTGGTTGTATCCTGAGGCTGCTGCTGACCCTCCTCGTCTTCGGTCTGCTCGTAGGGGTTCGACCCGTAGAGCGTCCCGGACTGACCGTTCTGCATGGCCCGCTGCAGGGAGCTTGCATCGAAATTCTGGGCCCGCAGTACAAGCGGAGCGACAGTGAGCATTCCCAGCAGGAGCGTCTGCAATATCCGGTTCGAGCGTCTCGCCATAGCCAAAGAGCGGAAAACCGCGGCAAAGGTAATTAAAATTTTTTAATTATGCAAATCGACCTTTCTTTCAATCGTTTGAATTCCGGCGCAGGCCCCAGCGGATCGCCGAAATGAGGATGTAGAGGATGACGATGGCCGGGATGGAGTAGAGCCGCAGCACGACGATCGTCACCACGCAGAGGGCCAGGAAGAGGTAGCGGATGGCGTTTCCGCGCCAGCCGAAGCCCTGGAACTTGAGCGAGAACATCCGCACGGGCGAGATCAGCAGCCAGGCCATGGCCGGGACGATGCAGATGAGCACCGGGCCGCCGAAGTCGAAGCCCGTGTGTGCGGAGATCAGCCCCAGGGAGGTGAAAAAGAGTGCATTGGCCGGGGTGGGAAGCCCACAGAACTCCTCGTGCTGCGTCTCGTCGATGTTGAATTTCGCCAGCCGCAGCGCCGAGAAGGCCGCCATGGCGAAGCAGATGAAGGCGAATGCGTATCGCAGGAGGGTATCCCCTTCGCCCATCGACCGGGTGGTCATCGTGTAGACCACCGCCGCGGGGACAAACCCGAAGGAGATCATGTCGGCCAACGAATCAAGCTGCACGCCGATGGGCGAACTCTGATGGAGCAGGCGTGCCGCAAACCCGTCGAAGAAGTCGAAGACGGCGGCCAGCACCACGAACCAGAAGGCCCATTCGAGATTGTCGTAGACCAGTGCCGAGAGCGCCGCAAAGGTCCCGCACAGCAGGTTCGAGAGCGTCAGCAGATTGGGGATGGTGAAGAATCTGATTTTCATGTCCCATGTTGTTTTCATCATCCCGGCAGGCATCCCGCAGGGGTGCGCGCGCGGCCCTTCGGATTTTCGGTGCCCGGATGAAATTTAACTTCCGACAGGCGGCAAAGTTACTAAAATATTTTTATCTTTGTCGAAGTTAACTCCATATAATAACTTATGGCAAGCAATAAATATTGTGTCATCATGGCGGGCGGCATCGGCACCCGGTTCTGGCCCAAGAGCCGGCAGTCGCAACCCAAGCAGTTCCTCGACATCCTCGGAACGGGAAAATCCTTCATCCGCCACACCTACGAACGCTTTGCAAAAATCGTCCCCGCGGAGAATTTCCTCGTGGTGACCAACGACAAATACAAGCAGCTGGTGCTGGAGCATATCCCCGAACTCGAAGAACGGCAGGTGCTGTGCGAACCCGTGGGACGCAATACCGCCCCGTGCATCGCCTATGCGGCCTACACGCTCATGAAGGCCAATCCCGATGCGGAGATGATCGTCACCCCCTCGGACCACCTGATCCTCAACGAGGAGGATTTCCGCGCCATCATCGCCGAATGCCTCGACTTCGCCGCGCAGCACGACGCCCTGATGACCGTGGGCATCAAGCCCACCCGCCCGGATACGGGTTACGGATATATCCAGGTCTCGGACTCGAAGCCCATCAGCAAGGTGAAGTGCTTCACCGAAAAACCGAACCTCGAACTGGCCCAGGTATTCCTCCAGTCGGGCGAGTTCTTCTGGAATTCGGGCATCTTCATCTGGAAGGTCCGTTCGATCATCGAGGCCTTCGAGAAGTACCTCCCCGAGCACCATGCGCTCTTCAGCGGCGTAATGCAGGCCGTGGGCACCGAAACCGAACGCAACGTCGTGGAGATCGCCTTCTCGGAATGCCGCGCCATCTCGATCGATTACGGCATCATGGAGAAGGCCGACAACGTCTATGTCCGCTGCGGGGATTTCGGGTGGAGCGACGTCGGGACCTGGGGTTCCGTCTACCAGCACTCGCGCAAGGACCGTTACGCCAATGCCGTCCCCGAGGAGGGGTGCTACCTCTACGACACGCGCTCGTCGATCGTCTCGCTGCCCAAGGGCAAGATTGCCGTGATCAGCGGCCTGAAGGAGTACATCGTCGTCGACACGGACGACGTGCTGATGATCTGCCCCCGCTCCGAAGAGCAGAACATCAAGAAATTCATCGACGAAGTGAAATTCCACAATGGAGACAAGCATATCTGAACTGTACGACCTCTACCGTGCGCATCCGCACGTTTCGACCGACACCCGGCGCATCGAGCCGGGTTCGATCTTCTTTGCCCTGCGGGGCGCCAATTTCGACGGCAACCGTTTCGTAGGCGAAGCCCTCGAAAAAGGGGCCGTGGCGGCGGTCTGCGACGACCCCGCCGCCCTGGAGGATCCGCGGGTACGGCTGGTCGGCGACCCGCTCACGGCCCTGCAGGAGCTGGCCCGGGAGCATCGCCGCGCCCTGGGGATCCCGATCCTCGCCATCTCGGGAAGCAGCGGCAAAACCACAACCAAGGAGTTGGTGAGCCGTGTCCTCTCGGCCCGCTTTACGGTCTGCGCCACGCGGGGCAACCTGAACAACCACATCGGCGTACCGCTGACGCTGCTCGCCATGGACCGCGATACGGAGTTCGGGATCGTGGAGATGGGGGCGAGCGCCTGCGGCGAGATCGCACGGCTGGCGGAGATCGCCGAACCCGACTACGGATTGCTGACCAACATCGGACGGGCCCATCTCGAAGGGTTCGGAGGTCCCGAAGGGGTACGGCGCGGCAAGGGAGAACTCTTCGACTACCTGGCGGCGCACAGAGGCCGGGCCTTCGTCTTGGCGGACGACGAAACGCTCCACGCCATGGCCGCCGAACGGGAGTCGCTGGCCGCGGAGTACTACCCGGCTTCGCTGGCCGACGGATTCGAAAGCCGTCTGGAAGGGGGATACAACCGCTTCAACATTGCGGCAGCCGTGGCCATCGGGCGCTATTTCGAGGTCCCGGAACCGGAGATCCGCCGGGCCGTAGCCGACTACGAGCCGGACAACCACCGCTCGCAACGCATCGAAACAACCCACAACACGGTCATCGCGGATTGTTACAACGCCAATCCGACGAGTATGCGGGCCGCCATCGAGAACCTCCTCGGCGAACCGCTCGGCGACCGCCGCCGTCGAGTGCTGATTCTGGGCGACATGCTCGAACTGGGAGCGTGGTCGCTGGCAGAGCACGAGGCGGCCATCGAACGGGCAGCACAGGACCCCCGAGCGGAGCTGCTGCTCGTCGGCGGGGAGTTCGCCCGGGCCTACGCAGCGCTTCCCGAGAAGCCGGAACGGGTGACGCTCTGCCCCTCGCGCGAGGAGTTGCGTCACCTGCTGCTGACGGACCCCGTCCGGGAGGCGCTGGTACTGGTCAAGGGTTCGCACGGGATCGGGCTGGAAAAGGTGCTCGACCTGTTGTAAGACTTTCCCGAGAGAGGTCCCGCACGTTGGTGCCGGGACCTTTTTCTGTGTATTTCCGATTATTTTCGTATTTTTGCAATCAATAAATCTTTTTTCCGATGACACTCAACGAATACCAGCAACACGCCCTTGAAACGGCCATCTATCCCGAAGACAGCCGCATCGTCTACCCCACGCTCGGTCTGACGGGCGAAGCCGGCGAAGTGGCCGACAAGGTCAAAAAAGTGATCCGCGACTCCAACAAGGAGTTCACCGACGAGAAGAGACTCGAAATCGTCAAGGAGATCGGCGACGTGCTGTGGTACTGCGCCACGCTGTCACGCGACCTGGGCTACGAGCTCGAAGAGGTGGCGCAGATGAACGTCGACAAACTCCGCTCGCGGATGCAGCGGCACCTGATCTCCGGCAGCGGCGACAACCGATAGCAATTGAGAATTGAGAACTGAAAATTGAGGATTAAGATTTCCGGATCCACACCGAACGCGCGACACCCCTCAAAAACAACCGATCCATGAAACAGGAACAGACCCGAACTTCGCTTCCCGAAAACGCCTACCGTGAACTCAAACCCGGCGAAGAGTACAAGCCGGTCATGCCCGCCGCATCGAACCCGAAGGAGGTTACGCCCTACTCGGTGACGATGGGCGTGGTGATGGCCATCATCTTCTCGGCCGCAGCCGCCTACCTCGGGCTGCGCGTCGGACAGGTCTTCGAGGCCGCCATCCCGATCGCCATCATCGCCGTGGGCATGGGCACCGTGCTGGGCAAAAAGAACATGCTGGGACAGAACGTCATCATCCAGTCGATCGGCGCCTCGTCGGGCGTGATCGTCGCCGGGGCGATCTTCACCCTCCCGGCGCTCTACATCCTGGGGCTGGACGCCGCCTTCTGGCAGGTTTTCCTCTCGTCATTGTTCGGCGGACTGTTAGGCATCGTGCTGCTGATCCCTTTCCGCAAATACTTCGTCAAGGAGATGCACGGCAAGTACCCCTTCCCCGAAGCGACGGCCACGACCGAGGTGCTCGTCTCGGGCGAGAAGGGCGGCAACCAGGCCAAACTGCTGGCCGTCGCGGGACTGATCGGCGGCATATACGACTTCGTGGTCGGGACCTTCGGGCTGTGGACCGACGCCGTCTCGACACGCATCTGCACCTGGGGACAGGTTGCAGCCGACAAGTTCAAGGTCGTCTTCGGACTGAACACCTCGGCCGCCGTACTGGGCCTGGGCTACATCGTCGGACTGAAATACGCCATGATCATCACCGCGGGATCGTGCCTCGTGTGGTTCGTCATCGTCCCGGTCGTGGGATCGCTGGCCGAGGCGATCGACCCCGCCACGATGGCCTCGCTGCTGGGCGTGACGAGTGAAAAGCTGCTGGCCGACCCCTCGTCGCTCTTCACGGCCGAGAACCTCTTCGCCTACATCGGCAAGCCCGTCGGTATCGGCGGCATCGCCATGGCCGGCATCATCGGCATCGTGCGCCAGTCGAAGATCATCCGCCAGGCCGTCGGCCTCGCCGTCTCGGAGTTCGGAGGCGGCAAGGCGTCCCTCGCCTCGACCGAACGCACGCAGCAGGACATCCCGATGAAGCGCATCCTCTCGATCCTGATCGCCGCGCTCATCTGCGTCTTCGTCTTCTTCCACTTCGGGCTGCTCGACGGCTGGGTACAGTCCGTGACGGCCATCCTGATCGTCTTCGTCATCGCCTTCCTCTTCACGACGGTGGCGGCCAACGCCATCGCCATCGTGGGCACGAACCCCGTTTCGGGCATGACGCTCATGACGCTGATCCTCGCCTCGCTGGTGCTGGTGAGCGTCGGGCTGAGCGGCACGACCGGCATGACCGCCGCGCTGATCATCGGCGGTGTGGTCTGCACGGCGCTCTCGATGGCCGGCGGCTTCATCACCGACCTCAAGATCGGCTACTGGCTCGGCACCACGCCCCGCAAGCAGGAGGCCTGGAAGTTTCTCGGGACGTTCGTCTCGGCGGCTACGGTGGCCGGCGTGATGATCATCCTCAACAAGTCGTTCGGATTCGTCGGCGAGGGGGCGCTCGTCGCTCCGCAGGCCAACGCCATGGCGGCGGTGATCCAACCGCTGATGACCGGCGGCCAGACCCCCTGGATGCTCTACTTCTGCGGTGCGGCCCTGGCCCTGGTACTGACGGCCATCGGCGTTCCGGCGCTGGCCTTCGCGCTGGGCATGTTCATCCCGATGGAGCTGAACGCCCCGCTGGTGGTCGGCGGACTGGTCGCGTGGTTCGTCTCGAATCGTTCGAAGGACGAGGCGCTGAACAAGGCGCGCTTCGACCGCGGTACGCTGATCGCCTCGGGATTCATCGCCGGAGGCGCCCTGATGGGTGTGATGAGCGCGATGCTGAAATTCTTCGAGGTGGACTGGTTCCTCGCGGACTGGGCCTCGACGAACGCCGCCGAATGGACCGGACTGGTGATGTATCTGGTGCTGATCGGCTACTTCGCCTGGCATACGCTCCGCGCAAAAAAGGAGGAGTAAACATTGACAAAAACAACAGACTACCTACCATGAAAAAGAATATTCTGTTTTATTTTGCGGGAATCTTAACCGGCATTATTCTGACAATTCTGATTGCCTTTTTATTTGCAAAAAGCAACATGGAAAATGAAAATGGCACTACAATAGAAGAATATCCCGGTATCACGATATTCGATAAACCCGCAGGTACTCTGGATACCTCTCGATTTGAAGTTTTTCAGGTGATCAAGGAGAGTATGGCACTTGCCCGTTGCAGAGAAAGACAAATAGGTGGCATAGATATGTTTACGGGGCCTATTGTTCTACTCATTGACGGAGACAAGCATTATTACGATGATGAAATTATTGATGTTCCCCAAGGCAAACAAGCACAGCATGTCGGGACATTCCAATATCAAACCAATCGAGGAATAGACAAGACGGTACCTGTCATAAGAATCATGTAGCAAATTCCCGTTACACGAAGCAACAAGCCCCTCCCGAGGGAGGGGTTTGGGGTGGGGTCAGAACTGCAAACACGGCGGGACGCCGTGAAAACGAGATTCGGCCCCGGAAAGACATTCTAACAAACGACCGACAAAAACAGTTGCAGATCATGGATCTCAAAGAACGTTTTCTGAAATATGTCTCCTACGACACCCAGTCGTCGGAGGAGAGCACCTCGTTCCCCTCGACCGAGAAGCAGAAGGTGCTGCTCGAAGCCCTGCGCGACGAGATGCAGATGCTCGGCATGACCGAGGTCACGATGGACCAATATGGGTACGTCATGGGTACGGTGCCCGCCTCGAAGGGGTATGAACAGGCCCCGGTGATCGGGTTCATCGCCCACGTGGACACCTCGCCCGACATGAGCGGCAAGGATGTCAAGCCGCGCGTAGTGGAGGATTACGACGGCGGCGACCTGGTGCTGAACGGCCACCTGACGATGCGCGTCGAGGAGTTCCCCGAACTGGCCTTCTTCAAGGGCCACACGCTGATCCACACCGACGGCACGACGCTGCTCGGGGCCGACGACAAGGCCGGCGTAGCGGAGATCATGACCGCAGCCGAGTACCTGATGGCCCACCCGGAGGTGAAGCACGGAAAGATCCGCATCGGCTTCACGCCCGACGAGGAGGTGGGGCGCGGCGTCGACTACTTCGACGTGAAGGCCTTCGGCGCGGACTTCGCCTACACGGTCGACGGCGGCATGGAGGGCGAGCTGGAGTATGAAAACTTCAACGCCGCCAGTGCGAAGATCGAGATCCAGGGCCGCAACGTCCACCCGGGCTACGCCAAGGCGAAGATGATCAACGCCATCGACGTGGCGTGCGAGTTGCAGACGCTGCTTCCGGCGGCCGAGCGCCCGCAGTTCACCGAAGGCTACGAGGGTTTCTACCACTGCGTAGGCGTGAACGGCTCGGTCGAGCGGGCCTCGCTGAGCTACATCATCCGCGACCACGACGCCGACCGTTTCGAGAAGAAGAAGGTCTTCCTGTGGGCGTGCGTCGACCTGCTGAAGCAGAAATACGGCGGCGATGTGCTGACCCTCACGGTCAAGGACCAGTATTTCAACATGCGCAAGATGGTCGAACCCCACCCGCAGGTGATCGACAAGGCCCTCCAGGCGATGGAGATGGCCGGGGTGAAACCCCTCGTGCGGCCGATCCGCGGCGGGACGGACGGCGCCCGGCTCTCGTTCATGGGGCTGCCGTGCCCGAACCTCTTCACCGGCGGCATGAACTTCCACGGCAAGTTCGAATACTGCTCGCTCACCACCATGCGCAAGGCCCAGCAGGTGATCCTGAACCTCGCGCAACTCTGGGCCGAATAGGCTCGGCGGAGCGGTTCGGTGCCGAGGCAAAGGAGCGAAGAGCGGGAAAAAAGCCCCGGGAGGGGCATAAACATGTGAAAAGATGGACAATTTCGGATTTCTGAAGGTCGCGGCGGCGATCCCCGCCCTGCGGGTCGGCGACTGCACCTATAATATGGAACGCACGGCGGCACTGGCCGAGGAGGCCGCACGCCGCGGCGTGGAGATCATCGTCTTCCCCGAACTGGGCATGACGGCCTACACATGCGGCGACCTGTTGTTGCAGCCCACGCTGCTCGACGCGGCCGACGAGGCCCTGGCCCGGCTCGCCAAGGCAACGCGCAAACTTCCCCTGGCACTGATCGTCGGGGCGCCGCTGCGCCACGGCTCGGTCCTCTACAACTGTGCCGTGGTCATGGCCCAGGGCAAGGTCCTCGGGGTTGTGCCGAAGAGTTACATTCCCAACTACGGCGAATTCTACGAGGATCGCTGGTTCGCCTCCGGAGCCGGAATCTCCGAGGAGCGGATCGACGTCGCAGGCCAACAGACCGACTTCGGCGCCGACCTCACCTTCTCGGTCAACGGTGCGGAGTTCGGCGTGGAGATCTGCGAGGACCTCTGGGCTCCGATCCCGCCCTCGACACAACTGGCCCTGAACGGCGCCCGGGTGATCTTCAACCTCTCGGCCTCGCCCGAACTGGCCGGGAAACACGCCTACCTGCGGCAGCTCATCGCCCAGCAATCGGCCCGCACGCTCTCGGCCTACGTCTACGTCTCGGCCGGAAGCGGCGAATCCTCCACGGACCTGACCTTTGCCGGAAACGGCCTGATCGCCGAAAACGGCACGCTGCTGCGCGAAGCCGAACGCTTCTCGACCGAAGAACAGCTCATCGTCGCCGACGTCGACCTCCAGCGCCTGGAGTTCGAACGCCGCCGCAACACCTCGTTCCGCCAGCGGGAGAGCACCTCGGAGAACACCGTCATCGAGATGGAGATCCCCGAAGGGCTGCGGGCCGCGGTGCCGGAACGCGACATCGACCCGCTGCCGTTCGTCCCGAAGGAGGAGGGCGACCGCCACGAACGCTGCGAGGAGATCTTCCGCATCCAGTCACACGGGCTGGCCCAGCGGCTGCGCCACACCCGTTGCGAACGGGCCGTGATCGGCATCTCGGGCGGGCTGGACTCGACGCTGGCCCTGCTCGTGACGGTGCGCACGTTCGACCTGCTGGAACTCGACCGCGCGGGGATCATCGGCATCACCATGCCCGGATTCGGAACCACCGACCGCACCTATCACAATGCCCTGGAACTGATGCGCGGACTGGGCGTCACGGTGCGCGAAATCCCGATCCGCGACGCCTGCCTGCAGCATTTCCGCGACATAGGGCTCGACCCGTCGGACCGTTCGGCGGCCTACGAGAACGCCCAGGCCCGCGAACGGACCCAGATCCTGATGGATGTGGCCAACATGGAGGGCGGGCTCGTGGTCGGCACGGGCGACCTCTCGGAACTGGCCCTGGGCTGGGCCACCTACAACGGCGACCAGATGTCGATGTACGGCGTCAACGCCTCGGTGCCGAAGACGCTGGTGCGCCACCTCGTGAAGTGGGTCGCCGACACCGAAAACGACCCGACGACCCGCGCCACGCTGCTCGACATCATCGATACGCCGGTCAGCCCCGAACTGCTCCCGGCCGATGCCGACGGCAAGATCGCACAGAAGACCGAAGACCTCGTGGGCCCCTACGAACTCCACGACTTCTTCCTCTACAACTTCCTCCGCCTGGGATACGGCCCGGAGAAGATCCTCCTGCTGGCCGAAGTGGCCTTCGACGGAAGCTACGACCGCGAAACCATCCTCAAATGGCTGCGGATCTTCTTCCGGCGGTTCTTCATGCAGCAGTTCAAGCGCTCGGCGCTTCCCGACGGCCCGAAGGTCGGATCGGTAGCCCTCTCGCCCCGGGGCGACTGGCGGATGCCCTCCGATGCCTCGGCCGAAGTCTGGCTCCGCGAACTCGACACGTTATGACGACTCCGGACGCAACGCCCCGGCAGCGTCCGCAAACCTTCAACCATTCGCCTACAAGATGAAAAAAATCCTTATTCCGGCGGTCGTGCTGCTGCTTGCGCTCCCAACCGCAGCTCAGGACTGGAAGAATGCCCTGAAAAAGATCGCAACCACGGCCGTCGACGAAGCCACCGACGGAAAACTCACCCAGTATGCCCTCGCGGGAACATGGAACTACTCGGGCCCGGGCGTGAAGTTCGAAGGCGAGGACATCGCCTCGGAACTTGGCGGCGCAGCCCTCGAATCGACCGTCGTGCAGCAACTCGAAAAGGTCTACGCACTGGCCGGTATCGAATCCGGCGCAGGGAGCTTCACCTTCGAGAAGGCCGACAGTACCTTTACGGCCGTTCTGGGCAAACACGAACTCTCGGGAACCTACGAATACGACTCCTCGACCCATGTCGTGACACTCCGCTTCGCCAAGGGAAAACTCAACCTGGGAGCGGTCGAAGGCCACGCCTACGTCAGCGGCACGGAGTTGCAACTGGTCTTCCCGGTCACGAAACTCGTGAACCTGGTGACCGAACTCGGCAGCAAGGTCTCGTCACTCGCCACGGTCACGACGCTGCTGCGCAAGTACGAAAACGTCTATCTCGGATTCGCCTTCACAAAGTAAACGGGGATTTGCAGCCCCGGAGAAAGAGCGGCTCATTTTTTTGAAAAAAATTTCAAAAAATTTCCATGACGGATTCACGGCGAATCCGTCATTTTTCATTACGGATTTTCAGCTGCGGGACAGGCTACGGCTCGGACCGTAAGCAAATGAGGCGGCGGGTATAGTAAAATATTTTACGAATTTCTTAAAGAACTTGCAAAATAGCTGTAAAGTTATTAATTTTAGAGCCGGAAATCCATCACAAAACCTCTAAAAACGAATCGCTATGAACGAACAAGCCCGACAGTATGTCGAAGATTTCATGGCCCGGCTCATCGCCCGCAATCCGGGTGAACCGGAGTTCCATCAGGCCGTCCGCGAGGTGGCCGAATCGCTGGCTCCCCATATCGTTGCCAGCCCGATTCTCCAAAAAATGAAGATACTCGACCGCATCGCCGAACCCGAACGGGTCATCATGTTCCGCGTGCCGTGGCTCAACGACAAGGGCGAGATCGAGATCAACCGCGGCTACCGCATCCAGATGAACAGCGCCATCGGCCCATACAAGGGCGGTATCCGCTTCCACCCGTCGGTGAACCTCTCGATCCTGAAGTTCCTGGCTTTCGAACAGACCTTCAAGAACAGCCTCACCACGCTGCCCATGGGCGGCGGAAAGGGCGGTTCGGACTTCAACCCCAAGGGCAAGTCGGACAACGAGGTGATGAAGTTCTGCCAGTCGTTCATGACCGAACTCCAGCGCCATATCGGCCAGGATACCGACGTTCCGGCCGGTGACATCGGCGTCGGGGGCCGCGAAATCGGCTACATGTTCGGACAGTACAAGCGCCTGCGCGACGAATTCTCCGGCACGCTCACCGGAAAGGGCCGCGACTGGGGCGGCAGCCCGCTGCGTCCCGAAGCTACGGGATACGGAACGTGCTACTTCGCCCAGGAGATGCTCGCCACGCGCGGCGACTCGTTCGAGGGCAAGACCGTCTGCATTTCCGGATCGGGCAACGTGGCCCAGTATGCCTGCATGAAGGCTACCGAACTCGGCGCCAAGGTCGTGACGCTCTCCGACTCCTCGGGCTACATCTACGATCCCGAAGGCATCAGCCCCGAGAAACTGGATTACGTCATGGAGTTGAAGAACATCTTCCGCGGCCGCATCAAGGAGTACGCCGAGCACTATCCGTCGGCCACCTACTATCCGGGCGAGCGCCCGTGGGGCGTGAAGTGCGACATCGCCATGCCGTGCGCCACACAGAACGAGCTGAACGGCGACGAGGCCCAGATGCTCGTAAACAACGGCTGCATCTGCGTGGCCGAGGGTGCCAACATGCCCTCGACCCCCGAGGCCATCAAGATCTTCCAGCAGCACAAGCTGCTCTACGCCCCGGGCAAGGCTGCCAATGCCGGAGGTGTGGCCACCTCGGGCCTGGAGATGACCCAGAACTCGATGCGTATCACCTGGACCCCCGAAGAGGTCGACGCCAGGCTGAAGTCGATCATGAAGAACATCCACTCGGTCTGCGTGCAGTACGGCACGGAGCCCGACGGTTATGTCAACTACGTGGTGGGTGCCAATATCGGCGGTTTCATGAAGGTGGCCAACGCCATGCTCGCCCAGGGTTGCGTCTAACGGGTCGGTCCGAAGCAAGGGACCTGCCCATACGAAAGAAACGGCTCTCCATGCGAGAGCCGTTTTTCATCTCCGGAAAGATACGCGGCAAAAGGCAGAACAAATACGAAAGCCGGGAGCGCACCCAAGTCCGCCGCATCCGCTCGCCCCGTTACAGGAAGAGCACGGCGAGCATCGCCACGCCAAACCCGCCGAAAAATCCCGCAAAGATCTGTACGGGGTTGTGACACCCCAGATAGAGGCGGGCCGAGGCAAGAGCTCCGGCCCCGAGGATCGCCACCGACAAGGGGAGGAGCATGTTCCCCACCCCGACGATGTTCATCACCACAAGCAGCGCCACAATGGCCCCCATGCCGGTCAGGTGGAGGCTGATCTTCCAGCGGAGCGACACCACGAAACACATCGCCTCGCAGCAGGCTGCCGCCAGCATGAACTTGCGCAGGAAGATCGCCGAAGGAATCTTCGAGAAGGTGAGGGCGCACAGCACGTAGCAGACGGTCCCGATCAGCAGGGGCAGCAGGCGTTCGCGGCGGTTGTCGATTCTGAAATCGGAGATCCGGCCCAGCGAATGCAGGATGCCGAGCGTCAGGAACGGGATAATGATCGCATAGAGCATCACGACCCACAGGAAATAGAACTTCACCCCGGGGGAGAAGAGCGCAAAGGTGGTCATCGTAAGCAGCACCACCATCAGATAGACCGGCAGCAGAAACGGGTGCAGGACCCAGGAGAGCGTATTGGCTATTTTTCGGTAGTTCATCATTAGGGGTTTATCGGGATTCGGGGCAGTGGTCCGGCGGCCGGGGTTCAGATCTGCCTGCGCAGACGCGCCACCGGGATGCCGAGCATCTCGCGGTATTTGGCCACCGTGCGCCGGGCGATGCGGTAGCCCTTCGAATTGAGGATATCCATCAGCGTTTCGTCGGTCAGCGGGTGGCGCTTGTCCTCGCCGTCGATGCACTGCTGGAGAATGTTCTTGATCTCGTAGCTCGACACCTCCTCGCCCGAATCGGTCTGCATGGCCTCCGAGAAGAGGGACTTGAGGAGAATGATCCCGAACTGCGTCTGGACGTACTTGCTGTTGACCACGCGCGAAATCGTCGAGACGTCGAGTCCCGTGCGGTCGGCGATGTCCTTGAGGATCATCGGGCGGAGTTTCGAACGGTCGCCGTCCTTGAAGTACTCCTGCTGGTAGTCCAGGATGGTCTGCATCGTGCGCATCAGCGTGTCGTGACGCTGCTTGATGGCCGAGATGAACCACTTCGCGGAGTCGATCTTGCTCTTCACGAACTGCAGCGCCTCCCGGTCCTGCTCCTTGACCTTGCCGTCGGCCCCCACCATGTCGCGGATCATCTCCACGTAGCGGCGGTTCACCCGCACTTCGGGGACGTTGTAGGAGTTCATCGAGAGGTTGAAGTGGCCGTCCTGATAGTCGAGGATAAAGTCCGGAATGATGTAGGGCGTAGTGTCGGTACCCCCTTCGGCGTAGAGGTTGCCGGGTTTGGGCGACAGACGCCGGATCTCGGCAATCGCCTCGCGGAAATCCTCCTCCGAGACCTGCAGGCGCGCCATGAGTTTCTCGTAGTGCTTCTTGACGAACTCGTCGAAATAGGAGGTGAGGATCTTGCGGGCCAGGCACCGCGCACGGGTGTTGACGGGCATCTGGGCCATCTGCAACAGCAGGCACTCTCGCAAGTCGCGGGCCCCGATCCCCGCGGGTTCGAGTTCGTGGATGATGCCCAGAATGCGTTCCAGCTCTTCGGCCGAGGTCTCGATCCCGACCGTAAAGGCAATGTCGTCGGCCACGGACTCCAGATCGCGGCGCAGGTAACCGTCCTCGTCGATGCTCCCGATCAGGTAGACGGCCAGGCGCATGTCGCGCTCCGAGAGGTTGCGGTAGCCCAGTTGCTCCACGAGGTACTCCTGCAGCGAACGGCCTTCGGTCAGATAGACCGGGCGCTGCTTGTCATCCTTCGAGAAGTTGTTGATCCGGCTTTTGTACGAGGGAGTATCGTCCTCACGCAGATATTCGTCCACGGAGATCTCCTGAGGCTGCTGCTCCTCGTCCTCCGCCGAGCGCTCCTCTTCCTCCAGGACGATGTTGTCCTCGATCTCCTGCTTGATGCGCTGTTCGAGCTGCACGGTGGGCAGCTCCAGCAGCTTGATCATCTGAATCTGCTGCGGAGAGAGCTTCTGCTGAAGCGAAAGTACCTGTTTTTGATTGATTGCCATATTGAATCCAAATTAAGAATCAGCTTCTTACTTGGGTTCCTTCACATTCGGGTTCGGGTCGCACAAGTTCGGGTCGCACGGTTCATCACACGTTCGGGGCTCACCATCCCACCCGGCGTTCCGGGAGGCACCAGTCCGCTCACGACCGGACGCCACCCCGAAAATCTCGACGCCGGGCGGCGCGGATTCTGCCATCCGGTGCCACGGTTCGCAAACGGTTTAGAAATCGGCGTGCTGTGGCGTGCGCGGGAAGGGCTGGACGTCGCGGATGTTCGTCAGACCGGTCACGAACAGCAGCAGGCGGTCGAATCCCAGGCCGAATCCCGAGTGGGGCGCCGATCCCCAGCGGCGCGTATCGAGATACCACCACAGTTCGCGTTCGTTCATGCCGAGCTCCTTGACGCGGCGGTTCAGCTTCTCGTAGTCGGCCTCACGCTCCGAGCCGCCGATGATCTCGCCGATGCCCGGGAAGAGGACGTCCATGGCACGCACGGTCTTGCCGTCGTCGTTCTGCTTCATGTAGAAGGCCTTGATCTCCTTCGGGTAGTTGATCAGGATCACCGGGCGCTTGAAGTGCTCCTCCACGAGGTAGCGTTCGTGCTCCGACTGCAGGTCGCAGCCCCAGTCGCAGGGGAATTCGAACTTGCGGCCCGAAGCCTTGAGGATCTCGATGCCCTCGGTGTAGTCAAGGCGTTTGAAGTCGTTGTGCAGCACGAACTTGAGTCGGTCGAGCAGGCCCTTGTCCCACATCTTGTTCATGAATTCGAGGTCCTCCATGCAGTGGTCCAAAGCGTACTGGATGAGGTACTTCAGGAAATCCTCGGCCAGCTCCATGTTATCCTCCAGGTCGTAGAACGCGGCCTCGGGCTCGATCATCCAGAACTCCGACGCATGGCGCGGGGTGTTCGAATTCTCGGCGCGGAACGTCGGGCCGAAGGTGTAGATGCGGCCCAGCGAGAGGGCGCCCAGTTCACCTTCGAGCTGCCCCGAGACGGTCAGGTTGCACGACTTGCCGAAGAAATCCTGCGTATAGTCGACCTTGCCCTCCTCGGTCTTCGGGAGGTTGTTCAGGTCGAGGGTCGTGACCTGGAACATCGCCCCGGCGCCTTCGCAGTCCGAGGCGGTGATGATCGGCGTATGGAAATAGTAGAACCCGTGGTTGTTGAAGTACTCGTGGATGGCGTAGGCCATAGCGTGACGGATGCGCAGCACGGCTCCGAAGGTATTGGTCCGGGGACGCAGGTAGGCGATGTCACGCAGGAACTCCAGCGAGTGCCCCTTCTTCTGCAGGGGATAGGTCTCGGGATCGGCCGTGCCGTAGATCTCGATCCGCCCGGCCTGCACCTCGACGCCCTGCCCGGCGCCCGGGGAGGCCACCAGCCGTCCGTCGACGCGGATGCAGGCTCCCGTGGTGATGGGTTTGAGTTGCTCTTCGGCGATCTTGGCCAGGTCGACCACGACCTGTATGTTGTTCACGCACGACCCGTCGTTCAGGGCGATGAACGCCACATTCTTGTTCCCGCGCTTGGTGCGCACCCAACCTTTGACGACGATGTCGGTATCCACGGCTCCCGATTTCAGGATTTCAGCGATTCTCTGCGTTTTCATAGATTTCAGTTCACACATTTTTCTGAATTGACAAAGTTAGCCATAATTTGCGATTTGGCAAAAAAAAAGTACCTTTGTCCGAGTTATACAACCCAGTACACGATGAAACGAACGATATGGACGGCTGCCCTGGCAGCCTGCACGCTGACGGCTGCGGCCCAGATCCCGGGACTGGAGGAATCCACACCCGTTCCGCTGGCCGAAGGCGGCCGGATCTACCGCACCGAAGTGGTCCCCTACAACGCCCGCCACGACGCCGATGCCCGCAACCGCGAAGCCGGAGGCTACTGGATGGCCTTCCGCCCGGAGCTGATCACCGAATCGTCGGGCGACATTTCGGCATTTTACGGCGCAAAGGTCGAAATCCCCTTCGAGTGGACCGATGGACGGGTCTTCCTGCATCTCGAAAATCCGGGGGCGGGCTACTCGCTCTGGCTCAACGACCGGCCCGTAGGCGAGGTAAACGATGCGCTGACCCCCTCGGAATTCGATCTCACGCCCTACATCCACCAGGGAGTCAACACGTTCCGGGTACTGATGCACGCCCGTCGGCTGCCGATCGACGCAACGGGAACCACACGCCCGTTCTTCGAAAACAGCTACCTCTATTATCAGAACAAGCGTTCGATCGCCGATTTCGAAATCGCCCTCGTACCCGACTCGCTGGGCCGCGACTTCGGAATGCTCGACCTGAAGATCGTCGCCTGCAACGCCTACAACTACGACGAACCCGTCACCGTGGGCTACGACATCTACTCGCCGCAGGGCAAACTGCTCGAATTCAACATGACGGAGATCACCATCCCCGGACGCTCGACCGATACGGTGCGCTACACGCCCTTCATCTACGGCACCTATGCGAACAAGTGGGAGGCCGGGAGCAAAAACCCGCCGCTCTACCGCGTGATGCTCTTCACGCGCCGCAACGGCGTCTACAAGGAGTACATGCCGCTGAAGATCGGATTCGGAAAGACGGAGTTCGTCGACGGGCGGCTCATGCGCCTGGGCAGGGAGTTGCAGCTCGTCCGGGCTGAGTACAATGCCGCCGCGGACCGCAAAACCACCCTTTCGGAGCTCAAGTCCCTGAAGTCCAAGGGCAAAAATACGATCTGTCCGAGCTGCCCGCAACCAGCCTGGTTCTACGAACTGTGCGACGAACTGGGCCTTTACGTCATCGACTGCGCGGCAATTTCGGCGCCGGAGCGGCGCGACGACCGACGTGTGGGCGGCACCCCTTCGAACGACCCGGCCCTGGTCGACGAATATCTCGAACGGGTGAAGTCGATGTACTACCGTTCGCGGAACTTCACCTGCGTCATCGCCTACGAACTGGGATCCCCCTCGGGCAACGGATACAACATGTACAAGGCCTACGAGTGGCTCAAGTCGGTAGAGAAGTCGCGTCCGGTGATCTACGGCGACGCCGCCGGGGAGTGGAACAGCGACCTCTGACGCCCGGCCCCCGAAGGAGCGGATGAGAACGAAGTGCGGATGAGAACGAGGAGCATACAAAAAAAACGGGTGATATGAACATCGAACTGATCGTCATCGGCAAAACCGATTCGCAGGAGATCGCCTCGCTGGTCGAACTCTACGCCCGACGGGTAAACCGCTACTGCCGCTTCGCCGTGACGACCCTGCCCGACGTGCGCAACACGAAGAGCCTGAGCATCAAGCAACAACGCACGGCCGAAGGCGAAGCCATCCTGCGCCAGCTCACGGAAGGCGACTACGTGACCCTGCTCGACGAACGGGGCGCGGAGTACCGCTCGGTGGAGTTCGCGCTGTGGCTGCAGAAACGGATGAACAGCGGCGTGAAGCGCCTCGTACTGGTGATCGGCGGCCCCTACGGATTCTCCGACGAGGTCTACGCCCGGGCCGATGCGCAGTTGTCGCTTTCGCGCATGACCTTCTCGCACCAGATCGTGCGGGCCATCTTCGCCGAACAGATCTACCGGGCCTTCACGATCCTCAACAACGAACCCTACCACCACGAATGATGCGCCATTCGGAATAAAAGCCTATCTTTGCAGGCGAAACAAACCCAACATCTCCCGGATACACGATGTCCTTCCGCCCGATCCTTCTTCTGTTGCTGCTGGGCCTTCCGGTCCCGGGGCGGGGCATTGCCGCCGACGAACCGGACGCGGAACGTGCCGACACGACGATCACGGTCGACCGCGTACAGGTGACGGCCATCAAGCAGGGCCCGGTGCTGCGGTCGACGGCCGTGGCATCGACGATCCTCGGCAGCCGGGCCGTCACGCGCGGAGGCATCTCGGCCCTGAAGGAGATCTCGCTCGCCGTGCCGAACTTCCACGCCCCGGACTACGGGTCGCGCATGACCTCGTCGATCTACGTGCGGGGACTCGGGGCGCGCATCGACCAGCCGGTCATCGGACTGAACGTCGACAACGTACCGCTGCTGAACAAGAACGCCTTCGACACCGAACTGGCCGACATCGAACGCATCGAGGTACTGCGCGGTCCGCAATCGACCCTCTACGGGCGCAACACGATGGGCGGTGTGGTGAATGTCTACACCCTTTCGCCGCTCACCTACGAAGGGGTGCGCGCACTGGCCGAATACGGCAGCGGCAACACGCTGCGCCTCAGGGCCTCGACCTATTACCGCCCGCTGCCCGACGTAGGATGCTCCGTAACGGGCTTCTACACCCGCTCGGACGGCTTTTTCGAGAACGAATACACCCACAAGACCTGCGACCGGGAGTGGCAGGCCGGGGGTCGCTGGAAGATACAGTGGGACAACCGTCGGGGGCTGCGCCTCGACAACACGCTCGCACTCGCGCGGCTCGAACAGGGCGGCTACCCCTACGCCTACGCCGGCGAAGCGATCGTCGAGGGGGGCGAAACGATCCTCCGTCCCGGGCAAATTGCTTACAATGACCCCTGCTCCTATCTCCGCACGTCGATCAGCGACGGGCTCACCGTGCGCTACGACGCCGCGCGGTACAGCGTCTCGTCGATCACCAGCTACCAGTACACCGACGATGCGATGACGCTCGACCAGGACTTTACGCCGCTCTCCTACTTCACGTTGCGTCAGGCCATCCGCGAACACGCCCTGACCGAGGATCTGGTCTTCCGTTCGCGGGGCAGGGAGCGTTACGGATGGCTCTTCGGGGCCTTCGCCTTCTACCGCCACCAGCGGATGGATGCCCCGGTGAACTTCAAACGCACGGGCATCGAGCGGCTGATCCTCGACAATGCCAACCGGATGCCCGACCTGCTCCGCTACGAGATCGACGCCGAGGAGCTGCCGCTTTCGTCGCGGTTCCGGATGCCGGCCTGGGGCGCGGCGCTCTACCACGAATCGCGCCTGCGGCTGGGACGCTGGCACCTGACCGCCGGGCTGCGCGCCGACTTCGAACGCACGCAGCTCCGCTACCGCAGCCGCACAGAGCTGAACTATACGCTCAGCGTCAACGGCAACGCCCCGACCCCCCAAAGCATCTCGATCGACGATACGGGAGATCTGGCGCACTCCTACCTGGAGTTGCTGCCCAAGGTCTCGGTGATGTACGCCTTCGACCCAACGCGCAACCTCTACCTCTCCGTCTCGCGGGGATACAAGGCCGGGGGATTCAACACGCAGATGTTCTCGGACCTGCTGCAGGAGAAACTGCAGGCGATGATGATCTCGGGCGTCGCCGAGGAGGATCCCGACCGGATGTCCTACCGCCCGGAATACAGCTGGAATTTCGAATTCGGAGGCCACTTCTCGTGCATGGAGGGTGCCGTACGGGGCGATTTCGCCCTCTTCTGGATCGAGGTACGCGACCAGCAGCTGACCGTCTTCCCCGAGGGTCAGACCACCGGCCGCATGATGGCCAATGCGGGCCGCACGCGAAGCCGCGGCGCCGAGCTCTCGCTGCAGTTCTCGCCCTGGCGCGACCTGGACCTCAACCTCAACTACGGCTACACCGATGCCAGGTTCCTGCGTTACCGCAGCGGGCAGGAGGACTACGCCGGGAAGCGCGTCCCCTACGCTCCGGAACACACCTTTGCGGCCACGGCGACGTGGAGCCGCCCGACGGGCGTCGACTGGCTGGGCGACGTGGTCCTGCAGGCCGGGGTGCAGGGCGCCGGAACGATCGCCTGGAACGAGGAGAACTCCCTCACGGAACCCTTTTATGCCCTCCTGAACGCCACCGTGCGGCTGGAACACCGCCGCTGGTCGATCGGCGTGTGGGGCCGCAACCTCACGGGATCAGTCTACAACGTATTCTATTTCAAGTCGATAGAACACGAGTTCGTCCAGCGCGGACGACCCCGGACCTTCGGCGTCACATTCACCCTAAACTTTCAATGACATGCTGAAAAAACTGCTGATGATGAGCCTGGCGGCCCTTGCGCTGGCTGCCTGCAACGACGATGCCGACGAAGGCATCCAGTACGCGACGAGCAACCCCTCGATCGTCGACGGGGTCTTCACAAGCGACAACATGCACTTCTACGGAACGGCCAAGGTGACCGATTCGGAGGGCAACGTCTTCACAGACCCGGAAGCCTGGTTCGAGTTTGCCGGCGACCGCGAAACGCTGGTCATCTACATGCACCAGACGCGTTTTGCCGAAAAGATGCCCCAACTGGACATGCGCATCTACCGCATCCCCTACACCGGAGGCGAGGGAGCTTCGCTCTCCTTCTCGTCGGAGAGCCTCATACCGCAGGTCCGGCTCCCGAATCAGGTGGGCGGCGGTTACAGCTACCAGGACATGCCTTCGTACACGCTGACCGAGGTCGAGGGGGCGATCGACGAGATTGTCTGCCGGATGAGCTTCACGTGCGACGTCCCGAAGCTGGGAACCTACCGCATGGAGTACGAGGGGCGGCTGCTGGTAAAAAAATAGTCCTCACGGGGATGGAGTTTGCCTGCGAAGTGTTAACTTTGCAGGCAAAACCATTAAACAAGCACGAAAGATGAAACCCGAATACAAACCCTTTGTGGACGAACTGATCGAACTCTGCATCAAGGAGGATATCGGCGACGGCGACCACACGTCGCTCTGCTGCATCCCGGCCGACGAACACGGCCGTATGCGCCTGCTGTGCAAACAGGAGGGCGTGATCGCCGGCATCGAGATCGCGCAGATCGTCCTGCACCGGCTGGATCCCGAAATGCGTTTCGAGCAGGTGCTCAACGACGGAGACCGCGTGAAACCCGGTGACGTGGCCTTCTACGTCTCGGGACGCCTGCGCTCGCTGCTGCAGGCCGAGCGCATCCTGCTGAACATCATGCAGCGCATGAGCGGCGTGGCCACCCAGACCGCCGTCTACGTCAAGCAGCTCGAAGGGCTCCACACCAAGGTTCTCGACACGCGCAAGACCACGCCCGGGATGCGCGTACTGGACAAGATGGCCGTGAAGCTGGGCGGCGGCGAGAACCACCGTATGGGCCTCTTCGACATGATCCTGCTCAAGGACAACCACATCGACTTCGCCGGAGGCATCCGCCAGGCCATTACCGGAGCCCGCGAGTATCTGAAGGCCAAGGGCAAGGATCTGCCGATCGAGTGTGAGGTCCGCACGCTGGAGGACATCGACGAGGTATTTGCCGCAGGAGGTGTCGACCGCATCATGTTCGACAACTTCACACCCGAGATGACGCGCCGGGCCGTCGAAAAGGTCGCCGGGCGCTGTGAAACCGAATCCAGCGGCGGCATCACGCTCGACACGCTGCGCGAATATGCCGCCTGCGGTGTGGACTTCATCTCCGTGGGGGCGCTGACCCACCAGATCCGCTCGCTTGACATGTCGCTCAAGGCCTGCGAATAGAAGGGGGCCAGGGAGGGAGAGACCAGAGAGAGGCCAAAGAGAAGGGAAGGGCCAGGGATGGTCCAGAGAGAGGATGAGGAGTCGAGAGAAAAAGGGAGAGAAGAAGAGAGAAAGAGGAGAGGAGAGGAGAGGAAGAACAACAGGAATCGGGGAAAATACATGATGGAACGAACGATCCGCAATCAAAGCCTGCCGACACGCCTGCTCCGCACCCCGCTGGGGATGCTGGTGTGGCGGCTCGTTCTGCTCTATGCGGTGCTGATGCTCTGCCGCATCACCTTCTACCTCTATAACGCTGCCCAGTTGGGAACGCTGACCTTCGCCGAAATCGGTCCGCTGCTGGCCGGAGCGCTGAAATTCGACACCGCCTCGGTGGTCTACGCCGACGGAGCGTTCATCCTGCTCTCGCTGCTGCCGCTACACGTGCGAGAAAAGCGCTGGTACCGCAGCCTCCTCTATGGCTACTACGTGGCGATCAACTCCCTGCTCGTCGTGGCCACGAACCTCGCCGATACGGTCTACTTCCGCTATACGCAGAAACGCTTCACGGCCGACGAGATCTTCTTCGCCTACAACGACAACTCGCTGCAGCTCGTCGGGAAGTTCATGGCCGAGAACTGGTACCTCGTCCTGCTGTGGGCGCTCCTCACGGCCCTGCTGGCCTGGGGCTACCGCCGCCGGGTGCGCGAAGAGAGCCTGCTGCGCAGCGGCTGGCCCTACCATGTCGGCGGAAGCGTGCTCCTTGCCGTGGCCGCAGGGCTGAGCATCGCCGGAATGCGGGGCGGCATGACGCGCATGACGCGCCCGATCACCCTCTCGAACGCCACGCTCTACACCCCGGACAGCGGCAAGGCCAACCTCATTCTGAGCAACCCGTTCTGCATCCTCCGCACGGCAGGAAGCTCCTCCAGCAGCATAAAATTCCGGAAATACTTCTCCGAGGAGGAGCTTCCGCGGCTCTTCACGCCCGTCCACCAACCGGCGGACACCACGGCGCTGAACCTCGGCGAACGCAATATCGTGCTCTTCATCCTGGAGAGCATGTCGGCCGAACACTCGGCGCACCTCTGCCCGGAGCTCTACGCCGGCCTTCCGCAGAAGGGTTTCACGCCATTCCTCGATTCGCTGATGCGCGAGGGGCTGACCTTCCGCCGGATGTACGCCAACGGCACGCGCTCGATCCAGGCCATGCCTTCGGTCCTGGGAAGCATCCCGTCGTTCCGCACCCCCTTCGTGCTGATGCCGCAGTCGCTCGGCGAGAGCCGCCAGCTGCCCGCCATGCTGGCCGACCGGGGCTACACGACGGCCTTTTTCTGCGGTTCGGAGCACGGTTCGATGGGATTCGGAGCCTACGCCCGCTCGGCGGGCGTCGAGCGGCTCGTAAGCCGTGAGGAGTACGAAGCGCGCCACGGCACGGGGGATTTCGACGGTTACTGGGGCATCTGGGACGAACCCTTCCTGCAATTCATGGGCGAGGAGCTCGCGGCAATGCCCGAACCCTTCTTCGCCACGCTGTTCACCCTCTCGTCGCACCACCCCTTCGTCGTACCCGCGCAGTACGCCGCAACGCTCCCCGACGGCTACACCAAAATCCATAAGGGCGTAGCCTACGACGACCAGGCCTTCCGCCGCTTCTTCGAACGCTTCGGCGCGGAGGAGTGGTTCCGGCGCACGATCTTCGTCTTCGTGGCCGACCACGTCTCATCGGAGAAATTCGCCGAGGCAACCCGCTCCTACCCGGAGAACATGCACATTCTCGGCTTCATCCATACGCCCGACGGCGCCCTGCGGGGCGAAGTGACGGAAGTCACACAGCAGCTCGACCTGATGCCGACGCTGCTGGGACTCACGGGCAACCGCGAGCCCTACTTCGCCTTCGGGCGCGACGTACTGAACGAACCGCAGCGCCCCCGCTGGTCGGTAAGCTACGACGGGCAGTTCCGGGCCCTGACCGACGGAGGGGTCCTTACGCTCGACGATGCGGGGAATCCGCTCGGTTTCACGCCCGCGGTCTTCGCAACCCCGGCAACCTCCGAAGGCTCCGCTCCGGCAACCACGGCAACGGCAGACAGTCCCGCCCCGGCAAGTCCCGGGATTTCCACCCCGGCGGGTGCGGTCTCTCCGGCTGCCGACAGCCTTGTCCGGAGTTTCCAGGCCCTCGTCCAGCAATACTACGGACGCATCGCGCAAAAGAATTACACCATCCATGATTGAGTTTCGCCCCGTACGTCTCGAAGACCGCAGCGTCATCGAGCGCCATACGATGCCCTCGGGCATCTGCAACTGCGACCTGGCCTTCGCCAACATGTACTGCTGGCAGGCGGTCTACCACAGTGCGTGGGCCGAGATCGGGGGTTTCCTGGTGATCCGTTTCCAGATCGACGGCGGCGAGCGCATCGGCTACATGCAGCCGGTCGGCGAGGGCGATTTCGGGCCGATCATCCCGCAGTTGCGCGAGGATGCCCATGCCCACGGCCAACGCCTGCGCATCATCGGGCTGACGGACGAGGGGCGTGAGATGATCCGGCGGATGCACCCCGGGGAGTTCGCCTTCGAGTCGGACCGGGCGCTGGAGGATTACGTCTACAACGCCGACGACCTGCGCACGCTGCCGGGGCGCCGCTACCAGCCCAAGCGCAACCACATCAACCGCTTCACGGCCGAATACCCCGACTTCCGCTATGAGGAGCTGACCCCGGATCGGTTTCAGGAGTGCATGGCCCTGGAGCGCGAGTGGCGGAAGGTCCACGAGGGTCACACTTCGGAACTCTGTGCCGAACAGCGGGCCATGCAGCGGGCCTTCGAACACTTCGCGGAACTGGGACTGCAGGGCGGCTGTATCTATGTGGGCGACCGCCTGGTGGCCTTCACCTACGGTTCGGCGGTCAACGACCACACGTTCGACACCCACGTCGAGAAGGCCGACACGGAGTACGACGGCGCCTTCACGATCATCAACAAATGCTTCGCCGAACACCTGCCCGCGCGCTTCACGCTCATCAACCGCGAGGAGGACCTCGGTATCGACGGGCTCCGGCGGGCCAAACTCTCCTACCACCCGGCCTTTCTGCAGCACAAGTTCACGGCCATCCGGCTCCACCCCGACGAACTGGCCTGCAAGCGGTTGTGGATGGAGGCTTTCGGTGATGACGACGATTTCGTCGACTCGTTCCTGATCCGCTACTACTCGCGGCGGCGTGTGCTGACCCTCACGGAGGAGGGTCGCACCGTGGCGATGCTCCACCTCCTGCCGTTCGAGACCGAACTCGGACGCACGACCTACATCTACGGCGTCGCCACGGCCGAATCGGCCCGCCGCCGCGGCCTGGCTTCGCAACTCATGCGGCAGGCCATGACGCTCATCGCCGAACGCGGCGACGATGCCGCCTTCCTGATCCCCACCCCCGGCGAACCGTGGCTCCCGGCCTTTTACGAAAAATTCGGATTCGGGGGCGGGATCCCCGTGACCTTCCATTCGGAGGACGGGTTCGACTTCGGGACGGGCGATGCGGCCGCCGACCGGGCGATGGTCTGGCGGCGCGACGCCTCCGCCCCGCTGCCCGAGTCGCTGACGGCCACTTTCCGCCGATAAACAAACGCGAGACCGGGCTTTGGCCCCGGTCCCGCCACTCTTTCATTCGAAATGCAACCTTACGATACGGTTGTTCATATTGCGGCGTACCCACCCGATCCAATGAATCAGCCGTAAATAACGCCAGCGTCGACGAGCCATATCGAAATAGGACCATTCACAATCATAATGCAGGCGGGAATTCAGCCGGCTGAAATCGCGGCTGTCGGACAGAGTCCATTTGAAAGAGGCATTCTTCACGACATCGTGCATCCGGTTCCGGCCGACCAGCAGCGGAGCAAGCATCTCAACCAGCAGCACGGCCTTGGGGAAATATCGGGCCAACGCATCCAGCAGGGAAGTCACCTCCTCCTCCGAAAAATACATGAACAACCCCTCGGCAATGACCAGTACCGGACCGGGAGCCATAATGCGTTCCATCCAGCCGCTGTCAAGTACCGATGAGGCTATCATATGCCGCTGCTCCGTCTCGGTGAAAAAGTGCGACCGCAGGGCGATCACCTCCGGAAGGTCGAGATCGTACCAGTGGGCATATCCGGAGAGTCGCCCAACCCGCGTATCGAGTCCGCAACCGAGATTGATGACCGTCGAACCGGGATGTGCGTCCAAAAAACGCTGCACCTCCCGATCGAGAATCACCGTGCGGATGCAACACCCGAGTTGTGACATCCAGCCTCCCGAAAAGCGGGAAAAATCGAAATCGAGCGCCCGAAGAATCTCCGCCGATCGGGGATCGCGGACCAGCGGATCAGGACGTTTCTGTTCTTCGGCTCGTGCCCAAAGCGGCACGAGCAACGTGGCGGGAACCTCCGCCAGAAGGGGTCGGATCTTTTCCATCGTTTTTTCGGTAAAGGTAGGCTGTCCGCACACACCGGGCAATACCCAGAACTACTGATTTTCAATCCTCCCGCCTCCCCTCATCTTACCATCCCGACAGTGCATCGCGGGATTCGGCCCCAAACCCGTGATCCGGCCCCGGAGACAGAAAAAACCGACCCTCCGAAGGGAAAGGGCCGGTTTCATCCAAGGAGCATCCAAGAAGCGCATCAGCGGCTTTTCAAAAAGCACTCGATCGTGTTCTCCATCAGGCAGCAGATCGTCATCGGGCCGACGCCGCCCGGCACCGGCGTGATGACCGAAGCCTTGGGCTCGATGGCCGCAAAGTCGACATCGCCGCACAGTTTGCCCGTCTCCGGGTCGCGGTTCACGCCCACGTCGATCACCACCGTCCCTTCGGAGACCATATCGGCCGTCACGAACTTCGGGCGCCCGATGGCCACGACCAGAATCTCCGCCTGGCGCGTCACCTCGGCGAGGTTGCGCGTGCGGCTGTGGGCCATCGTCACCGTGGCATTCGCATCCAGCAGCAGTTTCGAGACCGGCAGCCCCACGATGTTGCTGCGGCCGATCACCACGGCGCGCTTCCCGGCGATCTCCACCCCGGCGGCCGTCAGCATCTTGAGGATCCCCTTCGGCGTGCAGGGCAGCGTGCAGGGCTGTTTCTGCCACAGCGCCGCCACATTCAGCGGATGGAACCCGTCCACATCCTTCGCCTTGTCGATCGCCTCAATCACCTTCGCCTCGTCGATATGCTTCGGCAGGGGCAGCTGCACCAGAATGCCGTCCACCTCCGGATCGGCATTCAGTTCGGCAATCAGCCCCAGCAATTCCGCCTCCGGAATCGACTCCGGGCGGCGGATCGTCGTGTTGCGGATTCCGACCTCGGCCGAGGCCTTCGCCTTGCCCGTCACATAACTCACGCTCGCCGGATTGTCCCCCACGAGAATCACCACCAGATGGGGCACGCGCCCGTATTTTGCCGGGAAGGTCTTCACCTGCTCGGCCATTTCGGCCTTCAGTCGGGCCGACAGTTCTTTTCCGCTGATAATCATATTTTTCGTTATTTTTCGTCCAAAGCCCAGTGTCCGATGTCGGTGCGGTGGAAAAGGTTGTCGCACCCGATGCGCGCCACATCACGCAGCGCCGCTTCGCGCGCCTCGGCCAGCGTGGCACCCCTCCCCACGACAAACAGCACCCGGCCGCCTGCCGTCACAATCCGGTCTCCGTCGGCCTTCGTACCCATGTGGTAGACCGTTCCCTCGACATTCTCAAGGCCCGTAATCTCGTGGCCCTTCTCATAGCTTCCGGGATACCCTTTCGAGGCCAGCACGATGCCCAGTGCCGGACGGGAATCCCACTCCAGACGGGCATCACCGCCGTCGGCCACGGCGCAGAAGATGTCGACGATGTCGCTCTTCAGACGCGGCAATACGACCTCCGTCTCGGGATCGCCGAAACGGGCGTTGAACTCGATGACCTTGATGCCCTGCGCCGTCTTCATCAGGCCGCCGTAGAGCACCCCTTCGAAGGGACAGCCTTCGGCAACCATCGCCTCGGCCGTCGGGCGCATGATCCGCTCCACGGCGAAGCGTTCGTCCTCCGCAGTGATGAACGGCAGCGGCGAATAGGCGCCCATGCCGCCCGTGTTGGGGCCCTGGTCGCCATCGAAGGCCCGCTTGTGGTCCTGCGAGAGCACCATGGGCCACACGCGGCTCCCCGAGACGAAGCACAGGAGCGAAAACTCCGGGCCTTCGAGGTAATCCTCGACGACGACCTTGCCCTCGCCGAACCTGTCGTCGAGCAGCATCTCCTTCAGGGCCGCATCGGCCTCCTCCATCGTTTGGGCAATCACCACGCCCTTCCCGGCCGCCAGTCCGTCGTACTTCAGCACCGCAGGGAACGGACGCCCGGCCACATAGTCGCGCGCCGCAACATACTCCGTGAAGGCACGGAATCCGGCCGTCGGGATCTCGTATTTGGCCATCAACTCCTTGGCAAACTCCTTCGACGACTCGATGCGGGCCGCCGCCTTCGTGGGACCGAAGATCCGCAGCCCCGCGGCCTTGAAGCAGTCAACGACTCCCGCCGCCAGCGCCACTTCGGGACCGACGACCGTCAGCCCGATGCCCTCCGCCGCGGCAAAGTCGCGCAGACGCTCCACCTCGGTCTCCCGGATGGCCACGCACTCGGCCTGACGCGCTATGCCCGCATTGCCGGGCGCGCAGAAGATCTTCTCCACCTGCGCCGAGCGCGAAAGCGCATCGACGATGGCGTGTTCGCGGCCTCCGCCGCCGATTACCAGTACTTTCATGGGCGTTCTGTTTTTCGGATCAGTGTTTGAAATGGCGCTCGCCGGTAAAACACATGGCGATGCCCTTCTCGTCGGCCTTGCGGATCGAATCCTCGTCACGCACCGACCCGCCCGGCTGCACGATGGCCGTCACGCCGTACTCGGCAGCCAGCGCCACGCAGTCGTCGAAGGGGAAGAAGCCGTCCGATGCCAGCACGATTCCCTCCGTCACACCGGCGGCACGGGCTTGATTCAGAGCCAGTTCAGCCGAACCGATGCGGTTCATCTGCCCGGCGCCGACGCCTAACGTACGGCCATCCTTCACGGCCACAATGGCGTTCGACTTCACGTGCTTGACGATTCTCCAGCCGAAATTCAGGTCGTCCATCTGCTCCGCCGCGGGCTGAGCCTTCGTGACGCACATGTCGGGCATCACCTCCCTGGTCGTCACGTCGAGGTCCTGCACCAGCAGGCCGCCGTTGACGCTTACGTACTGTTTCGGGTCCACGGCGCCCTTCGTCATGTCAACCTCCAGCAGCCGCAGGTTCTTCTTCGTGCAGAGCACCTCCAGCGCCCCTTCGTCGAACTTCGGAGCCATGATGATCTCCAGGAAGATGGGTTTCATCAGCTCGGCCGCCTCGCGCGTCACGGTGCAGTTCGTGGCAACGATACCGCCGAAGATCGAAACCTTGTCGGCCTCATAGGCCTTGGTCCACGCCTCGACGACATCCCGGCCCACGGCAGCCCCGCAGGGGTTCATGTGCTTCAGTCCGACGCAGAACGGACGGTCGAACTCCCGCACGATGCACAGCGCGGCATTGGCATCCTGGATATTGTTGTACGACAGCTCCTTGCCGTTCAACTGACGGGCAAAAGCCAGCGAGTAGGGCACCTTGTGCTCCTCACGGTAGAACTTCGCCCCCTGGTGCGGGTTCTCGCCGTAACGCAGCGACTGCACGAGGTCGAATTCCAGGAAGAGTTTTTCGTTCAGCCCCGCCTGCTTGCGCATGTAGGTGGCAATCATCGCGTCATACTCCGCCGTATGGGTATAGGCCTTGGCCGAGAGTTTCAGCCGCGTGGCCTTTTCGGTATTGCCCGAGGTGCGGATCTCCTCCAGCACCTGCGCGTAGTCCGCCGGATCGCACACCACCGTCACGTCGGCCCAGTTCTTCGCCGCCGAACGCAGCATCGAAGGTCCGCCGATGTCGATGTTCTCGATGGCGTCCTCCATCTTCACGTCCGGTTTGGCGATCGTCTGCCGGAACGGGTAGAGGTTCACGCACACCATGTCGATGAACTCGATATCGTTCTCCTTCAAGGCTTTCAGGTGCTCGGGATCATCGCGGCGCGCCAGCAGCCCGCCGTGGACCTTCGGATGGAGGGTCTTGACCCGCCCGTCGCAGATCTCCGGGAATCCCGTCACGTCGCTGATGTTGATGACCTCGACGCCGCTCTCCCGCAGCAGTTTCATCGTGCCGCCCGTGGCGATCACCTCCCAACCGAGTGCCCGGAGCCCCTTGGCGAACTCCACGACACCCGTCTTGTCGCTTACACTGATCAATGCTCGCATGTTGCTATTCTTTTTTTGCGTTCAATAATTTACCAATCGTTTCGACATAAAGCGGATATTCCACCGCATGGATCATCGGCTCCAGCTCCTCGATGTCGTGCCCCTCGTAGGGGAAGGCGCGCTGGGCGATGATCCGCCCGCCGTCGAGTTCGGCATCGACGTAATGGATCGTCACGCCGAAGACCTTGACGCCGTACTCCAGGGCCTGTTCGATGGCATGGGCACCGCGGAAGGCCGGCAGCAGCGAGGGGTGGATGTTGATGATCCGCCCCGCATAGGCTCCCAGCAGCACATCGCCCACGATCCGCATGTAACCGGCCAGACAGACCAGTTCGACCCCGGCGGCATCCAGCCGCGCGACGATCTCCCGTTCGTAGTCGGCCTTCGAGGCGTACTCCTTCGGGGCGAAGGCGAAGGTCACGACACCGTGGTTCCGGGCCCGTTCGATGACCCGCGCCCCGGGTTTGTCGCAGACCATCAGCACCACCTCCGCGGACAACTCGCCCCGCTCGCAGGCCGTTACGATGGCCTCGAAGTTCGTGCCGTTGCCGCTGGCGAAGACTGCAAGACGGTGCATGGCCCTATCGGATGACGACACTCCCGGTGTCCGTGACACGTCCGATGACCGAGGCGCGTTCGCCCTGTGCCTGAAGGATCTCGATGGCTTTCGGAGCCTCCGCGGCGTCCAGCGCGATGACCATGCCGATACCCATGTTGAAGATGTTGAACATCTCGCGGTGCGCCACCTTGCCGTACTTCTCCAGGAAGCGGAACACCGGCAGGATCTCCCACGAGCCCTCCTCGATCTCCAGCCCCTGCCCTTCGTGCAGGATACGCGGGATGTTCTCGTCGAAGCCGCCGCCCGTGATGTGGCTGATGCCGTGGACGTCGCACTGGCGGATCACTTCGAGGACCTGTTTCACGTAGATCTTCGTCGGCGTGAGCAGCACCTCGCCCAGAAGTTTGTTCGACAGTTCGGGATAGCTGCGGTGCAGGTCGAAATAGTTGTCGGCCACGATCTTGCGCACGAGGCTGAAGCCGTTCGAGTGGACGCCGCTCGACGCAATGCCCACCAGCACGTCACCCGTGCGGACCTTCGAGCCGTCGATCAGCTTCGACTTCTCGACCACGCCCACCGTGAATCCGGCAATGTCGTACTCCCCGTCGGCATACATGCCCGGCATCTCGGCCGTCTCTCCGCCCACCAGCGCGCAACCCGCCTGGCGGCACCCTTCGGCCACGCCCGCCACGATGGCCTCGATCTTCTGCGGCACGTTGTGCCCCACGGCCACGTAGTCGAGGAACAGCAGCGGTTCGGCACCCTGTGCCAGCACGTCGTTCACGCACATCGCCACGGCATCGATGCCGATCGTATCGTGTTTGTCCATCTGGAAGGCCAGCTTGAGTTTCGTACCCACGCCGTCCGTGCCGCTTACCAGCACCGGTTCCTTCACCTGCAGGGCCGAAAGGTCGAACATCCCGCCGAAAGCGCCGATATTGCCCATCACGCCCGTTCGGGCCGTCGAAGCCACGTGCTTCTTGATGCGCCGCACCACTTCGTAACCGGCTTCGAGGTTCACACCGGCCTTTTCATAACTTTGAGCCATAGTATTTATGGGTTTTAGATTCCTAACTCATTTGTTGTCCTTGTTGGCCTCCTCGACCGTCTGGTACAGGGCCGTGGGATACGATCCCGTGAAGCAGGCCATGCACAATTCGCTGTGGTTCCCGGCCTTCAGCAGCGAATCGGGAGAGAGGAACGACAGCGAATCGGCTCCGATCTCCTGACGCACCTCCTCGACATTCTTGCGCGCCGAGATCAGCTCGTCGTAGGTCGACGTGTCGACGCCGTAGAAGCAGGGGCCGATCATCGGAGGGCTGGCGATCCGCACGTGGACCTCGGTGGCCCCGGCCTCCTTGAGCATCGTGACGATGCGCCGCGAGGTCGTACCCCGCACGATCGAGTCGTCGACCAGCACCACGCGCTTGCCCCGCACGATCGAACGCACGGCCGAGAGCTTCATCCGAACACCCTTTTCGCGCAACTCCTGCGTCGGCTGGATAAAGGTCCGGCCGATATACTTGTTCTTGATCAGGCCCATTTCATAGGGCAGGCCGCTCTCCTCGGCATAACCCATCGCGGCGCTCAGACTCGAATCCGGAACGCCGACCACGATGTCGGCATCAGCCGGGGACTCCTGGCAGAGCAGACGCCCCGACTCCTTGCGGTAGGCGTGGACGTTGCACCCCTCGATGTCGCTGTCCGGACGCGCGAAGTAGATGTACTCCATCGAGCACATCTCGTGGCGCTTGTACTGCGAATAGTCGCGGCTGCGGATCCCCTGGCGGTCGATCGTGACGATCTCGCCCGGCTCGACGTCGCGCACGAACTCCGCACCCAGGACGTCGAAGGCGCACGTCTCGCTCGAAACCACCCATCCGTCGCCCAGACGCCCGATCGACAACGGACGCAGCCCGTACTTGTCCCGGCAGGCGTAGATGCGGTTGGCCGTCATGATCAGGAAGGCGAAGGCCCCCTCCAGCATGTTCAGCGCATCGATGATCGAAAAGATGCGCGGCCGGTCGTGGTAGCGTGTCTCCTTCTTGATCAGGTGGGCCAGGATCTCGCTGTCCGAGGTCGACTGGAAAAGGCTGCCCCGGTTTTCGAGATACTCGCGCAACAGGGCCGAATTGACGATGTTGCCGTTGTGCGCCAGGGCGAAATCGCCCGTATTGTGACGGAACAGGAACGGCTGGATGTTCTCCACCCCGCCGCCTCCGGCCGTCGTGTAGCGGACGTGGCCGATGGCCATCGAGCCCTTCAACGTGGCGAGTTTCTCCTCGTTGAAGACCTCCGTCACCAGACCGCTGCCCTTGATGCGTCGGAACGTGCCCTTCTCGTCGACCGAAACGATTCCGGCGCCCTCCTGTCCGCGATGCTGCAGGGCGTGCAGCCCGTAATAGGCCAGCGATGCGGCCCCGGGCACCCCGTAGATGCCGAAAACTCCGCACTCCTCGTGCAACTCACGGTCGCGGATTACCTCTTCTTCCCTCATCATCTTATTCGGTAATTTTCTTCAAACGTGCCAAAATCTCCTCGTAAGCCTCACGCACACGTCCCAGATCGCGGCGGAAACGGTCCTTGTCGAGCCGTTCGCCCGTGGTCATGTCCCACAGACGGCACGTGTCCGGCGACACCTCGTCGGCCAGCACGATCTCGCCGTCCGACGTGCGGCCGAACTCGATCTTGAAGTCCACCAGCGTGATGTTCATCCGGGCGAACAGCGATTTGAGAACCCCGTTGATCCGTGCCGCCATCCCGTAGATCCGCTCCAGCTCCTGGTAGGTCACCACCCCCAGCGCCACGGCATGGTGGTCGTTGATGAGCGGATCGCCCAGTTCGTCCCGCTTGTAGCAGATGTCGAAAATCGTGTTCGCGGGCTGCGTGCCCTCCTCGATGCCCAGGCGATGGGCCATCGAACCGGCGATGACGTTACGCACGATCACCTCCAGCGGAATGATCGACACCTTGCGGCACAACTGGTCGCGGTCGTTGAGCGTCTCGATATAATGGGTCTTCACCCCGGCCTTCTCCAACTCCTGGAAAATAATCGACGAAATGGCGTTGTTCAGCACCCCCTTGTTCTCGATCGTAGCCTTCTTGATGTTGTTGAAAGCCGTGGCGCTATCCTTGTAGCGGATGATGATCCGTTCGGGATCATCCGTTCGGAATACCTGCTTGGCTTTGCCCTCGTAGAGCATTTCGAGCTGTTTCATGAAGTCGTATCTTGCTGTTATGCTGTTATCGCGCAATTATTTTTTCCGGAAATAGGCCACGGCGTTCTCGAAGAGCGACTGCTGCTTGTTGCCGGCGATGTTCTTGAAGAGGTTCTCCTCCCAGCGTTCCGTGTGGCCCATCTTGCCGAGGATCTGGCCGTTCTTCGAGACGATGCCCTCGATGGCATACGACGAACCGTTGGGGTTGTACGGAGCCTCGGCCGTGGGACTCCCCTCGGCGTCGGCGTACTGGAAGGCCACCTGACCCGCCGCGAACAGTTCGTGGGCCAGCTCTTCGCTCACCACGAACTTCCCTTCACCGTGGCTGACGGCGATCGAGTGGAGGTCGCCGACGCGGAACGACGACAGCCACGGCGAGTTGGTCGAGGCCACGCGCGTCGTTACGATCTGCGAGATGTGGCGGTTGATGTCGTTGCGGAACAGCGTCGGGGACTCCTTCGTGACCATGCCCAAGCGACCGTAGGGCAGCAGGCCCGACTTGACCAGCGCCTGGAATCCGTTGCAGATGCCCAGAATCAGGCCGCCGCGGTCCAGCAGCGCGTGGATCTCCGTCATGATATCCCTGTTGTTCAAGACGTTGACGATGAACTTGGCGCTTCCGTCGGGTTCGTCGCCCGAGGAGAAGCCGCCGCTCAACACGAAGATGTGCGCCCGGCGGATGTGCTCCTTCATCTCGGCGATCGAACGCAGGATGTCATCCCCCGCGATGTTGCACAGCACGCTCATCTCCACCTCGGCGCCGGCCCGGCGGAACGCCTTCGCCGTATCGTAGTCGCAGTTCGTGCCGGGGAAGACCGGAATGTAGACCAGCGGGTGCTCGACGGCCTCGCCCGGATAGGTGAAGCGCTTCTCCGCCGGCTGCGAGGCCATTACCTCGGCCGAGTTCATGCCCTTGTCCGGGTAGACGGCCGCAAAACGCTCGGTATTGGCCCGGTAGAGCTCGTCGAGCGGCATCCGCACGCCGCCGAGCGTCACCGCCGCGTCGGCCACCGTGAAGCCCACAAGCTCCGCACGCGGATACTCCAGCGTCCCCTCGCACTCCACGAGGATCGAACCGTAGGCGTAGTCGTAGAGTTTCGACTCCTCCATCTCGACCTCCACGCCGATGCCGTTTCCGAAGGCCATCTTCGCCACGCCTTCGGCCACGCCGCCGAAGCCCACGGACCACGCCGCAAGGATCTTTCCTTCAGCGATCCGGTCGCTCACGAACGTGAAGTTCTCCTTCAACTGCGCCGTATCGGGCATCCAGTTCTCACGCGGCGTGTGGCGCACGAGGTACAACCGGTGTCCGGCCCCCTTCAGGTCGGTGGAGATCACCCTCCGCGCGTCGACCGTAGTGATGCCGAAAGCCATCAGCATCGGCGGCACGTTGATATGCTGGAACGTGCCCGACATCGAGTCCTTGCCGCCGATCGACGGAAGGCCCAGCTCGACCTGCATCTTCAGCGCTCCGAGCAGCGCGCTCAGCGGCTTGCCCCACGACTCGGCATCCCGGGTCATGCGCTCGAAGTACTCCTGGTACGAATAGCGCATCCGCTCGTAGCGGGCGCCCGACGCCACGACCTTCGCCGCAGCCTCCACCACGGCGTAGGCCGCCCCGTGGTAGGGGCTCCACTTCGCCACGAAGGGGTTGTAGCCGAAGGCCATCACACTGGCCGTATCCGTATAGCCGTCCGTCGGGAGCTTCTGCACCGAAACCTGCGTCTCGCTGCGCTGCGTCCGCCCGCCGAAGGGCATCAGCACCGTCGAGCGGCCGATCGTCGAGTCGAACATCTCGATCAGACCCCGCTGCGAAACCACGTTGTCATCCTTCAGGTTATTGGCAAAGCGTTCGGACGCCGTGGCACCCGCGACCGTCCGTTCGAAGGGGTTGCGGTTCTCCACCCCGCCGATCTTCGCCTCGGCGTAGTGCTTCGCACCGGCGCTGTCGATGAACGCACGGCTCAGGTCCACGACCTTCCGGTCGCCCTTGAACATCCGCATCCGCGCCGTATCCGTCACGTCGGCCACGTGAACCGCCTCGATATTCTCCTCGCGGCAGTAACCCATGAACTCCTCCATGTCCCCGGCCTCCACGACCACCGACATGCGCTCCTGCGACTCGCTGATCGCCAGCTCCGTGGAGTTCAGGCCGCTGTATTTCGTCTTCACCCGGTCGAGGTAGATGTCCAGGCCGTCGGCCAGCTCGCCGATCGCCACGCTCACGCCGCCCGCGCCGAAGTCGTTCGATTTCTTGACGAGGCGCGTCACCTCCGGGCGGCGGAACAGCCGCTCGAGTTTCCGCTCCTCGGGAGCGTTGCCCTTCTGCACCTCGCTGCCGCACGTCTCCAGCGACCTGGCATCGTGCTCCTTCGACGAACCCGTCGCTCCGCCGATGCCGTCGCGGCCCGTCCGGCCGCCGAACATGATGATCTTGTCCCCCGGAGCCGGGCGTTCGCGCCGCACGTTCTCCGCCTTTACGGCCCCGACCACGGCCCCGACCTCCAGTCGCTTGGCCACGTAATCCGCGTGGTAGATTTCGCGCACGTGCGTCGTCGCCAGGCCGATCTGGTTGCCGTAGCTCGAATAACCAGCCGCGGCCTTCTTCGAGATGACGCTCTGCGGCAGTTTCCCGGGAAGCGTCTCCGAAACCGGCAGGTAGATGTTCCCGGCGCCCGTCACGCGCATCGCCTGGTAGACGTAGCTGCGACCCGACAGCGGGTCGCGGATCGCACCTCCGAGGCAGGTCGACGCACCGCCGAAGGGTTCGATCTCCGTCGGGTGGTTGTGCGTCTCGTTCTTGAACTGCAGCAACCACCGTTCCGTCCCGCCGTCCACGTCAACATCCACGTAGATCGAGCAGGCGTTGTTCTCCTCCGAGACCTCCAGATCGTCCAGCAGCCCCTTCTGCTTCAGGTAGCGGGCTCCGATCGTCGCCATGTCCATCAGGCAGATGCTCTTGTGCTCGCGGCCCAGTTCGCGGCGGATCCGCAGGTACAGGGCCAGCGAATCCTCGATCTCCTCCTTCACGAACGACTCCTCGACCGTAATCCCTTCGAGTTCGGTCGTGAAGGTCGTATGGCGGCAGTGGTCGCTCCAGTAGGTATCCAGAATGCGCAGCTCCGTCTCGAAGGGATCGCGCCCCTCCCCGCGGAAGTATTTCACCACTTCGTAGAGGTCGTCGGCATTCATCGCCAGTCCCATCCGCTTGCAGTAAGGCTCCAACTCGTCGTCCTTCATCTCCCGAAATCCCTCCAGCACCTGGACCGGCTTCACCTCGGCCTGCTCCATGTCCGTCAGCACCGAAAGGTCCTTTTCGCGCGACTCCACGGCGTTGATATAGTAGTGGCGGATCCGGGCCAGCTCCTCTTCGGTCACGCTGTCATCGAACAACAGCAGCTTGGCCGAGCGGATGTTCACCTGCGCCTCGGGGTCGATCAGCCGCACGCAGTCCACCGCCGAAGCGGCCCGCTGGTCGAACTGCCCGGGCAGGCACTCCACAGCGATGTATTTGCGGCCCGCAAGGTCGCACGTATCGCTCACCTCATCGGTCACCACTTCGCCGAAGACCGTGTAACGGCTCTTTTCGAGCAGCTCCTCCGTGAAGCCGAACAGATCGTAGATGTTCAGCAGGCGCAGTTCGCGCAGCGTGAGGTTCAGATTCGTGTTCAGTTCGCGCCGAAGACTCTCCGCCTCCACCCGGAAGCGCGGCAGTTTCTCGACGAAAATACGATAGTTGGTCGTGTTCATTTATTGTGTGGTTTGTCTTGCTCTATGTTCATTTCACGAAACGGCCGGCCCACTGCCGCTCGTACTCCTCGCCCGTTATTCCGACGAAGGTAATATGGCCCATCTTGCGCTTCGGACGGCTCTCCGTCTTGCCGTAGATATGGACGTAGGTGTCCGGACGGCCCTCCCGCGCCACGGCCCGCGCCGCTTCGAGGTCCTGGCCCAGGATGTTCTTCATCACCGTCGGGGCCACCAGCCGCGGTTCCTGCAACGGCTCGCCGATCAAATAACGCACCAGTTCGCGGAACTGGTTCGTCGTGCACCCCTCAATCGTGTAGTGGCCCGAGTTGTGGGGGCGCGGCGCCATCTCGTTGAAGTAGATCTCCCCGCCCCGGATGAAGTACTCGATGGCGAGGATGCCTTCGTAACCGCACGAACGCATGAAGTGCTCGCTCTGCGCCTTCATCCGCGCCAACACCTCCGCGTCGGCCGCCGCCGGGACGATCGACAGGTCGAGAATGCCGTCGCGGTGGATGTTCCGACCCACGGGGAAGCTCACCACATGCTCCTTGTCGGCCACCATCACGATGCTCGCTTCCGAGTCGAACGGGATGAACTCCTCCAGAATGCATGGGACCGTCAGCAGCGGCAATGCCCGTTCGATATCGGCCTCGCTCTTCAGGACCAACTGTCCGTGGCCGTCGTAGCCCAGCGTGCGGGTCTTCAGTACCGCCGGGAGGCCCAGTTCGCGCACCGCGGCCCGCAGCGACGTTTCATCATCCGCGGCCGCAAAACCCGGAGTTTGCAATCCGTGGTTGCGGGCATTCGTCTTTTCGCGCAGACGGTCCTGCGAATCATAGAGCGGTTTATAACCCTGCGGGATGTTGTATTTCCCGCACAGCGGGATCAGGATCTCGCCCGGAACGTTCTCGAATTCGTAGGTCACCACGTCGCTCATGCGGCACAACCGTTCGAGCGCCGCGGCATCGTCGTAGGCTGCCACGATATGGTCGTCGCAAACCCGGAAGGCCGGAGCATCCGGCGCCGGGTCGAGGGCCACAGCCCGCACGCCCAGCACATGGGCCTGTTCGGCGATCATCAGCCCCAGCTGTCCGCCTCCGATAATTCCAATGGTCTTCATCTTTTCCGGACTTTTCGTTGTTCCCGTCTCTCCGCGGGTCTGGTTCTCCTCCTGCCCCATCTCCAACTTCTCCTGTTCCTCGCCACGGGTCTTGTTCTCCTCCTGTCGTCCCATCTCCAACTTCTCCTGCTCCTCCCCGCGGGTCTTGTTCTCCTCCATCTGGCGTCTCCCCCCCCCCTCGGATCAGTTCAGTTCGGCTTTCAGGACATCGGCGGTCTGTTTGGCCCGGAAGGCTTCGAGCTTCGCCGCCAGCGTCGTGTCCTGCAGCGCCAGGATCGAAACGGCAATCAGTGCGGCGTTTTTGGCTCCGTTGATTGCGGTCGTGGCCACGGGAACCCCCGCAGGCATCTGCACGATCGACAGCAGCGAATCCAGGCCGTTCAGGGCCCGCGATTTCACCGGAACCCCCACCACCGGCAGCGTCGTCATCGAGGCCACCATGCCCGGAAGGTGCGCCGCACCCCCCGCTCCGGCGATAATCACGCCGATACCGCGCTCCCTGGCCGTCTTGGCATATTCGCACAGCAGGTCCGGAGTCCGGTGGGCACTGACCACCCGTTTTTCAAACTCCACACCGAACGATTCGAGCATCGCAACGGCTTCGGACATCACGTCATAATCGCTCACCGAGCCCATAATAACGCCTACTTTCATAGCCTTATCGAATTTACAGATTTGTTCGAAAATCAAAAAAACAGACCGCCACGACATCGCATGTCATGGCGGTCCGGTATCTATCCAAGGACTCCGCAGGCAGGCATCTGCCACCCCCGGGACTGCGCACACTGCATCCGTTGACACACCAACGAATGAAACACAGCGGCATGGCCCTGTCGTCTCTTCCGTTCGCGCCGGGAGAAAGATTCATTCCGCCCCAAGCGGTCCAAGATGCAGTCTGGAATCATCAACTTAACCCAACTGTTAAAACATCGTTACAAAAGTAGCGCTTTTCACCCGACTTTCAAAATCCACGGGACGAATTAATATCGACAATTTATCCACAATCCGGCCCGGGTCCCACGGCACACCCCGGGTTCCGAACGCCCCCCTGGAGCGAAATCCTCCGCAGCAGCCAGGAGCTTTCCGCCGCCCATCCCCACAGCCCGCTACCGCGCCTTCGCCTCGCAGTAGGCGCAGCGGCACGTGCCGTCGGGCATCCGGCGGAACAGCTGGTCCACATCCTCCGTCGCAGAAATGCAGCGCCGGTTCGGGCATACCAGTTCGTTGACGATGTACTCCTCGTTGAAAACCGGCGTATGTGCGAACGGCCGATTCTCGTCCGCCCATCGCAGCAGCGTCAGGATCAGCGACATACGCACGAACTTGCCGTTCTCGACCTGCCGGAAGTAAGCCGCACGCGGGTCGTTGTCCACCGCCCGCGTGATCTCGTTCACGCGCGGCAGCGGGTGCAGGATCGTCATGTCCGCCTTCGCCGTGCGCAGCTTCTCGGGATTCAGTACGAAGCTGTTCTTCACCCGGTCGAACTCCTCTTCGTCCAGGAAGCGTTCCTTCTGCACGCGCGTCATGTAGAGGATGTCCAGCTCGGGCATCACCTCCTCCATCGTGCGCACCTCGCGGAACGTAAGCTTCGAGTTGGCCTGCATCTCCTGCAGCATGTAGTCCGGCAGGCGCAGCTCCTCGGGAGAAATCAGGATCACCTCGATACCCTCGTAGCGCGACAACGCCTTGATCAACGAATGCACCGTGCGGCCGAACTTCAGGTCACCGCAGAAACCGATCGTCATGTGGTCGAAACGCCCCTTCTCGCGCTTGATCGTCAGGAGATCCGTGAGCGTCTGCGTCGGGTGCGAGTGGCTCCCGTCCCCGGCGTTGATCACCGGGACCCCCGCGTACTGCGACGCCACGAGCGGCGCCCCCTCCTTGAAGTGGCGCATGGCGATGATGTCCGCAAAGCAGCGAATCACACGAACCGTGTCGGCCACCGTCTCGCCCTTCGATACCGACGACGAGTTGGCGTCCGAAAAACCGATCACCTGTCCGCCCAGTTCGAGCATTGCCGACGTGAAACTCAGGCGCGTGCGGGTCGAAGGCTCGTAGAAGAGCGTCGCCAGCTTCTTGCCCTTGCACGCTTCGCTGTATTTCGACCGGTTGGCGATGATGTCTTCGGCCAGGGCTACGATCTGCTCGGTCTCCTGCACCGTCAGATCCGTCGGGTCTATCAAATGTCGCATCATATCCTCGTTTTTAACGGTTCATCCACGATTCGTCCGACGGATTGTCGCGGAACTGCAACAGACGCTCCTTGTCCTCCGCCCGAATGTAGCCCTCCTCGGCCGCGACCTCCACCAGTGCGTCGAGATTCGAAAGGCTGTAGTTCACGACCTTCGCCTCCTTCAGCCGGTCGAGGCCCTTCTTCATCCCGTAGGTGAAGATCGATGCCACGCCCAGCACCTCGGCTCCCGCCTCGCGCAGGGCGTTCACCACCTCGATGCACGACCCCGCCGTTGAGATCAGGTCCTCGATCACCACCACCTTCTGGCCTTTTTCCAACCGGCCCTCGATCTGGTTGCCGCGCCCGTGGTCCTTCGACCCCGAACGCACGTAGCCCATCGGCAGATCGAGGATCGTCGCCGTGATGGCCGCATGGGCAATCCCGGCCGTCGAGGTCCCCATCAGCACCTCCGCTTCGGGGTACTTCGTGCGCACGATCTCCGCAAGACCCGCCTCGACGTGTTTGCGGACCTCCGGAGCCGTCAGCGTCAAACGGTTGTCGCAATAGATCGGGCTCTTGATGCCGCTGGCCCATGTAAACGGCTGTTCCGGGCGCAGAAAGACTGCGCCGATCGACAGCAAATCCCTGGCAATAGCTTTTTCCATATTTGTCGTATGCTTTTCGTGTTTTTCATTATTTCAGCCCCGGGTCCCGAACGGTCCGGCTGTCCGGGATCAAGCCCTGGCCCCGAGGTCCAAACAATCCGGCTGCCCGGGATCGAGCCCCAGGCCCCGGGTCCGCAGTTCCCGTCCCTACTCCAGCGCCCGGCGCAGCACCGCCTCCACCTCGTCGGGGTAGATGCCACCCTCGTGGACCTTCTCCCCGCCGACGTAGAAGGTCGGCACGTAGTAGTAATCGTACTGGTCGGCCACCGCAGGCTCCTCCGACTCCTCGATCATCTCGATCTCGATCGGAGCCAGTTCGGGATGGGCCGCCTTCGCCTCCTCGATGTAGCGCAGCGCCTTCTTGCAGAAGGGGCACGTCTTCAGATAAAACAGTTTGACTGGTTTCATGACGGTTCACATTTTTCGGTTGTCCGACGTCCGGTGCAAAAAATCGGCCGGAGGCTATCCGACGAACTCCGCCACACAGCGGCGGTAGGCCGCCACGGGATCCGCCGCCGCCGTGATCGGGCGACCGACGACGATAAAATCCGAACCGATCTTCCGCGCCCGGGCCGGAGTCGTCACACGAACCTGGTCCGCCACGTCGCCGTCGGCAAACCGAACGCCCGGCGTTACGGTCAGGAACTCCGTGCCGCACGCCTCGTGGACCATCCCCGCCTCCAGCGGCGAGCAGACCACGCCGTCCAGTCCGGCTTCGCGCGTATTCTGCGCATACTTGACGATCGTGTCGTTGATCGACGCCCCGATCAGCAGCTCGCGCTGCATCCGCTCCTCGCTCGTCGAGGTCAGCTGCGTCACGGCAATCAGCAGCGGCCGCGTGCCGTCCTCGCGCGTGAGCCCCTCCAGCGCCGCCCGCATCATCTCGATCGTCCCCGCGGCGTGGACGTTGCACATGTCCACGTCCAGGCGCGACAGCACCGCCATCGCCTTCTTCACCGTGTTGGGAATGTCGTGGAGCTTCAGGTCGAGGAAGATCCGGTGCCCCCGGCGCTTGATCTCCCGTACGATCGACGGGCCCTCGGCATAGTAGAGCTCCATGCCGATCTTCAGAAAGGGTTTGCGCACCTCGTCCCGGAAGAGGTCGAGGAAGCGGAAGGTATCCTCCGCGGATTTGAAATCACAGGCAATGATAACGTCTCGTTCCATATTCTTCGATACTATGCTATACCTATTATGTCCGACAGGCTGTCAATACCCAGCCGCCGCATCTCCCCGGGCAGCGCCTCGACGATCTCCTTCGAGGCGTAGGGGTTCACCAGATTCGCGGCGCCCACCTGCACGGCCGTGGCGCCCGCCATCATCATCTCGATCACGTCGCGCGCCGACTGCACGCCCCCGCACCCTATGACCGGGATCCGGCACGCCTTCGAGACCTGGTAGACCATCCGCAGGGCCAGCGGGAAGACCGCAGGACCCGAAAAACCGCCCATCGTGTTGGCAATCACCGGACGGCGGCGGCGGATGTCGATGCGCATCCCCAGCAGCGTATTGATCAGCGAGATGCCGTCGGCCCCCGCCTCCTCGCACGCCCGGGCGATCGAAACGATGTCCGTAACGTTGGGCGAGAGTTTCACGAAGACCGGTTTCGTCGTCACGGCCTTCACCGCCCGCGTCACCTCCGCGGCCGTCTCCGGGCTGTTGCCGAACGACATGCCCCCGTGCCGCACGTTCGGACACGAGACATTCACCTCGATGATCCCGACCTGCTCCTGCTTGTCGATCCGTTCGCAGCAATAGGCGTACTCCTCGACCGAAAAGCCCGAGATGTTGGCGATCACCGGCTTGCGGAAGAACTGACGCAGGCGCGGCAGCTCATGCCGGATCACGGCGTCGATGCCCGGATTCTGAAGCCCGACGGAGTTGATCATACCCGCCGTACATTCGGCGATGCGCGGCGTCGGGTTCCCGAAGCGCGGCTCGCGCGTCGTCCCCTTGAACGAGAACGAACCCAGGATGTTGATGTCGTAGAAATCCTTGAACTCATAGCCGTAGCCGAACGTCCCGCTGGCCGGAACCACCGGGTTGTCCAGCCGCAGGCCGCACAGTTCAACCGAAGTGTCCACCTCCGTGACCGTTCCTTCGGGCACTATCTGCTTCCCTACCATATAATCTCTCCTTTCTGCAGCACCGGGCCCTCCCGGCAGATGCGTTTGTTGCCGTATTTCGTCTTGCACGTGCAGCCCATGCAGGCCCCGAATCCGCACCCCATGCGCTCCTCGAACGACATCTGTCCGTCCTGTTCCACGGCATTGTAGAGCGCGTGGAGCATCGGAAGCGGACCGCAGGCATAGAAGTAGTCGAAATTCAGGCCCGCCGCGGCGATGGCCGTCGTCACGAAGCCCTCGATGCCCCGCGAACCGTCGGCCGTAGCCACCGTCACGTGGCACCCCAGGGCCCGGAACTCCTCCTCGTAGAAGACCTCCGAAGCCGTGTTGAAGCCCAACACCACCTCGACCGGCTTCCCTTCGGCAAGCAGCCGGCGAGCCAGTCCGTAGAGCGGGGGGACCCCCACGCCCCCGCCGACCAGCAGCGGCCGGCGCGCATTGTTGTTCGTCGAAAAGCCGTTCCCGAGACCCGTCAGCAGGTCGAGCTCCGCGCCCGCCTCCAGACGGCTCATCTGCTCCGTACCCTCGCCCACGACCTTGTAGATCAGCGTGAGCGTGCCCTCGTCGCAGTCGCACACCGAAATCGGACGGCGCAGGTACTTCCCCTCCAGCGCGATGTTCACGAACTGTCCCGGCACCGTAATCCACTGTGTGTCGCCCGCAAGCCGCATCCGCCACACCGTCTCCGTCAGCCGTTCGTTCGCCTCGATCCGATAAACCCCCTTCTTGTACATGGTTCTTACGGAATTTATTTCGCGTCGATCGTCGAGACCCGCAGCGTGATCTCCTCCAGCACGTCCAGCAGCACCTTCACCGTCTCCAGCGCCGTGAAGACCGTCACGTTGTTCTCAACGGCCGTGCGGCGGATCTCATAGCCATCCAGGCGCGTGTTGTGCTGGTTGATGTCGATCGTATTGATTACATAGCTGATATGTCCCTGGCGAAGGGCGTCGATGATCTCGTTGCTCCCCTCATTCAGCTTGCGCCGCGTCCGCGTGCGGATCCCGTGCTCGCGCAGGAACTCCGCCGTGCCGGTCGTCGCCTCGATGTTGAAGCCCAGGTCGTAGAAACGCTTCACCAGAGGAAGCGCCTGCTCCTTGTCCTGATCGGCAATCGTCACGAACACAGTCCCGTAGTTCGAAACGTGCATCCCCGTCGCCTGCAGCGCCTTGTACAGGGCCCGCGTCAGCTTGTCGTCATAGCCGATCGCCTCGCCCGTCGACTTCATCTCCGGCGAAAGGTACGAATCCATACCCCGGATCTTCGCAAACGAGAACGCCGGAGCCTTCACGTACCAGCGCGCCTTCTCCGCACCGTACACCTGCGTGTAACCCAGCTCGCGGAGCTTCTTGCCCAGGATCACCTGTGTGGCGATGTGCGCCATCGGAACCCCCGTCGACTTCGACAGGAACGGAACCGTGCGCGACGACCGCGGATTCACCTCGATGACATAGACGTCGTCGTCGCCCGCCACGATGAACTGGATGTTATAAAGTCCCACGATGCCGATCCGAAGACCCAGACGAACCGTGTAGTCGATGATCTTCTCCTTGGCCTTCTGGCTCACGCTGAACGTCGGATAGACGCTGATCGAGTCGCCCGAGTGGATACCCGTGTGCTCGACGTGCTCCATGATGCCAGGGATGAAGACATCCTTCCCGTCGCAGATCGCGTCGACCTCCAGCTCCTTGCCCATGATGTAACGGTCCACCAGCACCGGCTGGTCCACGTTCACCTCCACGGCCGTCTGCAGGTAGTGGCGCAGCCGCTCCTCGTTCGAGACGATCTGCATCGCACGCCCGCCCAGCACGTAGCTCGGACGAACCAGGACCGGATAGCCGATTCGCGAAGCGGCCTTCACTCCCGCCTCGATGTCCGTCACCGCCTCGGCCTCCGGCTGCGGGATCCCCAGCTCCTCCATGATCCGCTCGAAGCACCCGCGGTCCTCGGCATTCTTGATCGCCTCGCAGTCCGTACCGATGATCGGAACCCCCAGCTCTGCCAGCGGCTCCGCCAGGTTGATCGCCGTCTGTCCGCCCAGCGACACCACGATCGCCTGCGGCTTTTCCAGGTGGATGACGTTCATCACGTCCTCGACCGTCAGCGGCTCAAAGTAGAGCTTGTCGCTCGTCGTGTAGTCCGTCGAGACGGTCTCCGGGTTGTTGTTGATGATGATCGCCTCGTAGCCCGCCTCGCGGATCGACCAGATCGCGTGCACCGTCGAATAGTCGAATTCCACGCCCTGGCCGATGCGGATCGGGCCCGAACCCAGCACGATGATCTTCTTCTTGTCGCTCACCTTCGACTCGTTCTCCTCCTCGTAGGTCGAGTAGAAGTAGGGAACGTAGGACGAAAACTCGCTCGCACACGTGTCGATCATCTTGTAGACCGGGAAGATGTCGTGCTTCTCGCGCAGACGGTACATCTCATGCTGCGAAAGGCCCCACAACTGACCGATATACTTGTCGCTGAAGCCCATGCGCTTGGCCTCACGAAGCGTATCCACATCCATCGGATGTGCGCGGACCACCTTCTCGAACTCCACGATGTTCTTGAACTTTTCCAGGAAGAACATGTCGATTTTCGTCTTGTCGTAGATCAGCGCCAGGTCCACGCCCCCGCGGATCAGCTGCGCAATGGCGTAGAGACGGTCGTCCGTGCCGATCTTGATGTAATCCAGCAGGTCGTCGTTCGTCCACGAGTCGAACTTCTTGTGGTAGATGTGGCAGACACCCGTCTCCAGCGAACGCACCGCCTTCAACAGCGACTCCTCCATCGTGCGGCCGATCGACATCACCTCGCCCGTGGCCTTCATCTGCGTGCCCAGCTTGTTCGAGGCGTCCGAGAACTTGTCGAACGGGAAGCGGGCCACCTTCGTCACCACGTAGTCCAGCGTCGGCTCGAACGACGCCGGCGTGTTGGCGATGCGGATTTCGTCGAGCGTCAGCCCCACGGCGATCTTCGCACTCACACGCGCAATCGGGTAGCCCGAGGCCTTCGACGCCAGGGCCGACGAACGCGACACGCGCGGGTTCACCTCGATCAGGTAGTATTTGAACGAGAGCGGATCCAGCGCGAACTGCACGTTGCAGCCCCCCTCGATCTTCAGCGCACGGATGATCTTCAGCGCCGAGTCGCGCAGCATCTGGAACTCCTTGTTGGTCAGCGTCTGGCTCGGGGCCACGACGATCGAGTCGCCCGTATGGATGCCCACCGGGTCGATGTTTTCCATGCAGCAGATGCTGATCGCCGTATCGTTGTGGTCGCGCATCACCTCGAACTCGATCTCCTTGTAGCCCTTGATGCTCTTCTCGACGAGCACCTGGTGCACCGGCGAAAGCGACAGTCCGTTGCGCATCATCTCGCGCAACTGCGCCTCGTCGTCGGCAAAGCCGCCGCCCGTACCGCCCAGCGTGAAGGCCGGACGCAGCACCACCGGGTAGCCGATTCGTGCGGCAACCTCCACGCCCTCCTCGACCGTTGTGGCAATCTCCGAAGGAAGCACCGGCTCGCCCAGCGACTCGCACAGTTCCTTGAAGAGCTCGCGGTCCTCGGCCCGCTCGATCGAGTCGAACGACGTGCCCAGGATCTCCACCTGGCACTCCTTCAGGATCCCCTTCTTGGCCAGCTGCACCGCCAGGTTCAGACCCGTCTGTCCGCCCAGACCCGGGACGATGGCGTCCGGACGCTCGTAGCGGATGATCTTCGCCACGTACTCCAGCGTCAGCGGCTCCATGTAGACCTTGTCCGCAATATGCGTGTCGGTCATAATGGTGGCCGGATTCGAATTGGCGAGGATCACCTCGTAACCCTCCTCCTTGAGCGCCAGGCACGCCTGCGTGCCCGCATAGTCGAACTCCGCGGCCTGGCCGATCACGATCGGGCCCGACCCGATCACCATTACCTTTCTGATATCTTTTCTCTTAGGCATGTCTGTACTCCTCCATGATTTTAGTGAACTTATTGAACAGATAGGCGCTGTCCTGAGGACCCGAAGCGCTCTCCGGATGGTACTGCATCGAGAAGACGCCCTCCGCGGCGCACTCCACGCCTTCGGCCGTGCCGTCCAGCAGGTTGACGTGCGTAAGCGTCAGTCCCGTGCCCTTCAGCGAGTCGATATCCACCGCATAGCTGTGGTTCTGGCTCGTGATCTCCAGCTTCCCCGTCACCAGGTTCTTCACCGGATGGTTCGCACCCCGGTGCCCGAACTTCATCTTGAAGGTCTTCGCCCCGTAGGCCAGCGAGATCAGCTGGTGACCCATGCAGATCCCGAAGATCGGAAGACGGCCCCGCAGCTGCTTCACCAGCTCGATCACCGACGTCACGTCCGCCGGGTTGCCGGGACCGTTCGACAGCACGATGCCGTCCGGACGGAAGGCCAGGACCTCCTCCACGGTCGAGTTGTACGGCATCACGATCACGTTGCACCCCACCCGGTTCAGCAACCGGACGATGTTGTACTTGATGCCGCAGTCGATCGCAACCACATCGTACTTGTGGTTCGCCACACGCGACATCCAGCGTTTCTTGCAGCTCACGCGCGAAACCATGTCATGCGGCATCTCGTAGGCCTTCAGGCGGGCCAAAGCCTCCTCGCGAGGCGTCGCGGCATCGGTGATGATCACCTTCTGGGTGCCCTCGTCGCGGATGATCCGCGTCAGCGCCCGCGTGTCAACCCCCGAAATCGCCGGAATGTCATACTCCTCGAAAACCTCGTTCAGCGTCTTCGTATAGCGGAAGTTCGACGGAAGGTCGTTGTACTCCCGAACGATCATCCCGCCGATGGTCGGCGTCTTCGTCTCATAGTCGTCGTCCGTCATACCGTAGTTGCCGATCAGCGGGTAGGTCATCACCACCATCTGGTCCGTGTACGACGGGTCGGACATGATCTCCTGGTACCCCACCATCGAGGTATTGAAGACGATCTCGTTGATGGCCTCGCGGTCGGAGCCGAACCCGAATCCGTAGAACTCGCGGCCATTCTCCAAGACAATTTTTTTCGTAAAAGCTTTCATCCTTGTCTGTCCTTATCTGATTGAATTCGTTGTCAGCGTATCGTAAACCGCACGGCCGCCCACCACCGTAAGCACCGCACGCCCCTCGACCTCGCGGCCCGCAAAGGGCGTGGCATGGCCCTTCGAAAGGAACTCCTCCGGATCAATCGTCCAGCGCGCTCCGAGGTCCAGCACCGTGAAATCGGCCTCCTGGCCCGCATCGATGCCCCCTTCGAGCCGGAAGATCCGGCGCGGAGACGTCGACATCAGCTCCACGAGCCGTTCCAGCGAAAGGATCCCCGGTTTCACCAGCCCCGTATAGAGCAGCGGGAAGGCCGTCTCGATGCCCACAATGCCCATGGCGCTCCCGGCCAGCCCGCGGGACTTCTCCTCGGCCGTATGCGGGGCATGGTCCGTGGCGATGACCTCGATCGTGCCGTCTTGGATGCCTGCGAGCAGCGCCTCGCGGTCGGCGCGGCTTCTGAGCGGCGGGTTCATCTTGAAGTGCCCCTCCTCCTGCAGATCCTCGTCGCACAGCAGCAGGTAGTGCGGGGCCGTCTCGCAGCTTACGCGCAAACCACGCGCTTTCGCCTCACGCACCAGGCCGACGCTCTCCTTCGTGGAGACATGGCAGACGTGGTACTGGCAGCCGGTCTTCGCGGCCAGCGCGATGTCGCGTTCGACCTGCCGCCACTCGCTCTCCGACGAGATGCCCCTATGGCCGTGTGCGCGGCAGTAGTCGCCGTCGTGGATATAGCCTCCGTGAAGGAGTCCGTCGACTTCGCAGTGCGCCACGATCGGTTTCCCGACCGCTGCGGCACGCCGCATCGCCTCCTCCATGAGTTCGGCCGACTGCACCCCGCGTCCGTCGTCCGAGAAGCCCACGACCTCCGCAGCCAGGGCCGCGAAATCCGCCAGTTCGCCGCAGCCGCGCTGTCCCACGGTAATCGTCCCGTAGGGCTTCACGCGCACCACGGCGTCGCGGCGGATGATCTCCAACTGCCGTTCGAGGTGTTCCGGCGTATCGGGCGCCGGGTTCAGGTTCGGCATCGAGCAGACCGTCGTATAGCCTCCGCGGGCCGCAGCGGCCGTTCCCGTGGCGATGGTCTCCTTCTGCGGGAAGCCCGGTTCGCGCAGGTGGACATGCACGTCGACCAGCCCCGGAACAAGGTACAGCCCCCCGAGATCGACGATCCGGTCCTCCGGCCCGGGCGCCGCATCCGCAACCACCCGGTCCGCCTCCACGACCAGCCGCCCCCTCTCGAAACGGCCCCCGCGATAAATCTCGGCGTTCTCGTAAAATGTCTTCATCGGCTCCGTCGCATAAAAAAATAGGGCAACCGAAACAGTTACCCTAATAAAACAATAATGCCGAATCCCGTCGAAAATTGAGACCCCGACCAATAATCCTGCTGCCAGAACTTCTGTGCCATTGGGACGTGGGGGTTACGATTCATAGGATTCGGACCGCTGTAATTGTCTGCAAATATAGGGGTTTTTCGCCGCCCCTGCAAACCTTTTTCCCATTTTTTTTCAACATTCCGTCAACGCACCGCCGGAACAGGAGCCCAAGCCCCTCCGGGCCCGTTCCGGAAAAGCATCGGCGGCCCTCGTTTCCCGACCCGACCCTCCCCCGAAAACCCCTTTTCGGACAAAAATACCGATTCCACGCGGTTGGCTTCTTCCGTTTTGTGCACTATCTTTGCCCGCAGACAACCGCAGTTCGACACCCTATGGAAAAATACAACATACTCGCACCCCTGCTGCTGACCCTCGGAGCCGGTCTCGCAACCGGAATCGGAAGCGCCATCGCCTTCCTCGCCAAACGAACCAACAAGCGTCTGCTCTCCTTCTCGCTCGGACTCTCCGGCGGCGTGATGATCTACGTCTCGTTCGTCGAGCTCTTCCAGCAGGCCCATGTCGCCCTCACCGCCGAATGGGGGTCGCGGCTCGGAGGTTCGGTCACCGTCCTGAGCTTCTTCGCCGGGATCCTCCTCATCGGCATCATCGACCGCCTCGTCCCCTCGGTCGAAAACCCCCACGAGGCCCACAGCGTCGAGGAGATGGACCACAAGCCCCGCAATCCGAAACTCATGCGCATGGGGCTGCTTACGGCCCTCGCCATCGGCATCCACAACTTCCCCGAGGGCATCGCCACCTTCACCTCGGCCGTCGACAACATCACCCTCGGCGTCGCCATCGCCGTGGCCATCGCCATCCACAACATCCCCGAAGGCATCGCCGTCTCGATCCCCATCTACTACGCCACGGGAGACCGTGCCAGGGCTTTCCGGCTCTCGCTCCTCTCGGGGCTGGCCGAACCCGTCGGCGCCCTGCTGGCCTACCTCGTGCTGATGCCCTTCATGTCCGCAACGCTCATGGGATGCATCCTCGCCGGAGTGGCCGGAATCATGGTCTTCATCTCCATCGACGAACTCCTCCCCGCCGCCCGCGAATACGGCGAAGCCCACACCTCGATCTACGGCGTGGTCGCCGGCATGGCCCTGATGGCCGTCAGCCTCCTCCTGCTCGAATAAAGCCGCAAAAAACCGATCGCAAAATGGACATCCTCCTGATTCTCGGACTGAGCGTCTCGATCCACCCGCTGACCATGGGCGGAATCTCCGCAGTCGATCTGCTGGTCGTGCTGCTGAGTTCGGTGCTGCTCTTCCTGACGGCCTTCACCTTCCGCCGCCGGGCCGTCGACCGATGGGAAGGGACTTTGTTTCTGGTGATCTACGCCACCTACATCGCCTACCTTATAAAATAGCCTCCGGCGAGGTGAGGTAGCGTTCGAGCAGCCGCGGCACGGCGTAGTCGCCGAGTGTCGAGGTCCGGACGGCGATTGCGGCGGCCGCCGGGGTCAGGGTCGGGGTTTCGATCCGGTAGATGCAGGCGTGGAGACGCTGGTGGGTGAGTTGGTGCACGGGCAGCGGCGTGCTCCGCAACAGGTGCCACGGCGCCCGGCCCAGCAGTTCGGTAAAGCGCGAATCGCCGACAAGTTCCGAAAAGCCGGCCGCCGCGGCGGTCTCCAGCAGCGGGAATTCGTAGAGACCCTGCCAGATGTCGCGCCCCTCGCGGCGGCAAAGCAGCGTCCGGTCGCCCGAAGTGACGTGCAGGTAGTGGAACCAGCGGTCGCGCACTTGGGTCCGGCCCTGTTTGACGGGGCGTTCGGCAACGCTCCCGGCCGCCAGGGCCAGGCACCGCTCCGAAAGCGGGCATACCTCGCAGCGGGGCGACACGGGGGTGCATTGCAAGGCCCCGAAATCCATGATCGCCTGGTTGTAAAGCCCCGGGCGGCCGGGATCGAGTTCCGCACGGGCCAGTTCGGCAAAGGCGCGGCGCCCCGGCGTGGAATCGATCGCAAGGTCGAGGTCGAAAAGGCGCGACAGAACCCGGTAGACGTTGCCATCGACGACGGCACACGGTGTATCGAAGGCGATCGAGCAGATCGCCGCCGCGGTATAGTCGCCCACGCCGCGCAGCGTGCGCACCGTCTCCAGCGTCCGGGGAAACTCCCCGCCGAAGCGCTCCATGACCTCGCGGGCCGCGGCCAGCAGGTTCCGGGCCCGGCTGTAGTAACCGAGACCCTGCCAGAGGCGCAGCACCCCGTCCTCGGAGGCCGCGGCCAGCGAGGCGATGTCGGGAAAACGCGCCGTGAAGCGTTCGTAGTAGGCCAGCCCCTGCGCCACGCGGGTCTGCTGGAGGATCACCTCCGAGAGCCAGATGCGGTAGGGATCGCGGGTACGGCGCCACGGAAGGTCGCGTCCCTCGCGTGCGTACCACTCGACCAAAATATCGGATATGCGCGTCATACAAGTGACAAAAATACGACTTCGGAACCGAATTTGAAACGTTCCGCTGCGATTCAAAACCAAAAAAGATGGAAAAACGGTTTCAACTCATCCACCATGCGGCACGGAACCGCTATGAGTTCCACCTCAACGGAGGGATTGCCTACGTCGAATACGAACCCGCCGGGGAGGGTATTTACCGGCTGACCCACACGATCGTGCCGCCCGCGTTCGAGGGGCAGGGAATCGGCCGCGAGCTGGTCGAATCGACGCTCGAAGCCCTCCGCGAACGGGGCGTGCGGATCATTCCGGAGTGCACGTTCATCATCCGCTACATCCAGCGTCACCCCGAGTGGGAGCCGCTGCTGGCAGAAGGATATCGGATCGAAGCGTAGCGAAGGGTCGGAAGCCGCATCCGCACCCACCAAGGGAGGGGGCGTACAGAGGCTGCTATTGCAACGAACCATCCTGAAACAAAAAGTCCGATAACTGTATTTCAAGTTATCGGATTTTCGCAGTTCAAAGTCCGGGATCAGTCTCTCGTCAAGGGGATATCCTGCCTGTCGGACGGCTCGTCGGTTTGATAGAGTCTGTTGACCTTCGCTCCGTAACCCTTCACCGTCACGGTATAACGAGTCCATAAGCCGAACAGAATCCGGTTGCGCCGGGTTTCATACTGCGGATTGATAATCATATCATAGTCCGATCCTTCCAATGCTTTGGCCATGGCCATGGAGCGAATGCGCTTGCCCCGCAGCCCAAAAATGGATTTGCTGTTGTTGGTGCTCAACACCTCGGCATATTCACGTCCGCCGCTTACCTTTACACCGAGCAGGTATCCGACATGAACCGTGCCCTCAATCTTGTCGGACGTGTTGAAATCGAGGTCGGCCCGGATCTCATTGGGATGCACTTCCGTATAGGCAAACGGCGCGGAGGCGCTGGTTCTGCTCAACGTCGAGCAACTTGAAAACAAAAACAGGGAAACAAAGGCAATTGCCCCACTGAAAACAATACGTTTCATTCTTTTTACAATAAGGTTTTTCATTTATTATCGGTCCGTTACAATTCTTGTTTTTTCGGGATCCGGACAATAAAAAACGCGGACCTTTAACCTTATTTGTTTCTGAGGTATCGCCAAACACCCTACTCCCAAACAAGTAAAAGCCCACGTTGAAAAACAACGTGAGCATCAACTTTTACTCTTGGGAGTTTCTTTGATTTGGCGATTTTCAGAAACAAGAATACAAGTTAACGCTTTTTATGTCGATATGTCCCTTTAATCAGGCTATTTCCTCATAGGCACTCGTGTTGTTGGTTTTGTCACACAAAAATAACGAAAGTACTTCACTTTTCAAGAAAAACTGACGATCTATTTGAAAATTTCACAAAATTCAACACAAATACCCCTGTTCCGGTCAATTTTTCCGCCGGAAAATTTGGTTTATAAAATAAACTACTTTATATTTGCATCAAAGATTCACTCCGAGGCCACGGATACAAGATCGAAACCACACTCTAAAAGCAAAGAAGATGGAAGCTACCGACCACATGAAACCCCTCGGCAAGGGGTACTGCCCTTCAGAAGAGAATGCCGCTGCCGAAGCAGTTGCCAAACGCCGCCGTTTTGCCCGGGGATTTGCCCGGCAGGTCATCGTCTGGGCCGTGACGTGCGCCTTTCTGGCCGTCGTCAACTGGCTGACCTCGCCCCACTACTGGTGGGTGCTGTGGGTCATCGGCGGATGGGGACTGCAGCTGCTCCTCTCGCTGGTCTTCTACCTCTTCGACTTCGACGACGAGGAGTAACACCCGGAATCCGGCACTGCCGCAGGATGCCGGACAAGAGCCCGCCGGTTCTTCACGACCGGCCCACTGCAACCTGAGACACAATCGAAAACCCTCAAAAAAACAGTCAACATGGAAGAGAAAAAACTCGACGCGCAGGAGAGCATCGAACTCATCACGCGCATGATCCGCAACACCCGCCGACGGCTCGAACGCCACTCGGGACGCCCGTTCCTCATCTGGGGATACACCACCGTGGCCGTCTCGCTGCTCAACTACTCGCTCAACATCGCCGGGGCCGATCCGGCGTGGAGCCTCTCGTGGTTCCTCATCCCCGTGCTGGGCATCCTCCTCATGCGGCTCTTCCCCGAAAAGAAGAGCTCCGAACCCCGCACCGAAATCGACCGCATCGTCAACTCGCTGTGGATCGTCTGCTCGCTGGCGCTCGTCCCGATCTTCATCCTCTGCCTGTTCCACGGATGGAACTACCGCCCGAGTCTCTTTGCGCTGATCACCCTCGTGATGTCGATCGGAACCGCCGCAACCGGGCTGATCGTCCGCTCGAAAGTCTACACCGCAGCCGGACTTCTCGGCATGGCCGGAACGGCGGCCATCGCCCTCTGGGACTTCTACCTGGAACAACTGCCCGACCCGCAGCAGATCGACTGCCGCATGCTCAACAACGAAATTCTGATCTTTGCGGCGATCTTCGTCGTGATGATGGTCATCCCCGGCCACATCATCAACTACCGGACCCGTCACGAAAAATAGCGTCATGTTCAAGGAACTGAATCCCCTGTTGCACTCGGAACTGAGGCTTGCCGTCATGTCGGTCCTCCTCGGGGTCGAAAGTGCCGACTTCGTCTTCCTCCGCCAGCAGACCGGCGCCACGGCCGGGAATCTCTCCGTGCAGCTCGACAAACTGGCCAAGGCGGGATACATCGACGTGGAGAAGACCTTTCGCGGCAAGATGCCCTGCACCGTCTGCCGCATCACCGACGCCGGGCGCGACGCCTTCGCGGAGTATGTCGAGGCGTTGCAGACCTACATCAAGCGATAGGGCCGAATCCCCGGTCCTGCCGCTTTTTCCGCCTCCGGGAGCCGTCAGAGCGAACAAAAGAGCGTCACGAGGAACGGCACGCTGAAATCCAGCGCACAGCCGTGGAAGATCGACACCACGGCGTAGGGGCGTCCCGCAGCGCGTGTGATGATCGGGAGTGTCGTGTCGAAGGTCGTCGCCCCGCCGATCGAAACCGCCGCCAGCGGCCCGAAACACCGCGCAACCAGCGGCGCCGCCAGCAGCGTGAAGAGCTCCCGCAGGATGTTGCACAGCAACGCCACGGTCGCCAGTTCGGCGCCCCGCAGATCGGCGATGAAGATGCTCGACAGCGAATAGTAGCCGAAACCCGCCCCGACAGCCAGCGAATCGGCCGCGGAGGTTACCGCCGAATCCGCACCGAACAGCGGCGCCGCCAGCAAAGCCCCGCCGAGCGTTCCGACGGCCGTCGCTACAGGAAGCAGCGCCAGACGACGGTCGAGCTGGCGGATCCGCTCGACCAGCGTGCGGTCGTTGCCCAGCGTCATGCCCACGCAGAACATCAGCGCATACAGGACCCATGTGCTGACCGCCGAGCCCTTCAGATCGGGTTCGGCCCAGACGCCGACGGCACATCCCGCCACGAAAAAGGCGACGATCGTCAGGCTCCCCTTCAGGGCTTTCCAGGTCGAGGTCTCCGCTCCGGCCGCACCGGTCTCCCCGGGGGCCCCGGAGACCCCGGGCGCAGGCTCCGAGGCCGCATCGCCAACCCCGGCAGCAGCCTTCCGCCGGTCGATCCACCGCCACAGCCCCCACGCCGCAAGGATACTCCCCGCCACTGAAAAGGCGAAGAGCACGAAGGCCGTAGCCCCCAATGTCGCCAGTCCCCCGACCACCGCAGGATCGGAGCCGGCCTCCAGTCCCAGCAGAAACAGCAGCGCCCAAATGATCACCGTGATGAGGGGCTGGGCAAACGAGAGGCGCCGGCCAAGCAGCAGGCGCCCCGTCAGGATACCGCCCGCAAGGACGGCAAAGATTTTCAGCATCGGTTATTCCTTTTGAGCAGTGAGTTTCCCGATCTGGCGCTCGGCCTCGGCTTCGAGGTTTGCAGCCTGTTTCTCGGCCTCCTCGACCAGTTTGTCCCCGGCCTTCTGCGCCGCCAGTTTCGCCAGCGTTCCCTTCTTCGCGGCCTCCTCCACGAGTTTGTCCCGCTGCGTTTGGGCCGCCTCGACGAGTTTCTGACCCGCATTCCGGGCCTCCGCGCGGATGTTGTCGGCCTGTTTGGCAATCTCCTCCGAGAGCGATTCGCTGCCCGTGAGTTTCTGGAGCTGCTCGTTGACCACGTTGGTCACGGCCTCCTCGACCGCCTCCTTCACCCCGAGCGTGATCTTCGGCGAGGTGAACGTCCCGCCGATGTTCACGCCGACCGTCTGCAGGACGCCGCCGCCCGGAATGGCCACCTTCGCCTGATAGTCGATCGTCTGGTCGAGACCCGTCGAACCCGAAAGGTTGACCCCGACGTCGCCGATTTTCAGATCGAAGGGCTCGGTCGTAATCCGCCCCTCCCGGATGGCAAAGCGGATCGCCACATCCTTGGCCTCGATCTTGCGCAGGCGGTCGTTGCCCAGCGCATCGGCCAGGGCATCGAATGCCGCAATATTCTGGATGTCGATGTTCTCCGAGCGGATTTCACCCGATGCGGAGAGCGTCTTGAGGTCGGGCGACATCTGCGCGTCGAGCGACGTCTGCAGATGCAACGACAACGAATAGTCGCCGCCCGTCTTGGCGAAGATCGGGACCAGCTGCTGCACCATCTCCAACTGCTCGAAGGTCTGCCGGAACGAGGCGTTTGCAAAGTCGGCATCGAGTTTCAGCGACGGATGTGCGGGATCCGCGGCCGTCGAGTAGCTGCCCGAAGCCGTAGCCTTGCCGCCGAAGGCCCCCAGCGAGAGTCCGTTGAGCGACAGCATACCGTCGGCCATGCGCATCTCCCCCCGGATGTTGTCGAAGGTCATTTTTTCGAAGAGAACCTTCTGCAACTCCGTACTGAGCGAGAGGTTCAGATTGCGCGGAATCTCCGGAGCCGTCGCAGCCGCCGCGTCGGAAGACTCCCCCGCAGGCTCCTCCGCTTCGGCCGCTGTCTCCCCGCCCTCGGAGAGCGACGACATGATTTCGTTCAGGTCCAGCAGTTCGGACTTCACGTAAAGGCGTCCCGAAAGCGTCTCCTGGCGCAGCAGGTAACCCAGGTAACCGTTCAACTGACCGTTGGCCGAAAGGTCGCTCTCCCCGACCGTCAGACCGAACTCCCCGAGGGTCATCTCCGCCGGCGTGATCGTCGCCGCAGCACGCCGGATATGGACCGGCGGAAGGTTTTCGAGCGTCAGGTCCAGGCCTTCGAGCACGAACGTACCCTTGGCGCCGAGTCTCTCGTAGCGGCTCTTCTCGATGTCGGACATCCGCCCCGAGAACTGTACGTCCGCCATAATGCAACCCGCCAGCCCGACTTCCTTCTCCAGCGGATAGACCTCCTTCACGGAGCTCAGATCGAGCCGCCCGTCGACTCCCGTCCGGAAGGTGGGGTCACTGGCCAGGTTCGTGGCATAGAAGGTCGCCGAAATCTTGTTCCCGGCCATCTGAAGCCCGAAATTCGAAAGCTCGACCTCCGTGCGGTCCATCACCCCGCCCGGATTGGCGATCCGCGCCGCCAGGTTGATGTCCGTCACCGCCTTCGGAAGCGACGAGTACTGGAAACTGCCGTTGCGGACCTCGCTCTTCAACTCGAAGGCCGGAAGCTCCGAACCGCGCATCTCGCCGCGCGCCCACAGCGACAGCGCCAGTTCGCCGCCCGCCGTCAGGTTCTTGAACTCCCGCGTATAGAAGGCCGGAACGAGCGACAGCACATCCTTGAACTGCACCTCGTCGCAGCCGGCCTTGATATCCATCGCCACGACGTCATCCTTCATCTCGACCCAGCCGTCGAGCCCCACCTGGATGGCATTCAGCCGGAACGTATTGTCCGAGAAGGTGAAGCGCCGGTTCGCCAGGTCGGCGTCGATCGTCGCCACGAGCTCCGCCTCGGCATCGCTCAACAGCGGAATCCCGCCCGACACGAAGTTCGTCCGCTCGGTTTTCAGCCGCAGGTCGAGGTTCGTGCGGTCGGCCGACAGGTCGCCCCGCAGGCGCAGCGTCAGCGGATCCGTCGAGAAGCGCATCCGGGTCGAGTCATCTTCGTAGCGAATCACCGCGCCCGAAATGCGGAAATCCCGGACCGAAAGCCGGAACGACGAGGAACCCTCCGCCGCTTCGGCTTCCGCCGCCGGGTCCGTTTCCGGAGCCTCCTCATCCGAAGGCTTCATCACGTCCCAGTTCACGGCCCCGTCGGCCAGCTTGCGGGCATGGAGCGCCGGGTCCGCAAGGATCAGCTTCGTCACCTCGAAGCCGCTGTCGCCGAACAACGACATCAGGTTCACGACCACCGAAATGCGGCGTGCCGCAACAATCGTATCGCCTTCGAAGCGGTCCGCACCCACGAGCGTCAGGCCCTTCAGGTCGACCGAGGCATTCGGGAAATGGCGCAACAGGCTGATGTCGAGTTTCTCGAAGTCCAGTTTTGCAACCAGCATCGCATTCGCCTCCCGCTTCACAATGTCGGCAATCTTGCCCCGAAAGGCCATCGGCACAATCAGTGCGATCGCCAGAATCACCACGATGATCGTGGCCAGAATCTTCACGAACTTTTTCATTCCGTATCCGTTTTATAAACGAAAACCGTGGTTTCCGCTTCGTTGAATCCACATTTCCGGTAGAGGGCCCGGGCCGCCCTGCGCGAAAGGTTCGAGGTGAGCTGCACCCGCTCCACGCCCTCGGCCGCCGCCGCACGCTGCGCCGCACGCACCAAAGCCTCCCCGAGACCGAGACCCCGCACTGCCGCATCGACCACCACATCCTCGATCCACGCCTTGCGGCCCGACGGCGCGTCGTACCACGCCAGCGTCAGCATTCCCACGATCCGTCCCTCCGCCTCGGCAACGAACAGCGCCGTCGCGGGGTGCGCGAGCATCGCCCGCAGCCGCGCCTCCGCAAAAGTCCCCAGCCGCGGCGACAACTGCGGCAGCAGCAACGTCCCCAACGAACGCAGCAACGCCTCGGAATACTCCGTCACCCGATATACGGAAAGTGGCATCATCCGGCTATTTTTTTTACAAAGATAACCTTTTTGCTCGAAACCTTATGGTGTTCCGCGGAAAAAAGCGTACTTTTGTCGCGCAACGGTTCCGAACGGCATCCGGACGGATGCCCCGGATTAAAAGGGAATGCCGTGAGAATCGGCAACAGTTCCCGCTGCTGTGAGTTACATGCCGCGTTCCGGCACTCTTGGCCACTGTCCCCCGCCACGGGACGGGAAGGCGCCGGAACGGTAACGAGTCAGAAGACCTGCCGTCGCCTGTCTGCCCGAAAACCCTGCGGAGAATGGGGTCCGAAGCGAGTCCGAACGCCTCTCGACATGCTGCTCTCCCGCACGGAATCCGGGCTGTGACCCAAAAACGGTTCATGACCCGATGAAACGCTCGATGCGATACATACTCTGGAGCCTCGCGCTCCTCGCCGGGGCCTGCATGGAGTACGGACCCCAGTCCGAAGAGGCTTTCAGCCGCTCCGGACGCGGCATCTTCATCACCTGCGAGGGGAATTTCATGTGGGACAACGCCTCGCTCTCCTACTACGACCCCGAAACCCGCAAGGTCGAAAACGACATTTTCCTCCGCGCAAACGGCATGAAACTCGGGGACGTCGCCCAGTCGATGACCCTCCACGACGGGAAGGGATACGTCGTGGTCAACAATTCGGGCGTGATCTACGTCATCGACCCCTCCACGTTCCGCATTACCGGGCTCATCGAGGAGGTCGTATCCCCCCGCTACATCCACTTCGTCGACGGGCAGACCGCCTACGTCACCGACCTCTACGACCCGCGCATCTCCGTCGTCGACACCCGCACCAACCGAATCCGCACGCGCATCGACATGAACGGACACCGCTCCACCGAGCAGATGGTGCAGGTCGGAAACCGCCTCTTCGTCAACTGCTGGTCCTACGACAACAAGATCCTCGTCGTCGATACCCAAACCGAACGCCTGGTCGATTCGCTCACCGTGGGCTGGCAGCCCAACTCGCTGCTGCTCGACGGCAACGGAAAACTCTGGACCGCCACCGACGGCCGCGACGGCGAAGCCCCGGCGCTGTGGCGCATCGACCCCGCAACACTCGAAATCGAACGGTGGTTCGAGCTCCCGGCCGATACGCCCCCGTCGAAACTTACGCTCGATGCGCGCAACAACCGCATCTACTTCATCGCCCGTGACGTCTGGCGCATCGAGGCCGATGCGGAGTCGCTTCCCGCAACGCCCTTCCTCCCCTACGCCGGAACCCTCTACTACGGCCTGGGGGTCGACCCCGACACGGCGGAACTCTATGTCGCCGACGCCATCGACTACGTCCAGCACGCCGCCGTCTACCGGTTCTCGCCCGACGGCCAGGCCGTCGATACGCTCCGTGTGGGGATCATCCCCGGCTCCTTCTGTTTCAAACGACAATAAACAACAGACTCCATGAAAAAATACGCCCTGATTCTGCTCCTGGCTACGGCCTGCAATTCGAGCGAGACGATCACCACCTCGCGCATCGAGGAGGCCGCCTCACGCGTCCTCGAATACACCCCCGCCCCCGGGCAGTTCATCAACAACCCCCAGGCCGGATTCCCCGCCGACACACCGATCACCACCTCCGCGGAGGCCGTCGCCTATGCACAGGCCCGGCTCAAAATGGGCGGAGAGCCCGACGCCGGAGCCGAAATCGCCTCCTACGGGTACGTCTCCCTCGGAGGCTGGGGCGGGTACATCGTCCTCGGATTCGACACCCCCGTCCCCAATACGGGCGACTACGACCTCTACGTCACCGGAAACTCCTTCAACGGCTCCTCCGAACCGGGAATCGTCTGGGTGGCGCAGGATGCCGACGGCGACGGATCGCACCTCGGCGAAACCTGGTACGAACTCAAAGGCAGCGAGTACGCCAACGCCGTCTTCGGATACGGGGCGACCTACGCCGAACAGCCGGACGGCACCGTCATCTGGACCGACAACGACGGCGGAAAGGACACAATCGACCGCGTCTCCCTCCACACGCAGAGCTATGTCCCGGCCTGGGTGCAGCCGCTCTCCTACACCGGAACACGGCTCCCGGACAACGTCCTGTTCGATCAGGAGACGGGCATCTACGACATGACCTCCTTCGCCTGGGGATATGTCGACAACGCCTCGACGATCGACGGTGCGGGAACGAAAAACCGATTCAAGATCTCGAATGCCGTGGATGCCGACGGAAACCCCGCCAACCTCCGCCAGATCGACTTCGTGAAGATCCAGACCGGCGTGAACTGCAAGGCCGGAAACAACGTGGGCGAAATCTCCACCGAGGTGTGCGCCGTCGGCTGCTACCGCACCGTCACCCAAGCCGAATAGCCCGACGTGCTGCGCTCCGCCGCCATACTCCTCACGCTCCTCTGTGCCGGGCCCGCCCTCGCACAGCGCGACTCCACGGCCCGCACCATCGACATCGAACAGGTCGAGATCGCCGGCGTGCGCCCGATGAAGGAGATCGGCGTGCAGCGCACCGTGCTCGACAGCGCCATCCTGCGCGAAAACATCTCCTCGTCGCTGGCCGACGCCCTGAGCGCCGGATCGACCATCTTCATCAAGTCCTACGGCCGCGCAACACTCGCCACCGCCTCGTTCCGCGGCACGGCACCCTCCCACACGCAGGTCACCTGGAACGGCATGAAGATGAACTCCCCGATGCTCGGGCAGGTCGACTTCTCGCTCATCCCCTCCTACTTCGTCGACGACGCCGCGATCTACCACGGCGCCAGCTCCGTGGGAATCACCGGAGGCGGACTGGGCGGCGCCGTCACCCTGGGAACCAAGGAGCCCGAAACCCCCGGATTCTCGATGCGGTACGTGCAGGGAATCGGGTCGTTCACCACCTTCGACGAGTTCCTCCGCCTGAGCTACCGCGGCAAGCGCTGGAGCTCCTCGACCCGCGTGCTGGTCAGCACCTCGGAGAACGATTTCCGATACCGCAACTACGATTCGAAGCAGTTCGTCACCGACGCCAACGGGCAGATCGTCGACGACTACTACCCCCTGCAGCGCAACCGAAACGGCGCATTCCGCGACCTGCACCTCCTGCAGGAGCTCTACTACACCTCGCGGCAGGGCGACCGGCTGTCGTTCGCGGCCTGGTATCTCGACACCGACCGCGGGCTGGCCCTGCTCTCCTCGGACCGCAACTCCACGCACGAGAAGCGCAACTCGCAGACCGAACGCACGCTGCGGGCCGTCGCCGCCTGGGACCGGCTCTTCGGAGAGGTCAAGACCGGCGTGCGGACCGGGTATACTTACGACGACCTGCGCTACCTGATGGAGTCCGATCCCGACGGGCAGGGGAACTTCACCCCCGTGACCGACGCCCGGAGCCGCATCCACACCTTTTTCGCCCGCGCCGAGGCCGAATACGCCCCGAACGAGAAGTGGATGTTCTCGGCCAACCTCTCGGCCCACCAGCACCGCGTCCACAGCGGCGACCTCTCGCTCATCGACGCCACCTCGGGGCGCCGCGCCGATACGCTCTACCGTCAGGAGCGGTTCGAACTCTCGGCCTTCGCTTCGGCCAAGTGGCGCCCCACACCGCGGCTGGGAATCGCCGCCGACTTCCGCTGGGAGCTCTACGGCAACCGCACCACGCCCCTCATTCCGGCGCTGTTCGTCGACTGGCTGCTCTCCAGGAAGGGGAACATCGTGGTGAAGGCCTCCGGAGCCCGCAACTACCGCTACCCGACGCTCAACGACCTCTACTTCCAGCCGGGCGGGAACCCCGATCTCGACCCCGAACGCGGCTGGACCTGGGATGCCGGCGTCGAGTCGTCGCTCAAAAGCAGCCGCAGTTCGCTGCGTCTCTCGGCCACGGCCTTCGACTCGCGCATCGACGACTGGATCCTCTGGATCGCAACCGCCAAGCAGGGCGTCTACACCCCGATCAACATCCGCCGCGTACACAGCTACGGGGTCGAAGGAAAAGTCGCCGCCGAAACCCTCACCTCCGGGGGCTGGTGCCTGGCCTTCAACGGGAACCTCGCCTGGACCCGCTCGATCAACCGCGGCGACAAGTTCTCCGCGGCCGACGAGTCGGTCGGCAGGCAGCTGGTCTACATTCCGATCTGGTCCGCGGCCTGCACCGCCCGCGTAACCTGGCGGCGGTGGGAGCTGAGTTACAAATGGCAGTGGTACAGCCGACGGTACACCATGTCGGACAACAACCTCGGCGTGCTGGGAAGCGTCGCCCCCTACCTGATGAACGACATCGCCCTGGAGAAAAGGCTCGAATTCCGGTGTCTCGGGCTCTCGGTCAAGGGCTGCATCTACAACCTCTTCAACGAGGAGTATCAGTCGGTGCTCGGACGCCCCATGCCGCGGTTGAATGCCGCCGTGTTTATCGGGATTACGCCGAAGTTCGGAAAACGGTAAACGAACGGTTTCCCTGAAACCAAAAGGCGGTAACCAACGTATTTTTTCGAAAGGGCCCGAAAAAAGCCGAAAAGTTCCCGGAAAACGCACGAAAAACGCACGAAAAATATGGACTTTCTCGAAAAACTCCCCGAAACCCTCCGCGAAATGGCCGACCCGGCCTACCGCGATTTCAATGCCCGGATCATCCCCGGTGCCGGGGAGATGCTCGGCATCCGCATCCCGCAGCTGCGGGAGCTGGCCCGGCAGATCGCCCGCGACGGCAACTGGCGGGAGTTCGTGGCACGCGACGATTGCCGCTGGTTCGAGGAGCGGATGCTGCAGGGGATGGTCATCGGCGCGGTCCGCTGTCCGATCGACGAAAAACTCGCCCTCGTCGCGCGGTTCGTCCCCCGGATCGACAACTGGGCCCTCTGCGACTGCTTCTGCTGGCGGCTCCGCCCGGCGGAACGCGAAGCCATGTGGCACTTCATCCAGCCCTACTTCCGCTCCGAAGCCGAATACGACATCCGCTTCGCCGTGGTCATGGCCACCGCGAATTTCATTGACGAAGAGCATCTCGAAGCCCTGCTCCGCCGCTTCGAGGCGTTCCGGCACGAGGCCTACTACGCCCGCATGGGGGTCGCATGGGCCGTCTCGGTCTGCTTCGTGAAGTTCCCCGAGCGGATGCGCCGCTGGCTCGCGGAGGCCTGCCCGCTCGACGACTGGACCTTCAACAAGTCCATTCAGAAAATCACGGAATCCCTCCGCGTCTCCACGGCCGACAAGGATTTCGCCCGCTCGCTGCGCCGAAACACAAAATAGAAGCGGCAAAAAGCGGATTTCGGAAAATAATCGTATATTTGTCCCTCCAAAACCTTTACGGCCGACTCGTCATGCGCAAACTCGTTATCATCCCGACCTACAACGAAAAGGAGAATATCTCGAAGATGATCTCCAAGGTCTTCTCCCTGCCCGAACCGTTCGAAATGCTCGTCATCGACGACGGCTCGCCCGACGGTACGGCCGCCATCGTCAAGGAGCGCCAGAAGGAGTTCCCCGGAACGCTCCACCTGCTCGAACGGGCCGGAAAACAGGGACTCGGCACCGCCTACCTCACCGGATTCCGATGGGGCCTCGAAAACGGGTTCGACTACATCTGCGAAATGGACTGCGACTTCTCGCACAATCCCGACGACCTGGTCCATCTCTACCAGGCCGCCGTCGAGGGCGACTGCGACGTGGTCGTCGGATCTCGATACGTCAAGGGCGTAAACGTCGTCAACTGGCCCATGTCGCGCCTGCTGATGTCCTATTTCGCGTCGGTATACGTGCGCACCGTCACCCGGATGCCGCTGCGCGACGCCACGGCCGGATTCGTCTGCTACTCCCGCCGCGCTCTGGAGACCATCGACCTCGACGCCATCCGCATGAAGGGTTACGGATTCCAGATCGAAATGAAATACACCGCCTGGAAACTCGGGCTCAAGCTCCACGAGGTCTCGATCATCTTCGTCGAGCGCTGCGAAGGCGTCTCGAAGATGTCCGGAGGCATCTTCCGCGAGGCCTTCTTCGGGGTGCTCGGGCTCCCGTTCCGCACAATCCGCAAACGCCGGTAACCCCCGCCGCCAGCCATGACAAGCACAACGATCCGAACAAGCCGGGGGGGGGCTGGCCGAACCCTCTGGAACCGCATCTCCGAATTTTTCCTCAACCCGCGGAACCTCTATATCCTCGGGATGCTGCTCGTCTTGGCCCTCACCTTCTCGGAGGTCGCCCGCGGACGCCACAGGAACTTCATGATCTTCGCCGAATCCACGAAGCTCTTCTGGCAACACATCGCTCCCTACGGCGAAAACTGGTCGCAGGCCGCACCCCATCTGGACTACTTCCTCTACGGGCCCCTGTTCAACATCCTCTTCACACCGTTCGCCTACCTGCCCGCGTGGCTCGGGCCCTTCGTCTGGAACCTCTTCAACTTCTCGATGTGGTTCGCGGCGATCTTCACCCTCCCCGGACGGTTCACCCGCGAGGAAAAGTGCAAGTCGTTCCTCTACACCTTCCTGATCCTCGCCTGCACGCAGCTCTCGTTCCAGTACAACGTCGCCGTGGGATACATGTTCCTCTTCGCCTACTCGCTCCTCGAACGAGACAAGGGATTCTGGGCCGTGCTGCTGATGATGATCTCCGGATTCACGAAGGTTTACGGCATCTTCCAGCTGGGACTGCTGCTCTGCTACCCCCACTTCTGGCGGAACGCCGCCTATGCCCTGCTGATCGGAGCGGCCTTCCTCGTCGCTCCGGCCGTCAACATGCCCTTCGCCGAACTCCCCGACTACTACGGGCAGTGGATCACGGCGCTTGCCGAACACAAGGATACCCGCACCTGGATGAATCTCTTCTACCTGCGGCCTCTCGGGCTGCTGCCCGTCCGGATGTGGGTGCAAATCGGCGTCCTCGCCCTGCTCGCCGCCGGACTCGCAGCCAACTTCCGCAAATGGAAGCAACCCTTCTTCCGCCTGGCCGCGCTCGCCGTGCTGATGGGCTACGTCATCCTCTTCAGCAACTCCAGCGAGGGACACACCTACGTCATCACGCTCATCGCCTACCAGTTCTGGTACTGGAGCATGAAGCGCGGCGATGCGCTGAACCTCGTCGACCGCATCGTCTACTGGGCGACGTTCATCATCGTCGTCGTCATGCCCGTCGACGTGCTCTGCCCGCCGGGCATCATGCAGATCTTCTACGACTGGCAGATCAACCTCTGGCTGCTGGTCTATCTCTGGCTGCGGATCTGCTGGACGGCCTTCATCCGCACCCCGCCGACACTCTCCGAAAAGCGGCAACTCATCGGCGTTCAATAGGGTCGGAGAGGAGTTGTACAGACTCCCAAAAAAGACGCACCGGGCTTTCCGATGCGTCTCTCTATTTACAGGACAAGGCGGTGTCAGAATGTAAAGAAGTAGTTCATGAAGAAGTTCCAGAACGTAACCACGCCGATGGCGAAGAGCTTCGCCAGGTAGAAGTTCAGGCGGAAACGGCCGTGCAGCACGTAGATCGTGGCGTTGTTGATGGCCAGCCCCACGAGCGAAATGCCCAGGAAACGCAGGTACTGCCCCGCAATGTCGGGATTCTCGTTGTGAAAGGTCCAGATGCGGTTCAGGATATAGTTCGTGGTCGCGGCGCAGAGGAACCCCAGCGAGTTGGCCACGTATTTGTTCAGCCGCAGCCACTCCTTGCAGGCGTAGGTGATACCGAAATCGACGAACACCCCGGAACCGCCGACCGCACAGAATTTCAGAAACTGTTCAATCATCGTTATTCAAACCTCCTGCCGACCTCGGTCGGGACGGGTTTTCCGTTAAACCAATTCGTATAACCGTCACGGCGCAGGGCAAAGCCCGCGTCGAACGTCTCCCCGGTCAGCTGCTCCGGGACCACGAAGCGCACCTCCCGCATCACCGCCGTATCGGCCGGCAGCGTGAAATGCGCCCCGGTCACAAACTCCTCGACGCGGAAGCGGCCGTGTTTCCAGAGCATCGTCAGCTCCGTGTCGCCCTCCCCGATGCGGATGGCGTAGGGATAGGGATTTTCGAGCCGCAGCGTCAGGTGCAGCGTATCGCCCGGAGCGACCCGTTCCGAAAGCCCCTCGAAGGAGATGTCGACCCGCCGCAAGGGATGGAACGAGGGGTCGACGAACCAGGTGAAGGTCCGGCCGTTGGCCAGGCGGATGGTCCGCACGTCGCGCGTGGAGTCGGCATCGGGCGTGCACTCGACGAGCACCTCGCGGCCCGTGAAGCGCGTATCGTCGTCGCGGAACTGCCACTGGTGGGTCCGGTAGCGGATATTGGGCTGGCAGTAGGCTTCGCCGCCCGTATAGAAGGCGTATTTGGCCGCCGTGGCATAGCCGTGGCGGAAGACCACGGGACGCCCGGCCGCCTCGGCAGCGATGGCGCCGTAGCTCTCGGGGTTGTGGAACACCTCGAAGCGGATGTCCGTCGGGTTGAAGATCATCACCAGCCGCACCACGGCAACCAGCGCCACGGTCGTCAGACCGGCCCGCACGACGTAGCGCCGCGTGCGGGGATGGCGCCGGGCGTAGTCAAACAGCAGGTAGAGGAGCCCGAACGAGGCGACGATCACCCACTGGGGCTGGACGTAGCCGCGCAGCGACGAGAGCAGGAAGAAGCCGATAAAGCCCACGGGCAGCAGCCGAAGCAGCCGTTCGAGGGGCGTGCGGGCCTTCGTCTTGCGCCACGCCTGGACGTAGAGCGGCACGAAGAAGGGGTTGAAGACCACAAGCATGTTGGCCAGGAAGTCCGTGACGTAGCTCACGCGGAAAACGGCGTTGCGGCCCGAGAGGTGGTAGGCGAACGAGGCCCAGTCGTGGTGGTACTGCCACAGCAGGTGCGGAACGAGCAGCAACAGCGTCACCGCACCGGCCAGGTAGAGGCCAGGGCGCAGGAAGAGACGCCGCGGCGTGACCGTCAGGGCGAACAGGACGACCAGCGCCCCGTGGTATTTGCTGTAGGCCATCAGGGCCATCGTGACGCCGAGCCAGAGCCACGCCCCGCGCCGCTCCTCGGTGAAGCGGCGGAACGCCCACAGGAACAGGGCGGCGGTGAAGAGCAGCGGACCGTCGGGCACGGCGATGAAGCCGTAGAGCTGCAGCATGAGCGTCGCGGCCGCGATCGTGACGAAGAGCATGGCGTCACGGCGCGTGGCCTCCGCGGGGCGGATCAGCCGCCACACAACCCACAGGTAGAGGGGTTGCAGCAGCGTGAAGCAGAACCGCACGCCCAGTTCGCCGCCGAAGAGGCGTTCACCGAGCCAGACGAGCAGCGCCGTCACGGGCGGATGGTCGAAATAGCCCCACGAGAGGCGTTCGGCGAACATGTGGTAGTAGGCCTCGTCGTTGGCCAGCTGCGTGCAACCCGCCTGGATGACATTGGCGAGCCACCACACCCCGAGCCAGCAGAGAACCAGTCGGTCGGGTCCCCACGAAGCGTACCTCTTTTTGAGCGATGCTTTCATAACCGCCGGCAAAGGTAGGAATTTTTCCCGGGATTCGCCACGGATCCGCCGCTTTTGTCCCGATTCGGGGCGTGGAATTCCGACAACCGCCCCGCAAGTGTTCCGGAAGGGGATTCGGGGCGTTGTTCATAACTTGTTCATTAAAATTTTCCAAAAAAGGTTGCCCGTCCCGGAACTATCCCTATCTTTGTTCCCGAGCAAGGTTCCCAGCCGGCGGCTGCCGGCCCGGGATCAAAAGGGAACTCCTGTGCAAATCAGGGACTATGCCCGTAGCTGTAAGCTCCGAAAACGGCTGCACACTCTTTGCCACTGTCCCCTCGGGGACGGGAAGGCGTGCCGCGGGAGCGAGTCAGAAGACCTGCCTTGCCGAACAGGCCGAACCCGCGGGACGTCAGGGCGACGCCGAAACATTTTTTTACTTTTTACAACATAAAAGACCCGGACACGGATGCGTGCCGCCCTCCGCATGGTTTCGACCCTGCAGGAGAGACCCGTCCCCGACCGGAACGATTGTGCAAACCTTCAACACTGGGACCATTATGGGCATTTCGGAACTCTACATCGTCAAGCGCGACGGAAAACGCGAAGCCTTCTCCGTCGAAAAGATCAAACGGGCCGTCAGCAAGGCATTCCTCGCCGTGGGCGGGTACGCCACCGACGACGACCTCACGGCCGTACTCAGCCGCGTGCGCATCGCCGACGGAATGTCCGTCGAGGAGATTCAGAACCAGGTCGAGGTGGCCCTGATGGCCGAACACTACTTCGCCGTGGCCAAGAGCTACATGCTCTACCGCCAGAAACACACCGAAGAGCGCGAAGAACGTGAAAAACTCCGATTCCTGACCGACTACTGCGCCGCCTCGAACCCCGCCACCGGATCGAAATACGACGCAAACGCCAACGTCGAGAACAAGAACATCGCCACCCTGATCGGCGAACTCCCCAAGCAGAACTTCATCCGCCTGAACCGCCGCCTGCTCACCGACCGCATTAGGGAGATGTACGGCAAAGAGCTGGCGGACAAGTACATCCACCTGCTCAAAAACCACTTCATCTACAAGAACGACGAAACCTCGATGGCCAACTACTGCGCCTCGATCACGATGTACCCCTGGCTGCTCGGCGGAACGATCTCCATCGGCGGGAACTCCACCCGTCCCACGAATCTCAAGTCGTTCTGCGGCGGGTTCGTCAACATGGTCTTCATCGTCTCGTCGATGCTCTCGGGAGCCTGCGCAACCCCCGAATTCCTCATGTACATGAACTACTTCATCGAGCAGGAGTACGGCGAGGACTACTACACCCGCACCGACCAGGTCGTCGACCTCTCACGCAAGCACCGCACCCTCGACAAGGTGATCACCGACTGCTTCGAGCAGATCGTCTACTCGATCAACCAGCCCACCGGCGCCCGCAACTTCCAGGCCGTCTTCTGGAACGTCGCCTACTACGACCGCTACTACTTCGAGTCGCTCTTCGGGGAGTTCGTCTTCCCGGACGGGTCGAAGCCCCACTGGGAGTCGCTCTCGTGGCTGCAGAAGCGGTTCATGCGGTGGTTCAACCGCGAACGGACCCGGACCGTGCTGACCTTCCCCGTCGAGACCATGGCCCTGCTCACCCGGGACGGAGAGGTGCGCGACGCCGAATGGGGCGACTTCACCGCCGAAATGTATGCCGCCGGGCACTCGTTCTTCACCTACCTGAGCGACAACGCCGACTCGCTGTCGTCGTGCTGCCGCCTGCGCAACGAGATTCAGGACAACGGGTTCAGCTACACGCTCGGCGCCGGAGGCGTCTCCACCGGCTCGAAGAGCGTCCTGACGGTCAACCTCAACCGCTGCATCCAGTACGCCGCCCGGAACGGAATGCACTACCTCGCCTTCCTGGAGGAGGTCGTCGACCTCACGCACAAGGTCCAGACCGCCTACAACGAAAACCTCAAGGAGCTGCAGGCCAAGGGGATGCTTCCATTGTTCGACGCCGGGTACATCAATCTCGCGCGGCAGTACCTCACGATCGGCGTCAACGGGCTGGTCGAGGCCGCCGAGTTCCTCGGCATCGAGATCAACGACAACGACCGCTATGCCGCGTTCGTGCAGGAGGTGCTCGGGCTCATCGAACGCTGCAACCGCAAATACCGCACGAAGGAGCTGATGTTCAACTGCGAGATGATCCCGGCGGAGAACGTCGGCGTCAAACACGCCAAGTGGGACCGCGAGGACGGCTACGTCGTGCCGCGCGACTGCTACAACTCCTATTTCTACGCCGTCGAGGACCCCTCGCTGAACGTCATCGACAAGTTCCGCCTCCACGGACGCCGCTACATCGAGCACCTCACCGGCGGTTCGGCCCTGCACATGAACCTCGAAGAGCATCTCTCGAAGGAGCAGTACCGCCACCTGCTGCGCGTAGCCGCCGAAGAAGGGTGCAACTACTTCACGTTCAATATTCCGAACACGGTCTGCAACCGCTGCGGGCACATCGACAAGCGTTATCTGAAGGAGTGTCCCGAATGCCGCTCGACCGACGTCGACTACCTCACGCGCGTGATCGGATACATGAAGCGCGTCTCGAACTTCTCGGCCGCACGCCAGCAGGAGGCCGCACGCCGCTACTACGCACCGTCGGAAAAGGGGCCGGAAGGCATCCATCCGGAAAACCCCGCAAACGCATGATCCGCTACCACAACTTCGACGTCGTTTTCGCGGAGATTCCCGACGAGACGACCCTGGCAATCAACCTCACCGGCTGTCCGAACCGCTGTCCGGGGTGTCACAGCCCCCATCTGTGCAGCGACTCGGGGCGTGTGCTCGACGAGGGGGAGCTCGCGGCCCTGCTCCGGCGCTACGGGTGCGCGGTCACCTGCGTCTGCTTCATGGGCGGCGACGCCGACCCCGAAGGGGTGGCACGACTGGCGGGATTCATCCGGCGGGAGTGGCCCCGGCTGCATGTGGGCTGGTACTCGGGGCGGCCGCAGCTGCCCGAGGGATTCATCCCCGAGGCGTTCGACTACGTGAAACTCGGACCCTGGATCGAGGCCCGCGGCCCGCTGACCGCACCCACCACCAACCAGCGTCTCTACCGCGTAAGCCCCGACGGGACGATGTCCGACATCACCGAACGCTTCCGACGGAAAGCCATCTGACGTTCCCGGGAGCCGGAAAGACCTTAGAGATTAGTAAACCCTTCGCGTCGTCTGCCATACGACCCCCTTTCCGGCTCCCGGAGAACCCTCGGGCCGCCGCCGATTCCGACTCCCGGCAAACACCGGTCGGCGCGGCGCATTTTTTTTGCCGCGTCCGCATGGGGAATCTCCGAAAAAACGTATTTTTGCCCCCGAATCATGAAAACCAGGCACGAACTGACCGAAATCCTCGACTTTATCGCCGAGTACACCACCTACCTGCTCGGATCGGGTGTGCACACCTCGCGCGCCATCCGCAACTCGCAGCGCATCGGCGAGGCGCTGGGGGTCGACATTCAGCTGTCGAGTTTCCAGCGCAGCACGATACTCACGGTCCACGACGACGAAAGCGGCGAAGCCATCACCCGCGTGGTGAAGATTCCCTCGCTGCCGATCAGCTTCGAGCGCAACTCCGACCTCAGCGCCCTGAGCTGGGACGCCCTCGACGAACACCTCCCGCTCGCCGAAATCCGCCGCCGTTACTCCCTGCTTATCGAAAAACCGCGCATCGACCCGATCTTCGTGCTGGTCACCGTGGGGCTGGCCAACGCCTCCTTCTGCCGCCTCTTCGGCGGAGACTGGACCGCCATGGCCATCGTCTTCACCTCGACGCTCGTGGGATTCGCCGCCAAACAGCGGATGCAGGCCCACGGCGTCAACCACTTCCTGATCTTCATCGTCGCGGCATTCACGGCCTCGCTCTGCGCTTCGTCAGCCCTGCGATTCGACTGCACGGCCGAAACGGCCCTCGCCACAAGCGTGCTGTTCCTCGTCCCCGGCGTCCCCCTGATCAACGGCGTGATCGACATCGTCGAAGGGCACATCCTCATCGGATGCAGCCGCCTGATCAACGCCCTGCTGCTCATCATCTGCATCGCCATCGGACTGGCGGCGACGCTCCTCATGGTTAAAGACAGCCTGCTATGATCGCTGCGGACATCCTCCTCGACGGGCTCTTCGCAGCCGTGGCCGCCATCGGGTTCGGCGCCATCTCCGACCCGCCGATGCGGGCCTTCCCGCGCATCGCCCTGCTGGCCGCCGCAGGCCACGCCCTGCGCTTCTCGATGATGAACTACGCCGATGTAGACATCGCTTCGGCCTCGCTCGCGGCCGCCATGCTTATCGGATTCGGAAGCCTCTGGCTCGGACGCGGAATCCGCTGCCCGATGACGGTCCTCTACATCCCGGCGCTGCTGCCCATGGTCCCCGGCATCTACGCCTACAGGAGCGTCTTCTCGCTCATCATGTTCCTGCAGTCGCTCAATGACCCCGGGCAGGGAATGCAGTACATGCAGCTCTTCTTCCTCAACGCCACGGTCTCGCTGAGCGTCATCGCCCTGCTCGCCGCGGGAGCCACGCTGCCGATCTTCGTCTTCAACCGGAGGGCATTCTCCCTCACCCGGCGCCGGAAAAACGACAGCCCGGCCTCCCGGAACCCGAAACAGAATGAGCCCGCCACGGAACCCGACGCCGAACCCCGAAATTCAGGCCAATAGCCACCCCTCATGGAAACCTTCTGGAACACGATTGCCGACTACAACGCCGCCACCTGGCCCGCCCAACTGCTGCTGGTCGGAATCGGCGCCGTGCTGACCCTGCTGCTCTACAAACGCCCCTCGCCCGCCGTGCGCACGGCCATGAAGATCTACATGGCCGTGCTCAACTTCTGGATTGCCGGGGTCTACTACCTCGTCTGGTGCCGACCGCGGGAATATCACGACTTGCTGGCCCTGTTCTGGGCCATCATGGGATGCATCTGGCTCTACGACCTCGCCATGAAGCACGCCTCGCTCGAACGGACCAAACACCATACGATTTTCGCCCGGCTGCTCTTCGTCATGCCGCTCGTCTACCCGCTCTGTTCGCTGGCCCTGGGGCGCTCGTTCCCGATGATCACCTCGCCCGTCATGCCCTGCTCCGTGGCAGTCTTCACCGTAGGGCTGATGCTCGCCTTCTCGGAACGCATCAACATCGTCCTGGCCATGTTCCTCTGCCACTGGGCCCTGATCGGACTCTCGAAAGTCTACTTTTTCGGAATCCCCGAGGATTATCTGCTGGCCTGCAGCGTCGTCCCGGCACTCTATCTCTTCTTCCGCGAATACATCCAAAGCCTCGAAAACCGGCCCGCAAAACCCTCCCCGCGCGTCCTCAACGGATTGCTGGGACTTCTCTGCGCAATCATCGGCGGATTCTTCGCCTTCACGCTGCTGCACCAGTTCAACCTCTTCTCAGAGATTTGATCCGTTCGGGCGTCGCAGGTTGTATCCCGCAACAAACGCCAACCCGGCTCTTATTCCGGTCCGCCGCTGTCCACAGTCGACCTGAAACGAAATCAGAAAACAGCCCTCTTTTCAGCCGTTGGTTCGGGCCTCGGCAAGCAATTCGCCCAGAATTCCCACATGCTCCACGATCAACTCGGGCGGACGCGAAGCCTGTTCCGCCACATCAAGCGTCGTCTCGCCCGAAAGAACCAGAACACCCAAAGCCCGGGCATTATGGGCCATCTCGATATCGGTATAGATGCGGTCTCCAACCATAGCGATCTCATCGGGGCGGAGTTCGTGGCGCTGGAGAATACCCGACAGCATGTTCGGATCCGGCTTCCCCAGCGTAATGTCCGGCTTGCGGGAGGTCGCCAGTTCGAGGGCCCCGCAGATCGAACCACAATCCACCAGGACCGTCGGTTGGTTGGTCGGGCAAACCCGGTCGGGATTCGTCGCCAGGTAAGGGATCCCCTGCTTGACCCACCACGCCGCACGGCACAACCTGTTATACGCAAGCGTCTGGTCGAAGGCTACAACCACGGCATCCGGAACATCCTCGGCCGAATCGGCGGTCGAAACGTAACCCGCCGACTCGAACTCCGAAATCATCGAGGGCGTGCCCAGTAGAAAAAGCCGCCGAACGGAGGGATAATGAGCCCGCAGATAATCGATCATGGCCAGCGTCGTGGTGTACATCTCCTCACGTGTAGCCCGGATCCCCAGGTCGGCGAGTTTACGCAGGTAATCGACAATCGATTTCGACGAATTGTTCGTCAGAAAAGAGTAGCCGATTCCGTTCTGCCGAAGCCCGGACAGAAAGGGAAGGGTCCAGGAAAACAACTCCGAACCCATGTAGATCGTACCGTCCATGTCCAAGGCGACATGACGGATTCGCGACAGCCGTTGCAGCAGCTCCTCGCGGCTCCAGACGGAGCTGTATCGGTAGAACGTATTCATAGGCAGATCGTTGAAGCGGTTGGCTGGCTGTCGGAATCGGGCAGCGGATGCTTCTGCCCGTAATAGGCATTCGCCCCGTGTTTACGCGTAAAATGCTTCTCCGTGAGCATCTCGCTCATCGGCATCTCGGGGTTCAGCGACTGGCTTACATAGGCCATTTTGGCTACCTGCTCCAGGACCACGCTATTATGTACAGCCTCTTCGGGAGAACGACCCCAGGAGAAAGGTCCGTGGTTGGCAACCAGCACCGACGGCGTATGCATCGGATTCAGGCCCCGAAAGGTTTCGACGATCAGTTTTCCGGTCTCCCGTTCGTACTCGCCCCACACCTCTTCCCGGGTCATCTGGCGCGTACACGGAATCTCACCATAGAAATAGTCGGCATGGGTAGTCCCGCAGACCGGAATCGGACGTTTGGCCTGGGCCCAGGCCGTAGCGTAGGTGGAATGCGTATGGACGACTCCCCCGACCTCGGGAAAAGCCCTGTATATTTCAAGATGGGTCGGAGTGTCGGACGAGGGATTGAGCGTCCCCTGCAGAACATGCCCCTCAAGATCCAACACGACCATCTGCGACACGGTCAACCGTTCATACGGAACCCCGCTCGGCTTGATGACAACGAGTCCGCGGTCCCGATCAATACCGCTCACGTTTCCCCAGGTAAAAATAACCAGCTTATGATCGACCAATGCAAGATTTGCGCGAAAAACACGCTCTTTCAACGTATCCAGATCCATAGCAGATTGATTTGAGTTCGGAACAAAGATACGAATAATAATCACAAAACGAAAAATTTTTCATGCAAAATGAAACACATAACGAATTTTATAACTCAAAACGACCCAAAATAACACTGAATATATATGTAAAACGAAAATAAATCACGAAACAGCGCGTTCATTTGGCTTTCATGTAAATAATTTCTACATTTGTAAACAAAAGAAAATAGAAGCGTTATGTTAAGCATCGCCGAAAGACGGAAGTATATCCTCGACTCGCTCAACAAACAAGGATTCGTCCGCATTGCAGACATTGCCAACGAACTCAATGTCACCCGTGCCACAATCCGCAAGGACATGAGATTCCTCGAAAGCAAGCAGCTGCTCTATCGAGCGCACGGCAGCGCCAGTCCCGTCAATCCGCATGTCTCCGACGTCAACGTGCAGGTAAAAAGCCGCATCAACAGCGAAATCAAACGAAAAATCGGAGCTCGGGCCGTAAAACTCATCCACGAAAACGACTCGATCATCGTCGCGTCCGGATCCACGCTATACGCCTTTGCCGAGGTCATTCGCCCCATCGGTCATCTGAACATCGTCACACCCTCGCTGCGGGTTTCGATGCTGTTGAGTGAGGAACCCGACATCACGGTCCTGCAACTCGGAGGTGTGCTCCATGGAAATTCGCTCTCCGTACGCGGTGAATATGCAGCTCAGGGTTTTCAGAATCTAATCTGCTCCAAACTCTTTTTCGGAGTCGACGGCATCGATTCCGAATTCGGAATCACCTGCGCCACGGTCGAAGAGGCAACCCTGACGCAAAAAATGATGAAAGCAGCATCCCAGAGTATCGTGCTGACCGACTCCTCAAAAATCGGACGCAGAGGATTCGGCCGCATCTGCTCGATCGAGGATATCGACATCCTGATCACGGACAACCAACTCCCGGCACAGATCAAATCCACGCTTGAGGCGGTCGGGGTCGATGTCATCACGGTCTGACCCGGCCGGAAAGCACAAGCCCGGAGGGTGGGCTCAGGAAAGCCGCAGATGTTCTGCGGCTTTTTTGGGCTTTGACCCTTCGGGAAGGACCTCTTCCGGAGTCGCGGATCACCTCCCGCACAGACAAAATCCGAAACACGCAGCGTTTTACGACTTTCGTTTTGTAATATTATTTTTATTTTGTTACATTTGTAGTCAGGTAAAACCAAAAATCAAGAACAAAATGAAAACCAAACTGCTATCTTGCGTTTTGCTGGCTTTGACCGCATGTTGCACCATATCGTGCAGCACGGACGACTCCGATGACATCGGTTCCGGCGATCGCTCCATCCAAAGCCTAGGATTCTCCAGCCGCATATTCGACCTGTTCGTCGAGGAAGAAACGCTCCCGGAACTCAACATCCGTACCGGATCCGGGACTGAAACCTATACCGCAGCGAATGAATACGGACTGAACTGGCACTCCTCGATCCCGAACATCGCCTCCATCTCGGACAACGGCATCATCCGCGGAGAGGCCATCGGCACCTCCCGGATCTCGGCCCGGACCCCGGACAACCTGAAGCAGGCAGCACTCACAGTCAACGTGCTGCAGTCGGAACAGCTCGACCAGCCCCTGGCCCGTGACATGATCTACACCAGCGGTCACATGCTCAGCGACAATTCGGTCATGCAAAGTTTCGACCTCGGAGCCGACGGATACATGTACTGCTCGCAGGTAGGGCGCGGCAGCAACAACTACAACGTAATCATCGTCCGAAAACAGGCCAACGCCGCCAACTACGAAAGCCGGATGCTGCTCCCCTATGCCGGCCACGGAAACAACATCGCCGTCGAACAGGATGGTGCCGACATGTACGTCTGGGTCGGAAGCTACGGAACCCGCAGTTCCGAAGGTGACTACACCCTCTCGCAGACCATGGCCCGCATCAAATACGCCCCGGGCAAGACGCTCAAACCGTCGGAGTGCTACGAACAGTACTGGATCCCGCAGCGCCGCAATCTGCAGGCATCGCTCGACCCTGACAACGACATCATCCTCTTCTGGTGCACGAACAGCAACTACTCGACCCGCTACATCTATCTCTACCGGCTGAGTGAGGTCAAGGCGCTGCCCGAAAGCTCCGAGCAGCTCTCCTTCTCGATCACCTGGGGCGGCGAGACCGGAGGTCCGGCCTCCGTGACCGAAAAGCCGACCGTCATGGTCAAGAATCTCTCGCAACTCGAACCGCTGGCCACGATCACCCTGCCGCAAAGCAGCCCGCTCACTGTCGGGTCCAACGGCAACCAGGGCCACGACGTGAAAAACGGCAAAATATACTATTACGAAGGGGCCGGCAACAACAACGACGGTGCAACCCCCTCGACAGCCACGGTATCGATCTTTGATTTCAACGGAAACCTCATTCGCCGTCACGACGTAGCTGCCATTGAGGATATGGGCGCCCTTGCCTCGCAGGGGCTCACCTCAACGGGATACATGGAGCCCGAAGGAATCAAGTTTTACGACGGTATGCTCTATTGCGGATTCGCGTCTCGATCGACGGATGACGTGCGACGCGCAGTCGTGCTGCAATACGATCTGATGCAGGAGCCATAAAGAGGACTCTCCTCTTTCCTGCAGCAAAAACGCCCGACCTCGGAAGGTCGGGCGTTTCTGTTGAAAAAGATGGGGCAGAGTTGTTACCAAAGCGTCATCTCAAGGATCTTGTCATATCCGAGGACACAGTTTTCAAAGCGAACCTTCATCCCCTTGGGGAGCGTCAGACGAACCGTCTGATGGGGAGGAATGGCAACCGGATACATGTAATCCCCGTAACGGATGCTGAACCGGATATCCGAATCGTTGCGGAGCTCCACGCGGTTCTTGCGGGCATCCACCACGCGCAAGGTCAGCGACGCCTCGATCAGCTGGCGGATGTAGGTCTCGGGACCGGCCAGCGTATAGTCGTACAACGCCACCATGCGGCCGGAAAACATCGCCTCACGAACGGACTCCATCGTGCATTCGCGGGCAAAAACGAGCGTCATGGGACGACGGGCTCCCTCGGGATACTGCGGCCCGCTCGGGTAGTGAATATCCGAATTGGCCAGCATCGAGAAGCCCATCTCTTCGTACCACTGCAGCACGCGCGGATAGTGCTCCTTGCCGTTGAAGATCTCCACACCGTGAATCTTCCCCTCGCGCAGCAACCGCTCGTGCATGGGATAAAGCGTACACGAATCGTTGGGCCAGCCGGGATGGTTCCAGAAGAGGTAGGCCTCCTGAGCCCAGGCTTCGTCCAGAGCGGCCTGTTCGTTTTCGGGGGTGCGGTTGCGCGGGAAGCGGTTGCCGTCCTTCAGGAAGAGCGCGTTGATGTGGCCGAAGGGCTTGTGGCGCGTGATCTCGCCCCCGGGGATCACCAGCAGGCCGATCTCACGTCCGCGTGCGGCGGCAATCTCGTAAGGCAGATTCATGTCGTCGGTCTGCATGCCGCGGTTCTTGCGGATCTCGAAGTGGTCGGTGATGGCGATCACGTCCAGACCGTCGCTCCATGCCTCGTTCACGCGCCCCGTCGGGTAGACCTGCCCGTCGGAAAAGCACGTGTGGATGTGAAAATCGCACTTCAGCGTGCGATACCCCTCGATGTCGGGGATACAGATGTTCTTGCGGTAGTTGGACCTATCCGCGCCGGGATGCTGCCAGACGTCGTCCGTCTGGATCGGTTTGCCGGCCGTGGCGGCCAGAACGGCCGCCACGGTGGCAAACATCGTCATTAAGAGACTCTTCATGTCGTTTATCGGGTTTAAGTTCGATCCGTCAGATCAATCCGTCCAGCCGTAGTTCTGACCAAGGGCCGGATTGATGCCGTTGGCCGTACGGGGAATGGGACGCACGTACATCTTCTCCTCCCAGATCCGATCCAGGTTGTATTCCAACAACCCGCTGGTGTCCTCACTCAGCGTGTAGGAGCCATCGCACAGGTCGATGTAGTAGACGCCGTTCTGGCTGGGCGTGTCGGCGTTGATCACACACAGATCGTTCTGTCCGTCTCCGTTTAGGTCGATCGGTTCGCCCACGGCCGGGATATAGATGCCCTGCCACTCCTTCCGGGTTAGTTCTCCCTCGTGCCAGCGCATCAGGTCGTCGTAGCGCAGGTTCTCCAGCAGCAGCTCCACGGCCCGTTCGCGGCGGATCTCCAGCAGGTCCTTGCTCTGGACCTTGTAGTAGGAGGCCAAATAGGGATCGGCCGTCTGGGGCTGCGTCCCGACGACTCCGGCACGCTCTCGCAGCGGCTTGATCGTCCGCTCCCAGATCGACGGCTCCAGAATGCCGCCGTTCAGCTCGGCCGACGCCTCGGCATAGTTGAGCAGCACCTCGGCATAACGCAGGATCGAGAGGCTGTTGTTGCTGCGCGTACCGGTATGCAGGTCGTCGTCGAAGCACCACTTGATGAGCTGGTAGCCCGTCAGCGTGACCGACATGTCGGGGGCCGTCAGCACCCGCTCGCCGGCCACCTCCTTCATGTAACCCGGCGTCACGATGCTCTGCATCATGCGGTAGTCGCGGTTGGCCGTCTCGTCGACGAATCCCACCTTGTCCCAGTCGGGATTGTCCGTGAAGCGCGTGCCGTCGAGATTGAGATACATGTTGGCCAGCGAACGCGTCATTGACCAGCGCGACTGGGTCGGTGAGGTGAAAACCCACGTAGCCTCGTGGTAGATACCCAGGCTGGAGCTGTATTCCCGGCCCCAAATAATCTCCTGACGGTTCAGCTGCTCCGAGATGAAGAGCGACCGATACTGGGTCTGCACCGCCGAAGGCGAATTGACCAGCGAATAGGGCCCGTCACTCATCAACTCCTCGCAGGCTGCCACACACTCCTGCAGGTACATCTCCGATTCGTCACTCTGCCAGGGCTGACCCGTCGACGGATCGACCGCGTGGTACTTGCGGTAGGTGCCCTCGTAGAGGCAGACCCGCGACTTGAAGGCCAAAGCCTTCCACTTGTCGATCTGGGCGCTCTGCGTGTAGGCGGCATCCGTCGAGCAGTTGGCGGCAGCGTAGCTGAGGTCCTCCAGCACCTTGCGCATCACGAACTCGCGCGAATCGCGGGCCTTGTAGAGCGCCTCGTCATCCTCGGCGTCGATCGGCTCGTCGTACCAGGGCACCGCACCAAACGTGCGGACCTTGTTGTAGTAGAACCACGCACGCCAGAAACGGGCAACACCTTCGTAGTGGCGGAGCGTCTCCTCGCGGACGCCCAAAACCTCGTACATGTGCTGGAGAAAATAGTTGACATTGAACAGGTCATACCAGTCCGAATAACTCCAGCCGGTCTGACGGCTCGATGACCAGGGAACCGTCAGGTAATCGGTCGAATTGCGCGTGGCAACCAGATCGGACCAGCAATCGCCGCGGAAAAGCGTCTCGGGCGACGGCATCATGTTCTGCAGAAAACCGTCGGCATACAACTGCAGCGACTTTTCATTGGTGAAATAGGTGTCGGCACCGAGTTCCGCAATGGGCTCCTTGGTCAGGAACGTATCGCACGAGACAAGCAGGGCGGTCAGAGCGACGGCTGCGACTTTATGCATCTGTTTTTTCATGGGTATTTCGTATTAGAAAGTGACATTGACACCGAACGTGAAGGTTCGCATGACCGGATAGCCGTATCCGTCGCCGTTGGTTCCGACCGTGCTGGCAAAGTCGGCATCACCGGCACTGATCCCTTCGGGATCGAAGTTCTTGGCATACTTCTGCAGCGGCGAATAGGTCCAGAGGTTCTCCCCGACGAAATAGATCCGCAGCGACTGCATACGCAACTTCTGGGCAATCCGCTTGGGGAAGGTGTAGTCGAGCGTGAGGTTCTTCAGGCGGATGTAGCTGGCATCCTGCAGATAACGGTCATTGGCATTCGACATGATACCGTTGACGTGCTCGGCCTGGTAACCGCGCAGCCGGGGCCAGTAGGCCGACGTATTGCCATTCTCATCGGTATAACGGTTGTTCTCGTCCTGCCACGGAAGGTAGAAACCGTAGGCACGGCCGTATTTGCCCCAGAAATAACCCGAATCCTTGGCCGGATACCAGTCGCGCTTGCCCACGCCCTGCCACATCAGACTCAGACCGATGCCGTTCCAGTTGAACGACGTGGTGAGGCTGTAGCAGTAACGCGGCGAGGTGTTGCCGATCTTCACCAGGTCGCCGTGGTCGTCGATCGTATTCGAACCGTTGTCGATCACGTAGCTGTTATCCACGTCGGCCAGCTTCAGGTCGCCCTTCTTCCAGTCTCCCACAAAGTACTGGAACTTGCTCTGATCGGCCCAATTTATCGCCTCCTCGTCGCTCTCGAAGAGCCCGAGCACCTTGTAACCCCAGATCTCGCCCAGGGTCATGCCCTCATAATAGTTTGTCTTGTAGATCGTCGGGAGCGTTCCGGTCTTGCTGGTATATTTGGTGATGATGCTCTCGCTGTCCCACACCGCAGCTCGGATGCTGTAGTGGAACTCCTTGCCCGCCAGACGGAAGTTGTCGCGCCAGGAGATGCTGGCTTCCCAACCGTCGGTACGCATGTCGGCGTAGTTGCCCTTCGGGGCCTGGTTGCCGTAGACGGCCGGAAGCTCGGCTCCGACAACGTACATGTCCGTCGTATTGCGGCGGTAGATGTCGCCCACGAAGTTCAGGCGGCCGTTGAAGGCTTCGAAATCGAGACCGATGTTGTAGGTCGTGGCCTTCTCCCAGGTCAGCCCGTCAGGTACGGGTGCCGGACTCTGCGTATAGCGGAAGGTAGAACCGCCGCTCACTACCGACGACATGTTCAGCTCCATGAGCGGAAGATAGGCGTAGGCGTCGCTGATCAGACCGTTGCCGGCCGTTCCGGCCGAGAGTCGGATCTTGAGGTTGTCGAGCCAGTTGCGCGTCGAGGCCATGAAACTCTCCTCGGAGATGCGCCATCCGACCGAAGCCGACGGGAAAAAGCCCCAGCGCTGGTTGCTCGGGAATTTCGAGTTTCCGTCATAACGGCCGCTCACCTCGACCAGGTATTTGCTCTTGTAGCCATAGTGCAGGCGATAGAAGAAACCCGCCAGGGATGCCGAATAACTGCCATTGTCCTGCCAGGTGACCTGATCCCCGTCGATCAGGCTCGGGTTGACCTTCTCGGGGATGATGATCCCTTCACGATAAAGGTAGGTCCGCATGACGGTCTCCTCCTCGGCGTTGAAACCTCCCATAATCGAGAGCTTATGCTTGTCTCCCAGTTTGGGGGTATAGGTCAGCGTCGCAGAGGTCGTCCACTGGTCGGTGTCGTAGTCGTAGTCGCGGTACTGCGAGGTAGCAGGCTGCGTGGCGCTCAGTTCCGGACCATAGTAGTAGGTGCAGAGGTTGCGGGCGCGGCTGCGATCGGTGTGGTTGTAGAAATAGGCGAAATCGGCCTTGGCAACCAGGACGTCCTTGATCAGATGGGCCGTCAGCGAGGCGCTTTCGCGGATGTCATTCTTCGCGTACTTCTCCCACGAGGTCCCCTCGTCAAAACCGGCGATGCCGATGTAGGTCGCCGCATTGGTCCAGGTTCCGTCGGCGTTCGTCGCCCCGATCAGCGGGGCTCCCACAATTTCCATCTGACGTTGGATCAGCTGGTTGCCCTCCGCAACGCGAGGCTGGAAGATCTTGCGCTTCATGAAGTCGAGGCTGTTGTCCAGCGTCAGCCACGGGGTGATCTGAATGTTGATCTTCCCCCGGATATTGTACTGCTTGTAGTCCTCGTCGCCATAGTTGTAAACCCCGTCCTGCTGGAAATAACGCCCCGAAACGAGGAATTTGGCCACCTTCCCGCCTCCGCTCACACTGAGGTTATGCTGCTGGCCCGAGGTCCAGTCGCGATAGACGATATCGTGCCAGTCGTAGTTGCCGAAGTATTCGTAACGGCCCTGACCGTTGACTCGCCACTTTTCGTAGCTGCTGTCGGAGTTGCGCTTCACCAGTTCGTTGTACCAGTCCGAGGTGAAAGGATTCATCGCGTTATTGATACTCGACGGATTTGCATTGTAACGGCCCCGGTAAGACTCCAGAAAAGCATCCGTCCAGGCCAGTCCGTTATTAACGGTCTGCGGTTCGACCGTCCGCGTGAAGATCGAGTAACTGCCATCGTAGGTGACTCGGACACTGCCGGCTTCGGGCGTCTTCGTCGTGATGAGGATGACGCCGAACGTTCCCTTGGCTCCGTAAACCGCCGTCGACGAGGCATCCTTGAGCACCGTAATGGATTCGATGTCACTCGGGTTAATGGTGTTCATGTCGGCCTCGACTCCATCGACAAGCGTCAGGGCGCTACCTCCGGCTCCGATCGAGTTTTCGACTCCGCGAATGCGGATAGTGGCATTTCGGGAGGGTTTACCGTCGGAGAAGGTCAGCGTCAGACCTGGAATCTGACCCTGCAAGGCTCGAGAAACATTCGCCGTTTTCCGCTCGGCAATCAGATCGCCCTTGATGGTCTCGACCGCGCCGACGATGTCACGCCGGCGCTGGAGGCCGTAACCAACCACCACGACCTCGTCGAGATTCGTATTGTCAACGGTCAACTGGACATCGATTTGCGTCTGGGTCCCGACCGTCATTGTATAGGGCTTATAGCCCAGAAAGTTGAAATTCAGTTTATCGGCACGGTCGGCTCGAATCGAATAACGGCCGTCGTTGTCGGTCGTCGTGCCTCGGCTGGTCCCTGATACGGTGATAGCAACTCCGGGCAGCGGTGCACCGGTTTCATCGGAGACCGTGCCTGTCACAGTTCCGCTCTGTTGGGCAGCAGTCGGCAACGCCAGGCAGCAACATGCAAACAGCATGGCAAACAACACCAGGCAACGGCGGCTACCGTGGGGATTACTGGATGTATAACTCAGTTTCATAGTTCATTCTTTTTTAGTAGTCATGTACGAGACTCTTTCCGGCAACAACAAAGAAACACACACGAAACATGGTGGTGTTTGAGTCTGATTGCGGGAAAGATCGCTGCAAGTCATCCAATCCCGTATATTATATATCGGTATCCGTGTAAGGCGGGCTGCAAATTCAATTCATCGGCTCGGCGGTTTTAAAGGTTGATCAATAGACAATGGTTTCTTCACAATCGATTCATCCGGCGGGCGGACCCGCCTCAAGTTCCGTTCGAAGCGGACAGAATCCGAATCTTATTCGAAACAAAATTAAACTAATTTTTCGTTTAATACAAGTTTAGACAGAATAATTTTTCATTTTGTGCAATATTTTCGTTTTTTAACCAATTTTTAGCGCCTAAATTATGCGAAATGAAATTTTTAATCTATCTTTGTGATGCAAGCCATCCATAATATCATCGTGTAAGAAAAGCGTACCCCAAAAAAAAGGTACGCACAGATCGTTTTGCAGCACACTTTACCAACAAAACAAACCTTACGACCCTTATGCGAAATATGTTGAAAAAAATCCGAACCGGGATGGCAACAAGCTCCCTGTTGGCATTGTTTCTGTCGACGATGAGCGGATGCGTGAAAGATCCCGAAGTCTCCGGACTGACCCGCAATACGGATGAACTGACATTCCCCTACAACCAGTCGGTCCAAACCTTCACGGTCCGCAACAACGGTCCGTGGAGCGTATCGAGCGACGCCGACTGGCTCACCTTCTCCCCGGCAGAGGGGGGTGGGCGACGGAACCAACTACGAATATGTCTATGTGACGGCCGGACACAACACCGGTGACCAGCGCGAAGCGGTCATCTACCTCGTATCGGCCTCCAGCTCCCTGGAGATCAAGGCCCTGCAGAGCGCAGGCATCTTCGAAATCGGCGAGCCGATGATCACGGGATCCGTGCGCATCAACTCAGCCACGCGAGCCACGCTCGACATCCCCTACACCAAGGCCTCGGGCACGGAGAGGATCCGCGTGACGGCCCAATTCTCGGGTGAAGCGGCCGGCGGCCTCGACCTCCCAGCCTACGAAACGACCATCGAGGAGGAGGGCGACGGAACCATCTCGGCACCGCTGTCCGGCACCCCCCACCAATATGGGTGAAGTGACCATCGCCGTCCAGGTCTACCTCAACGACGATCTCCTCCGCGAAACCGAAATCTCGACCAACATCATGGACGAAACGACGCTGCTGTTGATGACCGGATCGCGCTTCAAGTGGGGCGGATACTACCTGGAGGAGCTCCCGGGTATCAAGTCGAACCGCGGCAACGAAATCACGGCCGAGGACGACAACGAGGAGAACTACAGCAAATACATGGTCGAGTGCAGCTACGGCGATGCCGGAACCGTCGACCTCTTTGGCACCAATTCCGCCTACCTAGAGGGGCTTGAGGCCTTCCGCACGGCCCGCGGACTGAAGGGCTGGACCGGATACAAGGTCTACGAACACCCGGGCTACATCAAGATCGGTACGGGATCCCTCGGCGGATGGGTGCAGACCCCAGCCCTTGAGGATCTCGAAGGGACGAGCAACATCACCGTCGAGTTCGAGTTCTTCCGCTGGCAGAACGACCCCAAGGAGGTCAACGTGCTGGCCGTGGACGGCGGTACGGTTGTCGGCGGAGCACTGCCCACCACCACCCACGAGTGGATCAAGATGAGCTGCATCGTGCGCGACGCCACCAGCTCGACGAAGATCCGCTGGTCGGCGGCCGATCTGACCACCTCGGGATCGCGCTTCACGCTGCGCAACATCGTCATCTCGCAGGCCAAGGCGCTCAAGGAGCCCCTCGCCACGCCGACCAACATCCAGAGCACGGCCTCGGACAACGCTCTCGCCTTCACGTGGGACGGTGTGCCCAACGCCACGGGATACAAGGTGACGCTGGCCGAAGCCTCGCGCCCGCAGTTCACCATCACGCAGACGGTTTTCGATACAAACTGCGCATTCGAAGAGCTGGAGGGTGACACCGAATACCTCTTCACCGTACAGGCGCTCTACGAGGAGAACGAAGCCTTCAATTCGCCCGTCTCGGAGCCCGTCAGCGCCCGCACGCTCTTCAACCTGCCGACACTGCCGACTCCCACGGTCAAGCTCTTCAAGTCGGAACGAGGACTGCTCGCCTTCGAGTGGGACGTCGACACGGAGAACCAGGCCGAGCGCGTCTTCAATATCGAGCTGCGCGACGCTGCGGGACAGACGCTGCGCCGCTATGAGAATGTCACCTACAGCGCACAATGGTCCAGAAGCCGCTTCTCGTTCGGCAAGGTGGACCTCTCGACCTCGTACACCTGCGCCGTGCAGTTCGTCTCGAACACTCCGACCGACTACAAGGATTCCGACTGGGGCACCATTCAGGTGACCAGTGCCGGGGCTCCCGACATGACCAACGTCGTCTTCCGCGAGGACTTCAACGACCTGTGGATGGCCGGTGACTACCTGAACACTTCGTTCGGCGCCGCTCCCTCGTACCTGGGAAGCACGATCGCACTGAAGAGCTACGATCCGGCCCGGGACAACTTCGACGAGGCGGCAACCATCTTCACCGGCGTGCAGAACGCCACCGACGTCTTCGGTCCGACGACGGCCAACGATGACTACCGCCGCACCTACTGGAGCGCCTGGAGCGAAGATTGGGACAACCTGCTGGTCAACAGCTCGGTGCTGTCATACAACACGAAGATCTACCCCTGCTGCGGGTGCGTGAAATACGGAACCGGATCGGCCAACGGCGTACTGACGCTGCCCAAGCTGACGGCACTGACCGGATCGACCGATATTACGCTCAAGTTCAAGGCGCATCCCTACGTGGTTCCGAACACCTCGACCGGATCGCTCGAAGGCACTCCGACCGAAGGTCTGACGGTCACCGTGGCGATCTACTCCGGCCCCGGAACGATCGTCGGAGCCGGTGAAAATGGTGCTATTGTCCTGTCGAACAAGACTCCGGCCGAAATGGGCGCGGATGCCGCCGGGTGCTTCATCCCGACCGAGCACACCGTGCAGATCACGGGAGCCGACGCCACCACGCGTATCATGATTGCCAGCGGCGAAAAGCCCCAATACGAAGCCAAAAAGAACCGCATCTGGCTCGACGACATCGTCATCACCCGGTAACTTACCCATCAATACCTACCAATATGTAACCCGGCACGGGAGGGGAGCTTCGGACTCCCCTCCCGTTGGCCAATCGACAAAAAACCGACATGAACAAAACTGAACAAGCACTTACAAGAACCACGGATACCAAAGCCCTGGCAATCGGCGAAGGGGTAATTCCGCAGGCCGCCCGAATCTTCAAGGAGCTCTTCGACGGACAACAGGCCGTGATCATCGCCGACACGAACACCTTCCGCGTGGCCGGTGCCGAGGTCGAACGGGAGTTCCGCGAAGCGGGTATTCCGCAGGAGGAGCCCTTCGTCTTCACGGATCCGGCACTCTACGCCGAATGGAAATACGTCGAACAACTGACCGCCCGCCTCGAAGGTACCGATGCCATACCGGTTGCCGTAGGCTCGGGCGTGATCAACGACCTCACCAAACTGGTCTCGTCACGCTGCAACCGCCGCTACATGTGTGTGGGCACGGCCGCCTCAATGGACGGATACACCGCCTACGGCTCCTCGATCACCTGCGAAGGGAACAAACAGACGTTCGACTGCCCGGCCCCCTACGGCATGGTACTCGATGCCCGCATCGCCGCCGAAGCCCCCGAAGAGATGTCCGCCTCGGGCTACGCCGACCTGATCGCCAAAATCCCGGCCGGGGCCGATTGGCTCATCGCCAATGCCATCGGTGTCGAAACAATCGATGAGTTCGCCTTCCACGAGGTGCAGGACGATCTGCGCGAAGCGCTCTCCGACCCGGAGGGGATTCGGCGCGGCGACGTAACCAAAGTCGAACAGTTGGCCGAAGGGCTGCTCCTGAGCGGGTTCGCCATGCAGGCCGTACAGTCGAGCCGCCCGGCTTCGGGGGCCGAGCACCAGTTCAGCCACTACTGGGACATGGAACACCTCTCCTACGGCGGCAAACTCGTCTCGCACGGCTTCAAGGTCGGAATCGGAACCCTCGCCTCTACGGCCTTCCTCGAATTCCTGATCGAAACACCCGTTGAGAGACTCGACATCGAGGCGCGCGTGGCCGCCTGGAAGTCCTGGGAGGAGACCGAACAGGAGATCGTCCGCATCTTCGACGGCCGAAAGGACTTCATCGCCCGCGGCATGAAGGAGACCCGGGCCAAATATGTCGACCGCGAGGGCTTGCGGACTCAACTGACGGCTTTCCAACAGGCATGGCCCGAACTGCGCGAACGTCTCCGCGCCCAGATCATCCCCTTCGACGAGATCCGGCAACGGCTGCAGCTGGTCGGCGCACCCTACGAACCCGAACAAATCGGAGTATCGAGGGCCCGGCTGCGCGACACATTCCTCCGCATTCCGTACATGCGAAGCCGATTCACAAACATCGATATCGCATTCCGCTGCGGATACATGGAGGAGTGGCTCGATCGACTCTTCGGACATCGTGGTGTGTGGGAGATTAAATAAACCGAAAAATGACACCTGAACAACAAAAAAGATTCAAACACTGGCAAACCCGGACCCTGATCGGCACCATGTTCGGCTATGCGCTCTTCTATTTCCTGCGCAAGAACTTCTCGCTGGCCATGCCCGGCATGGAGGCCGACATGGGGATCTCGAAAACCGGACTGGGCATCTTCCTCACCATTCACGGACTCGTCTACGGATGTTCGCAGCTCATCAACGGAATGTTCGCCGACCGCAAAAATGCCCGTTACTACATGTCGATCGGACTGTTGCTCTGTGCGCTGGCCAATTTCGCCTTCGGATTCGGCGAGGACATATCCTACTGGATCACCGGCGTACGACAAGGCGTTCCGTTCACCAACTTCGTCATCCTGTTCATGGGCATCATGTGGGTGCTCAACGGCTTGCTCCAGGGATCGGGATTCCCGCCCTGCGCCCGGCTGCTCGCCCACTGGATCCCGCCCCGCGAACTGGCCACAAAGATGTCGATCTGGAACACCTCCCACACCGTCGGCGCCGGCGTCGTGATCATCCTCTGCGGATACATCATGAGCCATATGGGTACGGACATGAGCGGCAATCCCGATGCCGTATCGGCCATCGCCGCCAACCTGAACGTCGCACCCGACGACCCGGAGGGAATGCAGCGCGTGATGACCTTCGCCGCCCACGTCGGTGCCTGGTGCTGGTGCTTCTGGATCCCGGCGGCGATCTCCCTCGTCGGAGCCATTGCGCTCTTTCTGACGCTGCGAGACACCCCCTCTTCGGTCGGACTCCCGGAGTTGGAGGGAACCGAGGAGCGCAAAAAGGCCGCAACCTCGAAAAAGGAGCAGACCGCCGAAGCCAAAGCATTCATCCGCAAGCATGTTTTCCAGAATCCGATCATCTGGATCCTCGCCTTTGCCAACTTCTTCGTCTACACGGTCCGCTTCGCCATTCTGGACTGGGGACCTTCCCTGCTGAGCCAGTCCAAAGGGGTCAGCATGACGAATGCCGGATGGCTCGTTGCGATGTTCGAAATAGCCGGAACCATCGGGATGCTCTTCGCCGGATGGGCCACCGACCGCTGGCTCAAGGGGCGGGCTCACAGAACCTGCGTTTTCTGTATGCTCGCAGCGGCACTCTTCATCGCGATCTTCTGGCAGCTGCCCCCCGAAACCCCCGTATGGATCTTCTTCGTGGTGCTCTGCGCCGCCGGGTTCAGCATCTACGGCCCCCAGGCGCTGATCGGAATCGCGGCTGCCAATCAGGCTACCAAGAAGGCGGCCGCCACGGCAAATGGTTTCAAGAGCCTGTTCGGATATCTGAGTACGATCGTTTCCGGTGTCGGATTCGGCTACGTCGCCCAGCACTTCGGGTGGAACTATGCCTACGTCGTCATGATTGTCATGGCATTCATCGGCACGGGCATTCTCCTGCTGATGTGGAAGGCCGGAGCCGACGGATACAACCACTCGGAAGATGCCTCGCAAGAATAACACCAACAGCAACAATAACCCAACCATCCAATCATGAAACAGATCTTATGTACCATCGCTGCACTCATGATCGCAGCCGAAGTTACGGCTCAGACCCAAGTGGTCGCACACCGGGGCTATCATGCAAAAAAAGGCTCTGCTGAAAACAGCATATCGAGTCTGCGCAACGCCCAGGAACTAGGTGTCTACGGCATGGAGTTCGATGTCAATCTCACGGCGGACGACTCCCTGATCGTCTTCCACGGCCCCTGGCTTCAGACGGTCGACAACCGGCGTATCCATGTACAAAAGAGCAACTACCGGGAGATCGTGGCCAATCCCATCGAAAACGGACATGCGATCCCGACCCTGCGCGAATTCTTCCGCCAGGGACAGAAAGACCGCCATACGCAACTGATTCTGGAGATCAAGAAACACACCACGCCGGAACGCGAAACCAAGGCGGTCGAGGCTATCGTAGCCCTGGTTCGCGAGATGGGCGTGGAGGGGCATACGGAGTACCTCTCGTTCAGCCAGCATATCTGCCGGGAGCTGATGCGCCTGCAGCCGGGTGCCCAGGTGACCTATGTCAACGGCGATCTTACGCCCGATGAACTCAAGAAGCAGGGCTATGCCGGACTCTCCTACAATCTAAACATTCTGATGAACCGGCCCGAATGGATCGTCCGGGCTCATGAGCTGGGGCTGAAGGTGACGCTGTGGATGACCAACCAGCCCGATATTGTCGAGTGGGGCATCCGTCACAAAGTGGACTTCGTCTCCTCGGATGATCCCGTGATGGCAAAAGAGGTCATTCGCAAATACCAATAGCCGACTTATCTCTCAGAACAGGCCCGAGACCGAAATATTTCGGTCTCGGGCCGTATTAGGGGGCGTTTTCAAAAAGAGATATCGGGCCAGTTCAGCACGTGGGGGGCTATTTTTGTCACAAGCCCCCAGATCTTGCTGAACCATGAAAGTAACCCTCATTCTCAAAAAGAGCGTCACCCGTTACGACACGGAGTCCCAGGCGACCATCTACGCGCGTCTGCGCGATGGTCGGCAACTCGATCAGGTCGCTCCGACCCGTCTTACGATCAATCCGAATCTTTGGGATGACAAGGCCGAGCAGGTCAAGAGCAAAGTCGTCTGCGACGAGGCCATGCGCACCCGCTACAACAACGAAGCCCGTCGGCTCAAGACCTACATTGAGAGAGCCTATCAGAACCGCCCCGAAGAGACGGTATCGAAAGGTTGGCTGAAGGAGGCGCTGGACCAATATTACAATCCGCAGAAGTACAACCTGAAGCAAGTATCCGCCATCAAACCAACCTTGACCGCGCTGTTCGACGAGTTTCTCGAGAAGCACAGGCTTTCGGAGGTTCGCAAAAAGAACTATCGCGTCATCAAGCGGGCTTTGCAGCGTTATGAACTCTACATTCGGGCTACCCAGATGGGAAAGGAGGACTTCACGCTGGATGTAGACCGGGTAACGGCCGACACCCTGCGGGACATCTGGAGCTTTCTGGAGAACGAATACCGCTACTGCGCCATCTATCCCGAGATTTACGAGGCCATTCCCGAGGCCCGCACACCGCAACCCCGAGGCAAGAACACGCTGTTGGACTGCTTCTCGCGTATCCGAACTTTCTTCTATTGGTGCAACAGTCATAAGAAGAGCCGGAACCGGCCGTTCGACGATTTTCCGCTGGAGGAGTGCACCTACGGGACGCCGTATTATATCACCATTGAGGAGCTGCACCAGATCTATGCCACCAATCTGAAGCGCCATCCCCAGTTAGCCATCCAGCGGGATATCTTCGTCTTCCAATGCCTGATCGGCTGCCGGGTGGGCGACCTGCTGAAGATGACGAAATCGAATCTCATCGGCGGCGCCATCGAATACATTCCGCGCAAGACCAAGGAGGGCCGTCCGCTGACGGTGCGGGTGCCGCTCAACGCCATGGCCACGGAGATTCTTGCCCGGTATGAAGCCTGTGACAGCGACAAGCTGCTGCCGTTCATCTCCGAACAGAAATACAACCTGGCCATCAAGCGGATCTTCAAAGCGGCCGGGTTGAAGCGGTTGGTTACGGTCATCAACCCGACGACCCGCGAGGAGGAGAAGCGGGTGTTGTACGAGATCGCCTCGTCGCATCTGGCGCGTCGGACCTTTGTCGGCAATCTCTATCGGCAGGTCAAGGATCCCAATCTGGTCGGTGCACTGAGCGGACACAAAGAAGGTAGCAAGGCCTTTGCCCGCTACCGCACCATCGACGATGAAATGAAAAAAGAATTAGTAAATTTGTTGTCATAATTGAACGCAGTGCGTTCACTATTCAACAGCGAGAACCATGAACGAACCGGCAATCTTCAAATTGGACGAACAATTTGTCTCCGACATCCGAAATATCATCATCACCGCACGAACGACTGCCATACGAAGTGTCGATTTCGAGCGTGTAAAAATGTACTGGAAACTGGGAGAACGCATCATGCTCGAAGAACAAGGCGGCAAAGAACGTGCTGAATATGGGACCAAACTACTGCAACACCTGGCAGACAACATGGAGGCAGAGTTCGGAAGTGGATTTTCCTATCGGCAACTGGCCTTTTGCCGTCAGTTCTACAACACATACCGAAATATGAACGCACTGCGTTCACAATTCAACTGGTATCAATACCGTCTTCTGATTCAAATAAGCGACAACGACAAACGGGAGTATTATGAACTGGAAACCGCCAATAATAATTGGACCGGACGTGAACTGGAACGGCAGATCAATTCCGGACTTTATGAGCGGTTGCTGTTGAGCAACGACAAGAAATCGGTATTGGAGGTGGCTCGCAAAGAACGTCAACCCGAATCTCCGACCGAGATCATCAAAGATCCCATGGTACTGGAATTTCTCGGATTGAAACCCGACGCAGCCTATTACGAAAAAGACCTGGAACGCGCCCTGATCACCAATCTGCAGGCTTTTTTGCTGGAATTAGGGAACGGGTTCTCATTCGTTGCCCGCCAAAAGAGGATACTGCTCGAAGATGATCAATTCTTCGCGGACCTGGTATTTTACAACCGGCTGCTCCGCTGCTTCGTTATCATTGAATTGAAGACACACAAGATCACACACGAAGACATCGGTCAGTTGCAAATGTATGTAAACTATTACGATCGGAACGAGAAGGCGCCCGATGAGAACCCGACAATTGGAATCCTGCTGTGCGCCGACAAGAACGATCTGCTGGTAAAATATACGCTGCCGGAAAACAACAATACGATTCTGGCAAGCAAATACCAGCTCTATCTGCCCACTGAAAAGCAACTTGCCGAGCAATTGAGAATCGAATTACAGGAATTTGATCAATAAAGCCATGGGCCAGGCGGAATACGAAGCCTTCAAGGCAAAGTTGCGGGAGTGGATGGAGGCCCATCCCGAGGAATATGCCGCATTCGAAGAGTCGATGAACACCCGGGACATGGCCGGGTGTCAGGCCGTATTGCTTCAGGCCATCGCCCTTATTCCGCAATATCGCAAGCTCGCGGCGGCCAAGGCCAACGAGGGGCTGTTCGACCATGTCGACGAGATCGAACAGGCCGCCCAAGACAACGACCTCGCCCGCAAACTGATCGGAGAGTGTGAGCAGCCGGTCGCCGGATCGCCGGTTCCGGCAATGCTCTGTTGGCTCTACTTCGGAAAGAGCTTCGAACGCATGGTGGAGCATTGTGAAGAGTTGCGCCGATCTCCCGACCTGGGTTACTTCCAGAAGATCACCATGAGCGCCACGATCCGATTGCTGATAGCCCGTTCCATCAAACTGGGGCTTCGGACTCGGGAGGAGTGGAAAGCCCACCGCGAAGCCATGCGCCTGGCCGAAAGCGATCAGGTGCTGGATTGGGCCATGGAGGAGTCGTCGGACGACAGGAACGGCTCAAAACGCAAGCCGGGGCGTCCGGGAACCACCCGCTCTCTGACGGAGATGTTCGCCCCGACGGTATCCCGTCCCGAGGAGTTGCGACGTAAGATCGGGACGTATCTCCTCACCCGGCATACACAAACCGATATTGCCCGACTGAAGATCGCCCTCGAAGAGTTGCGTTATCTGACGCTCCCGATTCCGATCAAGCCGTTCCGCGACGCACTGCAGGAGGAATACGGCCGAGAGATTCGCATCGTCCACGAACGCGGCATTCAGGAGGCATACAGCCGGCTGACCGAACCGCTGCTTGCCGGAAAAGCGGTCCGGGATCGAGGTCCCGAAGCCGTCGCCATTCGTGAAATCAAGGATTTTCTATCCGAAACGAACTCGTTTAATTCGTCCGAACCTGCCGCGAATTAAACGCTTAAAGATCGTTCAATCACGTTATTATATTTGCGCCGTCACTCGGATATCCGGGCGACGGCGTCGCTTTTTGTTCCGCCGGAAAGCGCCGTCCCATCCGTGCGGAAACAGCAACTTATGAAAGACTTATTATCCATCCTCCGCGAAGCGCCCGGAAGCATTCGTCTGGAGGTAAGCGGCGAGGATCTGCTGGCCTTCTCCAGCAATCTGATCAATCGCGCCAAAGAGGAGTTGGCCACCCAGGTCGCCGAAGCTCGCAAGGTACGCTTCCTGACCAAGGAGCAGGTCAAGGAGCTGTGCGGCGTATGCGATGCGACGCTCTGGCATTGGAACCGGAAAGGGTATCTGAAGGCCGTCAAGATCGGCAACAAGATCCGATATCGCACATCGGATATTCAACGGATTCTCGGTGAGCGGGAGAGCAAATAGTCGATTGAGAATGCCGGGGAGATCCCCGAGCATTCGAATAGCAGAGGTAACAGAGGCAAGTTTGTGTTTTTGTCAGCCAAAAACCGGCCGCAAGGCCCTATCCCGATGGTCTCAACTCAAAAATTCCAATCCATGAATACACCGAAGAAAGGGGGCCGTCCGCCTTTGGGACGTGCCCGAAAACAGGAGTACCGCATTACCCTGCGGTGCAATACGGCCTGCAACTTCAAGCTCCGCGCCCTGGCCCGTGCGGCAGGTATTCCGCGCACCGAGGTGCTGCGGCAACTGATTCTCAACGGCTCGGTCCGCGAGCGGCTGCGGAGTGAACACCTCGAATGGCTCGCCCAGCTCAAGGGGCTTGCCCGCAATCTGAACCAGCTGACCCGGCTGGCCCACACCCAAGGATTCGCCGCCGTCGCCGCGCGCCATGCGACGCTTCAGGCCGAGCTGGTGCGGATGATCGAAGCCCTGCGCCGTGATCGGTAAGGTCATTTCGGGAGGATCGTTCGGCGGCACGGTCGGCTATGCGATGAAGGAGCAGTCGCGCGTGCTGGAGGCTCGGGGTGTCGAGCCACCCGGTGTGCGGGAGATGGTCGAGGATTTCGAGGATCAGGCGCGCCTCAATCCCCGCTTGAAGCAGAACGTCGGACATATCTCCCTGTCGTTTTCGCCGGAGGATGCCCCGAAGCTCACCGACGAACGAATGACACAAATTGCCCGGGAGTACATGCAGAAGATGGGTATCACCGATACGCAATACCTGTTGGTGCGGCACCTCGACCAGCCCCATCCTCATTGCCACCTGGTATACAATCGCGTAGGTGATCACGGGCAGACCATTTCCGACCGCAACATCAAGCTCCGCAATGCGAAGGTGTGCCGCGAGCTGACCGAACGCTTCGGGCTGCATTTGGCTCCGGGCAAGGAGGCCGTTCGGCGAGAACGGCTTCGTGAGCCCGACCGGACCCGGTACGAGATTTACGATGCGATTCGGCAGGAGCTTCCCCGTTGTCGCAACTGGAACGAATTGCGGGACCGGTTGAAGCGGCATGGCATCGAGACGATCTTCAAACGAAAAGGGGCGCAGGGTATCATTGAAGGAGTAAAGTTCGCCCGTAATGGCTTTGTGTTTTCTGGTTCGAAGGTCGATCGGGCCTTCAGTTTCTCGAAGCTGGATCGCCACTTCGGCCAGGCACAGCAGCGGCATACGACCCTGATGTCAGGACTCAAGGCGGCAGTCGGGAGTTTCCGGGCTGCTTTTGCAGGTCTGTTCGGCGGCGGGCGTCCCTTCACCGCAGCGGGAGGCGGTGGAGGAGGCGGTAGCCATGGCGCAGGATCGGTGTCGCTCGGCAGTGCCGGGTCGATTCCGCTGCCGCCGTTCGACTCGCCATTTGCCCTTTCACCCGAGATGATGCAGCGGCGTGAGGGCGAAAGCCCCGAGGAGCATATTGCCCGCATCACGGCGCTGATCAACAAGGCGGCCGAGGCGATGGCCGTAGCCTTGATGGAGCGCAAGCGTCGCATGGAGGCACGCTCCCGCAAAATCGGATAACAACCTAAAACACAAAAGACAATGAAAGAGAACACCCTGGAGCTCTCCTTTGAGATGTACGAAGAATTGAAGGAGACCCTTATCAAAACGCTCCGCACGGAGTTGGCCGAAGCACGATCACAACCGACGGCGGCCATTGATACGGACGCAATCAAGCGATTGCAGATTCGGATTCTGCAACTGGAGCAGACGCAGACAAGGGTAAGCGAGGCACAGCAGGAACGGGACCATCGGATCGAGCAGCGGCTGCAAGCAATCTCCGAGCGGCAGGAGCAGATTCGAGAAGGCCTCGGAACGCAGATCGCGGAGATCGACGATAAAGTGACCGGGATGGAGATTCCCGAGGAACTGCCGCCGCGGATGGTGCAGCACCGCTTTTCGTTCTCTCTGGACGCAACTCGCAACTTCTGGCTCTTCATGTCGATGTTCATCGTGATCGTCGTACTATCTGTCGGACTCTATTTAGACTGGCGGCCCGACCGCAGCCGGTATGACAACGATCTGAAGTATCGTTATGTGCTGATGAAGGGTGAGGCGTCGCCGAAACGGCTGTCGGAGTTGGAGAAGCTATTCGAGACTGAGCGGGATCAGCGACGTATTGATTCGATGCGAAGGGATGTCGAGAAGTACGAACGGCTGGTTCGCAAAAGAGCGGCTCTCGACGAGCAGGCGCGGCTGAAGGCCCAGGAGGCTGAACAACTCAAACGTGACGCCGCGAAGTTAAAGAACAAGTAGTCCTTCCCTTTCTGACGCAAAGATAAGCCGCCGGACGGACAACGCAAGGTCAGGATGAGTTGTCACAGGCAAACCCTGCGCAAAGTTCCTCCGGCGGCTTTGGCTTGTCGCTACCAAACGGGAAAGGCAGAAAGTAAATTAAAGCTACGGAATAATTAGATTCACTTCAATTTTTTTCAGTATTAAATCCATTCTTTAGTAACATAAAGGACACATCGTTTCGACTTGATGCCAGTTCATAAATATCTTCGAAAGAATATAATTCTATCCTAATATCTATTTTATTCCGGGGATTATCATCTCTAGAAAAATTATCATCGTAATAATATGAATTTGAAAGGAATAGAATAGGCTTATATTCACCCTTTTCATCAAACTTTTGAATAATACCCATGGAACGCTTTATCTCCAAAGCAGGTACCATCCACGTTTTTCTTCCAGAAACTGCGCCAGAGAGAGCGAATAAAGCCCGGTGTGCTCAAAAACACAGCAGAAGATCCGACAAGGCCAGATTCGTCCGTCTGCTTCTGGATCTATCGTTCCAACTGTTGAAACCCCAATCGTTCATTCTTAAATTGCTTGTGAACTTTTACGTTTAGGATGAAGACGTCCAAGGTGTGTTTTGAGACGTCAATACCTACGAAATCTTTAAATTTCATAATAGTTAAAGATTTAATTAATAACAGGTGGCTCGCTACAGAAGCCGTTAAAAGACCAGAAGTCTAAAATCCTAACAGATACCTGGCATCCGGAAAAGCGACTGCGGGGACAAATGTTACCCGAAGGCTTGAAAACCTGGCTAGTTGTTAGGTTCACCCCGCAGTCGCTTTATAAAAATATCAAATGAGGAAGTCTGATCCAAGTTGGAACAAAACACATTTGCGTTACGCAAATTAATGGCAAGTTGTATTTTCCGTTACGTGAAATATTTTCCGTAACGCAAAACAACTTGCCCGCAAGGGGAAGGAAAGCGCCTCCGAAGTCGTCGCTTTTTACCGGGTATGAATAAAATGCTTAATGGATGGTGACCTTATTGAAAGCGTATTTATACATGATTCCCGGATTTAACAGGCCGCTTCAACTCTTCAAAAAAAATCATTCTACCAAACTTGACGTGTATTTACTCCCTTCTCACACTCAATTCTACGAAATTACGCCCAACTATGATTAGATAATGAAGGAGTTTTTCCGCAGAAAGAACGCTCTTCAGATTATTCAAATTGAAGAAAAAATACATGCATTGGTTACCTGTCTGCGTACAAATATCCGCTTATTCGAAGTGCTTTTCCCTTGGAAACGCGAATCAATATTTTTGGCTCTGCCAATTCATCTTTTCAGTAATGGATCAATAAGTATCTAAACAAAGGAGTTCGTTTATTGCGTAGACTCATATAAATGTTCGTGAGAAAGTGAAAAAAAATAAGATCAACCCGCTATGGCGGGTTGATCTGAAAACAAAGATTGCTATATTTAATTTACATATCTGAAAGATCTGTAGTTCCTTTCTCAGACACGCTTTTTGAAACACCTCCTAATAAGGGTAGATTACATAACCCAACAATCTAACAGCCCCCAGTCACCTGTATCGGGATTGCGCAGCTACGGGGTTATATGATCTACGGATTACTTGTATTCAACAGACTCGGCATTCGTCGTCAGATCGATCTGAGTGCCTTCGAGTACTTTTGGCAAGATCAGGGTTTTCAAATTAGCGCGGTCGCACTCTATGACTTTAAGCGACGGACAACCAGATAGATCGACGGTCGTGATCTCGTCGTAGGAGCGAGAACACGAAGAGTAGAACTCCTCGAGGGCGTCGCCGCTGACGGTCAACGTCTCGAAATCGACATAGTCGTAACGGCTGTTCAGCACTGCGAGCTGGAGGATCGGGTTGGCACCCAGCACGATGGTTTGGCAGTATGTGCAACCATCGATGCTCAGTTCCTGGACCTTGGTCAGAGCCGAGATATCGAACAATTCCATATAGTTACCCGAAACATTCATCGTTGTCAGCTCCGTGAAATAGGCGAGCCCTGTGAAGTCGGAGATATCCTCGTATGACAGGTCGAACTCGGTTTCCGCTGCACCCTCTTCACTAACAGTGTACATTTCCTCTCCCACCTCTTCGATGTAGCCGTATTTCTTCAGGAACTTCAGGAACTTCGAATCGGGAATCTCCACAATAAGCATATTCGGATCCTTTTGCGAAACAGTAAATGAGGTATGGGACTGCCATGTGTCCCCATCAAGGTAGACTTCACCTTTGGCGCTACGAGTTTTCTCCGATGCAGCGACATGGAACGTCAACATCTCCGTGCGCAATCCTTTCTGCTCCGAGACGAGGCTTCGGTCCATCGTTATCCAATCGCATTTCTCGCCGAACGACACTTCGTAGTCGAGATTGGTGCGGACCTCGACCGTAAAGTCATGGGCTTCGAGATCTTCATAAGCGTATTTCTCCGCCGCATTCCATTCGAAGAACGAAGGCTTGTCCTGCGCGACGGATACTTCGAAGCGCTTGTCCAAACCGGAGATGACAATCTGCGCCCGTCGTGCGAGATAGGTGCTGTTCTCCGCTATGGCGAAGTTCAGCGCAGTCGAACCGAACGATTGCGATTTCCCGTTATACTCGATCCACGGCATATCCTCGGGATCGGCGTTTTCATAGACGATTTCGCATTGCAGATCGTCAATATTCGAATTGAGCCGCAGACAGAGCGACGATGCGCTTGTAGAAAATTGGTACTCTGTGTCGGACAGCATCTCCAATACGAAAACGGGGTCGGAAACGATCTTGAAAGGAACGACCGTAGCTCCTGCGAAAAACTTGAACGTAGCCTCACGACGTGCTCCCGTTTCGTTGGCGTCGACGGTGAAGACTACCTTATCGCCGCTGTTGCCTGCGACCGCAGAGGGCCGTGCCCACGGACAATCGCCCGCAATGCGCCATACGGCAGAACTCGTCACCGAGACCTCGACCTCGGCTCCATCGGGGCCGACGGGCACGGATTCGGCCGATAATTCGAGAGTTTCCGCCACCGACGTCTCGACCTGGTCATCGTCGGAGCAACCGCTCATCACGCATGCAAGCGCGACGAAAGCCAAAAATATCTTTTTCATGCTTACTCTTCTATTTTAATTCCGAAATAGGATAACGCTCCGTACTGTTGGTCTTGTAATTCAGTTTGTAATAGTACGTCGGTTCAGGAAGTGTCTTGCCGTAAAGATTCTTGCAGATACGCTGACAAATTTCGATATTGTTCAGTTTGCCGGCATCCGTACTGATTTTCTTGTAGTAATTTCTCGGCTGCATGGCAAAGAACATATAATAACCGTAATCTTTGCTGCACGACAATTCACCGTGCCCCTGCTGCATCTCGAACGACATTCCGGCGCAATCTTTCTTGGTCATGCCCGACGCGGGTTTTGCCGCCAAACCGTAGTCGGCAACGGCATAATCGAGGAAGTCGCCCACCTTTACGCCATCGATATCGGGCATGCTGGAACCGATGCGGCCCAGATAGTAGACCATTACGATCTTATCGGGCATGGCAGCCTTGACCTCGTAAAGCATACGGGCAGCCGCATAGCTCGACTTCGGAGCCATCAGCGGACTCGAAAGGTCGGGATCCGTTGAATATTCGTCGTCAAATCCCGCGCCGTCGAGGTTGTAAGCCTTGATATAGGATGCCAATTCGGCGGCGAACTGCCGGGCTCCGAGGTCGGAACATTGGGCCAATCCGGCCGCATCATGATTGCCCAATACGCTCAGGATAACTTTTATACCGTGACGACGCAACGGTTGAATCAGCTCTTCGTTATGCTCCAGCAGATACTTCGTTTCATCGTTCAGATGCAGATAGATCCGGTCGTTGTCCTTATCGTAATTGATATTGGCCGAGAAGAGCACCACGTGATCGATGAACAAGCACCCGTCCTCGGTCACGAACTCCAATGCATTCAACGGATTCATATCCTTCGTATCGAAATAGGCGACGGTCTTGATTGCATCCTCGCCCTTGAACGGGTAGAGTCCCTCATAGGGATCGTCGGTGACATATCCGTCGGGCAGATTGCGCAGATTCTTCACCAAATAGACCAGACGCCCCGTAGATTCGTTCCACGAGATGCCCTCGGTCAGGCATACGGCTTTAATCGGCAGCAGGTAGGTGACGCCGCCCTCCAGTTCGTCGCTCGCATCGATGCGGACATCGATATTTGCGGAACGCACTTCATCGGGAGCCAGCAATAACGTACCGTCACGGCCGATCGCCACCTTATCCTCCGGATAAAGCGCATATTCGGTTTTATGGGCGGCATTATACTTCGCCACATACTCGGCATCTATTTCGAGCCGGACATCCACGCCTTTGGCGGGTAGTTTCGTGAGCGAAAAATAGGCCTGAGTCTCGACGGCATCGCCTCGCAACTCAATGACTTTCGTCGTACGGTTGGTCGTCGCATCGAGCAGCATGCCCTCGATGCACGCTGCCGAAGCGTAAGTATTTTCGTTGACGACGTACCCGCTTTCGATATCATCGGCGCAAGCTGCAAGCGCCAAGCCTGCAAGCGGCAATACGAGGCGGCGCAGCGTGCGATTCAATTTATCAATCGTATTCATTGTTTTTCGGTTTCGCTGTTAAACTTGTTTTATTTTCCGGTATCGGGCAGCATTACGTCGTACCATTTGATGGTATTCACAACGTACATGTCGTTGCCGTTGATCGTATGATCGGCAATAGAGTTCGAAGCCCGATCGTCCTCGTCGAATTTCCAATAAGAAACCAGACCTTCAGCATTGGCATCTACTGAATAGAAGTGGTCGGGAGCATTGATCTCCTCTGCCGTAAGCGCCCGATTCCAAATACGCACTTCCGAAATCTTGCCATCGAAACAACGCTTCGAATCGTAAGAGTAGCCCACCCAGAAGAAGCGTTCGCCGATACCGTCCTCGTTCACATCGCCGACATTGTGCTTTACGCCCAGATCCACAGAACTCATCGAAACCGCTCCGGAAAATTTTTCTTCGCCGTCGAGATAGACCTTGATGCTGCCGTCGTCAAACGTTACAGCCAGATGATACCAGCGGTTAGTTTCGATTTGCAGATCCGAATTGGTTCGGTTACCGTATTGGGTGGCGATCTGAATCTGGTTCGCGGGTACGCCGGCATCTCCAAGGCGAATGAGGAAATGGTCTTCAATTCCCATAATTGTGGAAATCATCTTGTCGAGTTTGTTGGCATTAATCAGCGCTTCGAGAGTCATCTGTTTCATTCCGTTCGCCACATCGGCATTGCCATTCCACGTGGGTGAAGCATATGCCGAGTCAGCCAAATCAGCCACTACATTGACAAGGGCGGCCCCCTTGAATACGAAATAGAGAGTACGAGCGCTTCCCAGAATTTCCATACCGCTGGCCGATAGAATCGTCACAGGCAAAACGTAACGTTTTTCGCGGTCGAGCAGGTTCGTATCGCGGAATTTTACGGTTACGGGAATACTCGTCACACTGCCGGCCGGAATGTGCGTCTGCGAATTCTCGATCTGATAGAACTCCTCGCCGAGCAGTTCAGCAACGGTATCGTAATATGCCATGCGGTACTGATCGAGCAGTTCGGGCGCAACTCCGATCTCGGCTTTAACATCTTCGGCCACGGGCGAAGGTATTCCCACGATAATGTTGCGCGAGTAATCCGACGCCTCATTTTTGATCAGCATCTCATCGGTAAAGGCAGCAGCCGAAATATAGAGTTTGTTATCGAAATGGTGTTCGCTCGGATCTTCGTTCTTGCAGCCAACGAAAGCCGTAGCGACGAAGACCGTAAGTGCGAACAAAAATATGTACTGTTTCATGGTGCTTGTCAGTTTTTAGGCGAGGGATTCATAATCGAAATGGCTTCACGAATGTTCTTATATACCAGCGAAATGTTGAAATAGTCGTTCTGTGCGTCGGCCACACAGACTCCGGTTTTTGCATATCCGGCCGGAATCAATGTCCACTGCGCAGCACCTTTGATTGCGCGCAACCGCGACTTGCCGTCGGTGTCCAATGCGGAGAAGTAGCCCCTGTTGTCGGACGGGTCGCTTGGCGATACGGTCGATACGGTCACGATAAAGCGGTCGGTCGGAACACCCGTCACTGCTGCCAACTCAACCGTAAGCGACAATTCGTCGCCGGAGGTAGCATCGAGGGCCGGAAGGATAACGTAGTCGCACTGCGCAAGGATGCCCTTATCTGCCAGATACTGCGGCTTGCCGCAGAAAGAGAGCGACTTGCCGGCGTGCGTTCCATACCAGGCGCCGACCGTTCCGAAGAATGCCTCCTGACGGGCTATGTAGCGCGCCTGCACGTCGTCCGCCATGCCGGAATAGTTCTTGCCGGTACATGCGACAATGACGCCGTCGAATCCGTAGCGGTCGCAATATGCCAATTGTAATGCGGTTTGCTCACGGCAGAAATCGAGGAAACGCTGCTCCAGGACTACTGCCGGGTCAGGCTGGGGTTCTTCGTCTTCATCACCTTCGCCTTCATCGGGCATTTCGGGAGTCTCGGGCTCCTCGGGTCGGTTATTCTCCTCCTCTTCGAGGATTTGCGCCCAACGGGCCTCCAGCGCATCGTAATCAATCGTATAGAGGACGCGCGTACCCTTTTCACGCACCAGCGACATCTCCGCCACGAGCGTAGGATGTACGTCGGCCGGATTTTTCAATACGATATAGTCCACACTGTCAGGCAATGTCTTGATGTGTTCGCTCCGCTGGCTGGGAGCCGTCGACGGATTGTCGACGGATACGAAAACAATCTTGTGGTCGCGAGCCTTGTAATCGCGCAGCGCCTGCATGTACTGCGCATAGAGTTCGGGATTCTGCTCCTCCAGCGTTGGACGGTGAATATCAAGACTCTCGGTCTCTGTCCATTCGTTGCACGCCACGAATGCAAAAAGCATTACGACCGGAAAGAAAAATTGGATGATATTCGATTTCATGATGCTTTAAGGTTTACGGTTATCGGATTGACGGGTTGCAGTCCCACCACAGCCGGGTTGCCATATTGTCTTTGCCACCGAGCAGCGTCGTGACGGCATAAAGGACGTTTTCGTTGTTGGTGGTATATTCGTCGCTCGGATAGGGCATACGGCGCGCCCCCAATTGCGAATCAACGACACCGAGACTCTTGTTGCCGTCGTCCGTAGCGGGAATCAGGTGCGGATACCCCGTGCGGCGGTAATCGGCCCACGCCTCGTTGCCGATTCCCCAGTTGGCGATCCATTTCTGAATGAGGATGCGCTCCTGTTTTTCGTCGACGGATGCCGCGTCATTCCAAGCTACGGTGACGGACGAAAGTGTCTCTGCATAGGAGTTCGTGCCTGCCGGATCAACATAGACTTGAGGTACGCGCTCGGAATCGGCCAAATAGTCATCGACGCCCGATACGCCCCACTGCTCAAATGACAATCGAACACCTTCGTTATATAGTTCCTCGGCAGTTGAAGGACCCATATCGAATCCGAAGACAGCTTTTGCTTCTGCTTTGAGGAAAGCCACTTCGGCGGCATTCATCCATACGATGGGAGATGCGATACCGACGTTGACTCCGGAATATTTGAATCCGACGCTCGTCGGCGGGATAACAATACCGCGGCGAATCCCGACATAGGGTTGCCCCTCCCACTCCGACGCAATGAAGTATTTCGCGCATCGCGGATCTGCATAACCGGCCATGTAGGCGGTGATATCGGCCGCCACATGCGTATCGCCACCCGTAGTGCTGCCCTCACTGTTGTAGTTGACAGCCACCCAGATCGGATTGCCGTTCGCACCGAACGAGGTCAGCTGCGCATTGTCGGCATTCGAAAGGATGACACCCACTTCGCTCTTCACGGCCTCCTCGGCCATCTGGCGAGCCTTGTCGGGCGCCGCGTAGACGATACGCATGGCCAGACGCAGTTTGAGCGAGTTGGCCAGTCGGCACCACCGCTCGGGATTGCCGCCGTAGATGTAATCGGCCTTGGGCGAAATGGCCTCGTTGCGGTGCGCGGTCAGCACCTCGATCGCATGGTTGAGCTCTTCGAAAAAGGCATCGTAGACCTCCTCCTGCGAATCGTAGGGCACCTGAATCTGACCGTTTTCACCGATCTTCGAGTAGGGAATCGGACCATAGGTATCCGTCACGCGGTGCATGGCCATGACCTTTATCACGTCGGCGATGGCCAGCACGATCGGGTCGTCGGTCACCTTCTTCAGCTGGCGCAGGTTCGAATAGAGCGTCGGAATGATCTCCTTGCTGCGCAAGAAGACGTTGGTCCAGTCGTCCATCGGGTTGTAGTTGGCGATGGTGTTCGCCCAGTTTTGCTTGGTAGGAGCGTAGTAGCCTCCGACCGTACCGCCCAGCAGCACGTCGGTGAATTGCGCCGTGTTGACGTCGGTCGAAACGACCGTGCCGGCCAGCGATGTGAGAGTCGAACCGAGAATATAGCCGTCGGTCTGCATGTCCTCTTCTGAAGGCTCGTAAGGATGGGTGTTGATGTCGAGGTAGTTGTCCGTGCAAGCGGTTCCTACGAGCACGATCACCGCTACGGCAGTTTTCAATATGTTGGTTTTCATGGTCGTCGCTGGTTAGAATTTGAGTCGGAGGTTGAAGCCGAAGTTACGCATCGAGGGCATCATGAAGTAGTCGATTCCCTGATAGTAGTTTCCGGTCGTCGCAATCGATTCGGGATCGAACGGCGCCTTGTTGTAGATCATCCACAGGTTGCGGCCTACCAGCGACAGCGTGATTTCGCACACGTTGCGCGTCAGCTTCTTGGGAATCGTGTAACCGATGGATGCCTCCTGCAAACGGACGTTGGTGGCCGAATAGGTATAGTATTGCGGAACGGAATTGCCGCCGCCCACTGCGGTATACCACTTGTTGGCATTCACGAGGTCGTCGCCGTTGATCATCACGCCGCCCCGGTCACGGGCTGCAGCCGTAGCCTCGGATACGCCGTAGTTGTCCAGCATGGCCTGCGTCCGCGAGAACACCACGCCGCCCAGACGGGCCGAAACTATGAATCCGAAGTTGAAGTTGCCCCAGCGGAAGTCGTTGCGCCAGGCCATATTCGCGTCGGGCAGCACGCTGCCGAGTTTGATGTAGCTGTTCACGTCGGCGATCGGTTCGGTAGCGATCTCGCCCTTTTCGCTGGTGTAAATATCGCCGTTGCTGTCGCGTTTCAGATCGACGCGCGAATAGAAATCGCCCAGCGTACCGCCCTTGCGCAGGATGAAGCGGGCATCGCCCAGACCGCCCATGTCAAGTTGGTCGACCGAAAAGTGTTCGCCGGTTTCGGGGTTGACCACATCGTCGGCCAGCGAGAGAATCTTGTTGCGGTTGACCGAGAGGGTGTAGTTGGTATCCCACGAGAACTTGCCCCATGTATTGTTATAGCCCAAAGCCAGCTCGATACCGCGGTTGCGCACGTCGCCCGACTGAATGGTCAGCGACGAGGATCCCGAACCGGTCGAAATCGTAGGTTCGAATGTCTGGTCCGACGTTTTCGTATCGTAGTAGGAAACGTCGAGGTTGAAGTGACGCAGGAAGCGCATCGTAAGACCAATCTCGAACGACTTCGTTCGCTCGGGTTTGAGGTTGTAGACCGGGAAGCGAGTCTGCGAGCTCCAGTTCAGCCCGCTTTTGCTCCAGGTGAACTGCGGATTGGCCAGGTAGCGCTCGAAAGCGACACCGACCGAAGCGTACGAGCCGCGGATCTTGACGTACGACAGATTCTCGGGCATGTTCGGGATGATCTGCGACAACACCACCGACAGACCCACCGACGGATAGAAGAACGAGGTCTTGGTCGAGTGGGGGCCCGCCAGCTGCGAAGGCCAGTCGTTGCGGCCGGTCAAGGTCAGAAAGTAGGTGTTTTTATACCCGATTTCGGCCGAAGCGAAGACCGATTGCGTCTGTTCACGCCAGCCGTCCTGCAACCGCTCGGTCTTGGAGGTATTGCTCAAATTCTGAATATTGAAGACGTTAGCGAGCATCTGCTTCTCGTCCGTGATTTCGCCGTCGGGGATCGGACCGCGGTTCTTCATGGCATCATAACGCATATCCGAGATCGAGGCTCCGATATTGGCCTGCAACGTCCAGTTGTCACCGAACGACTTATTGATATTCACCAACACATCTCCGTAGACCTGGCGGTCTTCAGTCTTTGTAATACCATATAGGCCGTTCTTTGATCCTTCGGTCAGCTGCGTGATGGTCGAGGCATAGAACTTTTCGGTATAGGTAGTATTGCTGTTATCGATTCGGATGCGGCCCGAAACATTAAGCCAATCGAGAATGTCGTAGGAGAGCGACGCATTGAGCATGTAACGGTCCTTGCGGTTCTCTCGCAGGTTGCGATAGTTGATCCAATAGGGATTCTGCATTGCCAATCCAGCATCGCCTACGGGCCAGTATTGGGTATGCAGACGACGAGCGGCATCGTAGCGCTCGTACATTTCTATATTGGCCCAGTCGTTGCCGCGAGGAAAAAGGTAAGCGCCGACCAGCGGGTTGTTGTAGAGACCCTGATTGGTCATGTTGCGGTCTTTCTGAATGACGTAGCTGGCACCGACGTCCAACTTGAGTTTGTCATCGAGAAACGACGTTGTATTGCGGAACGTGAAGTTGTAGCGATCGTAGGTGTTGTTGGGAATCACTCCGCGCGAGTTCACCGTAGCCGCGGAGAGATAGGTCTGGTTTTTCTCCGTGCCAGTCGAGAACGAAACGCTTTCCGTGCCGGTTACGCCTGTCTGGAAATAATCCTTGCGCGGGTCGTAGCCATATTTGTTGGCCGCATTGAGCCGATGCCCCCAACTCTGTACGGTCGAACCTTCGCTCAAATAGATGTTGCCCGTTCCGTAGCGGTTCTGGAACTCGGGCAGGATGAAAGGCGACGACACTTCGGTATTGCTCGATACGGTGATGGACGTATGTCCCGCCTTGCCTTGCTTGGTCGTTACGACGATGGCGCCGTTGGCGGCATCCGAACCGTAAAGAGCCGCAGCGGCCGCACCGTTCAGCACCGACATCGACTCGATATCCTCGGGGTTGATATCGGCGATAGGGTCGGTCGTACCCTGCGAGCCAAATTCCATACTGCCGTCGCGCGCCGTCGTATACATAGGTATACCGTCGATGACGTAGAGCGCATTGGACGACTGGGTAATCGACTTCTGTCCGCGCATAACCACTTTCGAGGCACTTCCCACACCGCCGGCCGAAGCGTTGATCGTCAGACCGGCCACCTTTCCGGCCAGCGAGTTGATGAAGTTGACGTCCTTGTTTGCGAGGATCGACTCGGAGTCGACCGACTGCACGTTGTAGGACAGCGCCTTTTCCGAACGCTTGATGCCGAGAGCCGTCACAACAATGGCGTCGACACTGACCGTATCCTCTTTCAGCGTGACATCGATGGAGGTGCGGTTGTTCACAGTTACCTCGACAGGGGTGTAACCGAGATAATTGACGATCAGAATCAGAGGTTCGGCCGATCGGGGCAGCTGCAATTTGTAGCTGCCGTCGACATTGGTGGTCGTACCGATCGTCGTACCTTTTACGATGATACTCGCGCCGATGATGGGCTGCTGCGAAACATCGGTTACGAATCCCGTAATCGTTGCGGGTGCCTTGTTCTCGGACTCTTTCTGTGACAGCAGAATTTGAAGATTGTCGATCTTGTAGGAAATATTCAGATCTTTGAATACGATATCCAGCACCTCGTCAATGCGCTTATTCCGGATATAGACGCTCACCTTCCGGGAGGTGTCCAAGTTCTTATAAAGAAACACATAATGCGACTGATTTTCAATCGCTTTCATTACTTGAGCCACGGTAGCGTCCTGCATATTAAGCGTGATACCACTATTCTGTGCTCTTACAACGGTAACGCTCAGACTTAAAAGCAGGATGAATTTTAGTAGATGACAAAATATAAATTATGTTGTTATATGCCTAATTATTAGTTGTTTATATTTGCAAAAGTCCCTAAGAATCAGTATCTTTAAAGAAAAGTTTGCCCGCTTTTTCGTATGAAGACAACTGACTTTAAGGACTTGGGCAAAGTTAACCAAATCCTTCCGATGATGCAAGAACATTTTGGGAAATCGATGAATCTGGCCCGCATAAAGTTTATGGCTTTCATGCTCCATGCCCTGTGTGTAGTACAGACCGTAAGCCTCCATAAACTCGCGGCGGCAATGCCAACCTCTGTTGAAAGGGACTCCAACCTTCGCCGCATTCAAAGATTCATAGCCAAGTACGCCCTCAACTTTGACCTTGTGGCGCAGATGATATACTCTCTGCTTCCCGTCAAGACAGGGCTGGTGCTGAGCATGGACCGTACAAACTGGAAGTTCGGTGATTTCAACATCAACATCCTCATGCTCGGCGTGGCATACAAGGGGATTGCATTCCCATTGATGTTCAGCCTTCTGCCTAAGAAAGGGAACTCCAATTGGAAGGAACGCAAGGCAATCGTTGAACGATTTGTCCGGCTGTTCGGCTCCGAATGCATCGACTCTCTTGTTGCCGACCGGGAGTTTGTCGGCAAGGATTGGATCGGTTGGCTCAACCGCAATCATATACGATATTATATCCGGATCCGGCAGAATTTCTGGCTTGTCAAGCCTTCCACAGGGGAAAGAATCCGTGCATGGTGGCTCTTCAATTCCCTGAAAGTGGGGCAGGAAAGATTTTATTACAAGCTTTTCCTGCACAAAGGTGAGTACGTTTATCTTGCCGGAAGCCGAATCAAGAACTCCGACGGTGTGCCTGAACTTCAGATCCTCATCTGCTTCAAACGCCCGGAAAAGGGTGTCGACACTTATAAAAGGCGATGGGAGATCGAGACCGCATTCCGGGCTATGAAATCCTCCGGATTCAATATCGAAGACACGCATTTGCGCGACACAGAGCGGATTGCAAGACTTCTGGCAATGGTTTGTATTGCTCTTGTATGGGCGTATCTCGTTGGGGAACATAAAGATGAAAACGTAAAGCCTATAAAGACATTGAAACATGGACGTAAAGCCAAATCTTTAGTAAAGTACGGCTTGGAGGAAATCTCCAACGTGCTTTTTCGACCAATTTATGTCCCGAAATTTGATGTATTCAAATTTTTGTCATGTACTTAGAGGATGAATACAAGTTCAAACAGTTTTCTTATTTTTTGGGAGAACGCTGTTTTATTCATACTTTTGTGAAAAAATTTGGTAATTAGATTCGTGTGATTAGCTAAAGACATCCGATCTTTTTACCGGGCCTGCGAACTTCCACTTCGCAGGCTTTTTTTGTCGGATGTCCGGAATTTTACGTTTCTGGATTCATCATAGGCAGTATGGATTAGGTTTATATTCGGATTATTTGATCGTTATCGTATTCTCCGCTTCATCTATCTCGTAATCGAAGTTCAACAAGGAGTGAAGCCACTTGAATGCATTGCCGACTCCAGCATTTATGCGGATCTTGCCGCCGATGCCGGCGGTCGAAGGCAAAGAGCTGCATTTGATGACTACCCGGACGGCAAATGCCTGTTCCATCTTCTCCATCAGTTCGGTGAACGACAGCCCCGTAATGTCGAGCTGTCCGTTCATCCAGCATGGAGCATCGTAATCGTCGAGCTTGGACGTGTATAAATAGTTTCCGATGAGATCGACCTTTTCATTCGGTCTCATGACGATATTCGCTTGGCTTGGGTCCAGCCGGTTCGAAATCCGCACCGAACCCTCCATCAAGGTTATCGAGAACCGATGGTGCGCTTCGTTCGCATCGACGCTGAATTTTGTACCGAGCACCCGGACATCGGAAGCGAAAGTCTCCACAATAAACGGATGAGACTTGTCGTGCGCGACTTCGAACATTGCTTCTCCGATCAATTTCACGTGCCGGACATCCTGTGCAAACATAATCGGATATTCGAGCCGGGACTCGGAGTTCATCCATACACGTGTTCCGTCGGCCAGCGTAAGTTCCATACGTTGTCCCGCAGGTACGTAAATGGAGTGGTGCTTATCGGATAATTCGCCGATCGAATATCTGTTTGCGAAGAATCCGGCCCCTACGGCAATCATGACTGCCGCAGCGATTTGCGCGGCCCAGCGACCGATTGTCCGCCACCTTACGAGCGGTCGCCGCTGAGTGGGCTGTATCTTGTCTCCGTAAAGTTTGACCGTATCGAACAAGAACCGGGCCGTATCCATCTCTTTCTGATTATTCGGGTCGGCAGAGAGCCACTCCGCAATTTGAGTCTCCTCTTCCGGTGTCGTCATCCCGCTCAGGTATTTATGCAAAATTTCCGTTTCCACTTCGTTTTATTTAAATAATGTTTATTACAAAACACATAAACAGGGAAGTCTTACAGCGAAAAAACGCTTTTTATATCAAATAAATTTATTTAAAAAATTACAAAATTTATTTATAAATTCAAATACAATACATGTGAACAAAAAAAACTATCTTTGCATAAAATTTCGATTTGCAGCGCAACGGCTCTATATTCAATCCCGAGGATTTCGGAAAATTCTTTTCCGAAAACAATACACGTCTCATCGACATCGCGTTCTCCTACGTGCGGGATATGGATGCGGCGCAGGATATCGTCATGGACTGTTTTGTCCGCATTTGGCAGCGAAGAGGGGAATTAGCGGACGAAACCAACATGCGCGGGTATGCCTACATGTGCGTACGCAACCGTTGCTTCTTATACTTGCGGCAGTTAAACAGCCACCGGCAACTTTCGCCCACCGACATACAACTCGTACAGTCTTCGATCAAGTCGTTGTCTCAGGACGATCTGTTCGACAAACTGCTCAGCAATGAAATTCTGGATATTTTCAGGACGGAACTAGACAAAATGCCGGCGCGTACACGCGAAATATTTCTCGCGAGCCGCATCGAACTTCTGACCTATGCAGAGATTGCTGAGCGGTACGATATTTCAGTGCGGAGGGTCACGTCAGAGATACAGTCCGCCCTGCAAATTCTGCGACACGCCCTAAAAGACTATCTGCCCTTGTGCCTGTTGTTTTTCTTCGGAAAATAGCCATTCGTCCAACAAGCTGCATCATTTACTACCTCGCTTTTTCTGTCTTTTCTAACTGTGCAGTTGTTCCTGTTGCCGCTCTTCGCAGGCTTGCATGTCGAATAGTACTAGAATCGACCGGTCAGGATTCAAACTGCTGCAGAATATTACCATCGAAAAGGAGATTAAAAAATACGATCAATCAATAGCCGAAATACATAGAGATACGGCCAACAGTAAAAAACAAATTGTTAGCTCGATAATATAACCAATCTTAAACAGGCATTCAATATGTTTGCCGAGGCTTCGATATTATTATTGCGGATTCCGTAAAAAAGGATTACTTTGAAATCGTGAAAATAAAGTGATCGAACTCTATTTTACAACTAACCTGTCAATTGCTTTTTTTACGATAATTTTCTTATATCGCTTGCAGTAAAACAATTTTCTCTACTCAAGATATACGAATTTTTACCTAATCGCACAACCATTTACACCTGAAAACGGAAAAGCAAGGACATCCAGCAGTCCCAGAACAGCATCGTATACATATATGAGGAGCAGCTAGTCGCAGCGTCCAGTCTGGATGCCGTAGCGCATAGTACCTGTAAGCGGCCTCAAACTGCTGTCTCTGAGGCTGGAGGCTCTTGAAGAGTATAAAGGGTTTCGACTGCTCAGATGGCGAACCGACAAATGTTGCCGAAAAACGACTAAAATTATTCGATTCTACCATTCGTCATTTTTGAGGCGATTTGATTCCTGCTCGAAGTAGAGGAGTAGATTTACCAATTTAACAAGGCTATTTTTGGCGAAGAATTACCTCGCCCAATAGCCTAGTCAAACATCTTTCACAACACATGTGGGGAAAATGCGGACAAAATGCGGACACGGAGGGCAAAACAAAAATCCCAAACAGCTGCCATACAACTGTCTGGGATTTTTTCCTCGTACCCGGAGCCGGGGTCGAACCGGCACGACATTGCTGTCATTGGTGTTTGAGACCAACGCGTCTACCGATTCCGCCATCCGGGCTGATTTCCGCGTCCAGACGCCGATCCTTCCGGTTTCAGGACTTTCAAAGCCTTTCCGCTTCAAAACCTCTCTGCCTCAAAATCTCTCCGCATCAAAGTCTCTCCACTTCAAAACTCTCCGCTTCAGAACCTTTTCCATGGCCCCCAAAGCACTCCCACCGGATCGTATCCACGCCCCTCGCGGCGAATCGGGTGGACAAAGATAGAAAAAATTCCCCGTTTGCAAGCATTTTTCCCGAATTATTTTCAAAACCGCACCCCCGGACTTCACCGAAACTCCGGCGGAATCACTTCGCCCCCTCGAAATAGCCCCGCACCTTGCGCGCCTTCGCCGGGCCGATCAGCGCCGACAGCTCCTCCCAGTTCGCAGCACGCACCTTCTCCACCGTCCGGAAATGACGCAACAGCGTCTCGATCGTCTTCGCACCAATCCCTTCAATCCCTTCCAGCTCACTGTGGATAAAAGCCTTGCTCCGTTTCTGGCGGTGGAACGAAATGGCAAACCGGTGCACCTCCTCTTGAACACCCGTCAGAAAGTGGAACACCGGAGAGGTGGGCCGTACCCCCACCAACAGCGGCGGATAACCGCAATAGAGTTCCGCCGTGCGGTGGCGGTCATCCTTGGCCAGCCCGGCAATCGGAATGTCGAGGCCCAGGGCCTCCAGCACCTCGTGGATCACCCCCATCTGCCCCTTGCCGCCGTCGGCTATGACCAGATCGGGCAGCTCCGAGCCCTCGGCCTGCAGCCGACTGTATCGGCGATAGACCACCTCACGCATCGAGGCATAGTCGTCCGGGCCCTCCACCGTCTTGATGTTGAAGTGCCGGTACTCCTTGCGTGCGGGCTTCCCGTCGCGGAAAACCACGCACGAGGCAACCGGATGCGCCCCCTGCAGGTTCGAATTGTCGAAGCATTCGATGTGCCGCGGAGGACGGTCGAGCCGCAACTCCTTCTGCAGGGCGTTCATCAACCGTTCGGTATGACGTTCCGGATTCCGGATTTCGAGGTTCTTCAACTGCTCGGCCCGGTAGATCCGGGCACTCTTGCGCGAAAACTCCAGCAGATCGAGTTTCTCGCCCCGCTTGGGCACCGTGAAGGTCACGCCGTCGAACAGCAGCGTCGTCGACGGCAGAAACGGAACGATCACCTCCCGGGCCAGTTCGCCCCCCGCCACGTTCTCGACCATGTACTGGATCGCCAGCGTCAGCATGTCGCGCTCATCGTCCTCGATGCCCGTCGAAAGTTTCACGGTCTGCACGCCCACCACCGAACCGTGGCGGATCCGCACGAAGTTGCACCACGCCACATCGTCGTCCGGCAGCAGCGAAAAGACATCCACGTCGACGATCCGCGCACTCACGATCACCGATTTCCCGGCATAGTGGTCCAGCGCGTCGAGCCGCTGCTTGTAGCGCTGTGCCACCTCGAAGCGCAACTCCCCGGCCGCCCGCGACATCTCCCCTTCGAGGTACCGGCGCGCCGGACGCAGGTCCCCCTTGAGCACCGAAACCACCATTCCGACCAGCGTCGAATACTCCGCCTCGCTCTGCGCCCCGATGCAGGGGCCCTTGCAATTGCCCAGGTGGTACTGCAGGCAGACCGTATAGCGGCCCCGGGCGATCTGCTCCGGCGAGAGGTTGAGCTTGCACGTCCGCAGCGGGATCACCTCCCGGATGAACTCCAGCACGCTGTGCTGCATCATCACCGAACCGTAGGGCCCGAAATACTGCGAACCGTCGCGCAGCAGCTGCCGCGTCGACTGCACCCGCGGGAAGGGCTCCCGCCGCACGACAATCCACGGATAGGTCTTGTCGTCCTTCAACAGGATGTTGTAGCGCGGCTGAAGGTTCTTGATAAGCGAATTCTCCAGCAGCAGGGCGTCCGTTTCGCTCCCCACGACGATATGGCGGATCTCGGCGATCTGTTTCACCAGAACCCGGACCTTCGCACTGTGCTCCTTCGACTGCACGAAGTACGACGAAACCCGCTTGCGAAGGCTCTTGGCCTTGCCGACGTAGATGATCGTCCCCGTGCGGTCCACGAACTGGTAGACCCCCGGAGACAGCGGAAGCAGCGCAACCTGCTCCTTCAACGAATCTTTGACGCCTTCGCTCATACAGAATGCAAATGTAAAAAATATATCACGAAAATGAAACTTGACAAAAACGTCCGATTTATTGATTTATTCGTTCGAATCGCTTATCTTTGCAACGTCTGCAAACATTCCCACGCCTATGAAGAAATTATACGCTCTGATTCTGTGCGCCGCCTGCGCAACGGCCTGCGTCGACTCGGAGTACGATCTCTCGAAGATCAGTACCGACGATATAGCAATCGGTGACGAAAGTTCGCAATTCGAAGTCCCGCTCCTGAAGGTCTACATCAGCATGGACGAACTCACGGATGTCGACGGGGAGGCAATCGATACCGTCTTCGACGAAGCCGACATCTGGCTGCCGAACCAACTGCCCGACCAGGACGGAAACGGATATTTCGTATCCGTCCAGCGACTGGTGGAAGACGACCAATACGTCATCGGGGTGCTCTCCGCACTGCTCGGCCAGATGGCCTCCGACTCCGAAAAACTCGACCAGGTGGCTTCGCTCCTGCAGGAAAAATATTACACCGAATTCTCGTCGCTGCTCCCCGGCGTCTCCGCGGAAGAGTTCAAGGACGAATTCATCCGACAGTACACCGACAACGAACGGCTGCGTCAGCTCCTCAATGAAAAGATCGAGGAGTTGGCCCGCGGCTATCTGACGGGGCTCGAAGTCAGCCTCCCCGCACTCACCTACTCCGTCGACCGCATCGACCTCAGCGACGATGTCATCGACATGCTCGTCAAAAACCTCGACGGAAAAGAGGTCGCCGAACCCAAGAATACGCTCCACATGGCCGGAACCATCGACAACCGTCTGCCGGTCTCCATCACCGCCTCGCCGGTCTTCACCCCGACCGAAGTCTCCTTCACGGCCCAAATCGAGGCCAACCGCGACGGAAACGCCATGCCCGAAACCCGGCTCTTCGCCGAAGACCTGCAAACCATCGTCCGGGGCCTCACGATCGAGATCGCCGTGAACATCGACAAATACTATCCCGGCAAGGGTTTCGACCGCGGAACGGCAGGGGATGAGCAGACTCAACCTCAACTCACAATCAACCTCCACCTCATCAAACGCGGAGCGCTGAAGTTCGACATTTAAACCCGACACCCCCATCATGAAAAAAACATATCTCCTGCTGGCAGCACTCCTGTTGACCACCGGCCTCGCCGCTCAGAACCCTACGGCCTATTTCATGGAGGGTTCGACCTTCCGTTCGCAGTTCAACCCCGCCTTCGCCCCCCTGCGCGGCTACATCAACCTCCCCGCAATCGGAGGCATGAACATCAACCTGAGCGGAAACATCGCTCTCGACAACATCCTCTTCGCACGCGACGGAAAACTCGTCACGCTGCTCGACAGCTCCGTAACCCCCGACCAGGCGCTCCAAAACCTCAAGACCAACAACCTCATGGGGCTCGATACCCGGATCAACCTCCTCGGATTCGGCAAGTTCACCAAAAACCACAAGAATTTCTGGTCCTTCGATGTCAACATCCGGGCCAACGAGAGCATGAACCTTCCCAAATCGCTCTTCGAATTCCTCAAACGCGGGCAGGAGGGAAGCATCAAAAACTTCGGAGCCGCCATCGAATCCTATCTCGAAGCCGGATTCAACTATTCGTTCCCGCTGCTTGACGACAGGCTCTACGTGGGTATCCGAGGCAAGTTCCTCGCAGGAATCGCCCGCGCACAGGTCAACTACGACCAGTTCGACGTCTCGCTCCAGCAGGACCGCTGGGCCGTGGTCACGAAGGGAACCATCGACATGACGGTCGACGGCGCCTCCGTAGAACCCGATCCCGAAACCGGAATCTTCGAGTTCGGAGATATCGACTACAAACCCCGCAAACCCGCCGGTTACGGATTCGCCGTAGACCTCGGAGCAACCTACGACATCCTGCCCAACCTCCAGGCTTCACTCGCCGTCAACGACCTGGGATTCATCAACTGGAACAAGAACAGCACCGTCTCGGGCGTCTCGACCCAAACGGCCGAATTTACCGGCGTGGCAGTCTCCGGCGACGGAACCGAATCGGCCCCCGATTTCGATTTCGAAATGATGAAGTTCACGCAGACCGACACCCCAAAATCCACGAAAATGCTCCGCGCAGCGGTCAATGCAGGCCTCGAATACGAACTCTGGAACCACTGGGTCGGATTCGGACTCCTCTATACGGCCCGCTTCTGGGAGTACAAGACCATGCACAACATCACCGGTTCGGTGAACTTCCATCCCACCCGCTGGTTCACCCTCACGGGAAGCTACTCCGTACTCAACAACCGCGGCAGCGCCGTCGGTCTGGGCCTGAACCTCTGCCCGGGATGGATCAACTTCTTCGTTGCCACCGACCTGCTGCTCACCAAACGCACCCCGCAATGGGTGCCCATCAAGCAGAGTTCGGCCAATCTGACCCTCGGAGTGGGAATTCCCCTCGGAAAGCGCAGCCACCGTATCGCCGCCTACATCCACGGAAACGACCGGAAATAAATTTTCAGGGAAGGGGCGAGAGGAGCGTGTAATGTTCAGAGGGAAGGCAAGAGAAGCGCATAATGTTCAGAGAGGGGGGGGCGTAGAGGAGTTTCCCACCCCCCCCGAATACGCAGAACACGAAGCCCTGACGACTTCGTGTTCTATGTATCCATTCCGGACGGAAAAGAGGCAAAAAGAGCATAAACCAAAAAAATCCGGGAAAAACAACGCTGAAAAGTCCAACTTTCTCGACATTTTGGACACACCCATGCCACTTTCGAGCAAAGATCTTGCAAGTCCGGAAAGTTTGTTTATCTTTGCAGAGGATGAGTGAATTGCGGACGTCTCCTGTGACACCCCCTTCGGCCATGCCCGGGAAAATTGCGACGGCCCAAAAAATTTGTGTAAAGTTGCGTCACTAAATTTTTTATTGAATTCTTCAAGACGGGCCGTCGCTTTTTTCGCTCCTCCCTTCATACACAAAAACCATACCGTTCCGAATGCCGGGCCCGAGGCGTCACGACACCATCGGTGCATCTAAGCCTGCTCCAACTGCCGGGCCAGAGCCACCCGTGTCGCGGCACGGCCCGCCTCGATGAGCTCCGCCGAACGGTAGAACTCGAACATCCCGTAACTGTCGGCAGGCATCTGGACCAGCACGTCGGGACGGTAAAGCCGACACATCAGCTGCGTGATGTGCTGCTGCATGATCTGCGACGAGGCGATCAATACCTTATAGTAATTGAGCGAAGCGTTGGCCCGCGTGGTCGGGTCGGCTCCGAACGGCGCACTTACATCCACGGCGACCAACAGGTCACCCTCTTCGCGCCGAACCCGGTTCAACGGCAGCGGGTTGACCGTCCCGCCGTCGACGAGCACCATCCCGTCGCGGTGCACGGGCCGGAAGACCGAAGGGATGGAGATCGAGGCCCGGATAGCCTCGTACAACCCGCCGCGGTCGAGCACCACCTCGCGCCCCGTGAGCAGATCGGCCGCCACGGCGGCAAACGGAACCGGCATCTGCTCGATCTGCACATCGGGAATCAGCTCCTGCATGGCCTTCATCACCCGGTCGCCCTTGACCAGGCCCTCGGAGCTGAGGGTGAAATCCACCAGCCCGAAGACCTTGTACTTGTCGAGCGTACACATCCACTCCTTGAACTCCGTCAGGCGGCCCGAAGCGTACACCCCTCCGACCAGCGCGCCCATCGAAGTCCCGGCCACCGCCGCAATCTCGAATCCCTGACGCTCCAACTCCTCGATGGCGCCGATATGCGCCACTCCCCGGGCTCCGCCTCCGGCCAGCACCAGGGCTACTCGTCTCTTTTTCATCCGTTCCGTCTATTATTCATTCCGCGGCTGACCGCTCCGGTCTCCGACCGGTCGCGGCATCCGGATCATTCCACAAAAATCAAGCCGTCCATCCGCACGTCGTGCGCCTCGACGGGCAGGTCGTCAACCACCTGATGGGCATAGCAGATGCCGATCTTCACGCCCCGGAACCCGGGCTGCGAGAGATAACGGTCGTAATACCCACGGCCACGGCCGCAACGCGCCCCCTCCCGGGTAAAGGCCACGCCGGGAATCAGCAGCAGGTCGATCTCCCCGGGCGGGCAGAGGCGGGCCTCAGGCCCCGGTTCGAGAATTCCGAAGGCTCCCCGGACAAGGGTCCGGGGATCGTAGTCGAAAAGACGCATCGCATCGCCCTCGACCCGCGGAAGCGCCAGGCGCTTCGAACCGCTCCAGCGCCGCAGACCCTCCGACAGGTCCGGTTCGTCGGGCAGCGCGCAGTAAAGACCCACCGTGCGGGCCTGCGCAAAAAACGGAAGAGACTCCACCCGGACAACGAGCTGCAACGACACCGCAGCCCGCCGTGCGGCCTCCACACCCCGGTTCAGGGAGCGCATCGCTTTCCGAAGCTCACTTTTAGTCATAAAACCCGCTTTCAAGCTGTAAATTTCCCGCCTCTTTTATTGTTATTCCGCAAACAATGGCTATCTTTGCGCAGGCATTCCCGCCACGAAGATCCCCCGTTCCGGCCTCCGCCCCGGATTCCGGTCGAAAACGGCGCCGTCTTTGCCGGGAAAACAACAGAAACGCACAAATCATTAACAAATATAACAAATTTCAAAAAATTATGAGCTGTTTCCTATCCAATTCCTCGCTCGGCAAGAAGTTAGTTATGAGTGTGACGGGCTGCTTCCTCGTGCTCTTCATCCTCTTCCACATGTCGATGAACGTCACGGCAATCATCTCGCCGGAGGGTTACAACGCAATCTGTGAATTCCTCGGGGCCAACTGGTATGCCCTGGCCGGCACCGTCATCCTGGCCGCCGGTGTCCTGATTCACTTCATCTACGCCATCATCCTCACGCTCCGAAACTACAAGGCCCGCGGCTCGCAGCGATATGCCGTTACCGTCCAGGAACCCGGTGTGGACTGGGCTTCGAAAAACATGCTCGTGCTGGGATTCATCGTCCTGGCCGGTCTGCTGCTCCACCTCATCAACTTCTGGTCGAAGATGCAGCTCGTCGAGATCATGGGCGAACACGAATCAATGGTCGGCGGACAGATGATCGCCGCAACCGACGGCGCCGCGCTGATCGCCTACACCTTCTCGAAATGGTATTACGTGGTCATCTACCTCGTATGGTTCGCCGCCCTCTGGTTCCACCTCACCCACGGCGTATGGTCCATGTTCCAGAGCGTGGGATGGGCCAACGACACCTGGTATCCCCGGCTGAAGTGCATCGCCAACATCGTTGCGACGATCATCTTCCTCGGATTCGCGGCCGTGGTCCTCGTCTACTTCTTCTGCCCCTGCATCGCGGGCGCCTGCTGATCAAACCCTGCTTTTGTAGAACAATAAACACACAAACGATATGGCTTTAAAATTAGATGCTAAAATCCCTGCCGGGCCGCTCGCCGAAAAATGGAGCAACCACAAGGCAGCTATCAAGGTCGTAAGCCCCGCCAACAAGCGCAAGCTCGACATCATCATCGTCGGTACGGGTCTCGGAGGCGCCTCCGCAGCCGCCTCGCTCGGAGAACTCGGCTACAACGTCAAGGTGTTCTGCATTCAGGATTCGCCCCGCCGCGCACACTCCATCGCCGCACAGGGCGGTATCAACGCAGCCAAGAACTACCAGAACGACAACGACTCCGTATACCGTCTCTTCTACGATACGATCAAGGGCGGCGACTACCGCGCCCGTGAGGCCAATGTCTACCGTCTGGCCGAGGTCTCGAACCTGATCATCGATCAGTGCGTCGCTCAGGGCGTCCCCTTCGCCCGCGAGTACGGCGGTCTGCTGGCCAACCGTTCGTTCGGCGGTGCGCAGGTTTCGCGTACCTTCTACGCCCGTGGCCAGACCGGCCAGCAGCTGCTGCTCGGCGCCTATGCCGCCCTCAACAAGGAGATCGCCGCAGGGTCGGTCAAGAGCTACCCGCGTCACGAAATGCTCGACATCGTCATCGAGGACGGCGAGGCCCGCGGCATCATCGCCCGCAACCTCGTCACGGGTGAGATCGAGCGCCACGGCGCCCATGCCGTTGTGATCGCCACGGGCGGCTACGGCAACGTCTTCTTCCTCTCGACCAACGCCATGGCTTCGAACGGCTCGGCAGCCTTCCAGTGCTACCGCAAGGGAGCCGGCTTCGCAAACCCCTGCTTCACGCAGATCCACCCCACGTGTATCCCCGTCCACGGCGACCAGCAGTCGAAACTGACCCTCATGTCGGAGTCGCTGCGCAACGACGGCCGCATCTGGGTTCCCAAGAAACTCGAAGACGTCAAGGCCATCCGTTCGGGCGCCAAGAAGCCCTCGGACATCGCCGAAGAGGACCGCGACTACTATCTGGAGCGCCGCTACCCGGCCTTCGGTAACCTCGTGCCGCGTGACGTGGCGTCGCGTGCCGCCAAGGAGCGCTGCGATGCCGGGTACGGCGTGAACGAGACCGGTCTGGCCGTCTTCCTCGACTTCAAGACCGCCATCGAGCGCCTCGGAAAAGACATCATCAAGCAGCGTTACGGCAACCTCTTCGACATGTACGAGGAGATCACCGACGTCAGCCCCTACGAGCAGCCGATGCAGATCTTCCCCGCCGTGCACTACACCATGGGCGGCATCTGGGTCGACTACAACCTCATGACCACGATCCCCGGCCTGTACGCCATCGGCGAGGCCAACTTCTCGGATCACGGAGCCAACCGTCTGGGAGCTTCGGCCCTGATGCAGGGTCTGGCCGACGGTTACTTCGTCCTGCCCTACACCATCGGCGACTACCTCTCGCACAAGATCCAGGCCCCGAAGGTGAAGACCGACACCAAGGCCTTCGACGAGGCCGAGAAGGGCGTGCGCGAGAAGATTGCCAAACTGCTCTCGATCAACGGAAAGCAGTCGGTGGACGACATCCACAAGAGACTCGGACACATCATGTGGGAGAACGTCGGAATGGCCCGCACGAAAGAGTCGCTCCAGAAGGCCATCACCGAAATCCAGGCCCTGCGCAAGGAGTTCTGGAAGGATGTGAAGGTCGTAGGCCGCGAGAACGATTTCAACGTCGAACTCGAAAAGGCACTGCGGCTGGCCGACTTCCTCGAACTGGGCGAACTGATGGCCCGCGACGCCTTGAACCGGGAGGAGTCCTGCGGCGGTCACTTCCGCACGGAACACCAGACCGAAGAGGGTGAAGCCAAGCGTGACGACGAAAACTTCACCTATGCCGCCGTCTGGGAGTACAAGGGCATGGACCAGGTCCCGGAGATGACCAAGGAGCCCCTGAACTTCGAGTTCGTACACCCCGCACAGCGCAACTACAAGGACTAAGCCCATTTTGACGTTGAACTTTAAGATCGAAAAACAATGAATTTCACATTAAAGATATGGCGTCAGAAGGACGCTAAATCCAAGGGAGCGTTCGAAACCTACAAGGTGGAGAACATCTCGGCCGACACCTCGTTCCTGGAGATGCTCGACATCCTGAACAACGACCTCGTACACCAGGGCAAGGAGCCCGTGGCTTTCGACCACGACTGCCGCGAGGGTATCTGCGGCATGTGCTCGCTCCACATCGACGGTCAGGCACACGGCCCCAGCCAGGGCGCTACGACCTGCCAGATCTACATGCGCAAGTTCAAGGACGGCGCAACGATCACCATCGAACCGTGGCGCTCGGCCGCATTCCCCGTCATCAAGGACCTCGTGGTGAACCGTTCGGCCTACGACCAGATTCTCCAGGCCGGAGGTTTCATCTCCGTGCGCACCAACTCGGTGCCCGATGCCAACGCCATTCCGATTCCGAAGAAGGATGCCGACGAGTCGATGGATGCCGCAGCCTGCATCGGTTGCGGAGCCTGCGCCGCGACCTGCAAGAACGGTTCTGCCATGCTGTTCGTGGCTGCGCGCGTCTCGTCGCTGGCCAAGCTGCCCCAGGGCCGTGTCGAGGCTGCACGCCGCGCCAAGGCGATGGTTGCCAAGATGGACGAACTCGGATTCGGCAACTGCACCAATACCGGTGCCTGCCAGGCCGAATGCCCGAAACAGATCTCCATTACGCATATCGCCCGCTTGAACCGCGAGTTCCTCTCCGCGAAGTTCAAGGACTAACGGATACGGTAAGCGTAGCCACAGAAAATCCCCGGAACAGCATTCCGGGGATTTTTCGCTGGTAGTAGCGGGCGATATGCGTTTTACGCAACCGTTATTCACAATCCCTCCCGACCTCCCTTTGGAAAAGGGAGGAGCAGGGCCCGCCTGAACCGCGAATTCCTCTCCGCGAAGTTCAAGGACTAACGGATACGGTAAGCGTAGCCACAGAAAATCCCCGGAACAGCATTCCGGGGATTTCTGTTTCGCGGCGGGCGATCTGCGTTTTACGCAACCGTTGTTCACAATCCCTCCCGACCTCCCTTTGGAAAAGGGAGGAGCAGGGCCCGCCTGAACCGCGAATTCCTATCCGCCAAGTTCAAGGACTAACGCCTGCGAAAACGTTTCAATAGAAAATCCCCGGAACAGCATTCCGGGGATTTTTCGCTGGTTGTAGCGGGCGATCTGCGTTGCACGCACCCGCCCTACTCCTTCGGACGCTTCGGGCGGATCGTTGACAACCGCGAAACCTGCTTCAAATCGAACAGTCCGTAGATATTCACCGCCACGGTCTCCTTCGGGCCATAAGTCAGCATTAACAACTCCGAATAGCTGTAAAACTCCGCTTCCCGAAGGTAAAAACGAGTCGTCTGCCCCCCGGAACTCTCCGACATCACCAACTGGAACTTGAAAACCGGATCAGAGGCCAACGCCTCGGCATCTTTCAGAAACGTGGCACAATCCCCGCCATCCACGGTTACAATCCGGATATAGTGGATGCCATCCAACAGTTCAGCCAGTTTCGCATCCCCTTTCTCGGCCGCCTGACGGCTCATCATCCGCATCATCTTGCGTTCCAGTTGCACGCTGGAAAAACCTTCGGCCTTCGAGTAGCGGTCGAAAAACCTCCACGATGCGTTCTGCGCCCGCGCCAGGAACGGCACGGTCAACAGAATCAGAATCAAAATCCGTTTCATAACACACTCGATTTACAATCCAAAACAGATTCCGAGCGAGAGCGGATGCACCTTCGGCCCCACCCCGTTCTCGAAAAGCGGCGTCACGCCGTAACGGAAATAAACACCGCACCGGTAATAGGTGACACCAACCCCGACGCCGAACTGGAAAGTCCGGACTCCCGAAAGCGGATTCTTCACTTTGGGGTTCTTGTAGATGGAGTTGGCACCCATCGTAAAGTCGAAATAACCGCTCAACGAAAGGGTCATCTGCTTCACCGGATGGTAGGCCAGATGCAATGGGATACCGAGCGAGGTAATGCGGAGTTTCGACTTGTCGGCCTTCTCATCGAGCGCAACGGGGACAACCATCCCGTTTTCGTTGCCGAGCGTGATCGAATTGTTGGAAAGGCGGTAGTTGTCGACCGTATAACGCAGTCCGGTCGTCATATCGAACCGACGTTGCTTGCCGAACACGTAGTTCAGTCCGGCGAGCGTCGTCGAGAAGTGGAACGATTTGCCGCCGCGCAGGTCAAAGAACGAGTCCGTACCCGCCGGATAGGCACCGTAATCGACTTTCGAAGGGATGTTGTAACCCCACTCCGACTTGTAGAAGAGAACCAGACTGCAACGCGGCCGCCTGATCCGCGCATTGCGATCCCGGATCTTCTCGTCCGACAACGAGGAGAGCGTAATGCCGAAGCCCGCCACCTCGAGAACCACCTCCTCGCCCTCGGCCGAACGCCGCAGCGCCACCAGATCTGTATCCACGGGATCGATCCGTTCCAGACTGTCGGCGGCGATCGGGCGGTCGCTCAACACCAGCCGCGCGGTCGAATCCCGTTCGGCCGGCACCGGCTCCACCGGGACGGCCGGGGCTGCCGGGACTGCCGGGACCTTCGAAGGTTCGGGCGTCTGCCCCGAAACCGGGAACGCCAGCAGGAGCATCGCGACAAAAGCCGCAGCAAAGCGATAAATCAAACGTTTATCCATCGTTTTTCAGTTTTTAATTGTTTTCGATCAGTTCATCGACCAGGCGGTCCGGGGCTTCGAGGATCGCAAAGGAGTCGAAATAGACGGTCGTCTGCAGGGCGATCTCCCGGTCGTAGACGGGTTTGCCGTCGATATAGCAGTAGGGTTTGCGCAGCAGTTCCGCCCCGAGGAAGAGCCCCAACGCCACAACGGCCGCCGCCGCAACGCTCCAGAAGAGCCGCCTCCGACGTCCGTACCGGTTGCGGACGGACGACGGGCCGGACAGCCGGCCGGACGACAAGGTCCGGTCATCGGGCTGCGCGGCAAGGTCCAGCTGCGCGGCCGAATCGGATTCGGGCGGCAGACCGGGACGGTCGGCAAACGGCCGGAGCGGTTTTTCATCGGATCGAAGTGCCCACTCCCCGTCGGGCGCCTCGCTACGGGGCATCCGTTCTTCGGCAAGCGCCCCGAACCCGTCGAAAAGCAGCGACAGTTCGCGCAGCGACTCCGGCAATCCCTCCGTCGTCCGCAGCAGCTCGCGCAGCTCCCGCTCCTCGGCGTCGGTCGCCCGCGCCTCCAGCCAGCGTTCCGCCAGCCGTTCAATCCGTTCGTGTCGTTCGTTCATCGTTTCTCATTTTTTGCAGAATACCCCGAAGGGCCATCCGTCCCCGGGAGAGGATCACCCGCACCTGCGCCTCGTCGCAACCGAGCATCGCGGCGATTTCCCGCGTCGGGTACCCCTCGATCTCCTTCAGGTGGAGCACCTCCCGCTGCCGCTCCGGCAGGGCCGACAGCGCCCGCCGCACCAGTTCGCGCACCTCCCACCCCTCGGCATCCGCCGCAATCGAGCGTTCTCCCGTCGCAGCAACCGCCTCCCGGCGCCGTTCGTCCGCCTGACGGCGGCGCAACAGGTCGCAACAGCGGTTGCGCACGGCCGTCATCACGAACGGCTCGACCTTCCGGGGCATCTCCCGCCGCGCGTGTTCGCTCCACAGGCGCATCAGCAGGTCGTGAACCACATCCTCCGCCTCGGCCGACGAGAGCAGCAGGCTCTGCGCATAGCGGAACATGCGGTCGCGCAACGGCAGGACAAAAGCGGTGAATTCGGATTCCTTCATGGTATCTGTAAGACGAAGATGCCGGGCAAAACGCAACATCGGAACTCCAAATATCGCCATTTTCCCGGCAAAAATCCGAGAAAAAGCACTTTTTTGCAGAAATTTTCAAGAAAACGAGTACTTTGTATTGCATAATACTAAAAAGTGTTTTATATTTGCACTGTCAAAATAGTAAAACCCGCAAAAAATTACCCGGCAAAAGCCGTTACGACCATGAAAGAGACTGTAAACGTAAGCATCGGTTCGGTGGTGTTCACCCTCGACCAGGATGCCTGCCAACTTTTGAGCAGCTACTTCGACGACATCCGCCGGCGGCTCCCCGAAGACGATGCCGAAACGATGGCCGACATCGAAGCCCGCGTGGCGGAGATCTTCCGCGAACGGGTCGTATCCCCCATGCGCGTCATCACCATCGAGGTCGTCCGGGCCACCATGGCCCAGATGGGGGACCCCTCCGATTTCGGCGAGATCCGCCGCCCGGGAGCGGAGAGCGGCGCCGCGCAAACGGGAAGCGACCAGGCACAGAACCCGCCCCGAAAACTCTACCGGTCCCGGACCAACCGCTCGATCGCAGGAATCTGCGGAGGGCTGGGCGAATTCTTCGATGCGGACCCCACGATGATCCGGCTCGTGATGCTGCTGCTGATCCTCTTCGGCGGACTCTCCATCTGGGTCTACATCATCCTCTGGTTCGTCATCCCCGAAGAACCGGCCCGGAAATTCAACCCGTTCCGCAAAAAATCCTGAAACACAATGACTGCAAACAACAACCGACACCTCTACCGCTCCCGTGAAGAGTGCATCATCGCCGGAGTCTGCGGAGGCCTGGCCGACTACTTCGGACTCGATGTCTCGAAACTGCGCGTCGCCCTGCTCATCATGATCCTCCTCGGCGGACTCTCCATCTGGGTCTACATCATCCTCTGGCTGGTCGTGCCGCAGAACCCCAAAGGTTAAAATTCAAACACCATGGCTGAAGACAACGTAAAGGCGCAAATGCGCAAAGGAATTCTGGAGTACTGCATCCTCGCCATCCTCTCCCGCGGGGATTCCTACGCTCCGAAGATCATCGCCGAACTCAAACAGGCCGAGATGATCGTCGTCGAGGGTACACTCTACCCGATCCTCACCCGGCAGAAAAACGCCGGTCTGCTCACCTACCGCTGGGAAGAGTCCCCCCAGGGCCCGCCCCGCAAATACTACACCCTCACGGAGAAGGGCCACGAATACCTCCGCACGCTCGACGAGGCGTGGGACGAACTCGTCGGACAGATCCGTCGCATCCGTCACGGAAATACCGAAGAAAACAACTGAACCCCTTAAAAACAGCGAGTCATGAAAAAATTTCTGCTGATAACCATACCGTTCGTAATGCTGGCGGCCGCCTGCACCCTCTGCAGCGTCTGCTTCGCAAGCACCCTGCAGGGCAAGAGAGTAATCAAGGGCAACAGCCATATCGTCACGAAGGAGATCCCGGTCCCCGAATTCGATGCCATCAGCGTCTCGCGCGCCATCCGCGTCATCCTGACGGAGCAGGGAGACCAGATCCGCATCGACGCCAACGACAACCTGATGGAGTGGGTGGTCGTACAGGCCGAAGCCCGGGAACTCCGGATCACGATCGACCCCGAAATCAAGCAGGTCCGCAACGTGAAGGTGACCGTGACCGTTCCGGTCGGCAACCGTACGCTCCGGCTGCTCAAAGCATCGAGTGCCGCCGAGATTCAGGGCAAGGAGGTCGAGATCAAGACCTCGGCGCTGCGGGTCAAGGCCTCCAGCGCCGCAGAGATCCAGACGTCGGTCAAAGCCCAGTCGTGCGACATCGACGCTTCAAGCGCCGCGACGGTCAAGGCGACGGTCAAGGCCGCGACGTGCGACATCGACGCGTCGAGCGCCGCCACGGTCCGTGCCGAGGTCAAAGCGCAGTCGTGCACGGCCGGCGCATCGAGCGCCGCCGACATCGTACTCAAAGGGGGCACGATCCTGTTCGAAGGCAGCAGCAGTTCGGCCGGCAAGATCAACGCCGCAGAACTGGTCTCGACGCGTGCCGACGTCCAGGCTTCGAGCGGCTCCGACATCACGGTAACCTGCTCGGAGGAGCTCCGGGCCCGGGCTTCGAGCGGCGCATCGGTCCGCTACGGCGGCGACTGCCGCGTCGAGTCGACGAAATCCAGCGGCGGCAGCATCCGTAAAAAATAACCCACACACACAGAAACCCCACACACAACCATGAAAGAAGTCAAGAAATGCAGCATCTCGGGCGTGGCCTTTACGATGGACACCGACGCCTACGAAGCCCTCGATGCCTATCTCGAAAGCCTCAAGAATTACTACAGGGAGACGCCCGACGGCGCGGAGATCGTCGCCGACATCGAAGCCCGCATCGCGGAGTTGATCCTCTCGACGCAGGACAACACCCGGGTGGTCGAGAAGCCCCTCATGATGAACATCATCGCACAGATGGGCTCCGCCGAGGACATCTCCGACCAGAACGCCGACCACGACCTGCAGTACGAAACCCCGCGCATCCCCCGACGCCTCTACCGTGACACCGAAAATGCCAAACTGGGAGGCGTTTGCGCCGGAATCGGCAAATATTTCGACATCGATCCCGTCTGGGTACGCCTCGGGCTGTTCCTGCCGCTGCTGCTCTCCTTTTTCGGAGGAATTCCCTTCCTCTTCTGGTTCGGGCCCCTTTTCGGCAACCTCTTCGGCATCTTCCTGATCTGCTACTTCATCATGTGGTTCGCCGTCCCGGCCGCCCGCAGCGCCCGCCAGAAACTCGAAATGAACGGCGAAAAGATCACCGCACAATCCATCGGCGAGGTCACCGCCGCAACCAGCAGCAACGAACCCGATTCGAAAGCCAAGCCGATCGTAGCCGAAGCCGTGTCGCTCTTCGGGAAGATCGTGCTGATCCTGCTGAAGATCTTCGCCGGGATCCTCGTCTTCGGGCTCATCATGGGTGCCTGCGCCCTGATCATCGGACTCTTCGCCGTCGTGACCGGAGGTCCCGAACTGATCCACCTCGGAGGGTTGAACGACTTCTCGCTCTGGGTCCCGATCCTCGGCATCTTCATCGTCCTGATCCCCGTCATCCTGATGATCTACGTGCTGATGTGCCTGATCGCCTCGCGCAAGCCCGGCGGCAAGACCGTCCTGATCATCTTCCTGCTCTGGATCCTCTCGATCATCGGCTGCTCGGTGACCGCCATCCGCGAGAATGTCAGCGACAAGCTCCACAAGAAAAAGGCTGCCGTAGAACGGGTCCTGCGCAGCGAACTCATCATCGACGGAGACACCACCACCCTCGAAAAACTGCTGGAGGACTTCGACGAGGAGAGTGTGATCGAAGAGGGACGCCAGACCCTCCACATCGCCGTGCCTTCGAAATCGATCGACATCACCGTGGACAAGGAAGAGGGCGAACTGAAGGTCAATGCCGACGGCAAGGAGGTCTCGATCCGCGCGGGACAGGACGAATACAATCCCGAGGTATCGGTCCGCGACAGCAGCGAGACCCCCAAGAACGACGAAACATCTGAAAATTAACCGGGCAACCCATCCCGACGACGGACGGCAACGGAAGTTTGCCGCCCGTCGCTGTTTCTGTCACATTTGGCCGAGTTTTTGAAAATCCTGAAAAAAATCACTAACTTTGACCGGTTTTGTTGTTTTAAACAAATGTGATATGGCTGGAATCAAATGCATCGGCATCCTGACATCCGGAGGCGACGCCCCCGGCATGAATGCCGCAATCCGCGCCGTGACCCGCAGCGCCATCTTCAACGGATTCTCCGTAAAGGGTATCATGCGCGGCTACAAGGGCCTCGTATTCAACGAGATCGTAGAATTCAAATCGCAAAGCGTCAGCAACATCATCCAGTTGGGAGGTACGATCCTCAAAACGGCCCGCTGCAAGGAGTTCATGACCCCCGAAGGCCGCAAACAGGCTTACGACAACATGGTGGCGGCCGGGATCGACGCCCTGGTGGTTATCGGAGGCGACGGTTCGCTCACCGGAGCCAGCCTCTTCGCTTCGGAATACAACGTCCCGATCGTGGGGCTGCCCGGAACCATCGACAACGACCTCGGAGGCACCGACTCCACCATCGGATACGATACGGCACTCAATACCATCATGGAGTCCGTCGACAAACTCCGTGATACTGCATCGAGCCACGAACGCCTCTTCTTCGTCGAGGTGATGGGGCACACGGCCGGTTACCTGGCCCTGAACAGCGCCATCGCCACGGGTTCCGAAGCCGCCATCATCCCGGAGATGGAGACCGAAGTCGACCAGTTGGCCGAACTCATCAACCACGGATTCCGCAAAAGCAAGAATTCGGCAATCGTAATCGTTGCCGAGAACCCCAAGACCGGAGGCGCCACGGCCCTGGCCGAACGTGTGAAGAAGGAGTTCCCGCAATACGACGCCCGGGTGACGATCCTCGGGCACATCCAGCGCGGCGGATCCCCGACGGCTTTCGACCGCATCCTCGCCTCGCGCATGGGCGAGGCCGCCATCGAGGCGCTCCTCGACGGGCAGCGCAACGTCATGATCGGCACGATGAACGGAAAAATCGTCTACGTACCCTTCACCAAGGCCGTCAAGCACGACAAGGGAATCGACCGCGGCGCCCTCGAACTGGTGAAAATTCTCTCGATCTAACCGGCCGCGTCGTGCGACCTTGCAGAAAAACCTCATGAACTTCAACGAAAGACCCGAACACAGACGCATCAGGCGCGTCATCGGAATCGGCAATGCTCTCACGGACATGCTGGTCAATCTGAAAACCGACTCCGTACTGGGGAGGTTCAAATTGGCGAAAGGCTCCATGAGCCTGGTGGATACCCGGCTCCAGACCGAGATCTCGAAATCGGTCGCCGGACTCCCCTACTCGCTTTCGCTCGGAGGCTCGGCCGGAAATACGATCCGCGCCATGGCGCAACTGGGCTGCAGCGTGGGATTCATCGGCAAGGTCGGTCCCGACACCACGGGCGACTTCTTCGTGCAGGCGCTGGACAACCTCGGAATCGAACCGATCATCTTCCGCGGCAAGGAGCGTTCGGGGAAATGCGTGTCGCTGATCTCCGCCGACGGCGAGCGAACGATGGTCACCCACCTCGGCGCCGCCCTGGAGCTGGCGGCCGAGGAGATCGAGCCGACGATCTTCGACGGGTACGACTGCCTCTACGTGGAGGGCTACCTGGTCCAGAACCACGACCTGATCCTCAAGGCCGCACGCACGGCCAAGGAGTGCGGGCTGAAGGTCGCCATCGACCTGGCCAGTTTCAACATCGTGGCCGAGAATCTCGAATTCCTCCGCGGGCTGGTCCGCGAGCATGTCGATATTGTCTTCGCCAACGAGGACGAAGCCAAGACCTTCGCCTGCGAGGCCGAACCGCTGAATGCCCTGCAGGCCATCTCGGAGATGTGCGAGCTGGCCATCGTGAAGATCGGCACCAAGGGAGCGATGATCAAGCGGGGCGACGAGGCCGTACACGTAGGCATCATGGCTGCGGCAAAACGCGTCGATACGACCGGTGCGGGTGATTTCTACGCTGCAGGCTTCATGGCGGGGCTCTGCGACGGCCTGACCCTGCGCCAGTGCGGGACGATCGGAGCCATCACGGCCGGCAAGGTGATCGAGGTCGTAGGCACGACCTTCGGCGAAGAGGCCTGGGAGGATATTCACCGGCTGGTCAGCAAGGTCAAGCACGAAAAGTACCTCTTCTGACCCACGGCAGAAGCGCTTGAAAATGAGAGAACGGACCTTTGCGGGTCCGTTTTTTTGTCACAGCCGGGGGGGGCGAGGCAGAGGCCGCAGGGAACGTCGCGGCTCGCGGAAGGGGGGGGCAGGTTACGCCTCGCGTTCCCCTCCGCCGAAAAGGCCCCGGGAGATTCCGCAACGCAGGCGCAGCAGCCAGAGCGCCTTGCGGGGTGACAGGCGAAGGAGGAACCCCAATGCCAGCAGCATCGTTGCCGCCCATTTGGCGATCTCGGCGGCAAGGGCCTCCGGCAGGCGGCAGTCCCGCTGCGCCCGGAGGCGCTGGCTCGCCCCGACGTTCCGGCTCAGGCGCCGGAAATAGTCGAGCGTGAGTTTCTGCGGCGGGATGATGTGCCACATCACGGCGTCGGGAACGTACCAGAGCGTCTCGCCGCCCCGCTGCAGGCGTTGGAAGAAGTCGGACTCCTCACCACCGGCCAGTTTGCCGTCCACACGCCCCAGCGCCGGATCGAACCCCCCGTATTTCACCACGACCGAGCGGCGGAAAGCCATGTTTCCGCCCCCCGGGATCCGTCCCGCAGGAAACGGACGCACCTCCGGTCCGAAATCCATCGGATTGGCGATGGGCCGTTCGGTGTAGTGCGACATCCACTCCGGGCGTCCCGCGGGATACTCGGCGATGATCCGACCGCCGGCCACCGCAGCGTCGGGATGCGTATCGAAAAACGAGGCATAGGCCCGCAGAAATCCGGGATTGATCCGTTCATCATCGTCGATAATGGCCGCCAGCGATGCCGTGGTCTCCCGAAGCCCCCGGTTGCGGGCGTGCGAGAGTCCCGGCTTCGATTCAAAAACCATGCGGAGGTTCAGTTCCGGACAGTGTGCGGCAAACGCCGCAAAACGCGCTTCAGTATCGTCTGCCGAGTTGTTGTTCACGACCACGCACTCCCACTCCCCGGGCGGGAGATCCTGCCGCACGACCGACTCCAACGCCTCGATGAGCTGTTGCGCCCGATTGTGGGTGGCAATTATGAGCGAAATGCGAATCATCGTGCGAATATAACGATTTATCCGTAGAAAACCGTATATTTGCACAAATATAGTTCCTATGTTTACGATCCGAGTAGACCGCACCGATAGCGGATAGAAGAAAAAAGCTATCGAGATTTTGGTTAGATTAAAGCAGCCAAACCTTAACTAACTAAAATAGCGATAGCCATGAGAGGACAAAGAAACGAAATTAGTTTCAGAGGACAAAAGATTTATATAGGGATCGATGTCCATTTGAAGAGTTGGTCGGTTACGGTCTTGTCGGAGACCTCCGTGCTGAAGAAGTTTAGTCAGCATCCGAGTCCGGAAGCATTGCACGGATTTCTGGCGCGGAGTTATCCGGGAGCCGAATATCATTCGGTATACGAAGCCGGCTTCTGCGGGTTCTGGATACACGAACGGCTGACGGCATTAGGGATTGACAACATCGTGGTCAATCCGGGGGATGTTCCGACCAAGAGCAGTGAAAAGCTTCGTAAGAGTGACGCCGTGGATAGCAGCAAGCTGGCGCGGAGTTTACGAGCCAACGAACTGAAAGGCATTTACACGCCGGACAGCGCATCGTTGGAGATGCGTTCCTTGATAAGATTGAAGAACTCGATAACAAAAGACACGACGCGTCAGAAGAACCGGATCAAGTCCCAATTGCGGTATCTGGGCATTGGGATTCCACAAGAGTTCCTCGAACCGTTCTCCAACTGGTCAAAACGTTTTATTGCCTGGTTGAAGGAGGTTGAAACCCTCACACCGAGCGGGCGTCAGGCCCTCGACATTCAAATCCGGCATCTGGAGGAGCTACGCCGCCAGAAGTTGGAGATGACACGGGCTTTGCGGACATTGGCCAAGACGGACCGGTTTCGCGAACCGCTGCGGTTGATTATGACCGTTCCGGGGTTCGGACAGGCTACGGGAATGGCATTTCTTTCGGAGATATGCGACATTGCCCGTTTCCGCAATGCCGAACAACTGGCCGCCTATATCGGGATGATCCCGATGTGCCATTCCAGTGGAGAGAAAGATGGGACAGGAGACATTACCGTGCGAAGAAACGCCGTCATGCGCTGTAACCTGATAGAGGCCGCATGGGTGGCGGTACGTCAAGACCCTGCGATGAACCTGTTTTTTACTGAACAGTGCAAGCGAATGCCAAAGAGCAAGGCCATCGTAAAGGTCGCTCGCAAACTGGTCAACAGATTATACTTCGTACTCAAGCACCAGACTGATTATGTCAATAGTGTCATGTCATAGAGAAACCCTTCCGGTAAACGGATTTTCCCAGAGAGAATACTACATGATGTTTGCGGCGTTAACGTCCGCTTAAAATAGTTTGCTCCTCTGGCCTTTGTAAACTAATACAGGAACATGCGGCAGCGTGCTGACCGCTGTGGAAAGTCTGTTTACCGAAGGTTTTTTACGGGTTCTGAAATCTCGGCTTTCGAAAGGGCCAAAGGTGTTAAGCACGAAGTGTCTCCGCACCGGCTCGATCAGAGGCCGGCGGAGTCACTTGTGCCTTGACCTTTGGCCGGGAAGATCTTCAAGAAACGCAATATGTTGTTAATGAAATAAAAACAAATCTAACCAAAAACTTTGATCCAAATTTATTTGGATTGTAACTGGAAAAAGCCTCATGAACATGCAGAGACAAATTCGCAACTTTCTGTCGGTTGTGGCGATCCTGATCGCCGCAACGGCCTTCGGGCAACAGGTCTCCTGGACCGGCACCGCCGAACCGCTCGAAAACAACGAATACCGCATCATCCTCAAAGCGGAAATCCCCGCAGGCTATCACATGTACGACATGGGGCCCTATGAGAACGGAGGACCGAATGCCACGGCCATCAGCTTCACCCCTTCGGAAGGGATCGAGATCGTGGGTGAGGTCGAGCCCCTGACGGCTCCCCACCGCTATTTCGACGAGATGTTCCGGACGGAGATCGGGACCTACGAAGGCCAGGCGCAGTTCGCACAGCGCGTGCGGCTCACGGCCGAACAGGCTTCCGTCACGGCCGCCATCGAGTGGATGATCTGCGACGACCGGAGTTGTATGCCCCCCGAGGATACCGAACTGACGATCTCCGTGCCGGCCGCCGCAAGCGCCTCGACGACCTCCGCCGAGGCCCAGATCACGGAGGCCCCCGCCGCCCCTGCTGCCCCCGCCGCCAAGGATGCCGCAGGAAGCGGCTCGCTCTGGGGACTGATTATCGAGGCGATCCTCTGGGGATTTGCCGCCCTGCTGACCCCCTGCGTCTTCCCGATGGTCCCGATGACCGTCTCGTACTTCCTCAAGGGTGAGGGCGGCGCAGCCATGGGGCGCCTCCGCGCCTCGTTGTACGGCCTGTTCATTGTCCTGCTCTACACGGTGCCCATCGCCGCCATCATCCTCATCACGCGCATCGTCGGAGGCGACGCCGTGACGGCCGACATCTTCAACTGGCTCGCCACGCACTGGCTCCCGAACATCCTCTTCTTCCTCGTCTTCATGGTCTTCGCAGCCTCGTTCTTCGGGGCTTTCGAAATCACCATGCCCTCGTGGATTGTCAACAAAACAGACTCGAAAGCCGACACCAAGGGCATCGGAGGCATCTTCTTCCTCGCCCTGACGCTCGTGCTCGTCTCGTTCTCCTGCACCGGGCCCATCGTGGGGTCGGTGCTCATCAAGTCCACCTCCGGGGAGTTCTGGACGCCGATCCTCACCATGCTGGCCTTTTCGGTGGCCTTCGCCCTGCCCTTCACCCTCTTCGCCCTCTTCCCCTCGGTGCTGAAGAAGATGCCCAAGAGCGGCGGGTGGTTGAACTCCGTGAAGGTCGTCCTCGGATTCATCGAGGTCGCACTCGGCATGAAGTTCCTTTCGGTCGCCGACCAGACCTACCACTGGGGAATCCTTGACCGTGAAATCTACCTCGCCGTCTGGATCGTCGTCTTCTCGCTGCTCGGGCTCTACCTCCTCGGGAAGATCCGCTTTGCGCACGATGACGAAGTGAAACATCTCGGCGTCGGACGCCTTGCCCTGGCCATCATCGTGCTGTCGTTCGTCGTCTATCTGATTCCCGGCATGTGGGGCGCGCCGTTGAAGGGGCTTTCGGGATACCTCCCGCCGCTCACGACCCAGGATTTCGTCCTCGGAGCCAACACCGCCGCAGCCGCGCCGGCCGCACCGTCGGACGCCACCGTCGGGAAACCCAAATACAGCGATTTCCTCCACCTCCCACACGGGCTCGAAGGATTCTTCGACCTCAAGGAGGCCGAAGCCTATGCCGCCAAGGTCCAAAAGCCCATCTTCATCGACTTTACGGGCCACGGATGCGTCAACTGCCGCGAAATGGAGGCCCGCGTATGGTCCGACCCCGAGGTGCTGGAGATCCTGCGCAACGACTACGTGATCTGCGCCCTCTATTCGGATGACAAGAAGGTACTGCCCGAGAACGAATGGGTGACGACCGATGCCGGAAAGGTCCTCAAGAGCCTCGGGAAGATCAACTCCTACTACGCCCTGAAGACCTACGGCGTCAATGCCCAGCCCTACTACGTCCTGCAGGACAACCAGGGGAAGATCCTCACCGAACCCCGCGGTTATGACCTCGACGTCCAGGCCTTCGTTGACTTCCTCCGAAAAGGGATCGAGGCATACAAGAGCCGGCAATAACCGCAAAGCGATCTTTATAAGATAAAGAGAATCCCTTGCTGACGTTGCAGCAAGGGATTCTCTTTTTAGGTAATGATGCCAAAAGTGGTTGGTGTCGTATTGGATCAAATGACCAGAATTGTACGATTCTGGTCATTTGCGTTTCTTAATAATTCCATCATTGCTGTTCAGGAAAAGATACCACTTTACAAAGTCCTTAAAATGTTGTTCCGAGAGTCCACGATGGATTCTTAAATTATCCTTCAAGTGACCGAAGAACGACTCAATAGAATTTGAAGATTTAGGTACATTAGGGTATCGCGTGTATGAAAACAGATCGGGTATGGCACGCTTGATATGCGAGACACTTCGATGCAGCATCTTATGCGTAAACCACCATCTTCCCGACAGCTCATCTACGGTTTTTTCATTGATAAATGGTTCGTGTCGCCGATACCAGTCAATAAAAGCCCGTATCCATAACTGTGCCTCATCATGTGTTTGTACTCCATTTAACAAGTGCACCAGTTCGAGGAGTTCCTGTGCCGCTACGGTCTGTGGTTTGCGTGTAATCCACGTCTCTATCTCTCGCGCTACATGTACCGTACAACGCTGCAAGATCGCCTCCGGACACACTTCCCGCACCGCTTTTATGATATTGGGAGATCCATCACAGGTGACACTCTCAATTTGAATGCCGACATCGCGTATAGCCGTTAGGTCTGCTTTCAAATCCCGCAGCGTTTCACTCCTGGTTATGCGATAGAGGAGGGTCATCTTGATGTTGTGATCCCGATATACAACCAGACAAATCTTATTTGAGAAGTAGGTGCCGTCGATCAGAAGATTTACCTTCTCGCGTCGCTGTATCTGCCATAAAGGGCACTGGGGCAAGAGCCGATAGAAGTATCTTTTTAGGGTGCGTTCGCTGTATCCGCTCTCACTCGCAAGGTCACAAATACGCTGTTTACCGCGAACCCAACGCGCGAACCATATAAACTTGTTTTTATCGGAAATCCAGTCTCGACGATCCGTAAAATAGCTGCCACAATTCTTACAATAATAGCGGCTGCAACCGCTACGAGTACCCCATTTTATTGTCTCTAAAAAGCCACAATGAGGACAGCGTATTTTTCGTTTTTTTGACATAAAAATAGAGATTAGTAGAAACCCGTTTCTACTAATCTCTATTTTATCCTTATAACTACCAAATATTATGTCGGTTACATTTTATACCACCAACCAATTTTGGCATCATTACCGCTTTTTACGCACGCTTTGCTACTTCTTGAGGGGCGTCTCCTCGAAGGCCGCCTTCACCTCCTGTTTCCTGTCATGATGCTGTTTCGGGGTCGGGGCTTCGCCTTCCTTGACCAGCTGGCGGATGTTGCGTTCGAAATTCGCCTCGCAGGGCGTGCATTTTTCCTTCTCTTTCATACGCGGATGTGTTTTGGTTACAAACCGTCCGCTGCAAATTGCGGGCCGCAACCGTCCGGACGGACTCCGCCAGTCTCAACGCAACAGGCGTGCCGGAGCAAGCCGGAAACGGAATGTCCGATTCTCATAGGGAATCCGGTATTCGGGCCGCGGCAGCGCACCCCACGAATCCACGCAGCCAAGTCCCATCTGCACGCCGTCGATGCAGAGCCATACGCACGTATCGGGCTCGATCTCCGGGAAATGGAGCTGCTCCTTCACGTCTCCGCAGCTCAGCGCTTCGGGGGAATAGTGCAGTGCCGAAGCGGAGAACGGGGCATCCGACGTAATCCGCAGCCCCCAACCGCCCGGGCGGCTCTGCTGCCACCAGCGCAGGTCGCTCTTCGTGCCGGTCTCCTGCGGACGGATGTAGGGATAGGGCTGCTCGTCGACCGTCTGGCCGTACAACCCGAGGAAGGCCGACGATTTCCGGTCGGCGTAGTTCTCCACCGGACCGCGGCCGTAGTAGTCGATACGGTCGAAGTCCCCCGGCATGGCCATCAGCATCCCGAAGCGGAAGAGACGCGGCAGCGACTTGTCCGCAGCCTCGCCCTTCACCGCCACGGACTGCTCCACGGTGATCTCCCCGACGTTATTGATGGCGTAGTCCACCGTCAACGTCGCGGCATAGGCCGGGAAATCGTACACGGCGCGGACGCAGGCGATACCCTCCTTCAACTCATACTCCAGTGCGGTCAAACGCAACTCCGGATTGCGGATCGCCGCGTATTTCCGATGCAGCCCGGCCCCGAAGTCGTTGTCCGTCGGAGCACGCCAGAAGTTCGGGCGCAGCACCGCCCCCGGCTCCAGATACGGCACACCGCCGACCTCATAGCGGGTCATCAGGCCGTCCCGGCGCCGGAAATCGATCGAAAACTCCGACGACGAGATCCGCAGGTAGTTGCGGTCGACATCCGAAAGCGTCACGACGGGCTGCGTGAAGCGGTCCACGGCACGGTTTGCCGGGGTCAGCGGTTCGAACGTCCAGTCGGCAATCGCCAGCTGCGCCCGGGCGATGCGGAAGCCCGCCGGAAGGGCCGGTTCGGCACGCTTGAGGCGGTACTCCACGTTCAGCAGCAACTCACCCTCCAGTCCGGAGAGTTCCAGCGGCAGCGTATACTCCCGCTCCTGCTGCGGAGCCACGTCGAGGCGGTCTATTACCCCCGACTGCACGGCCCGCCCGTCGGCCAGCAGCGTCCACGTCAGCGAACAGTTCGACAGGTCGCGGAAGAAGTTTTCGTTATACACGGCAACACGGCCCGCGGGCAGATCCACGGCCCGCGTCCAGACGGACTGGTGCTGGAAGGCCACCTCGTCGTAGTGGGGGTTCGGACACCGGTCGGGCGAGATCAGACCGTTGTCGCAGAAGTTGTTGTCGCTGGCGTCATAGGGGTTGAAATCCCCGCCGTAGGCGTAGATCCAGTGCCCGTTGCGTTTCACGCGCAGCGACTGGTCCACGAAGTCCCAGATGAAGCCGCCCTGATACGACGGATATTTGCGGATCAGGTCCCAATACTCCCGGAACCCGCCTTCGGAATTTCCCATCGCATGGGCATACTCACACTGAATCAGCGGTTTGCGCGGATTGTTCGCGGCATACTGCTCGCAGCGTTCGTAATCCCAGTACATCGGACACATGATGTCCGTATTGTCGCCGCCCAGGGCTCGTTCGTACTGTACCGGACGCGACGGATCGAACGACTTGATCCACTCGTAGCAGGCCGTGAAGTTCTCGCCGTCGCCCGCCTCGTTGCCCAGCGACCAGACGATCACCGACGGATGGTTGAAATTCCGGACCACATTGCGGCGGTTGCGTTCAAGGTGTGCCTCGCGGAAGAGCGGGTTGCGCGCCAGGGTCCGCTCGTCGTAACCCATGCCGTGCGACTCGATATTGGCCTCCGCCACGACGTAGAACCCGTACTCGTCGCAGAGTTCGTACCAGCGGCTGTCGTCGGGATAGTGGCACGTCCGCACGGCGTTCACGTTGGCCTGCTTCATCAGCCGGATATCCTGCAGCATCCGCTCCTCTGAGACGTAGTAGCCGTTGTCGGGATCCATCTCGTGCCGGTTGACACCCTTGATCAGCACCGGCCGGCCGTTGACCAGCAGCTGCCCGTCGCGGATCTCCACGTTGCGGAAACCCACACCCAGATCGACGGCCTCGACCTCGCGCCCCGCCGAACGGAGCGAAACTCCCAGGCGGTAGAGTTCGGGCGTCTCGGCCGACCACAGCCGCGGAGCCTCCACCTCCAGCGTCATCCGTTCACGGGCCGATGCGATCTTCCGGCTCTGCTCCGCCACGACACCGCCGTCGGGGTCCGTGAGCGTAAGAACGACCTCGCTGCCCCTGGCCGCGGCCGAAAGCTCCAGGTCGGCATTCAGCACCCCGCGCGAGAAATCATCCCCCAGCGAGGCCGTATAACGCACGTCCACGAGATGCTCCCGCTCCCGCGAATAGAGGTAGCAGTCGCGCCCCACACCACTCAGGCGCCAGAAATCCTGGTCCTCGAGGTACGAACCGTCGCACCAGCGGAAAACCTGGAATGCCAGGAGGTTGCGACCGGGCCGGACGTAGCGCGTGATATCGAACTCGGCTTCGAGTTTGCTGTCCTCGCTGTAGCCCACGAACGAGCCGTTGACCCACAGCGAGATGTTCGACGTCACCGACCCGAAATGAGCAATGATCTGGCGTCCCTTCCACGAAGCGGGGATCTCGATCTCGCGACGGTAGGAACCCACGTGGTTCTCCTCCACGGGCACCTCGGGCGGATTGTTCGAAAACTGCTCGCGCCACGCATATCCGGTATTCACATAGAGCGGATCGCCGTAGCCGTTCACCTCCCAGAGCCCCGGCACGGGCATCGTCCCCCAATGTCCGTCGCTGTAGTCCGTCCGGTAGAAATCCGTCGGGCGCTCGTCGGCATTCTTCGCCCAGGCGAATTTCCAGTCGCCGTTGAGCGACAGGAAACGCTCCGAAGCGCTTTTTTCGCCCCGGAGGGCCAGCTCCGCATTTTCGTAGGCGAAGAACGAGGCGTGCATCGGAAGGCGGTTGATCGCATTGACCTGCGCATCGCGCCAGGCATCTTCGGGAACAGCCCCCCGGACGGTCGCCAGTTCCCCGGCGCACAGCAGCACAAAAGCGGAAAGGATTTGTAGTTTCATTGGTTTTTAGGGTTATTTTATGAAAAAATAGGATCACAGGCACATTCCCGACGGCAAAAGTTTCCAGACGTCCGGACCTTAACGACAAAGATAGGGAAAAAATACCTGTTTCTGTATATTCCTTGCCGGAATCGTCCTCCGGACGAATAAAAACAGAAAATTTTATTTATTTTCCGGCACAAAATCGTATCTTTGTCACCAATCTCCAACACCAAAGCTCACTCATCGACGATGAACAAAAAGAAGAAGTGGATCATTACGGCCATCATTCTGGCGGTATTCTGTGCGGCACTGGGTATCTATAACTACTATGCCAACCGTTCGACAAACGAAGAAGAGGTTACCCGGACGGTCTCTCCCCGCTCGAAAAACATCCTCAACGTCAACGGCGTAATCATCCGCCCGCAGCCCCTCACCGACGGAATCACTACCGTCGGCAACCTCCTGCCCGACGAAGAGGTCGACCTCTCGTTCGAAACCTCCGGAAAGATCGTCGCCATCAACTTCCAGGAAGGCGCCGCCGTCCGCAAGGGAGAACTGCTGGCCAAGGTGAACGACAAACCGCTGCTGGCCCAGCTCTCGCGCTACGAAGCCCAGCTCAAACTCGCCGAAGACCGCGTCTACCGCCAGAGCGCCCTGCTCGAAAAGGACGCCGTGAGCCAGGAGGCCTTCGAACAGGCCCGCACCGAGCTGGCCATGCTCAACGCCGATATAGACATCGTGAAGTCCAACATCGCCCTGACCGAACTCCGCGCACCGTTCGACGGAATCATCGGTCTGCGCAACGTCAGCGAAGGGGCCTATGCCTCGCCATCGGTCGTGGTGGCCAAACTCACGAAAATATCCCCCCTGAAGATCGACTTCTTCGTCCCGGAGCGCTACGCCAGCCAGATCCGGCCCGGAACAAGGCTCTCATTCACCATCGAGGGGCGCCAGGAGCGCTTCGAGGCCGAAGTCTATGCCACCGAGACGCAGGTCGACGTCACGACCCGCACGCTCGCCGTGCGCGCCCGCTACCCGAATGCCCGGGGACGGCTGATGCCCGGGCGCTTCGCCACGGTCCAGATCCGGATGCACGAGATCCCCGACGCCATCGCCGTGCCCACCGAAGCCATCGTCCCCGAAATGGGCATCGACAAGGTCTTCCTCTACCGCAACGGGAAGGCCCATGCCGTCGAGGTCACCACCGGACTGCGCACCGAATCGAGCATCCAGATCATCAACGGGCTCAGCGTGGGCGATACGCTCATCACCTCCGGAACACTCCAACTCCGGGAAGGACTGCCCGTCACACTCGACAATATCGATTAAAACCTCCGCCGCATGAACATTTCCGAACTCAGCATCCGGAGGCCCGTACTGTCGTCCGTGATGACGATCATCATCCTTCTGTTCGGCTTCATCGGATACACCTCCCTCGGCGTGCGCGAATACCCGAGCGTCGACAACCCGATCATCTCCGTGCAGTGCTCCTACCCCGGGGCCAATGCCGACGTGATCGAGAACCAGATCACCGAACCCCTCGAACAGAACATCAACGGTATCCCGGGCATCCGCTCGCTGTCGAGCACCAGCCAGCAGGGACAGAGCCGCATCACCGTGGAGTTCGAGCTCTCGGTGGACCTCGAAACCGCCGCCAACGACGTGCGCGACAAAGTCTCACGCGCCCAGCGCTACCTGCCCCGCGACTGCGACCCCCCGACCGTGACGAAGGCCGATGCCGACGCCACGCCGATCCTGATGGTCACGATCCAGAGCGACAAGCGCTCGCTGCTCGAACTGAGTGAAATCGCCGACCTCACGGTCAAGGAGCAACTGCAGACCATCAGCGACGTCAGCGGCGTGCAGATCTGGGGCGAGAAGCGCTACTCGATGCGCCTGTGGCTCGACCCTGCGAAGATGGCCGGATACGGCATCACCCCCTCGGACATCAAGGATGCCCTCGACCGCGAAAACGTCGAACTCCCCTCGGGCAGCATCGAGGGTAACACCACCGAGCTGACGATCCGCACCCTGGGTCTCATGCACACCACCCAGGAGTTCAACGACCTGGTGGTCCGCGAAGAGGCCGACCGCATCATCCGCCTGAGCGATGTCGGGCGCGCCGAACTCGGCCCGCAGGATACGCGCAGCTACATGAAGATGAACGGCATCCCGATGGTGGGCGTCGTCGTCATTCCGCAGCCGGGCGCCAACCACATCGAGATTGCCGACGCCGTCTACGAGCGCATGGAGACCATGAAGAAGGACCTCCCGGACGATGTCGTGACCTCCTACGGGTTCGACAACACGCGCTTCATCCGCGCCTCGATCGACGAGGTGAAACAGACCGTCTACGAGGCCTTCGTGCTGGTGATCATCATCATCTTCCTCTTCCTGCGCAACTGGCGCGTAACGCTCATCCCCTGCATCGTGATCCCCGTCTCGCTGATCGGTACGTTCTTCATCATGTATGCCGCGGGATTCTCGATCAACGTCCTCTCGATGCTCGCCGTCGTGCTCTCGGTCGGTCTGGTCGTCGACGACGCCATCGTCATGACCGAAAATATCTACATCCGCATCGAACGCGGCATGACGCCCCTCGAAGCCGGAATCGACGGCGCCAAGGAGATCTTCTTCGCCGTGATCTCCACCTCCGTGACGCTCATCGCCGTCTTCTTCCCGATCGTCTTCATGGAGGGTACCACCGGACGCCTCTTCCGCGAGTTCAGCATGGTGATCTCCGGCGCCGTCATCATCTCGACCTTCGCTGCCCTGACCATCACCCCGATGCTGGCCACCAAACTCCTCGTCCACCAGGAGAAGAAAAACTGGTTCTACACCAAAACCGAACCCTTCTTCGTCTGGCTCAACCGTTTCTACAGCTCGACGCTCGCCTCGTTCCTTCGCCGCCGCTGGCTCGCACTCCCGATCGTGGCGCTGACCCTCGCGCTCATCGGCTGGCTCTGGGGTTCGATCCCCGCCGAGATGGCTCCCCTGGAGGACCGTTCGCAGATCACCATCAACACCCGCGGTTCGGAGGGCGCCACCTACGAATACATCCGCGACTACACCGAAGACATCAACCGGCTGGTCGACTCGCTCGTCCCCGAAGCCGAATCGGTCATGGGCCGCGTGTCGAGCGGTTCGGGAAACATCCGCGTCTCCCTGACGGACATCGCCACCCGGAAACGCTCGCAGATGGAGATCGCCGAACAGATCTCCGCCGCCGTGCGCTCGAAGACCAAGGCCCGGGCCTTCGTCCAACAGCAGAGCACCTTCGGAGGACGCCGCAGCAACATGCCCGTACAGTACGTGCTGCAGGCCACCTCGCTCGAACGCCTGCAGGAGGTGCTGCCCGAGTTCATGCGCAAGGTCTACGAAAGCCCCGTGTTCCAGATGGCCGACGTCGACCTGAAGTTCAGCAAGCCCGAAGTGCGCATCGAGGTCAACCGCGACAAGGCCAACCTGCTGGGCGTCTCGACGCGCAACATCGCACAGACCCTCCAGTACGGGTTGAGCGGACAGCGCCTCGGCTACTTCTACATGAACGGCAAGCAGTATGAGATCCTCGCCGAAATCAACCGCCAGCAGCGCAACAAACCCTCCGATCTGCGCTCGATCTACGTGCGCAGCGACAAGGGCGAGATGATCCAGATGGACAACCTCATCTCGCTGGTGGAGAACGTCGCCCCGCCGAAACTCTACCACTACAACCGCTTCCTCTCGGCTACCGTTTCGGCCGGTCTGGCCAAGGGAAAGACCATCGGGCAGGGACTCGACGAGATGGACCGCATCGCCGCCGAAACCCTCGGCGACGATTTCCGCACGGCGCTGGCCGGCGACTCGAAGGAGTTTCGCGAGAGTTCGTCGAGCCTGATGTTCGCCTTCATCCTGGCCATCGTGCTCATCTACCTGATCCTCGCGGCGCAGTTCGAGAGCTTCAAGGACCCGCTGGTCATCATGCTCACCGTGCCGCTGGCCATCGCCGGAGCCCTGGTCTTCATGTGGAACGCCGACCAGACCATGAACATCTTCAGCCAGATCGGCATCATCATGCTCATCGGCCTGGTGGCCAAGAACGGTATCCTGATCGTCGAGTTCGCCAACCAAAAGCAGGAGGCCGGCATCAACAAGCTCCTCGCCATCGAGGAGGCGGCCCAGCAGCGTCTGCGTCCCATTCTGATGACCAGTGCCTCGACCATCCTGGGCATGTTGCCCCTGGCCGTCGCCTCGGGAGAAGGAGCCGCGGGACGTGTCGCCATGGGTGTGGCCGTCGTGGGCGGCATGGTGGTCTCGACGCTGCTGACACTCTACATCGTCCCGGCCATCTACAGCTACGTGTCGACAGACCGGAGCAAGAAATCGAAAAAGTAAAGGCATGAAACGCATCATTCTGACAATCGGTCTGTTGGCAGTCTGGAGCGCCGCGCTGGCCCAGGAGGCCCCGGGGCTGGAGACGAAAAACGCTCCGGACTTCCCCGAAAACGAACCCCTGACGCTGCGCCGCTGCCTGGAGATCGGACTCGAACGCAACTACGACGTGCGCATCGTCCGCAACGACGAACGCATCAGCGACAACAACGCCACGGCCGCCAATGCCGGGATGCTGCCCACCGTGGACCTCTCGGCCGGATACACCGGGACGTGGGACAACACCCGCTCGACGACGCTCCGCGACGGAAGCGACACCTCCGAAACCAATGTCTACGACCAGACGGCCAGTGTGGGCGTCACCGTAAACTGGGCGCTCTTCGACGGATTCCGCATCCGCACCAACTACAAACGGCTCAAGGAGCTGCAGCAGATGGGAGCCCTGAAGACCCGTATCACCATCGAGGACTTCATGGCCAGCCTCACGGCCGAATACTACAACTACCTCCAACAGACCCTGCGGCTGCAGAACTTCCGCAATGCGGTGATACTCTCGCGCGAGCGCCTGCGCATCTCCGAAGAGCGCTTCCGCGTCGGAAACTTCTCGCGCCTCGACCTGCTGCAGGCCCGGGTGGACTTCAATGCCGACAGCTCGCAGTACATGTCCCAGCAGGAGGTTGTCACCGCCTCGCGCATCCGCATCAACGAACTCCTGGCCCATGAAAACCTCGACCGAAGGATTGCCGTTCAGGATTCGGTGATCCGCGTCAACGATGCCCTCGACTGGGACGAACTCCTCGAACGGACCCTTTCGACCAACGCCTCGCTGCTCATGGCCGGACATGACACCGCCGTGGCGGAACTCGACCTGAAGATCCTCCGGGCCCGGAACTACCCCTACGTAAACCTCTCGACCGGATACGGATACACCTACAACCACTACGGAACGGGAACCAACCGTTCGCGCGGAACCCTCGGGTTGAATGCCGGCATCTCGGTGGGATTCACGCTCTTCGACGGAAACCGCCGACGCGAACAGCGCAATGCCCGGATCGACGTCGAGAATGCGGAATTGACCCGCCAACAGTTGGAATTGTCGCTGCGCGCCGACCTGTCGAACTTCTGGCAGGCCTACCGCAACAACCTGGAGGTGATCCTGCTGGAGGAGGACAACCTCGTGGCGGCCCGCGAAAACTACGAAATCGCCATGGAGCGCTACCGTCTGGGCGACCTCCCGGGCATCGAGATGCGCGAGGCGCAGAAGAGCCTGCTGGATGCCGAAGAGCGAATCCTCACGGCGCAGTACAATACGAAACTCTGCGAAATTTCCCTCCAGCAGATCAGCGGGAACGTATTGATTTACCTGGAATAAGCATTTCGGGAACCGGCCCGGCCAGGGGTGGGGCCGCGGGGCTTCCGAAAAGTTCCCCGCATGGGATCGGCCCCGCCCGGGATTTCAGGTCTCACCTCTGATTGGCCCGGCTGCGGATCTTACGGAAAAATCCCCTTGCATGAGAGGATTTTTTACACCGTTCGGAAATATTTTCCTATGGAAATTTGTTTTATAGGAAAATAATTCCCACCTTTGCACCGTTATTGATACGGAAACCGGGAAACAGACCGAGCCGTTAAGAATAGGGAGAATGGATAATTGAAAAGGGAGAACTCCGCGCCGACGGCAACATGGAGAAAAAGAGACAGCAATAAAAAAGAACAAAGTCACGGAACAGACAGAAAGGTCAGAAACACCACGAAAACCATGAAAAAACTGCTTCTGATTATCGGGATGCTTGCGGTCGTAACGACCGGGGATGCCCGCAACAACGACAAACAAAAAGAGAAAAACGTAGAAAAAACACAAAAAACAGAGACAATGAACACGATTGCATTGACCAAGGCCGACTTTCTGAAACGAGTCGCCGACTACGAAAAGAATCCCACGGAGTGGAAATATCTGGGAGACAAACCCGCACTGGTCGACTTCTACGCCTCGTGGTGCGGACCCTGCAAGGCACTGGCTCCGGTCCTGGAGGAGCTGGCCGCCGAATACGGAGACCAAATCTACATCTACAAGGTCAACACCGAGGAGGAGCAGGAGCTGGCCGCAGCGTTCGGCATCCGCTCGATCCCGACGCTGCTCTTCATCCCGATGGAGGGCAAGCCGCAGATGGCACAGGGGGCCCTGCCCAAAGCCATGCTCAAAAAGGCCATTGACGACGTAATGCTCGGCAAGTAATGGCACTCACGATCGATCCGGGGCGCTGTCCCCAGAACCACCGCTGCCCGTTGATTGCGATTTGTCCCGTGGGGGCCATCTCGCAGGAGGGATTTTCGCTGCCGAAGATCGACCCGGCGCTCTGCATCGAGTGCGGCAAATGTATGGAACATTGCGGCAGGCAGGCCGTCTACAAAGCCGAACGGCATGGATAGGCTCTGCAAGATCCGCGACCTGCAGCGGGCCGTCATGCGCTTCGAAGCCGATTTCGAGGCGCATTACGGCATCTCGCTGAACGAAGGAATGACGTTGTGCACCCTCTCCGGAAGCGAGCGGATGTGCCCCGGCGAGTTGGGCGAAGCCTTGGGGCTCACCCCCTCGAACATGTCGAAGGTGCTCCGCACGGTCGAATCGAAAGGGTTGGCCGTGCGTGAAATGTGTTGCCGGGACCGGCGGCAGGTCTTCTATTCGCTGACGCCGCAAGGCCGGGAGCTGCTGGCATCGGTCCACTCCTCGGAGGTGGAGATGCCCGAAGTGCTGGAAACATGGCTCCGCACGCAATCCGAAGCATAAGTCCGGGTTCAAAACAGCCCCTATGAAAAACGGAGTGTCTCTGTCTGCGAGACACTCCGTTTTTCGTTCTTCGGCCACGGTTTTCCGGTCACCAGCCCGTCGACCTCCCGGTTTCCCAACCTCCCGACTTCCCGGTTTCCTGACCTCACTGCTCCCGGCCCGTCGACTTCCCGGTTTCCTGACCTCCCGGCCCCCCCGGCTCCCGGCCCCGGCTACTCAAGGAAATGGTTCTGGTCGTTGCTCGTCGCGGCGAACTCCCGCAGCGATTTCAGATGTCGCCGCAACATTTCGGCAACTCCCTCCTCATCCTGCTCACGCACATAGCGAAGCAACTCCCGATGTTCGAAGCAGACCTCCTCGGAAGGCACCGAGCAGACCCGGTAACGCTGGTAGTAGCGCAAAACGTCGGGCGTAATGACGAGCAGCAGCGACGCAATCACCGGATTGTGCGCTCCGCGAGCCAAAGCCTGATGGTAGGCGAAGTCCTTCGAAACCCGTTCATCGGTATAGAACTTCTCCTCGCACTCCTTCAGGGCCGCCTCGATAACCGCCAGATCCTCCACCGTCCGGTTCCGGGCGCAGAGCTTTACGGCTTCGATTTCGAGCAGCTCCCGCACATAGACCAACGACGCGAAATCGTACTGTTCGATCTGCAGGGCATCGGTGATCATGCGTTCCAGGACCTGCATCTTCTCCTGAGCGACAACCGTTCCGCTTTGCGGGAAGGTCTGCACGATACCGTAAAATTCGAGTTTCTGGAACGCCGCACGCACGTGGGCACGTCCTACCCCCAGTTTCTCGGCCAAACGGCGTTCGGCCGGCAAACGCTCTCCAGGTTGAAGACGCCCGGAGTAGAGTTGCTCCTTGATATATTTGAGAACAGTTTCCACTTGTTTGATATTGGGCGAATAATTCATGGCAGAGTTTATTTACGGTTTGCAGCGCAAAGGTCGTAAAAAAAACCAATTAAACCAAAATTATCTGACAACCTTTTCGACTGAAAAATCGGCAAAACGCAGAATCTCGTCCCGCAACTGAGGCTTGAGCGATCCCTCCTCCCCGAAACTGCGGTAGATGCCCCATTTGGGACGCATGCCCGTCGATCCCTCACGCCAGACAGCCCGCGTCTGACGAGGAACCGAGATCAACTCCTTGCCGTCGGAGAGTCGTTTGACCGTCACTTCGTAGCTGCCTTCCATGCCGCAGACCAGACGCTCCTCGGCCTCGACCCACTCTCCCAGAAAATCCGACAGCGGGACTCGCGCCAGATAGACATTTCCCGTAGCGGCGGAGGTCGGACCCACGTAGATCACCTGCAGCTCCTGCTTGCCGTTCGAGAGCGTGCGGGCCGTAAAGGTGATGAGCGGATTGCCCACATCGGCCGTCCCCTCCGAATTGTCGATGCCCTTGATCTGGTGCACGTGACAGAAATTCTTCGTCGTCTGCATTCCCTCCGGCAGGCAGAATTTCCACCGGACAACCATTTCGTCGCCGACCTGGCCGACCATCGACTCCGGCGACTTCGCATCGGTCTTGATCTCGTTGCGCTGACGGTCCGTGACGTTGGGTTTGCCGCGGTCATCGTCGTTCTCGACATGGATGTAGAAGTCAAAGACATATCGCCCGAGCGTCTCGTCGTAGGATTGACGGATATGCTGGAACGGCGCCTCGGCGTGTGCGCCCGAGGTGTCGGGCGTCTCGTAGTTGTAGCCGCACGAGGTGATCAGCGCATAGGTGCCCGCCGTATTGCCGTCGGCGCGGAGTTCTCCCTCGCGCAGCGGCGTTTCGGGATCCGGATCCGAAGGTTCCGACGGTGTCGAGGGATCCGGCTCATACCCGCCGGAGGTACTCCCCGAACACATCGGGCAGACCGTCCCTGAGAGCAGCAAAATCAATAAAATTAATCGTTTCATCGCTTGTTTTTTTGGTTGCAATCGGTTATCTTTGTGGGCGTTCAATTTTGGTTAACCAATTTCCGAACCCCAACAAAAGTAGTAAAAAAATCTTAATCCAGAACCTGAAAACAATGAAAAAAATCCTCCTGGCCCTACTTCTGGCCACAGTATGGAGCGCTTCGGCCCAGCAGGTCACCAACCGCTACTCGATGAAGCTTTCGAAAAACCCCGACGGCAGCTACTCGCTCATCAACGAGGCCCGTTATGCCAAACTGATCGACCTCTCGAAAGTCGAAGGGCTGCTCGAACCCTACACCTACGAACGCGAACGCCTGCAGACGAGCGATTACAAGGGTGTCGAGGTGCGCGAGTTCGTCTACCGCACGCACGACGGCTATGAACTGCAGATGGCCGTGGACATGGCCGTGAGCGAAAAGCCCACGCCCGTGGTGATCTATTGTCACGGCGGAGGCTGGGCCCGCGGCAACAACGGCGCCCTGCGCACCCTCTCGCAGTACATGGCCAAACAGAAGGGCGTGACGGGCGTGCGCATCGCCTATACGCTGGCCCCGCAGCCGGGCGCTACAGTCGAGGTATCGATCGACGACGTGCTGGCCGCCGTGGAGTACCTGCGCAAGCACGCCGCGGAGCTGAACATCGACCCCGCGCGGATCGGATTCGTCGGCAACTCGGCCGGAGCGCATCTCGCGGCCGTGGGAGCCATGCGCACCCACGGAGCGAAGGTTTTCGTCGGTTATTCGGGCATCTACGACCTCGAAACCGCCGCCATCTGCCAGCGTTCGAAAGACCCCCAGCGCATCGGTTACTTCTGCAACCGCGATGCGAAGGTGCTGCACGCCGCTTCGCCCGTGAACCTCGTCCCGAAAAAGAACGCCCCGGCAGCGCTGCTCTTCTGCGGCACGGCCGACATCACGGTCGAGTGTTCGCAGAGCAAGGCCTTCGCCGAAGCCCTTTCGAAACGAGGTGCGAAGGTCGACCTGCAGGTGCTCGAAAACTACGACCACAACCTGAGCGCCAAGGCCTCGGACAAGATGGAGGAGGTCTTCTTCAAAACGGTGGATTTCCTGACTGAAAACCTCTGAGCGGCATGAGACGGGCATTATTCCTGCTTCTGGCCATTCCGGCGGCGATGACCGCCCGGGCCAAGGTGACCCTGCCAGCCATCTTCGGCGACAACATGGTGCTGCAACAGCAGCAGAAGGTCCGCATCTGGGGTGATTCCGACCAGCGGGAGGTCAACCTCTCCGTCTCGTGGAGCGAAACGCCCCTGCGTGTCGAGGTCTCCGAAGGCCGCTGGACGGCCGAGATCGAGACTCCGGCCGGATCGTACGAACCGCAGCAGCTCACCGTCCGCGACGCAGACTCGGAGGTAACGCTCTCCAACGTCCTGATCGGCGAGGTGTGGATCTGCTCCGGGCAGTCGAACATGTACATGCCCCTGCGCGGCTATACGGGACAACCCGTCGAGGGATCGCTGCGCACGATCCTCGAATCGAACCGCGACCGCGACCGCATCCGCATGATCACGCTCCCCAAGAAGGAGGCCGAAACACCGCAACGCACGTTCGACAACGCCCGATGGGAGATCCCCTCCCCCGCTACGGCCCAACTGATGAGCGCTGCGGCCTACTACTTCGCACAGACGCTCAACGCTGCGCTCGACGTGCCGGTCGGCATCGTCTCGACGAGTTGGGGCGGCTCGAAGATCGAGGCGTGGATGGATCCCGCCTCGCTCCGCACGCTGGGCTATGACGTAGAGGCGATCAATGCCAATCCGAAGATCCAGCAGCGTGCCAAGTGCGGCCTGCTCTACAACGGGCTGATCGCGCCCGTAGCCGGTTACACGGCGCGCGGGTTTGCCTGGTACCAGGGCGAATCGAACCGCAAGGAGGCCGGGATCTATGCCCGGCTGATGCAGGAGATGGTCCGTTTCTGGCGCGCCGAATGGGGCGACACGCAGAACCGGATGCCGTTCCTCTACGTGCAGATCGCACCCTACTTCTACAACGATGCCGCAGCAACCGACGGCGTGTTGATCATGGAGGCGCAGAGCGATGCCTTGGAGCTGATTCCCAATTCGGCGATGATCGCCACGACCGACCTGGGCGAAGAGCTGACGATCCATCCCCGCAGAAAGCGCGAGGTGGGCGAGCGGCTGGCGGCAGAAGCCATGATCCGGGCCTACGGCATACGGGCGAACTGCTGGTCTGCAGTTCGCGTCCAGGAGGTGAAGTTCGAGAAGGGAAAGGCCGTGGTCACGTTCGAGAATGCCCGCTACGGACTGACGCCGCAACACGTGGCCGTCCCGGGATTCGAACTCGCCGGCAAGGATGGCGTATTCCATCCCGCAGAAGGGAGGGTCGTCCTCTCGAAACCCATTGTCGAGGTGACATCCGAGGCCGTGAAGGAGCCCGTGGCCGTGCGCTACGCCTTCCACAACTACACGCCGACCTCGCTCTGCAACACATACGGACTGCCCGTCATCCCCTTCCGCTCCGACCGGGAATAAACGGCGTCGTCCATCCGGCAAAAAATACCGGCAAGCCCTTTCGGGTTTGCCGGTATTTTCATCTCCGAAGAGGTGCCGGGTTACTGCAATTCGAAATGGAGCATCGATTCGAAATCGGCCTTCGAGGTGTGGAAGCCGATCCGGCGGGCCGCCTCGACCCACTCCGCGCGTCCGAGCGCCCGGCCCGCCTCGTAAAGCAGGGCGGCACCGCGGCGCTGTGCAAAGGGTGCGATCTGCGGCCACGGCCACGTTTCGGGATTTTCGTAGTAGGGCAACAGATACGTCAGCGCCCGCTGGGCCTCGGGCATCTCCCACAGCTCCACACCCTCGGTGCGGGCCACGTTGCGGGCTGTCGAGAGGGCTTCGAGCACGAAGGTCGAGTAGTGCAGCGACAGTGTGCGGACCAGCTCCTCGGGAAGCGTGCCGTCCTCGGCCACCTGCCCCGCGAAGCGCGGCTGCACGGACTCCACGGCAATTTCCCGCACCCGGTCGTCGAGACCCGCGGCCCGGGCCGTCATCAGCCGGATGGCATCGTACCACAACCCGTGGTTGTTCGCCGCATGGAGCTCCTTCCGCCCGTTGACGCTGTGCTCCAGCCAGTAGAGAAACGCCCGCGCCCACTCGCGCAGCTCCCGCCGGTCGCTATCGGTCCACGACGGCGACGCATCGATCAACTGGGCGGCATTCAGCGCAAAGGCCATGCGCCGCGAATCGATGATTCCCGTTCCGCGGATCGTCGAACGGCCCCGGATCAACTGGGCATAGGTCATATTGGGGTTCATGCCCAGCTCCGGGTCGAGAAACCACGTCCGCAGCAGCTCGGCACACTTCGCGGCATAGCGTTCGTCGCCCGTCACGCGGTAGAGGACCGACAAGGTCCGCGCCGCAACTCCCAGCCGGTCGCCGTTGACCCGTTCGGGACAGTCGTAGACTTCGGGGTTGCGTTCGCCGTCACGCCGGATATAGGGCAGTCCGTCGGGTTTCTCGGGATCGGGCCACCAGTAGGGCGACAACGACATGTAGTCACGCCGGTCACCGCTTGGCGGCAGCGTCGTCTTGGCCGTCACGGTCAGCGGCTCCATGCCGAGCAGCTCCTCCTCCGCAGCCGCGGCAACCGCCCCGACCGCCTTCACGGCCCGCGGATCGCCATCCCTGTAAGCATCCGTCAGGCGGTCGAGCAGCTCCCCGTCGAACGAGTATTGCGCACGGACCGGAAAGAGCGCCGCCGTGCAGAGTGCCAGAAAAAGAATGCGTTTCATCGTTGCAATGGTTGTAAAAAGGGCGGACGAGACCCTTTCGGGAAAGCCCGTCCGCCCTGCTCGAAAAAACTTCGGAATCCGCTACGAGAAGAGCGTACCGCCGTTGATGTCGATGTTCGTACCGGTCAGGTAGCTCGACTCGTCGCTGGCCAGGTAGCATACCAGGTCGGCAACCTCCGAAGCCTCGCCCTCGCGGCGCAGCGGAGCCGTGTGGTGGAGGTTCTCACGAGCCTCGGGCTTCGTGAAGCGGTCGTGGAACGACGTGTTGATCATACCCGGAGCCAGGGCGTTGACGCGGATCCCCTGCGGGCCGAGTTCCTTGGCCATGGCGCGCGTGTGGCACATCACGGCAGCCTTCGCCGTGGCGTAAACCGAAGCACCCGGGCCGCCGCCGTCGCGGGCAGCCTGCGACGAGAAGTTGATGATCGAACCGCCGCGGGGCATCATCGGAACCACCTCGCGCGTGCAGAGGAATACCGAACGCATGTTGACGTCCATCAGGAAGTCATACCAGGCCTCGTCCTGCTCGGTGATGAGTTTGCGGCCCACGATGCCGCCCACGACGTTCACCAGGATGTCCACCTTGCCGCCGAAAGCCTCGCCGGCCTTGGCAAAGAGGTTCTTCACGTCGGCGGCCTTCGTCATGTCTCCCTGTACGGCGATGGCCTCGCCACCCTCGGCCTTGATCATCTCCAGGGTCTTCTGGGCATCGTCCGGATTGTCGAAATAGTTCAGGCATACCTTGGCGCCCTCACCGGCCAGTTTCACCGAAATTGCACGACCCAGGTCGCGCGCGCCGCCCGTTACGACGGCAACTTTTCCAGTCAGTCTCATCTTTTTTAATTTAAAAAGGTTTTCGTGTATAACGTTTTTTTCTTTGGAATGCTCCGGCAAGGGCCTCCCGCAGGGAGGTATCCGGCCGGGATTCGTATCACTTCGTCAACTGCTCGATCCGTCCACCGAAAAGGAAGACGCACAGCAGGCACGCCGGAACCAGAGCCGCTCCGAGGATGAAGAACGACGTCCAGTCGCCGCTCTGCGTCAGGTAGGGGATACAGAGGATCGAGATGATGGTACCCAGCACGGCCGATGCGCCGCCCAGTCCGGCGAGCGAACCGACGGCCTTGCCGGTCTGCAAGTCGCTGGCGAGGGTCTGGATGTTGGTCATCACGAACTGATAACCGCCCAGGATGAAGGCCATCATGATGACGGCCATCGTCGCCGAGGAAGCCGTGGCGGCCAGCGCCATGCCCGGGATGATGAAGCACGATCCGACGATCATCGCGGCCTTACGTGCAAAGTTAACCGTTTTCCCGTGATTGATCAAGAGTCCCGAGAACCAGCCTCCGGCCACCGACCCGATGGCGGCGCCCACGTAGGGCACCCAGGCCGACATGGCGATCTGCTTGATATCCAGATTGAAGACCTCGATCAGATAGATCGGGAGCCACGTCACGAACATCCACCAGATCGGGTCGAGGAAGAAGCGGCCCAGAATCACGGCGTAGTTCTTGCGCTCACTGAGCAGCGTGCCCCACGACTTGGCCGTATCGCACGACACGCGGCATTCGGGCTGGCCCGTGAGGATGTAGTCGCGCTCCTTTTCGGTGATCCAGGGGTGCTCCTTGGGTCCCTTCTTGTTGATAATGAGCCAGGGGATCACCCAGATGATGCCCAGTGAACCGACCACAGCGAAGGTCACCCGCCAGCCGAAGGCCAGGAAGAGCATCGGGATCAACACCGGAGCAATGATCGACCCGACCGAAGCGGCCGCGCCGAAAACACCCTGGGCGAGAGCCCGTTCCTTCTGCGGAAACCATTCGGCATTGGACTTCGTGGTCCCGGGCCACGGCCCCGCCTCGCCCAGTCCGAGCAGCACGCGGAAGAAGGTCAGCGACTTGAGCCCCGAAGCCAGCGAGGCCAGCGCATCGGCGCCGCCCCACAGAATCGCCGAAAGGGTAAATCCGCGCCGCGTACCGATCCGGTCGTAGATCTTGCCCGAGACGAGCTGGCTCACGCCGTAGGCCACCATGAAGAACATCGTGATGACGGCCAGCAGGTTTTTGGCCTGGCGCTGCTGCTCTTCGGCCGATGCCGAGGCATCGATCAGCCCAAGCTCCTTGGCGATACCGCCGTATTTCACATACTCGATGGCGCCGTCGGGGAGTTTCGTCACCTCGTCGCCCGCGAGCGTCAGGGCCTTGCCCTCGGACTCCACCGCATAGGTGTCGGCTGCGGCATCGTAGGTGTAGTCGCCCGCCGCGCAGACCACCTTCGTGTTGGCCACCCACATGTAGTTGAGCGTCCCGCGGTCGAGGTAGTTGATGATCGTCACGATGGCGATCAACGCCAGGACGATCCATCTCAATCCTTTGATTTTCATTCAGGCAGCAGTTTTACGGTTACTTTTTCAGAAAATCCTCCCGGTGGGGCGAGAAGGTGTCGATCAGAATGCCCGGTTCGAGGCAGACGCATCCGTGGATCTCGTCCGGAGCCACATAGTAGCCGTCGCCCGCACCCAGGACCTTCTTCTCGTCACCGATCGTGAGCTCGAACTTCCCGCTGGCCACATAGGTCGCCTGGCTGTGGTAGTGGGCGTGCATCGTGCCCACGGCACCCTTTTCGAATTTCACCTTCACGATCATCAACTGACCGTCGTAACCCATGATCTGACGTTGAATGCCGGGACCCGGGGTCTCCCACTGCAGCTCGCTTTCGAGCTGATAGGTTTCACTGCGTGTTTTCATCTTTGCTGATTTTTATAGGTTTGTCATTTCAGTTTCACATCACAGGGCCCGGTCCACTCGAAGCGCCCCTCGGAGGTTTCGACACGGTGGCGGGCCGTCGCATCGACCGAAGCGTTGGCCACGCAGAGCGTCACACGGTGCCCGCCCTTGTATTCGGCCACGGCCACCGTGTACTCCGGCGTATCGGCCAGGAGCCGCACGCCCTCGCACGAGGAGGTCAGATTGGCCGACTGCTCGACCTGCAGGTCATAGGTGCCGTGGGTTTCGAGCGACGAGAAGAACGTATGGTTCTTCTTGCCCTGCTCGCGGATGATATACCCCTTCTCGGTGCGAAGGTTGAAATCGGGGTCCGAAGCGCCCGATTCGACAAGCACCATCTCCGTATCGGGGGTCGTGGCCGTCGAGAGCGAGTAGAAACGGTCGCCGACGATCCACGTAAAGGTCGTCGTCGCCGACTTTTCGTTGTGCCCCCGGGCCTGGCACCAGAGGTGCTGGTAGCCGTTGGCCGTCCCGAGCGCCGACATCGCCGTCGTGGCCTTTTCATAGGGGAAATTGAGGCTTACGAGGTGCCCGCCGTACCACATCGGATAGTCGTAGCGGTGCTCTTCGGCGCTCTCGGCGCGCAGCAGGTCGAGGATCAGCGGATACTGCAGGAACGGCGTGGTGACGTAGGCCACCGTGCGCTGCATCTTCACGCCCGGAGCCGCATGGCACTCCTCCGCCGAGACGATCTGCACCCCCTGGCGCGAGAAGTCGGTGAACCGGATCTCCGAATGGTGCTTCATCGACTCGTCGTAATTGCCGTCGAAGTGCGAACGCTCGTCGACAACCAGCGTGTTGTGCGCCACGGTCTGCATGGCAAACGACTTGTTCTCGTGCGTATAGTGTCCCTTGTACTTGGCCTCGATGTTGAGCCAGCGCGCCGCCCCGTAATCGCAGAGCACCTCGTTGCCGTTGTCGTAGTAGGCGAAGGTCAATTTGTCGTAGTGTCCGTGGCTCAGGCCGTGGGCCGTGGCCTTGAAGGAGACGGCGCTGTTCAGTGCGGAGTCCGTCGAGCGGATCACCGCTACCCCGCCCTCGTCGCCGTTGCGGCCGTCGCGGTAGAGCGCGCTGTGGAAGGTCAGCGGCTCGGCCTCCCCGCGGGCGATGTCGCGCGCCACGGCAAAACCGGCATCCGTCGGGAGCACCCAGTCCTGATAACGGGCCGCCACGTCGAGGAGCCGTTTGTTCGACGGATCGGCGTTGTAGGCGATGTTCACGGCATAGACCAGCTCCTGCGCGTCGTAGCCCTTCAGCAGCGCGTCGTTGAAGCGCATGAAACGTCCGTCATAAGCCAGCTGGAGGAGCGTCGAGACGGCTTTCAGCAGGATTCCGTCACGGTACTGGAAAATCTTCAGATCGGGGCGGTTGTGGTCGATGCACTGCGCAAAGACCATGAAGGGCCAGATGGCGTAACGCTGGTAGTAGGCCCCCTCGGTGAAGTAGCCGTCCGGCGAGAAGAGGTAGTCGAGCTGCCGGATGAATCCGCCGTTTTTCCCGGTTTCATCCGAGCCGTAGAGGGCCTTGCGCACCAGCCCTTCGTCGCCCATGGTCATGCCGATCATGCCGACGGCCGACGTGGCCCACGTGGCGTGGTTGTGCATCTTGTTGAAGACCTTGTTGTTGCCGCGGTTGCCCTCCATGCCGTTCATCAGGAAGTCGGCCATCGGACGGAAGAGGTTCCGCTCGACATACGCCCGCTCGGCCGGGGTCATGAAGTCGTAGACGCAGTCGTAGGCCATCGAGGTGTGGACCAGCCAGACACTCTCGTTGAGCGTCTGCCAGAAGATCCGGCCCGGGGTCTTCGACAGCGTGACGGGATGGAATCCCAGCGTCGGATAGAGGTCGGCATAAGCCTTCAGCATGTCGGCCACGCGGCGGGCATACTTCTCCTGGCGGGTCACCTGCCAGGCGATGCCGCAGTCGACCATCTCGTAGTAGTTGAGTTTGTGGCGTTCGTGGGTATAGCCGCCTCCGCCGTCGCGGGGCTGCGGGACCTCGATTTCCGAGGCCAGCGCGGCATCCGCGCCGGAGAGCGTCCGGGTCATGGCGGCATCGAAGGCCGGGACCTTGCCCCGGGCCTCACGCATCTCGGCAACCCCTTCGGCCGTAAGCATCAGCGAGGGATGCGCCGCCCAGGCACCGAGCGCCAACAGCGCTCCAAAGAGGGTGAATATCGTCTTTTTCATGGTTCTATTCCTTTTTTACGCCGATTCCCAGGCGGGCCAGCGGGCTGTCGGCCTGCTGCGCGAAGTCGAAATGTTCGGCATCGACATAGGCCGGTTCGAGTTCATAGAGTTTGCCCTGGACGGCCTGGCCCGTCATGGAGAGGATGCCGCCGGCATTCCAGAAGTTGCAGTCGGAAATGGAAACCTGCTCCCAGGTGGCCTCGTCGAGGCGGATCGAACGTCCGCCGCGGCCGCTGTTCGAGAAGTTGCAGCCCGTGATGTCGAGCACCTGCGGCCCGACGAGCCGCATCACCGAACCGCGCTCCTTGTTGCAGCAGTCCTCGAAGTTGCAGCGGCGGATCATGACATAGGGTCCGGCGGTCGATTCGTCGCTGCCGCCGCGGTAGATATTGATCGGCAGGCCGAGGATGCGGTGGAACGAGCAGTTCTCGATCACCATGTCGTCGGCATTGTAACGCCCCTTGTCGTCGCGTTCGGCAGCGTAGTTGATGGCGTCACCCGAGAGGTCGCGGAACGACGAATTGCGGATCTCGACCCGTCCGGCAAAGGTGGCCTGGGTCCCCTTCACGGCGAAGAAACCGCCCTCGCCGAAGTTGTAGAATTCACAGTTGTCGATCCGGAGGTTGTAGGGGCGGATCATGTCGCGGGCCGTCGAGACCCCGGCTTTGGCCAGCGCCTTGCCGTCTTCGAGGCGGCCCGAGAAGGCGATCCCTTCGAGGTGCAGCTCGCCGCCGTCGGCGATGGTCACCATGTCGTCGCCCTTCTGCCCGTTGAAGCGCACCACGGGGCGTTCGCCGCCCTGCACGCCGCGGATCGTCAGCGGAACACGCACCACCATCGCACGCTGAATGGCGTAGTCGCCGCCTGCATCCGCGAGTTCGACGACCGAACCGGCCTCGGCCTGCTCGACAACGGCCGGAAGGTCCTCACCGGCCCGCACCCGGTAGATGCGGTCGGACGCCGGTTTCGTCTGCGCGGCAGGCGTATACCACGCCGCTCCCTTGCCGGCCCGCATCTCCGCCTCGGAGGGCAGCACGGGAAGCTGCGGCGCCGCATTCTCGAACCCCTCGACCGCACACGGCGTGGCCAGCGCCACGCGGTTGTCGCGGAACGTGAAACCGTCGGTGCGGTCCACGGCGATGAACGGCGCGTCGAGCGTGCGGTTGACGATCGTATTGCGTGCGAAGAGCACCCGTTCGGGCGCCAGCGTGCGTTCGAGGTCCTTGCCCGTACCGAATTCGATGTTCGAGCAGTCGATGAAGGTGTTGTCCGTCACCTCGACATTCTCGACCAGACAGTAGCGGTTGGGCAGCGAGTTGGGCACGGCGTTCATCAGTGCCAGCGCCGAGAAGAAGCGCCCGCCGGCAATGCCGACCAGCGTGTTGCGGCGCACCCGGTGCCCGGCATTCACCACGCGGATACCGCCCGTATTGCGTTTGCCGTGGCCCACGAAGAGGTTCTCCTCCACCGTATTGCGGTCGCCGTGACGCAGAGCCAGCACACCCTCCGACTCGAAGAAGACGTTGCGGCGGATCACATTGTCGCTCGACTTGATCGAAACCACCTCGACCTCGCCGTTGCAGCGGTCGAAGAGATTCTCCTCGATCGTCGTGTTCGACGACGAGTAGGCCTGCTGCGAGGTCCCCACGCGGATCGTCTCGGCACCGTTCGACCCGTAGACCGGGCGCGGTCCGAACCAGTTGTGGTCGATGCGGTGGAAATTCTGCTGGCTCCGCGGCTCGTTGAGGATCACGATGAGCGTCACGCCGAGGTTGAGTTTCCCCATCAGCGAGCAGTGGTCCACCCGGTTGCGGCGTCCGTAGAGCAGGATATAGCTGTAGGCCATGTCGCGCCGCGCAGGGTTGTAGTTGTCGACGACGCACTCCGTCAGGCGGCAATGGTTGGCCACCTCGCGTCCGTTGCGGAACTCGATGACCGAACCCGAGGGGGCCTGTCCGTCGCGGAAGCAGAGACCGCTCACTTCGAGCCATTCGCCCGCCAGGCGGAGCGTCGAACCGCCGGTGATCTCCACCCCGCCGGGCGTTGCCGCCTCGATGCGGACGGGTTTCCCTTCGGTCCCGCGGCCGAGCCATTTCAGCGCCAGGTCGCGGTAGACGCCGTTCTCGATGACGATCCGGTCGCCGGGCCGCGCCTCACGCAGCGTCGCGGCCACGTCGCCCAGCGCCACGCGATACTCGCGGGCCGGAACCGACACGGTCAGCAACGCGGCAACCGCCGCCAAAACAAGTTTGAAGTTTTTCATATCGAAAAGTTCAGATTATTCGGTTTTCCACGAACAACCCGCAGCGTCGCGGATTGCATCCATGGCAGGTTGTACGTTGGGTTTGGACGGCGCCGAAGACACCGCGGGGAGCGAAACGCCGCGCTGGCGTCCGTAGAGCGTATTGCCGCTCCACCTGATGTCGGGAGCAGCGGGCTCCGTGGCACAATCCACGGCGTAGCCCGACGAGGTGGCCGAGACGGTATTGCCCTCGATCACGGTCGAGACGACCGGCACCACCTGGTTGCTCGAACGGCTCGCATAGTTGACATTCAGGCCGTACTTGCAGTCATAAACCATGTTGTAGCACACCCGGGCATCCTTCACCTGCCAGTAGCCGCTCAGCGCCGGGTTCTCCTGCCCGCGGACCAGGCAGATCGCCGAACGGTAACCCGTTCCGGCCAGCCCTTCGAGGTAGTTGCGCTCGACGGTATGGCCCTCGCCGATCAGCCGGATGCCGCCCGTCCCGGACATGCCGTTTCCGACGAAGTAGTTGCCCGTGACGGTGCAGTTGTTGCCGTGGCGCAGGGTCAGCGATCCCTGGCACTCGACAAAAAGGTTGCGGCGGTATACGTTGCCGCACGACTTGTTCGAAACGATCTCGGCCTGTTCGCCGTGGCAGTGGTAGAAGTAGTTGTCCTCGACCGTGCAGGCGGCCTCCTGCATCGAGTAGTCGCTCGTGCCGATGCGGATCGTCTCCTGGCCGTTGATCGCCTTGCCGTTGTCGTCGCAGAGCGTCACGGGGCGCTCGAAACGGTTCCCGGCAATCGTATGGCGGGGCGTAACGCCCGTTTCGAGCCACACGACCAGCAGCGTCCCGATGTTGCGCTTGTCGCGGAACGTGCAGCCCTCGACGCGGTGGTCCGTGCCGTAGAGCGAGATCCATTTGGTATCGGCTGCGGCATCCTCCTTCGTGCTGTCGCCCGTCACGGCGCAGTCCCGCACGGTGCAGTGCGAGGAGCCTTTGGCCAGCGTGATGACGGCCTTGCCTTTCACCGGTTCGGGATTCCGCCACCAGAAACCGTTCACCTCGGCACAGGTTCCCGACACCGAGATGCGCGAAGCCCCCGTAAAGCAGACCGCACCGGGCTTTTCGGCCCGCAGCACGACGGGATTCTCCGCCGTCCCGGCACTTTTGAGCTCGGCAACCTGATCGCCGTAAAGGCCGTTGCGCCACACGACAACCGTCCCGGCCGCCACGGTCCCCAGCGCCTTGAGCTCCTCGGCCGAGGAGACATAGACGGTCGTCTCGGAGCCTTGTTCCCCTTCGGAGCCGGTTCCCTGTCCGGCATCTCCGGAGCCGGAAGGAACCGCTTCGGGGACCTCGCCGCCCGAACAGCCGAGCGTCTGCGCGGCCAGCAGGATCATGAAGATGAATTTGCGCATCATAGTTGTGTTTCGGAGTTTCGAACGGCCCCGGAAACCGTCCCCTTGATCGACGGGGCGGTTTCCGGGTTCGTTCCCCTATTAACCTACCAAAACCTTATCGGTTATTCATTCAGCGTTTTCGACCAGTACATATCGAACTCGATATAACCGGCACGATCGGCATTGGCCTGGCCAGTTGCAAGATCAGCGCAAGTAACATCACGGATAATGATGTAGCCAATCTTGGCAAAGTCCGTAACAGCATCCGGCGCAGCACCTTTGGCATACGTTACATAACTCATCACCAAAACACTGCCCTTTACCCAGTTACTACCAGCTTCTGCCGTACCCAGAGAGGGAGCACCCGAACTGGGCATTGTGCCGTCATAACTCATCGAAGTCAGCGTACCGTTGAGAATCGGATCGGGATTCGAGGTGACGACACGATACAATACGATCGGAGTTCCATAGGTCGAAGGCAGCGGCGTAACTTCTGTCTTTCCTTCTTCTTCGTTGAAAATAAAACGGCAGTGCGTCTTGATCTGCGAAGAAGAGTTGGCACATCCCGACAGAGCCAATTTATTTCCAGAATCGCTTTTGAAGAAAATATAAGGCTTCACCGCATAATATTCATCGGCTGTGATTGCTCCCTGATTCAATTTATTATTACCCGAAATTGCCGTATTGTTTCCACTCTTCGCATACGGATCGAGCGCCTCATCATACCAGTCATAGGTCGAAACCACCCGGCCCAGATCCGGATAGAAGAACGCATTGTCCGCGGCATACTCGGTATAGGTTTTTGATGAGTTGGAACCGATTCCCAACCGGATGCCTTTGTAGTAATAGAACGGATAGACCTTGGCCGTGCCGAAATCGGCCTCGTTGCCGCCGTTGTAGAGCGCCTTGACGGCAACCTCCGTCGCCTCCGTGAAGGTCACACCCTCCGGGACGATGAACTGTGCCGAAACATCCGTCGGTTCGCCGACCAGGGCTGCTTCCACACCATCGACCTTGAAGCCCTCGATCGAAGCCAGGTTCTCGCCCGTGACGGTCACCGTCTTGCCCAGGTAGAACTTGTTGTCCGCACCGCCGTCCTCGGCCTCCATCTTCACCAGCACGGGAGTTGCCGGACCCACCGGGGTCGTATCCACCCGCCAGGCCGATGCCACCGGGTTCGTCTGCGCGGGCTCGCCCCACAAGGCCGTCAGAGCGGCCTCCGCAACGACCGGATCGGTCTGCGCAATCGACGAGGGGAACTTCACCGTCACGGCGCCAGCCTCGGCCGACACCACGATCAGATCGTAGTCGCCCCACTTCATGCCGTTCACCAGATCGAGGTTCAGTCCCGTGAAGGTCACTTCGTCGCCGATGACATTCTGCGTACCCTCCTCCTGCGAGGCGGCGTCGAACTTCGGCGTATGGAGCGTAAAGAGCGTCTCGCCCGTCACGTCGATCGTCGCCGTGCCCCACTCGGCCGTGATGGCCACCTGGCTGTCACCGGCCTCGTACTCACCGGCCGGAACGGCAAACTTCAACGCCTCGGCCGTCACCTCCGTAAAGGCGGCCGACTCGACCGTCACCTCCCCGAAGTGTACGCGGGTGATCTGCTCCAGGTTACGGCCCGTAAGGGTCACCTCCGTGCCGACCGTACCCTCGGCCGGTGCATAGGCCGTAATCAGGGCATCCGTCACCGGAATCGTCACATAGTAGGGATAGTGGAAAATAACGCTTTCACCGTCAGCGCCGTAGACATCCATCCAGACCTGATAGGGAGCATCCTGCTGGGCGAGGTCCAGGGCCGGAACCTTGAATTTCAGGGTTTTGATCGTTTTTTCGGTGATTTCGGCTTCGAGGTCGCCCAGGGTGACGTGCGACACCCGGTCGAGATTGAATCCCTCGACCGAAATCTCCGTACCGACATAGGCGGGGACACTGCCGCTCTCGTCGGCCATCGGCGACAGCGTCGTCGAGTTGATCACCGGGTTGTTCTGGACATCGACCTCGTTCATTTCGGGGCCGCACGCGGTCAAAGCCGCGAGCGATCCCGTCAGAAAAAGGGCCAGATATTTCGTGAATCGTTTCATCTTCGGATGGATTTTAGATTAGTTTGCGAGTTTGGAATAGTCGTAGTCGTACTTCTGCCAGTAGATGTTGAAGGTATAGTCGCTCTTGAGCATCCGGTAATTGATGTGCGTAATGTGCATCAGGCCGATACGCTTCACATTCCGGGCAAAGTTGTTCTTACCGTCACCACCCTTTTCAACTCCGTGGTAATCATAGTAGAGCACCAGAATCACGGCATCGGGGTTCACATCCGGCGCCTCGACATTGGGTGTGAAGCAACCGTTGGACCAGTTCGAATCCTTCAGGCCGCCCGATGACGACGATACACCGATACCGCCCACGGTCTGAGCCTCGACATCGATCGGGAAGGTCTCCTCGTCGATCTGTTCCAGCGTCTGGTTCTTCACCTTCTCGATCAGGGCACTCTCCGTCGCATTGGCAGGATTCAGGGCGCGGAATGCAAGCACGGGGGTTCCGTAGCAGTTGCCGTTGACTCCAACCATCCGGACCAGTTCGCCCTCCGAATCCTTGTACCAGAAGTTCTTCAGGATACCCGCCGAGTTTGCCGGAGCCGTGATGTTGACATTTCCGGAGCCGTTGCAGTAGAAGAAGAAATAAGGAACCACCGAGTTGTACTCCTCCTCCGTGACATTCGGCGTGAGGGCTGCCGAGCAGGTATTGGCCGTATACTTGGCTGCGATCGGATCCAATTCAGTAGCCCATACCGAGTTAGCATAGACACGACCCGTTTCGGGCGAGAAGTTGCAGGCATACTGCTCAGCCTCCTTGTCATGACCCCATACGGTGATGTTCTCCCAGAACTTCACGAACGGCACATAGACCACGAATGCTTCGCTCAGGACAATCTCTTCGTTTCCGTCGAAATATTTGGCAACCAACGACGTGGTCGTATCGCCATCCTGGAAATTACCGGCCGGTACGGTGAAGGTCAACGACGCAGGCTGTTTCGAAACCACAGCTTCGAAGCCTCCGACGAGAATCCGGTCGATCTTGTCGAGATTTTCGCCCGTCAGCGTGATGGACTTGCCCACGGCCGTGCGCTCCAGTACGATCGGCTTGTCGAACTTCGGAACCAGACGCACGACCTCGATCGAGGGAGCCTCGTCGAGCAGTGTGGTCACCGAAGCCTCGCCGTCGAAATAACGCAGCGTGATGCGCACGTTGCCGTTCTCGACGTAGGGGACACGGACCACGATCTCCGAAGCGCTCTGCTCGTAGATTTCACCCTCGTGGCTCTCCTCGCAACCCTCAGCCGTGTAGAGCACTGCCTCGACGGCCGTCAGGTTCGAACCCGAGAGCAGCAGCCGGTCGCCCATGACCACCGACTCCTGCAACAGAGCCGGCTTCAACGACGGTACGGCATACGAATAGGTAAACGAAGCTTCCGATTCGCTCGTGCCGACGCTGTTTTCCAGGACGATCCGCCCGTCGCGGCCGTTGGCACCGGCCACGATCGAGAGGCGCGAGTCGGAGACTTTCTCCTTGATGACCATCTCCTGGTCGCCGATGTAGGCCTTGGTGACGCCGCTGAGCGATTGTCCCGTGATGATGATCTCGGTTCCGACCGGTCCCGACGCGGGCGAGAAGGATTCAATGACGGGGGATTGTTTCACCACCTCGTTCACATAGGTCTTGTCGCAGCCCGCTGCAAACAACATCCCGGCGGCAGCGGCAAAAGCACATATCTGATTTGTGATTCGTTTCATAGGTTTTTGCTGTTATCGGTTTAGTAGCCGGGGTTCTGGGCCACGTCGGGGTTGATATTGATGACCGAAATGGGGATCGGGAGCAGCACTTGCCACTCCGAGATGGGATTGACCGTGTAGTCATACTCGGAGTAGAAGATCTCCGACGAGAAGAAGTTGTTGACCGTCGACACGGCGACATCCCAACGCATCAGGTCGAACCAGCGCTGGTTCTCGCAGGCCAATTCCAGGCGTCGTTCGTTGCGCACGGCCTCACGGAACTGATATTTCGACGACAGATCTGCGGAGGTATAGGCTGCAACCCCGGCCCGCTCGCGGATCATATTCAGATAACGCATCGCCTCGTCCGTGGGACCCGACGTCTCGTTGATCCACTCGGCCAGCAGCAGCGCCACGTCGCCCACACGCAGTACGGGCCAGTCATTCTCGCCGTCATACTCGGTGGTGATCGTCGAGAGGAACTTGTCGCACCAGCGTACCTCGACGGTCTGCTCCGTCGTGGCGTTGTAGTAGCTCTCCTTGAGGGTCACTTCCTTGCGTTTGTCGGGGCTGTCGGCCGTGCCGTTGTTGTTGTAGGCCGACACCAGATCGTCCGAAGGATAGTTGTAGTGCTTGGGCGAGCCCATGATCACGTTGTTGCCGTTGTTCAGCGGGCCGAAGAGCGTTCCGAAGGGGCATCCCAGCCCGACGTTGCCCGAGAGGTAACGCACGGCGAAGATGATCTCCTTGTTCATCTCGTTGTCGATCGAGAAGATCTGATCGTAGGGAACCAGATCGGCGCCGCTCTGCGGATTCCCGGCCGAGGCCAGCACGTCGCGCAGCAGATCACCGGCCTTCATGTAGTTCTCCGACCCCACCTCGTAGCGGGTCATGTAGACCTTGGCCAGCAGGCCCTTGGCTGCGGGCATCGTCGCGCGTCCCAGGTCGGCGGCCGCCGACTGTTCGGGGAGCATGTTGTTGTCGATGATCGCGTTCAGGTCACCCTCGATCAGCGCGTAGATCTCCTCCACGGGCGAGCGCTGCATGTAGCGGGCCTCATCGGCACCGGTCTTCTTCGTAACGAGGAACACCGGGCCCCACAGCCGCACGAGGTTGAAATAGAGGTGTGCCCGCAGGAACATCGCCTCCCCTTCGTACTGGGCACGCAGCGTGGGGTCATCCACGACGTCGACATAGGAGATCACCTTGTTGGCGCGGTCGATGGCGGCATAGCAGGCGTTCCAGTAATCCTCGACCCAGGTATGCGCCGTCGTAACGACACCCTGGTCGATCTGTTCGATGAGTTTCGTATCCTGCGACGTGGAGCCGTTCGCCCGCATACGGGTATTGTCCGAGCGGAGTTCGGTCACGGCCCATTCATAGTACATGACATCGTGCAGTCCGTTGTAGGTGCCGATCACGAGGTTATTGACCGCCGCAGCATTCGTCACATACTCGTCGGCCGCGGTTTCGGAATAGGGGTACTGATCCAGGTTGCAGGCACCCAGTGCCAGCGTCAGGATCACAGAACCGATATATTTGAAAGTCGTTTTCATCTTCGTTCCGGGGTATTAGAAGTTAAGGTCGATGCCGAACGTAAAGGTCGACGTGAGCGGGAAGCCGCCGCGCTGGTAGCCGTCGATCAGCGGGCTGGAGTAGTTGCCCGAAGTCATGCGCGACTCGGGGTTGATGCCCTTGTAGTCCTTGCTCCAGAGATAGAAGAGGTTGGTACCCGTCACATAGAAGCGCAGGCCCCGCAGCCCGAGTTTTCCGGCCGCCTTTTTGGGAAGGGTGTAACCGACCGTCAGATCGCGCAGACAGAGATACGACGCATCCTGCAGTCCGAGATCCGTCAACATGATGTCGTAACCGTTCTTGGCATAGGGGGTCTTACCGTCACCCGGATGCGTCGGGCTCACCCAACGGTCCTCCATGTAGGCGCGGTTGTACTTGTGCGATTCGGTATAGAAGACATCGCCGTTGAAGACCGTAACGCCCTGTACACCCTGCAGGAGGAACGAGACGTCGAAGTTTCCGATACGGAAGTTGTTGGTCATACCCCACGTGAAGTCGGGATAGGGATCGCCCAGCACGACACGGTCATTGTCGTTGAGTTCGCCGTTTCCGTCGGCATCCAGCAAGCGCAGACCGCCCGGCACGTCACCGGCAAAGTGCGGATTGGCTTCGATCTCCTCCTGTGTGTTCCATACGCCGATGCTCTTGAAGCCGTAGTATTGGATCAGGGGTTCGCCGACGCGTGCGATGTAGCTTTCGGAGCGTTCTCCCTGGGTAATGACCTGCGATTCGCCGCCGATCTCAAGGAGTTTGTTCCGCGTAAGCGAGAAGTTCACGGTCGTCGACCACTCGAAGTTCTTGCGATTGAACTGGTGCGTATCGAGTTGGATCTCGACACCGGCATTGCGGACCTTGCCGATGTTGTTCCAGTAGTATTGGAAACCGGTGAACGACTGCGTGGGCTGTTCGAACAGCAGGGCGCGGGTCACCGAGTAGTATCCGTCGAAGGTCAGGGCGATGCGGTTGTCGAGGAATCCGGCATCGAGACCGAAGTTCCATTCGTCGGTCTGCTCCCAGGTAATGTTCGAGTTGGCGAGCGTCGAGGAGGTGTTGGCGGCGCCGGGGATCAGCGTTCCGTTGCCCGATCCGGTGGGATAGTTGGCCGGGTTGAGCACTTCGAGGGCTGCGACATAGTCGATGCTGTTGTTACCCGTCACACCGTACGAAGCGCGGAGTTTAAGGTTCGAGAAGACGCGCTGCTCCTTCATGAACTGCTCCTCGGAGATACGCCATCCGACCGAAACCGAGGGGAACCAGGCGTTGCGGTTGCCCGAGGAGAAGAGCGACGAGCGGTCCAGACGCAGCGAAGCCGACAACAGGTAACGACCGTCGTAGCTGTAGGAGACACGTCCCAGATAGGACTCCAGCACCTCGTTCGGGTAGCGGAACGTACCGGTTCCGGAGCCGTTTCCGTTGTTTTCGGAGGCCAGTTCGAAGATCGTGGCGGCGTTGAGCGTGTGGATATTGTCGGTGGGGAATCCCGTACCGGTCAGGGCGACGTTCTGCACGCGGGTCGACTCGGCCGTGTAACCGGCCAGGATGTCGAGGTCGTGACGTCCGAACGTGCGGTTGTAGTTCAGCGTGTTCTCGGAGAGCAGGTCGACGTAGAGCATACTGGTGAAGGTGGCTTCACTGGCCGTACCGTCCTTTGTGGCGTTCTTGTTGGCATAGCTGTACGAGGGGCGGTAACGCACGTTCACACCATTCGAGGTTTTGAACGTCAGACCCTTGCAAATATCGACCGTCAGATAGACGTTGGCCAGGCCCTGGAAGTTTTCGCTCCAGCGCGTGGTGTTGGCCATCACGCTGCGGGGGTTGTTGTTGGCCGAGTTGAAGGGCGACACACCCGTGGTATTGAAGGTCGGATTTCCATACTCGTCGGGGTCTCCGATCGGGCCGAAGAGGTTGTTGAAGTGGCTGCCGCGGGCGAATCCCGTATAGCCGGTCAGGGCGGTGGTCCAGTCGTTGTGATAGACCGGGAGGAACGAGGGCGTGCGGTAGAAGTCGATGAAGTTGTTGCGCGGGCGCGAGGACTTCTGGTAGTTGGCCGAGACGTTCACGCCGAAGGAGACGCTTTTCGAGAGATTGGCATCGACCTTGGTGCGGAAGGTGACCTTCTGGACCTCGTTCTGGAGCATGATACCCTGATCACGGGTCCAGGCCGCCGACGAATAGTAACGGATGTCGCGCTTGCCGCCCTGAACGGAGAACTGGGCGTTGGTCACGCTGGCCACGTCGCGCAGACCTTCGCGCTGCCAGTCCGTCGAGCCGATGTTCTGTTCGATCCAGGCCGCGAGTTTGTCCTGGGTCTTCACGGCCGGGCCACCCCAGGCGGCCTCTTTCTCCTGCCACTGGAGGTACTCCGTAGCGGTAAGCAGGTCGTGGAGCTGATAGGCCCACTTGACACCCTGATAGAGTTTGACCGAGTAGCGGGGTTTTTCCGACGAACCGCTCTTGGTCGTGATCATGATGACGCCGTTTGCGGCGCGCGAACCGTAAATGGCGGCCGAAGCGGCATCCTTCAGGACTTCAATGGACTGAATATCCGAGGGGTTGAGCGTCGACAAACCGTCGGGAACGGGATAGCCGTCGATGATGACGAGCGGCGAGCTGTCGGCCGAGATCGAGCCCGTACCGCGCACGCGGATCGAGGGCGTGACACCCACTTCGGAGGTCGTGTTGTTGATCGTCAGACCCGGGATCTGGCCCTGGAGTGCGGTTGTGACGTCGGAGACAGGGCGGTCGGCGAGCACGTCGCCGTCGATCTTGGCGATCGAGCCGGTAAGGTGCGACTTTTTCTGCACGCCGTAACCGACAACGACGACTTCATCGAGCGCGGCGGCTTCGGGTTCCATCTTGACATTGATCTCCGTCTGCTTGCCGACTTTGATCTCGACTTTTTTATAGCCGACATAGGAGAACTCGATCACGGCATCCTCGCCCGGAACGGCCAACGAATAGGAGCCGTCGATACCGGTCGCGGTTCCGGTTGCGGGGGGGGGATTTTTGACCACTACGGAGACTCCAATCAGCGGTCCCTGCTCATCGGAGACCACACCACGGATCGTGATCTTTTGTGCATAGGCGGTCACCGTGCCGAGCAACAACGCCGCGAGCAACAGCAGTGACCTTGACAGGTAATTTTTAGCCATCATGCAGTTTTAAGTTACAGGTTAGTTATTGATTATATGGCTATTGCATGCGTCCAAAACCGGCGATTTGGTAGACCAAACTGGTAATCCAAACTGGTAGACCAATTTTGAACCGTGCACAAAGATATAGAAAAAAAGAGAATACGCGCAAGTTTCCGCAAGATTTTTTTGCCTTTCGAAGTCATTTTTTCCGCTTTTCATCCCGCGAGCCGGAACAAGCATACATATCCGCGGAAAGAAGGTAAGGATCAGGCCGCTGAAAAAGTCGGGAAAAGAGTCCGGATTTCCTCGGAACGATTCCCGACACATTCCGACGGAGGTCGAACAGTGTCCGGAAAGACTCCGACAACCTCGGAATACGAAATTTCCGGTCCGGCAACCGTCCAAAATTAACACTTTTACACGAAACCGACAATTCGAAGTATGATTTTCGAGAATTTATACCTTAATAATAATAAATAGGTACAAAAAGTTGCCTTTTTACAAAAAATTCGTAATTTTGTAGGAAACCGAAGGATAAACCAACCGCTGCTTATGCCTAAACGAGAACTTTTGCTCGGAGACGAGGCCCTCGCGCTGGGAGCACTCCACGCAGGGCTGTCGGGCGTCTTCGCCTACCCGGGCACCCCGTCCACCGAAATCACCGAATACATCCAGGGCCACCCGCTGGCTGCCGAACGCGGCGTGCACCGCACCTGGTCGGCCAATGAAAAGACCGCCATGGAGGAGGCTCTTGGCATGTCGTTCGTCGGCAAACGTGCCATGGTCTGCATGAAACACGTCGGGCTGAATGTCGCCGCCGACGCCTTCGTCAACTCCGCAATGACCGGCGCCCACGGAGGCCTGGTCGTCGTGGCCGACGATCCCTCGATGCACTCCTCACAAAACGAACAGGACTCACGCTTCTACGGGCAGTTCGCCCTGATTCCGATCCTCGAACCCGCCTCCCAACAGGAGGCCTACGACATGGCCCGGGCAGCTTTCGACCTCTCCGAACGCTTCCAGATTCCCGTGCTGATGCGCCTGACGACCCGCATGGCCCACTCCCGGGCCGTGGTCGAGGTTGCAGAGCCGCGAGACACGAATCCACTGAGCTATCCGGAACAGCCCCGCCAGTGGGTCCTCATGCCCGGGAACTCCCGCCTGCGCTACAAGGCGCTGATCGACGACTGCGCCCGGCTGGAAAACGAAGCCGTCCGAAGCCCCTTCAACCGCTACACCGAAGGTCCGGACCGCCACCTCGGCATCATCGCCTGCGGAATTGCCCGCAACTACCTGATGGAGAACTATCCGGAGGGATGCCCCCATCCGGTGCTGGAGATCGCGCAGTACCCGTTGCCGCAGGAACTCGTGCGGCGGCTGGCGGCGGAGTGCCAGGAGCTGCTGATCATCGAGGAGGGGCAGCCGCTCGTCGAACAGGCCGTGCGGGGCGTGCTGCCCGCACCGCTGAAGATCCGCGGGCGTCTGACCGGCGAACTCCCCCGCACCGGAGAGCTCACCCCCGACAGCGTGCGCGCCGCACTGGGACTCGCCCCGCACCGCGCCCATGCCGCCAGTGAGATCGTCGTGCCGCGTCCGCCCGCCCTCTGCCAGGGATGCGGACACCGCGACATGTACACCGCGCTGACCGAAGTCGTGCGCGAATTCCCCGACGGGAAGGTCTTCAGCGACATCGGCTGCTACACCTTAGGGTGGCTGGCGCCGTTCCACGCCATCGACACCTGCGTCGACATGGGCGCCTCGATCACCATGGCCATCGGCGCCGCACACGCGGGGCAGCACCCCACCATAGCCGTCATCGGCGACTCGACCTTCACCCATTCGGGCATGACGGGCCTGCTGGATGCCGTCAACGAAGGGGCCGACATCACGGTGGTGATCTCCGACAACCTCACCACGGGCATGACCGGCGGTCAGGATTCCGCCGGTACGGGACGCCTGGAGCAGATCTGCGCCGGGATCGGCGTCGACCCGGCCCACATCCGCGTGGTGGTTCCGCTGCCGAAGAACCGCGAGGAGATGAAGCAAATCCTCCGCGAAGAGATCGCCTACAAGGGCGTTTCGGTGATCATCCCGCGCCGCGAGTGCATCCAGACCGCCAAACGCCACGCCGCCGCCAAAAACAAGTAAATCCGCAAACGCCATGAAAAAAGACATCATACTCTCGGGCGTGGGAGGACAGGGGATCCTCTCCATCGCCACCGTGATCGGACACGCCGCCCTGGCCGAGGGGCTGCAGCTCAAGCAGGCCGAGGTCCACGGCATGAGCCAGCGCGGCGGTGACGTGCAGTCACACCTGAGGATCTCCTCCCGGGAGATCCGTTCGGACCTCATTCCGCGCGGCGGTGCCGATCTGATCGTTTCGCTCGAGCCCATGGAGGCGCTGCGTTATCTGCCGTGGCTCGCGGCCGAGGGGTGGGTGGTGACCGGCACGACGCCGGTAGTCAACATCCCGAACTACCCCGACGAAGCGGACCTGAAACGGGAGCTGCAGGGCCTGCCGCATGTCATCCTGCTCGACGCCGAAGCGCTGGCCCGCGAAGCGGGATCGCCGCGTTCGGCCAACATGGCCCTGCTGGGCGCCACGGCCCCGCTCCTGGGCATCGAGGCCGGACAACTCGAAGCCGGCATCCGCGCCATCTTCGCCCGCAAGGGCGAGGCCGTCGTCGGGGCAAACCTCGCAGCTTTCCGCGCAGGCTATGAAACCGCTCAAAAACAGACCGGACGATGAACGCACCTTTCGACCGCCGCTTCCTGCAGGAGGCGCTCAAACAGCTGGACATCGCGGATATCGCCCGGGCGACGATCCGCCAGTCGGGCGACATCGCCCGCATCATGGAACGCACGACAGGCGAAGAGTTCCTGCACCTGGAGATGGGCGTTCCGGGGCTGCCGCCCGAACGGGTGGGCGTCGAGGCCGAACGCCGGGCGCTGGCCGACGGAGTCGCCTCGCAGTACCCCAACATGTACGGCATTCCGGAGTTGAAAGAGCAGGCCGCACACTTCATCCGTGCCTACCTCAACGTGAAGATCGACCCCCGGGGCTGTATCCCGACGGTCGGCTCGATGCAGGGGAGTTTCACGACCTTCCTGCTCTGCTCGCAGCTCGATCCCGCCAGGCGGAAGATCCTCTTCATCGACCCCGGCTTCCCCGTACAGCGGAGCCAGGTGCGCATCCTCGGCATCCCGAACGACTCGTTCGACATCTACGACTTCCGCGGTGAAAGGTTGGGTCCGAAACTCGAAAGCTATCTCGCCCGGGGCGACGTGGCGGCCATCGTCTATTCGAATCCGAACAACCCGTCGTGGGTCTGCCTCACCGAAGAGGAGCTGCGCACGATCGGCGAACTGGCCACGCGCTACGACGCCATCGTCATCGAGGACCTGGCCTACCTCTGCATGGACTTCCGCAAGCCGCTCGGCCGCCCCTTCGAGGCGCCGTACCAGGCCACCGTGGCCCGCTATACGAAGAACTGGATCCTGCTGATCTCCGGTTCGAAGATCTTCAGCTATGCCGGGCAGCGGATTGCCGTGGCGGCCTTCTCCGACACACTGTTCCGGCGCGAATACCCGGCGCTGCGCGAACGCTACGGCATCGGGCGCCTGGGCGACGCCTATGTTCTGACGTTCCTCTACGCCTCCTCCTCGGGGACGAGCCACTCGGCCCAGCACGCCCTGGCGGCGATGTTCCGGGCCGCGGCCGACGGAGCGTTGGATTTCGTGGGCGAGATCGCGGAGTACGGCCGCCGGGCCCGACTGACGAAGGAGATCTTCCTCCGCCACGGGTTCCGCATCGTCTACGACAAGGACCGCCACGAAAAGATCGGTGACGGATTCTTCTACACAATCGGCTACGGGACGATGACCAGTGCCGAGTTGCTGAGCGAACTGCTGCTGTGCGGCGTCTGCGCCATTTCGCTCTCCTCGACCGGGAGCCGCCAGCACGGCATCCGGGTCTGCGTCTCGCAGATGAACCGCCCCGAACAGTTCGGACTGCTTGACCACCGTCTCGCTCTCTTTGCCGAGAACCACCCGTTGTAAGAAAAACCAGATCTGCCATGCCATACACGACAGCCGCGGAGGCGGTAAAACTCATCCAATCGGGCCAGAGCGTCTACATCCAGGGCAGCACGTCGATTCCCGAGGTGCTGGTCGCCGCGCTGGCCGAGCGGGGCGGGGAGCTGCACGGCGTAAAGCTCTACTCGGCCTTCGCCGTAGGAGCCCACGAGGCACCCTACTGCCGACCCGAATTCCGCGAATCGTTCCTCGTGAACAGCCTCTTCGTGGCCAACAACATCCGCCGCTGGCTCGCCGACGGATACGGGCAGTCGATTCCGGCCTTCCTGGGCGAAATCCCGGGGCTGTTCCGCGACGGCACAATTCCATTGGACGTGGCGCTGATCAACGTCTCGCCCCCGGATGCCGACGGTTACTGTTCGTTCGGCGTCTCGGCCGACCTGGCGGTTTCGGCCGTGGAGTGCGCCCGGACCGTCATCGCTCAGGTCAACCGTGCCATGCCCTTCTCCTACGGCGATGCCGTCATCCATTCGTCGCGGTTTGCGGCGGCCGTGGAGGTCGATTCGCCGCTGGTGGAGGTCCCGACGGCCGTGCCGACCGAAACCGAGCTGCGTATCGGACAGGCCATCGCCGAGCTGATTCCCGACGGCGCCACGCTGCAGATCGGTGTCGGCGGCATCCCGAACGCCGTACTGGGGGCGCTGAAAGGCCATAAACATCTCGGGCTGCACACCGAAGCGATGACCGACGGTGTGCTTCCGCTGCTGGAGAGCGGCGTGATCGACAACTCGCAGAAGGTTGTCATGCCCGGCATTTCGGTGGCCTCGCTGGCCCTCGGGTCGCGCCGCCTGTACGACTACATGGACTACCGCAAGGACCTTGTGATGAAAGATGTGGCGTGGACCAACGACCCGTTCCGCATCCGCCGGAACCCGAAGGTCATGGCCGTCAACTCGGCCGTGGAGGTCGATCTCACGGGACAGGTGTGCGCCGATTCGGTCGGCGAGCGCATCATCTCGGGCGTCGGCGGCCAGCACGACTTCATGTACGGAGGCGCGCTCTCCGAGGGTGGCAAGACCTTCATCGCCATGCCGTCGATGACCCCGAAGGGTGAGTCGAAAATCAAGGCGCTGCTGACCCCCGGAGCCGGGGTGGTGACGACACGCCACATGATCCAGCACGTCGTCACGGAGTACGGCGTGGCACACCTCCGGGGCAAGAACCTCGCCGAACGGGCCCGGGCGCTGATCTCGATCGCCCACCCGTCGGTCCGCGAAGAGCTGGAACGCGCCGCCGCCGAACGCTACGGTTACTCGTTCCTGCGCATGAAGGGATGATCCGGGAAGAGGGGGGGGGCGGCAGGCGACCCAAAAACCGCTTCAGGGCCTCTTCGGCGTCCGCAACCAGCCCCAACCGCCATTCACATCCACGAAAAGCCCGGTCTCCACAACGGGAATCGGGCTTTTTGCGTATCTTTGCCCCACCAAACCCGACCTGTTTCCAATCATGCTCCGCAAATACCTCTTCTTCGACCTCGACGGCACGCTGACCGACCCCATGGAGGGGATCACCCGCTCGGTGGAGTACGCCCTGCGCCACTTCGGCATCGAGGTGGCGGACCGCCGCGAACTCTGCCCCTTCATCGGGCCGCCGCTGGCCGACTCGTTCCGCGAACGCTACGGCATGAACGAGGCCGAGACCGCCGCGGCCATCGCCAAGATGCGCGAATACTTCGCCCCGAAGGGGATCTTCGAAAATGAACTCTACCCGGGGATTCCGGAGCTGCTGGCCGACACGGCAGCGGCCGGATGCGTCAACGTCATGGCGACGTCGAAACCCGAACCCTTCGCCCGGCGGATCGCCGAACATTTCGACATCGCCCGCCACTTCCGCCTCATCGCCGGAAGCGACCTCGACGGTTCGCGCACCTCGAAGGCCGAGGTGATCCGCCACGCCCTCGCGCAGTTGCGAATCGCCCCGGAGGAGGCCGTCATGATCGGCGACCGCCGCTACGACATCGAGGGTGCCGCCGCCGCAGGCCTCGACTCCGTAGCCGTAGGCTGGGGATACGCCGCACCCGGGGAACTGGAGGCCGCACGCCCCGGCCATTTCGCCGCGGATGTCGGGGCCCTGCGGCGGCTGTTGCTCTGAATCCGTCCGGCACCGCACTTTTCAGCCCGAAAACGGCGGCAATCCGGAAAATTTGACCTACTTTTGCAACAGTTTCAACCGCCCAACAGATGGAATGGCTTAAAGACCTGATTCTCGAACCCTCGGCCCTGCAGGCCGTCGTGGTGATTTCGCTGATCTCCTCGGTCGGGATCGGGCTGGGCAAGATCCGCTTCTTCGGCATCTCGCTCGGCACGGCCTTCATCTTCTTCACCGGCATCCTCGCCGGACACCTCGGGCTGCGGCTCGACCCCGCAATGCTGACCTATGCCGAGAGCTTCGGACTCATCATCTTCGTCTATGCCTTAGGATTGCAGGTCGGTCCCGGATTCTTCAGCTCGATGCGCGCCGACGGACTGCGCCTGCTCTCCCCGGCCATCGGGCTCATCATCCTCGGCACGCTCCTCGCCGCCGTCATGAGCTATACGTTCGACATCGCCATGCCCGACATGTCGGGCATCCTGTGCGGCGCCACGACCAACACCCCGGCCCTGGGAGCCGCCCAGCAGGTCCTCAAGCAGCTGGGCATGGACGACAGCGGCGCAGCGCTGAGTTGCGCCGTGACCTATCCCCTGGGCGTCGTCGGCGTAATCCTGGCCATCGCCCTGCTGCGCAAGCTCTTCGTCCGCCCCTCGGACCTTCCCGGGCCCGATGCCGAGCACCGCAAGAACGTCTTCATCGCCAGCTACCACATCACCAACCCCGCGCTCTTCGGCCGAAGCGTCCACGACATCGCCGTCCAGAGCCACCACCACTTCGTGATCTCACGCCTCTGGCGGAACGGGCAGGTCTCGATCCCCACCTCGGACAAAACCCTGCAGCAGGACGATGTGATCCTGGTCATCACCACCCCCGGAGAGGCCGAAGCCCTGCGGATGATCTTCGGAGAACAGGAGCAAAAGGACTGGAACAAGGAGAATATCGACTGGAATGCCGTCGACAGCCAGCTCATCTCGCAACGCATCCTCGTCACGCGGCCCGAAATCAACGGCAAGAAACTCGCGCAACTGCGCCTGCGCAACAACTACGGCATCAACATCAGCCGCGTCTACCGTTCGGGCGTGCAGCTGCTGGCCACGCCCGACCTGCGGCTGCAGTTGGGCGACCGCCTCACGGTCGTGGGCGAAGCCCAAGCAATCCGCAACGTGGAGAAGATCCTCGGCAACGCCGTGAAGAGCCTCAACGAACCCAACCTCATCGCGGTCTTCATCGGATTGATCCTCGGGCTCACGCTCGGAAGCATCCCGGTGTCGGTCCCCGGCATCTCGATACCCGTCAAACTCGGGCTCGCCGGAGGTCCGATCATCGTCGGGATTCTGATCGGCACCTTCGGGCCCCGGCTGCACATGATCACCTACACCACCCAGAGCGCCAACCTCATGCTGCGCGCACTGGGGCTCTCGATGTACCTCGCCTGCCTGGGGCTCGACGCCGGGCAACACTTCTTCGAGACGGTCATGCGGCCCGAAGGGCTCCTCTGGCTCGGGGCCGGATTCGTCCTGACCTTCGTTCCGGTGGTGCTGGTCGGGCTCTTCGCCCTGCGGGTGCTGAAGGTCGACTTCGGCTCCGTCTCGGGGCTGCTCTGCGGCAGCATGGCCAACCCCATGGCCCTCAACTACGCCAACGACACCATCGAGGGCGACAACCCCTCGGTCTCCTACGCCACGGTCTATCCCGTCTGCATGTTCCTGCGCGTGATCATCATCCAGGTGCTGCTGATGCTTACGTTGTAAGCCTTGGAGTCAAAAAACGGCTCCGAAAACGCCTCAACATATTCCCTACGCACGCAATTTCTCCGGACCGGATGTGAAGAACTAATTCAGAATTCGGAAGACCTCACCCTCGAAATTGGGAGTGAAAACGCCTTTCCCGAAATTTTCCCGGATTTCGCGCGGCGTCCAGAAACGCCCGCCGTCGAGCTCGTCGCTCGGACGGATCGCCCCGTCATAGAGCGTGCGGTAGACGTGGACCAGTTCGTATTCGCGCTCCGAACGGAAGGGATAAACCGCCACGGCTTCGGGCTTGAAATCGACGATACCCAGCTCCTCGCGCACCTCGCGCCGCAGGGCCTCCTCGACCGACTCGCCGTAATCGACATGCCCGCCGACGGCCGTATCCCAGCGTCCGGGCTGAATATCCTTCCACAAGGGGCGGCGCTGCAGGTAGAGTTCCCCGCGCGAATTGAAGACATGGAGGTGCACCACCGGGTGCAGCAGCATCGAGCCGCTGTGGCATTCGCCGCGCGTGGCACGTCCGACGACCCGTCCCGAAAGATCGACCACCGGGAAGATCTCCGCTTGATTATCGTTCTGCATGACGAGGGTATTTATGGATATAGATCATGGTGGCGACCATGCCGAGCAATACGAAGAGCGCACCCGGCAGTGCCGTGTATTCATATCCCAGTCCGCGGTCGATCGGGAGTCCTCCGACATAGGCACCCAAAGCGTTTCCGAGATTGAAAGCCACTTGGACAAGGGCTGCCCCGAGCATCTCGCCACCACGGGAGTTTTCGAGAATCAGCAGCTGCTGGGGCGACGATACGCAGAAAAGAGATCCGGTCGTCAGACACATCAGCGCCACGGAGAGCGACGGGATATGCGCCCCGAAAAAGACCCCGCACAAAGCCAATACCGCCACGGCCTGCGTACTGCGCACAACCTTCTCGGGCGAATAACGGTCGGCATAATGGCCGCCGATCAGATTGCCGGCAAACATGCCGAACCCTGCCAGCATGATCAGCAAGGTCAACCGATCGGGCTGAAAGCCGGAGGTATGAATCAGCAACGGACTCACGTAACTGTACCAACAGAAAATACCTCCGTTACCGAGCATCACCGCCGCAAGGACCAACCACGGTCCGGCCTGTTTCAGAAACCGGAACTGTCCCTTGAGCCCCGTATCGGGCAATGGCGGAAGAGCCGGGACCCAAAGCCGGATGAGCAGCGTGGCCACGGCGCCCCATGCGGCAACGATTGCGAAGGTGGCCCGCCAGGTCACGGCTCCGCTGATAAAGGTCCCGAGCGGCACCCCGAAGAGGTTGGCAATGGTCATGCCCACCACCATGATCGAAACGGCTTCGGCACGATGCCCCTCGTCGGCCACCCGTTCGGCCACGATCGATCCCACACCGAAGAAGGCCCCATGAGGAAGTCCCGACACAAAGCGCATAAGCAACAGCGTCCAATAGTTCGGAGCCAGCGCCGCGCATAAATTCCCGAAGATAATCAAGGCCGTCAGCGCCAGCAGGATCCGCTTCAGAGGGCGTTTGCGGGCTACCAGAACCATAAGCGGCGCTCCGAAGCAGACGCCCAGCGCATAGGCCGAAATCAGATGCCCGGCTTCGGGAATCGAGACACCGAGGCTGCGTGCGATATCGGGAAGAATCCCCATCATCACGAATTCCGACATACCAAGCGCCAGCGTACCGAAAGCCAGCGCTATCAGGCTTTTTTTCATGATTTTTGTCTCATTAACCGGCCGCAAAAGTAACGAAAAAAGAGGGAACTCGGTTCCCTCTTCCTTCTTTTTTCACCTCCTCGGAGCCTGCACGTTCAGGCCGTGCCGATCAGAGTTCCGGACCCGACTCCCGCGGCTGCCCGACCTCGAAGCCCAGTGCGTGCATCCACTCCACCGTGGCCGGATCGACCAGATCGTTGCGGTCCGTCCAGCGCCGCTCCTCGATGTAGCGTTTCTTGCGCTCCTCCAGTGCCCGCTGCAACGGGAATCTCGGATGAGCAAGCTCCGATTTTTCACGCCGCTGCGAGGGTCGGATTGTCCGGTCGAAGACATCCGCCTGAGTCGGCCGCCGGGCCCCCTCCCACTTGAAGCCTTTCAGGAAGAGATCCAGATCGGCCGGGATCTTCTCCATCGGGTAGATGTTCCAGACCGGATCCTTGCGGTAGGTGATCGTCACGATCTGCTTCTGCTCGATATAGAACGAAGCATCGCCGCTCTCGATCACCCCTACGCCCGTAATCTGAGGCGGTTCGCCATCCTGCATGTAGTAGATCGTCTGGGCGTTGCCGTTCACGTCGTCGCGGTAGATCTCGTTGTCGCGGAACCACGCCGTCATCTGCTTGCCCGCCACCTGGTTGTAGTGGACCGTATCGAGCTGGGAGACCATCATCGGGCTCCCCACAAACTCCGCATGGGTAATCTGCTGGTTCGCCGTATAGATGTCCATCACATCCGAGGTGATCTGGTTCGCCTGGTTCCACAGCACGGGATCAATGTAGAGATGAATCGTGGAGTCGGTGCTGATCGAGGTCATCGAATCGCAGGCGGCCTGGAAGTCAGAACGGTAGATCCTCACATTACGAAAACCCTTCATCAGCCGGTAGATCGAGTCGGCCGGTACGGCCAGCGAATCAACCGTGTCGGCCGGAATCATCCGTGCCGCGGAATCCACTGCCGCCAGAGAATCGGCCATCAGCAGCATCAGCGAATCCTGCTCCTCGGCACTGCGCAGGATCAACGAATCGAGTTCGCGCAATGCCGCCAGTTCGGCCGGATCGATCGGGCGTTTTTTGCCCTTGCGGGCGGCCCGGAGCTGCCGCGCCCGGAGTTTCGATTCGAGTTTCACCCGACGGGCTGCCAGCCGTTTCTCCTCGCGCTCCTTCTGGGCCAGGAGTTTGGCCGTGGTCTTCTCCTGCCGTTTGGCCGCAATCTCGGCCAGCAGTTTCTTCTTGGCTTCGGCCTTGGCGGCCTTTTCGGCAGCCTTGGCCTTGCGCGCCTGCTCCTTGAGGTAGGCTTTCCGGGCATCCCCGACCAGCGTATCGAGCGGATTGACGGGCATGGCCAGCGAATCGGCCGCCAGCGAATCCCGCAAGCCCCGCAGCGAATCGGGGACCTCGCGTCCGCCCAATGAATCGCGCAGTCCGGAATCCGACAGGCCCTCCCGGCCCGGATCGGACGAACGGGAACCCCGGAGCGAATCCGCACCCGTGTGATGTCCCGGCAGCGGAGACCCCTCGGCCGGAGTCTCGCCCGACCGGGCTTTATTGCTCTCCGCCGCCAGCGAATCGGCCCGCGCCCTCTCGGCAGCCCGGCGCTCCGCCTCGGAGTTGATCGTAAAGAGGTACATCGAGTCGGCCCGCATGAAGAGCGAGTCGCCCTGCGAGAGATCGTAGCTGATGACCGCCGGGCGGCGCGTCAGAAAGGCATTTCCGGGATTCTTCCAGTACTCGCCGTAATCCCCGAACCCGACCGCCTTGTGTTCCGTATCGTCAAGCTGCAGGTTGCGGCGCATGATGACGTGATCCTCCGCACGGTAATAGTCGAGGCTGTCGCTCCAGATCTCCTGCTTCTCGGTCAGGATATAGCCGTTGCGCGTGATGATATAGAGCGAATCGGCCTTCACGTAGGAGCCCCGGTCGGCATAGAGATAGTCGCCGTCGCGGTTCCAAATGTTCGTATGTTCGAAGAAGTAGGCGTTGTCCGTGGCCATGTTGTAAACCACCGAGTCGCCCTTGAGTTCGTACTCGTCGTTGCGCATCTCCACCCGTTCGACCGCCACCAGCTCCTTCGTATCGGCGTAGTAGTAGCCCCGCACCGCTTCGAGCAGGTTCTCCCGGTTGGTCAGCACGCCGCCGTCGGCGAATTCGCCCACGTTGCTCTTCGTGTTGAAGAGGAATTTATAGGTGTAGAGCGTGGCATCGCCGTCGACGACCTTCACAATATCCGAATAGACCCGCGCCTCGTTCACATTCCCGTCGTACTCGGCCCGGTCGCCGTAGATATAGGTCGTGTTCTTGTTGATGAGCACGTTTCCGAAGAACTCGATGCGCATGTCCGAGTAGCGCACCGCCGAATCGCACGTGATGACCGCACCGTTGTGCTGCGCGGCGAAGTTCCCCACCAGAAAGACCACCGAATCTCCCGGAGCCACCGGCCCCATCAGGTCCGATTTCAGATCGATGAGTTTCTTCTCGCCTTCGGGCTCCCCGGGTGCCTGCATCGAACCGCGGGCCACCACCCCGGCGACGGCCAGCAATACGGCAACTATGGACAGGAGCCTGCGCACGGACTACTTCACCCAGTGTTTGTTCTCGAACTCCCCGTCCCGGAATTCGGGAATGATATAGACGTACATGGCGTCGATCTTCTTCGTCAGCCACTCCTTGAATACCCGTTCCTGCTTGTCCTGCAGGGCCATCTCCTCAAGCCGCAGGTAATCCTCGTTGAGCGACGCCGTATGCGTGGGGATCACCTCCACAAGTTTGACGATCTTGCCCATCTGGTTGCCGAGCATGTCCTCCGTGAGGTAGGCGTCCGACACCTCCCCGGGCTTCAGGCGCCGCAGGGCGTTGTAGTCGTCGAGGCTCTTGAAGCGTCCGAAATCCTCCTTGAGGAACTTCGTCACGGTGAGTTTCGCGTCGAAGGCGTTGAAACGCTCCAGGATGTCGTGGTTCGAGACGATACCGCCGTTCATCTTCGAGGAGGCGTCGTCCGAATATTTCAGGGCCGCTTGCTCAAACGTAATCGAGTCCTTGTGGATCAGGTCGGCGATGCTGTCCAGCAGGTTCAACGACTCGCCCAGCTCCTCCGACGTGTAGACCGGACGCAGCAGGATGTGGCGGAAGTGGTAGAGTTGTCCGCGCTTGTCCAGCATCTGGATGATGTGGAACCCGAACTGCGACTCCACGACCTCGGAGATCTGTCCGGGCTTGAGGTTTTCGAGGGCCGCGGCGAACGACGGGTCGAGACTCGCCAGCGGCGAAGGGTCCATCTCGCCGCCCCGCATGGCCGTACCGTCCTGCGAATACATCCGGGCCAGGTTCTCGAACTTCGCCGCCCCGGTGATGACGCGCTCGCGCATGTCCAGCAGCCGTTCGCGGGTGCGCTGCTTGGCGGCCGTCATCGACTTGGGGAACTTCGTGATCTGCGCATAGACGTACTGGTCGGCGATCGTCGGCAGGCTGTCCTTCGAAATCGACTTGTAGAAACGCTCCACCTCGCCCGGGATCACCGTGACCTTGTTCACCACCTCGCTCTGCATCGACTGTGCGTAGGCCTGTTCCTCGTAGCGCTGGCGCATGATCTCGCGGATGTTGAAGATCGGCATGTGGTGCTTGGCCTCCAGAGCCGGGATCGAACCCTCCATCTCGACCATCTGCTGCACCTGCTCCTCGACGCGCGACATGATGTCCCCGTCGTTGATCGCCACGGAGTCGATCTGGCCCTGATTGTAGAGCAGTTTCTGGGTCATGAGCGCTTCGAGCGCCTCGTTCATCGGGTCGCGGTCCGAGGTATAACCCTCCTGCCGACGCTGTTCAACCAACTGACGGGCGTATTCGTCCACCTCGGAGTAGAGGATCGACGAGCCGCCCACCACGGCAACCACCTTGTCGAGCATCACTTCGCGTTTCTGCGCCGCAACGCCCGCGAACAGCAGGACGAGGGCGACAGCCAATATACCTTTTTTCAGCATCTTGTATCGGTTTCGTTTATCGTTTTGCTTCGTTTTCGTTGTTTGTCCCGCCTTGCGGCATCGGCTCCTGCGGATCGCGCTTCCCGCCGAATACCTTCACCTCGCCGTTCTCCTCCGCGCGCATCCGGAGCTCCTCCTCGTGCTGGCGGATGATCTCCCCCTTGCGGCGGTTGAAGAGGATGCGGCGGATATTCTCCCGCAGGCGTTCGAGCGGGATCGGCTCACCCTCGCGCATCACGGCGTCGATCTGGAAATAGTAGCGCGAATAGCTGTCGCGCATCTCCTGCACGGCCGTCGAGGCCAGCACCGAATCGTAATTCTGCGACCGCAGGGTCGGAAGGTAGCTCAGGAATTCGGGAAAGTCGACCCACTGCTCGCGGAAATCGCTCACCGAAAAGTCGTTTTTCTCGCAAATGTCCCGAAAATCCTGCTGCCGAGCCTCCGATTTCGAGGCCATCAGCGTCTTGAGCTTCGCAGCCTGGCGGTATCCGGCCCCGAAGCGGACGATCCGGCCCTTGACGATCGTGCGGTCGAGTTTGAAATCGGCCTTGTGGGCGTTGTAATAGGCGGCGATCTCGTCGTCGGTGAAGAGCGTATCGATCGACCGGTCAACGTAATGCTGGTCCAACTGGCGGATCAGCAGCGCCTGGCGGTACTCCTCGACCATCTTGTCGATATCGCCCGCCGACGAGGAGAAGAGCGTCTCGGCCTCCTCCAGTTTGAGCTGCTTGACGATCCACCGGTCGACGTAGACCTGCATGAAGGCCGCGCTGTCCTCCCCCGAGAGCCCCCTCGGGACGACCGAACGCACGTCACCCATGCGCAACTCCTTGCCGCCGGCCCGGGCGATCGTCGTATCGCTGGCGAAATAACGCGGCAACTCCCGGCATCCCGCCAGGAGCAGCACACCCGCTGCGACCGCTATTTTCGCTCGCCATTTCATCATCCAAAGGGCAAAGATAGGGTTTTTACTCGTAAGTAACGCACATTCCGGCCGGATTATTACGCCCGGGCGGGATTTTTCCCGGACTCCTTCATGCGGCGGAGCGTCCGGAGCATCATCCAGCCCGATACGGCGCAGAGGCCGACCGCCACGGCATAGATGCACCAATAGAGGCCCGGGCTGTTGATCAAGTTGATCAACAGGGCGCTCTGATGGCCCGATTCGGGGGTAACGACGAGAATCATAAGCAGATAGGCGGCAGCGTTGTTCAGCGCGTGAAGGATCATGACCGACCACATCGACTCGGTGGCCAGATAGACATAGCCGAGAATCAATCCGACGGCCGTGGCGTTGATGACCTGCACGGGCTGGACGTGGAGCAGTCCGAAGAAGAGGGCCGAGACGAGCCAGGCCGCCGTCACACCGTAGCGGTCACGCAGACTCCCAAGCACCACGCCCCGACAAAGGAGCTCTTCGAAAATCGGTGCGAAAACCACCAGCGACAGCAGTGTCCAGAATCCGCGTCCGACTTGGAGCTGTAGTTCGGGCATCACCTGCAGCAGCGGTTCGAGGACGATTCCGACGGCAAAAATCAGAATGAAGCACCAGAGCAGCAGCGTGGGGTTGAGTCCCCGGAGCGAGAAGCGCGCCCAGCGCCCGCGCCCTCCGCGCACGTGGCGGTAATAGAGTACGCCGCCCAGGGCCACCGACATCGAGATGAAATAAAGGACGGCCATCATCCGACCCTGGATGTTCGGGGCGGCGGTCTGGAAGTCGATTCCGAAACCGGCCGCCAACAGTTGCCCGACGATCCCGATCAGGATCTGGGCCGCCAAGGCGATGCCGAGCATGGCCAGCAGATCACCGGCCGTCGGGAAACGGCTGGCAGCCGGTTTCGGCGCCGCCTGCGGGTTCGATCCCGCATCCGATTTCGGCTCCCGCTTCGAGTCAGTTTCGGAGAGGGGCTTCACCGTGGGGTTCTCCCGCACGGGTTCCTCTTGCTTGTGTTCTCTTCTATCCGTCATAGCGTACATTGGGCGATCCGGGCCTTTCGGCCTTCGGGGCGCTCTGCGCCCCGGGTCCTGCTCCCGCCCGCCCCGCTTTCGGGTGCAGGCCGCAGGAAAACCGCTTCCCGGCATACAGCCTCCAAAGATACGAAAAATTCGCTTACGGCTTCCCCGGAAATCCGAATTTATTGCCCGAACGGCCCCGGTATGCGCCACACCCGCCTGCAGGGGCCATTTTGCGAAAAGCTCCGCCCCGGATTTGCACGAGCGATATTATTTGCGTAAATTTGCCTGCTTATAAACCGAATCTGAAACATGGGAAAGGTAATCGCTTTAGCCAACCAGAAGGGCGGCGTGGGTAAAACCACCACGGCCATCAATCTGGCGGCATCGCTGGCCCTGCTGGGCAAAAAGGTGTTGCTGCTGGACGCCGATCCGCAGGCCAACGCCACCTCGGGGCTGGGCTTCGACATCAACCTCGAAGGCATCTACGAATGCCTCGCCGGAGAGAAACAACCCGACGAGGTGATCCTCCGCAGCCCCGACGTGAAGAACCTCTGGGTCCTGCCCTCGTCGATCGACCTGGTGGCCGCCGACACCGAACTGCCGAAGATGGAGAACGCTCACTTCGTCATGAAACGCATCGTCGACTCCGTGCGCGAACGCTTCGACTACATCTTCATCGACTGCTCCCCCTCGCTGGGATACACCACGGTGAACATTCTCACGGCTGCCGATACGGTGCTGATCCCCGTGCAGTGCGAATACCTCGCCCTCGAAGGACTCTCCAAACTGCTCAACACGATCCGCAAGGTCAAGTCGAGCCTCAACCCGTCGCTCGACATCGAAGGCTTCCTGCTGACGATGTACATGCGCAACCGCCTGAACAACCAGGTCGTCACCGAGGTCCGCGAGCACTTCGGAGAACTGGCCTACGACACAATAATCCAGCGCAATATCCGTTTGGGAGAGGCACCCTCACACGGGAAACCCGTCATGCTCTACGACGCCGGGGCCATGGGCTCGGAGAACTACCTGAACCTGGCGCGCGAATTTTTGAAACGGAACCGCAGGAAACAGCACTGAGACGCTTCCGGACCGGGTTCGGACCCGCTCCGGCACCATAAATAAAAAGGCAAGCTATGAAACCACAGAAGGGATTAGGCCGGGGGCTCGATGCGATATTCGGCAGCGAAGCCGTCGATGCAAAGCTCAAACCGATGAGCCAAATGGCCGAAATCGAGATCGCCGACATCATTCCCAACCCCACGCAGCCGCGAACGCAGTTCGACGAGGAGGCCCTCGACGAACTGGCCGACTCGATCCGCCAGTTGGGGGTCATCCAGCCCGTCACGGTGAAGAAGGCCGACGGCGGGAAATACGTCATCATCAGCGGCGAACGCCGCTGGCGGGCCGCGCAGCGCGCCGACCTGAAGACCCTCCCGGCCTACATCCGCGAAGTCGACGACGAGAACCTGCACGCCATGGCCCTCGTGGAGAACATCCAGCGCCAGGACCTCAACGCCATCGAAATCGCCCTGGGAATGCAGCGCCTGATCGACGAGTGCCATCTCACGCAGGACGCCCTCTCGGAGAAGGTCGGCAAGAAGCGTTCGTCGGTCTCGAACTACCTGCGCCTGCTCAAACTCCCCGACGAGGTGCAGCTGGCGCTGAAGGAGGGGCTGATCTCGATGGGCCACGCCAAAGCCATCGCCGGAGCCCCCGCCGACCAGCAGTTGCGCGTGCTGAAACGCTGCATCAAGAAGGGCCTTTCGGTACGCCAGGTCGAGGAGCTGGCCCGCACGCTCGCCGAAGCTCCGGCCCGGGCGGCCCGGAACGCCGAGGATGAAGAGTATCCCGAAAGCTACTCGCGGCTGGTCGAACAGCTCGAAACCTTCTTCTCGGAGGATATTTCGATCAAACGCTCGAAGAACGGCGGCGGCAAGATCGTCATCGGATTCGGCGACGACAGCGATATAGAACGCTTCCTCGAACGATTTGCCAACCGCTCCTGAACGCATTCAAACACCCTCGGACCCCATGGCGAAGATCCGGTTTCTCCTGTTGCTCATTGCGGCCGTCGTGCCGGGAATGCACGCCGCCCAGGCCCAACTCCCCCGCGGCGCCCGCAGCATCGTGCGGGGCGGCATGTTCCAGAAACCCGACTCGCTGCGCGCCAAACGCGACTCGATCCGCTTCGCGGAACTCGCCCTGCGGATCGATTCGGCCCAGACGGTCGACTATGCTGCCGACTCGGCCGCCGTGGCCGCCCTGCGCACCGACGACCTGCGCCTGCTCGACTCGATCGCCCTGGCGCGCTATGACGCCGCTCTGCAGGGCATCGACACCACTACCAAACGCAAAATCCGGAAAAAAGGGTGGTTCATGAGCGATTCGATGTCGCTCTCGAAGGTGTGCTGGGCCTCGACCGTCCTGCCCGGATACGGACAGATCTACAACAAGCAGTATTGGAAACTCCCGATCCTCTACGGGCTGGTCGGAACCGGTCTGGGGCTCTACATCCACGAAAACAAGATCTACAAGCCCCTGCGCCGCCAGTACAACTCCTATATAGACGTGAGCCTCTCGCGCACACCCGAACTCGACGCCCTGCAGACGAAGATGATCCGCAGCAACACCCGTCGGCAGGTCTACCTCGGGGTTACGATCGCCTCGTACATCTACTTCATCGGCGACGCCGCCGTGAGCTACAAGACCAACGACGTCTCGTCGGTGAAGAAGGCCACCACGCTGGCCTGCATCTTCCCGGGTGCGGGACAGATCTACAACCGCAGCTACTGGAAGGTGCCGTTCGTGGTCGGAGGCTTCGCTTCGATGATCTACTGCATCGACTGGAACAACCGCGGCTTCCAGCGCTTCAAGAGGGCCTACAACCTGCTGGCCGACTATGAAGAACACCCCGAAAACTACCCCAACGGCCCGACGGACGAGTTCCGCGGACGTTATTCGGCCGACTTTATCAAAAACCTGCGGGACAACTACCGGCGCAACCGCGACCTGTGCATCATCCTTTCGGGCGCACTCTACGTCCTGCAGATCATCGACGCCCACGTCGACGCCCACCTGAAGGACTACGACATCTCGGACGACCTGTCGATGAACCTCGAACCGCTGGTCAACTACACCTATGTCCCGACGCAGCAGGGGAACCGGCCGGTCTTCGGGTTCAACCTCAGCCTCAACTTTTAGACGATGAAAAAACTCCTGATATTTGCCTTGCTGCTCGCCATGGCCGGGACGGCCTCGGCCCTGGACCGCAGCCCCCGCAAGAAAAAACGCAACAAAAAGGCCCGTACCGAACAGACGGAGGCGGACATCGCCCGCGACACGGTGCGCACGGTCTGCCCCGAACCGGTGACGGACCCCGCCCCTGCCCCGGTCGAAGAGCCCCCGGTCAATGACATCACGCTGGGACTGACGGCCGAACAGGCCGATTCGCTGCTGGCCGAATGGCGGGAACGCCAGCGGCAGGATGCCTACGACGAATTCTTCAAACGCTACGTGCTGGAGGACACTGCGGCCGTTGCCGACCAGACTCCCGATTCGATCTACGCCCGGCGTCTGCTGGACCTCGCCTCGCCGATCCAGTTGCCCTTCAACGCAATCGTCAAGAACTACATCAACCGCTACATCGACCCGCGTTCAGGGACGATCAGCCGCATCCTCGGGATGTCGCAATACTACTTCCCGATCATCGAGGAGGAGCTGCTCCGCGAAGGCCTGCCGGTAGAGCTGCGGGCGCTGCCGATCATCGAATCGGCACTCTCCCCCACGGCCGTCTCGCCGATGGGTGCCGTAGGTCTGTGGCAGTTCATGCCCACGACGGGAAAGAGCTACGGACTGGAGATCAATTCGCTGGTCGACGAACGCCGCGACCCGCACCGCTCCACGGAGGCTGCCTGCCGTTTCCTGAAGGACCTCCATGCGATCTACAACGACTGGACGCTGGCCATTGCGGCCTACAACTGCGGCCCGGGAAACGTCAACAAGGCCATTGCCCGTTCGGGCGGCAAGACCTTCTGGGAGATCTACGACTACCTGCCGCGCGAAACCCGCGGGTACGTCCCGGCCTTCATCGGGGCGACCTACGCCTATGCCTACCACCAGCTCCACGGCATCGAGCCCACCGAGGCCCCGATTCCGCTGTCGGTCGACACGCTGCGCATCAACAGGCTGATGCACCTGAACCAGATCGCCTCGACGATCGACCTGTCGCTGGAGACGCTGCGCCAGCTCAACCCGCAATACAAACTCGACATCATTCCGGCGACCACGAAAACCTATACGCTGGTGGTTCCGCAGCGCACCGTCACGCAATACATCGCCCACGAGTCTGAAATTCAGGCCAAGGACTCGATGTACCTCAAGGAGTACATCAACCCGGCGAACATCGACAAGAAGCGTCAGGAGCGCAGCGGCACGATCTACGTGGTCAAGAAGGGCGACACGCTGGGGGCCATTGCGCGGCGTTATCGCGTGACGACCTCGCAACTGATGCGCTGGAACAAGATCAAGAACGCCCACAAACTCCGGATCGGACAGCGCCTCCGGATCGAAGGCCGATGATAGCTTCCGAACACGATACGATTGTTGCTCCGGCGACGGCTCCGGGAGGTGCCATCGCCGTGGTCCGGGTGAGCGGGTCGGGAACTCTGGCGCTCTGCGACCGGATTTTCCGTGGACGGGATCCGCTGGCCGCAGCGGCCGGAAACACGGTCCATTACGGCCGGATTCTGGACGGCGGGCGCGTGGTGGACGATGTGCTGGCGACCGTTTTCCGTGCCCCGCACTCCTATACGGGCGAGGATTCGGTCGAGATTTCGTGCCACGGTTCCTCTTACATCGTTTCGGAAATACTCCGGCTGCTGATTGCCGCGGGCGGGCGCATGGCCCGGCCCGGGGAGTTCACGATCCGGGCCTACCTGGCCGGGAAGATGGACCTTTCGCAGGCCGAGGCCGTCGCGGACCTGATCGCTTCGTCGACCCGCGCGGCGCACGCACTGGCTGCGAACCAGATGCGCGGCGGATATTCCGAGGAGTTGGAAGGGCTTCGGGACAAGTTGCTGAACCTCACTTCGCTGCTGGAGTTGGAGCTGGACTTTTCGGAGGAGGATGTGGAGTTTGCGGACCGGGGGGCGCTGCGTGAAACAATGGAGCGGATCGGGCAGGAGATCGACCGGTTGCGGAACTCCTTTGCATTGGGCAATGCGATCAAGGAGGGGGTTGCGGTGGCGATCGTCGGGGCTCCGAACGTCGGGAAATCGACGCTGCTGAACCGGCTGCTGAATGAGGAGCGGGCGATGGTTTCGGAGATTGCCGGCACAACGCGCGACGTGATCGAAGAGCGTGCCAATATCGGCGGCGTGCTGTTCCGGTTCCTCGACACGGCCGGGATCCGCGCGACGGACGACCGGCTGGAACGGATGGGCATCGACCGCACAATGGAGAGCATCCGTCGGGCACAGGTGGTGATCCGTCTGATTGATGCACAGTTTCAAGGAGATTCATCGGCACCGGCTCTGGAGTTCGAATTGCGGCCCGGCCAGCGGTTATTGACCGTCTACAACAAGTTGGACGCGGCTCCGGACGGATTTCGGCTGCCGGAGGGTGCGATCGGGATTTCGGCCAAACGGGGAGACGGAATCGAAGCGTTGTGCGAAGCGCTGCGCGGAACGGTGGATACGGAGGAGTTGTACCACGGTGACGCGGTCGTCTCGAACATCCGCCACTACGAAGCGCTGACAGCGGCCCGAGAGTCCCTGGACCGGGCACTGGAGGGCTTGGATGAAGGGCTTCCGGCAGACTTGCTTAGCGAGGAGATGCGGCCGGTGATCCGGCATCTGGGAGAGATCACGGGGCGCGGCGCCATTGCCCCGGACGAAGTCCTGCAAAACATCTTTTCAAAATTCTGCATCGGAAAGTAACCGACGGAGCGCGAAAAACATTTCGTGTATAAGTTAGGTATAAATCAAGCGAAATAACGTGCACAGCCACAATAGTCTCGCTTGATTTTATTTTATGGGGATATTCCTCAGTATTTATACTGGAATTGTTGTTGTTTTGTTGTAGTTTTGTTGCTCGTAATATGGTAAGCAACAAAATAGCAACAAGATGAACGACTCTAAAGAACCTATCAAGCTACGGCAGCGCAAAATGCCGTCGGGGAACACTACGCTGTACCTCGACATCTACATCAACGGTGTGCGCTCGTATGAGTATCTGAAACTGTATCTTGTCCCCGAACGGACACGGGCGGACAAGGAGAAGAACAAGGAGACGCTGCGCCTCGCGGACGCAATCCGCGCCAAGCGTGTGGTGGAGCTCCGCAACGGCGTGTACGGCTTCAAGAGCGCATTCGCCACCGAGACAAATTTCTACGACTACTACCGCGCTATGGTGGAGCGGCGGCGCGGTGAGGAGAAGAGCGGCAACTGGGGCAACTGGCGCAGCTGCTACCACCACCTGAAAATCTACGACGGACGGGAGACGCTGACCTTTGCCGACATCACGCCCGAATGGGTGCAGGGCTTCAAGGACTACCTCGAACACGACGCGGTCGCTTGGCATCACGACATCCGCAAGCGGCTCAAGGACAAGCCCCTCGCCCGTAACAGCAAGGTGAGCTATTTCAACAAGCTGCGAGCCTGCATCAATCAGGCGTTCGAGGAGCGCATCATACCCTACAACCCACTGCGCGGCATAGAGGGCTTCAAGGCGGAGGAGGGGACGCGGATGTACCTCACCATCGACGAGGTGAAACGGCTCGCGCAGGTGGACTGCGAGTACCCTCAAATCAAGGCGGCTTTCCTGTTCAGCTGCCTCACGGGGCTGCGGCGGAGTGACGTGCTGCGCATCACCTGGGGCGACGTGTACGAGCAGGGGGAGTTCACGCGGCTCATCTTCAAGCAGAAGAAGACCAAGGGGCAGGAGTACCTCGACATCACGCAGGAGGCTCGCGTCCTCATGGGGGAACGGGGCAAGCCCAATGAACACCCGTTCACGGACATACACTCCCCGACCTGCACGAACAAGGCTATTCAGGAGTGGGTGCTACGCGCTGGCATTGACAAGAAAATCACGTTCCACTGCGCCCGTCATACGTTCGCCACGATGATGCTCGACATCGGCACAGACCTCTACGTGGTGAGCAAGCTGCTCGGACACCGCGAGATAGGCACGACGCAGATTTACGCCCGTGTAATGGACAAGAACAAGCAGGCGGCGGTCGCTGCCATACCAAGCATTCTCGCCCCGACGGACGGCTGCGGCGAGGACAAGGAATAAGTGAAAGCGGAGGGCGTTACTGCTTGCCCTCCGCTTTCTTTTTGCGGTAGAACTCGCCCTTGCCCGTGAGCAGCCACTGCGCCGACACGTCGTAGTCCTCTACAAGGTAGGTCAGCCACGCTGGCTGGAATATGTCGCGCGAGTGGTCTTTCTCCAGCGTGTTCATGTTCCAGCGGTTGATGTCGTGTTCACGGGTGAATGTCTGCTTCCCCCGTATCTTGCGGTCGCTTTTGAGCCTCTGCAGGGCTTCGAAGAACCGTCCTATTATTCGTTGGCTATCGGCTGTCTGCATGATTTTCCCTCCTGTTTCTGTTGTGCCTGTACGAACTTCTCACGTATCAGCCCCTCGCGCTCTGCGATGCGGCTCTCCCACTCGTCAATGCGCTCCTGACCGAACACAGGCGCAGTCCCTTTCAGCAGGGCGGCTTCCGTGACGCTCAGTTCCTTCGGGGTCATATAGGGCAGGTAGCGTTCTATGTTCAGCACCTGCTCGATGTGTGCGAATACGCCCTGACGGATTGCAGCCGCTCCGCTTGGGGTGAGCATTTCGCCCTCTCCCAGCAGCAGCCAACGGGCGTTGATTTCGGGCAGAGCCGTGAGCAACGCGATGACGGGCTTCAGCCCGAAGTCGTCGCCGTGCAGCAGCTTGCCGAGGTACTGCGGCTTCCATCCTATCAGCTCCGCGAACACTTTCTTTTTGCCGTTCGTCTTGTAGTCTATTATCTGTCTCAATCGTGTATTCATAAACGCAATTTTTAGCCCCTCTCGCACAATTATAGACTTCGGGCAGTAAATTACACAACACAAGGTCTATAATTGCGCTCTCGTTGAAATTCGGGAAAAATAACTCAGTTCTGACGGGTGTAGTGCAGACTGGTAGCCTCGCCCGTCCCGTAGGTGCGCATATTGAAGCTATTGCCGTCCAGCAGCTCGATGCTCCGCTTGTCCTCTCGGCTCACCACCTCCAGCTCGTCGTTGCACGGGTAGAAAATCACCAGCGGCTCGTTCCCCCACATGTTGAGGGCGAATATGCAGTAGTCCTCGGTGAGCAGGAGACCGTCGTCGTAGTAGTGGCGCAGCTCGGCTACGCCGTATCCAGTGAACGTTCCGAACAGGCTTACTACCTCCTGCGGCTTGTCCCACTTCCTGAACACAATGTCCTCGTGTTCGGTGGTGTTCGTCGCCGAACTGTACAGCTCACCTTTCCAGCTTCCGTTCAGCGTGGTTGCGAGTTCCCTGAGATACGCTTCCTGCCCCGACTCTATAACCGTTTCCTCCCCGTCCTTGGAGCAACCGAATAGGGCTACCGCAGTCAAGGCGACCGCCAAGAATAAACTCCTTTTCTTCATATCTTCTCCTTTCATTATTTGTTGTTCTCTAATAAGGACAGCAGGCGGTCTATCTGCTCGTCACGCTTGTTGTTCGCTTTCATCTGCTCAAGCAGGAGAGCCTGCTGGCGTTCAAGCGCGGCGAGAAATTTATCCGATTCAGTGTCCTCCTTCGATTTTGCCACATTCACCCGACTACCCTGCGCAGCCGAAACGCTAACACCGTTGCCCGAAGCGAAAGACGAAATGATTTCGCCCTCCTTTACAGGGTATCCGAGCAACTCGAGTAGTATCAAGGTGCTTTCGGGAATATGCTTCCCCTGCTCCCAGTTCTGTACTGTACGCAACGTAACATTGCATCTTTCAGCAAGTTCCTTTTGCGTCAACCCTTTCAATTCTCGCAATTTTTTGATGTCTATCATAATCTGTTGTTCTATTGTGAGTTATACATAGGGTGAAAAATTTTTCGCATCTTTTTTACGAAATTTATTTCGTGAATGAAATTTATTTCGTAATTTTGTCGCAAACAATTTCGTAAATGTTATTTATAACGGACAAATTTACGCAAAAAGAATAAATCTCGGAAATAAACCGATGGGGAATTTAATGTTGAACCAAAATAATTGATTATGCAGCAGACATTCAAGACAGAGTTGCAGAAGCAACGAGAGGAGCGCGACATGAAAATATACCTCGACTTCGAGGAGATGCGCAGCGTTCCGGGAAGCAGCAAGACGGAGGTAGCACGCCACCTGATGACTAAGTACGGGCTGTACTCCCTCGGGACTATCTACACTATCCACAAGCGCGTCGCTGCGCGGCTTAAACTGGAGGGCAAGGCATGAAACGGAGTACAATTGCAGAACTGGCGAGGTGGGCGGTGCTCGCAACGCTGGTAGGCGTGGGAATGTTCGCGTTCCTACTGCTGATTGGTGAGGAGACTCCCGACAACCCTATGACCCTCGGACAGTTCTTCATCCTGAAATTCGGCGCGCTGGCTACCCTCTACGGGCTTGTTCAGCTCGGAAAGCACCTGTGCAAGCACGGGCTGCTCCCTCAGAGCTTCATTGAAGAAATGACAAAGGAGGACGAGGTATGAGCGAGGACGTAATGACCGCTATCGGACAACGCTTCGACCGCTTGGAGCAACTGACCCTCATAGGGGCGAAACCTGTCCTGAACTTGGAGGAGGCGGTTGTATTCACGGGACTGAGCAAGGGACATCTGTACCGCCTCACCAGCGAGAAGCAGATACCCTATTACAAGAAGTGCCGAAAGCTGTATTTCAAGAAATCGGAGCTGGAGGACTGGCTGCTCGAACGCCGCGTGCCTACGCAGGCGGAAGTCGAGGCGCAGGCTATCACCCGTAATTCAATCAACCGTATCAGGAGGAAAACGCTATGACAAGTCAGACTGATACCCACAAGAGTCTCATACGAAGGAGGCTTATAGAGGGCGGCTCTATTTCGCCGCTCGAAGCCCTGCGAGACTACGGCTGCTACCGACTTGCATCACGCATCAGCGACCTGCGCCGCGAGGGACTGAACATCGCCAAGCGCATGGAGGAGAGCGTTAGCCGCGTCACTGGCAAGACCGTCAGGTACTCGCGCTACTACATCGAACAACAAGGCAATGGGGAAAGCCGTAAGACCCCGAATAATCAATAATAACAGTCATGAGTAACGACATCATTCAAATCAATCAGGCTGATATGCTTCAAGCAGTCAACCGTGCGGAAATCGACATTCAGATTGCTACCGCAAAGAATTACCCCCGTGACATCAACGCCACGCTGAACAAAATCGCCACCTACGCCTGTATGGACAAGGAGACAGCCGAAGACTGTTTCTACGTTCTCCGTCGCAAGGGAGCAGGCGGTCAGGACACTGCGATCGAGGGCTTGTCCGTCCGTATGGCAGAAATCATTGCTGGAGCGTGGGGCAACCTTCGTGTGGCTACACACATCGTCGGCAACGACGGCAAGATGATAACCGCACAGGCGGTGTGCCACGACCTCGAGACCAACTTCGCCGTGATGAAAGAGGTCAAGCGGCGTATCACCGACCGCAACGGGCGCACATTCAGTGAGGATATGCAGGTAGTGACTGGCAACGCCGCCGCCGCAATAGCTTTCAGAAACGCCGTGCTCGCCGTCATTCCGAAAGCCGTAACCAAGAAGGTCATCAACGAGGTTAAGAAAGTGGCTCTCGGACAGTCTATCGACCTCGAGCAGAGCCGTCAGAACGTGATAGCATACTTCGCCAAGCTGGGCGTGACGCAGGCGCAGATACTCCAGTACCTCGACGTGAAGTCCGTGGACGAGATAGACAAGAGCATGATATTCGAGCTTCGCGCCACCGCCAACGCTATCAAGGAAGGGACTACCACCGTGCAGGAGACGTTCATCAAGCCAGCTATCGAGGCACAGCAGGAAGCCGCCGCCAAGAAGAAAGCGACCACCGCCAAGGAGCGTGCAGAAGCTGCCATAGCCCGTGCTACTGGCGCAGCCCCTGCCACCGCACAGTCGGTTGACCCTACGACAGGAGAAATCAAGGAAAACAATCAATAACCCTATAAATTCAATTCAAAATGGTAAGCAACATCGAAATCAAGAAAGAGAACGTACTTGCAGCCTACAACGGCGCAAGCGCAGAGCAGAAACAGCTGCTCGAAACGCTGTTCGGCAAGGACACATTCAAGCCGCAGGACATCACTGAGCGCGTCCGCACCTTTGAGGACGCCTGCAACGTACTCGGCTCAGACCACCCCCTCGTGGACAAGTACTACCAGTGGGCGGACAACGTGGAGGACAACGACCCGTTCATCCGTGCCGTCCTGAAGCTGGAAATCATCACCGCCGCTCTCAACGAGGGGTGGGAGCCTCATTTCACCGCTGGTGAGTGGAGATGGATACCGTGGTTTTGGTTCTACAAGAGCCGTGAGGACTGGGAGAACGACGAGGACGAGGACTGGAGAAATAAACACCCCTACCGTGAGTTGGGAGGCGACTGGAAGACCGAATATGCGGGCTTCGCCTGTGCGAGCTCGAATAACGCCCCCTCGTATTCGAATGCGAGCATCGGCTCTCGCCTTTGCTTTAAGAACAGCGACCTCGCCGAGTATAGCGGCACGCAGTTCGCCGACCTGTGGATGGACTACTGCCTCGTCCGCAAGAGTGATAACCTAATCAATGGGGAGGAATAGGATATGAGTACTACTATCATCAGACCGAACAGCCGCGAGGAGTGGCTGGAAGTGCGCAAGAGCGGTATCGGCTCCTCCGAGGTAGCCACCATTGTAGGCTTGAACCCCTACGAGACCCCGTACCAGCTGTGGAGACGCAAGGTAGGGCTGGACGCCCCCAAGGAGGAGACGTTCGCGATGAAAGCAGGTCACTACCTGGAGGACGCGGTGGCTCAGTTCTGGGCTGACGCTACGGGACAGCAGGTAATCAAGAGCAGCGCAGGGGATTGGCTCATACGCAGCAACGAACGCCCTTACCTGCAGGTGTCGCCCGACCGCACCTACTGGCTCGCAGGTCAGGTACACAATAACGACAACAAGGGTATATTGGAGTGCAAGACCACGCAGATGAGCGTGGACGGTGACGACCTGCCGAAGCACTGGTTCTGCCAGCTCACCTATCAGCTGGGTGTATCGGGCATGCAGCACGGCTCGCTCGCTTGGCTCACCGCAGGGCGTGAGTTCGGCTACAAGGACATCGACTTCGACCGCGACTTCTACGAGTTCCTCGTCGAGGAGGTGGAACGCTTTTGGGTGGACTACATCAAGGGCGGTCAGGAGCCGCAGCCCGTCAACGTGCAGGACGTGCTTATCAAGTACAACCGCCACACGGAGGGAAAGACCGTGGAGGTAGGTGAGGACATACTGGAAGCCTACCACCAGCTGAAAGGGCTGAAAGAGGAACTGGAGGAGCTGGAACGCCGCAAGGAGGAACTGGAAAGCACTATCAAGATGGGCTTCGGCGACGCGGAGGCTATCAGCTTCGGCGGTCAGACCCTCGCCACATGGAAAGCTCCAAAGGACAGCGAGAAGTTCGACTCCAAGGCATTCGCCAAGGCGTACCCCGACCTCGCAAAGGAGTTCACTAAGACCGTGCAGGGCGCACGCCGTTTCCTGCTCAAATAACGGACGAAAGGAGGCAGCATGATACTGATTTCAAACAGCCAGCGTGACGAAATGGTGCGTTACATAGACGCCCTCTGCGAGGCTCTACAGCCGTCGCTCGGAAAGAGTACCCGTGCCCACAACACGGTACGGCTCGCCAAGAAGCTGCGCGCTCGGCTGGCAGCGAAACAGCCCGTGACGGCTTCCGACCTACAGAAAGCACTTAGAATTTCTCAACCCGAAAAGTGATTACGCGGTAATGGCTTACAACCGAAAGACAGCTTGGGAAATGGCTAAGACAGTTACAACGATACCGACATTCCGCACAAGGGTGGAGCGCACCGAAAGGAGTTCCGACGCTGCTGTTATTGCGTGGTTAGCCCTACCTGCGGAGTGTCTTTTTAACCTCAAATGACAGAATGATTACACTGCGTAAAAATCAGGTCGAGCCGATAGACAAGGCGATACGTTTCTTCCGTGAGGAGAAGCCCCGACCCAGCCTCATAGTGCTGCCGACGGCGTGGGGCAAGTCAATACTTACGGCATACGTAGCCAAGTACAGCGGCGACCACCTCATAGTACTCCAGCCAAGCAAGGAGCTGCTGGAGCAGAACTACAAGAAGTATATCACCCTGTGCGGAGATTTCGGCTCAAACGCTGGCATTTTTAGTGCCTCCTGCGGACGAAAGGAGATTGCCCCAATAACGTATGCAACCATAGGCTCAATCAAGGCTCTCGGCGCAAAATTCAAGGAATTAGGCTTCACAAAGATGCTCATTGACGAGGCGCACCTGTACCCCCGTGAGGCGGACAGTATGCTGGGGACGTTCCTGCGTGAGAGCGGCATTACTCACGTGCTGGGCATAACGGCTACCCCCGTCAAGCTGCAGACCAACCGTGACCGCGACGGCTGCACGTTCTCGAAGCTCGTAATGCTGACATCGCGGTCAAAGAAAGGCAATTTCTTCAAGGACATAATACACGTCGGGCAGGTGCAGGAAATGGTCGAAATGGGCTTTTGGTCACCCCTCCTGTACACGCAGAACGCTTTCGACAGCAGTATGCTCGTATTCAACTCCAGCAAGAGCGAGTACACCGAGGAAAGCGTACAGAAAGCCTACGACGCTAACGGCGGCACTCAGTCCGTGATAGACGCGCTGGACGCTCACCCCGAGCGGCGGCACGTACTGGCGTTCGTTCCATCCGTGGACGACGCTATACAGCTCTCCAAGCAGTACCCAAGCTCTGGCGTGATATACGGGGAGCAGGACAAGCGAGAGCGTGAGCAGGTGCTGGCTCGTTTCAAGGCTGGGCAGCTGCGCGTGATATTCAACGTGCGCGTCCTCTCCACGGGCTTCGATTACACGGGCATTGACTGCATCGTGTTCGGTATCAGCACCGCCTCGATAGCCCTCTACTATCAGATAGTGGGGCGTGGAACACGTATCGACCCCGACAAGACCGACTGCCTCATAGTTGACCTCGGCGGCAACGTCGAGCGTTTCGGCAAGGTAGAGGATATCGTGTTCGAGCAGGGCAAGATATGGCGCATGTTCGGCTCGGGAGGACGGCTCCTCTCGGGTATTCCTATTCACGACATCGGCAAGTACACCAAGGCGGACACCGCAATGGTTGACCGTCAGGCGGCTCAGCCGATAGAGACAATGCCGTTCGGCAAGTACAAGGGAGAGCGGCTGCGCGACGTCCCGATGCAGTATAGGCAGTGGATGATACGCACGTTCGACTGGAACGCCAAGAACGAGAAATTACGCACTTCGATAATAGCTTCAATGCAATGAAAAATACGATTGTTATACACAGAGACTGGCTGATACCCACCGATGAGATGAGCGACGCAGAATACCGCGAGTACTTGGGCGCGATATTCGCCTACGCTTTTGAGGGGAAACGTCCCGAGGACAGGTCGCTACGTATGCTCCTGCGCCTCGTATTCCAGCATATAGATAACTACGAAGCCAAGTACGACAAGTCTATCCAGCAGCGCAAGGAGGCTGTGCGGAAACGCTGGGAACGCTACCGCAAGGAACACGGCTTGGACGCTCCTACGGCAGATACGACCGTATGCGACACTATACGAGACAATACGGGAGATACTGTTACTGTAACTGATACCGTAACTGGAACTGGAACTGGAACGGATACTGGTGTACCAGTAGAACTGGGTACGGAGAATAAAGAAAAAACTCCTAACGGAGTAAAAAAGAAAGTCGCGGCGGCTACCGCAGCTCCCGTCGCGCCACAGCAGGAGGGCAAGGCGAAACGCTTCACTCGCCCCTCTGTCGAGGAGGTCAGGGCGTACTGCGCGGAGAGGGGCAACGCCGTCAACGCGGAGGCGTTCGTGGACTTCTACGAGAGCAAGGGCTGGAAAGTGGGCAACAGCCCCATGAAAGACTGGCGAGCATCCGTCCGCACGTGGGAGAAGCGCGACGGACGGGGCGCAAGGAGGACTGCCAGCCCGAACAGCGGCGCGACCCTCGGCGTGGACGAGTGGATAGACGAGCAGGGCAACCGCCTCTACGGGAGCGGCAAGCGCGTCCCGATGAGCGCACCTCCCCGTCCTGGGGCTGATTACTACTGGAGCAGGGAGTCTAACAGCTGGATAGCAGGAGTGTAGGCGTATGAGCAGTTTCAATTGGGAAAAGTTCGGCATCGAGGGCATACCACACGGGCGCACCTCGGGCAACATCAAGGTGTACTGTCCGCAGTGCCGCGACCAGCGTCACGACAAGCGCGACAAGTCCCTCTCCTGCAACCTCGCCACTGGGGCGTTCAACTGCCACTACTGCGGCTTCGCAGGCAACGCCACAGAGTACACCGACGACGAGAAAAAGCGGTGGATGGAGCAGCAGCCGTGGTTCACCCCGAAGCAGATACGACGCGAGCCGAAGACCTACAAGAAGCCCAAGTCAACGGGCAGTCCTCGGCTCTCGGACAGGGCGGTGGCGTGGTTCGCCAGCCGTGGCATAAGCACGGCTACACTCACCGCCATGCGCATCACCGAGGGGTCGGAATGGATGCCGCAGAAGAACGGGCAGGCGAACACCATACAGTTCAACTACTACCGAGGCGGCGAGCTGGTGAACACCAAGTTCCGCACGGGCGACAAGTGCTTCAAGCTGGTGTCGGGGGCGGAACTCCTGCCCTACAACATCGACGCTATCAAGGGCTGCTCCGAGTGCATCATCACCGAGGGCGAGATGGACGCGCTGACGTTCTACGAGTGCGGACGGCACGACGTGGTGAGCGTCCCCAACGGGGCTAATGCCAATCTGTCCTACCTCGACGACTACATCGAGGAGTACTTCGACGACAAGGAGACAATCTACATAGCTTCCGACACCGACACCAAGGGCGTAGTGCTGCGCGACGAGCTGCTACGCCGTTTTGGTGCGGAGCGATGCAGGGTGCTGGAGTACGGCGAGGGCTGCAAGGACGCGAACGAGCACCTGATGCGCTACGGACGGGAGAGCCTGCTGAAATGCATAGCCGACGCTCCCGAAATCAAGTACGAGGGCGTGTTCACGGTGAGCGACTTCGAGACCTCGCTGGACGCTATCTTCGAGAACGGGCTGCAACGGGGACTGACCATAGGTCACGACAACCTCGACCGCCTGCTCTCCTTTGAGACCAAGAGGCTGTGCGTGGTGACGGGTATCCCAGGCAGCGGCAAGTCGGAGTTCATCGACGAGATAGCGGAACGGCTGAATATCCGCTACGGCTGGCGTTTCGCCTACTTCTCGCCTGAGAACTTCCCCCTCGCGTATCACGCCAGCAAGCTCATCGAGAAGTTCGTGGGCAAGAAGTTCAGCCGCAACACAATGACCTACGGCGAATACAGACAGGTCAAGGAACGGCTGGAGAGGGACTTCTTCTTCATTGCCCCCGAATCCGACTACAAGGTGGACAGCATACTGGATCGAGCCAAGTACCTCGTGCGCCGCAAGGGCATCAAGGGGCTGGTCATCGACCCGTACAACCGACTGGAGAACGAGCAGGGACGCTCCAACGAGACGCAGTACATCAGCAACCTGCTCGACAAGCTCACGAGCTTCGCCCAGCGCAACGACGTGCTGATTATCCTCATGGCGCACCCGACCAAGATGCAGAAGAACAAGGAGGGAAACATCGAGATACCCAACCTGTACGACATCAGCGGCTCGGCGAACTTCTACAACAAGGCGGACTTCGGCATCGTGGTACACCGCCACCGCGCAGAGAACACGGTCGAGGTGCGTGTTCAGAAGGTCAAGTTCAGACACCTCGGAGAGACTGGCAGCGCGTTCTTCCGCTACAACCTGAACAACGGGCGTTACACACCCACGGTGCAGGGCAGCGAACTCGACCCGACGTGGGACAACAGCAACCACCTCGTGGAGGAGGAGAAACGCCAGTACGAAGAGGCGTTCGAGGCAAGCAGACTGGAATTCCCGTTCGACGACGACCTGCCAGACGACGACTGCCCATTCTAATATGGAAACTTATGGAAACTAATATAATATACAATACCGACTGCCTTACTGGATTACACAATATGCCTGACGATAGCATAGATTGTTGTGTTACCTCCCCTCCATATTTCAACCTGCGAGATTATGGCGTAAAAGGGCAAATAGGGCTGGAAGACACCCCAGAACAATACATACAGAAATTGGTCGGAATATTCCATGAGGTAAGGCGAATATTAGCCCCTGCTGGGACATTGTGGGTAAACATTGGAGATTGCTATGTCGGCAGCGGAAAAGGCGCAGCAAAATATCCTGACAATGCCATGAAATACAAACAGGGTACAAATCGAGGGACTGTTGGGTGTTCGGACATAATCAAGAAATTCGACGGATACAAGAAAAAAGACCTCATCGGCATACCTTGGATGCTGGCCTTTGCATTACGGGCAGACGGCTGGTTTCTGCGGCAGGATATTATTTGGGCAAAGCCCAACCCCATGCCGGAAAGTATAAAAGACCGATGTACGAAATCCCATGAATATATCTTCTTGCTCTCCAAATCCCCAAAATATTATTTCGACTGTGAGGCTATACATGAAAAGTCCGTAACAAGAGGAACAATCCGGACAAATCCGACAAATGCGCCTCGATACGGAGGAAACAAATACACGGCGACCCCTGAGAAGTTTTACCGAACAAAAAGCGGCAACGCATATATCGACAGGGAATTTCGGAACAAACGAGACGTATGGACAGTCCCAACACAACCCCTGCAAGAAGCGCATTTTGCGACGTACCCCGAGAAATTGGTGGCGGACTGCATATTGGCCGGATGCCCAGAAAATGGAATCGTACTCGACCCTTTTATGGGTTCCGGAACAACAGGCATAGTCGCCCGAAAATTAAACCGCAAATATATCGGGTTCGAGTTAAATCCAGAATACATAGAAATCGCCAATAAGCGAATGAGAAAAGAACTCGGATTATTCATTTAACCTAAATGAACGCAAATAATTAACCAATTAAATTACAACATTATGAGCAATTTTGGAATTAAAATTGACCTCCTGAAACTCAAGGGAGCGTTCCTAAAGAACATCAAGGGAAAAACAACTACAAAGCGGTGTCTGATTATCCCCGTGGATGACTGCGATGGCATGTTTCTCGGCGAAAAGGGCTGCTACCTCAATCTAAACGCGATTGAGATGCAGAACCCCCAGTTCAACGACACGCACTGCGTCAAGGTGAACATTCCCAAGGAGCAGCGTGAGGCTATGACCGAGGAGCAGCGCAACGCCGTTCCTATCCTCGGGGGGCTGCGCCCGTTGGAGCGCAAGCAGGAGACAATGCAGGTGAACGGGACGCTCGGGGCTGAGGCGTTCGACCCCTACGACGGGGAAGACCTGCCGTTCTGATTTTACCGCAAGCCACTGACACAAGGTTTATCGTGGTGCGCCCAGCGCGCGCCGCGATAAATCGTGTAGAGGGCGAGAAAACAACGAGAAACAACGTAAAAAGACTATGGACAATAAAGTACCTACCCGAAGTAAGAAAACACCTCTCGCGCAAAATTCGGGAAAAATAACTCGTAAGACCAAGACGCCGCCTCCCCCTGAACACGACCTGTTCACGCGGCTGTGCGCTTCCCAGCTCGGGGCGGAATGCGTCAAGGAATACCGCTTCTACAAGCCGCGCAAGTGGCGTTTCGACTACGCCCTGCCGCTCTACAAGATAGCGGTCGAGGTGGAGGGCGGAGTTTGGACGAGGGGACGGCACGTCCGTCCGCAGGGCTTCCTCTCCGACATGCAGAAATACAATACCGCAGCCCTGCTCGGCTGGAGGGTATTCCGCACAACGCCCGACAAACTCGTGAGCAATGACACGGTTTTGCTGCTTAAAAGTGCAATATCAGGGTCTTTTTCGCCTCAAAAAGAGTGATTTTGGGGTAAAAGTGATTATATTATAAGCGTTTTTCAGTACATTTGCAGGAAATAATCAATTCAAAACAAATATGATACGAGTTTCAGAGTACGTGTCGCTTGGACACCCCGACAAGATTGCCGACTACATCAGTCAGTGGCTGCTCGACCGATACATCGAACATGACCCCGACACGCGCTATGCGGTCGAGGTACAAATCAAGGGGTGGCGCGTCAACCTCGGCGGCGAGGTGTCCTCCAAGTACACAATGAGCAACGAGGAGATAGCCTCGCACGTCCGCGCTGCCGTCAACGGCATAGGCTACACCCGTGACTATATGGCGAAGTGGGGGCACGAGAACGCTATCTGCGGCGACCTCCTCGACGTGGGCATATATATCAGCCAGCAGTCACCCGACATCGCGCAGGGCGTAGACGGGAACAGAGGCTGGGGTGACCAAGGCATTTTCCACGGTATGGCGACCTACACCCCCAAGACCTGCGGAATGCCCGACGACCACACCATAGCCAAGCGGCTCTGCTACCAGCTTTTCCACAGCGGACTGGGCGGACTCGACATCAAGACGCAGGTAGTCATAGAGGACGGGCGGCTCTCCAAGGTCATAGTGGCTATCCCCCTGCTCGAAGATACCCCCGTCGGCAAGGTCAAGCGGTTCATACGCTCGCGGCTGCGCGGTCGCTACAAGCTAATTGTCAACGGCACGGGACGCTACGTTCGGCACTCCTCAATAGCCGACTGCGGCACTACTGGGCGCAAGCTCGCGGTGGACTTCTACGGCGGCAACTGCATCATCGGCGGAGGCTCGCCGTGGACGAAAGACGGCACAAAAGCTGACCTCACTCTCAACCTCGCGGCTCGCCGCCTCGCCAAGAACTACGCATCCCAAAACAAGTGCGACGTGTTTGTTTCCCTCGCCTGCTGCATAGGTAAGCAGGAGGTGGACGTCCTCGTCAAAGACAGGGCGGAAAACGTGCTTCTGCAGGGTCAAATGACCATGAACCCCGACGAACTGCGCAAAGCATACCACCTCGACACCCCCATATACGCCTCTATGTGCCGTTTCGGGCTGTTCGGGGAGTATCAACAGGACAAAGCGTGGGAGTGATTGTAAATTACTAATATTCAAATAGTTATAAGATGAAAACAGAAAAAGTACTGCTGTCGCAGGTGAAAGTAAACTCAGCCAACCCCCGTACCATCACGGAGCGGAAACTGGCGTTGCTGGTGGAGCGTCTGCTGTCGTTCCCCAAGATGATTGAGGTACGTCCCGTAGTGGTGGACGAGAAGATGATAGCTCTCGGCGGTAACATGCGTCTGAGGGCTTTCAGCCGTATCGCGCAAATGCCACTCGACGACATTGCCAAGACACTCGCAGGGACGAAGAACTACCAGCGGCTCTCCAAGGCGGAACAGGAGGCGTTGCTTGCAGCCTGGCAGTCGTGGCTGGAGAAACCGACGCTGCAGATTGTCAAGGCTTCCTCGCTCTCGGAGGCGGAGAAGAAAGAATTCATCATCGCCGACAACGCCTCGTTCGGTGAGTGGGACTTCGACAAACTCGCCAACGAGTGGGACGCTGAAGACCTCTGCAGCTGGGGTGTGGACGTATGGCAACCCGAAAAAACGACATTCAGCAGCGGAAGCCCTGCCGCTCCTGCTGGCGACCTCACTGGCGAGGAGGACGAGGACACGTTCGACCCGACGGGGCTTCCTGCCGAGTTGCAGGGTGAGGACATCAACCCAGACGACCTCCCGAAGATTGAGGGAAGCAACGAGACGGCAATGGAGCGTATCATCATCGTGTTCCCCAAGAGCCGCGCCGAGGAGGTAGCACAGCTCGTAGGCTTGCCGAGTATCGACAAGGTGGTGTACAACATCGACGAGCTGCTGCCGTCGGAGACAGCGGAGGAGGGCTGACGCGCTATGTGCGGTGTGGTCGGCTTCTCAGGCAAGGGAGGGTCACGGGCTCAGTTCGTAGCTCTGTGCAAGCAGTCATGCATACGGGGCGTTCACGCTTTCGGGGCTGCTTGGATTGATACGGGCGGACGCTTGCGATACGTCCGTAGTGTGTCGTATGCAGCCGTAACGGACGCTATCCCAGACCCCCTGCCCGACCGCATCATCTTCCACAACCGCTACTGCACAAGCGGCGACTACCTCGTTCCTGAGAACAACCAGCCTATCGTGTACGCAGACAAGGGCGTCGCCCTCGTATTCAACGGCACGGTGGATATGGGGACAAAGGAGGAGATGGAGGAGCGCAGCGGCTACACCCTGCGGTCGGAGAACGACGGGGAGCTGGTGCTGCTCGACGCTCTCGCTGGCGACCCGTTCCGACGCATCGGCAAGGAGACGGGAGCCTCGTTCGCAGGCATAGTCCTCGGGGTGCAGGCTGACGGATCGCCATATATGTACGCTCTGCGCAACGAAAAACGCCCTCTTTGGGCTTTTGAGACCTCGGCTGGGTACTTTATTGCCTCGACCCGTGATATTGCCTCTCGCGCAAAATTAGACACCCTCTCGGGCGTTCCCGTGACCCCGTACAAGATTATGAAGCTATGAACAGGATTGCAGACTACATACGCTACCACGTGGACAGCAGCCGCGCGCTCGACATAGACCCTCAGATAGAGGCTATACGCTACCTGTGCGACCGCTACGAGCTGAATGAGGAGCAGCGGCTGTGGCTGTGCTTCCTTTTCAGCACCAACTACTGCGTCCCGACGACGTACTTCATGTACAACGAGTTTCCCGACTATCAGACGGTGGACGTGCCGAGGCTGGAGCGGTGGTGGGCTGCAAACCGCGACAAGCTCATCTTTCAGACAGACCGCGCTTGGGTGCGCAGCCGCAACCAGTTCGTGGGCGTGTTCGAGAGCTACCGCCAGCACATACGGCAGTGGTGCGGAGGGAGCGACCTGCAAGCCGAAGCCCTGAACAACCTCTTGGCGGAGGGACAAACTCCTACGGAAAGGTACGCCCTGCTGCTCGACCGCTTCGACGTGGCGCAGTTCGGGCGTTTTACAATGTTCCTCTACTCGGAGCTACTGTACAACATCGGCGGCATTCCTATCGGGGTGCAGTTCGACATACGGGAGGCGGAGAGCAGCCGCAACGGGCTTGTGTTCGCGCTCGGGCTGGAGAATGAGGCGTACACTGGGCGCACGGGAAAGACCCTGCCCGAAGATACCATAGCCGTACTGAACAGCGGACTGCGCTACATCGTGAACCGTATTCAGGAGCTGCCTATCAACCCGAGGCACAAGACGCTATGGAGCATCGAGACCACCTTATGCGCCTACAAGAAGCACGTATTGAGGGGAAGCCGCTGGGTCGGTTACTACATAGAACGTATGCGCAGGGAGATAGTGAAATTGCAGTCCTCGACGGGCAAACGGGCTGGCGGCGGCGTGTCGTGGCTCCCCCTTTGGCAGTTCAGGGCTGAGACGTATGACAAACGATTTTTGAACGAGTACAAGCAATGAAAACCTGCATATTCATAACTGGCACAAATGCCGTCGGAAAGTCGGCTCTCGCGTGGGCACTCATCGAGTGCTTCGGGGGTGTTGACCGAATACAGGCTGACGTGACGTACTGCGCACAAGGCAGCGTGTGCCTCGCTGGGAAATACGGCGTCACTCGCTTCGGGGGTGTTGACCGTATCACCAACGAGAACGGGGCGAGCTGCACATCAAGGCTCGCCGAAGTCGTAGAGGAGGGATTGAGGAATTCCGACACAATCATCTGCGAGGGTAGCTTCATGAATACTTTTGGTCTGAACCTCACAAACGCCATGTTCAAAGCTGACCGCCACCCGCTGGTGAGCCTGTGGACGGACAGCAAGACAATATACGACCGCCTGACGAGCCGCAGCAACGGCAAGTACGGCAACGGGAAGCGCAATTTCCCCAAGATAATAACCAAGCAGAGGCAGGCTATGGTAGCTGCTCGCAAGTGGCAGTCTATCGGGGTCAAGGTTCTGCAGTTCAACACGGCTCAGACAACCATAGAGGAGGAACTGACCGCCATACTGAAAGCTATAGGAAAGGAGGAGTACTGCAATGACAACAAGTGACTACAACGACACCGCCGTGAAGGACATCTGCTACAACTGCGGCTCGCCCGTGGCGAAGCAGTCGTACAACTATTTCCGCAGGCTGGACTACGTTACTGGAGGCAAGGTGTGGAGCAAGGTGTGGAGCAAGGGTGATACGCCCGTCGCGTTCTACTACGCCAACCGCTGCCGCGACCACGTCCGCCTCATTGAGATAGCCGTCCGCACGGAATACCAAGGCACGGGAATGGGGCGCAGGGTGCTTTTCGACCTGCTCGCCCGTATGAAGCAGAACGGGCTGTACAAGCTCACGTTCCGCACCCCTATGAACGAGGACGCTCACGGTTTTTGGCTGCACCTCGGGGCAAGGATAGTGGACGTGAAAGGAAGCGACTACGAAATGGAGATAACAATCAAATAATCATACTACTATGGCATATTATCAATCACCAAGATGGACTGCGGAGATAGCCGACTGCTCTATGCCGATGACGTTCGACACCTACAGCAACTGCTCATTCGGCTGCATCTACTGCTTCTCCCAGTACCAGCGCGGTATCGGGGGCGCGAAAGAACACTACCTCGCCAAGGAGGTCAACCCCGTGAACGTGAAGAAAATCAAGCAGATGTTCCTGCACCCCGACGAGCACGCAGGGCAGTTCGCTGAGTACATCAAGCAACGCCGCGTGATGCAGTGGGGCGGACTGTCAGACCAGTTCGACGGCTTCGAGCGCAAGTACGGAGTGACCCTCGAGCTGCTGCGCTTCTTCAAGGAGATAGACTACCCTCTGTGCTTCTCTACCAAGGCTACGTGGTGGACGCAGGACGAACGCTACATGGAGCTGGTACGGGGGCAGAAGAACTGGAACTTCAAGTTCAGTATCATCACCCTCGACGAGGAGAAAGCTCGACGCATAGAACGGGGCGTACCCTCACCGCTGGCTCGGCTGGAGGCTATCGAGCGCATTGCCGAGGCTGACGCTGGAGGGGCTACCCTGCGACTGCGCCCGTTCATCATTGGCGTATCTACCCCCACCTACCTCGACCTGATACGGGAGGCTGGCAACAGGGGCGCGACGGCTCTCTCAACGGAGTTCTTCTGCGTAGAGCGGCGGTCGCAGACCCTCAAGGAGTGGATGCCAGTGTTCAACGAGCTGTGCGGCTTCGACCTCATGCAGTTCTACATCAAGTACAGCGTCTCTCAGGGCTACCTGCGTCTCAACCGCAAGGTGAAAGCACCTTTCATACGCAATATGCAAGCCCTCTGCGAGGAACTCGGTATGCGCTTCTACGTGTCCGACGCGCACTTCAAGGAGCTGTGCTGCAACGGCTCGTGCTGCGGCTTGCCTGCTGACTGGAACTATTCCAAAGGGCAGTTCTGCGAGGCTCTGCAGATAGCCAAGGCGAAAGGCTCGGTGCGCTGGGACGACATCAAGGCGGACATTGAGAGCCTGCACCAGTACGACTGGGGACGGGCAGTCGGCTTCAACGCCAACAGCTCCGAGAAACGCGCCCAGTTCTACGGTATGAGTATGGCTGAGTATATGCGCTGGCTGTGGAACAATCCGCAGGCAGGGCAAAGCCCGTACAAGATGTTCGAGGGCGTGATGCAGCCGTCGGGCAAGGACGAGAACGGGAATATCATCTACACCTACAACAAGGAGAGAACATTATGAGCAACACATCAAGACGAAACCACATCAAGCAGGGGCGGATGCTGATAGTAGCCGACCTGTACAAGCGCGGCTGGAGCATAAGGAAGATTGCGGCGGAGGTGAGCAGCCGTATGAACACCACCTGCTCCACACGCACCATTTGGAGGGACATTCAAGACCTCCTCGACGAGTGGCGCAGCCTCCGTATCAACGACGTTGACCAGCGTCTGCAGCTGGAGCTGGAACGTATCGACGACGCGGTGTGCGAGCTATGGGAGCAGTGGGACAAGAGCAAGGAGAACTGGGTGCGTGAGTATAACAAGCGCGTCGGCGTTCCCGTACCCGTCACGGACGGCAACGGTCAGCCAGTAGGCGAACAGTCCGAGATACAGACCGTCAAGCGCGAGAATACCACGGAGAACGTAGTTGGGCTGGGCGACCCCCGTTACATTGCGGAGATACGCCAGCAGCTCGCAGAGAGGCGCAAGCTCCTCGGGCTGTACGCAGCTACCAAGACCGAGGTCACGGGCAAGGACGGCACACCGCTGATACCTGCCGAGAAGATGACCGAGGAGGAGATACAAGCCGAGATAGACAAGATACGGGCAAGCAGGAACAGTTGATGGACGAACTATGGACTACGATATGGCAATGCGAGAATTGGAACTGGAAAGGGAGTTGCACAGGAGGAGCGCGGCGGAGCGTTTTCCCGTGTTTCTCGACTACACTATGCCCTCGTATAGCCGACAGTGGTTCCATACGCTCATCGCGGAAAAGTGCCAGCAGCTCATCGAGGGGACGCTGGGTACTGACCGCCTAATGCTGTTCGTTCCTCCCCAGCACGGCAAGAGCGAGATAGTCAGCCGCAAGTTCCCTGCTTGGGTACTGGGGCGCAACCCCCTGATGAAGATTGTCGGAAGCTCGTATTCCGCAGACCTCGCCCAGCAGTTCTCCCGTTCCATTCAGCGCACCATAGACAGCCCCGAGTACGCCTCCGTATTCCCGAACACGTACCTGAACAACAGCAACGTGAAGAACGACGCGCGCAGGGGCTGGCTGCGCAACGTGGACTTGTTCGAGACAGTGGGCTTCGGGGGCTTCTACAAGGCTGTCGGCGTGGGCGGCTCGCTCACGGGTACGCCCGTGGACTTGGGTATCATCGACGACCCTGTCAAAGACGCTATCGAGGCTGGCTCGCAGACCTACCGCGACCGCAACTGGGACTGGTACACCGACGTGTTCCTCACCCGTCTGCACAACAAGAGCAAGCAGATACTGATTATGACCCGTTGGCACGAGGACGACCTGGCAGGGCGGCTCCTCGACCGCGAGGCGGACAAGTGGACGGTGATCCGAATACCTGCCATACGGGAAGACCTTACCCTGCCCGAAGACCCCCGTGAGGTCGGAGAGGCACTATGGGAGGAGCGGCACTCCCTCGAACGGCTCACCGCCACCGAGCAGCGCAGCCCGAGGACGTTCGCAGCCCTGTACCAGCAGCGTCCTACCGTCGCAGGCGGTAACATCGTCAAGCGCGACTGGTTCAAGCACGTCTCGCCGCACGACTTCAAGCGCATACACAGCAGCGAGCCTGTGGTGTTCTTCCTCGATACCGCCTACACTGACAAGACCAGTAACGACCCGACGGGCATTATTGCCACCTGCAAGATAGGAGGCGACCTCTACGTGACCCACGCCCACAAGGTCAATATGAAGTTCCCCGACCTGCTGCGCTTCATACCGCCGTATGTCACGGAGCACGGCTACTCAGCCAGCAGCTCAATACGCATTGAGCCAAAGGCGAACGGGCTTTCCGTGATAGACCAGCTGAAAGAGAACACCCCGTTCAACGTAGTGTGTACGAAGTCCCCGAAAGACAGCAAGGAAACACGTTTATTTGCCGCCTCGCCAACGGTTGAGAGCGGTCGTGTAATACTTGTTGACGGGGCGTGGAACGAGGCGTTCGAGGATGAAATTTGCGGCTTCCCGTCGAAGCCTCACGACGAGTTCGTTGACCTCCTCTGCTATGCGGTGGACTACCATATCAGCAACCCGTTCAAGCCGATAGACCGCAAGCGTCTGTCGCGACAAGTGTATTGATTGTTCAACCCAATAATTTCTACAGGTATGACTATAGACGAAATCCTCAATTCAGGGCTGACACCAGCAGCTATGATAGCAGCCCTCAAAGACAAGTCCGTCATTGTCCCCTCGTGGGGCGGAAGGCGCGGACTGCTGCACGAGTATGACCCACGCAAGCACCCCGTAATGTGCAAGGCGCAGTACCCCGACATCACCAACGACGACGGCTCGGTGGAACTTGTGACGCGCATCACCTGCAACCTCCAGCAGCTCGCTACAAAGCGTATGACGGAGCTGATAACGGGCATTCCCGTCCGCCGCGTGTACAAGCCCGAGAACGAGCGGCAGAAGGAGGTGGCGGCGTACATCGAGAAAATCTACGAGCGCAACCGCATAGACAGCGTGAACATCGAGCGGTGCAACATGCTGTTCGCTGGGTGCGAGGTAATGACCCTATGGTACGCCGTCGAGGAGCGGAACAACATCTACGGCTTCAACTCGCCCCTGAAGATGCGCTGCCGCAATTTCTCCCCAATGCTGGGTGACGAGCTGTACCCACTGTTCGACGAGTACGGGGATATGATAGCCCTGTCCGTGGGCTACACACGGAAGAAGCTCGGCAAGACCGTATCCTACTTCGACGCCTACACAGCAGACCGCCACATCAAGTGGAGCAACGAACGTAACAGCGGCTGGGAGGTAATGGAGGACGAGGTGAACGCCCTCGGCAAGATACCTGCCGTGTACACGTTCCGACCGACCCCCATTTGGGAGGACACCAGCCGTATCGTGTTCGAGATTGAGTGGGCGTTGAGCCGCAACGGTAACTACCTCCGCAAGAACTCCAAGCCCGTGTTCATCGTGTTCGCCGACGAGCAGATACAGTACGGCGACGAGCAGAGCCAAGACCGCGAGTTCCGCTCAATCATGCAGTATCCGAAAGGCAGTGCGGCGCAGTACGTCACTTGGCAGCAGGCGGTCGAGAACCTCAAGTTCTACGTGGCGGAGCTTCGCCAGTCATTCTTCACCCAGTTGCAGCTCCCCGACTGGAGCTATGAGAGTATGAAGTCCAACCCTATGAGCGGCGAGAGCCGCAAGCAGCTGTTCATCGACGCCCAGCTGAAAGTCAAAGACGAGAGCGGCAGGCTCATTGAGTTCTACGACCGCGAGGTGAACGTGGTCAAGGCGTTTGTCAAGGCGTCGCTCCCGACCTCCTACCACGCCGACATCGACGCCCTCCCCGTTGAGAACGTCATCACGCCGTTCACTATCACGGACGAGAAAGACACTATCACCAACCTCACCACCGCTAACGGGGGCAAGCCGCTCATCAGCCACCGCGAGAGTATCGAAATGTACGGTCACTCTACCGACGTTGACAAGACCCTGCAGGAGATAGCGGAGGACGAGGCCCTGGACGCATTTGAACCAACCATATAAACAATAACTACTATGGCTACAAGAAGAACATCAACCTCGGCTGCGAGGCGCAAGAAAGAGCCTCAGAAGCCCCAGTACACCTGCCGTGACTGTGTGTACTCCTACGACTGGAGCGGACTTGCATACGACGGCTCGCTAATGCTATGCCGCTGCCCCTACGACGACAAGTCCAAGAACGGCAAGTTCTGCAAGTTCCTGAAAGACCCACAGTGCGAACGCTTCGAAAAACGCGCTACCAATGGCACCAAGGTCGAATAAGTGGGACGCCCGTAACAAGCGCAACATGGCGGCTGTTCAGCGAGCTATCGACGAGCTGTTCAAGGAACTCTCGCGCGAGGCTGCGCTGATAGCCTCCGTTGTGTCCGTTGACGGGGAAAAGCCGTTCTCATTCGACGACTACCCTATGACCAAGCAGCGCGTCGACCGCCTCCTGAGCGATATGCGGAACGGGGTGCAGACGGTAGTCCTCGACGGTATAGACCTCGGATGGAAGCTCGGGAACGACAAGAACGACGCACTGGTGGACGAATACTTCGGGGTGAACGTCTCGCAGCTTACCCCCGAGCAGCGCAGGGCGTACTACACAAACAATGCGGAGGCGCAGGCGGCGTTCAAGACAAGGCGAGAGAACGGGCTGAACCTCTCAGACAGGGTGTGGCGCTATTCCGACCAGTTCAAGAGCGAGATTGAAATGGGAATTGACATCGGGCTTGGTGACGGGCTGTCCGCTGACGAGTTGAGCCGTCGCCTGCGCTCCTATCTGCGTGAGCCTAACAAGCTGTTCCGCAGGGTCAGGGACAAGTACGGAAACCTGCAACTCTCCAAGGCGGCGAAAGCCTACCACTCAGGCATGGGCGTGTACCGTTCCAGCTACAAGAACGCCCGACGGCTCGCGGCTACTGAGACAAACATCGCCTACCGCACGAGCGACTACGACCGCTACCAGCAGATGGACTTCGTCGTAGGCATTCGTATTGAGCTGTCTAACAACCACACACTGAACGGCGTTCCGTTCTACGACATCTGCGACGAGCTGAGTGCGCCCCTCGGAAGCAACGCAACCAAGGGCAAGGGCTGCTACCCCAAGGACTTCAAGTTCACTGGCTGGCATCCGCTGTGCCGCTGCACTACGTTCTCGATACTGAAAACGCCCGAGGAGGTATTCGCCGACAACGCCCGTATTATGGCTGGCGAGCCGCTGGACGGCAACAGCGTCAACCGCGTGGAGGACGTGCCACAGGAGTTCAAGAAGTGGGTGGAGGACAACCGCGACCGCATGGCACGGGCGAAGTCGCTGCCGTACTTCCTGCGCGACAACGGCAAGTATGTCACACCCGTTGCCAACGTGCAGAAGCAGGCGAAATTCGAGGATCTTATCAAGGGGCTGAAAGCCGTCGGGATTGCCCGTGTTCCTGTGCGCTCGCTGTCGGGAGAGGCTACGCTGGACTCTATCGTCAAGCGCGTGGGAGGAGGCGACAAGACCGCTGGCTCGTGCGCCTCGCTGTGCCTCGCTTTCGTTGGAAACAGGTGCGGATTGTCGGTACGGGACTTCCGAGGAGGGCAGAGCCAGACTACGTTCTCCCAGCGTACCACTTGGGACAAGATAAACGATGCCGTGAGCGGTGTCAAGGAGGTGGGCAAGAACGACTTCGCGCTGTCCAACAAGCTGCTGGCGACGATGTCCGAGGGCAAGGAGTACATTCTTATCACGGGAGGTCACGCCGCCGTCGTGAGGAAGACCGCGAGCGGCTACGAGTACCTCGAATTGCAGTCAGCCACCGACAACGGCTACAAAAAGCTCAACAATGACGTGCTGAAGCACCGATTTGGCGCAAGAAAACGTACCCAATATACATCGAGTACGTTCCTGATTGAGCTTGACAAGTTCAAGGAAATATCGGATTTGAGGGCTATGCTGGGTTATGTCAATACCGCAGCCAGCAAGCAGATGAAAGGCAAGGGAGGGAGTGCCAAGTAAGGCATTACACCCTGTCCCTGAAGAACTCCACCCAGTAGGGGTTTTCCGCGTCGAAGATGCGCCGTTCCTCCTGCGTGAGCTTGTGCGGATAGTCCGCGAAAAGGTTATACACTTTCCGCCTGTCGAACGAGAAGCGGAGCTGCCCGATGTGTTCGGGGTCATCGACCCACCACACCCTGTCGGCTTCGTTTTTCTTGTAGAACTCTGTCTGTGCCATACTCGAAGTAGTTTTGATGCAAAATTACCAGTTATTTTTATCAAAAATCAACGAGAACGGACTTTTCCGCTCCCGTTGAGTAATTTATTGCCCGAACTTGTCGGATGCGCGAGAGGGCTTTTCTCGCGTTTTTCGGACAAACGGCTCGCGGCTGATGACGCACAGCCTGTTCACATACGGACTGCCGACCCTGATGTTGGCGTTCCACAGGTTCTGCACCTTGCAGCCGACCTGCTCGGGCGTGAACACCTCGTAGATAGCCGACAAGCAGCCGAAATAGAAGTCCCTGCGCTGCGGCTGGTGAGCCAGCGGAGCCTCGTGGAAAGACACCCGAATGATTGTCTCCTGCCTATCCATTGCGCCGTTCCTCCTCTCTGCGCCGCCACTGCTCCTCGACCTTTCGGGGGTCGAACTCGTAGTTGGGGCATTTTGTTTGGTTAGCCATCACGAGCAGGACGGGGAACATCAGCCCGTGGGCGCAGCCCCGTCCGTGAATGTCCGCCGCGCTCTTGCACTGGTCGCAGCGGTAAATGTCTTGAACACAAGCGAAAGCAGCCATATCACTTGCCCTCCTTTCTGTTCACGGAGACCTCGGCGTGAGTGCCGAACTCCCAGTCGGTTATGCGTTCCTGCGCGGTCGGGTCAGCCTCGACCTTGCCCAGCAGCGCGTGCAGACCTTTCTCCGCAATCGCCTCTGCCTCCTGCCGTGTCGCGGCGGCTATCACTACTTCGCCGCTGAACACCAGCCTTGCTCTGATTTTGAATCGCTTTTTTGCCATATCGCTATTGGTTTTTTCCTATCGCCCCACCCTTGTAGTGGAGGCGCCAGTCCCCCAAAGGGGGATTATAGGGGGTTTATTTTAATGAATCCATGTATAAGCTACGTAGTAGGTTATACTATTCCCAGTATCAGTTACAGTATCAGTTACAGTATCAGTTACAGTATCAGTTACAGTATCAGTTACAGTATCAGTTACAGTAACAGTATCTCCCGTATTGTCTCGTATGTTTCGTATAGTGTCGTATTCACCCGTACAATCCGCATACGGAACATACGAGCGAATACGACCGTATAAGAAAGTCACTTGACGCATACCGTGTAGTCGTGAGCCTGACCGCTCCAGCGGAACGTGCCGCGCTGGCGGTCGTAGTACACTCCGCGAAGCACCTTGCGCTTGCGTGGCTCGTAGCAGTTGGCTATCGCCATCAGCTCCTTGCGAGCCGTGCGGAACTGAGCCGCGCTCGGGGTAGTATCAGTACAGGTCATTCTCGGAATACTCGTTGAAGCATAAGACATCCTGACCCTCGTAATTCCGCCAGTCCAGCACGTAGAAGCCCATGCCGAAGCTCCAGCACTTCTTGGCGATACGTTCTTTTGCCTCCTCGTTGGTGATAGGGCGTTGTCTTGCCCCTCTGTAGCTGAAGCCGTACTGATAGGTGCAGGGCTTACCTGCATCTACCCAGGCCCTTGCGGCCTCTTTGGTCTTTGGTTGATTCTGTGTCATAGCTTTATTTTTTGTTAATCAATTGTTTTACATCTTCACGTTTTGCATATTCCTTTTGTTTTTCCTTGACTTCGGAAAGACGTGCACAGAACTCATCAGACATAGGGATTCCGAATTCCATACACTCTTGCTCGATTATAATTTCCTCGTGGCAGTTAGTGCATATTCCACCGTACATTTTGCATCCGCAATCAGGACAATAACTCATAGACAATAGAATTATGCCCGCCACTCACTTTCTTTCCGTCAACTACGCCGTATATCTTAATCTTGAAATTGCGGTTGATTTCGCGAGTGCTGTAGTTCAAAGTCATCTTTTTCATTTTACTGTCATTTTTGAGGTTTGTAAAAGTGATTATCAAGTAATCACACCGCGAAGTTCGTGTGTTTTTTTCAATCTACCAAATTTTTTCCGAAAAAAATTAATGAAAAGTTTATTTTTCTTTTTCCGACCAATTCAGAAAGTGGCTTAAAAAATGACCCTAATTAGCAGGCTCTTAACATCTTATAAGCAAATTTTTTTGCAGATTTTGTGCTTTTATTGTAATCACATCGGGGAAATTGTTGTACTTTTGCAAATAACAGCAACAGTTTAATTCAAATATCGATATGAGAAAGGAAATCTTGGAGGCGTTGACAACTAAATTTGCAGGGGTCAGCGCGACAATTCTCGGCAGGATAGCCGACAAGCTGGCGAAGACTGTCACGACCGCTGAACAGGTTAAGACCGCCGTTGACGGGGTAACATTTCAGCAGGTGTTGGAAAGCTACGGCGACAGCCGTGCTACCGAAGCCACTCAGACCGCTGTTTCCAACTACGAGAAGAAGCACGGCTTGAAGGACGGCAAGAAGGTGGATGGGGGCGCACCTGAACCCGAACCCGACCCGAAGCCCGACCCAAATCAAGGGGGCGACGACCTTGCAAAGACCATAGCAGCCGCAGTGGCTGCTGCCGTGAAGCCTCTGCACGACGAAATCGCCAACTTCAAACAGGGACGTGTGACGGAAACGCGCAAGCAGCAGTTCGGAGCGGTAATCGACAAGCTGCCTGAAAAATTCCGCAAGGGCTACAGCCGTATCAGCGTTGACACCCTCACCGACGATGAGTTCAAGACGCTGCTCGATGAAGCCAATGCAGAAGTGGAGGCGATTGTTTCGGAAACATCCGCACGCGGTGCTGTATTGGGCAGACCGCTCGGCAATGGAGGCAAGGGCACTGCCGCAACCCACCAGTCGGGAGCAGCGCAAGAGGCGACCGAGGAGGAGGCAGCAGCCGTGGCTGAAAGGCTGAACATCTAATCAACTTAATGTTTCACCCAAAATTCGATTTCAACTATGCCTACTGCAGAATTGAACAAGGAGCAAATCCTTATCGACGGCGGCAAGGACTCCGTCGTTATCGTGAAAGCACTGGCTGACATTCCAGGCGGTAGAACGCTGGACGTGTCGGGAGTAGCAGCAGACGTGAACGTCATTCGGGCTGGTCATATCCTCGTGCAGGACGACACAACCAAGGCTGTTTCGCCACTCGGCGTGACTGGCAGTGCTTATGACACCCTCGGTGAGGGCAAGTCTTACCTCGGAGTGCTGAAAGTATCAGTGCTCAAGAAAGACCCACGTGCCGCTATCGTGACTATGGGACAGGTCAACGCAGCTGCCTCCCCGTACCCAGTTACGGAGGAAATCAAGGCTGGACTGCCCAATATCCAATTTCTTTTCTAATCAGTAACCAAAGTAAACATCAGCAGATATGAATGCAAGTTTATTCTTGGAGTACATCGACAAGTACTTCCGTCCAGTAATCACCAAGATTACTGAGAAATTCAACGGCAAGTCGACCGAGCAGACCCTGCTCCACAAAACCATGCTGACGGAGGAATACTCCGCCGACCTGAACTGGGGAGCTACGGAAATAAACCACTCTATTGTCGCCGCTGACGTGGTGTCAATGGACTCCTCGCTGCCTCTCAAGAGCCGCAGCACTATCAGCAAGGCGACTGGCTTGATACCTAAAATCGGAGTGAAGTTCCGCAAGGGCGAGAAAGACATTTCCGACATCAACACTATGATTGCCAAGGGCGCGGACGAGGCTACCATTGCCAGCAAGGTGTTCGACGACTCTGTAAAGGCTATCAAGGCTGTAGAGGTACGCAAGGAAATCATGTTCCTCACTGCCCTCTCTACTGGCTCCGTCCTCGTGGCGGACGGCTCGGAGGACGCAGGCAATCAGGGAACGGGTATCCGCGCGAACTTTGGCTACAAGGACGAGAACATCTTCGTCGCAACCGCGCAGCCGTGGGGAACTACTGGCTACGTTCCGCAGGACGACGTGCAGCAGTTGTTCGACAAGGCTTCCGCCGACGGCAACAGCATTCTCCACGTGTACCTATCGAAGAAGTATTTCGACCTGTTCCGACACAGCGAACAAGGCAAGCTCCTCGCAGCCACCTATCTCAACCACGTCATCACTGACAAGACCCTGCTCCCCGTGCCAGGTCGCCGCACGTTCCTCGACGCCCTCAGCGACGAGTACGGTGCTACTTTCCATGTTGTGGACAGCGTATTCAAGGTTGAGAAGCAGGACGGCTCTAAGGAGAGCGTATCGCCTTGGGCAGAGGCAAACATCGTCGGCACTCCTGACACCGTAGTCGGTCGCCTCGTGTACGGCACACTGGCAGAGGAGACCAACCCTGTCGCCGCTGTGAACTATCAGAAATCGGGTAGCCATATCTTGGTGTCCAAGTACTCCAAGACAGACCCCCTTGAGGAGTTCACCGCAGCTCAGGCACTCTGCATCCCCGTTATCGACGGCGCGGACGGTATCTACGTACTTGAAGCAGACAAGACAGAGAAAGATTAACCGAATAACCGCCTGACGAGCTATGGCTGCAACAATACTTGACAGTTTGAGGGGTGTTAGCATGTACCCCATACCGCAACGAACCCTCGATGAGGTAGCGGAGCGGTGGGGACTTGCGCTCGACGGCGAAGCAACGCAGGAGGTTCTACAGGGCAAGGCGTTCAACCTTGCTCTTGCGGCTCTCCTGCTTTGGCTTTCGTTCGCCCCCGACATCACGCAAGGTGGGCAGTCCTACTCATTCACGGACGAGCAGCGGCTACAACTGCGCAACCGCGCACGTGCGCTGCGAGACCAGTTCATGGACGAGGAGGAGGCACTGCAGAACAAGCCCGTGTACGGCTACAAAGGAAGCAGGCTATGATTATTCAGAACGGAACTATCGAGGTCAAGACCAAGACAGGGGGCGGCATAGACCCTCAGACGGGCTTCCCAGTAAAGGGCGACGAGCAGTGGGGTGAGCCTATCCCGTGCCAGTTGCTACCGAACAGGAACGACCGCCTCGGTCGAACCAACGGCGAACACTTCACCATAGCGTCCTACGTGGTGCTCATTGACGAGCAGCCGTTTGACGCGGAGCAGGTGAGGCTGCGCACCCTCGACGGGCAAGACCTCGGAGAGTTCTCGCTGATGTATGCCGAACCGCTGGAAGCCGTATGCCAAATCAGGCTGACAATGTGAAAACGCGAGAATTTGCGCGAGAGCGACTTTAACGACCTTGGGCAATAAATTACTCAACCGAAAGAAGAAGATGCGCTCTCGTTGAAATTTGAAGAAAATAACTATCAGACATGCCAATCAAGCAAACCACACCGCAGGGCAGGATTGAAGCCTACATCAAGCAACAGCTCGAACGACAGCTCGCTGTCATCGAGTACAACTTGAACTACGTCGGTGAGATGTGCGTCAACGCGGCTCGCGCCAGCAGCGGTTACACCGACCGAACGCACAACCTCCGTAGCTCGACGGGCTTCGTCGTTGTCCGCGACGGCAAGGTGGTGCGGCAGTCCAAGTTCGCCCCCATATCGGGAGGAACGCAGGGCAGCGACAACGGCAAGGCGTTCGCCGCCGAACTCGCTCGGAAGTACCCGAAAGGCTATGTTCTGATAGTTGTGGCTGGTATGAAGTACGCAGCCTACGTGTCAGCCAAGGGACGTGACGTTCTCGACAGTGCCGAACAGCTCGCAGAGCGTGTTTTGCCGATGATGGTCAGGCAGCTGGGATTTAGTAACAACACCAAGTAAGGAATATGGCAAAGACCTCAAAACAAGTACAGGGCGACATCTACCGCATGCTACGTGACAGCGTGCTGTACACGCAGATATCGGGCGAGGTGTACCGTGAGGGAATGCGCCCCCGTGACAGCCGCAAGGAGGACGCCGTGGTGATATACACTACTGGCGTTCCCGACGAGATAGAGACGGGCGTAGTCACGGTGAACATCTACGTTCCCGACATTGACCCGTGGCACAACGGCGTTATGGTGGAGGACGTGGAGCGCACCCAGCAGGTAGAGCGGCTTGCGCAGGAGTGGGTCGACAGCCTCACCTGCGAGGTGTCCTGTTACAAGTTCAACCTGCGACAGACCATATACACTGAGGAGGAAGTCAACATCAAGCAGCACTTCGTGGTCGTGAAGCTCGGCTACGAGTACTACGCTGGAGGTGACGACGACGCTCCTATCCTACTACCGCAGGACGCAATGATTGACGCGACCGACACCGACGAGGACGAGGACTACCTGCCCCTGCTGGAGACGGAGGACGGCGCGGCGATACCCATTGTCGAGCCTGTGAACGAAAAAGCAAGTAATAACAATTTAATACAGGAATAATATGGCAATTTTATCTTGGGGAAAGTGCGCACTGAAGCACACCACATCTGTTGACGGAGAGCCTGGGGCAAGTGCCGAATGGACTGACCTCGACACTCCGAAGAAAGACACCACGCAGCTCACCACCACCGCTGGGGAGGAGACCCTTGCGCAGGAGGAGGGCGGCGAAGTCGTTGACGCTCGCTACGGCAAAGCCTCTTATGAGCTTGCTTTCGACCTGTTCGTCAAGAAAGGCAAGGCACGCCCGTTCGAGGACTTGGACGGCGTAATCACGGGAGAACACGCGCTGCGCGTTATTCCCGAGGACACCTCTTGCGAGGGCATTCAGATTGACCGTTGTATCCTCCGCGTCGAGGAGAGCTACACAACTGCCGACGGCAAGATGCTGCACTACGTGGCAAAGTGCCTGAAGCCGAAGGCTGGCAAGACGGTCAAGCCCTACACCGTGAGCGAATAACCTACGCGAACACCGTTTGTTGCTTACCTACCGCTGACGGAAGCCGTATGACGTGTGGAACAGACACCCCTTTGCTGTTCGGCAGGAGAGAACAGCTTTTTTATCAAGGCAATGTGTGGCGTAATGGGAGAAAGGTATTCCCATCCTATATGGTTGCCCTACGATGCGAGTTCGAGCCTCGCCATTGCCGCCAACATTAATACGAATTATCAATGGAAACGGTAGAGAAGAAAGTATCAAAGGAAGTCTTGCAGCAGCCCGAAGAAATATCGGTAGGCGGCAAGACTTACACGTTTTATCCACCCAGCGTCGCGACGCTCATACTCGCGTCCGAAGCCATATCGCAGCTGCCGCAGGTGAAGCTCGAAACGGAACACCTCGCCGAGGACAGCCTGTACGCCGCGCGAGAGTGCCGTATTTTGGGCGATATTGTCGCTATCCTGCTGTTGGGTGCACGACACCTTACCGAGGTGCAGAAAGTTGTCAGAACGCACGAAAAAAGGCTGTTTTGGGGGCTTCTGCGTTACAAGCGCACACGGGAGGAGGAAGTGACCGTTGACCGCAAGGCGGAACTCGCCAAGACCCTGCTCGAAGAACTCACGCCGCGTGACCTGCACAACCTCACGGCACATCTACTACAGAGAATGCAGTTGGCGGATTTTTTCGGGCTTACCACTTTCCTGATAGAGATAAACCTGACGCGACCGACGAGGGAAGTGGTAGAGAACTGAACGACAGTATATGGGCGGTCATAGCAGGCACGGTCAAGGCATACAACCTGCCTATCGAATACGTGCTGTATGACCTGTCCTACGTGAACATGATTATGTACGGAGCAGTGCTGCCGCAGTACAAGTCGCACAACAAGCAAGGGAAGCAGGACGGCAAGCGCGAGGAAGTCATCAAGGCTGACGACCCTGCCAACCGCGACAGGGTGCGTGAAATCTTACAAGCAATAGACTGATTATGCAGACAGACAACGGAAGATTGAATTTCAGCGCGGGAATTGACACTTCCCAGCTACGGAGAGATGCGAGCGAGAGCCGCAGCATACTCCACTCCATAGGCCAGTCCGCCAAGCAGGAGGGCGAGGAAATAGACCGTGCGTTCAAGAACATCGGCAAGACCATTGCAGGTGCTTTTGCCGTGCAGCAGCTCATGTCGTTTGCCAGTTCGGTCGTCAAGGTGCGCGGCGAGATACAGGCTCTCGAAGTGTCGTTCGCTACGCTCCTCGGCAGTGAAGAGAAAGCAACTCGCCTGTTCAGAGAGATACGTGAGTTCGAGGTAAAAACACCTATGACGCTTGAACCGCTTGCCAAGGGTGCGCAGACGCTCCTCGGCTTCGGTGTGGCTGCGGAAAAGGTGATGCCCGTTCTGAGACAGATAGGCGATATTTCAATGGGTAACGCAGAGCGTTTCCAGTCGCTGATACTTGCATTCGCACAGGTATCGGCAAATGGTAGGCTCATGGGACAAGACCTCCTGCAGATGGTCAACGCAGGGTTCAACCCACTTTCGATTATCAGCGAAAGGACAGGCAAGAGTATTGCCGTTCTGAGTGATGAGATGAGCAAGGGGGAAATATCGGCTCAAATGATAGAGGAGGCGTTCGCCGCAGCCGCAGCCGAGGGCGGCAAGTTCTACGGTATGCTTGAGGCGCAGAGCCAGACAATCAACGGTGCGCTATCAAATTTGGAGGGTGCGTGGAATAGTATGCTGAACGAAATGGGAGAACAGACGGAGGGCGTCTTCGCTGATGCTGTAAGCCTTGCCACCTACTGTATCGAACACTACGAGACGTTCCTGAACATTCTTTTGAGCATAGCATCTGCATACGGGACGTACAAAGCAGCCCTAATTGGCGTGTGGGTCATAGAGCAGGCTCGTAACCTCGCAACCAACATACAGCTCGTGATGATGTTCCGCAAGGAATTGGGACTTCTCACCGCAGCGCAGCAGGCGTTTAACATCACCACGCTGAAGAACCCGTATATACTGCTTGCCGCTGCCATTGTAGGTGCAGTTACCGCACTCGTGGCGTTCACCAAGCAGACCGACAAGACGCAGGAGCGCATCGACGCTGCCAACGAGAAGCTGGAACAGCAGGCGCAGGAGTTCGAGAAGCTCAAAGAGAAGAAAGACGCGGCGACGGAGGCGGAACGTTCCGCAGCGCAGAGCGTGTCCGACGAAATCAACCGCATAGAGATACTCAATAACACCATTCACGATAACACCGCAAGCCTCGACGACCGCCGCCGCGCTATCACGCAGATGCAGGGACTTGTGCCTGAATACCATGCTACGCTCGACGACGAGGGACGGCTGCACCGAGACAACACAACCGCCATAGACGAGCATATCAAGGCACTCAACCGCCTTGCGATGGCTCGTGCGTTACAGGATAAGCGGCAGGAGTACTCCGCACAGAAGCTCAACGCCGAGATAGACCGCCGCACGGCCAAGCGCGACGAGGCGACGGCGCAGCAGAACCTGAACGCCGCAAACCAGCGCGTGACCAGCGAACAAGCCGCCTACAACAGCCGTATGCAGGAGTGGGACGCAGCCACCACGGAGAGCGACAATTTCTTTGTCCGTGCCGCATTCGCCTCGCGGGAGGGACAGATGAGCCGCCAAGGTACGGCGCAGATGGAACGTGCGGCACTCGAAGCGGCGGAGCGCAACCGAGAAGCAGCCGAGGCGGAACTGGCGGTCGCACAGGGGCAGGTAGCCCTCGCCGATGAGCGCATACGGCAAGCGGACGAGCAGATAGGTATGCTGGACGATATGCTCAAGGACTATCAGGACGTGGACTTGTCCTCTACCACCCCGACAACCACCACTACCACTACTGGAGGCGGAAAGAAGAAAGACCCACGGGACAGCACCCTGTCGTCGCAGGAGTACGACGCGAGCGTGAAGATGCAGGTGCGCCAAGCCGAACTCGACCAGTGGCAGGAGCGCATCAACGGCTACGAGGAGGGTATGCAGAAATACACCGAGCAGGTCGAGCTGAACTACGAGAAGATGAAGCTCGCCAACGAGCAGCGCGAGGCTGATATGGTGGACGCGCTCCGTGAGCAGATGCAGACCGAGTGGGAGAACGCCAACCCGAACGCCACCGACCAAGAGCGCGACGCGCACAGGCTGGAGTTGCAGACCTCGGTGACGAAAGCAGACCTCTCGCAGGGTCAGCTCGACGTGCTGAAAGAATACACCCGACTGGCGGAGGAATACCGCGAGACGGAGAACAGGAAGACCCTCGACAAGATGCTTGCCGACGTGATGACCTACGAGCAGCAGCGAGCGCAGATTGAGGAGGAGTACGCCCGTCGCCGCGCAGACATGTACGTAGGAGGCAAGGTGGAGAACGGGCTGCGTGAGGGCGTGACGCAGGGCAACGTCGATGAACTGAACCTGCAGGAGCAGAACGCCCTGACCGCCATAGACGAGCAGTTCGCACAGCGCGAAGCCGAATACGAGGCTTGGTGCGACTGGATTGCGACCCTATCGCTGGAGAAGCTGCAGGAGGTGCTGGAACAGGCGGAAAAGGAACTCGCGGACTTGGAGAAAAGCGGCACTGGGGATAGTCAGCAGATAGCCGTCGCCCGTGCCAAGGTTGCCAATGCCAAGAGCAAGGTCGATGAGCAGGCTGCGAAGCAGAACCAAAGCCCCGACAAGCGAAGCATTGAGGAGTGGAACGACCTGCGCGAGTCGCTGGAGGACTGCGTGGACGCTTTCGAGGAAGTTGGAGACGCGGTCGGCGGCGTAGCTGGTGACATCATCAGCACCGCAGGAAGCATAGCCACCTCGACCCTCTCGATGATAAACGGAATTGTTCAGCTGGTCAATATGTCAGCTACTGGTATGCAGGGAACTGCTACTGCAGCTGCCACCGCAATAGCCACCGTGGAGAAAGCCTCCGTGATACTTGCGGTCATATCAGCCGCCATGCAGATAGCGATGCAGATAATCAACCTGTTCAACAACGACGACAAGAAGCAGGAGGAGATTGAGGCTCTGCAGGAGCGTATAGACCAGCTACAGTGGGAACTCGACAACGCAGACGCCGTGCGCCTCCAGCAGAACTCATTCAACGCTATGGAGAAGCTGCGCGAGGTCACTTCGCAGGTGCGGATGGAGTTCTACAAGTTGCGGCTTGAGGTAGGCGACAGCTGGGGCGCGTTCTCGACTATCTTCAAGAGTCTGTCCAGCGACGAGGCTATGCTTACCAAGGCGTCCAACGAGCTTGCCAAGGCGTATGGCAATATCGCCTACACAGCTGACAAGGCTCTCGGAGGGGCTGACTACGACAGCGCGAAAGACCAGCTGAAGAATATCGCGGAGCAGCAGCTGCTCATTCAGGAGCAAATCAACGCGGAGCAGAGCAAGAAAGACACCGACCAAGGCAAGATTGACGAGTGGGAGCAGAAGATACAGGAACTCGGGGAGCAAGCCGTCACTATCATCAACGAAATGGTAGAGGACATTATCGGAGGCTCCGCAGCAGACATCGCTGATGAACTTGGCAGCGCGTTCATAGAGGCGTTCCAAAACGGCGAGGACGCAGCCGAGGCGTGGGGAGAAAAGGTCAACGAGATTGTCGCTGACATAATGAAACGTATGCTGGTGAAGCAGCTCGAGGAACGTATAGGCGGCATCTTCGACAAGTACAAGGAGAAGTGGTTCAAGGACGGGGAGTTCCATGGGCTGGACGCGGTAATCAACTCAATGGGAGGTTTTGCCGCTGACCTGAACGCCGTCAGTGACAAGTTCGCCGTGATATGGGACAACCTGCCCGACAGCGTGAAGAATATGTTCACTACGACCGCCGACGCACGTGAGGCTTCGGAACAGGGCATAGCCTCCGCCTCGCAGGAGAGCGTGGACGAGCTGAACGGACGGGCGACCGCCATACAGAGCCACACGTACTCTATCAACGAGAACACGAAGCTGCTTGTAGCTAACTCCTCAGCCATACTCGAATGCGTGATAGGCATAGAGCAGAATACCCAGCGTATCGCAGACCGTATGGACGTCGTGGAGATAAGCGTGCGCGACATACGCAACGACCTTGCAGACATCACGATAAAAGGTGTGAAAATCAATTAAAACCGCATTAGATATGGAAATGGATTCAGTAATCAGGCAACTATACGCGCAGTGGCGGATAGCCAAGGACAAAGCCCGTCAGGAGTGCGAGAGCCGTTCGCTGCCCAACGTGGCGGAGAAATACCGCAAGTGTACAATGTTCAAGGGGACGGAGGACGTGCAGGGCGTTCTTCGCCTGTTCTCGACCACGCAGGGGATTGAGTTCTGTATGGGCTATCACTTCCCAAACCTCGCTACAATGCGCTTGTTCAAACCCTATATTGCCCCAGAGCGTCACGGCATATACCTCGACGCAGGGGCGGTCACTATTAACGACCCAAGCAGGGTCATTCTCATCGGGCGCACCACCGCTACCGTCAACTGCTCGAAGCTCGACCGCCACGAGGTCATACTGATGCACGGGGCGAAAGCTGTCATCAACGCCTCGGAATGGGCGGTGGTGTTCGTCAAAGCGGAGCAGGGCTGCACCGTGATACGTAGTACAACGGACAACGCAATGATATTATGAAGACGGGGCATTTATACATAGACGGACACGACGTGTACAGACAGTACGGCGTCTATGTCATTGACGGCGGCTGGAATGAGCTTGTCGCCATGCCCCCGTTGAAGTCGGTCACGTCGAACGACTGGCAGGAGGAGGACGGCATAGAAGTCGACCTGTCTGCCCCCGTACTGAACACCCGTGAGGTGAGTATAAAGTTCGCCGTCGCAGGGCTTTTCTCCAGTTTCTTTGACCTCATCGACGTGCTTTCCGACGGAGCGTACCACACGTTCGTCTGCACTGAGATAGGGCGCACCTACCGCCTCCGTCTCACGCAGCAGCCCAACCTCAAGGGACTGAAACTCCTCGGGCACGCGACGCTCAAGTTCGCTGACGACTTCCCCCTGAACGGCTACCGCTACAATGCCCCTCAGACAACGATACTGCAGACCGAGGACTACCTGTTCGACGACGTGCCGTTCTCGCGCTACGGTGTGCGTATCATCAAGGGGACGTATGACGAGATAACGCGCTCGGCTGCGGTCAAGCAGAATATGCTCCGCAATATCAACTCCCAGTCGGGGGCTATCTACGACCCCGAGCAGGTGACGTTCAAGAGCAAGGACGTGAAGCTCTACTGCCTGATGAGGGCGGAGACGCTCGACGAGCTGTGGAACAACTACGACGCACTGCTGCACGACCTCATACAGCCAGACGAGCGGAGCCTGTGGATTGAGGAAATGGAGCGTGAGTTCCCGTTCCACTACAAGAGCTGTTCCGTGACCAAGTTCGAGCCGTCGGGAAGGATATGGTTGCAGTTCGCGCTGACGGTGGTGTTCACGCGCGACTTCCGCATAGCCGACGACGACATCGTACTGGCTTCCGAGGACGGAATCGTGGTATTCACAGAGGACGACACCTACGCAATCGAGCTTCGCCCTGACCGCTTCACTGCGCCGTCTATGAGGCTGGTGAACACGAGGGAGCAGATGCGCTTCACGAGTGCAGGAACAATGAGATTTAACAACTAAATACGGAAGACATGAAGAAGATAAAGATTTCAGAGCTACCCTTGTATTCCTCGCTTAAAGGGCTTTTCACCATTGGCACGGACGCGAACAACCGCAGTGTCAAGGTGTCTTTGGAATTTGTCGAGGAGCAGACGACCGAGGCGGTCAAGAACGCTGAAACCGCCACCGCCGCTGCCAACAAGGCTACGGAGGCGGCAAAGACCGCCACGAACGCAACAGAGACCGCCACCAAGAAAGCTATCGCGGCTACCGAGGCGGCGAACACGGCAACCAAGAACGCGGACGCAGCTACCGCCGCTGCCAAGACCGCAACCACCAACGCAGACGCTGCTACAGCAGCTGCCAAGACCGCCGCGACGAATGCAGATAATGCCACCGCCGCTGCCGAGACCGCTACGGATGAGGCTCAGGCGGCTACTGGCGAAGCAAAAACCGCCACCGCCGCAGCGAACAAGGCTACCTCCGATGTGCTGGCGGCGTTCGCAGGGCTTATACCGTCGTCGCTGACAGTGAAGTACAACGAGCGGCTGACGCTGGGAAATATCCAGCCTGTGTACATCAAGGCGGAACTCCAGCCAGAGGGTACGTTGAAGAACGTGATTTTCCTCAGCGACAACAAGGCTGTTACCGTCAACCCCGACGGGCGCGTGCAGATAGTCGCCAAGGGAAGGAGCGTAATACACGTCATACCTACCTGCCACACCGCTATCGCCAAGACCATAGCCGTGACCGTGGAAGAGCCTACTATGCGCCTCGTCAACACGAGGTCGCAGATGCGTTTCACCCAGTCGGGCGGTATCAGGCTGAACTAACAGACAATTTATTTATAAACACCTAAAAATCATTGTTTTATGGCTTTCACAGAAACTCAAGAAACAATCCTCGAACAGATTATCGAGGCGTATCAGAACGGCAAGCGTCTCAGCGACCTGCCCGAAGTGTCGGGAAAGAACCCGTACAACCTCTACTGCGAAGTCCTCGACGAGGACGGCGAGAGCAAAAAGGCAGCACTCGCCTCGCTCCTGCCCTACATTGAGGACGACTGCTCCTACGGAGTGGAGTTCGACATCACGGTAGCCTCTCCGACCTGTACCCGTATCGGCAACACAGACCTGCACAAGTCTCTGCCCGTGCAGAGCAGGATGAAAGGCTGTCTGCTCGACGACGACGGCAACGTGGTTGAGTATCTTGATCCTACCGACTGGACGGGCAATGTGCTGGACGGCTCGCGCGGTCAGGTAATGGTTGAGATACCTGCCCACTACCGCAAGTGCGAGACTGAGGGCAACAAGCGCAGGGTGCGCATATCGGAGCTTCCGCTGGCTGGCTACCACCTCGTTCCCCGTATGTACATTTCCGCCTACCAAGCAACCGTTGAGCGCAGCACCCTCAAGCTATGCTCCGTCAAGAACACGGGCGTTGACTACCGAGGCGGCAATAACAACGCTGAATGGGACGGGCTGGTAAAGACCCTGCTCGGTCGCCCTGCTACCTATCTCAGCCGTACCAACTTCCGCAAGTACGCTCGCAACCGCAACGCAGCCGCCACCTCGGAGTGGAACTGTATGACCTACGATGCACAGAAAGCCCTCTACTGGCTGTTCGTCACTGAGTACGCTACACTGAACACCCAGGCGGCTTACTACGCAGAGAAAGACTCGAACGGCTTCTCGCAGGGCGGACTCGGACAGGGTGTAACAAACGCCTCGCGCTGGAGTGAGTTCAGCGGCAACTTCCCGTTCGTCCCTAACGGCTACACCGATGCGCTGGGCAACGGCACTGGGCAGGTGGAGTACATCGTGACTGACACCGACCTCGACATCACGCAGGACGTGTGGGTTCCTCGCTATCGAGGAATTGAGAACCCGTTCGGCAATATTTGGCAGTGGACTGACGGTATCAACGTCCGTATCAACCCGACCGCCGACAACGGAGGCAATGACCTCTCCGAGGTGTTCGTATGCTCCGACCCCGCCAAGTTCAGCGACAGCGGCTACGACGGCTACAGCCACGTAGGTAACGAGGCTCGCACAGAGGGATATGTCAAGCGCGTCATCTTCGGTGAGTATGGCGAGATTATGCCTGCGGAGGTTGGAGGCGGCTCTACCACCTACCACTGCGACTACCACTACACAAACATACCCACCGCTACTGCTCTCCGTGGTGTCCTGTTCGGCGGTTATGCGGGTAACGGTGCGGGTGCGGGCTTCGCCTTTGCGCACTCGCGTTCCGCCCCCTCGCATTCGACTGCGCTCTTCGGCTCTCGCCTTTGCTTTATCCCCGAACTCGCGTAGTACGCGACCGCGCCCCGTCGCCTGACCCGTCCCGTGTGGACGGGCTGGCTGGGGAGCTTTATTGAAACGATTATTCAGAACGGCTTATGGAACAACATACGACAATGAACGAAAGACAAGACGACGGCTCGCTGGCTTTCCTGCAGATACCGCGCGACGAGAACAGCCGCAGATTCAACTGCGACGAAACGACGCAGAGCAAGCTGGTAAACACTGAATTTTGGGTGGTGGACTTCATCGAGGAAGTGCCTACCAAGTTCAGTAAGCAGAAAGGAACACGCGGTCAGACGCTGGTCAAAATCAAGATGCGCAGGGACGCGCCAGACAGCGAAGCGAAGAAGTTCTTCACTGGCTCTCAGGATATCCTCTACATCTTGAAGAAAATCAAGGAACTGGACGCTTTTCCCCGTCGCGTCACGCTGCGAGGAAGCGGTAACAGGTACTATTTTGAGTAATTGATAAAATGATAGAATTGATTGAGAAATAAAGGTTGGCTGCTCCTTGTGGTGTCCTGTTCGGCGGTAATGCGAATAACGGTGCGAATGCAGGCTTCGCCTATGCGAACTCGAATAACACCCCCTCGAATTCGAATACGAACATCGGCTCTCACCTCTGATTTTCACTCCAAGTGTGGAAACGCAAGTGGAGAAACAATATAACGGGAGCAGCAGCCCTACCTCTTGGTAAAAAACGTCTGAAATCAGAAAGGTGTTGGTAGGAACGCCTGTTGTACTGGCTACCGAAGACTCCGATTACGAAAAGCAAAGCATATGAAACGTATAGGGAACTTGTACGAACAGATAATCAGCTTGGAGAACCTGCGTCTTGCCGACCAAAAGGCAAGGCGTGGGAAGCTCCGTTCCTACGGGGTGCGCGTCCACGACCGCAACCGCGAGGCGAACCTGCTCGCCCTGCACGAGGCTCTGCTAACAAAGACATTCCGAACATCGGAATACGACGTGTTCAAGGTGTACGAGCCAAAGGAACGGGAGATATTCCGCCTACCGTACTACCCTGACCGCATAGTGCATCACGCAGTAATGAACGTGCTGGAGCCGATATGGACGAAAGTGTTTACGTACAACACCTACTCCTGCATCAAGGGACGCGCTCTCGACTACGTAGGCTATAAGTTCTACAGGGAGCAGAAGCTGATACGCAAGAGTATCAAGCAGAACTTCTGCCGTGCCGCAGCGAAGCTGAACAAGAGCCGTCGCCCAGTACCCGTCAAGGAATACAAGATGGCGGTCGCCTCGTGGCTCGGCTGGGCGAAGCACAGCAACTCTAAACATTTACTCAAATCAATAATCAACCCTCAGTATTATGTTAGCATTTTATGACAAAAAGCCCTCCGTGCTGGAGGCAGTGGGCAACGGCAGCTACCGTTACCGCTACAACATCGAGGAAGTAATTCCCGAAGTTACGGACGAGAACGCGAGTGAGACAAACCGCTCGCAGTGGAAGTGTCAGGAGGTGACTGTATGGCTTCCGCTTTCATCCAATGGTATCACCGAGGCCGTCATCAGCGACAAGTGGGAGAACAACTACGAGCAGAAGCTGGTGAACGAGTACAACGCCGTCCAGATGGGTATTATCACGGGCGAGGAGGCAGAGGAGCGCGTCGCCGCTTACAAGGCGTTCCTGACCGCTCGTGCTACGCTCAAGGCGCAGGTGGACGCAGACTGCGAGGAACTCGGCATACGCTGATACTCGAACAGCATCAAGGGGAGGGCTTAGCGTTCTCCCCACGGTGCTTTTTAGGAAAACGCAAAATTAGCCCCTCTCGCGGACTTTTCGGCTTCGGGCAGTAAATTACACAAGTGGGCTATTTAGGTTGCGTTATCGTTGAAATTTGGTAAAAATAACTGTACATATTTGACGATATGATAATCTACGACAGCAACGGGCGTACCGTACTCAACATAACGGTGGACGACAACAGCTACGGCTACGAGGCGATAATGGGCGACCACAATATCGTCCTCCGCTTCAACCTTGCCGAACACGTGGAGATACCCGTCGGGGCGTACTGCACATTCGAGAACGCCCGTTACTACCTCATGCGCCCCGAAGCACTGAAAATGAAACACAGCCGCAACTTCGAGTACACCGTCACTATGGAAGCACCCGAAGCTCGCGCCAAGATATGGAAGTTCCGCAATACGGTGGACGGGAGGCTGAAATTCTCGCTCACCGCCAAGCCTATTGAGCACCTGCAGATGTTCGTCGATAATATGAACCGCCGCGACTCGGGGTGGACTGTCGGCGAATGTATCGAGGGCGCGGAGGTGCTTATCAGCTACGACCACGCGTTCTGTTACGACGCCCTCGCGCAGATGGCTTCGGAACTGAATACGGAGTTCGAGTTCAACGGAAAGATAGTTTCGCTCCGCAAGCTGGAGTATAACAAGAGCAACCCACTCGACCTCTCCTATGGACGGGGAAACGGCTTCAAGCCCGACATCGGGCGCAGCAACTACGGGGACAACGCACCTACGGAAATACTCTATGTGCAGGGCGGTACGGACAATATCGACCGCAGCAAGTACCCAGACAACGAGACGCTGCGCACAGTGAGCAACGGCTGCTTGCTCCTGCCCGTCCTCCAGTCCATAGCATACGACGGCGAACACTTCGAGGACGAGACAGGATACATAGCAGCCAACGCCCGTCATTACATCACGGACGACCTCGGCTTGTCGATACGCCGCACGGACAAGGAGCTGACCAGCCTCGCCGAAGATAGCCTCGACTGCTCTGAGATATACCCGAAGCGTGTCGGAACAATATCAGAGGTGGTCGTGGAGAGCGAGGAGAATAACTTCTACGACATCGTGGACTCAGCCATACCCTCGACGCTCAACTACGAGGACTACCTGATCGAGGGCGAGACAATGACCGTGATTTTCCAGTCGGGAATGCTCGCAGGAAAGGAGTTCGAGGTGAAATACATACACGAGGCGAAGGATGGCAAGAAAGCAAGGCGGTTTGAGATTGTTCCGCAGGAGATTGACGGGCAGACAATGCCCAACGCCACCTTTGCCCCGAAAGCAGGCGACACCTACGCCGTGTTCCACTGTATGCTCCCCGACGCCTACATCTGCGACAACGCCACCAAGACGGGAGCCTCGTGGGATATGTTCCGTCAGGCTGTCAAGTACCTGTTCGACACAGAGGAAGCGCGCTTCTCGTTCACTGGAACGCTCGACGGGCTGTGGTCTAAAAAGGACTGGACGAACATCGGCGGAAAGATACGGCTGGGGGCATACGTGCGCTTCCACGACGACCGCTTCCAGCAGGAGGGAGTGCTGGTGCGTATCACGGGCATAAAACGCTACATCAACAATCCGCAAAGCCCCGAACTCACGCTATCCAACGCCACTGTGTCCGCGAACTTCGGAACGACTCTGCAGACGCTCAAAAGCGAGGAGGTGCTTGTGGAGGATTACCACCGCGACGCTATCCAGTTCACAAAACGGCGTTTCCGCGACGCGAAGGAGACAATAGAAATGCTCGAAGATGCGCTCCTCGACAATTTCACGAACGCGGTCAACCCTATAGCTGTTCAAACGATGAGTATGCTCGTCGGTGACGAGAGCCTGCAATATCGCTTCGTCAAGTCGCTCACTGACTACACGCAGGTCGCTGATACGGTCAACTGGGACGGGACGAACAAGCAGCTGACCGTCGGGGCGAGCTTCATACAGCACCTCACGCTCGGTATCACCGCGCTGTCCTCCAGCCATAGCGGTTACAAGGTATGGTCGCTCCCTGCGTTCGCCTCGGCTCAGCTGATAGACGGCAGCAAGAAATACTACCTGTACGCCAAGTGCAGCCAGTCTGCGCAGACGGGCGATTTTATCCTCTCAGAGACCGCCTACTCGCTGGACACGGGCGGCTACTACTACCTGCTCGTCGGTGTGCTGAACAGCGAGTACGACGGGGTGCGCAGCTACGTTCCTCTGTACGGCTTCTCCGAGGTGCTGCCAGGGCGAATAACCACCGACCGCGTCGTATCAGGCAACGGGGATAGTTACTTCGACATGGTGAACAACGCCATGAAGCTGGGCGACTCCCTCGAGTTCAACAAGGAGGGCGACGGGAAACTGCGACTGAAAGGTACGCTGGTGCAGAGCGAGAGCGGCACGGAGAGCTACATAGGCTGCTACCGAGGTGTGTATAACAGCTCATACACCTACTACAACGGCGATGAGGTGATTTACTCGGTCAACGGGATTACATCCACCTACCGCTACATCTACGCCACCCCTGCGAGAGGTGTAGCACCGACAAGCAGCGTCTATTGGCAGGTAGTTGCTCAGGGCGTGAAAGGAGACAAGGGCGAGGACGGCACAGACGGAACGTCCGTGAAGATACTCGGCTCTCTCTCATCTACAAGCGAACTTCCTGCTTCGGGCAACGAGGCTGGCGACGGCTACCTCATCAATGGCGAACTATGGGTGTGGAGCGGCACGGAATGGAACAACGTAGGCTCTATCAAGGGCGACAAGGGAGATAAGGGCGACAAGGGGGACGACGGCGAGGACGGAGCGGACGCTGACTACTACGAGCTGCGCTATGCCAAGAACGGTTCTACCACCAACGCGCCCTCGCTCTCCGTCACTTCTGTCAACCCGAGCGGCTGGAGTACTACGCAGCCTACGATAGGCACGGCAGAATACCTGTGGATGACTATCGCCAAGAAAACGGCTGACGGCTTGACGCTCGTACAGAAGTGGAGCACGCCAGTGAGAATAACCCCCTACGACGGCAAGGACGGCGCGAATGGCAAAAGCCCAGTAATGGTGTTTCGAGGGACGTACAACTCCAGCACTACATACTACGGCAATGATAACCGCCTCGACTGTGTGAAGTACGGCAACACCTACTACATCGCCCGTATCGACGCTGGTACGTTCTACGGGAAAGCACCTACGAACACATCATACTGGAACAGCTTCGGAGCGAGCTTCGAGAGTGTGGCAACCAATCTCCTGCTGGCCGAAGGGGCAAACATCGGCGACTGGTTCATCAGCGGAGGGAAGATAGTGTCAACGCTATCTAACGGAAACCGCATCGAGCTGGACGCGGCGAATAAGCGGATACGAATATATTCGTCAGTTTCTGGAGGAATATACTCGCAAGAGAATATTGGTTCGCAGATAACGATAGACGCTAACAATGGAACAGTGGAGTCGAGGAGTACGGACGGATCGTCTTCGGTCAGCTATCTCTCCCCCACTGGAATATTCGCTAACCGCGCAGGGACACAGTGCGTAGCAGCCTCTACTGGCATGATTCAGAGAGCAGCTATTGTTGGGATCGGATATGGAAAACTTGATAAGCAAATATGGAGTGGAAACAGCGACAACAACTGCCTCGCAGGAGTGTACGGGACAGCAAGCAATAGCGGAACAGCTCCGTACTACGGCGGTCTGTTCCGAATTCTGAAAGCCTACGGAATGATATTCAATGTGGAGTACATAAACAACACAGCCACTTCGAAATACCTATACGATTCCGACACCTATGTGATGAGCTTTTGTACCGGACAGTGTACTACTTACCTGCCAGCAGCGAGCCGTGAAGGGCAGATAGTGTTCCTCAAGCAATGGGGTACGGGCTATATGCGTATCTACCCTCGAAGCGGACAGCTGATATACGACGACAACTCCGAGAACAGCTACTACGACTGCGGCTGCGGTCAGATGGTCATTGCCGTGTTCGTTAGGGCAAGCATCAACGGCGAGAATTCGGAGGTGTGGCATGTAAACCGAATAAAATTCTAAGTTATGATCGAGCAAGCGGAATATGGTTATATGGAGGGCAAGTACCTCCGCAGTCGGCTCATCAAGCCGATAACGAGAACGTGGGTGGACGGCGACGGAGTCCAGCACACGGAAACGGTGTCCGTCGAGCAGCAGATAGCTGCACTGTCTGAGGAGTGGAAGCCCGTGGACGCTATCAGCCCCGAGGCGTTGGTGAGCGAGGACGAGAACTACATCATAGTCCCCGTTCCCTACGACCAAGGGGAGCGTATCGCCTACCGCTACGAGAAACGCTACGACTATCAGCGTATCAAGCAGCAGGTGGCTGACCTCAAGCAGGCTCTCACGGACAGCGACTACAAGGTGATGAAGTGCTACGAGGCTTCTATGCTGGGACAGCCTATGCCCTACGACATCGAGGAGGTGCACGCGGAACGGCAGGCGATGAGGGACAAAATCAACGAATTAGAGCCTCTTTTGCCACAAATTGCCCCGAAAGTGATTACAATATAATCACAATTCACTACCTTTGTACAAAACTCTATTAAAATTTAGAACTCATGGATGTATTGAGCGAAATAGTGAAAGTTGTTGTCCTGGCAGTCAGCTCGCTTGGGGGTATAGGGCTGATAAAATTCCTGTTCTTTATGAAGCCTGAACGCCGAATGAAAAACATCGAGGCTGACGAAAAGGAGCTGAATGTAATGAAATCTCTTGTAGAGAGCTTGCAGAAGCGCATCGAACAGCAGGACGAGAAAATCAAGGAACTGAATGAACGTCTTGACAAGTTGTACATAGAGAAGCACCAGCAGGAAAGGGAGAACAACGCACTGATACGCGAGAACAATGAACTGAAACTTGCCCTCAAAGAGGCGGAACACAATGTCTGTGTTCGCCCTGATGATGAGTGTTTCAAAGGTCGGCTGCCGAAGCGCACATACTGTCGCCTTAAAAAACTCGCCGCTGGGGATTATGATGCGTTCTATGAGTGCGGTCAAGAAACAGACAACAAAGATGAGAATGAAGATAGCTGAATACCTGAAAAGCCTGATAAAGGCGGACACGCTTGACAGCAGTAAGTCGTTTGCACTCGTGCTGTCAAGCCTTGTCGGGGCTTTAATAGGTCTGTGCGTATGCTTCTGCCTGATATGGGACGTATGCACCAACGGATACTTGAAAACCGAGCTCGATGCTTTGGGATTGTTCATGCTTTGCATAGGCGGCTTCATGGCAGGAGGAGGTATTAACAAGGCATTGAGTGAAAAGAGAAACAACAGGGACAAACCAATAAACAAGGAAGGATAAACAATGAAAGAAAAAATCTTGAATTGGGTCGGTACTGACGGCCTTCTGCACATCATCTGCAGCGTTATCATCGTTAGCGTACTCAACGTACTGCTCCCACTTTGGGCGGCTGTTTTGATTACGGCGATTGTAGGGATTGGTAAGGAGTTCATTTGGGACAAGTGGCTCAAGAGAGGGACTTTCGAGAAAAAAGACCTTTTGTGCGACCTTATCGGGATTATTATCGGGTGTATCTAACTTAAAACAAAAAACAGATGAAAATCTTAATAGACAACGGTCACGGAGTTGACACAAAGGGGAAATGTTCCCCTGACGGTTCTCTGAGAGAGTACGCATACGCGAGAGAGATAGCCGAGAGAATTGTTTCAGAACTGAAAGAACGGGGCTTTGACGCTGAACGTATAGTCACGGAAGAGACTGATGTTCCTCTCGCCGTGCGCTGTCAGCGAGTGAATGCAGTCTGCGAGAAGTTCGGCACAAAGAATGTCATTCTTGTCTCAGTTCATTGCAACGCTGCGGGGAGCGGTCAATGGATGAACGCACGGGGCTGGGAGGCTTGGACTTCTGTCGGCGAGACAAAGGCTGATGAACTTGCCACCTGTCTTTACCGTGAAGCCGAGAAAGCGGGCTTCAAGATAAGAAAGGACATGACTGACGGAGACCCTGACAAGGAGGCGCATTTTTATATTCTCAAACATACGAAATGCCCCGCCGTCCTGACTGAGAACCTTTTTCAGGACAACAGGGAGGATGTCGCCTATCTTCTGTCCGAGACAGGGAAAAAGACGATCATCGGGCTTCATGTCAACGGCATCATGTCCTACATTAAGGAGGGCTGATTATGAAAAGTGAGCTGATAAAGTGCCTGTTCATACTGGTACTCGGAATGCTGTTAGGGGCAACGGTGATAGCTCGGCTCTTCCCAAACAGCCGCTTGCATAACACGGTTTGTGATGCGGTCGTGTGCGACACTACTACTGTTTACGACACAGTACGGGTGTATAAGCCCGTACCGCGAGATAGCGTCGTGATACGCTACATCACGGAGGTAGTGAAAGTGACGAGGGAGGAGGAGCAGCCAACCATTGCTGATGAGTCGGAGCCTGCGCAAGCAATCACCGTTGACGTTACCTCAGCGGACAGCGTGAGGGTGAACGTGCCTATCACGCAGAAAGTGTATGAGACGGACGACTACCGCGCCTACGTGAGCGGCTACCAGCCGTCGCTCGACAGCCTGCTATTCAAGCAGCCTACGCAGATAGTCCGCATCAAGGAAAAGCCCAAGCGGTGGGGCATCGGCGTTCAGGTCGGCTATGGCTTCACGCCGCAGGGTGCGCAGCCGTATATCGGGGTGGGAATATCATATAACCTGTTCAGATTTTGACGGCTTCGGGGAAATTGCTACCTTTGCCCTGACCGACGGAATGCCGAGCCACCATTTCGCCCCGTTTAGGCTGGTTTTACTGCTGTTTTGTTGCTATTCTGTGGTAATCGGTAGGCGAAAATTGTTTCTTTTAATTGGTTTTCAATAGGTTATATACTGGACCTGACATTCTGCATCGGCAAATGACGGCTTGTAAACAACCGTAACCAACCATAACCATTTAGAATAAAGTCGCTGTATATCAGCGACTTTTGTTTTTATGTACTTTCCAGACCGTATTTGGAAGTAACGGTTTTTATCCATATTTTTCATACATATTTCTACCGTGACAGAAATTCACGGTTTGCCCAAATATCACAGTGACGCATTAGTTGACGTGTGTTGACAATGGTTTACATGTGTGGACAAAAAGGGAAATTAAAATTCATGTAAAATGGCAGAAAATAGGACGAAAATATGGAAGTAAAAAGAATTTGTCAATGGTGCGGAAAACCCTTCATCGCACAGAAAACAACTACCTGTTATTGCAGCCCGCAATGCTCGAAACGAGGTTACAAACACCGAATGATGGAACGGAAGATGGAGCTGCGCCATATGCAGGAGATGCAGGAATTGCGCTCGTCGCTGGAAAAGCAGGAATACTTCACTTTTTCGCAGGCAGCACGTCTGATGGGTGTAAGCCGCCAGTACATCTACAAACTGGTAAAGGAAGAGAAACTCCGTGCATCTCGGCTCAGCGGAAAGATGTCGTTGATACGGAAAGCCGACATCGAACTCATGCTCAAAAGCAAACCTTATGAACGGCTGGTAGCAAAAAACGACTTTGACATCACCGAGTATTACACCGCCGAGGAGATTGCACAGAAATATAAGGTCAATGCCAAATGGGTATGGACTTATACACGACAGCACAAGGTTCCGAAAGTGAGAATCCGCCAGTTCAACTATTACAGCAAGAAACATATTGATGCTGCTTTTGCCAAATATGAGGTGGACTCTGACCTGACGGAATGGTACACGCCCGAAGATATTCAGGAGAAATATGGCATGACACGTGTCACCATCCGTTCACACGTCTACCGTAACAACATACCTTCGAAAAAAGAACACGGGCAGATATTCTACTCCAAACTCCACTTCGATCTCTCGAAAAACTCTGCGGAAGAGAGCAAGGCCGAATACTACACCGTCAAGGAGGCAATGGAAAAATTCAAACTCTCCCGAGACTCGGTTTATAATATCCTACAATTCCATCAGATCAGTCGAGAGAAGAACGGGCGCTTCGTCCGCTTCCTGAAAGTGGACTTTGACCGGGTTATGGGTGTCCGTAAGTGACCTGATTATAGGCTACCGTAAATTATTCTAAAATTAATCGTCACTGAAGGTGGTCTGCATGGTTACATTACAGTGATTTGCCAGCGAATTAATAACAACCATAAAAAATAGTTCCTATGTTTACGATCCGAGTAGACCGCACCGATAGCGGATAGAAGAAAAAAGCTATCGAGATTTTGGTTAGATTAAAGCAGCCAAACCTTAACTAACTAAAATAGCGATAGCCATGAGAGGACAAAGAAACGAAATTAGTTTCAGAGGACAAAAGATTTATATAGGGATCGATGTCCATTTGAAGAGTTGGTCGGTTACGGTCTTGTCGGAGACCTCCGTGCTGAAGAAGTTTAGTCAGCATCCGAGTCCGGAAGCATTGCACGGATTTCTGGCGCGGAGTTATCCGGGAGCCGAATATCATTCGGTATACGAAGCCGGCTTCTGCGGGTTCTGGATACACGAACGGCTGACGGCATTAGGGATTGACAACATCGTGGTCAATCCGGGGGATGTTCCGACCAAGAGCAGTGAAAAGCTTCGTAAGAGTGACGCCGTGGATAGCAGCAAGCTGGCGCGGAGTTTACGAGCCAACGAACTGAAAGGCATTTACACGCCGGACAGCGCATCGTTGGAGATGCGTTCCTTGATAAGATTGAAGAACTCGATAACAAAAGACACGACGCGTCAGAAGAACCGGATCAAGTCCCAATTGCGGTATCTGGGCATTGGGATTCCACAAGAGTTCCTCGAACCGTTCTCCAACTGGTCAAAACGTTTTATTGCCTGGTTGAAGGAGGTTGAAACCCTCACACCGAGCGGGCGTCAGGCCCTCGACATTCAAATCCGGCATCTGGAGGAGCTACGCCGCCAGAAGTTGGAGATGACACGGGCTTTGCGGACATTGGCCAAGACGGACCGGTTTCGCGAACCGCTGCGGTTGATTATGACCGTTCCGGGGTTCGGACAGGCTACGGGAATGGCATTTCTTTCGGAGATATGCGACATTGCCCGTTTCCGCAATGCCGAACAACTGGCCGCCTATATCGGGATGATCCCGATGTGCCATTCCAGTGGAGAGAAAGATGGGACAGGAGACATTACCGTGCGAAGAAACGCCGTCATGCGCTGTAACCTGATAGAGGCCGCATGGGTGGCGGTACGTCAAGACCCTGCGATGAACCTGTTTTTTACTGAACAGTGCAAGCGAATGCCAAAGAGCAAGGCCATCGTAAAGGTCGCTCGCAAACTGGTCAACAGATTATACTTCGTACTCAAGCACCAGACTGATTATGTCAATAGTGTCATGTCATAGAGAAACCCTTCCGGTAAACGGATTTTCCCAGAGAGAATACTACATGATGTTTGCGGCGTTAACGTCCGCTTAAAATAGTTTGCTCCTCTGGCCTTTGTAAACTAATACAGGAACATGCGGCAGCGTGCTGACCGCTGTGGAAAGTCTGTTTACCGAAGGTTTTTTACGGGTTCTGAAATCTCGGCTTTCGAAAGGGCCAAAGGTGTTAAGCACGAAGTGTCTCCGCACCGGCTCGATCAGAGGCCGGCGGAGTCACTTGTGCCTTGACCTTTGGCCGGGAAGATCTTCAAGAAACGCAATATGTTGTTAATGAAATAAAAACAAATCTAACCAAAAACTTTGATCCAAATTTATTTGGATTGTAACTGGAAATAACATTATGAACGATTGTAAAACCGTAACATTAAGAACACGTCCTTTGAAAAACAGGATGCTGTCGTTTTATCTGGATTATTATCCTGGGTATAGAGACAAGGAAACAATGAAAGTTATCCGTCATGAATCGCTTGGCATCTATATATATGCCAATCCGAAGAACAAACGGGAACAGGACTTCAACGAGGTAATGGCCGAGAAGGCTGAAGCCATCCGTTGCCGCAGGTTCGAGTCGGTAGTGAATGAACGGTATGATTTCTTCGACAAGTACAAACTCAAGGCTGATTTCCTGGAGTATTTCCGTAATCAGCTCCGTAAACATGACCCAAAGTGGGAATTTGTCTATCTCCATTTCAGCAACTTCGTGCATGGGAAATGTACTTTTGAGGAACTCGACATTGATCTCTGCAACAAGTTCCGTGAGTACCTGTTGACGGCAAGGAAACTCAAGCGTAACGGACAAATCACACGAAACTCCGCATCGGGATATTGGTCTACATTCAGGGGACTTCTGAAAATCCTCTACCGTAACGGACTGATCCGCAACAACGTCAACGACTTCCTCGAAAAGATCGAGACCGAAGATGTAGTCAAGGATTATCTTTCAGTGGAAGAACTCTACAAGCTGGCCGAGACACCCTGCAAGAAGCCCGTACTGAAGACGGCATCCCTCTTCTCGTGCATGACCAGCCTGCGTATCAGCGACATCCTCGCCCTCTGCTGGGAGGACATCGTGGACTATTCGGCCGGTGGCAAGTGCGTACACATCATCACCAAAAAGAACCGCTCCGAGGACATCATCCCCATCAGCGAGGAAGCACTGGACCTGATCGGCTACAGCCCTGACAAGCGGGGAATGGTATTCAAGGGGTTACAGCGCTGTTGGACCCAGACTTACATGAAAGGGTGGATTCGTTCGGCTGGAATCACCAAGAAGATCACATTCCACTCCTATCGTAGAACATTCGCTACGCTGCAAGCGGCTGCCGGAACGGACATCCGCACCATACAAAGCATGATGGCTCACAAGAGTATAACCACAACCCAAAGGTACATGAAAGTAGTGGACAGCAACAAGCGTGAAGCCAGCAAGAAAATCACCCTGATGCGGAAAGACTGACAGGCATTTTGACCACCTGTTTTAGCGGATATAGTTTGATTTTGAGCGAAAAATCGAACTATATCCGTAATTTTTGTGTAAAATCGGACGATTATAACTCATTATTTATCAGTATCTGGAATAACGCACATAACTTTGGCGTACAGTAATTCCAAATAGTGATAGAAGATGACAAATACAGAACAAATCCGAACTAAGAAAATAAGTTTTATCCTTGCGCTATCCGTTATCATTTTTGCGGCCATAGCCACTTATTTTACCCTTTGCCATGACATCAACATCATGCGCATAACAACTCCTGTAATTCTCGGACTGGCGATGTCCATCATATTGTGTGGAGTCCTGCAGAAATTTTTCTATAATTGGCTGACGAAAAATCCTATCCACTTCTCTTTTGGTGAACAATCCTCTCCTGTTATAGAATCAGAGAGCACCACAGAGCCTGTTTGTATTGCCGAAACACTCCCTGCCGAACAACCGGCGGGTTCTTCTAAACAGGAGTATGCTCCATCCCTACAGTCAAATCAAGAGCCTGTCATCCCCGATTGTTCCAATGAATCTCATTTGGAAAAGTATGACTCCATTCTGGAAGAACTCAAAGAGAAAGAATTGAAAAGGCAAGTAAAAGTTATGGATGCGATTCGGGAATATGTAACCATCAAGACTGCCCCCTATCTCTCCAAAGAGGCTATAGCGACTCTCATTTCCAACATTGAGTACATGGCTTGTGATCAGCCGGAGCTCTACAAACCGATTCGTTCCAATATTGACAATCCGCTACGGTCACCGGGACTTCGTCATCTGGCGTGGAATGTCGGTGAACGATTGAGAGTACCGTTGGCGAAAAGAGCCGTCTTTATCAAAGAATCATTTCCATACGAACTTGAAAACGCGAGTCATGAATATCTCAGACTTAATTTGCGGGATCAGGTAGCAAGTCAGATTCCAATTGATGTACCTGAAAAGGGAGACTATCGCTTCCATTTGGAAACAGATAACGATGAGTCGTAACAAAAAACGTATGCAGATGAAATAATTAATCCGGTCTGTATTGTTCTGCAAAGCTTCATTGGGTTGGTTCGCAGCATGTTGAACGATTAAAAAGTTATAATATGAAAACAGACCAACTTACATTCAATGACTTGCCGGCAGTAGTCGGCGAACTTTGCGACCGGATAGCAAGCATGGAAAATCTGCTGACAGAAAAACTGTCCAAGCAGCATGAAGCCAAAGAAAACACGCACGTTCCCATGACCGTGCAGGAAGCTTGCGCCTATCTCAAAATGCCGTTATCGACATTTTATTACAAGGTCAAAAAAGATAATATTCCAGTCATCAAGCAAGGGAAACATCTATACATTTATCGGGATGAACTGGATAAATGGCTGGAATCCTCCCGAAAGAATCCGGCTCCGCAAACTTTCGAGGAAGAGAACGAAGCCATGCTCGCTTCCCATCGCCGTAAACCTAACCTTAAAAACTGGTAATGATGGAGAAGACGGACGAAACGATTCCTTCACGTGAAGAACTGGCAGTTTTTATAGAGGAAGCAGCCGTGAGCGTCACGAATAACTATGATGAGGCGCCGGCAGTGTTGATGGTGGATGATGCTGTTATAGGCACATTGGGGAATTTCAGCGCTTCCATCGGGAAAGCCAAAAGCAAGAAGACTTTCAACGTTTCGGCCATTGCCGCATCAGCATTGAATGGCCGCACTGTTCTTCGTTACCGTTCCATGTTCCCCGAGAACAAGAGGAAGATTCTGTATATCGACACGGAGCAAGGACGCCATCATTGTCAACAGGTACTGAAGCGCATCCTGCGTCTGGCGGAAATGCCGGATGACAAGGTGCCGGAAAATCTGATCATGTTGTCTCTGCGTAAGTTTGCACCAAGAGTGCGCCTGTTGATAGTCGAAGAAGCTATCGGCACCACACCTGGTTTGGGTCTGGTCATTATAGATGGCATCCGTGATTTCCTTTACGACATCAATTCATCCAGTGAATCTACCGAAGTTATCTCGAAATTCATGCAGTGGACGGACGACAAACAAATCCATATCCATACTGTCCTGCATCAGAACAAGAATGATGAACATGCGCGTGGTCACATCGGCACGGAACTCAACAACAAGGCGGAAACCATCCTGCAGGTAGAAGTGGACAAAGATGACAAAGCCATAAGCGTGGTCGAGGCCGTTCACATCCGGGACCGGGACTTTGAACCTTTCGCTTTCCGCATAAACGAAGACGTCCTGCCCGAACTGGTAGAACCATATCTGTCCAAAGAGAAGAAGAGCGGGCGACCAACCAAAGAACCGTTCGATCCGCAGAGGGAGATTCCTGAGCCTGTACATCGTGCTGCAGTGGATGCCGCTTTTGCCAATGGCAATATCGGCAGTTACGATGACTACCTGGAACGTCTGAAGGAAGCTTACGGATTGCACAATGTAAAGCTCGGCTACAACAAGGCAGTCAAGGTAGCCACCTTTCTTGGTAACAAGCGGATGGTTATAAAGGAGGGGAAAAATTATATTCTCAATCCAGAATGCCATTACTGAATACAACTTTACTTTATTGCAGGGGTGTATATATTAGAATAAAGCAAAGTCGGCAGGAAATCACCATGTGAGATACTCATTTTCTCCCCTCTTTTAGTGGATAATATTATCCTGCATTTCATTGTCCAAGTGCCAATTCATTATACGCATCCGATATGGCTTGCGGGGAAGCATAAACAGGTAACTGTTTCGAGATATGCCAAGGTATAACCTCACTGCGTTACGGTTGTACATTGGCGCTCTTGACTGCTCAGTTCCTTCGCCAGTACGGTACTCGCAAGCTCGCACCTTTTCAACCATTATAACAACGATTCAAATGAAAGAAAATATTACCAATACATCAACTTCCCCGAAAGAAACAAGAAGCGTCTTTGTCGGGGCAAAAGTCACTCCCAGCCAGAGAGACCATATAAAATCACTGGCAGAACAATGCGGCATGACCGTAAGCGACTACATATTGTCATGTGCGTATAACTTCAAGCCCAAAGCGAGGCTCACGAAAGAAGAGGCGGCACTGTTGCAGAATTTGGACAATTGTCGGTCTGATCTCGTAAAATATACCTCCGCACTTCACGGGATGTCCACAAAACAACGGATGGTAATGTTCAATCAGATTCCGTTCATGGTCGGCTGGCTCGGAGAACTTTCCAGTGTTGCCGAAGGCGTCTGCCAATTCCTAGAAGCCGTAAAGGAGAAAAACAAAATTCCGTCCAACCCTCAATCCGAAGAAAAATGATTGCAAAAGCCAAAGCCATATCTTACGGTATCAATGACCTTCGTTATATTACTGGCGAATCAAAACACAAGAAGCATCCGGAAAAAATATATCGGGTATTGGACAATCTGTTGCCCTCGGATCTGGACGCTATGGGAATATGGAACTCTATGCAGTTGACCCTTGCCCAGCATCGGCCGATAAAGAATTCCATTATCAGAATAGAGTTGAGTCCATCGCCTGAGCATACCAGTTTCTATGACATTGAGGACTGGCAAAAGTTATGGCACGAGTTTGCCGAAGAGTTCGACAAACAAGTGATTACTGGCAAGGACGGGAAAGTCCGTTCCTGCCCGACCAATCTGGCAAACAGCAAATACACGGTTTACCTGCACATGGAATCCAAAGGGAAAGTTCCCCATCTCCATGCCGCAATTTGCCGCTTTGATGAAAACGGGGACATCAACAATGACCATAACATTCATCTTCGGGCACAACGTGCAGCCGAGCGAGTTGCAGTGAAACGTGGCTGGAAGACTGCGGAAGAGATCCGAAGTCGCAACATTCCGGAAGTAAGCAGAGAGTGCATGGAGGTATTGAGAATCATGCCATCGTGGTCATGGGAAGAATACAAGAAGGCACTTGCCAGGAGAGGCTATTCCGTATATGAACGGAAAGACAAGAAAGATGTTCTCCGTGGATATGCGATCCTCAAAGGAAATACCAAATACAAGGCCTCCGAACTGGGAGTGGCCCGTAACCTGATGATTTCGAAACTTCCCCGTACGTGGCAAAAGCTCCACTACCGGGAGAGGCTTGCCGCTCAGGTCAATACTTCTCATAGCCATCGGCTGGAACCTGTTCAAAGACAGGCAGCCGATATGGACTATACTCACTATCGTTCCGGCTCGGTGTCCTACACGCTTTCTTCCCATGGCGGAATGGAACAGCGTTTCTATATCCCGGAGCGGGTACTTGACTATTTCAATGAAGAGTTCGACTACCGGGAGGTTGCCAACAGCAGCGAGTTGACCGACATAGCCGTAGCTATCTTTGTTGGTATGCTTGATACGCCCGCCGTATCTACCGGAGGTGGTGGCGGAGGTTCGCAAAGCGATCTCCCCTGGCGGGACAAGGACGATGACGACCTGCAATGGGCCCGCCGCTGTGCACGTGCTGCTACCCTCCTATTGGGTAAGAAACCGAGAACAGGATTAAGACGATAAAGTCATGAAACAAGCACACAAAAAGCGGCCGCCTCGTGCGACCGCTAATAGTCCGCCAGGATTGCCGGATATGGGAAAATTACTTTATAAATCTGAAAAATCTGAAATTAGCGTAAGTTTTCTATACATAATCCACTTATAATCAATTTATTTATATCTTTACATCTTTGATTAAGAAACAACACAGAAACAAAACCATCGATTAAAGCAAATTCAAGCCTTTTCTATTTTCATTAGGTTTCATTCCTTTCACTTGTTTGCACAAGGAGTCCGTGTTCTACAGTGAGCAGTTATTCTCTCTGCTCCAAGAGCCATTTATTGATGAACATACTTGCAGCCAAAAAAGAAAAACATCCAATCTCTCTTCTGTCTGCGCTTCCTTTTTTTTGTCAGCAAACTGCTCTTACAATAATAGTCATAGGCATACTGACAAGCAAATATGCCTATCTAAATATAGTTTACTTTGGTTTAGCTTATATATAGAGCTAATAAACTAAAGTAAACTGAATTTTCGTAACCGTTATCTGTTTTCAACAGAGTCGCGCCAAACGAAAAAATAGCTGGAGTCAATAAGTTACTTGGCGCAGACATCTCCTTTCTTCCACTCGTTTGATTTTACTTTAATGAACGTATGTATGAAACGGAAATAAAGTAAAGCTCATATTTCTCTTTTCGCTGTAATCAGAGTCCTGGCGTAATTAACACTTCTATACCATACATGAACAACTGAAAATCCTTGTGTCTCCGGTTTGATTTCTGGTGGTACAACTTGAAAGACAACCGCTTGCAGCAACACAGGCGGCTGTTCCGTTTTCGGCGGGTACACAATTTCGACACAAATACGGGGTTTTTCCTGCTCCGGCTATTGAATAGAATGGCCGCAACTATCACCAGCGTATCATTGCCCACCTATTTCTTTTTCACCGTTTCCTTTATCTATTATAAAATAATCTCTACCCAATTTACACCTGTCGTCCATCGTGAATTTCACATCCACAACAGTATGGGCTGGTTTTGAGGAAGATAACTGCATTGGTTGCATATCAAGCACAGGGAACCAAGAACGAAGGATATCCAAAAAGAATTGATATCTTGCCTTGGTAGTAAAACTATATCTGTCCTGCGAAGAAAATGGAACAATAAACATATAGCGCACATTGGCTATATTAAGTGAAGCCCAACAATATGGATACCTGTAGTCTTGCTCCTTACGGATACATAAAGAGAACAAAGGAGTTGTATAATCCACGGAACAGGATGCAACCATAGGCAACCTCCGATAATTCGCAGGTGCATTGATCCAATCTATTGTTTTCTGGAAAAAGCCGATTTGATTTTGGGGCAGGCAGCTCACCGCATATTTACAGAAACATTTATATACATTTTGCGGAATGTACTTTAGGGATGACGTATCCAAAGGCGGCAGATTCTGAATGCCTGTTCTGATATCTCCATTCTCGATATGCAGATCCTTTAATTGCATCATAAATGTCCCCTGAGAATTATATTGGCGACTTGAACGATCCAGCCAAAACTTAAAATTCTCGCCACATGTTTTTCGTATTCCCTTTTTTCCTGAAATACCGCACAAAGAAAGCAGGAAAGAGTGCATATTCACGACATCGGGTTCAATAGTCCGGCTAAAATATTCGTTGCATTCATCACATTCTTCATGGCAAACAAGGCTTTTATACCCCAAGGACTCAGATATGGCATGGGATTTATGAGTAAATGAGGTTAACGGAGCAGAGCGATGGCAGAAACGGCATACTCTTTTCGATTTGTCAGCTTCTCCGATGTATTGCATTCGACCTTGCCCATTGAATATACACACCGAATAGTTGGATGAAAACTGTTCCATCCTTTCTGCATAAGGCTGAATAAAATTTTCTTTCCCGTTGAACTCATATACGACTCCTTTCAAGCGATATAATATGATTTGGTCTGTTTGATAATCCCTTCCGACAATAACGATAAACTTTGAATTGACGGGGATGTTGTTTAGTTCATATCTTATCGTCTCGGGAAAGCCATTTTTTCCTAATATATCCAACTGTTTCAAACGGGATCTAAATTCCTCATCCGCTATTTGGACCGGCAATATCGCACCGGTTTTGTCTATCTTAAATATCGAAGAAACAAGCCGACACATACGAAGCGTATGAGCCTCCAAATATATAGCACAATCTCTTAATGAAACAATTGTAATTTTCATCCTTTACGTTCTGAAAACATCAATAAAAATACACAAATTTATAATCATTTCAGATGTATCGTACTAAACTGTATCAACTTTTACCAAGTGTAAAACTCTCATCATAACCAGAAAACATCTGCCATTCGCAAAATAAGCACAAGTTTATCCGTTATACACTGAATCCATTTCGGGGTAGCCTAATACCCCTGCTGACTGACGTCGCAGGGAGAAGTGTCCATGCAAGCAGCAAGCTGGGACACGGGGAATTGTCCGAAACAACACGGAAACAGTATGGCAAATGCAAAACAGGTTCTCGACGTTCAGGTGTCGAAAGGGATCACCGCCGCCCAAGGCAACGAACATCTGCGTAATCGCAGCGAAGAGGCGGAGAAGTACGCCATGAGCAAGGGCAACTACGACCCCACCCGCAAACATCTGAACTTCGAGATTGTGCCCGGAGGCAAGGTTCGCCCCATCGACACGAGCCGCAATATCCCGGAACGGATAGCGGACATATTGGGCCGTCGCGGCATCAAGGACCCCAACGAGGGATTGATTGAACCGAAGTATCGCACGGTGGTAAACATCATCTTCGGCGGTTCGCGGGAGCGGATGCACGAACTCGCTTTCGGCACGCAGAAGGTGGATTTTGAAAAAGGTGCGGACAATACCCGCATCAAAAGGAAGAGCGACATCGAACGTTGGGCGAAGGATGTCTATTCATTCGTTTGCGGCAGATACGGCGAGCAGAATGTCGCCGCCTTCATTGTACACCTCGACGAATTGAACCCGCACGTGCATTGTACGCTTCTGCCAATCAAGGACGGGAGGTTTGCGTACAAAGAGATATTCGCCGGAAAGGACAAGTTCGAATATAGCGCGAGGATGAAACAGCTCCATACGGACTTTTTCGCCGAGGTCAACACGAAGTGGGGAATGGAGAGAGGTCGTAGTGTCGCCGAGACCGGCGCACGGCACAGGACGACGGAAGAATACCGCCGTATGCTCTCGGAAGAATGCACCACCATTGAGCAACAGATTGGCCGGCATCAGGAAGTCCTGTCCGCCCTCCATTCGGACATTCGGCTGGCAGAGCGCAGAGTCAAAGGTTTGACCTCGATGGTGGAAAACTTGAAAAGGGAGAAGAGCGAAAAAGAGGCTCAACTGTCGGCACTCGAAAATGATATGGATACCCGGAAAGATGATGCTTTGACCCTATCTGCCGAGAAAGAAAAGCTCGAAAAAGAGCTGACTGCTATCCAAGGGAAACTGGCAGACAAACAGGAGAAGCTACAAACCGCCGACCGACAGCTTTCCGACCTCAAGGCAAACATGGATGCCATTGAGGAACGCACGGAACAGCTCAAGGAGGAAGCCGACGAATACTCCCGTGATGTCCACTCCAAAGTGGACAGCCTACTCAAGGACGCCATGCTGGAAAATATGGTCGATGAGTGGAGGGAACTGTCGGCGCGGATGAAGCCTTCCGAACGGCAACTTTTCGACGACACGCTCGTGCGTTCCGTGGCGGAACGGGGAGCGGAAGTCATGCGCTGCGCCACGATGCTCTTTCTCGGTATGGTCGATGATGCCACTACGTTTGCCGAAACACGTGGCGGAGGAGGTGGCGGAAGCGACCTCAAATGGGGACGTGATGAAGACGAGTACAACCGGGCATGGGCGCTTCGCTGCATGAGGATGGCGAGCCGCATGATGCGCCCTTCCATCGGCAAGAAGCCCAAGCGTTGAATGGCAAGGTTTATAATAAAGAATCGGATAAACAACAAATTAAGGATATAAGAATATGACGAAAAATATCATTTTCATTATTGCGGCACTTTGTTCGCTGCAAGCCCGTGCGGATGTACAACCCACGGAAAGGGATACTGTACACCGCACGTACCGTTACGATGACACAGAACTGCTGCAGCCGTTACAGCCCTTATACCTTGACGGAGTGGTCGTTCCGGCACGGGGAAACGGCAATTGGTTTGTCAGTATCGCCGGAGGTGCGACAGCCTTTCTCGGCACGCCGCTCGGTTGCGAAGACCTGTTCGGGAGGTTGAAACCCTCGTACAGCCTTGCCCTCGGCAAGTGGTTTACCCCGTGGGTAGGTGCACGCATAAATTACAACGGGTTGCAGTTCAAGGACGGCACGCTGGCCGTGCAGGAGTACCATTATCTCCATGCGGATCTGCTGTGGAATGTGCTTGGCGGCAGCTATGTCCGGCAGAAACTGGTGCGCTGGCATCTGGCACCCTTTGCGGGTATCGGACTGCTGCACCATGCGACCAACGGGCATAACCCATTTGCAATCTCCTACGGCATACAAGGGCAGTATCGCATTTCCAAAAGGGTAAGCGCCCTCATGGAACTCTCCGGTACGACCACCTTCCAAGACTTCGACGGGTATGGCAAGGCGAATCGGTTAGGCGACCACATGCTTTCACTCACTGCCGGATTCTCTTTCCATATCGGCAAGGTCGGCTGGAAACGGGCCATAGACCCAAGCCCCTATATCCGCCGCGATCGGCAGCTCGTCGATTATATCAATGTACTGTCGGAACAGAACAGCCGCTACGCGGGACAGCATGACAAGGATAGCCGGACGCTGGCCGAGCTGAAGAAGATACTGGAAATCGAAGGATTGCTCGACACGTACAGCCATTTCTTCGATGATGACGATGCTATCTAGCGCAAAGGTTATCCGAGGAACAATTACAGCGGGCTGAACTCCCTGCGGGCAAGGTTGAAGAACAAGCATTGGAACGGAAAATCACCATTGGAAGGACAAGCCCCGAATGGAAATGGCCGGGCAGACAGCCTGCAGCACTGGCCGGATAGCGTGCCTGGTCTCGGAACAGGACAGTTCTAGAATCTTCCCGACAGCACTTTGGCAGACTATGCCGTTCGGATGCAGTCCGGACGGGAATGCATCGGTGCTCCCATCTTCTTTTTCTTCGAACTCGGCACGTCGCACCTGACAGACCCCTCCCAATTGGTCAATCTCGACGAACTGGCACGGGTGGCAAAGAAATACGGTCTGAAAGTTAAAGTCACGGGAGCGGCCGATAGTGCGACCGGAACAATTGGTATCAACAATGCCTTGAGTGCTTCGAGAGCCGACTATATCGCCTCGGAGCTGAACAAGCGGGGGTTGTCGCCCGACAGGATGACCAAGACCGGCGAAGGTGGCATTTCCGATTACGCCCCCACGGAAGCCAACCGACATACAAGGGTGGAACTGTTCTTCCCTAAATCAAAGGGAAATAAGTGAGCTTCCGGTTGGGCCGTGCTGAATATGTCTTAGGTCAGAGGCTCGGCTGCAGGTAAAGTTAAACGAGAGGAGTTCGGAAAAGGATTCCTCTCGTTTTTGTGTTGTAATATGAATGTCGCTTCCCATCAGTACGAATTGTGACAGACGGAATAGCGGATATGTCTTTTCCTAAAATACCTTTCAATTCGATGTGAAAACGAATCTATATAGAATACGATTTTTATGATTTCAAGGAGAAAAATCACTATAAAAAGGGGTATTTTAAGACTAAATACGGTATTTGTTATTAATATATACCTAAAAATCGGGATTGATGATATTTTGATATAAATATAATTTTGCGGCAGTTTAATTTATACCATAAACAAAATGAGTAGGATTAAAATAAAATCAATTTTAACCATATTGTTATCAATATTTTGTGTAAACATAAATGCGCAGGTTATCAAGGGAAAAGTAATTGATAGTACCACCAATCAGCCTTTGGGCTATGCCGCTGTGGAACTCCGTTCTTCTGGAGACAATACCTATATAATGGGAGGATCGACCAATGAAAAAGGGGAGTTTGAATTTCGTTTGGAAAAGAAATATCCCAAAATCCTTGTTACGGTCTCTTTCTTGGGATTTAAGACAGTGCAGCAAACATATACTCCCGTTGCTACGGGTGACAATTTCCTCAAAATCGAGATGCAGGAGGACTTCCAAGTGCTGAACGAAGTGGTGGTAAAAGGGTTAAGCCCGGCGGAAAAAGTGCAACGACTGGCCTATAACGTATCGCTGGTGGAAACCGCCAAGCTGAAAAGCACCACGATGGACCTCTCCAATGTCATCGACAAGATCAGCGGGGTGAAGATACGCTCCACGGGAGGTGTGGGTTCCGAAGTCAATGTCACCCTGAACGGTTTTTCCGGCCGCCACGTCAAGATCTTCATCGACGGAGTGCCGATGGACGGCATGAGTTCGGCTTTCAGTCTGAGCAACATTCCGGCAGGGCTGGCCAAGCGCGTGGAGGTATATAAAGGCGTAGTGCCCATCGAATTGGGCGGCGATGCGCTCGGCGGAGCCATCAATATCGTGACCGACAACAGCCGCCGCACGCGCGTCAACGCTTCTTATTCATACGGTTCGTTCAACACGCACAAGAGCAATGTCTATGCGGAACATACCACGAAGAACGGTTTCTACGTCTCTCTGAACGCCTACCAGAACTATTCGGACAACGACTATAAGGTGCACATCGACAGCTACACGAAAGGAGACGGAAGCGGTCAGGTGGTGGAAGGGGATTTCACCGTGCGCCGTTTCCATGCCATGTACCACAACGAGGCTGCCATTCTGAAAGTCGGCGTTGTCGATAAGTCGTGGGCAGACCGCCTGCTTTTCGGTTTCACCGGAGGCTATGAGTACAAGCAGACGCAGAACGGTTCTACGATGGATTGGGTGTACGGCGCACGCTACACCACGGCAAACACCTTGATGCCGCAGCTGACGTATGAAAAGAAATTCAATGTGCTGAAGGGGCTGCATGTGTCGTTGAACGGCAACTACAATCTCGGTGAATCCTACTCCGCAGATACGGCCACCTGTAAATACAACTGGCTGGGCGAAAGCTATCCGACAGGCGTGCAGGGTGAACTGTCGTACATGAAATACCGCTACCGGGATCACAACGGGGCGGCCAACTTCCGCATGGCGCTCTTTCCTGCCGACGGACAATCCGTGTCATTGAGCAGCACGCTCACCACCTTCTCCCGTTCCGGCAAGGACGAGACGGCATACAAGCCCACCTACGAGCACCCGTCGCAGAGCATGAAGTTGGTGACAGGACTGAGCTACAAGTACGACTACAAAGGCAAGTGGAACACCTCCGCCTTCGTGAAGCACTACCTGAACCACTTGGAGGCTTACCTCGACCCGAATGGCGGAATCGACTATCAGGATTTCAGCAACACCACTTCCTATTGGGGAGGCGGTTTGGCCAGTACCTATTTCTGGGGACAGCACACGCAGTTGAGACTGTCGTATGAATATGCCCTTCGCCTGCCTACCAGCCGCGAACTCTTCGGTTCGGGCGACGACATCGAGCGGGGCAACTCCGACCTGAAACCGGAATCGAGCAACAATATCAATGTCAGCGTCACGACCACCCCCATAGACATGAACGGCCACCGGCTGACCGTGGATGCGGCTTTCCAGTATCGCGAGATTAACGACTATATCCGCCGCACGACCAACAACGACAGCGGGCGTGCCAGTTCGCAGAACGACGGCCGCGTGCGCAACTTGGGTACAGACTGGGGTATCCGCTACACGTGGAAGGATATTTTCTTCATTGGTGGCAATTTCAGCTACATCGACATGCGGAGCCTGACCAAATACGTGACGGGCACACAGCAGGAGAGCAAGAACTACAAAGAACGCATACCTGCCATTCCCTACATGTATGGCAACGGGGAAGCCGGGCTGACCTTGCGCAACGTGTTCATGAAAGGAGCTACGCTGGACATACATTATATGATGAACTATATTCAGAAGTTCAGCTACGAGTGGAATGTGTACCAGAACGAGGAATACGACATTCCCACCCAATTCTCGCACGACCTCTTTGTCAGCTACAATTTCGGGAAAAAATCGGAGTTCACCGTGTCGGCCGAATGTACCAACATCTTCGACGCCCGCCTGTACGACAACTTCAAGATGCAGAAGCCGGGACGTGCGTTTGCCGTCAAGTTTGGTTATAGCTTTATGAAATAAGAACCATTATATAAAAATTAAAACAATAGAAAAAATGAAAGACAGTTTCAAATTATTCAGTATGGCGCTGTGCGCATGTGCATTTGCAGCCTGTAGTGACGATAACGGAGATGGCGGAGACGGAGGTCTGGGAGACAAATCTGCCATACAGTATGTGGTAATGAGCGGTACGGCGGACGGGACGGCCAACTATCTGCAGTTGACCAGCGACCCCACCAAAGGCACGATTGACCCGACTAACAAGAATGGCCGCATGTCCTTCGATGCGAGCAATCCGGACTTTGTGAATTACAACAACGAAATACTGATTGGCATGAATTATCCTTCGAAGGGAGGTACAGCCGGTCCTTCGCAGGCTTGGAAGCTTGTTGACGGCCAACTTGTCGAACACGGAAGCCGCCTGCAATTGGATGGTGACGTGAAGGCACGCTGCTTCTTCAATGATTACCTGCTCGGCCTGTCCGACCAAGCCACAGACAACGACCACACCTCGCGCGTGAAATTTATTAAAGTCTCTGATTTCTCCAGCGTAACCACGAATGGAGTGCTTGACTGTGATGACAGCTCCAAAGAACCGGCCAGCCAAATGACCAGCCAATATGGCAATGAAGCATGGGGCGTGGGCGACATGGCCCAGTACGGCGACTACGTGCTGCTGGCCTATACCACCAAGCACACGGTACAAGATAACAACTACCAACGCGCAAAGGCTTCCTATGGTACTGATTTGGACAAGAACTTCTACTTGGGCGTTTACAAGTTCGACCCGACAGATGCGGACAAGGAATATTTGAAGTTCCAGAACATGATTATCCGCAAGAGCGAAGACCATGTGGGTCAAGAAGCCGGACAAATCAAAGGCAATTCCCGGTCTCGTACAGAAACCGGAATTGAAGTGGTAGGCGACAACATCTACCTGTTTTGCCAAGGCGGCAAGAACTTCAGATCGGGTAACATGGAAGTACCTTCTGCCGTGCTGCGCATCAGCGGCAGCAACATTCAGAGCGGCAAGCCCGTGGCTATCGACAACGATTACTACGTGAACCTGAATGACAAGACAGGCAACCGCTACTTGTGGAGATGCTACTACTTGGGCGACAACAAATTCTGCCTGCAGCTCTTCACCAATCCCGGACAGGAAGGATACAACGAGGGTACCCACCTGACGTTCGGTATCTTCGATGTAGAGACAACGGATTACACGCCTGTGACCGGTATGCCGGCAGCCACCGATGTCGTGGATATCGCGTTGGCTTGTGCTACCGACACGTCCAACGGTACGGTAACTTTCGAAGTGCAGACCACCGCAGGCGCAAACCTGTACACCATCAACCGGAACGGACAAGCCACAAAAGGCACGACAGTCGAGGCTGAAACGATCAAGGGTGTAAGCCTGCTGTATCAAAAATAGGCCGTTCTATGAATAAGGTATTTCGGAAAATACATTTATGGCTGTCTGTCCCCGTCGGGTTGATAATCACGGTTATCTGCCTCACGGGGGCAGCCCTCGTTTTTGAGCGGGACATAACGGAAAGCCTCAATCCGGAAATCTATAAAGTCACGTACACAGAAGGGGACACCCCGCTGCCGCCGTCCGAACTGGTCGCCTCTATCCGTCGGCAGGTTCCCGATTCGTTGAAACTGCTCTCCCTGCAACTGCCGGGCGAACGGGATGCCGCCTGTATGGCCACGTTCAAAGGTACGGGAAAGCGTTCGCTGAGCGTGAACCCATACACCGGCGAGGTGAACGGGTGGACCAAGAGTTACCCGTTCTTCCAGACCATGCGCCAAATGCACCGCTGGCTGATGGACCCGCCTCCGGTCAAGGGAGTGAAGACGGTAGGCAAGGTGGTTGTGGGCGTTACTACGATTATCATGATGGTCATTCTGGTCAGCGGGCTTGTCATCTGGTGGCCCCGTACCCGCAAGGCGTTGAAAAACCGCCTGAGCGTGTCGTGCAACAAGGGCTGGTGGCGTTTTTGGTACGACAGCCACGTCTCTTTGGGCTTTTACGCCACCTTGCTGTTGCTGGTCATGGGGCTGACGGGACTTCCCCAGACGTTCCAGTGGTATCGCACGCTGGCCTACGGCCTGTTCGGGGTATCGACCGCCCGTCCCGCCATGCCTGCCCGGCCGGAGCAGGGAAAACAGGAAAAGAAGGAGGCGGAACCGTTCGACTACGCCCTGTGGGACGACGTGGCCTCTGAGCTTCAAGCCAGCTACACGTCGTATGCGTCCATTTCGCTGACGGCAGGAAAAGCACAGGTCAACAGGCCGGGGGGAATGCGGGCCGCCGACACGGCCACGTTCGACACGAAGACCGGAGAAATAAAAGAACTTACGGTCTATGAAGACGTTCCCCGTGCGCAGAAGATGAAGTGGTGGTTTTATGCCTTCCACACCGGTTCGTGGGGCGGAATGACGACAAAGGTGCTCTACTTTCTGGCGGCCTTCATCGGCGGAATCCTGCCTCTGAGCGGGTATTACTTGTGGCTGAAAAAGAAAAGACACCCTTCAAGGAAAAAAGAGTTTTGAGTTTAGAGCGAAAGATGTGAAAAAACGGAAAAGAGGGCGACTAAATCTTAGTCGTCCTCTTTTTGTTCGTACTCCTGATGGAGATATCTTTCAAATATTCAGTTCGCAGAGAGATATTTTTACTTCTTGGTTGCATTGAGGTTTTCCATATTTGAAAGGCAAATCAATTCGTTAATAAAGGCATAGTCCCGGATATTCCCTTTCAGTTCGGGGTGTTGTTCACGCCACATCTTGGCGGTCATGCCGAACATCGCCACATTCAGCATATCGGCTTCATCGGCATAGATAATACTGGCTTGTTTGGCTGTCACCTCTGCAGGGATAAGGTTCTGTTTTATGGCGTCGGTATGTATGCGGTAATTGATTTTCGACAGTTCCCGTTTGGCAGACCAGCCTAATTGGGTTTGTTCCTGTTCTTTCAGACGTTGGAACTCTTTCAACAGATAGAGTTTGAATTGGGGAGAAACACAAGAGGCAAATTCAAACGCAATGTCCTTATGGGCATTAACGTCCGACTTTTGCAATAAGCCCTCTCGAATTGGTCTTTTCAGTCCATTGCTTCACTGAAAGAATAAACCGGTTCAGTCCGGCTTCATTTTTAATTCCCTCGAATTCGGGGGAATTAAAATCCGGATTGTACATTTCTTCCCATATTCCAAGGAACTCTATCGTATTTTTGTTGCGTAACCATTTTTCGATAAGAGCCAGTCCATTTTCTATGTTACGCACCATATCCGTTAATGATATATAATCCTTATCATCGTGGTTGATGATAGTTATCTCTGTGTTCTGAACTTTAATTTTTGCCATTCTGTTGATGTTTCTTGGGGTTTCAGTCGCAAAGATAGTTACAATCCGTTGAATTATATCCTTTTGGAAGAGCTTTTTACGACTGGAAAGTTCATGTTTGTATAGACACATCGCCGAGACGAATCCCGGTAAAGCCGCTACTTCCGGCGATGTCTGCCTTTCCCTTATTTCAAGCATGTAAAATCACCACAAATAGGTATTGTCCAGTCGATTCAAACCCCGTACTTTTGCAAAAGTATAAACGGAAACATCGTTCATTATTTATGCAGGTGCTCAAAGAAGACATACGCGGCCGCATATTGGCAGTCGCCGAACAGCAGTTCGGGCAGAAGGGGTATTCCAAAACCTCCATGCGCGAGATTGCCGGGGCCGTCGGTGTCGGTGTGGGGAACATATACAATTATTTCCGGAGCAAGGACGAACTGTTTCATGAGGTGGTCTATCCCGTCCTGTACGCTATGGAGGCCATGTTGCAGGAACATCACGGAATACGGGGCGAAGATATTATGATGATGCGGTCGGAAAAATACCTGAAATCCTGCATTGACGAATATGTTTCGCTTATAGACAAACACCGTTCGCTAATGGAAATGCTGTTGTTCCGTGCGCAAGGTTCTTCATTGGAACGCTTCCGTGAGAATTATACCGACCGTTCCACGGAATTGGTTAAGGCGTGGTTCGCGTCCATGCAGCGGAAACATCCCGAAATCAATACGGCTGTGTCCGATTTTATCATTCATTTGCATACGGTATGGATGTTCACGATGTTCGAGGAGCTATTGATGCATTCCGTACCCCGGCAAGAGATGGAGGCTATTTTGCACGATTATATCCTGTTTGAAATCCAAGGTTGGAGGGCTATTATCAAGATATGAGATACAGACAACGTACATACGAACATTCAACCGCATCAGAACGGTTGGTAAGGAGGAAATCTTCACGGAGGTTTCCTCCTTTTTTTATGAACAATTCTGAATATCGTTCACTATTAAACACTCCAAAAATATGAGACAGAAATACGAGTTTAAGAGTATTGTAGCGGAAACATTGCTTATTCCGCTATACATGAGAGCCAAAGAAAGTCGCCGGAATAATCCCATTCTATATGACAAGGCTGCGGAATGGCTGGCGGACAGTTTGGAATACGATTATTCCCAGTTCGACGGGGCAAAGTTGAGCGAAGTGGGATGCGTGGTGCGCGGTTGGTATTTTGACCGTGCAGTAAAACGTTTCATCGACACGCATCCCCGTCCGGTAGTCGTAAATGTGGGATGTGGACTGGATACCCGTTTCCAGCGTATCGGAAGTCAGAAAGCAGTCTTTTATGATTTAGATTTGCCTGAGGTCATTGCTCTACGCCGGGAATTGATACCCGAACAGCCGGACAATGTCTATATTGAAGCGTCTTTGTTGGAGACCGACTGGATGGATGACCTGCGCCGGAAGCACCCCGAAGCAGAATTTATCTTCATCGTGGAGGGGGTACTGATGTACTTCTACGAGAAGCAAGTAAAATCCTTCCTGCATCACGTGGCAAACCGTTTCGGGGGAGGTGAATTGTGGTTTGACGTGTGCGGCACGATAATGAGCCGACATGGTGTGAAGCCCGATTCGCTCCGCAAACACGAGGCTCAAATCCGTTCCGGCATAAGCAACGGGTATGTAGTGGAACAATGGGAACCGTCTTTAAAGCTCATTGAACAGGCTAACTATATGAAGTTCTTCCGTTCACGCTGGGGATTCTTCTTCGGGCAGATATTGGGGCGCATCCCTTGGCTCTGCTACAAATTCAGTTCATTGCTCGGATATAAAATCACATCAAAATAGCGTAATAACAATGGAAAAGTCAAAAAAGAAAAAAGGTCTGTCCCGTCTGTTCGAGATAGCGGGACAAAGGAAAGGCCTGCTTATATTGGCAGGTCTGCTGTCGGCTGGCAGCGCGGTGTGTATGCTTGTGCCTTATTGGGCAGTTTATGAAATTTTGAAAGAGTTGCTGTCGAATGGCTCCAATCTTTCCGCTTTGGACGGAACGGACATGATGCGTTGGGGATGGATTGCATTTGGAGGGCTTGTTGGCGGATTGATATTGCTCTATGCCGCCCTGATGTCCTCACATGTGGCTGCATTCCGTATCTTGTATGGGTTGCGTGTCCGTCTGTCTGAACATATCGGCAAACTGCCTTTGGGATATTTGAACAATACCTCTACGGGAGCCATCAAGAAAACAATGGACCAGAATATCGAGAAAATAGAGGGCTTCATCGCCCATACCATTCCGGATTTGGTCAATGTAATGGCAACGGTAGTGGTAATGCTGGTCATCCTTTTCTCGCTGGATGTGTGGCTGACAGTCGTGTGCCTGGCCGTTGTGGTGCTTAGCTTATTCCTGCAATTTTCCAATTTCATGGGAAAAAGGGCAAGGGAGTTCATGGGTATCTACTACGATGCACAGGAAAAAATGAGCGCATCAGCTGTGCAGTATGTACGGGGAATGCCCGTCGTCAAGATATTCGGGCAAAGCGTCCGTTCGTTCCGTCAGTTCAATGCCGAGATTCAGGCATACAAGACATTCGCCTTGAAATGCTGTGACACCTACCAGAACGGGATGATTGCCTTTACCGTCTTGCTCAATTCGATGGTAACGTTTATTCTTCCTATGGGCATCTTGCTGATGCAAGCCAGTCCGCAATCCTTGTCATTGGCGGTAGTATGGCTGTTCTTCATTATCATGGGACCGGGTATGGCTTCCCCCGTTTATAAACTGACATTCTTGGGAGGCAACACGCGCGACATCGATGAAGGTGTAAACCGTATCGACCGCATACTTGAAAAGAAACCTGTGCCGGAGCCGGTACATCCGCAAGTGCCTGCCGCTTACGATGTGGAATTTCGCCATGTGTCATTCTCCTACGAGAACACAGAACAGGGAACACGGACGGAAGCCCTGCGTGATGTCAGCTTCATTGCACCACAAGGAAAGATAACCGCCCTTGTCGGTCCGTCAGGAAGCGGCAAATCAACGGTTGCCAACCTGACACCCCGGTTCTGGGATGTGGAGCAAGGGAAAATATGTATAGGCGGTGCAGATATACGCCAAATACCTACCGCAAAACTGATGGATATGGTTTCATTCGTCTTTCAAGACACTTTCCTTTTTTACGACACTCTTTATGAGAACATCGCCGTAGGCTCTCCTGATGCCACGAAAGAAAAGGTGATAGCCGCTGCGAAAGCTGCCCAATGCCACGATTTCATAGAGCGTTTGCCGCAAGGCTACGAAACAAGGATAGGCGATAAAGGTGTATTCCTGTCCGGAGGTGAAGCCCAACGGATATGTGTGGCTCGTGCCATATTGAAGAATGCTCCGATACTGGTGTTGGACGAAGCGACTGCTTTCGCTGACCCTGAAAACGAGCATAAAATGCAGATGGCTTTGCAGTCGCTGATAAAGGACAAGACGGTCATTGTGATTGCCCATCGCCTTTCTTCCATTATTTCTGCGCATCAGATTGTCGTCATGAAAGAAGGAAGCATTGTGCAATGCGGAAGGCATGAACAATTGTCTGTGACGGAGGGTGTATATAAAAACATGTGGGATGCCTATACGAGCGCATACCATTGGACGTTGAACAAAAACTAAAAGCAATATGAGAAAGAAGAATTTCTTAAACAAGGTCTTGCAAAACACAAGTTGTCCGCAAGGATTTTGGGGACGGATGATTTTGCGAGGAATGAATTGTTTTCATGCATCTTTAGCTAATCGTGGCATGAAGCAAGTGGAATGGCAGCCGAATTGGAATGTTCTTGATATAGGCTGTGGCGGTGGTGCGAATTTGAAACGTTTATTGAATTTATGTCCAAAAGGAAATATCTACGGCATAGACCTGTCAGAAGAAAGTGTTTCATTCGCCCAAAAGTACAACGAAAAAGACTTGAATAAAAGATGTTTCATACAACAAGGGAATGTTTGTTCATTACCTTATGTGAATTAGTCAAGACTTAATCTGACAGTTACGCATAAAAAGAGTAGATTTGTAACATAAAAGCAGATTAAGTTATGACCACATCAGAAAAAGTCATCAAGAACAAACTGGGACTGCTTGAGCTGTCCCAACAGTTGGGAAACGTGTCACGAGCCTGCAAGATTATGGGATACAGCCGTGACAGTTTTTATCGTTTCAAGGAACTGTACGAGCAGGGCGGAGAACTGGCCCTGCAGGAGATTTCCCGTAAAAAGCCGGTGATAAAGAACCGCGTGGAGGAGCGCATAGAGCAGGCTGTAGTGCAGATGGCCATAGCCAACCCGGCTTTGGGACAAGTACGCGTATCCAACGAGCTGCGCAAGAAAGGCATACTCGTATCTCCCGGAGGAGTGCGCTCCATCTGGCTCAGGCATGACATGGAGACCTTCCAGAAACGCCTGAAGGCACTTTCGACCAAGGTGGAGCAGGAAGGCATCGTGCTTGACGAGAACCAGGTGGCCGCGCTGGAAAAAGCCAAGGCGGAGAAACAGGCACACGGGGAAATAGAGACTTATTATCCAGGCTTCCTTGTGGCGCAGGACACCTATTATGTAGGGTATATCAAAGGCGTGGGGCACATTTACCAGCAGACGGTCATCGACACCTATTCCAAAATCGGATTCGCCAAACTTTACGACAGGAAGAACGCGCTCGTGGCGGCGGACATGCTCAATGACAGGGTGGTTCCGTTCTTCGAGCAGCATGACCTGAAACTGATGAGGATGCTCACGGACAGGGGAACCGAATACTGCGGAAACAGGGAAACACATGAATACGAACTGTATCTGGCCATCGAGGACATAGACCATTCCAAGATCAAGGCCAAGAGCCCGCAGACAAACGGCATCTGTGAACGCTTCAACAGGACTGTCCAGAACGAATTCTACGCCATCGCTTTCAGGAAGAAGATATACACCTCGATAGAACAACTGCAGGCAGACCTTGACACTTGGATGAACTCCTATAACACGCAAAGGACGCACTCCGGGAAATACTGTTTCGGGAAAACACCCATGCAGACTTTCCTCGAAGGAATGGAGGTGGCAAGGAGATATCAATTGCAGGATGCAGGGAAAATACAACCTGATGAGCAGGTTATTGGCTCACCAGGTTGTGAGAGTGAGAATAGTTGCGTATCTTCGCAGATGGCATCGGACACTTTTTTTGCCCGATAGTATAGAAAATGTCAGAACAAGTCTTGACTATTACACCTTATGAGGATGGATTCTTTAATGCTATCACGGCTTTTGAAACGGTCTATTTTTGGTCGCCTGTAAACATAGCGTTGTCTGAAGTGGCGCGTGTTCTCCGAGAAGGAGGTTGTTTCCTTATTAGTCTGGAAGCGAGCGACCCCGAACTTGGAAAAATGTGGACGGAACGGATAGACGGTATGGTTGTCTATACTCCGGCAGAATTGGAAGAGCGGTTGCATGAAGCCGGATTTTCATCCATCAGAACAATCCGTAAAAAGGAAGAAATACATATTATAGCATATAAATAAAATAAGATATGAATGCAATAAAGAATATTACAATAGGTCACACGGAAAGACTTTACAAGCCGGTGGGTTACACCATGCTTGCCAACTTAGTCAATATCGTGCCGTTCTGTCTTTCCATAGAAGCGATACGTATCATTTTCAGTGCATTTGACGGGAGCGGACAGCCGCTTGACACGACCCGCCTGTGGTGGATATTCGGCATTATGGCTGTTTATATGCTGGTCATGGCTTTGGCAGAACGGGCATCCTACCGAGCCAATTTTAGAGGAGCATACGAAATGAGTGCTTCCGGGCGTTTGTCGCTGGCGGAGCACTTGCGGAAACTATCGTTGGGCTTTTTGTCGAAACGTGATCCGGGTGATTTGTCGTCTATGCTTGTTACGGACTTCATGATGGCAGAAACCGGAATTTCGCACCACCTGCCCCAACTTATGGGTGCCATAGTCATGCCCGTACTGGCTTTTGCTTCGCTTGTATGGATAGATTGGAGGATGGCGGTCAGTATGTTTGCCGCCTTGCCGCTTGCCTTGCTCGTTCTGTGGGCAAGCACAAAGGCACAGCGGAAGTTAAGCGGCAGGCAAATTCAAGCAAAAATAAATGCTGGAAATCGGTTGGAAGAATACTTACAGGGTATTCGTGTAATGAAAGCGTACAATCTGATAGGTGACCGCTTTGTTAGGTTGCGCGATGCTTTTGCGGAACTTCGCCGTGCTTGCATCCGTCAGGAGGCCTTGTTAGGCCCATTCGTCTTGTTGAGCATCACTTTAGTACGTGCCGGGCTGACAATGATGGTGCTATGTGGAACTTACCTTCTGTTGGGAGGGCAACTTTCAATCCTTGTATTCGTGCTATTCCTTGTAGTCGGTTCTCGTGTGTTCGACCCGCTGACTTCCGCACTGACAAACTTTACCGAGTTCCGCTATTTTTCCATTGCCGGTGGACGCATCCTTTCCTTGATGAACGAGCCGGAGATGAAAGGAGAACGGCAATCCCCGGCAGCAGGCGATATCCGGTTTGAACACGTATCGTTTGCCTATCAAGACAAGGAAGTGTTGCATGATATAAACATTACGCTCCCGAAAAACTCCTTGACGGCTCTTGTCGGACCTTCGGGAAGCGGGAAAAGCACGGTGATGAAACTTTGCGCCCGTTTCTACGACCCGCAACAGGGACGCATTTTCTTTGGTGGTGTACCGATGGACGAGATAGCTCCCGAAAGTCTGATGAGCCACATTTCTATGGTGTTCCAGGATGTCTATCTGTTTCAAGACACCATACGCAACAACATCCGTTTCGGCAAGACGAATGCGACGGACGAGGAAATCATTGCCGCCGCCAAGAAAGCCTGTTGCCACGACTTCATCATGCACTTGCCGCAAGGCTACGACACGATGGTTGGCGAAGGAGGCTGTACATTGTCCGGAGGCGAGAAACAACGCATATCCATTGCCCGTGCCATGCTGAAAGACGCACAAGTCATCCTGCTGGATGAAGCTACCGCCTCGCTCGACCCTGAAAACGAAGTGGAGGTACAACGAGCCATCGACTCGTTGATTAAAGGACGTACCGTCATTGCCATTGCCCACAGGCTCAAAACAATCAAGGATGCCGACCGGATAATCGTTTTGGATAACGGACGGATAGAGGAAGAAGGCACACACGATGGGCTTGTCAAAAAGGACGGACTTTATGCTCATTTGTGGAATATACAGGAAAGTATTTCCGGGTGGAAACTGTAATTGTAAAATGGACTGAAAATGGAATTAATGTTTTAATACTTCCTTTTCAGTCCATCTTATATGTGAATGATTTACTCCTTTAATTGACATAATAGGAATTTTTCCAAACTTGTTTTATCTGGCAACTGAAGCATGTAAGTAGAAACAAACAGTTGGTTACTCATTCCGGCTATGGCAAACACTACCTGTTTATATGAAATAATAGATACATTGTTGACATATTGCGATAGATTTTCTAATTAACAAGATTCTGGTAAAAAATCGTATAGGTAATTAGTTGGAACCATATATTGCCAAGTTGTTACTATTCTGTTATTCAATTAGGTATTTGCCGTATTATATATCTGATAATAAAATATATTAAGTCACATACCTATCTTGAAGGGAAAAGAAAAGGTGGAAACTGGTCTACGACCATACCTTGCCTTTCCATTTTCCCTCATCTTGCTCCGACAACATCTTGTGGAATGCCATTTTGTACCTATCCATTCCTTTGTTGCACCTTGAGTGGACAGCATTCGTCCGGTAATTTAACAGCGAATAGATTTGGTGCTATTTTGTTATCTACAACTCTCAAAAATGCATTTATATTATTGATAACTAATGATATATAATTACTAACTGATATAATAGCCTAATACCCCGTCAGCCGTTCGTCGGCGGGAGGAATGCCACACAATCTGCAAGCAGGGGCGATCTCGTTGTCCAATGCCGGACTGATTATTTAGTGGCAAACAGGTTGGTATGGTTAGACATAGTATTGCCATCGAAATTTCTCCAGCGACACGCACAGCAGTCAAGCGACAAGAGGGAGAAAGAAGATGTAAAACGAAACAATTATATCCGAATCAAACAACCTATCCCCGCAGCCTATTCAGAGATATTTTTCATTGGCGGGAGGTCAATCCTATCGACGACTTGTCCCTTTTATACAGGATGCCCAAAGCCCGTATTTGACTCAAACTTTCACCACCGATTTTCTTTCAGTTGTTTATCTGGAAACGGTTTACTTTAGTTTTTCTCCCTTATATATAGATACTAAAGTAAACTAAAATATATATGACCGCTTCGGTACAAAGAACAATCCATGTTTCAGTCGAACAACCCGTTCACCAGATTGACTGCATCGTCCTTTTTCTGATTGATGATTTTGGCGTATACCTGTGTCATCTTCACGTCGGCATGACCGAGCAACTTCGAGGTTGTATAGAGGTCAGCGCCAAGCGTCAGCATCATCGTCGCAAACGTGTGACGGGCGGTATGAAATGAGAAACGTTTGTCTATGCCGGCCGCTTTCGCCCATGGTTTGAGCAGCAGGTTTATCATCGTTGGACTCGGTAAGTCGAAGACGTGGTCTTCCGCCATCTTGTCTCCTCGCTCCGGCATCCACTTTAACGCTTCTGGTGAAAGCGGCAAATAAATCGGCTCTTTGGTTTTCTGCATGGACACAGCAAGGCGATATTGACCTCTATCCACAAAAACATCTTTCCATCTCAAACCGATAATGTCGCTTATTCGCAATCCACAGAAGCAAGAGAACAAATAAGCCTGTTTTACGGCCTTATTCTTCATCGGAGTAGCAATCAGTGCCCGGACCTCTTCAATGGTCATATACGAGCGTTTGCTCTCCGGCAAGCGTATCTTATCCGAGTTGTTGATCTTCGTAAACGGGTTGGACTTGATAATATCCGCACGAACGGCGGCATTCAAAGCTCCGTTCAGAATACGGTAATAAGTGTGAAGCGTAAAGTTTGACACCCGTTTTCCTTTGGGGCGATACTCCGTCTGCAGATAGTCGATATACTCTTGGCAGAATGCCTTGTCAATCTGATCCATTGTCATGCGTTCACCCGCATAATCCTTCAGTATGCGGATAGTTACCATTATTTGGTTCCCGTCCTTTTTACCACGCTTCGCCTGATTCTCTTTGTAGGTCTTCATCCAGTCTAAAAGAAAAACCTTTTCCCTGTGTTCGATTCCGGCCTCGCCATTGGTAAGTTGGATTATGCGCTTCGATTTGATGGCATTGGCGGCATTCATGGTCGCCTGATTCTGCAGACGGGCATTGTTGTCCGTTTCCGGAATGAGGTACAACTTAAGATATTCGTATGTTCGTTTGCCGAAACGGTATATATCAAGATACAGACTTTGGCTTCCATCTGCCAGCTTCTTTGTCCGAAGGCGGACAGGCTCTTTTACTTTTGTAGGCTTCTTTATTCGTGGCATATCAATCCCTTCATAATTTTGTTTCTGTTGCAAAGATATGATAAAGGTCGATATTGAGAAACAAACGAGGAACAAAATTGTACCGAAAAAGAACCAATCAACTGAAAAGAATGAAAACAACTGAAACCATCAAACGCCCTGCAAAGTATTGTAAATAAGCTATTTTATTTGCACTTGTTTGGCTTTTGTTTTCATTTTATGGCTTTGCTTTATAAATCTGGTAAATTCAAATAATGCAACTACCCCATCATTCTCCATAATGTAACATGTTGCCCCCTAGTTTCATTCTTTAATCTATTGAGGACCGCAAATTTCTTTACTATTACTCAACCTGCAATAGTCTTACTCTCAAGGTATCCAAAAACAAAAAACTTAGTCATATTAGATCTTTTAATAAGCACATTCTTTGTCGAAAATTCTGTCATAAATAAGCGCTATCAAATCTCGCTAATTAATGCAATAAAATCCTCTTTTGAAGAAATCTTCTCTTTGAGTTTGACGAGTCCATAAATCATTAAGATTCTTACATATCGATAAGGTGTAGTACAATTTGGATATATTCCTTTTATAACAGTGGCAATCTTGCCATCAGGATCAATTCCACCAGTACTATAATTTGAACCATTATTATTATAAATATCCGACTGCACCTTACCTGTAAGGATAGACTCAATATCTATTTCATTACGACAATATTTTAAGGCATAGGCCATCCCAAATTTTGCAGCATCCTGATTATCATCGAAGAAATACTTTTCTGCAAAATCATTAGCAATTTCTGTGGCTATAGAAGAAAGCCTAAATTGTACTAAATCTTCCATGTTATTCTTTCCAGTTACAATCCAAATAAATTTGGATCAAAGTTTTTGGTTAGATTTGTTTTTATTTCATTAACAACATATTGCGTTTCTTGAAGATCTTCCCGGCCAAAGGTCAAGGCACAAGTGACTCCGCCGGCCTCTGATCGAGCCGGTGCGGAGACACTTCGTGCTTAACACCTTTGGCCCTTTCGAAAGCCGAGATTTCAGAACCCGTAAAAAACCTTCGGTAAACAGACTTTCCACAGCGGTCAGCACGCTGCCGCATGTTCCTGTATTAGTTTACAAAGGCCAGAGGAGCAAACTATTTTAAGCGGACGTTAACGCCGCAAACATCATGTAGTATTCTCTCTGGGAAAATCCGTTTACCGGAAGGGTTTCTCTATGACATGACACTATTGACATAATCAGTCTGGTGCTTGAGTACGAAGTATAATCTGTTGACCAGTTTGCGAGCGACCTTTACGATGGCCTTGCTCTTTGGCATTCGCTTGCACTGTTCAGTAAAAAACAGGTTCATCGCAGGGTCTTGACGTACCGCCACCCATGCGGCCTCTATCAGGTTACAGCGCATGACGGCGTTTCTTCGCACGGTAATGTCTCCTGTCCCATCTTTCTCTCCACTGGAATGGCACATCGGGATCATCCCGATATAGGCGGCCAGTTGTTCGGCATTGCGGAAACGGGCAATGTCGCATATCTCCGAAAGAAATGCCATTCCCGTAGCCTGTCCGAACCCCGGAACGGTCATAATCAACCGCAGCGGTTCGCGAAACCGGTCCGTCTTGGCCAATGTCCGCAAAGCCCGTGTCATCTCCAACTTCTGGCGGCGTAGCTCCTCCAGATGCCGGATTTGAATGTCGAGGGCCTGACGCCCGCTCGGTGTGAGGGTTTCAACCTCCTTCAACCAGGCAATAAAACGTTTTGACCAGTTGGAGAACGGTTCGAGGAACTCTTGTGGAATCCCAATGCCCAGATACCGCAATTGGGACTTGATCCGGTTCTTCTGACGCGTCGTGTCTTTTGTTATCGAGTTCTTCAATCTTATCAAGGAACGCATCTCCAACGATGCGCTGTCCGGCGTGTAAATGCCTTTCAGTTCGTTGGCTCGTAAACTCCGCGCCAGCTTGCTGCTATCCACGGCGTCACTCTTACGAAGCTTTTCACTGCTCTTGGTCGGAACATCCCCCGGATTGACCACGATGTTGTCAATCCCTAATGCCGTCAGCCGTTCGTGTATCCAGAACCCGCAGAAGCCGGCTTCGTATACCGAATGATATTCGGCTCCCGGATAACTCCGCGCCAGAAATCCGTGCAATGCTTCCGGACTCGGATGCTGACTAAACTTCTTCAGCACGGAGGTCTCCGACAAGACCGTAACCGACCAACTCTTCAAATGGACATCGATCCCTATATAAATCTTTTGTCCTCTGAAACTAATTTCGTTTCTTTGTCCTCTCATGGCTATCGCTATTTTAGTTAGTTAAGGTTTGGCTGCTTTAATCTAACCAAAATCTCGATAGCTTTTTTCTTCTATCCGCTATCGGTGCGGTCTACTCGGATCGTAAACATAGGAACTATTTCTGTTTCAAATTCAGATTTTTGCTTAAGATAGATATCTTTCAAGTATTTCCCTGACAACAGATCTTTGGCATCACTCTGACTAACCTCAGTCGGATATGCAAGCACGATAATCTGTTCTCCAAGGACAGGTAGCGATCTCAATGTATTATTTCTATGCCTCGGATCAATTCTCTGGAATGTAGAATCCATAACAATAGGTCCTGAAATGGGGGCATTCTTATGCAATGCTCCTACAAGGGAAAGGGCTACAACCTGCTCATATCCAGCCGAACGATTGGGAACAATCCGACCATTGCTTGTCACAATCTCAAGCCCATAGTTATCATTTATTTTTAACCCTTTATAGGCTGGCATGTGAGATATCTTTGTAAATATATCTTCAGCATCAGCCTGCACTCGATCTTTCAAATCCTCTCTAAACTTCGATACGGCCTTTTCAAATATTTCTTGAACAGCCTTGCAAAACGCAAGATCTTCAGAAGCCTTTTTGCCATCAGCATTTGATTGTTTTAAAATCTTAGCATTTAATTTTTCAATCGAAGCCTGATTTTCTGAGATCGCCTCCTCTTGCTTAGTTATACCCTCCTCCAATAAGGTCAATTCTTGGAGTTTTTTCTTATACATTGGTTGTAGTCCCAAAATTTCTGTATCTGTAGATGAGTTATGGAACCCCGCTTTTTTCTTCTTAATCTCAGCTAAATCAACCTCATCCAAACTTATCGTAGACTGTTTAGAATAAATATTATTTAATAAATTTATGAGGGACTCTTTATCAACATTCTTTTTGAAGCCACTAAATCTATCTATAATTTGCCTGGCATACATTATTTCCTCCGAATTCTTTGATTCGTCCGACTTCTTTAAAATTGCCAATTTTTCACGCAAACTAGATATATCTTCAATGGTTAGATTATTATTACATACCGGACACGATGAGACTTCTCCTTTAACAATTTTATCTAATATTGCAACAATGACCTCTTTTGTCTTAATATCCCCAATACGGGATAACAAAGAATTTAATTCTTCATTTTTCGTGTCAATAATCTCTTGGATTACCTTATCAAAAATAACACTCCAGGCAAATTTCATTTTTGCCTTAAGGTCTTTTACCTCATTCTCTAAAAGAAGACGATTTGTCTCAATCTGAGATTTTTTTTCTCTTTCTTGGGCAAGTAATTCTGCGTACCTCTGATTTGCAGCAAAAGCATCCTCGATCTCAGAGATCTCACTTTGAAGTTTCATCCTTTGTTCTTTCATCTCTTTTAGAGATTTCTTAAGTTCCTCATCATGCAACAAAAACCCAGACAACGCAGATGAATCATTTTTTGTTCTCTCGTTTGCGGCTGAAACTTTAGTGTATATCTGTTGGTATATCGTAGTTATACTCAGAAGGTTTTTATTTGCCCCTTCAAGAATGGGAAGGCCCAAAATATTTTCGATAGAAGTCTTGATAACATCACTACTTGATGATGAATCTTCAAGAAGATTCTCATACTGTCTTAATAATTCGCCGTCGAACAAATAAAAACGAGATATTTTTTCTGGCAAGACTGTGTTAAGAAAGTGTTCAGCTTCATCTTGACTCATCATAGACCCAAAATGTTTTAGATATAACTTATGCTCATAATCCGAATCATTTTTCCCAGAAGTGCCAGGCAGTCTTTTAAGCATACGGGTAAGTTCATAATCTTCATTATCATATGTCATAAAAAGCTTAACACTCATATTCTTCTGAGCCTCTACTGCATCAATATTTACGAATTTTGCCAATTGGCACTCCTCGTAATTTCTATTGTATACGATTCCCCATAAGGCAAAACGAATACAATTAAGTAGCGACGTCTTTCCCACGCCATTCTCGCCCCAGACAAATGTAACACCATCACCGGCAGGGAACTCCAAAATCTGGTTATTTTGGTATGGGCCAAAGTTGTCGATGATAAGTTTATTAATTCGTAACATTATGACTTTGATTTAATGGCATTATCTATAACTATTCGAATAGCATTTTGTGATTTAGAACTATCATCCATATTCTCAATCTGAGCATTAAGAACCGCCTCAATAAATTGAGCGGGAATATCCGGATGTTTACTCGACCGGATTTCTTCTAAGATATCTCTGATCTTATTTAATTCGTCACTCATTTTCATGGTCGATATTATTAGTTAATAATGTGTCATCTATGTTATGTTTTAATGCAATAATTCTTAATTGAGTAATACAAGACGGATCTTTTGACCACATTCCAAATTGTATACATCTAGCCAACTCTGTCACAACCATATCATTCCGTCTAATTTCATCGACTTTATCTGAAAAGTCTGGGACAACAACAGCATCATACAACCAAGAATAATACTTACCTGCATATTTCCGCAAAATTCGACCTCTTCGCTGAATGAACTCTCTCGGATTCTGTGACGAGGCCAAGATTATAGCATGTGTAGTAGCGGGAATATCAACACCTTCATCCAAACATTTTATAGAAACAATAACTCCACCACAATCATTAAAGTAACTCAATGTTGCATTTCTATCCCCTGGCATATCTGCATAGTATTCGTATGCATCTACATTTGGGATTGTTGATATTTCTTTTAATACATCATGTAATTGATCCTTGTCTTCACAATATATAATCCACCTCTGCCCACTACTATATTCTTCCTCGATTATTTGCTTTGCCAATGCAACTTTTCCTCTGGCTTTCTTGATAATACGACATCTTTTTAACAAAAGAAATTGCATATATTGATCATTGGAAAAAGAATATGATGCGTCATGGGCACACCTTGCATATCGTATACCTATTTCCTCTGTAAGTTCATTCCATGTTTGCTGCTCAAATGAGGTCAATTGCACAACTTTAGGCCGATAATAATATGGGGTTAACACCTGATCGTCAATGGCATTTTTTAAAGTATATGGAGGTTCTATTATTTTCCCAAAATACTCTATAATGGCTTGAGTACCTTCAGGATCACCATATCTACGCGGAGTCGCAGAAAGCCCCAAACGGTAACCGGCATCTATTACGAAAAAATTTCGTCTATTCAAGCTGCCCATTCTATGAACCTCATCAGCTACAACAAATAAATGCCCTCCTTGTTTTATTCGTTGTATAAATCTAGGCATAACAGCCGTATCCATTGTTGATATGACAACCGTATTGTTTTTATCGCTTTTTTGCGTGGCGGCCTCTAACACGCCTTCTTTATCCCATGCATTATGACCATCTCCACATAAAATAATTCGAAGATTGATGTCCGACAAAGCAAGCCTTATTTCTTTATCCCACTGCGATAATAAATCAGTTGAAGGAACTAAAACAATGATACTCTTATGTTCTTCTAGCGCTTTCCTTATTGCACAAATTGCAGTATATGTCTTACCGCTACCCGTAGCATGTTCAAAAATTCCACGATGTTCTTGTTTTACCCATTTTTCTAAAGCATCAATTTGATGCTTTCTTGGCAACCTTTCGAATGATTTATCAGCAGACCAATACCGCGCCAAATCAACCTTAACCTTAATCTCCTCGACTAATGTTTCCCAATGTACTTTGGCAATTTTGTCTTTAAACCGGATCTTAATATCCTCAGGCAATGGAGTTATCTCAATCTTTGGAGCTTTATTATTCCAAAGCATTTCAAAATAATCTTGAGTATCTCCGACTCTTTCTCTGTCATTGCTTTCTTGCCAATTAGTAAACACATCTATGGATTCAAAATTTCCATCATCTGAAAGTCCTTTAAATGTTTCATTTAATGAACCTCTAAACATTATAGCATTATCACCTTGATAGAATATGCCGGCTTTATCATGGAAAAGCCTTTTAATATCCCCCTCACCTTCTCCATACGCAATTTTTATTTCAATTACATTCGTAGCAATGAGGCATGCAAGCACTTGACTTGGTTTTTCCAACTCGCTACTAGCAAAAAGAGAGTCTATTTCCTCTACTAACGCACGATGCAAAATTTCATCTTTTTTTGCTAACTCTCCTGTTTTAATCGCTTTAATATCTTCGTCAGATAAGCATGGAGAACAAATAATTCGCATTTTTCCTCCATTATGGACGAAATCCTTAAGAGCATTCCATGCAATTATATAAATTGTACTACCAAAATAACCTGATAGACGATCATATGAGGTGGCTGCAGACATACAGGGGATGTAAAACTCCTCTGCAATATTATCATTTACCTTGTTATATGTCCTTTTTAAAACAAGGTCCTCATATTTGATCTTTTTGTTCATTCTCCAATTAATCTTGCTTTAATAGCCTTAGATAAATACTCTGCCCGTGCAGCATACAACACCTCTCCATTTGTTTTAACTCCCCTAGCAACTTTCTCTTGCATAGCACGTAGGATTAAATCATCTTTACACTGGACATTAGCATTATAAGAGAAGTTTTTATGCTTTTCCGCATCATACAAGACAAACACGTCATAATCTTCAACATATGAGACTAACAGAGCATATGCAGAAGAATCAAAATTACCTCTTTGTCCTTTTTCTTGATTGGGAACATTCAAATTAAACTTATACTCATGAATACTCCTTCCTCCAGGTGGGTTCGTTGCAGGGAATGCATAAATAAGCAATTCGATTGGGATTGGGCTCGAAAGCTTAAGTTTTAAAGGCCTTTCGTTAAGGGCACTATGTTCCACAACTGCACCCCCAAGAGATTGAACAAACTTCCGCTGAATAGACTCCCTTTGTTTGGATATTTTGCTTACCATAGCCAATTCCTCCGATAAGATATCTAATGAATGACTCGAATATTCAACATACTCCTTGCTGATGTCGTATCCGGCAAAACGTCGTCCAAGCCTCAAACACTCATACCCAGTAGTCCCGGATCCAAGCCATGGATCAACAACCAAATCTCCTTCTTTCGTACATGCTTTAATATATTTAGCAGGAAGGTATCCTGGTTGCACAGCCTGATGTTCTGATTGTTTAGATGACACACTTCCCTTTATAACATTAAGAGGAAGTGCTCCTTTGGGATTCGGTTTTATATGTTTGGCTTTCCTCACATAAGAAAGTCCATTCGCACGAGGTTTAAACTCATTATGAGCATACGCCTTTAATGTCTCAGCATCATATTCTCTCCGAATATCATCAATATTTATCTTCCATTGTGGGCTAACAGAAAACCATAGATTCTGTTCATAGGCATCTTGACAAGCGACACGGAGTCCTGTAGGGACAGGATTATCTTTAATCCATATTTCAATGTCCACACAATAGAGATGCCATCTTTCCTCTAATTCAATCGCTAATTTTTCGACAATCAGAGATCGAGTACTATTTATTCCTTTGCGAGGTTTCTCTCTATTAGCCTTAACATTAATAACCAAAAAGCCATCGTCACGAAGCTTTGCACATGCGGCATCGATAAAAGGCGATATTTTATCGATATACTCCGCAGTAGACCAATTACCATAATTACGATCCGCATTGGGGTATGGAGGCGACCCATAAACCAATTTGATAGACTTATCGGGGAGAGACAAAATTCCTTTTGCCCCATCAACACATTCAACAATATAATCTTTGTTATTCCTTTTCATCCCCCTCACGCTCAATTCTTAATGTTGCGAGTTCGCAATAATCATTATTAGCATCTATTCCAATCCAACGTCTATGATGGAGTTTCGCAACTAAACATGTTGTTCCCGAACCAGAGAAAGGATCAAGAACGATATCGCCTTCATTGGTCCCTGCCAAAATAAAGAATTCCGCTAGCTTTTCTGGGAATCTTGCCGGGTGGCTCACTCCTCTTTCTTTGCAAAGTTTAAAGAATAAATCATTACTATTCGTATTGCCAATAGAAATCACACTTCCAGGATCAGATCCCCCGTTATTTTTCCATTTTATTCCACAATTAAAATTATGGGTACTGGGGCGAGTATTCTCAGTTCTACCCCCTTTCCCTTTACCGTCGAGGAACTTCTGCATATCCTTGCTATAAGGTTTCCGAATCGGCTCCATATTGAAAGTCCACTTCTCTGATTTACTAAACCAAAAACAATATTCATGAGATTTTTTTGTTCTTCCATATTTCCCCGTAGAATAAATATTAGGCGGAGTTGCCGGATTATACCAAATATAATCGCGTACTAAATGAAAATGGAGTTCTTTGCAAAGGTATACGACCAATTCAAAAACATATATTTGCTGGACGCCATTTACTACCTTGTCACTAATATTCAAAACAAAACTTCCATCGTTCTTTAAAACACGATAGATCTCTTTTGCCATTGGTTTAAACCAATCAAGATATTCTGCAGGAGACGAAGAAGTATTTTCAATAGCGTAATTTCTTTTATCAGCGTATGGTGGAGATGTTAGAATAAAATCAATACTATCATCATCAAGATTTTTTAATACCTCTTCGCATCTTCCATTTATTATCCTATTTTGAATCTCTTCCGGCTTCATATTTATATCAATCAATTTATGATTGCAACTCATTTATATTAGTAGCGTTATTTAACTGATAAGAATTAACGGCACCTTGCACAATTACTATATCTTACAAAGATAAGAAATTCACATATAAGAATCCAGTTTATTATTGTGTTTCTCAAAAATTAACACACATATCAAGCAATGTCAAAACTAATATTTGTGATAAATTATCCAAATAATCGCCATCAAACTCACACCCTTCCCAAAAACGTGGCATACCCCTATACGCCCTCGCATAGAGATAAGCCAAGTTGCTAATTACCACAGCCCTGCCAAATGATGGGTTTCACGCGCTCCTCCGGCTGCCATTCAGTAAGCGAGACAATCGCATGATATTGCTCCCGAGTCAGGGGCGAATCGCCATCGTCCGAGCATTCGTATTCCCACGGCAGTTCGTAGACGGTGCCCTCCTCCTGATAGCCCATATAGTTGTGAAAGGAACTGGGAATCAGCCGTACCCAATCCTCCTCCCGCAGGATTCGCAGGAGTCTCTCTGCATCGAATATCAACAGCGGCGCTCCGGCCTTATACAAGGCGGTAGCTACTTCAATAGCCAGTCCGGCATTAGCCGAATAGCTATTAGAGACAACAATCATCCAGCCCTGCTGGTGCTTGTTTAAGGCAAAGATATTCAGACGAGAAAGTCCCAGTTCACCGTAGTGATCCGTTGCAAACCGTATGAAATCCGCCGGACTGTCAATGTCGTACAGGGTCTCCACATACACGAACTTCATCCGCTTGTAGTAGGCTACATCCCGCAGCTCTTCTGGGACATCCTGCGGATCTTCATAAACACGTTCGCTGGCGCCCCGTTTCCGGTAGTAAGCCTCATACGCCTCGTTGGCAATGCGGAAATAGGTGCAATACAGCCGGATAGTCATGGTCTCCAAGGGTGGCACAGAACGCCCGTGGACCGAATCTTCCAAAGCCTTGATGGCCGTTTCCTTATCTTCCACCTCAATTTTAGAATTCGGTACTATACGGTTAAACTCCTTCTGTGCGATCCGTCCCGTACGCTGCTGGTACGGCAGGTTGTGCGCCACATAGTCATTGAATCTGTCGGGATCCGCAACAACAACATCAATCAGCCGCTGCAGATAGTCGAAGAGACGTGTGAGAATATCTCTGCACCACGCATCATCAGGGGCCCCATCAGCACAAGCAGGACAGTTCGTGATGATGAACATGGTACGTTTCCGGTCCGTAACACGAAGCGACCGGGAATCCCCGTATCGGGTCGAGGCGACATGGAACCACCGCGTCTCCATCGGGTTGAACGCAAGCCAGTCCGCAAGGAACGCCTCCCGGCTGTCATATTCCCCCGAAGCAATCAACTCCTCGGCATCGCCCCACTCTTCCGGCGCAGGCCGCGGCACCTCGATATAGAATCCCCGGTACTCATCGTCGCCCATCACGGCCAGCCGTTCGAATTGGCGCTGAATACCAACCAACCGTTCCAGCATATCGCCGCCAACGACAATCTCCCAATGTTGCCTTTCGCCCAACACATCCAAGTGATAGGTATTCAGGCCAACCTCCTTCGCCAAATCGGCAAAGAACTTTCTACCTATGCTCATTCTTTCGTTCATCTCTGTATGTTCATTAAATCTTAGTAAACTTTCCCGGATCAAACCCATTCGCAAGGTGTTCGTTCTCCAAGACATACCACACCTTATTTAAGTGCAGATAGCTCATGTATTGTATCTTCATTTACCATTCTCCTTTTCTTGATTGAAGCATCCAAAACAAAAACCGTCGAAAAGCTTGGTAAGGACTCTCCGACGGTTTTCATTTATCTGTTCAGCGGGATACCGGCATCATCGTATCCCCAATGTTCTATCAATTGTTCATCGGGGAATGCCTCTAAAATAGAATGCTTCAATGCCCGAAGTATGGACACACGATAACACTTCAAAGCGTTTTGAGCCTCGATACGATGCAGTTGTCCAGTCGTTCATTTTACTTAGCAACATTGAAGGTCCCGTATTTCCTCAATATTAATGGCTTGTTAACTGGCGATCTTCTTACCAAATCAATAACATGAGCCATATCTGCATCTGAAATTATACCAATATATTCTCCTTCTGAAACTATCCGTTCATAAGATAGTTCTTTGATTCTATAACAATCTACATATCGACACTTGCTACCAAGAAAGTCATAATCACTCGGATATATACAATACTGATATGGAGCGATCACCGTTATCAAATTGACATTAACTTCCGTGTTAATTAAAAGTGCCCCAACCAAAATTGAATCACTATCTTTGCCAATAACCACGAAGTATTTTGTACGAGATCTATCTCCCTCTTTTTGAGGAGTTACACCATCTTTCGGATAAAGTGTCATCTTAAAAACACTACCTTGATTAATGGACAATCCTTTGAAAACAGATGAGGATTCGCCTAATTTCATCATTTGAGCGAACTATCAAGTTCTAGATTTTCTTTCAAATAGGATATTGAAGAATCGTTTGCTCCTCCTTCTTTGGCAATTGCAAGATAGCTCATTTCTTTGCAATTTGGATTATTGAACGCGCGAGTCCACTCCTCTCCATGCGTTGTTCGTACAATCTGATCAAATGTCATTTCCGACACCTCACGTAAAGCTTCATCAATGCATTCTACCGCAGATGTAGACAAATAATTCATGTCAGGATCCTCGTTTGCTGTAAAAACTTCATCACAGAATGATATTGAATCATATACTAAACAAAGATCATCGTTCCGATGAAAATACATAGCATTCGAATCTCCTCGCGCAATTTTCAAAACGTCGTATATATTTGAGGGAACTGGCCCAAATTGCAAAGCAATAATCTTGTCCTCAAAAAGAGGACAAAGATATTTTGCCAAATGCTTTTGTTGCGCCACAAAAGCAGTTTTCACAATGTAATAAACATTGCGACTCACATGAGCGGAACAATTCTTCAGAATATATAGAATTACCGCCTTGAGTGTCAGTATATCATCTCTATTCATAATAACTTAGTGCTTCCCGCAACAATGCTTATACTTCTTTCCACTTCCACAAGGGCATGGAGAATTCCTGCCTGGTTCCTTATCTGATTTTATCATTGGAGATCGAATCATTTTACCTGTCACATAATCAACCTCATGTGTTGATGGCGTTTGGAAAGAGAATACTGTTTTCCCATTTGAGCAAGATAATGAAAAGTCACCTCGAGAAATAATATCCATCCCTATCAATATGTCAAACCCAGATAAAATACCTTCACTAACTGGCAAAAACGCCACACCGACATTATTAGGAAGCACGAGATTAATCATGTAAGTATTTACATCAGTTTGACCTTGTGCATGAGAGACTGTAGCCTTCCCACTCGGTTTCAAGTTTAGAGTTTGCACCAATCTAGCAGAAATAGCTGAATTAGTAGCACCAGTATCCCACAAACAAAGCACCTTACAGCCCTCCGGTTTAACAGGTGTTCTAGGATCAAACGCTGAATATACCGTGCATTCTGTTTTCAAGACATTTGTGATGCCCTCATATCGCTGAGTGAATGCTTTTGCTAAAGGAAGTGCTGACATTACGCAAAAATAACACGTGAATGATAAGTTTGAGTATATCCAGAATTACCATCAGTACATTCCTGAATAAGAAATGAGCCAAGATCATACTTATTAATAGAATCCAAATATGCCTCAACATGAGTAGCATAATTGCCGACGACGGAATTCCCGACAATAACAATGAAACGTCCTTTATACAATTTCAGCAATTCCTGTTGATGCTCTAGATAATATTTATATTCAACATCTAACATAATTGGGAATTTTATTATTTGCAAATATAGCAAATTTTTCTATTACCAGGCAAAACTTAGTCCTAAGCTTTCTTAAATCAGATAAAAAGATTACTTATTTACTGGAAGACTATTAACAATTCTAGACCTCTCTCCTACACCCATCAAATTATATTCATGATTACTTTCTACCACCCATCGTTGCATGAATTATTAAAAAGATGCAGATTTTGGAAATTTATAGTTATATACCCAAACATATAAAACTAAGTAATATCATATACTACAATTATCAACTATATGTAGCACATAAGACCCTTAAAGTTTTCTAATCAAAGTTTCATTTATGAACTTTTATTCTTATATTTGTCGCAACAAGTATCAGATTTGATATGTTGGACAACATATACATACTAACAGACACCGAACTTTGCAACAGGATTGCAGCCAAAATAAAAACGGTACGTCTGAAGCAGAATATGTCGCAGGCCGAACTGGCAGACAAGAGCGGTGTCTCCATCTCCACCATAAAGCGCATGGAGGACGGGGAGGTAAAGAACTTCGAGTCGCTGATCCGTGTCCTGCGCACCCTTGGCAAGCTCGACATCTTCGTCCCGCTCGTCGAGGAGGAGCAGTTGAGCCCGAACGAATACTACGAGTTGGCCAGCAAAGCAAACAAGCCCAAGCGCAAGCGAGCATCCAAAGGTTACACAAAAGAGAATAAGGAGGAATCGGAATGGTAGACGTAGCTCGTGTCAATCTATACGGCCAGCCCATAGGCTCGGTACGTTGGGACCAAAGATATGAAATCGCACAGTTCGAGTACGATCCGGACTTTGTGCGACAGGGCATAGAACCTTCGCCGCTGATGATGCCTGTAAGGGAAGGCCGCGTGTACAGTTTCGGGGAACTTGACAAAACGACCTTCAAAGGCCTGCCCGGAATGCTGGCGGATTCCCTGCCGGATACATACGGCCGTGCCCTTTTTGAGAAGTGGCTGGCCCTGACGGGCCGGACCAGCGGCAATGCGATCGAGACGCTTTGCTTTCTTGGCAAACGCTGCATGGGTGCCCTTGAGTTTGAACCGGCCATCGACGCAGTCGATACGGATATCCGGATAGAGGTCGATTCTCTGGTGGATGTAGCCAGAGAAGCCCTTGCCGACAAATCAAGTTTCAACGTGAACATCAGTTCCGACAAGAAGGCGGCCATCGCGGAAATTCTGCGTCTCGGCACCTCAGCCGGCGGGCAACGCGCCAAGGCAATCATTGCCTACAACAAAGCCACCGGAGAGATCCGTTCGGGACAGGTCGAGGCTCCCGACGGGTTCGACTACTACATCATCAAGCTGGACGGCGTATCCGCCACGGCCGGATTCAGGGAGACGGAGAACTTCGGGCGTCTGGAATACTCCTTTTCACGACTTGTGAGGGAGTGCGGCATCGACATGGCGGAATGCTCGCTGATCGAAGAGAACGGGAGGGCCCACTTCCTGACAAAGCGGTTCGACCGGATAAACGGTGCAAAGGTGCACATGCAGACGCTTTGCGGCATCGCGCACTTCGATTACCGGCTCCTCAGGGCCTACTCCTACGAACAGGCGTTCGCCGTGATGCGCGGACTGCGGCTCACCTACAAGGAGGCGCAGGAGATGTTCCGCAGAATGGTGTTCAATGTCGTTGTGCGCAATCAAGACGATCACACGAAGAACATCTCTTTCCTGATGGACAGAGGCGGGAAATGGCACCTTTCTCCGGCCTACGACATGGGCTACGCCTACAATCCCGACGGCCAGTGGACCTCGGCCCACCAGATGTCGATAAACGGCAAATTCAGCGGCATCACCAAAGACGACCTGCTCGAATGCGCGGCCAAGAACAACATCAAGAATGCTGCACGGATTATCGACGAGGTTTGCCAGGCGGCATCCATGTGGCCGGAGATCGCCCGGGAATGCGACGTTCCGCAAAAGATGATCGAAGAGATCCGGCCGAATATGGTTTTCTTCTGATTGGCACGGTCAGATAAATTGCAGATTACATGAACTTTACTTTATCCCCGTACTCACATATACGTTCATTAAAGTAAAGTCGAAATAAGGGAAAAAAGAGATGGCTGCGCCATGGCGAAATGGTTCCGACATAAAATAAACCGGGGCGGCTTTACTCACCGCCCCGGAGGTGGTACACGGCCCTTGAGGCCCTGTCCCTATACTGTGGCCCGGAGAGGTGAACATGGAACTGCAATCCGCGCCCCTTTCCCGAACCGTCGTACTCTCCCTCCTGCAAAGTTAACAGTAATTTCGGGATTTCAAAGCGTCCCCAACGGCCACTCCAATCAAGCACCAAATACATCAATTGGAACCCGAAAATATCCGTGAATCCAGCCTCGATTTTACAGCCCTTTTTGGCGAAATAAACCCCGACATGCCTTGTCTTTGCAGACGGGGTCTGTCGGGGCCAAAAAAGCTATTTTTGCCTTTTTCCCCCCCCCTCTGTTCGGAGGGAGTCGATGAAAAAAAACGTTAAATCTTCGATTTTTCGCAAAAAAACAAGTAAATTTTTGAGTAGTCTACCTTTTAAATCATAAACCATTGATAATCAGTTAGAATATGATGATGCATCGGAAAACAAATGAGACAACACCTTGACAAAATACTTCGGCCATTTTCTTTTTAATACATATCTACCAACAATATCCACTGTTTTCAGGGAAATAGCATCGTGATATCCGTTTCAAATCAAGATTCGGATTTTGTCGAGTCATTAAATTCTTGTAATTTTCGTAAAATTTACGGACTAATCTCACAAAGCAATATGAAGAAAGACTTTGGATCGAAGAGTTGGCTCTACCCGATGCCCGTACTGATTGTGGCAGCCTACGACGAACAAGGCGTGCCCAATGTTATGAATGCCGCCTGGGGTGGCATGTTTACCGATGAGACAATCGGGATCTGTCTCTCCGCCGGGCATAAAACCACGAAAAATATCCTTGCAACACGTGCCTTCACCTTCAGCATGGCCACGGTCGATCAAGTGGCTGCCTGCGACTATGCGGGTATCGTCTCCGGGAATAAAGTCCCCGACAAATTCGCCCGGGCGGGATTTCATGCCACTCCTTCGGCGCACGTCAATGCCCCGATGATCGACGAACTGCCCATGACGCTCGAGTGCGAACTACTCTCCTATGATCCCGCAAGCTGCCATCTGACAGGACGTATCGTCAATATCTCAGCCGACGAAAGCATTCTGACCGACGGCGAAATCGACCTGCGTAAGTTGCGCCCGATCAGCTTCGACCCCATCCATCTCGAATATATCGAATTAGGGGCTACGGTTGACAAGGCCTTCTCCTGCGGCAAGAAACTAAAATAGTGAGATCTCCGCTATATCAGGATGTACGACCCTCGGGAAAACCGGATTATCATCGACGGAGAGGATAAAACCGACTCCGTCGAACGCTGTTGGTACACCTCAAGGCCCAACCGCTGCCAAGTCAATTTCTGCCATTTCCCGAAGACCTACTCCTATGTCCCGAGCAAAGTGTTGTGGCTGAAGGATCCCGTGGTATTCGATCCGCAACATTGCCATCTGCTCCACAAAGGCCGCCGGATAGAGCCGCTCTCCTACATCGCCGCCTTCCAACAAGGTGCGCGGCGATTCTGGTATGTGGAATACGCCAACGGCACCGGAGCCCACTACAAGGGAACGGAGGTTGAACTGGTTCGGTCGTGCTTGGAGGAGCCGCCCGCACAGGATCGCTTCGCCTATCTGCGCGACGTGGCGGAACTCAATCCTCTGAAAACCGACGACGGGCAGAAACTGCTGATGATGCAGTACCAGAAAATCGACTTCGTCTCCGACCGTTCGGCGGCAGCCCTCTACCTGAATCCCGGCAAGGACTCGCCCCGGCAATTCCCGGCGGCGCCGCTCATCTACCCCTTCGGGTGCAACGCCAGCCAGCAGAGAGCCATCCAGGCAGCCTTCGGGAATCAGATCAGCATTATCCAGGGCCCTCCGGGAACCGGCAAGACGCAGACGATCCTCAACATCGTGGCCAATCTTGTGGTGCAGGAGAAGACCGTGCTGGTCGTCTCGAACAACAACTCGGCCATCGAAAACGTGGTCGAGAAGCTGGAGAAGCAGGGGCTGGGATTTCTCACCGCCCTGCTGGGCAGCCGTGAGCGAAAGACGGCCTTCGTCGAAACACAGGCCATCGAGAAGTCCATTCCGGCCGAGATCGACTCGTGGTATTCGGTCGAAACCGACTCTCCGGAGTTTCTCCGCACCATCCAGTCCGAGGCAGAATCGTTACAAACGGTTTTCGAACGACAGGAGCGGCTGGCTCGTGCCCGGCAGGAGTTGTCGGGACTCCAAACCGAGCAACTCCATTTCGAGCAGGAGACAACGATTGATTCCTCCGTCACGCTTCGTCGGCAGATGCCATCGGCCCGTCTGCTGATGCTGTGGAACGAATTGCAGGCCGCTGTCGAGTGGCAGCCGAACGGGCTCTTCGACCGATGGCGAGAGGCTGTCCGATGGTTTTTGCTCAAACGCCGGATCCGCCGCCTCTTCGACGGATTTCCCCGCCACCCGGAGCGGCAGGATCTCCAGCGGTTAATCCCCCTCCTCCAGCGCAGTTACTACCAGGTTCGGCAGGAGGAGCTCACGGCGGAGATCGACCGGATTGAAAAGCAACTTGCCACGTCGGATGCTCCGGCGATGGTGGCCCGGCTAAGCGACGACTCGATGCGCTACCTGCGCAGCCGGCTGGCCGCCCGCTATGGCAAGGGACACAAACGACCGATTTTCCAGCACATCATCCCCGAGCTGCTCAAGGAGTACCCCGTCGTGTTGAGCACGACCTTCTCCTCGCGGTCGAATTTCCGGGCGGAGACGCTGTTCGACTACGTGATCATGGACGAAGCCTCGCAGGTATCATCCGAAACAGGGGCACTGGCGCTGATGTGCGCCCGCAATGCGGTGATTGTCGGCGACTCGATGCAACTGCCCAATGTCATCACGGATGCCGACCGGCTCCGCATGCAGGCCATCGGCGCCAAACACGTAATTGACCCCCGCTACGACTGCGCCGCGTTGAGCTTTCTGGAGTCCGTCTGCCGGGTCTTTCCCGAAGCGCCGCAGACGCTGCTGCGCGAACACTACCGCTGCCACCCGAAGATCATCAACTTCTGCAACCAGCGTTTCTACGGCGGGCGCCTGCTGATCATGACCGAGGATCGCGGCGAACCCGACGTCATCACGGCGTGGCGGACCACACCGGGTCATCACGCGCGGGGAGCGTTCAACCCCCGCGAGATCGAGACGATCCGGCGCGAGGTGCTGCCGTCACTCCCCTGCGAGCAGGCCGAAATCGGCATTATCTCCCCCTACAACGAGCAGGTCAATGCGCTCCACCGCGAACTGGGCGGAGGTGTTGACGTGGCCACAGTCCACAAGTTCCAGGGACGGGAAAAGGAGGCCATCATCCTGTCGACCGTCGACGATCAGATTACCGCCTTCACGGATGATCCCAATCTGCTGAACGTTGCCGTATCACGGGCCAAGAGGCAATTTACGCTCGTCACTTCGAGCAACGAGCAGCCCGACAGCCGCAACATCGCCGACCTGCTGGCCTACATCGACTACAACGGCGGCAAGATCACGGAGAGCGCCATCCATTCGGTTTTCGACCTGCTCTACGAACCCTATGCCGAGGCGCGGCGGGAGTTCCTCAAACGGCACCGACGGATCTCGGAGTTCGACTCCGAGAATCTGACCTATGCCCTGCTGGAGCGTGTGTTGGAGGCGGACCCGGCATTCCGGCATCTGAGCGTCCTCTGCCATCAACCGCTGCGACAGTTGATCCGCGACTGGACGCTTCTCGACGACGAGGAGCGCCGCTATATCTCGAACGGCGCCACGCACCTCGACTTCCTGATCTATAACCGGGTAAGCAAACGCCCCGTCCTGGCTGTCGAGACCGACGGCTACCAGTTCCACAAACAAGGAACCCGCCAATCCGAACGCGACCGGATGAAGGATCGCATCCTCGACCGCTACGGCCTACCGCTGCTGCGCCTCTCGACCACGGGGACCGACGAAGAGTCCAAGATTCAATCGCTATTGAAACGCAATTAACAGAAGTTATCTACTTGCCCATCCGCTCAAGAAAGTTATCGCAGAAAAATCCTATAAACCTACACCCTACCAGGATCAGACTTACAATACAAAACCAAGCACTAAGAAACAATAAAAACTCACGACCTCCTCTTTCATGAAATTAGGATATATACATAGCAACAGGGAAGAACAAACCCGGGTCATGCAGGTGCTGAAAATGACCTCGGAATCTGTAGCCCTCGACGAACTCGGCATTGGCCGTATTCGTGACGCTTTTTCAGACCGGATGTTCCCCGGAATATCCACCCTGCAGAAGCACATTAAATATTTCTCGCTCATGCCTCAACTCTACCGCAAGGCTACTGAAAAACGATATAACCGGATTTCAGAGGTGAAAACGGAAATTATACGGCTGGAGCGCATCATGACAAAGAATCTTTGTGAAGGCAGTACGGACACACGAGGAATTATAGGAAGCGAAGTTATTAATAAACCCGGGAACAACTACGTTAAATACGATCCTGCATACATCTACAATACAGGATTGCTCACTTTTGGAATCTTGCGCAGTCCGCAATTGTATGAACTTATTTACTCAACATCCAATGCACTACACAACGCCCCAACGGCAGTCAGGACGGATGACGAAGATACCAATAACGATGCTGATGACAGGTTAGGCCTGTTCCAGTTTTGTTCTTTCCCGAATGTGGATTATGATTTTACTCAAAAATGCTCCTTAGACCTGACCGTAGAGGACAAAGACTTCATTGTGGGTCACATACTAAATGCAAAAGCATGTCAAGGTACATTATTACGTTACATCGTAGATAATCCAGACTTTGCGATAACCGATAGATTTGAACAGATCCCATACCGCCAATTGCCACAGGAGATTGGAGAATTGCAAGACCTTGCCCGACGCTTTGCAGATTTTATATATATGGTGCACATTCGCTATAACTATATCTATTCGCAATACCAGGATGAAGAGATGCGAGTTGAATTTCAGGAGAAACTTGAAGAATACCGGAAAAGTGGGACCGATATAGACAAGGTATTGAATGCCGTAAACATACGGGAGGATAGCGGGAAAAGGTTCTGCGAAAAAGTTGCGGAACACCTTGCTGCCAATGATATTGAAGAAGATGGAGGTCTGGACCAACTGATTATCAGCCGAGAACGAAATGTAAAAGGGAATCGCAGGAAAATTGGAAATCCTGCATACGTTTACGACAAGAAAGCCCGCATACATTACTATAAACTCACGTACCGATGGGATACGGTGAAAATCTTTGTTGACGAATTAAGAAAGGAGGCTATCAATGGCTGAAGCATTATGGAATGATATTGTCTATACGGATGTATTGCAAAGTGACGGCTTTGTGGTTGATTATGCCGTATGCACGACCTATAGTCTGGACATGCCTTCCTTATTGTCGGTACCATTTATGCTGGGTACGATGACAGATTTGACGGAGGCAACCATGCGTTCTCCCCACTTGATTCTGGAGACTATCAATCAATCGGCAGGTAAATTTGCAGTTTTTTGTAACGCCGGATGTATTGCAATACCGCAGGCCAACTCCAAAGTGTATTCACTTCTTGAGCAAAGCGTTGTGCAGGTAACACTCCATGCGAAAGGCGGAAACTTCATCAATTTTCATCCCAAAGTATGGATAATCAAAGAAACAAACCCGGATACAGGTACGCAGCAAATCAAATTGATTGTCCTTTCACGCAACCTAACCAGTTCTAACGACCTGGACGTAGTATGTGAACTTTCCGGAAAGATCAGCACGAAACAAGCTACTCAAAAAGCCCAAAGTAAACATAAACCGCTTGTGGACTTTCTCACATGGTTGATCGGAAAAACCGATAACTGTACTATCCGAAAAAATATGCGTTCGCTCTGCATAGACATTAACTGCATCGAACAATTTGATCTTACGGATTCGCCCTTTGAAGATTACGAGTTTTTCCCCATGGGAATACCTGGATATGATGGACATGCAGAATGCCTTGAACAGAGTATGTTGAAGCATGCAACAGAGATGCTGGTTATCTCTCCATTCGTAGACACACATATCCTGAATCAGATGGTCAGTTGCAGCCACGGAGCCAGAAAGACACTCATCACAAGACATGCTTCTGTTACACAAGAGATCATAAATTTGTTTAATGACGGAGTGTACACACCCAAGGAGGTACTGACCGATAAAGTAGAAAAAGATGTAGCTGTCGATTTGCACGAGAAAGTTTATTTCATACGAAGACATGAAGACCGTCTTTACTATAACCATTTGTATCTCGGTTCTACCAATGCTACCATGAACGGATTCGGACGGAATGTGGAATTTTTACTGCACCTGAAGTTTGCCCCATATAAGACCTCGTATGAAAAATACCGGAGTGAACTGATTAACGACAGTAAAGAGTGCATGTTCGAGCAGGTTATTTCGGTACCTAAGGAAGACGGTGGTAAAAAGAATGTCACCGACGAACTGATATTGCGTCGTGCGATTGCAGCGATTCAAAAGGCACAAATCAGATCAAATAACGGCAGCTATACCATTACAATCCAATGCCTGCCAAACAAGCTCCCTTCGGAATCTGTTTTCCTTTATCCTTTAGGATGTAATGGCAAAGAACAAGAGTTGACTGACGATCTGATATTTGAAGACATACCACTGGATTCACTGACAGAGTTTTACTCAATACGAACTGGAGATTTACACCGAGTGATAAAGATAAAGACGGAAGGAATGCCAACCGACGAGCGTGACAAAGCCATATTCCGTTCTTTCATCAATACAAAAGGGAAGTTCATCAACTATCTGGCTTTCATGCTGACAGAAGATGTGGAACAGTATATATTGGAAAGTCAACAGTTGGATAAAGAGTTGGCCGATGACAAAACTTCTGCTTTGGAACAGCAAATCAGCACCTCTCTATATGAAGACATGGTAAAAATGGCATATAAAGATCCAGACCGCATCGCATCTATCCGACAAATCGTAGAAAAAGCGGACGAGTCTGTTATTCCAGACCATTTCGTGGAGATGTACAGCACATTTGAAAATGTTCTTAAAAGAATCAAACGCTTATGAGCCAGGAAATCAAAGATTTTCAATGTGCCACAGCAGAGCGCATTCTACATATCTATAAAAACTTAGGGCACCGTCGGGTATTACTTGCCGATGAGGTAGGATTAGGTAAGACGTATGTGGCCAAACAAGTTATTAATTTGATTCGAGAATGGCACAAGCAGGAACAAGATGATTTCTTTAAGGTTGTCTATATTTGTTCTAATGCTAATATAGCCGACCAGAACATTGAGAAATTGGGAGTTGACAATCGGATGAGTATCAGTGAGAGCCGTCTGTCAATGCAGCATCTTTATATCAAACTGACAGAAAAAAGGATTGCAGAACAACGCGAGAAAGGGGAAATGCCAGAATCGATCATTCCACTGACACCATCAACCTCCTTCCGTTTTTACAGTGCACAAGGAACAGCCAATGAACGGGCCTTGATGTATGATTTATTATGCGGGCTCCCTCAATTTAAAGATCATAAAAAAGTCATCAGCAATCTTCTTAGTTGCAATGTAAAAAACTGGCATGAACTTACTATCATCTATAACGGTAAAATCAAAGAATGTGGCAAAGACTATCTTTGCGAGATGTATGGCAAGTTGCAGACAAGCCTGTCAGATACGATTATCAATCAACTGATTGAATATGCTCAGAATGGTTGCGACAATCGGCAACGAGCAGATCTGATTAACAAACTGCGTCGTATTTTTGCCGGGATCAGTATAGACATGCTCGATCCGGATCTGGTTATCATGGATGAGTTCCAACGCTTCAACTCTCTGCTCGAACAAAGTGATGATGAGCAATCCATGCTGGCCAACAAATTTTTCGATAACAAGCGATCCAATACCAAGATTCTGTTGCTTTCCGCTACGCCCTACAAGCCATATTCTACCCTTGAAGAGTTGAATACGGATGGAAATGACGAGCACTATCAGGACTTTATGAAAGTAATGGACTTTCTATATGCCACAAAAGATAAAACCGACCGATTTAAGTTGATATGGCATACATATTCTGCCGCACTGAAGCGTACTGATGTAGTTGATCTGACACCTCTCGTCTCCGCCAAAAACGAGGCGGAAGAAGCTCTATATGGAGTGATGTGCCGCACGGAACGATTTAATAGTGGCATTATAAACGATTCTCAAGTATGCGATGTACAGGTCTTGCCGGAAGATATTCTTTCGTTTGCAGAATGCCAGCATCTTATGGATTGTCTAAGCCATGAAAATAAAAAAATACACTTGGGTAATCTTCCCATGGAGTATGTCAAATCTTCGCCTTATTTACTGTCCTTTATGGACAAGTATGAACTGAAGAAGCAAATAGTTTCAGCATTGCATCATTTAGAGGTAAAGAAACCCGGTAAAATGAAAGCATTACTCCTCTCAAGAGATGCAATCAACAAATATCGTTCAATTCCTTTTGCCAGTGGCAAATTAAAGTATCTTCACGACTTGGTATTTGGAGTTCGCCATGAAAAGAAAACACATCTGCTGCTTTGGGTTCCCGCGTCCAATCCTTACTATACGGCCGAAGGTGTATTTGAGAGTAACGAGGCTCGCAGTTTCTCTAAAGTTATCCTGTTCTCATCATGGGAAATGGTGCCGAGAATGATTTCCATAATGATGTCATATTATTCTGATTTATATACTTTTGGAGAGTTAACCGAGCCGAAGATAGGCTATGCTTCAAAAAAGAAGAATCGTTACGGTGAAGGCCGTTTAAGAACAGGTGGGCTATTAGAGTACCCTTGCCGAACTTTAGCGAGTCTTTTCTCTCCTGCGGAATTCTATGGAGAAAAACTTTCTTCAATCCGGAGAATCATAAAACAGCGAATTCAAGAAAAATTTGCCCAGAATACGCTCATACATACCCTTCCACAACAAGGACGAAACAACGCCCAACTTATTCTTTCCCTCATGAGAATACTGGATGACGAACCAGTAGAAGACTTGATTGGCTTGTATGTACCTTCGAATGCATTGGATGTGATGACAGATATCGCTATAGCCTCACCTGCAGTATGTGCCTATCGACAATCAGGCAATGAAGAAGATGCCAAGATGGTAGCCAAAGCAATCGTCTCAGTGTTCAACAAGCCCGAAAGTGCAGTTGTGATAGATCTGATGTACAACAAGAAAAATGATGATGATTATTACGAATCTGTACTTGATTACTGTGTGATAGGCAACCTGCAAGCTGTTCTCGATGAATATGCACACATGGCACAAAAAAAGGAACTCGGACATGTTATCTCGGATGCCATTATCGGTACGAGCAATCTTAGTATAGACACAACCGATTCTTTGGGTACGGATAAGAAAAAGCAACTTATGCGTTGCCATTTTGCAATTCCGTTCATTGATAAAACAGTCACAGACAAATCAGTCGCACGTACCAGCAATATCCGTAAGGCATTCAACTCTCCCTTCCGGCCATTCTTGCTTTCTACCACTTCGATTGGACAGGAAGGTCTTGATTTTCATTGGTATGCCAGAAAGATTGTTCACTGGAATTTACCTTCGAATCCGGTTGATTTGGAGCAACGCGAAGGCCGTATTAACCGCTATAAATGCCTGGCTATACGCAGAAATGTGGTAAAATTATATGGCAATGCAGTGTATCATACTTGGGATGATTTATTCTCTATGGCTTACAAAGATTTGAAAGGTACGCATTCGGATATCGTTCCTTATTGGTGCCTTCCTGTCGCAGAACTAACAGAAGAACAACGGGCTAAATTGGAATACATTGAACGTATTGTTCCGCTTTACCCTCTCAGCCGTGATCGATATAAATACGATCGCCTGATCAAAGTACTTGCATTGTATCGTATGACATTGGGACAGCCACGTCAGGAAGAATTGTTGAACCTTTTGAAAGATATGCACCTTTCGGATGAACAGCTCAAAGAGTTAACTATTGATTTGTGTCCATATCATAAAGAGCGTGAATCATGAAATAAGACTTTCAAAACCAATAAATTTCATTTAGCCCAATAAAATCTAAACTATTTTGGAGGAAAAGACCATTAATTGTCCACCACATTATAACCGCATTTCAAGAAAAAGTCGTTCTGCTATATAATTATATACTCTAATGGCATTCTCCCAACCGCCACAGCAATCAGGACTGAGAGCAATAGTAAGTACAGCTATTTTAGCTTTCTCTTTAACAATCTGGGTACATATAGATTCTATATACGTCTCTGTAAATAATTGAACCTTATTATTAAAAAAATAATCGACATCCAGATTTACAATCCATAATCTTCCTTTATTATTACTAATCTGCTCTTCCAGTAGTCGACTTAAATCATAACAATTGATATTGATTGGATGAACTGGATATTCTTGCCATCCGTTATCACAATCATAATAGCGATCGTATGGCTGAGTTTTTGTAACACTGCTACTTTCGCCTGAAACAAAATCATGACATGCATAAACTTCTTTCATAAACCAATGAGGAAACACTGATTTCATGTGAAGTATATAATTATCCCATCGTATAGCTTTCACTGGAGGCATCACAACTTTAGGAGGCTGTTCATAATGTAAGGAAATATATCTTTCAAGCGGAATTGGAGTTTCTTCAAATAAGTCCTTCACAATATCATGCTTATCATTAGCGAGATCATCATGCTGATCAATATGACAAAAATTATATTCTTTACGACGATCTAAGGTATTATACCAACACCATCCTGCCGCAAGATGATTGTCCATTACATAAGTACATCCTTCCTGATAAAGAATATTTAACGCACTTGAGCCGGACTTTAATCTCTTGAACTCTTCACGTTGTATATGCCACATAGCTTTCATTGTGTATAAAAATGAAATAAGAATCGCACATATCTTAAAAATCTAACAATCTTGAGTTTCTTTCGACTCACTAACACAGTTTAAATTCTTATTATTTAGTAGGAAGTATTTCTCGCAGTCTGTTAAACTCATAGACCGCCTCTTTCTCATTCAACCCAATCTTTACTGCTACAGCCAAAAGATCCTCTTTCGTCGGTTCGATACTGTCATTGATTGAGGTTGTGCGAAAACCATTAATGCCATCGCTGGGCAACAGGTCATAGGCCGGAGCAAAATGCCAATCGCCATCCCGATGAATAAAGGCGAAGTTCTTAGCGTGGTCGTCCTTGTTACCGATGAGATAATTGAACACCATCAGTCGATAAACTTTCCACAACTCGGCTACACTATGCGTTAACATGGCGCACACCTGAAAAATATGCTTGTAGTCGATACTAGGCAACCGATAATCGGCACCGATAAGACCAGCCACGCTAACAACATGCAACTTGCCTTGAGGCATTCGGTCGAAACGCTCCACGCCGAAGTACTTGCCTTCGAAAAGTCGAGTTTCCGGCATTTCGATTCCGCACTTTTTAGCAAGCAGCGAATAGCGGTATTCATCCACACCTATACTCTGTGGATCTCTCTTGGCTCGAAACTTTACCAGCCACTCTTTGCCTTCATAACGAGCAAAGATCTTGGGACGTGCGCCACCCGGAGAACCACCACGGTCTTGAAATTCCTCAATACCTTCTCCACTATACTCGTCGCTGTCCAATATCCGCTCCGCTTCCAATGCTAACTTCTCGAAATCGGCATAATCCTGTCGCGTCACGACACTATGATCCGGACGAAACTCCAGGGCCCCACGTCCCGACACCCCAACCAATGCGAGGCGATCCAACAGAGTAAGCACGCGAGGATTGATCCCCTTTTGCTGCAGGTAGCGATCCAGGATAAGGAGTCCCCACCCATCGGGCAGGCAATCATCGAAAACTCCGAATCCTCCCTCAAACGGACGCGGTTTGGCAATAAAGACGCCACTTCGCAAAGGCAACTCAAAGGGAGAAATGGAGAAACCCGAACCGAGCCAATCGGGAGCATATTCAAATGCACACAACCCCTCCTTGGTCAGAGCCAGACGGCCCACCAACCGATCCGCAAGAAGAACTTCGATTTGTTTGATGCTATTCATTTTTCCGACCCCGTTTACGCATGACACTTTGCTCATTCAAGACATCATCGAGCGATTGATATTGCCTCTGCGCAAAAAGAGCATCGAACTCCGAAAGAGCATTCAAGGCAAAGCCTATCTGAAGCAGCCCCTTCAACGAGATCTCCCCCGTCTGCTCAAATCTGCGATAGGTTGCGAACTTGATTCCTGCTCTCACTGCCAAACCCTCCTGCGTCAAATCCAGCTCCAATCTCCGAGCTTTGACTCTCGCCGCAATCCGCAAGGCCACCTCACCTGGATTTAAGACATCAAACGCTATCATATTATTCATAAATGCTATTTATACCACAAAACAAATAAAATAGTATTCCTTACAAATATAAAGAATATCTTCCATTTAAGCAACATTCACCATGAAACACAGACTACAAAGAGAGATTTCCTTGCATCCGGTCGGAAGTTCTCAACAGAATAAAAAAGTCGGGCCCCGAAAAATCGGAACCCGACTACCCTATCCACAGAGTGTGACGGTTACTTCTTCTTGCGGTACCCGCACTTCGGACATACACCCTCCTCGTTGAGTGCAACGCCGCACAGCGGGCAGCGGTCGATGTCGTTCTTGGTCACGAACTCCGCCGAGGCCGCATTCACACCGCTCGTGAAGGTGATCTTGGCGATGTTGAGTTTATCCTTCAGCAGGTCGTAGACAATCTTGATCATCCCCTCAACCGTCAGCGTCTCTTTCGTGACCACCAGACGGCAATCGGGATAGGCCGTGGCCAGCTCCGTCTTGAAGGCCGGGCCCTTCATCTTGTTCTGCGGGTGTCCGTTGCGGATGCCCTGCTTCTCGTAGACGTCCAGAACGGCCGGCAGCAGCGGATCATCCTCGCGCAGAACCAGCGCGTGGTCGAAATTCCGGAGCACGTCCCATGCTACCTTCTGAATCTCGTTGCAGGGGTAAACCATGTTCACGCCCGCCTCGATGCTATCCTCCACCTCGATGGTCAACTGTCCCGTGTGGCCGTGGAGATACTGAGCCTCTCCTTGAAAACCGTAGAAACGGTGTGCATACTGCAGATCGAATGTTGTGATACTTCTCATAACAAATTGCGGTTTTAAGTTAGACATTCTTTTTCAGTGTTACCTGTACCTGTACTTTCCCGATCGCCTCCGTCGGGTTGATAGGTAAACGACAAACAATTTGCCAATCAGAAAAATTGGCATCAATTTTCATAAACAAAGCGAGAATTCGAAATATTTTCCTAACTTTGGATTCAAGAGCAAATAGGCTTCACGATGGCTTTCAAGGTTTTCACGCTGCTGATAAACGGACTAGTCCCTGTTATTCCGGCTTGGTTCATCATGAACTCGCACCCGGAAACAGCGGTTATCAAACCGTGGCCAATCGTTTGGACATTGCTCGGGGTCAACGTACTTCTCATTCTGATCGCCTGGAAACACCTCGGATATACACGCCGGCAACGAGAAACAGAAGCCTTGATGTTAATCGTCAATGCATTCGTCCCTTTGGCAACGTACAACTGGCTGTTTCCTGCCGAAACGCAGTTTTCGTTTCCCATGCAAATTCTGCTGTACTGCTCCATGCAGGTTGTGTGGATTGTCTCGATTGAAATTGCACCGGATTGGGTCGGACGCATCCGACAGCGCAAAGCCGAGGAGCGAGCCTTGTCGGGCAAACAGCACTTTGAATCCAGAGAGGAGGTTCTGAAAAAGCACCAAAACAAGGCTTAAAAAAGATCTTGTTCTTCCCGGATGAATCCCCGGTTCGGAGCGGGAAATGAACCTCCAAAATTCGGACTCCGAACCCGAGTTTTACATTTTTCCGAGAATATCGGACACCTGAAATGAAGCGTCAAACAAGGTTTTGCCGCCTCTTTACAGTGTGTCTTTTTGCGGCATCGGTCAACGTCGTAACAAACAGAAAATTAACGAGTTACAACGCTTTTCTGCGTCGGACTCTCCGACGGTTTTCATTTATCGTTTCAGCGGGATACCAGCATCATCGTACCCCCGATGGTCTATCAGACGTTCGTCGGAAAATGTCTCCAAAAGTATAGAATGCTCCAATGCCCGAAGTATGGGCATACGGTAACACCTCAAGACATTTTATGCCTCGGTCCGATATGGTGTTCCAGTTGTTCATTCTTCTTTGCAGCATTGTAAACTTTATGCTTTGTTTTTATTCTATTGACGGAACGAAATTACGGATTTTATTGAGAACCAACAAATTTCTTGAGACGAAGCAGCACCTTCATTCTTATCGAGAATTCTCTCCAAACAGACTTTTTACTCTGATTATAAAATTCCAAACAATATATCATATATGAACCTTTAACCGCTATACTATATTCCAACGAATCAAAATTGAACTATTGCGTAAAAAATAGAGCGTTCTCAAACATGGTTTAACAAATCAACTTACCTCTCACCTCTCCTTTGATATATAAGCTGGATAATTGTCCTTGGATAATCTTTTTTCCAAGGTATCTGGATCCACATCCCAATGCGTCGGCAGGTATTCGAATACGGCCTTGCCATTGTCAAGATAAATTCGGACCTTGGCATCAAATGCAACAGGCTTGTATTTATCCGCACTTGTAGGGTTATCTCTATACAACAACTGATTTTCCTGCCATTTCAACCCCTTTTCATCAAAGGAGACATCAAATAGCCCGCAAACAACAGCTTCCATGGTCTGATGCTGAACCGTTGTTGAAATGCAGTGCATGTAACCGGTCAGTCGTCCGGTACTTTTCCTCAAGGCCAGTTCATAGCAAAACACACTCGTTCCTGTATAATCTTTGGCAATGGTGGTTCTTTCCCCTTTCTCATCCAGATGGTATACCAACTCATGAGTAACGGAAGTCATGTTGAACTTAAAACCTCCTTCGGTCTGCACCAGATCGGAGAAGATCATTTTATCGTTATACACACCTTCCATGTGTCCCTTCTCAAGTTTATATACCACATCGTCGGTGAATAAGATTCTGCCGACGATGTTCTGCGCTAAAAATCGGATTATTTCGTCTTTCATAATATCTCGTCATTAGAACGGCTGCTGCCGCAACCACTCGCTCATAAAGCGGTCGTAAATAATATACCCGCAAGGTGTCTGATAAACCAGTTCATGATCGAGCAGCTTCTTCAATGAAGCACTTACGCTGCTCGCCGCACGAAGCCGATGTCGGCTGATAAAATCTCCCGCCAACACCTCCTTGACGCACCCTTCGCGGGCGATAGCTTTCAACAGGCGCACATGACCGGCCGAATAGGCCTTCAGCAAATCCGCATACGAATAGCTCTGTTCGGAAACGATCTGTTCCGTAGCATACGCCACCAACCTCGTATCCACATTCCGATTATAGCCGTACAAGCGATTGAGAAGGCACTGGATATACCAGGTATGTCCATCAAATTTATCGTAAATTGCATCGAAAACCTCATGGGGAAGCTGCACGCCATGTTCAGCAAAGTGCACAGCAGCGAAACAGGCATACGACTCACGATCAATGGGGCCGATGGTCAGCAGTTGCGTACTCTGATAGAACGGTCTTTTCGACGACGTAAACATCTCCTGCATCAAATGTTGCTTGCTGCCCGCAAAGATAAAGTTTACATTAGGCAGGAACTGGATATAGGAGCGCAACAGAGCTTCTATCCCTTTCTCCGGGTATTCGGCAATCTGCTGAAACTCGTCGATGGCAATATAACACCGTTTCTCCGAGGATCCCAGATAATCGAATATCTCTTTCAGTGTACGCTCCTCCTCTTGGGGTGCCACGTCAATCGTCACTTTGGGGACTCCGGTCAGTTCGTCAATGGTGAATACCGGACGACAACTGCGAATAAACTGTCCAATGCGGCTTAATGCTTTCTGGGGTGCAGTATCCAGTTTCCCCAACACCGTATTGGCAAACAACCGCACGAAATCACCCATTGACTGCGTAGAGTAGATATCCATATAGAGCGTGACAATATCGGGTTCCTGCTCTTTCAGACGATAAAAGGCATGACGGATCAGACCGGTCTTGCCCATACGACGGGGAGCAATCAGCGTTACATTACGCCCATTGTGGAGCGCATCAAGAATCGTAGATGTTTCCGTCTCACGGTCGCAAAAAAATTCAGGGCTGTGGTAGCCCGTTATCAAGAAAGGATTGTTCGGTTTCATTTTATTCCATCCAATCATTACATAATCATCGTAACGCAAATATCGCGATTAAATATAAAACAGCCAAAGGATTCACTAAATAATTTACAGCCAAAAGAAAAGAAACTTTACTTTATCCCCCGTATTCATATATACGTTCATTAAAGTAAAGTCAAAATAAGGGAAGAAAAGAGATGGCTGCGCCATGGAAAATGGCTACCGCCATTTTTTCTTTTGGCTGCAAAACTTTTAAGAGCTCAGGGGCAAAGGCTAAGCAAAACACCCCATCAGCTCACCCAAGATGACGGACGACAACCCCGAAACTATCCGTGAATCCATCCTCGATTTTACAGCCCATTTTGGCGAAATAAACACCGCCATGCCTTATCTTGTAAACGAGATCGGTCGGGGCCCCTAAAGGCTGTTTTTGCCTATTTCCCCTCTGTGCGGAGGGAGACGATGAAAAAATCGTTAAATCTTCGATTTTTTGTGAAAAAACAAGTAAATTTTTAAAATCCCCATCTTTTAAGCCGTAAATATTGATAATCAATATAAACATAATAGTGCGTCAAAAAAGGATGCGATGCGATGCGATCGTCGTATGCCTGGGCACGAACGATACGAAAGTCGTCTTCGCCGATCGGCAGCACGAAGTTACGGACAACTTCACGCGCCTGCTCGAAACCATCTCCCGCTCGGGATGGGTGCGCCGCACCAGCCCCCGCTGTATCTTCGTCACGCCGCCGCCCATGAACGATGCCCAGGCCGGGCCAAAATATACCGGAGGCAACGAACGCCTCGGACGGCTGATTCCCGAACTGACCGCCATTGCCCGCCGATACGGATGGGAGGTCATCGACATCTACCATCCGTTTCAGCCCTTTTTCAAGGAGTATGCGCCCGACGGCGTGCACATGACGGCCGACGGGCAGCGCATCGTGGCGCAGAAGATTCTCGACCGGCTCACCGAAGGGCATCCGGAAAAATCCGGATCGTAATTTCTCCCTACCCCGTCCGAAAAAGAGAGGCCGGCCTTCGTAAAGGCCGGCCTCTCTTCAACCATTTTTCAAGGGCTTCACCCGAAAGAGGGGGGGGCGGAAACATCCGCAGGGAATCAACCCCGTCCGGCAATCTGCGAGATATTGAACTTGCCGTCCATGTCCTGAATCGCAATCTTCCCGCTCAGAATGTCGAAGAAGAAATCCCGGATCCGGTCCACGGTAAGCGTCGCCGGATTCCCCGCCTTGTCGACTCCCAGATCGTAGCTCTTCAGCAACTGCGGGCCCAGGCTCGCCGCCGTCAGCAGAAAATGATTCTGGAACTTGTCCGTATCCAGCAGATCCGCCGCCAGCACCTTCCCGATCACCGTATAGCTCCGCAGCGTCTTCTGGACCTGATCGTCGGAGAGTTTCGTCGTCACCTCGTCGGCATCCACATCGATGGCGATCTTGCCCGAATTCGCAGACTCCGGAAAACCCTTGTACAAAGCGCCCAGATCCGCCAGACACAGGTTGTAAAGGCGGGTCCCCGCCGCCGCAACCATCTTCTCCACCGAGAAGGCACTCGGCAGCAGCAGATGAACGATGCCCGAGACCTTGATCGACGGCGTGTTGAACGTCCCCACGATCGAGTTGGTGAGATCAACCGACTGCGTGGCGAAAACACCTCCGATCACCACACAGTTCACCAACTCCACCTCGTCAGCATACACACTGCCCGCCACAAAGGCGTTGCACAACGATACCGATTTGGCATTGATGTCCGAATGGAAAACCAACCGGCAGTTGGAAGCCCGCGAAACAATCGTATTGGCCGACCCCACAGATTTTTTGAACGTGATGTTCCCACCGGCCTCCGAATTGACATACAACTCGAACTGCGCGAACACCGCACCCTGAATCTCCAGGCTTCCCTGCTGAATCTCAAGGCGATGCCCGTAGACGGGGCCTTCGACCACCGTATCCCCCTTGAAGATGATATTCCGGTTCAGTTCGGCTACCGTTTCCGGCAGGATCGAGCCCCGGACAAGGTTGTCCTGCAACAGAATGTCCGTTTCATTAAAACGTATCTCTTTCAGTTCCTTCATGATTATAGGCTTTTTATGGTTGCGATATTAAACAGGCGGGTAATGCACTCCCTGACCCGGGTCTCGTGCGGATTCGTCGAGGCATAGTGCCCGGAAACCTCCCGGTTGAAGTAATTCCGGATGCTTTCGGCACGCGACTGCGGAACCTCCGACCACGACGCCGCGGACAACGAATTCTCCAGCCGCGCCAACGGAACCGTCGGAAGATACTCCGCCTGGTAAAGATGGCGGTCGATTACCCCCTTCTCTCCGGAAGTCTCCAAATAGCAGATCGGAATATAAACCGCGGATTCCCGGTTCTCGGGCAGGATGCAGCGGTGCAGCAACTGATCCAGGCGTTTCTGTTTGGTCAGAAAACGGTCGATCTCATGGATCGTATCCTGCGCCTGCTTCTTGCTCCGCGACGCCGAGATCAGCGCCTGCAGCGAACTCTCCTCGCTGCCCGACACGATTGCCGTGCCGACCAGCGGCCCCTCGACGAAACGGGCGGCGCTCTCGTCGCTGTCCGCCTTGAAGACGAAGGCCGGACGGTCCAGCTCGAAGATCCGGTTCTTCAGTTCGCTGTTCAGTTCGTCGAAGATCTTCAGGTAACGCGTCGAAATCCGGTTGTAGTCGACCTCCATCTGCCGCTGCTTGTCCACACACCGTTTGGCCAGTTCCTGCAGGTGCACCAGCGTGGCATTGATCCGGCTCGACAACTCGGAGATCTGCTGGCTGATTTCGGAACGCACCGTCTTGAAGAAGCCGTCGATGATCGTCTGCCCCACCTTCCGCGCATTCTCACGGATCGAGGCGATCTGCGCGGCCTCCGTCGCCACGACAGCCCCGGTCAGCGTCCCCACATGGTTGTTGCACCGCGCGACGCTATGCTCAAAGGGCTCCGTAGCCACATCGATGTTCACCGTCACATCCTCATACGCCGTACCGCTGTAGGAGACACTGCCTCCGTTCTGCGACGCCGGATAGGAGACGCTCCCGGAGTAGTGGACGGCAATTCGTTTCGTAAAACTTCGTCTGTAGCCCATAATCAGCGCGTTTTAACGGTTTGATAACCGTGGGTCATGAACAGCCGCGTCGCCATCTCCTTCACGCGCTGCGAAGCCTCGGAAGCCGCCAGACAGCGGTTGAACTCACTGCAGATCTCCGCACCCGGAGCCTCGTCCGCACTCCACGGCAGGGATCCGGCCATCTCGCCGATCGTGCTCTGGATCCGCACCCGGGCTTCGTTCGAAAGGCCCGTCTGCGCCACCACGATGTCCAGACGGCGATTGTCGTGCTTGTCATAGTTCGATTCGCAGATGATCACCGGAACCGCCAGCGCAGCGTGCTCCACGGAGGTCTGCTCCGGCAGGAGGATCCGATCCGTAAGGCGTTTCTGCGCGTACATGTCCTGCAGGAAGCGTTTCATCGAGTTGATGACCGACAATCCCCGGTACTTGATGTTCGAAGCCAGGATCCGCTGGCTCATCTCCAGCGATTCGAGTTGCACGACCGGAACCGCACCCGGCAGAAGTCTCGTGCGGTTCGTGATCTTGTCCACATCCTTCACCGCAAATTCAATCGTCGGTTTGTCCAGTTCGAAAACGCGCTGCCGGAGGTTCTGGTTCAGGCCGTTGAAGAGTTTCAGGTAGCGTGCCGAAATCATGTTGTAATCCCGTTCCATGCGGCTCTTGATCGCCAGCAGCTGCTTGCGCTGCTGGTTCAGCTGCATCAGGTGGGAATCGACCTCACTCTTGAGTTTGGCGATTTTCTGCGAGATCTGCGAGTGGATCAGCGTATAGAATCCCCGGTTGACATTCTCGCAAACATGGTTCGAAGCCTCTTCCTCCGCTTTGATGACGGCAGCCTGCATTCCCACGACCGCCGCCGTGGTGCCTTTGATATGGTTGGAGACGGAATCGATCTCCCGAGCCATCGGCTGAGTATCTACTACACAATCAATATAAGCCATAGGAAGTCGTTTTTATTCGTTATCGGATTCGTTCTGCACCTCCAGGATCGTCGCGATAGCCTCCTCACGATCGAAAGGCTCCGCCGCATACTCCAGTTCGAGATAATCCAGAATTTCCATCAGTTCTTCATCGCTCATCGCCTCCAAATCCTCACGTGTCAACGGATCCTCATCCTCGTCATCCTCGTCATCCTCGTCATCCTCCTCATCCTCCTCATCCTCCTCATCTTCCTCATCTTCCTCATCGTCTTCGTCCTCATCCTCCTCGTCATCTTCGTCCTCATCCTCCTCGTTTCCTTCGTCCTCCTCGTCTCCTTCGCCGTCATCCCCCTCGTCGTCATCCTCCTCGTCGTCACCGTCAATCTCCACCTCCTCATCAGCCTCTTCATCCGCTCCGGCGGGACCCGATTCCGAAAGCGCGGCTGCGTCCGGATCCCCCGGAGTTGCCCCGTCGTCCGGATCTTCAGACTCCTCCGGCCCGGCACCGAGATCCTCCAGCGCCGCCTTGGCGATCACCGGCAGGTTCAGCGAGATGTGTTCGAACGTGATGGCCTCGACATTGGGCTGGGGAGGCAGTTCCGTGGTCTTGGCGAAGAGCGGGTTCACCGTAGCCAGCGACTTGCGCCGCTCGTCCAGGGCATGGATTTCGTTCGACGCAACGGCCGCCTCGTGCGAATAACCGTCGCGCAGTTTCGCATCGTAATACTCGATATAGCCGAACTTCTCGGCTTTCAGATCGATGTCCTCCTTCAGGCGCTCCATGTACTCCTCGAAGTTGGCCTGCGTCTTCTGGAACTCCTGCGACTGCAGCTCGAAGGCCGCGAGGGTCTCTGCCGTATTGTCGACCACATCCACCACCGTGGAATCCAGCTCGCCGTTCGACTGCACCATGCTGTCCTCGGTCCGCTGCAGGGAGATCAGCGTATTGTAGGCCGCCACGTACTCGCGAAGGCTCTCCTGCATCAGGTTGATGATGTCGGCACTCTCGGCCCGGTTGGCCCGGTAGAAGGCGTCGGTATCCTGATGCCACTTGTTCAGGTAGTCGATCTTCTGGTCCTTGATGTGGTTGTAGATCTTCAGGCGCTCGATCCGGTTCTCCGTCATCAGGTTCTGGACCACCGGCGCCACGATCTCCTCATAGAGCTGGTGCACGCCGAAAGGCATGTTGGTCGTATTTCCGTCCTCCGATGTCCAGAGCCCCGTCACCAGGTTGAAACGCACCCGCGAGCTCTGCCGCAACTTGAACGGTACGTAGCTCTGCACATCCTCGCTGTAATCGAACTGCTCGTTGCGGATGCGCTCGATCTCCTCGAACTCCAGCATCGGCGAGTAGTGGTTGTAAGGCGCCTTCAGGATCTGATAGAGGATCTTGTTCGACTCCAGGACCACCTTGTCCACCGAGGCCACCTTCAGGGCCGAAATCGCCTGCACCGAGTTGGCGATCGTGGACATGAGCGACTTGAGCACATCCTCGAACTGCTGGGTCTTGGTCGACAGCGAATCCTTGAGGCGGTTCAGTTCCTGGAACTTCTCGATGCTCTCGGTGTAGCGTGCCTTGTCGAAGACCGGGATCACGGCCGCACGTTCGGGCAACTCCCGCGTGGCATATTCATTGAGGAACTGCAGGTAGTCGCTCTGGTCGGCAACCAGCGGCAGCGACACCGACGTCGTGTCGAGGTCGTCCATGCAGTAGGAGATCGTCCGCAGCGAACGCTCCAGGTTCCCCAGGTAGTCGTGCTGGTTGATCTGCTGGATCGAGGTCGAATAGTCCTCCGTCCCGACGGTCTCGATCTCCTGCGAACCCTCGACGATCGGCGCCTCGTCCGAAAGCTTTTCGAGACGCCCGATGGTCTCGATCAGCAGGTCGTTCCGGCGCGACAGCTGCAGCGTAACCTCCGATTCGGGGACCTTGCCCGTATAGTCGACGATGAAACTCCGGTCCTCGTACTTGATCTGGTCCGCAACCGGAACGTAGACCACGCCGAGTTTGGTCACCTTGTAATCCCGGAAGATTTCGGCGTGCTGCCGCCGGAACCCGGCGATCCGGCTATCGATCTCCGTAATCCGCTTCTGCAGACCGTTCTTCTTGATGAAATAGACAAAGAACAAAATGATCGTCAAAAACCACCACCACAGTCCGCCGATCTCCTTTCCGAGCTGGACCTTCTCCTCCTCCAGGACCGCAATCTCCTTCTCGATGCGCTCCTCCTCCGCGACAATCTTTTCAGCAGCCTGCTGATAATAGTTGAACAGGATCTTGGCCTGATCCTGATAACTATTCGTAGATTCAGGGAAAATTTTTCCTTTCATGGTTATTAGGTTGGGTTAGTTGGTGTAGAGCGTTTTTCGTTCCGCGCAGAGGCGTTCAGCCCGGGCCAGCGCCGATTCGACCGCCCCGCGGTTCATGGCGTGGGCCGGGAGTGCGAATTCGAGGGTTTGGAGCGCTTCGCCGAACTCCTTCTCGAGTGCTGCGGCCTCCGCCGTGCGGCAGGGCGCCACGAAACGAAGCTCACCCGCCAGAGCGTCGATCCGGCTCCGATCGGCAGCCGGGAGATCGGGAATACCTGCGGCGACACGCTGCAACTGCCGGACGCGCTGTTTCAGGTCGTCGAGCCCGGAGCGCAGCTGCTCTTCCCGGGCATGGACCGCCCCCACCTTGGCCGAAGCCCCGACGACCGCCGAGAAGCCGAGCACCAGCCCCAGCAGCAGGATGCAGTGGATCAGCAGTTGCGTCGAGAAAAGTGTCTGGAAAGCCACATTGCACAGCAGCATGACGGCGACGGCCGCCACGGCGTAAAGGCCCGTAGCGACCCACCGCAGGCCGAGTGCTCCGAGGCGTTTCCCGCTGCGGCCGTTCCAGTCGACCCACGGGATCAGGATGTCGACGAAAAACAGCGCCAGCACGATCATCGAGACGGCTGTGTTCAAGGTGCGGATTTCGGGCAGGAGCCCCCCGCCCCACAGGCGGAATGCGACGAAAATGACGATTTCACCGCCCACCAGGGCGATCCAGGAGAGTGTTTTTTGCATGGTTCGGGATTTTCTGAGGTTCAACGTTTGTTCCCGCAGCGGGGGCAGAACTTCACCGAAGGCGGAAGCGGAGCCCCGCAGCGGCTGCAGACATCCCCCGAGGTGACAACCTGATAGCCGCAGTGCCCGCAGAAGGAGCTGCCGGGAGCAAGCGGCGCGTTGCAGTTCGGGCAGACGCCCGCCCCGGTCTGCAGGTAGGCGCCGCAGCTTACGCACCGTTTGGCGTTCTGGTCGTTATCCGTCCCGCAGTGCGGGCAGGGATTGTAGGGATCGCCGCAATGGGGGCAGAAGCGCATGTTGCTCGGGAATTTCTTCGCGCAGTTCGAGCAGTAGACCATCTTCACCTGCTGTTCACCGCCCGGCGCCGCACCGCCCGTCGGGGCGCCCGTGCCTCCCGAAGCGCCGGGGCCCGGAGCCGCAGCGACCGGACCTCCGAAGGTCGGCTGGTTGTATTGCGGCTGCATCACCCCGGCGGCATTCCCGCCGCCCAGGCCGCCCATCATGTTCACGGCCAGCAGCCCGCCCAGCAGTCCGCCCGAATTGTCGCCCAGGCCGCCGATCGCCGACTTCGCCGTATCGAACATCTGCTCCTGCTGCCAGGTGTGGCCCGTAATGGACATGGCCGCCTGCTGCGCAATCGCCTCCTTCACGCGCCGTCCGTCGGGCGTGGAGTCGTCGATCTCGATCGTGCTCACGTAGAACTTCGTCAGCTGTAGCCCCAGATCCTCCCAGAAGGGGTTCATGGCACTCTTCAGGTACTCGGAGATCATGTCCAGGTAGGCCGAGATCTGCTTGAATCCCACCCGGTGTTTCAGCATGTACTGCAGGATGGTCGACTTGGTTTTGGTCGAGAATTCGCCCGTAAACTGCTCCGTGAGGTCGTCCTGCGTGAATTCGCTCCGGGTGCCGACGATCTTCACGAGGAACTTCTCGGCATCGGAGACCACCAGGCCGTACTGTCCGGAGGCCGTCAGCGGCAGCTGCGTGTTATAGTCCGCGTCGTGGATCGTCATCCGGTCGATGGACCAGTCGATGCTGAAGGTCTGGATCCGGTTGACGAACCACACTTCGGCCGTAAACGGATTCCGACCGCCGAACGGGATGCCGAACAGCGAACGCAGAACGGGCAGGTTTTCCGTGTTGAGCGTGTGCTTTCCGGGCCCGAACTTACCCATGATCTGCCCCTTGGAGAAGAGGACCGCCTCCTGAGACTCCTGGACGATCAACTGCGTGTAGGTACTCAGATTCGTATGCGGGAAACGCCAGGCGAAAATCGTTTCGCCGTCCTGAGGCGCCCATCGTACAAGATCAATGATTGCCATATGCGGAGAGATGAGTTAAGGTTCACAATTGGTCAAATATAGCAAAAATTCACGGATTAACAAACCTGAAAGGCAAATATTTACGCCTATTCGTGATTTTATGCGTCCTGTTCCCGTCCTGCCCCTGTCCGAATCCCCTCCGGCCAAAAAAGAACGGGGTGCCGTTCCCTCGAACGGCGCCCCGCCAAAACTTCCGGCAGCACCCCTCGGATTGCGGCGAAACAGGGCGGATTCAGCACGGATCAGCGATGCTTCGCCCCCTTCTTCCGCTTCCGCACCGACCAGCCGAAGTGCCCCAGCGCTTCGCCCAGGACGAAATACTCCCCGTGGGAGTAGACGATCGGATCGGCCCGCTCCAGGCAGAAACGGCCCGTTGCCGGATCGATCAGCGCCTCGTCGACCTGCACCCCGACCACCTCGGCGATGAAGAGATCGTGGCTCCCGAGCGGCACCACCTGGCGGACCCGGCACTCGATATTCACGGGCGACTCGGCAAGGAGCGGCGCCGCAACCGCCTCCGAGGCCACGGGCGTCAGGCCCATTTCGCGGAACTTGTCCCAGTCGCGTCCCGAACGCACCCCGCACCAGTCCGTCGCCCGGGCCAGCCGCCGCGTCGTCAGGTTGATCACGAACTCTCCCGTGCGGCGGATGATCCCGTAGGAGTGGCGTTCGGGCCGCACCGAGATCGAGCACATCGGAGGGTTCGTGCAGACCGTCCCAGTCCACGCCACGGTCAGCAGGTTGTACTCCTCGGGCGTCGCCCCGCAACTCACCAATACCGCCGGCAACGGGTAAAGCACCGTGCCGGGTTTCCATCGCTGTTTCATAACTTCGGCTTCTTTGCATACAAAGATAGGAGTTTTTCGCTATCTTTACAGCATACAGGCTGCAGCCCGGCATGGCCGAACCTGAAAACCCGGTTTTCGTCTGCCGTTGCGCTCACCTTTTTATATACTTGCCTACATGCTGGACGAATTCATCCGATACCTCGAAGCCGAACGCCGCTACTCGCCGCTCACGCTCCGCAACTACCGTCACGACGTGGCGCAGTTCCTGGCATGGCTCAGAGTCGACGACTCCCCCGAAGGACTCCGCCGGGTCGCCACCGAAGATATCCGCGAGTGGATCCTCCACCGCACGGAGAAGGACCGTATCGGCGCCGCATCGATGAACCGCGAGATTTCGTCGCTGCGCTCCTTCTTCCGCTGGCTCCTCAGCCGGGGCGTCGTCGAACGCAATGTCGTGCAGTCCGTCGCCTCACTCCGCACCTCGCGGCGCCTGCCGGCCTTCATTTCCGAAAACCGCATGAGCGGGATCGTCCGCGACTGCGAGGTCGAAAGCGACGACTTCGGGCAGGAGCGGGATTCGCTCATCATCCTGCTCTTCTATGGCTGCGGGCTGCGCCTGGCCGAACTCGTCGGGATCGACCGCGGCGACTTCTCCGACAACTACACCTCGCTGCGCGTCCACGGCAAGGGGGACAAGGAGCGGCTGGTGCCCGTTCTGGAATTCATCCGGGAAAAAATTTTATCCTACCTCGGGACAATTGAAAGGCAAAATATTTGCAAATCCGGGGAAAAAGCGCTATTTTTAACACACCAAGGAAAACGCATTTCCCGGACTACCGTGTACCGCATCGTGAAGAAGGAACTCGATCGCGGAGGCGTACAGGGCAAGAAAAGCCCCCACGTTCTTCGCCATACGTTTGCCACACACCTGTTGAACGGAGGCGCCGACATGCGCGAAATCCAGGAACTCCTGGGACACGCATCGCTGCAGGCCACGCAGGTGTACACCCACAACAGCATCGCTCGGCTCCGGGAGGCTTACGCGAAGGCCCATCCCCGCGGAAAGGGAGGCAAATGATCATTTTATAAACTGTAAGGCTATGAACGTACAGATTCAATCCGTGAAATTCGACGCCGACAAACGGCTGATCGAATTCGTGAATGCCAAAATGGCGAAGTTGGACCGCTTTGCGGAGCGCTCGACAGGCGCCGACGTCATTCTCAAACTCGATAAGGACCACGAAAAAGGAAATAAGATAGCAACCATTACGCTGCACATGCCGGGCGAAGACCTGGTGGCCTGCCATCAGTCGAAGGCATTCGAAGAGTCCGTCGACGAGGCCATCGATGCCCTGAAACGACAAATCGACAAGTTCAAGTCGAAACTTGAGAAATAAATCCCCACCAACCTTTAACCTAAACTAACCAATGCCGCGACGGCCGCCTTTGGAAAGGCGGCCGCCGCATTTTTCGAGGGCGGCCGCCGCATTTTCCAGCCGGGTCCTTGTCGGCCCCTCCCTCCTCACACGCCCCCACACCCCCGTCTCGCACAGGTACACACCAAAAAAGCGACCGTTTCCGATCGCTCACAAAAAAACGACCGTCACCGATCGTTTCCCTGTAGTGGATAGGGGATTCCAGATTGAAGTTTTCTTTAATTTCTATTAGTTTTTCTTATACATGCATTACTGTGATTAACAGACAATTAACAAACAAGACCATCCTTAATAGTTTTTTGTAGTTTGTTTTGATTTGTCAAAAAATGGGGGTAAATTTGGGGGCAAAGAGTAATCCACATGCTAACCTACAGAATCAAAACACGGTTGCACCACCGTATCAACAAGGCAGGAGAACAGTCCATCATCATCCGCGTTACATTCAACAAATGCAGGGTTGACCTTGAGACGGGATTAACCATAGCTGCATCAAAGTGGGATGACAAACTATATGAAGCAAAGCGCAACACCGTCAACGGACAAGGATACACCTTCCGTGAAATAAACGACAGCATTGCAAATAAGATTTCCACGGTCAATGCCATATTCAGGAAGTATGATTTGGATAACAAATATCCTTCTGAAGGACAACTCAAAAATGAATATAAGATAGCGTTGGGCACCGTCAAGCATGAGGATAAAACGCTATTGGCATACTTTGATGAGTTTACCAAAAATCGAGCAACCCTTAACACATGGAGCGCCAACACTAAAAAGAAATATAATGCGATTCGGGCAAAACTGACAGCATTCGATTCTTCTCTGAAAATAGAAGACCTAACCAACACCAAACTCACTGCCATGGTCGCGTTCTTTCAGAAATATTGGAAACAGAACACCACATTCACAAAACGTTGGCAGGATATTGGAGCGTTCTTCAAATGGTGCAGAGACAACAACTACCCTATTCATCAAGACTGCGCAGGCTTCAAAATAAAATTGAAGTTACCAAAAAGAACCATCATTTACCTTGAAAGAGATGAGTTGCTCAAGGTTTACAATTATAAGTTTCCCAAACAGTTAAAACACCTTGATTTATATAGAGACTGGTTTTGCTTATCCGCATTTACATCTCTTAGATTCTCAGATGTCATGAAACTAAGGAAAGTCGATGTTCGCGACACCTACCTTGAGATAACCACACAGAAAGATAGCGATGCTGTGAAAATCGACCTCAACAAATACAGCAAAGAGATTATCAAGAAATACAAGAAGAATCCTTTTGCCAAAGAGTTTGTCTTACCACGAGTTCACAATGCTGTTCTGAACAGATGTTTGAAGGAAATAGGCAGGCTATGTGAGATTGATACTCCTGTAACCAAAATCTCCTTTGAAGGAGCATCACGCAAGGAAGAGACCAAGCCAAAATATGAATACATCACAAGCCATACGGGTCGCAAAACATTTATCTGCCTTGCCCTTTCCATTGGTATTCCACCAACAACTGTTATGGCATGGACAGGGCACGATTCATACGAAGATATGAAACCCTACATCCGCATCACAGACGAGGCAAAAGCAAAGGAGATGGCTAAGTTCGATACGCTTGCTACCCGAGAATTGGAGACATTGGAAGAACAAGAGTAAAATTAAGATTGTGCTAAATCCTCAACTGTGCTAAAATAATATCTGCCACCATTTCTGATGGCAGATATTTTTGTACTACGTTATCTTTTTATTTTATAATAACACAATCTTTTTCAACTGCGCATCATAAGCAATAGGTTGACCATTGATAATATAATTCACAGCTTGTTCAATAATCGAGAGAGGGACTATGAACCACTCCTTTGGATTTGAATCTCCTGCAGACAGTTTCAATTGCACATGGCTGAATAGTTTGTGAATCAAATTTTCAAAAGCCACCGCTTTGATATTAAACACCTGCCATGAAGCCACTATTTCCACATCAGCAAACAGATAGGTTGCATCATTCTTAGCATTGGCAATACGTTCTTCAACAGTTTGAGTCGTGAATCCAATCTTATACAGATCTTTGATTGATGCTATCTCTGGGTTGGTTGATTTGGATCGCAAAACATAGATATGGCCACTTGGTATATCGTTTTTGGTAATAGTGAATTCCTTTTTCAAAAGATCATCATCTGTCAGCGTCATATCCTTCACAGAATAGCCACCGGAGTAGATTGCTTTTGCCAAACTTTGAAGTAGAACATCTGATTGCAAACCATTTTCATAAATGCATAGCGTCCTGCCATCCAATTTGTAGTCTTTCTTTCTTGCGACTCCTTCCATTTTAGCCAAAAGGACAAGCATCCCGTCCACGAGAAAATAAGCTCCAGTCTTGAGATGCTCATCCTTAAACTTAACCAACTTATAGCGTCCATCATTCAGCTTTGCATGAACGTCCTTGAATTCACCTGCATACTTATTTTCAAAATCCTCACAAACAACACGTTGTGCAATATAATCAGGACGCCCTATGGTTGCTTTCTTCATGTAGTCTGGAATTTCAAACATATCTTGAACTTCAGACGATGAGCTATATAACGGATCATTGAACAGTTCTATCAACTGCTCATCAATAGTCTTTTCCTTTTCCTGAAGCAAGCCAAGAGAATCATAAGGCAGGCATTTAGCCCGTTTCTGCTCATCCTTACGGATTGATCCCAATGTTCTTGCCAATGACATCTCATTGATGGATCCATCTGTTTGAGGTTCCCTGTTGTTTGCCTCAACAAAGGATATGATCTCCAGAAACGAGTTAACAAGCCGGTTGCTGGAAGTTTTCTTGCGTGTAGGGGCCTTTATTCCGGCAAACTCTTCCGTATCAAAGAGTTTCAATAATTCTTCATCCCAATTCATAGCTTGCCAGTTCGTAAGTATTCACGTTTCTTTTTGGCTACAAAATCAATAGCCAAGGCAATTCTTTTGGCCAATGGTTCAGTATCGCTTAGTAAAGGTATTGCTCCATTATGCTCCTCTTTGTATTTGGGCAAATAATTCTTCAGCAGAAGTACAGCCTCCTCAATGGTCATATCAGAGCGCTGTTCTTCAATACTGAATTGAATGGCTCGTAAAACCTCAGGTGTAAGAGATCTTGCCATGATCTCATAAGCACGTTGGAATGGATTAATACTATCAATTAAGTTGATTGACAACTTATCCAGTTCAACACCTTTCTCACAGAATTTATTGGCAATGTTAATGAACTCACGCCCGTGTTCATCAACCGTTATCTCTGCTCCCTGTGTTGCCATAGAGAGAACTAACCGCTGACGTACACATTCTACCTCCTCCTCCGTCAGAGTTGGGTATTTTTCTTGAATAACCTTTGGAATCAAACTTTGTGTGATAACTTCTGCAATTGCATCATTTGCCATTGCCTGCTTCAAAATATCACTTGACAGAACCGTTGCTTTCAACTCTGTAATATCATTCTCAATAATGGATTTGGCACGTTCCGTAGGCTCAGCCAAACCTTCTACATGAAGCACTCTGTTCTTTTTGTCTGCGATCAGCTCGTCATCATCTCGTCTGGTACGGAAATCCCACTTGGGAGCCATCACCTGCTCCATGAGCAATGAGACTGCTATTGCCTTCAACATATTGTTTACAGCCACGCTGACCTCTTCCTGTGCTGCATCAGGGCAAGGCACAAGATTAATAAACTGAGCATGTGTTTTTCCCTCACAATCTCTTGTACAACGACCAATAATCTGCACGACCTCAGTCATGGAGGCACGCATTCCAATAGTTAGACACACCTCACACCATTGCCAATCAAATCCCTCTTTTGCTGTGCCCAAAGCAATCAGAATGTCCAAAGCATCCCGTCTATCCATCCGTTGCAGATAGCTTTGCAGTGCAGCGCGTTGTGCCACATTATCCTCAACCAGATCTCCCACCTTGAGGATTCTGCCGTCAGGCGTGCGAACCAGTTTGATAAAGTGTTCTGCATCCTCATCCACTACCTCGCCAATCTCTGCAATAATGTCAGCTACAATGTCATATTTCTTTGCATAGGATTCCCTGCCTTGTACAGGCGGGATGTGAATCAAGGTCTTCTTGGTTGTGTCCAGAGCCTCAGGAATTGCCGTAATGAATTTTCCTTGATAGAATTGATAACCTAATCCCAGACTTTTGAGGTATTTGTAGCCATTGAGCTGTCTGTAATAATCATAGTTCACAGAAGGCATGAATAGCTGCTCGTCTTCTGGGCGGAGAATAGGAATCTGATCTCCACGGAAGTAGGAACCCGTCATAGCCATAATGTGAGCAGATGTAGAGGTTATCAACCGGCGGATCAGTTCTCCCAAATCATTGTAGGCATCTGCTGAACCATGATGGAATTCATCAATCCCAAAGAAACAGTCGTTCAGCTCCTCATTCTCCACCTCTTTCAAGGCATTGCGCAGCGTGGCATGGGTGCACACAAGAACCTTGTTGGGACTGTTTCTAAGAAACTCCTTGAAGCGGGCGGATTTGCGACTGTCATCACTACCGCTGCACAGGTTGAAGTAGTCTGCCACCTGCCAGTCTGCAAAGAATCCAAAGCGCTTGAGTTCCGTACTTTTGAACGAGCGGCCAATCGTCTTTTCAGGCACTGCAACAATCACCTTTTTGATCCCTTGATTGGCTAACTTGTCCAGAGCAACAAACATCAATGCACGGCTTTTTCCAGATGCGGGCGGCGCCTTGACAAGAAGGTACTTGCGGGTGCGCTGTTCATAGACCATGCGCTGCATTTCACGCATACCCATGGCATCAACATCCGTTGAAGCCCCTGTTTGGTTGTAGGATATATTGACAAGGTTTTCCATAATTTTATCCCCTATAAGGTACTTCCGATTGAATAATATTTATTTTACGGACATTAATATTCTTATTTATTAAGAAGATAGAGAGAGCCTCTTTCATCCTGTCAAAGTCAGCCGTAGGACCTACAATAATACCCTTGATATACTTTACAGGTATTTTTTGCTCAACATACGGAACAATTAGACCTGCTTTTTCTCTAAATAATATATGGGAAGATTCAGTAGCAACAACCCTAAACTCCTGCTCAAACTCAAATGATTTGTGTTTGATATAAGAGCTAACCTTCTTATATATTAATTTTAATATTAATATAGTAGTAAGACGATTAGCCTCTTTGCTTAACTGAATATTATCAACATACAACTTTGCTATTGTTGCTTTTATGGGTAAGGTATTGTCTTTTTGACAATAAATACAATCCTGCCCTCTAAATTCCTGTTGGAGTGCTTCCTCATCAAATACAATAGCTATTCCATTACCGTCTTTGGCATATAATCCCCACATGGGGAGTGAATCTTTTGCCCGAGAAAGAGAGAATAAATAAGGATAACCCTCATGGATGCGAGAGGGCAATGCAGATCCTACTTCATAAGATTTTTTATTATATTCTTTTATTGTAGAGTCCTCTACAATACTTCTTACCCGTTCATTTTCAGGAATACACTGTTCTTCCTCATACTCACATATAGCTTTACAACAAAGTTCTTCTCCCAGTAAAAACTCCGCTCTGTCATTCAAATAATTACAATGTGTTGCCCATATAGTCAGATAAGGATCCTCTGCGGAACAATCCTTTAACATTCCAAGAAGACTTGCTGTTGTTGTATAGTGATACAGTTCCGCCATATTATTGAATATTCTTCTTGGTTAGGTAGTTGACAAAAGCGCTACAAACAACCAACATATAGATAGCCTCATCGCTTGTCGGAACATTACCATTATCCATCAAGGCATGGCGTATTCCCGTTGCTTCATCGTTGGTATAATAATACAATTTAGCAAAACCTTTCTTCATTTCAGAGTTAATAACAACGCCTTTAGCCTCCAATCTCGCAATTGCTTTATCAAGGGTTGTCTCTCCTGTAATATTTCTGCAACAAGCCTCTACGGCACTGATAGATTCTTTGACAGAATTTCTGTAATCTGGAGCCTTTTGAGATGCAGACAGATGTTTAATGGCTGTTTCAATATGGGTTCTTACACTGTCAACAGGATTACGCAACGCTTCATTGATAGAATCAATCTCCATTTCAGATGTAACCTCAATGATATCACCTGTATCATGATTCATCCGATATGCATAATTTTCTCTTTCAAAGATTCGGTTCGCCTCCTTATCAATGTATCCTGCATATACATAATCTCTGTTAGAAAAAAAGAAATGCCAAGAGCACTCTAAAAGACTAAACAACTCATACCATGCTAATTGTCTATCTCTTAGTAAATTAAATATTGCAGTCAGGTCTTCGTATGAGAACAAATCCCTTTTTAATAACTCAGCATGAATATATTTATCCAACTCAAGAAATAAATTATCAGAGCCATTAAATTTCCTAATTTGTTCAAAAAGTTGTATATACATATTGACTATGCCATTCATGAACGGCTCTGTAAGTCGTTCTCTGACAAGCACGTCATCTACTTTCTTGTAGCCGTTACGTTCGGCAAACCATTGTTTGGACATCTTTACTTCTTTTTTGTCATTCGTTCATAGAGTTTGAAGAGGTATTCCAATCGCTCCTCATCTGAAAGGAAGGGCTCAGGGCGGTAACAACGCTCAATGGCTGCATCCAACGCCTGATGCGCCAGACGCAGGTCCACAGGCATTGTTTCAGGATTGTACATCTCTCCCAACGTCATCTCTATATGCTCTGCTCTTACCCCCAATACTTCCCTTGCAAGAGCTGTCAGCTCCTCTTTCTGTTCTGCTGAAATCTTGGGAAATGGGAAAGTATTGTAACACAAGGTTGCAGAATAACGTATCCGTGTTTCTAATGCTCCTCCCACAGCCCGCACCCAGATATTGTGCATCTTGGAGGTCAGCACCCCAAACAGCCACAATTCCGCATCATAGACGGCAAAGGCGGAATTAGGAATAACAACCTGTTCGTTTTTTTCAAAATAGCCAATAGGTATGTAATCCCGATTTTCTGAAGAGTGCGCAGGAATAATAATAGCATTACTCTCTATATTGAAATACTCCCGGAATTGATATGGACGTTTGGCTAATTCCCGGGCTCCTGCATCAGGACTTTTTAACCGAAAGGTACGAGTTCGTTCAATCCGTTCTGCTATTTCAGGATTGTTTAAAGCAAAAGATAATTGATTGTCATCTATCCAAAAACAGAATCTATCTAAATCGTTTATAAATTCTTTAGCTCCTTTTAGAGGCTTTATAAGATTTGCGTATTGAGGATATTTTGTGCAGAAGTCTTCTTTTTCTTGAGGGGATAATATTAGATTCCCATCATCAACAGGTTTGCTGCCATAATTCATTGACGGGAATATTGCCATTGGTGAATATCTTTTAGATACATATATGTTTTCCCCCTCTAAAAGATAGGCATTGATATTTGAGACAGTTTTGGCTGTATTTTCAGAGTAAATTGTTTTACTCTTAATCATTTTCTTATTGGCAACACCAATAATCGCACAAGTGACACCCGCGTTACTTTTGGCGTTATTCTTCCATTTGAATGAGGTGTAGGCAAACTTGATTTCAAGCTCGTCGTTAAGAATGTGCTTCCACAAAAGTTCAACTTGCTCACCTTGACAAATGGAGTTGGTGGAGACAAAAGCATAGCAAGCGTTCTCTCCTTTTATATATTGAGCGGCTTTATAAAACCAGCACGCGATATAGTCCAGATTCTTCCATCCTTTGTGAGGGTAAAAGACATGTTCCATATCTGCCTTTTGTTCATCACTCTGCAAGCTGCTCCCCAGGTACGGCGGATTGCCCATCACATAGACCTCTTCATCAGCGAAGTGTGGGCACACCTGCTCCCAGTCCATACGGCAGGCATTACCACAAACAATATTGCCACTCTGGTGCAGAGGGAGCGGGTTTGGTCGTGAACCGAACTCCTCATAAAAGCGGTTGTTCATCTGATGCTCTGCCAGCCAAAGTGACAGTCGTGCCGTGTCACAGGCATATTCGTCTATCTCTATTCCATAGAACTGCGTCAGCTTGATATTGGAGAAGGGCATGATACCCTGACCAGATGCCAGCTCTCGCAATCGGTCCCAGATGCGTATTTCCAACTCACGGATGGATTTATAAGCAATAATCAGGAAATTTCCTGATCCGCACGCAGGGTCAAAGAACTTGATTTTTGACAGTCTTACAAGCAGTTGATTCAGCCGTTTGGGATTATCCTTGCTGCTGGTGTATTCATCAACAAGAGCATCCAGAAAGAGTGGCTGAATGACCTTCTTGATGTTGGTGACAGAGGTATAATGAATGCCCAAGCCTGCACGCATATCAGGAGCAATGACAGCTTGAATCATGGATCCAAAGATGTCTGGATTGATTTGTTTCCAGTCATATTCTCCACACTTAATCATCAGCAGACGGGTTCTGAAACTCAACACAGGAATAGGCGTCTGCTCCTTGAACAGTCCGCCATTGACATATGGGAACCGGCGGACAGCTTCAGACATGTTGCTGCGGGTCGCCTCATCATTGGTTGACATGGCAAGGAACAATTGCTCAATGAAAGGCGCAAGGTCACCGCCATCACTCTTGGTGCATGTTTTCAGAGCGTTGGAGAACATGTTTGCTTCAGGAAACAGACCTGTATCCTCAGCAAAATAACAGAACAGCAGACGGGACATGAAGAGATTGAGGTAATGTGAATTAGTCAAGACTTAATCTGACAGTTACGCATAAAAAGAGTAGATTTGTAACATAAAAGCAGATTAAGTTATGACCACATCAGAAAAAGTCATCAAGAACAAACTGGGACTGCTTGAGCTGTCCCAACAGTTGGGAAACGTGTCACGAGCCTGCAAGATTATGGGATACAGCCGTGACAGTTTTTATCGTTTCAAGGAACTGTACGAGCAGGGCGGAGAACTGGCCCTGCAGGAGATTTCCCGTAAAAAGCCGGTGATAAAGAACCGCGTGGAGGAGCGCATAGAGCAGGCTGTAGTGCAGATGGCCATAGCCAACCCGGCTTTGGGACAAGTACGCGTATCCAACGAGCTGCGCAAGAAAGGCATACTCGTATCTCCCGGAGGAGTGCGCTCCATCTGGCTCAGGCATGACATGGAGACCTTCCAGAAACGCCTGAAGGCACTTTCGACCAAGGTGGAGCAGGAAGGCATCGTGCTTGACGAGAACCAGGTGGCCGCGCTGGAAAAAGCCAAGGCGGAGAAACAGGCACACGGGGAAATAGAGACTTATTATCCAGGCTTCCTTGTGGCGCAGGACACCTATTATGTAGGGTATATCAAAGGCGTGGGGCACATTTACCAGCAGACGGTCATCGACACCTATTCCAAAATCGGATTCGCCAAACTTTACGACAGGAAGAACGCGCTCGTGGCGGCGGACATGCTCAATGACAGGGTGGTTCCGTTCTTCGAGCAGCATGACCTGAAACTGATGAGGATGCTCACGGACAGGGGAACCGAATACTGCGGAAACAGGGAAACACATGAATACGAACTGTATCTGGCCATCGAGGACATAGACCATTCCAAGATCAAGGCCAAGAGCCCGCAGACAAACGGCATCTGTGAACGCTTCAACAGGACTGTCCAGAACGAATTCTACGCCATCGCTTTCAGGAAGAAGATATACACCTCGATAGAACAACTGCAGGCAGACCTTGACACTTGGATGAACTCCTATAACACGCAAAGGACGCACTCCGGGAAATACTGTTTCGGGAAAACACCCATGCAGACTTTCCTCGAAGGAATGGAGGTGGCAAGGAGATATCAATTGCAGGATGCAGGGAAAATACAACCTGATGAGCAGGTTATTGGCTCACCAGGTTGTGAGAGTGAGAATAGTTGCGTATCTTCGCAGATGGCATCGGACACTTTTTTTGCCCGATAGTATAGAAAATGTCAGAACAAGTCTTGACTATTACAGGTAATGAATCTGCTGTTCATCATGTACATCATTGTAACGACGTATATCATCATAGATACGCGCCATCATCTCTGCAGATTTGACATCCGCTTCTGCTTCTTCTGCATATTGTACCTTCTCAATCCCTGCCAAGGGCTTGAAAAAGTCAAAATCTTTCCACAGCAGATCAATGGTATTGCTGTATATATCATCCTCTTTGGGGTCGTAGGCCAGCACATTTGTACCATCACAGACAACGTACAGGCGCGGTTCCTTTTTAGCAATATCCTTGTCTGTTGTCAAAGCATGGAGTGTATCCGTCAGATCACCCGATTCAACAGGGCGGTAAGCCATTTTTTTCTTGACAAGGAGTGTACAGCCATCCTTTGCTTCATTGCCTTTACCGTCAATGAGCCGTTGAATGCTTGCATCTCCATAACTGCAGAAAGTGCGTAGCAACTCATAGCCAAGCGTATCACGGAGCTGTTGCCCTGCAAGTTGTTTGAGGGACTGTTCAGCCTGTATATAGGAAAAAGATGCTTTCTTTGCCATATTGCCTCTTATTTACTTATCCACTCCATGATGAATGATGTCAACCAGCGCATCAAACTCCTCGCGATTACGGATCACATAGGCCTCTCCATTATATGTTATCACACCTTGAAGGAGTTGCTCTTGTTGGGGTTTGAACAGATCACGGACAGATAGTCCAAGCCCGTCAGCAATAGTTTTGAGTGTGGAATATTGTGGATTTCCCTGCAGGGCTCTGGTCAGAGTCTCACGGCTGATGCCGATTTGTTCTGCAAAGTCTTTCATCATCATGCCACGCTCCTTGAGCAGTTCTTTCACTCGCAATTCATCTGTAATTGTAACCTTGGTTTCCATCTTTTTCAATTGGTTGACATATACATCAAATACAAAGTTAATAAAAAAGCCGCAGAATGTGTATTAAATATGCCTTTTTGATAAAATAATTGCTGTATATGTCAATTTTCAGGGCGAAATATTTGTATACAATTGATTTATGTTGTATCTTTGCAATACAAGAAAAGGGTTAAACAATACATCAAAAGTCAATTATGGTACAGGCAAGAAAATATCACATCAGTCGTTCAGGCAGCGGTTGGGGAATTTGGGACATTGACGGCAAGAAGGTCATGGGATGCTGCTCGCATTTTCACGCAGTGGAGTGCCTGTACAACTTGATGGGATGGAAGTGGGATCCGACGAAGTATCGCAGAAATTATTGATTGTGTAATAAAAAATCTTACAAAAACATGAATGCTTTGATTATTACTGACACGACGGCTGTACGGATGAATGTGATAGCAGACCGCACGCAGAATCTTTTGATAGCAGGTGCGAAGGCTATGATGATTGAGTCTTTGAAAGAGAAGCTGCGCAGCGGAGTTGCTCACTTCATCTATATCAAAAAGAATGGTGAGGTGCGTGAGGCATGGGGAACGACCTCAAAGAGTCTGGTTGAAAAGTATATCAATGGCAAAGGTTGCAGCCGCGAGTTGTACAGCACAACCGCCTACTTTGATATTGAGAAAGGGGCTTGGCGCTCTTTGAGATGGGAGTCTATTGTCAAGGTCTTCTAAATTATGGCTGACTACATTCTTTCAATACTCCGTACACAATTGATGGTAGTGTTTTCGTGGGGCTTTCATCGCCCCACGGCACTTCCTGATGACAAGGGATTGGCATTCATGGTGAACGGATTCAAGCATCGGGGATGGGTGTTCGTTAAGTACAATGAAGGGAAGGACCTGTTTGATATAGAGCTGCGCGGGAATGACATGACCATCATCAGTGTTATTGAGGATGTATACTTTGACCAATTGGTTAATGTAATTGACCATGCCGTAGAACGGACCTCAGATTATGTAAAGCAGGTAAAGAAACTTTATAACATTCAATAACATGAAGGTTGTACTATTTTGTCGTGTTTCTACAAATAGCCAAGACTACAATAGACAGGTGAATGAGTTGACGGTATATTGCCAGCAGCAGAGATGGAATATTGAAAGGGTCTTTGCCAACAAGGTCAGTGGCGCCAAGAAAAATGAGGAGCGTCCCGAAATCATGGAGATGGTGGAGTATGTCAAAACGCACTCTATTGATCGAGTATGTGTCTTGGAAATTTCAAGATTGGGCAGAAATACACTTGAAGCCTTGAAGGTCATCCAACTCCTCAATGAACTTGGAATATGCCTCTATGTAAAAAACTACAACCTTGAAACGCTTATCAAAGGGAAAATCAACCCCATTGCTTCTTTGATTTGTACCATCCTGCTTGAAATTGCTCAAATGGAACGCCTGACTATTCGGGAACGTATGGCTAGTGGTAGAGAGCAGCATATTGCCAAATGTCGTAAAGAGGGCATTAAGATGGGTCGCCCATCAACCTATAAGAAAACAGATGAGCAGATGAAGGCACAGTATTCAAAAGAAATTTCCTTATTAAGAAAGGGGCTTTCGTTGAGACAGATTAGCGCCATTACTGGAACTTCAATTATGACCATCCGGAAGCTTTACAAATATTTATAATAGCCTTTCAAAACCAACTTATTGACCACAAATGCAAACAAATAGACCAACATTAATTGTATTTTTATTTTTTTTCAAAAAAAGCACGCTTTTTCCTAATTTTATTTGGAAAAAACCTTTCTAAAACATATCTTTGCATTGTCAAGTTAATAAAGCGCTGACTTGACAAAAGCCAAGGCAACGAAAAAGACAAAGTACAAGTCTTTTTTCAGAAAACAAGAGTTGCTAACTTGTTTTCACTGGGATTTGAGATAGCTACTCAAATCCATTACACTCTCTAAAGAGAGCAACCCTTTACAGATATGCGAAGGCTTCTGATGAAGCTATTAGGAATGGCACATTACATTCCTACAGGGGATTACTATGCCTATATCTATGGATATCAGGCCATAACTTCACCGACCGACGATTAAGGTACTCCGTCGTCGCTAGGTTAACAACAGGAGTGCGTTTTTTTAAATTATGTTTGACAACATTCAAGAATTTTCAGAATTTTTAAATAATAACGAAGTGTATGAGTCCGCATACGGAGTATTTTCAACGTCTTTCAGCTTCATGCCTAACAAGGCAGAAATTGAAATGATTGCAGCATTACTCGGATACAGAGGCTATAGCAGCATTAATGCAGGATGGGATAATGAACACTTCTATATCTGCGCTCAGTAAAGCACTGGCGATTTTGGAGACTGTATAAAAATACGCATCTCTATATTCGCCAAACAGTTCTGATGCCTATTGTTACCAGTGGTCTATTTCTGAATAGATACATTTTAATATATTGATTAACAGTGTATTAATTCAATATTTGAAAAGGAGTTTATACATTGATATCCCACTGGATACGTGTCTATGAAGCGAAAACCTCTATCATCTTCTGATGGTAGAGGTTTTTACTCCCAAGCTTATTTCTCAGTTTCAGATACAGTTGGAATCGTTTTCCAATAGTTTTTCATAGACTGCGACTGTTTCTCAGCGGTTTGTTTTTTCTCTGCTTCTGTACGTTGTTGATGTTTGAGCTTCATTGCATCACTGATGCGTTTTTTGGTGAACTCGGATTGATTACGTGTTGTTCTCATACTTTTCTACTTTGTTTAGTTATTTATATATAAATAGTTTGGTTAGTTGAAAAGTTCGGTATCAAAGAAAATATAGCTGAGAAATATTCAGGCAACAGGACGTATCTATACTAACCCCTCCCACGGGGTTTTGTATTAAGGGCGCTTATAGCAATGCTGTTTACAAATTATAAGATTATGAAAGAGTTAATAATATATAATCCACCCTACAAAACAATTTCACAGCTTGTGGATGCCTATATAGACTATGTGAGTAATCCGTTAAATGAATGGCGCCAGCCCTCTGAATACCTTGACGCAGAAATTGCAGGCAAACCCATTCCTCTGCAAGAGATGGCTCTTACATACAAACCCAATCCCATAGGAGAGCTCATACCAATTGTCCATAATCTCCCCAAACCAAACAGAGAGATTACGAAAATCCACTTCATGACTCTTCTCCACCAATTGTACATACGCGGTTTGAGTAATGAACAGGGATGGTTTGCTCTATCCACAGTGATATTGCAAAAGCAATATCGCTACTATAACTATATGCTCAACACGTTGCAGTTCAAAATGATTTTGGAAAGAAGTGGGTCTTTGTACAGGCTCATTTCTCCAGAAACATTCCATCCCCAGAAATTCATCAACAAGAAAGTTGAAGAAGATTTAGACAGATTGCAACACCTCCTTGCAGAACGTCATCAAGAAAATATAGAGACTGCCAAAAGTGTTGCACAAACATACTTGTGCGAGGATGGTACGAAATTCATCGAACGCTACAATGCGAATGTCCGCAAGCTGAAGATTGAGGATAAACAAGGATTAGAGATGTTTATGTCAACATTTCCTTTCCCGTCAACGTACAGCAAGTTGCATTATCAATATATAATAGATAAAATAACAAGTAAGACATACAAGGAGATTGAGAGTAGCGATTCCAATGGAAGGTATTATCACATAGGCACACAGTTACCAAAGTTACTGAAGAGGTTTACCAACATCAGATACTCCATAGATTGCAGGAACTCACATCCTTTGTTGTTTAACTATTTTATATTAGATTATTATTTATCAATCAATAAGTTAAGTATATATTCTTCTTTTAATTCTTCTAATAGTTTTATTAAAATATATTATTTAATTTCTTCTTTTTTATTTAATAATATTCCTTATAATAATTTCCATTATTTTATGAATATTCTTTGCAATTTACTGATTAACAGTAATATAGAAACAGATACAGTTGCAAAGGTCAGAGGAATCAAGAAGGATGTTTGGGAGTATATGTATCGGACCTCCCATGGTTTGCTGTGGGATGATATAATGATGGCATTCCCCGATTATGACCGAAGCCAAGTCAAACAGCTGATGTTTGCCAAAGTGTTTTATTCCTACTCCAAGAATGTGCAAGAAGGCAATGTGTGGGCAAAATCATTTCAAGGCAAGTATCCAACTGTCATGAAGATCATCCGATATTACAAACGGAAATTTCACATGGAATGTGACGCGTATGGGGAATATATAACCTATTCCGACGGAAGTACGAAAGATAAGATTCAGATTCCCCACAAAATGATGCAGCTCGAAAGCAGCATCTTTACACCTGCTCTCAATGTACTTTTCAGAAAACGAGGCATGGCAGCTTTAGGCATTCATGATGCCGTGGTCGTAATGAACGGCCAAATGCCAGTCGAGCAAGTACAGGCGATTATGATGCAGGAATATGCCAAACATGGGCTTGTTCCCACATTGAATGTTGAATACTATAATACAAATGAAGAATATGGAAAGAATTAATAATTTACTCAGAGAGTTAAAACGATGTGAGTATGCTCATCTGTTAGATGAAGCCCCATCCACCTATAACGGCTTTTCAGAGACTCAAGGTCTGGAAGGATATTCAAAGTACCTTTCAACATTATTTGACCATGCAGAAGACGCACTGAGCCTGTTAAGTGATAGTCAGAAGACAACCTGCCGCCAGCGTCTGCAGGAAATCAAACAAGAACAAGAGCTATTTGATGTGCCATCCAAGGAAACCCTTGCAGCCATCAATGCTGAACTGCAAGCCAACAGGAATGCAGAACTACGCCAAGAACGGGACTTCATCCTGTTAGTTCGTGGTTGTGTATCCCTTCAGAAAGACTACACGAACAGATTCCTCAAACACTTCATCCCATCGGATAAGAGCCCAAACAGCACAGATGAAGTGGAAACCCCTCCCATACCCCTGATTCAAGAAGAAGAGAGCAAACAAGATTCAGAATGGGCATTTGGCTATAAGGAGATTTCAGAGACTTTTCATTGGGGGCGGAACAAAACCCATAACTTTCTGAAGAATCCGAAGTATGCTGCAGCTATCCAGCGGGACGGAAGGAAGATTGCCGTAAATATCCCCAAGGCAAGAGAGTTAATGCAATTATCTAATAATAAACAAATTACAAAAACATAGAGTAGTCATAGATATAATCTCTATACTTTCATGGAAATGCGTAAAAATGGGGGCAAAAATGGGGGCAAAACAAAAAACCTGCTGATTTACAGCAGGTTTCGTAGTGGATAGGGGATTCGAACCCCTATGTCATGCGTGAGAGGCATGTATCCTAACCCTTAGATGAATCCACCTCGTTTCGTTTTGTGGTGCAAAGATAGCGCCTTCTTTTGAATCTCCAAAATTTTCCCCCTAAATCTGCGATTTTTTTTCGGTTTTCTTGCCGGGTCCCGCTTTTTTCCTATCTTTACCCTCGGACAAAACCGCATTCCGCCATGAAAATCCGACCCGTCCTGATCCTCGCAGCCGCATTCTGCACCTGTGCCTGTTCCAAACACCCCGTGCCGCCCCGGTTCACAACGATGACGCTCGACACCCTTCTATGCCGGAACGGCAACAGCTGTCAAGTCGACTATCGGTTCCTCTCGATCGAGAACACCGCGAAATCCCCGGCCCTGGAGCTGATCGAACAGGCCAACATCGGCTACTTTTTCCAACTGGAGGAGTTCTCCGGAACAGCCGGAGAGGGCGCCGCAGCCTTCCTGAACGATATTCTCAACAATTATCTCCCGGAGGGGAACGCCCCGAAGGGCGGCCAATACGAGATCTCGGTAGAATCGGAAGCCTCGGTGCAGGATTCACTGCTCTGCTACATCATCACCCGGGCCGGCTACACCGGCGGTGCGCACGGCATGTACGGAACCCAATGCCACACCTATTCACTCACCGACGGATTCGAACTTTCGCTGGCCGACCTCTTCACCGCGGAGGAGCTCCAACGCCTCGACGGGCTGATCCGCAAGCACATTGCCGAACAATACGGCGCTTCGACCGATGAAGAACTCACTCGGGCGGGATTCTTCCCGGAGTACATTGCCCCGACGGAGAATTTCCGCATCACTCCCGAAGGGATCACCTTCTACTACAACCCCTACGACATCGGGTGCTACGCACTCGGGGCCGTCGAGGTTCCGATCCCCAAAAGCGAGTTGGGGATCCGCTGACCCCGCGATTCACACGGAAGATGCCCATCCCGACCGAAGGTGCAGCACATAACCAGAGCATCCGGGATGGGTATTCAGGGAGGCGGGAAACCGCCGCGGCCCGAAAAATCCGGGGAGAGCGATAAAACGGAAAGGGTATAAAACAAAAAAAGGGTCCGAGTCTCACGACGGGGAACCTTTTTTTTGGCGGGGAACCACCCCCTCCAAAAATGAGGGTCAATCGGAGGTATTCGACGCCGCGGGCGAGCACCGCCCTCGGGTCTTAGTACCGGATTTCCGGCACAACCTGCCGATTTCCTCAACCAACCTAAAACTACTAACCTAAATGAACCTTAAAACTTCACTGCAAAGATAAGGGCGATTTTTGAATTATGCAAATATTTTACGAATATATTAAATATATTTAACAATTTGGTAACATTGGCAAACCAATTCTATCCCGAAAATTTCATGATAATCGCTGAATGACAATCATTTAAGAGAAAAGGGACAAAATTCGAGGTTTTCGGGAGAGGGCGATTCACCAGGTAACCAGACAGGGAGATCCCAGATTCCGGAGCTAAGGCCGTCAAGAACCCGGCTGCCGGAAAACAAAAAAAAGGAAACTCGGAATCCGGACCTGGTCCGTCTTCCACAGTTTCCTCACCAACCTAAAACTACTAACCTAAATGAACCTTAAAACTTCACTGCAAAGATAAAGCGAAAAAAGCATCCGCGCAAGCTTTTATTAAAAAATTTTCGAATTTTTTTCATATTTTTTAATATCATCACAGGCAGGCTACTCGCAACAAGCTGGAATACAGAAGAATACAAACAAATCCATTCCCTGTGCTAATTCTCAGGCCAACGGAATGCAGTAATCGAAAAAAACGGCCATTTATATAATTAGACACGAGTAACGTAATGCCGTAAAGGATAAATTGCTACATTTGTTACACAATACCACAGACAGCCATGCCATGACCGTTTCGTTGATTATCGCCACCTACAACTGGCCCCGCGCGCTCGAACTCTGTCTCGAAAGCGTCATGCGGCAGAGCACGATGCCGTCGGAGATTCTGATCGCCGACGACGGATCGGGCATGAGTACCCGCAACGTGGTGGAGCGTTTCGCCGCCATCTCCCCCGTTCCGCTGCGCCACATCTGGCACGAAGACCGCGGATTCCGGGCTGCCGCCATTCGCAACAGGGCCATTGCCGCCAGCCAAAGCGACTACGTCATCCTCGTCGACGGAGACATGATCCTGCAACGGAATTTCATCCGCGACCACCTCGGCTTTGCCAAAAGAGGGTACTATGTTTCGGGCTCCCGCGGCATGATCTCAGCCGCCCGGACCCAGGAGCTCCTCGACGGCAACCACCCCGGCCGTGCACTGTCGGCCTGGAGCAAGGGGATCTCCTGCCGGGGCAATGCCATGCGCAACCCCTTTGCCGCACGCCTGTACCGTGCGCTGGCCCCCGAGCACAACCCCCGAAGCTGCAACATGGGCATCTGGCGCGATGACCTGATCCGGATCAACGGCTTCGACGAAGGATTCGAAGGGTGGGGATTCGAGGATACCGAACTCGGGCTCCGGCTGCGTAACAGCGGGGTCCGGCAGCGGAGGATCAAATTCCAGGGAATCGCCTTCCACCTCTACCACGGCAAAGCCGCACGCGACAACTGCAAGATCAATGAGCAACGCTATCTGGAGAGCCTCCGCGCGCATCGCACCCGATGCGAAAAAGGGCTCGACAGCCATCTCGCGGAGACGGCTCCCGACACGCTGCCATCCAAACACTGACACAACGCCCGCAACACCATGCTTATTTCGGTCATCATCCCGGTCTTCAACGCGGAAAAGTACCTGCCGACCTGCATCGAGAGCATTCTGGCTCAGACCATGCCGGACTTCGAACTGCTGCTCATCAACGACGGCAGCACGGACAACAGCAAGGCGGTCTGCGACCGCTACGCGGCACAGGACCGGCGCATCCGGGTCTTCGACTGCCCCAACCGCGGAGTCAGTGCAGCACGGAACCTGGGGCTCGACGAGGCCCGGGGCGAATTCGTGGTGTTCGTGGACTCCGACGACTGGGTCGTTCCCGAGCACCTGCAGCAGTTCGCCGAGAGCGGAATCGGCGAGGACGGCATCGCCTTCACGAATCTCTTCGAGGAGCGCCCCGGACGCCGCGAAACGCCCCGCACCCGTATCTATACCATGAGCGACTGCCGGGTCATGTCCGGGCACAACGACTGCATGCCTGTCATTGCGGACCTGCTGCGCCACCGCGGTTTCGGCTGGACCTGGAACAAGATGTTCTCCCGGGCGACGATCGAACGCCTCGAGCTGCGCTTCGACGAATCGCTCCACTACGCCGAGGACGAGATCTTCACGATCCAGTATTGTGCCCACATCACCCACATCGTCACGTTCAGCCACCCGACCTACCACTACCGGTTCGTGCCGGGGAGCCTGCTCCACCGCCGCATCGAACCGCAGACCCTGATCCGCACGCGGCTGAAGATCATCCGGCTGTTCGAACGCCTCGGATACAGCAACGAGATTCTCTACCTGGCCAACCGGACCCTTTTCTCCCGGTTGAGGCGCGAAATGAGGCGCTGCGAGAGATGGAACTCCGAAACGGCCAACATCCTCGCCTACAGCATCCTGTGCAATTGGGAAGTACTGAAGAAATACTACCGCCCGGCATTCTGCCGGAGTTTCTACGACCGGAAAATCCTCCTGCTCGGACGTTTGATCTGTTCGATCAAGTCGACGCTCTGGGTCAAACTGATGATCAAGGGATTTCACCAATAGCCCGCCGATCCCGGGGAAGGGTGAATGAGGATGCGGGACCAAAAGAGATGGGCCGAAGCGGCCTTCCTCCATTCGGCTACTGCCCCGCAGCCGCTTTCACAAAAGCCGACCCGACAACCGCTACCGGCCCCGCAGCCGCTCCCAGAAAGGCCAGTAATGCATCTGCCGCCGGAGTTTCCATTTGCGCACCAGATTCAGCGGCTTGCGCTTCAACCCCACGCGACCCCTGGCCAGAAAATCATCCACGGCATCCAGCACCCGGGCCGAACAACGGCAGTCCCGGTGCGGCTCGTGATACATCGTATAGGCGCGAATCTCCTCCATCAGCTCCTCGGGGCGCGTCAGGGCCCGCTCGATGGCCGGCCCCACCTCCTCGGGCTGCTGAACGTCGATCAGGTGCGGCCCGGGATGCGAATTGCGGAACGTCACGACCGGTTTGTCCAGGAACATGAACTCCAGAATGATCGACGAACTGTCGCACAGCATCACGTCGGCCTGCTGCAACAGCCCCATCTTGTCCGGGCCTTCGAAGAAGGTGACATTCTCATGTTCGGCAGCAATCCGCTTGTACCCCGACACGATCTCGGGATCGGTCAGCTTCGGATGGAAGGTGATGATCCAGTCCCAGGGTTTCGACTCCGCCAGGCGCCCGATCTCCGCCATCAGGTACGGGGCCGAGCAGACATTCTTCGTAAAGGTCGGCGGATAGAGAATTACCGGGCGCCGGTTCTGCGGGTGCCGCATCATTTCGGGGGCAAAATAGGTGTCGGCCTTGGGCCACCCGGTGTCATAGACCCGGAAGAAACCGAACTTTTTCTCCAGTTCCTTGAAGAAGGGGGTGCTGCTCGGTCCCTGCGTGCAGTAGATGTCGAACCATCCGCGGATCGTGAAGTGGTCGTCTACGGCCTCGATCCGCTTCTGAATGGCATAGCCGTGGAACAGCGCCACCTTCACCCCCGGAAAGAAGTCCGGGATATAGTTGCCCGGGGTAAAGACCGCCACGGGATTGAAATCAATCACCTCCCGGACCGTTTTCAGACGCAGTTCGTCGTCCTGCAGCGAATCGGGGCAGGTCGGTTCGAGAAACCAGGCAGCCGTGCCTCCGCGGCGCCGGATCTCGGCCTGCAGCGGCCGCAGAATTGAATAGGCATAGGACAACGTGGCGAACAACAGGTAGTTCTTGGCTTCCATGGCGAAAAGATTTTAACGGGCAGGGATGAAATGTTTCCAGAACTCGATACGGGCCGGTTTTAGCCAGCCGTGGCAGCCGAACGGCAATTCGCCCCCGGTGACGGCCCAACAGCGGTCGGGGTGGTTGTCGAACGAGAAGTCGATGGCCTCCCGCATCGAAGGATAGCGGAAATCATGGGGCTCGATGGCCCAGAAGACATCCTCGTAATAGATATGCCGGGACTGGTTCAGGTAATAGTCGATGCGCTTCGCACACTCTGCGCAGCCGCGGCGGAAGGACTCCACACGCCGCAGCGAAAGTCCCCCGTTGCCGACCTTGCCGTACAACCGCCGGTTGCGGGGGAAGAAGTGGCGGATGAAGGGCCATGACCAGATGCCGGCCCGCCACCACGTCCCGCCGATATAGTCGTATCCGCGGCTGCACCAGAGCTCCAGCTCGTCGCGGAAAACCCAGGCATCGGTCTGGCAGATCAGGATGTATTCGCAATCGACGAACAGGTCGTAGAACTCCGCGGAAAGCATCATGCGGTTGTAGCCCAGAATCCCGGCCTTGCCGAGATAACCGTCCGACACGCGGATGATCTCGTGGTTGCAGACCGTCGGGAAGCGCCGGGCCACCGCCTCGATCGAGAGGCTTCGCGGCAACAACAGCACGATCGGATGCCGTTTGAGAACCTCCGTATTGTGCTCCAGCGAGAGCCATTCGTTCTCCGACAGGCGCTCGGAATAGACCGGTATGACGACTTTGACTCGTTTCATGTTTTTTGGTTCATTACCCGACATAATTTTTTACCGCCGCGGCGATCCGTTCGCCGTCGAGCGCCGCCGAGATGATCCCGCCGGCATAACCGGCCCCCTCCCCCGCCGGGAAAAGGCCTTCGACCCCGGGATGCATCAGCGTAGCGGGGTCGCGCGGGATCCGCACGGGCGTCGAGGTCCGCGACTCGACCCCGACCACCACCGCATCGTTGGTCACATAGCCCTTCATCCGCCGTCCGAAGGTCGTCAGCCCTTGCCGCAGGCTCCGGGCGATGAAGTCGGGCATCCAGCAATCGAGCCGCGAGGGGATGATTCCGGGGATGTAGGAGGTGGCGGACAGCGACCCGCTGGCGCGTCCGGCCACGAAGTCGGCCACGCGCTGTGCCGGGGCGATCTGGTGGTCGCCGCCCTCACGCCGGGCCGCCTCTTCGAACTGCTGCTGGAACTTCAGGCCGGCCAGTTCGCCCCATTCGCCGCGCAGGTGCTCGAAATCCGACAGCCGGATCTCGGTAACCAACCCGGAATTGGCATAGGGCGACGTACGGCCGCTGGGCGACATGCCGTTGACGACGGACTGCGCGGCATCGGTCATGGCCGGGACGATGAAGCCCCCCGGACACATGCAGAAGGAATAGACGCCGCGTCCCGCCTCCTGGCTCACCAGCGAATAGGAGGCCGCCGGAAGGTATTCGCCGCGCGTTTCGCAATGGTACTGGATCGAGTCGATCAGGGCCTGCGGGTGCTCGATGCGCACGCCCATGGCAAAGGGCTTGGCTTCGAGGCGCACCCCGCGGCGGTGGAGCAGTTCGTAGATGTCGCGGGCGGAGTGGCCCGTAGCGAGCACGACGGCCGCCCCTTCGATCCACTCGTCGCCGCACTGTACGCCGACGATCTTTCCGCTGCGGATTTTCAGATCCGTCACGCGGCTCTCGAAACGAAAAACGCCCCCGGCATCGAGAATCGTCTGCCGGATGTTCTGCATGATACGCGGCAGTTTGTCGGTCCCGATATGGGGGTGAGCTTCGAAGAGGATTTCGGGCGTGGCACCGTGGAAGACCAGGGTCTGCAGCGCCTTGTTGTAATCGCCCCGTTTTTTGCTGCGGGTGAAGAGTTTCCCGTCGGAGAAGGTCCCGGCCCCACCCTCGCCGAAGGCATAGTTCGAATCGGGATCGACGGCTCCGTTGCGGTTGATCTGCGCAATGTCGCGTTTGCGGGCCGAGACGTCGCGGCCGCGCTCCAGGATGACGGGCTTCAGGCCCAGTTCAATCAGTCGCAGCGCGGCGAACAACCCGGCGGGTCCCGATCCGACGATCACCACCTCGGTGCGTCCGGCGACCGACGGATAGTCGAAATGTACGGGAGCGGGCTGTGGCTCGCGGTCGACATAGATTTCGAGCGAGAGGTTGACCTTGACCTGTCGCTGTCGGGCATCGATGGATCGTTTCACGACCCGCACGAGCGCAATCTCATCTTCGCGGATTCCCATGCGGCGGGCAGCCAGCGAAGTATAATACCTGGCATCGGCAGCCTGTCGGGGCGAAAGGACGAGCGTGAGGAGTTGGGGCATTCTACAAAAATTACCTACAAAAGTAACCAAAAAAGCTGGATAAATCGGATTTCGGGATTGTGAATTGTGAATTTTTATCTACCTTTGTCGAAACGGATGCGGATATGGTGTAATTGGTAGCCACGTCAGACTTAGGATCTGATGCCTTACGGCGTGGGGGTTCGAGTCCCTTTATCCGCACAAAGGAGCCTTTTTCGAGGCTCCTTTTTTTGTGGAAGCCCGGATGCAAAACAAAGCAAAACAGTTGTATATCAACATATTAAACAATTCAGCTAGCATCCCGACCTCCGCTCCCGAAAAGTATTTCGCCGAAAACCTTCGGGTGGCAATTTGGTGGCAAAGGGGTCAAATCGGGAGCCAAGCGAGCAAACTGCCACCTTTTTTGTTTATAATGCATTGAACTGCTGCATTTTGCATCGCAATAGATTTTTCTTGTCAGCGTTTTGTTAACCTCTAAATTTTACAAAACCATGAGACAAGAGAGTTTCAGGATTCTCTTCCTGATGCGAAAGGGAAGAACGAAAAAAGACGGATTCGCAACCATTTATGCCCGAATTACAACGGGCAGTTTCCGTCAGGAGATCTATTTCAACAGCGAGGGACGACCCGAGTTGTGGAACCAGCGAAAAGAACGAATGATGGGGACCACCCGTCTGTCGTTGAAGATCAACGAAATGCTGGACGAATTCCGTGTACAGATCATCGACATCCGCAGCAAACTGCTTGCCGAAGGTTTCGAGGCCAATGCCCTGCAAATCAAACAGCGTTACTTCAACCCGCTCAAACACACCTTGATGCTGATCGCGGGGCTGGGCGACTACGTCCAACGGCGGCAGGCGTTGGTCGACCGAATTGATGCGCTGCTCACCCGAATCGACAAACTGCCATGATTGCCAAACTTTCGAAAGGCGGCTCCTTCGGCGGAGCCGTCCAATACATTTTCGGTCCCGGGAAGGGCGCCGATTGCCTGGCCGGGATGGGTGTTCTGTTCAAGGACACGCCCTCCATCATCCGCGGATTCGAACGGCAGGCTGCGCAGAACCCCAGAGTCTCGAAACCCGTGGGACACGTCGTACTCTCCTTTTCGCCTCGGGATGCCGCCCGGTTGGACAACCGACTGCTGCTCTCCATTGCGGTGGAGTATCTGGACCGGACGGGGATCAAGGATACACAACTTATCATCGTCCGCCACCGCGACCGGGAACATCCCCACCTGCATATTCTCTTCAACCGCGTGGGCAACAACGGACGGACAATCTCCGACCGCAACGACCGTTACCGTTCGGAGCGGCTCTGCAAGCAACTGACCGCCCGCTACGGGCTCTACTTTGCATCGGGCAAGGAACAGGTCAAGGAGTTCCGGCTGCGCGGAGGCACCTCCGACGTGCAGGGGGTCGTGTTTGCCAAAAACGGCTACCCGTTCAACGGTTCGAAGATCGACCGGCAGTTCAGCTATTCGAAAATCGCCACCGCACTGGATCGGAACAGCCGACAGGCGCTTGCTCCCGAACGCCAATCGGCTCCGACCCTGACACCCTCGTTCAGCTACCTGCTGGACGATTTGCTGCGTCCGAGGTTTGATCCCGACGAAGTGGAACAAACCCAGCAGGAACAACAGCGCAGACGCCGCGGGCGACGACGTTAAAAAAGAATACTACTTAAATACGATTTCTCCAATATACAATCCAATCAGAGTATTACCAACAATCGAGGGGCGAATAAATCCCCTCGATTCTGTTTTTATTGAGGTGAAATGATTACTTTTGTTAGAGTATATCTAAGTACATGACAAAAATTTGAATACATCAAATTTCGGGACATAAATTGGTCGAAAAAGCACGTTGGAGATTTCCTCCAAGCCGTACTTTACTAAAGATTTGGCTTTACGTCCATGTTTCAATGTCTTTATAGGCTTTACGTTTTCATCTTTATGTTCCCCAACGAGATACGCCCATACAAGAGCAATACAAACCATTGCCAGAAGTCTTGCAATCCGCTCTGTGTCGCGCAAATGCGTGTCTTCGATATTGAATCCGGAGGATTTCATAGCCCGGAATGCGGTCTCGATCTCCCATCGCCTTTTATAAGTGTCGACACCCTTTTCCGGGCGTTTGAAGCAGATGAGGATCTGAAGTTCAGGCACACCGTCGGAGTTCTTGATTCGGCTTCCGGCAAGATAAACGTACTCACCTTTGTGCAGGAAAAGCTTGTAATAAAATCTTTCCTGCCCCACTTTCAGGGAATTGAAGAGCCACCATGCACGGATTCTTTCCCCTGTGGAAGGCTTGACAAGCCAGAAATTCTGCCGGATCCGGATATAATATCGTATATGATTGCGGTTGAGCCAACCGATCCAATCCTTGCCGACAAACTCCCGGTCGGCAACAAGAGAGTCGATGCATTCGGAGCCGAACAGCCGGACAAATCGTTCAACGATTGCCTTGCGTTCCTTCCAATTGGAGTTCCCTTTCTTAGGCAGAAGGCTGAACATCAATGGGAATGCAATCCCCTTGTATGCCACGCCGAGCATGAGGATGTTGATGTTGAAATCACCGAACTTCCAGTTTGTACGGTCCATGCTCAGCACCAGCCCTGTCTTGACGGGAAGCAGAGAGTATATCATCTGCGCCACAAGGTCAAAGTTGAGGGCGTACTTGGCTATGAATCTTTGAATGCGGCGAAGGTTGGAGTCCCTTTCAACAGAGGTTGGCATTGCCGCCGCGAGTTTATGGAGGCTTACGGTCTGTACTACACACAGGGCATGGAGCATGAAAGCCATAAACTTTATGCGGGCCAGATTCATCGATTTCCCAAAATGTTCTTGCATCATCGGAAGGATTTGGTTAACTTTGCCCAAGTCCTTAAAGTCAGTTGTCTTCATACGAAAAAGCGGGCAAACTTTTCTTTAAAGATACTGATTCTTAGGGACTTTTGCAAATATAAACAACTAATAATTAGGCATATAACAACATAATTTATATTTTGTCATCTACTAAAAGAGTATATATAATCTTGCACGATGAGCACATTCGCCCAAATTCTGAATAAATTCCGCCAAGACGCCTTTTCCGAGCACAATATTGGATTGAGAATGACACGAACGACTGGTGCCGCGAGCACGACGACCCGAAATACATCTACAACCTGCTGCTGCGCATCATCACCGTCTCGCTCGAAACGATGATGCAATTTATTGGGATGGGGTAATAAAATATTGTTGTTGTGCAGATAATCGTAGAATCTATTTCTTGATATTCCCGTCATCTTGGCTATCCGCAAGGCGGACATTGGTGTGGTGGCATATAGGCGTACTGCCTCGGCATACTTCTCCTTTGTTTCCGGCGAGGGGGGGGGCATGGAGTGTACCCCGACCTGTTATCTCGCCCTTGCGTTTCTGTCCGACCGCCTTCTCGCGTATCTTGATGCGTCGCTTTACCAAATCCTTGTGGTAAAACAGCAGGTGCTGTTCCAAACCGGCATAGGAGACACCGCAGGAGTCAGCGACCTCCTGTGTCGTGATATATCGGTCCGAACGCAGAAGTTCCACAGCCTTGGAGTACTGTTTCTTACAGTGCTGGCGTGTATCTCGTGGCAGGTTGTCGCCCAATCCCAGTCGCTCGCGGTACTTCTCCTCCGTTTTCGGCTTGGTAACTCGAGGAGAGCCGGTTTCGTTATGTGCGTTATTTGGGGCGTTCATCATTCTTTGGGTGGATGGAACTTTCGGACAGCCATGCCTCGATCCGCTCCGCCGAAGCATCTTTGAGTATTACACGTTTGTCTACATCGAGCAGGTAGAGGGTGGGCATTGCCTTGAGGTCGTACACCTGTTCGCGGGTGAGCCGCTGCCCGGCATCGTAGCCGTCTATCCAGCGGGCGGGGAATACCGCCCGCTCCCATGCGGCGGTCTTTCCCTCCACGCAGATGGAGAGCAGCTTCAGACGACCGGACTCCAGCAGTCTGTTCACGGTCGGGGACGAAGCGAGCCGCTCCTTCACGCGGCGACAGTCCTCGCAATCGGGGTCGTTAAAGTACAGCAGGGTGTGTTCCGCCTTTATCTCGGAAAGGCACACGCGTTTGCCGTTCCGACAGGTAACGATAAAGTCCGCCGCTACGTCGCCCGGGCGATTTTTCAATGCCATTTCCAGCAGGTAGCGGGGACGGAGCTTGTCGGCCTCGTCCAGTCGCGGGTTATTCACTAATGCACGCAGCACGAGGATATGCAGCTCCTCATCGTGCATGGGCGAATTGGGTTCGTAGAGATACTTGTCTGCCAGCGCGATAAAGTGGTAAAGCATCTCCTTCTTTGCCAACGTGCGGCTGAAGAGGGTATCGACGGCCTGCTGCGCCTTCGGCGTGTAGGGCAATACACTGACAAAATCGACAAATGCCTGCTCGGTGATTTCGGGTCGGGAGATCAACGACGTGTCTGCGAAGTCGAAATGGTCCCAATAGTGCAGGGAGAGGTATGCCGCACGGTCCTCCGGCGCCGTGAGCGTGTCAGGCACGTCAGGCAGGCGGAACGTTTTTGTCTCTTCTCGTTTCTGGGCATACGAGCAGGATTCGATCCCGATACAGAAGAGACATGCGAGAATGGTAATATTCAATATCTTCATTTATCTGTTATCCGTAGCATATCTGATGAAAAACTCCGAACGTGGATGTGTCCGGAGTTTTTCGCTTGTGATTATTTCGATGTATTAGTTTTCCGGCGTAAGCGTGATGTTCGTATTGTTGAACAAGTCTGCCAAAGTTCCTCCGTCGGCATGACCGTGGTAAACCTTGCCGTTCAGTTCGTAGTGGAACTGTACCTGATCGGTATACCAGTTGAACGCATACTCCTTGCGCAGACGCAATTCGTATTGACCATCGGCAGTTACGGTTACGGCACCAATACGGCTGTTGTTGCTGACCCGCTCGAAAGCAACGAATGCTCCGGCAGGCACAACCTGTTCGGCACCGTTGTCATCCTTGTATTTGAGCGTTCCTGTAATCGAACTGTTGGTTACGCGGAATGTCTTGGAGTAGAACACCACCTGCTCCTGATCGGAAGAGATGACAATATCGCCTGCACTCACCGCCGTGTTCGTGACAAACGGCAGAACCTTGCGCTCGCCCGACTGGTCCACTCCTTCTGTGTCATCTTGATTCAGAGCCTCGTCTGTGCCGTACTTCCGTTCTTTCTCTCTGTCTCTGCTCGCCGTGTAGATGAAACGTCCCGGAATGGTAGGATGGGCTTTTAGCTTGTCACCGTCCAGGTTGTATTGCGACAGGCGTCCCTCGTCGATACGCAGCATCGGCGCGTCGATGTAGATTTCGAACGTAGAGCCGTAGATCTCGAATTCTTCGTCCTTGAAAGGATGGACGGATTGGCCGTCCGAACCTCTGAAGCTCGTCAGGTCGAACGCAATGTCTACCTGCTGGTCGGGCTGGTAGGTCCAATTCAGCTCTGTAACCTTTTCGGGGATGTCGTCGGTACCCGAACGGTCCGGCTCGTCGGCATCTCCTTGCCACCCTGTATTGGCATAGTTCACACGTGCGCCGAAACGGAACGGATTGTAGTTAGCCAGTTCGAAAGTAACGCTTCGGTACTCGTTGCCGTTGTAGTAGCCCTGCGCATCCCCGTTAGCCGGGATTATCGCCGGGTAACTGTGCAGGTTGGAGGCGATACGCACCACCTCGTCGCTCTTGGCCTTGTTGGTGTACATATAGACGGAGTATTTGCCGGTTCCGTTCGGACTTACAAATTCTCCATTCGAGTTAAGATATTCCTCCTTGGGCCGGAACATCATCATGCGTCCACCCTCCGGATTGTTTGTATGCCACCATGCGTCGGAGGCCGTGGCGTAACGATCGAACTCGCAGTCATAGTCCATGATTTGACTTTGGGTCTCGCTGAGGGAGTTCAGGTTCTGCGAATAGAGCAGGAACTCCACATATTGCCCCGCATTGACAGGCTCACCTTCCCGATGGGCATCCGGATTGTCTATCGGTTTTTCCCGCAGTTGCAGGTCGAACGTCACACGGGCACCGCGTTTCTGGGGCACCAAGCGGTAGAGCACATACTCATCGTCCGCGAACTCCCCGGAATTGTCGCTCGTATTTGCACTGTATTCCATCAGACCCTCCACCGTTATGGTACGGGTATGATCCGTAAATGCGAAAGTACGTGTCATGGTCTCGAAGTGCTCCGCTTCGATATAGAGCGTTCCGGTGTACCCGGCATCCTGCTCAAGAATATTCTCGAAATAGACGCGCTGCACACCCGGTTTTTCAACCGTATAGACGTACTTGTAGTCCGGTTCTGTCGGGATGTCGCCGCTGCTGTACCATTCCTTGTCGCCCTCGCGCACCACGGATAACGCCATGCCCGACTCGGCACGTATGTCCAGCTCGTTTACGGAGATGTACACCTTCATCGGGAACAATTCCTCCGGACAGCTTTCGGGTACGGTGAACATCACCGTCACATGTGGGCGCCCTTGGGTGGGATCTGTGTTGTTCAAATCGTTATACAGCGCCGTGCCGACCCATGAAGGGGTGAACGACTGTTTCTTTACCGTGATGACCCTGATCTTGCGCTGCAGCTGCCCGTGTTTCACGAGCAGGGTACCCTCCAGTTTCTCGTTATCGCCCAGAGGAAGCAGCGAAAGCAGAATGGTACCGTTGCCGACGCCAGCTTCGATGGTAAAAGCATTATCGATGGTTTGTCTTGCTACCGAGTTCTCGATCCATGTGATTTCGGGCCTGTCGGCATCCGTTATCTGCGTCCCTTTCTTGCCCGTAAGGGTGTATTTGAGCTGGAATTTCTCAGTTCCTATTTCGTCCGCGTCTATCACTACGTAGGTCTCGGCGACCGAGAGGATGTAATTCTGGTTCTCCACTTCGTTCACGTCGTCGGAGATGGATATCCAGACGTTGTTTGTGGCCGCTGCCGTCAGTGCCTCTTCGAAGGTCTCTTGTCCGTATGAAAGCGGGCCGGCGATGTTCAGCTTGTAGTGGTGGTTACGGCGTACGAGTATTTGCTCGCCATTCTCGTCCACCAGCATGATGCGGTAATACTTCTCCGCGTTCTCTCCTGCAGCTTTTCCCCGTATGATGATGCTGACGGGGTCGTCCGAGCGGTTCTCGCTCTCGAAGATATACTGGTTCGTGGCTGTGGTCACATCCGTGATGTCGCTCATCTTGGCATCTTTCAGGGGAAGCGTGACGAAGTCGTCCGTCTGCCACTCTTCCCACGTGAAATTGAAGCCTTTTTCGGGGTGGTAGGGAGCCACCGTACCGAAAGCGTTGGTGTTGTACGCTACGAATCCCGAAACGACAATCCACGGGTTGGTCGTTTCGGTTACCTCACCGGCTGCATAGGTCGGGTTTACCACCGAAACCTGCGCATGGTTGCGGAGCATGGTTATCGGGTTTCCGGCATCTTTTATCTGATCGGCAATGGATGCATCGTTCTCACTGTCGCAAACGAAGCGTCCCCAGTAGATCATCCGTCCGGACGAGCCTTCGAGCAGCGCCATCACTTCGCTCTCGGAGCGGTTGCGGAACTGGTCCTCCTTGAAGTCCGTCATATTCTGGTTTGCCACAAAATGGATGGCCCGGGTGTTTTCGGGCACTTCGGCGGTAAATGATCCCGTGGTAGCGGTCGTTGTCGAAACCGTTGCCGAGGCGGTCGTGATGAAGAGACCGTAGCCGTCGAAGCAGAACAGCGTCATGTCCTGCACACCGCCTCCGTCGGGGTCCACCGAACGGGTCAAAACCTCCTGCATGGCAGGGACATCGGCATTGAACCGGAGTGTCACATAGCCTTCGCGTGCTGCTGACAGCGGATCCAGCAGGTCGTCTTTTCGACAAGAGACCAGCAGCACCGCCAAGGCAGCCAAGGCTATTGCCGTATGAGATATTCTTTTTATCATAGCCTTATCCTTTTATCTGTTCTTCGGCACTAATTGTCGGTCGTTTTGTCATCGTAGGCGTCGCGGATGCAGCGGATGGCTTGATCTCTCGGATTCCAAACTCCGGGCTTAGGCACAAGACCGGATGCACTCCAATACCTGTTGCCGGAAAGCACTTCATCCATTACCTCCGAATCATTCTGGAACTTATATATGATGTTTATTTCGGCCTCCGTAGGCAGTCGCCAGTCATCGTATACTGTTCCGTCTCTCGTTACCTCCACATAGTGTTTGCAATGCTGTGCCGCACCTTCTCTTGCGTCTATAGCTAGCACCGCACCCAGTTGCGACGCGAGCATGAATGACGGCGATACCAGTTCGGCATTGTCGGGACCATCGTCGGTATATCCGTTCTCATCAAGCCTCGGTCTACCCAAGGTATATTCGCCCGATGAGGCGGTTATCTGTACATGGTACATACGGTGGTTGTTAAGACCGATAAAAGCTGTAGTGGTGTTATAAGTATAACTATATATCCAACGCCCTTCACGACGTTCAGTCCAATTGGCATATCTAATACTGGACAAACCGGAAGTTGTATTGAAATCCTGTGCAACTTTTGACCCGAAGAACTGATCATTAGAACCATTCTTAGTATATGACCAACTGTTGTTCTCCCATGAACATGCGCATCTCCACGCATCGCGATCATCGTATGGTACTTGTGCTGAAGCATATTCTGTGCCCTTATTGATACTCTTTCCGGCGAGCAACAGCCAAGTTGTAACTCCGGATGTGCCATCGGATGCCTCGCTCTTAAAGTCATCCCGATATGAATAATGGCCTTCAACATTGGTTATATATGTCAAGGGGTACTGTGCGACCGTAACCGAGCGGGACTGTCCGGTTTCGTTGGTTACGGTAAACTCGATATAGCGCACCGCATTGTTCTCTGGTACGTCACTGAACACATCAATACTACCACTAATGCCTTTGTCGGGGGTGATACGGATTTTGCACAGATTACTCCATGTGGTTGTTTCCTCTTCCCAAGGCCACCACCCAGAAGAAGTAGTCGTTTTCACACCCCATACGTCGCTATCTGGATTATCGGGGTATCTTTTCTCCAATGTTTGTTCCTGTCCGAACTTATTGATATAGTAAACTTTGGTAATTTCGGCTTTTACCTCCGACGATGAAGAGAACTGCAGGGTCGTATAGTCCTTATCTATGTTGTGCATCTCGAACTCCTCCTCGTTGAGCGTGAGGTATTCCGGACGGTCGGTCTCGCCGCCGATGTCGATGGTCTGTTCATCCCACTCCCGCACCGAGTAGTCTATCGGCCCCAGTTCGACCGGCTCTGAGGGGTCGGTACCGCCCGGAACGTTGAGCGCCAGCGAGACCTCGTAGCAGGTGTTACGTTCCAATGCCGTACCCTCGCACACCGGAATCTGGTAATAGTTGTTTTCGTGAGGTACTTTTACGGGGTCGTCCACAACAGCGCCGCTCTCATCAACATAGTCGCCCTGCTCGTTGTGCAGGATGGTGGACATCGGAATGTTCACAATCAGGCGCGTCTCCTTTTCCAGCGAGCTTGCGTTATCCCAAGAATGGGCGTATGCGTAAGCCGTAACGGTAATCAGTGTATAGGGTCCGTCCTCCGTATCCTGCGTCCATTTGAAATAGTCATTGGAAGTCATGACCGTTGTGCGTAAAGCCGCTTCGGCGTTCACTCCCGTCAGAACGGAGGTGGAGTAAGGCGAGTTGCGCAGGTAGTAACCGGCACCGGAGATGCTATTGTCGAACTCCACGAACTGACCTTTGTTAATCTTTATCACGAGCTTCGCGGCGGCACGGCGCAGTGTCGCTTTCAGCTTCGTGTCGTTCGACATGTTGCCGTCATTCAGGATAACCTCTGTGGCTGTGCTGCCATCAAGGTGCGCCATGCCGTCCATAAGAAAGGCCTGCGGGACATTTTCCGCCTCCGGACAGCCCGTCATGTGTATATCACGGTCTGTCTGTTCCAATTGCCGTAATTTAGTCATGTCGAAATCATCGGCAGCAAACACTGATACGTCCGCAGTGCTGTTGGCAATGAGGTATACCTCGTATCCCGCGTTTACCTCGAAATCACTCCTCTTGGCCGACAAAACAATCGTTCCGTTGCCAGTATCGCTGCCGCCGATCCGTTCGTGGTGCTTCTTGCTGCCGTTTTCATCGAAGATAAGCACGTCGATATGACTTACCCTGACTTCCGCACCGGTGGCTTCCGTGTTCACTGCACGGCTTATGGGCAGCGACCCTGACGAAAGATCGAGGATGATGCTGTTGCCGTCTCCTGTGGCGTTGCCGCCGGGAATATCGTACTCCTTATCGCAGGCGGTAAAAAATAACACCGCACAACACGCAATAATATGGTATAATAGTGGTCTCATAGCTCATCAGTCATTGGTAGATTCATTTTCACCTATGGGCGCTTCAGTCTGTTTTATTACGATGACCTCGGCGATTTCGCTTCCCACCCATTTCAGATTGTTGGTCAAGCCGTTGATAAGCAGCAATTGACTGCCGTCGGTACTCCAGCTGCGGTCGTAGGAGATAGCCAGACCTACTTCGTCATCCACATTGTCTGCATTCAAAGCGCTTAACGTAATGTAGTAGGGTTCGGAGGATGCCACGAGCCTGTCTACCATCTTATCGGTTTCTGTCTCTGGTTTTACAAGCGGGTCATCCGGATGATTGCTATACAGATACGTTTTGGTGGAGTTGCCATCGGTTGAGAGCTGGTACACCCGCACTCTAAAATCCGCCTGTGTTCCGTCCACAAGTGTCGGAGTCCATTTCTGGCCGGTCGGGCCCGTAATCTGGAACTTGAAGGTGTAGCTGCCCTCGTCGGTCGCGGAGTACCATACTTCCGGCTGGGGATATTTTTCGCTGCCTGTCAGCGTACTCCCGTCTTCCGGCTGTATAGGATTGGTATATTGCGGGTAGTTGAACTCGATCTCGTATTCGCCGCCATCGTCCCAGTCGGCTACGGTATATTCAATGGTAATCTTGCCGTCGTTGCGCATCAGACAGCAGATGGTATAGTAGGTATTTCGCTCTACCGCAGGCATATGGACATAGCCGGTACGCGGTTCGTCGCCAAAGGCATAGTCTATCTTGAGGACATGCTCTTTTCCATCACTGCCCGGAATGTTCCACGTTCCGCCGTTGGCATACGGATTCTCGAAAGGATAGAACGGGGCGTTCAACACAGGCGTGTAGTTCTCGGGGTTACGTCTCTCCTCAGGAGTGATGTTGTCGGCCAGTGCTGCCGTTACCTCCCCTTCAACAACAGAGAGTTCTACATCGCCCGTAGCGCCTATACTTTTCAACTGCTCATCAGTCGGTGTCATCAGGTAGTTACGCATACGCATACCCGATTCCAGCATGGTCAGACCCGTTATGCGGAGCGGGGTGGTTTCGCCCTCGGCCTTGGCAGCGAATACGCCGAGCTTGCCGAAGGGACGTTTCAGTTCGAAAGAAAGGTTGTCGTAATCGAGCCACGCGTGTCCCTCGTGTCCGGGAGCGGTCGGGCTTCCCTGTTTCACATGCGTAAAGTCAAGCTCGTACGACTGGTTGTCGCAGAACATCGGCAGGCCATACTGGTGTATATTGGTCTGATAATTGGTGAACCACAGGTTTTTCAACTCTGATTCGGAAGTGCTTTCCGACAAAGTGGCGTTGGCACCTACCATTGCCCCCTCGTTTGCCACGGCGTAGAAGTCTACCGTCTGCACGCCGGAGGAGTAGAAAGTGAGGTCCATGAAGAATGTGTGCGGGGTTTCCGTCACGTTGTTCGTATAGTAGTGCCCCGCCGGTTTTCCTTCGACGAAGGCATAGACGCGGAGCGTATGGATTACCGACTCGTCATCGGTCGGCGTACCGTCGGCTTCGCTGACGGCGCGTGTCCCCACGTTGAGTTGCACGGCCACATTGTGCTGTTCCCCGAGCGGGGCGACATCTTCCTTGACACACCCCTGCGGCAACAGACAGCAGCTTACCACTGCAGCCATCATATAAAATATCTTTCTTATGTTCCGCATATCATTCGGTTTTAATCTGGTCTTACAACTTCGATGTACCATTCGGGCACACTTATCGTAATCTCACCCGACTTGAATTCGATGCGTATCGGTATGAGTACTTCGTGTTTGGAACAATCTATGACGGGATTGTCGGCAAGGAACTCTGCGAGATTGACCGTGGCCAGCGATTCGCCGCCGGGCGTCGAGCGCAGGCAAACATTAACATTCTCGTGGTCCTTATGCCGCATTATGTTAGTACGGGCCGTGAGCAGTCCGGCCTCATATTCGGTTTCAAGCAAATAGTCGGTTGCCTCTCCGCATGCACGATTTTCGAAATCGGTGCAGGGTGAGACTCCGCAAATTTCCAACACAGGCATGGAGCCTGCACGGCTTTCCTCAGCGGGAATTCCTGCCACTTCCACCAACAGGTCGTAGTGAGAGCTGGCGAACTCTATGATTTTGGTCTGATCCTCCCCTTTGTGAACGCTGTACGGCTGCACGGTATAGGAGGTGGTGGCGTAATAAAGCGAATCATTGCCGGCAACCTGTTTCTCGTCGAAATAATCCCCGGCAGCGAAGAGCATCCGGCCGTAGTCACCCGTTTCGGTGCCTTCGACCCTCGTGTCGTGTGTGTTCCCCAAACAGATAATCCGGTAATCACCAACAGCGAGCGGGGGAAGCGTCGCCGTCCGGCTTGCAACTTGTTCCTTCGGTAAGATACTCGAATTGACGCATCGATTCTCTGCATCGAAAACGAACATCTCTACCCTGCAGATCTTCTCCGGGAATATCTCCGTGGTGCCATCGCCTTTGTAGCTGAGCAGCAGTTTGTTCGTATTCAGACAGGCATCCAGATCCTCACGGATGCAGGACGTGGAAGCCCCTGCAAGCATCAGGCAGAAAACTAATTTCGTCAATTTCATATAAATTCGATTGATAATATGCAAGGGCGAGTATACGCCCTTGCATATCGGGTTATCAGTGTCTAAAATTCAGGAGTAACAGGAACAACTGTCCAGTTTGCTACCGTTACTTTCAGCTCTACGCAACGCTCGGGCTGAGTGAAATCGTCATCAGAGAACGAATAGAGTACCCGGTAGATTTTACCGGAATTGAAAGCCTGAGAATTTGTAAACGTACCGCGCAGATAAATCGGTTCTTCCGCACCATCGGCAGTTGTTCCGTGCAATGTCAGCAACAACTCGGGATTGTTAGCGTTATCAGCCACATGTGCCAGTCCATATGTAATAATGTTCTCGGCACCTTCTCCGTTATCGGCAGCCACAGCACCACCGTCCGGAGCCTTCGGCTGCCCGGGTGTCAAGGTCAATTCAGTTTCCTCAGCAGACAATACATCAGCCCATGGAGCTACTGCGTTTTCAACCCAAGACCATAATGTATTTTTATCGGGGTTGCCGAAAACCTTACCCGTTTCAGATGGAGTCTTTGTTACAAAGTCGTACTTCGTGTAGTAGTGATTCAACGCTATTTTATTCAACTTCACAGAAGTGTACTTGTTGGTAGCGGGGTCTTCTGCCGACTCGTACTCGAACCCGTAGATTTCGAAACGGGATACGCGCGGTTCCAAGTTTACACTTGCCTGATAAACATTTTCGTGGGTTTCATTATCCGGTGCACCGCCTTCTACCAGGTCATCCTCCCCGTAAAGGGTATATTTGGGGTGACCGTTTTCTGAGTCATTCGGAACATCTTCAGTCTTGTTTTCAAGGGTTGCGTATTCGATATTTCCCTGGTTACCCACGACAACTACCTTGGCTGTCTGATAGGGCAGGAAGTGAAAAGTAAGGTCTTTTCCCGATGCTGCTATCCCCGCCCAAGTGTCGTCAGTGCTGGCGAAATACACCTGTTGATCCTGACCTTTATACTGGGGAACAGTTATTGGTGCTCCGCCAGCATCCAAGAAAAATATCTTGAAATCAGTCAATTCTACTTGTGAGCCATTCTGCATTGCGTCACCCACAGCGCGTGTTCCCGGAGCAGGTGCGAGGTTAGGTAACTTGACTGTTACTCTCTTGGGCTGCATGTCCGTAGGTCCGCCCATTTCGTTCTCGTTCTTGTCGCACGCGACAAGAGTCATTGAGGCTGCAAGAGCCATCAAGATTAAGTTTCTTGTTCTCATACTTGTTTTGTTAAAAGTGAATATTGGGTTTAATCTTTTTCAAGCGGATTACAGCTGGTCGATTACCTGCCGCACCTCTTCGAAGTTATGGCGGGCGGTCTCGGAGCCTGCCTCGGCTGCACGCCGGAAAGCAACCTCCGCCTTGTCGTACTTTCCGGATTTGGCGTATGCCACACCAAGGGTGTTGAGCAGTTCCGCCGTCTGCGCAGCCGTTTCGGACTTTTCGAGCAACTCTATCGCCACATCGTACTCCTCACGATCTATGGCATTCACGGCATTCTCGTTGAGCGCGGCGGGTGATGTCGGGAAATAGCGTACAGCCACAGCCATTACCTTGTCGTACTCGGGTGTACCTTTGCCGTATGCCCCCGCAACCTTGTACATCTCCGACAGGCTCAACAGATCGGGACGGGTCTCGATCTGCCGCTTGGCCTCTTCGAGGTCGAAGTTGCGCACGTTGTACTCGATACGGTACTCGTTGCGGCGCAACACGGGATATATCTCGTTGAGCAGACGCTGGTAGATGGTCGGCGGAACGAGTTTCTGGAGTTGCAACTCGCAGAAATCGCGCTCGTTGGGGTAACGTTCGATAATCGCATACACCGAATCGCGCTTGAGCAGTCCCGGGTAGTCGCCGAGCACACGGACAAAACCTTCCCAGTCCTCACCTTTCCAGTCCACGTGAAGCAGGTCGGCGGATATTTGGTCGTGGGTGCGGATATAGTCCGTCAGAGCCTTGGCGCGGTTTTCGGAGAGCTTGAGGTTGTGTGCCTCGCTACCCTCGGGAGAGGCGTAACCGGTGATATAGATACCTGTGATCTTGACGTCGGCATTGTTCTTGACGAGCATGATGGAGTTCGATATCGTGTCCAGCTCGGTGCGGTTGTCCTTGTATTCGGGCAGTATCTTGTAGCTGTCCTGCCGGAACTGCAGGCGTGCGGTGCGGTTCTCGGCACGCACCTTCACGGGTTCGGGAGCGGGCACTATGCTGTCCAGCCTGTATTCAGGGACATACGGGGGCAGAACACCGGTCCACAGCTGACGGTCGGACTTGCCTTCACCGCAGTTCGTGCAGCCGTGTACCTCCTCGCGGATTTCGACCCGTCCGTCGAGCATCCAGCGCTCATAGGGCACCGACGCCGTGTAGTCGTAATCTTGTTCCTTGCCGTTGCGGCGGCGTATGATGACCTCTGTCGCATCGTCATGGTACGGAGGAAGATCCACGCTTTCGAGTCGCTGCGCCCGCAGGTATACCTTGTGACGGATACCGCCGTCGATCACGATGGGCGGGAAAGCCACTTCGCGGCTGTCGTCTGCAGACACCAGTATGGGGGTCAGCGCCACGGTGTGTTGCGTTTTAATTTTAGTCTTACTCAAATCTACGGTCATCTGCAGGCAGACAGTGCGCCCCTGCTTGACAACGCCGCCTTGACGGATTTCAATCGAAGAGAGATAGTCGGTTTTGTTCTCGGCATGTAACGCCATGGGGCTACATGCCAGTATCAAGAACAGTGTGGTATATATACGTCTCATAGTGGTTCCGTTATTTAATTATGTATATCAGGGAGATACCAGCCTTGGTGGGTCCAAAATAGTGCTTGTCGTTGCTGCCCTTGAACTTTCCGCAGGTGGCGCACTCGTACTTGTCGTAGTTAGTGTAGATGTAGCCCAGCCCGATGGTCGCTTCGAGGTTCCAGCGTTTGCCCAACAGCCACGAATAGCCATAGGAAAGTCCAACACCTGTCGCCCATCCCTGATAGCGGTGGTCCTTGGTGGACTTGCTTTGGAATGGAACACGCACGCCGCTGATGTTGTAGAAGGCATAACCGCTGTGTAATCCAAAGAAATGGCCATTAAATTTTTCACAGAGCCAATACCGGAACTCCGGCATGACCATCCAGTGCTTTATCTTCTTGTTGCTGTCCTTATCCAGCGTCCACGGGTTGTAGCCCCCCGTGAGTTCGAGTGTTGTGTGTTTGCCCAGTCCGAACTCCGCACTCAAGTTGGGCGTGGTGGTCGCCCAATACAATAGATTGGTCTTTACCGCTACATCCTGTGCCTTAACGGAGCCCGAGCACCAACATAAGGCGAGGAAAACACCGAGAATCAATTTTTTCATGCTTACAATTTTGTTTTCTATAAACTCTTTGCCGCGACATAGCCATCAAGCAGACTTGAATCTCTACGCACGGCGGCTGTTTATTTCCTTCTTATTTATCTTGTTTGAACCAGCTTGACCGATTGTTTGCTATCCATATGCGAGGGCTTGTCCCCCCCCCATCACAATACTCCATTTTCAGGAAAGACCTCTTTTTTGATTACTACTTCTCTCTTTTGAAGAGAAGTGTATTCATGCAAGTGATTATATATCAGCGCGGTATAGTGTAAAATTAAACTAACTGACTCAACAAATTATGCTTATCGCAAAACTTTTTGCATGCAACAGGAAATTTTTCTGCTATTTTATTGTCATTCTCAGCGATTTATATATCTTTGCAGTTAATTACTACTTCTTTGTAGTTAATTACTACTTCTCTTCAAAAGAGAATTTTCCAATCTTATTGTTGGGCGGGAATCATACCTATGAGGTTGCAGAGATAAAAAGTCTCGCCGCAAAACACACCTTTGCAGATAGGTTACGGTGTTAATGCACCTGCTTGTTTACAGGGATTTCAGAATTAGGCTGTTTGCTTTGTCTATTGCGGATGTGTCGAGTGACGCCAGATAAATCAGCGTGGTCTTTTCCGAATCGTGCCCCATCGCTTCGCTGATGACGGAGACGGGGATGTTCTTGCTCTTGGCGATGCTTGCCCACCCATGGCGGGCGACGTATGTTGTCAGCGGGATGACCAGCCCCAGTTGCCGGCCTATTTTCTTCAGGTTCCTGTTCACCCTGTGTGCCTCGCTCTTGTACTGCCGCCTTTCATCCTTATCGCAACTCTTGATAACAGGCAGCAGGTAAGGTGTTCCGGAGGTGTCGTACTTGTTTATCAACTCCTGCATGGGTTTCTCCCATTTGATGAACAACTGTTGGTTGGTCTTATGCCGACGGTAGGATAATATGCCGTTCTGCAAATCTTTCTTTTTCAGAAAAGCCATGTCGATGAACGACATGCCGCGCGTATAAAAGGAAAACATAAAGATGTCCCTTGCGTAATCCATCAGCGGGTACAGGCTCAGGTCCAGATCTCGTATCTGGCGGATGACATTCAGGGGTACGGCACGTTTCACGGTCTTGTCAATCCCGGTATAGACGTGTTTGAACGGGTAACGCTGCACGGTAAGCTCCTTGTCCACCGCCCGGTTATATATTGCCCGCAGGTTACGCATGTAGAAGGAAATGCTGTTCGGGCAGATACCGTTTGCCTTGAGGTATGTCTCGTATGCCGTCATCAGGTCGGAATCCACATCGTCCAATGGAACGTCCCGCTCGTTGCGGAAGCGGGCGAAGCTATTGATGGCGGTCGTGTATGTGTCGGCCGTACACTGTTTGCCTATCTGTTTCAACTGCCCGACAAGATTACGGGAAAAGGACAGGAAACAGAGGTTGTCTGTCGGGGATCGGTATTTTGCCACCACCTCTTCCGCCGTATAGGTGTTGCCTGAACGATCAAGATGTGAAACGATGCTTCTCAGCCGCTTGGTATCTTCCTGCACGGCGGTCTTTAATGAAACCAGATAGCTTCTACGTGCCTCTCCGGTATCGGAAGGGAAAATGATTTCCTTGTTTTCTGCATCCCATTCCTGCGGGTACAGTTTGTAACCGATATGGATCTGCCTGGCCACTCGGTTGTGAATCACTTGGTAAAATAATGTGCCCTCTTTCGTTTCGGAAGCGGATGCACGGAATTTTATTTTCACTGTTGCCATAATAAAATATGTATATATTGGTGTTTTCATTTCAGTTTATGGCAGACAAGGACAGTCAGCGCAATGCAGACGGCGAGGAACACGACGAAACTGCCGAGCAGCTTCCACAGCCATACGCTGTGCAGGATACGAGGTGGTGCCTGCCCGGTAGCCGGTGTATGGCCGGACCGCCTCTCCTTGTACGCGGAGCGGAACCCGCTCTTGTGCGGGAGCAGGCGCGGGAGGTGTTATAACAGTTGCCGACGGGATTTGTCTGGCTGCCGGAGAAACCGCGTGCAGATTCTTCCACGTGCTTTCGAGCTTGCCCGTCATGAGGTTGCGCCCCTTTCCGAGTTCGGATGCCTTGTATCGGGCATTGCCTTTCTTCAGCACATAACCGCGCAATATCTGCCTGCTGTCGCGAAGCTCCCAAAATTCATAGCCCCTGCTCCGGAGACCGGCCACGTATCCGTCCCATGACCAGCTCGGCATGGATTCCAGAGTTTCTATGCAGTCCCGGTTTACCTGCTCGATGTTCGTCTCACGGACCTTGTCCGCGATAGTCCAGCCCCGTTTCAGGGCCACGCGCTCGGCTGCACGCTGCGCCCGCAGGTGGATGTCATGGTCGTTGTTGTCCTGTCCCTGCCCGTCGATGCGGCAGAACGTGCCGTGAAGGTGGGGAATGCCGCTTTGGGATTCCAGATGCAGGTACACCTTACCTTTGCTGCCTGCGAGGTTGGTCTTCGGGGAATAGGTCCTGCCGTTCCTGTCGAGCAGTTCGATGTTGTCGAACTCTTGGACGAAGTCGTCCCACAGCTTTTCCCAGTCGGCGATGCCGAAGTGTTCCGTGTGTTCCGGCGCGGGGCTGACCTCGATGCGGATGACGGAATTCTTGATCTGTCTGGACCCGGCCAGTGTCAGCTGCATGGACGCCCATACTCCCGCGGCATCCAGACCGGGCGGCAGCAGGTTGTCCTTGACATGGAAGATGCGTTCGGGATGTTTCCTGTTCCTCGATTCCCCCATGATATACCGGATGCCGTTTATCCCGTGGGAGATGGATTTCGCCTTCGTTATCATGGTTCCTCCTCCCCGTCGTCATCATTCCTTGTCCCCGCGGGCAGGCGGTTGGAAAGCCGTGCCTTGTCGAGTACGTCCGTGATACGCTCGGCCAGTTTCCCGAGTTCCTTGAGCCAGCCGAGCATGAACGGGTAATTGCCGAACATCTGCCTGCGCTTCTCCGGGCTCATGCCGCGGAGGGCGGACGTGTAGTTTACGAGGTCGCTGCGGCAACCGACAAGGGTCTCCATGATCGCCTCCTGCCTTGCCGTAAGCCCTTGCCAGCAGGTAGCCGCTGACGGTCATGTCGCACTTGTCGGCCATGCGGCGGATGTGCCGTTTCTGCTCCGCTGTGACCTTCGCGCCGATGTATTCGGTACGCCTGTCATCGGAAGGGAAAGGCGTGTATCGCTTGTTGTTTTCTGTCATAAATGTTGCTTTATAAAGGTTTGGCAGTGCGAGCTTGCGAGCGGCGCAACCGGCGAACTGCCAGTGAGCCGCGAGAGCGCCAAGGTAATACCGACCGAAGGGAGGTTAGACCTTGGCATATTTCGAAACTGAATGACATTTTCGGTTTTCCCACAGCGCACCTCCGCTGCCGGACAAATACCATCCAAAGGCCGTTTGTATGCCGTTCAAATGCCATCCGTGGCGGGATAACCTGCAACAGTTTCTCCGGAATGCCGCGTGCGGGAAATTACTTGTCCGTCACGGCATCGCCCGACACTCCGTTCCGGTTTGGCATCAGTTTCGGTTCCCGTTGGCAGCGGGCGGGGATTGCAGGTGCCCCCGTGCCTCCTCCGCCTTGAAATCGGAGGAGATTTTCATCAGCGCGACGCATCATCATCTTGTAGAGATAGCTCGGTTTCAGTCCGAGATACCGCGCCGCTTCTGCCGTTGTCATGAGGTTACGTTCATTCTCCATGTCGTTCCATATTTTATTTCTGTTCCTTGTCCGTATGGAAGAAGATCACGGTACTGCGTTTTAGACTTCTCTTTCTTCCGTTTCGGATGCAAAGTTAAGTTTGACCCAAAGTGCCCCAATGTGGCTCCTGTGGGAAAGTGCATATAACAGAAATGCCCACACTGCTGGTTTTCAACAGTATGGCGCATTATCGATGCCGGATGATGATGTCCTGAATGGGGAAACGGCGGGATGTTACAAGGCGAAGTCAAGCCGCCTTGCGTTTTCCACGGCTTTGTCTATGTCCCGGCGGTATTCGGACGCACACGTCACTGCGGTGCTTGTCGTAATAGGATTTCGATATGCCGCAACGCTTCAGGAATTCCTTCGCCTACAGCCTGCCGCGTTCGCGCGGGCGGATGGTCTGCGACACGGCAAGCACCATGTAGCAGACACTCAGGTTCTCTTTCGGGCGTACCGAGACATCCCGCGCAGTCGGCTTGAGGTTCATGAAGTTGGCGAAGTCGCTACCCGACAGGCACTCGAATATCAGCACAACGCTCAATCTCTACGTCCACCCAAATCTGGAACAAAAAAAACGATATATAGAGCAGATGTATCGTATCCTACGATAATCAATCACTTTATAAAAGATCCGACATTGGAATCAGATCCAATATCGGATCTTTTTTTACCCCCTCCCGAATCAATACGATCTTGAGAGGAGGCATTGTAAAATTTTAAGCAAATAAATGGTGAAACTCAATTTAATTTCTTATTTTTATGAGATAGAACAGTTTCACAGCCAGGTTGGGTTTCAAAACCTCACAAGCAAAGAATCCAGTCCAGCGCCAAATACTAAAAACATGAAGCGAATTTTACTTGGCATAATAACCTCATTGATCATCGGGGGCGTTTCGGCACAAGGGCGCCAGTGCCGGATCGACTCCATCTATTACAACCGATCCGGGAAAATCGCAGCAAGTCCCGTTTTTGCCGAATATCTGCGCATCGCACTCTATCCGGCAGACTCGACAGCCCGCAAAGAGTACAAGGATTTCTATCTCTCCGGGAAACTGCGAAGCGAAGGGTATTTCCTCCATATCGATTCGCTGGACGACAGCCGGACCCTCTTCGACGGCGAAAACAACAGTTATTACAAAAGTGGAAAGATTTTCGAGAAAAAGCACTATACGAATGGACAGCTTAACGGCAGTTATCAGCAATACGACGAAAGTGGAAAGTTGAAAATCGAAGCCTGCTACCTGGCCGGGAAGTTGTCAGGGCCGCACAAGACCTATAATGAAGATGGTTCATGCCAGATTGTGGAATACAACGACGGAATACCGCTCCACGATTATTATCTGCTGACAGACCCGCAAGGCAATACGCTCAAATTCCGCATGGCCGACGACATGCCCGTTTGGGAAACTCCATCTATTGCGGAACGGTTCATCGACTACCGGGATGGGACGCCATGGGAAGTTTATTATAAAAATGGTCTTACCATTGCTTTAACAAGTTCTGTCATTCGAGATTACGGGAAATGGCACCGAATAGACCTGATTCTATCGAATAATTCGACCACTCCGATTGAGTTTACACCGGAAACAGATATTATAGCCTATTCTGCAGACGAAGACAATAATACAAACGATTTACCGATCTGGCCTTGTGATGCATATCTAAAAAAAGTAAACCGTTCACAGACTTGGGCCGCAGTCTTAATGGGCGTGAGCGAAGGAATGGCCACAGCCGGAGCCGGATACGCTACATCAACCACATATGGATATAGTTCCAATGGAGGTTATTCCTCTTATACCACAACGACCTATAATCCTACGGTCGCTTATCAAACCAATCTGGCGTCACAACAACGTATCGCCAACTTCAGCCAAGCATTGCAAGATGAGCAGGATATCAAAAAAATGGGATATCTAAAACGAAGTACAATTTATCCAGGAGAGAGTATTTCTGGCTTTGTCCACGCCGAGTGGGTAAAAGGGAATCGGGTCGTATTTGTGATTAACATCGGAGGAGCCGAATATCTTTTTGAATGGGGATTCGACCGCAAAAACACCTACCTGCTCAATCAGTAAATAATAAAAAAATAGAAGCATCCAGCCGGAAACACAAAACTCACTCATCTCATTAGAAAAAGACAAGCGGCTAAATTTATCCTCCTCCACCTACCTGTCGAAACAGCCTCCCAGACCATTCCAGAATTGGAAAAATATTCAATCCGAGATATAGAGATTTACAGAATTCCAGATTTCTGGAGATCTCTAATAAACTACCGACATAACTACTTCAATCGTTGCTCTTTCAGCCGCAATAAATGCCGTTGGGGATCGAATCTGATTGCCTCGCCACTTGCTTCTCCAGCCCGAATAGCTGCCGGCAAGACTGCCAACCGGTAATCTTGTTCCATGTCATGCTGTTTTGGCCGATCCGAAGTCGCAGACTCTGACCGATATTTTGAGATGCAAAACTTTTTCATAAACTTAACCTATGGCCGAATCCAGTCAAGCGGCTATCTACCACCTTCGACCTATAGGACCAAATATACAAAAAAAACGCTTGCTTCCGCAAAATTTTCCGCATTTGGAGAATTTCGGGATTTCTCGTATTTTCGCAACAATGGACAACCAGACGCTTCGCCGTCCGAAGCGTCCCAACCGATTCATCCATGAAAGCCTATACCTACGTAGCACCGGGGCGATTCGAACTGCTCGACAAACCGAAACCCCAATTGCAGGGTCCCCGGGACGCCATCGTCCGCATCACGCTCGGAAGCATCTGCACGAGCGACCTGCACATCAAACACGGCAGTGTTCCACGCGCCGTGCCGGGCATCACCGTCGGACACGAAATGGTCGGCATCGTCGAGCAGACGGGTGCCGAAGTACGGGAGATACGTCCGGGCGACCGCGTAACGGTCAACGTGGAGACCTTCTGCGGCGAGTGCTTCTTCTGCCGCCACGGCTACGTGAACAACTGCACCGACCCCCACGGCGGATGGGCCCTCGGATGCCGCATCGACGGCGGACAGGCGGAGTACGTGCGCGTACCCTATGCCGACCAGGGGCTGAACCGCATTCCCGATTCGGTCAGCGACGAGCAGGCGCTCTTCGTGGGAGACATTCTGGCCACGGGATTCTGGGCTGCCCGCATCTCGGAGATCAAACCCGGCGACACGGTCCTGATTCTCGGAGCCGGGCCGACGGGACTCTGTACCCTGCAGTGCGTCCTGCTGCACCGTCCCGGACGGGTCATCGTCTGCGAACCCCAGTCCGAGCGGGCCCGGTTCGTCCACAAGCACCATCCTTCGGTGGAGGTGGTCACGCCGCAGGAGTGCCTGTCATTCGTGCGGGAGCGATGCGAACGGGGCGGAGCCGATGTCGTGATTGAGGCGGCCGGTGCCGGGGACAGTTTCCGACTGGCCTGGGAATGTGCCCGGCCGAATGCGATCGTCACCGTCGTGGCGTTGTACGACCGGCCGCAGATACTGCCCCTGCCCGAGATGTACGGCAAGAACCTGACATTCAAGACCGGCGGTGTGGACGGCTGCGACTGCGCGGAGATCCTGCAACTGATCGGCGAGGGGCGGATCGACACGACACCGCTGATCACGCACCGCTATGCGCTCTCCGAGATCGAGGAGGCCTACCACCTCTTCGAGGCGAAGGAGGAGGGGGTGATCAAGATAGCCATTCATCCCTAACGATCCGGATAAAATGCCCGTTTCCCGTCTCCTCGGCCAAAAGCCCGGAGAGGGCGGGAACGGGTTTGCGTGCGGAACAATCCGCATCAAAAAGGCAACTGAAAGGTTCGAAATACGTCGGAATTTTTTTACTTTTGTAAGAACCGAATCACACCCAAACCAAGGATTCCGACCATCTATGCGACTTATTTTCGAAATCGAATACCGCACCCAATGGGGCGAACAGCTCGGGCTGCTGCTCGGGAAACGGAAAATCGCCCTGCAATACGCCGGGGAGGGCATCTGGCAGGGCGAGGTCGAATGCCGGAAACTGCAAACGCCTATCGACTACCGCTATACGGTCGAACGCGACGGCGTGACGATCCGCACCGAATGGCACACCCATCGGCTGCGCCTTCCGGCACTGCCGCCCCGCCGATGGCTCCACATCCGCGACTGCTGGCAGGAGATCCGCCCCGACGCCGCATTCTACACCACGGCCTTCACACACGGGATCTTCAGCCGCGCTGCCGGAGAGGACAATCCGACCGATCCGCAAACCCCGGCAGGCATCGGCACAAGCCCTTCGGACGCCGATGTGTGGCTACGCATCGTGGAACCGGCGATCCACCCGGACGAAACACTGGCCATCGCCTCCGCGGGGTTGGACAACTGGCAACGGATCGTCCCGCTCGACGACATCGACTTCCCGGTTTGGGGCTGCGCCTGCGACCTGCCCGTCGGTTGCGAGTACAAACTGCTGATTGCCAACCGCACGACCCTTGCCCCCGTCCAGTGGGAGGAGGGGCCGAACCGCATCTGGAGAGGTCCGGCGGCCGAGGGTGAGATCCTGCTCGACGCTTCGCTCACGCCCCGCTTTCCGCAGCGGCCCTGGAGAAGTGCCGGAACCGCCATCCCGCTCTTCTCGCTCCGTTCGGAGCAGAGCTTCGGCGTCGGCGAATTCCCCGACCTGAAACTCCTCATCGACTGGGCGGCGGCAACCCGCCAGCGGGTCATCCAGGTGCTGCCGATCAACGATACCTCGATGACCGGGACCTGGGAGGACTCCTACCCGTACAACGCCAATTCGAGTTTCGCCCTGCACCCGCAGTTCCTGCGGCTGACCGAGGCCGGGGTCGTGGAGGACGACGAGTACCGCCGCCTGCGCGACGAGCTGAATGCCCTGCCCGAAGTGGATTACGAACGTGTCAACCGGACCAAGCAGCGGCTGCTGCGGGCCGCCTTCGCACAAAATGCCGCCTACACGGCCTCACGGCCCGATTACCAGGCGTTCGTGGCGGCCAACCGCTCGTGGCTGCTGCCCTATGCGGCCTACTGCACGCTGCGCGACGAATACGGCACGGCGGATTTCGCGCGCTGGAGCGACATGGCCCGCTACGACCGCAAACGAGTCGAGGAGTACTACCTGCGCAGGCACGACGAGGTGGCCTACCACTGCTACGTACAGTTCTACCTCCACCTGCAGCTCTCCGAGGTCAGCCGCTACGCCCACAGCCGGGGCATCATCCTGAAGGGCGACCTGCCCATCGGTGTCAGCCGCACGAGTGCCGACGTCTGGCAGTCGCCACGGCTGTTCCACCTCGATTCGCAGGCCGGAGCGCCGCCCGACGCCTTCTCGGCCATGGGCCAGAACTGGGGGTTCCCGACCTACAACTGGGAGCGCATGGCCCGGGACCACTACGCCTGGTGGCGGGAGCGGCTGCGCAAAATGGGCGAATATTTCGACGCCTACCGTATCGACCACATCCTCGGATTCTTCCGCATTTGGGAGATTCCCGCCGAGGCGGTCCACGGACTGCTGGGGCACTTCAACCCCGCCCTGCCCTACCCGGCCGAGGAGTTGCGCCAGATCGGGTTCGACGTCGAGCGGGGGTTCGGGACAACGCCTCCACTCGATGACGCAACGCTCGGCGAATTCTTCGGCGACCGGGCCGGAGAGGTTCGCGAACGCTGCCTGAAGGAGGGACGGCTCCGTCCGGAATTCGCCACACAGCGCCGGGTCGCCGCACAGTTCCCGGGCGAGGACGAACCGGCAAGGCGCCTGCGCGAAGGGCTGACGGCCCTGCTGGACGACGTGCTCTTCGTCGAGGACCCGCGCCGCAAAGGGTATTTCCACCCCCGTATCGCCGGTCATGCCACCCGCTCCTACCGGATGCTGGCCCCCTGGCAGCAGGAGGCCTTCGACCGGTTGCACGACGACTTCTTCTACCGGCGTCATGACCGGTTCTGGAAGGAATCGGCGCTGCGCAAGCTGCCGGTGCTGCAAACGGCCTCCGAGATGCTTCCCTGCGGCGAGGACCTGGGGATGATCCCCGCGTGTGTCCCGGAGACGATGCGGATGTTGCAGATCCTCTCGCTGGAGATTCAGCGGATGCCCAAGACCTTCGGCGAGGCTTTCGCCGATCCGGCCCGCTATCCCTACCTGAGCGTCTGCACCACCTCGACCCACGACATGAACCCGCTTCGCGCCTGGTGGGAGGAGGACCGCGACGTCACGACGCGCTTCTACCGCGAGGTGCTGCACGGCGAAGGCGACGCACCCCGCAGTTGCGAGCCGTGGATCTGCCGCCGGATCATCGAGATGCACCTTGCCTCCCCGGCGATGTTCACGATCCTGCCGCTGCAGGACTGGCTCTCGATGGACGAGACGCTGCGCGCCGCGGACCCGCACAAGGAGCGGATCAACATCCCGGCCATTCCCCGTTACCGGTGGCGCTACCGGATGCACCTGACCCTCGAACGGCTGCTTGCGGCCGAGGATTTCAACACCACGCTCTGCGACATGATCGCCCTCAACGGCCGTCGGTAGAACGGTAAAAGGGACCGCACCCGGCTGCCGTTACACATGAAAAAATCCGGACGGAAATCGTCCGGATTTTTTGCTGTATTCCGCGGTTCCGCTACCCGAAGAGTTCGTTGAGCAGGGCCGCCAGGCGGTAGGCCGCCTTGACGAGCTGCCGCTCGGCAAGCAGGTAGGTATCCTGAACGAAGTCATTGTCGTATACCTCGTCGGGCCGCTGCCAGTCGTAGATCACCCGGCAATCGACGGCCGTCTCATGCACCCATTCGCGGGGAGTCCCTGCCGCTATGGCCCGACGCTCGCGTTTCGTATGGGTATCCAACTGTTCGCGGTACTCCGAATAGCTCCAGCCATGCGCCCGGTCGAGCACTCCCCAGTCCCACACGGCATGGTAGGACATCTTCTTACCGTTGAGCACGGCCCGGCCGCTCTTGCATCCCGGATACTTCACATGACTCGGGCAGTGCATGTCCCCGGCGATGTGGATGACATACATCAGGTTCAGCCGCACGAGCGAATCGTCCATCTCCCGGTAGTTGCGCAGACGGTCGCAGGCCTGCATGAGCGCCACGACACAATTCACCTTGCCGTCACGCAGGGTGTCGACCAGCTGCATCCGCTCGTCGACATAGCTGACATGCTCGATATCGCGGAATTCCGGGGCATCCCGGTGCTTGTCCATGTAGGAGGCATAGTAGACGATGGAGTGCTCCAGATAGCGGGCGATGTTGCGTTTGGCGCGGCGGGTCAGATGCTGTTCGGCGATGCTGGCGATGGCGTCGTGACGCGTGCGGTCCCAGGCCGCCGCCGGGAACGCCAACCCCACGAGCGAGAGGAACAGCAGGGTGTATTTCCAAATTTTCAATTTCATGGTTCTTCTGTTTTTATCGTGTTTTTATCGATCGGTTACTTCGTCAACGAGACGGCCCGGAAATTGTCGAACTGAACCCGGTTCTTGCTGGCAACCGCAGGCCCGAACAGCACCTGTGTCGTAGCATCGGCTCCCAGGATGCGGAAAGTGAAGTCCTCCCAGGCATTGCCCCGCGAAAGCGTGACAGTCAACACGCCGTCCGTTGCCCCTTCGATGGTTCCGGCCCCGCGCAAAGCGATCGTCAGGGTCTTGTTCGTATCCGCCGTCTTCGAGAAATACTGGTAGAAGTAGGTGGCATCGAACGACACCTCCACATCATCGGTTCCCGAAATGGCCGTAAGGGCGGGCGAGATCAGCAGGCCCTGCGCCGACGAGGAGTTCAGGTGGATATATCCGGGACGCGTATAGACGCTCTTTTTGCTGCTGTCATAACTCCATCCGTGGAGCGAGGTTCCCTCCTCCTCCAGCTTGTCGAAACGAATCATCGTATCGGTCGTACAGTAGGTATTGATCCAGTCCGTGTTAGTTGCCAGCAGGGCGCTTCCGCTCGTCGGGTCGATCCACGAAAAATCGTCCTGGAAGTAGACCGTAGCCGTGCTCTCGACAAGTTGGGCCTGCAGCGCCCGCGAGCTCTCCGACGAACGGTAAGTCTGCGGAATCTCCTGCTTGCCGGAGTCGTAGTTCATGTGGTTGGCCACGATCCGCACGTTGAAGTACGGGTGTCCCGCGACGCTCTTGCCGTCAAGTCCGCCGATATGCACATGCGGTTCCCAGCTCTTGCCCGTCGCCGCAATTCGGCCATCGGGCCGCACCACATAGTAGGTATAGTCGGTCGCATTGGGCACCTCGGTCCAGCTCAGGTCGAAACCGTAGGCCGAGGCTTCCGACAGGGCAACGTTCCCCGGCGTCTCCAGTTGCGGGAGTTCCGAAGCCGACGAGTAGGCGTCGTCAAGTTTCACCACCCCGAAATAGTTGAAGAAGAGGCGTCCCTTGGCTGCCGTCCGCGATTCGAGGCGGAAGCGCGTCTCGGCGGTTATGTCCTGCACGACGAAACGGTGGCGCACCCAGTCGTTCCAACTGCCCATGCGGAACTCCACGCTCTTCGAACCGTCCTCGAAGGTTCCGTCGCCCTCGATCGTAATGGCAGCCGCATCGTCGTCGTAATAGTCGTTGGTCCCGAGGAAGGCCGTACCGCCGACAATCACCTCGGCGTTGACCTTCGTACCCGGATCGATGGCCGAAACCCGGGGCGTGAAGACCGAGCCCACGGCCGACGAAGTTCCCAACTTGATGCTTCCGGCATAGAGGTAGGCAGCGGAGTTGCTCGAAGTCATCTCCCAGCCCTTCTCTTCGAGCAGGGTCTTACCGGCGGCCGACACCTTGTCGAAACGAATGCCGGCCGGATTGCCCGGATAGGTATCCACGAAACTCTCCTGACCATAGACACCCACCGTCACCCATGACAAGTCGTCTTCGAGCAGGGCATAGCCCACCGGATGCGAGTCAACACCCGTCACGGAACTCTTGACCGTTCCCTCGACCGGTTCGCACCACTCCGAAGCCTCATAGGTCGTATCCTCTTCAGCCGGGAGTGCGCGGACGGTCAGCGAGCAGCTCGTTCCGGCAATCAGCCCGTCGAACACCACGTTCGTCTCCTCCGTTTCGCCGCTGCGCGATTCGACGACCTCACCGCAGTTCAGGCAGGTGTACGTATATTCATACCGGACGGCGCTCTCCACGGCCGGCCAGGAGAAACGCACCGAGCTGGCCGTCGAACCCTCCTGATCATAGGTCACTTCGGGTGTGTCGAGGGGAGTCAACTCCACGGGAGGCTGCTCGTCAGCCCCGGCCTTCACCAGACGAACGTTGTCGAAGAACCAACGGTTCGCCTTGACCTCCTCGACCGATTCGAAGACGATCTGCGTCTGGTCCGTCGCGCCGTAGACGATGCACTCCTTGGTTTCCCACTGCATCGGGGTCGCGGTCTGCATCTCGAAGAGCTTCACCGTCGAGACGTCGTCGTTGATCGTCCCCGGGCCGATGACGCGCACCTGCATGGTCGAAGGATCCCACGAGCCGCCCGAAGAGACGTAGATGCAGCAATCGAAGCTCACCTTCACGTTGGCCGTGCAGTTGTGCTTGATCTCCAGCGTCGGGGTCACCAGACCGCCGCCGCAGCCCGCGGCATTCGAGCCCCGGCCCATCTTGATGTAGCCGATCCGCAGGTAGACCCGCTCCTTGAGTTTGTTGTCGTCGGTCACCCAGCCCGAATTGATCAGCGTATTGTAGGCCTCGTCACCGAAAGCGGCAGCCGTCACGCCATTCCAATACTGCTCGGCCGTGAGCGGCGTCGGCCAGGTCCCGACGTAATCGGTTCCGCCGTAGACATCGGTCACCCAACTGAAATCATCCTCGAAATAGACATGTCCCTCGGGCAGTCCGTCGTCGGCCCCGACCTGGAAAACGAGTTCATGGCCCTCGCCCACATTTCCCTCGTAGAAGCGGAAATCGTCCAGACAGCAGGCGCCGCCCGTGTTTTCAATGCGCAGGTCGAGGCTCTCGGTCTCCTCGGGAACATAGAAGCAGGCAAGGAGCTCCTTCCAGGCGCTCTCCGCTTCGGACTCCAACCATTCACAGGGCACCTCAATGAACTCATCGCCGCCGTTCCCGACCAGCAGCCGCAGCTGCGACTCCTCCAACTGCCCCGAGATGGGAGCAACCCCGACCTTGACCCGGAAATAGCGGTCGCCGAGGAGCGATATGCCGCTGACGGAGAACGAGGGTGTCAGTCCGTCTTCAACCCCTGCGGCATCGGCCAGCACGACGGCATTGCCACCCGTTGCGGCCTCGTAACCCGAGGAGGCGTAGTCGGAAACCACCTCGGCGTGAACTCCCGAGAAGAGCGCCGAGGCCGTACCGACGCCGTCGGTCCCCCACTCCGTGAAGTCGGAGACGGCAACCGGAGCGCCCACGGGGTCCGCACCCATGCCCGTTCGGAGATAATAAATCAGTTCGTCGGCCGAACCCTGCCGGACCTCGATCTGCGTGGTCACGCCGTCCAGCGAATCGAAATAGAGCGTCGCCGTACGGGCCTCGCCCGTATTCACCGCGGCCGAGACGTGTACCTGATGACTGCCGTAGGCGGCGCGGGGCGATACCGTGAGCCAATCCGCCTCTTCATCGATATGGATGACCCAGTAGACGTTGGACGTAACCTCGAAGGTGACATCGCCACCCTCATAGGTCAGGCCGCGCTTGTTCGCACTCACGCTCGTCGTATTGACCCCGAGGGTCGGCTCCTCGACCTCGGACTCGCTACATGCCGCGAACGACACACCGGCCAACACGAGGAACAACGTCCGGATCCGATTCAATAGATCTCTTTTCATCGTTTCACTATTTTCGATTATTTCATACTCTTCGTAAAGGCCTTCGGACGCACCATCTGCTCGCTCCATTCGTTGCCGAAGCGGTCGGTCACCTTGATCTCAAGCGTACTGGTCGCACTGGATGCCGTCACCGAGAAGATGTGCGACATGGGACAGGAGGCCCAATCGGAGGTGGCATCGGCACCGTGCTCCACACGCGGAATGTCGAAGACGATCGTATGGAGCGGGTCGCGCTGGAGCAGCCGCTTGACCGGCAGCGGCGCGTCGTTTTCGAAGACCTCGACACGCCACTTGGGATCGTAGTTCCAGACGTTGATGAAGACCTCGTTCTCCCCAACCGACGCATAGTCGTACCCGCCGTTCGTGCGGCTCGGATACTTCGAAAGGTAGGACTTGTAGAGGTTGGTGTTCAGGTGGGCCTTGACCACGTTCATGTCGTAGCTGCGGAACTGATAGTCAGGATCCTCGCCGATTCCCTTATAGTACCACTCGACCTTATTGTCCGAAAAGGTGTAGACGCCGTAACCGGCCGGGGTTCCGTCCACGCAGATCGCACGGTTGGAGTAGAAGCTGCTCCACCACCAGGTTTCGCACACCGCGGCGGTATTGTGTTCGATGATCCCTTCGTCGATGACCATCGTGCTGTTGTAGTGGGTGTGGCCCGTGATGAAGTGCACATTGGAGAAGCCCTCAACGGCCTTCAGCAGGGCGGCCGTACCGCCCGTCGTGCTGGACATCCGGGGCACGTTGCTGAACGAGGCGTTGTAGTTTCCGTGGAGCTGGACATGGAGGCAGATGACCAGCGGCGCCGTCTTGTCCTCCACGGCAGCCAGGTCGTCGGCCAACCACTCCATTTGGGAGAGCGAAACCAGCGCATTGAAATTGCGGTCTCCGACGACTCCTTCCGCGCCGTCGGTATTGATCCAGTCGATATCGTCCAGCACCACATAGTGCACACGTCCGAGGTTGAACGAATAGTAGTTCGGACCCAGCATATTGCAGTAGGGGGTCTGTCCCAGTACGTCGCCCGTGACATAGGGGTCGTTGTCGTGGTTGCCCATCGCGTGGAAAACCGGAACCGTATAGCCGCTGGAGGACAACAGTCGCCTGTAATCGGCAATCGCAAAGTCGTTGTCGTACCAATAGCGGTCCCAGGTCATGTCGCCCGCAATCAGGCAGTAGACCGGGAGCGGACTCGAATCGGCGAATGCCTGCGTCTCGGCCAGGAATCCGTTGCTGAAGAAGTTCAGGTCGTTCTGCTTGTCGGCCAGATGGAGGTCGGAGCCCACCAGCATCACGTGACGGTCGTTGTCGACCTCCACGAGTTCGAAATTGTGCACCTCGCAGACATCGGTCCCGGCGGTAAGTCCGGCCCAGAATCCCATCATGTCGCTGTCGAAGACCGCCGGTTCGTATCCCGAGGGCAGCGTGATGAAAACATAGCCCAGCGACTTGGCCGACGCGAGCCAATAGTAACCGTTTTCATCGGTCACCGTGGTCTCGATACCGTCGGAGACCCGCACACCGGCCACGCCCCGATCCCCGCAATAGACGATTCCCTTGAGGTTGTAGCCCTCCTTGTCGGGGACCTCCTGATCGATGGTCAGATAGATACGGACCGTGGTGACATACTGCTCCGCGGAACCGCGAACCACGTAAACCTCGTAAGTGCCGCGGACCAGCTCCGCCGGCACGACGACACTTGCCGTCTTGTCCGTCACGTCGCCGACCGGCATCTCGACGCGCAGCCCCTCGGCGCGGAGCGACAGAAGATCGCCCGCCTCGAAGCCCCGGCCCTGCAGCGTGAGCTGCTGCCCCTCGTAGACACTCATCACGGAGGCGAGATAGAGATTGCGGACCAGCCGATCGGGTTGCACGAACTCCTTCGGCTCCTCCTCGGAGCAGCCCGTCAGCGACCAGAGACAGGTCGCCAACAGGAGCATTCTCAACAGATACAACGAATATTTCATACTCTTTTTTGCATTTTTCGGGTTCTACATATCCAGGCACGACATGCGGATGATGCCCAGACGGCTCGTTCCTTCGGCGGTATCCTCGTTGTCGCTGGCGTTCCGCTGACGCGTGGCGCGGAGACGGATTGCGAAGCTTGCACGGTCCTTCAGCTCATCGGGGAGCACGAAGAGGTACTCGGGAGCATGGATGCAACTGTGCCAGTTGGAGGCGACATACTCGTAACCGATCGGGGTCCACTCCTTCGCATCGTCCGTCTCGGCCCACTCCATCTGGAAGTACATCGGGCCCAGCGTGTTGCTCGAAGCCGTGAACTGGAGCGAGATCTGCCCCGTATAGCCCGCCGTGGAGAGGTTCGAAAGAATCCAGCAGCAGCCGTCGGTGTCGGAATTCACCGCCGAGGTGTTCTTCCACCAGTTCTGCGCCATCAGGGCGATGTACTGGACGCCCTTCGTGTTGCCGTAGGTCGGGAGCCAACTGCCGGTCTGCTCGTTCCAGGTTGCCGCCGTGCAGCGGGCATGAGCCCAGGCCAGGTACATCTGCTGCGTATTGCCCGAGGTCGAACCCAGGACGTCGACACCCACCGAGTGCTTGAGCTGCCCTTGACCGACGGAGGCCATGACGGTCGGCAGCGCCCCCTTGTTGTCGGTCCACGGCCCGATCTGCATGATCGTCTTCGAAAGGCGCGTGGCGGGATCGGCATCGAAGTTGGTGATGTCCGACTCGCGGCGGATGCGGATGCACCACGACTCCACCTTGCGGCGGCTCTCGTCGCGGCCGTCGTAGACGTCGCACTTGTAGCGTTTGTTGACGATTCCCGTGATGTCGCCCGCACCCTCGGGCATCATCGACAGCGCCCGTTCGGTGAACGACCACGTGGTGTAGAGCTTCGTCGTGTTGCCGTGTGCGTCGCGCACGTAGTGGCCGTACTCGATCGTCAGGTCGTTGTAATCGGCCGAAGCCTGGTATGCCGCGCCCTGTTCCACACCCAGGTAACCCGATTCGTTGATGTTGACCAGCGTACCGTAGGGCAGCGCGAACTCCACGTTACTGAGCGTCACCAGCCGGTTTTCGTACTGCGAGAGTTGCGACACGTCGTCCAGCACGATCGGCTCGACCGCCGGGCCCGGTTCGGACGACTGCACGGCCGACGACGACAACCGGTCGATCTTCAGGCCGTTCGTATAGGTGTCGCGGGCGATGATCTGACCGTACATGTGAATGGTCACCCGATCGTTCAAATCATAAGTATTGTCCGCCTCATTCTCGAACTCGATCCACAGGCCTGCGGTGGCATCCTGGATGAACATCGTATTGGCGGGATTTTCGCCATTCTTCCCGTAGGCCACGGGGTAGTTGCGCGTCGTGCGGTCGCTGATGACGCTTCCCACGACATAGACGTTCTCGGAGATCTTGCCCTCGCCCATCGCCAGCAGTTCGGAGAGCGAGATCTGTTCAGCGTTTTCGAAAGCCGTGGTCCGGTCGGCCTGATAGATCACGAACTCGCGCGACAGCGAGGTCCCGTACGCCTGGATGCGGATGCGGGCTTCCCGGGCGACATCGCCCTCATTGGGTGCACAGACAAAGGTCTGCGTGTGGTCGGTAAACTCCCCGATGCTCACCCACGAAGCATCCTCGGGATCGACCAGTTCGGCCACCCAGTCGACATTCGACGTCACGTTGACCGTGAAGCTTTCGCCCTTGACCGACACGGTCTTGCCGGCATCGCCCATGTCGATCTCCAGCACGGGCTCGGCGGCTTCCTGGCTGAACTTCAGCACCATGACCGACTCGCCGTCGACCACGACGTTCAACTCGCCGTAACGCCTGTAAGCGCTCTTATTCTCCTTGACGAGCGTCGAGAAACGGGCGTCCCCGACCCCTTCGGTGGGCCAGAAGGAGATCCACTCCGCATCCTCGGCATAGGTGGGCACCAGCTGCCAGTGGCCATAATTCGAGTACATCAGAAAATCCTGCATCCCGCCACTGACGCCATAGGAGAGCTCCTCCAGGGGGTTCCGGTCGGGATCAAGCAGGTAGAGATACTTCTCTGCCGTATCGTCCTTCTCGCAACCGGCGAACATCACACCCGCTATCAGCAGCAGCAAGGTCCGCCAAAAGGTTCTGTTCCAAATATATGATCGTGTTTTCATGTGCTTTAGCATTCTTTGGGTTTATCGGATTCCCCGCTCGACGGCCTCCAGCGACCACCACAGCGGAGTCTTCATGTCGTCATCGCCGCCGTAGACGTTGCGCAGGCGGGCCAGCACCTCTTCGTAGTTTTCGCGGTTGGTCTCCATGGTGTTGGTCGGATAGACCAGACGCCGGGGCAGGATGTGGTCGTTGAAGGTTCCCGTACCGATGACCAACTCGGGATACCCCGTCCGCCGGTAGTCAGCCCAGGCCTCGAATCCCACCCAGAAGAGCGCCACATACTTCTGATCAAGGATCGTCTTCAGCGTTCCGTCGTAGGGCACGTTGGCCAGGAAGTTCTCGATGACCCGGTCGGTGATGTTCAGCCCCGTCTTGTCGACGCCGTGCCAGAACTCGATGGAGGCCCGGATGGCCTGCTGATAGGTCGCAGCGGCATCTCCGGCCACCCAACCCCGCTGCATCGCCTCAGCCTGGATGAAGAGCACCTCGTCGTACTTCATCAGCGCATAGGGCGAATCGTACTCGCCGAGATTCGTCTTGTTGAGATTCGCCACGCCCGTGAGGTCGGCCTCCTGGGCCTCAATGCCGCTCTGGCCGCCCTTCCAGCCGTCGGCGCCCGACGGTTGGCGGAACCAGATGCTGATACGCGGGTCACCGGTCTCCTTCATCATGTTGATGATCTGCTCGGCCGGGCGCCGTCCCGTAGAGGTCGTGAACTGGGTCTCCAGCCGCGAACCGAAGTAGTTGACGAAGGGCTCCACAGCGTCGTAATACATCGTGGCGTTGTCGTCGTTCGAGGTGAAAATCGGATAGCGCGCGGGCGACGAGAAGATCTCGTTGATCTTCTCCGACACCCCCAGCACGTCATCGCGGTTGCTCAGACGCATGAGCAGGCGCAAGTAGAGCGAATTGTTGAATTTCTGCCATTTGGCCACGTCGCCGCCGTAGAGCAGGTCGCGTTCGGGGTTTTCGAACGCCGCCGAGGTGTCGTAGAGCGAATTGGCATACTCGTAATCGGCCATCAGTGCGCGGTAGACATCCTCCTGCCGGTCGAATTTCGGCTGGCTGATTCCCTCCGAGGGGCCCTTGAACGCCTCCGTATAGGGAGCATCGCCGAAGATGTCGATCACGTTGGAGATCAGCAGCGTGCGCAGTGTAACGGCCACGGCCTCGTAGTTGGGGCTCTCGCGCTGGATGGCCAGCAGGCGCATGTGGTCGGCATTGGCAGCCTGGCGGTAGAGGTTCGACCAGGCCGACGAACCCACCGAATTGGCGATCACATAGCGGTGGTAGGTGTTGTTGCCCGACCCGGCAAACGTATATTGGATCAACTCGCCGTTCAGCAGCCACGTCCGATAGAGGAAAACCTCGGTCCCGGAGTAGAGCAGCTGCTGGAGCATCCCCGAAGGACCGATATTCCAGAGATCCATCTCGTTGGGATTGGTATTGTACTCGTCGAACTTCGTCGTGCAGCTTCCGAGGGAGAGCAGCAGCGCCATTCCGAGCATCAGATATTTCATAGTCTTCATCTTTTTGTCCTGTTTTAGAATCCGAGCTTAAGGCTGAAACCATAGGAGCGCACCATGGGATAGGCACCCGTCTCCACACCCCGGTAGAGCGACGAACCGGAGAGCGACGCCACTTCGGGATCGTACTGCGGGAAGTTGGTGATGCAGAAGAGGTTCGTGGCGAAGAACGAGATCGAGGCGCTCTGGAATACCCTCGTCTTGGCGCAGAGGCTCCGCGGCAAGGAATACTCGATGCGCAGCTCCTTCATCTTGAGGTAGGAGGTGTCGAAAACGTTCGATTCGGTATTGGCACGCGGGTAGATCACCGTATTGTAGTAGTCAACCGCATCGGTGGTGATGGTCGTGTTCTTCGAGTAGGTTCCGTCCTCGGCAACATTGACGCCCGGATGGATCAGCCCGTCGTAGCGGCCTTCGAGCGAATTGGTCAGCTTGCCCATGTAGGAGAGGATCGAATTGGTCAGCGAGTAGGCCTTGCCGCCGTAGGAGGCTGCGAACGAGGCCGTCAGCGAGAGGTTCTTGTAGCGGAGCGAGGTCGTGAAGCCGCCCTTCCACTGCGGATAGATGCTGCCCAGATCCTTCAGGTTCGTACCGTCGAGAATCGGGTTGCCGGTTTCGGCGTCGACGATGTCCTGCCCCGAGCAGTCGATCTTGCGGCCTTGCTCGTCGTAGTAGAAGGCCCCTTCGGGCGCCGTCTGGAGTCCGTAACCGTAGATGCGTCCCAGCTCCGTACCCGGATAGGCATAAATGAAAACCTTGCTGCCGATGGTGTTGTTGGCGTTGAGCTGCCAGACATTGACGCCCGGAGCCAACTCGACCAGTTCGTTCCAGTTCTTCGACCAGTTGACGTCGATGTTCCAGCTCCAGTTCCGGTGCTCAATCGGGCGGAAATGCATGGCCACCTCCACGCCGTTGTTGCGCACGCAACCCGCATTGATGACCATCGACGAGGCGCCCGTCGCCCAGTCGGAGGGGACGTTGATGATCTGATCGGTGGTCTCCGAATCGTAATAGGCCACGTCGAACGAGATGCGGTTCTTGAAGAAGTGCCCTTCGACACCCACCTCCCAGCTCTCGACGTTCTCGGGCTTCAGCCGCATGTTCTTGGTCGAGCTCGGAAGCGTATAGGCCCCGGTGAAGACCGAGGAGTTCGAGTAGGCGGCCAGCAACTGATAGGGTTCGGTGTCGTTACCGACGTTGGCCCACGAGCCGCGGATCTTCAGCATGTCGATCCACGCGGCCTTCTGCTTGATTCCCAGCACCTCGTCGAGCAACACGCTGGCGCTCACCGACGGATAGAAATAGGAGTTGTAACCCGGGGCCAGCGTCGACGACCAGTCGTTGCGGCCCGTAATGTCGAGGAAAAGCATGTCGCGCCAGCTCAGCGAGACGAAGCCGTAGAAGGAGTTGATCGACTTCATGCGACGCACGGACGAGAAGTCGAGCGTTCCGTTGACATTCTGGAGAATGAAGACGTTGGGCTCCTCAAGCTGCTGGGCCGTCAGCCGGATATTGCTGTACTTGTAGACCATGTTGTTGCCGCCGAACGAGGCATTGAGCGCAAAGTCCCCGAAGGTGTCGTGGTAGTTGAGCAGAAAATCGTTGTTGATCTCCAGCGAACGGATGGTCTGTTCACGGTACATGCCGTCGAGGTAGGCGTGGGTGTACTGGGGTTTCTGCTGGGTGCGGAAGTCGTTGCTGAAGTCCAGACCCGAGCGCAGCGTCAGCGACAGCTTGTCGGGGATGATGTGCCCCGTCACGCTCGCATTGCCGTACACGCGGTCGCGGGACTGTGTATTGAGGCATTCGTACACGATAAAATAGGGGTTGTCCATCGACCCGTTGATGAGCTTCATCGAGGTATCGGCCCCCGAGTAGTAGTCGACCAGACGGCCGCTCGCCCACTCGTTGTAGGCATCGTCCACCGAGGCGCTGACCGGCTGCCAGAGCAGTGTCTTCAGCGGCGAGGAGTTGCTGTAACCACCGACGGGCAGGTTGTCCGAATTCTTGCGGTAGTAGGTCATCTTGACCGACGCCTCGATCCACTTGTTCCGCTTGCTGGAAGCCGAGAAGCTGATGTTCTGCGTATTGAATCCCGTATTGGGTACGATCCAGTCGTTGCGCGTATCCTTGATCGAGAGTCGGAGCTGCGAACCGCGGCCGTCGCTGGCATCGATCGCCACGCTGTTGGTGTAGGTGACGCCCGTGCGGAAGAAGCCCTTGTACCAGTCGCACACCTCGTAGGGAAGCCGCGTATAGGTGTCGGTTTCGGGATCATACGAGGCGTACATGTAGCGCATCTGCCCGTTGATCTTCTCGCCGAACTGATAGCGGGAGTGGAAGGTCGGGATGCGCACGCCGGTATCCGAATGCTCGGCATCCACGGTATAGAACGAATACTCGTCGGGGCTCAGGCCGTCGGATGTATGGCCCGTGTTGATGGTGGTCTTGCGGAAGTCCCCGGCGCCGTATTCATACTGGAAATCGGGCCAATAGCCTGCCTTGTCGAAGGTGACCGACGTGGAGTAGGTCACGCCGATGCCCCGCTGCTGACGGCCGGACTTCGTCGTGATAATCACGGCACCGTTGGCGGCCCGCGAACCATAGAGGGCCGTTGCGGCGGGGCCCTTGAGGATGGAGATGCTCTCGACATCCTCGGGGTTGATGTCTCCGGCGCCGTTGCCGTAGTCGATCGGGGCGTCGTCCGACTCGTAGGAGCCGGAGGTGGAGTTTCCCTCCATGCCGTTGCCGATGGGCACGCCGTCAACGACGAAAAGCGCCGTATTGTTGTTGTAGGAGAGAGACCCTTCGCCGCGCAGCGTCACACGCACCGATCCGCCGGGGCCGGCCGACGACTGGTCCAGGTTCAGACCGGCGACCTTGCCGGCCATCCCGCTCAGCCAGTTTCCGCTGGCGCTGTTCGTGATGTCATCCTCGCCGATTTTCGACACGGCGTACCCGAGGCTCTTCTCCTTGCGGGTGATACCGAGGGCCGTCACGACGACATCCTCGATGCTGTTGGCCGAGGCCTCCAAGGTGAAATCCAGCCGGGTACGGGTTCCGACCTCCTGCGTTACGGAGTTGAATCCCAGATACGAGCAGATGATCCGGGCCTTCGAGGGCACGGTCAGGGAGTATTCACCGTTCGCACCGGTGCTGGTACCCTGGGTCGTACCCTCGACGATAAGCGTCGCACCGACGAGCGGATTTCCCTCGCTGTCCCTGACGACACCCGAGATCCGGATATTACGCTCGACAGATTCGAACACTTCACCATTTGCCGCGATGCCGTGAAGCGGCGCCGTCAGTGCACCCAGCAACAGCAGCACACAACCCTTCGTACAGACAACGCTCCAGCGTTCTATCATAGAAGTAAGAAGTTTCAACATGGTTTGTTTTAATGGTTCATGGTTTGCAATGGTCATCGATCAATGGAAAAGGGGTCGGCGTTCTCAGCCGAACGGAAAAGAGGGTCGTTTCTTCATCATACAAATCGGGTTTATTGGATTAACATTTTCACTTATCTGCTTCCCTTTGCACTGCAAATAACGGCACAAAAATATCACAAAAAAAAATTCAGCATGTTTCAATTCCATGTATTTTGCGGGTTTCCCGATTTTACAACAGGGGGTCCGAATCCGTATCCGCAGGTCACACCTGAATTTCCGCCCTACCGCAAGCCCCGTCACACAACATGATACCGGACATTATTGTTGATGAATTTTATGAATCGGGAGCACTTCCAACTGCAAAGAAAGTAAAAAAGAAATAAAATGCAAAATTAAACAACCATAAAATATCACAAAAAGAAAATATTCCATAAAATATCTCGAAAGTAAAGCAAGAAAAAGAGACGATCAAAAAAAAGAAAACGACGGATTGTCTCTCGGCTAAAAAGAGGCCATAAAACCGTCTTGTCACGGGCTTTCCGCAGCGCGACGGGCGTGGGACTGGGATTCGTAGCCCAGCACTACGGGTGGAGCTGGGCCTATGTGGGGATTCTCGGCATGGCACTGATCGGCATGGTGATTTTCCTGCTGATGTGGGATGCCCGGGCCGACGGCTACGCCACGGAGTCCGGAGACCGGTAGCCCTTCCGCAGAGCGCAGAGCGGGAAGGCTGCGATTTATGCCGCTGATTTTATATTTACAGAACATAGGATGCGGTTCGGCACAGTCAAACCTGAAAACTCCGTTTTCGTTTGCCTCTGCGCTCACCTTTCACTATATTTACAGAACATAGGATGCGGTTCGGCACAGTCAAACCTGAAAACTCCGTTTTCGTTTGCCTCTGCGCTCACCTTTCACTATATTTACAGAACATAGGATGCGGTTCGGCACAGTCAAACCTGAAAACTCCGTTTTCGTTTGCCTCTGCGCTCACCTTTGCGTATATTTGCCTTTGACAACCTTTTGTTGCACTTTTTAATGACGGAACCATGTTGAGCATCGCCGAACGGCACAAATACATTCTCGACACGCTGAATGCACACGGATTCGTGCGCATTACGGATATTGCCAATGAACTGGGCGTGACGAAGGTCACCATCCGCAAGGATGTGAAGATCCTCGAAAGCAAGGGACTTCTCTACAAAGTACACGGGAGTGCCCGTCCGGCCAATCCGCATGTGGCGGATCTGGACGTGCATGTCAAGGACAACATCAACCGCGAAGCCAAACGAGCCATTGCTCGGCGAGCCGTGGAGCTGCTGGACGACAGCGATTCGGTGATCGTGGCCTCGGGGTCGACGATTTATGCCTTTGCCGAGGAGATTCGGATGCGACCGTGGCACCACCTGAACATCGTGACGCCGTTCCTGCGGCTCGGGGTTCTGTTCAACGATGTCGAGAATGTCAATGTCGTGCAGCTGGGCGGTACGATACACAAGAAATCCCTCTCGGTCCTGGGCGGCGAAACGGCCCGGGGGCTTGAGGACTGCATCTGTTCGAAACTCTTCTTCGGGGTCGACGGTATCGATCTCGAACACGGGATCACCACATCGACCATCGAGGAGGCGCAGTTGACGCGCCGGATGATGGCTTCGGCCTCGAAGACGATCGTATTGGCCGACTCCTCGAAATTCGGGCAGCGCGGCTTCGGGCGTATCGGTTCGCTGGAGGATGTGGATGTGATCGTGACCGACGCCAGGGTCTCCGAACAGATGTCCGCGGCGCTCGAAGAGGCCGGTGTGGACCTGATCGTCGTCAAGTAGAGGCTCCGCAGCCCGTCCGGCGGACAGCAGACGGGCCGCGGGCAGCAGACAGCGGAAGGCGGGCAGCAGACAGCGGAAGGCGGGCAGCAACTTATCGACAGTTCATCTGCGGGAGGTGATTCGCAAGGGAGGAATCCGACCGTTGGAGAACCCCGCCGCCGCAATCATCCCGACAAAGATAAAGCCAAGCGTTATGAAACGACTTTTGAACAGTTCATCCGACATCGAGGAGCGCTGCCTCGAACTCGGATTTCTACCCTTTTTCCGGTGCGGGATCGCCGGGTTCTCGATCGAGGAGATGATTGCTCCGGAGCATTGGTTCAGCGACGAGGAGGGAGCCTGGGAGTGGAAAGGCCCCGTGATCCGCGAGGGGCACTGCGCCTACGGCAAATTCTTCAACCGCAAAGCGGGCTTCGTCAGCCGCGAATGGCTGCCCGACTGGGCCAATTACCGGCGTTCGCGGCTGCTGGCGCCCAACGAGGACACGGCCGCCCTGGACGACGTGGTGCTGCAGACCATCCAGGTTGAAGGCTCGGCCACCATCCAGGAGTTGCGCCGGATGCTCGGCTTTGCCCGGGGACGCGGCAAACGCTCCGCGAGAGACCTCACGTCCGAGGTCCCGGAGGATGAAAAGATCTCGCTGGACCCGATTCTGACACGCCTGCAGATGGAGATGCGTCTCGTGATTGCGGACTTCGAGTACAACATCGACCGCCACGGCAACCCCTACGGCTGGGGTGTAGCCCGCTACACGACTCCGGAGACGCTTTACGGAGGACTCGCCGTCGACCGAAGCCCTTCCGAATCGTTCGAACGCATCCACACCCATTTCCGGCGGCTTTTCCCCGACACGGCGGAGAGCCGACTGCTGAAACTCATCGGCTGAACGGGCCGGGAAGAGAAGAGACAAGACAATATCGGATTCGCTCCATCCGGAACCGGCCTCCCGATAAAAAAACACCCCTGCGGCAGAAGATTGCCGCAGGGGTGTTTTTCACCCCAAAATCGCTCCAAAAGAATCAATACTTGAAAAATCAGTACCCGGGTGTCTGCACCATCTCCGGATTGGGATTCGTCTCGAACTCCGAGGTCGGAATCGGCATGGCGTAGTTCGTATCCTTCCAGACGATATTCGTCTTCGAGGCGCCCGGCCCGGAGATCGTCTTGTAAAAGTCCTTCTCCTGCTCGCCCAGGTCCAGCAGACGCACATACTCCCACCAGCGCATCTCGCCGAACACCTCGGCCCACAATTCGTACAGCAGCGGGTCGTTGGCCAGATGATCCGTCTCGTCGGCCGTCCGGGTCCGGTCCCCGAGCGACGCATAGTCCACGGGCGAGGCTCCGTCCACCGGATAGTTGTAGGCCCGGCGGTGCACCTTGTTCACATACTCCAGCGCGGTCGCCGGGTCCGAGTCCTTCACCAACAGGGCGTACATCAGGTAGATCTCCGGCAACCGGATGAAATAGATGTTGTAACCGGCGACGTTGCGCGTGGCATCGAGCAGATGTCCTTCGAGGAAGTTGTACTTGCGGACCGGCCAGCCGTAGAAGGTTTCGGGATCGTTGCCCGTCGTCTTGGAGGTGTCCTCCCACCACTTGCCGAAATCGACCTGTGCGACCTTCCGCGAGTCATTCACCCCGTCGATGGTCATCTGCACCTCGTCGATAAAGGGCTGCAGGGCACAGACGTACAGCCGCGGATCGGGACCGTTCTCCTCACGGCCGAGTTCGTCGCGGTGCTTCTGCTGCAGGGCCAGATAATCCTCGTCGAGGTAATACTCCGTCTCGCCGCCCTCACCCTCGCGCGACTTCATCACCGCGGAGGACTGCGGAGCGGGATCCGTATAGCCGAAGCGGATCAGGTTGCGGTCGTGCATGTACTGGTTGCCGTAGGACATCGCCGTGCGCGTCCCGTCGGGCGCGATGCAGAAGGGCGGGTAGTAGAGCGACAGCGTCGAACCGGTATTGGGACTTCCGTAGGCCGCACCGCTCGTCGGGTCGGCCCGGTTGCCCACTTCGTAGAACGACTCGCTGTTGTACTCGTACTCGTCGTAACCGTTGAACATCATGCGGTAGCGCTCGAACGACTCCAGGGTCTTGCCGCTGTTGTCGATGCAATCCTTCAGGTAGGTCTTGGCCAGTTCGGTCTCCCCGGCGAAGAGACACGCCTTGGCCCGGAAGGCCTTGGCGGCCCACAGCGTCACACGATGCGGATCGGTCTGCGTGAGAAGCCCCACGGCGGCATCCAGATCCTCGATGATCGCCCGGTAGCAGTCGCCGGTCTTCTCCCGACCGATGTACATCTCCTCCAGGGTCTTGGGGACCTTGCGGACGATCGGAATCCCGACCCCTTCGCTGTCGGGCTGCCCGTAGAGCGAGAGCATGTGCCACCAGTAGTAGGCCCGGAAGAAGAGGCACTCGCCCTCGTAGTTGTTCAGCGCCTCGGTCTCGGAGTCGGGAGCCGAGGCCCGATAGGCCTCGATCTGCTCCAGCGCCGTATTGGCGTAGTAGACCCCGAGGCTCAGCGCCGTCCAGGGATCGGTGACCTTGTTGTTGCCGACCTTCACCTCCCCGGCACAGATGTCGATCCACCCCGGATCCTCGTGCCAGAGCATGTCGATCGTGTGGTCGAGGCAGTACATCACGTACCCGGCCCAATAGTTCCCGAGGAAGCACCAGTGGTGCTGCACCCCGTAAACCGAATTGACCAGCAGGTCGACATGTTCGATCTTCGTCGGGAAATTACTCGGCGACAACGAGTTGGGATCACTCAGTTCCAGCCAGTCGCTGCCGCAGGCGGTCGCTGCCGCGGCGGCACACGCCACCGTGGAGAGACGTATTTTTCGGAATAGCTTTTTCATGATTCGCAGTCGTTTAGAAACTCAGGTCCAGACCGAAGGAGATCATCCGGGTCTGCGGATAGGTCGTGCCGTAATAGACGCCGTATGCGGTTTTCGTGGTGTTCGAGAATTCGGGGTCGAGGCCCGAGAAACCGGTAATCGTCCAGAGGTTCGTCGCCGAGACGTAGATCCGCAACCGGTCGATCTTCGCACGCCGGGTCCAGCGCCGCGGGAAGGTGTACCCCAGGGTGATGTTCTTCAGCCGCAGGTAGGAGCCGTCCTCGATGAAGTAGTCGGAGTATTTCCGGTAGTTGTAGTTGGGGTCCTTGACCGGGGCGTTTCCGTTGTCGGCATCGAGCCCCATGATCCGCGGGCGGTCCGTGAGGCCGTTGCCGAGGAAGAACGAGGCCCCGAAGACCTCGGAGGTCGTATTGGAACTCTCCTGCACGCTCTCGGTATAGGATCGTGCAAGGTTCAGCACGTCGTTCCCGGCAATTCCCGTAAAATCGGCCGCGAAGTCGATGCCGCGCCATTCGAGCGAGATGTTGAAGCCGTACTGCAGCGTCGGCCACGGATTGCCGATGAAGGTGCAGTCGTCGTCGTTGATCGTCCCGTCGCCGTTCAGATCGACATATTTGAGGTCGCCCACCCCGGTCAGGCGCTGGTGGTAATAGTCATACCCGTTGGCCTGCGCCCTGGCATTGAGGGCGTCGATCTCCTCCTGGGAGGTGATCATGCCGTCGGTCTTCAGCCCCCAGAACTGGCTGATGGGTTGTCCGTTGACCGTCTTGCAGGGGCTCGGGCCCGTATTGGGGTGTCCGCCGCCGCCGTAAATCGCCGCATTGGTGAGCCCCAGATCCACCACCTTGTTGCGGTTCTGCGAGATGTTGCCGCTGATCGCATAGTTGAAGTAACCGATGTTATTGCGGTAATTGACAAGCAGTTCCCAGCCGCGGTTGTCGATCCGTCCGAGGTTCACGGGCATGGTGCTCATGCCGGTCAGCGACGACGGCGAGGTGATTCCCGAAGAGTTGGGGACCGAAAGGGCGTAGATCATGTCGCGGGTGATGCGCTGATACCAGTCGAACGAGATCGACAGGCGGTTGCGGAAGAGGTCCACGTCGAGACCCACGTCGGTCGTGTAGATCGACTCCCACCGGATGTCCTCATTGACGACCTTGATGTTGTTGTAGCCCCCGACGGCCGAGGTTCCGTCGAACGAGTGGCTCGTGACGTTCTGGAACGCCGCCATGTAGGCAAAGGCGTTCAGCGCCTGGTCGTTGCCGAGGATACCCCAGCTGAAGCGCGGCTTGATCATCGACACCCATTCAACATTCCACGCCTTGAAGAAGGGCTCCTCGGAGATCTTCCAGCCGACCGACACCGAAGGGAAGACACCCCAGCGGTTCTTCGGTCCGAACTTGGGCGAGCCATCGCGACGGACGTTCATCGTCAGCAGGTAACGGTTGTCGTAGGCGTAGTTCAGACGTGCGAACTGCGAGAGGAAGCGGTCCTCGCTCAGGGCTCCCGAAGCGCTCTTGGTGGGGTTCGTCGAGAGGGCGAACGACTCGGGATCGTTGATCGGGAAGTCGGAAGCCGTCGCCGAAAGATCGGCCAACTGGGCACTCTTGGCCTCGTAACCCACCATCACCCGCAGGTCGTGTTTCCCGGCGAAGAGTTTCCCGTAGGAGAGCGTCGCCGTGAAGGTGTACTGCTCGCCGTAATCGAGCGCCTTGGTATAGCTGTCCTTCGTCGGGGAGCGCCCCAGCGTATTGGCCTCGGAGAAGTTGTCGTCATAGCCGCCGCCGAGCTGTGCCGAACCCGTCAGGTTGAGTTTCAGCCCCTTGACGATCTCCCAGTCGATGAACAGGTCGCCGTTGGCCACCAGGTCCGACTGTTTCTGGTGGTGGTAGGCGATGTCGGCCACGGGATTGGCCCCCGAGAAGTCGATACCCGAAGGAATGGCCGAAAATTCGCCGTCCTCGTCATAGATGCTCATGTAGGGGATCGAGACCCAGGGGAAGGACTCCGTATAGGGGTTGCCGCGCAAACGGGCCAGATAGATCCGCGTGCCGACGGTCAGCGAGTTGGCCACCTTGTAGTCGACATTCAGCCGCGCGGAGATCCGCTCCCAGTAGTTGTTCATCTGAATGCCGTTCTCACGCTCGTAGCCTCCCGAAAGATAGTAGCGGAGCCGTTCGCTGCCTCCCGTGAGCGAGAGGTTGTAGCTCTGCTCGATGCCGGGCTGGTAGATCTCGTCGACCCAGTCCGTGTCGGGCAGCGCCGCGGGGTTGTCCCAAATCGGGTAGCTGACGCCCAACTCCTTCATGACGCGGATGTAGTCTTCGGTCCCGAGCATCCGGTACATGTCCGTGTACTGCCGCACGCCGACGTGGCTCGTGAACGAAAGCTTCGCCTTGGTGTTGTAGGAGCCCTTCTTCGTCGTGATGAGCACCACGCCGCCCGCCGCCCGCGAGCCGTAGATCGCCGCCGCACTGGCATCCTTGATCACCTCGATCGACTCGATGTCGTTCAGGTTGTATTCGCTGTTGTTGTCGCAGGCCACGCCGTCGATCACGAAGAGCGGGTTCAGACCGTTGATCGAGCCCACACCGCGGATCACGATATCGGAACTCGCGCCGGGTTTTCCGCTGGTCTTCGTGACCATCACACCGGCGACCTTGCCCTGCAGCGCCTCGGCAACCGACCGGGCGGGCAGGTTCTTGATGTCCGCAGCCTTGACCGAGGCAATGGAGCCCGTCAGGTCGGACTTCTCCTGCGTACCGTAACCGACCACCACGACGTTGTCGAGGCGTTCGTTCTCCTCTTCGAGGACGATCTTCAGGTTGCTGCGGTTCAGCACCGGAAACCGGAGACTCTTATAGCCTACATAGGTCACGAGCAGCGTGGAGCGTGCGGGAACCGTCAGCGAGAAACTCCCGTCCGGACCCGTAATCGTACCGTTCATCGTCGGGGCATCCTTGACGACGATCGTGGCACCGATCAGGGGATTCCCCTGCTCGTCGGAGACCGTTCCGGTGATGGTCCGGTCGGGAAGTTGGCGGTCGGCCGCCGTATCCGGGTCATCGGAGATCCCGTCGGCCCACACCGCGCCGGGAATACCGCACAACAGGAGCAGGACAAGAAACACACGCCTGCTCACCCGGGTAAGGTCGAATTTTTCCATAGACAGCATTTGGGTTTTCGGGGATTCGGCCCAAGCGGTATGCCAAAGTGTCAGGGAAAGGCATATTACCGATATTCAGCAACTTGTCTGTCCCGTTCCGCCCCTTCCCGTGTGGAAATTCCAGACAAGGGGTGTGGAAAAAATCCACATCCCCGGCCTCCCGGCGCGGGAATTCGCACACCCTGCGGCACGCAAATTGCTCCCCGACATCGAAATTCCATACGCTATGAAACACTTGAACGCATTGATCGAAAATTCGAAACAGGCCATCCGCTACTGGTGGCTGCTGCTGCTTGCAGGAATCGTCCTGCTGCTGACCGGAATCCTGGTCTTTATCTTCCCGGGCCGGAGTTATCTCGGCATGTCGCTGCTCTTCGGGTGGGTGATCCTGCTGGCGGGAATCCTGGAGGTGGTGATCTCGACGGCAAACCGCCACTTCATCACAGGCCGGGGCTGGATGCTCGCCGGAGGGATCATTCAGATCGTCCTGGGCGTGATCCTGATCTTCAATGTCGGGCTGTCGGCCTCGATGCTGCCGTTCTTCCTCGGGTTCTGGCTGCTGATGCGCGCCTTCAGCACCATCGGACTCGGCGGCGACATGCACACCATGGGAATCAGCGGCTCGGGATGGACCATCCTCACGGGCGTACTGCTGCTGCTCTGCTCGCTGGGAATCCTCTTCCAACCCCTCGGGGTCGGCACCACGGCCGTCGTCGTCTGGGTCGGCATCACGCTGCTCCTCGCCGGTGCGGCAGCCTGCACCCTGGCCCTCCAGCTCCGCAACGCACACCTCTGTTTCGAGGAGTAGAGCCCCCGAAACCTCCGTCCCGACAGCAATTCACCCCCGCCGCCACACCGTGCGACAGGGGTGAATTTCGTATTCCAGCCGCGAGACCCGGCCTCTGATTCCCCTCCTCCGGATTCCGGCTACTCGAAATCCTCGCGGAAGAGACCGTACTTGCGGATCAGGCGCGAAATCTCGGGATCGAGATTGCCGCGGAACTTCAGGTTCTCGCGCAGCTCCACCGAACGCAGGAAATACTGCACGGCCTGCTCCTCGTCGCCCAGACGGGCCGCCAGGATGGCCAGCATGTACTGGATGTCGGCCGTCGAGCCGGCCCCGGGCTGCGCCTTCAGGATCCGGTAGGCCGCAGCATCGTAGCCGAGCGACATGTAGGCCAATGCCGTATTGCGGTCCTCGTAGGGGCGCAGGATCGTCAATGCCTCCTCGTAGCGGCGCTTGCGCAGCAGATCCACGGCGTGCATGTAACTCGTATCGACCTCGGTCGTCCAGACCGTATCCTGCTTCATGCCCCGGCGGTGGAGGTTGAAGCGGAAATCCACGGCCCGCATCTGCGGGTAGATCGCACTCCGCATCCGGGCATACTCCCGGGGGTACTTCAACCGGATCCGCCATTCGCGCGTATCGGGATTCCCCTCCCAGCGGATCATCTCCAGAATCTCGGACTTGTGCGCAATCAGCGTATCGGCCGCTACCAGGCGGTAGAGCTCGTCCCAATCCTCGGCCAGCCACGTCGAACGCAGCAGGTTCGGCAGGTCGGGCAGTTTCTCGTCGCTATCGTCGACCACCTGGCGGCCCTGTTCGTCGAGCGTATAGCTCCCCGCCACGCTGAGCGAGTCGTACAGCACCCGGAACTCCGAGACGAGCACCCGCCTCAGGGCTTCGGCACGTTCGCGGGCCAGGCGTTCGTTCAGCGCCCAGGTCCCCTCGGGCGAGGCCGTGGCCCGGAGCGTGATGCTGTCGATGATGTAGACCGGGTCGGTCATCAGCCCGCGGGTCAGCGACCGCACGGCCGCAATCTGCCGACGGTTTTCGGTCAGCGTGTCGACCAGTGAGGCCTTCCCGACCGGGAAGGTGAAGAAGAAACGCGCATTGGCCTCGGCATCGCGCAGCACGATCCGCTGCATGTAGCGGGTCCGCTCGTCGAGGAACGTCGTCATCGAGGCCACGTTGTAGGTCAGCGTATCGGAGCGCGTGAGCCGGTAGGTGCGTCCGCTGCGGTCCTCCACCCCGCCCGTGAGGTAAAGCCGCAGTTTCGAGGTGTTCTCGTCGGCCTGCACCTGTTCGGTATAGTAATAGTCGACCTTGCCGTCCGGACGGCAGATCACCGTATCGAGCCGCGCGTCCGCATAATAGGGATGGCGGACCAGCCGCTCGAATGCGGCCGGTTTCCCCGCTTCGAGGCGCCGGTTGCGCGCCACCTGCCCCTGCCGCAGCACGCTGTTGCGCACGGCCGCCGTATCGAGGCTGTTCAGCGCCGCAAGCCGCTCCTCGGTATCGGCTTTCCGGATCCGGAAGTTTTCCAACACGGCGCTGTCGCTCGTCTCGGCCAGCAATTCCGTAACCGCTTTCCGGCGGCGGCCCGTATAGGCCAGGCGCTCCCCGGCCAGTTCGCGGAGCCGCGCGCCGTCGGCCACATAAACCTCGCCGTAAACCCGCCCGGGCTCCTCCGTCAGCGAACGGATATAGGCCTCGCGCGCACGCCCCCCAGCCTCGGGGTATTCGCCCTCGACCCGTGTATAGATCTCACCGCCGGGCAGGACATCAACCCCCTCATAGCGGTAACGGGGCGTAAGGTAGTCGTTCAGGTGGTCGAACTTGTCGTCCGGATCGGGCGTATAGGTCGTGTTGGCCTTCACCGTCCGGTCGGTCGCATAGACATACCGGCGCAGCGCCCCGTACTGGCGTTCGCGCTCCCGCCGGGTCGTCCACCCGACCTGCTCGTCGTACATCGCCTCGTCGGGCGTCATGCGCTCCAGCCGCGCCGAAGCATCGCCGTATTTCACCCGGTCATCGGCCACACGCGCCATATAGCGGCGGTAGGCACCCTTGTCGGCAAACCGCTCGAAATAGTCGGCACTGTCGACAATCCGCCCCACATAGTCGTCATAACGCCCGTATTCGCGCTGCTGCATCGTGCGGAACCGCTCGCCGCTGTAGACCAGCGGATCGAACGTCAGCGTATCCTCGCCCTTGAGCAGCTGCGGATCCAGCACCAGCTGCCAGTCGCGGTCCTGCAGCGTCTGCGGCACCGAAACGATGAAGTCGACGTTGATCTTGCCGTTGCGCTCCACCAGGTTGCGGCGGTTCGCCGCCGAAATGACCACCTCGTCGATGGCGATCGACATCATCTTCTCCCCGGAAGCGGAGTCGACAGCCACGGGAGTCAGAAAGAGTTCCGTACCGTCCTGTTTGCGAAAGGTGATGATCTTCGGGCCCCGCGCCGTATCGGCGGCACGCTCCGCAACCTCCCGCTTGTTCTGCGCAGGGAGGTAGACACCCGCTTCAGGGTTGCTCCTGGCAAGTTTGCGGATATTCCCGCATCCCGCCAGGAAGGCTCCGGCAAACAATGCCGCAGCCGCATATTCCATCCATTCTCGACGTTTCATCTTCCCGGAACGGATTTAATTCATTTACGCTGCGTATCGACCGCCCCGTTGACATCGACCGTAAAGACCCGCCGTTTCCCGCCGGGCGAGGTCTGGATCTGACGCAGGACGAGCGTGGCCCCGGCCATCCAGCTCTCGTAGGGGACCTTCATCTCATAATTGAACACCCGGTCGGTTTTCCCGTCGACGTTGATCGTCAGGTGAGGCTGCCGTTCGGCCCAGTAGGACCCCGAAAGTTTCTGGCGCCGTTCCATCATGTGCTGCTGGTAGCGGCCGTTGATGAGGATGTGCGGGAAGAGCTTCACCGACCGGCGGTCCGCCGTACTGAGCTCGGGGAGAATCATCCAGCTCTGGGAGCGGGTCACGGCCTTGCGCGAAACCGAAATCTCCAATACCATGTGCAGTTCTCCGTTGCGCTCGGCCAGCACCTTGCGCGTCACGGCCACATCGCCGACAATCTGCGCCCGGAGCGACACCCCGGCCAGCAGGAATACGAGTAGCAAGCAATATCTTTTCATGGGACGACCCGGTTATTTCTTGGAGTTGAACAGATAGACGAACGAAACGCCGAATTCGGTAGGGATCGGCAGAATCCGCTTCCGGTCGGTATAGGAGGCGGCTTTCGGACCCCGGACGGGCTCCGTATGGTAGCTGAAACGCGCCAGTCCCGCTCCGGCCGAGAGTTCGATGTTCCAGTGCGGGCTGACATAAAACTGGTAGCCGAGGCTGAAGCCTGCTCCGACGAACGAACCTTTATAGTAATTGGTAGCCAATCCTGTCAGAATGCGGTCGCCGATGAAGGGGAGCTTGAAGCCGCCGACCTCGAACTTCCCGCCGATGGCATGGACCCCGAAATAGAGCCGCGTGTACTTTTCCGTGACCCAGTAGCGGTACTCGGGCCGCAGGAACCAGTGGCGGATCCGGTTGTCGGCGCCGATGGTCCAGGGATTGTAGTTGGCCGTCAGGCCGATCGTCGAGTGTTTGCTCACGGCCACCTCGGCCCCGAGGTTCGGGGTCGTCGCCGCCCAGTAAAGCACGTTGGTCTTTACGGCGACCTGCTGCGCCGCAGCTCCGAACCAGCAAGAACCGGCCAGCAACAACGTCAGAATGATCTTCTTATTCATCAATATCAGGATTTGATTCCGTTTATCGAATCCCGGAATCGGATGAAATTCACGCTGCTCACCCTCCTCCACTGTCGATTATTGGCGCAAAATTGGAGATAAAACGAAGAAATAACAGTATCATCTACGATACAACACACCAAAAAGAGGTCCGTTCCCGCGATCGGGGAACCGCCTGCCAACCGGTGCATTCCCGCAATCCGGCCCGGCCTGCCGTCCGGGGATACCGCACAAAACAAAATGAAGGGCACCTCACGGCGCCCTTCCCCATCAAAAATTAACCCTTAAAAATTATCCCCGTTTCGGAAGATGTCCGAGAGGTAATGGTGCAGATAGTACAGATCCGCGTCCCCTTGTATCACCTCCCGCATCAACAGATCTTCGTCTTCGGAGATGCCGTTGTCCGAAATCTCGTTTTGGTCCATATCCTCCATAGGCGTTGTCGTTTTAAGAGAGTTGTCATCCTTATAACGCATCCCCCGGGAGGATTATTGTACGCCTCAGCAAAGAATCAGATTTTTTTCCTTGATCATGCGCCGCAGGTTGATCAGCGCATAGCGCATCCGCCCCAACGCGGTATTGATACTCACGTCGGTCTGCTCGGCAATATCCTTGAAGCTCAGGCCCGAGAAGTAGCGCATCATCACGACTTCACGCTGCTCCGGGGGCAGCAAATCGATCAGGGCGCGCACGTCGCGTTCGATCTGCTCGCTGACCATCGAGTCCTCGACGGTCCGTTCCGCAAACCGGAGCGTCCCGAGCATGTCGTAACCCGCCTCGGATTCGCTCACGGACTTGTCCTGGCGCTGTGCCCGGAAGTAGTCGATCACCTGGTTGTGGGCGATCCGCAGAATCCACGACAGGAATTTGCCGTTATCCGTATAACGGCCTTCGTCGATCACGCGGACGGCTTTGATGAAGGTTTCCTGAAAAATATCGTCGGCCAGATCCCGGTCCTTGACCATCATGTTGATATAGTCCCGGACCCTGCGGCTGTGACGTTCGATGAGTTGTGACATAGCGCTCCGATCCCCGGAAAGGTAGTGATTAAGCAATACCCGGTCACTTAATACTTGCACGTTCATACTCTTTTTCCCAATTAGTTACAAAGAGTAGCGTCTTTTCCGATAGGCAATCTTTTTTAAGCGTTCTGTCAAACCTGCAATAAATTCCAACTCTCCGCCCTTTCCCCGACAGGGGAGGGGAGATTACGTCGGCAAGGTAGTGATATTTCCCGAAAAAAACAAATTTTTCTACTCTTGTGAACATTTTCGGGGTCCTCCCCGCAGGTCGGAACGCAAAATCCGTGCCAGGAAAACGGGCCACTCACTTGACCGGCTCCACGTGGATGGCGATCATGGTCCCTTCGCCGAAACGCGCCCGAAGCCGTCGCTCGATCTCGACGGTCAGGGCATGGGAGTGCTCCACGGTCATCTGTCCGTCCATGCGGACGTGCACCTCGATGGCGATCGAGGCGCCGATGCGGCGCGTGCGCAGGTTGTGGGGCTCGCGGATCTCGGGATTCGACGTGACGATAGCGAGAATCTCCTGCTCGACATCCTCCGGCAGCGACTGTTCGAGCAGTTCGCTCAGGCCCGTGCGGATGAGGTCGAAGGCGATCTTGAAGATGAAGACCGCCACGACCAGGGCCGCAATGGGATCGGCGATCCGCCATTTTGCTCCGAGGAAGTAGGCGCAGCCGATTCCGGCCAGCGTCCCGAGCGACGAAAGGGCGTCGCTGCGGTGGTGCCAGGCGTTGGCCACGACACTCGGGCTCTGGAGCGCACGACCCTCCCGCACCGTATAACGGTAGAGGATCTCCTTGACAAGGATCGAAACAAGCGCGGCAATGAGCGCCACGGCGCCCGGACGCGGAAGGCTGCCGCCCTCGACAACGACCCGGATTCCCTCGATGCTGTTGAACAGGATCCCGGCACCGACGATGCCGAGCGCCAGGCTGATGATGATCGTGGCGAGGGTTTCGTACTTCCCGTGGCCGTAGTCGTGGCCGGAGTCGCGGGGCTTGGCGGAGATCCGCGCGAAGGCAATCACCACCACGTCGGTGGCCAGGTCGGAGAACGAATGCACGGCATCGGCAACCATGGCGCCGCTTCGGCCCACGATGCCGGCCGCAAGTTTCAACAACGACAACACGAGGTTGACCACGAGTCCGACAAAGGTGACGTGGTAGATTTTCCGTTTCCGAATTTCCGCTTCGTTCGACATAAGCTCAACCGTTTAGCTGTTTGGACAGGGGTCAAAAGTACGAAAAAATTTGATTCGTGGCGTCGAAAAAAAAGAGCCAGCACACCCGGGAAGTCCGCACCGGAGCCACAAAGCCCGACTGGCGCACGTTTCCGCCCCATGAGAAAGGGCGGCACCCGAACCGGATGCCACCCTGATCTCCTCCTCGCCGGAGACTAATAGCTGCGGGCGAAGAGCACGCGGCGGTGCGACGGCTTGCCGGAGAAGACGCAGACACCCTCCTCTTCGGGCGCGTCGATCGGAATGCAGCGGATCGTGGCCTTCGTGGCATCCTTGATCGCCACTTCGGTCTCGACCGTGCCGTCCCAATGCGCCGAGATGAAGCCTCCCTTGGTTTCGAGCACCTCCTTGAACTCCTCCCACGTGTCGACCTTCGTGATCATCGACTCGCGGTAAGCCAGCGCCTTGCGGTAAATATTCTCCTGAATCCCGGTCATCAAACCCTCGATCCGGTCGACAAGCCCCTCCTGCGGCACGGTCTCCTTTTCGAGCGTATCGCGGCGCACGAGCTCGATCGTGTCGTTCTCCATGTCGCGCGGGCCCATGGCCAGACGAACCGGCACTCCCTTCAGCTCGTACTCGGCAAACTTGAAGCCCGAACGCACGTTGTCGCGGTCATCGATCTTCACCGAAATGCCCTTGGCCTTCAGCCCCTCGGCAATGGTCTCGAAGCGCTTGCGAATCTCCGCAAGCTGCTCCTCGCCCTTGTAGATGGGGATCATCACCACCTGGATCGGCGCGAGTTTCGGCGGCAGCACCAGTCCGTTGTTGTCCGAGTGGGCCATGATGAGCGCACCCATCAGCCGGGTCGAGACGCCCCACGACGTAGCCCATACGTATTCGAGCTTGCCCTCCTTGTTGACGTACTGCACGTCGAAGGCCTTGGCGAAATTCTGCCCCAGGAAGTGCGACGTACCGCTCTGCAGCGCCTTGCCGTCCTGCATCAGTGCCTCGATCGTCAGCGTATCCTCGGCCCCGGCAAACCGTTCGTTGGGCGACTTGTGCCCCACGATCACCGGCAGCGACATCCACTCCTCGGCAAACTTCTGGTAGACATGGATCATCTTCGTAGCCTCCTCGATGGCCTCTTCGCGGGTGGCATGGGCCGTGTGGCCCTCCTGCCAGAGGAATTCCGCCGTCCGCAGGAACAGGCGCGTGCGCATCTCCCAGCGCACGACGTTGGCCCACTGGTTGCAGAGGATCGGCAGGTCGCGGTACGACTGGATCCAGTTCTTGTAGGTATTCCAGATAATCGTTTCCGAAGTCGGGCGCACGATCAGCTCCTCTTCGAGTTTGGCGTCGGGATCAACCACCACACCTTTGCCTTCGGGATCGTTCTTCAGGCGGTAGTGCGTCACCACGGCGCACTCCTTGGCGAAACCCTCCACGTGGTGGGCCTCCTTCGAGAAGAAGGATTTCGGAATGAAGAGCGGGAAATAGGCGTTCTGGTGTCCCGTCTCCTTGAACATCTTGTCCAGCGCGTCGTGCATCTTCTCCCAGATGGCGTAACCGTAGGGCTTGATGACCATACACCCGCGCACGGCCGAGTTTTCAGCCAGTCCGGCCTTCACCACCAGATCGTTGTACCATTGCGAGTAGTTCTCGTCCGATTTGGTGAGGTCTTTGAGTTCCTTTGCCATTGTCTATTTTGTTTTTACATTCGTTTCGTGGCGCAAATATACAAAAAAATAAAAGGTCCGCCACGAAGCGGACCCGATAATTCATCTTTGACGGGGCTCAGAAACGGAAGTTGAGCGTCATGGCGATGTAGTGGCGCGTCAGCGAAGTTTCATAAACCCCGGTCCAGGTCATCAGATCACCCGTGTCGTAATCCTGACTGCAGAAGAGCTGATAGCCGTTCAACTTGTCGGAAACGTTCTGATAGGCGATGTCGAGCGTCACGCTGCGCGACAACGACACCCCGAGTCCCGCCGAGACATAGCAGCTCTTATAGGTCACCGGCATCCCGGTATTGACCCCATACGTATAGGTATCGCGCTCCTTGAGCATCGAGTCGGTGAAGCCGCCGCCCACACGCAGCGCCAGGAACGGCAGCGGACGGATCTCGGCACCCACACGCAGGGAGTTCGTCGCCTGGAAATCGTGCTTGAATTCAGCCTTGTAGTCCTCCGTCAGGAGGTCGTTGTAACGCGGCACATCCTTCATGCGGATCCCGTTGTACCAGTCGCGCTCGTAGTCCACCGACACGATGGCGAAGTTCCCGAACGTGTACGACGCCCCGAACATCAACCGCGCCGGCGAAGTGAAGCTCCAACTGTCCGGGCCCTCGTTGGTGGCCGTCGGGGAGTCGTTCCCGGCCTCCACTCCATGGACCGGGCCGTTGTTGATAATATCCTCGGTCTGCACGATGCGCGTCGTGATCCCGGCCCGATAGGAGTAGTCGAGCGAATAGTAGGTCGGCGTGTGGAAAGCCGCACCCAGCCGCAACCCCGCGATCGGGCGCACCACGACACCCAGCTTGAGGTTGACACCGCTGCCGTCGATCGTCATCCGCTGGTAGAGGTTCATCATTTCGAGCTGCTGGGTCAGATTCGACCACTCGCCGGTCTCCCGATTGAGCGTCTGCGCCACGCCGTTCGTGTTGAAATAGCCGTACTCCTCCTGATAGGTCATCGCCGTGCGCTTGTAGACGCTCTGGATGCCGAGCGTGGCACCGAAGTAGACGATGTTGTTGATGTTGCCGCCCAGCGAAATATCGAACTCGTTGATCGACCCGCTGTTGACCACATCCAACGAGTGCAGCACCGAAGCATTTCCGCCAATACGCGCTACGCCCCAGGGGTTGTTTCCGCCATCAGAAAAGTAATCGACCATATAACCGTCATAGCCCAGTGCCGCAGGCCACACGCTGGGGTGCAGGTCTTGCATCAGCAACTGATTCGACGAATTGGGTCGCGTTCCCCAGGAGTTCAACTGCTGGGAGAAGATATCCCCGATGGTCGGCATATAGGCCCCGGTCGAGGGGTCGAAGAGCGACTCCGAAGAGAACGAGTAGCGCGTATTGAAATCGGCGATACGGTTGAGCCCCAACCCCACCGTCAGGCTGGTCAGCGCTCCGGAACCGCTCTCGAAGACGTTCAGCGCCACGCCGATATTGGCGAAGGCAAAACGGGTCTTGTTGTTGTTCTGCCACGTGGCGGTTCCGTCCGTCGAGGCGTGCGACACGCTAACCAGCGGCGTGAAGGAGAACTCGCTGCTGCGGTACATGCCCAACCCGGCCGGATTGAGCGCCATCGACGTAAGGTCGGCGCCGAGCGACGTGAAGGCCCCTCCCATACCCATGGCCCGGGCCGTTCCGAAGAGGTGCGTGCGGCTCAGTTCGGCGAAATCCGATGCCCAGAGCATGTCGCGGTTCAGCACCGATCCCCCGAATCCGTAGTTGATCTGACGATCGGCAGTTTGAGCCCGGAGGGGCATGGCGGCAAGCACCGCAAGGCACAAAATTCCTATTTTCTTCAAACCTTTCATATTCAAACCTTTTTGAGAAACCGAAAACTACCGGCTGCCCCGGCTTCCGCCGCCTCCGGCCGAACCGCCGCGCGAACCGCCTCCGCCGCCGTAGCTGCCGCCCATCGAACCGCCACGCGAACCGCCGAAACTGCCGCCGCTGTTGTAGCTGCTGCCACGCGAGCCGCTGTTGTAACTCGGAGTCCGGTTGCTGTTGTAGTTGTTATAGTTGTTGTAGTTGTTGTAACTGTTGTTGCGGTTGCCGCGGGAGTTGTTGCCGAAGGGGCTGTTGTCCCGGCGGCTGCCGTAACGGGATTCGTAGGAAACGCTACCCCTGCGGCCGCTGTTCCCGCGCGAGGAGTTATAACTGCCGGATCCGACTCCGTACGTGCGTCCCGACGTCGCCCGCCCGGGCGTATAGCCCCTATGGTTGCGGCCGCCCGGATTGGCGTAATAGTTCCGGCGGGGCACACTCCCGTGCCACCCGGGACCCCAGTGCGGGTGACCGTGCCAGCCATACCACCCGTACCAGCCGGGCCCCCACCAGGGATCATACCACGAACTGTACCACGGCCGCCAGGGGCTGTACCACGAATAATACCAGGGATTGTACCAACCGAAACTCCAGCCCCAGCTTCCGAACGTAAAACTCGGGCCCCAAGGCCAGTTCCAACCGTAATACCAGGGATCGCAGAGAATGGTTCCGCCCCAGGTTCCGAACATCGACGTGATGTACTTGGGCTCAACCCAGACCTGGTCTCCGGAGATCACGATGTTGTAGAAGGCGGGGTCATAGGCCGACGCATAGGTGAACGCCGAGCTGTAACGAGCATCGAGATAACTCGACGGCATCTTGTAGGTAGGCGATTCGAACCCTCTCAGACGACGGGCATAGGCGCTTTCATAATCGTCGGCGAGAATGCTCTCGTAAGGGTTCGCATCGGGAGAGGAGTACTCATAATAGCGGTTTTCGGCCGCAGCGGCCTCAGCCTCTGCGATCCGGGCTTCCCATTCGGCCTTGCGGGCTGCGGCTTCGGCACGCTTCGCTTCGGCTTCGGCCTGCTGCTTGCGGGCGATCTCGGCGCGGTTATGGACGGCATAGAGATCGTCGGAAGCATAACCGGCCGAGGCCTGGTAGAGCGACGAGCATCCGACCGCTCCGACCATCAGGGAGGCTATTCCGATTAAAACCTTGAACTGTTTCATAGCGCACAAATGTTTGCGTTAGTTTCTTGCTTAAGAAACGAAAATCATACCGATTTTCGTATCATTCTACTCCATAAACGGAGCAGATCCCCGAATACTGCATTTAGGGATGTCTACAAAGATAGTCTTTTTCGGAGTAAAAAGAGGCTTTCGGGGCATTTTCGGGGATAAATTTCGGTTCCGGCGCATTTTTTTTACCGGGAACTGTAAAAAAATAAAAAATATGTCTATATTTGCAGTCCCAAAACGAGAGTTTCGGGGTGAAGTGCAGGGGGGGGGCTGAGTGCTGGAGGCAGGAGACGGGATGCAGAGGGCAAAGGGCCAGGAGCAGGAGACGGAATGCTGAGGGCAGGAGGCAAGGTAATACAAGGCAAACGCTGCGCTTCACGATCAAAAAGGAGAGATGCCGGAGTGGTCGATCGGGCCGCACTCGAAATGCGGTGTACGGGCAACTGTACCGGGGGTTCGAATCCCTCTCTCTCCGCAACAAACGCTGAAAATCAGCAGATTGCAAAACAAACACCCAGTTTTACACCCAAGAATGTAAAGTCGGTGTTTTTGTTTTATTTAAGATAATACAACCACTACATAATAAAAGAGTAGCGATATTAAAAGAATCCGATGAGAAAAGACTAATATTTATCTATCCATTCAGTTTGATTTTTCAGGACTTTACATCGTCCTGAAAGTATTTGTTATTGTATTCCAACGTCAGGAGTGGATTATAATACAAGTTTTTTGTGTGGATAGAATTTCGTTTTGCTTAATGTACGAAAGTACTTATCTATAAACGCATGAAATATTAGCACAATGAATCATTGGAAATCAACTTTGGCCGTGATAGGAATAGGCCAACTCATATCTATTTTAACAAGTACGATTGTTGGCTTCTCCATTATTTTTTGGATTAGCAACGAATTTAAATCCCCGACAGCTTTATCTCTGGCTATTTTAGCTGGATTTTTACCACAATTTGTATTAGGCTTGTTTGCCGGGGTCTATGTTGACAGATGGAATCGAAAGAAAACGATGTTTTATTCGGACTTGTTCATCGCGTTCTGTACCCTATGTCTTTTTATTGTGATAACCAAGGGTTATAAAGACCTTTCTTTTTTTTATCTATTGACTGCTTGTCGTTCAATAGGCAGTACGTTTCATGCACCTGCTTTACAGGCAAGCATCCCTCTACTGGTTCCCAAGCACCATCTTGTCAGGGTATCAGGTTTGTACCATTCCATTCAATCCTTCAGTGAGGTGATAGCTCCCGTTGTAGGGGCAAGCCTCGTTGTTTGGCTTCCCATACAGTATATTCTGCTCATAGATGTGATCGGAGCTGTTGCTGCTTGTCTGACCTTACTTTGTGTCCAGATTCCTTCTCTTCAAAAAACGAAAGTTCTTCCAGATTTCAAAAAAGAACTGACGGAATGTTGGCATACCTTGCGGCGTACAATGGGCATTTTGCCTTTATTCGTATGCTTTACGCTGGTGACTTTTGTCCTTATGCCTGTTTTTACGTTATTTCCTTTTATGACGCTTCTGCATTTCAACGGAAACATTTTGCAAATGGGAGTTGTGGAAATGGGTTGGGGCTCAGGGGCATTGTTGGGCGGTTTAGTACTTGCCTGTAAGGCTTTGAAAAGCAAGCAAACATTAGTGATGCATACGGCTTATGTGATATTGGGATTGTATCTGATTAGCGCCAGTTATTTACCATCAAGCGCATTTATAGGTTTTGTTTGCCTAACATTTACAGGAGGCATAGCCTATTCCATTTACCATGCGCTTTTCATCGCTATTATTCAGCAGAACTTGGCTTCGGACATGCTTGGACGGACTTTTTCTCTCATCTTTAGTTTGAGTACCTTTCCATCAATGCTGGGTATCGTAGCTTCAGGATATTGGGTGGAAGCATGGGGTATCACATCCGTCTTTATGATCAGCGGATGGGTTATCTTTCTGATTGGAGTGGGTGCAAATTTTATTTCTTCAATCAAGCAGTTGGATAATTACGCATAGTATTATTTATTAAAGAATTATTATATGACAAAGAAAGAACACACTACGATTACAGAGTTATTTCAAGTTTTGGACTTGTTGGAAAGCCTGGACATGCAGTTTTGGTTGGATGGAGGCTGGGGAGTGGATGTCTTGTACGGACAGCAAACCCGCTTGCATAGAGATATTGACATTGATTTTGATGCCAATTATACAGACCAACTCCTTGATCTTTTGCAGGAGAGAGGATATCAAATTGAAACAAATTGGTTGCCCACCCGTGTGGAACTGTATAGCAAAGAATTAGGCTATATTGATATCCATCCTTTTGTCTTGAATGCGGACGGCACTTCCAAACAAGCCGACTTGGATGGAGGCTGGTATGAATTTCAACCGGACTATTTTGGAACAGCAGTCTTTGAAGGCAGAAGCATCCCTTGCATTTCTGCAAAAGGGCAACAAGTATTCCATTCGGGCTACGATTTAAGAGAGAAGGATATTCACGATTTATCTATAATTAAACAATGTATAACAACAATGAGCCTAACAATTAGATAAGAACAAGAAAATGACAGAAAAACAAATTGTCTGGTATATCTTACTTACAGAAGTAAAGATAGACAGTGACACCCAGTCTGTCACATCCCTGAGTGTAGCTCCATTGGCAGTCTTGCCGGAATTCCAGCGTAAGGGAATTGGGGGGGGATGTTGATTCAGTAAGCCCATCAGAGGGCAGCACTTTTGGGTTACGGCACAGCAGTCGTATTGGGGCATAAAGAGTATTATCCTCGATTTGGCTATCGCAAGGCTATCGATTTAGGAATTGAATTTCCTTTCGAAGTCTCTCATGAATATTGCATGGTGGCTGAATTAATACCTGGAGCTACTGAGAATGTGAAAGGTATGGTTTGTTATCCAACTGACTTTAAATAGTTTAACAAGTAAAATTCATTATATAACTCGGACTGGGTATTTCAATTTCCCAGTCCGTATTCTGATAGTACTTATTCAATTGGAAGATTGTGTTGCTTCAAGAATGAAAGTTTATCCCAATACCCTCTTTGAAAGACGATTTTGTTATCTTTTACATGAAAAAATCCGCATCCACGAAGTCCAAGAGAGTCTTTCCATTCCATGATAGCCCATTCGCCATCTTCAAAAATATTTTCCACCATACAAACCATTTTAGCAGTGGCAAATTCATTCACAAACATTTTGTAGATTGATTCTTTACCTATTATTGGTTCGTTTGCGACTTGATGATTTACTGCATTAGTAGCATACAGCTCTGCTATATGATAAGCATCTGCTTTGTTAAAGCAATCTATCCATTTTTCCAAAACTTCTTTAGGCTTCATTTTTTATAAATTCTTAGGATTTTGATTCTGTAATAAAAACAATCTGTTTGGATGCATAGATACTTGATTTTATTAATAATAGGCTATTCTATATTCTAAATCCTCTGGATTTTTGCTCTCTCTGCACCGAGTTACGTAGATTCTGCTGTAACTTTTCCCATTGTTCCTTAAACCATTGTACTATGGGTTGTCGGTTTATGGTCAGCATAAGCTTACCACTATCCATCGGATGTTTCTCAACCCTAAAAATATCATTCTTGATGTCAAATTTCCACCTGTGTTCTTCGGAATAAATTTTGCCACTACATTGTATGGATTCTTTCTTTGTCAAGAGGTTTTCTATCATGTCTTTGGTAAACCCGATAACAGCGCATAATTTTTCCATTCTCAACATCTCTTTGAACATGGGAAACCATTTGTGGGCTTTTTCAAGCAAGGTGCTCAATCGTGATATTTCCTTGTCTTTGGCTTCAAGTTCTTGATTATGTATTCTTTGAAGATTACGAATTTGTCTGCTATGCTGTTCCTGTATTTGTTGTATCTGAATTTTTAATTCATCAGTAGCTTTGTCCCGTTTGGTAATTTCCTGATGTAGCTGCTCGATGTGATGTTCCAGTTCTTTCAGCTTACCGCTTCCGAAAAGAGAACCTACACCGCTTGCTATGGCGGTAGCAGCATTGGTGGCTGTTTTCTTTAGTTTGTCCGTGCGTATCTCTGCTTTTACCTGTTTGAGTTCCTGTTCGGCAAGGCTTACTTGTTGTTCCTTGTGTCGCTTGGTTTCCTCTATACGTTGCAGTTCGGCTTTCTGCTTCTCAATGATGAAATCATTTCGTTCCAGATGCTCTTTACCTGTGACAGCTTTTGCCTGTCCACGTTCCATCAGGAGAATATCGGAAGCAAGGGTCTGCATGGTTGCCATATCCTCGTCATTGAGCTTTCGGCTCTTTCCAGTTTCATGGTTCATCCAGTCGAATACGACATGAGCATGATAATTTGGTTTGAACCATCTGTTACCGACTTGGAAGCTCTCCTTGTCTTCTGCTTCCGGCTGACCGTTCAGCCAATGCCCTTCGTCTTTATGCAGGAAAATCTGTAGCGGAGTGATGCCCCAGCGTCTTTGGCACTCTTCACCGAATTTGCGTACATCAGCCAGTGTGGTGTCCGGTCTGATAAGCAATACTCCTTCACGGATGGGTGAGCATCCCGCCACCTTGATAATCTTTCCATTCTTTCCCTTGCGTTCCCTTTCCTTTTCCTGCATGGCACGTCCGGTCTTTTCCTTGACCATTTGCTTGATATTGTCATAATGAGTTCGCAGTTCGGGAGTGCCGAAGTCGGGATTTATCCACTGTTCGTTATCGGTGGAAAGTTCGGGAACGACATAGATTCTGGACTCCCCGATATTACGCATATACTCGGCAGTCCTTCGGTTGTGTGCCTCGCTCGATGCGATGTTGCAAGGCTTGATATGTATGCTTGATTTTGTTGCCATAGCTTCTTTCCTTTGTTTACAATTGATTTACTTTGCTCGCTTTCGCAGAGGGGTTCTTAGGGGTAACCCATAAGCGGAGATTGCAAAGAGAGGGTCACTCTTTGCTCGGGGTTCTCAGGGGTGAAACGCCCTGAGTGGGTCATTAGGGCAAAGCCCTAATCCCCTCGGGAGAGCCCACAACTACGAAAGCGAAGCGTGTAGTTATAGTGGGCTATAACTGGAAGCCGTTCTTCTTTTCCGGTGATTGGCTGCGCACCCCTTTGGCGGACTGGAGCTGCCTTTTTCTTTCAATCTGTTTCTGTAAGTATTCGTTCAAGTCCTTGCATCCTCTGTAAATCTGCGAAGCGTCCCGGATGTACCGCTCTCTGCCGTATTCCATGCGGATTTGCCGGAGTGCTTCCAGTCCTGCATGGTCGTTGTCGAAAAAGCAGTGGATGCGTTCGTAATTGCCCAACGGATAGAGAGCCTTGTTTACATTCGATACGGAGTTCAATACAATGTAGTCCTGCCCGTCCAATTCCGGATAATTTGGGCAGCTCTCTTGTCTCAATGTCAAAAAGGAGAGGTAGTCCATAAATCCCTCGAACACATAACAGGTATTCCTCGCTTTTCCCGACTGCCTGATGTGGGAGATTTCCTTTGGGGCGATGCAGCCCTTGAAATAGCGGTTGCGGATTTCATATCCACACGAACCATTGGGAAAGGCGATGGCAAAGTACCGCTTGCCGTTGTGAGTGAAACGTGCTTCACTACATTCTCTTTTCGCCAGTTTTATGTTAATTCCTCTACCTTGTAAGTAGGCAAGCAGGGCAGTAGATGACAGCGGAACAATCTCCAACTGTTGGAAGCTCGGCTCGGAAGAGTTTTGCTTTCCAAAAGAGAAAGATACCGGGCGCACGTGCGGTGTCTGCTCTGCTATCCGTTTCAAGATGTAAGGTACATGGTCGGTAGCGTACAGGTGTGCAGCCAGTTCTATGATACCACCACCTTTACCCAAACCGAAGTCATACCATTGTTCACGTTCGGTATTTACCTTGAACGAGGCTTCGGCTTCTTCCCTTAACGGTGATTTATACCACAGATTGACACCTTGTTGCTTGACGGGAGAATATCCTAAACTATGCAGATAATCCGCTATTCTGATTTGCTTGGCTGTCTGTATATCCATAAAATGATTGTTTTAGTAGTTGGTGAATTGGTTTATTTTTCTTTTTGCCCGTACCTTTTTAGGAAGTACGGTCTATAATCACTTCACTAAATTCTCGTATATATAGGATACGGTAATAAAGTGAAGTGATTTAGTCCCATTCCCCAAGCACTTCACTATATTCCTAATATATACACCCCGAGAATAAAGTGAAGTGATTGCAGGGAAATGGGCTAATAGTGGAAGTCAGGCATGAATGTGTATTTTCTGCCTGTCTCCTGCACTATCATCCGTTTGTTGCGGAGCATGGTGATGAGCGATACCGCCTTTTTATGGTTCAGCTTTACACCCACTGACATATAGGTCTTGATTAAGGCATCTTCCAGTTCCTTGTAGCCGTATTCCTCTTTCAGCCCGAAAACGGCTTCCAATGCGATACGGTGCTGCTGCTCGGTGATATGCCTGTAAGGGTCGAACTTCTCTTCTTCGGGTCTTCCCGGCTTCTTTGTTTCAGGTTTGTATCCCTCAATGAGTTCGGGAAGGGCTTTGTCGTTGATACGGAATGCGAAAGGCTCAAAGTCCATTGCCCGGATGTGAATGGCTGAAACATGGCTGATGTCACCGTTGCCCTTGTCCTTTTCTACCTGCAATACGGTTTCCGCCTTGTTGTTCAACTCCGTACCAATGTGCCCTCTTGCGTTCTCATCCCCTTTGTTCTGATGCAGTATCGTATGGATATGTATCTGCCTGTCGTCCGTCCACTGCATCAGCTTGGATATGATGCGTGTTGATTCACTGGGGCTGTTGATGTCATACACCATATCCCGTATGCCGTCTATAATTACAAGACCGATTTCGGGTGTATTGTAAATAGCCTGTTCCACAATCCTGATACGCTGCTCAGGCGTGTATTTTCTTAAGGCAAGAAATTCAAGATTCTCATTGTCCCTATCATCTGGCAAACCAGCCATTCGCAAAATGCGCGTCATGACTTTCAGACAATGGTAAGGGCTTTGCTCTGTATCAACATAAAGCACTTTCCGCTTATCTTCAGGCAGTTCAGCCACATACCGCAGCACTGTGCCGTTCTTCAATGCAGCGGCTACGATAGCCGATACATTGAACGTTTTTTTACTTTTGGCTTTGCCGATGGATGCGCTGAAATTACCCAATGTCCCAATGACAGAATCATGTACTTTAAGGATTTCAGGTGCTTTCTCATAACTTTTCGACAGGCTCAAACGTGAGGCTTGCCAAAGGATTATGGCTTCTTCAGCCGATATTTCCTTAGTCTCTTTCATATAGTCCATAGCCATGCCTCCCGTTATTTCCGTCCTCCTGTTTTCTTTCCAGCCAGTTCAAGGGCAAGCTCAACATCCACGATAATCTTACGTCCTATCTGAGTGATTGCCTTGTCAATCTTTCCGCTTTTCTTGATACGGTTGGCGGTGGGTAGGCTGCACCCGAACAGTTTGGCTATGCCCAGTATTCCGTACACATATTTTCTTTCTGTGTCTGTAATGGGCTGTGGCTGCGTTTCCGTTTGACGGGAAGCGTGCTTACTTAGGAATATGAACTCTTCACCTGTCATCTGCCAGACGGGTTTTGATAATAATTCTTGAAGATTTTTCATCGTTCAATCTATTTAGTCGTTTAACAATCAGCCCTGCGCACTGGCTGTTATCTCTGTTCTCGAACGATGCAAAATTAGGTAGGGTTGTAAGTGGTAAGGATGTGGTTGATATAAATGGAATATCTTGTTATTTATCTGAATATCAGATAATAAAAATACCACTCAAAAATTTAATTTGAGTGGTAAAAGTGGTTGTTTCGTAAAATGTCAGGGCATATCACAGATTATCGGAATATACCATCCATTTCTTTGGCAAATTTCCGGTTGCTGTCACTGGGGAAATCGGAAACAGGCTCTTTGTACTTTGACTTGTAGTAGCTTTCCTCAATATCCAATATTTTCAGGATATTCCTCTTCCAATTCTCCCTGTCCTGTTTGGGCAGTTTTTCGCTCATCAGGAATATCAGATAGCAGGTACGTATTTTTTCTCTCGGTCTGATTTGGGGTTTGGTGTCGCTTGGTAGCAGGTTCATGCAGGTATAGAAATCATGTTCGGAAATATTCTCGAACTGTTCTCCCACGCAGGTTACATGAATGAGCGAAAGCAGTTCCATATTGAAATACTCAGTCTGTTTCGTTCCCAGCACTTCTTCCTGTATGTTGGGGGCATTTGGTTCTTGTTCGGCTGGCTCTTCCGGCTCGTTTGTTTCATCAAATACATATTTCGCCAATGTCTCTTTGAGGTGGCAGCCCAGCCGATAGATTTCATTGAAACGGCTTTTTGCATATTGCAGGGCTTTCTCTCTGGTCTGTTTTTGCAGATCGTAGAGTTCGGTCAGCTTGTTTTTTTTCTCCTCGTATTCATCTTTGCACCGTTCATATTCCATTTCCGCACGCTTTTCATCCTCTGCAGTGTGTTCCCGATAACCTATGGAATCGTATCGGTGGTATGCTTCGTTTAGCGGAGCATGGAGCTTGGTCGTCTTGTATTGCTGTTCTTCTATGGCTTCTTTATAGATTTCTGAAACTCGGAAGCAGATATTGTAAACGGTCTGTTCATCCGGCATACATCCTTTCTTGTAATAACTTATGTTTTCGCATACTTCCTTTTTCAGGCTATTCAGAATCAGTGTGTATTGCTCCTGTGGAAGATGAAACACCAGTTCAAGAATGGCTGTTTCAAGAACCGTTACATCATTGTAGTCCAGATAGAACTTGGTAATGAATTTCTGCTTTTCAAAAGAGAAACCTTTATTATCAAACCAGTCTTTATATATTCTGTTCAATTCTCCGTATCGGGGAATCAGCGTTGTAATTACATCTTTCATGGACGCAACTATTTTTGAGTGTTATTGTCTTTGTCAAGGAAAGAGGCCAGTTCTTCTTCCACTTCTTCCACGCTGGGCAACGCTGATTTCAGTTTCTCGGGAATCGCTTTGCTCAATTGGTAATCGCTGATGCCGATGGGCTGGTCATAGCCTGTCAATGCGTATTGTGCCACAACTTCGTCTTTTCCCTTGCATAGCAACAACCCGATAGTCTTGTTGTCATTCTCTCCCCTCAGTTTATCATCCACCACATTGATGTAGAAGTTCAGTTGTCCTGCATACTCCGGTTTGAATGGGGTAGCCTTTAATTCTACCACGATATATGCGTGCAACGGAATGGAATATAGAATCAGGTCGGCAAAGAAATCGCTGTTTCCGACTTGGAAGTGCTTCTGCCGGGCAACGAAGGCAAAACCGTTGCCCATTTCCAACAGGTAGCGGGTAACGTGTTTCACCAGCTGTTCTTCAATATCCCTTTCGTCTGCTTTTTCTTTGGCTCCTGCCAAATCAAAGATGTACGGGTCTTTGAGTAGGTAATTGGCAAGGTCGCTTTGTGGAGCCGGAAGTGTGGTCGTGAAATTGTTTACCTTGTTGTTGCTGATTTGTCGGCTATACAAATCACTGTCAATTTGCATTTTCAATACATTGCTGCTCCATCCCATTTCCACAGACTGCTTCATGTACCAGTAGCTTAGACCTAAAGGTAGCGAACTGTCAAGTATAGTCATTTGGCTTGTCCAGTTTATTTTGGCTATAGGAGAGGTCAAGAAAACTTCTTCTATTTCCCTGATTCCCATCCTGTAAATGGCAGACACGGTTTTTCCCACATCTTCAAATTGCGCAGGAACTTCCTGCGTAATTGCTAATGATTGACAATCAATCGATTGTATTTGCGCAGTAAGTTCCTGCGTAAATTGCTTGTCATTCAGTTTTAATACTTCATTGGTCACACTCTGTATGGTTGGGACAGACAGGCTTGCATCTGTTTCTATGAAACTTTGCAACGCTCTTAAAGGATATGCTTTTGCAAACTGGCACATATAGGTAAGGTTACGTTCCGAATAGCCTTTCTTTTCAGGGTAATGCAGTCGGATAGCCTTTGCCAACTGCTTGATGATTTTGCTTCCCCATCCGTGCAGCTGCTGGTGATAAAGGATGTAATTGCCTATCTTCCAGTAATGGAACAGCATTTGTGCATTGGCTGCAACAATCAGCCTTACTTGTGCCTGTTCTATTTCCGAACCGACCGCTTGTATGAATGCATCAAAATTCGTTTTCTCTATGTTGGATTCCTTGTTGCTCATATTGTGATGATAATTTCTACAAATATAGTCATTGGTAACTATCTATGAAACTGTTTGATACTTTTATAGTTGATTAAACTTGTTCATGGCATTTGCCTTAATATCATCCGCTATGTCAATGTAGGGTTTCATAGCTTTGTAGTCGCTGTGTCCCGTCCATTTCATGACCACCTGTGCCGGGATTCCGAGAGCCAGCGCATTGCAGATGAATGTCCTTCTTCCTGCATGGGTACTGAGCAAAGCGTATTTGGGTGTGACTTCATCAATACGTTCATTTCCCTTGTAGTAGGTTTCCCGTACAGGCTCGTTGATTTCTGCCAGTTCGCCCAGCTCTTTCAGGTAATCGTTCATCTTCTGGTTGCTGATGACGGGCAGAGCCATGTAATTCTCGAAATGGATGTCCTTGTATTTGTCCAGTATGGCTTTGCTGTATTTGTTCAGTTCAATCGTCAGGCTGTCGGCAGTCTTGACTGTGGTTATTTCGATGTGGTCGGACTTCACATCGCTTCTTTTCAGATTGCGAACATCCGAATACCGCAAACTCGTAAAGCAGCAGAACAGGAAAACATCACGCACACGTTCCAGGTATTGCTTATCCTTGGGTATCTGGTAGTCTTTCAGCTTGTTCAGTTCATCCCAAGTCAGGAAGATTACTTTTTTCGAGGTGGTTTTCAGTTTCGGTTTGAACGTATCGTATGCAATGTTCTGATGATGTCCTTTCTTGAAGCTCCAGCGCAGGAACCATTTGAGGAATCCCATTTGCTTGCCGATGGTGCTGTTTCTCATATCCTTGGTGTCACGCAGGAAGTTGACGTATTCGTTCAATCCAAACTCGTTGAAATAGTTGAACGTTGCATCCTCCTTGAACTCTTTGAGGTGGTTCCTCACTGCTGCAAATTTTTCATAGGTGGATGCCGTCCAGTTATTCTGGTTACCGCACTCTTTTACAAACTCATCGAACACCTCCCAAAAGCTGACAGGGGCTTCTTCCGGCTGTTCTTCGCTGGTGTCTTTCATTCTCATGTTGAAAGCTTCCTTCAACTGTTGGGTCGTTGGCATGACCTCCTGCACCTCAAATTCCTTGAAAATATTCTGGATTTCGGCATAGTATTTCAGCAAGTCCGTATTGATTTCGGCTGCACTTTGCTTTAGCTTGTTGGTACATCCGTTCTTTACCCGCTGCTTATCTGCATCCCATTTGGCTACGTCAATCCGGTAGCCCGTTGTAAACTCGATGCGTTGGCTGGCAAAGATGACACGCATACGGATGGGTACGTTCTCTACGATTGGCACACCGTTCTTTTTCCGGCTCTCCAATGCAAAAATGATGTTGCGCTTGATATTCATAATTGGGTGCGTTTGAAATTCTACACCCAAATATACACCCAATTATTGAGATGGCAAAAGACATTTAGAAACATTTACTTTTACTCTATATTGTAATTTACACTTGATTATCAGTCGTTTGCAGTTTTATGATATTCTGTGAAAGTATAAGTTCGAGAGCCCTTCTCTCCGGAACCAATCAATCCTCCGGCGTACGATTCGCAAAGCGAAAAAGCCGGGATGCAGACAAGCAGGAATAGCCGGAATATGCATTTTGAGACTTTCATAGAATCGGGACTGCGACGGATTCCCACAAATGTAGGAATTTTTATGGTACGGGGGAAACGTTCCGTCCCCGTTATTCCAAAAACTCAGAGAAGAACCCGACGGCCTGATCCCGGAATCGGGCTGCATCCTCGAACTCCTGCATGAGTTTGCGAAGGACCCTCTGGTAACGCTCCTCGTCGAGTTTCCGGCGCAGGCTTTTCCATCGGGCGATGTTTTGCCGAGCCAGATCGGGTCCGGCGTGCAGACCTTCGAGCAAGGCCTCCCGCAAGGTTTTGCCCGACGGCATCCGATACTCCCAGGGGAGGAAATGATAACTCAAAAGCCACATTTCGGGACATTGTGCAGGATCTTCGAACCGGGTCCGGTTCGGCTCGAAATACTGAGCTGTAAAATTGGTTCCAAGGCTGGTCCGATCCATTCCCACCCCGGTCGTATCAACGAACCACTCTTTTCCCGCGCGATTCCGGAAATTGGCATAATAGTGGTTCTGCACATCCAGAGTCAGTCCCAGTCCATAAGGCGAACTGCTCTGTGTAAAGACCTTCCAGGTCGGCATCATCATGGCTTCGATCTCCCGGGTTGCGGTTTCATCCGTATGCCAGGTAGCACGAATCCAGTCTCGAGTAATTTGCACGGTCGGCGCCTCCGGATTCCAGGCCAAGCGTCCGAACGCATACCAGTTGGCCTGTGCGAACGGGTGCTCGGTCCAGTTTCGAACGTTCCCCGTATTGGCCACACCCGCAATGGCCCGAATTCGCTGCGGGTAGATTTTACCTTCGGTTATGCGAGCCACCGTACTTCCGGGTCCGAGGCAGCAGGTATCGAAATCCAGAACGGTTCGCCACATCGGGAGCAGATAGACCAGGTACGTCGAATGTCCCGTGTATTCCTGTGTAATCTGGAGTTCCAGCATCATTTGCGAACGGCGCATCGCGCCGAATAGCGGCTGAATCGGCTCGGAAGGCTGGAAATCAAGGGGTCCGTTTTTGGTTTGAAGGATCACATTGTCGTCGAACAGCCCGTCCAGCGGCATAAACTCAAGATATGACCGTTTCATTCGATCCTTATCAATCTCCGGATTGTAGACGAAGGTTCTCCACATGACGATTCCACCATGCGGTTTCAGGGCCCGGGCCAGGAGATTGGCCCCATCGGCGTGATTACATCCATAATCCTGAGGGCCGGGCATTCCTTCGGAATTCGCCTTTACCAGGAAGCCTCCGAAATCGGGAATCAACGCATAGATTTCATCGGCTTTGGCTTTCCACCAGGCCTGTACCTGTGGATCTCGGGGATCGGCCGTGTCGAGATTTCCGATTCCGCCCCATGCCTTCATCACGTCGGGCGTTGCGGAGGGTTTCATCGGGGCTGCAAAGTTTGCCGTCAGATATACCCGGATATTGTAACCTCGGAAAACATCCGCCAACGCCGCAACTTTTTTCAAATAATCGCGCCGCAGAATCCGGGGATCAGCATTCACATTATTCAAAACGACCCCATTGATACCGATCGATGCATTGGCCCGGGCGTAATCCTCATAACGAGGATCGAGTGTTTCGGGCAGTTCATTCCACTTCCAAAGCGAGGTTCCCGCATATCCGCGTTCGATATGACCGTCCAGATCATCCCAGTGGTTTAGGATTCTCAGGTCATAGGCCGGAACCTCCTTGATCATCAATCTCTCCAGCGAGTTTCCGCATTGCATTTCACGAATCAACCGAAAGGCGGCATATAAGAGTCCGGCATCCCCTGCGGCTTGCACAGCGATTCCGGTACTGTTGCTTTGAATGGTGTAACCTTCCGCGCCTAATTCGGCCGGATCTCCGTCCAGGGACATGTGAATTCCAGCCTGCTTGTTCTCCGACCATTTCGGAGAGATGCCGAGCAACTGTTCGAAAGCCCGCGTCAGTTCCTTGGTGATAACCGTTTGGTATTTGTTTGCGGGAAGAGTGATACAAGAACACCGTTTTTCGTATTCATTTTGCCGGGCGGGTTGTTGCACGGGTCTATAATCAAGCCACAGGTTATATCCGGCGGAGTCCGTCTGCGAAGATGCGCATACGGCATGAAATGCTGTGAAAACCAGTGCTATATGTATGATTGGAATAAGGAATTTCTTCATGAAAGGCATTGGGGGCTGATATTTCAACGAAAACAGATGAAAACAAAAGTAATAAAATAAAATGAATGGACAATCCACACTCCGACAGGGGCTTTGTCGAGGAGCCGCTCGGGTTGGCTCCGATTGAGCATGTCGTGGGACGATTGAGGCTGTGGTGTTGCCGGGGAGGCTTCTGAGTGTACAGAGCCTGCCGGATGTATATCCGCGTCGGGGTCGTCGACCGGGGTGGGGGATGCAGCCTGCCGGGAGCGAGGCTCGGTCAAACGACAGGTCCGGATTCTGGAAGGGTTCCCTATCGCCATTCGTGGATTTTTTACGCTCCGTTTTGCCCCATGTCGGCGAATTTTGGAAGAGCGGACGCCCTGCAATCGCCCGATGGACGGCAACGTATCGACATGACCCTCTCCGACGAGGATGGAGCCATGCGCATCGGCTACGCCACGCAATTCGACGGACGTCCGGTCATTCTTCCCTCGGCGCTCGACCTCACGTTCGACAACCACACCCGGAAACTGGCCCTCGGCAAGCCTTTCACAAAGATCGAAAGCAGGTTGAGAATCTCCTTATATTCCCAAAGTTAGGAAACCTTCGCAATGTTTCTTTCAGAATCAATGCGTGTTTTTTCAAGCCGGGCTTCTCCCCAAAGGCTGGTTATATACGAAAAACGAAGAGTCCGGGTAAAGACTCTTCGTTTTGGCATGATGCGACGATGTGGGGACCGTTCTGAGGTTTCGGGTTTGACCTTTTCCAAAGACGTCTTCTGTCCTCGAATATGAATCCGGATTCGAACTGTACCCCGATTCCCTCCGTCCAGCCAACTGACACCGTTGCGAGAAAGGCCTATTCGTTCAGCAGCATTCGGATTGTATCTTCCAGTTCCTGTCCGCGCAGGTTTTGTCCGACAATCCGATTCTCGGCATCCAGTACGTAGATTGCAGGAACGCTCCGCACCCCATACATCCGTGCTACAGCATTGTCCCAGCCCTTCAGATCAGACGTATGAATCCACTCCATTTTGTCGGTTTCGATGGTCTGCAGCCAGTTTTCCCGTTTCGTGTCCAGCGATACGCTGATGATCTCCAGCCCTTTGTCCTTGTATTTGTCGTAGATGCGTCGCACATTGGGCGTCTCGGCTCGGCAGGGTCCACACCACGAGGCCCAAAAATCGAGCACCTTCACTTTGGCCTGAATGCCATAAAGAGATACGGGATTGCCATCGGGATCGTTTTGGGTGAAGTCCGGAGCAATGTTTCCGTTTTCCGTACAGCTCATCGCTTCGGCCATTCGCTTGACGGCCTGTCCCGGAGGTGTCTGTAAGGCATTCGGACCCAACAACGCCACCTTTTCGCCAATTTTGCGTGCTACGGCGAGTTCACGGCTGCGCAACCATACGAGGGTTGCCGCTACGATATTGTCGTTCTGGCGCAACAGGCTGTCTTCGTATTGTTCCTGAGCAGTTTTGAGATCTTCATAGATTGCCCGGTGATGCATTTTTTCGAAAAGATCGTCTCTTTTTGCCGCCTCCCGGTAAGCGGTTTCGATCTTCTTTTTTTCTTGGTCGAAGGCTTTATTCCGGGCGGAATAAGCGTTCCAGATCTCCTGCAACGCTCCGCCTTTCACCTGCATCGAGCCTTCGGCATCGACTTCGAGTTTATAGGAATGGATGCCCGGTTCGAAAAAAAACGGAATACGAGGCAGCACTTCCGGGATGCGCAGACAAGCCATGATGCATTGCCCGGTCACCGGAATTTCAAAATTCCCGTCCGTCACGACTCCGGCAACCAGCAGGGAATCCTGACCGTTCGTATCGATTCCGGTCAATTCGATTTGGGTGCCGTTCTCAACCTCCGGCAAAGTACCGGTGATTTGATACCCCTCCGACGTGTTGCAGGCAGCTCCGACCGTCAGTAGGATTCCTGCCATCATTGCTTTTTTCATTGCTTTCTTCATGCCTTTTTTCATTCTCACGTTTCTCGGCAACATGTTTTCCAGTTTTTTTGAAAATGAATGTTTAATGAGTCACTTTTTGCAGTTGGAGACTCTCTTTTTGTTGACTTGTTTTTGGATCGCCAGGTCCAGTGCGGCCCCGGATGCCGAATATCTCGCCCCGACATCCGGGTCTGCACAGGACTTCATGCTTCAAAACCGCCTCTTTTATCGGCAGCCAGCAGCAACGGACCGATTCTGGCACATCTTTCTGGAATGGATCCGGCCCTTACAACTCTTCATACTCCTTGTAGACGACATCCACGATCTTGCCCAGTCCATCGATCTCCTCGGCGAGCGTAAGTTTGTCGGTTGCAAATTCCGGAACCTCGTAGAGCCGGAATGTTCCGACATTCGGATCATCAGGCGATGCCATCTTCTTGTTCGTACAGACGACCAGTTTGTACATGTTGTCACTCATGCCTTCCGGACCGTCTATGTATAAGATTTTGTTGAATTTGCAGACGACAATCTCTTCTCCGGGATCCAGGGCCAGCACTTCGGTGACATTCATGGTTGTTTGATTGCCTATATCTATCCGGTAGACCTTGTTTTCCGTGGCGTAGAAGAGCACGTTAAGACTGGGGTGTAAAGCAAAGAATTTGGCGTTTGCCATGTCCGGCCCTTCGATTTTGCCATAGCAGAACTGCTCGATCTCTGAGAACTTCAATAACATGCCATACAAATAGTATTCCGGGCTGGCCGGTTCCTTCAAGACAGCCACAACCAGTTCATCGATATCGTAATGGGAGTCCATGAATACCATGTCCCTGCCGGTAACAACATCAAACAATTGAGTGCCTGTACATTGCATTTCCGAGGGATAGTTGTTGGTGTCGTATTTGGATAGGAATCGACGGCCTTCCATGTCGTAGAATATCACGGCATAATTATAGTTCCAAGGCTCTACATCGGCCGTATACCACCAAGAATAAGATACACCGATAAAGGGTGCGGCCTTGAATGCAGTCTCTCCATTCACCATATTGATGGGATAGGAGAAGAATGCCTGATTGGAACATTCGGTTTTGTAGATTTCCCCTTCGTTGTTGATAACCCACCAGTATGCCACCAGGTTAGGAGCTGCGGTGTATATGTCGTTGACGCTGCTTTCAATCAGGATCTGGTCGCCGGCCGTACCGAAATACCACTTCAGGTCCGTATCTTCGCCGATATGGAAGTTGCTTCCGGTGATAGCGAAACTCCCTTTGTCCGTGGCCAAGAACGGGAATCCGAATGTCCCCCAGTTATCTCCTACGAAGAAGAGTCTTTTGGGCGACCCCATATCGAAATCGAGGTTTTTCCACAGGTCGGGATAGAGCACGTCCTCCTTCCCTTCGCTGTCCTTGCCGATCAGGTCCAGGCGGGTCCGGCCGTTATCATCGCAGGCGACCAGCCATCCGTTGCTGCCCTGGCTGGTTACGTGCAGGTAGAAGTCCTCGATCCAGGTGACACCCGTCGCGGGGTCTTTGACCTCGAAGAATCCCGTGTAGTCGCCATCGGACAGTTGTACGGGATATACGAGATCCTTCTCGCGGCTGACGATGAACTCATCCAACGAGGCTCCGCTGTTCGTGTCGGCATTCCGAGGGATGATCCGCCACGTGTACTCGTAGTTGTCCGCCTCGCTCATGGTCGAGTGGATGACGGGGGAGATCTTCAGCGTTGTCTGAAAGGCATAGGCCTGGTATACATTTTCCCGATCGATACCTTCGATTGTCACTTCGTTGATGTCGTGATAGTCGTAGTTGCCCTTGTCGCTGTAACAGGCCGTCAGAAACAGGGCTGCCGCACAGCAGACGGCTGCAATCTTGTATAATGAACGGAATTTCATACGGTTCAGTTTTTAGGGTGTTAATTTTGCGAATCGGGTCCCATGGTCATCAGGGTCTCGCCATCCTCTTCATATATGGGCGGGTTCTGTTCATTCAGCCAGCGCTGCATGTATTGGCCGATGAAGATCAGATAAGCCGTGCGGTTTCCGTAGGCATTGCTGATCCACTCGGTACGGTCGATTCCCATGACATCGCAGATCGTGATGGATTTTTTCATCGAATATTCTCCGAAAATCGCTTCGTGCCGATACCACCAGTCCGGTTTTGCCAGGTTCTCGTTCATGACGATCACCCGTTGCAGGTCGATCCGGCGGCGGTTGTTCTCCTTGTCGGTGATCTCGCGCGAGTAGAGGAATTTCAGCTCTTCGGTCTCCTGCAAGGCGATGGTCAGCGCGCGGCTTTCGGTTTGCAGAGCTTCGGTGCGCAGAAGCGTGATGTCGAGGTTCGTGCTTACTTCATGAGCCGGGATCATGCATTCGGTTTCGAAGGCCCGGTAATCGACCCCTTCGACGGCCGCCTCCATTTTGCCCTTCAGCTCTTCGGGTATGATCGTCTCCGTAACCAGGACCTGGAATTTCCGGTCGTAATCGGCCACATCCCCGATCAGATTGATCCGCAGGGATATTTTCGTTTCGAGGATGTCTCCGTCGATTTGTCCCCATCCGAAGGAGAGCGTGTCTGCGCGGAGGTTGTTTTGCGTCTCTTTCTCCTGATGGTCGAAATAGATTCCGCTTTCACCCTGATAGGTATCGAGATCTTTCTGGCACCCGCTCCAGAAGAGTCCCGAGGCAATGGCTACTATGATAAGAATTCGTTTCATGATGATATCTCCAGATTAATTGTATTGGGTCTCACCGTCCGGGATGGGCAGGACGTATGTTGCACTGTTCATGCTCACGGTGCCGGACGTGCTGGTTGCATTGGGTATCGAGGATCGATTCAGGCGCTTGTAGTAGAAGAAGAGCTGCCCTTCGCCGAAGAACTCCTTGCGGTATTCGTCATCCAGCAGCGCTTGCGGCGTGAGTATGCTCGGGGAGTCGACACCCCGGTGTTTCAGGAACTCCGTCAGGGTCTGCATGGCGTCCGTCTCCAGACCTTTTTCCAATTGAATCTCGGCCTTGATGTAATACATTTCGCTGATGCGCAGCATCGGAATCATCTGCATGTAGAGCGAATCTCCGCCCATGTATTTCTGGAACACGGAGAAGTTTGTACCACCGACTTCGGCCGTCGTGCGGAGCGAAGTCCGGTAGCGGTAGTCGTTGATGTTCGTATAGAGGCTGGAGATGATGGAGCTTCTGGGCGCCAGCAGGCTTTCGGACTTCAGCCGGGAGGCATCGAACAGCGAGGAGTAGAGCAGATCGACATTCAGATTCTGCAGTCCGAAGAGGATCTCGGTCGAGAAGACCCGGTCCGGTTCCGAAGCCGTGATCTGCTGACTCGTAATGAACGGGAAATGAGTGCTTCTGTCGTGCTTGTCGATGATGTCCTGGCTCAACTCTTCGGCCCGCTTGGTGTCGCCGACGTACATCGAGGCTCGGGCAAGAAGAGCTTCTACGGCGTAGTAGTTCATCCGCAGGTTCCGGTAAGCGAGGAACGTGTCTCCGGTTTTTCCGCTCACGCCGTTTGCGATCACAGGATCATCCTTCAGCTCCACGAGTGCATTTTCGAGGTCCGTAATGACGTTCGTCATGAATTCGGCCGCCTGCAGGCTCGGGGCGACATTCAGCGAAAATTCGGAGTAATAGGGGATCGACGTCTGGTTTTCGTTTCCCTCGTATACGGGTCCGAACAGCCGGAACAGGTCGAAATGCAGCAAGGCTCTCAAGGCCAGAGCCTCACCCTTGATGATGTGGTAATACTCGTCGGAGAGGACCGACCCCCGGCGTTTTTCGCAATTTTCCAGGATTTTGTTGAGGTTGGCAATCAGCGTATAGGCGGTCTCCCAGATATTGGAAATCTGGTCCTGCGCCGTGGCTCCCGTGTAATCGTAGGTCGTAAAGGGGTAATAACGGGTGAACTCATCGCTGACGTCATAACGCTGCGCCAGCACCTCGATCATTCCGCAACTGAGGGCACGTCCGTACAGGTTGTCCGAGTTCAACTCCACATATACGCCGTTCAGGGTCTGCCTGAAACCGGCCACCGAACTGAAAGCCGTCTCTTCGGATACCTGGTCGCTGGGCTGTACATCCAGCCAGTCGGCACACGAAACCGCCATCAGAGCCGTCAGGACAACCAAGATATGTCTATACTTTTTCATTGTAGTGTTCTTAGAAATTAACGGTTAACGACAAAGATACGCTTCGGGCAAATGGGTAGCTGATACCGCGTTCGTCCTCGATGGACGAGAAACGACAAATGTCGTTCATGTATGCGCTCAGAATCAGGCCCGATATTCCGACCTTGCTCATCCACTTCTGCTGGAATTCATACGATACGCGTACGGATTCGAGTTCGATGTAGTTGTTCTTCTGGACGAAGCGCGACGACATCGGCGTGTATTCGGTCAGGGATATACCCTTGAACTGAGCGATGTCGCCCGGCTTCTGCCAGCGGTCGTAGAGCGCCCGTTTGTCCTGATTGACCTTCAGGCCCTCCTCGGAAATATTCTCCACCTTGTTGTAGAGCGTCGAGTTGAACTGGTCGGCGCCCCAGCTGTATCGCAGGTAGAAACTGCACGAGAATCCTTTCCAATAGAGCGAGCTGTTGATCGTCCCCTCCATATCCGGGTTGGTATCACCGACCAGCACCTCGTCGTTGTAACTGTGGGTGAAGGTTCGTTTTCCGGAGGCCGTCAGGAAGATTTCGCGACCCGTTGCGGGGTCGATACCCTCCGAACGTACGGCATAGAGCGCCGTGGGGCTGCCGCCGTCGTAGTAACGCATCAGGCTCTTGGTCTGATTCTCGGCATTATACTGGCTCAGTTTGTCTCCGATGCCGTCGTAGTAAGCCCGATTGTGCCGGAAATCGACACCGACGGTCCAGTTGATGCGCTGTTCGGGTCTGTAGAGGATTGCATAGCGGATACTTCCGTCGAAACCCTTGTTGATCTGCTGTCCGATGTTCATCAGGCGCGACGAGGTTCCCACCGACAGCGGAATACCCACACTTGCCAGGAGCGGATCGGTGTGTTTGTTGTAGTAGTCGAAGGTCAGGTGCAGGCGGTTCCGGATGCTGAGGTCGATACCGACATTGAGGTTTATGGTCTTCTGCCAGTCGAGATCCGGGTCTCCGAAATCGTTGATCAACAATCCGGTGCCGAAATTGTTCATCATCCAGTTGTTGAACCGGTAGGTGGTAATCGAGGTAAACGATCCGAAGTTCTGGTTTCCGGGGTTACCGATCGACGATCGGAGTTTGAACATCGAGAATGCGTCGGTGAGATTCTTCAGGAAGGGTTCATTGTGGAGGTTCCAGGCCACACCGACGGCCCAGGTTGTTGTAAAGCGCTTGTTCGTTCCGAACACCGACGAACCGTCCGAGCGCAGGTTGACATCGAGCAGGTAGCGGTTATCGAACGAGTAGTTTCCGTTGAAGTAGAAGCTGGCGCTTCGTTTTTTGTAGTCGGAGTAGCTGGGTTTTCCGCCTTCGGCGTACTGATTCGAGAAGGCGGGAGTCGTGAAGTCGCCTTCCGGGAACCCGATAGCCTCAAACCCTTTGGTCACGCTGGTGGCCTCCGAGATGCTCGAACCCAGCACGGCATTCACCTGATGTTTTTGGCCGAACAGTTTACCGAAAGTGACCGTCAGGTCCCCGTTGTAGTTGATTCCTTTGTCCGAATCGTTTCGGTACCAGCCTTTCATCAGGAGGTCTTCGCCATCGAACTGCGTGTCCGTCGGGGAGGTGAAAGCTTCGGTTTCGTCGATGCTTTTCTGGACGCTGAAGCGACCTCTGACGTACAGATAGTCGAGCGGTCGGTATTCCAACTGGAAATTGTTCTGTACGGAGAGTCCGTTTCCCTTGTCATAACTGTTCTGCGAATCGTTCCACAGGGGATTCCCGACCCAGATTTCGGTATAGCCGACATTGGCGGGATTGCTGTACGTGCGGGCTTCGAGCCACTGGTCGATACCCCCGGTTTCGTTGTATTTCCGATAATAGGGGTTTGCTTCGGCGTATTCCGAGAATGGAACCACCGGATTGCTCAGGTTGGTAGCGTCGATCGTCAGTTTGTTCGAGAAACTCAGTTTGCCGACGCGGTAGAGCAGGTCGACGTTTCCGCTGAACACCCGGCGGTCGGAGTTTTTCATGACACCCTGCTGATTGTTGAGGTTGAGTCCGACTCCGTAACGCATTCGTTCGTCGCCACCCTCGACATAGAGGTTGTGTCGCTGGTTAAGACCCAGCCGGAGGGGTTCCGACATCCAATACGTGTCCACGCCTCGTTCCACTTCCGCCAGCAGATCGTTGTAGCGTTGCTGCAGCATACCTTCGCTGGCCACCAGGTTGGATTCGAAGCGGCCGGCCAGTCTTTCGAATTCCAGTTTTTCCCGGGCGTTCATCAGGTTGTAGTCGCTCAGGTCGGCGAACGAGATATCGAAGTTGCCGCTGTAGGAGACGCGCAGGCGTCCGGGTTCCGGGGATTTGGTTTCGACGACCACGACACCGTTTGCGGCCTTGGCGCCGTAGATGGCCGTAGATGCGGCGTCCTTCAGCACGGTCACCGATGCCACCCGGTCCAGGCTCAGGTCCATGATGGTCTGGAGGGTTGTTTCGAAACCGTCGAGGATGAACAGCGGCTGGTTCGGGTCTTCCCCGAATACCTCCTTGAATCCGACGATGCTTGTTTTTCCGCGGATCTCGACATCGGCCAACTGGTTGGGGTCGGATCCGAACATGTTGTTTTCGAGCAGAGCGAAGGACGGGTCGATTGTCTTCAGACTCTGAATGATGTTGATGTTACCGGCATTTTTCAGTTCCTTAACGTCGTAGGTTGTATACGAGCCGGTAAAGCTCTCCTTGGTTCGGTTGTAGATACCCGTCACGACGACCTGATCGATCGAGGTTGTGTCCTCCTCCATGACGAACTTCAGAGGCTGTTTGATCTGGGCGAAATTGATTACCTGATTCTGGCGTTTCATGCCCAGATAGGAGATTACGAGCGTCTCCTGGTCTCGTTTGGTCTTTATTTTGAGGGTAAAGTTTCCGTTCACATCGGTGACGACTCCGGCCCCTGTTCGTTGGCAGGCGATGCTTGCACCGATGATCGGAACTCCTTGTTTGTCACAGACATGACCGGTTATAACCTGTACCCCCCCCCTTGAGGATGAGTCGGTTTGCTGAGCTGACTCCTTCTCCTGTCCATGAACGAACGACACGGGGAAGGCCATCATCAGCCACAACACGGCGACGATCTGCCATCGAGAGTAAAATTTTCCTGTTTTCATTCGAATGAGATCTTTTAGTTAAACATTGACTTATATTGGCACAACCTTTTTTATTCGTCAGGCAACCACAATATCCGGCAACGTTTTGCGTTGATATAACAAGGGCCTCTCCCGTCAGTGAGGGAGTATGGTCGGGAGGCATGCACCCCGCCAGAAAGATACGACCGTTTTTAATCCGATTTCCCGGAAGAGAAAGAACTCATTCCGGGTTACATTTGATTCGGTGTGTCTTTATGTTGTCTAACCAAGAGTGTGATTGCTATTACAAATATAATATAAAAAATCAAAAAACCATATCCCGAGAGGCTCAATCAGAGCCGGTAACGGCCCGAAAATAGAGGAAACGGGCCGTGAGGAGTTGTGTTTTATGTTGTAATTCCGTTCATTACAGATGTTTTTATCCGGTTGTGCCGAACGCTGTATTTTTTTTATTTTTTTCTTGTAAATAGTTCAAAAGGTCGCGTATCCGTGCAATATTTATAAGGTAATAATCTTACTGCCCCCATTGCACACAACACTTGTATTTGGTTTCCGGATACACTCTGTTCATTTTTCGGCTGGAAGAGCTTCCGTCGTTCGAATCCGGACCCGGGCCCCGTTTTCGGAGCCAGTCAGGCGGGCGTTTGGAGCCGGGCATAAGAAACGGGTACGCCCGGAATCCGTTTCCGACCGTACCCGTCAACACTCTTTTTTTTGAAATTATTCCAACGTACCGGTGCTTCTGCGGTATTCGGTTTCGTAGATGCGGTACTGTGTCAGAGCCTCGATGCGGTTGCTGGCGGCCTGCTGCCACTGCGACTGGGCATCCAGCAGGTCGGTCAACGGAGCCATCTGCGCCTTGTATCGGTTGCGCATCACACGCAGATTCTCCACGGCCTGTTGCAGGGCAAGTTCGGCGGTCTGAATCATCCGGTAACCATCCTCCATGTTGCGGATAGCCTGCTCGACCTCGAGCGACATCAGCCGCGTGTTTTTCTGCAGATCGAGTTGGGCGTTCTGCAGTTCGTACCGGGCCTTTCGCACCTTTTTGCGGCTCTCGCCCCAGTGGAAGATGGGGATCTTCACGGCCAGCATGGCCAGACCGATTCCGTCGCGAAACTCCTGTGTATGGGGAATGAAGGTTCCGTTGCCCGCATCGACCACGCTGTTGAGTTTGATGTTGCCGTAGTTAGGCATATCCCAGTGCCGGGCGTCCGTCGACGAAGAATCCGTTGCGCTTCGGCGCGGCATAACCCCGCTCGACCCGGGCCACGTTGCCGATGCGCAGCTGGCGTCCGTCCATCGTGCGGATCTCCAGGTTGCGGATCTCCTCCACGTCGTCGGCCGTCAGTCCGTAGAAGATGCCGTAGACATCCATCATGTCGTCGATGACCACCGGGTCGTAACACCCCTCGGGCAGGCGCGACGCGGCGTCATTGACCTTACGGCGCAACAGGTTGAAGAGCTGTTCGAGGTCGCGGTCCAGGACCGTCATCTGGAATTCGACGGTCAGCATGGCCGAACCGTTTCGGCATTCGCTCTTAACCTTCTTGACGTTGGGCAGTGCGCGCAGTTCATTCTCCATCATCTGTGCCACCTGGAGCTCCACTTCGTGGGCGCTGGCTCCGGGGTAGGGGACCATGACCATCGCCTGCATGACGGCGACGGCGGGATCCTCCAGTTTGGGCATTCGGATGAACGACAGGAGGCCGGCAATGAGGATGGCCCCCATGAGCGACCAGAATAGGACGGGACGGCGTACGAAAAATTTGGTTGCCTTCATCACAACAGCCCTCCCGCATTGGTTTGACTCGGAGCGGGTACCACGCGGACCTTTTCACCCTCCTCGAGGGCCGAAACGCCGGCCCGTACGATCCGACGATGCGCCGCTTCCTCACGGCACCCTATCTCTTCAAGATTCAATTTTCGATGCTTCAGCTCTGTCTGGGCGGGACGATGCGCGTCCGGCTGAATCTCAACGAATACGAACTGCACCGCAATTCGCTGCAGATTGTCACGCCGGGGTCGATCGGCCAGTGTCTGGATTTTTCGCCCGATTTCCAGATTGTCTTAATCGCCTTCCCGAACGACTATATCCTCACGGAGGAGAACTCCGAAGGGGCACTCATTGTCTGGAAGTTTCTAGCCCGACGGTCGCTGCTGGAGCTTACCGATGCCCAGACTTCCGAGATGCTCGTCATCTTCCGCGCCCTGCTCGACAAGCTCCGACAACCCGATTTCCGCTTCAAGCACGACATCCTGAAGGGTTATCTGCAGGTGCTCTACGGCGAGATCTGCCAGCTGATGCCCCGCTCGTCGAGGAGCAGGATGCCCGGCAGGGTTCGCGCAAGAGACAGATTTTCGACCGTTTCATCGAGGAGCTGCGGCAGCACTATGCCTCGGAACGCAGCATTGGTTTCTATGCCGAGCGGGTGTGCCTGACGCCCAAGTATCTCTCGCAGGTGGTATACGCCGTCAGTGGGCGTTACGCCGGAGAGTGGATCCGCGATTACGTGATTCTGGAGGCCAAGGCCCTATTGAAAAGCGGACAGTATACGATCCAACAGGTCTCCGACATGTTGAATTTCGCCAATCAGCCGTTTTTCGGGGTTTACTTCAAGAAGGCCGTCGGCTGTTCGCCGACGGCATACAGGGAGATGTGAGTCTGCCCCTCCAGCCGGGGCATCCTGGAAATTTATGTCGGGCAGCCGTCGGATGCGGGGGAGGGTAATCCGATGACGAACCACTGGGAATCATATTGTTACGGATTACTTTGCCCCGACATTTGCTGCTGCGGGCCGGAGGACCCGCTGGAGAACGGCCGAACAGCCCTTTCGGCCGCGGGATGAGTCTGTCAAGACCTGTCTTTCAGATGGTTAATAATGTCGTTGCACGCCTTGATCACTTTCCTGTCCATAACATACTGGCTACAGATACCGGCAAGGAGAGCCGCACACATGACGGCTATGGCAGCGATCCCATGCTCCGGCATTCGGAATGTGTCGTAGATTTCAGGCAGCAGGAAGCACATGAGACCAGCCACCAGCACCCATGAGCCTGTATTGACGATCATGTAGTTCCGTTTGAAATTCCTTAATCTGGTTACCGTCGCGAGGACGTTGTCTGTCCCGGATTCTATTTTTCCGAGTTTGTGGTATATGAATACATAACCGATCAGCATAAGTGCATAGAATGCCGCAATCATACCGGCGAGGCACATGTCAAGGCCTCTGACATAGGCGGCGGCCAATGTGATCAGGATCGCAGCACCCATACTCGCCAAGGCGGTTTTCCGGTTTGCATCCAGCACACCGACATGGTCCCGTAAAACCCGTTCCATGAGTTGCCGGTTGATTATCCGTTGCCTGTCCATGTCCGCCTTGAGATAGTCATAATCCGCCTTCATTTGCCGGAGTTCCTCCTGCATGGATAAATTGTCAATCTGCATAGCCCTAAGATTTAGATGTTCATTTTTTTCAGTTCCTCTTTGATCCTGTAGAGCTGGAAGGAGACATTCTTTACGGAGATGCCTATGACCGCTCCGATTTCTGCATAGGATAGCCCTTCGAGCCATAAGAGAATCAGAGCCCGGTCAACAAGTCCGAGTCGGTTTATCCGGTCATAGAGCCGTCTGATCTGCAGCGTTCTGTCGCTTATCTCACTAAAGAAGTCGACATCGATGCTTAACGGGATCCGTTTGTTTTTCTTCATCTTTTTCTGGCCGTTCAAGCAGGTGTTGAGACTGACGCGGTAGATCCAGGTTCTGACATCCGCTTCTCCGCGGAATGAGTCATATCCTGCCCAGAGCCTGACCAGCACATCCTGAAAGAGGTCTTCCGCCTCCACTCTGCTTCCGGCAAACATATAGCAGACGATATAGACAAGAGTCTTGTGTTTTTCTACCAGTCGGGTGAATTCCTGTTCCTTCTGTTCCATCCTGATTTCAGATTTCTATACTGTTAGACAACCGAATCTCGGAAAAACCGCCGCCGATAGATCTTGGGGCGAATCAGTCGTTTTTGACGGTAACGGGTCAGCGTCTCGGGATGAATACCGAGGACTTCGCAGGCCGCATCGGCCGTCAGGAAGAGCGGCTCGTCGCTTTGACTGCACAGGTATTCAAAAAGCAGCAGACCCTTGCTCAAAAGGAAATTCGTCTTGATGAGACGTTCGAGCTGTTCGGAGGGTACAAGCCGATAGATGCGGGGATTTTGTTTGGTTTCCATGGGTAACGGATTTATTGATTCAACGATTCGAGTTTTCCGCGGCGGCGCATCTTGCGGATGAACTCCTGCACCTCGGAGAGCAGGTACATACGCCGGGCTCCGATGGTGAAGCCGACAAGCAGCCCCTGTTCGCGGAAGCGGCGCACCTGGCGTTCGCTCTGGCGGAGCAACTGGCAGACCTCCGCAAAATCGAGGATCGGATCACCTTCGAGCTGGCTCCGGTGATCCTTCATGAAGTGTACGATCTCGAGGATCTCTTCGACCGTCCGCAGGATGCGGGACAGGTCATCCGTGTGTTGATTTTCCATCTTTGTCGGATTTGGTTTCCACGGCAAAAATGGGACAACCCCGGAACTCGTTTATCAGTGTTTGAATCAATTATATATTTATATTACCTGTTTATTACCTGAAATTGGGTACAGATATGACATCACAGACCGAGGGTTCAGAATATTTTAGTTGCAGATGAAAAAAAATATTTCACTACTGTCCCGTAAAAGTGGATAAATAGTTCTTTGAAATTATTGAAATATAGTCAATTACACGGTTTTTTGAAATGAAACGGACTTGATTTTGCAACTTTGCAGTCTAATACAAATGGCTGCTATGTTCCAAGACAAATACGTATTCTCTCAATTAACCGCTTTTCTGAACAGGACCCAGTTTAACAACTGTGTTCGCAAGTATGATGGCAACCGATATGTGAAACATTTCACTTGCTGGAACCAGATGCTCGCGATGATGTTTGGGCAACTGAGTAACCGTGAGAGCCTGCGAGACTTAATCGTTGCTTTCGAGGCGCATAGGGCCAAGCAATATCATCTTGGTTTAGGTCGTGAACCGATAGCCAAAACAACTCTTGCGACAGCCAACCAGAACCGTGATTACAGAATCTTCGAAGACTTTGCATTCTATATGATGAAGGAAGCCTGCGAGAAGCGGACGACCAACATCCTTGACATTTCCGGAAAGAAATATGCGTTTGATTCAACAACGATTCCGTTGTGTCTTGCAACATTCCCATGGGCAAAGTTCCGAAGCAAGAAAGGAGGGGTGAAAGCTCATGTCTTATACGACATTGAAGCACAAGTTCCTGCTTTCTATACCGTAACCACTGCTTCAAAGCATGATTCCACAGCAATGTCTTCAATCCATTATGAACCAAATGCTTATTATATATTCGACAGGGCTTATAACTCCTTTAAAGAACTCTATAGGATACATCTTACAGACTCTTTCTTTGTTGTCAGAGCCAAGACAAACTTAAAGTATAAGACAGTCAAATGGAAGCGAAGAATGCCAAAGAACATAATGACAGATGCGGAAGTGAAACTGACCGGATATCTCTCCGAGAAAAAATATCCTGAGTCATTCAGACTCGTCCGATATTACGACGAAGAGGATGACCGTGAGTTCACTTTCTTGACGAATGCAAAACAACTTTCTGCACTGGATGTCGCCAATCTTTATAAGAAAAGATGGTTAATCGAGCTGTTCTTCAAATGGCTCAAGCAGCATCTCAAGATAAAGAAATTCTGGGGCACAGCAGAGAACGCTGTTCGCATACAAATTAGTGTGGTTATTATCACGTACTGTCTTGTGGCTATTGTCCAACATGATATGAAGTTGAAACGTTCAACCTATGAAGTTTTGCAAATTCTCAGCATATCATTGACTGACAAAACCCACTTGCGTGACCTGTTCGACAAGACTAATTTCAATGATGTCAAAGATCTAAATGATCCCCTGATTCCGGGGCTTTTTGATTAATTGTTTAACTCGTCCCATTTTAACGGGACACTAATGAAAATATTTATAACTTTGTGTTAGCCAGGTGCGTATAAGGGAAGATAAGTGCAAATTAGATGTGGCCTATATGGTGTCATTTTACACCGGCGCTCAATTTAATAGTCTGGTATAGAGTGGATTACATAAAAAGTTCATGTTCCTCTCTCTCCGCAACAAATGCTGAATATCAGCATATTACGAAATCGACACCCGATTTTACACCCAAGAATGTAAAGTCGGGTGTTTTTGTATTATTTAAGAAAGCCGCCGAGCAATACAGAATCGTTCGGCGGCTTTTTCCATTTCCTATTATCCTGTCAATGCTATACGAATATTTGATAAATCCTTGATTTCTTACCCCATGGATGGTGACAGTCACCTAAATATTTGAATCTAAGTTTCTCATAATATCCTATATGGTCAGTACATAAATTCAATGTCTTAAATCCAAACGCTTTAGTATCTCGGGCAGCACAATCTATCAATGTCTTTCCAAGATTGTGCCCCCGATAATCTTCTTCAATGTACAGAGCCACAAGCCAAGGATATAAATCCATGCGTGAATTAAAATCGTTAGTGACAAGCCCCGCGCAACCGATAATCTTTGCACCATCAACCAGCAGATACCATTGTGGGAGTGGATTCTCGGCATCAATACAATTCCGCAGGCAGTCATCGTAAACCGACATAGATTCTTCCGTAGCCCATTTTTTCTGGAAGTAGGTGATGGCTCTGTCGAGATATTCCGGGGAATGTCGTAGAGATATTACTTCCATACTATTATTGATTGGGAAAAAGCGAGCAAAAGCCTTGCTTGTAAAACTGATAGTACATTTCGATACGTTCCGGCGTGTCGTTTTCGAGCAGTAAGAGCAACTCCTTGGCAAATTCGAGCGTTGCGGAACCGTTTGCTGTCACGATATTCTTGTCGCTCACAGCTTGGGCATTTACATATCCTTCCGAATTGATGTAATTGCCACTGCCCCAAATTTTCAGTTGCTCCAATCCGTTTCCGGTATGCTTTACGGCGTTGAGGAAGCCGCACTTTGCCATGAAAGAAGCCCCATTGCAGATTGCACCGACAATCTTTCCTTTTTCTATGGCTTGCCTGACAAACGGCTCGACTTGTTCTGCAACAGGTGCCGTCCAACCGAAACCACCAATCAATACCAATGCCGCATAATCATCGGGCATCGTTTCAAATGAGTAATCGGGTAAAGTGCGGAAACCACCGATGGATTTTACAGGCTCCATTGTCGGGGCTACAACCTTATTAACATATTTCGGGTTTTCTTTCAGCGCATATTCATCAGAAGCGATAGCCTGTGAAAGATATACCACTTCATGCGCAGCATAATCCGGTAAGAGTATATATAGAATCTCGTTGTTCATAACATTCAAATGGCTGAATACTTGTCCGTATGTAAAAAATTTATCTAACGTTAATTTACTTTTACCAACTATACCTTGGAGCCGAGTACAGTTGTTTGTTGTAGAACAAAGATGGCATCACATTTCGGAATATGCAAGATCATTTCACAGATTATTAACCTTATTATCAATAATATACTCCTTATAAAAATATTTTATTTTTCTTTTGATTTACCGCAGATATCTTTTTCGAGGTGATGTTTGTATTCGACCGGAGTCACCTTGATGAACTGGGGCGCATAGCGTTCCCACTCTTCGAGCATCCTGCGTCCTATGAGGCTGTCGGTGTGACGGACGTGCGCCGCGATCAGTCGATGGAGCTCCTCCCTGTCGTCGGCGTTGTCCAGCAGGGTCAGTTCGACCATCTCCATGTTGCAGTAATAGTCGAAATCTCCGCGCGGGTTCCAGACGTAGGCGATGCCGCCGCTCATGCCGGCCGCGAAGTTGCGCCCGGTCTGTCCGAGCACGGCCACACGACCTCCGGTCATGTATTCGCAGCCGTGGTCGCCCACGCCCTCGACAACGGCCGTGGCGCCGCTGTTGCGCACGCAGAAGCGCTCGCCGACCCGTCCGTCGATGTAGGCTTCGCCGCCCGTCGCACCGTAGAGCAGGGTGTTCCCGGCAATGACGTTACCTTCGGCCGCGAAGCGCGACCCGGCGGGCGGAACGACGACGATCCGGCCGCCTGAGAGGCCCTTGCCGAGATAGTCGTTGGCGTCGCCTTCGAGACGGAACGAAATTCCCGGCGCGAGGAAGGCCCCGAAACTCTGCCCGGCGCTTCCGCGGAACGTGACCGAAAGCGCCTCGGCCGGAAGGCCCCCGCGGCCGCACTTCCGCGTGACGTATCCGCTGAGCATGGCACCGACGCTGCGGTCCGTGTTGGCGATCGGGAAGGTCTGCGAAACGCTCTTCCCGTCCCGGAGAATCCGGTCGGCCAGCGGCAGCAGCAGCTGGTCCAGAACCTCGGCCAGCGCGTGTTCCTGCGACAGGCGGCAGCGGATGTCGGCGTCGCCGGCAGGCCGGTGGAGCAAACGCCGCAGATCGAGCCGTGCGACGGGGCTCTCCGGCGGTGCGGTGCGCTGGCGCAGCAGGTCGCTGCGCCCGATCAGATCGTCGAGACGCTCGTAACCCAGCTCCGCGATGCGACGCCGGATGTCCTCGGCCAGCAACCGGAAGTAGTTGATCAGCCGGTCGGCGGTCCCGGTGAAGCGTTCGCGCAGTTGCGGGTCCTGCGTCGCCACGCCCATCGGACAGGTATTGGTATGGCACTTGCGCAGCATCCGGCAACCCAGTGCCACGAGCGCCGCCGTGCCGAATCCGTACTCCTCGGCTCCCAGCAGGGCGCAGACCAGCACGTCGCGGGCGCATTTCAGCTGCCCGTCGGCTTGCAGGCGCACCCGGCCGCGAAGCCGGTTGAGGACGAGCGTCTGCTGAATCTCCGCAAGTCCGATCTCGACCGGAACGCCCGCGTATTTCATCGAATCCGCGGGGCTGGCACCCGTACCGCCGTCGCAGCCGCTGATCAGAATCTTGTCGGCCTTCGCCTTGGCAACACCCGCGGCGATGGTTCCCACACCGCTCTCGGCCACCAGCTTCACGCTGACGAGCGCTTCGGGATTGACATTCTTCAGGTCGAAGATCAGCTGGGCCAGGTCCTCGATCGAATAGATGTCGTGGTGAGGCGGCGGCGAGATGAGCGTGATGCCGGGAATCGAGTGGCGGGTACGGGCGATCATCTCATCGACCTTGAAGCCTGGCAGCTGGCCTCCCTCGCCCGGCTTCGCACCCTGGGCGACCTTGATCTGGATCTCGTCGGCATTGACCAGATACTCCGCATCGACACCGAAACGCCCCGATGCGACCTGCTTCACCGCACTGCGCAGCGATGTGCCGTCGGGGAGCGGAATGTTGCGGGCGGGGTCCTCGCCCCCTTCGCCGGTGTTGCTCTGACCGCCGATGCGGTTCATCGCGGCCGCGAGCGTCTCGTGGACCTCGCGGCTGATGGCGCCGAACGACATCGCCTCGACGACGAAACGCCGCATGATCGCCTCGGCGGGTTCGACCCGCTCCAGCGGTATCGGGGCTCGGGGGCTGACGATCTCGATCGCATCCCGCAGAAACGCAGGCGTATCGGCGTGCTCGGCGTGGCGGGTGAATTCGGCGAACTTCTCCGGATCGCCCGTCTGCGCCGCGGCCTGGAGCGAGAGCACCGTGGCGGGATTCCAGCCGTGGAACTCGCCGTCGCGGCGGTAGGCATAGCGTCCCACGTTTTCGAGCGGTTCGTCGGCGGCTCCCGGAGCAAATCCCAGCGCGTGCATGGCCGAAGCCTGCCGGGCCACGTCGTCCGGGCCGATGCCGCCGATCGACGAGATGCCGCCGCCCATATAGCGTCCGAGCAGCTTCTCGCCGACGCCGAGCGGTTCGAACAGCGCGGCACCCCGGTAGCTGCGGATGGTCGAAATGCCCATCTTGGACATGATTTTCAGCATCCCCTTGTCCACGGCCTTGATATAATGGCGCTCCGCGGCCTCGAAGTCGAGCTGCAACTCCCCGGAGTCAGTCAGCGCCTTGAGAATGGCGAATGCCATGTAGGGATTGACTCCGCTGGCGCCGTAGCCCATCAGCAGGGCGACGTGCATTGTCTCGCACACCTCGCCGCTCTCGACGATCACGGCGATCTGCGAACGCTTGCGACGGGATATCAGGTAGTGGTGCACGGCCGACATGGCCAGCAGCGAGGGGATGGCGGCATGCGCGGCATCGACGCCGCGGTCGCTGAGGATCATATAGTTGTATCCGCCGTCCACCGCCTTTTCCGCGGCCCGGCACAGTTCGCCGAGCGCCTTTTCGAGCGCCGCGCCGTCGCCGCCGACCGGAAAGAGCATCGGCAGCGTGATCGTGCGGAATCCCTTGTATTCCAGATGGCGCAGGATGTCCAGATCGCGGTCCGAAATGATCGGCGAGGACATCATCACCACCTTGCACAACTCCGGAGAGGGCTTCAGAATATTCTTGCGCACAGCACCGATGTAGCTCGTCAGCGACATGACCAGCTCCTCGCGGATGGAGTCCATGGGCGGGTTGGTTACCTGGGCGAACTGCTGGCGGAAGAAATTGAAGAATCGCTGGGGTTTCCGCGACAACACGGCGATCGGCGTGTCGTCGCCCATCGAAACCAGCGGTCCTGCCGCAGTCGCAGCCATCGGCCGGATGATGCGGTCGATCTCCTCCCGGTCGTAGCCGAAGGCGCGCAGCAGCTGGGGGTAATTCTCCACCTCGTGCGTCACGCTGCGTCCACTGGTGATGTTTTTCAGGAGAATGCGGTTGTCGTGCAGCCACTCGTCGTAGGGGTGTTCGTTGGCCAGCCGGCTCTTTATCTCGTCGTCGAACAGAATCTGCCCCTGCTCGGTATCGACCATGACGATCTTGCCCGGCTCCAGCCGCCCTTTCGACTCGATGTCGGCGGCCGGAATGTCCAGCACGCCCGTCTCGGAGGCGATGACCATCAGCCCGTCGCGCGTGATGAGATAACGGGCCGGGCGCAGGCCGTTGCGGTCGAGCATGCCGCCCGCATAACGGCCGTCGGAGAAGATGACGGCCGCAGGGCCGTCCCAAGGAGCCATGAAGATGGAGTGGTATTCGTAAAAGCTCTTCAGTTTCTTCGAGAGCGGATTCTTCTCGTTGAAGCTCTCCGGAACGAGCATCGCCAGCGCATGCGGCAGCGACATGCCGCCGCGCAGGAAAAATTCGAGCGCATTGTCGAACGACGCGCTGTCGCTCATCCCCGGCTGGATGATCGGACCGAGGTCGCCCTTCGCATCGTCGGCGAACTCGGGGTGGAGCACCGCCTCGCGCGTCCCCATCCAGAGCCGGTTGCCGCGGATGGTGTTGATCTCGCCGTTGTGCCCGATCAGCCGGAAAGGCTGCGCGAGGCTCCACGTCGGGAAGGTATTGGTCGAAAAACGCGAATGCACCAGAGCGATGGCGCTCGAAAAGTAGGGGCTTTGCAGATCGGTGAAGTAGTGGCGCAACTGACGGGAGGAGAGCATCCCCTTGTAGACGACCGTTCGGGTCGAGAGACTGACGATGTAACAGCTCTGTTTGTCGCGGATGGCGGAGCCGGCCAGCCGGAACTCGATCCGCTTGCGGACGATGTAGAGCAGCTCTTCGAGCCGCTGGCGGTCGTCGCACCCCACGATGAAGAACTGCCGGATGACGGGCTCTGTCGCCGCGGCGTCGGCGCCGAGGATCGAACTGTCAACGGGAACGTTGCGCGACGCCATCAGACGAAGCCCCTGCTCCTCGACGACCTCCGTCACCAACTGCATGAAAAGCTGCTGGTCGGCGCCGTCGCGCGGCAGGAAGACCATGCCGACGCCGTAACGCCCCTTCTCGGGCACGGGAATGCCGTTCAGCAGAATGAATTCATGGGGTATCTGCACCAGAATACCCGCACCGTCGCCGGTCTTGTTGTCCGAGCCTTCGGCTCCACGGTGCGCCATATGCTCGAGGACGCACAACCCCTGTTCGACGACCGAATGGTATTTGTTTCCGTTGATGTTGACGACGAGTCCGACGCCGCAGGCGTCATGCTCGCACTCCGGACGGTACAATCCTCCGTCCGGCATAGTTTGTTCTCTGTTCATAGAGCGACCTGATCTAACCGCTACAAATATAACGATTTCTGAAAAAAAAGAGCAGTTTCGGCGCATTTGTTTTGAAATTATTTTAATAACGCCTATCTCTTGCAACAGATCCAATACAGCGGCAATCATGCGAAAAACATCTCCGGATACACGCAACGACCGATGGCCGAACTCCATCGAATCTGCCGCCTCACGACAGCGCTGACACGACGCCACAGGGGAATCGACCCTCGTGGCGTTTTTCTTTCCGGCTTTTCGCCTGCGGCGGAAAGGCCCGGGTCCGCAAATCCGGGATTCCAGAGAATACCCAAACCCAATCCAATATATTATGAAGAAAATCGAAGCTGTCATCCGTCGAACGAGGTTCGAGGAGACGAAGGAAGCCTTGCTGGAAAACGGCGTGGAGTGGTTCTCCTACGTCGATGTGAGAGATTCCCAAGATCGATGCAATGAACGAATGACGCACGGCCTGTTGGCTTTATACATACAAAGCTTCCGTAAATCCAACGGCGGCGGGCATTTCTGCCCGCCGCCGTTGGATTTTGTGATTATTGAATTATCGTTTGACCGCCAATGCAGCCAAAGCGCCTCCCAACAAAGGAGCCACGATGAATACCCAGAGTTGTGCAAGTGCCGTGCCGCCTTCGAACAGGGCGGGAGCGATCGAGCGGGCCGGGTTAACAGATGTTCCGGTCAGCGGAATACAAACGATATGGATCAGCACGAGTGTCAGCCCGATGGCTAACCCTGCAAACTGTCCTGCACCGTTCTCGGTATCCGTGGTCCGAAGTACGACGAAAACGAAAATAAAGGAAAAGACGGTTTCTGCGATCAATGCCGGTACAAGGTTGCCTTCGGCATACGAATTCGCACCCGTCGCCGTAGCCCCGAGAGTTATGCTTCCGCTGTTGACTATGGCCCAGATGATCGCGGAGCCTGCCAATGCGCCGATTACCTGTGCCAGCATGTACCCGCAGGCTTCGCTCCCTTTCATTCTGCCGCTGAGCCATACGCCCAGCGTAATGGCTGGATTGATGTGGCAACCCGAAATCGGACCGATGGCGTATGCCATTGCGACCACGGACAGCCCGAATGCAAATGCAATTGTCAGTACTGCGGCTACGCTCGTCGCACCGCCGTTGAACACGGCAGCTCCGCATCCCAGCAGCACCAATACCATCGTGCCGAGAGCTTCAGCAATATACTTGTTTTTCATGGGATGAATTGATTTAGGAAACCGCCGCCGGCTTTCGGTACCTTGGACAATAGTGTCGCTGCGGCCGCCGGCGGTTTCAGATTATTTCGAATTAGAATGAGTAGAAGAACCCGAAGCGCAGGTCGGAAGATTTGAAGTTGAATCCGAAACCATCGCCGCCGCCGTTATAGTAAGAGTTGAAGTCATAGCCGAACTCGGGAGCCAGCGCGAAACTGTTCGAGCTGACGTTATCGACCTTGTCGAGCCAATAACCCACACGCCCTCCGATCCACCACCCGCTGTCCTGTGCAGATGCCGTCATCACGGTCGAAGCACTCGCCGCAAGGGCAAAAAGAAGCAATGTTTTTATCCTCATTTATTTTATTAAGTTAAAAGGTTCCGAATTCACATCGCAAGATTGAGTCTGCATGACATCATCATCTGCAAGAAACTCATATTAGGATTTATGTTTTTACGTTCATACTCTTAGAAAAGTATAACAAAGTTAAAATATCCGACATGAAAATCAAATACTCTGAACACTTTTTTTCATTGATAAAGCCGAAATCTGCTATAAACAATGAAGAGCGAAATATAAATGCTCATCCAAATTCATGCTTTTTTGAATAAGTCAACTGCAGTTTCTCTATTTTTTATACAAAAAAATGAGCCGCATAACAATGGCGATACGGGGTTAATTTTATAATTTTGCAAGCAGAAAAAAGAAAGAAAGGACGAATATGAAACAGAAACAGATAGAAGAAAATCTCGGTCCGATGAAACTCATATTCAACTATGAGGACGTGTTTTACAGCTTCTTTTACGATGACATCAGCGGTTGCATCCACCGCTCGCGGGAGTATGCGATGAATTACGTGTATTCCGGCGAAATGATATTGGACAACGGCAAAGAGCAAATCCATGTCGGAAAGGGAGAATGTGTCTTTATCCCGCGCGACCACCATATCACCATGTATAAAAAGACGGCAAATGGGGAACGCTATTGCGGCATTTTCCTGAACTTTACCCGTAATTTCCTGCGGGAGATGTACACGAAGCTCGGACAGCGCAAGGTTCCGGCCAATACGCCGAAACTGAAGGAGGAAGTCATTAAGCTGCCCAAGACAGCGGAAATAACAAGCCTTTTCGCCTCGTTGACACCGTTTTTCGACCCGGAAGTAAAGCCTCAGGACGATTTCATGCACCTGAAACTGCAGGAAGGGCTGCTCGCCCTGCTTCATATCGACAAACGGTTTGCGCCTACGCTGTTCGATTTCAACGAGCCGTGGAAAATCGACATCCTGGACTTCCTGAACAAGAACTATATGTACGAGTTCTCAATGGAGGATTTGGCGCACTACACGGGAAGAAGCCTTGCCACGTTCAAGCGTGACTTCAAGAAGATAAGCGACCTGACACCCGAAAAGTGGCTTATACGCAAGCGGTTGGAGGTTGCCTACAACTTGATGAAGGAGGGAGGAAACAAGGTAGTGGATGTCTATGCCAAAGTGGGATTTAGAAACCAGTCGCATTTTTCGGCGGCATTCAAGAAACAGTATGGTATCGCTCCGACTGCAGTAACCGCAATTGTATAGCTATTATTAAGGACAATATATTCACTATTTTTGTGGATATTCCGCGGAAAAGCATTATCTTTGCAGCACAATAAATTTGCAGCACAATAAAACGGATATATGTATATAGAGTTCGATAAAGACTATTTGCGTGAGCTATTCGAGCAAGGCCGCACAAGTGACAAGAAGCAGCGCTACCAGCCCGAGGTAATCAGGGGCTACTACAAATGCGTGATGTTTCTCATACGCGCTGAAAATGTAGAACAGCTTTACCGCATACGCTCCTTGAACTACGAAGTGCTGCAAGGCGACAAGAAAGGTATTTCATCCGTGCGCATCAATATCAAATACCGCCTTGAATTTACAGTCAGGGAGGTTCTCGGCGAACAGGTAATAACCGTATGCCGTTTGTTGGACATCAGTAACCATTATAAATAAACGCGATATGGAAGCAACAGCAAAGAAAATCTATGCCCCCAACGAGTTGGCCTGTGCGGTGGCCATACATCCGGGAGAAATGCTCAAGGACGAATTGCAGGCACGTGGAATGTCGCAAAGAAAATTTGCCGGGATAATCGGTATGCCTTATACGGCATTCAACGAGATAATCAACGGAAAACGTTCGATAACCACTGATACGGCATTAAAAATTGAGGCTGCGACAGGGATTGCCGCAACAATATGGCTCGGTTTGCAGACTGACTATAATATGCAAACCGCCCGGAGAGACAACAAACTTTCCGCTATTTTGGAGAACATACGCAAATCGGTTGCGGTTCTCTGAAAGACTTTATGGGTTTACATGTTTATTTGAACTTTTTACCAACACTATTTGAGCCTCACAGCAATCGCGTTGTGGGGCTTTTGCTTTACCTTTGCATCCGTAATCAAGGAGTATAAATGCCTAATCAATATAAGGAGATAAAACGATGAACATGGATTTTAATCTTTTCACGCCGACCAAGCTGCTGTTCGGTCGAGGTAAGTTGAATGAACTCGGCAATCAAAAGCTGCCGGGCAAGAAAGCATTGCTGCTGATTTCAAGCGGAAAGTCTGTAAAGGTAAACGGCACGCTCGACCGTGTGACAGCACAGTTGGAAAAGGCTGGTATTGCCTACACAATTTGTAATAATGTCCACGAAAATCCCTCGAAAGAGGTGGTAAGCTGCCGCCTGCGCCAAGGAAAACGGTTGCGACTTCATCCTTGCGCTGGGTGGCGGTGCAGTGCTTGATTCTGCCGTGGCTGTGGCTGCAATGGCCACCAATCCCGGTGACCTGTGGGACTATGTCTGCGGCGGTACGGGCAAGGCGCAACCCTTGCAGCATCCGGGACTGCCTATCGTAACCATCGCCACCACTTCGGGCACAGGCTCGGAAATCAATTGCTGGGGTGTCATCTCCAACCACGAGACCAACGAGAAGATAGGCTTCGGCACACCGGAACTGAATCCAGTGCTTGCCATTGTGGACCCGGAACTGATGCGTACCGTTCCTGCCAAGTACACTGCATATCAGGGATTTGACGCCTTGTTCCACAATACGGAAGTGATGATCAGCCGCTTTGTGAACGTGTTGAGTGAACCGATAGCGTTGTCGGCCATCGAGCATATCGCCAAATACCTGCCCCGTGCGGTGAAGGACGGCAACGACATGGAAGCCCGTGAAGCGGTAGCTTACGGCAGCACGATTGCCGGACTGACGATGCAACTCACCAGCACCACCGCCGAGCATTCGATGGAACACGCCATGAGTGCCTATCACTATGATTTGCCGCACGGCGCAGGGCTGATTATGATTTCCAACGAGTTCTACCGCTTCTTCGTGGAACGCCATGCCTGCGACGGACAGTTCATCAAGATGGCGCGTGCGATGGGCATGAAAGACGCCGACAAGCCCGAAGACTTCCTGACCGCGCTTGCCGATTTGCAGAAAGCCTGTGGCGTAGATAACCTGAAGATGAGCGACTACGGCATCCGTAAGGAAGAGTGTGACACACTGGCACGTAATGCCCGCGAAACAATGGGTGGCCTCTTTGCCGCCAATCCCTGCGAAATGTCGCATGAGGATTGTGCAGGCATTTTTGAAAGGGCTTATCGGTAAAAGTTTAATGAAAGCGAATGCCTGCCCTGACGATTTCTGATTGCCAGGGCTTTTTTTGCAATTATCGTTATATGTAATTGACCTTTTCACCAATACGATTTGAGCTTCACACCAATTATGGGGCAGCATTTTCAGCGTATCTTTGCATCGTGACAAGAAATCTAACGACAGGATATGATGAAACGAAAACTGTTATTCTTCACGATGCTCTGCTGCATGGCCTTGTCAGCGAATGCCTGCGGCACGGACGGAACGCATCAGCAAACTGCGGAAAATGAGATTACCTGCGGCGGCGATGAGAACGAAAACAATACGGAGGAAAGCGACGAAGGTCTGTTCGACCTGACCCAAGGCGAGAACGGCATGCCGCCCGTCATCACGCTCAGCAGCGGCTACACCATGCCCGTGCTCGGCTTGGGAACGTACAGCCTGCACGGGGACGAATGCATCAAGGCCACCGTTGCCGCCACCAGCGGGTGGAACAAGACATCGACACTCTCGTTCCTGAACATGCCGATACTGACCTATGCAGGCGAAATCCGCAGTGCCGTGCTGCTTGTCCACGGGGAGAAGGCTCATTCACGCTACTTCAGCGAGGATCCCTACAAGAAGCTGACCGGCAACAACAAGGAGCTGCTGATTATCCCCGGTGCCAACCATACCGACCTCTACGACAACTTCGACAAGATACCGTTCGACAAGATAGAGGCGTTCTATCGTGAATATCTGAAATGATAAGCGGCATGCAAAGGCACATCACTTTCCGGGACGGGCAGCAGGTCTGCCCGCTCGGTCAAGGCACCTACCAAATGGGACGCAGACGCAACGAGGAAATAAAAGCTTTGCGCCGTGGCGTTGATTTAGGCTTGACATTGATAGATACCGCCGAGATGTACGGTACGGAAGACCTCGTAGGCGAAGCCGTGCGTGATTGCCGCGAACAGGCGTTCATCGTCAGCAAGGTGCTGCCCAGCAATGCCAGCTACGAGGGAACAAAACGTGCCTGCGAGCGGAGCCTGCGACGGCTCGGCACGGATTACATCGATCTTTACCTATTGCATTGGATAGGCCGTTACCCGTTTGCCGAGACCGTCCGTGCTTTGGTGGAACTGCAGCAGGAAGGGAAAATCCGGCAATGGGGCATGAGCAATCTCGATGTGGCGGACATGGAACAGATTCTTTCGCTGCCGCACGGCAAGGACTGCGCCGCCAATCAGGTGCTCTACAATCTGAAAGACTGGGGCATCGAATACGACCTTATCCCGTGGAGCGAGAAACAGAAGATTCCTGTCATGGCCTACACGCCGCTGGGCGAAGGACGGTTGCGCAACCACAAGACGCTGACAGAGATAGCCTGCAGGCATGATGCTACTCCCACACAAATCATGCTGGCATGGGTAATGCGGACGCAGAATATCATCGCCATCCCCAAGGCAAGCAGCATCGCCCATGTGGAGGAGAATGCCCGAAGTCTTGACATATCCCTGACGGAAGAAGACCTGCGAGACATCGACCGGGCGTTTCCAGCTCCTACGCACAAGATTCATTTGGCGGGGTGGTGATTAAAACTTTTGTAAGTCATGCACATCACCGTTACCACCTTGCCGGGATATACGCCAGTGGAAAAGAAACTGTTGGCAAAAAAGCTGAAGGAAGCGGCGGCGTCTGCCGGTGTCGTTTCCTTCACCGTTTCTGTCTCCATAAAGGATCTGCCTATGAAGGAATGGGACAAATTCGTCCGTGAACTGCCCGATAACGAAATTATAATTCCCGAACTCCGTAAAGGTTATGAGGATTACTAAGGATTTATTTATGCCTCACTTTTTCAAGCTGCCTGTGGAACACGGTCAGAGTAGAATCCACACCGACCGTTTCCGCCAGTTTCTCGTTTGCCCCGACGGTCAAAGCCAGTTCCGGGTACATTTCGTTGACCATGACCGTGGTCACTTGATACTTGTCAGCAACCGTTCTCAACCTCCTGTTTTCCTCCCGGTATTCATGCCACTGCATCCAATTGACGATGAACAAGGCAAAGGACACGAGCGTACAACCGATACCCGCCCATGCGTAAGGATTCTTATGCCGACCATCGGGTATTTTGCCCCATAGCCGCTTGATTCCGCCTGTCTTTCTCCACATGGTCTGTAAGCACTTCCAGTATCTTGTAAAGCAAATCCTTGGTGGTGAAGATCCCGCGCTTGCGCATGTCCTTGTCGTTTGCATCGGTATATACCTGCAGGCTTACAATCATTTCTTCGCCCAATGACCTTTTGCAGGCCTCGATGGCTTCCTTGCTCCCGAAAATGCCGTTGTTGTTCTTGGTCAGGTGAGTAAATCCGCAGCCCCACACCCGGACGGAGAACAGCAGTCCGAGCAGCGTCAACGGCAAAAGGAGGCGGGAATCATACTATTTGACATAGAAGTGCCACTCGGTTACCGAGGAGTAGGTTTCACCGGGTCGGAGCACGGTCGACGGGAATTCGGACTGATTCGGCGAATCGGCGACATGGAATGTCTCCAGGAGCATTCCGCAGTACTTTTCCATCGGACCGTATTTCCCGATCTGACTGCCATCGAACGTCCGGCCCGTAAAGGTAAGAAACGCCGGTTCGGTACTCAAGGTCACGACGCCGCGGCCGCTTTCCGGGGCGTAGAGATCCACGACCTTCCGCAACGTCCCGTCCCAATCCCGAACGATCCAGCACCCAGACATGCCGTTGGCAATGCGCAACTGCTCATCGGCATAGTCATCCAGCCGGTAATCGACCCGGCGCATCTGCCGGAAGTCAAACGGCGATCCCTCCACCGGAAGGAGCCGGTCGGGACAAAGCTGCCGGTTGGCCAGGACATACGTATCGGACTCCACCTGCATCAGATGGTTCATGACATAGCGGTCCCCCGGGCCCTTCAGGTTGAATACCGTATGGTTCGAGAGGTTGACGACGGTCGGGCGGTCGGTGGTCGCCTCGTATTCGATGCGGCAGACATTCCCTTCGGTCCACCAATAGGTCACCGAGCAGTCCAGATTCCCGGGATAGCCCTGTTCGCCGTCGGGGCTGACCCGCTGGAATCGCACGCCGACCCGATCCTTCTCCTGCAGGGGCGTACCCTTCCAGACAAAGCGGTCGAAACCCACGGGACCGCCATGGCACTGGACGGGAACTCCGTCCCGCAGTTCGTTTGGCACCAGTTCGTACCTTTGGCCATCGATGGAAAACGAGGCATGGTTGATCCGGTTCCCGTAGCGGCCGATGACGCAGCCCATGAACCGCTCCGCGCCCTCTTCAAACGATGCGATGTCTCCGTACCCCACGACGACATCTCCCAACTCGCCGTTCCGGTCCGGGACCTGAATGCTGACGATCCGCGCGCCATAATCGCACACGGTCATCCCTGCGCCCGAACTGTTCGTCAGGGTGTAAAGCGTCGTTCGCTCTCCGGTCGAAAGCGCCCCGAAATCCGACGAAACCACAGAGAGGCGGCCGTCACTGCATGAACATAATCCGGCTGCCGACAACAGCAGCAACAAATGCCAATGTCTCACGATCCCCATACGATTTTATGATTATGATTTATTCCGTGTCCACTCCAGGCTTCGGCCTTGAAAGTACAGGCCTCCCATCCCGCAAGGAGGGTTCTCCCGTCTTTTTGTTGTATAAAATTATACAAAATATTCGGTTTCGGGCAACAGTCTTCAATCAATCTTTACAAAAATCCGAGTACAAAAAGGCGTGCCTCCTGTTTCACAACGTATTCCGGCATCGGCCGGATGCTTCATCCGGGAGAACTCCGGCCGGAGCATCCGCCGGCGGAAAGATTTTTTACCGGGCGGATGTATGTATTTTCGGGTCCGAGGGGCTCTTTCTTATGAAGGGGCCCCAGGTTCCAGCGATACGACAACGCAAACGCATAACCCAAAAAATTAGCAGATGACCCGAAAACTACTGGTTTTGTTGCTCTGCCTCACGACGGCGGCCGCAACCGCAACAGCGAAAAAACCCAAGGATTCCAACTCGAAGAAAACGGAAAAATCGGCCGAAAAACCCAAGGGAAGCGCCTACGACAAGCTCTTCAAGGAGAAGCACACCGTGGCCGACGGCATGTTCCGGCTCCATGATGTCAAGGGCAAGCTCTATTTCGAGATCCCCGACTCGCTTTTCGGACGCGAAATGCTGCTGGGGTCGACCATCTCGGAGATCTCCGACAATGCGGCCGCCACGACCGGTTCCAAATCGGGGACCCCGCTCCACGTGGTCTTCACCCGCGACGCGCGCTCCGTGCAACTGCGCACGGTCAACTGCGAAAACATCACCGACGAAACGGGAGCCTCGCAGGCGCTGAGCGCAGCCGTCAAGCGCAATACCGCCAACCCGATCCTGCGCAACTACAAGATCGAAGCCTGGAATCCCGACAGTACGGCCGTCGTGGTCAACGTCACCGACCTGTTCGTGGCGCACGTCAAGGAGATGTCGCCCTTCTCGGACTACGGCGTCTACAGCTCCTATACGCTCAAGGAGACCTTCCAGAAGGAGCGCTCGATGCTCGGGGAGATCAAGGCCTTCAGCGACAACGTCGTGGTGCGCAGCACGCTGAGCTACCTCTTCTCCATCAGCCGCGGAACCCGGACGCTCCTCAAGGACCAGCCGCTGACGGCCGTCATGACCCGTTCGCTGGTTCTGCTGCCCCGCACGCCCTACCGCCCGCGCATGACGGACAGCCGCATGTCGGTCTTCCCGACGGGCAAGGTGCTCTTCAGCGAGCGGGAGCAGCGGGCCAAGGTCGTCTACTTTGCAAACCGCTGGCGGCTGGAGCCCTCCGACCTGCAGGCCTGGAAGCGCGGCGAGAAGGTGGAACCCGTACAGCCGATCGTCTTTTATGTCGATGACGGATTCCCCGAGATGTGGAAAAAGCACATCTTCGAGGCGGTCGAGCAGTGGAACGAGCCGTTCGAACGCATCGGGTTCAAACGGGCCATCCTCGCCAAGCCCTACCCGAAGGATGATCCCGAATTCGACCCCGACAACATCAAGTATTCGTGCATCCGCTACGCCCCGATCCCCATTTCCAACGCCATGGGGCCCTCGTGGGTCGATCCCCGGAGCGGCGAGATCCTCAACGCCTCGGTCTATGTCTACCACGACATCATCAAACTGCTGAACAACTGGCTCTTCGTCCAGACCTCGCAAACCGACCCGCGGGTCCGTACGGCCACGATGCCCGAGGAGGTGATCGGCGACGGACTGCGTTACGTGATCTCCCACGAGATCGGACACTGCCTGGGCTACATGCACAACATGGGTTCCTCGGCAGTCATACCCGTCGATTCGCTGCGCTCGCCGTCGTTCACCCGGCAGCACGGCACCACGACCTCGATCATGGACTATGCCCGCTTCAACTACGTGGCCCAGCCGGGAGACTACGAACGCGGCGTACATCTGACCCCACCGCGTTTCGGGCTCTACGACTATTATGCCGTGAAGTGGCTCTACACGCCGCTGCCCGACGCCCCCACCGCCCTCGACGAATACGCCGTCACCTCGAAATGGATCACCGAAGCCGCCGCCGACTCGGTCTACCGCTTCGGCAAACAGCAGTTCAGCCGGACGATCGACCCGCACTCGCAGTCCGAGGATCTGGGCGACAATGCCGTCAAGGCCTCAACCTACGGCGTTGCCAACCTGAAGTACATTCTGGAGAACCTCAACGCCTGGATCGGGCCCGAGGATCGGGACTTTTCGCAGCGGAAGGCCCTCTACAGCGAGATCATGACACAATACGTCCGCTATCTGAATCACGTGCTGGCCAACGTCGGCGGCATCTACCTGGCCGAGAAGATGGAGGGTGATCCCGTGGAGGCCTACCGCAGCGTTCCCCGGGAGCGGCAGCGCGAGGCTCTGCAGTTCTGCCTCCGCCAGCTCAAGGAGATGAAGTGGCTCGACAACCGCGAGGTTTTGCGCAACATGCCGCTGATGGGTTCTCCGTCCGAGACACTCTCCGCATCGTTGATCGCCGTGGTTGTGGCGGCCCCGGCCCGGGTTGCCACGAGCGCCGCACTGGCCGAAGAGGATGCCTATACCCCCGAGGAGTGCCGCAAGGATATCTACGACTTCGTGTGGGCCCCGACCCTCGCGGGCCGGGCTCCCGACCAGACCGAAATGATGCTCCAACGCGAATACGTCCGCAACCTCTGCCTCTCGGCCGGACTCGTATACACCGCAACGGGAGCCCGGGAGAGCAAGAAGTTCGTTGCGGACGAGGGGCTGCTCCCCTACCCCGAGTTCCTGGAGGCACACGTGGCGCAAAGCAAGGCCCTCACCTCCTGCAGCCGCTGCTGTACCGACGACCCGTTCGAGGCGTTCGCCGCAGCCCACCGGGTCGACCCGAGCCCGATTTCGGGATACTCCTCTCCGAATCTGAGCTACTTCGAGCCGCGCAACACCGAGGCCGAAGATTACGCCTCGCTGCTGAAGCTGCGCACGATGCTGCAGACGAAGCGCGCGTCGGCCAAGGGTGAGGCCCGGCTGCATTACGACCTGTTGCTGCGCAACATCGAGAAAGCGATGAACAAATAAAAACCGGCGGACCATGAAGAAACTGTTGAAAATACTGGCATTTGTCGCTCTGGCGGGGCTGCTGCAGCCCTCCGCGGCACACGCGGCCCGCAAGGAGAAATCCACGAACAGCGTCGAGACCGGCTCGAAGAAGCGCAAGGAGCGGAAGAAAAAGGGAACGTCCGATCAGGAGCGGAAACCGACGCCCTATGAAAAACTCTTCCAGAACAAACAGGTCGAGAGCGTCCGCGGCGGCGGGCTGGCCCTGCACTACGTCGAGGATAAGCTCTATCTCGAACTGCCGGATTCGCTGCTGGATGCGAGCTGGATGGTCACCACGTCGATCGAACGCACGGGAGACCCCGGCGACGGCATCGCGGGCCAACACCCCGTCAAACCCTACCTGATCGAGTTCTGCCGCGGGAACTCCGACTCGCTGATCTACCTGCGGGAGTATGCTCCGGCCGTAAGTGTCGAGGGGAGTCCCGCGATGCGTCGGGCCATCGCGCAGAACTACATGGGGGCAATCGTCGGCTCGTACGCCGTGAAGGCCCGCACCCCCGACGGGAATGCGGCTATCGTGGACCTCACCACCCTTTTCGTCGGCGACGAGAAGCGCATCCGACCGATCGACCCCGAGGGCGGCAACACCTACGGAGGCTGGATGACCGCCAAGGCCGACTACAAGAAAGACCGCTCGAAGCTTCTCGGAGTCTCCGCCAACCGGCAAAGCGTTTCGGTGCTGAGCGAGCTCTCCTACGGCACGACGGTCAGTTTCCTGGGGGTGCTGGATATCTTCAAAGACAAGCCGCAGTCGATCGTCACCCGGCGGACCATCACCCGCATGGGCCCCGCCGAGACCCGGAAACGCCTCTGCGACCAGCGGATCGGCACCACGTATCGGAGCGTCCGGAGCTATTCGGACCGGGAACAGGGTTCCGAACCCGAATACTTCACCTGCCGCCGCTCGCTGACCGACAGTGCGGGGAATCTCCGGCCGATCGTCTTCTATGTCGACACGACCTTCGATGCCCGGACCTATGCCGCCATCGAACGCGGACTGCTGATGTGGAACGACGCCTTCGCCCGCATCGGCTATGCGGACGTAATCCGCGTCAAGCCCATCCCGTCGGATCCGGGATTCAACGACGGACTGCTCCGCGCCAACTGTGTCCGCCACACGGGGACGTCGAATTCGGAGCTCTACGCCGCGTCGTGGATCGACCGCCGGAGCGGTGAGATTCTGGGCAGCGAGATCCTCGTTCCGTTCAATTACGCCGCAGCCATCCGGAGCCAGCTTCTGCTCACGATGTCGGCCGCCGACCCCGCCTTCCGGAGCGTCCGTCCGTCGGAGGAGCGGATCGCCGAGGTGCTGACGGCGCTGATCGCCCGCCATGCGGCCACGACCCTGGGCATCTCCCCGAACCATGCGGCTTCGGCGGCCTATCCGACGGATTCGCTGCGTTCGGCCGCATTCACCCGGGCAAACGGCTTCTCGGCCTCGATCACCGACGACGTATACTGCAACATCGTGGCACAGGAGGGTGACAAGGAGCGGGGCGTGAAACTGATCGCCGACGCCCTGGGGCCCTACGACTACCTGGCCGTCGAATGGCTCTACAGGCCCGTACCCGGAGCTGCCACCCCGAAGGCGGAGATCCCGGCGCTGGACAGCCTGCTTGCCCGGCACGAAGGCGACCCGCGTTACTTCTTCGCCCATGCCGGGGCCAGCCTCTACGACCCGCGGGTCGGGAACAACGACCTGGGCGACGACCTGTTCCGGAGTGCGGAGTACCAGATCGACAACCTGAAATACGTGGCGGCTCATGCGGACGAGTGGCTTTCGAAGAGCGACGGCGACTACAAATACCGGGAAGAGCTTCTGATCGGGATGATCCAGCGGATCGTCGGGATCTCGGAACAACTGCTCCGTTACGTCGGAGGCCTCTACATCTCCCCGGCCTACGAAGGGCTGCAGGATCCGTTCTGCACGGTCGTTCCGAAGCAGACCCAGCGTCAGGCCCTGCAGGCGACGCTGCAGCTCTCCGAAACGGTCGAATGGATCGACAACCAGTCGATCACGAAGAACGTCTTCAACCGGGTCAAGGCCTGCACCTACCTCCAGGAGCGGATCCTGCGGAACGTCCTGACGAAACTCGGGAGTCTGGACCTGGCCGTCTCGCGGAGCGACGACCCCTATACGACCGAGATGATGGCCGCGGATCTGACGGACTATTTCCGGGAGAAGATCCACTCCCGGGAGCCGATGTCCCGCCACCTCAGCGAGATGCAGCAGACGTTGTTGCGGACGGTGATTTCGGCGGCGAAAGTGCAGGACAAGGAGACGAAGAGTTCGGCGAGCGCCTTCGCCCTGACCGACAGCGAACAAACGCCCGGCGAATCGTTTGCCGGAGGACTCCTTCCGGCATCCGGCCGGGTATTGGGTGCCGACGAGATCGCCGGGGCGCCCTACGGATTCCAACGTCCGCAGGTCACCGTTCCCTACAAGGAGCACCTCTTCTACGGGCTGCTGCTCAACCTGCAGACGATGTACCGCCGGGGAGCCAGCCAGGCCCCGCTGGCCGAGGCGCGTGAATTCTGCCGCTATATGGCCGCCCGGATCGACCGGGCCCTGAAGATCAAATAACCCGGCAGAACACCGAAAAAACGGCTGCAATCCGAGGATTGCAGCCGTTTTTCATGATCCGGACCGATCTCCGGAAGCCCACCCCGAAAAAGGTATCCGCCGCACCCTTCGCACGATTCCTTCCCCACCAATCCCGCATCGGCCCCAAGCAAAAAGCGAGCGCCGAGGCTCCCCCAAAAAGAACCCCGGCGCTCCAACAAGTTTCCGCCCCAACTGCGGCTACTTGTACAATCCGACGACGGTATACTCCAGAATCTTGCCGAAACCGTCGAATACGAGTTCGTTTGCGGCATCGAGCTGTCCGCTACCGTAATTGATCTGCGGCACGACATGGATCCGGTCGTTCATGTCGTCCTTCGACGTCACGACCACCACGGCGCGGCTGTTCCACTCCAGCGAGGCGTTGTCGTCGTTATTCTCCATGGCAAAGAAACCCTGCAGATAGAGCCGTGCCAGCGTAATATGCTCACCGGCCGGAGCTTCGTAAACGGGCTTTTCGTCAAACTGCACCGACCCGGTCTCGAAGATCGTCTTGTAGATGGCCTCGGGCGTTGCCACGTAGAGCACCGGTTCGCGGAGCGAGAAGAAGATCGACACGGCCTTTTCCAAATAGGGCGCAAGCGCATCGGGCAGGTCGTAGATAAACTTGGCCGTAGGCGGCTTCACGGATGAAAGAGCCGAAACGTTCCCGAAGGAGTAGATCCGATACTTGTTGTCGGCATCGTCGCGCATCAGCATGACATGCGTCGTGGCATCGACGCTGATTCCACCGGCCACACTGTTCAGCCCGGGGGCATTGCCCGGATCGAACGGGGTTCCCCCGACACTCGGGCAGACCCCGAACGTGGTATTACGACCATAGCAGAATTTACCCTGCACCTTGTCGTAGAAGATCGTACTCGGACTCCGCGTATAGGAAGATGCCGAATGCGACGAGAAGACACAGTTGTCGACACTCATGCCCACGGTCTCGCTGACGGGGGTCGAAAGGCGGTCGCGGCTGAGCATCTCCTCGTAGATGTCGCCGTCGTTGAGAATCATCGTACACTGGTAGGTACTTACCATCTGCTGCACGTTGAAGACCTCGGGCGGATAGACGAAGACGTCGTCCTTATGGGCGAGAATCTCGTAATAGTCGGTCTCGATCCGCATCAGGTCATCCTGCGTCGCGGCCCAGAAGATATTCTGACCGTTGCTCTTGGCATAGGTGTAAAGCAGGTGGGTGATCAGCGACGGGAACGGCTCGCCGTTCGCGGATTCGATCAGTCCCTTCTGGATCGTCCCCGCGGGCTCCCCGGCATACTGTTCCGTGAGTTTCGGGTGCATGATCAGCCCCACGTCGGAGGTCGTGCCGTCGGTGGTATAGCCCACCAGAATGCCCTCTCCGTACTGGGCCGTCACGAAGAGATCCCATTTGTACTGGCTCTGCAGACCGTATTCGGGATCGGTCACCGTCAGAACGAACAGGTATCCGGACGACGAAATCGGCAGGTCGATCACTTCGTGGAACTCCTCCGTCGTGGCCAGCACGACAGGCACCACATCATTTGCCGTGGTGCTCACCGTCCATTCGAACCGGAGCCCTTCGGGGTTCTCCACCCCCGCCTTCCGGAAACGCAGCCCCTCCACATCGAGTTGGCTGCCGTGTACCACGGTCAGACTCGTCGCAATGGCCTCCGGCACCTCGATCTCGATGAGCGGAATATCCTCGGTCTGCAACTTGCTCTTGTCTTCGTAACAGGAGACGGCCGACAGGCCGACCCCGGCCACCATCAACAGATATGTGATGAATCGTTTCATGATCGTGCGTTGTTAGGGGTTATTTCTCTCTGACTTTCACCTCCTGGCCCTTCATGCTGCCGGATTCGTGTACGCGGGTCTGGCCGGGATTGTCGACTTTCCACTGATCGTACCAGTCCTGAAGCTTGGCCCGCCAGGCATCGAGGTAATAGCTGTAATCGGAGGTATAGTTGGGAATGGTCTCCCAGCCGAAGGCATCGACAAGCAACTGATGTCCAGCCTGGCTGTAGGCATCGGCAACCTTGCTGGCCGACGCGAGGTCGGAGTCGATAAAGGCATTATAGGTCGACCACTGCGACGTGGACACAGGACGCGGCAGCATGTTGTGCCACGAAACATGGGCCTTCAGATAGCCGGCGAGCCCGATTCCCAGATCGGGCGAATCGGTCAGTTCAATCACCAGGGCACGCTCTTCGGAGTCCAGTTCCGGGGTGCGGACCACCCGGATGCGAATGGCTCCGTAGGTCTCCCCGGCGGGGATCGTGGCCCCGAGAAGCGTATAGTCGCTTGCGGAAGCCGTGGTACCTTCGTCCAGAATCCGGAACCCGACCTCGCGGTCGGCCGAACTCGACCCGCCGATCAGCTTCACCGGCACCTCGATCACGGCCGATTCGGCCCCTTCGGGCTGCTGTTTGAAGGTCAGCGAGGCGTAGAACGTGCTGTCTGCCGTTGAATAACCGGGATAAAGGGCCGTCTCATTCGACGTGGCCCCGGGGAAGCAGACCCGGCCCTGCGACATGTCGTAGCGCATCGGGTCGTCCTTTTCGCAACCGGCCAGCACGGCGGCGGCCAGCAGGATATAACCTATCTTTTTCATAACTTGCGAATCATTTGAACGTTAGACTTACTGAACGCGCCCCGACTGCAACTCGAAATCGGGATAGGGCAGCATGTAGGTCGCATCGTCGACGGGACTCTTGAGCCCGACGTCGCTCTGACGCGGAAGCTCCTCATACCCGAGTCGCTTAAAGAAGTAGAAGGCCACACCCTCGCAGATGAACTCCTTGCGATACTCCTTGTCGATCTCGGTCATCAACCCCTCGGCGTCGAGATCCGAGCTGAGATCCTCGTAGACGGCACGCGCCTCCCGCACCTCGTCGAGCAGTGCCCGGGCCTTTCCGAGATCCGGTTCCGGGCCCCGAACGTAACACTCGGCCGCCATGTAATAGAGCTCCGGAAGGCGGATCAGCGGCAACAGATCCTTGTACGAATAACCGGCTCCGGTCGAGGTCGTCTGGTAGAGTTTCGACGGGGTCTTGGTTCCTTCGGGCCAGTATTCCACGTTATGATACAGCAGCTTGTAGCGGCAGTCGGAGATCCCGACGCCACTGATCTCGAAGAGATTGTCGGCAATCGAGTTGGTGATGCACAGCGTCCGGTACTGGCGGTCGTCCTGCGAATACTCGCGGTTGAGGTTCGCACTGATCTTCTGCTCCAGGTCGACGACATTCAGGGCAAACAGGTGCTCGTCGGGGAAGCACATGTGCGTCGTGGGGACGACATCCGCCTGGGTGAAGACGATCTGCGTGGAGCCGCCGCTTCCCGCCAGGGTTTTCAACTCGGCGATCGTCTCTTCCGCAATCGTACGGGCCTGCCGCAGACTCTCCGCGCTCCCTTCCCACATGTAGACCCGGGCCAGCAGCGCCCGGACGGCAAAGTAGTTCAGATGCTGCTGACGATAGTCATAGAAACCGTCGACATTGGCCTCGGCATAGATATCCGACGAGTAGCAGTTGCGGATCGGGTCGATCTCCAGCAGTCCGATCGCCGTTTCCAGATCGGCAATCAGATTGCGAATGGTCTGCGCATAGCTCAACTGCGGAGCGATATCCTTTTCGACGGCCGTCACATAGGGGACGGTCACACGGCTCTCCAGGTCACTGCGCCCGGCGAGGTGACTGCACCCGAACAGACGCATCAGATCGAAGTGCATGTAGGCCCTCACGGCCAGCAGCTCCCCCTTGATGATGCGGTAATTGACCGAATCGAGCTGTGCCCGGTTGCGGTCGATGTAGTCGAGCGCCTCGTTGGCATTGACGATGACCGAGTAGGCATCGGCCCAGATATTCTCGATAACGGGAACGGCTTTCGTCGACTTGTAGTTGTAGCGGTCGAGGTCGTAATCGTCGGCCGCGGAGTTTTTCCGGGCGTCGTACTGGCGTCCGAGCATGTCGAGCATGTGCCAGGTGAGATTCTCCCCGTAGAGATTCTCATCGGTCATGGCGATGTAGCACCCCAGCAGCGTCTGCTGGAAGCCGTCGGCCGAGGAGTAGTGGTCCTCGGCGCGGATCTCCGAGGGCGGCGTCACGTCGAGCCAGTTCTCGCACGATGCGGCGAGCAACCCCACGACGGCAAGGAACGATATGCTTATGTTGTTTTTCATGATCTGTGCGTTTTTAGAAGGTTGCGGTCAACGAGAACGACATGCTGCGCGCGAAGGGATAGAGCGTACCGCGCTCGATGCGGATCGACGAGAGCGTGGCGATGTTGTTCATGTAGAAGGCCAGCTTGAGGCGTTTGAGGCGCAGTTTGCTGATCATCTTGGGGTTGAACTCGTAGTAGAAGTTCAGCGACGAGAAGGTCAGCTCGTTGTTGTCCTGGACGAAACGCGTCGTGGGGCGGGTCTTCTCCGTGCGGGAGTTTCCGTCGGCATCAGTATAGGAGCCGAGCTGCTTGAACATGGCATTCTGACCCGGAGTCTGCCAGCGTCCGTAGAGCACGCGGCGGTCGACGTTGTAATAGATGTCGATATTCTCGACCTTGTTCACCAGCGTCTCGTTGTAGAGCTGCCCGCCGCCGAGGAAGGTGCACGTGGCACTGAGCCCGAAACCCTTGTACTCGGCCGAGAAGCCGAAGTTGCCGCGGTATTTGGGGTCGCTGACGCCGGCCACGACCTGATCCGTGGAGTCGTATTCATAGGTCAGCGTCCCGTCCTTCTTGACGTAGATCTCCTGCCCCGTCGTGGGGTCGATGCCCAGCGACGGAACGGCCCAGATGGCATTCATCGGCATCCCGTCCTGATAGATCAGCACGGGCGTGGAGTTTCCCTTGTCCTGGGCCTGGGCCAGCATCTTCTCGTTGTAGGCCTTCAGGCTCTCGGAGAGGCTGACAATCGTGTTCTTGTTGTAGGCGATGGCCCCGAAGACGTTGAAATAACCCGTGGGAGCCTGCCAGAGCGTGTAGCTCAACTGCGCCTCGATACCGCGGTTGCGGACCTTGCCCAGATTGTCCTTCACGACGTTGAATCCCGTCGAGGTGGGGATGGTCACGTTCGTGAGCATGTTCTCGGTGGTCGAGTTGTAGTAGTCGAAAGCGATCGTGGCCCGGTGGATCATGATGTCGGCACCGACGTTGTAATCCATACGCTGCTCCCACTTGAGCGCCGGATTGGGCATCTTGGCCAGGTAGGCGCCGGTCTGCCCGTGGTAGGTCACATCCGTGTAGTAGAGATAGGTGGCCAGCACCTCGTTGGTGTCGTAACTCTGGTTTCCGGTCAGACCGGCCGACGCCCGGAGCTTGAACTGCTTGAGCCACTGCTGGTCGCGCAGGAAGGACTCGTTATGGAGGTTCCAGGCCACACCGGCACTCCAGGCCGACGACCAGCGGTTGTCGGCACCGTACAGCGACGAGGCGCTTTCGCGGAACGTCAGGTCGACGTTGTAGCGGTCATCGTAGCTGTAGGAGGCCGTCCCCAGGAAACTCAGCTCGCGCGTGATGGAGGAGATGCCCACGGGTTTCTTGCCTTCGGCATACTGGCGGGCGAAGGTGATGTCGGCCGTCTGGCTGTTGGGGAATCCCTCGGCATAGTGCTGGTAGGCGCTGTAGGAGTTCTCGGCGATCTTACCCCCGACGTTGGCATAGAGGTAGTGCTTCCCCCACTGCTTCGCATAATTGGCGTAGACCTCTCCCGAGACATCGCTGCTCTTACCGTTGTCGAGCTGATAGGAGCCCTTGCGCAACTGCATGTTCGAGGTATCGTACCCCACGGCAAACTTCGAGTGCTTGGCCGGATAGAACTCGTCGGCATCGCTGCGCTTGACCGACACCCCGACCCGCGCCGTGAGTTTCAGTGCCTCGGTCGCCTGCCACTCGGCGTAGAAATTGTTCGTCAGCGAGGTATAGGTCTCCTGGTCGAGCGTTCCGAGCAGGGCGTCGTACATCGGGTTCGCCACATCGGTGTAGGCCCAACGGGCCACCTGGCCCGTTTCGGGATCCGTGGCGCTCCAGTAGGGATTCATCTTGGCGTAATCGGAGAATTCGCCCCAGGGGGAGTTCACGCTCTTGGTATTGGAGACGCTCAGGATGTTGCGGAACAGGAAATCCTTCTTGCGGTAGGAGAGGTTCACGTCTCCCGAGATCACGGTACGGTCCGAACCCTTCATGACTCCGGCCGTATTGTTGTACGAGAAGTCGAGCAGGGCCCGCAGGGCGCGGCTGTCCCCCAATTCGATCGACAAGGTGTGTTTGTGGCCGACTCCCGTCCGCAGGGGCTTCGACAGCCAGTAGGTATCCAGACCTCCGAGCACCTGGGACTTGAGCTGGTTGTACTGGGCGTTGAGTTCGAGCTGCGTGAAGGGATTGGCCGAAGTGTAGACGCCTTCGATCCGTTCGGCTTCGAGTTTCTCCCAGGCATTGCAGAGGTTGTAGCTCGACAGGTCGGGCATCGTGAGTTCGATGCTTCCGGTGTAGGTCACCAGCTCCTGATTTCCGGCCAGGCGCTTGGTCTCGATGACGATCACACCGTTGGCGGCATCCGAACCGTAGAGGGCCTTTGCGGCGGCATCCTTCAACACCGTGATGCTCTCGATGCGGTTCATGTCCATGTCCATGACCTTCTCGACGGTGGTTTCGAAACCGTCGAGGATGAACAGCGGCTGATTGGGCCGGTTCTGGTAGTTACCCTTGATGGTCACGCCGGTGGTTTCCGACGGGAACGACGTAATGCCTCGCAACTGCATGTCGGGCAGCGTATTGGGGTCAGAGCCCATCAACGTATTGTCCATGATGTAGAGCGAAGGCTCGATATTCTTCAGACTTTCGAAGACGTTCTTGTTGCTCACACGGGTCAGTTGGCTCTGCGTGATGGTCGTGGCCGAACCCGTGTAGCTCTCCTTCTTGCGGGTGAAGATACCCGTCACGACGACATCCTCGATCTCCTGCTCGTCGGGCATGAGGGTCACGACCGCGGACCTGGCCGACGGAAGGGTTTGGGAGATGAACCCCAGATAGGAGAAGATCAGGTTGTCACGACCGTCGGGGAGCTGGATCGAGAAGCGGCCGTCGGAATCGGTCACCGTACCCCGATGGGTACCCTGAATCACGATATTGACCCCCACGAGGGGCTCTCCCCGATGGTCGACAACCCGTCCGGAGACCGTACGGTCGGGCTTTTTTGCGGGGGGGGGTACTTCCTGCGGGTCATCCCCGCTGCGGGGGCGGACGACGATCGTATCGTCATCGATGGAGTATTCCAGACGGGTTCCACGCAAGGCTTCGTCGAGCACCTCCCGCAGCGGAGCGTTTGTTTTGCTGAACGTAATGCCTTTGACATCCTGCACGAAGTCGCTGTTGTAAAGGATGTAGTATCCGGTCTGTCGTTTGACCTGCTGCAACACCTCGGCCAGTGTTGCATTTCGGAATGTCACGGAGATCCGGTCCTTTCGCGGTTTGAAGGGCTCCTTGGCATCGGCCGTCCCGGGGCTCCAGACGGCGATCAGCGCCAGCAAACACGCACACACGAGAAGCGGCAGCTTCCGGTGCGATCCAGAAGAGTGAAGTTTCTTCATATGCTTCGTTTTTAAGTGGAACATTGCGTTTTCCCGTCGGAAAACAACCTAACCAACCAATGCATCAACCGTCGTCACGGTCGATACAGAGCAAAATCCTGCCATCCTGCACGTCGATACGGATCTGATTGGTCCGTTCCAGCAGCCGGACCATCTCGGCAAAGGTTTCGTAACGCCGGATTTCACCCGTATAACGCACCTGATCGGCATCGAATCCCGAAGGGAGGATCTCGATGTCGTACCAGCGGGAGAGTTTGCGACAGATCGAGGAGAGGGGCTCCTCCTGGAAGGCAAACACACCCCGGGTCCATGCGGCATACTCCTCGGCCGGGACCTGCCGCACATCGAAAATCGCCCCCGAGCGTCCGACCCGGGCCTGTTGTCCGGGTTTGAGCATCACCTTCCGGCGTCCGCTCGTCACCTCGACACTGCCCCTCAGCAGCGTAGTCTCGACGTCGGTCTCATCCTCATAGGCCGCGATGTTGAACGCCGTACCATAGACGGCCACGGCCACCGTATCGGCATGAACGATAAACTGCCGGTCCGCATCCTTCGCCACATCGAAAAAGGCCTCGCCCGTCACAACGACCTCCCGGGGCCCCTCCCCGAAACGGACCGGGAAACGCAGGCTCGACGCGGAATTGAGCCAAACCTTCGTTCCGTCGGAGAGTTGCAGCGAGAACTCCTTGCCGCGCGGCACGGAGACGGTATTCCAGGCCGGGATCTCCTCCTCTTCGGGCTCCGCATCGTGATAAGCCACCTCTTCGCCTGCGACTTCGATCCGGGTACCGTCCTGCTCGACAAGCGTCCGTTCGCCCCCTTGTTCCAGGTCGACCTGTTCGCCCGAGGAGAGTGTCAGCACGGCGCCCCGGACTCCGGGTGTCACCTGCTCGATATAGGCCCTGCAGGCCTCCTCCCGGTTCCGGTCATCGATCCACTGCCAGATGCCGTAGCCCGCAAACAGAAGCACGGCCGCCACGGCGGCATATTTCCGGGACTCCCGGGCCATTTTGCGGAACCGGCGACGCCGGGCCTCCTTGCGAATGTTCCGCCAGACACGGGACTCGTCGTAATTGTAAAGATGGCCCAACAGCGGCAAATGATCGGCCGATTCGTCGAGCAGGTCGAGCAACGCGCGGTGCTGCGGATCGCTTTCGGCCCACTCCTGCAAAACAGCCTCCTCCTCGGGGGTGATGCTACCGTCGAGGCGGGCTTTCAATATATTCTTAATCTGTGTTTCGAAACTCATGGTTACACGTCGGACGGCCAAACGGTGCGACACACACGCCGTTTACCGACCATTTCTATAGAAATGACGAAAAAAATCGGCAACTGACATACATTGCCGATCAGATTTTTATGAAAAAAAAGCAAAACAGGGGAATCAGAAGAGCCCCAACAGGAAGAGGCCCTTTTTCCGGAGCGCCTTGAACGAGCGGGCCATGTGGGTTTTCACGGTATGGAGCGAAAGGGAGAGGAGCCGTGCGGTTTCGACATAGCTCTTGTGCTCGATACAGATCATCTTGAAGATCCGCCGTCCCTGTTCGGGGAGGGCCTCGATCCGCCGATAGATACGTCCGATCTGCTCGACAAGCGCCTGTTCCTCGGCTCCGGGGATCGGGCTCTCATCGGCCAGGCGGACAATCTCCTGCGAATTGAGGTCGAAGACGCGGGTCTTCATCCGACGGTGCAGCCGATCGAGCGCCGCATTCCGCACACACCGATAGAGATAGCTTTCCCGATGGCGGATCTGGGAGAGATCGACATCGAGCAAGGCGATAAACACCTCCTGTACCACATCCTCCGCCTCGTGCACCGAGCCGAGAATCCGCTCGGCATAGAGCACCGCCAGTCTGAAATGCTGCCGGAAGAGCGCTTCGTATTCGGATGAGATTACAGTTTTCATCGGCATTGGAGGGCTATACAAGCGGTATTTATGCACAAAAATAGCGACTCGATCCGAAAAAAGCAAACAAATTGTAACATTCGTTCACCCGAGATTCCGGCACAGCGCGACCAACGAACAGCAGCACAACCCGATAAGGGCTCGGCAAAATATCGAGAATTTTCGTACTCCGCAGGCATCAACCCCTGTCTCCAACCGCCCCTCCCGTCCCGACGAACGAACGACGGGAGGATGGTTGCATCCTCCCGTCGTCATCAGTTCGGAGATCGGAGCGTTTCAACGGCCCCACCCCTTTAGCATCCGGAATTCGAAGCGCGGGTAAAACCCCTCTCTTCCTCCAGCATCCGGAGTCGGAAGTGCGGGTACCCCCTCTCTCGTCCTCCCAGCCGGTGCCTAAAGCGGGTCAAACCCCACTCTCCCTCCTCTATCCGGGGGCCGGAGCACGGGTAAAACCCCTCTCTCCCCCTCCATCCGGGGCCCGGAGCGGGCTAACCCCACACTCCCTCCCCCGGCGGAATTACTTGCGGTAGATCTTCTTGTAACCGTAGATCGCCTCGTCGCCGAGCTCCTCCTCGATGCGGAGCAGCTGGTTGTACTTGGCCATACGGTCCGAACGCGACATCGAGCCGGTCTTGATCTGGCCCGAGTTCGTAGCCACGGCGATGTCGGCGATCGTCGAATCCTCGGTCTCACCCGAGCGGTGCGACGTTACCGAGGTATAGCCTGCACGGTGGGCCATTTCGATGGCGTCGAGCGTCTCGGTGAGCGTACCGATCTGGTTTACCTTGATGAGGATCGAGTTGGCGCAGCCCATTTCGATACCCTTCTTCAGGAATTCGACGTTCGTTACGAAGAGGTCGTCGCCGACAAGCTGGCACTTGCCGCCGAGCTCTGCGGTGAGCAGCTGCCAGCCTTCCCAGTCGTTCTCCGACATACCGTCCTCGATCGAGTCGATGGGATATTTGGCAACCAGGCCCTTGAGGTACTCGACCTGCTCCTTCGAGGTGCGCTTTGCGCCCTTCTCACCCTCGAAGATCGTGTAGTCGTAGATGCCGTCCTTGTAGAACTCCGACGAAGCGCAGTCCATACCGATCATGACATCCTTTCCGGGGACGTAACCGGCCTTCTCGATGGCCTTGATGATCGAATCCAGCGCATCCTCGGTACCGTTGAGTGCGGGAGCGAAACCGCCCTCGTCACCTACGGCCGTCGAGAGACCGCGCTCGTGGAGCACTTTCTTGAGGTTGTGGAATACCTCGGCGCCCATGCGCAGGCCCTCCTTGAGCGACGGAGCGCCCACGGGACGGATCATGAACTCCTGGAAAGCGATCGGAGCGTCGGAGTGCGAGCCGCCGTTGATGATGTTCATCATCGGCACGGGCAGCGTCTTGGCGTTGGCGCCGCCGATATAGCGGTAGAGGGGCATTCCGAAGTAGTCGGCAGCGGCACGAGCCACAGCCAGCGAGACGCCGAGGATGGCGTTGGCGCCGAGTTTCGACTTCGTCGGGGTACCGTCGAGTGCGAGCATGGCCTTGTCGATGCCAACCTGATCGGCGACATTCATGCCGATAATGGCCGGAGCGATCACCTCGTTGACGTTCTTGACGGCGTTGAGCACGCCCTTGCCCAGATAACGGTTCTTGTCGCCGTCACGGAGTTCGAGGGCCTCGTTCTCGCCCGTCGAAGCGCCGCTCGGCACGGCAGCACGACCGAATGCACCGGAAACGGTGCGAACTTCGACCTCAACGGTCGGATTGCCTCGTGAATCGAGGATCTCCCTTGCGTGAATCTCTACAATCTGCATAGTTGTACGAATTTGAGTAATTATGTATTGAAATACCTATTTTTTCCTAACGGCACCGCAAAGGTACAAAATAATTGTGAATTGCCGTTTTATTGTTGTTAATTTTTTCACGGCTCGGGATCCCAAGGGAGTTCCGCCCGGAAAACGCCCGGCAAAGGGCGTTCCGCAGGTGCGGCTGCATGTCGCTTCCAGAGAGTCCGTCCGGACCCTTCCCGGGCGGGAAACCGGCAGCGTGGTCTTGTATATAACGGTCAATTGTCCTATCTTTGAACCGCGGAGCCCTGCCGACAGTCCGGAGTTCCACTCCCGCGCGAAGCACCTCCATACGAACGCATCCGACAACCGATGAAAAGATACCTGCTGCTTTTGTGTGCCGTGCTGCTGACCGGAGCCGTCCGGGCGCAGCGCCTCGAAAAGAACCTGCTGGGAGTCCGGGCCGGACTCGAACTCTCCTACATCCGCGCTACGGGAGAATACGTGTACGGTACGACCAACCCGCGGACCGGATTCCGGCTCGGCGTTTCGGACCAGGTGCTGCTCTGGCGGGGGATTCCCCTCTACGTGGAGACGGGCGTACACTTTTCGAGCCGCGGCGGACGCTTCAACGGAGCCTCCTTCCGCCCGATGTACCTGCAGCTTCCGCTGCTGGCGACCTGGCGTTTCCGGCTCGGCGAGCGGGTATCGATCCGCCCCTATGCCGGCGTCTGCTACGACGTCGGCATCGGCGGCAAAGCCCGCACTCCCGAGGGATGGGACGACCTGTTCGGAAATGCGGGATTCATCCGGCGCAGCGACCTCACGCTCCGCGCGGGGGCCGAGGTTTCGTGGCGAAGGATCTGCCTCAGTGCCGGATTCGATGCGGGAAGCCTCGATCTCCTCAGACCGGACTACCAGACTCCGCTCCTGCCCGCCGGCATTGAGCGCCTGCGCAGCCGCAGTTTCACGTTCTGTATCGGCTACGATTTCTGACCCGTCACCCGAGGCTTCTCCCCGCCTTTCCGCACGGTGAAACCGGGGCCAATCAAACCTAATAAAATTGAGATTCAATATTGATTTTCAAGTCAATTCCCCCGAAATTTGCAGCACAATACCCCACAAACGTTGCGTTTTGCCAAACATTTTCTATCTTTGTATGCCGCGCAAGCGGCGTACATATTTGATGAAAGTGTTTCGCTTTTATCCTTGACGGGAAATCCGGTGAATCTCAAAAGGACAAGGAGAACGACGCGCTCATCACTTGTATCGGCATGAAAGGCACTCTGCCTTCTGCTATACAGGGGTGGGAAGGGTATTGGTTATTTGTTCTTGGGCTTACCAGAGCCTCTGTCAGATAAACGAACGGCTCCACACTTTCCTGTTTTTATTAGGTTATCACATCTCCGGAGCCCGGGTGTAACCCTAAACTCCCTCTTGCTATGAAGAAATGCTTCATGCTGGCCGCAATGCTCCTCTCCGGCATTACGGCAACCTCCGCCCAGACGTTCGGTGACATGTTCGGTTCGGACCAGAAGGGCAAAATCACGTACGGAGTCCGTGCGGGTCTCAACATCTCGAACATCGGCGGCGAGTACGGCCCGGATTCCGGCGACGAACTCGACTTGGACTCCCGGGCAGGCTTCCACATCGGCGGTATCGTGGATATTCCGATCACCAACGGATTCTATGTACAGCCGGGTCTTCTGTTCACGACGCGCGGCGCCAAGGATTCCTTTTCTTACAGTGAGACGGGTTACAGCGAGGAGGCAACCACGAAATACAAGCCGATGTACCTGGAAATTCCGGTGCTGGCTTCGTTCCGTGCGGATGTGAGCCGGTCGGTGAACGTACAGGTGAACGTCGGTCCCCACTTCGCATTCGGACTGGGCGGCAAGTGCAAATATGAGTACAGCGACTCGGACGGCAACAGCGAAAGCAACAAGGCGCCCTTCTTCGGCGAGTCGTCGGAGAGCGAGGAGCATTACGGCATGAAACGTTTCGACTTCGGGTTGACGTTCGGGGCCGGCGTCACAATCAAGAAGCACTATTACGTAGGTATCGCCTACGACCTCGGGCTGGTGAACATGGCCATCGAGAAGGAGTGGGGCAAAGAGGCGAAATTCCACAACCGGAACTTCTCGATCCAGGTGGGCTACAACTTCTGATCCGTTGCAGGAGATAAAACCATCTTTTGCTGCCCGGGCAACCGTCCTTTTGTGGGATGATAGTCCGGGCGCGAAGAGGATATTTCCCAATCAACGCTGTGCGGCGGCCTGCTCGTGAAGCGGCTGCACGAAAGATAACGACGGTAATGCCGCCGGCCTCTCCCGCCCCGCTCCTACCGCATAAGCACCGACGAGTCGCCGTAGCTCAGGAAACGGAAACCATGACCGAGGGCGTAGTCGTAAATGCGGTGCCAGTCTTCGCCCACGAAGGCCGAAACCAGGAGCAGCAGCGTCGATTTGGGCTGGTGGAAATTGGTGACGATGTTGTGCACGATGCGGAACTCGTAGCCCAGCGGCGTAATCATGATCTGCGTCGAGGCCTTCAGGCGGTCGAGGCCCTCGCGGTCGAGGTATTCAAGCAGATCCGCCAGCGCCTCGCGGCCGGTATATTCGGACGGAATGCCGTAAAGTTCCCACTGCCCCACGACACACCCGGCATCGGGCGTCCCCGCCGTGCGGATGCGCCAGCCGAGGGCCGTGAGCGATTCGAGGGTCCGCACCGAGGTGGTCCCCACGGCCGTGATGTGCCCCCAGCGTTCGAGCAGCCGCGCCACCGTCCCGCGGCGCACCTCGAAGTGCTCGGTGTGCATGGGGTGTTTCGCGGCATCCTCGTCCTTGACGGGCAGGAACGTCCCGGCCCCGACGTGGAGCGTCACCTCCTCGAATTCGAAGCCGCGCCCCCGCATCGATTCGATCAACTCGGACGTGAAGTGCAGCCCGGCCGTGGGAGCCGCCACCGAACCCTCGAACTTCGAATAGACGGTCTGGTAGCGGGTGTTGTCGATCTCCTCGCTCTCACGGTTCAGGTAGGGCGGGATGGGAATGCGCCCGAGGTGTTCGAGCAGCTGTCCGAAGGTCATCGGCGCGGTCCACTCGAAGCGCACCGTACACTCGCGTCCGCGATCCTCCACGATCCAGGCCCGGAGGTATTCGTCCCGGCCGCCCGATTCGAAGTTGATCTCGACATACCCCTCCTTCCACTTCTTGCGGTTGCCCACGATGCACGACCACTCGCACGTCTCGACCACGGCAAAGGCGCGCTCGTAGTCGGCCGGGGCGTGCGGTTCGAGGCAGAAGACCTCGATGCGCGCCCCGGAGGGCTTGTGCATGATGATCCGCGCACGGATCACCTTCGTATTGTTGAAGACGAGCAGCTCGCCCGCAGGCAGCACGTCGCCGATATCGGCGAAACGGCGTTCGGTGATTTCGCCCCCGCGGTAGACGAGAAGTTTCGAGGCACTGCGTTCGGCGAGCGGGAATTTGGCGATCCGCTCGTCGGGAAGCGCGTAATCGAACCGGTTTATATCGATATGTCGTTCCATTTTTGCCGGAAATTATGCGGCAAAGTTACTATTTTTTGTAACTTTGCGGCGCATAATGCAAAAAAGAAACCTATGAAGACCGACTTCCTGGTTATCGGCTCCGGTGCCGCAGGGCTCTCCTTCGCACTGAAAGCCGCCGCTCACGGGCATGTCACGATCGTGACCAAGGGCGAAATGATCGAATGCAACACCAATTACGCGCAAGGCGGTATCTGCTCGGTAACGTATGCCCCCGACACGTTCGAGAAACACATCCACGACACGCTGGTCTGCGGAGCGGGCAAGTGCGACGAACGGGCCGTCGAGCTGGTCGTCCGACGCGCTCCGGAGCTGATCGCCGACCTGATCGCCTGGGGCACGCGCTTCGACAAGACGCCCGACGGACGTTTCGAGCTCAACCGCGAAGGCGGCCACACCGAGCACCGGATCCTTCACCACGAGGACCTCACGGGCGCCGAGATCGAACGCGCCCTGGTGGAGTCGGTCCGCAAGCACCCGAACATCACGGTCCTGGAGCACCACTTCGCCATCGACCTGCTCACGCAGCACCACCTGGGCGAGTTCGTCACGCGCCACACGCGCGGACTGGCCTGCTTCGGGGCCTACGTGCTGAACCTCGACACGAACGAAATCGAGACGATGCTCTCGAAATTCACGATCGTGGCCACGGGCGGCTGCGGCAACGTCTACTTCTCAACCTCGAACCCGGTTGTGGCTACGGGAGACGGTATCGCCATGTGCCACCGCGCCAAGGCCATCACCGAGAACATGGAGTTCATCCAGTTCCACCCCACGACGCTCTACAACCCGGGCGAAAAGCCCAATTTCCTCATCACCGAAGCGATGCGCGGTTTCGGGGCGATCCTGCGCCTGCCCGACGGCACGGAGTTCATGGACAAGTACCACCCGATGAAGTCGCTCGCCCCGCGCGACATCGTAGCCCGGGCAATCTACCGCGAAATGACCCGTCTGGGTATGGACTTCGTCTACCTCGACGTCACGCACAAGGATCCCGACTCGATCCGGAGCCACTTCCCGAACATCTACGAAAAGTGCCTCTCGATCGGCATCGACATCACGAAGGACTGGATTCCGGTCACCCCGGCGGCGCACTACTGCTGCGGCGGCGTGCGGGTCGACACCAACGGACAGACCTCGATCAAGCACCTCTACGCCCTGGGCGAAACCGCCTGCACGGGGCTGCACGGAGCAAACCGTCTGGCCTCGAATTCGCTTATCGAGGCGGTGGTCTATGGCGACCAGGCGGCCCGCCACACCGCCTCTCTGGTCGACAAGGTGGATTTCCAGGAGGGAATCCCCGACTGGGACTTCGACGGCACGAAGCACACCGAGGAGATGCTGATGCTGATCCAGTCGAAGCGCGAGGTGCAGCAGATCATGACGAACTACGTGGGCATCGTGCGCTCGAACCTCTCGCTCAAACGCGCCATGCGCCGGCTGTCGATCCTCTTCGAGGAGACCGAAGAGCTCTACGGCAAGACCAAGCCCAACCGGGAGTTGTGCGAGTTGCGCAACATGATCGCCGTAGCGTACCTGATCATCAAGCAGGGGCGCGAGATCAAGGAGTCGGTGGGCTGCCACTACAACATGGATTACCCGAAAGAATAGTACATGACCTTACAGGAAGAGATCACCCGGCGGCGGACCTTTGCGGTCATCGCCCACCCCGACGCGGGAAAAACCACTTTGACGGAGAAACTGCTGCTGTTCGGCGGCGCCATCCACGTGGCGGGGGCCGTCAAGAGCAACAAGATCAAGAAAGGCGCGACGTCGGACTTCATGGAGATCGAACGCCAGCGCGGCATCTCGGTGGCCACCTCCGTCATGGGCTTCGAGTACGAGGGGCGCAAGATCAATATCCTCGACACGCCGGGCCACGAGGACTTCGCCGAAGACACCTATCGCACGCTGACGGCCGTGGATTCGGTCATCATCGTGATCGACGGCGCCAAGGGCGTCGAATCGCAGACGCGCAAGCTGATGGATGTCTGCCGGATGCGCAACACGCCCGTGATCGTCTTCATCAACAAGCTGGACCGCCCCTCGAAGGAGCCCTTCGACCTGCTGGACGAGGTGGAGAAGGAGTTGCATATCCGGGTTCGGCCGTTGACCTTCCCGATCTCGAACGGCCCTACGTTCAAGGGGGTCTACAACCTCTACGAGAAGCGGCTCTCGCTCTTTACATCGGACGAGAAGCTCACGGCCGACGCCTCGACGGTCGAAATCACGGACCTTGCGTCGGAGGTGGTCGACGAGCACGTCGGCGCGAAGTTCGCCGAACAACTGCGGCAGGATGTCGAGCTGGTCGAAGGGGTTTACGACACATTCGACCGCGACGCCTATCTGCGGGGCGAGCTGGCACCGGTCTTCTTCGGATCGGCCGTGAACAACTTCGGCGTGCGCGAGCTGCTGGAATGCTTCATCCGCATCGCCCCCTCGCCTCGCCCCGCGACGACCGAAACCCGCGAGGTGAATCCCGCAGAGCCCAAGATGACGGGCTTTGTCTTCAAGATCCATGCGAACATGGACCCGAACCACCGCGACCGTATCGCGTTCCTGAAGATCTGTTCGGGCGTTTTCGAACGCAACAGGAACTACCTCCACGTGCGGAGCGGCAAACAGATGAAGTTCTCCTCGCCGACGGCCTTCATGGCCGAGAAGAAGTCGGTGATCGACTTCGCCTATCCGGGCGACATCGTGGGTCTGCACGATACGGGCAACTTCAAAATCGGCGATACGTTCACCGAGGGTGAGAAGTTGAAATTCACCGGAATCCCCTCTTTCGCTCCGGAGCAGTTCCGCTATATCGAAAATGCCGACCCGCTGAAATTCAAGCAGCTGGCCAAAGGGATCGATCAGTTGATGGACGAAGGTGTGGCGCAGTTGTTCACCTCATCGCTCAATGGCCGCAAGATCATCGGCACGGTGGGAGCGCTGCAGTTCGAGGTGATCCAGTACCGGCTGGAGCACGAGTACAATGCGGCGTGCCGCTGGGAGCCGATTTCGATCTACAAGGCGTGCTGGATCGAGAGTGACAACGCGGCACAGCTGGCGGATTTCAAACGCCGCAAGCACACCAACATGGCCGTCGACAAACACGGCCGTGACGTTTTCCTGGCGGACACGAGCTATGCCCTGGCGCTGGCTCAGGAGAACTTCAAGGAGATCCGCTTCCACTTCACCTCGGAATTTTAGCAGGGAGGGCGGGAACGCCGAGCCTATCGGGTCAGCACCTCCCAGAAACGGGCCAGCAGCCAGATGTTCTCCACCGCCACCGCAAACAACGGGGCGCTCTCTTCGGACGTAAAGCCCGCAATGCCGCAGCCGTCCCGGTCACGAAGAATTTCAGATGCGGATGCCGCCGCGTGAAGTCGATGAATTCATCCACATAGGGACGGATGGTCCCCATCCCGCCCTGCATGGTCGGAATGGCATAGCTCTGCCCCTGCAAACCGACACCCTGCCCCCACACGGCGCCGAAGCATCGGCATGCGATCCGCGCGGCACCACCGGCGTGCATGCCGGCGAGGTTGCTCCCGAAAACGAAGATCTCATCGTCGCGGAGTTCCGCGATACGGTCGGGAGCGATACGCCGCCCGACCGCAGCAATCACACCGCGGCTCATCCCAACCAATATTTGGACCGGGGCAGGTACGACAGGAGACGCACCAGCAGGTATGTGCAGACGAACGAGCAGAGCGCCATAACGGGAACCGCCGTCAGCGTGGAGGAGAACAGCGGCCGGAGCCATCCGACGAACAGCGTCAGGATCATGATGTGCGCAAGGTAGATGCCATAGCTTTTCAACGAGATGTCCTGCACCAGCCGTCCCATGCGGCTTTCGCCCCGGGCCTTGACATGCAGGAAGATCGAGAAGACGCCGTAGGTCATCATCGCGACATTGACGGTACAGAATCCCCAGCTGAGTTCCAGATCCGGGATCGTGGCGGCCGTCTCCACCCGCGAACAGAAGATCGCCGCCGTGACGATGTATCCCACGACGGTGAGGAGCACGGCCCAGGAGAGGGACAACGGGCCGTATCTGCGGGCATGGAATCCCAGCAGGAAATAACCGATGAATCCGCTGAAATAATAGAACGCCGGAGTCGGATTCCAGAAACACTCGCCCCAGATCTGCGGGAAGATCAGATGAATATAGGGAATCAGCGTCGTAACACCCCATAGCCCGAGATACCCTTGCAGTCCGGCTTTGGAGCAGTTCGCCAGCCACGGGGAGATCACCGGCACGATCAGATAGAGCCCGACCAGCATATAGATATACCAGAGATGCCCGACCTCCACGCCGAAGTTGACCGGGATATGGAGGATATTCGTGATCGCTTGTCCCCAGGAATCCCCGCGGGTGGCCACATAATAGAGGGCATAGAGGGCGGACCATACGACGAAGGGGCCGAGGATGCGGACGAAGCGTTTCTTGAAGAATTCGGAGCAGGTCCCCTTCATCGGCAGAAGCAGGAAGCCCGAAATCATCACGAACAGCGGCACGGAGATCCGGGCGATGCTGGTAATGATTCCGATCCAGAAGGTGTTCTCACCGGGAACGACGCTTCCGGCCTCCCCGACATAGAAGAATTCGCTGGCGTGCTGATGGATCACCAGATAGCAGGCCAGGACCCGCAACAGATCCAGCGGGAAATTCCGATCCGATTTCATCATACTTTACTTGAAGGTGTGAGTCAATCCGGCTTTGCGGGCATATTCCTCGCCCACAAGGCGCCGGGCGGGCTCAAAGATACGAAAAAAGGGCTGACAAGCCAAGCGTCCCGCGGACGGATTTCCCGCAGGGGATTTTTCCAGATTGCTTCGATGCCCAACCACGCCACTTTCCGAGCGTAAACAAAAACAGACTTCATCGCATGGAGGTTATTTATCGCCCAAAATAGCCCCGTATGCCGCGTTCCCGCACACTCCGATGATAGCTTTGCCCCTGAAATCAATAAAACGAAACAGACATGGAATGGACAGAATTTATGAAAAAGTATCCGTATGAGGCAGGCTGCAAGACGGCATGGGAGGAACTCCGGGACCGTGGATGTGACGTATCGTCCATATCCCGAGCCGTTATTCAACCATAATGGCAACAATACCCCTTCCGAAGAGTGTTGTTTAAAAAACATTTTCTATCTTTGTATGCCGCGCAGGCGACGTACATATTTGATGAAAGTGTTTAGCTTTTATCCTTATGCAGAAATCTGGTAAATTTCACTGAATGTAAGGATTGCTACAACACTCATCATCTGTATTGGTATGTGAGATGTCATCCCATACTATACAGGTGTGGGGTATTGTATCTGTTTATTTACATTCGGGCTTTACCAGAGCCTCTGCATAGATAAACTAACGACTCCACACTTTCTTTTTGTACAAACCCCGCCATACCGGAGTCGAATGGCAACAACCTTTGTTGCTATGAACAAGCGAATCATTTGCGGACTCTTGATTTTCTCATTTACCCTATCCGGTTTATCCGCAATGCCACAAAGCCAGGAGCCGGATAAGAAAGTTCAGCGAAAAGAACGACGCGAAGAACGGCGCCAGGAACGGGAAGACCGCAGAGAAAAGCGTAAAGCGGAGCGTCAGCAGAAAAAAGACAGCCAGGAACCAGTCGAGACCGAGGAGATCCGCGATACAAATCCGATATTGGGAATGCCCCAGGAGGAAGGAGCCAGCCTCTCCCGTGAATCCGTTGATAACACAATACCGAAAAGAGCCACACAAACTGTCGGAACCCGCGATGATCGGGGATCCCGCTCTTCCGCAACAACGACCAAGCCATCAGCCCCGATTTCCGTATCATCGGAAACATCCAGGACATCGGATCAGAGTTCAACCTTATCAACATCGTCGGATGCAAACACAGAAAATTCCGACAGCGGTTGGGGAATCGTAATTCTGCTGCTTTTCATCGGGTCAATCGTATACTCGATTATCAGTTGGATAACATCTCGTCGTTGTCCGCATTGCGGGAAACTCCGGGCCATGCAGGAGATCGATGAAAAGTTTCTCGGAGTGGCAAAAACCGAACGAGTAAAACAAGACAACCAAATCTATTATGTCCATCACAACCGAGTGCAAATAACACGCCGTTGCAAATACTGCGGATATATGGATTATCAGAACAAAGTTGTAAAAGGAGACGAAGCATAAACACGAACCAAACCTACCATATTATGAAAAAGATTCTTTGTTTTTTATTCGCCGTCTCGATTTTATCGGGATGTGGCGATGATTACGACGATTCGGCTTTGACCGGCCGTGTAGATGACCTCGAGAATCGAGTCACCAAACTCGAAGAGTTGTGCAAGCAGATGAATACCAACATCTCATCCTTGCAAGCCCTTGTCAATGCCCTCCAAGACAATGATTACATTACCGGAGTTACCCCCATCACCAAAGACGGGGAGACAATCGGCTACACCATCTCTTTTGCCAAAAGTGCACCCATCACCATCTACCATGGAGAGGACGGCAAGGATGGGCAGGATGGCAAACCCGGCGAAGATGGCAACGACGGATCAACGCCGATAATCGGAGTAAAGCAGGATACCGACGGCGTTTATTACTGGACGCTGAACGGCGACTGGCTGACGGATGATTCAGGCAACAAGATTCAGGCAGAAGGTCGCGACGGTGCAGATGGCAAGCCAGGCGAGGACGGCAACGATGGACAGGACGGCAAGCCAGGCGAAGACGGCAACGACGGTCAGGACGGCAAGCCAGGCGAAGACGGCAACGACGGCCAAGACGGGAAACCCGGTGAAGATGGAAAAGATGGGATTACTCCTCAGTTAAAAATAGAGGATGGGTATTGGTATGTTTCCTACAACGACGGAGCCTCCTGGACACAACTTGGAAAAGCGACCGGCGACAAAGGAGAACCGGGTGAACCGGGGCAGGCCGGAGGTATTTTCAAGGATGTTGAAGAAACCGACGACAGCGTTATATTCACCTTGAATGACGACAGCACGATTACGATTCCGAAAGCAACGGCATCCGAAACATTGGATATCGTATTCGGCAATACGGATTCGATCAATGTTTTGCCGGACAAAACCTATGAAATCGAGTATACAATTACCGGAGCAGACGAAAACACGCTGATTGAAGTCGTAGCGCAAGATCTTTATAAAGCCTCGGTTTCACCGACGGATTACCGATCCGGAAGAATCATCGTCACAACCCCGTCGGCGGATCTCGGAGCAAGCCGGGTGCTGGTCTTTGTATCCAAAGGGACGAATACCATCATGCGCATCCTCAATTTTGTCGAAAGCGTCATCCTCGTTTCGACCAACACCGTGGAAATCGCCGCAGAAGGAGAAACGGTGCAAGTCGAGGTAGAAACCAACGTAACTTACTCGGTAGAGATTCCGGAAGCCGACCAGGCATGGCTTTCGATAGCTGAAACACGCGCGGCAACCCATAAGGAGACACTTACCTTTACGGCCCAGGCCAACCCGAACACCACCTATCGTTACTCGACCGTCAACCTGAAAGACGACAGCGGGTTGATTGCCCAAAGCATTCTGTTCGCCCAAAAGGCTTCGGGATACAAGACGGTCCATGTCGAAACGGCCGGGACGTTGGAAAACTACATTTCCGCCGATGAGAAAGAGAAACTGATCGGGCTGAAACTGACCGGGAACCTCAACACGTTCGACTACGACTTTATGCGCACCATGCCCGCCTTGGAATCGGTCGATTTGGCACAAATCGACAATACGACCATTCCGGCCAGCTGTTTCAAAAGCAGTACGATTAAAACAGTCATTCTGCCACTGAATCTGGAAGCCATACCGGACAATGCGTTCAACGGAAGCAGCATTACTTCGATAGAAATTCCAGGCACGGTCCTTTCGATCGGAGTATCCGCATTCGAAGCGTGCTCTTCGTTGGCCGGGAATCTGGTGTTGCCCGAAGGCTTGCAAACGATTGGCGAACGTGCCTTCTACCGATGCAAGACCTTGACCGGGAGCCTGCACATTCCCAACAGCGTCACCTCATTGGGGACATATGCCTTTTACAATTGTTCCGGATTTACCGGCACGCTGACGTTCGGCACCGGAATAACTACCATTCCAGAATATTGCTTTTACGAATGTTCCGGATTTACCGGCAATTTGGTCATCCCCGACCAGGTAGCGACGATTGAAAGCAGTGCTTTTCGCGATTGCACCGGATTCAATGGGTATCTGGCCATCGGCAGCGGAATAAGTCAGATAGATGGTTACGTTTTTAGTCAAGATGTATTTGTTTCATCCTCTTACCCTTATTCATACAACCGTCCTTTACAATTTACCAAAGTGTATTGTAAAGCAACAACCCCACCGAATGTTTCAACCTCTTCGTTTGGAAGTTCCAGTAAGTATAGTTATTTGGGAGTTCCCTTCGGATGTAAAGATGCATATGATAAAGATCCCTGGACCTCCCGTTTTACCGCTATTGAAGAAATCGAATTTTAACTGATTACAGCACATGTTATACGAAAAGCTAAACGGCAAATTACAGCCGACCGCCATTCAGCCCAAGCAGGTACGGGCATTGACAGCAGACGAACTTACCAATGTTCGCAGAAATTTAATGGAGATTATCCGACAAAAAGGATTCAACCGAAATGGCAAGCCTTTTTCGGCACGAGACCTTGTCGGCAAAAAACAAATTGACTGGGCTAATGATCATGCACTGCAAGCGATCCTTTTGAGATATCCCAAATCTCAAACAGGACAAAGTTCCATATTAGGTCATGTCTTATATCAAACATTATTTGAAGACCCCTGCACCAATTATGAGATTACAAGAGGAGGGCATAGTGTTCGATATTGTAGTTTCTGATTGTTTCATATATAATTCCGGTCGCGGATAAAACCATAGTTGTAAGTTGTTATCCATCCACCTATCTCATTCAACTTTTATCCCGACCTTTCTCCGACCTGCCGTCATGCGGCAGGTCGTTTTGTTAAATCCCGATAGAAGCGTTTCAGGGGCGATTACAGCTCATATAGCCACGAACCCGATAAATTCATTATCCGCCTATTCGAAGCGACTGTATAGGCCCAAATACAGCAACCGCCCAAAAACCAAATACTTAACGACTGAGATTGAAATTTTCGGATGGCGACTATTTATGTACCACTTGTGTACCACCGCCGCTTTTCGGACTATATACCACAAAAGAAAAATCCTCGATATTCGATTGAATATCAAGGATTTTCCATCAGTCGGGGTGACTGGATTCGAACCAGCGACCACACGCCCCCCAGACGTTACAAGCAGCCAATAACAATCTATTAACCAGATAATTGCGACGACAGATTATCAGCGGTTTACACGACAGTTTACACGGATGCAAAACCACGGTTGGTTAAACAATAAGTGAATTGAGGAGATATGACATTAAAGAAGGGACAAACTTTTGCAAAGGGGCATATTTGAGCCCCCTTGCAAAGTCTGTCCTTGGAAAAGGTTAATTGCTTTTGTTTCTCCATAGATATTCTCGTGTCATATTACTGTTATTTTGCAGAACGGACTGGTTGTTGATTCTTTGTTTGATTATCCTCATTAATTTTTTGTTTCTGGATCTGATAATATTCATGAACCAGATTTCGATAGCCTAGCGCCTTCATTTCTTCGTAAGTGAATCGGTACCTCCCTTTGGTTCGTTTCTCGGTGGCAATGTAACGCAGGCAGTCCTGCATATAATGGTCAATCAGGGTTAGTGTCCGTGACGTGTTGATGATCGGAAAGAACCAGCGCGACCACGTGAGTTCGTTTTCGGCATCATTGTCATAAAGTTTACGGTTGAACGCCTTTACAAAAGCCCGTGCCGCCTTGTCATTGTCTATACCTTTCCGAGCCTTCCAGCGCAACAGAGCACGACTTTTACGACGCATTTTCATCTTGAGTTTGGAGGCTGAAACCTCCGAGACATCGAACACGCCGTTTTCAAATGAGACCCCCAGAAACGTCCATTTCTGAGAAGGCTCCGTGACGACCTCCTTCTTTTCGTTGATTGTCAGACGATGTGCTTGAAGATAATCGTGGAGATAGTCGATCGCCATCTCGCGCTCTTCGGCAGAAGAGGCAAACAGGATGATGTCGTCCGAATAACGGGCATACAGCATTCCTTGCCGATGGAAGTGCCAGTCCAGATCGTTCAGGTAGAGGTTGGCCAGGAACGAAGCCAGCGGAACTCCCGCCATGATGCCTTTTCGTTCACAAGTGATCTGTCCGTCGGGAAGAACCACTTGGGGATTGGTCAGCAGGTCGGCAATCAGATGGAAGCACTCCGTCTCGTCGGCCATGATCCGTTGCAGTCGGGGTAGCAGCAACTCCACATCGACCGAATTGAAATAGTCGTGAATATCGACCTTGTAGGCAAACTTTGCCGACAGATTCTCGGCTCCTCGCAAAAACTGAATGGCCCGCTTGACCCCGTGTCGGGCCCGAAAGGAGTAGAGATTGGGCGCAAACAACCGATCGTACCGACGAATCAACAGATAGGTCAAGAGTTTCAGCAGGTAATTTTCAGCTGTGGGGCAGGTGTAGACCACCCGTTTCTTGTCGCTGTTTACCTTGCTGATTAACCGTTTCTGCGGTAGCGAGAATCCCTTTGCCCGAATCCGATCAAGAACCTCCAGATAGGCTTTCTCTCCGATAAACTGCTGCAACTCCTTTTCATGCTGTTGTGAAAGGTGCCCCAACTGTTGTTTGTAGGAGAAAAACTCGTTCCATGTCTGCTCGTCGGCAAGCTGTTCAATCAGTGTCATGCGCTGTGTTTGTAAAAAAGTTCGACATGAAGATCCCTGCCCGCGGTAAGGCTCCATGCCGAACTGCCTGAAAGGAAATGTTAAAATCCGAGTGGTATCGGATACGGGACTGTACAGGGGAGGATTACCTGCAAAATCAACTTCTGTCCCCTGCTGAGCCCTTCACAGGTGCAAGGCATCCTTTCAGTGGCGATATTTCAGAACCTCGAAGATATGTTTGAGAATAAAGGCCTGGCACATGGGTGCCTTGGCAGGCTGGGTCGTCATCCAGTCGGCATAGAACCCGTTGGCAAAGATCCGCATGTAGTGAAGTCCCTGTCCTTCGCAAATGGCTTTCGTGGCCCGAACATTCGGGACATTGTAGCCATTCTGGGTTACGATGACCATGGCGACCCTTGGGCGCTCCCACTTGTCGTAAAACAGGAAATGAACAGGCAAAGCATGCGGGTTACAGTCGGGGGCGATGGCCGAGGCTGGCACCATGCAACGAACCGTGGCGGGATCGAAATTTTCGGCAATCATCTCGGCTATCTTTTCCAAGGCATTGGCCATGGCCTGTATGCTGGGTTTGGCATAGGTTCGTTTGGCAGCCTTATGGAATACCGCCAGGCGGAACTGGGAATTAGCGGGAATGTCGATTTCGCTTGCCACCTCCTGTTTGGGAGTCGGTTTGGGTTGTGGCTTTTTGCCCTCGTACTGGGTCAGCCCGTCCTGAATGTGGGAGATGATGTAGGTCTTGCACATTTTGACATCATCGGGATTCATTCGGTCCCCGTCTTGAATCCAGTCCGCATAACAACCGTTTGCATAGACCTTGACGTAGGCAATCTTGTTGGCTTCACAAACCTGTTTGGTCGCCAGAACCGTGCGGCTTTCGGAACCGTATCGGGTCACGATGACAACGGCTACCTTCGGCACATTCCCCTCAAAGATCAGGAAATGGACGGGCAATGCTTCCACGGGAGCCTTTTTGTCAATGGCCGAGGCAGGCACCATGCAACGGATGTGGTAGTTGGCGAAATGCTCGTTGAGCAGTTCGGCAATCTTCCAGGCGGCAATCGCCATATATTTGGTGTTCTGACGTCTGTAACGCGCTTTTGCCGCATCCTTGAACATCCCGACCTGAAAAAACGAGTTCGGATCCACTGCAATCTGTTCGCGGGTTGCGGGAGTCGTGTATTGGTCGTTCTTGTTCCGAAACAGTATATCCCAGAATCCCATTGTGTTTTTTATTTTTAACCTAATCTCAATTACCCCCCCCCTTATCTCAATGAAAAAACGTAATGCCTTTTAAGGATAAGAGCACAGAACTTTTCTATTTCTCTTTTTAATATTTTTTGTATTATCCCAATAAGCCATCTAATTAATGGGTTGATTCTTTGGGTTTCCAGTCTATTGTTATATTGAGATAATAATGTGTTCGTGTTCTCAAAGAGCCAAAGTATAGCTCTTCTTTTTGTCTGATCGTCCATGAAAATTTAAAAGATAATTGAGAATTGGGGAGAGCCCAATAGCAATACCAAAAGGAAGCTCCTTCATATTGCGAGGTTGGATCGCCGAATTTTTCCATATAAACTGTATATATATCCGCAAACCATTGTTCTGGAGTCCTATGCATATCGTCTGTATATACATCGGATAGATGTTTCGTAAAATTATATAGTTTATTATCCTTGAATAATAGCTCGTAGGTTGTTCCTCTAAAACCGTCTAAAACAGTGGACATCTTCGCATATTCTAATTTATTGGGATTATCTGTTGTTACATATTTAAATCCTATTGGTATGTTACTAATGGTTTCTATTCGACTTTTCCCTAAAACGAATCCATCTATATTTTGAGCCCCAATCATGTTGCACATAAGCAAATGGGTAGTGTTTCAAAAAGTGTGTCTGTGCAGGCGCCTTCAGATTCTTCAGATATGCAAATATAGCGATTCTTGATTTAGAACAACACGCCGCGGCGTGTTGTTCATATTTTTGTGTTATAGTCTTCACTCGGGGAATAATTCCCGATCCAGGTCGATCCGCGGCACCGGCCTCAGGTAGGACTTCTTATCCATGGCCGTTTTACCCATCAGCAGCAGTACCGACTCCTCGCTGGGCATGGCTCCCCGCATGCGTGTAACCCGTCGAAAATCCTTCTGCAGACGCTCGATCCAGTTCGTCGTGTAGATCATCGACTGAATCCTTGCCTCGTAATTCAGATAGGTGAAGTAGGCTTTGTAGGCTGGGTCTTCGCCCCGTCGTCGAAAACTGCGATAATCCTGACCCCATTTCTCACAGAGCGCCTGCCATTGTTCCCAGGCTCTCTCCACCGTATAGCTGCGATCCCCCGTACGGAAGACCTGTCGCAGATCCTCGGCCAGCTCGCCCTTGTCGCCGTTGCGCACGCAGCTCAGCAGATTGCGTTTCAGGTGCGTCGTACAGCGTTGTAGCGGGGTTCCGGGAAAGACCGCACTGATGACATCCTCCAGACCCTTCAGCCCGTCGGCACACACCAGGCCGATCTTCCGAACGCCTCGTTCATGCAGTTCTGCGAGCATCTCGCCCCAGCCCAGGGCGCTCTCCGTGGGCTTGTTGAAGATCCCCAGCACTTCACGCCGCTTGTCTTCACGCACAGCTAGCACCACATAGAAAGCTTCTGTTTCTACGCTCCGCTTGCGGTGGATCTTCATGTGTACGCAATCGATGAAGACGATGGGGTAATAAGCCTCCAGAGAGCGCGTGAGCCATTGCGAGACATCTTCTCGGAGGTAGTCCAGCATCCGCGAAATGCTCGCCTTGCTGTAGTGCTCGCCATAGATATCCTGGAATACCTCGCCAACCTGTTCCTGCGTAAGACCTTTCGTATACAGCGTTCCGGCAAGGCGTTCGCATTCATCCTCCTGATGGCGCAGGATCGCCAGAATCCGGGGATGAAAATTCCCGTAGCGATCTCGAGGTATCCGGAACGTCAGCGTACGGCCATGACCGTAACTATGCCCCGGACGGAAACCGTTGCATTTATTTCCTGATGCGGAGTTTTCCCGGAGATATTCCCGGCGTTCCGAGACCATCATACTCTCCAATAAGATCTCCAACAGATCCTGAAGACCATTTTCTCGCTCCGAATGTTTGCATATTAATTCGGAAAGTTGTTCCTTTGTCAACACCATAAGTCTACTCCTTTTTTAGTTTTTTGGGTAATGATGCCAAAAGTGGTTGGTGTCGTATTGGATCAAATGACCAGAATTGTACGATTCTGGTCATTTGCGTTTCTTAATAATTCCATCATTGCTGTTCAGGAAAAGATACCACTTTACAAAGTCCTTAAAATGTTGTTCCGAGAGTCCACGATGGATTCTTAAATTATCCTTCAAGTGACCGAAGAACGACTCAATAGAATTTGAAGATTTAGGTACATTAGGGTATCGCGTGTATGAAAACAGATCGGGTATGGCACGCTTGATATGCGAGACACTTCGATGCAGCATCTTATGCGTAAACTGTAATAGTCAAGACTTGTTCTGACATTTTCTATACTATCGGGCAAAAAAAGTGTCCGATGCCATCTGCGAAGATACGCAACTATTCTCACTCTCACAACCTGGTGAGCCAATAACCTGCTCATCAGGTTGTATTTTCCCTGCATCCTGCAATTGATATCTCCTTGCCACCTCCATTCCTTCGAGGAAAGTCTGCATGGGTGTTTTCCCGAAACAGTATTTCCCGGAGTGCGTCCTTTGCGTGTTATAGGAGTTCATCCAAGTGTCAAGGTCTGCCTGCAGTTGTTCTATCGAGGTGTATATCTTCTTCCTGAAAGCGATGGCGTAGAATTCGTTCTGGACAGTCCTGTTGAAGCGTTCACAGATGCCGTTTGTCTGCGGGCTCTTGGCCTTGATCTTGGAATGGTCTATGTCCTCGATGGCCAGATACAGTTCGTATTCATGTGTTTCCCTGTTTCCGCAGTATTCGGTTCCCCTGTCCGTGAGCATCCTCATCAGTTTCAGGTCATGCTGCTCGAAGAACGGAACCACCCTGTCATTGAGCATGTCCGCCGCCACGAGCGCGTTCTTCCTGTCGTAAAGTTTGGCGAATCCGATTTTGGAATAGGTGTCGATGACCGTCTGCTGGTAAATGTGCCCCACGCCTTTGATATACCCTACATAATAGGTGTCCTGCGCCACAAGGAAGCCTGGATAATAAGTCTCTATTTCCCCGTGTGCCTGTTTCTCCGCCTTGGCTTTTTCCAGCGCGGCCACCTGGTTCTCGTCAAGCACGATGCCTTCCTGCTCCACCTTGGTCGAAAGTGCCTTCAGGCGTTTCTGGAAGGTCTCCATGTCATGCCTGAGCCAGATGGAGCGCACTCCTCCGGGAGATACGAGTATGCCTTTCTTGCGCAGCTCGTTGGATACGCGTACTTGTCCCAAAGCCGGGTTGGCTATGGCCATCTGCACTACAGCCTGCTCTATGCGCTCCTCCACGCGGTTCTTTATCACCGGCTTTTTACGGGAAATCTCCTGCAGGGCCAGTTCTCCGCCCTGCTCGTACAGTTCCTTGAAACGATAAAAACTGTCACGGCTGTATCCCATAATCTTGCAGGCTCGTGACACGTTTCCCAACTGTTGGGACAGCTCAAGCAGTCCCAGTTTGTTCTTGATGACTTTTTCTGATGTGGTCATAACTTAATCTGCTTTTATGTTACAAATCTACTCTTTTTATGCGTAACTGTCAGATTAAGTCTTGACTAATTCACGTAAACCACCATCTTCCCGACAGCTCATCTACGGTTTTTTCATTGATAAATGGTTCGTGTCGCCGATACCAGTCAATAAAAGCCCGTATCCATAACTGTGCCTCATCATGTGTTTGTACTCCATTTAACAAGTGCACCAGTTCGAGGAGTTCCTGTGCCGCTACGGTCTGTGGTTTGCGTGTAATCCACGTCTCTATCTCTCGCGCTACATGTACCGTACAACGCTGCAAGATCGCCTCCGGACACACTTCCCGCACCGCTTTTATGATATTGGGAGATCCATCACAGGTGACACTCTCAATTTGAATGCCGACATCGCGTATAGCCGTTAGGTCTGCTTTCAAATCCCGCAGCGTTTCACTCCTGGTTATGCGATAGAGGAGGGTCATCTTGATGTTGTGATCCCGATATACAACCAGACAAATCTTATTTGAGAAGTAGGTGCCGTCGATCAGAAGATTTACCTTCTCGCGTCGCTGTATCTGCCATAAAGGGCACTGGGGCAAGAGCCGATAGAAGTATCTTTTTAGGGTGCGTTCGCTGTATCCGCTCTCACTCGCAAGGTCACAAATACGCTGTTTACCGCGAACCCAACGCGCGAACCATATAAACTTGTTTTTATCGGAAATCCAGTCTCGACGATCCGTAAAATAGCTGCCACAATTCTTACAATAATAGCGGCTGCAACCGCTACGAGTACCCCATTTTATTGTCTCTAAAAAGCCACAATGAGGACAGCGTATTTTTCGTTTTTTTGACATAAAAATAGAGATTAGTAGAAACCCGTTTCTACTAATCTCTATTTTATCCTTATAACTACCAAATATTATGTCGGTTACATTTTATACCACCAACCACTTTTGGCATCATTACCGTTTTTTGTTGATTCCCTGTACAAATCTAAAAAATCTGTAGACTTTTTTATTTACCCCCCCCCTAGACACACTCTTTGAAACAGTATCAACAAATGAGCTAATAATAGTATCTTTTTCATAGTCAAGAAAGAAAACTTTTGATATTCTACGATCTTTTAACTGTAAATAAATGAGATATATAAGAAATGTTCCGCTGCTGATCCCGTATAAGACATATTTAATTATAGGGGGGCTCTATTAAATATCCCTATAAATACAGCATCCAATATATTGCTAATTAACTGTTTCATGGCAGAAATTAATTACGGGAAGCTCGGAAATAATCAACAGTCCAATTCGGATTTTCATATCTGGTGTATTTAACTCGTACCCGAATATGGATCAAGCCTCCATTATCACTGATATTTCCTGTAACGATGTTATAATTATAATATGCTGATTGTATTTCGGTTGGAATAGGTTTATTGTATTCTACGAATCTCATACCGCTGGATCCGACATCGCTAGCTTCCCTTCCTTCCAACGTTGTTGATTGAATTGTATATCCTTTATTTCGAGTAAAGTTTTTAGCAAAGTTTCTGGCTGTTGCTTCGTTCTGATCTAACCATTTCCTATCTCTTTCTGCTATCTTTCGATTGTATTCTGTCCTCATTTGTTCAGTCTTAGCTTTTTCGTTTTTCTCTTTATTTGCTGGGAGCAGATCACAGCTATTTAAGAGGAGACTTACGCTGCAAATGCAAATGAAAAATGCAGTAAAGAATAATTTTTTCATGGTGTTAAATATTTGATTCTAATATAATTATAGAGGTTGTGGGAAAATGCTATCTTCGTATTTACGAAAACGTAACATTTGCTTGATAGATCTCATTACATGTATAAGTGTATACTAAAACAACTCCATTTTCTGTACCTTTTATTATAATAATTGTAGCCATATTACCTCTCCGAAATAATGTTGCAGTAGTCAAATCTTCATAAGTGAATTCTACTCCTTCCCCATAATTATTAACTCTAATATTTCGTGATTTAACATATTCTTTGGTCTTGGTAAAGCTGTTTCCGCTTGAAAAAAATTCCTCTCGTGTGGTGTTTAAGTAAAAGCATGTATTGTGAGTTTCTTTTTTTATACCAATGCATATCATATTACCCGATTTGTCTGGTGCATATGTTTCTATGGTATATTTTGAGGAATTAAAACATGTATAATTCTGGGCATTTACTATTCCGCATAAAAAGATAAATCCGAAAAGAAAAATTAATTTTTTCATAATATAACAATTGATATAGTAATTCAACGAATTGTAATTCTAAGCATGATTTCAGTCTTTCTGTCTAGTTCTTTGCGTAAGGCTTATTTTGAGATCCAATGAACATTATTTTCTCTTTGTTTCTTTTGATTAGTAATCTCTATAGGTGTGTTTATTACTGTCCTCTGTCTTCTTGAATGATTACAGGGATAATTTATTGTTCTCAACATCAATTAAGTCGGCATGGTACTCTGTTTAGGTACAAGGTTTTTTATGAGCATAACACAATAAGTTTCTTACCGTACCAACTCCTGCTGCGGTGGGTTATAAGCAAAAAGAAAGTGTGGAGTTGTTCGTTTATCTGAAGATAGGCATTTGGCGTGGCCCGAGAACAAATAAACAATACCCCACACCGAATAAGTATATATCAGAACGATATATGCCTATACACGGTGATGAGTGTCTGTATTGCCTATCCTTGTTCTCTAAAATCGCCAAATTTCATCTTCAAGGATTAGCGAAACACTTTCACTAAATCAATATGTTACTATCCGTATGGGACAGCGACACAAAGTTAGGAAATGTTTTTTCAATACGCAACACTCTGCTGGGGTATTGTAACGCAAATTTCGCCAAAACAAAGCTGTAATCCAATAGCAATTCGAGTGGAAAGTAAACTTTGTTCTTCTGAATTTGGGCAGATCTGCACGAATTTCAACTTTACGCCTGCATAAACCCTGAAATTCTGCTTTTCAGAACCCTGAAAACCACGGATTCCGACTTTACGTCAGCATAAATTCCATATCCGTAAGTTGCAGACTTTGCAGCGAATCGTAATATGTAGATTATGAATAATATAAACCCGTTGGCGGAATTAAATTGATAAAAGATTTATGAATAAAAAGTTGTGCATGTTGTTGATATTTGGTAAATTAAAGGTGCCCAAACTTTTAATAGACAAATATCGTATGCACAACCTATATGCAATATTCGCAAAATTTCTGAACATATGCAAGCAAGTGTCAAGTAATTTGGTAAATGAATCAGGTAATACCCGTTGGCGGAATTAAAGGCATAAAACTTTTATGAAGAAAAAGTTGCGCATATTATTGGTGTTTAGTAAATTAGAGGTGTCTAAACATCTGATTTACATACACCGTATGCACAACTTATACGCAATATTCGCAAAATTTCTGGACATCTGCAAACAAAAAGCAGGAAATTTAGTCAATGAACAAGGGAATGTGCCCCGTCCGGGTGTTGTCCCCAAGTTTTCCGACCTTGAGGTGGTCGCTCTGAGCATGGCATCCGAAGCGGTCGGAATAGACAGCGAGTCCCTGTTGTTTTCCAGATTGAAGGAATACGGGGACAAAATGCCGAACCTTATATCCCGGAGGCAATACAACGACAGGCGCAAGTTTACGGCACAGCTCTGCAGGCTCATCCGGGAGAGAATCGCCAATGAGATGGATGGCGGCGAAGATTATTTCTGCATTGACTCCAAGCCGGTAGAGGTATGTCGGATAGCACGCGCCAAGCGTTGTACGATGGGCGGGAATGACTACCGGAAAGCCCCGTCCTACGGATATTGTGCCTCACAAGGTACATATTACTATGGGTATAAGCTGCACGCCGTCTGCGGGTTGAGCGGGGTCATACACTCTTTCGACCTGACGAAGGCGGGCGTGCATGACATCAATTACCTGAAGGATGTCAAGGTCGATTATTCCAACTGCACTGTGATTGGAGACAGGGGCTATATCAGTGCCGATGTGCAACTGGACCTTTTTGAGACGGCCCATATTCGTTTGAAAGTGCCTTACCGGAGAAACCAAAGGGACTGGAAACCTGTCTTCCATCCATTTGCCAAAGCCAGGAAAAGGATAGAACCCTTGTTCTCACAGCTATGTGACCAGTTTATGCTCATACGCAATTATGCGAAAGACACGGATGGGTTGTTCGCCCGGATTATCGGGAAAATCAGCGCACTTACAATCCTACAATACATTAACTACAAAAACAACAAGCCCATTGGAAGAGTCAAGTATGCGCTGACTTAATTCCGCCAACGGGTTAATATAACTGTCTCGCTATATATTAGTGCGCTTTGTTTTGTTGTAAAAGAGAATACCCCTGCCGTCACAGGACAGCAAGGGTATTCTACTCTGTAAAGCGCTATTCCACAAACCAACTGTACTCGGAATCTCCCTCCAAGGCCCGTCCGATTCCTGCAATCAACTGCGTTGCATTCAGCGAACGGTCGAGGAATGTGTCGATGTAGCTGGACTTGTTGGCTCCCGTAAAGAGGTTGTAGAGCTTCCACAAGTCAATCTCGGGATTGTCCCCTCTGGAAAAGTTCTCGTCCATGTAGTAGGCCTTTGCCACGGCATTGACGTGACAGTCGGTAAACTCCATGGCAGGCAATGCCTTTCGCTCGGCTGTGGGCAGGTATTGATACAATCGAGCCTTTCCGATGAGTTGCGCAAACTGGTGTTCACTGATCGATTGCCGCTGTAATGCAGCCATCTGCCGAATATGCCGTTCGGCATCGTACTGCTGGAACAACTGCAACGAAGCCTTAAACAACTCCTGTACGCTCATCGCCCGCAACTCCCGCTTGAATCCGTCGGTCGATACACAGAGGTTGCAGCAGACAAGGTTCTTGAATCCGATGAAGACCTTGAACTTCTCGGCCGTCTTTTTCGAATAGAGATTTTCGTGGTTATAGGCCCTTACCCCTCCGATCGAAAGATTCAACCGATTGCCTGCCACCTCCTCGTAAATCGAGGGAATCTCGAAGCAGAAGGCCATGCGTTCGTAATAGATGGTCTTGTCCGTCTCCAGGAGCTGGTTCACGGGCTTGTGGATAGCCTCGGGAATCCGTCCCTTGATGATATGCGAAACGACAATATCGGGTGTGTCGATGGCTTCTTGTGGAAACATACGGTGGGCAGCACCTAACACTGTTTCAATAAAACTCTGGTGGGAGATCGTTACCTCGTTGTCCTTGCTGAATACGGGAACGACACAATCGTTTTTTAGATGGGCCATATCGACAGGCTTGGTGTTGGCCTCGATAAAGTGACGGGTACGCGGTATAGTCCCCAACGATACAATCGGCGTTACGGAACGCTCCTCTACGATGGTTGCCTCCTTCACGGGTAGATTCAACCCTACGGCAAACTCGGGATTAGGCTGAAAGGCTGGAAGCATGGCTGTGGAGGTTTTGCGTGGAAGGATTCTGTTGCGTGGACTGTGCCATGTTGCACCATTTGAGGATGGCCTGACCGACAGCAGGAGTTATCGTGAACTCGGGACGCCCTGTAAAGAGCCCCGTTCGGTCTTTGGAGGTGGTGGCCTTGTGGTTCATGGCGATGTCCAGCACGGCGGTGAACTCATAGTCCACGTTGTCGCGCTGTACGGCCTTCAATCCCACCTTCTCGGGGACCATCTTGCCGTTCTTGTCCGAGAGGACATAATCCTGCTTGGAACGCATGGTGCAGATGATGTGGCACGAGGAGTTGAGAATGCGTTGGATGAAGGCATTCTGACGGGGTGTGACCCTGGCCCAGTTGGCAAAGGAGTTTCCCTGCAGGTTGGCGTGGAAATCGAGCAGATAGTCCCAGCAATGGGAGATGCTGTCGATGACGATGACCTCGGCCCCTGCCTGTTCACAGATACCGATGGCCTCGATGTAGGTCTCGGGAGAGTAGTCGGGCAGGGTGAGGACCTGATAACTGCCCAGATGGGCATAGAGATCGGCCGAGCCGTTCTCGGAATCGATGACGGCAACACGGGACCAGTCGGAGGTCATGCCGTAAGCGATGAGGAGCGAGGAGTAGGTCTTTCCCGACCCCGAGGCTCCAGCCAGAGCGAGCCGCATTTTGGCTGCACGGCGCATGGATGGACGTAATTGCATAAAGCTACAAATTAGATGATGAATAAATAAATACACTCATCATCTGTCTGTTGCTTTTGTTGTTAGTCTGGAAAAATTCCCGATAATCGGCCAGAAAAAATCCCTCCCCGAGATTCGTTTTACAAGCCGAACAGGGGGAGGGGTGTTTTACGGGGTATTTGTAGGAGAACAGAATATGTTAAGGAGTTACTAATGGTTGACAATAGCATTTATTAACAACTCTGTCTCGCATTAATGTCATATCCTTAAAGTCTCGGGATATATTTTGAACAATATCAATGTAATTATCTGTTCCATCTTCTCTTAGGTAGTAATATGGCTTTATTGATAAGCAGTTTTTATGTTCAAAAAGGGTATTTAATAAGGTCCGATCAGAGTTGCCACAAGAGTGCCCCATTATATATATCTGATAAGGTGCAGAATCTATGAATCCCAAGAGTCTCCGATAATTATCAGTTTCAAGATAACGAATTGATTTGATGTTTTCTAAATAGGCATTGTTATTCAGATCGACTATTTTTTTATAATCTTCGTGCATTTCATCGCCATATCCAAAAATAATTGGATTGTTCTTATCATCTAATTCTCCGTGAATATGTATCAATTCGCACTTTGGGTAATGGTCTGATTTTACATATAATTTTTTAGCAGTATTTGTATAATTAAAATTAAGCAGAAGTATTTGGTTAGGAATAAGGAAATCCTTTAGCTGTCCTTTGTTTATTTTATTTTCCACCATTACACGAAATGAATCCTCTCTTGTCCCCAAAATCTCATATTCTGGGTGAATTCTCAATTCGTCTTCTATCTCTCCTAGACACATTCCTCCAGGGGAATTAAATAATTGAGATGAAATATCTTCCAAAAATAAATCTTGGCCACTTTTGGATATGTCTTGTTGATTAATAGACTCAAATATTATTTTATTGATCCCTTCGTTGAAAAGCTCATCCGAAATCTTTTCTTCTTGAATTTTGCGCAGATACTCTATTAATAAGTTTTGGATACTATGAAAGTCTATATTTAGCTCTTTTGCGGATTTATAGCCTAAATCTCGTTCTTGATCTATTAGCCTATTTAATGATTGAAAATATTCGTTCTCAATGTCTACCCAATTCTCCAACGAGGCTTGCGCTGATATGTGTTTCCAAAACGGATTCTTAAATGTTAATTGGAGAGATTCTGTAAATCTTCCAACTTGATTGTAATCATTAATGAATCGACACCACTCATTAAATGCATTTTGTTCATTATCTGTGACTGTGAATTCTGTGATTTCGTCACTCCCTTTATTTATTACTTTAAGGTCAGCAAAATTGTCCGAGTATGACTTAATGGGAGCAACTCCGAAATGCTTTAATAGGTATTGAGCGTATCCATTGAGTACATGACAGTGGAAATCCTCCCAGTAATTATTTATGAAATCGACATAGCCAGTAGGCAAGCCATGAGCTAAATCAAAACCATTCCCGATTAATACTATTCTGTTCATAATCTGCCTTTTTTACAAAGTTAATCGAAAAATTATCTTTTGAGGGTATAAAAACATTCACTCAAATTATATTTCTAAAACTTAAACCCTCCAAACTCCTCTTGGCTCTGTTTGTGCTGCTTCGTCACCTCCCGATACTGTTCCTGCATATCGAGTACCTTTATAAAGTAGGGGATGGAGACCTTCTCGGGTAGTTGCGTGCAACGCTTGTTGAGTTGGTAGGTCAGACTTATTGGCTCCGTATTCGGAATGCCAACGGCATTGTACTTGGTAAGCAGTACCGATAATGCCACCTTGTTTCGTCTGGGTGCTGCTACCCCTTTGGCTTTACAGAAATCGCATAGCTCCTTATAAATGGCGGCCTCCGTTTGCTTAATGGCTGGTTGGATAAAGCAATCCGTCGTCAGTTCATAGCCCTTTGCCTGTGGCTTTATAAGTCCAGCTTGTCGGCACTCTTCCAATAAAGCCGAAACGGTATTGCGAGACAGACCGAGTGTCTGGGCAATCTGGCTCTTGCTTCATTGGATGGTATTTGTGTTGTTCAGGCAGATGGCCTTTAACAAGAGTAGGAATCCCGCCATCTTTGCGGAATAATTCCTTGTAAAGAAGCCATTATTCAGCAGGAAGAAATCCTTCTCGACAGGCTTTATCTGGTAACTGTTCCGCTTGATAAATCCTCGGACGGCATCTTCCTTAATGGCTGTCTGCACAGTAAGACAGCCTGCCTCTTTGAGCCGTTTGATAACACGGCGGATGGTTCTTTCATCCAGCCCTGTAAGGAGGGCCAGTTTTTCTTCGGTAATGTGAGAAATATTTGTCTGGTGGTCGGAGCAGCATTTGATGGTTGCTCATACATAAACATCGACAGGTTTACTGTTGCCTGTCTGAAACGTGACGATCGATTTGGGTATAGCAGTATAATTCATCGTTAGCAATGGAATTTTGAGGGTTAGTAAATAGAATCTCTTTTAAATGCAGCAGTTTTCGGAAACGGGCTACGCCATAGTGTTCTTTCGCCTGCTTGCGGTTCTCGAATCACTTGCGGTCTTTGATGTGGTAGTACATGGTCGGAACGACTTTATTAGGTAGTGTATAAGTAGGTAGTGTATATATAGGACACTTTTGAGCAGTTATCATAGGACAGTTTTAAGCAACTGCCTGCCTACTATCTTTTTATAGGGAATCTTCATTTCGCACTCAAAAATATGCGACTATCGATCAAAGATAAGGACAGCATATGATGCCGCCCTTATCAATCCTAATATCATATTCTTTATGGAAGAAACAAGAATTAACCTATCTGTATAGGATATACAAAGGTAATAAAAATTTAATCAAAAGTCAAATAATTTGATATGTATTTTTTATGACCCAGACTTTTAGTATTTATGATGCTTTGGATTGGATGATATCCACTCTTTAGGAACATCTACTCCATAAGGTATATCTTCGTGAATAAATCTTGGTTCCCACATTTCCTCTCCATTTTTATTTTTGGTTTTAATAGAATCTAAAAACTTATTCAGTTCCTTATCTTTTAGCTCGTCTGATAAAAGATAAATATAACAGTCAGGAATGTGTTGATTCCCAGGGGTACAATCGACATAACACTTATATTTATTTGAATAAATAAAGCTATGGTGAACAGCCATTACCGTTGGCTCTTTAGACATAATTAAGGCTATATTAGATATAACTATTCCCTCGCAATAGTTGCAACATTCTCCGAATGTTCCTAATAAGTTGTTAAGGCTGCAAATGAAGAGAGCATTGCTGCTGCATGTCCCAGGAGTTACCCAACTCCATATTATTAGATTTTCTGTTGCAGGAACGTCGGCAATCATTTTGGCTTTGTACTCATCCAGATCAATTACATGGTAAGCCCTATTATAGGCCTTACATGTGTCTTTGTAGTAGTTCTTGGTTTTCATAAATATTAAGTTTTAGGGTGTCGGAATCACCTGTTATCATAAAGATACAAAAAATGAGGACAAAATTGACATAGGGATTAAATCTATATTCTTTGTTAATACCTCTCTTATCAATTGAGTTGTATGACTAGTGAGTATTTGAACCACTTGCAATTGCGGAACGACTAATTTATAGGATAGTTTTGAGTAAATCTCTATCTCTCCATTTAAAAGCCTATAAACATAGAGCAAAGATTTGGACCGCAAAAAAAGTTGTCCTTATCTTGGCACTATAACTTATATGCAAAGGCATAAAGTTCCTATTAAATCACATATTTAACAGGACGTTGTTCAAAGAACTTTACAGGAAAAATCGTTATCTTTGGGAATAACCCCAATTTGAAAATTATGAGCCTCGTATCATTTCCGCTTGATTTCATCAAGCAAGCCTTTCCTTATCTTGAAAAATACTATGAATTTTCGTGCTGGAGCATCAACGAAAATCTTGAAAGAGCTTGTTACGATAATGATTTAGTGGTCGATGTACTGCCGAAATATTGGGAATCCCGTACTTTCGATGTTTTCCCAGAGGATCTGAAAATCATTTTCGATATGCCGCATTACGAAAAATTGTTGGAGCTACAGAATAAATATCCCACGCTTTTAGACGAGGACCACCTACCTTTCTATGTTCTCATGCTTGCCCCTTACGTGAATCCCGTTTTACACCCCTATACAGAAGAAGAAATTGCGGCATTGGAAGACGCAGAACGGAGTAAAGATATTGCCAACGTCTATCGTTTCCTGAAAACCATTCAGGCCGATGGATTCAATCCCAACCAGAGATTTTTACTTACGGCCAACGGGCAGGGAAGTGTTTCCATATCCAATTCCCAGAATTGGTTGGTGGAGATGATCGAGAAGGCATATTTGAAAAATCCGTTTCCGTTGGATAAATTATTGCCTGTTGACGTCCAACTGCCCAAGAGACGACCGACCTTCATGAATTTTCTTGGGTACAATACGCTTCTCTTTCTCCATGGAGTCCTCCATATTGAGTCCTTCGTTCCTCAGGAACTGTGCCAGTTCATTTGCGATTATCTGACAGCTTGCTCTGACAATGTGTCAAAGCAGGACCTGTCCTATAAAAACACATATGATATGCTTCAAAATTGTAAAAAAACCTATAAAGGTAATCCTATCCCCATTTCATGGGTAAAAGAGTAAAATGTATTTTAGATGTGATTGACGGTCGAAAGCACATAATTAACTGAAAAACAGATTGGTATAAATTTAGCAGGTGTTAATAGTGAAAACGCGAACACAGGTTCCTTGACATACACCCCGCTTCTCGGTTGGGAGGGAGTATCCGAACCGAAAGGCTGAAGGTCGAATCGAACGATGGAACGAGGATGGGAGTTCGCCCAAGCCATCCTCCGCCCGTCCTACGAGCTGACAAGAGCTCACCAGTCAGACCCGACGCCGAGAAACGAAAACCGTTAAAAAATACTCACTATTAACACCTCGCGGGTGGTATGAGGTCAACCCGCACTAATATTATGAAGAAAATGCTTATTTCCACGGATAATGAAAACCGTCAGTTCGCATTTGTAAAGGGTAACCGCCCGACCAATGCCAAGACCGTGAAGGCCAAGGAGAAATCGATGCAGGAGCATGGACAGCTGTCGCCCATCACCGTCGTGAAGGGTGAAGAGGTCTGCCAGATGAACGGCTGTCTGGTCGACCTGCAAGGACACGATATTCCTAACGAACAGGCAGAACGGTACTATGCCGTGGTGGATGGACAGCACCGAGTGGTCGCATGGATGAACTTGGGCAAGAACTTGGATGAACTTGTGATTTGTGAGGCGCTGAATGCCGAGATGGAGATTGCGGCCCTGATCGCCGAGATGAATATCTGCACGACCTCGTGGAAGGGGACCGATTACATGGCAGCCCCAGCAATGGCCCTGGCTGCAAAGAATGAGGTCTTCGATTTTGCCGTGGAGCTGCAAACGAAGGGCTTCCCGCTGGCGACCATCTCTCTCTGGTGTACGGGTGCCAACTCCCTCAAACCGAAAGACCTTGTAGCCAGTGTCAAGAGCAAAGTACTGCCGCGGGCATTTGGAGATGCAGGATGGTTCTACAGAAGCGTCAAGTGGTATAAGGCAGCTTTGGAACGGATTCCGAATTCGTTCCTGGCGAAAAAATATCTGATTACCTTCCTGATTAAGAAGTTCAACCATGCGGAGAATCCCATGCAGTTCAGCCGTCAGATGGAGATGAGGTTGAGATGTCTGACGGGGGCGCAAGTGAAAGAGATCATGAATCCCAAGGCGAACGATGGAATCACGCGGGAACAGGCGACCTATGACACGCTGGATAAGTACCTCGGGTAATGGAAACGCCACATACCTTTAGAAGAAAGGAGGTCGGTTCCCGACAGGGCCGCCGACCTCCCGATTCTTACAGCAGATGCTGCATGGCCTCGTCGATTTGCGAGTTCTCGAATGAATCGAGGTAGATTTGCGTGGTCTTTAGGCTATGATGCCCCAAGGCCTCGGATATGATGCCAATATTCACGCCCGACTTCTTCAGTACGGTGGCAAAGCTGTGCCTTGCAACATAGGTCGTAACGGTAGACTTGATCTTCAAACGCTTGCCGATACCCCGCAAGGCAAAATTCACCCTGCCGCACATTTTATGCACCCGATTCTTCTTTTGCATGGGCGTAATGTGTACCCGCTCATCCAATATCGGGAACAGATAACCTGCCTGCCTGCAATGTCCGTCGTATTTGGCAAGAATCTCTCTCGCCTGTGCCGACAACGGGACATTGACAGCTCCATGCGTTTTCTGACGGCAATAGATCAACCGCCCTTCCACGATATTGGCAGGCGTCAGGTTGGCCATATCCACAAACGAGATACCACCGCACAAATAGGAGAAGACAAATACATCGTGGGCAAACTGCTCGATTGCCTTACCCTGTGAACAATCAGCGGCCATGATCTTCATCACGTCCGTCTTGCTCAAGGCTCGTTTCGGTGTTCGGGTATTGAATTTACTGATCTTGTACTCGTTGAACGGATTCTTCTCCCTGCCGACAATCCTGGCTCGGACTGCACGATTGAATATCGCCCGCAAGGTCCGCATCTGGAAACTCAAGGTTGTCTCCTTGTTCCCTTTTGACCGCATCCAACTCTCAAAAGCGTTCAGGAAGGCTTCATCAATCTGTCCAAACGGATAAGCCAGCGGTTTGTCCGCGTGGAAGGATCGCAAGACTTGGTAGGAGTTCTGATAGGCATAAGCATTGCCTACCGCCCCCTCCCGTTTGAGTTGCTCAATGGTTCTCAAATAGAAATGTTCGACCGTTTCCGACTGGATTTGCTCTCGGGACTGCTCTTTGACAAGTGTTTGAGCAGTATAATCCTCATTGTTGGCGCTTTTCTCCAACAGTTTGGTTTGATACTCGGTCTTGACCTTCAGGATAATCTGCTGGATATACTTGCGGTCGGGACACTTGGGCTTGGGTTCGTTGCGGTCGAAATCCCAATTTGACGGATGGACCGACACGCCGAGACTTTTCATCGTCCGTTTGCGGTCCTTCGTAATACGCAACATGAGCGGATGCTCCCCGTTGGCGAGGGTCTTGCTTTTGAAGCAAATGACTGAAATTGTGGCGTCCATAGCCTTTTGACGGTTTACACCACGGTTTACACGCCCCGCGCAGAATGCCGCAGAAACGGGGTCTGAAACCCCTGCCCGAACGGCCTGCCAAAAACGAAAAAGGCTCGGCAATCAGTTGATTGTCAAGCCTTTTCTTCAGTCGGGGTGACTGGATTCGAACCAGCGACCACACGCCCCCCAGACGTGTACTCTAACCGGACTGAGCTACGCCCCGATTCCGCCCGAAAGAGGCCTAAACCCCTCACTTCGGGTGTGCAAATATAGTATATTTTTCAGAAACCAACACATTTCTGCAAGTTTTTTTTCTATTTTTGCAGAAATGAAACGATTTTATCCCCTCATCCTGACCCTGCTCTCAACCCTCGCAACGGGTTGCTCAGGCTCCGCGGAGCGCAACTTAAGCGACTTCACGACAACGGTTTACAGCCCGACCTACGCCTCGGGATTCGACATCCGCGGTACCGAGAAAGATGCCTCGACCCTCATCACCGTCCACAATCCGTGGCAAGGCGGTTCGCAGGCCGATCAACACCTGATCCTCCTGCGCGGCAAGGCCAAAGCTCCCCGCCACGCCGAAATACAGGCCGTCAAGGCCCCCGTTCGGCGCGTCGTATGCATGTCTTCGAGCCACGTCGCACTGTTCGACGCCCTGAACCAGACCGACCGCATCATCGGCGTCTCGGGACTCGACTATATCCTCAACCCCGCCATCCGCGGGCGCAGCCTCTGCGGCGAAGTCCGCGACGTGGGGTACGACACGAACCTCAACTTCGAACTCCTGACGGCCCTGCACCCCGACCTGATCCTCCTCTACGGAGTCACCGGAGAGAATACGGTCATCACCGGGAAACTCCGCGAACTGGGCATTCCCTATCTCTATGTCGGCGATTACGTCGAAGGGTCGCCCCTGGGCAAGGCCGAATGGCTGGTTGCCGCGGCGGAACTGTGCGATCTGCGCGAAGCCGGAGCCGATACGCTGCGCCGCATCGCCTCGCGCTACAACGCCCTGAAAACACGCCTCGACCCGGCGGATGCCCGCCCGAAGGTGATGCTGAACACGCCCTACCGGGATACATGGTTCATGCCGCCCGTCCAAAGCTACATGGTCCGGCTGATCGAAGATGCCGGCGGAAGCTACATCTACCCCCGGAACCGTTCGAATGCCTCGGTGGCCGTGGATTTGGAAGAGGCCTACCTGCTGGCCAACAGCGCCGATTTCTGGCTCAATGTCGGGGGTTGCAACACCCTTGAGGAGCTGACGTCCCAAAACCCGAAATTCGCCGAAGTTCCGGCCGTCGTGGACCGCTGCGTCTGGAACAACAACCGCCGTCGCACGGCAGCCGGAGGCTCCGATTTCTGGGAATCCGGCACCATACACCCCGATATTGCATTGCGCGACCTGCGCACCATTCTGGGAGGCGGCAGCGACTCCACCTATTATTATAAACGCCTCGAATAACCGATGACGCGCCCTGCCCTGCTCTTCATGCTGCTGGCGCTTGCGACCGCCGCACTCTTCATCGGCGATCTGGCTGTGGGATCGGTCGACATCCCGCTCTCGGAGGTCTGGGCGGCACTCACCGGCGGGCCCTGCGACCCGACAAACGGCACCATCATCCTGAAGATCCGCCTGCTGAAAGCCGTAACGGCCCTGCTGGCGGGGAGCGCCCTGGCAGCCAGCGGTCTGGCCATGCAGACGCTTTTCCGCAATCCCCTGGCCGGGCCCTATGTCCTGGGAATCAGTTCCGGGGCTTCGCTCGGCGTCGCGCTTTTCCTGCTCGGGGCGCCGCTGCTGGGCGTGTCCGGACATTCGTTCATCCAGTCGCTGGGCATCGCCGGGGCCGCATGGATCGGATCGGCACTTGTACTGGCCGTCGTCATGGCCGTCAGCCGCCGCATCAAGGACATCATGGTGATCCTGATCCTCGGCATGATGTTCAGTTCGGGGGTCAGCTCGGTGGTCGAGATCCTGCAGTATCTCTCGAACGAGGCTGCCCTGAAATCGTTCGTCGTCTGGACCATGGGGTCGCTGGGCGACGTCACGGGCAACCGCCTGCTGCTGATGCTTCCGGCCGTCGGGGCGGGTCTCCTCCTCTCGATCGCCGTCATCAAACCCCTGAACCTCCTGCTGCTGGGCGAGAACTACGCCCGCACGATGGGACTCAACGTCCAGCGCACGCGCACGCTGATTTTCCTCGCGACGGTCCTGCTCGCGGGAACCGTTACGGCCTTCTGCGGTCCGGTGGGCTTCATCGGGCTGGCCGTTCCGCACCTGGCGCGCATGATCTTCGCCTCGGCCGACCACCGCATCCTGATGCCGGCCTCGATGCTCACGGGAGCCGCCCTGCTGCTGATCTGCGACCTGCTGGCCAAGACGCTGGCCCTGCCGATCAACACCATCACGGCATTGATGGGCATTCCGGTCGTGATTGTCGTCGTCATCCGCAACCGCAACCTCTTCTGAACCGATGAGCATCCTTCTCGAACAGATCACCCTTTCCTACGGCAGCCGCACGCTGCTCTCCGGCGTCTGCGCCTCGTTCGCCCCGGGCACCCTGACGGCCCTGATCGGTCGCAACGGAACGGGCAAAAGCACCCTGTTGCGGGCCATTGCCGGACTGGGGCCCGTCGCATCGGGCCGCGTGGAGCTCTGCGGGCACACCCTGGCGGAACTGACACCCCGGCAGCGCGCCGCAACGGTCTCGTTCGTGACCACCGACAAGGTGCGGATTGCCAACCTCACGTGCGAAGATGTCGTTTCGCTGGGCCGGGCCCCCTACACCAACTGGATCGGGCGGATGCAGGACGGCGACCGGACCGTCGTGGAGCGTTCGCTCGACCTGGTGGGGATGTCCGCATTCGCACGCAAGACCTTGGACCGGATGTCGGACGGCGAATGCCAGCGGGTGATGATCGCCCGGGCGCTGGCCCAGGACACCCCGGTCATTCTGCTCGACGAACCCACGGCCTTCCTCGACCTGCCGAACCGCTACGAACTGGCGACGTTGTTGCGGCGCCTGTCCCGCGACGAGGGGAAATGCATCCTCTTCTCGACCCATGACCTTGATATTGCGCTTTCGCTCTGCGACGCCGTTGCGCTGATCGATCCGCCCACGCTCCACAGCCTTCCGGCCGAGGAGATGGTCCGCAGCGGCTATCTCGAACGCCTGTTTTCGGGCCGGAGTGCCTGTTTCGATCCGCAGACCCGGAGCGTACGGCTTCGTTAAGGGGCTGCAAACGAAGTGGATTCCGGGGGTCTTCGCGCAAAAATCCACATTTTTTTCACATATTTTTTGCACGAGACGCTTTTTTGTTTACCTTTGCACCGCTAAAGCGCCCCATTCGGGCCGCGCGATAGTGGTAGAGGCCCATTCGTCTATCGGTTAGGACGCAAGATTTTCATTCTTGAAAGAGCAGTTCGATTCTGCTATGGGCTACCAAGGGGCCGAAGAGGGGCCGCGAGACGAGGGGGGGGGTGACACTGAACCCCGTTCACGACCGACCGGAAGCCTTGACGGGTGACAAACCAAACAGGAGCGGACCGCAGGGTCTATCCGCAAACGGCTACGGCCGTTCCGTACAAACGGCAGAAGAGAGCGGCGGAAGCCGTTCACAGGCAAGAAACTGAAAAAGTAAAAAATAAATCAACAAGGGATTATGGCAAACCATAAGTCATCCAAGAAACGGATTCGTCAGACGCTGACGAAGCGTGCTCACAACCGGCTCTATCACAAGACGACGCGCAACGCCGTGAAGGCCCTGCGCTCGACCACCGAGAAGAGTGCCGCCGAGGCCCTGCTGCCGAAGGTAACGGCAATGCTCGACAAGCTGGCCAAGCACAACATCATGCACAAGAACAAGGCTGCAAACCTGAAGAGCGCCATCCAGCTCCACGTGAACGCCCTCTGAATCTTGAGCGACAAACCGAAAAGCCCGGACCGAAAAGTCCGGGCTTCTTCTTTTGTCATCCGCATCGCGCACCGCACACCGCCCCCTGCGGCTCCATCGTGCCCCGGGCTCCGGCCCGCATCGGGCTCCGAACGCCCTCACCGTTCCTGTCCCTTCGCCACGCCTCGTCGCACCTCAACCACGCCCGCCCCGCTCGGGCTCTCCGGAACGACCACCCACGAAAAAACCGGTCCGTCCCACAGGACGAACCGGTCCGCAACCGCCCGAGAGGGCCGCTGCCTATTTCAAGCCGTCGATCACGGAAGCGATCCGGCCGAACACTTCGTCCATCGTCCCGACCCCGTCGACCGAAGCGTACTTGTTCTGTCCAGCGTAGTAGTCGGCGACGACGGCCGTCTGACGGTGGTAGACGTCGAGCCGGCCGCGAATCACCTCCTCCGAAGCGTCGTCGGCTCGCCCCGAATCCTTGCCGCGCAACAGGATACGGCGGACCAACTCCTCCTCCGGGACGTGGATGTCGACCATGATGTCGACCTTCAGCCCATGCCCGGCAAGGATCTTGTCGAACTCCTCGGCCTGTACCGTCGTGCGGGGGAATCCGTCGAAGATACACCCCTTGGCATCGAGATGGTCGGCCACATAGTTGGCAATCATGCCGATGACGATCGAGTCGGGCGCCAGTTTTCCCTCCTTGATGTAGGACTCCATGCTACGGCCGAGTTCCGTCCCGCGGCGGATTTCGTCGCGGATGACCTCGCCGGTCGAGACGTGTTCGATTCCGTAATGCTCCTTCAGACGCTGCGCCTGGGTACCCTTCCCGCATCCCGGAGCGCCGAATAAGACGATATTTACCATAACTAACCCGTTTTTAGGATTTGAATCGGACAAAAATACGTTATTTTTGCCCAAATCAAGAATGTTTGGCTAAATTTGTAAAAAATTTCAAGAACATGGAGCCCAAAAAACGCACCGAGATCTCGACGCTCGGACCATTCGGATTGATCGATTTGCTGACGAAGGATTTCCCCGTGCAGCACCCCACGACGCTCAAGGGGGTGGGCGACGATGCCGCGGTGATCGCCCCGCCGGCGGACGAAGCGGTCTTGTGCACGACCGATTCGTTCTACGAGGGAGTGGATTTCGACCTCACCTACTTCCCGCTCAAACACCTCGGATACAAGGTCGTCACGGCCGGTGTGAGCGACATCCTGGCCATGAATGCCCTGCCGTCGCAGATTACCGTATCGCTGGGTATCTCGTCGAAGATTCCCGTCGAAGCGCTGCAGGACCTCTACGAGGGAATTTCGTTCGCTTGCAAGGAGCTGGAGATCGATCTCGTGGGTGGCGACACACGGGCTTCGATGACCGGACTGGTGATCACCGTCACGGTGCTGGGCCACGCCCCGAAGGAGCGGATCGCATGCCGCAGCGGTGCGCAGCAGCACGACCTGATCTGCCTGACGGGCAACCTCGGGGCGGCCTACATGGGGCTCCAGCTGCTCGAACGCGAAAAGCGGGTTCTCGCGGACGTTGCGAATCCCGAACCGCAGTTCAAGGGGTATGAATACCTGCTGGAAAAGTACCTCAAACCACGCCCGCGACGGGACATCATCGAGGCGCTGGCGGAGGAGAAGATTACGCCGACGTCGATGATCGATCTGACGGACGGGCTGGCGAGCGACCTGATGCAGATCTGCAAATCGTCGAAGTGCGGGGCGCGGATCTACCTGGAGCGGATTCCGATTGCGCGTCAGACGACAGCTTTGGCCGAGGAGATGCACACCGACCCGGTGATAGCGGCATTGAACGGCGGGGAGGATTACGAATTGCTGTTCACGGTCCCGCTGGCGATGCAGGAGCAGGTGATGCGGCTGGGGCTGGTGGACGTCATCGGCCACATCACGGCCGAATCGACCGGCGCCTACCTCGTGACGCCCGACGGCTCGGACATCAAACTGAAAGCCCAGGGCTTTCCCGACCCCGCTTAAGAAGCGGGTTTTATGCGCCCGACCCCGGCATTCTGCACACTGACAACCGCAGGTCTGCTTCCAAAGGAAACGCTCCGACAGAGGTAAATAGCCGAAAACCATTGTTTTGAATAAAATTTTCCGCGTGGATTTTTTCATTTTCCGATTTAATGCGTATCTTTGCGGTCCCGAAAAGGGACTAACAACTAATTAAACACATTATGAACAATTACGAAACCGTTTTCATTGTCACGCCCGTGCTGTCCGATGCGCAGGTACAGGAGGTCGCTGACAAATTCCAGGGTGTCATCACCGAAAACGGCGGTCAGATTGTGAACCGGGAGTCGTGGGGCCTTCGCAAGCTCGCATACCCGATCCAGAAGAAGACCACCGGTTTCTACTTCCTGATGGAGTTCACGGGCGAAGGCTCGCTGATCAACACCCTCGAAACGCAGTATCGCCGCGACGAGCGCGTGATCCGTTTCTTGACTTTCAAGCAGGACAAATTCGCCGTCGAGTACTCGGAGAAGCGTCGTGCAAAACTTTCTAACAAACAGGAGGAGTAAACCATGGCACAGGAAAACAAGGCACAGTCGGAAATCCGTTACCTCAACCCCGTATCGGTCGACGTCAAGAAGAAAAAATACTGCCGTTTCAAGAAGCTCGGCATCAAGTATGTAGACTACAAGGACGGCGAATTCCTCAAGAAGTTCCTCAACGAGCAGGGCAAGATCCTGCCCCGCCGCCTGACCGGAACGTCGCAGAAGTTTCAGAAGAAGGTCGCCCAGGCCGTGAAACGTGCACGCCACCTGGCTATCCTGCCCTTCGTAACCGATTGCATGAAATAATTTAAAGGAGGAGAAGACCATGGAAGTTATTCTGATCAAAGATATGGAGAACCTGGGCTACGCCAACGACATCGTGAACGTGAAGCCCGGCTATGCGAACAACTACCTGATCCCCCAGGGTTACGCCAAGGCTGCAACGGCTTCCGCCAAGAAGGTGCTGGCCGAGAACCTGAAGCAGCGTGCTCACAAGGATGCCAAGATCCTGGCCGATGCCCAGGCCCTGGCCGAGACGATCTCGAACCTGCCGCTGACCCTCTCGATGAAGGCCGAGGAGGGCAAGCTCTTCGGTACGGTAACCGCTACGGACCTGGCCGAGGCGCTGGCCGCCAAAGGCATCACCGTAGACCGCAAGCAGATCAGCGTCGAGCCGATCAAGACCGTGGGCGAGTACGAGGCTGCGGCCCGTCTGCACAAGGAGGTCAAGGCTACGATCAAGTTCTCGGTCGTTGCTGCCGAATAGGCCCGCGGACCATCCATACAACAAAAAGGGAGATTTCCATCTGGAAATCTCCCTTTTTCATGTCCGGGCCCAACGATCGGCCGCCAACGGATTCCATCCGTCGCCCCGGTTACCGCAGCCGTCCGGGATTTCCGGGCATCACGCCGTCGGCCTCACGGCCGCAATACCATATTTTCCAGTTGTCACGGGCATAGCCGCGTCCGAGCACCTCGAAAGACTGCGGATCGGCATCCGGCAGTTCACGTCCGCACCAGAACACCTTCCAGTTGTCGCGGGCATAGCCGTCTCCGAGCGCCACGAAGGAAGCGGCCGAGACATCCGCCAGCGGCATCCCGTTCCAGAAGACTTTCCAGTTGTCACGGGCATAGCCGCGTCCGAGCACCTCGAAAGACTGCGGATCGGCATCCGGCAGTTCACGTCCGCACCAGAACACCTTCCAGTTGTCGCGGGCATACCCGCCGGACAGCACGGCAAACGACTGGGCCGAGGCCTCCTTGATTTTGCGGCCCTCGAAAAAGACCGCCCAGTTATCCTTGCCATATCCGAAACCGAGGTCGACAAACGACTGTGCCGAGGCCTCCTCGACCTCGCGGCCCCGGTACCACACCGTCCAGGCGTCCTTGCGATAACCTCCCGGCGGGCAGCCCGGGCCGTATTCATATTCACACCCGGGAACCGGAGGCATGGGGAGAGCCGCCCGACATCCATTCGTCCACATTTGCACCCCGATCAGCAGCAGCGCACCCAACAGCATCGTTTTCTTCATGATTCCGAGATTTTACGAGATCTTGCAAGAGTAACGGTGAAAGATAGCGATTTCTTATTCCCGGAACAAGGATTCGGGGTAGAAAGAGACAAAAAACGCCCGCACTCTTTCAAGTGCGGGCGTCGTCTTTCGAGAGCAGGGGTCTCCGGCCGACCAGCCATCTGCCCCTCTCCCACCCGAGATTACTCCTCGGGCTTCTCCTCTTCGGCCTTGGCGGCTTTCTTCGGAGCGGCAGCCTTCTTCTCGGCAGCGACCGCCTTCTTTTCGGCAGCCTCCATGGCGCTCTTCAAGGCGGCCAGACCGGCAATGTCGCCGAGGGTCGTCTTCTCAACCGAGGCGTTGATCTTCTTCACGGTCGACTTCGTAGCGTCGGCAGCGGCACGCTTCTCAGCCTTCTCGGCGGCGGCAGCCTCCTTACGGGCATCGTCGTAGGTACGCAGGTGCGAGAGCGTAATGCGCTTCGTGGCCTTCGAGAACTCGATGACCTTGAAGTTGAGCTTGTCGCCCACCTTCGGGGTCGTACCGTCCTCCTTGACGAGCTGACGCGACGGGCAGAAGCCCTCGATGTTCTCGCCCAGGGCTACGACGGCGCCCTTGTCGGTGAGTTCGGTAATCGTACCCTCGTGGATGCTCTCTACGGGGAACTGGTTCTCGAACTCGTTCCAGGGGTTCTCCTCCAGCTGCTTGTGACCCAGCGAGAGGCGGCGGTTCTCCTTGTCGATCTCCAGTACGACGACCTCGATGTCGGCACCTACCTGCGTAAACTCACCCGGATGCTTGACCTTCTTGGTCCAGCTCAGGTCCGAGATGTGGATCAGGCCGTCAATGCCCTCCTCGATCTCGACGAAGACGCCGAAGTTGGTGAAGTTACGCACCTTGGCGGTGGTACGGGTTCCGACGGGGTATTTGGTTTCGATATTCTCCCAGGGATCGGGGGTGAGCTGCTTGATGCCGAGCGACATCTTGCGCTCCTCGCGGTCGAGGGTCAGGATAACGGCCTCGACTTCGTCGCCGACCTTCATGAACTCCTGGGCCGAACGCAGGTGCTGGCTCCAGGACATCTCCGAGACGTGGATCAGGCCCTCGACGCCGGGAGCGATCTCGACGAAGGCGCCGTAATCGGCCATGACGACCACGCGGCCCTTGACCTTGTCACCGACCTTGAGGTTGGGATCCAGCGCCTCCCACGGATGCGGGGTGAGCTGCTTGAGGCCCAGGGCGATACGCTTCTTGGCCTCATCGAAGTCGAGGATCACGACGTTGATCTTCTGATCAAGCGACACGATCTCCTCGGGGTGGTTTACGCGGCCCCAGGAGAGGTCCGTGATGTGGATCAGACCGTCTACGCCGCCCAGGTCGACGAATACGCCGTAGGAGGTGATGTTCTTGACGGTACCTTCGAGGATCTGGCCCTTTTCGAGTTTCGACATGATGATCTGCTTCTGGGCTTCGAGTTCGGCCTCGATGAGTGCCTTGTGCGACACGACGACGTTGCGGAACTCCTGGTTGATCTTGACGACCTTGAACTCCATGGTCTTGTCGACATATACGTCGTAGTCGCGGATGGGCTTCACATCGATCTGCGAGCCGGGGAGGAAAGCCTCGATGCCGAATACGTCGACGATCATACCGCCCTTGGTGCGGCACTTGATGTAACCCTTGATGATTTCGTCCTTTTCGAGGGCCTCGTTGACACGGTCCCACGACTTGAGCTGACGGGCTTTCTTGTGCGAGAGAGCCAGCTGGCCGTTCTTGTCCTCGGCCGATTCGATGTAGACTTCGATCCGGTCGCCGACTTTCAGATCGGGGTTGTAGCGGAACTCCGAGACGGGAATCACGCCCTCGCTCTTGTAGCCGATGTTCACCAGCACTTCACGCTTGGTGATGGCGGTTACGGTACCCTCGACCACTTCGCCGACGTTGACGTTCGAAAGCGTCTTGTCATAGGCTTCGGTGATCGCAGCCTTGTCCTGATCGTAGACGGCCAGGTCGTTTTCAAAGGCGTTCCAGTCGAAATTCTCGTTGGCAACTCCGTTTTTCAGTTCTTCCATGTGTGGAAATTTTGCGATACAATCGCTCGTTAAATGGTTAATAATAAAGTTTGCAGCCCCAGCGTGCAGGCTTCTCACGCGCACGCAGGGGCCACAAAGGTAGGCATTTTTCCGAAAACTTCAAAAAATCAGCGGTTTATTTCTTGCGGAAATCCGCTGCCGGGTCAGTGCTGCCGGACGATCCGCTGCCGGGGGCGGTTGTCGGGATCGATCGGCGACTCCTCCTCCAGCTCTTCGAGCAGCACGTCGGCGACCTTCACGCCAGTGATCCCGCCGTCGGTATAGTTCAGGTCACGATAGTTCCTGAAGACATAGTCGCTGATGGCCACGAGGTAGGTGCGTCCTTCCCGCAGTTTCGGAAAACGCACGTCGAGGGCGTTGTCCTGCGCGTCGGTAAGGATTTCGTAGGGGGTCGTCGAGACGAGGTCGATACGGTGCGACTCCTTGCGGTTTTCGGTGTCGTTGTACTTCGTGAGGATCATGCGGCGCATCTGGGCGGGGGTCATGCGCATGACGGCGATCTCGGTTCCGAAGGGTTCGAGGTCGTAGACCCGCGCGGTGCTCATGCCGCCGGCCGGGATCGAGTCGAGTCGCACACCGCCGACGTGGTAGAATCCCACCTCGGCATCGGCCTCGTCAGCAATCGCTTCGGCCATCCAGTTGGCCACGCCCCACGCGTCGGCCGTCTCCGTGAACTCCCCGACCGGACGGTTCAGTTCCGGATCGGCATAGTAACGGTCCACCTCGGCCTGGCAGGCCGGATCGGGCGCATAGGCGTCGAGCGGAACGATCCGGTAATCGACGCACTCGACCCGTTTCCCGCGCAGGCGGAGGGTCGTGACGCCGACATTGGCCAGGTTCTTCCCGGTCTGCGTAAGGAGGGTTCCGTTGACGAGCGTGTCGCGCAGTTCGTGGGTATGTCCGCCGATCACCACGTCGTAGAGGGTCTCCTGTTCGAGGAGCTCCGCATCGCGGTCGTCGCCCATGTGTGAGACGAGCACCAGCACGTCGACCTTCGGGCGCACCGCTTCGGCATATTGACGGGCCATCTGCTGCGGGTCGGGGAATTCGAGCCCCTCGAAACTGGCGGCATTCCCGGCCGGATGCCCCGGACCCTCGTAGTTGGTCACCACGCCCACGAATCCGATGCGAATCCCCTGCCGCTCGATGACGACATACGGGGGCAGCTGCGGGAAAGTGCATGTATCGCTGCGCAGATTGGCGCAGACGACCTCGAAGGCCATGCTGTCGATCATGCGGCCGAGGAAAGCCTGCCCGAAGTCGAATTCATGGTTTCCGAGCGTCGCCACGTCGTAGCCGAGGCGGTTCATCAGGGCGATCACGGGCATTCCGGGCGTCGGGGCCTTGTCGACATAGGCGTTTCCGGTCCAGCGGTCGCCGGCATCGACGAGGACGACCTGCTGCAACGTATCGCGGCAGGCCGCGACGGCTGCAGCCAGACGCGGGAAGTTCTGAATCCGGGCGTGCATGTCATTGGTAGACAGCAGCACGAGGGTCGTTTCGCGGGGCGTGCAGGCCACAGCAGCAGCGGCAGCCCCGGCTATTCCTATCCATTTAAGCCAATTTTTCATAACATCGATTTTACTCTCCAAATCGGAAGATCGATTGCCAAAAGTACAAATTATTCCTATCTTTGGAAGCAAACACAGCCATTTTTCCGATGAACGATACCATTCAGATCATTTGCGAAAACCTCGGCGAGAAGTTGACCATCCCGATGGGGACTCCGCTGCAGGAGGTTGCCGAGGACCTGACGCCCGGAGCGCATCCGTTCCTGGCGGCCTTCGTGAACAACCGCATCCGGGAGTTGAACTACCGGCTTTATACCCCGGCCACGGTACGCTTCGTGGACATCACCTCCTTCGCCGGAATCCGGGTCTACCAGCGCACCGTCTGGTTTCTGCTGCAGAAGGCCGTGAAGGACCTCTACCCGGGGCAGACGCTCCATATCCGGCACTCGCTGGGCCAGAGCGGCTTCTACTGCGAAATCGAGGGGATCGACGCGTTCTCCACAGCGGAGACGGCACGCCTGCGCCAGCGAATCCGCGAACTGATCGCCCTGGACCTGCCGATCACGCGGCAACGGATGCTCACCACCGAAGTGCGCGAACGCTACGCCGCGGAGGGCTTCACGGACAAGATCGAGCTGCTCGACACGCGGCCGCGGCTCTACAGCGACCTCTACACATTGGGCGACACGGCGGGCTACTTCTACGGGTCGCTGACCCCGTCGACGGGCTACGTCCACCTGTTCGACATCGAGCCCTGTTACAACGGCTTCTACCTGGCCCTTCCGCTGCGCACCGACCCGGACCGGCTCAACAAGAACGTCCAGCAGGAGAAGATGTTCTCGATCTTCCAGGAGTACCAGTCGTGGGTGACGCTGATGGGCGTGCCGACGATCGGGGCGGTCAATGCCCGGGCGCTGGCCGGAGATGCCGGCGGCATGATCAAGATGGCCGAGGCGTTCCACGAGCGGAAATTCGCCGAGGTGGCCGACGCGATCTACGCGGCGAACGTCGAACGGGGCATCCGCATGGTGCTGATCTCGGGGCCCTCGTCGAGCGGGAAAACCACGTCGGCCAAACGGCTGGGGATCCAGTTGGGCGTGCTGGGGCTGCGGCCGGTGATGATCTCGCTGGACGACTACTTCGTCGACCGGGAGAAGACGCCGCTGGACGAGAACGGCGACTACGACTACGAGGCGCTGGAAGCGATCGACCTGGAGCTTTTCAACGACCACCTGCGGCGCCTGATGGGAGGCGAGAGCGTCGACATCCCGCGCTACGACTTCATCACGGGGCGGCGCACGCAGCACGGCACGCCGCTGACGCTCGACGAGCGTTCGATCCTGATCATCGAGGGCATCCACGGACTGAACCCGCGGCTGACGCCTTCGATTCCCGATTCGAAGAAGTTCCGGATCTACATTTCGTGCTTCACGTCGGTGGCGATGGACAACCTCTCGCGGATCGCCACGACGGACAACCGCCTGCTGCGGCGTCTGACGCGCGACTACCGGCAGCGGGGTTCGGATGCCCTGCAGACGCTGTCGCGATGGGCCTCGGTCCGGCGGGGCGAGGAGAAGCACATCTTCCCCTATCAGGAGAATGCGGACGTGATGCTGAATTCGTCGCTGTTCTACGAGATTTCGGTGTTGCGTCCCTTTGCGGAGAAGATTCTCCGGGAGGTTCCGGACACGGTTCCGGAGTTCGAGGAGGCGCGCCGGATGCTGAAGTTCCTGGATAACTTCATCCCGATTCCGCCGGACGAAATCCCGCCGACGTCGATTCTTCGCGAATTCATCGGCGGCAGCTCGTTCCAATACTGATTCCAATACTGATTCCAATAGAGACCCCGCCACATGAGTCTGAAACACCTCCCATACCGCTACCCGTCATGGACCGCCGCCTGATCCTCCCGCTCACCGCACTTCCGCTCGCCGCACAGGGCTCGGAGGTCTGGAAAACCCCGCACACCGCAACGGAACAGACCGCTCCGCCGAATATCGTGCTCTTTCTGGTCGACGACATGGGCTGGCAGGACACCTCGGTGCCCTTCCACGAATGCCGCACGCCGCTCAACGACCGTTATCGGACGCCCAACATGGAGCGGCTGGCCGAAATGGGCGTGCGTTTCACGGCGGCCTACGCCTGTGCAATCTCCTCGCCCTCACGGTGCAGCCTGCTGTCGGGCATGAACGCCGCCCGGCACCGCGTCACCAACTGGACGCTCGACTACGGGCGGGCGACCGATGCGGCGAGCGACGTACTCGAACTCCCCGACTGGCACTGGAACGGCATCCAACCCGACACGGCGGCCTCGCCGCACAACACGCGCAACGCCACGCCGGTGACGACACTCCCGCAGCTGCTGCGCGACCACGGCTACTGCACGATCCATTGCGGCAAGGCGCACTTCGGGGCCAAGACGACCCCTGGGGCCGATCCCCGTACGATGGGATTCGAGGTCAACATCGCCGGCGGAGCGAACGGCGCTCCGGGCAGCTACCTGGCCCGCAAGAACTTCGGACAGGGTACGCCGCAGGAGGTCCTCGGACTGGAAAAGTATTACGGTCAGGACCTCTTCCTGACCGATGTGCTCACGCGCGAGGCGATCGGGGCGCTGCAAGAGCCCATCCGGCGCGGACAGCCATTCTTCCTCTATATGGCACACTACGCCGTCCATGCCCCCTACGAGGAGGACGTGCGCTTTACGGCGCACTACCGCGGACGCCCCGACGCACAGCTGGGCGCCCCCCTCAACGAGAGCGAGACGCGCTACGCCGCGCTGGTCGAGGGGATGGACCGGAGTCTGGGCGACCTGCTCGACTTTCTGGAAGCACACCCCGAGACAGCTCGCAACACGATCATCCTCTTCATGTCGGACAACGGCGGGCAGGGGCTGAACAACGTCCGTCAGGGGGTGGCGAACCGCGACCAGAACTGGCCGGCAAGGGCCGGCAAGGGCTCGGCCTTCCTCGGCGGGGTCCGCGAGCCGATGATCGTCGTCTGGCCCGGCGTGACGCGGGGCGGCACGACGTGCGACCAGCCGGTGATGATCGAGGACTTCTTCCCGACAATCCTCGAAATGGCCGGCGTGAAGCGATACGGAACCCGCCAGAAGACCGACGGGCACAGTTTCGCCGGCGTGCTGCGCAACCCCGCCAAACGGTATGAGCGTCCGATCGTCTGGCACTTCCCGAACCTCTGGGGCGAGACCCAGAATCAGGAGGAGGGCTACGGGGCCTATTCGGCCTGGCTCGAAGGAGACTACCACCTGATCTACACCTGGGAGACGGGACGGCTGCGGCTCTACGACATCCGCCGCGACATCGGCGAGCAGCATGATCTGGCGGAGGAGCATCCGAAGGTGGTGCGGCGGCTGGCCGGACGGCTCGCGCAGCGGCTGCGCGAAGCCGACGCCCAACGCCCCTCGTTCCGGGCGACGGGTGCGCCCTGTCCGTGGCCCGACGAACTCCTCCGCACCACCCGGTAAGCGGGAGGGACAGGAAACGGGAAAACAGCCGGGAACGGCAAAAAACGGCGGCATATATATAAAATAAGAACAGACGAGACAACGACGGAAACAACAAACAACTAACACCAAAAATATGTTCGACAAATTTTCCGGACGCCACATCGGCGTCACCCATGAAAAGGACCTCCGGGCCATGCTCGATGTGATCGGCGTGGAATCGGTCGAGGAGTTGATCGCCCAGGTCATCCCGCAATCCATCCGGCTCAAGAAACCGCTGGCACTGCCCGCCGAGGGGATGAGCGAATATGAGTTCGCGGCCCACATCCGCGCGCTGGCCGACCGCAACCGCACGCTGCGTTCGTTCATCGGCATGGGATGGTACCCGTGTGCCGTACCGGCCGCCGTGGCGCGGAACGTCTTCGAGAACCCCGCGTGGTACACCTCCTACACGCCCTATCAGGCCGAGATCTCGCAGGGACGGCTCGAAGCGCTGCTCAACTTCCAGACGGCGCTCATCTCCCTGACCGGCATGGAGATCGGCAACTGCTCGCTCCTGGACGAGGGTACGGCGGCGGCCGAAGCCATGCTGATGATGTTCGCCCTGCGCTCGCGCGAGGCCGTCAAGGAGGGCCGCAACCAGCTCTTCGTCGACCGCAACCTCTTCCCGCAGACGCTCGACGTGCTGCTCACGCGCAGCGAGCCCTTCGGCATCGAACTGATCATCGACGAATACGACGAATATGAATTCACTGGCCGGGAATTCGGAGCCATCGTGCAGTACCCGGCCGCCGACGGCACGGTGCGCGACTACGGCGACTTTACGGCCGCGGCCCACGCCAAGGGGGCGCTCGTGACGGCCGTGGCCGACCCGCTGGCGCTGGCGCTGCTCAAGGCTCCGGGCGAATGGGGCGCCGACATCGCCGTGGGCTCCACCCAGCGCCTCGGCACCCCGATGGGCTTCGGCGGTCCGAGCGCCGGTTACATGACCACCCGCGAGGCCTTCAAGCGCAACATGCCGGGACGCATCATCGGCGTCTCGGTCGACCGCCTGGGCAACCGCGCCCTGCGCATGGCGCTACAGATGCGCGAGCAGCACATCAAGCGCGAGCGCGCCACGTCGAACATCTGCACGGCCTCGGCGCTCATGGCCTCGATGGTGGGTTTCTACTGCGTCTACAACGGTCCCGAGGGGCTGCGCCGCGCCGCCGAGACGGCCCATCTGGCCGCCGCGACCGTCGCCCGGGCTCTCGGGGCGCTGGACTACAAACTCACCTCGAAGGAGTTCTTCGACACGCTGGAGGTCGAGGCCGAAGCGGCCGTCGTGCAGTCGCTGGCGCTGGAGCAGGGGATCAACTTCTTCTACCCCTCGGAAGGGAAGGTGCGCATGTCGTTCGACGAGGTGACCACCCCCGAGGAGATCGCCACGGTCATCGGCATCTTCGCCGCCGCCAAGGGGCGGAAGGCCAAGGCCGTAAAGGCCGCGACCGAAAGCTGCATCCCGGTGGCGCTGCGCCGCCAGTCGGCCTACCTTGAGGAGCCGGTCTTCAACCGCTACCGCTCGGAGAGCGCCCTGATGCGCTACATCAAACAGTTGGAACTGAGAGACATTTCGCTGGCCAATTCGATGATCTCGTTAGGTTCGTGCACCATGAAGCTCAACGCCGCAGCGCTGATGCAGCCGCTGTCGCTGGCGGGATTCCAGAACATGCACCCCTACGCCCCGGCCGACCAGGCCGAAGGCTATCTGGCACTGATCGACGAACTGGAGCACGATCTGGCCACGATCACCGGATTCGCCGCCTGCTCGCTGCAGCCCAATTCGGGCGCTGCGGGCGAGTATTCGGGACTGATGGTGATCCGCGCCTACCACCAGAGCCGCGGCCAGGGTTACCGCAACGTCGTGCTGATCCCCGCCTCGGCCCACGGCACGAACCCGGCGTCGGCAGCCATGGCCGGGATGAAGATCGTCACGGTGGCCTGCGACGAGCGCGGCAACATCGACGTCGCCGACCTCGAAGCCAAAGCCCGGGAATACAGCTCGGAGCTGTGCGGGCTGATGGTGACCTACCCCTCGACGCACGGCGTCTTCGAGAGCCGCATCCGCGAGATCGTCGATGCGGTGCACGACGCCGGAGGCCTGGTCTACATGGACGGCGCCAACATGAACGCCCAGGTGGGACTGACCAACCCCGGCTACATCGGGGCGGACGTCTGCCACCTGAACCTCCACAAGACCTTCGCCATGCCCCACGGCGGCGGCGGCCCGGGTGTGGGGCCGATCTGCGTGGCCGAGCACCTGAAGGCCTTCCTGCCGACCCATCCGGTCGTCGCCACGGGCGGCGAGGAGGGCATCACGGCCGTCTCGTCGGCTCCCTGGGGCTCGGCCATGCTGCTGCCGATCACCTACGGGTACATCAAGATGCTCGGGGCCGAAGGGCTGAAACAGGCTACCGAAATGGCCATCGTCAACGCCAACTACATGTCCTCGGCGCTGAAAAACGAATATCGCACCTACTATTCGGGTGAGACGGGTCGCGTGGGCCACGAGATGATCCTCGACCTGACGCATTTCAAGAAAGATTACGACATCGACTGCGGCGACATCGCCCACCGCCTGATGGACTACGGCTTCCATGCCCCGACGCTCTCATTCCCGGTTCACGAGACGCTGATGGTCGAGCCCACGGAGTCGGAACCCAAGGAGGAGATGGACCGTTTCATCGAGGCCCTCGTCCAAATCAAGCGTGAATGCGAGGCGGCGGCCGCCGCGGGCGAGAAGGACAACGTGGTGACCAACGCCCCGCATACGGCCGTCGAACTGGCCGGAGAGTGGAGACACCCCTACTCGCGCATGGAGGCCGCCTTCCCGCTGGAGTGGGTGCGCCGGGCAAAGTTCTTCCCCTACGTGACGAAGATCGACAACGGTTACGGCGACCGCAACCTCTGCTGCCGCAACTGCGACTGACGGAGGAGGGGGGGGGCACGGAACGGGACTTCGGACCAACTCCGGCGGTCTTTTTTCGCGGGGCTTCGGCAGCTGCTCCGATAGCCTTTCCCGCGAGGCTCCGGCAGTCTTTTCGCAGAATCCCAACTCACGAAAAGGGCGACGAAACGATTCGTCGCCCTTTTCCGTGCATTTCGGCACGATGTTTTCAGGCGCTTGTCCCAAGAAAAACTTGCCCGAGAATTTGGCAACTCGCGCCGAAGTGCGTACCTTTGGGCGCTGCAAACCCAAGAGCAACAAACACTCAAAGACAAGGATATGAAAGTAGAACAGAACAAAATGGTCGGCGTGGACTACAAGCTCACCGTCGACGGACAGATCGCAGACCAGTCGCGTCCGGGACAGCCGCTGGAGTTCATCTTCGGCACGGGAATGCTGCTTCCGAAATTCGAGGAGGCGATTCTCGGCAAGGAGCCCGGCGACAAGGTAGCCTTCACGCTGGAGCCCAAGGACGGTTACGGCGAGGTGATCGCCGAAGCGATCGTCGACCTGCCGAAGAATATCTTCATGGTCGACGGCAAGCTGGCCGAAGACATCCTCTTCGAAGGGAGCCAGGTACCGATGAGCGACGCCCAGGGCAACCGCATGATGGGTACGGTCAAGAAGGTCGGCGACGAGCACGTCAAGATGGACTTCAATCACCCGATGGCGGGCAAGACCCTGAACTTCGAGGTCGAGGTGGTCACGGTGCGCGACGTCACGCCCGAGGATCTGCAGGGCCACTGCTCGTGCGGTTCGTGCGGCGGCGACCACAGTTGCGGGGATGGTTGCGGCGACGGTTGCTGCGACGACCACGAGGGCCATTGCCACTGCCACTAATCCATACGGATTCGTTCCGAAAGGCAAAAAACCGGATTGAAAATCCGGTTTTTTGCCTTTCGGAGGAGGGGGGGGGCCGAACGCATCCCGCCCTTTTCCACCCGAACAACCACCATGTAAGCCCCCATCCATGTTTTCCCTCCGCCAATACCTGACGACCCTCTCCGACCCCTGCGGGCTGACACGCACGCTGGGCGAGGTGGAGGTATGCCGCGATGCGGCGGGACGGATGTGCTTCAGCGTCGGGAACTCCGCCGCAGTCTTCCGCATCCGCCACGAGGGTCGGATCCGTTCGCTGCGCGGCTACTTCCGGCCGCAGCGCCACCTGCGGGAGATCTACGGCGAACGGCTGCTCGAAAAGGAGCTTTTCCTCTACACCTCGCCGGAGGAGGGCGTCTGGGTGGATGTCGTCATCGGGGAGTGGATCGAGGGCGAGAACCTGTACGATGCAATCGCCCGGGCCGCCACGGACCGCGACACGCAGCGGCTGACGTTCCTCTCCAGGGCATTCGACCGTCTGGCGGCCGTCCTGGTTGCCGACGACCGGGCGCACGGCGATCTGAAACCCGAAAACATCCTGGTCGACCGTACCGGATCGCTCCACCCGATCGATTTCGATGCCGCCTACCTTCCCTGCTTTGCGGGCGAACGGAGCCCCGAACTGGGGACGGCAGCCTACCAGCATCCGGGACGCACGGCGGAGGATTTCAACGCGCGGATCGACGACTACCCTGCGGCGCTGATCTCCACGGCGCTGCACGCCCTGTCGGTTGCCCCGGAGCTTTGGGAGCGCTACGGGGATCCGGACACGCTGCTCTACGATCCGCGAAAGATCGCCGCGGACCGGGCCCTGCAGGAGAGCCTGAGCCGGTTCGAGGAGTTGGGAATGGCCGTGGAATACCGCATCGCGCAACTGCTCTACGCCCCGCGCCCGGAACTCTTCGGGCTTCCCGCGCTGCTGTCCGAAGCGGTCCGGAGGGCCGGCCGGGCGGAGAAAAAAGAACGGGAAGCGGCAGCCCCGACCGCAAAAACTGCGGCACAACCTGCCGGGAGAGCAGCGACGGAGGCGAAGGCAACGGCAGCAGAGGCAACGAAGACGGAGATGCCGGAGCTTTTCGTCGAGCAGGGACGCTGGGGTTACCGCACCGCCCGGGAGGTGGTCATCCCGCCGCTCTACGACAACGGTTTTGACTTCACGGAGGGTTTGGGCGCCGTGCTGCTGGGCCGCACATGGCACTTCATCGACCCCGAAGGGAATACCCGGCTCAGTTGTCCCGGCTGCGAATCGGTCAAGCCGTTCCGCAACGGCCGGGCGCGCATCGTCCGCGGCGGAATCCGCAGGGAGATCGATCCCGAGGGCCGGGAATTTGACATTTGACATCAAATCGTTATATTTGCGGGATCATGGCCCAGTCACCGCACCGCGGCAAAAGGTCCGCAGCAACGACAGGGCACAGAAACCACGAACTATGACTTCACTCAGAACGCTGACACAGGCGGAAATCTCCACCCTCGAATCCCTCGGCAATACGGCCGAGGATTGGGCACAAATTCGGGTTGCGGAGGACTTCCAGCCGCATCAGCTCCTTCAGAACCACTTCGAGGGGATTGTCGAAATCACCTCCGGAGCCCGCGTGATCCGCTCGCGCGTCCGCAACTACCGCATCGGCGAGGGTTCGCTCATCACAGGCGTCACGGCTCTCGAATGCCGCCGCCGCTCGGCATTCGGAAACGGCGTCGGCGTGGCCACGATGAACGAATGCGGCGGCCGCACGGTGAAGATTTTCGACACGATGTCGGCCCAGGTGGCCTACGTCATGGCCGTCTACCGCCACCGCCCGCAAACCATCGCCGCCCTGGAGCGCCTGATCGACGCCTATGCCGAAAGCCGCTCGGCGGAGATCGGAGAGGTGGGCCGCAACTGCCGGATCGTCGGTGCCCGCTTCATCCGCGAGGTCCGCATCGGCAACGACGTGCAGGTCGACGGCGCCTCGATCCTGGAGAACGCCACGCTCTGCGACGGCGCCTTCATCGGCGTGGACGTCAAGGCCTACGACTTCATCGCCGCCGAAGGGGCGCTGATCGCCAACGGCTCGACCGTCGAACGCTGTTTCGTGGGCGAGAGCTGCCGGTTGGACAAGGGCTTCACGGCCGCCGAATCGCTCTTCTTCGCCAACTCCCACTGCGAGAACGGCGAGGCAGCCTCGATCTTCGCCGGGCCCTACACCGTTTCGCACCACAAGTCGTCGCTGCTCATCGCGGGCATGTTCTCGTTCTTCAACGCCGGGAGCGGCTCGAACCAGAGCAACCACCTCTTCAAGAGCGGCGCCGTACACCAGTCGGTCCACCTGCGGGGCTGCAAGTTCGCATCGAGCGCCTACATCATGTCCCCGGCCCTCGAAGGGGCCTTCACGATGGTCATGGGGCACCACTCCTACCACCATGACACTTCGGCCTTCCCCTACTCCTACCTGATCGAGAAGGAGGGTCGGAGCCACCTTATGCCGGGCTCCAACCTGACGAGTTACGGAGCCGTGCGCGACATCGAGAAGTGGCCGGCCCGGGACCGCCGCAAGGTCAAACGCGACGTCATCGACTTCGCGGAGTACAACCCCTACGTCACGGGCGCGATGCTCGACGCCGTGAACATCCTCCACACGCTCCAGGAGCAGGACCCCGATGCGGCGGTCTATACCTACAACAAGACGCTGATCAGGGCCTCGTCGCTGCAGCGCGGGCTGAAACTCTACAACAAGGCGATCGTGGCGGCCCTCGGGGCGATGCTCGACCGCGGGGAGTCGGACCCGCACTACGACGGTTCGGGACGCTGGCTCGACCTGGCCGGGCAGTACATCACGCGGCGGGCCGTCGGGGAGATCCTCGACGCCGTGGACCGCGGAGAACTCACCGACATGGCGGCCATCGACAACCGCTTCCGGGTCTTCGAGGTCCACTACGACGACTATGCCCACAGCTGGGCGCTCGGGGTCTACGCCTCGATGCTGGGCCATACGCCGACGACCGAGGAGTTGAACGACGCCATCGCCGCCGGACGCAATGCCCATGCCGCGATGCGGAGCACCACGGATGCCGACCGTGAACGCGACTGCTCGCTCGACATGGCCGTCAGCTACGGCCTCGACTGCAACAACGAGGAGGACCGCCGCAAGGATTACTATGCGGTCCGGGGTCTGAAATAGTACGCCGAAGAAACCATGTATACCCAAAGCATCACGCGAACGCACCGCACGGCCTTCATCCTGCTGATCGACGGTTCGGGCTCGATGAACGAGGAGATCCTCTTCCACGGGAAGCGGATGACCAAGGCCGAAGCCGTGGCCTCGATCACCAACGGCATGTTGTTCGAACTGGTCGAGCGGGCACGCCGCAGCGACGGGGTTCGCGACTACTACGACATTTCGGTCCTGACCTATTCGGGCGACAACGAGGTCTATTCGCTGCTTCCCGAAGGTCGGGAGATGCTCTCCGTGGCGGAGCTCGCCGCCGGGGAGATCCCCATGAAGCGCGAACTGGTCGAATACCGGATGCCGGACGGAAGCACGTCGCTGCGCGAACTCCCCGTTCCGGACTGGATTGCCGCCGAAGCCGCGGGACAGACGCCGATGTACCAGGCGCTGGACCATGCGTATGAAATCGCTGAGGCGTGGTGCCGCAACCCGGCCCATGCCGAGAGTTTCCCGCCCACGGTGTTCAACATCACCGATGGCGAGGCCACGGATTGCGACGAGGAGGAGCTGCGCACCATCTGCGAACGGATCCGAAGCCTGCGCACGTGCGACGGCCACGTGCTGCTGATCAACATCCACATCGCCCCCGACGAGTCGCAGCACGCCGTCTTCTTCCCCACAGAGGAGGAGGCCGCCTACTCCAACCGCTATGCCGGGGTGCTCTACGACTGTTCGAGTCCGATGCCCGAAGTCTTCAACGAGGCAATCCGCGAAGCCAAAGGCCCCGGGGCGCTGCCACCGTTCCGCGGCATGAGTTACAACACCTCGGCCGAACAACTCATCGCCATGCTCAACATCGGCTCGATCAGTGTCAAGACCGAATAACGACCGCCATGACACCTACAATCCAGACTTTCACCCGGGCGCTGCTGACGCCCGACCTCGCCTTCGGAGAACTGGCCGATGCCCGGGCCGTCACCGGCCCGGAGGGATTGCCGCAACTGATGCGCACGACGCGCTTCGCCGAGGCCGAAATCGAATGGCAGGGACAGCACTGGCTGTTGTCGCTGCCCCTCTCGTCGTCGGCCATCCACACGGTGGAACGGGTCGCCTCGCGGATCGGACGCCTCAACACCGAATGGCTCACACCCTACCGGATCCTGCCGGGCGAAATGCGGTGGTGCACCCCGACGGGTGCGGAGCTGCGCTGCGATCTGGTCCTGCAGCACCTGCCCGAAGGGCTCTCCTTCCGGGAGGCTCTCTGCCGGGAGTCGACCGAACGGCTTCTTTCCGCCCTCGACACGCTTCGCGAGGCGCTCCGCGGCCTGGATTTTGCACACGGCAACCTCCGGGAGACAAACCTGCGCTGGGTGGGCGACCGCTTCATCCCGCTGCGCTACCACGACGCCCGCTTCGGGCATCCCGAAATCGACGATCCGGCATTCGAGGCCCTGCGGGAGTGGATTCTCCGGGAGTCCGGACCGATGGTGGTTTCGGACGTCGGCAGAGCGTACAACCCGCTGCTGAAACTCACCGGACACCGCTGGGTACACCCGATCAGCGAGGGGCTGGCCTGCGTCGAGGATGACTCCGGATGGGGTTACGTCGACCCGGAGAACCGCGTGGTGATCCCCTCCATCTTCGAATGGGCCGACAGTTTCCACGAAGGCCGCGCCGAAGTGAAGACCGCAACCGGCATGGGGCTGATCGACCGCCGGGGAGCGTGGGTCATCCCGCCCGTTTACGAAATCGTCGACTACGATCCGGTCGAGAGCAACGTCTACGTCTGCAAGGGCGGGCTTTGGGCCGAGTTCGACTACCTGGGGCGCCAACAGTCGGACTTCGGCGAGCGCGAGGCCCGGACCTGACCCCCGGCGGGGAGGGAGGCGGTGCGGCAGGGGTTCCGACGGCGTGCCCGCACGGCAGACGCCGCTGTCCCGCCCCGAAACGACGCCACACGGACTTCCCCGGACAGACAAAACAGACAAACAAAATAAAACACGAAACGATATGGAAACCAACAAGGAGACGATCAAAGTGCTGATCATCGGCAGCGGGCCCGCCGGGTATACCGCCGCCATCTATCTGTCGCGTGCCAACCTGGCGCCGGTACTCTACGAGGGTATCGAGCCGGGCGGGCAACTCACCACGACCACCGAAGTCGAGAACTTCCCGGGATTCCCCGAAGGGATCGACGGCCCGGAACTGATGTCGCGGATGCGGGCCCAGGCCGAACGCCTCGGTGCCGACCTGCGTGCGGGAACGATCACGAAGGTCGACCTCTCGGCCCGACCCTTCCGCGCGGAGGTCGACGGCGAAAAGGAGCTGCTGGCCGAAAGCCTCATCATCTCGACGGGCGCCACGGCCAAATACCTCGGGCTGCCCTCCGAGACGAAATTCCGCGGGCAGGGCGTGAGTGCCTGCGCCACGTGCGACGGGTTCTTCTACCGCAAGAAGGATGTCGCGGTGGTCGGCGGCGGCGACACGGCCTGCGAGGAGGCCACCTATCTGGCTTCGCTGTGCCGCAAGGTCTACATGATCGTCCGCAAGCCCTTCCTGCGCGCCTCGAAGGCGATGCAGGAGCGCGTCTTCAACACCCCCAACATCGAGGTGCTCTTCGAGCACAACACCGTCGAGGTGCTGGGCGACGACTCCGGCGTGACGGGCGCCCTGCTGCGCCGCAACGACGGCGTGGAGCACACGATCGACATCGCGGGCTTCTTCCTCGCCATCGGCCACCATCCCAATACGGAACTCTTTGCCGGACAGCTCGATCTCAATGAGGAGGGGTATATCAAGGTCGAGGGCAACACCTCGAAAACCTCGGTCGAAGGCGTCTTCGCCGCCGGCGACGTGAAGGATCCCCACTATCGGCAGGCCATCACGGCCGCCGGGTCGGGCTGCGTCGCCGCCCTGGACTGCGAACGATTCCTGCTGCGATAAAACCACAAAAAATATAATACGATGAAACGCATTCCGATGTTTCTGGGCGCCTTGTGCGCTGTCTGTGCGACCGGATCCTGTGCTGTTGAGACCACCTACATCGGCAAGGCCTATCCGGCAACCAACTCTCCGGAACTCTTTTTCAGCTGGAACGACGTGCCCGAAGGTTACGAGACCATGGGCCACATCCTGGCAACGCCCCACCTCTTCGGCACACTCGAAAAAGCGCAAAGCGTCATTGAGAAAGAGGCCTGCGAGAAGGGTGCCGACGCCGTGGTTTTCGAAGGCATAGGTCAATCGGTCACCAGCCCGACCTACACGACCACCGAGCATATCGAACAGAACAGCGACGGCAGCAGCACCCGCACGGCGACAACCAAACGCGACGAGAGGGTTTCGTATCGGCTGAAAGCAACATTCATCAAGTACAAGAACAAGAAATAGCCCCATGAGCTTCGCGGTAACCATCCTCGGCTGCGCCTCGGCCAAGCCCACCCCGAGCCGCCACCCCTCGGGGCAGGCGGTGAACATCCACGAGCAGCATTATCTGGTGGATGCGGGCGAGGGCGTGCAGCAGCAGCTGATCCGCTGCGGCATCAACCCGCTGAAAATCCGCGCCGTCTTCATCTCGCACCTCCACGGAGACCATGTGTTCGGGCTCTTCCCGCTGATCTCGACGCTGGGGCTCTACGGGCGCCGCACGCCGCTCGACGTCTATGCCCCGGCACCGTTCGGCGAGATGCTCGAAACGCACCTGCGCTTCTTCGACGCGGAGCTCCCCTACGAGGTCGTATGGCACGAGGTACGGACCACGAAGCACGCCCTGCTTTTCGAAAACCGCACGGTCGAGGTGTGGAGCATTCCGCTGCGCCACCGGGTGCCGTGCGCCGGGTTCCTCTTCCGCGAGAAGGAGCCGCCGCTGAATGTCGACAAGTTCAAGATCGTGAAATACGGGCTCTCGATCGCGCAGATCACCGCCGCCAAGCGCGGCGAGGAGATCGTGACGGAGACGGGCGAGGTGATCCCCAACGGGGAACTCACCTACCGCCCCTACCGGGCGCGGTCGTACGCCTACCTCTCGGATACGAACTTCTCGGCGCGCGCCGCCGGGCTCTGCGCCGGGGTCGACCTGATGTACCACGAAGCCACGTACGCCGCCGCCGAACAGCGGTCGGCTCGCGACCGGGGCCACTCGACGACCGTCGATGCGGCGAAAGCGGCTCTGAAAGCCGGAGCCCGGCGGCTCGTCATCGGCCACTACTCGTCGCGTTACAAGGACGAGGGTGTATTGGTCGAGGAGGCCCGGGCGTTGTTCCCGGAGACGTGGCCCGCCACCGAGGGCGTCACCTACACCATTGAAAAGGAGCCATGACGAAAGCCGAAATCCAACTCGTCCGCTCGCTGGCCGACAAGCGCGGCCGTGCGGAACACGGACTCTTCCTGGCCGAGGGCGAGAAGCTCATCGGCGAACTGCGCGCATCGCATCTGCGCGTGCGTAGGATCTATGCGTTGGAGGGGATCTTCGCCGGAGAGGAGGTCGAGGTGGTCACCCCGCGCGACATGGAGCGTCTCTCGCAGCTGAAAACCCCCTCGAACTCGGTGGCGCTGGTCGAGATCCCGCATTACGGGCTGAAAACCGCCGACCTGCGGGGGCAGCTCACCCTGGCGCTCGACGAGGTGCAGAACCCCGGCAACGTGGGGACGATCATCCGGCTGGCCGACTGGTTCGGCATTCGGGACATCCTCTGCTCGGAGGGCACGGCCGACTGCTTCAACCCGAAGGTCGTACAGGCCACGATGGGCGCCATCCTGCGCGTGAGGGTCCATTACGTGCCGTTGGCGCCGTTGCTTGCGGAGGCTGCCGCCGGGGGGATTCCCGTCTACGGGACCTTTCTCGAAGGGGAGAATATCTACACCGAGGAGCTTTCACCGACGGGGATCGTCGTCATGGGCAACGAGGGCCGCGGCGTGACCGAAGCCGTGGCACGGAGCGTCACCCGCAAACTCTTCATCCCGCCCTGGCCCGCCGACCGCCGCGGTTCGGAATCGCTCAACGTCGCCATGGCGACGGGAATCGTCTGTGCCGAATTCCGGCGTCAAACCGCCATCCGGAGCGAGAAATAGCAGTTCCGAAGGGAGAAATCGCATTTTTATCCCGTTCCGAAGCGTTGGTATTCCGAATTTTTATACCTTTGTAGGTTGTAACAGTTGCATTTAGCGGCCCCGGCCCGGTTTTTCATCCGAAGAGCGGCCCGCCCGGCAACCAAGAAGCCATTTATGACCGAACAGAAATACAGAATAGGCATCACGCAAGGCGACCCCAACGGCATCGGCTGGGAGGTGATCATCAAGGCCCTGGCCGATCCGCGGATCACGGAGCTCTTCACCCCGGTCCTCTACGGATCGCCCAAAGCCGCCGCCTGCTACCGGGACAGCATTGCGGAGATCGAGCAGTTCTCCTACACACCCGTGAGTTCGGCCGCCGAAGCCCGGCGGGGGAGGATCAACCTCGTGGCGTGCGGCGAGATCGCCGAAGTACAGCCCGGGCAGCCGACCCCCGAAGCGGGGCGTGCGGCCGTCGAGGCCCTGCGCACCGCAATGCGCGACCTCAAGGCGGGAGAGCTCGACGCACTGGTGACCGCACCCTTCGACAAGGAGACCGTCCAGAGCGACGAGTTCCGGTACACGGGACACACGGAATACCTCGCTGCGGAACTCGAAGGCGAGTCGATGATGATCATGTGCAGCGACGTGCTGCGCGTGGGGCTCGTCACCAAGCACATCCCCGTGTCGGAGATCGCCGCAGGCATCTCGCAGGAGAAGATCGTCGAGGATCTGCGGATCCTGCGCCGTTCGCTCATCGCCGATTTCGGCATCGTGGAGCCCCGCATCGCCGTGATGGCCCTCAACCCCCACGCCGGAGACGGCGGACTGCTGGGCCGCGAGGAGCAGGAGATCATCCGCCCGGCCATCGTCGAGGCTTTCCGCGAGGGCATACTGGCCTTCGGGCCCTTTGCCGCCGACGGGCTCTTCGCCGGAGGCGGGTACGCCAAGTACGACGGCATCCTGGCCATGTACCACGATCAGGGATTGGCCCCGTTCAAGAGCCTCTTTCCCGACGGTGTGAACTTCACCGCCGGACTTGCGGCCGTGCGCACCTCGCCCGACCACGGCACGGCCTTCGACATCGCCGGGAAGGACAAGGCCGATGCGCAGTCGATGCGCAACGCCATCTACACGGCCATCGACATCGTACGCAACCGGACGGCCTGGGCCGAATGGTCGTCGAACCCGCTGCCGCGGGCCGAACGGGAGAAGTCGAGCCGCGACACCACGGTGAAGGAGCCGCCGCAGGCCGCCGCCAGGGAGTAATCAGGAGAGGGGGGGGGCTGGAAGGCCCGCACCGCCGCCAGGGAGTAATCAGAGGGGAGGGTGTCGCTGCCGTCCCGATTGCCGGGAGGCTCCGCGCCGCCAATGAGTAAACACAAACACGAAAATACCGGGCAAACCGGAGGTGTATTCCGTCTCGTAATTGTGGAAGCGCCGAAGGCCCCGAAAATTTTAATGATAAAAACTTTATGATCAAAATCACTTTTCCCGACGGCTCGGTTCGCGAATATGCCGAAGGGACGACTGCGTACCAGATCGCAGAGAGCATCAGCCCTCGTTTAGCTGCTGACTCCCTGGCGGCCTCGGTAAACGGCGCAACCACGGACATGATGCGCCCGATCGAAGCGGATGCCTCGATCAAATTCTACAAATGGGACGACGAGGAGGGCAAGCACGCCTTCTGGCACACGTCGTCACACCTGCTGGCCGAAGCCCTCGAAGCCCTCTATCCGGGCATCAAGTTCGGTATCGGCCCGGCTATCGAGAACGGTTTCTACTACGACGTCGACAGCCCGACGCCCATCACCGAAGCCGATCTCGCCACGATCGAAAACAAAATGGTCGAACTCGCCCGCAACAAGGAGCCGCTCGTCCGGCGCGAAGTGCCCAAGGCCGAAGCCCTGAAAACCTTCACCGAGAAGGGCGACCAGTACAAAGTCGAGTTGATCACCGCCCTGGAGGACGGTACCATTTCGTTCTATACCAACGGCGCCTTCACGGACCTCTGCCGCGGGCCGCACATCCCCAATACGGGTTACATCAAGGCCATCAAGCTCACCTCGGTGGCCGGTGCCTACTGGCGCGGCAACGAGAAGAACAAGATGCTGACGCGTATCTACGGCATCTCGTTCCCCAAGAAGTCGATGCTCGACGAGTACCTCGCCATGATGGAGGAGGCCAAGAAGCGCGACCACCGCAAACTGGGCAAGGACCTCGAACTCTTCACCTTCTCGCAACGCGTGGGCCAGGGACTGCCCCTCTGGCTGCCCAAGGGCGCCGCCCTGCGCGACCGCCTCGAACAGTTCCTGCGCAACGTCCAGAAGGAGTACGGATACCAGCAGGTCATCACCCCGCACATCGGCAACAAGGAGCTCTACGTCACCTCGGGCCACTACGCCAAGTACGGCAAGGACTCCTTCCAGCCCATCCATACCCCAATCGAGGGCGAAGAGTATCTGCTCAAACCGATGAACTGCCCGCACCACTGCGAAATCTACCGCTCGAAGCCCCGTTCGTACAAGGAGCTGCCGGTGCGTCTGGCCGAATTCGGTACGGTCTACCGCTACGAGCAGTCGGGTGAGCTCCACGGGTTGACCCGCGTCCGCGGGTTCACGCAGGACGACGCCCACCTCTTCGTACGGCCCGACCAGCTGCTCGAAGAGTTCGAGCGCGTGATCGACATCGTGCTCTACATCTTCAAGACGCTGAAGTTCGACAGCTACACGGCCCAGATCTCGCTGCGCGACCCGAACAACAAGGAGAAGTACATCGGTTCGGACGAAAACTGGGAGAAGGCCGAGTCGGCCATCATGCAGGCCGCCAAGGAGAAGGGCCTCAATACGGTGGTCGAATACGGCGAGGCCGCCTTCTACGGCCCGAAACTCGACTTCATGGTCAAGGACGCCATCGGCCGCAAGTGGCAACTCGGAACGATCCAGGTAGACTACAACCTCCCGGAGCGCTTTGACCTCACCTACAAGGGCGCTGACGACAAACTCCACCGCCCGATCATGATCCACCGCGCGCCGTTCGGCTCGATGGAGCGGTTCGTGGCCGTACTGTTGGAGCATACGGGCGGCAAGTTCCCGCTGTGGCTCTCGCCCCAGCAGGTTGTGGTACTTCCGATCTCGGAGAAGTTCAACGACTACGCGCAGCGCGTGGCCGAATACCTGAACCGCTACGATGTCCGCACGGAGGTCGACGACCGCAACGAGAAGATCGGGCGCAAGATCCGCGACAACGAGATCAAACGCATCCCCTACCTGCTGATCGTCGGCGAGAAGGAGGAGGCCGAAGGGCTGGTCTCGGTCCGCGCCCAGGGCGAAGGTGACAAGGGACAGATGTCGATGGAGGGCTTCCGCGACTTCCTGACCGGACTGGTCAAGCAGGAGGTCGAGGCCAACAAGATCGTCAAGGACTGAGCCCCGCACACAAAGACAACACATTATTAACTTAAATACGTACAACTATCGCAGCACCGAAACCATTCCCGCCGCGGCCGTTCAACCCCGGGAATAACAGACCGAAACCGGCAACGGGCAACAATCCCCACGGACGCCGGTTGCCCGAAAAGGAGAATCCCCACCGGATCAACGAACAGATTACGGTACCCGAAGTGCGTGTGGTGGGCGACAACGTGCCTCAGGCACAGGTGATGCCGATCCGCGACGCGCTGCGCCTGGCCGACGAACTGGAGCTCGACCTGATCGAGATCTCCCCGAAGGCCGAACCGCCCGTCTGCCGCATCGCCGACTACCAGAAGTTCCTCTACCAGCAGAAGAAGAAGGCCAAGGAGTTGAAGGCAAACCAGACGAAAGTCGTCGTCAAGGAGATCCGTTTCGGGCCCCAGACCGACGACCACGACTACAACTTCAAGCTCAAGCACGCGCAGAACTTCCTCAAGGAGGGGGCAAAGGTGAAGGCTTATGTCTTCTTCCGCGGGCGTTCGATCGTCTTCAAGGAGCAGGGCGAGATTCTGCTGCTGCGCTTCGCCACCGATCTGGAGGATGTCGCCAAGGTGGAGATGATGCCCAAGCTCGACGGCAAGAAGATGAACATGATGCTTGCACCGAAGTCGAAAAAGTAGCAAGCTGCACCGGTCACGGACCGGAACGTATGGAAAGTACCGTCCCCGGAGGCACCGAACCCTTCGGGGATGGCCGTTTTATCCTCTTTTTTGCGTACCTTTGTATCGATGATCACCACCGACGACATATTCCGCCTGTCCGGAAACGATGCAACGGCATTCGAAACCGCGGCCCTGGCTCTGTTCCGCATCCAGGCCGCAGCGTGCCCGCCCTACCGCGAGTATCTCGGACGCCTCGGCATCGAACCGCAGCAGGTCCGCGAATTCCGACGGATCCCGTTCCTGCCGATCGAGCTCTTCAAGAGCCACGAGGTCTACTGCGGCGATGCGGAGCCCGAAGCGGTCTTCACCTCGTCGGCAACGACGGGCATGACCCCTTCACGCCATCCGATGCGCTCGCTGGCCCTCTACGAGAGGGCATTCCGCGGGGCGTTCCGCACCTTCTACGGCGATCCGGCCCGCTGGAGCCTCTACGCACTGCTGCCGAACTACCTCCGCCGCAAGGGTTCGTCGCTCGTCTACATGGCCGACCGGCTCATTGCCGACTGCGGGTCGGGAGGCTTCTACCTCGATGATTACGATGCCCTGCTGCGCGACATGGCCGCCGACCCGAAGCCCAAAATCCTGCTGGGCGTGAGCTATGCGCTGTGGGACCTGGCCGAACAATATGCCCCGAAACTGCGGGACACCATCGTCATGGAGACCGGCGGCATGAAGGGATACCGCGAAGAGATTCCCAAGGAGGAGTTTCACCGCATTCTGTGCGACGCCTTCGGCGTCGAGGCCATCCATTCGGAGTACGGCATGGCGGAACTCACTTCACAGGCCTACTCCCAGGGTGGGAACCGGTTCCGCTGCCCGGCCTGGATGCGGGTCGTGTGCCGCGACGTGAACGACCCCTTCGATCTGCTCCCGGCCGGAAGCCGCGGCGGGCTGAACATCGTCGACCTGGCGAACCGCTGGTCGTGTGCCTTCATCCAGACGCAGGATGTCGGGCGGGTCGACCACGACGGATCGTTCGTCGTCGAGGGGCGCATTGACCACGCCGAGATCCGGGGTTGCAACCTGTTGGTCCAGTAACGGACGCCGCAACGAAGAGAAAGAGTGCGGAGGAGAGATTGAGAAGGAGAAGGGCAAAGGTAAAGGGTGAAGGGTGAAGTGAGGGAGAAAAAAAGACAAAAAAATACCCGGAAGCGTCCCCGTGAAAGGGAGGGTATGGAAAACCGAGCAAACTGAAAGCATGGAAAAGAGGAAGACACAAGCGATCGATTTCGTCATTCCCTGGGTGGACGGGGCCGATCCAGCCTGGCGGCAGGCCTTCGCCTCCACTCCCGGCACCGGGCACACCGACACGTCGGAGATCCGCTATCGAGACTGGCAGACCCTGCGCTACTGGTTCCGAAGCATCGAGCGCTTCGCGCCATGGGTGCGGCGCATCCACTTCATCACCTGGGGGCACCTGCCCGAATGGCTCGACACCACGCATCCGAAACTGCACATCGTCAACCACCGTGACTACATCCCTCCGGAGTACCTGCCGACCTTCAATTCGAATGTCATCGAACTGAATATCGCCCGCATCGAGGGGCTCTCCGAGCATTTCGTGCTCTTCAACGACGACACCTTCCTCTGCCGTCCCCACACACCCGAATCGTTCTTCCGCAACGGGCTTCCGTGTGACATGGCACGCCTGAGCGTCCCGCAGCCCTCCTCCGTGGGACACATCATCTACAACAACCTGGAACTCATCAACGGCACCCACCGGCAACGCGAGGTTTTGCGCCGTCATTTCGGCAAATGGTTCTCGCTCCGCTACGGGTTCGGAAATCTGTTGAAGAGTCTGACCCTGGCCCCATGGTCCTTCTTTACGGGTATTTTCGACCCGCACATGCCCCAACCCTACCGGCGTTCGGCATTCGATCGGGCCTGGCAGTTGTGGGGGCCCCAACTCGACGCAACATGCCGCCACGCAGTCCGGGACCTGACGGACCTCTCCGAGTGGCTTGTCCGCTACGACACGCTCTGCCGTGGGGAGTTCCACCCGCAGGGACTCCGGGAGTGCCGTCTCATGACCCTCACGGAAGAGACGATCGACCCGATCTGCGAAACCATCCGCAGCCAGAAGTGCCGGATGCTCTGTCTCAACGACCACGAATCCATCCGGGACTTCGAGGGTGTCTGCCGCAAGCTCTGCGCAGCATTCGAGGCGTTGCTTCCGGAGAAATCAAGCTACGAACGGTAACCGGGACAGACTCCACCCGAACAAGGGAGAGGGCGGCTCCGGAGCAGCTTTTCCGGACAAAAGAGGCCCGCTCACGGCCGGGATTTCTTGCAAAAGAGCGAAAAGATCGGTATTTTCACGAAAAATCAGCGCAACAGATGTCGCAAACAACCATCACGGTCATCATCCCCCTCTACAACAAGGAGCGCGAAATCGAAGGGACCCTCCGTTCGGTGCTGGCCCAAACACGCCAGCCCGACGAAATCGTCATCGTCGACGACGGTTCGACGGACCGCAGTGCGGAAATCGTCCGCGGAACCGCCTCGCCGCTCGTGCGGCTCGTCCCGCAGCCCAATGCCGGGGAGTGTGCCGCCCGCAACCGCGCCATCGCCGAGGCCCGGGGCGAATACATCGCCCTGCTGGATGCCGACGACGAGTGGGAACCCGGCTTTCTGGCCGAAATCGAATCGATGATCGGAGCGTTTCCCGGGTGCGGACTCTACTGCACGGGCTTCTCGGTCGTCAGCCACGACGGCCTATTCCCCGCCCCGGGCCTCGACCGGCGGGGCATCGTCGAGAACTTCTTCCGCGATTCGGCACACCGCTACATCGCCATCCCCTCGGCCTGCTGCATTCCCCGGGCCGTCTTCGACGACGTGGGAGGTTTCCCCGAAGGGATGAAGATGGCCGGGGACCTCTACATGTGGATCAAGATCGCCCGCCGCTACCGGGTCTGCTACTCGCCCGAACGGCTGGCACGCTACTCGAAAGTCGCCTCCAACCGCTCGGCAACCAGCTATACCCCCGAACGGACCCGCTACTCGTTCGAGGAGCTTTACGACCCCTCGGCCCCCGAGGAGGAGCGCGAATTCATCGCCCGGGCCGCTCTGGGCAAGGCGCTGATCCAGAGCGTCAAGGGCGGGACAGAAGAGGCCCGGCGCGCCGCCCGCTTCTTCCACTGGACACGGGTCTACCGCCGCACGCTGCACAAGGTGCAGCTGCTGAACCGCCTGCCGGTCCGGTGGCGGGGCCCGCTGCTCGACCTCTACAACGCCGCAGCGTGGCGTCTGGCCCGGAAAGGATTATGAAAAACATCATTCGATAACCATGAAAACACTGCTGAAAACACTGCTGACGGTGCTCCTGCTGTATGGCGCCACGGGCGTCACGGCCCAGGAGACCCGCACCGAAACCCTCCGTTCCGGCGGAGTCGAGCGAACCTATCGCCTGCACCTGCCGGCCGACCTGCCCGACAATGCCCCGCTGGTCATCGTCCTGCACGGATACGGAGGAGATGCCAATCCCGAAGCCTTCGGAATGAACGCAACGGCCGACCGCCACGGATTCGCCGTCTGCTATCCGCAGGGCGAACGCGACAGCCGCGGCAAACGGGGCTGGAATGTGGGTTATCCGTCCCAGGCAGAGATGCCGATCGACGACGTGCAATTCCTCGAAGACCTGATCGGCCATCTCCACCGGCATTACGGATTGAGCCGCCGCAACGTCTTCTGCACCGGCATGTCGAACGGCGGAGACATGTGTTACCTGCTCGCCGCGCAACGTCCGGATCTCTTCGCGGCCCTGGGGCCCGTAGCAGGCTTCATGTCGGTTGCGATCCTGCGGGAGGACAAGTCATTGCAGCCCGTCCCGCTGTTTGAAATCCATGGAACGGCAGACCCCACGACACGTTGGGAGGGCGACCTGACGGGCGAAGGCGGCTGGGGCGCCTATCTTCCGATCCCGATGGCCGTTGGATACTGGGCCGCAAAAAACAAATGTCTCGAACACCGCATCGACACCCTGCCACGAGGTGCCGACGGACTGCAAGTCATCGCACACCGCTACACGGGCGGCACCGACGGCAACGAAGTATGGCTCTACGAAACCCTCGGCGGCAAACACTCGTGGAAAAAGACCGGCGTGGACACCTGCGAGGAACTTTGGCGCTTTTTCAGCCGCTACGTTCGATAGGCCGCCGGTCCACCGACCACAAAAAAAGGGTTCCGCCCCGCATGGGATGGAACCCTTCGTCATTCATCGGCCGGCCGCAAACCGGTCGGATGCCGGATGTCAGTTCGCAAAGGTCAGGCCGTTGGCATCGGCATCGATCGAGATCGGTTTCGAACGGTCGACCTCGCCGGCCAGAATCCGTTTCGAAAGGTCGTTGACCACGTAGCGCTGGATCGTCCGCTTCACGGGACGCGCTCCGTAGAGCGGGTCGTAACCTGCCGTGGCGATCCATTCGCGGGCCCGGTCGGTATATTCGAGACGGATGCCGTTCTCCGAAAGCATCTTCCGCACCGATCCCAGCTGGATGTCGACGATCCGTTCGATGTCGCGGCGCGTCAGCGGCTCGAACATCACGATCTCGTCGATACGGTTCAGGAACTCCGGTTTCAGCTGCTGCTTCAGGAGGTCGATCACCTCGCGGCGCGTCCGCTCAATGACCTCCTCCGGAACCTTCTTCCCGTCGAAGTCCTTCGAAAAATTCTCCTGGATGATGTGCGAACCCATGTTCGAGGTCATGATAATGATCGTGTTGCGGAAGTCGACCGTCCGGCCCTTGTTGTCGGTCAGACGCCCGTCGTCCAACACCTGCAGCAGGATGTTGAAGACATCCGGATGCGCCTTCTCGATCTCGTCCAGCAGCACCACCGAGTAAGGCTTGCGCCGCACGGCCTCGGTCAGCTGCCCGCCCTCATCGTAACCGACATATCCGGGAGGCGCCCCCACAAGCCGCGACACGCTGTGCCGCTCCTGGTATTCGCTCATGTCGATACGGGTCATCATCTGGTCGTCGTTGAAGAGGAACTCCGCCAGGGCCTTCGCCAACTCGGTCTTGCCGACACCCGTCGTGCCGAGGAAGATGAACGACCCGATCGGCTTGCGGGGATCGTTCAGCCCGGCCCGCGAACGGCGCACGGCATCCGAAATGGCCGCAATGGCCTGCTCCTGTCCGACAACCCGCTTGTGCAGTTCCGACTCCATGTGGAGCAGCTTCTCGCGCTCCGAGGCCAGCATCCGCGTCACGGGAATCCCCGTCCAGCGCGAAACCACCTCGGCCACATCCTGCGCATCGACCTCCTCCTTGATCATCGAGCCGTTGGCCGAAGCGAGTTTGTACTCCTCCTGGAAGGCCGCAATCTCCTTCTCGGCCTCCTGGATCTTGCCGTAGCGGATCTCGGCCACCTTGCCGTAATCACCCTGACGCTCGGCCTGCTGAGCCTCGATCTTCAGCTGCTCGATCCGGTCCTTGTTGGCCTGGATCTTCTTCAACAGGTCACGCTGCCCCTGCCACTTGGCCCGCATCTCGGAGTCCCGGGCCTTCAGGTCGTCGATCTCCTTCGTGAGCGACTCGATCCGCTCCTTGTCCTTCTCGCGGCGAATCGCCTCGCGTTCGATCTCCAACTGGCGGATCTTCCGGTCGAGGGCGTCGATCTCGTCGGGCACGGAGTTCATCTCCAGCCTCAAGCGCGAGGCCGCCTCGTCGATCAGGTCGATCGCCTTGTCGGGCAGGAACCGCGACGTAATATAGCGCGTCGAGAGCTCCACGGCCGCAATGATCGCCTCGTCCTTGATCCGCACCTGGTGGTGGTTCTCGTAGCGCTCCTTCAGGCCGCGGAGGATCGAGATGGCATCCTCCTGCGTAGGCTCGTCGACCATCACCTTCTGGAAACGCCGTTCGAGGGCCTTGTCCTGCTCGAAATACTTCTGGAACTCGTCGAGTGTCGTGGCGCCGATCGTCCGCAGTTCGCCACGGGCAAGGGCCGGTTTGAGGATGTTCGCCGCATCCATCGCCCCCGACGACTTGCCGGCCCCGACCAGCGTGTGGATCTCGTCGATGAAGAGCAGGATCTCGCCGTCACTGGCGATCACCTCCTGCACGACGGCTTTCAGACGCTCCTCAAATTCACCCTGGTACTTCGCTCCGGCGATCAGCGCACCCATGTCGAGCGAGTAGATCACCTTCGACTTCAGGTTCTCGGGGACATCACCGTCGATGATCCGGCGGGCGATACCCTCGGCAATCGCCGTCTTGCCCACACCGGCCTCTCCCACGAGGATCGGGTTGTTCTTCGTCCGGCGCGAGAGGATCTGCAGCACACGGCGGATCTCCTCGTCACGCCCGATAACGGGATCGAGCTTGCCGTTGCGCGCCTGCTCGTTGAGGTTGATGGCGTACTTGCCCAGGGCGTCGAACTGCTGTTCGGAGGTCTGCGAATCGACCGTCGCCCCCTTGCGGAAGGTGCGGATCGCCTCGATCAGCTCCTTTTCGGTGGCACCGCTGCGTTTGAGCAAATCGGAGGCCTGCCCGCGCTCGGCCACGAGCCCCAGCAGCAGGTGTTCGACCGAAGCGTACTTGTCGCCGAAATTCTTCGTGAAGTCGACGGCCCGCTGGATCACCCGCGAGGCATCCTGCGAAAAGTACTGCTCACTGCCGCCCTCGACGCGCGGCAGCCGTTCGACCGTACGGTTGACCTCGTCGCGCAGCCCGCGGACGTTGACGCCCACACGCCCCAACAGGAAGGTCGCCAGCGAATCCTCCTCGCGGATCAGCACCGCAAGCAGGTGGAGCGGCTCGACAGCCTGCTGTCCCCGCTCCCGGGCCAGGGTCAGCGCCGCCTGGAGCGCCTCCTGGGCCTTGATGGTTAAAGTGTTGATGTTCATATCCGTGTTGTTTTTACTTGTTTCGTGTTTCGACCGGATACGGAGCAAAAGGCCTGCCAAGTCGCCGGACCGGTCAAAATGTCGTTTTTTTGTCACGAATTGTCACATCCCGGCTGACACGCCAGCGACACTTTGTCCGATGCACCCCGTAAATCCAGCCCATGCAATCCCCGTCAAATTTTTAATCCCCGATTTTTATTTTTAATTTTTAAATCGGTATCTTTGCGCTACCATGAGTGATTTCATCGTCAGCGCACGCAAATACCGTCCTGCGACCTTCCGTTCGGTCGTCGGGCAGAAGCATATCACCTCCACGCTCCAGAATGCCATCGAGCGCGGACAACTGGCCCATGCCTATCTCTTCTGCGGGCCCCGCGGCGTCGGGAAAACAACCTGCGCGCGAATCTTCGCCAAGGCCATCAACTGCCTGCAGCCCCACGGCGCCGAAGCCTGCAACGAGTGCGAATCGTGCCGTTCGTTCAACGAGGGACGCTCGCTCAACATCCACGAACTCGACGCCGCGTCGAACAACTCCGTGGAGGACATCCGCTCGCTCATCGAACAGGTGCGCATCATCCCGCAGGTGGGACGCTACTCCGTGTTCATCATCGACGAGGTGCACATGCTCTCGGCCGCGGCCTTCAACGCCTTCCTGAAGACCCTCGAAGAGCCGCCCGCCCATGCAATCTTCATCCTCGCCACCACCGAGAAGCACAAGATCCTGCCGACGATACTCTCGCGCTGCCAGATCTACGACTTCAACCGCATCCGAGTCGAGGATTCGGTCGAATACCTGAAATACATCGCCGCACAGGAGGGAATCACGGCCGACGAGGAGTCGTTGAACCTCATCTCGCAGAAGGCCGACGGCGGAATGCGCGACGCCCTGTCGATGTTCGACAAGGCCGTGTCGTTCTGCGGCACGACGCTCGACTACCGCCACGTGGCCCAGACACTCAACGTGCTGGATTACGACACCTACTTCGGCATCACGGAGACGCTCCTGGCGGGCAACTACGCCGAAGCACTCATGACGTTCGACGAGGTGCTTTCGAAAGGATTCTCGGGCCAGACCTTCATGGCAGGGCTGAACCGCCACCTGCGCGACCTGCTGATGGCCAAACGCCCCGAGACGCTGCGACTGATCGAGATGACCGGCACGCTGCTCGAACGATACCGCGTGCAGGCGGAGGCCTGCGGTGTCGACTTCCTCTTCGGGGCGATCGCCCTGCTGACGGACCTCGACGGAAAAATACGGCAATCGTCGAACCAACGGTTGCTCGTGGAGCTGGGCCTGATGAAGATCTCAGGACTCGGCCAAAAAAAAAATAACGACCTGACATCCTGCGAAGAGCCTCAGCTTCCCAAGCTGATGGCCCGACCGGCGGCAACGCAACCGGCAACGCAACCGACAGCGGCGGCAGCTCCGGCGACACAGGCAGCAACGGCGACACAGGCAGCAACGGCGACACAGGCAGCGGCAGGTCCAGCCGTCCAGGCAGCCCAGATGCCGAATCCGACGGCGTCGGCTCCGACCAACGTTGCGAATCCGGCCCTGACAGCCACTCAGTCGGCAACAGCTCCGGCTGCAACACCCGTCGCAACGGGCCCGAATGCCGAAGCAGCCCCGGCCCGGACACCGCGTCCGGCAACGCCCCTGCACCGCAAACCGCTGATCTCGGGGACCTCGCTCTCCGAACTGCTGACCACGGGCGGTGCCCTGCAAACGGAGCAGAATCCGGAACCCGAAGCGGCGCAATCCGCCGACGCCACGGTCGACCCGGCCTGTGAAAGCAAGTTGGAACAGGCCCGGGAACGCATCCTGAACCTGATCCGGGAACGGCGCCCGCGCTTCGTCCCGGCATTCGAGCAGATGAGCTTCCGCGGCAACACCATCGCGGTGAGCGTGCCGACAGCCGAGTTGCGCGAGGAGATTCTCCGGAGCAAGACGGGCATGCTGATGCGCATCGCCGAGCTGGCCAACATACAGGGAAGCATGGAGCTGGAGGTGACCGTCAACGAGGAGATCCGGGCCGCCCGCCCGATCAAACTCGAAGACCGGGTCAAATACATGACCGACAAGAATCCGCTGCTCACCGAATTCCGCAAGGCGCTGGATCTGGAGATCGAATAATACGGAACGATAAAAAACAAGAACCGGAGGAGCCCCCGGGCCCTCCCTGGAAAACGAACAAAAAAAGAGACAAATATGGCGACGAAAAACTTTATCGAAGAACTCGAATGGCGCGGCATGATCCACACGATCATGCCCGGCGCCGAAGAACAACTGCAGAAAGAGATGACGACGGCCTACCTGGGTATCGACCCCACGGCCGACTCGCTCCATATCGGGCACCTCGTGGGTGTGATGATCCTCAAGCACTTCCAGATGTGCGGACACCGCCCGCTGGCCCTCGTGGGCGGTGCGACGGGCATGATCGGCGACCCCTCGGGCAAGTCCCAGGAGCGCAACCTGCTCGACGAAGCCACCCTGCGGCACAACCAGGAGGCCATCAAGGCCCAGCTGGCGAAACTCCTCGACTTCGACTCCGACGCCCCGAACGCCGCCCGCATGGTCAACAACTACGACTGGATGAAGGAATTCACGTTCCTGGATTTCATCCGCGACATCGGCAAGTGCATCACCGTCAACTACATGATGGCCAAGGATTCGGTCAAGAAGCGCTTCAACGGCGAGGGTGACGGCATGTCGTTCACCGAATTCACCTACCAGCTGGTCCAGGGCTACGACTTCCTGCACCTCTACCAGACGATGAACTGCAAGATCCAGCTCGGAGGCGCCGACCAGTGGGGCAACATCACCACCGGCACGGAGCTCATCCGCCGCAAACTGGGCCCCGAAGCCGAAGCCTACGCCATCACCTGCCCGCTCATCACGAAGGCCGACGGCACGAAATTCGGCAAGACCGAGAGCGGCAACGTCTGGCTCGACCCGCGCTACACGTCGCCCTACAAGTTCTACCAGTTCTGGCTCAACGTCAGCGACGAGGATGCCAAACGCTATATCAAGATCTTCACGCTGCTCGACCGCGAGACCATCGAATCTCTCATCGCCGAGCACGACGCCGCCCCGCACCTGCGCGTGCTGCAGAAACGGCTGGCTCAGGAGATCACCACGATGATCCACTCGAAGGAGGAGTACGAAAAGGCCGTCGAGGCGTCGAACATCCTCTTCGGCGGCGCCACCTCCGAGGCGCTGCGCCGCCTCGACGAAGCGACGCTCCTCCAGGTCTTCGAGGGCGTGCCGCAGTTCCGCGTGGCCCGCACGGAGCTGGAGGCGGGAGTTGCCTTCGTGGACCTCTGCGCCGAGAAGACGCAGATCTTCGCCTCGAAGGGCGAGTGCCGCAAGATGATCCAGGGCGGCGGCGTCTCGATGAACCGCGAGAAGATCGCCGACCCGATGCGTGCGGTGACGGCCGACGACCTGATTGCCGGGAAGTACCTGCTCGTGCAGCGCGGCAAAAAGAACTATTATCTGGTAATTGCCGAATAAAACAGGGATATGGAGTACCGCATCGTCCTGCAACGCATGGAGTTTCGGGCGCTGCACGGCTGCTACGAACTGGAGCGCAAGGTCGGGAACCGCTTCACGGTCGACGTGGAGATCACCGCGGATCTGGGAGACGTGGCCGCCGGGGACAGCGTCGAAAAGGCCGTGAACTACCTCTCGGTTTACGAGGTGGTCAGGCAGCAGATGGCCGTCACGCAGCGCACGATCGAACGCGTCGCCATGAACATCATCGATGCGATCCATGCCGGATTTCCGCAGGTCCGGCACGTGAAATGCACGGTTTCGAAACTGGCTCCGCCCCTGGGCGGGAAGCTGGAACGGGTCAGCGTCGTTCTGGAAAAATAAACCGGATGCCGGACCGGAGGGGTATTGGACTTCCCCGTCCGTCCGGCATTTCACAAAAGAGTCCGAATATGAACCATTTGCACAATCGTGCCACGCTGGGAGGGAAACTGAGTGCCGTCCTGGTCGCAGCGGGAAGTTCCGTGGGACTGGGCAACATCTGGCGGTTTCCCTACGTCGCCGGAGACAACGGAGGCGGAGCCTTTCTGGTGATCTATATCCTCTGCGTCCTGCTGCTGGGCCTGCCGCTCATGCTCGCCGAATTCTCCGTCGGACGCGCCACGCACCGCAATGCCGTCGGGGCCTACCGCTCGCTCGACAAACGCTGGAGTTTCCTCGGATACAACGGCGTACTGGCAGCCTTCCTCATCCTGGGGTTCTATTTCGTCGTGTCGGGCTGGACCGCCGAATACATGGTCCACTCGGTGACGGGCAGTCTGGCAAAATACGCCACGGTCGAGGAGTACAGGACGGTCTTCGAGAACTTCATCCAGAATCCGTGGCGTCCGGTGCTCTACACGCTGCTCTTCGCCCTGGCCACCCACTTCGTCATCGCCCTCGGCGTGCAGAAGGGAATCGAACGCTCGGCCAAAGTCCTGATGCCGCTGCTCTTCGTCGTTCTGATCGCCCTGGCGATCCACTCGCTGCTGATGCCCGGCGGTGGAGAGGGTTTCCGGTTCTTCTTCAAGCCCGATTTTTCGAAGGTTACCCCTTCGACGGTCCTCGTAGCGCTCGGGCAGGCCTTCTTCTCGCTCTCGATCGGCATCGGGACCATGGTCACCTACGCCTCCTACTTCAAACCCGAAACCAACCTGCGCCATACGGCCCTGAATGTCACGATCCTCGATACGCTGGTCGCCATACTGGCCGGTGTGGTGATCTTCCCGGCGGTCTTCAGCGTCGGGATCGAACCCTCGTCGGGACCTTCGCTGGTCTTCATCACCCTGCCCAGCATCTTCAACGGAATGCCGCTGAGCATGGTCTGGTCGACGGTATTCTTTCTGCTGCTGGTCGTTGCGGCGCTCACCTCAACGATCTCCTTACATGAGGTAATCACGGCTTACTGCCACGAAGAGTGGCACATGAGCCGCCGGGCCGCAGCCTGGACCACCACCGCCGCTACCTCGCTGTTGGGAATCGCCGCCTCGCTGTCGGTCGGCCTGCTAAGCGGGTGGAAACTGTTCGGGCTCAACCTCTTCGACCTGCTGGACTACCTCACGGCCAATATCATGCTGCCCGTCGGCGGATTCTTCACCTGCATCTTCGTCGGTTGGAAACTCGACCGGCAGGTGCTCAAGGATCAGATCACCAACAACGGAGCCTTGAAATTCCGGATTTACCGAACCTTCATCTTCCTGTTGCGCTATCTCTGCCCCATCGTGATGCTGATGGTCTTCCTCGACAATCTGGGCGTCTTTTAAGCCGGGAGGGCCGGTCAATGAGAGGGCCGACATGGGAAAGGCTGGCCGTAAAAAGCCGGTCATGGAGAGGTTGGCCATGAAAAATCCCGGACCCATCTGAATGGATCCGGGATTTTCATATTCGAGTCTTCGGGAAATGGCTTGTCGGCTGCGCCGTTTTCGGCCCGGCCTCCCGAAGAGGTATCCGCAATCAATTGATGTTGCGGCGGTCGGGCTCCTTCTCCGGAGAGGCGGCCTCCATGTCGATCTGCAGCTTCACCATGTTGATCGCCGTAGCAGCCGCTTCGTCACCCTTGTTGCCGAGACGGCCTCCGCAACGGTCCAGAGCCTGCTGCATGTCGTTGACCGTCAGCACGCCGAAGGCAATCGGCATGTTCCACTGGATCTGCAGCTGCGTAATTCCCTGGGTGACCCCCTGGCAGATGAAGTCGAAATGCCGCGTATCCCCCTGGATGACACACCCCAGGGCGATCACCGCATCGACATCCGTATATTCGGCGAAGAATTGCGCTCCGAGCGAGAGCTCAAAGGTGCCGGGGACATATTTCACCTGAATGTTCATGTCCGGACACCCCGCAGCCCGCAACGTCCGCACGGCTCCCTCCAGCAACGCCTCGGTCACCTCACGGTTCCACTCCGCGACGACGATCCCGAAGCGCATGTCCGCAGCCGAAGGCAGCGGAGAGTCGAATTTCGAAAGATTGTGATTCCGGGTTGCCATCGCTGTCGCTTATTTGACACTGCCCAGCAGTTTCTCGGCATCCCGGGCCTCCATCGAAGCGGGATACGAGGTCAGGATCCGCTCGTAGTAGGCTGCAGCCGCAGCATGGTTACCCTGCGCCTGCTCGGCGAGGCCCGCCTTGCGAAGGTACATCGGCGTCGTCATGTTGTTGTCGGCAGCCTGCACGGCCTTCTCATAGAATTTCACCGCCTGGGCGTAGTTCTGCTGCTCGACCGCCACATCGCCCTGCAGCCCGTAGTTCTGGGCGTTGATCAGCGATCCCGGGATTCCCTTCACCGGCGAGTATTTGGCCAGGTACTTCGCGGCATTCTCCAGGTCCCCCGTCCGTAGGTAGCAGATCCCCGCATAGTGCTTCGCCAGGTTCCCCGAAGGCGTCGAACCGTACTGCTCGATCACATCCAGGAAGCCCGCGCCGTTGGCATCGCCCTGCAAGGCGAGTTCGAAATCCGGGGTTTCACTGTCAAAACGGTTCTGGGCTTCGGCAATCATCTCCGCGGCCTTCTCCGCACGGGGCTGGACGAGCAGCGACCGATAACCGAAAATCAAGGCCGCAAGAATCAAAAGTCCCAGGAAAATGTAGGACATCATGCGGCCGTTCTTCTCGAAAAAGATCTCCGTTTTGTTCATTGCTTCACCGAGGGTTTCCGGTTCGGCGACATTCTTTTTTGCCATAGTGTTATCCGTGTTTTTAGTTTATAATCCGTACGATAGTCTGCAAAGATACAAAACTATTCACAATGTACAAGGTCGTGTCCGGATTTTTTGTATTTTTGCCTTATGTACCTGAAAAAATTAGCGCTGCTGAATTTCAAAAACATCCGACAGGTGGAACTCGCCTTCTGTCCCGGAATCAATGCGCTGGTGGGGGACAACGGAGCCGGAAAAACGAACATCATCGATGCCGTTTACTACCTCTCGATGTGCAAATCCGCCCTGCAGATGACCGACGGACAGAGCGTCCGGCACGATGCCGACTTCTTCCTTGCGGACGGCGCATACGCCACCGACTCCGGAAAGAGCGAAAGCATCGTCTGCTCCTTCTCCCGCAAGGGCGGCAAGGTCCTCAAACGGAACGGAAAGGTATACGAACGGCTTGCGGACCATGTGGGTCTGATCCCCGCGGTGATCGTCTCCCCGGCCGACAGCGCCCTGATCTCCGACGCAGCGGATGAACGGCGCCGTTACCTCAATGCCTTCATCGCGCAGCTCGACCGCCCCTACCTGCAGGCCGTCATGCGTTACAACGCCGTCCTGGCCGAGCGCAACCGCCTGCTCAAGATGCAGCCCGACGAAACGATGCTGCAGATCTACGACCGCCAGCTCTGCGAACACGGGAACAAAATCCATGATCGCCGCCGGGAGTTTGTCCAGCGGCTGCAGCCCGTCGTGGCGGAATACTACCGCACGCTCTCCGGAGACTGCGAACAGGTCGAACTCCTCTACAAGTCCGAATTGAACGAACGGCCCTTCGAGGAGGTACTGCAGAATGCCCGGCAGCGGGATCTCGTCAACGAATTCACCACCGCAGGCATCCACCGCGACGACCTGGTGCTGAAGATCGGAGGCTACCCCCTGCGGAAATACGGATCGCAGGGGCAGCAGAAATCCTTCCTGATCGCCCTGAAACTCGCCCAGTACGCCATTGTCGCCGAGGAGAAGCACGAGCATCCCATCCTGCTGCTGGACGACCTCTTCGACAAACTCGATGCCGGACGGGTCGAGCAACTGATCCGCCTGGTATCGGCCGAAACCTTCGGGCAGATTTTCATCTCCGACTGCAACCCCACGCGGCTGAAGCGGATTCTCGATCGGGCCGGTGGGGACTACGCGCTCTTTACCGTAACCGACGGCGACGTCACCCGGGATGCCGGAGCGAAGGAACCGTCCGAAGAACTATCCGAGAACCCGTCCGGGAAACCGACCCAACCGGCACACGAATGAGACGCACGAAAACCATACTGATGGGCGACCTGCTGGACGAGTTCTTCAAACGCCCCTATGTCGCCGCGAGGGTCGCCGAAGGGAAACTCCCCGATACGTGGCGGGAGATCGTCGGAGACCGTGTGGCGGATCTGACAACCGAGTTGCGGCTCGAAAAGCGGATTCTGTATGTCCGGATCCAGTCGAGTGTCGTGCGTTCCGAGCTTTTCTACCAGCGGGAGGCACTCAAGGAGGAGATTAACCGGCGTTCCGGAGTCCAACTGGTCAATGCCGTCATCATCCGCTGACCCGGGCCCGCACCAACCTCCCGCCGGACATGTGACAACAGGATACCCCTCCCCTCTTGCAACTCTCCGCGCCCCCGTTTCCCCATCCTTTCACCGCATCGCCGCCACCCCTGCCTACCAAAAAAAATGCTCCCCAAAAGCGGGGAGCATTTTCTGAAAAGGGACATCCGTATCGGTTACTTGATGATTACCGAGCGGTTGGCCTTCTGGTTGTTCTTGTAGACATCCGGCTCGTTGCCCAGGCCCTCGTAGGTGAGCTGCTTGGGGTTCACACCGCATTTAACCAGGAAGTCGTAGACATTCTTCGCACGGTTCTCGGCAACCCGCTTGTTCCCGGCAGCCGTACCCGTCTGCTGGTCGGCGTGGCCCTGGATCGTGTAAACCCGATCCTTCGGACCGTTCTTGATCAGATCGGCGGTCAGCTCCAGGCGCGTCTTGTCCTTCGCCGTGAGTTTCGACATGCTGTAATCGTAGAAGATAATCGAAGTCGGAGCCGAAGTATTCACCTTCCGAGCCTCGGCTGCGGCTTTGGCCTCAGCCTGCGCGGCAGCCTTCTCGGCGGCCTTAGCAGCAGCCTGGGCAGCCGTCAACTGCTCGTTCAGACGGGCATTCTCATCCTTCGCAGCCTTCAGAGCCGCATTACCCGAAGCCACGGCATCCTGGAAAGCCCGAATATCCTCGGCCGTATATCCCGGGACGCCACGCTCCCAGCCGCGCTGGTTGAAGCGATAGGTGATACCGGCGGTTGCCGTAAACCCGAAGAGGTAGGCACCGTTCATGCCGGCCGGGCAAATATCCGATTTGGCCAGAAGGCCCTTCAGTTCGAGGTTGAAGTCGAACGACGGCGACAGGCGGAACTTGTTCAGCAAACCCGCCGTAAAGGCGAACTCCTGATTCGTACCGCTGTGGTTGTCACGCTGGCTGCCATCGGTGAAGTTCGACGCCATATAACCGAAACCGGCAAACGGCACGCCATACCAGGCACGATCCTCACGATAGCCGCCGATCCAGTTCGAGAGGTTGACCATCACGTCCGTGTGAACGAACAAGTACGGCCACGACATCTTGCCCAGATCCGCATCGAAGTTGTTGAACCAGCCGCCCTGCAACTGTCCGCGGACTCCGACAACCGGATGCAGCCACTTCGTCAGCGACACGTTGCCCTCGAACCCGAAACGCTCGCTGCGGGCTCCCAGGTTCCCACCGTTCGAAAATGCCGTACCGGCACCCAAACCGGCCGATATCTCCCAATTATCCCAGAAACCGTTCGAGACGAATCCTGCAAAACTCGGCTTCTTGGGGGTTCCTTCTGCCCATGCCGAAACCGCGAATATCGCGACTGCGAAAGTCAGGAAAATCTTTTTCATATTAAATACGTTTTATTGCACATTCTGTTGACCTCACATACTTGTCGTAAAAGTACGCATTTTTTTATAAAAAACGATTCTACACCTGCAAAAAATGCGCAAAAATCTCTTCTGATCCGTAAAAAAAGGTCCGAAAACGCCGTTTCGAACCTTTTTTGGTTGATTTAGAGCTGAAGATACAATCCTCAACCGCACTTCGAATAGCCGCAGGACATACAGGTCAGACATCCGTTCTGGTAAGCCATGTTCTCCTGACCGCAGCTCGGACACTTCCCTTTGGACTTCGTGCCGTCGACGATGTACTGTTTCAACGCCCGGCAGACGCCCGTCTTCCACGTATTGATCGACACGCTGTCCAGATGCAGCGACTCGATCAGCGAAACGGTCTTCTCGATCGGCATCCCGTGGCGCAGCACACCCGAAATCAGCTTGGCATAGTTCCAGAACTCCTCGTTGAACAGGCGCGAGATCCCGCCGATCGTATTCGTATAGCCGTAACGGTCGACATACTGGAAGTCGTAACGCTTCGTGCCGTTCTCCTCGCGTACCTTTATTATATAGCCTTTCCGGATCTTCGGCGGAATGTACATGGCATCCTCCTCGATCTTTCCGGTGAAAATCTCATACGGACGGCCGTTCTGCAACCCGACGAAGGCGATCCAGTCCTCCGAACCGTTCTTGAACCGCACGATGTCTGCAGGAATCGACTTCGGGCGCTTCGGCACCTCACCCGGGTGCTCCTCACAACGCGATTTCTTACCTTTGGCGTTCTTGTCCAGCAGCACGCCCGAGCGGCAGCCGTCGCGGTAGACCGTGACGCCCTTGCAACCGCACTCCCAGGCCGTACGGTAGACATCGGCAACCAACTCCTCCGAAACGTTGTTCGGGAGGTTCACCGTCACCGAGATCGAGTGGTCCACCCACTTCTGGATCGCACCCTGCATCTTTACCTTGGCCACCCAGTCGATGTCGTTGGCCGTAGCGCCGTGGTAGGGCGACGCCTCCACCCACTTGGCGAGCTCCTCGTCGGAGATCGTCGCCAGTTTCGACGTGTCGTAGCCGTTCGCCTCCAGCCACTTCACGAAGTTGTGGTGGTAGACGTTGTACTCCTGGAACTTCTCGCCCGTTTCATCCTCATAGTCGACATGCGTGTCGTGATCCGAGGGGTTGATCTTCCGGCGGCGCTTGTAGACCGTGCGGAAAACAGGCTCGATTCCCGACGTGGTCTGCGACATGAGCGACGTCGTACCCGTCGGTGCGATGGTCAGCATGGCGATGTTGCGCCGCCCGACCTTCGTCATCTCCTCGTAGAGCGCAGGATCGGCCTCCCGGATCCGTGCGATCATCGGATTGTTCGCCTCCTTGGCCGTATCGTAGATCGGGAAGGCCCCGCGCTCGGCGGCCATCTTCACCGAAGCCCCGTAGGCGGCCAGCGCCAGCGTCTTCTGCACCTCCACGGCGAAGTCGATCGCCTCCTGCGAACCGTAGCGCAACCCCAGGGCGGCCAGCATGTCACCCTCGGCCGTGATGCCGAGGCCCGTGCGGCGTCCCTTCTGGGCCATCGTCCGGATCTTCTTCCAGAGTTCCAGCTCCACACGGCGGACATCCATATCCTCGGGATCGCCTTCGATCTTGGCGATGATCTGCTCCACCTTCTCCAACTCCAGGTCGATGATGTCGTCCATCATGTGCATGGCCTTGCCCACATGGTCACGGAACTTTTCGAAGTTGAACTTCGCGTCGGTCTTGAACGGGTTGTCCACATAGCTGAAGAGGTTCATCGCCAGCAGACGGCACGAATCGTAGGGGCAGAGCGGAATCTCCCCGCAGGGGTTCGTCGAAACCGTCACGAAACCCTCATCGGCATAGCAGTCGGGGATGCTCTCGCGGATCACCGTATCCCAGAACAGCACGCCCGGCTCGGCCGATTTCCACGCATTGTGGATGATCTTCTCCCAGAGTTTCTTCGCGTCGATATCCTGCTCGAACTTGGGCTGGTCCGAGACGATCGGGAACTGCTGGTGGTACTTCTTCCCGGCCAGCGCCGCACGCATGAACTCGTCGTCGATCTTGATCGAGACATTCGCACCCGTAACCTTGCCCGTATCGACCTTGGCGTCGATGAAGCGCTCGGCGTCGGGGTGTTTGATCGAGAGCGTCAGCATCAGGGCCCCGCGGCGGCCGTCCTGCGCCACCTCGCGCGTCGAGTTCGAGTAGCGCTCCATGAACGGGACGATCCCCGTCGACGTGAGGGCCGAGTTCAGCACCGGGCTGCCCGTCGGGCGGATGTGCGAAAGGTCATGGCCCACGCCGCCGCGCCGTTTCATCAACTGCACCTGCTCCTCGTCCATGCGGAAGATCCCGCCGTAGGAGTCGGCCGGATGCTTGTGCCCGATGACGAAGCAGTTCGACAGCGACGCAACCTGGAAATTGTTTCCGATACCGGTCATCGGACCGCCCTGCGGAATCACGTACCGGAAATGGTCGAGCAGTTCGAAAGCCTCCTCCTTGCTGAGGGGGTTCGGATACTTCCGCTCGATACGCTCGATCTCCGCGGCAATACGCTGGTGCATCTCCCGCGGCGAACGCTCGTAGATGTTTCCGAAAGAGTCTTTCAGGGCGTACTTGCTCACCCACACCGTAGCGGCGAGATCGTCACCCTCGAAATACTTTTTCGATTCGGCGACCGCATCGTTGTAATCGACCTTCTGCGGCGCCCCGACATTGGCTGTTTTAGACATAACTTCTTGACTCTTATCTATTTTTTCAGTTTTTCAGCATTTTTCCACCCTTTCCGGGACAAACGCACGGGGCAAACGTGCGGTTCTACAAATTTCAAACTTTTCCCACGAAAAAGCCAGATCCCGGAAGCAATTTTATCGACAATTTATCTACAAAAGGCGAAAAGACGCGCCCCGGGGGATCCGGGACGCGCACAGGGAATGGCCGCAGGATTTTATTTCACGGCCACGGCATCGATCTCCACCCGGGCACCCATCGGAAGGGCGGCCACTTCGTAGCAGACCCGGGCCGGTTTGTCGCCCGTGAAGAACTCCGCATAGACGGCATTCATCGCCGCGAAGTCGCCCATCGACTGCAACAGGACCGTCGTCTTCACCACATCCGAGAAGTCGTAGCCCGCTTCGCGGAGGATGTGGCCGATGTTCGTCAGCGACTGGCGCGTCTGGGCCTCGACGCCCTCGGCCATGCGGCCCGTAGCGCCGTCGAGAGGCAGCTGACCCGAAACATAAAGCGTCCCGCCCGTCTCAACGGCCTGGGAATAAGGCCCCACGGCTTTGGGGGCCTGCGGCGATGCGATGATCTTTTTCATAGATAAATGGTTCGTTGGGTCACCAAAGGTACGATTAATTCTCTATATTTGCAGCATCACACAATCGAAAAACCATGAAATTTTTGCTTCGAATCGCGGTAGTCGCTGGCCTTGCGGCGCTTATGGCCGGATGCTGCCACTGCCGCTCCTACCAGAAGAAGACCCGCCGCCCGCTCGTCGGTACCGAATGGCAGCTGATCCAGCTCGGCGGCGAAACCATCCAGCCCCGGGAGGGATGTTTCACCGTCACGCTCTCGGCCGAGAACGGACAGCTCTCCGGCGTGGGGGCCTGCAACCGCCTCTCCGGCACCTACAGGAGCGACGAGAAACGCTCACTCAAGATCGGGCCGCTGGCCGCCACACGCATGGCCTGCCCCGATTTGAAACGCGAACACGCCTTCATCGAGGCGCTCGAATCGGCCACCCACTACGATATGGACGGCCCGATGCTGCTGATCCTCTCCAACGGCGAACTGCGCGCCGTCTTCCAGGCCAAGCCATAACTCCTCGGGGCGCACGCAAGAGCGCCACACCGGGACCGCACCGGATTGCCGCACTACACTCCGAATCCTGCACCGATGCCCTCACACAAAAAGCCCTCCTCCCCGCTCGGGGAAGAGGGCTTCGTCATAGGCTCGCTCGCGCGATTATTTCAGATTCGGGTTCAGCTCACCCCACTTGTCGATAGCGGGCAGCACACCCATCCCGATCACCTCGTCACGCAGCTTGCAGAGGTGCTCGTAGCTCTCCTTGAGCTTCTTGTGCTCCTCGGGCGTGCCCTTCACATCCTTGTAGCGTACACCGTCCTTCGTGATCTCGGTCTCCATGGCCATCAGGATGTGGTTGAACTCCCCGTTGTGGACATACGTCCCGGCCGGATACTCGAAGGGTTTGCCGCCCATGGCCGCAGCGATCATGCAGATCGAGACGTAGGCCGGGCTCTGGAACGACGAGCGGCCCCGCAGGTCGATGATGTGCTTGCCGCCCTGGATCACCCGCTGCTGCAGTTCGGCCCAATCGGCCTCGGGCATCTGCGTGCCGATCAACTCCGACAGGGGCTTGCCGGCCACCAGCGTCGTCGAGGCGAAAACCGCCATCTGCTCGCCGTGACCGCCGTAGGTGCGGCAGTTGCGCACCTCGTCGGGCGAAATCTTGAAGTAACGGGCCAGTTCCGAACGCAGGCGCGTCGAGTCGAGCGCCGCCAGCGTCGTCACCTGCGAAGGCTTCAGCCCACTGTATATCAGCGTAATCAGACCCGTAATGTCGGCCGGGTTGAAGATCACCACCACGTGTTTTACATCCGGGCAGTAGGCCTTGAGGTTCTTGCCGAACTCCTCGGCGATCTGCGCGTTGCCCTTCAGCAGGTCCTCGCGCGTCATGCCCGCCTTGCGCGCCGCACCGCCCGACGATACTACGTAGGCGGCACCCGTCAGCGCCTCCTTGATGTCGGTCGTCCAGGTGATGTTCACGCCCTCGAAAGCGCAGTGGTACAGCTCCTCGGCCACACCCTCCAGCGCCGGGCCGAACGGGTCGTACAGGCAAATGTTCGGCGTCAGGCGCATCATCAGTGCCGTCTGTGCCATGTTCGAGCCGATCATGCCGGCTGCACCCACGATCGTGAGTTTCTCGTTTGTCAGAAATTCCATAACGTTTATCTGTTTAAAAATTCCGTCTCTCTATTCGATCTCCCGACGGTTCCGCAGCGCCTGCGCAATCGTCAGTTCATCCACGTATTCCAGTTCGTCGCCGAAGCCGATACCCCGGGCAATCGCCGTGATCTTCAGGTCCGGATAGTGCCGCAGGCGGTTCATCAGGTAGAAAAGCGTCGTCTCCCCCTCCACCGAGGTCGAGATCGCCAGGATCACCTCCCGCACGCCCCCCGCCTCGATCCGCTCGCACAGCAGGTCGATCTTCAGGTCCGAGGGCGAAATGCCCTGCATGGGCGAGATCACACCCCCCAGGACATGATACAGCCCCCGGTACTGGCGCGTATTCTCGATCGACAGCACGTCGACCACCTGCTCCACGACGCAGATCGTCGTGTGATCCCGTTCGGGATCCGCACAGATCGGGCAGACCGCCTCGTCCGAGAGGTTGTTGCACCGCGTGCAATACTTCACCTCGTTGCGGAAGCGGTCGATGCTCTCCGTCATCGCGGCCACCGACTCCCGATCCATCCGCAGCAGGTGGATCGCCAGCCGCAACGCCGTGCGCCGCCCCACACCCGGGAGTTTCGACAACTCCCCGACCACATCCTGCAAGAGCCGCGACATCTAAATCGTCTCGATGGTTTTCGACTCCAGCCACCCCTTCTTGCCGTCGGCAATGGTGATCTCGCACCAGTCGTCGAGCCGGTTCGTGATCTCGACCAGCGTTCCTTCGTGCAGCACGAAGAGGTCCGTGGCCGACTTGTCCGGGGAGCTCTTCACAGCCGTCGAGAGCGACATCACCACGGCCTGCGAATCGTCGAGCATCTCACGCCGCACACCCAGCGCGAACCACGTCGTCAGGATAAACAGCACAAAGGCGATCAGCGTTCCGTAGAAACCCGTCTTGCGCAACGACAAACGGCGTGCCAGCAGATAGGTCAGGAACAGCGACAGGGCGCAAACCAGCGCCGCCAGCGAGAAGAGGCTCCACGCCGTGCAGCTCATCGTATGACGCACACCCCGCACCCACGTCGTCAGGAAAAACTCCGGGATCGCCTCGATGTTGTCCTTCGTGCGCGCCTCGGCAACCCCCAGGTTGTAACGGATGTCGTCGCTGCCCGGCGACAGGCGCAACGCACGCCGGTAATTGAGAATCGCTTCGCCGAGACGATCCTCCTTGAAGTAGGCGTTTCCCAGGTTGTAGTAGAGTTTCACCGAACTCAGCCCCCGGGAGAGAATCTCCTCGTAATACCCCGCGGCGGCATGGTAGTCGCCGTTGACATAGGCCGTATTGGCCAGATCCCACAGCCGGTCGGGGGTCGCCTTGCCGACCGGCACCGGCGTTCCGTCCGTCGGATACGCCACGCTGTCCGCCTCCTCCGCCGTATCGGCCGTCATCTCCGGATCGGCCCCCTGAGCAAGCACCTCGCCGGCACCCCAGGCCAGAAGCAGTATCAAAAATAGTCGTTTCATAGTTCGATCACCGTTTGATTGCCGATTCGATCTGCGAAATCAGGTTCACACCCTCCGAGTAGACATCCCCCATCCGAGTCGACTCCACCGGCGAGTACTGCGCCTCGTCGCAGCGCGTGATGATATCCGTAAAGCGCTGCGAATCCTCCGTCGAGACGCCCCGCTTGTGCAACTCCTCGCGGACGTTCTCCTTCGTGAGGTTCGCCATCGGGATGTTGAACTTGTCGCTCATGTAGCCCCACAGCGCCCGCAGCATCTCTTCGTAGAAGGCATGGCGGTTCTGCTCCTCCATGTAGCGCTTGGCGACCCGGAAACGTTGTACGGCGACCTTGTTCGCCCGCTTGCCCCGCACCAGCGCCACGTTCTGCGACTCCCGGATCTGACGCCGCAGCGCTACGTAGGCTACGGCAAAGAGAAGCAGAATGGCCACCAACAGAATCCAGTACGTCGTGCTGAAGAGGAACGGAACCGAAACCGAACGCAGTTGCGCACTGCCCAGCTTGATGAAGCGAATATCCTCGCCCAGCAGCCGCACCTCCTCCTTCGACATCCCGCGGCCCTGCATCACCACCGCATCGCCGCCTCCGCGGGCATCGGGCATGATCTCCAGCGACAACGGTTTCGAACGCAGCGTCATGTACTGCATCCGCTGCGGATCGAAGTAGGTAAAATCCACGGGCTCCACTTCATAGGTGCCCTCGGCCCGCGCAATGAAGGGATATTCGAACTGCCGGTAGCCGGAGATCCCCGACGACGAAGCGTTGATCGACTCGGTGGTCTTCACGTTGTAGAGCTCGAACGACGTCGGGAGCTGCAGCTTCGGGGCCTGCACGAAGGTCAGGTTCCCACGACCCGAGATCTTCACCCGGATATTCGCCCCCGAATTGGCCGCCAGGCGCTCCTCCGGGAACTCCGTATCCATCGTGAAGGAACCGACGGCCCCCGAGAAACTGGCCGGAGCCCCATCCGGAAGCGGTTTGACCGTCACCGTCGTACGCTGGCTCTGCACCTTGCGCGGCACGTTCAGTACCTCGCGTCCCGTCCCGAAGAAGGGATCGGCGTTCCGGCTCTGGATCACCACCTGCGCCACGACCGTCATATCCACCGGATCGATCGTCAGCGTCCCGACCTGCTGCGGGTAGAGCAGGTAATCGAGCAGTACGCGCGTCTCGTAGACCTTGCCGTTGTAGGTCTCACGGTCCACGCGCGACGCATTCGGATCCGTGAGGTCCTGCGACCAGAAACCGTTGAACGACGGGGCCGATTCGGGAACGATATTCACATACGGAACCCGCGTATAGAGTTTGAAGGTCACGTGAAGCGGCTCGTTCTTGTAGAGCGACGTGCGCGACACGACGGCCCGCAGCAAAATATCATCCTTGCCGATCTGGTGCTGAGCCTCGGAGCGGCCCCCGTCTCCGGCACCCCGGCCCTGCGACGGCTGTTGCTGCTGGCGTCCTCCGTCACCCTCGTCCACCACCTCGATCGGAAGCGGCTGCGTCCGGTAGACCTTGCCGTCGACCTTCACCGTCGCGGCTCCGATCGTCACCGTACCCGCCGCCTGCGGCAGCAGCACGAACGTATAGGTGTGGCTCACGCTCTTGGTCATCGACCCGTTGATGATCTGGATCGACGACCCCGTGGATTCCGCAGGACCGGCCAGCACGTCGAAACCCTCGAACGTCGGAGCCTCGAACGTCTCCCGGTCCGGCTTGGCATTGAGTGCAAACTCCACGCGGAAGGCCCCGCCCAGGGAGACCGTCAGCGGGGAGTTGGCCTCGAAGGTGACCTCCTCGTCGGCAAAGGCCGGGAAGACCACCAGTGCGAAGAGTGCCGCCAGCGATAATTTCGCAAAGAAAGCTTTCATTGAATCAAAGCGATAGGTCCGTTCATCAGGCTTCCGAAACCCGGTCCGCAACCATGACGGATCCCGAGCCGGAAAACCCGAAAAAGTATTGTCATGCCCCTTGCCGACCGCCGCGAAGGGCCCCCGGAAACCCGGAGACCCCGCTTACGGCCGCAAGTCCGAAAATACAACGCAAAGCGTTGCCGTTTAGTATCTCCGAAGGGCGGATTTTCAATGCTTGAAATCGGCAAAGAAGTCGTTGCCCTTGTCGTCGACGATGATGAATGCCGGGAAGTTCTCCACGTAGATCTTCCGTACGGCCTCCATGCCCAGTTCGGGGAAGTCCACCACCTCGACCGACTTGATCGAGTTCTTGGCCAGAATGGCGGCCGGACCGCCGATCGAACCGAGGTAGAATCCGCCGTTGGCCTTGCAGGCGTCCGTCACGGCCTGCGAGCGGTTGCCCTTGGCCACCATCACCAGCGAACCGCCGTGCTTCTGGAAGAGGTCCACGTAGGGGTCCATACGCCCGGCCGTCGTCGGACCGAACGATCCGGAAGCCATGCCCTGCGGCGTCTTGGCCGGACCGGCGTAGTAGACCGGGTGCTTCTTGAAGTACTCCGGCATCGGCTTGCCCTCGTCGAGCATCTGCTTGATGCGCGCGTGGGCGATGTCGCGCGCCACGATGAGCGTACCCTTCAGATTCAGGCGCGTCTTGATCGGGTATTTCGTGAGGATCTCGCGCACCTTGTCCATCCCCTCGTCGAGGTCGATGTCCACCGCGGGCGACATGGCCGGGGCCTCGGCGGGCAGGAAACGCGCCGGATTCTTCTCCAACTCTTCGAGGAAGATACCCTCCGGGGTGATCTTCGCCTTGATGTTGCGGTCGGCCGAGCAGCTCACGCCGATGGCCACGGGGCACGACGCCGCATGGCGCGGAGCACGGATCACACGCACGTCATGCACGAGATACTTGCCGCCGAACTGGGCACCGACGCCGCTCTGACGGCAGATCTTCAGCACCTTCTCCTCCCACTCCAGGTCGCGGAAGCAGCGCCCGCCCTCGTTGCCCGAGGTGGGCAGCTCGTCGAGATAGCCCGCCGAAGCCTTCTTCACCGTCGAGAGGCACATCTCGGCCGACGTCCCGCCGATGCAGATCGCCAGGTGATAGGGAGGGCAGGCCGACGTCCCGAGGTCGAAGATATGCTGCTGGATGAACTTCGTCAACGACTCCTCGTTCAGCAGCGCCTTGGTCTGCTGGTAGAGGAAGGTCTTGTTGGCCGAACCGCCGCCCTTGGTGATGAAGAGGAACTCATACTCCATGCCGGGCTTGCCGCCGTAGATGTCGATCTGCGCCGGGAGGTTCGTGCCCGAGTTCTTCTCGTCGGTCATCGTGAAGGGAACCACCTGCGAATAGCGCAGGTTCCGCTCCCTGTAGGTCTCGTAGACGCCCCGCGCGATACACTCCGCATCGTCGGCACCCGTCCAGACGTCCTCGCCCTTGTGGCCGATACAGATCGCCGTACCCGTATCCTGGCACGTCGGAAGCTCGCCCTCGGCCGCCACGCACTGGTTCAGCAGCATCGTATAGGCCACGAACTTGTCGTTGTCCGTCGCTTCGGGATCCTCCAGGATGTTGCGCAGCTTCTGCAGGTGCGCAGCGCGAAGGTAGAACGAGACGTCGCTGTAGGCCGCCTTCGACAAGACCTCCAGACCCTTCGGGTCCACCTTCAGGATCTTGCGTCCGTCGCACTCGACGACCTTCACGTAATCCTTCGTCAAAAGACGGTACTTCGTCTTGTCCTCCTGAATCGGGAACGGCTCCTGATAAATGAATTCTGCCATGATCGTATGTGTTTGTTGTTGTCTGCGGTTTTTATCCATGCAAAAGTACAAAAAACAATCCGGATTGTACAACTATTTCCGGAGCTCTGTTATTTTTTTCACAAAAAGAGACTGTTTTTTAGATTTTTTAGTAAATTTGTGCGGTTTTTGATGAGACACAAATTCTCTAACAACTAATACTATGGTATCCTACAAAGATCTGGGCCTCGTGAACACCCGTGAGATGTTTGCCAAGGCCATCAAAGGAGGTTATGCCGTCCCGGCGTTCAACTTCAACAACATGGAGCAGCTCCAGGCCATCATCCAGGCCGCTGCCGAAACCAAGTCGCCCGTCATCCTCCAGGTATCGAAGGGCGCCCGCAACTACGCAAACCAGACCCTGCTGCGCTACATGGCCGAGGGTGCCGTCGAGTACGCCAAGGAGCTCGGCTGGGAGAAACCCCAGATCGTCCTGCACCTCGACCACGGTGATTCGTTCGAGCTCTGCAAGAGCTGCGTCGACATGGGATTCTCGTCGGTGATGATCGACGGCTCGTCGCTCCCCTACGACGAGAACGTCGCCCTGACGAAGAAGGTCGTTGAGTATGCCCATCAGTTCGACGTGACGGTCGAGGGCGAGCTGGGCGTGCTGGCCGGTGTCGAGGACGAGGTGGCCGCCGAGGAGAGCCACTACACCAAACCCGAGGAGGTCGTTGACTTCGTGACCAAGACCGGCGTCGACTCGCTGGCCATCTCGATCGGTACGTCGCACGGAGCCTACAAGTTCACCCCCGAGCAGTGCACCGTAGACCCGAAGACGGGCCGTCTGGTTCCGCCCCCCTTGGCATTCGACGTGTTGGCTGCCATCGAGAAGGAGCTTCCGGGCTTCCCCATCGTGCTCCACGGATCGTCGTCCGTACCCCAGGAGGAGGTCGACACGATCAACAAGTACGGCGGCGCGCTGAAGGCTGCCGTAGGTATTCCCGAGGAGGAGCTGCGTCAGGCTGCCAAGAGCGCTGTCTGCAAGATCAACATCGACTCCGACTCGCGTCTGGCCATGACCGCCGCCATCCGTGAGGTCTTCGCCACGAAGCCCGCAGAGTTCGACCCCCGCAAGTACCTGGGTCCGGCTCGTGACAACATGAAGAAGCTCTACATCCACAAGATCAAGGAGGTGCTCGGCTCGGACGGAAAGGCCGAATAAGCGATATTCCGCAAAACGAAAACCGGAGACTCTTCGAGCCTCCGGTTTTCGTTTTACAAAACGGCAGCTTATGGCGTATGGCAAACTGCCGGATCGAAAACAAATGCCGAAGCCCCGGTTCAGCAGGTACCTTTTGGTGGCAAAAGGTACCACCAAAACCAGCCGCAAGTTGCTTTTCACGGGTTTCGGGAGCAGCACACACTGAACGGGCGCAGAAAGATCAGGCCTTTTCAGCCTCCCGTTCCGGGCGTGCGTGCTGCTCCCGAAACGGTTCCGCTCCAAGCAAAGTGCGGCTATTCGCCTTCCCGACCGTCACCCGGAAGCGACACTCCGAACCGCCGTCCAACACCGTTTCAAGCGTCTCCACCGTAATCTCCCGCCCCGGCAACAGCTCCTCCAGCACATAGAGGATGCTCTGCCGGGAGCATTCGCAATGGGTCGGCGCTGCGGTGAATCCCGCCTCGACCTGCGGACACAGGCAGCGCGGATAACCCATCTCATAGACCCGGCCCGGCTCGATGACATCAGCGAAGAAATAGGGCGAACGCCCGTATTTCGCATACTGACGGTCGAGGTCGCATCCGCACTCCTCGAACTGCCGACGCAGTTCGACCAGCACACCATCCCGGACACACGCCTCGGCACACGGACGGTAAAGCCGTGCCCGCATCTCGGCCGGAAGCCGCCCGATCGCCTCCTCCAACGTCCGATAAAAAACCTCGTTGCGCGATTGCGCCTCTTGGGACTCCATATTTTAATCTTATCTGTTTATTCCAGAACCTCCGGAATCCGGTCATTCGGGATATACTTCCCGACAAACTCCCCGACCCGCCGCGTATACTCGGCGCGGTTGTCGCGATACGACAAGGCGTGGGCTGCGCCGGAGACCACCCACAACTCCTTCTCGCCGGGTTTCGCCTCGTACAGCGGATAGACCATCCACGTCGGGACGTAATCGTCGGCATCCCCGTGGATGAACAGCATCGGCCGGTCGCACTTCGCCACCTGTTTCAAGGCCGAAGCCTCGCGGAAATTCCAGCCGTACTTCACGTCGCACAGCCCGCTCGCCACATTCAGCAGCGGAAACGCCGGCAGCGAGAACTGCCCCTTCAACTCCTTCGAAAACTGGTCCCACACGCTCGTGTAGCCGCAATCCTCGACGAAACACTTCACGTAGGGCTGCTGCTCCTCGCCCGAAACCATCATCGTCGTCGCGGCACCCATCGAGATGCCGTGCACGACCATTTGCGTATGTCCGCCGAAGATTCCGTTCGCCACCTCCATCCACTGCAGGACGTCGAGCCGGTCCTTCCACCCCATCCGGATGGCCCGGCCCCGGCTCTCGCCGTGGTAGTAGAGGTCCGGCAGCAGGATGTTGAATCCCAGATCGTGGTTGTAGAGGTAGCCGATCATCAGCATCCGCACCGCATTGTCCGTATAGCCGTGGACGATGACCGCCGTGCGGTCCGTCGGCTCCGGCGCCCAGGCATACAGGGCATGGAGCCGTTCGCCGTCGCGTCCCGTCATCGTCGTGTCGCGCAGCGCATCCCGTTGCCGGAGGCTGTCGACCCACGGCTCCAGGAAAGGATACTCCCCATACATATATTCATAGGAGGTCGCGTTCTTGGCCTCCATCGCCGCCTCGGGGCGCAGCGAGTAGCGTAGCAGGTAGAGGCTCCCGCCTACCAGAATCGCCGCCACGACCAGCACGACCAACACGACGATGCGAATAATCCGTTTCATAAGCTGCAGTGTATTGGGTTCATACAAAACGGCCGTCGGCGCAAAAACCCTGCCCCGGCGACCGTCCATCTTCTCACTCCGCCCTCCGGGAAAGGGATCACCTCACGCCCAGCTTCGTACGGATGTGGGCCAACATGTCGTCGGTCATCCGCGAAAGGTCCCATTCGGGTTTCCAGCCCCACTCCTCCCGGGCGCAGGTGTCGTCCAGCGAATTGGGCCAGCTCTCGGCGATCTCCTTCTTCACGGGGTCGATGTTGTAGTCCATCGTGAAGTCCGGCAGGCGTTTCCGGATCTCGGCATATATGATCTCCGGCGTGAAACTCATCGATGCAAGGTTGAAACTGTTGCGGTGGACGAGTTTCGACGGATCGGCCTCCATCAGCTCCACACAGGCACGCAGGGCATCGGGCATATAGATCATGTCCATGTAGACATCGGGCGGAACCGGGCAGGTGAACCGCCCGTTGCGGACCGCCTCGTAGTAGATCTCCACGGCATAGTCGGTCGTTCCGCCTCCGGGGAGCGTGACGTTCGAGATAATGCCCGGGAACCGGACCGAACGTGTATCCAGGCCGTATTTATGGTGGTAATAGTTGCTCAACAACTCGCCGGTCACCTTGCAGACCCCATAGATGGTCGTGGGCTGCATGACCGTGTCCTGCGGGGTTTTGTCCTTGGGGGACGAGGGGCCGAAAGCGCCGATCGACGAGGGCGTGAACAGGGCGCAGTGGTGCTGGCGCGCCACTTCGAGCGAATTGTTCAGTGCTCCCATGTTGACATTCCAGGCCATCTGGGGATTGCGCTCCCCGACGGCCGAAAGCAACGCCACGAGATTGAAGATCGTGTCGATGTGATGCCGGGCCACAACCGAAGCCATGGAGGTGGCATCGAGGGCATTGAGGATTTCGAAAGGCCCGTCCTCGCCCAAATTCCGGCACTCGCGCATATCGGTGGCCACGACATTGGCGCCACCGTAGATCCCGCGCAGAAAAACTGTCAGCTCGGAACCGATTTGGCCTCCGGCGCCTACTATCAGAATACGTTTCATCTGTTTTGATTATAATTCGGTAGTAAAGATAGAAAATAATTGTGAAAAGCGCACATTTTTTTGGTCATTTCATTTTTCTTGTGTACTTTTGCACCACTCAACAAGGAAATTGCTGTTGTAGCTCAGTGGTAGAGCACTTCCTTGGTAAGGAAGAGGTCACGAGTTCAAGCCTCGTCAACAGCTCACGAAAAGGAAGGGAAATCCCCTTCCTTTTTTTGTTGTACAAAACTCTATAAATCAACATATTACACTTAAAATCAACAACATATCTCCCATTAAACTCAGCACAATCGAGTAAAAAATGATGGTGTTCTCAAAGATATTTTTTACTTTTATTGTATAAAAAATCGAGCAAAAACTGAGTAAAATGGCGACCCTTAACTATCAATTAGACCGTACCAAGAACAAGAACGGCAAGTACACCGTGCGCCTAATTGTCCGCAACGGCAATACACAATCTTCATTAGCTACCTGTGTTGAGGTAATGAAATCCCAATGGCTAGCCAAACCGCAAAGGGTAAAAGGAGGCGTTAGAGAAAACGACTTGCTTGATTCGCTTTTAGAAAAAGCCCAAGCAGCAGTTAAGGTTTTGCGAAATAGCAATCGATTGCATGGCATGAAGGCTTGCTACATTATCGATTTTATAAAGAACTTTGACACAGACGTCGTTGGTACCAGTAATGGAGATTTTATAGAGTATTGGCAAAGTATTGCTATGTTGCATCCCAAAAGTGCAACTAAGTATAGATATGCGCTTAAGTCTTTGGTCGCTTTCAATATTACAACAAAAGGCAGTGACACTATTCTATTTAGGGATATAACCTCTGAATATATTCGGACTTTTCTCTTTTACTTGAAAGAAACTCCATATATTCCCCAACACTATCAACAAAAAAATATTATAAAATACAAACAGAGAAGCCCTGAAACAATAGCGACCTATGCAGCGACTCTGAAAGCGGTTTTAAACTGCGCCATTGACGACGATAAGTTATCTGCAAATGCAATGAAAGGATTCCGTAAGGTCTCTATTACGCGAAAATCCAATAATAAGAAAATATACACACTCAATCTAGATGAGTTGAGACGCATACTAAACTTCGATTTGAGTAGCTATCCATTATCCATCCAGATGGCAAGAGACTTATTCATTTTGTCGTTTTGCTTCCAAGGTATGAATCTTAAAGATTTATATTATCTTAAAACTAAGAACTTTCACAGAGAAGATTTGAATTACATTCGCGAAAAAACGGGTAAAGAGATATGCTTAACTCTTTCTGAAATGGATTCAATAAGACGATTGGGAAAGCCCTATTCTTGCAAATCCAATGTATGGAGAGAAGATTGTGGCAATACCGATTTCCTATTCGCGTTTCAATATCATTATACCTCATACGATAGTTTCAAAGGTATGATATTAAAAGCTGTACGTAAGTTGCGCAAGATATTAAACTACCCCAACGATTTCAGTTATTATACAGCACGCGATTCTTGGGCAACGATTTGCTCAGTTGACTATAATTTAGGGCAAGAGTACATTGACGCAGGGCTTGGGCACAGCAGTAAAAGCCTTGCGGCAAATCACTATATAAGCATTAACCGAGACAAAATAGCCCAAACTCACGCAGACATTTTAAAACGGCTATTTCAGAAATAGAGTGTAATAAAAAATCTTACAACACAAAAGAGGGGGGGGGCTAGCCCCCTCCTCTTTCTATATAAACTCTTTCTTTATACGCTGAACGGTCGAAACACCTACACCTGCAATCTTAGCAGTATTTCTGATACTTTCCCCCTTTTTGAGCAAGGATATAACTTGTTTGTATTGTGTTTTCTTTTGTTCAGCAGATTTTACACTTCCTACTTTCCGCCCTAACTTACCACCATTCTCAATATAGAGTTTTCGCCCGGAGTTAAGCCTAAACTTTATATTCTCGCGTTCCATCTCTGCACAGGTCCCCAGCACAGAGATAAAGATATTGAGAAATGGATTTTTTGTACCATCGGCTTGAAAAATGGATAGAGCCTCTTTTTGAAAGTATATGTTGAGGTGTTTATCCTTACATAATCTTACGTTGGCAAGAACCTCATCAACGTTGCGTCCCAAGCGAGATAGTTCGCTTATAAGAAGAGTGTCTATTTTGTTAGTAATGCAATAATCCAAGCACTCACACAGTACAGGTCTTTCTTCGTTCTTCTTGGCTCCACTAATGTTCTCTGTAAAAATCTTTTCTACCTGATACTCGTTTTTATCGGCATAGGCAGAGAGGTCTACTACTTGTCTATCTGTATTCTGCCGGTCGGTTGTTGAGGAGACTCGTGCGTAAATGACTGCTGTTTTCATATTCTGTTATTTAACTATTCAAAGATACAAACTTTATTTATGTATTCAAAATAATCTTTGATAAAAATGAACATGTTTTCTTTATAGTAATGAATACACTAATAGAATTATTTGAATACACGTCTATTCTGAATACATTTTGACACCTGTACTATTGGGAGTTTTACTTTTAATTTATGCCACCTCACCATTATACCATAGCCAGCCTCAACTACTTAACTTACCTAAAGTCGTTAACGAATTACCTACAATCATAGGCATAGAACGGTTTGATAAATATATTTCTGTATATTTATGTACTTTTTCAATCGTTACTATATTTATTATAAGTAGTATATCTACTCTACTGAATAATAAATAAAACTAATGATATGAAAAGACAATTTAGAAATGATATGTCTGATGAACAGAAGCAGGCAATATCGCAAGCCTTAAAAGGACGTAGACATAGTGAAGAGCACAAGCGCAAGATTGCACAAAGCATGGAGAAATATTGGGCAGAGCTACCTGCAAAGCCAGATGAAAATAAAACTCAAACGGAGCGGATATATGGGAAGGACAATTAAAGCAAGTGTAAATATAGACAAATTGAAGGTTTGTCTAATTCAGCCTGAAGGGTTGTTTGAAAGAATATACAAGCATGAACAAGACTATATCGTTTTCAAAGGGTTCGCATTGAAACGCATTGAATGTGATACAGACACTATTGTATGTAGTGTACTTTTAGACGAAGCAGAACAGACTGAACAAGTCTTACTTGGCTCACTCGTTTTAAATGACACTCACAAATATTTAGGAAAAGCATTTTTTGAGTTTGAAAACTCCGCTCTATATACTGTTGAAGGAATAGATGCAGGCGGCAATAAATACAACAAAATCTCATATCTATACTATGTTATAGAGACACTTGACATGGAATTAAACAATGTAACTCAGATTGATTTAGCCCTTGATTCCAATATTAATTTCATAAGTAAAATTACCCATGCTATCAAAAATTATGAAGCATACGACATGTATTTAAATGGGAAAAAGATAACTGACCCTAATGAAAAACTACCTAACTATGGAGTGTTTCATGGTGCATCACGCAAGCGGCTGGAATCGCTACCAACACTCTATTTATCTCAGGTCAAAAAAGAAACAGGCTTATCAATGCGCATATACGATAAGACAAAAGAGCTAGCGGAACAAAGTTTATATAAAAAAGAACGATTCCTCCAGTGGCTGGGATGGACTGCACCCAAAATCTATCGCGCTGAAATAACCATGCATAATGTAAATGTCAGAGATTTCTGTACAAGTGCTGGCGCTCAGGTTGAAGAACAGGGTAATCTAAAAAATGTCCTCAATCTACTAGGGTTGAAAGTTTGGAGAGCAAAATGCTTTATGGAAATGGCTGACAGACTAATTTATTTCAGAGACCGAAAGAGCCGCAAGAAGCTGACTTTAATTGACCTTGCTGAGTTGTGAAGGTATATAACCAATATACCTGAGCCAGCAATATATTGAGAGCTAATCAACTAACAATCAACGAATAATCCAGTACAAATAATAATATAGTTTTTAACATACTGGTAACTAGATATTTATTATAAAATATTAAAAAAATAGAGCAATAAATCGAGTAATAATATTTAATAATTAAATATAAATTATTATATATTAGTTATTTAACATAAATACTAATACTTAATTGGTAAGGAAGAGGTCACGAGTTCAAGCCTCGTCAACAGCTCTGGAAATCAAGAGGTTACGATTTAAGTAGCCTCTTTTTTTGTGCCGCTTCGGGACTGGGATAGAGTCTGAAAGGCGCTTCCGAGCGCAAATGTTGTACCCATTGTTGTACCCTAAATCTGCTACTCTCGATTACTTGCGCAACACGCAAGTAAATGAAAATCAAAGTTGTTTTACGGACAGGTAAAATCAATAAGCAAGGTCGATCCCCGTTGATGCTTCGATTTACCCACGACCGAACCACGAAATTTGTTGCTATGGGGCTATCGATAGAGCCTCACTATTGGGATAAGGATGCTGAAATGATAACGGCAGACTGCCCCGACCGTGCTGCACTGCAAAGCCAGATAGACAGCACATTAGCGACTTTCCGAAAGAAAATCCAGCGGTTGGAGGCATTGGACATGGAGGTTGATTTTACCAACCTATTTGACCAGACCGCAAAATGCACTCCGCAACTGGTGGACGGCTATTTCGAACGACAGATTGCAGCCATGAAACAAGCGGGGAAAATCAATACGGCCATTAAATATACGGCGACCCGTACCTCGCTCGTTAAGTTCCATCCCTCCAAATTACGATTCGAGGAGATTACTTCCAACCTGCTGGGCGATTTCGAAACATTCCTGCGTGGAAAGGGCAACCAATCCAACTCGATAGCCACGAAATTCAGTGTACTGAAAGCCGTTTACAATAAGGCCGTTGCTGACAAGATTTTCCTTTGCAAGGAGAATCCATTCGTGCTCTATAAAGTAGGAAAGCATTGGACGCAGACACGTAAACGAGCCATTCATAAAGAGGATATACAACGATTGATGCAGGCAGAATTACCCGTAACGAGGTCTCCCTATACCAATTTTGCAAGGGATATATTCTTGTTTTCTTACTTTTCGGCTGGAATCAATTTCAAGGATATTGCCACCTTACGCTACGTCGATATGGAAGAGGATCGGATTTTCTATCGCCGTCATAAGACAGGGAAAACGATGACTTGTCGATTGCATCCGCAGGCAAAGGAGATCATTGCCAAGTACACCCGTTCGGAAGCTATGCAGGAGGACTATATCTTTCCTATTCTTGATCGTCATGTGCATCGTACCGAACAGCAGATTCACAATAGGGTGCATAAGGTTCTGATTCATATAAACCGAGAGTTGAAAGAGTGGAGCAAACGGCTGGGACTGGCAACGAACTTGACAACCTACGTTGCCCGCCACACATACGCAACCGTCTTAAAGCGGTCAGGAGTAAGCGTAGCCTTGATTTCCGAATCGCTGGGACACTCTGATCTATCCACGACACAAATCTATTTGGATTCATTCGAGAACTCACAAATCGACGCTGCAATGCAACATCTATTGTAAGGAGAGAGCAAGGACAAACATTGGCAGGTGAACTTAATTTAGCTCCCTTGTCGATGTTTGTCCTCATTTTTTGTATCTTTATGATAACAGGTGATTCCGACACCCTAAAACTTAATATTTATGAAAACCAAGAACTACTACAAAGACACATGCAAAGTCTATAATAGGGCTTACCATGTAATTAGTTTCGACGAGTATAAAACAAAAATGGTAGCCGATGTTCCAGAAACAAAAAATCTAACAATATGGAGTTGGGTAACTCCTGGGGCATGTAATAGTAACGCACTCTTCATTTGCAGTCTTAACAACTTATTAGGAGCATTCGGAGAATGTTGCAACTATTGTGAGGGGATCGTTATATCTTATGTAGCCTTAATTATATCTAAAGAGCCAACGATAATGGCTGTACACCATAGCTTTATTTATTCAAATAAATATAAGTGCTATGTCGATTGTACCCCTGGGAATCAATATCCTCCTGACTGTTATCTCTATCTTTTATCCGACGAGCTAAAAGATAAAGAACTGAATAAGTTTTTACTAAGTACATGACAAAAATTTGAATACATCAAATTTCGGGACATAAATTGGTCGAAAAAGCACGTTGGAGATTTCCTCCAAGCCGTACTTTACTAAAGATTTGGCTTTACGTCCATGTTTCAATGTCTTTATAGGCTTTACGTTTTCATCTTTATGTTCCCCAACGAGATACGCCCATACAAGAGCAATACAAACCATTGCCAGAAGTCTTGCAATCCGCTCTGTGTCGCGCAAATGCGTGTCTTCGATATTGAATCCGGAGGATTTCATAGCCCGGAATGCGGTCTCGATCTCCCATCGCCTTTTATAAGTGTCGACACCCTTTTCCGGGCGTTTGAAGCAGATGAGGATCTGAAGTTCAGGCACACCGTCGGAGTTCTTGATTCGGCTTCCGGCAAGATAAACGTACTCACCTTTGTGCAGGAAAAGCTTGTAATAAAATCTTTCCTGCCCCACTTTCAGGGAATTGAAGAGCCACCATGCACGGATTCTTTCCCCTGTGGAAGGCTTGACAAGCCAGAAATTCTGCCGGATCCGGATATAATATCGTATATGATTGCGGTTGAGCCAACCGATCCAATCCTTGCCGACAAACTCCCGGTCGGCAACAAGAGAGTCGATGCATTCGGAGCCGAACAGCCGGACAAATCGTTCAACGATTGCCTTGCGTTCCTTCCAATTGGAGTTCCCTTTCTTAGGCAGAAGGCTGAACATCAATGGGAATGCAATCCCCTTGTATGCCACGCCGAGCATGAGGATGTTGATGTTGAAATCACCGAACTTCCAGTTTGTACGGTCCATGCTCAGCACCAGCCCTGTCTTGACGGGAAGCAGAGAGTATATCATCTGCGCCACAAGGTCAAAGTTGAGGGCGTACTTGGCTATGAATCTTTGAATGCGGCGAAGGTTGGAGTCCCTTTCAACAGAGGTTGGCATTGCCGCCGCGAGTTTATGGAGGCTTACGGTCTGTACTACACACAGGGCATGGAGCATGAAAGCCATAAACTTTATGCGGGCCAGATTCATCGATTTCCCAAAATGTTCTTGCATCATCGGAAGGATTTGGTTAACTTTGCCCAAGTCCTTAAAGTCAGTTGTCTTCATACGAAAAAGCGGGCAAACTTTTCTTTAAAGATACTGATTCTTAGGGACTTTTGCAAATATAAACAACTAATAATTAGGCATATAACAACATAATTTATATTTTGTCATCTACTAAAAAGTTTTTAGATTCTATTAAAACCAAAAATAAAAATGGAGAGGAAATGTGGGAGCCAAGATTTATTCACGAAGATATTACCTTATGGAGTAGATATTCCTAAAGATTGGATATTATCCAATCCGAAACATAATAAATATTAAAAGTCTAACTTATAAAAAATATTCATTAGTGTCCCGTTAAAATGGGACGAGTTAAACAATTAATCAAAAAGCCCCGGAATCAGGGGATCATTTAGATCTTTGACATCATTGAAATTAGTCTTGTCGAACAGGTCACGCAAGTGGGTTTTGTCAGTCAATGATATGCTGAGAATTTGCAAAACTTCATAGGTTGAACGTTTCAACTTCATATCATGTTGGACAATAGCCACAAGACAGTACGTGATAATAGCCACACTGATTTGTATGCGAACAGCGTTCTCTGCTGTGCCCCAGAATTTCTTTATCTTGAGATGCTGCTTGAGCCATTTGAAGAACAGCTCGATTAACCATCTTTTCTTATAAAGATTGGCGACATCCAGTGCAGAAAGTTGTTTTGCATTCGTCAAGAAAGTGAACTCACGGTCATCCTCTTCGTCGTAATATCGGACGAGTCTGAATGACTCAGGATATTTTTTCTCGGAGAGATATCCGGTCAGTTTCACTTCCGCATCTGTCATTATGTTCTTTGGCATTCTTCGCTTCCATTTGACTGTCTTATACTTTAAGTTTGTCTTGGCTCTGACAACAAAGAAAGAGTCTGTAAGATGTATCCTATAGAGTTCTTTAAAGGAGTCATAAGCCCTGTCGAATATATAATAAGCATTTGGTTCATAATGGATTGAAGACATTGCTGTGGAATCATGCTTTGAAGCAGTGGTTACGGTATAGAAAGCAGGAACTTGTGCTTCAATGTCGTATAAGACATGAGCTTTCACCCCTCCTTTCTTGCTTCGGAACTTTGCCCATGGGAATGTTGCAAGACACAACGGAATCGTTGTTGAATCAAACGCATATTTCTTTCCGGAAATGTCAAGGATGTTGGTCGTCCGCTTCTCGCAGGCTTCCTTCATCATATAGAATGCAAAGTCTTCGAAGATTCTGTAATCACGGTTCTGGTTGGCTGTCGCAAGAGTTGTTTTGGCTATCGGTTCACGACCTAAACCAAGATGATATTGCTTGGCCCTATGCGCCTCGAAAGCAACGATTAAGTCTCGCAGGCTTTCACGGTTACTCAGTTGTCCAAACATCATCGCGAGCATCTGATTCCAGCAAGTAAAATGTTTCACATATCTGTTGCCATCATACTTGCGAACATAGTTGTTGAACTGAGTCCTGTTCAGAAAAGCGGTTAATTGAGAGAATACGTATTTGTCTTGGAACATAGCAGCCATTTGTATTAGACTGCAAAGTTGCAAAATCAAGTCCGTTTCATTTCAAAAAACCGTGTAATTGACTATATTTCAATAATTTCAAAGAACTATTTATCCACTTTTACGGGACAGTAGTGATTGAATTAATTTTATAAAAGCCATTATGGGGTGAACATAACAGCTCGCAAGGAGAAAGTCCTGTGATGAGCATTTGTCCTCATCAATGACTTTTATGTTGCCGGGGATCTGTTAGGGTGATAGACATCAGGTCTTAAAAACAACTTCAGTCGAGAGCAACTTATTATTAACTAAAATTTTATGCATCATGCAAAGTGAGGTTCATGTAGGAATTGATGTTTCGAAATTCACATTGGATGTATTTATCCTCGAAGTACGGTCGCACCTCAGATTCAAGAACAATTCGAACGATTTTCCGGCCATTCTTCAATGGATAGAGAAATGCACGAAGCGCCAATCCGCTTTTATTTGCTTCGAACATACGGCCGTTTATTCGATGGCTTTGGCTGCATTTCTGGAATCGCAGCATATTGTATTTGCAATGGTTTCGCCTTTGGAAATCAAACGTTCCATGGGTATTGTACGTGGAAAGAATGACGTCGTCGATTCCAAACGCATTGCCGAATACGCTTCCAGATTCCGGGACAAGATCGTCGTGACGAAATTACCGGCCAAAGATATTACAAAGACTGCATTTTCTTCTCACGTTGAGAGATAAGACCGCAAGAGCCTTGTCCGGGTATATCATGGCAGTCAATGAGGTTCAGAGGGGTATCGGACATGAGGAACTGTCTGACCTATTTGCAACGTATGACGCCATAATAACTGCCTTGAAATCGGAAATCAAGAAAATAGAAGCCGCGATCAAGCATATAATTAACACCAACCCAGACCTTAAAACCTCTTTCAAATTGACAACTTCGCTAAAAGGTGTAAGTCTTATCGTGGGGACATACATGATCGTATATATTTGTAACATCACCAAATTCGCAACATGGCGCAAATTTGCCTGCTACTGCGGCATAGCACCGTTCAGCCATCAATCCGGAACCAGCGTCAAAGGCCCTGCGCAAGTAAGTCCTATCGCTAATAAACAACTGAAACGGTTGCTCCATTTAGCGGCGGTAAGTGCGGCTTCGCACGATCCGGAGCTGCGCGAATATTACATCCGCAGGCAGTCGGAAGGAAAATCGAAGATGAGCACGCTCAACATAATCCGCAACAAAATCGTTGCCAGAGCATTCGCCATTGTAAAACGAGGGACTCCGTATGTGAATATCAGACAATATGCAGCTTAATAAGAATAAGAATATGTCCATATAACTAAATATTAATACATTGACCATCCGCACCATTTAATAACAATCTTCCGACAGCAAAATTTTCCCTGCTTTTTTCTTGCTTTTGAACTTAGGATGCTGTTTGCGCATTTGACCGTCAGCTACCGGATTAACCGTCGGCGTGTGACGCATGAATTTGCCTTGAAAGTGTTGAATCTGACAGGCTACAAGGACTATTACGGTCATCGTTACAACTACCTTACCGGGCCGGTGGAACTTGAACGCGTGGCGAATATTGTTTCCAATATCAGCTATCGAATCGAACTTTAGGCTGCTGTTGATGCGCTTTGGACGCAGGAACGATCAGCCGATGGATCCGTATAACGGGACTGTTTCAAGCCTGTCGTTTTAGCGAGATTTGCATTTCAGCTTTTGAGATTGTTCTGATATTGGGTCGGAGTGATTCCCTTGATTTTTTTGAATTGCCGGTTGAAATTTGAAATATTCTCGAACCCCGATTGATAGGCGATCTCCGCGATGTTCAGATCGTGCTCCTGCAATAGTTTGCACGCATAACCGATGCGCGTTTGTTGCAAATACTCCTTGAATGTCATACGGTGTGTTTGTTTGAATCGTTGGCTGAAGGCCGTATTGGACATGTTCGTCTCCTGGAGGAGTTGTTCGATCGTGATGTTGTGTTGGAAATTTTGCAGGATGAATCGCAGAGCCCGTTGCATGGGGTCGTGTATGTCCACCGGATATTCTGAAACGTAGGCCGCACTCGTCAATAGCCGGATCTGCGGTTTGGTGATGAAGATCCGGAAAATGTCGAAGAGCGCATAGAGCTGCTCACCGGAATTCATCTGCTCCATTGCGTGCATGATGCGGATGATCTGACGCTTGGTCTCGCCCAGAAATTCGATGCCCATGATCGAACGGGTCAGAAAATCGGACAAAGCCCGGTTCTCGGGACTGTTCATGAACTGCTCGCCCAGGAAGTTGCGCACGAACTGGATGACAATCCCTTCACCCTTGAAAATGTCGGGTTCCTCAAAGTAGTCCGGCGTGCACATCCATTCGTGTGGAATATTGGCCCCAACCAATACTAAATCATCGTTCTCGAAGCGTCCCACATGATCCCCTACGATTCGTTTTCCTTTGCCTTGGGTAATGAGAACGAGTTCATATTCAGGGTGATAGTGCCATGTCGAGAACGGTTTGGTCTCCTTATAATAAATAAAAGAGTTGGATACCTCGCGGCGAAGGCGGATGTGAGCAGGTTTTGTCATGATCGTGTTTCTGGTTGTCTCAAAGACAAAGATACGAAAAGTCAGGTATAAGAAAACAGATCTGTCTGCGATTTTTGCCGATACGCTTTCTGGATTCCATATATATATGTTGTATGAAATGCCCTGGAGGTCGGTTTTCAGACGAATGGTACTTTTCTGTAGGTTTGTATTGGAATTCGAAATAAAAGTATCAAATTCGAACAGACCGAAACTGTATTTTTGCATTAACACGAGTGAAAACGTCAAAAACTCGATAAACTAACCTAAATGATCCTTATGAAAAAAACGCATCCTCTTTTTCCGGACTTGAGGTCGGCAACTCTTCCGTAGAGTCGATTTCGGGACAATCGTCCCCCAAATGAAAAACCTAAAACTAAAATTTTCTGATGGTATGAGAAGATATCTATTTATCTTGTTTATGCTGACTTTGTGTCCCGGGATCTTCGCCCAAAATGCGAAAATCGCCGTTAATGGACGTGTAACCGATGCACAGGGCGCACCGGTTGTCGGCGCTTCAGTGGTTGTGAAAGAGCATCCGGAGATCGGTACCGTTACGGGCTCCGATGGAAAATTCTCCATCCAAATTCCCCCCCCCTCCAATGGGAAGACGCTCATCGTAAGTTTTATCGGATTTACGACTCAGGAGATCGCTCTCGGTGGAAAGAGCTTTGTGGATGTCAGGATGACGGAAGATGTTCAGACGCTCGATGATGTGGTGGTGGTCGGTTATGGTGTCCAGAAACGGGCCAATTTGACTGGGGCTGTTGCTACCGTCGATGTTGACAAGACCATCGGCTCTCGTCCTGTTACGGACCTTGCCCGCGGTCTGCAGGGTGCTTCGCCGGGGCTGATGGTAACTACTTCGAGTGGTAATATCGGCCAGGATGCCGAAATCCATATTCGAGGTATTCAAGGTTCGATCAATGCCGAAGCCAAACCGCTGATTCTGCTCGACAACGTAGAGATCGACAACCTGATGATGGTCAATCCCTCCGACGTGGAGTCGATCTCCATTCTGAAGGATGCCGCATCGGCTTCGATCTATGGAGCCCGGGGTACCTGGGGTGTGATCCTCATCACAACAAAGAAGGGTACCAAGGGAAAGCCCACGGTCTCCTACGACAACAGTTTTGCCTGGTCGTCGCCCATGAATACGCCGGAAATCGCTGACGGTGCGCTCGGAGCTGAATACATGCTGGCGGCTTATCGCCGCACGGCTCCCAATCAGGCCAGTTTCAATATCCTCGGGGCCTATTACGACGATTTGAGTATCGAGCGGATGCGCCAGTGGAAGCAACTCTACGGCGGCAAAAATCTCGGCGACGAGATGGTGTTGGGCCGTGACTATGAGATCCGCGGCGGCAAACCCTATTTCTACCGGGCATGGGATGTTGACGACATCTTCCTGAATGATGCCTCCTTTCAGCAGAAACACAACCTTTCCATTTCGGGCGGTAGCGACAAATTCTCCTATTTCGGAAGTTTCGGAGTGCTCGACCAGAAGGGTTTGGTGAAGATTACACCTTCGCCGGACCGCTTCACCCGCTTCTCCGGGACGTTGCGCCTTGAAGCCAAACCGACCAAATATCTGACTGTCCGCGGCGGATTGATGTTCTCCAATTCGGATAAGGATTATCCCAATTTCCGGTTGGCCAATGCCGCCAACGGTGCCAACGAGTATTGGTTCAATATCTACCGTTATCCCGAGACCTATCCTTACGGCACGATTGACGGGAAACCGCTGAAGAACATCCGCACCGAACTTGAACAGGCACACATGAACAAGAATATCACCACGATGAGCCGTTTCAATATCGGTACGACGTTGACGCTGGCGAAGGGTTGGACCGTCGACGCCGATTATACGTACGTGGCCAACAATGCGCACAAGAAGACGGCGACCTCGCCTATCAGCGGTATCAACCATTGGGCCGATGCAACGTTGACCAAGTATGAAACCAATTTCTTCCCCGCCGAGGATTATGTGATTCTCAACTCTACATGGACCAACCGGAATGTGGGCAAGGCCTATTCGACCTATTCGAAAAGTTTCGGCAACCATAATCTCAAGTTAATGGCCGGTCTTGATGTTGAATATTACCGCACCGAATACCAGTATTCGAAGCGTTATGGACTCTATGATGCTTCGAAACCCGAACTGAACCTGACGGATTCCGAAATCCAAGAGACGACCGGATACCCCTCCCACTGGAGTACGTTCGGGTTCTTCGGGCGTATCAACTACAACTACAAGGATAAATATCTTTTCGAATTCAATATCCGTCGGGATGGAGCTTCGAAGTTCAACCGGAACTACAAGTGGGATACTTTCCCGTCATTTTCGTTAGGTTGGGTGATGAGTTCCGAACCTTTCATGGAGACGTTCTTGGAGAAGAGCCGGATTTCGTTCATCAAACTGCGTGCTTCGTGGGGCCAGATCGGAAACAACAACCTCGGCAGTTTCGATTACCTCTCGAAGATTACGGCCGGGAAGTCGAACTGGTTTATCGGAACCGCAAACTCGCTGATGTTCTCTACGCCTACTGTTGCGGCCGAAACCCTGACTTGGGAACCCGTAGAGACCATCGACGTCGGTGCCAATGTCAAGTTCTTCGATAACAGCCTTGATATCGAGTTCGACTGGTTCCGCCGGACGACCCGCGATATGGCTACCTTTGGTGAAGAGGTGCCTCTTTCGATGGGAGCATCGGCTCCGGCCCGCAATTACGGCGAACTGGTAACGATGGGTTGGGAACTTGCCGTCGGTTACAACAAGCGTTTCAACGACAATTGGTCGGTCAATGTCCAGGCCACGCTGTCGGATCAGACAGGGAAAATTACCAAACATGCCAACAAGGAGGTCAATATCAAGGCTGGCGGTAATACCTGTGATAATTATGAGGGTAAGATCCTCGGTGAAATCTGGGGGTATGAGACCGACCGTCTGTTCCGTGAGGACGATTTCGACGGGAACAACGGCGAGGCCAACCCCACTTGGTATTACGGGCTTCACACACCCAATCAGGATGCGCTCAATACGGCCAATGCCTTCCACTACGGTCCGGGTGACGTGAAGTATAAGGACCTGAACGGTGACGGCGTAGTTGACTATGGCGCCGGTACGAACCTTGATCACGGAGACATGAAGGTGATCGGTAACACCACGCCGCGCTATATCTTCGGCCTGCGAGTGGGATTTACCTACAAGAATCTCGATTTCAGCGCCTTCATGCAGGGCGTCGGCAAGCGGGACTACTGGGGTACCGGATCGCTCTTCATTCCGGCCTTCACCATGGGCGAGGCTGTCTACCAGAATCAGGTGACGAACTACTGGACCCCCGAACGGCCGAATGCCTTCTATCCGCGGCCTTCGAATCCGGGAGCCAATAACCATAACGGTAACTGGCAGTGCCAGACACGTTATCTGCTCGACATGTCCTATGCGCGCATGAAGAACATCACCATTGGATATACGCTTCCCAGGAAGTGGACCAGCAAACTGCATCTGGCTTCGGCCCGGATCTTTGTAAGCGGTGAGAACCTCTTCACAATCGACAACCTCGATATTACGATCGATCCGGAGATCCAGCAGAACTCCGTGGAGGGATTTACCGATGCCAAGAGTTTCGGACGTACCTATCCTTACTTCAGGACCTGGTCGTTCGGCGTTCAGATCAATTTGTAGTATTCGTAAAATACGACGGTTATGAAAAAGTATATGATATTGCTGGCCATGCTGGCAGGTACGGGGCTCGCGGGGTGTGAGGATTTCCTGACCAAAGAACCACTGGCGTCGTTTACCGACGACAATTTCTGGGTTTCGGAGGCCAATGTTCGGGGATTTGCCTTCGGGTATTACGCCGACCGATTCCCCGGATTCGGGAACAACGACTCGGGTGGCGTGATGTCCATCCGACAGGCGCTCAACGACGACTTTACCAATATCAACCTTCCGGGATTCAATGCCCAGCCGACCAACAAGGGCGGTTTGTGGGGAACCTATTTCTCGGATATCCGCAAGGATAACATCTTTGTCGACCGGGTGGCTCGTGTACCGTTCGACGACCAGGAGACGGCGAATCACTGGATGGGTATTGCCCGCTTCTTCCGAGCTTTCGACTATTCGCTCTTCGCCTTCTCGTTTGGCGACGTACCCTATTATGATCACGAGTTGACCATTACTTCTCCAGACCTGTTCAAGACTCAGGATGACGTGACTTATGTGATGGATCGTGTGTTGGAAGATTATGAATATGCTGCACAGAACGTATTCATCTCGGATACCCGTACCGGTCCCGACAAACAGGTCGTTACGCGTGATGTCGTCGATGCGTTCTTTTCGCGGCACATGCTGATGATGGGGACCAAGCTCAAGTACGACCCCGATACGACCCCCGAGCAGATGGAACGCGTGGCAGTCTATCTGCAGGCGGCCAAAGATGCGGCTTGGCGTGTAATCAGTTCGGGGCGTCATAAACTTGCATCGAACTATCAGAAACTGTGTAGTACGGTTGATATCTCTTCGACGGCTGATGTCAAGCAGGAGATGATCCTCTTCCGGGTTTACGATACCGGTCTTGTGACCCATGCCATCATGTCGGGTAACCGCGAAACGACAGCCCAGGCCTATTCGGCACCCAAGGATCTGATCGATACCTATCTGTGTACGAACGGCCTGCCGATCAATCCGAAGGGAGAAACCAATACGGTCTATCAGGGTGACAAGAGTGCCGAAGCACAGATGAGCAATCGGGATCCGCGCCTTACGGCGACCTTCCGTCCGAAATTCTATGTGCAGTACGAGGAGACCGGCTACGCACATACGGGTTTCAAATGCTGGAAATTCCTCGACGAAGCGACGCAGTACGAGACTACCGGGTCACAGAGTTTTAATATTACCGATGCCCCGATCATCCGTTTGGGCGAGGTGATGCTTAATTATATCGAGGCTGCGGCTGAATTGGAGGACATGGGACTTTATACGGTAACGCAGGACGATGTCGATGCAACGATCAATGCCCTGCGTCAGCGTGCCGGCTATGCTTCGGACCAGCGGCTACCCGACCTAAAGATCATTGGCGGTCTGCCGGCCGTCGAGACGAAGACCTACGACGATGCCGAACGTGACGAGGATGTCCCGCCGTTCATCTGGGAGGTGCGCCGGGAACGCCGGGTGGAACTGGTTTACGAAGGGTTCCGCCTGAACGACCTCAAGCGCTGGCGCAAGATCGATTACACGAATACGGAACTCTATCCCAAGAAGAATCTCGGGGCCTACATTACCAAGACTTCGGCAACCAAGTCGCTCGTACTTGCCGACATCTCTGGAAATGTGATTTCCGATTCCAACGAGCTGGGCAGCGGTTACCTCAAGGTTTCGCAAACTCCCCGCAATGCGACGAACGGTTATGTCCTCGACCGCAACTATTGGGAGTGCCTGCCGATTTACGAAATTGATTACTATGAACGCAACGGCAGCCATCTGGTTCAGAATCCGGGATGGCCGCAGGGTTCGGAATGATACGATGACGAATTTAAAAACACACGACGATGAAAAAGGCAATATGCAAGATATGGCTTTTGGCGGCGATTGCTGTTCTGGCCTCGTCCCTGATGATCTCCTGTGACGACGACGATCCTGATCGGACGTGTCACGTGACGCTGGTATGCAATGTCAATCCCGGCGCCGAAGGTGATGAGCTCTATTTCGAAGTGCAGGCCGGGCAGATGTTGACCGGTCTGCCCGAACTGACCCGGGAAGGTTTCGAATTTGCGGGTTGGTACACCGACCAGGCGTCGGCCAACAACCAGAATGCCTCGGCGACGATCCAGTTCGCGGCCTACGATCTCGAAACCATGCCCATTTATCTGGATGTCACGTTGTACGGACGTTGGGTAAAATAATCAACCTTAAAAACAACGATCGACTATGAATCGCAACAAAATATTGATCCTGACCTTCTTGCTGGTTGTTACCGGATGTGTGTCGTGTTTCAAGGACGAGCACAATCCTCCGAAGGCTGACGGCGTGCGGCCGGGTGTCGACTTTACGATTGATGCCTCGAACGTGATCACGGAAAATTTCCTGGGGTTCGGTACCCAGTATAACAACAATCTTTTTACGTCGCTCACGGCGGCGTCCGATGGCGTGACGGACTCCAACCTCCCGGATTTGGAGAAGAAGGTACTGGAACTCGGATCGCAGTATGTCCGGATCTTCTTCGACCCCAAATGTTGGGAGACCAACGACAAGTACAATCCCGAGTACATGCCTTCGTTCATTCGGACGGTGGAATTGGCACAACGTACCGGTTCGCTGGTGAACATCACCTACTGGCATTCGTCGAAGGTTGACGATATGGATGCTTTCGGGGATGTAATCTACGACCTGTTGGTTACGCGGGGCTTGACCTGTGTCAAGCAGGTCACCATTCAGAACGAGGTGAACGATACCAAAATCACGCAGGACGATTACCGGAATATCTACGCGGCATTCAACACCCGGCTTCGGACGCTCGGAATTCGGGACCGAATCCAGATTGTCGGCGGAGACCTGACGTTGACGAATCAGGCTTCGTGGTTCGCCTTCATGGCCGGTTCGATGTCGCATCTGCTTGACGGCTATTCGTCGCATATCTATTGGGACCATTGGGACCTGGCCAAGCCGAACGATCGGTTGGACGGGATTGCCGCCGAGTTGGCCAAAATGTCCGGAGACGGGGTAAAACCTTGTTATGTGACCGAATACGGTATTCGTGGCGAGAAGGTTTCGGGCGATCCCTATACCAATCCGGGATACCTGCGAGGAACTAAAACCCCGATCGGCTGGACGAATGTGAATGCCTTCAAACACGCGCTGTTCCACATCGATGCCCTGAATGTCGGGATGGCCGGTCTGATCAAATGGGACTGCTACAAGGCCAAATATGACAACGGCAACCAGTTCTTTTCGGTCATTGGAGCCGGATCGGACGGTTATCCGCTTTATCCCTCCTACTGGATGACATGGGCCTTTACGCACACTTGTGCCACGGGCTGGAAGGTTATTTCGGCACAGCCGACCGTATCGACCCTTTCGCCCAAGTCGCTGGCGGCCATGACGGACGGTGCGAACGACTATACGCTTTATGCATTGGGAACCTCGACCAGCAAGGTCAATTTCAAGGTGGGCGGCCTGCCCGCGAACCGGACTTTCCACGTGATTGCCTGGAACGACGATCTGATGGGCGGCCTGACGAAACTTGCCGATGTGCAGTCCGATGCCGCGGGTGTGGTGTCTTTCGACGTGAAATCGAACAGTTTCGTGGCTGTGACCACACTGGGTGTGGAACTTCCCGAAGAGTTGATGAATTAATCCCGAAAACCGATGAAGAGAAACTGCGTTCCTGTTTTTCTGATTGCGGCCTCGCTCCTCTGCGGGCCCCGCATTGCGGCACAGGATTCGTTGCCGCCTACGACTCCGCGAGTGGGAGCCTCCTATTTCCCGGTGGCCGTACAGTTTACGCCCGTACCGTCGGGGAACGGCTGGCATGACGAACGCCCTCCCCTGACCGACGAGATCATGCGCGAAACCGTCCATAATATCATCCTGCACGGTTGCACACATATCGCTGCCGGGGAGTTTTCGCACGGCGGGGCCAACCCTTCGGTCTTCGACTATGCGCACCGCCTGGGCATGAAGGTCGACTATACGTCCAATGGCGTACAGCTCTTCAGACGCAATGCACCGCCGAAATATTGTGTCTATTCGCGGGAGTATCTCGATTCCGTGCGTACCCGCATCGAACCGGTGCTTGGACACGTAAAGCGCATCGCGGCGCCGTATACGATCTTCCCCTTCATGGATGAACCCTTCCATGCCGATACCACATCGTTTGATTACCGGGATCCGGTTCGCAAGGCATTCTGCAAGCAGTACGGTTACGAGATGCCGCGTTCCTATGCCGAGGCCCGGCTCGATCCGCGCAAGCATTTGGATTTCGTAAATTTCCAGTCCTTGACCTTCGTGGAGGCGTGGCGCAAGATTTATCGCGAGGTCAAGGCGTATGATGACCGTCCGCTGGTTGTCATGACCCACGACAGCCACAATACGATGGGCGGTGGTGTCGAGTCTGACTCGAAATGGGCTGTAGATGACGTCTTCCACTGGGGAGGGGACTTTGCCGACATGTTCATCTACGATATCTACCCCTATACGATGTTCGACTATCGTTACGGGGAGTACGGCAAGACGCCTAAACCCCGGATCAGCCAGATGCACTACACGCTGGCTCAGATGCGGAATCTTACGACATCCTACGGCAAGAAACTCGGGTTCTGGCTCGGAACCTACAACGAAGGATGGTTCCGCCGCTATCTGACCCGGGAGATGCGCGAGCAGTATTGGATGGAGCGTGAATTGGCCTATACGGCGATCGCCGGAGGTGCCGATTACCTCATTACGGGAATCAATATCCCCTCCGATGCCCGCCACTGGGAGGATTTCGGTCGTGCGATGCGTACCGTGCAGAAGGTCGGAGGCCGGATTCTGGAGTCTCCGAAACCGAAAGCCCGGGCCTGCTTCCTCTTTCCGCGCACGCAGTACGTGCAGTTGCAGGAGGAGTATTTCAACGTGGGCCTGACATTCGAACTCTGCCTGCGGGCCTTTGGCGAACTGGATGTCATTCATGAAGAGCAGATTACCGACGACACCATGAACGGGTATGAGATCCTGGTGCTGGCCGATGTGAAGATGTTGCCTAAGGAGGTTGCCGAACGGATAGTGCGCTTCGTAAAGCGGGGCGGGGTGGTGATTGCTGACTGTGTACCTCAGACCGATGCCTTGATGCAGCCGCTGGAGACGATGAAACGTCTTTTTGGAGTGGAGTCTGCCCGGACCGACCGTGTCGTACAGAAGGGACAGTGGAATCCGTTCTCGATGCTTCCGGCACAATGGGCACATGGACTCAAGACCCCGCCACCCATCCCCGAAAAGCGTTTCGACAAGGCTGCGGGCGAAGCCTTCGGGGTGCCGCAGGATTTCCGGGTCGTGACTTCCCGGGCGTGTGTGGCTTCGGATGCCGGAGTGGTGGCCCGCATGGCCTCGGGTGATCCGCTGCTGCTTTCGCGCCGCGAAGGAACGGGACGTTGCTATCTGTTTGGATTCTGCCTGCAGGATACCTATTTCCAGACTTGGAAGGAGAATGATGTAGAGTCGCGGGCTGGGTTGCAGCGGCTGGTGCACGACGTATTCGCTGATACAGGGATCCGAGCCCGGGCTTTCTCCTCGAATCCGGACATGGAGGTGGCGTTGCGCTGCAATGACCGGGAGGCCTACGTCTTTGTCATCAATCACGAAGCCCGGGAGGCCATTACGGAGGTGGAACTGCGGGACCTTGGATTCGAGGTTGGGGAGATTCTCGATGTCGAATGGGGTCGAACGGTCGATTTTACGCAACAGGATGACGGCAGTGTCCGGTTTACGATTTTGGCCGTCGAAGGGACTCCTACGGGCGTAACACGCCTGTTGAAGGTCTCGCCGAAAAAACAGGGAAATAAATGATGCTGAAAAAACAGATATTCCGCTTGTTGTGTTTCGCAGCGTGGGCAGCCTTGAACGTCTCCGTTGTCGGGGCTGTCGAGCGCTGTGAACTACACGAAGGGTGGCGTTTCCGACAAGCGCGGCTTCAGCAGTGGCGGCCAGCCTCGGTGCCGGGCGTTGTCCACCTGGACTTGCTGGCCTGTGGGTTGATTGAGGATCCCTTCTTCCGTCTGAATGAACGCAACGTACAATGGGTCGACAAGGAGGACTGGGTCTATGAAACGACCTTCGACCTGCCGACTGGAATGTGGAGCCGCCAATGTCACCGCCTTGTTTTCAAGGGTCTGGATACCTATGCCGATGTCGAACTGAACGGAGAGAAGATCCTCTCTGCCGACAACATGTTCCGCGAATGGCGGGTGGATGTCTCCGGACGGCTGCGGAAGGAAGGCAATGTGCTCCGGGTCTATTTCCATTCGCCGATCAAGGTCGACTTGCCGAAGTGGGAGGCACTGCCGTACCGTTATGAGGCTGGGAATGACCAGTCGCAAAACGGCGGGTTGTTTGAAAAAAAGGTGAGTGTTTTCGCCCGGAAGGCGGGCTACCATTATGGCTGGGACTGGGGTCCGCGTCTGGTGACCTCTGGGATCTGGCGACCGGTGGTTCTTGAGGCGTGGGATGATGTGCTCCTCGAAGATGTTGCGGTGGCGCAGCAACGGGTTTCGCAGCGTTCGGCAGAGATTGCCTGCGAAGTCGAGATTACAGCCCGGGAGGTGACTCCCGGAGCACGGGTTGCCGTCTACGATGCCGGGGCGGAACGCCTGCTGGGTGAGGTCGCCTGCGACTTGAAACCCGGAAACAACCGGGTGCGGGTGGAGTTTACGCTTCGGAATCCCCGGTTGTGGTGGTGCAACGGGTTGGGATCCCCCGAACTTTACGATTTCCGCACGGAACTCTCCGTCGACGGCCGGATGGCAGACAGCCGGACGGTTACGACGGGCATCCGTTCGATTGAACTGGTGCGCGAACGGGATGCCGACGGGCAGAGTTTCTATTTCCGGCTCAATGGTGTCCGGGTCTTTGCTAAGGGAGCCAATTACATTCCTTCGGACAGTTTCCTGCCGCGGGTGACACGGGCTGATTACGAAAAGACCGTGGCAGATGCTGCGGCCGTGCACATGAACATGCTCCGGGTCTGGGGCGGCGGAATCTACGAGGACGATGCCTTTTATGACTTGTGCGACCGTTACGGGCTGCTTGTTTGGCAGGATTTTATGTTTGCCTGCAGCCTCTATCCGGCGGAAGGCGCGCTGCTCGAAAACATTCGTTGTGAGGCGGTGGACAATGTAAAGCGGTTGCGGAACCATCCGTCGATTGCCGTATGGTGCGGGAACAACGAAAACCAGACTGCCTGGTTCAGCTGGGGCTGGAAGGAGAACTATGAACGTCAGAATCCGGCCTGGGCCGAGAAGATCTGGAAAGAGTATGCCGACCAATACTTCGTTACGCTGGCCGATGTGGTCCGGGAGTACGGAAACGGAGTGGCTTACACGCCGTCGTCTCCCTTCTCCTCGCCCGACAAGGGGCAGGCCGACAACGAGGGCGACCGCCATTTCTGGGGCGTTTGGAATGCAACACACCCGATCTCGGCATTTCGGGACGAGCGCTCACGCTTCTTCAGCGAATATGGCTTCCAGTCGTTCCCTGAACTGGCGACGGTAATGCGCTATGCCCCTGAGGCGGAGGATTGGAATATCCTTTCCGATGCGATGATGTGGCATCAGCGGGGCGGCATGAATGCCAACGAGCGGATCCGGAAACAGCTGCTCAAGGAGTACCGCGAGCCGAAGGATTTCGAAAGTTTCCTCTATATGACCCAGATTCTGCAGGCGGATGCCGTCAAGATTGCCATGGAGGCGCATCGACGTGAAAAGCCCTATTGCATGGGGACGCTCTTCTGGCAGATTAACGATTGCTGGCCGGTAGCCTCCTGGTCGAGCCGGGACTATTACGGACGCTGGAAAGCGTTGCACTATTTTGCCGCTAAGGCTTTCGACGACATCCTCGTCTCGCCGGTGGCACGCGCCGGCAAACTGGAACTCTGGGTGGTTTCCGATCGGCAGCAAGCTGTCAACGGGTCGTTGGAGGCGGTTGCCTGGACGATGGACGGGAAACGTGCCGGAACGTTCCGGCAGTCTGTCCGCCTGCAGGCCGACGAGAGCCGAAAATGTGCCGAGATCGCTCTCGATGGACTTCTCGGCGGGCAGGCGCCCGAAGAGGTGGTCGTTCAGGTACTCTTCACACCCCGCGGGGAGCGGAAAATCTACTCCAACAACTGTTTCCTGGCAAAACAGAAGGAGATGGCTTATCCCGAAGTCCGGGTAGACACCGCTGCTGCGGCGACTGATTCCGGAATCCGCCTGACATTGCGTTGCGACGGCTTTGCCCGGGGCGTATGTCTCGGTTTGAACGATGCGGAGGGATTCTTCTCCGATAACTATTTCGATCTGATGCCCGGACATCCCGTGAGCGTAGAGGTGCGTACGGATCTCACTCCCGGAGAGTTCGTGCGGTTGTTGACCATTAAAACCTTGAGAGATGCCTACTGATCTGAATATCATACGGGGAACCGCGATACTGGTGGCTGGAGGGTGTTCCGTCGTGGCGGGTTGCGATCGCCAGACGTTGAAACTCGACCGCCTGGAAGGAGCACAGCCGCGCAACGTGGTTTTTATCCTTTCGGACGACCATCGCTTCGATTATATGGGTTTTCTGGGAACGATCCCCTGGCTCGAAACTCCGGCCATGGACCGGATGGCCAGGGAAGGAGCCTATGTCCGGAACGCTTTCGTGACCACGTCGCTCTCCTCACCGAGCCGGGCCTCGATCCTTACGGGACTCTATTCCCACACCCATCACGTCGTGGACAATGCCGCACCGCTGCCCGAAGGTCTGACCTTCTTCCCGGAATATCTCCAGCAAGCGGGTTATACGACCGCCTTCTTCGGAAAATGGCACATGGGAAACGATACGGGGGACCCCCAGCCGGGATTTGACCATTGGGAGGGAATCCGCGGACAGGGTGAATACTGGAATCCTCGTATCAACATCGACGGACAGTGGCAGGAGTTCCGCGACAGCACCTATCTGGGGGATCTGCTCACTGACCATGCCATTGACTTTATTCGCGAACAAAAGGATGCGGGCAAGCCGTTCTTCGTCTACCTTTCGCACAAGGGCGTACATGATCCGTTTCAAGCTCCGAAGCGTTACGAGGGGTGTTATGCGGACAAGGAGGTCCCGCTTCCCGTCTCCTTCCGGAACCCCTTCTACGATATTACGCCTACGCCCAACAAGGATTCCCGGACCGGAAAGCCCCTTTCGGGCAGCGACTACTACGGCGAGGAGATGAAGCCCGATTGGGTGAAACGCCAGCGGGAGAGTTGGCACGGTGTGGATTACGCCTACAACGGACGCCGGGACTGGCAGGATGAGGTGCGGAAGTATTGTGAGACGTTGCGGGCCGTTGATGAGAGTATCACCCGGGTACTGGACAGCCTCCGTGAAATGGGGCTCGATGAGAATACCGTGGTGATCTACATGGGCGACAACGGCTTCTGCTGGGGTGAGCATGGATTGATCGACAAACGTCATTTTTACGAGGAATCGGTCCGGGTGCCGATGTTGATCCGTGCTCCGGGGCTCTTCCCGGCGGGGCAGGTGCTCGAACCGATGGTCCAGAATGTCGACATAGCACCTACGATCCTGGCATGCGCCGGGCTGGCCAAACCGGAACAAATGGTCGGAGAATCTTTTATCCCGCTTCTGCAGGGGAAGGAGGTTCCGTGGCGAAACAGGATCTTCTACGAATACTACTGGGAGCACGAATATCCGCAAACTCCGACCATGCACGGTGTACGGACCGACGATTACAAGTACATCCGTTATCATGGCATTTGGGATACCAACGAATTCTATGACTTGCGCAAGGATCCGCACGAACTGCAGAACCGGATCGCCGATCCCGCTTATCAGGAGATTATCCGGCAACTCGATGCCGATCTTTACGACTGGCTGGAGCAGACCGACGGCATGTCGATTCCGTTGAAGCGGACGGTGCGGCCTCACGGAGACCACCGCAATGAGGGTAACTATTAACCGGAACCGGAACATGAATGCTTATTATCCAAAATATTTGATTTGGACGCTCTGCTTGCTGACTCTGACGGTGCGGTCCCGAGGGCAGGAGACGACGGAGGTGCAGCCCTTTCCCTTCAGCCTGCAATATTACGAAATTGCCGAAGACCGGGAATTCGATCCCGCTACGCTCGACGACCTGCGGGCGCATGGCGTGACGAATATCTGGATCCGGGATTGTCGCAGTGACAAGAGCCGGGCCATTGTGCGGCGGTTTCAGCAGGAGGGGTTTCGGATTGACTTCATGACCCACGGGCACGAGGCCTTCATTCGGGACGAGGCGCCTCGGGTGAGTGTCTACGATCCTACCTATGAGTCGACCGTCCGGGAGAATGTCCGCCGCGGCCTGGCCTCGTTGCGCGAGATCGAGACTCCGGACTACGTGTTCCCATATATCGACGAGCCGTTCCACCGCAAACCCTACTTGGATTACTCCACGGCAACCCGGGCGGAGTTTCAGCGCCGTTACGGTTATCCGATGCCGTCGAGCTTCGAAGAAGCTGCCGCCGATGCCCGCAAACAGCTCGATTTTCTGAATTTCCAGTCGCTGATTTTCCGTGACGGATGGCTCAAGACCGAGCGGATAGTGCGGGAGTTCGATCCGCGGGTCCGGATCGCCATGACGCACGACAGCCACAATGTCTATGGCGGTGGTGTGGGGTCGAACAGCCAGATGGCCATCGACGACGTCTTCTATTGGGGCGGGGATTATGCCGATCTGTTCGTTTATGACATCTATCCCTACCTGACCTTCGATTACCGCTACGGGGAGACCGGCGTCTACCGGAAGCCGCGAATGAGTCAGTTGCACTATACGATGGCGCAGTTGCGCAACATGACCACGGAGTACGGTAAAAAGATGGGTTTCTGGGTCGGGACCTATAACAAGGCGTGGTTTGTCCGTTTCCGGGGCAAGGAGCGGGCCGCACAATATTGGTCGGAACGGGAGGTGCTTTACACGGCTGTAGGAGGAGGCGCCGATTACATCATTTCACCGTCGGACTATATGGGCCACAACCTTCCGGTTGACCGGAATCACTGGGACGAGTATGGTGAAGGTATGCGGATTCTTCAGAAGGAGGGCGCTTGGATTACCGAGGCGCCGAAAGTAAAGGCGAATGCCTGTTTTCTCTTTCCGCGAACCCAATACCTGTTGTTGCAGGAGGAGTATTACAACGTGGGACTGTCATACGAACTCTTCCTGCGGGCGTTCGGCGAACTGGATATCCTGCATGAAGAGCAGATTACCGACGATACGCTCAAAGGGTATCGGGTGCTGGTCCTGTGTGACGTGAAACTGCTGCCGGAGCGGGTGGCGCAGCGGATTACCCGTTTTGTCGAGCACGGAGGCGTGGTGATTGCCGACTGTGTGCCGCAACTCGACGAGAACCGCCAACCGAGTGCCACGATGCGTGAACTGTTCGGTGTGACGGAGGCTTCCACCGACCGGATCCGTCGGGCCGGGCAATGGGTTCCCTTCGTGAATCTGGCTTCGAAATTCTCTTTCCCGCCGACATCGGGCGAAACCGATTCACCGTCGGTGTTCGATGCTGTGACGGAGGGAACAGTCATCTCGAAAATCGTCTCACCCCGACCATGCAAGCCCGTCGAAGGCGTGCAGGTTGCCTGTGCCGACAGCGGAATTCCCTGGAAGATCGACCGCTCGGTGGGGCGAGGACGCACGACACTTTTCGGATTCTGTCTGCAGGATACCTACTTTCACGCTTGCAAGACGGAGGACGATGCGACGCTCAATGCGCTTTACGCTTGGGTTCGAACTGCCTTCGAAGAGGCTGGGGTACAGTCGCACGTATACTCTTCGAATCCCGACATCGAGGCTGCCCTGCGCTCCTCGGATAAACGGGGTTATTTGTTCCTCATCAACCACGAATCGGACGATCCGCATTGTGAAGTGACATTGCGGCAGTTGCCGGGACGGATTGCGGCTTTGACCGACGTCGAACGTGGCGAGGCTATAGCGCGGAACAATGGCTCCGATACGATCCGAATAGAGATCAAAGTCCCTTTCGGGAAGACAAAACTGATCAGAATCGACTATGAATAACCTGAAACCAATAAAATGACCCTTATGAAATCAACGATGTTCCGGCACGTATTGATCGTGCCTTTGGCCTGCACTGCCTGGTTGGCCGGTTGCGGAGACGATGACACGGAATCCGCTTCGACGCAAGGTATGACTACGCCTACTTTGGGGGATGTTGTGGTCGTCGAATCCTCTTTGACGCACAATGCCGTCACTCTGCGAGGCAGCCTCGTGGATTGGGGTGGGGATCCCGATGTATGCGGACTCTGCTGGGGAACGGTGCAGAACCCCACGGTGGATGTGCTCACCAAAATGAATGTTTCGGTGTCGGAGCCGGGCAGTTTCGATATTCAGCTTACCGATCTACTTCCCGAAACTTCCTATTATGCGCGTGCTTATGCTCGGAATCGGAGAGGGTTGGTCTATAGTGCTCAGGTGCAGTTTACGACGTTGGCCGAATCGCCTGAGTTGATGGACTATGCCGAGGTCGGTTCGGTCGAACTGGTGGGAGAGCCCGAGCGGGTGAGTGCAACGTTCAGTTCCGAAATCGTTAGCGACGGCGGCGGAACATTGCGCAGTGCCGGATTGTGTGTCGGGGAGGATCACATGCCGACGGCCGAGACCGGAACGCTGGTCGGGATGTCGTCTCCGAAGGTCGGGGCTTTCGTTCTTGATGTGGGGAGTCTGACTCCCGGAACGACCTACTACGTGCGGGCTTTTGCCGAGAATGCCAAGGGAGTCGTGTATGGGGACGAGGAGTTGGAATTCAAGACCGAGGAGGCTGACATGACACTCAAGGGCAATGCCGGACCACTGCTGATCGGAGGGACGGCTGAAGTACCGCTGAATACGAATCCGACGACCGAGGATATCATCGATACCGAGTACAACGTTTTACAGATCCCGTGCTATCCGACGGCGTGGAACAACTGGTCTTCGCTGGAGGTGTTCGACCTTTCGGCCCAGAAAGCCTGGGTGGACTGGTGCGTAGAGCGGGGCAAGAAGAGTATCGGGCACTTCCTGATGTCGCACAATACCTATTATCCGAGCTGGCTTACGTCGCCTTCGACACCGTGGACGGTCGAGCAACTCTCCGAGATGCTCGAAAACCGGATCAAGAATGTTCTCGAGTCGATGGGCGGCGATCGGGTGGATATGTGGACCGTAGTGAACGAAGCGACAATCCTGGCCAACAAGAAGGGATCCTATCGATCGTGTGTCTGGACGCCGCTCGGAACCGAACCTGAAGAGTCTGGTTTGGGATACAACGAGGCCAATGTTGAAAAGGAGATTCCGGTCTATATCCGGTTGTCCTTCGAATTTGCCCGTAAATACGCTCCTGAGGCGGAGTTGATTCTGAGCGATGCGGGCTTCGAACTCAGTCTGGAAACGGACAAGCGGTGCTGTGCCTTCCGACAGTTGGTCAAGCACCTTCTGGCCAAGGGTACGCCGATTGACGCCGTGGCGCTGCAGACACACATCAAGTTCGGGAAGGCCGGTTTCGATGATCCGGAGAATACGCCGCGTTGGGACCTGCTCGAAAAGCATATCAAGTGGCTCAAGAATACGGGCCTGAAGGTCTATCTCAATGAGGTGGACATGTCGCAGACCTTTACGGTCCCGACCACTCTGACCGAAACGCAGTTGGAAAATCAGAAGAAGGCCTACAAGAAGTGCGTCAACACGGCAATTGGGGCAGGAATCGACGGAATCTTCTTCTGGGGGCTGGGCGATGGTCACGATCCTTCGTTTCGGCCCTACGATTCGGCTCAGATGTACGATTACGATCACAATCGGAAACCGGCCTTTTACGGTGTCCTTGAGGCGTTGATGGCAAACTATCCTTCTGCAGAGTAAATCCGTTGTGATGAAAAGGGTGATTCTTGCATGCTGCTTTTGCCTGCTGGCAGTGCTTCCGAGTCCGGGTGCGGATCGGAGGCCTGCCGTCGGGCACCTGCGTTGCGAATATCTTAGGGAACCGCTCGGAATTGATGCCCGGGCGCCGCGTTTGACTTGGGAGATCGACTCCGATCGGGAATTTCGACAGGCGTTTTGCCGAATCAGTGTAGCTACGTCGCCGGACCTGTTGCGGAAAGGAAAGGCTGACATGTGGCTTTCTTCCCGCATTTCCGGAGCGATGCCGCGTGTCGTCTATGCTGGAAAACCTCTGAGCGCGCATACCCGTTATTATTGGCAGGTCGAGGCGTGGAGTGCCGAGGGTCGGAAACTGACCTCGCCGACGGCCTCCTTCGAAACGGCGAAACTCGCTCCCGAGGAGTGGACGGGCCGATGGATCAGCGACACTTTCGACAAGGAGTTTCGGAAGGCGCCGTTGCTTCGCAAGAGCTTCGAACTGGAGACGAAACCGATTCGTGCGGCTCGGCTCTATGTCTGTGGTGTGGGGTATTACGAATGTTTCATAAACGGAGTGCGGATTGGTGACCATGAACTCGATCCCGGTTATACGCATTTCGACAAACGGGTGCTCTATTCGACCTACGACGTAACAGAATTGCTCCGACCGGGTGCAAATGTGCTCGCCGCGGAGTTGGGGAACGGATGGCTCAATATTCAGTCGCTGGCAGTCTGGGAATTCGAACGGGCCCGCTGGCGGATGCGGCCGCGGATGATTGCCGAGTTGCGCGTGACCTATGCCGACGGAACGGTACAGACGGTCCCGACCGATGGCTCTTGGCGGACGAACAGCGGTGGCAGCGCCTATAACAACCTTTACAGTGGCGAGGTCTATGATGCCCGAGCCGAACGCAAGGGCTGGACCGAACCCGGTTACGATGATTCCAATTGGCGTCCGGCTCAGTTGGTCGAGGCTCCGGCATCGCAGATCGATGCCCAGCAGATGCCGCCGATCCGGATTGTCCGTGAGGTGAAACCCATTGCGATGCGCCGGATCGATGCTTATACCTGTGTCTACGATCTGGGTGAAAACATTACGGGAGTCTGCCGTTTGCAGGTGCAGGGCGAGGCCGGAACCTGCGTGACAATGGCCCATGGGGAACTGGTGCATCCCGACGGACGTTTGAATCAGGGCAATATCGATGTCTATTTCCAGCGTGAGAAAAATGGAATGCCCCAGCATCGCGATCCCTTCGAACGTCTTCAGACCGATACCTATTTTCTCGACGGCGGAGGCCTGGAGGTTTTCCAGCCCAGTTTTACCTATCACGGATTCCGCTATGTGGAGGTTTCGGCTTCGCGGCCGCTGGAGTTGACGACAGAGAGCCTGACGGGTCTCTGTATGCATACCGATGTGGAGCCGGTGGGGAGTTTTGCCTGTTCGGACGAAGTGCTCAACAAACTGGTCGCCGCCAGTCGTAATTCCTATTTGGGGAACTTGTTCGGAATTCCGACCGACTGCCCGCAGCGAGAGAAGAACGGCTGGACAGCCGACGGATATGTGGCGATGGATTACGGACTGTTGTTCTTCGACGGCATTACGGTATATGAGAAATGGATGAAGGATTTTGTCGACAACCAGCGGGAGCGAGGCGATCTGTCGGGAATCATTCCCAGTTCGGGCTGGGGCTATGCCGATTGGATCGGGCCCGTGTGGGATGCAGCGCTGTTCATCATCCCGCACAACCTCTATCTTTATTACGGGGAGACGGGTTCCATTGAGCGGGTCTGGAACACCTGTGAACGCTACCTCGACTACTTGGCTACGCGCGAGAAGAATGGAATCCTGACTTACGGTATTGGCGACTGGGTCTTTTACAAGGCGCGGACCGATACGCACTTTACCTCGACGGCCTTCTACTGGCTGGACCATGCATTGATGGCTCGGTTTGCCGAACTCACCGGACGGGATGCTGCGAAATATCGGGACAAGGCCGCTGTACTCAAGCAAACGATCGTCGACCGTTGGTTCGACGCCGAAAAGGAACTGTATGCCAATGGGACGCAGGCTGCACAGGCCGTGGCGCTGGCGCTCGGACTGGTCCCGGAGGGACATGAACAGGCGGTTGCTGACAACCTTGTGCGGATGATCCGTGAGAATGGCCATCAGCTCGATTTTGGCATGTTGGGCAGCAAGTTCGTGCCTGCGATGCTTTCGGCCTACGGTTATGCCGACGATGCCTATTGGATGATCACCCGTCCCGAAGCGCCTTCGTGGGCCAATTGGATCCATCGCGGGCTGACAACTTTGCCCGAAACCTGGGTGCTGGACGAGCATTTCAAGGATGCTTCACTCAACCACGCATTCCTCGGGGATGTCTCGGCTTGGATGATCAATACCATTGCGGGAATCAATCTCGACCGGAGGAATCCCGGGTTCGACTCGATCCTGATTCAACCCCGCTTTATCGAAGGACTTGACTGGGCCCGGGGGGAATACCGTTCCGTGCGGGGATGGATCCGCAGTGAGTGGAAGCGTTCCGGCAACAAGATCGACTTGACAGTGACCGTTCCGGCCAATACGGAAGCGACACTTCGGCTGGGCGAAAAATCCGTTGCCCTGAAAACGGGTGTAAACCAAATTACCGTAGATGCGTTATGAGAAAGAGTGCAATGAGAAACGTTGTGTCTTTGGCCGCTTTGGCCGTTGCATCCCTGACTGTTGGATGTGGAGACAGAGTTCCGGCTTATAAGAATCCGGAGAATCCGGTTGAGGTTCGGGTTGCCGATCTGCTGGGCCGGATGACCCTTGAAGAGAAAGTTGCCCAGATGCAGGATCTCACGTTCAATCAGTTTTCGGAGAACGGGAAGGTTGATTCGGCACGGATGGATTCCGTTCTTCAGGGTATGAGCTACGGCTCCGTCTTCGGGGCGAAACTTACGGTCGGAGAGTTGCAACAGAGTCTTCTGACCTTGAACCGTTACATGGCCGCCAAAAATCGATTGGGAATTCCGGTGATTGGAGAAGCCGAAGGTTTACACGGATTGATTCAGGATGGTGCCACGATTTTTCCGCAATCCATCGCTCTGGCCAGTACGTTCAACCCCGATCTCGTACATCGTGTGGCCAGGGTGATTGCCAGGGAATCGAAGGCAGTGGGGGTCGATCAGGTGCTTGCCCCGGTTCTTGATCTCGCTCGGGAGTTGCGTTGGGGACGGGTCGAGGAGACCTACGGTGAAGATCCCTATCTGGTCGGACGTATGGGTGTGGCCTATGTTTCGGCCTTCAACGAGGAGGGCGTAATGGCTACCCTGAAGCATTTCGTCGCTCACGGTTCCCCGAGCGGCGGTCTCAATTTGGCGTCGGTCGTGGGTAGCGAGCGGGAGCTCCGTTCGCTCTATTTGAAGCCGTTCCAGGCCGTCATGCGGGAGGCGATGCCTTACAGCGTGATGAACTCCTACAATTCCTATGAAGCGGTTCCGGTTGCAGCATCGCACTGGCTGCTGGACGATATTCTCCGCGGTGAGATGGGCTTTACGGGCTATATCACCTCCGACTGGGGGTCGGTCGACATGCTCCGCCACTTCCACCGGACGGCGGCGGACAAGGCGGAAGCCGCGCGTCAGGCCGTGGTGGCAGGGGTCGATCTGGAGGTCGACGGGGACTGTTACGCCCGGCTCGACAGTCTGGTGCGGGCCGGAGGCCTGGACGAAAAAGAGATTGACAAGTGCGTCTCCCGTATCTTGACGGCAAAGTTCGCCATGGGACTGTTCGACAAGGATTACGAGGCTTTGGCTGACCTGTCGGAGACAGTCCATACGCCCGAGGCGGTGGAACTCGCCCTGGAGGCCGCCCGTGAATCGGCCGTACTGCTCAAGAACGAGAACGGCCTGCTGCCGCTGGACAAAAACCGACTGCGTTCGGTTGCCGTGATCGGACCGAATGCTGCGCAGGTCCAGTTTGGGGATTACATGTGGACCAATGACAATCGTTACGGAATCACTCCGCTGCAGGGAATTAAAGCGCTGGTTGGCGATCGTGTGAAGATCCATTATGCCAAAGGCTGCGATATTCACTCTCAGGATCGCAGCGGTTTCGGCCGGGCCGTTGCCGCAGCACGCAACAGCGATGTGGCGCTGGTCTTCGTGGGCGCCTTGAGCGGAGCTCCGGGACGTCCGTGGCCCAATTCGGTCAGTGGTGAGAGTTTCGACCTTTCGGATATTGTCCTGACGGGTGTTCAGGAGGAGCTGATTCGAGCCGTCGAGGCCACCGGGACTCCCACTGTCGTGGTGCTCGTGGCCGGGAAACCTTCGGCCATGCCGTGGGTCAAGGAGCATTGCGAGGCGGTGGTGGTACAATGGTATGCCGGAGAGCAGGAGGGTCGGGCCATCGCCGAGATCCTCTTCGGCGAGGTCAACCCCTCCGGCAAACTGAATGTCTCCTTCCCGCAGAGTGTCGGACACCTTCCGGTCTTTTACAACTACTATCCTACGGATAAAGGCTTTTACAAGAACCCCGGAACTCCGGACTCCCCGGGCCGCGACTACGTCTTTTCGAGTCCCGATCCGGTATGGGCATTCGGCCACGGCCTGAGTTACACGACTTTCGAGTATCGAACGATGTCGGTTTCGGCAAGGAGTTTTTCGGCGGACGATACGTGTAAGATCACCGTCGAGGTGGCCAATACGGGGACTCGGGACGGCAAAGAGGTCGTACAGCTCTATGTGCGTGACGTGGTCAGTTCCGTGGTTACGCCTGTGCAGGAGTTGCGCCGCTTCGAGAAGGTGTTTATCCCGGCCGGCGAATCCCGTTGTGTGACATTCGAACTGCCGATGTGCGAACTGGCCTTGTGGAATATCGACATGCAGGAGGTCGTCGAACCGGGCGATTTCGAACTGCGGGTCGGCGCGGCATCGGATGATATCCGTCTTCGAGAGACGATAACCGTAAAATAAAATTCCTATCTTTAACAACCTAAACGAATCAGTAATGAAGACTTCTGTTTTTCTGCGTGTTTTGCTGGCCGCACTGCTCTTTTCGACTTCGACCGTTCAGGCCTGGGCCGACGAACCTGTGACGGACGATGACGGGATCCTCCGTATCGAAGACAAACCTTTCGATGTGAACCGATTCGTCATAGGCCGCGATTTCCACGAAAACAAGTTTATCGATCAGGATAAGGGACTACGGGGTATGGCCGATTGCTATTTCAACATGTCGGATGCCTCCGACGGTCAAAAGCAGAACCTCTCTCTTTGTAAGAAACTGGGTCTGAATACGATCATCTCGGCCCGGGGAAAGCACCTCACGGGAAAGGACTGGATGGCCATGAGCGATGAGGAGATCGATGCCTATGTAAAGCAGATGATCGAGGACGGAGGCAAGAGCGATGCGATCGTAGGCTACCATATCTGCGATGAGCCTTCGGCCATGGCCTTCCCGAAACTGGCCGTTGCCGTGGCTGCCGTCCGCAAATATGCTCCGGGCAAGATGGCTACGATCAACCTTTATCCCAATTATGCGACACTGTGGACCCTGGACCAGGTGAAGTCCCAGCTGGGAACGCGGACCTACAAGGAGTATCTCGAACAGGCTGCTACGATCATCAAACCCGACATGATCTCGTATGACAACTACATGGTCCAGTTCTCCATGGACCAGTCCGATGCCAAACGCACGGCCCAGTATTATACGAATATCATGGCCGTCCGGGAAGTTTCGCTCAAATACGGCATTCCGTGGTGGAACGTCGTCTCGGGGAACCAGATCCGCCACTATACGACGATTCCAACGCTCTCGAACCTGTTGCTGCAGGCCTATACGTCGCTGGCGGCCGGAGCTGGAGGAATTCGCTGGTTCACCTATTGGCAGGGCGGCTACAACTACGCTCCGATCAACAAGCAGGAGCGCAGAACCCAGACGTGGCATTATCTGCGGGAGGTCAACCGTCAGCTTTCGATCCTGGGCCCGATCATGAAGCAGCTCAAGTCCACGGGAGTCTACTTCACCGATCCGTCAATTGATCCGTCGCTGCCTCTGATGCCGGGCGAACATGTCAAGCATATCAAGTGTGCCGAGCCGCTGATGGTCGGGGAGTTCCTCAGCGAGAAGGGTAACCGGTACATCATGGTGGTCAACCTGAGCCTCGAACGTTCGGCCCGGTTTATTGTGGAGACCGCGGTGAAGAACGAACGCCTCTTCGTGATCAATACGGGCGAGGAGCAGCCCTATTTCCAGGAGATCGAGGAGACCAAACTCAAATCCACATCGATGTTGGGCGGTTCGCCCGAACAGTTGGCTATGGCCAAGGAACGGGCATACTGGTTGCCTGCCGGGGCGGGTGTCCTGATCAAGTGCAGCGGCCTGGTGCACGAAAACTGATTTTTGCGAAATATGAATCTCTTTGTCAAACTGACACTTTTTGTTCCCGGCCTGTTGCTTGGGGCCTGCGGGGGAGAACAACTCCCGCAGGTCGGCATGGCCGAGGTGGATTATACCCCGGAGGTCGGGAAGGATCTCGTGGGCAACTATCGGGGCGACGACTATGCTTCGCGGGGCAAACACGATCCTCTTTATGCGCGGGCGTTCGTCATGCAGAGCCCGGACGGAGATAAGGCGGCGATTCTGAGTGTGGACATCTGCTGGATGCGCCGGGCGACGGTTGACATGATGCGGAACTATATCGCCGAACGCTCGGATTTGCGTCCGGAACAGATCCTCATAGCCTCGACCCATACGCACAGCGGTCCGAAATCGCTGTTGGATGCCCCGGGTGCGGTGGAGTACCTGCAACGGGCTGCCGATGCCGTCCTGTTGGCCAATGCGGACCTGAAACCGGCCAGACTTCGGTTCGGGACCACGCGGGAGGACAGCGTGGCCTATAACCGCCGTTTGCTGTGCCGCGACGGTAAGATTCATATGTCGTGGGAGAATCCCGATCCCGATTTCGTGGTCGGGGAGGCGGGGCCGATCGATACCGAACTCTCGGTCCTCAGCATCGATCAGGTCGGAGGTGCCCGCGGAGCGGTGGTCAATTACGGATGCCATGCCACGACCCTCTCCGGTAACAACTGGCTCTATTCGGCCGATTATCCAGGCTATATGGCCTCTTCGCTGAAGGCGAGCGAAGGTGCCGATTTTGTTCCCGTCTATCTGAATGCTCCCTGCGGGAATGCCACGCAGGTGAACTATCGGCGCGGGTATATTGATACGTATGAGGAGTGTGAGGTTGTGGGCAATCGGGTGGCCGATGCGGCTCGCCGGGCGATGTCGGCGAGTTGTAAGGTCGAGGGTGCCGAGGTGGCGGTTATTCGGCGGTTCGTCCCGGTGAAACGTATCGCCATCAGCGAAGAGCAGTATGCTTGGGCCCGTCGGGTCATGGAGAGAGTTGCCCGGGAAGGAATGCCTCCGTTCCAGCTCAACGGAATGCCCGACGAGTATTATGCCCAGGAGTGGATCGGAATGTATGCCACGCAGCAGGAACGTGACAGTCTGGAGGTGATGGCGTGCCGCGTGGGGAATGTGGCGGTTGTGGGGCTACCCGGGGAGTTTTTTTCCGAATTCCGGCGCATGATCCGCGAACAGTCGCCTTTCCCGCATACTCTTGTGGTGGGGATCGCCAACGACAATCGGAAATATTTTCCGACAAAAGCTTCCTTCGAGCAGGGTGGAACGGGTTATTTGCCGATGGCGCATGGTTATGAAACGACACCCGGGACCACGCTGTATGAGGTCGGAGCCGGAGAACAGTTGGCATCCGTAGCTGTCGAATTGTTGAACCTTTTGAAAAACTGATTGCAATATGAGGCGTAGAGTCAGGTGGGGTGTGATCGGATCGGGAGGGGTCTTTACCCGTCATACGGTCGTGGAGGGTTTGCTTGCCGCCAATCACGCCGAATTGGTTGCCGTATGTGATGTCGGCAATGAATTGGAACGAGCGGTCCGGAGCGAATATTTTATAAGGAGCGTAGGTTCGATCGACGAACTGCTCCGGGTGGGGATCGATGCTGTACTTGTGGCTTCCGAAGATTCCGTGCGCGCGGAACATGTCGAACGGGCAGTTCGATCCGGGAAACATGTCTTGTGCGAAGAGTCTCCCGGACACGACCCGGCACAGACCCGGCGAATCATCGGCTTGTGCCACAAGAACGGGGTACTGCTCGGCAGCGCCTTTTTTCTGCGTTTCCTGCCGGAGTTTCAGCGGATCCTGGAATTGGCCCGGGATGGGGTGCTGGGAACCTTGAGATACGGTCGGGTTCTGTATGCCGACTGTCATCCGGCTCCCGGAGTCTCCATTGCCAGACAGAACCCGTTGGCGAATATCGGGTGCCACTGCATCGATCTGCTTGAAATGTTCTTCGGAGAGGCTTGCAAGGTGCATTGTTTTTCGACGGGACGGAGTCTTGAACCCGATTCCGTCGAGAGTTCCGTCGTGTCGCTCTCCTTCAACAACGGGGGAATGGGACATGTTTATGTTTCGGTCTCTCCGCAGAAAGACGCGATGGACAATTTTTTCGAACTTTACGGTTCGCAGGGCTATGTGACCGTGGAGATGGCGAAGAATGGAAAGGCAAAACTGATCCTGCGTTTGTACGGAAAGTCTGCCGAAGAGGTGATCTGCAAGGAGGAGTATACGCTTTTCCCGGATGAAATGAATCCTTATCAGGCCGAGATCGAGGAGTTTTGTTGTGCGATTCTGGCGGGTGATACCCCTTACAACAGTGCCGAACTGGGCCTTCGCAGCCAATGTCTGCTTGAAGCCTGTCAACGCTCTGTTCGGGAAGGAATCGCGGTGAATCTGCCTTTCGGCGAGACCTTGTTGTCGTTCGTCGGATTGTTGTGTTGCTTCTGACCGATTCACTGCGCTTGTTCCGTTTATTGACGGAATCCTCTTGTGTTTTCCGGGGAGGCGGAAACGTTGTAGAACACGGATTTGCGGATGCCGTGCTTTCCCACAACTCATCCTCTGGATGGATCTGACCCGACGGGAGCCTCCCACAAGCCAAACACCTGCCCGTACAGCACCCGGTCAAACTGCAGACTTTGTATCCGACGGAGTTACTCCATCCGGGTGGGTTGCGGACTCTGGTAGGAACGCTTCAAGCCTTCGAAGTCCAGAGTACGGCCTTCTGGAGCACCGTGTCGGCATCTCCGCAGAGAATCCGGAGCGTATGTTTGCCCGGCCGGACGATGTGCAGTGTGGTCTTGTTCACCCGGCAGTTCTTCAGCACGCTTTCGTGCCAGACAGTGCGTACTCGATCGAAGATATCGACGGATTCATCGCCGGACCGTCGTCAATCGCCACGCGTACTGCGTTTCGAGATTCGTAGCCTCATGCCCGGCATAGCCGTGGTCGGCGCTGATGACGAACGTTGGAAGAACTTAGGTGTAGACGTCGACCAACCCCTGTTTGAAGGTGTAGAAGTCGTACTCCAGGGAGGACATCTTGTCGCGGCGTGTGTTCTGCTTCGGGTGGGTCGGGTTGCCCATCTGCACGGCGGTGTTCTCCACCCCGAGATTCGGAATCAGACGCATCCGGATGACGTTGTTCTCCCGTTTGTGCTGCATGTAGAGTTCCTTCATCTCCTCACGGATGGGCGATATGGGATTGAAGACAGAGACGAGTATCTGCTTACGGATTCCGGCGGCATTCTCGATCGTCAGCGAATTTGAAAACGCCTCGTCGACGGGCACCTTCTCCCAGTTGATCGATGCTTCGATCCGCTCCTCGGTGCGGGTGCGGCCCGCACGGAGGCTGGCGATGCCCCCCCCCGTCGTTTGGCGTCAGGCATCACTCCAGTTCTCCGACGCCCCGGTTGTAGATGTCGACGAAGAGCGTGTGGCGCAGGAAGGTGTCGAACGTCGATAGGGTGTGTAGTTCCCCATTTCTTTCATTACGGCCTCACCCTCGGCCTTGACGGCCAGTTCGGCCAGTTCGAAGTAGGTCGAAGCGAATCCCTGCTTCATGGTCATGATGTGGTTCCACTTGCCGCCGCAGAGGGGCTGTAACCCTTCGTGATAACCTGCAGCGAGTCGTCGCAGAGGCGGCTTTCGGCAGCCAGCGAATCCGTGGCGGCACGCTGTTGGGTGGCGTAAAGGAGGTTTTGCTGCCCGCTCAGCGCCATGCGGTTCAGGTGCTCGCAGCCCTTCACCGGATAATAGAGTACCTGGTAGAAGCAGGCGCGCTTCTCCTCGGGCATCTCGTCGATCCACTGCGTATTGGGATAGAGTCGTTATCTACGCGGCCACGGTATTTCTGAATGGTCTTCGCGCTGAAGTTGGGGGCAGACTGTCGTTGAAGCGCGATTCATTGACCAGTTCGAGGTAGTCCCACGAGTTGACGAACTTCGGCAGACGCTGCGGCAAGGTTGCTCGTCAGGTTGCTCGATGAGGACTGTATCAGTTCCCGGGAGCCGGCAGCAGCGATGGTGCTGACCATGGCCTGCCGTTTCTACTTGCCGTAACCCTCGACGACCTCTTCGATCTGGTCCGTATCGGCTTTCAGTTGGACGTTGATCACATCCAGGCCGTGGATTACGTGGGTCTGCGACAGATAGCCGATGTAGCTGATCGTAATAGCCTGCTCGGGCGTAACGTCGAGGACGAAGAGACCGTCGGTGTTGGTCGTGGTACCGATGTTGGTGTTTTGAATGTAACCGGTGGCGCCGACCTGTGGGATCCGTCGGTATCGGTGACGGTACTGGTCACACGATGCTTTTTCGAAGTCGCGGAACTTTGGGCGGCAGTGCCCGAACTTTGAGTGTACGCTGTGCCGCATCCACTGCCAGGAACAACAGAAGAAGCGGCCCGGCGCCGAAGATATTGTAGCCTACGGCATTGTTCTCCGTTCGGGAGATCTTCGTCACGAGGCTCGTGCTGGGTTCGATACTCTTGTCCTCGTTGCCAAAGAACATGTCGAACTTGGCGACCTGCCGGTTGAAGAGATCCGTATCACCGGCCGCTTCGGCATACCAAAAGGCTCCGAGCCAGGCACAGACGTTGGGATAGAAGGACCGCGAACTCTTGGTCGAGGAGTGCATGTCACCCCAGTTGGAGTTTTCCGAGCGGAGGTAGAGCTCCACGATTCCGTTTTCGATCGTGCGGGGCCTTTCCCCGAGGGGGAAGTAGTTCAGGTCCTACTCTTCGACGTCGGGATCCGGTTCGGGATTGGACTTCGTGCCCGATCCTGATTTGAGGATCGCTTTTTCTTTGCATCCGGCCTGTCACAAGCCGGCAAAGAGCAGGAAAATGACGATCATCCTCTGGAAGATCCATTTCGTGGAGATTTTCGTATTAATCCGTATTACAGTTTATAGGGCTTTACGTCGCACGAGAGGGCATAAGCGCACCAAAGCATGGCGGCCTGTCCGTGGAGGCCGCCGGTCAGTGATACCAGTCGAAGCTGTTATTGGCGTCGATACCTTCGCAGACGTTGCGCAGGTTGTCGTTCTCGTCCAGGTAGGAGAACAGCGAGAGCTACGCCTTGCGGGTCGCCGTGCCGTAGATCTTCTTGTCGAGCCATCCGTTTTTCACGCCGAGGGCCATGGCATAGGAGAACAAGGCCGTCGAGGAGGTCTCCTTCCAGGTGTTCGGGTTGTCGATGATCTGACGCCACATGCCGTCGCAGGCCTGGTAGCGCAGCAGCGTCGACATCATCAGTTCGTAGGCGGTGCGGATTCGCGGCAGGTCGGGGTTGTCCTTGGGCAGCATCCGCAGTATCTCGGCCATTCCGACGGCCATCCAGCCGTCTCCGCGGCCCTGGAAGTAGGGGGCTCGGTGTGGTGGGAGAAGATTCTGTTGGAGCGCTGGATGCGGTTGAGGTAGAGGACCATCTCACGCGCAGCACGGTCGATGTATTTGCGGTCGCCCGTAACCAGATAGACCCGAGCCTGAAGGTCGGTGATCTTGAAAATGGTGTCGACCCAGAGCCGGGTCTGCCACGAGTAGCCCTGATCAGCATACTCCTTTGCCTCGGGGAGCTACTTGTAGTGTTTTGGGTCTTTGGGCAGGATCCACTGGCTGTCGGCATACATCTTGGCATTTGGCAGGCGGGTCTTGCTCGTGATCTTGGCCATACCTCACACGTCGCCCGGGATGACGGTCCGCTCCCCGGCGGCGATTCGCGGCCGGTTGCGGCCGAATCCGCTTGGAGGGAAAGGGCATCCGTATTGCCCCCCTCTCGAAGACGTCGCCGAGAGCGAGGCGAACTCTTCGCGGTCGTAACGCCGCGGTTTGGGGATTGGCAGCCGGTTCTGCGGGGCGTCGGTCAGGCAGAGCCGATAGTTGTAGGCCTGGATCGTACTGTCGCCCTCGTAGGTCGAGCCTTTGCCGTTGGGGCCGTGCTTCCGCGGTAGATCTTTCCAGCGCGCGGTTCGCCGTATTCGTCGGCCCCTTCGCGCCCGAGGCGGAACGGCACTCCGGCTGCAGCGCTCAAGTCTCCCTCATAGGTGGCGTCGATGAATCCGTCCGCGGTAACGCTCCGTGCGCCCCGTCGTACGGTCGAGGATGCGGATCTCGCGGATACGGTCGCTGCGCTTGATGACGTTGCGCGCGTCAGCGTCGAATTACCGGAGGGCCCGGACCGTGATCTTCCCGAAACCCGCCTCGGCGAGCATTCGGGCAAAGAAGTCGCTGACGCGTTCGGGGCTGAGTATCTGCCACAGCGAGGCGACGGCCCGGCCCGGTGCGAAGATGTCGTTGTAGAATCCCTTGTCGTTCTTGCCGTAGTCCCGGCCTTCTGCCGGAGGGAGTTTCAGAACGTATTGCGGCGGATCATCTGGAAGTCGCATTTGATCTTGGCCGGGGCCTTGTCGAGAATCATCCGCGCAACCAGGATACCCATCTGCCGGAAATCGGTCGAGATGGTGGTCAGTCCGTTGAGGATGATTTCGTTGATCGGCGACTCGTTGTAGGAGATAATGCTGATGTCGCGTCCCACCTTGTAGTTCAGCTCCCGGGCCCGGCGCACGAGTTCGATCAGTCCGAGGTCGTATTGGCTGTTGAGGATCAGGTATACCTCCTTTTCGCGGATGATCTCCGGGGTGATCTTCGTGTGGAACTCCACGGCGATATCGTTGTCACGGCAGAAACGCTCCACGGCCTTGCTCACCGAGGAGTAGTAGAGGCTCGAAGGGAGCGTCACGACGTTGAGTTTCGAATAGCTTTTGAGTTTTTTGAGTCCGTACCCCAGTCCTTCGTAGGCGTCGTTGTCGAAATCCTGGTAGACGGCGCCGTAGTTTCCCGGGAGCGCCTTCATCCAGTAGTCGACCATGATCAGCTTGCGGTTGGGGATGCGTGTGAGAATCTTCAGCACCCGTTTCTGCGTGACGGCATCGAGCGGGAAGTGGGGTGTGATGACGTAGTAGTCGAACAGGTCGAGATTCTCGTCGATGTAGTATTCCAGCAGGTCCACATTCTGGTTGTGGAGGCGGATAGTTACCTCGGCGGCATCCCCGATCTCTTCGGCGAAGGAGTTGAAGAGCACCTGCTTGTAGGTGCTCAGTTTGTCGAACAGCAGCAGAATGTTGAGTTTGTTCGACGTACCGGTAGCGGCTACGTAGAAACCTTTACCCTGTTTTGCATCGATGCAGCCCTTGTTCCGGAGTATGGAGTAAGCCTTTTTCACGGTCTCCTTCGAGATGTCGAGCAATGCCGAGAGTTCGTTCATTGAGGGTAACAGATACCCTTCGGGGTATTCTCCGCTGCGTACCAGTTGCTCGACCTGTCCGACGATCTGCTTGTAGACCGGAGTCTGACTTTCCTGGTCGATTTTAATCTTTTCCGGCATATCAGTCGTTTAAAAAAGTGAAATAAATCTTGGAATGTCTAAAAAAATGCCTATATTTGCACCACACTACACAACACTCCTCATAGAGAAGACCACACCTCACAACTTTTATGTTGCGTGTTACAAAGATATGAAAAAAACTGTTAACCGACTTTGAAAATGAAAAAAACTTTCCTTGCCGTTCTTCTGGGAGCGAGTCTTCCTTCGGCCGTTTTGGCGCAGCATTGGTCGTTGACCTGGAAGCAGATGCAGTCTGTTTCGCCTGAGTTGGAGCTTGTCGGCCGTATCGAGACGCGGTCGTCGCGGGAACTTGCGAATCCCCGCTGGTCGGTCGGATGCGAATGCCTCGACCGGGAGTATGCCGATTTTTCGGCCTACAAGCCCTATGTGGGGGAGCTGGGGGTTGGCGCTGCGCGCATCCAGAGCGGCTGGGCGCGTTGCGAGCAGAAGAAGGGCCGCTACGATTTCGGATGGCTCGATGAAGCGGTCGACGGCCTTTGCGAAGAGGGGGTCCGTCCGTGGATGTGCCTGGCCTACGGGAATCCGGTTTACGGGGCGCAGAAGAGCCTGGGATCGCGGATTTTCACCGATGAGCCGACGCTGCAGGCCTGGGAGCGCTACGTGACGGCGGTTGTGGAGCGTTACAAGGATCGGGTGCACGAGTGGGAGGTCTGGAACGAACCCAACCTGCAGGGGGCAGACCAGTCGGCGGCTTATGCCGAACTGTTGATCCGCACGGCGGAGGCGGTCCGCAAGGTGGACCCTGAAGCCGTCATCATCGGATTCGGGCTTTCGCGGATGCCGGTCGACTTTACGGGCAAGGTGCTGGATATTCTGCGTGAGCGGAACAAACTCGGATTGATCGACTATGTGAGCTTCCACCCCTATCATGAAAATCCCGATGATGCGACGCCTGGGATCGAGGCGTTGGCCAGGTTCGTGGCCTCGTATGATCCGCGGATACGCCTCTTCTCGGGTGAGAGCGGATGCCCTTCGGTGCTGGAGTGGGCCCATGCCCTGCGTTACCACGAGTGGAGCGAGTATAGCCAGGCCAAATGGGTGGCGCGCCGCCTGGCCAACGATTTCGCGCTGGGGATCCGCTCGTCGATCTTCGCCATCATCGACAACCAGTATCCCAATATGCTCCAGTCGTTCGGGCTGCTGCGGGCCAACCTGTTGAAGCAGGTGGTTTACAAGCGCCCCTCGTACCACGCCATGCAGCACATGGTCAACCTGCTGCACGCCGGGGTGAAGGCTGCCGGACACCCCGCCTTCTCGGCCAATACGGCGCGGGAGATCGCGCTTGTCGAACTGGCTGATACGGCCGATACGCCGATCGGCGTGATGTTCTGGTATGCCGACCGCATCCCGTCGGATGAACTCGCCTGGGACCGGGTCGAGCTGAGTGTCGAGGGCCTTTCGCTGAAGGATCCGGTGCTGGTGGAGCCCATCACGGGCCGCATCTTCGAACTGCCCCAACCTCACGGAAACCGCGACGGCGGGCGGATGAAGTTCACCGGCTGTCCGGTCTGGGACGCTCCGATGCTGCTCATCGAACGCAGTGCCGTCCCGTTCCAGGGTGCGGCGGCGGAACGCCGGGCTGCCGGATCGAGCGTGGATATGTTGTACTGATTCAATTTGCCGATAGACGATGACGACTGCGTGTGACGGGCGTAAAAAACGCTCGAATTACAAATGGGAAGTTCTGGCTTTGCTGTGGGTTGCCTACCTGCTCAACCAGGCGGACCGTCAGGTTTTCAATGTGGTGCTCCCGCTTATCCGCGAGGATTTGGGGCTGAGCGATGTGGCTATCGGCTCCATTGCCACGATCTTCAATCTGTTCTACGCCGTGCTGGTGCCGATCGGAGGTCTGGTTGGCGACCGTTTCAGCCGGAAATGGATCGTCACGGGCAGCATCCTCTTCTGGAGCGTCGCCACGATGTTCACGGGCCTCTGCAACGGCTTCCTGATGCTCGTGCTGATGCGGAGCGTCGCCACGGGAGGCGGTGAAGCCTTCTTCGGCCCGGCGAACTACTCACTGCTGGCGCAGTATCACGACCGGACCCGGGCCTTTGCCATGTCGGTGCACCAGACGGCCTATTACATCGGGATCATCATCAGCGGTTACGCCGCTGGATATATCGGCCAACTGTGGGGCTGGCGCAGCGCCTTCTACGTGTTCGGCGCCATCGGTGTCATCCACGGCATCGTGATGGCCGTGCGCCTGAAGGACAAGCGGGAGGAGCCGTCGAAGGCCGTTGCTGCAGACTCGTCGGCTCCCAAACCGAAACTTCTGGAGGGCTTCCGGATGGTATTCACCACCCCGACGGCCCTGATCCTTACCGTCTGCTTTGCGGGCCTGATCTTCGTGCTGACGGGTTACCTGACCTGGATGCCCACCTACCTCTTCGAGCGCTTCGACATGGACCTCTCGGGGGCCGGATTCCACTCGATGTTCTACACCCACCTGTTTGCCTTCTTCGGGGTTCTGCTGGCCGGGCGTCTTTCGGACAAACTCGGACGGCTGCATCCCGCCTGGCGAATGGCCATGCAGGGTTTCGGACTTTTGGCAGCCGTGCCGTTCATCCTGCTGATGGGCAATTCGGCGACGCTGTGGGTGATTTACGTCGGGTTCGCCGGGTTCGGATTCGCCCGGGCCTTCTTCGACGCCAATACCTATACGGTGCTTTACGACGTCATCCCGCCGCGTTATCACTCGTCGGCTTCGAGCCTGATGATGATGGTCGGATTCGGAATCGGGGCTCTGGCTCCCGTGGTGCTGGGTGCCGTGAAGCAGGCTGCCGGGCTGTCGTTCGGCATCTCGATGCTGGCCGTTGTCTGGCTCGTGTGCGGAGCGGTCATGGTGCTGGGCGCCAAACTTTTCTATCTGAAAGACTACAACAAAATAGAACATGAACAGTAACCTGAAAACCAGAAAAGCGAAGGCAGGATTGCTGCTGATCGCGTCGCCCCGCTTCAAGATGCTGGGTGAAGGATTGAAACGCGGGACGTATGCCGAACGCAAGAGCGCCGACGTGGAGAAGATGCTCGGGACGTTGGATTTTCTCGACGTGGTGTTCCCGGGGATCGTCTACGAGAAGGAGGAGGCTCAGGCGGCCATGGATCGCTTCTACATGGAGAAGGTCGACTTCGTGATTGCGGAGTTTCTCTCCTGGTCGGAGGATTTCGCCTGGATCCGCTTCCTGCGTGACATGCCCGAGGTGCCGGTTCTCTTCGTGAATGTCGCCCGGGACCATGTCTCGTTCCGGGACACGCTCGACGAGGACGACTTCATTGACTATCTCTGCGCCGGGACGCTCGTGGGTTCGCTCGAAGCGTCGGGGTCGGTGCCCCGCACGGGCCGTCGGCACGTTCGTGTGGTAATGGGCTCGCGCGAGGAGGTGACCGGCGAGATCAGGCTCTTTGCCTCGGCGGCACGTGCCCGTGCCATCCTCCGGCAGTCGAACCTGGGACTGCTGGCCAACTACAACGAGGCCATGTGGTCGACCTACATCGACCCCTACGATCTCTTCACCAAACTGGGTCCCGAGATCCGTTTCCTGCCCTATTCGGTCTACGGCGAGGTGATCGACGCCGTGAGTGCGGCGGAGCTCAAGGGCTACTGCGACGCCCTGACTTCGCGCTACCGGATGATGGATGACGTGGCGCGCGACAAGTTCGAGGCGTCGGTCCGCGCCTCGATCGGGCTGGCGAAGATGGCCGAACGCTCGGACATCGACGTGATGGTCTTCAACGACATCGACCGTGCGATGTTCGAGCTGGTGGGGCTGCGGGCCGGGTTCTACCACCCGTGGTTCAACGAGAACTGCTCGGTGCTGGTTCCCGAGGCCGACATCGGCGCGGGTTTGATCACCTATCTGCTGAAACTGATCTCGGGCAGGCATGTCAATTTCCTCGAACCGTTCCACATCGAGACCGACTACGGCACCTTTGCGGGCGGTCATGCGGGCCCGAACGACCACAACGACCCGGCCTGGCAGCAGAACGTGGTTATCGCCCGCGACGTGCGCTTCGCCAAGACGAGCTACAAGTATGCCGGTGCTCCGTTCGCCTGGTACCGCATCTCGCCGGGACGCAAGACCATGGCGCAGCTTGTGGAGTGCGACGGCCGCTACAAACTGGTTGCCACGCTGGTCGACTCGCTCGAAGGGGATCACATCCTGGCGACCTATTCCCACAGTATTTTCCGTCCGGTGGTTCCCGTGGAGCGTCTCTTCGAGCAGATCCTGAAGATCGGCACCACGCAGCATTTCGCACTGGTCGACGGCGACTATCTGCGCGAACTGGAGATGCTCGCCGGAATCATGGACTTCGAATATCACGCAATTGTTTGATTAACCCTTAAATACAATCAGAGTCATGAGTTTCATGTACAATCCCTTCCCGTACGACGATCCCCGGGCCGTCAACCGCCCGCAACTTCCGGCCGAGGCCGTCGAGTCCGTCGTCGGCGGAACGCTCAAGGCCGCAACGGCACTGGCTGCGGAGTTTGCCGCACGCATGGATGCCGCGCCGGGCCGGAATCTCGTCGTTGCTTTCGACGGTTACGCCACGGCCGACTGGTCGCGGATGATCAACCTGCTGTCGCAGCAGTTGAAGCTCCGGAACATCGGGCTGGAGGCGGTCGATTTCCGCGCGGCCTTCAAGTCGGAGCAGGAGATCCGCGATCTGATCGACCCGCTGCTGGAGTGGGATCGGGAGAAGGACCCGACGCTGCTCTACGGACGCATCTTTCGGGGCGGCTACGAGGCGCTGCTGGATGAGACCAATGCGGAGGATTTCCGCCTGCGGATCGCTGCGCTCCGGCCTTCGGACGGCTCGCGCCGCGTGGTGGTCGTCTATGGCAGCGGCTGCCTGATGCCGCGGATGCGGGACCTCTACGACGTGCGGTGCTACTTCGACGTGACGCCCAAGGAGTCGATTCTCCGCATCCGCCGGGGCCAGTATGCCAACCTGGGCGACCGGACCGCACAGCCGGCCAATCAGGTGATCCGCCGCTGCTATTACGCCGATTTCGAGATGGCGGTGCACCTGCGCGGGGAACTGCTGCGAGAGGGCCTGCTCGACTATTACGTCGCTTCGGACCGCCCGGACCACCTCCAGTTGATCCCCCGCAAGGCGCTGGAGCAGATTTTGGCGGCCCTGGCCACCTATCCGTTCCGTTGCAAGCCCGTCTATCTGGAGGGCGTCTGGGGCGGTACCTACGTCAAGAAACTTCGCAATCTGCCCGATACGATGCGCAACTGCGCCTGGGTCTTCGACCTGATTCCCATGGAGGTAAGCATCGTGGTCGAGGCCGGGGCCGAGCAGTTGGAGTTCCCGTTCTTCTCCTTCGTGCAGCGGGAGGGCGAAGCGATCATGGGCGCCCGTTGCGTCGAGAAGTTCGGCGGTTACTTCCCGATCCGCTTCAACTACGACGACTCGTACCACAGCACGGGAAACATGTCGATCCAGGTCCACTCCGGCGCGCAGTACAACCATGACAACTACGATGAACTGGGACGCCAGGACGAGAGCTACTACGTGGTCGTGGCGGGACACCATGCCAAGACCTTCATCGGATTCCGTGACGATGCCGACATCGACGCCTTCATCCGCGACATCAAGTTGGCTGACAAGGAGTACAAGCCGGTGGATTACCTGAAGTACGTGAGCTACGAGGATTCGAAGCCGGGTCTTCAGGTGATGATTCCCGCGGGGACGGTCCACTCGTCGGGCCGCAACCAGGTGGTTCTGGAGATCGGCAGCCTCACGATCGGCTCCTATACCTACAAACTCTACGACTACCTGCGTCCAGACTTCGACGGCAAGCCGCGTCCGATTCACACGTGGCACGGCGAGCGGAATCTGGTCCGCGAGCGCCGGACGAGCTGGGTGCGCCGGAACATCGTCCAGCAGCCGCGCCAGGTCCGTGGAGGTGACGGCTGGGCCGAATACATCGTCGGGGAGCACGACCTGCTCTACTTCACGCTCCGCCGTCTGGAGTTCGAGAAGCAGATCGAGGACGATACCTGCGGACGGTTCCACGTGCTGACGCTTGTCGACGGCGAACACATCCGGATCCGTTCCGTCGATCATCCCGAGCGCTATTTCGATGCCGAATACATGGATATGGTGGTGGTCCCGGCCGACATGGGCCGCTACGTGATCGAGAACTTGCGTGCGGAACCGATTTGCGTCCACAAGACGATGCTCAAGGATGGATTCGATCGCGAATAACTGCCGCCTGCTGTTCGACGTCGGTGGGACGTTCCTCAAGGCCGTGGTGGCGGATGCCGCCGGGGTGCTGATTCCCGCGTCGGAGTTCTCCTGCCCGATGCCCTCGGACGGTACGCGGGAAGAGATTGTCGGTGCCCTGACCGCTTCGGTGGTTCGGGGCGCCGCCTTCGCTTCGGCGCACGGGCTCGTGCTGAACGGTATCGGGGTCGCCTTTCCGGGCCCGTTCGACTTTGCCCGGGGCATTCCCCTTATGGAGCACAAGTTCCGGAGTATCTACGGCTGTTCACTTGTCGAAGTGCTGCGCAAACTTCCCGAAACGGGTCCCGACATGCCGGTTCGGTTCATGCACGATGTCAATGCGGCGCTGCTGGGCGAGATGACGCGCGGCAATGCCCGCACGTTCGGGAATGCAGCCCTCGTGACGCTCGGAACAGGTTTGGGCTTCGCCTGCTGCCTCGATCGCGAAGTGCAGTATTCACCCATGGGGTCCCCGCGGATCTCGATCTTCAGACGCCCGTGCCGGGACGGCATTCTGGAGGACTGGGTCTCGAAACGGGGTATCCTGCGGATCCATGCCGGTCTGACGGGGCAGTCGGACCCGAATCTTACGGTGGCCGATCTGGCCCGGATGGCCTTTGCCGGGGATCCGGCGGCCCGGGAGACCTTCGCCGAGGCGGGACGGATCCTGGCCGGAGCGATCGGCGGCGTGCTTTCCGAGCTGCGGATCGAGTGCCTGTTGCTGGGCGGCCAGATCTCGCGTTCGTTCGCGCTGTTGGAACCGGCACTCGTCGATGGGCTGCGGGACGTGATGTGCCTGCAAAAGGTGGCCCCGGCGGCCCATATCGGCGAAGCCGCCTTTTACGGACTGCTGGCCGGACTGGATTTGCCTGCTGCCGCTTCAGCTGCTTCTTCGGTGGATGCGGCGGTAGCGAAAGTCTGCTGAATTCCGTTTCCGGAAAAGAGATCGCCCCGGGGCAGTGCTGCTCCGGGGCGTCTTTCTTGAGGATGGTGTCTATCCCAGCAACTCGTAGCCGATCTGCCAGACCCCGGTTTCTCCGGGGAATACCTGAAACGAGGTGTAGGGCTCGATACAGGCGACATTCGGGCAGGCCCAGAAGACCATGTGGGAGAGCGACCCGCTGCCCGACACCCGGATTCCGGCTCCCGTGCGGAGGTTGCGAATCGAAAATTCATATTTCCGGGTCGCGGGTTCCGGACTGTGGAGGTCTCCCATGAAGACCACTTCCCCGCGCCGGAGCTCCCGGTTGAAGCGGATGCCGTTCTCCGTAAGGGCCACGCAGTCGTAGCTCTCGCGCCAGGTACCCGCGGGGTGGAACGGAAAGCGGATCTCCGTTTCGGGCCCCGTGGCCATCCTGTCGAGCGTGAAGAAGTTGTGGTTGTAGACGTATCCCGAGAGAATTGCGGGACCGAGGTTCTTGAGCGTGTATTCGATCCGCAGTCCGGGGTCCGGAGTCAGGAGCACTCTTTTGCGGTAGTCGTATCCGTAATCGTCACTCAAGAGCCGGTGGCGGAATTCGATGCGGTCGCGTGCGGCGACCGTCTCCCGGACTCCCGGGTTGACGATTTCGTGGAGCCGGAAGCGGTCGTAAGGGTTTTTCGAGTATCGCCGCAGGGTCCCGACCCCGATTTTCAGGAACTCCTCGCCCGGACGGGCCTGCTCGTAGCCGATCGGGGAGAATTCATCCACGGGCCCGGTCAGCCCGTCGTGCCGCAGGGGGTCGTGGCGGCTCTGCCAGGGTGCGATGTAGCGGTGTCCCCGGCAGCGGAGGTCGCGCACGACGCCGCTCCAGTCGAACCGGGTGCCTCGGTAGTAGCCGTACGCGGTATCGGGCAGGCATACTACGGCCGAAACCGTGCGGTTTCCCAACCGCAGGATCGGGGATTCCTCCGATCCTGCGGTCTCCGCAAGCGGAGAGGCAGGGCCCGTATCTCGGATCAGTGCATTCATTTTCCCTTTTTGTAAATCAGGACCGCCAGATCGTATTGCCCGAGGGTTACCTCTCCGCCGTCGGATGATACACGGGCCTTGCCCAGCGTCGCGGACTCGACAAACCGATACCCCGGCACCTCGATCCCGCAACTCACGGGGTCTCCCGCTTCGGTCCGGGTCGCCACGATAGCCATACCGTCGCCGTTCGTGTAGGCCCGGGCCTCGATGCCCGGCACGGAGAGCGTGAAACCCTCCACATCGCGGTACGTGCCGACCAGCAGCAGATCCTCGTACCGTTTCTTGATGTTGTTTACTTGGGCCAGATAGGCCTGGTAGTGCGGGGTCTTGTCGATCAGGTCGCGGCAGCGGTAGATTTCGATGTCGTTGCGCAGTCCCTTAAGCAGCGTGTTGTTCACCCGGCGTTCGATGTCCGTGTCATCGCGGATTTCGCGGTCGGAGATGATGATTTCGGGGAAGGTGTAGCGGAACCAGTCGATGAAACTGTACTTCCCGGCCGTCACTTGGTAGATGTGGATGTAGTCGCAGTACTGGGCCGTTACGTCGGTGAGCCACTCGGTTCCGAGGGCGAACTCCGGGTCGAAACTGACATTGCGATCGCGGATCATCTTCAGCACCTCGGCCTTGTCGGCGATGACGCGGACGTTCGGAACCGGGAATTCACGGCTGAGGTCCCAGTTCGAGGCCCGTTCGCCGTATCCGAGCTGGTCGTAGAAGACGCTGTTGGCCCCGTATTCGCGGGCGCGGTCGGCCCATTCGAGGAGCATCTTGCGCCAGATGTCGGACCGGGTGTCGGCGATGACGAACGTGCGGGCGTTGTAGTCGCCGAGAAAGGTCCCCTGCCCGGTGAAGCGGTACTGCTCGGTAAATTCCGCACCCGTGTTGTCGCGGTAGCAGATCTGCTTGCCGACGCCGCTTTTGTAGAATTCGCTCTCTCGGTCGATCAGCTTGCCGTTGAAGTAAAGGAGCACTTTTGCGCCGTCCTTCTTGAATTCGGCGATGGCCTTCCGCCACCCTTCGTCGCCGCCCTGGGCCGGATCGGCGTTGTAGTGGGGATTGCCGTGGTCCATGCCCGTCTCCCACCACCCGAAGGTAAAGGCGGCATCGGCCCCGACGCTCTCCCCGACGCTCTTGATGCGCCCGGGCAGGTCAGTGTACTTGAAGAGCAACTCCCCGTACTGGTGGCGGAAGATGATGCGCTGCCAGCTCCGCATCTTCTTCACCCACATGGGGGCATCGCGGTGATCCCACCAGGTGTCGGCCCAGCGGCGGTAGAGTTTCGAGGTCTGATGCCACGTGCCCGTGTAGGGGGCAATGACGTTGGCGTCGCAGCTCCAGCGTTCACCCGCGAAGCAGTGGGGATATTTGTAGAATCCCGACTCCAGACGGGTGAAGTTCCCCTCCCCGTCGGGGTAGAGGCGCAGTCCGTGTCCCGTGTCCTGGAACTGCGGATCGTGGCTCCCGAAATAGAGCCCCTCGCGCTCGCCGACATAGGCGAAGCAGTTCGAGGCCATGCAGCCTCCGGTCCCGCCCGTCACGGTCCGCATGGGATATTTGGCGTCCATCTGTCGGAATTTCTGTGCCGGGGTCTTGTAGGGTGAGGAGTTGCTGTTGCGCAGGATGATACCCTTCGGATCGTCGTAGAGCTGCCCTCCGGTGTGGGTAAGCAGCAGCTTGTGGTCCTCCGGAAGGGGCATGTTGCCGACAAGCGGGTAGTGGAACTCGCGGATGATCGTGTGGGGCTCGTTGTTCTCGATCGTCGAGGCACAGCGGATGAGATCCCCTTCGAGCGAGAGGTCGAGACGGAGCCGCATGTGGAGCGTCACCTCCTCCCGGGTGCTGAAATCCGTAGCCTTCAGTTCGTTGTAGGTGAGTGTGATTGTCTTGCCGTCGGAGGAGACGTGCGGGGTCTGCCGTTCGGGGAGAACCTCGATCTCTTTGGCTTTCTGGGTGTCGTAGTAGAGTCTCCAGAGGAAGTCGTTGCCGGCGTAGTCGCGCCCGGTCTCCAGATTCCTGAGGCTGACCAGACGCCCGTCCTTGTCGATCGAGATCTGCAGCTTGTCGTTGCGGAGGGTCTGGGTTCCAGTAGCTGCGAAGAGGCTCGTGGCGCCCAGCAGCAGCAACGGAGCCGCCAGATGGCGGAGAAAGGTGATCGGATTGTTTTTCATGGCTGTTGGATTGGTAGGTTGGATGCTGGCAAAGACCGGGCCGACTTGTGAAAATCGGCCCGGCCTTGACGGAATGGAATCAATATCCCGGGTTGTTCTCCGTGATGTTCTTCATGACCTGCATGGTCGTGGTCGGAATGGGCCACAGATAACTTTTCGGGGCCACGAACTTGCATTCGGCGAGTACTTGCGCATACATGTTGTTGCGGAAGAAGTTGGGGTCTCCCTTGGCGACATCGGCCATGAAATCCACACAGCCGTCCTCGTCGACCTGCGGCACGGCGCCGTGGAACCACATGCCGTCGTCGATGTAGGCGCGCTGGAGTTTCTCATCCTTCTTGGGGAGCCCGATCCAGGGGCGGTTCAGCACCTTCTCGGCAATGCGCCAGCGCCAGAGGTCGTAGAGCCGCAGGTTCTCGAAAGCGAACTCCATGCGGCGCTCGAAGCGCAGGATCGTCCGCAGCCGGGCCTGATCGCGTTCGGTGATGGCCGGATAGTCGGAAGTGGCGGATACGTCGACCTTGTAGGCCCGTGCGCGGACCTGGTTCATGGCATTGAGCACCGAATCGTCGATCTCGTTGAGTTCGATTTTCGCCTCGGCGTACATGAGCAGCACGTCGGCATAGCGCAGGATCAGCTTGTCGTTTTCGGCCTCGAAGGGCGAGAGCCAGTCTTCATCGACGTGCTTCTTGAGGACCAGACCGTTGTAGGAGGCGTACTGGTTCGAACTGCCGGAGATCTTGTACGACCGCGAGTCGTTGTTGGTAACCATGCCTCCTTCGCGGGCGCTGTAGACCTCGGTCACGTCGAAATGGGGATCGAAGATGACGCCCAGGTGCTGTGTCCCGTGCTCCACGATGGTGTAGGTGCAGCGGGGATCGCGGTGCTCGAAGGGCTTGTGGGGGTCGTAGACCGACGATTCGTCGATGGGTTTGCCCTGGTCGTCGAGGAAGGAGCAGAGCAGGTACCACGAGGGCAGGCAGGTCGTGCAGGTCGGGGCGCCAGACAGACGTGGCAACTTGGCCTTGGTGGCGCCGCCGTAAAGATACTGATACTTCGAGTTGTTCGAAAGGGCTTTCGAGCGGGGAATGACGAAAATTCCCTCGGGCGAATGCTTCGTGGACATGCGGAAGAGCTCCCCGAAATCCGAATGGAGCGTGTAGGCGTTCAGCGTCATGCAGTTCGCGGCGGCATCGCGGGCCTGTTTGAAGAGGCGTTTGGCCTCCTCCTCGTTGGCATCGCCGAATCCGTGTCCCCGTCCGTTCTCGTCCAGCTCGATGGTATCCCACTTGCGGATGGATGCGAAGTGCAGGGCGTAGCGGGCCTTCATGCCGTAGACCGCCCCTTGCGTGGCGCGCTCGACCTCGCCGCCGCCGTAGGAGACGGGCAGCAGGGGTGCGATCTCGTCAAACTCCCGGAGCATGTCGTCGACCACCTCCCACATGTCCGTGCGGGTCAGCTCATAGGCGGCCTGGCGTCCGGCCTCGGAGTCCATGTCCATGTCCTCGGGCACGACCACCGGGTCGCCGAAGTGCATGATGATCCGGCAGTAGAAGCAGGCGCGGTAGAAGCGGGCACAGGCGATGATGCGGTTGTACCGCTCGGGATCCATTTCGCCTTCGAGTTTCTTGATCTCGGTGATGATCTTGTTGCAGCGGTTGATGCCCGTATAGGTGATGTCCCACATGCGGACGGCGAGCGGATAGGTGCCGTCCACGCCGTCGATGAGGAACCGGCCCGGGGCGCTTCGGTTCTGGCCGTCATCGGTCAGCATGTCGAGTTCGGTCTGTTCGTTGGAGGTCCATTCGTTCCGCTCCATGGGCCAGTAGCTGTGGTGGAGCAGGGCGTTGAGGTTCAGTTCGAACTGCTCGGGGGTCTGGAACCACGAACCGCTGGCTGCCGAATCCTTGGGTGAGAGATCCAGATCGCTGCACGAGAAGAGCAGGCTCCCGGCCAGGGCGAAGATTGCGCATTTGATGGTTTTCATATCTTTTCGTTCTTTGATCCGATGTTAGAATTTGAGTTGTGCCGAGAAGAGCACCGATTTGGTGATCGGGTATCCGGTGGTTCCGACCTCGGGGTCCCAGCCTTCGGGGAAGTGGCTGTAAGTGAAGAAGTCGGTGAGCGTCACGGCGAAGCGCAGGCTCTTGACGTGCACCCGGTTCATCCATTTCTGGGGCAGCGTGTATCCCAGCGAGATGTTTTTGACGCGGAAGTAGGAGCCGTCGAAGATCCAGAAGTCGGAAACCGCATAGTTGTTGTTAGCGCTGTTCCACGAATAGCGCGGATATTTGGCGTGTTGGTTCTGCTCGATGGTGTTCTTGCGACTCCAGGAACTCCCCCCCCCCGACAATGGTCGGGACGTTATACCACTGCGAGCGCAGCGGCTGCACCATCTCGTCCGTGAGGTAGGAGTTGCGCTTGCCGACGCCCTGGAACGTCAGGTTGAAGTCGATGCCGCGCCATGCCAGATCGATCGTACCGCCGTAGTTGAAGTGCGGGAGCGAGGAGCCGAGGATCGTGCGGTCGTATTCGGCGTTGATGAGCGGGCTGTTCGGGTCGGCATCCGCAAGGTTGCGGTAGTGCAGGTCGCCGGGGTAGACGGCTCCTGTGGTTGCCGAATTGTCGATTTCGGCCTGGGTCTGGTAGATCCCGTCGCAGACGTATCCGTACCACGACTGGTATTCGTCGCCTTCACGGATGATCTTGCCGCCGGAGATGACCTCCTTGTTCCCGATGTAACCCATGGTCGAGACGTCGTCCGAGAGGTTGAACGTAACCCCGTAGCTGAAATCGCCGATGTTGTCTCTCCATCCGAGGGTCACCTCCCAGCCCTTGGTATGCATGTCGCCGATGTTGTCATAGGGGTCGGAGAGTCCCATGATCGGGGCGATGGGGACCTGCAGGAGCATGTCGCGGGTCTTTTTGTAGTACCAGTCGGCGGTGACGGAGAGTCGGTTGTTGAGCATCGTCAGGTCGAGACCCACGTCGACGGTCGAGGTGGTCTCCCAGGTGATGTCGGAGACGATGGCCGCGGCCTGCGCATAACCCGAGAGGGCTGTTATCGTGGAGCCGGTGTATCCGACGACGTTGTTGTTGGCCAGGACGGCCTGGTAGGGGTAGTAACCCTTGATGCGCTCGTTGCCCAGTTCTCCGTAGGAGAGGCGGAGTTTTCCGTGGTCCAGGACCTTGCGAAGCCCCTCCATGAAGCGCTCCTGGGTGAAGACCCATCCGGCCGATGCCGAGAGGAACGTACCCCAGCGGCAGTCGGGCGCGAAACGCGAGGACCCGTCGCGGCGGATATTGCCCTGGATGTAGTATTTCGACCGGTAGTTGTACATCAGACGCCCGAAGTAGGAGCGGCGTGCCAGTTCGTTGACGTTCTTCGAATTGGCCGTAACGTCCTCACTGCCTCCGGCGCTCAGGTCGGGGATCAGCGAGTGTGCGAACGAGGATTTTTTGGCGACGATCGCCCCTTCCTGATACCAGTAGTTCTCGTAACCGATCATGGCGTTGATGTTGTGGTCCTCGCCGAAAGTGTGCTGGTAGTTGGCATAGACCTGTGTCGTGTGCGAGAAGGTATCCCCGCGGGTCTCTTCGAGGGTGGTGGTTTGGGCGTCGGAGATGTACTTCGTACTGGTGAGGCTCTCCTCCTGGTAGCTGAAGTAGGAGGTCTGGCGCTGGAAATCCTTGATCTTGGTGTAGGAGAACTGCGGGGCGAAGATTCCCGTGACGGTCAGCCCCTTGACGGGCATAATATCGATCTGGAACTTGGCGTTGGCCAGATACTTGTCGGTCTCCTTTTCACCTCCGGACATCAGGGCGGCATACTTGTTCGTGCCGTCCTTGCCCGGGGCGTAGCGTCCGTCGCTCCAGACAGCCTGGTAGATGGGCGGGATGTAACGCATGATGCCCGAGGGTGAGGTATGGGGGTTGAGCTGGTCGACGTAGCGCAGCGACAGGTCGGCCGAGGCATTCATCCATTTGAAGACCTTGATGTCGTTGTTCAGCCGGGCGGTGTAGCGCTGCCAGTTGAGGTTCTTGCGGAAGAGTCCGTCGACGTCGTCGTAGCCCAGGCTCAGCACCGAGCTGATCTTCTCGCCGCCGGCCTGAATCGTCAGGCTGTGCGACTGCCGGACGCCCTTGTCCTTGAGCATCAGGTCCATCCAGTCGACATTCGGGTAGAGGTCGGGATTCTCCCGGTTGAGGATCCAGTAGTTTTCGATCATCTCCCGCGAATACTCCTGATACCAGCCGCCCGAAGGAAGGTCGTTGTAACGGAGTTCGTTGACGGCGGCCATGTAGTCGGTGGCATTCATGTATTCGGGGGTCTGGGACTGGTAGTCGATGCCGAGCGTATAATTATAGGTAACGCTGGCTCCGGTTTTCCCGGCGCGCTTGGTGGTGATGAGGATGACGCCGGCGGCGGCCTGCGAACCGTAGATCGAAGCCGAAGCCGCATCCTTCAGGACGGTGATATTCTCGATGTCGTTGGGGTTCACGTCGTCGATGGACCCGGCCACACCGTCGATCAGCACATAGGGGTCCGACGCGCCTTCGGTCATGGAGGTGATACCGCGGATCCGGATCGAGGCCGAACCTCCGGGAGCGGAGTTCGTGCGGGTGACGGTCACGCCGGGCATGGCGCCCTGGAGGGCCTGTGAGAGCGTCTGGGTCTGCCGGTTGAGGATGGTCTCGCCGCCTACGGAGGAGAGGGCTCCGGTGAGGTCCTTTTTGCGGACGGTGCCGTATCCGACGACCACGACCTCATCCATGGCCGTACTCTCTTCTGCCAGTACGATATCGAAGGTCGTGCGGCTTCCGATGAGGATCGTCTGGCTCTTGTAGCCGAGATAGGAGACGAGCAGCGACGCATCGGCCGCGGGCTTCCGGGTGAGGGTGAAGGTGAAGTTACCCTGTGCGTCGGAGGTTACGCCCTGCTGGGTTCCGGCGAGGATGATGGTTGCTCCCGGGACCGGCTCGCCCTTTTCGGTCTTGACGCTCCCCTGTAGGGTGAAGTTCTGGGCCGAAGCGTACGATGGTGCAAATACGATCGCTGCCAGAAGCGCGCAGAAAGCGGCGATTGTCCGAAAATCGCACTTTCTTTGAAATTCATCGTAACTTTTTTTCATCTTTTTAGAATTAGTAGTATATTTGCATCGTACACCACACCACACAACACATAGGGCACATGTAAATAGAATAGTGTGGTTTAGTGTGGTACAAAAATAAAAGTAATATTTGACATTCCAAAGAAAAGCGGCTGTTTTTTGAAAAATTTCGGCGAATGTCATGCGAATGTAGCGTTTTGGGGCGGTGTTTCGGAGCGGACGAGCCATCGAGCCGGGATTCCGGGCCCGAATCGAAATTTCAAATGAACCTTTATTACGCACCTATGAAAAAGCATTTATTCGGGATTTGGACGGCGGCGTTGCTGCTGGCGGGCGCTGCCGTCTCCTGCACGAGCGATCCGGAGGTGGACAGTGTCGGCCGGGTCGGGATTACCCAGGAGAGTCTGACGGCCTCGGGCGAGGGCGAGGAGCTGACCCTCGACGTGACCAGTAATTCCTACTGGCATATCGATTTCACGGATCCGGCGACGGGAGAGGCCGTCCGCTGGATTACACCCAGCGAGACCTATGGTATGGGCGACGCGGCGGTAAAACTCGTGGTAGCGCGGAACCGTTCGACGAGTGCCCGTCAGGCCTGCATCCATGTAACGACGGATTCGGAGTCGTCGACGGTTTCGATCCTGCTGTCGCAGGGGGCCGGGACCGTTGGCGGCGGGGACGGCTACGGTTTCCCGATCTACCAGATGTTCTCGATCGATGCGAATCTGATGTTGAGCAACGCCTTCATCGAGGGCGGGACCTGCTATTTCGACGACGGCATGATCCTGAGCCGGACGGGAAGCCCGGCCGACATGACGTTCAGCACCCAGACCCACACGAATCCCAAATCGGACTGGTATTTCCAGCGCGGCGTGGTGATCGGATCGTGGGAGACCGGGGATGCGCTGCAGCTGCAGATTCCGTTGAAGGAGGCGCTTTCCGGGGACCTGCGCTATATGTATGGCAGCCGCCGCGACGGCACGCAGAATGCAAACCATGCCTGGCGGTTCGAGTGGAGTGCTGACGGAGCGAGCTGGACGCCGTTCGACAAGGCGTCGGTCGGGGGAGCGTCGGATGCGGTCTGGAAGATCGTGGACTTCACGATTCCCGCGGAGAAGCAGATTCCGGCGGGCGGTACGCTCTGGATCCGGCACTATTGCACGGACGGCTCGTCGGCCAGCACGTCGGATTCGAAGCCGACGGTTGCCTTCCAGACGGGCTTCTGCATCACGAAGGCCACGGCCGAGGCGTCGGAAGTTCCGGCCATGGACGACGAGACGATCGTCTTCTCTACCGGATTCGATGACGTGCGTGATGCCGTGGCGGCCTATATCGATCTGCCGCTCGACTTCATGTCGTCATTCAATGCGGGGGCTTATTCCTTGCCCAAGGAGCACTCCGGCATCGTCGCTTTCGATGAGTGCTATACGCGCCCGGGCTTCCTGCAGGTAGGACGCGGCGACGAAGCGATTGTTTCGCGCTATACGCAGGGTTCCTATACGATCCAACTGGCCTCGCGTTTCGAGGCGATGCGCATCTTGAAGAGCGATCTCAAGTTGACGTTCCTGGCGACGGCGATGATCGACGCCTACGGCAACCCGACCGATCCCGGCGTGGTGGTGAAAGTCGATGGTGCGAGCGGCGCCACGGTGGAGGGCGGTGAGCTCGAAGGGGTTGCGAACAACGAGTTCAAGCCGTTTACGGTTTATGTCCGCGGGGCGACTCCCGAGACCGAAATCACCATTACTTCAGCTGCGATGGCCTCCAGCACGGACGACGTTCGTTTCTTCGTGGACGACATCGTGCTTGCCGTCGAGGGTGAACCGCAGCGCCCGAGTGCCGACGATCCGGTGAAGGCCACCATTGCGGAGCTCCGTGGCAAGGCGGGCGCTTCGGAGGTGACGGTTTCCGACAATCTTTATATACAGGGTACGGTGGTTTCGGTGGACAACGTTCCGCAGGGTTGTTTCGCGGTGCAGGATGACGAGGCGGGTATCTTCGTCAGCGCTCCGAATCACGGGCTTACGGTCGGCGACCAGGTCGAAGTGGTTGTAAAGGGGGCCAAACTGGCCAAGGATGCCGACGGACTGCTGGTGGTGACTCCGACCGCCGCGACGCAGGTGACCAGGAGCGGAACGGCAACCGAACTGCCTGCCGAGCGTTCGATTTCGGTCGGCGACCTGGCGGCAGGGACCTATGAGGCGATGCGTGTTTTGCTTCCGGAGTCTCAGGTGGTGGATGCCGATCTGTCGAAGACGCTGAGCGGGACAGTCACGCTCGAACTGGAGGATCGGGTAACGACCTATTCGATGAAGACCTATGCCCATGCGACGTTTGCCTCGACGACGGTGCCGCAGAAGCGGGGCCCGGTGAAGGGTATTGCGGGAGCGGGTTATGTGCTTCCGGCCTCGGTATCGGATCTTTCGGCGATGAACGGCACACGTTTCGGCGAGGCGGTCTACGCCATTACGCCGATCGACGGTATGCTCAAGATGTTATTGGGCGGAACACCTTCGGTTTACAGTGCGACATATGATGCTGCCAGCAAGACGTTGAATTATACCAACGGTTGTTCGGTTTACAAAGTCGGTAATGAAGATTTGACAACCTGTGAATTGACATGTAAGAAGACACCTTATGACGGACGTTTCCAGACTACCGGCTGGGGTGGTGACAACTGGCAAGATAACGGGTTGGTCTTCAAGATCAAGGCTACGTCCCGGATTGTGGGCAATCTGCGCTTCGGGTTCGGTATGTTCTCGAATAAGAGTATAAAAGGGTATGTTCCTGCAAAATATAAGATCAAGTGGAGCAATAATAACCGGGATTGGTATGATGGAGTCCGTGTATTGGTAGGTCCTTATACGGGAGAAGGCACAGAGGAATTCACCATCCCGACCCAAGCAAACAGTGGCGGTTACAAGATGGCCTATTTTAATGTGCCGGAAAGCAAGGCAGTAGCAGAGGGGGACTATATTTACATCAAGATCGTGCAGGCGGATAATACAACGGCATTGTATCCTGAAACCGGAATTAAAACCGATGCTCCGCTTCTGCTTCAACATGCTTTCTATCTTGCTACGCATGAAAAGCGCGCTTATCATACCTCGGTATTGCCTTCTGGAGAGAACGTACTGTTGACTGAAGGCTTTGATGATGCATTCCTGGGACATGACTATTTTATTCCGACCTGGCAGATGGGTGTGGCTCAGAATATACCGAATAAGTATGCCGTTCCTGAGGGTTGGTCTGTGGATGCGAACAATTATGTTTATGAATTGCCCGGTTATATTCGTCTCGGATTGGATGATTCGGCGTCTGGCGCAGGAAGCATTACCACTCCGGCTTTAGCAGCATTGGGCGATGCTTCGGCTGATGTTACCCTGACGTTCAAGATTGCTGTTCACATGGGAGGAAGCAGTTCTTACAAGCCTGATCCCATAACGTTGACGGTAACGGCCGAAGGTGCGGGTACTGCAGCCGCCCCTGTTCACGATTTGGCTTCGTTGCCTGAGGAATGTAAACCGGCGACTGAAGCAGAAGCTAAGGTGATGGAGGATGCCTATTATAAGTGGTATCCTGTGACGGTGAAGATCTCCGGTGCAACGAAAGATACTCGAATTACCATTGGAGGTACGGGGCGTCATTACATCGACGACATCGTGATTACGAAAGATTGAGTCCAACACTTAAAACAATAAAAAATGGAAAAACTGAAGTATTTGCTCTACGGAATCGTATTGTGCGCCTTGGGATGCTCGTCGGGCAGCGATGACAATCCGGGACCGAGCGGAGGCGGCGCCTCTGAGAACACCTTGAAGGTGATGTCGTTCAACATCCGTTGCGTCACGACGAGCGATACGGGCGACAAGGCCTGGGACGTGCGCAAGGCCCCGTGCGTGAAGATGATCAACAGCATCCAGCCTGACGTGATCGGGATGCAGGAGCCGCGGACCGCACAGCGCGATTATCTGAAGCAGCACCTTCCCGATTACGAGATGCTCGAAGTCCCCAATACGGGTACGAGCAAGGGCGGCAACTCGGTGCTGCTGTACCGCAAGAGCCGTTTCACGCGCATCGACTGGGGTTACTACTTTCTGAGCGATACGCCCGACGAACCCTCCGTAGCCTGGGAGGCTAAGCAGTGGCATACGACGGTTTGGGCCCATCTGAAGGATGTGACGACCGGGAAGGATTTCTGGCTCTTCACGACCCACATGCCGGCCTATGCCTCGAACATCTCGGCCCGGGAGAAGAGTGCGAAGCTCAACGTCTCGAAGATGAAGGAGCTGGCCGGGGAGAATGCCATGCTCTTCATCACGGGCGACATGAACTGCTCCTATGCGACGGACGACGCTTCGCGGGAGGCGCTGACGCCCTACTACCAGTGGATGTCGGCGGCCCGGGACATCGCACCGGCCGGTGATGCGTACAGCTTCAACAACTACGGAAGCGGTACGGCCACCCCGAAACGGAACCTGGACCATATCTTCTACCGGAATGACATTGCTGTATCGTTCCGCACGATTACGGATAACTACGGGGTCCCCTATATCTCCGACCACTATCCGATCCTGTTGACGACGATTTTCTGATCATCCGGTCGGATCGAAACGAAAGGCCCGGACTTCACGTGAGTCCGGGCCTTTTTCGGCTTTCGCGCACGGGCGATACGCGGCAGCGGGTCAGTTGACCACCACCGTCGGGAAATACTCCCGCAACAGCGCCGCGGCCCGGTCGATCTGCTCGGGCGTATTCTCCCGTACGTCGCGCAGTTGGTACTCCAGCCCCATCGCCTCGTACTTGTGGACGCCGAGCGTGTGGTAGGGCAGCAACTCGACGCGTTCGATCGAGCGGTAGCCGCCGAGCCGTTCGCCCAGCAGCCGCATATCGGCTTCGGCGTCGCTGTAGCCCGGAACGAGGACGTAGCGCAGCCAGAAAGGTTTGCCGTGGGCTTCGAGCCAGGCCGCCGTGCGGAGCGTCTGGGCGTTTTCGCGCCCCGTGAGCCCCTTGTGGCGTTCGGGATTGGCCTGTTTCACGTCGAGCAGCACCAGGTCCACCAGCCCCAGCAGCTCCTCGACGGCCGGGTTCCACACCCCGCCGTTCGAATCCAGACAGACGTGGATGCCCGCCTCCTTCAGTTTGCGGACCAGCGGGACGAGCGCCGCGGCCTGAAAGGTCGGTTCGCCTCCCGAGAAGGTCACGCCGCCCCGCCGTCCGTAGAAGGGTTTCTGGTCGACGGCCATGCGGAGGATCTCCGAGGCTTCGGTGGGCGTGCCGCCGCAAGCCTCGATCGTGTCGGGATTGGCGCAGTAGAGGCAGCGGAAATTGCAGCCCTGCAGGAAAACGACGAGCCGGAGTCCCGGCCCGTCGAAAGTTCCCATCGATTCGTAGGAGTGTACGCGAATCATATCGTTTGATTGTTTGGAATCACCTGTCAATAATCGGGAGCGGGGTCGGATGGAGGCCGTTTTGCAGCTTTGGACCAGCACTACGCCCCCCCCGTTCCTATGAGCGGCTTTTTAAGCCGCTACATGCGCTCGTGGAAACTGCGGCTGATGACCTCCAGCTGATGTTCGCGGCTCAGCTTGGTGAAGTTCACGGCGTAGCCCGAGACGCGGATCGTCAGCTGCGGATACTTCTCGGGGTGCTCCATGGCATCTTCGAGCATCTCGCGGTTCAGGACGTTGACGTTCAGGTGGTGGGCACCCTTCGTGAAGTAGCCGTCGAGCATCGTCACCAGGTTCTCGACCCGCTCCTCGGGCGTGGGGCCCAACGATTTCGGGACGATCGAGAAGGTGTTCGAAATACCGTCCTGCGAGTCGCGGTAGCGCAGCTTGGCCACCGACGAGAGCGAAGCGATGGCGCCGCTCTTGTCGCGTCCGTGCATGGGGTTGGCGCCCGGGGCGAAGGCGACGCCCTTGGCGCGGCCGTCGGGCGTGGCGCCGGTCTTCTTGCCGTACATCACGTTCGAGGTGATCGTCAGCAGCGACAGCGTCGGGCGGGCATTCTTGTAGACGGGCAGCTTCTTCAGCTCCTCGCTGAAGTAGTAGACCAGGTCGACGCCGAGGTGGTCGACGCGGTCGTCGTTGTTGCCGAAGCAGGGGAACTCGCCCTGGATGTCGAAGCTCTCGGTGAGGCCCATTTCGTTGCGGCGGGGCGTCACCTTGGCGTACTTGATGGCCGAGAGGGAGTCGAGGGCGATCGAGAGCCCGGCCACGCCGTAGGCGAGGTTGATGCGCGGGTCGGTGTCGACGAATGCCATCTGGGCCTTCTCGTAGTAGTACTTGTCGTGCATGTAGTGGATGATGTTCATCGCCTCGTTGTAGACGCGGGCGATCTCATGCAGTACCTTCTTGTAGTTCTGCATCACCTCCTCGAAGCGCAGCGGGCCCTCGGAGAGCGCCGGGATGCCCTTGACCATCACCGTGCCGGTATTCTCGCAGCGCCCCTCGTTGAGGGCGAGCAGCAGCGCCTTGGCCAGGTTGCAGCGGGCGCCGAAGAACTGGATCTGGCGGCCGATGTCCTGGTACGACACGCAGCATGCGATTCCGTAGTCGTCCGAGTGGCGCACTTCGCGCATCAGGTCGTCGTTCTCGTACTGGATCGAGCTGGTGTCGGACGAGACCTTGGCGCAAAAGTCCTTGAATCCCTGGGGCAGGTCGGGGCTCCAGAGGATCGTGAGGTTGGGTTCGGGCGAGGGACCGAGGTTGTAGAGCGTCTGCAGGAAGCGGAACGAGGTCTTCGTGACCTTGGTGCGGCCGTCGTTGAAGCGTCCGCCGATGGCCTCGGTGACCCAGGTGGGGTCTCCGGCGAAGATGTCGTTGTAGGACTGCATCCGCAGGTGGCGCACCATACGGAGCTTGATGACGAACTGGTCGATAAGCTCCTGGGCGAAGGTTTCGTCGATGAGGCCGTGGGCCAGGTCGTACTCGATGAAGATGTCGAGGAACGACGAGACGTTGCCCAGCGACATGGCGGCTCCGTCCTGCTCCTTGACGGCGGCCAGATAGGCCATGTAGACCCACTGCACGGCCTCCTGAGCCGAGTGTGCCGGGCGGCTGAGGTCCAGACCGTAGTATTCGCCCATCGTGCGGATATCCTTCAGGGCCTTGATCTGCTCGGCGACCTCCTCGCGCAGGCGGATGCGGGCCTCGGTCATCGGGCCGGTGAGGTTGCGCAGGTCCTGCTGCTTGGCTTCGATCAGGCGGTCGGTGCCGTAGAGGGCCAGACGACGGTAGTCGCCGATGATGCGGCCGCGGGCGTAGTTGTCCGGCAGACCCGTCAGGAACCCGAGCGAGCGGAACGAACGGATCTCCTCGGTGTAGACGTCGAAGACGCCGTCGTTGTGGGTTTTACGGTAGTGGGTGAAGATGTCGCGCACCTTTTCGTCGACATCCACGCCGTTTTCCCGGCAGGCGCGCGAAACGACATTGATGCCGCCGAAGGGCTTGATGGCGCGCTTGAGGAGCTCGTCGGTCTGGAGCCCGACGATGAGTTCGTTCTCGCGGTCGATGTATCCGGCCTTGTGGGAAGTGATCGTCGAGACGGTCTTGTTGTCCAGCGAGCGGATGCCGTTATTCTGACGCTCCTCTTCGATGGCTTTGAGACAGAGGTCCCAGATGTGCTTGGTTCGTTCGGTGGGACCCTGCAGGAACGAGGCGTCGCCCAGATAGGGGGTGATGTTCGTCTGCACGAAACTCGTGACGTTGATCTCCTTGCTCCAAAGCCCGTCGATGAAGGTTTTGTTCAGTTCCATAAGATGTGCTATTGTTCGTTTTGGGATTAAGATTGTCTCCTTTCGGCCCACAAAGATAGGTTGTTTTTTCCACATGGGACGAATTTTGCTTACAATTTCTTATAAAAATTTAAAAAATACCTGGATTTCGGTATCCGAAGGGCCGCTTGGGCTTGCTTTTTGGAATCGGGGAAAAAGTGTACCTTTGCGGCATGAAGAACGCTTAATTGACAGACTGATATGGAAGAACTTACGCTGACTACCCCAGCCCTGCTGTTTTCGGCCGTTTCGCTGATCCTGCTGGCCTACACGAACCGCTTTCTCTCCTATGCGCAACTGGTCCGCACGCTCAAGGAGCAGTACCTGCAGCACCCTTCGAAGGTGACGCAGGCACAGATCGACAACCTCCGCCGCCGCCTCCACCTCACCCGCACGATGCAGGCGCTCGGGGTGTCGAGCCTGTTTCTGTGTGTGGTGACGATGTTTCTGATCTATGTCGATTTCTTCACGCTTTCGGCCTGGGTGTTCGGGGCTGCGCTGCTGCTGCTGATCGCCTCGCTGGGGGTTTCGATCTGGGAGATCCAGATCTCGGTCCGGGCGCTGGAGATCCACCTCAGGGATATGGAGAAATAGGGCGCCGGCCCTTCCGAGGGCACTTGCGGCGTAAAAAAACGAAGATGCTGCGACGTCGCGTCGCTGCATCTCCCACTAACCTGCTTATGTAACCTAAAACCAACTTGTGAAAGCCTCTTCCGGTTTTCACATGACAAAGATACGGGGCCGTCATTTCTTTCGGATGACGGCCCCGTTACATTCGCGTGAAGCGTGAGGACTGCTATTGCCTTGACGGAGCGATTTCGTGCTGCGATTCCAGGAAGTAGTGCTGCGACTTGAGCAGGTTCCGCGACTGGAGCACCATGGTCTTGGTTTCGTTGAGGATCGTCAGGTAGAGCACGCTGGCGCGGGTCGAGGTCGAGGGGTTGCTGTTGATGCGCCGCAGCTGGCTCTTGACGGCCTCGACGATCGTGTCGAAGAGGCGGTCGCGCATGTCGAGCACCCGGTCGAGATCCGTGAAGTCCTTCGAGGCGAGCATCTCGTTGATCTTGTCGAAGATCTCCTCCACCTGGTCGTTCACGCGCATCAGGTCGACGATCTGCTCCTTCGACATGCCCTCGTGGTTGTTGTCGATGTGTTCGAACGAGGGGCGCGTGATGTGGATCAGGGCCTTGGTCACCTCCGAGAGGTAGTCGACCACCTGGACGTAGAAGTGCCCGGTGTCGATGTCGCACTGTTGCAGGCGCCGCAGCGTGGGCATGATGTTGTACTTGCGCTCACGGGCCTCCGAGAAGAGGCGTTCCGAGTCGCGGACCATCTCCTTGAGGACCTTGCGGTTCTCCTTGAAGACGGCCACGAGCGTGCGGTTGTAGATGCGCGTGACCTCCTGCATGGTGTTGCAGACCTCGCCGATGCAGGCGCAGAGCACCTCGTCGGGGGTTTCGGCCTTTTCGAGGGGCAGCAGGGCCTTTTCGGCCTCGGCCTTCAACTCGGGGGTCTTGCGGTGGCTGCGGATGAGCAGCCAGGCGCAGAGAACCGTGAGTGCCGCAACGGCGATCCAGCCGCCCCAGAGCAGCAGGGCCGTGACGGCCAGTGCGATGAGGAATCCTCCCAGTGCGGTGATGAACCACCCCGAGATGACGGCCATGACGCCCGTAATGCGGTAGACGGCGCTTTCGCGTCCCCAGGTGCGGTCGGCCAGCGACGAACCCATCGCCACCATGAAGACGACGTAGGTGGTCGAGAGCGGGAGTTTGTAGGAGGTACCGATGGCGATCAGGATCGAGGCGGCGGTGAGGTTCACCACGGCGCGGATCATGTCGTACTGCGCCGAGGCGCGCTCCTCGACGGGCAGGGGCTCGAAGCGCCGGTCGATGGCCTTCTGCATCCGTTTGGGGACGATGCCGGCCCAGAGGTGGTTGGCCATCAGCGTCAGGCGCACCAGCCCGCGCGAGAGGAACGTCGAGCCGAAGCGCTCATCCTCTTCGTGCTGCGAGGCGAGCGAGAGTTCGGTCTCAGCCACGTGCTGGGACTTTTTCGAGAAGAAGAGCGTCAACACCATGATCAGTCCCGAGGCGAGCAGGATCAGGAAGTCCGTGCGGACCGGGGCTTCGAGGGCTCCCATCATGATGGTTTCGCTGCCGGCCTCGCGGGCGATCTGCCAGGCGTCGAAGCTGGCCAGGGGCACGCCGATGAAGTTCACGAGGTCGTTTCCTGCGAAGGCCAGGGCCAGGGCGAAGGTGCCGGAGAGGATCGTGATGCGGATGATGTTGAGCCGCATCCGCTGGAAGAGCCACAGCGCGATGGATGCCACGGCCCAGAAGGCGAGGAGCGTGAGCAGCACGTGGTCGGTGACGTATTCCGAGACCGAGGTGGGGATGAGTCCCGAGCTCTTGAGCCCCTTGAAGAGTGCGAAGTAGAGGATCCCGGAGAGGGAGACTCCGCACCATACGGCACCCCAGCGCCGGAATGCGGGGGCGTAGCGGAACGAGAAGATCAGGCGCGAGACGTACATGTAGAAGAGACCCGCGACGAAGGCGAAGGCCACGGAGAGGAGGATGGCGGCGATGATGACCATGGCCTTCCCGGTGTTGATGAACTGCGAGAGGTCCTGGAGCGAGAAGGCGGGGTCGGCGGCGATGTGGAAGAGGGCCGTGGCGACGGCGGCGCCGAGCAGCCCGAAGACCATCGAGACGGTGGTCGAGGTGGGGAGCCCGAGGGTGTTGTAGAGGTCGAGCAGCAGGACGTTTCCGAGCATCATGCCGAGGAAGAGCATCATGATCTCCTGAAAGGAGAACTGCGCCGGGTAGAAGACGCCGCTGCGGGCGACCTCCATCATGCCGCTGGAGGTGAGCGTTCCGACGAGGATTCCGGCCGCGGCGACCCAGAGGATCGTGCGGCGGGGTGCGACTTTCGAGCCGATGGCCGAGTTGAGGAAGTTGATGGCGTCGTTGGCGACACCCACGACGATGCCCATCACGGCCAGGATGGCCAGGATGATGACGATGGCTGTAAACAAGGGCGACATGGTGAAATATCTGTTCCGTTTTTGAAAGTTTCCCGTTCGGGGCGGGCCGTCTTCGGGGAGGTCGACGCGAGGCTGCCGTTGCGTCCTCGCCGCGGGGCGGGGCTTCGGCGCCGTGCCGGGGACTTCCGGGAGAGATTCGGCTTGCCGGGAGCAAAGGTCCGAAACAGATATTACAAAATGGTTACAGCGGTGTTTCGACGTTGTGAAACGTTGCTTTTCAGCCTTTTTTCCGGAGTGTGAAGCGGAATTCGAGACCTCCGCGTTCGCGGTTGCGGGCGGAGATCGTCCCTCCGTGGATCATCACGGCGTTTTTGACGATCGAGAGCCCGAGCCCCGTTCCCCCGAGCTTGCGCGAACGCCCCTTGTCGACGCGGTAGAAGCGTTCGAAGAGGTGGGGAAGGTGCTCGTCGCTGACACCGATTCCGTTGTCGGCGAAGAGGATCGTGCACGCTTCGGGCGAATTGTCCAGCAGCCGGATGTAGATGTCGCGCCCGCCGGAGTAGGCGGCGGCGTTGTCCGCGAGGTTGCGGAAGATCGAACTCAGCAGGGCGGGATTCCCTACAACCTCGACCCGCTCCGGGAAGTCGACATTCACGCGCAGCCGCTGTTCGGCAGGTTTCAATGCCATCTCTTCGGCCACCTCGGCGATCAGGTCGTTCACGACGACGGGCTCCTTGCGGATCACCTGGCTCGCTTCGTCCATGCGGGTGATGGTCGCCACGTCGGAGAGCAGACGGCGTAGGCGTTCGATCTGCGCGCAGCTCTTTTCGAGGAACTCCGTGCGTCTGCCCGCGTCGAGCGAAGGGTTGGCCAGCAGTGTCTCCAGATAGCCCTGGATGGCCGCTACGGGGGTTTTCAACTCGTGGTTGATGTTGTTCGTGAGCTGTTTCTTGATGCGGATCTTCTCCTGTTCCTCGTGCAGGGCCAGGGCGTGTTCGCGATCGCGGTCGGCCGTCGTCTGCTGCAGTCGGGCGTAGAGCCGGATGATGTGGTTCGAGATTTCGCCCAGTTCATCGTGGGGGAAGGACTCCGGTTCGTCGATCCGTTCGCCGCGTTCGGCGCGCTGGGCGAAGTCGTTCAGCCGCGAGATGTTGTGCCCCAGCCGCCGTGTGGCGAAGTATCCCGCGATGCTCATCAGCAGCGTGACCCCGAGCATGAACCAGAGGAATACGCGGTCGGCGGCCAGGACCGTGCTCAGCGGTACGGAGTAGGGCACGGCCGACCGGATGATATAGCGGTCGCCGAGCATCGCCGAGTAGAAGTAGTTGCGGTGGGTGCTCTCCGAGTGTCGGCGGATGGTGTATCCGGAGCCGTGGGCCAGGGCCTCGGCGACTTCCGGGCGGTCGAGGTGGTTGGCTGCGGGGAGCGTGTCGAGCGAGTTGTCGAAGAGGACGTTCCCCTGACGGTCGATGATCGTCACGCGCAGCTCCTCGAAGGGCCCGTTATGGGCAGCGATGCAGGCTGCGGGTTCGACGCCTTCGTCCAGTGCGTCGAGCATCCGCAGGTTGAGGAGTTGCAGCCGGGCGTTGAGGCGTTCGGCCTTGAAGTGCTTCTCGCGTCCGTACTGGAACACGATGAAGCAGGCCACCAGCACCCACGAGAAGGCCAGCAGCAGCAGGAAGAGCCTCCGGTGGTAGGAGAGCCTACTCCTCAAAGCCGTAGCCATATCCCAGCCGGGTTACGATGTGCTTTCCGTAAGGTCCGATCTTGCGGCGCAGACGGGTGATGTTGACGTCGATGGTGCGGTCGAGGACGATGACCTCGTCGCTCCAGATACGGTGGAGAATCTCCTCGCGGGAGAAGATCACGCCGCGATGGGCGAGGAGCAGGGCGAGGATTTCGAACTCCTTCTTGGTGAGGGAGAGTTCCGCGCCGTCGAGGGTGCAGACCTTGCGCCGGAGGTCCATTTCGAGCCCTTCGAAAGCGATGGTTTCGGGTTCGGAGCCGGAGGCTGCGGTGCGGCGCAGGACGCTGCGCACGCGGGCGAGGACTTCGCGGATGGAGAAGGGTTTGGCGATGTAGTCGTCGGCGCCGAGGTTCAGCCCGGCGACAGTATCGTCTTCGGAGTCGCGGGCCGTGCAGAAGATCACGGGGATACGGGCCGTTTCGGGATTCTCCTTGAGGATGCGGGCCATGCGGAAGCCGCTCATTTCGCCCATCATGACATCGAGCAGGATGAGCGAATAGCGTTCGGGGTGCATTCCGAGGGCCTGTTCGGCGCTGTAGGCGACCTCGACGTCATAACCTTCGACTTCGAGGTTGAACTGGAGGATTTCGCACAGCGACTCTTCGTCGTCGACCACGAGGATTTTGTGTTTTGCCATAGCTTCGGGGTTTGAATCCGCGCCAAATTTACACAACATTCACGGATGTTACACGCCCGGCTTCCGACATTTCACGGAAATGTAACAGAAGCCGTTGCCCTTTTTCTTTATTCCTTTTCCCTCTTCGTCCCGGTCGTCCCTTTGTCCCGGTGCGCCGTTCTTCCCGTTCTTTCCGGAGAGTGGCGGGCAATCCGTATGGAAAGACGGGCGGTCCCGGTCCGGGACCGCCCGTGGACGGCTTCGAGTCCGCACGTTGTGCAGCGGCTTCCCCGATACCGTGCGGGACGGGTGCTCCGTGACCTGCGGTGAAGCTACTTGCCGAGTACCTCCATCTGCTGGCGGACCGACTCTTCGTGGATGGCCTGCAGCACCGTGCGCATGAACTCGCGGTCCATACCCAGCTCCACGGCCTGGGCTGCCCGGCGTGCCAGCAGCTCCTCGTAGCGCTGTGCCTGGAGGATCGGCATGTCGTGCTCCTTCTTGTACTGCCCGATGTCGCGTGAAACGCGCATCCGGCGGACCAGAATTTCGAGCAGCTGATCGTCGAGTTTGTCGATCTGGGCGCGCAGTTCGTTGAGGCTTTCGGTGGTGATGGTCTGCTCGCGGATCACCAGATTGCGGAGGATGTAGGCCAGCGCGTCGGGCGTCACCTGCTGGGCCTTGTCGCTCCAGGCGCAGTCGGGCGAGCAGTGCGCCTCGATGATTAGGCCGTCGAACCCGATGTCCATGGCCTGCTGCGAGAGCGGGGCGATCAGTTCGCGTTTGCCGCCGATGTGGCTCGGGTCGCAGAAGATCGGCAACGACGGCAGGCGCCGGTGCAGCTCGATGGGAATGGCCCACATGGGGTGGTTGCGGTAGATGCTCTTGTCGATGGAGGTGAATCCGCGGTGGATGGCTCCCAGACGTCGGATCCCGGCGTTGTGGATGCGCTCGATGGCTCCGATCCAGAGTTCGAGGTCGGGGCTGACGGGGTTCTTCACCAGCACGGGGACGTCTACCCCGCGCAGCGCATCGGCAATCTCCTGCATGGCGAAGGGGTTGGCGGCCGTACGGGCTCCGATCCAGAGCAGGTCGATTCCACCCTTCAGGGCTGCTTCGACGTGTCGGCGGGTGGCGACTTCCGTGGCGGTGTACATGCCGGTTTCGTGCTTCACGCGCTGGAGCCAGGCGATACCCTGTTCACCGACGCCCTCGAAGCCTCCGGGTTTGGTGCGGGGTTTCCAGAGCCCGGCACGGTAGATCCGGATCCCTTCGGATGCAAGGGTACGGGCGGTCTGGATGACCTGTTCTTCGGTTTCGGCACTGCACGGGCCGGCAATGACTAACGGACGCCGGGGATCGACCCCGGGAAGTACGATGGGTTGGAGATCGTTCATAATGGTTGTTATTTTTGACTGTTCGACTTTTATGGATTGTATTGCGGACGTTTCCGGGTTTCAGATCTCCGGATTGGGACATTCGGCATATTCGCCCAGGACGCGGAAGTCGCTGGTGAGCGGGCGGGCGGCATCGACGGCCTGCCGGTATCGCACGGGGTCGTCGAAGGTGACGTCGACGTAGAACTGATACTCCCATTCGCGGCCGATGATCGGCAGGGACTGGATTTTCGTGAGGTTGATGTCGTAGAACGAGAGTACGGTGAGGACCTTCGAGAGGCTTCCCTGGGTGTGACGGAGCGTGAAGACGAGCGAGGCCTTGTTGGTTCGTGCGGGATCGTGGAACTCCGCGGCGCGGCTCACGTCGGCGAGGATCAGGAAGCGGGTAAAGTTGTGTTTATTGGTTTCGATGCCGCGCTGGAGGATTTCGAGGCCGTATAGTTCCGCGGCGTCGGCTCCGCAGATGGCGGCCGTGGCAGGTAGTTTTTCTTCGGCGATTTCGCGGGCGCTTCCTGCGGTGTCGTCGCGTTCGACGACCTTCATCCCGGGCAGGCTTTTGAGGAATTCGCCGCACTGCATCAGGGCGATGGGATGGGAGTGTACTTCTCGGATTTCGTCGAGGGTTTGTCCGGGGAGTGCGGCGATGACGTGCGAGATGCGGAGTTTCTGTTCTCCGACGATCCGGGCACGGCTGCGCTGGAGGAGTTCGTGGTTGGGGAGCAGGCTTCCGGCGATGGTGTTCTCGATGGCGGCGATTCCCAGCAGGGCGGGGTCTGCGGACATGCGGCTGAAGAGGATGTCGAAACTCGAACAGGGGAGTACGCCGATTTGTCGATCGGAGAAGTAGCGCCGGGCGGCGGTTTCGTGATAGCATCCTGCGATGCCCTGTATGGCGATTTGCTCCATGTTTTTAGATTTGTTTTTTTTGTAAGAAAAAATCCCGCACGTGGTGTCGTGCGGGATTCTTCATGAATTTATGGTTGCTTGATTCAATTCAGGGTATTGATGCATACCGTCCCGCTTCTTCTTCTGGTAAAAAAGAAAAAGTAATAAAAGAAGTATGCAAAACCGTAGAGTCTCATGATTTCTGACTTTAACTGGTTACAAAAATAGTTAAAATTTTTGAAAAACCAAATCCGGGACGCTGTTTTTTGAACGGGATATGCGGAATTTCGGGGGTCCGATTGCTTCATGGCCGCTCGGGATTGCCTGAAAAATGCGGTTGCAAATCCTTGCAACCATCTGATAGATAGTGCTGTTGATGGAGTTTTGTCCTACAGCGTCAATTCCTTGTATATCCCTTTGTCGCAATCTCTTCACGATGGGGCGGGTCACTGGTTTGTCGGGCCGATATTACGTTGTAATCCGTACCCGGGCAGCAACTTTTCATGGAGCCGGTTGCGGGCAGGATTCCGGCTTTGTGCCGTCGCCGATACCCGTTTCGAGGCTGTTGCTCCAGCAGCAGTCGGTCAGGGTGCCGGCGTTGTTGTTTTCTCCTGTCACGCCGTCGACATTCTTGTCATCCCCCGTGACATCTCCCGTAGCGTAGCAGTCGGTCACGACGCCGCTGTTTACTCCGGCCACGCCCGAGAGGTAGGTTACCACCTCCGTGATGCGATCGGCGGCGCGTGATGTAGAAGCGGTCGAGCATCGAGATTCGGGATCTTACCAAACAGGCCGAAAGATGGTTGCGAATATAAGGACGGGAGCGACCGTCGGCGGCGCTATCCGCTACAACGAGGAGAAGGTTAACCGAGGGCAGGGAATTGTAGCTAACGGATCCCTGCAGGAAAGGAGTTTCTCGGCCAATGCCTTCGAGCAGCAGTTTTATCCCGAAGCGGAGGGCAGAAGAGTCTATCGGAATACCTCAGAACAGACACCGTTTTCCTCAAAAGAGCCATACCGGCCGGATCCGTTGATCCATCCGCTGGCCGCGATTCTGGAGTTGGCAGACGTACAGGCTTATGAGAAGGAGCAACAACAGTAGATTCGGAAAAAGAAGAAAAGGCCCATGAATCGACACTGATCCAACCTCATATTTATACTACACAGGCTCAATGAACACCCGTCACTGCCGCCCGGTCGGTCGCCTGCATCAGTACGTTAGGATTTTCCCGATTTTTTGCATCTCCCGACTGATATTCGCCTCGGATATTTTGGCATAATGACGGGTCATGTTGGTATTCGAGTGGCCGAGGATCTTGGCGATTATATCAATTGGCATTCCGAGGCTGAGAAATATTTTCTAATTTTGCGATTCTAAAACAGGATTTTGCAATAAATATATGATTCAATCGAAAACAGCAAGGATACTGTATTCTATCATTGCGAGCATTATTATAATCTTCTTCTGGAGAAACATAGGCTTTGTAACAACACTTTTCGATATACCGAGCAATTCTATCCTCGGGCTGTCGATAAAGGCATTGCTCCTTTCGCTTGTTACTTTGATTTTGACAATAGTTGTAATTAGACCGAAAGAACTGTTTTCTTTTCTCGGGCTGAGTGGAAATATTCTCAAAGGATTTGGTATCGCACTCCTTTGCGTGCTACCGTTGTATCTTGTATTCCCTTTTTTCGGCAACCTTAATACAGAGTTGACATTCTCCGTGTTTTATGATAGATGTATTCTGACAGGATTCAAGGAGGAACTGGTGTTTCGGGCTTTCATGTTTGGTTTGCTTTTCCGATATGCAAAAACAGGTTTCTTCTGGGCGGTCATATTGCCGGCCCTCTATTTTGGCTCCGTGCATCTCTATCAGGGACACGATGCGCTTTCGGCACTCGCGGCTTTCGGTGTAACCTTTATCGGCGCACTCTATTTCAGTTGGATATATGTCGAGTGGAATTTCAATATATGGATTCCAATCGGATTACATACACTGATGAACGGAGCCTGGCATGTTTTCACCATGGAGGGTACAGAAGTCGCAGCGGGAGGCTTGGTTTCCAACATTGTCCGAATTATCAGCATTGCATTGGCTATTGCCATTACAATCTATTATCATAAGAAGAGAGGTGGGAAAATCTTTGATTATCCCATTTGGGAATTCTAACCTTTCTTATCTGTCTTCAGCATCGGAATGATACAAAGTAAAATAATGCATATCAACGAAATATAGCTAAATCGTGACCTGTTTTCGGCCCGAGGCAAAACAGGTCACGATTTGGTCTCGGACTCGTTGCCTGAGAATGTATTTTCAGGAACCAGCCAAAAATGAAAAAGCCTTGCATATCATTGATATACAATGCTTTTACTTTATTTCGGAGCTCCCCCCCCTTGGAGCGGAAAACGGGACTCGGACCCGCGACCTCAACCTTGGCAAGGTTGCGCTCTACCAACTGAGCTATTTCCGCATTGCATACGCCCTAAACTTGCGTTTCGGGAGTGCAAATATATACCGAATTTTCGATTCCGCAAAATTTTTCGTAATTTTTCCAAAAATAAAACTCCCCGGCCCTACAAAGACCGGGGAGTTTTGCTGGATAAATGATTCAGCGTACGGTTTAGCGAACCTTGAATCCTTCGTCGGCACGCATCGGAATCGGAAGCGAAGCGTAATAACCGCTTTCGAGTTTGCTCCGCACGGCCTTGAAGGCTTCGATCGTAACCTTTACGTCCTCCAGCGTGTGGGCAGCCGTCGGGATCACGCGCAGGATGATTTCGCCCTTCGGAATGACAGGATAGATCACCATCGAGCAGAAAATGCCGTGATTCTCACGCAGGTCCACAACCAGGTTCGTAGCCTCCTGGATACCGCCTTTCAGGAAAACCGGAGTTACGGGCGAGTTCGTCACGCCGATATTGAAACCGTTCTCCTTCAGGCTGCTCTGCAGGGCGCGAACGATCTCCCAGAGTTTCTGCTGGAATTCGGGATGCGTACGGATCAGATCCAGACGCTTCAAGGCTCCGATAACCATCGGCATGGGCAGCGACTTGGCATAGAGCTGCGAACGCATGTTGTAACGCAGCAGGTTGATCAGCCAGCGGGGGCCGCAGACGAAAGCGCCGATTCCGGCCATCGACTTGGCGAAGGTATTGAACAGCACGTCCACACCGTCAACCACTCCGAAGTGCGAAGCCGTACCGCGACCGCCCTCGCCCATCGTACCGAAGCCGTGGGCATCGTCGACCAGCAGCCGGAACTGGAAATCCTTCTTCATGGCAACGATCTCGTCGAGCTTGCCCAGGTCGCCCTTCATGCCGAACACACCCTCGGTGATGACCAGCACACCGCCGTTCTGCTCCTCGGCCAGTTCCGTAGCGTGTTTGAGCTGGAGGCGCAGCGAATCCATGTCATTGTGGCCGAAGACGAAACGCTTGCCCTTGTGCAGACGCAGGCCGTCGATGATGCAGGCATGAGCCTCGGCATCGTAGACCACCACGTCACGAGGCGAGAGCAGGCAGTCGATGATCGACAGCATACCCTGGTAGCCGAAATTGAGCAGGAAAGCGTCCTCCTTGCCGACGAAGGCGGCGAGTTCACGTTCGAGCTGTTCGTGATAGACGGTCTGGCCGCTCATCATGCGGGCGCCCATCGGGGCAGCCATACCGAACTGGGCAGCGCCTTCGGCGTCGGCCTTGCGGACTTCGGGATGGTTGGCCAGTCCCAGGTAGTTGTTCAAGCTCCAGTTGAGCATTTTCTTGCCCCGAAAGGTCATGTGGGGACCGATCTCGCCCTCAAGCTTGGGGAATGCATAATAGCCGTGAGCGTAAGCCATATACTGACCGATAGGTCCGCCGGCATTTTTCTCCAGGCGTGCAAAAATATCAACCATTTTGATTTGTATTTATTGAATTGTGTTCCGTTTTTTTCGTTTGGGACGCGCAAAGGTACAAATAATAAAACGAATTTAACAGTCAAAAGTAGCCGTTTTTTGCTCCCCGGAGATACGTATTTATACGTATTTTCCAAGGATTCAGCGTCCAACAGCCAAAAGCAGTCATCGGCATCTCATGACAATCCGGTCATTCCCGGAGAGTTGGATCCAGTGCCAATTCCTGCGAATGGCTGTTTTTTATCGGTCCTTTCCTGTTCGTGGTTTGTTACCCGGATGTTACCCGGGAACCGAATCTCTTGTTACCCGGATGTTACCCAGGTGTTACCCGAAGAAAAAAATTTGCAATGACATCGAATCCTTTCGCTAAAACCCGAATATAATTTCTAAACAAAAAAATGAGATATGATGCACGAGAAAGAGATCATAAGATTGCGAAGGAAGAGAATTCAATCGGGGGAATCCCTCTACCTCGACAGTTATTTCAAGGGAAAACGGAGATATGAATTTCTTCGGTTGTATCTAATACCCGAACGGACAAAAGCAGATAAACTCAAGAATGAACAGACTCTCCGTCTTGCAAATACGATCAAGTCAAAACGATTGGTGGAACTGTTCAACAACAAATACGGATTCTCAAACGAGAAACCGGAAGTCAATCTGATCCAGTACATCCGTTTGGTCATGGAGAACAAGGAGAAACAGGGGAAAACCGGAATCAAGAGTACCTTTGAAACGTTAATCTACCATCTGACCAAATATCGAGGGGAAAGAATTCTGCTATCCGATCTGGACGATCGATACACCAAGGGATTCGTTCTCTATCTCTCTACCGCAATTTCACGAACGAGTGGAAAGACTTTGAAAACATCCTCTCAACACAACATCTACACGAGTTTAAAAACGATTGTTCATCAAGCAATTAAAGATGATCTGTTGACAACCGATCCGACGAAATCGATCGATCCTCCCCGAATGATTCTCCCCCACAAGGAGTTCCTGACGGAAAAGGAGTTGAAACGACTGATTCAGACTCCCTGTTCGAAAGAGATCGTGAAACGATCGTTCCTGTTCTGTTGTTTCACTGGTTTGAGAATCTCCGATGTTCGGGAACTCACTTGGAAAAAGGTGATCTTCGAGGAACAAGGAGTACACATCAACTACCGACAGAAGAAGACCAAAATCGAGAACTATGTTCCACTATCGGAGAATGCAATTTCAGTCTTACCTCCGAAAGACGACAAATCGGACTCCGATCCGGTCTTCCCGTTACCACAGGAGACAACGATCCGCAAAACATTAAAGGAATGGATGACGAATGCAAAGATCGACAAACATATCACCTTCCATTCATCCAGACATACATGTGCAACCTTGTTGTTGAATTCGGGAGTGGACATCTATACCGTCAAGGAGATCCTGGGACATACCGACATAGGAACCACCATGAAGTACACGAAGGTAATCGACAAAACCAAACGGATTGCAGTCAACAAGATCCCGAATTTATATTCGACGAAAGAGGAATCCGAAGGAGTTCCCATGTGAATTGGGTATTCCCTCGGGATTCTCTTCCCAGGATTCGACTTTCATGAAAAGATAAAATCGGGAAACTAACAAGAAGATAATAAAAGTAAAATAGCATTTTTTAGAATATTCGGGTTAATTTTGTCCTGTACAATACCCCTCAGAGTGTTGGAGTTAGGAAACATTTTTATACCTTTGTGGTGTTCTTTCGGGAACAGACATATTTGATGAAAGTGTTTTGCTTCATCCTTGATCGAGAATCTGGAAAATTCATGTGTACAAGGATAACAATAACACTCGTCACTTGTATTGGTATGTTTATTTCTCAACATATCATACAGGTGTGGGGTATTGTTTATTTGTACACGGGTATTCCAGAACCTTCGATCAGATAGACAAACAACTCCACACTTTCTTTTTTAATAAAATCACCATTAAGGAGTTGGATGGTAATAAAATTATTCAAACTATGTTATTATCTACCAAACATGACCTCTCCCAACTCTTAATCCAATCGGTGATATTCTCTCTCTTGGGAATAACTTTTTCATCTTGCAATCTGGGACGAGTTGAATTAGTCAAAGAAGATATTGTTGTTGAAAACTGCATCAGAGTTCCAAAACAAGACGGAGAACTTAAAATTCGATATTATGGCAAAGATGACGATTCCACAGAAAGTTATGATCTAATATTAGATCTTGTCGTTGAATGTATTAGAGAGATCAATTCTTTTGAAGATTTTCCATTTATTCAAGTCAATTTATTGGATGAGAATGAAGTACGATTAACATACCTCACATACAATGTAAATAGAGACTTTTTTAAGTATAAAGGAATCAAATCTCATATCGAATTTAGCTTAACTCTTGATAATGATTCATTAAGCAAAAAAGAACTCGAACAAATCAAAAAGAAGACCAAACGCATATCTATACAATCTAACATCGAAAAAACTGAAGAAGAAAAAAGAGAAGAGGAGAAAAAAAAGCAAGAACAAGCAGCAGAAGAAATATCTAATGCGTTATTAAAAGCAATGTTCGGTCTTTAACGAGATAGAAAACCGGGAGAAAATCGCTCAAAAAAAGATGATTTTCTTGTAATAGTCAAGACTTGTTCTGACATTTTCTATACTATCGGGCAAAAAAAGTGTCCGATGCCATCTGCGAAGATACGCAACTATTCTCACTCTCACAACCTGGTGAGCCAATAACCTGCTCATCAGGTTGTATTTTCCCTGCATCCTGCAATTGATATCTCCTTGCCACCTCCATTCCTTCGAGGAAAGTCTGCATGGGTGTTTTCCCGAAACAGTATTTCCCGGAGTGCGTCCTTTGCGTGTTATAGGAGTTCATCCAAGTGTCAAGGTCTGCCTGCAGTTGTTCTATCGAGGTGTATATCTTCTTCCTGAAAGCGATGGCGTAGAATTCGTTCTGGACAGTCCTGTTGAAGCGTTCACAGATGCCGTTTGTCTGCGGGCTCTTGGCCTTGATCTTGGAATGGTCTATGTCCTCGATGGCCAGATACAGTTCGTATTCATGTGTTTCCCTGTTTCCGCAGTATTCGGTTCCCCTGTCCGTGAGCATCCTCATCAGTTTCAGGTCATGCTGCTCGAAGAACGGAACCACCCTGTCATTGAGCATGTCCGCCGCCACGAGCGCGTTCTTCCTGTCGTAAAGTTTGGCGAATCCGATTTTGGAATAGGTGTCGATGACCGTCTGCTGGTAAATGTGCCCCACGCCTTTGATATACCCTACATAATAGGTGTCCTGCGCCACAAGGAAGCCTGGATAATAAGTCTCTATTTCCCCGTGTGCCTGTTTCTCCGCCTTGGCTTTTTCCAGCGCGGCCACCTGGTTCTCGTCAAGCACGATGCCTTCCTGCTCCACCTTGGTCGAAAGTGCCTTCAGGCGTTTCTGGAAGGTCTCCATGTCATGCCTGAGCCAGATGGAGCGCACTCCTCCGGGAGATACGAGTATGCCTTTCTTGCGCAGCTCGTTGGATACGCGTACTTGTCCCAAAGCCGGGTTGGCTATGGCCATCTGCACTACAGCCTGCTCTATGCGCTCCTCCACGCGGTTCTTTATCACCGGCTTTTTACGGGAAATCTCCTGCAGGGCCAGTTCTCCGCCCTGCTCGTACAGTTCCTTGAAACGATAAAAACTGTCACGGCTGTATCCCATAATCTTGCAGGCTCGTGACACGTTTCCCAACTGTTGGGACAGCTCAAGCAGTCCCAGTTTGTTCTTGATGACTTTTTCTGATGTGGTCATAACTTAATCTGCTTTTATGTTACAAATCTACTCTTTTTATGCGTAACTGTCAGATTAAGTCTTGACTAATTCAATTTTCTCCCGGTTTTCTATGTCGTTATATAATTTTACCCCACATGTTCGATAAGGGAGTTCAACTCTTCGATTTGCGAATTCCGGACGATTCCCAACGAACGATTCTCCAATAATTGCTTCGTCTGTCTTTTAATCTCCGACAATTGTCTCTTATCTAATACTCCCAACTCAAACTGATGGTCAAACGTCTTAAAAAATTCATTCATTCCTCCGTATCTCTCCACCAACATCAACATCCCCATCTTGTTCAAATCTCGAATTCCCTTACATCCCTCGATGTCGATCTCATATTCATTGACCTTAACGATCTTGCGATATTCACCTTTCCAAAAGTCCACGATACGACGATAGAACTGGACATCGTATAACATCGGAACGGTAATCTTGTCCACCCCGAACATGCGATTCACATGATTCTTCAACCGGAGTTCGTATCTCAATAAATATCGATCCGAATATCCTTCCGGAATCCGATCTTTTCGATAGGATGACTCCTTGATCTTATCGTAGAACACCAATTGTTTTTTATCCGTCTGACAGTTATAATATAACCCCTCCAAACTGTGATAGGTTTGCTCCAACCGTTTGTAACGGGACAATGGTCCCAGATAATAAAAATAAGACTCCGGAGGATTCTTGACTTCGAAATTATATGCGACATCCATTCGGGATACGGTTGCATGATTCAATGAGACGTGTAACAGATCCGATAGTTTTTCGATTGCATGAAACGTGTCATCCCGGGTAAAGTTGACCATGTTATTTCCATAAAGGAACTTGCATAGACTCCCATTTCCGATCGATAACGTAGTTTCCGTGGATCTCACCGTTAAATTTTCGAGACGGGTTGTAAATACTACTCCGTTACACGTTCTTGTCTCTTCGAAACAATGATCTCTTGTTATCGTTTTCAGAACATTCAACTGGTTCACATCCTTATATTTTAAATTAAATTGAATAGTATCGAACATAACCTATAACAAATTTTTTGTATTAAAACCATATTAATATTACATCGAAGATCCCCTCGGAGATCACGGGATAACCTCCGAGATGAATCCATCGAATAGGTGTAACACAGGTTGTCATAGGTTGTCGATACGTCCTTTTTATAATATATATCCTCCATAATTATCTCTTGTTATTTTTTAAATCTCGTACTACTACCTGTTGTTGCATTTCGTCAACGGTATCCTGTCGATTCCGCAACAACCAAGTTTCGATCTCCTCTTTGAGAAAATAAATTTTCTTTCCGTTGGGTTTGTAGTAGGGGATCAACTTGTCACTGGTAAGGTGGTACAGATAATCCGGACTGATTCCGTACATCATGGATACCTCAGTCGAGGTCAAAACATTCTTGGAATTCATCAACAGGAGATGTTTGATCTCCTTCAACTCTGCGTTTAATATATTCACCATATTTTGATATTTTTTTTATTTTTCGTCGTACTACCACGATCTATATAGTATATCATCGGAATCTCATTTCGATTAGGAACACGACATAAAAAACCCGATTCGCGATGAATCGGGTTCTGTAAAATTCAAGAAATCAAGTTCTTATATTCCTTACAAATTCTTTGAATTTAGATATTTTTGTTACCTGGTTGTTACCCGGACATAGGGTTCAATAAGGTAATAATATGGCAATCAATTAGTTGAATGCAGAAGTGCAGATTTATACGTATTTATCTCTCTTTTCGCCTTTTCCGGTCGATAGCGTCGACGATAACAGCCACGGCGCCGTCGCCCGTGACATTGGTTGCCGTGCCGAAACTGTCCATGGCAATGTAGGTGGCAATCATCAGCCCGCAGAGCGTCTCGTCGAACCCGAGCATCGACTCCAGCAGCCCCAGGGCCGCCATGATGGCCCCGCCCGGCACGCCCGGCGCCGCAACCATCGTCACGGCCAGCAGCAGGATGAAACCCGCAAAGGTTTCCGCAGACAACTCCAGTCCGGCAATCATCGCCACGGCCAGGGCACAGGCCGTGATCTTCATCATCGAGCCCGACAGGTGGATCGTGGCACACAGCGGGATGACGAACGACGCCAGTTCGGGCCGCACGCCGAGGCGCAGCGTGCGTTCGAGCGTCACGGGAATCGTCGCCGCGGAGGATTGCGTCCCGAGGGCCGTGACGTAGGCCGCCAGCATCGTGCGCAGCATCCGCAGCGGATTCCGCCGGGCCGCGAGCCCCGCCACCGAGAACTGGAAAAGCAACAACACGACCGTCAGCAGGAAGATCACCACGATGAGCTTCACGAAGACGCCCAGGACGCTGGCGACTTGCCCCGACTGCGTGATCGAGAGGAAGATGCCGAAGATGTAGAAGGGTAGCAACGGGATGATGACCCGCACGACAACCAGTTCGATGATGCGTTTGAAGTCGTCGAGAGCCGATTTCAGCGTCACGGAGCGGATCGAGGCCATGCCGAGTCCGAGGACGAAGGCCAGGACGAGTGCCGACATCACCCCCATGACGGGCGGCATTTCGATGGTGAAATAGGGCGTCAGCGCCTCGCTGGCCTCGGGCAGCTCCACCTCCGCCCCGGCAAGCAGCGACGGGAAAAGGGCCTTTCCGACGAAATAGGTGCCGAATCCGGAGATCAGCGTAAAGCCGTAGGCCAGCGCTACGGTCAGGGCCAGCAGCCGCCCGGCACTGCGTCCGAGATCGGCGATCCCCGGAGCCACCAGTCCGAAGATCAGCAGCGGTATGACGAATTCCAGAAACTGCCCGAAAACGGCGTTGAACGTCAACGCCACCCGGGCGGCCCATCCGGGCAGGAAACAGCCGCAGACAACCCCCAGCACGATGGCCAGCACCACGCGCGGCAAGAGACCGAATTTTCGTTTCATCGGAGAACAATTTTTGTAAAGGTACGAAAAAATTCGCTACTTTTGCCGTATGACATCCTTGTATCACGACATCATCTACGGCCCGGTGCATTCGCGGCGCCTGGGCCTTTCGCTCGGGGTCAACCTGCTGCCCACCGAGTCGAAACTCTGCTCGTTCGACTGCATCTACTGCGAGTGCGGCTGGAATGCCGAGCACCCCGGCGGGCGGCGTTTCAACGCCCGGGAGGAGGTGCGCACGCACCTCGAAACCGCCCTGAAAGGCATGTCCGAAGCCGGTACGCCGCCCGATGTCATCACCTTTGCCGGGAACGGTGAACCGACCCTCCACCCCGATTTCGAAGGGGTGATCGACGACACGCTGGCGCTGCGCGACTGCTACTGTCCCGGAGCGAAGGTCTCCGTCCTGTCGAACGCCACGCAGATCCACCGCGAGGAGGTCCGGCGGGCGCTGCTGCGCGTAGACAACAACATCCTGAAACTCGACTCGGCCTTCGACGCCACCGTGCGGCGGATCGACAACCCGCAGAATCCCGCCTATGCGGTCCGCGACATCGTCGAGCGGATGAAGCGTTTCGAGGGGCGGATGATCCTGCAGACGATGTTCCTGCGCGGCACCTGCCACGGAGAGACGATCGACAACACCACCGAAGAGGAGGTCTCGGCCTGGCTGCGGCTCGTCGCCGAAATCCGCCCGCGGCAGGTGATGGTCTACTCGCTCGACCGCGACACCCCCTGCCCGACGCTCGAAAAGGTCTCCCGCGAGGAGTTGCAGCGCATTGCCGCCCGGGTCGAGGCGCTGGGCATTTCCTGCTCCGTCGCCTGAGCAGCCGTCCGATTCCGAACCGCAAAATCCGGACCGCCATGCAAATCCTGCTCTCCTGTGCCAAGACGATGGCGGACCACACCGCGATCCGCACGCCCCGCACCACCGAACCCCGCTTCCAGCGGGAAGCCGATGCGGCGGCCGCAGCCCTGGCCTCGCTTCCGGCCGACGACCTGGCCCGGATCCTGCGCGTAAACCGCACGATCGCCGCTGAAAACCGACGCCGCTACGCCTCGTTCCACGACGCCGAGAGCCAGGCGGCCCTGGCGGCCTACACGGGAATCGTCTTCAAGCGGCTCGACCCGGGGAGTTTCACCGACGACGATTTCGAATATGCCCAGGAGCATCTGAACATCACCTCGTTTCTCTACGGGCTGCTCCGCCCGCTGGACGCCATCCGACCCTACCGGCTCGAAGGCGACACCATCCTGCCGGGCGAGGAGGAGCAGACACGTTTCGACTTCTGGCGGCAACGCCTCACCGACGGTTTCATCCGCAAAATCCAGGCCGACGACGGCGTGCTGCTGAATCTGGCCAGCGGCGAGATGAAACGCCTTTTCGACTGGCGGCGCCTCGCCCGCGAGGTGCGGATCATCACCCCGGAGTTCCGGATCCACGAAGGCGACCGGCTGAAAACCATCGTCATCTATACGAAGATGTGCCGCGGCGAGATGGCACGTTTTGCGCTGAAAGGCCGGATCGACGATCCCGAATCCCTGAAAACCTTCGAATGGGAAGGATTCCAGTTCGATGCGGCCCGGAGCCGCGACGACAACTGGGTGTTCACGATGTAACACGCAGGAAATCCGTCCGACAGGGATTTTCACCCCTTCGGAGCAGCATATACAGCAAGGGAAAAAGAGTTATTCCCGTTCGGCCGACGGTCCCGGAAAGCGGGCTGAAAGCAGCGCCCGGAGGATTCCCTCCTCGTCATAGCCGCAAAGGGCCCTCAACTGCGCGGGAGTTCCGTGCTCGACCCACGCATCGCCGATGCCGAGGCGCGTAACCTGCACGTCGTATCCGCGAGAGGTGAAGAAGACCGTGACGGCCTCGCCGACCCCGCCGCACAGACAGCCGTCCTCGACGGTGACGACCCGCCGGAAGCGGCGCCCCACCTCGTCGAGCAGCGTCTCATCAAGGGGTTTCACGAAACGCAGGTCGTAATGGGCCGCTTCGACGCCCGCGGCCGCAGCGCGTTCGGCCGCACGGGCCGCGGCATTCCCGACCGTTCCGACGGTCACCAGCGCCACATCGCTCCCCTCGCGCAGTTTCCGTCCCCGGCCCACCGGCAGCGCCTCGAACGCCACACCGCGCCACGGCAGTCCTTCGCCGCACCCGCGCGGATAGCGGATCATGAAGGGATGGCCGGACTGGAGTGCCGTATACATCAGGTTGCGGAGTTCGGGTTCGTTCATCGGAGCGGCGATCGTCAGTCCCGGGATGGCCCGGAAGGCCTCCATGTCGAAGACGCCGTGGTGGGTGACGCCGTCCTCGCCGACCAGCCCGCCCCGGTCGAGGCACATCACCACCGGAAGGTCCTGGATCGCCACGTCGTGAATCACGTTGTCGTAGGCGCGCTGCATGAAGGTCGAGTAGATGTTGCAAAAGGGGACCATCCCCGCGGCGGCGAGTCCCGCCGAGAAGGTCACGGCGTGCCCCTCGGCAATTCCGACATCAAAACAGCGGTCGGGCATCTCGCGCAGGAGGATATTCATCGAACAGCCTGTCGGCATGGCGGGCGTGACGCCCACGACCCGCTTGTCACGCCGGGCCAGTTCGAGCAGCGTCTCGCCGAAGACATCCTGGTAGCGGGCCGGACCCTCCGGGGGTGCGATACGCTCGCCCGTATCGGGATTGAAGCGCCCGGGAGCGTGCCATACCGGCTGGTCGTGCTCGGCGGGCAGGTAGCCTTTGCCCTTCACCGTCAAGACGTGCAGCAGTTTCGGACCCTCGATGTCGCGCATCGCTCGAAGTGTCCGCACCAACTCCTTGAGGTTGTGGCCGTCCACCGGTCCGAAGTAGCGGAAATTGAGGCTCTCGAAGAAGTTGCTCTTGTTCAGCAGCCCCTGTTTGACGGCGTTGCCCGCCTTCTGGCAGAGGCGCAACAGCCGCGGCGTATGCGACAGGATGTCCCACAGCCGCTGTTTGAAGCGGTTGTAGTGCACCGACGTGGAGATCTTCAGCAGGTAGTTTTTCAGCGCTCCCGTGGCCTGGTCGATGGCCATGTTGTTGTCGTTGAGAATCACCAGCAGGTTCGTCCGTTTCGAGGCTCCGGCGTTGTTCAGCCCCTCGAAGGCCAGGCCGCCGGTCATCGAACCGTCGCCGATCACAGCCACGACGTGGTATTTCTCGCCCCGCAGTTCGGCCGCCTTGGCCATACCGAAAGCCGCCGAGATCGACACCGAGGCATGACCGCCCCCGAAAGCGTCGTACTCGCTCTCGGACATGCGCGGGAAACCGCTGATCCCGCCCAACTGCCGTTTGGTGCGAAACGCTTCGCGGCGTCCCGTGATGATCTTGTGGGCGTAGGTCTGGTGTCCGACGTCCCAGACGATCCGGTCCTCCGGCGTATCGTAGACATAGTGCAGAGCCGCAGCCAGTTCCACGGTCCCGAGGCTCGATGCCAGGTGCCCCGGATTCACCGAACACTCCTCGATGATGTAGTGCCGCAACTCGTCGCAGTAACGGCGCAACTCCTCCGGCGTGAGTTGCTTCAGCTCCCGCGGCGACGAAATCCGGTCCAGCAGTTTATGATCTTCGCACGACATTTGGGAGACAAAGATACGAAATAATAGAGAATTTTTTCGAAAATTTTCCTATCTTCGCATAACGGTTAAATCATACGCGCGATGAAATACAAACGGATACTCCTGAAGTTGAGCGGCGAATCGCTCCAGGGTGCTCAGAAATACGGTCTCTCGCCCGAAGTGCTGCAATCCTACGCCGAACAGATCAAGGCCGCGGCCGCTACGGGCGTCCAGATCGGAATCGTCATCGGAGGAGGCAACATCTTCCGCGGGCTCTCCGGAGCCAAAAAGGGCTTCGACCGCGTGAAGGGCGACCAGATGGGAATGCTCGCCACGATCATCAACTCCCTGGCCCTGCAATCCGCACTCGAAGACAACGGGGTCAAGTGCAAGGTCCTCACCTCGATCCGCATGGAACCCATCGGAGAATACTTCTCCAAGGCCCGCGCCATCGAGTACCTCCAGGCCGGATACGTCGTCATCATCGGCGGAGGCACCTCCAACCCCTACTTCACCACCGATTCCGCATCGGCGCTGCGCGGCATCGAGATCGAAGCCGACGTGCTGCTGAAGGGGACCCGCGTCGACGGGGTCTACACCGCCGACCCAGAAAAGGACCCCACGGCCACGAAATTCGCCGAAATCACCTTCGAGGAGGTACTCGACCGCCGTCTGAAAGTCATGGACCTTACGGCCTTCACCCTCTGCCGCGAAAACGGCCTCAAAATCATCGTATTCGACATGGATACCCCCGGCAACCTCGAACGGGTCCTCGCCGGCGAACCCATCGGAACCCTCGTAAAACACTGATTCTATGCCCATCCGAAAACCCCGCAGAAAAAGCAACCGCCAGCTGTGGATCATGATCGCGCTAATCGTCGTCATCATCGCCGTCATCGCCCTGCTTCCCTCCGGCAATGAACCCGCCCGCGAAACGAACAACAAACCCGCCCGCGAAACAAACGAAATCGAGGCCACAACACTCGTCAAGGCCGGAGACATGGCCCCGGACTTCACCGTCGAGATGTTCGACGGAAGCACGGTCTCGCTCGCCGAACTCCGCGGAAAGGTCGTCCTGCTCAACTTCTGGGCCACATGGTGCCCGCCCTGCCGCGAAGAGCTGACACACGTCCAAAAGGAGATCATCGACCGGTTCGCCGGACAACCTTTCGTCTTCCTGCCCGTCTCGCGCGGCGAGAGCCGGGCCGACGTCGCCGCATTCCGCGAAAAGACCGGATACGAATTCCCCATGGGACTCGACCCCACACGCACCGTCTATGACCGCTTCGCATCGAACTACATCCCCCGCAACTTCCTCATCGATGCCAAGGGCAGGGTCGTCACGGCAACCGTAGGTTTCGACAACCTGGAATTCAAGGAGCTGATCCAAACCATCGAAGCTACCCTCGAAAAGGCCGAATAATCCACCGACCGAGAGAAAACGACAATAAATCAAACCGATACTTGCAATATGGATACCAAGACTATTCTCAACGACGCTTCGTCCCGGATGCAGAAGGCCATCGACCATTTCGAAGAGGAACTCCTCAACGTGCGCGCCGGAAAAGCCTCGCCCAATGTCCTCAACGGCGTTATGGTCGACTATTTCGGTTCGCAGGTGCCCGTATCGGGTGCCGCCAGCGTCACCGTCCCCGACGCCAAGACCATCCTGATCCAGCCCTGGGACAAGAAGATGCTCCGCCCCATCGAAAAGGCCATCCTCGACTCCAACATCGGGCTCACCCCCTCGAACAACGGCGAAACCATCCGCCTCACGATCCCGCCCCTGACCGAGGAGCGCCGCAAGGAGTTGGTCAAACAGGTCCGCGGTGAGGCCGAAACCGCCCGCATCAGCCTGAGGAATGCCCGGCGCGATGCCGTCGACGCCTTCAAGAAGGCCCAGAAGGAGGGGATGCCCGAGGATGAATCGAAAGACGGCGAAAACCAGTCGCAGAAACTCCTCGAAAAATTCTCCAAGACGCTGGACGAAATCCTCGCCAAAAAGGAGAAGGAGATCATGACCGTCTGAGACCCGGACACGAACCGCCTTTTACGAAAGAATCCGACCGCTTGCCCGCGGTCGGATTTTTCGTGAAGAGGGGGGGGGTAAGGCGGACGACAGAATGAGCGGTGGAAACGGAGTAGCGTCGGGAAAGGCGGAGGCAAGGCTGCACCCCGCCTCCGGTTGGTCCCCGCCCCGCCTACTCGCCAAGCGGCCTGAGCGACCCGATCCAGGCCGCCAGATCGGCCAGCACCGCGGGAGAAAAGGTCTCTTCGATCGTCTCGTACTCCGCAACGTCACCCGTCGTACAGTGCTGGAACAAATGGTTCAAACTCGGGTACTCCTTCACCGTGAGAAGTTCCGAGTCACCGAGCAACCGCCGGACCGCCCCAAGATTCACCCCGGCATCGACCTGGCGGTCCAAAGCCCCGTTCAGGGCCAATACGGGGCGGTCGCCCGTGCGGCGGATCGCTTCCGAAGGATCGAACGTCAGGAAATGGTACACCCACGGCGACGCCGCAGCTCCGTCCAGCAGGCGGAGGATATGCGTGCGGAGCGTCTCCGGCAGGGCCTGCACCTCCGGATCGGCCGAAAGTTCGGCCTTCAGCGCCGACAACCGCCCCGGCAGTTCCGCCAGTGGTGTCGCCCGCAGCATCGCGTGGCACCGCCCGATCAGACGGCAGCAGACATCGATCATCGGAGCATCCAGCCCCTGCAACTCCATGGCCCGGCGGTTCTGGAGCAGGCTCAGACGGCCGCCCGGCACCAAACCGCCCGCCAGCGACACTACAAACGCCACCGCAGGCTCCTCCGCAGCCGCCAGGAAGGCGATCGTCCCGCCCTCGCTGTGGCCGAGGATTCCGATCCGCACCGCATCGAAACCCGGTTGCGCCCGCAACCAGTCGACGGCTCCCAGGGCATCAAGCGCGAAATCCGCCGTCGTGGCATCCGCCAGCAGCGCCCGCTGTTCCGCCTCCGAAGCGCCGAAGCCCCGATCGTCGTAACGCAGCACGGCAATGCCCCGGCGGGTCAGGTAATCGGCAATCACCCAGAACGGCTTATGGTCGAAAAGCTCCTCGTCGCGGTTCTGCAGGCCGCTGCCCGTCACCAGCACAACCGCCGCCCGCAGCGGCAGCGAGTCGGGAAGTGTCAGCGTCCCCGCAAGCGTCACTCCCGCCGCCCGGCTCGGAAAGGTCACCTCCCGGGTCGCATACGGAAAGGGCGGCTGCGGGGTTTGGGGGCGCCGCGGAGCCTCCCGTCGCGTAAACAGCAGCATCGAAGAGCGTCCGAACTGTACAAACTCCCCCATCAGCATCCCGCCCGGCAGCAGATTCCCGCGGAACGAAGCGTTCAGGGCCCCGATCCGGAACGTCAGCTCCCCGCCGCGGAAGGCGACCGAATCGACCGGGATTCCCCGCACCCCCTGATCGGGGCTGTCCAACGTCGCCGTATAGCCGTCGGGCGATGCCGCGATGCGGAAAACGAGCCGCAGGCTGGCAGCATCCATCGAAAGGGTGCCCTCCCAGACCCCGGCAGGCTCCTGCGCCGCACTGCCCAACGGCAGAAACAGCAACAAAACAACCAGCAATTGCAACTTTCTTATCATAGCGTAATTCTCGAAAAGGAGATTCCGGCAGGAACGGTTTCCGCCAAAATTACGAAAATTTCCGGTTCTTGTCGTCCCCGACCGCACAAAAAGCGGGAGGCCGACATCGACCTCCCGCACAAGATTTTCGGTATCGAAGATTAGAGCTTCGGACCGGCAGCAACAAGCGCCTTGCCGGCCTCGTTGCCCGTGAACTTCGCAAAGTTCTTGATGAAGCGGCCAGCCAGATCCTTGGCCTTCACATCCCAGTCGGCGGCATTCGCATAGGTGTCGCGCGGATCCAGGATCTTCGAATCGACACCCGGCAGCTCCGTCGGAACCACGAAGTCGAAGATCGGCATCGTCTTGGTCGGAGCCTTGTCGATCGAACCGTCGAGGATCGCGTCGATAATGCCGCGCGTATCCTTGATCGAGATACGCTTGCCCGTGCCGTTCCAACCCGTGTTCACCAGGTAAGCCTTGGCGCCCGACTTCTCCATCTTCTTCACCAGCTCCTCACCGTACTTCGTCGGGTGCAGCGACAGGAAGGCTGCTCCGAAGCAGGCCGAGAAGGTCGGCGTCGGCTCCGTGATACCGCGCTCCGTTCCGGCCAGCTTGGCCGTGAAGCCCGACAGGAAGTAGTATTTCGTCTGTTCCGGAGTCAGAATCGACACCGGAGGCAGCACGCCGAATGCGTCGGCCGAGAGGAAGATCACCTTCTTGGCAGCCGGAGCCTTCGATACCGGCTTTACGATGTTCTCGATGTGGAAGATCGGGTACGATACGCGGGTGTTCTCCGTTACCGACTTGTCGGCGTAGTCGATCTTGCCCTTCTTGTCAACCGTCACGTTCTCCAGCAGCGCGTTGCGGCGGATCGCGTTCCAGATGTCCGGTTCGTTCTCCTGCGAGAGGTTGATCACCTTGGCGTAGCAGCCGCCCTCGAAGTTGAAGACGCCGTCATCGTCCCAGCCGTGCTCGTCGTCGCCGATAAGCTGGCGCTTCGGGTCCGTCGAAAGCGTCGTCTTGCCCGTGCCCGACAGTCCGAAGAAGATCGCCGTCTCGCCCTTCTCGTTCGTGTTCGCCGAGCAGTGCATCGAAGCCATGCCCTTCAGCGGAAGCAGGTAGTTCATGTACGAGAACATACCCTTCTTCATCTCACCGCCGTACCACGTATTGATGATCACCTGCATCTTCTCCGTCAGGTTGAACACAACGGCCGTCTCCGAATTCAGACCCAGCTTCTTGTAGTTCTTCACCTTGGCCTTCGAAGCGTTCAGAACCACGAAGTCCGGCTCACCGTACTTCTCCAGCTCCTCGTCCGTCGGACGGATGAACATGTTCTTTACGAAGTGGGCCTGCCAGGCTACCTCCATGATGAAGCGGATCTTCAGACGCGAGTTCTCGTTCGCGCCGCAGAACGTGTCGACCACGTAGAGTTTCTTGTTCGAAAGCTCCTCGGCGGCAATCTTCTTCAGCTCCTTCCAGGCGGCCTTCGTCACGGGCTTGTTGTCGTTCTTGTACTCGTCCGACGTCCACCAGATCGTATCCTTCGTGGTCTCGTCCATTACGAAGAACTTGTCCTTGGGCGAACGGCCCGTGTAGACGCCCGTCATGACGTTCACGGCGCCCGTCTCGGTCAGCTGGCCCTTCTCGTAGCCGCGAAGGCCCTTCTTCGTCTCCTCACGGAACAGTTCGTCGTAGGAGGGGTTGTACACGATCTCGGTAACACCCGTGATCCCGTACTTTCTCAGATCCATCTTGTCCATAACTTTTTATTTTTTAATTAAACCTCAATCCGTAACCTAACGTCCGGAGATTCCAAAATAGTACACACCCGGACGGCACAAAGGTAAAAAAACTTTTAGAATTGTGAAGAAAATAACAGTCAAAATTACGAAAATTTTTTATTATCACGCCCCGGGCTTCACGGGGCCCCTTCCGAAAGCGCTCCGCTCCCCTGGAACACCCGCCGGAACCTTTGGAAACAACCCCTGCGAAAACCGGGCCGGAATCCGAATTCCCGTCCCCGGGGTTCCGAAATGACAGTCCCGAAAAGAAAAATCTTCCATTCCGAAAAAAATTTCAGCCGATCCGATTATTTTTATTAACTTTGGATGTTATGGCCGGACTCTACCTCCATATCCCCTTCTGCAAGCGCATCTGCGCCTATTGCGACTTCTTCAAGGAGGTCGGGACAGCCCGTATGCCCGCCCTCGCCGACACCATGCACCGCGAACTCGAGCACCGCAGGGAATATTTGGGACAGGAGCCGATCCGGACCCGCTATTTCGGAGGCGGAACCCCCTCGCTCTGCCCGCCCGAACTCCTGGGCGGACTGCTGGAGCACGCCGCCCGGATCTTCGACTGCTCACACGTCGAGGAGACCACCCTCGAAGCCAACCCCGACGACCTCACCTCCCCATACCTCGACGCCCTCCGGCGCATCGGCATCGACCGCCTCTCGATCGGCATCCAGTCCTTCGACGACGACTGCCTGCGCCTGATGAACCGCCGACACAACGCCGCACAGGCCCTTCAGGCCGTCCGGGATGCCCGGAATGCCGGATTCGAGAACATCACCGTCGACCTGATCTTCGGCATCCCCGGTTTCGGCGGAGACTCGCTCCGCAGGACCCTCGACCGCACCCTCGAACTCGGCGTGGAGCACATCTCGGCATACCACCTGACCATCGAGCCCGGAACCGCTTTCGGCCGCCGGGCGGAACGCGGAACCTTCGCCCCGGTCGACGAGGAGGTCAGCGAGGCGGAATTCGCCCTCGTACACGAAACCCTCACCCGAGCCGGATTCGAACACTACGAGGTCTCGAATTTCGCACGCCCCGGATGTCGCGCCCGCCACAACGCCGCCTACTGGAACGGCTCGAAATACCTCGGAATCGGCCCCGCCGCCCACTCCTTCGACGGCCGGGAACGACACTGGAACGTCGCATCCGTCGAACGCTACATCAACGGCGAAGCCCCCGAAACCGAAACCCTCTCCGACCGCGACCGCTTCAACGAATATGTCATGACCCGGCTGCGAACCGCCGAGGGGATCGACCTCCGCGACGCGGAAGCCCGTTTCGGTTCGGAACGGACCGACCGACTGAAAAAACTGGCCTCCGCCTGGCTGCAATCAGGAACCGTAGTCTTTTCCGACCGGCGTCTGAACATTCCGGCCCCGAAAATGCTCCTCTCCGATGCCGTGATCGAAGCGCTCTTCGAAACGTAACCGAAGATGCAACCAAGTGAAACAGAAATGTTAAGTTATTCTTAAATATTTTTAGAAACTAAAATTGGAATTGTTTTATCTAAATATAAGTATTACCTTTGCGGCCGGATTCAAATCCGTTCGTCACGAATTACAAACAAGCGATTAAGTAAGTATATGAGCAACGCTAAACACACTCCCGATTTCCTGTTCGAAGTAAGCTGGGAGGTATGCAACAAGGTGGGCGGAATCCACACCGTCATCTCCACCAAGGCACAAACCGTAACCCGAAAATTCGCAGACCGATATCTCCTGATCGGACCGGACCTCTCCCACGAAGGCGTCAACCCCGAATTCGAAGAGGACCCCAATCTGCTGAAAGCCTGGAGACAGGGTCTCTACAATGAAGGTATCCGCGTGCGCGCCGGACACTGGAAAATAAAGGGCGAACCCAAAGTCCTCCTCGTCGACTTCTCCTCGCTGATCCCCCGCAAGGACGAAATTCTCAAAAGCCTTTGGGAATCCTATCACGTGGACTCCATCTCCGGACAGTGGGACTATGTCGAACCCGTACTCTTCGGCTGGGCCGCCGGCGTCGTGATCGCGTCCTACGCCAACACCTTCGGAACCCCCACCGAAAAGGCCGTGGCTCACTTCCATGAGTGGCAGACCGCGGCCGGAGGCCTCTACCTGCGGAACCACTCCCCCTATGTGGCCACCGTATTCACCACCCATGCGACCGTCATGGGCCGATGCATCGCCGGAAACCGCCTCCCGCTCTACAACGACCTCACGAAATTCAACGCCGACGAACTTGCCCGGCGCTTCAACGTCGTGGCCAAGCACTCCATCGAAAAGATGGCCGCGACATACCACGACGCCTTCCTTACCGTCAGCGACATCACCGCAAACGAGTGCAAATACCTCCTCGGACGCGAACCCGATGCCATAACCCCCAACGGTTTCGAAAACGACTTCGTCTGGTCCGGCGACGAGTACTACGCCAAACGGGACGAGGCCCGGAAAGCCATGATCTCCGTCGCCGAAGCCTGCCTCGGCGAGAAATTCCACGGAGATCCCCTCATCGTCGGGACCAGCGGACGCTACGAATTCCGCAACAAGGGCATCGATGTCTTCATCGAGTCGCTCAAGCTCCTCGCCCAGTCGGACAAGCTCCAGCGTGAAATCCTCGCGTACATCACCGTCCCGGCCGGGAACCGCGGCCCCCGCGTCGACCTCCAGGCCCACCTGGCAAACCCCGCGAACCCCATCGACGAAAAACAGTACAAATACTCGACCCACTATCTGGAAAACCAGACCTGGGACCCCATCGTGAACGCCCTCAAGGAGAGCCCCCTCACACAGCCCGGTTCGAAAGTAAAGGTCATCTTCGTCCCCACGTACCTCAACCGCGCAGACGGGATCTTCAACAAGGATTACTACGAGCTCCTCGTCGGCATGGACCTCACGGTATACCCCTCCTACTACGAACCCTGGGGATACACCCCGCTGGAGTCCGTGGCCTTCTCCGTCCCGACCGTCACCACAACCCTCGCCGGATTCGGCCTCTGGGTCGACAAGCAGCGCGAACACGCCGGGGTCGAGGTCATCCGCCGCGACGACTACAACGACTCCGAAGTCGAGAATAAAATCGCAGAATTCCTCCTGCACTTCAGCCTCCTGGATGAGAAGCACGTCAACGAAATCCGGACCTCGGCCTTCGAAATCTCGATGACCGCTCTCTGGGAACACCTCTTCGCAGCCTACGAGCAGGCATACTCCGAAGCCGTCGAAAGCTCGATCGTCCGCACCAACCGCGCCATACTCGACGACGGAGGCGCCAAAACCGAACAGATCAACTTCGTCCGCCAGCAGCTCTTCGTCGAAAAACCGAACTGGAGCCGCATGATGGTCGACAAGACCCTCCCCAAACGCCTCCACGCCCTGGAGGAGCTCTCCCGAAACCTCTGGTGGTGCTGGAACCCCGGAGCCCGCGACCTCTTCGAGGGCATCGACCCCGCGCTCTGGGCCGAATGCGAAAGCAACCCCATCGCATTCCTCGACAAACTCAGCGTCGAGCGGATGCGCGAACTCGAAAAGGATACGAACTTCCTCGCCATACTGGATGCCGTACACACCCAGTTCCGCGACTACATGAACGAGAAGCCCGACCCCAAGGCCACCACGATCTCCTACTTCTCGATGGAGTACGGACTGCACTCCTCGCTGAAAATCTACTCCGGAGGCCTCGGAATCCTCGCCGGTGACTACCTCAAGGAGGCCTCGGACCGCAACGTCCCGATGGTTGCCGTAGGACTGCTCTACCGCTACGGATACTTCACCCAGCGGCTCTCCTCGCAGGGCGCACAGGAGGCAACCTACGAAGCCCAGAACTTCTACAAACTCCCCATCTCGCCCGTGCGCGACGAGGCCGGAAACTGGATGACCGTATCCATCGCATTCCCCGGACGTACGCTCCTGGCCCGCATCTGGAAATGCCAGGTCGGCCGTACCGACCTCTACCTGCTCGACGCCGACATCGAGGACAATCTCGAAGAGGACCGTCAGGTGACCCACTACCTCTACGGCGGCGACTGGGAGAACCGGCTCAAGCAGGAGATCCTGCTCGGTATCGGCGGTATCCGTGCCCTCCGGAAACTCGGAATCAAGCACGACGTGTACCACTGCAACGAGGGCCATGCCGCATTCATCGGCATCGAGCGAATCCGCGACCTGGTCAACCACCGCAAGCTCTCCTTCTCGGAGGCCCTGGAGGTCGTCCGCTCGTCGTCGCTCTTCACCACCCACACCCCCGTTCCGGCCGGACACGACGCATTCCCCGAGTCGATGATCCGCCAATACATGTCCCACTACCCCGACGTGCTCGGAATCACCTGGGAACAGTACATCAACCTCGGAAAGACGAACCCCAACGACCCGAACGAGAAATTCTCCATGTCGGTGCTCGCCTGCAACCTCTCCCAGGAGGTAAACGGCGTGTCGTGGCTCCACGGAGAGGTCTCGAAGGATATTCTCGGCAACATGTGGCCCGGATATTTCAAGAACGAACTCCACATCGGGTACGTCACCAACGGCGTGCACTTCCCAACCTGGATCGCAACCTCCCTGCGCCGGCTCTACGCCCGCTACTTTGCCGACGGATTCGAAGGACATACCTATGATATTCCCGCCTGGCAGAAGGTCCACAATATCCCCGATGCCGAACTCTGGGAGGAGCGCATGAAGCTTAAGAACCGACTCATCAAGCACATCCGCAAACGCTACAGCGACCCCAAACAGGTGCGCCTCGACTCCCCGAAGCAGATGCTCCAGGTCATCGAGGGGCTGCGCCCCGACGTCCTGACCATCGGATTCGCACGGCGGTTCGCAACCTACAAGCGCGCATACCTCCTCTTCACGAACCTCGACCGCCTCGCCGCCATCGTCAACAACAAGGAGCGCCCCGTACAGTTCATCTTCGCGGGCAAGGCCCACCCCAACGACAAGCCCGGCCAGGACCTCATCAAACGCATCGTCGAAGTGGCCGCCATGCCGCAGTTCGTGGGAAAGATCCTCTTCCTCCAGAACTACGACATGGAACTCGCCCGCCGCATGGTACAGGGTGTCGACGTCTGGCTCAATACCCCCACCCGGCCCCTGGAGGCTTCGGGCACCTCGGGCGAAAAGTGCGTCATGAACGGCGTCATGCAGTTCTCCGTCCTCGACGGATGGTGGGTCGAAGGATACAAGGAGGGAGCCGGCTGGGCACTCCCCATGGAACGGACCTTCACGGACCAGCACTTCCAGGACGAACTCGACGCCGAGATGATCTACAATACCATCGAGGAGCAGATCGCCCCGAAATATTACGCCCGCGATACGGACAGCATCCCCCACGAGTGGATCGCTTCCATCAAGAGGTGTATCGCTGACATCGCATCCAACTTCACCACGAACCGGATGCTGATCGACTACGAGGAGCGCTTCTACAACAAACTCGCGGCACGGAAACGCCGGATGGCCGACAACGCCTACCGGATGGCCCGCGAAATCGCGGCCTGGAAACGAAAGGTCTCCGCAGCATGGGATCAGGTCCGCGCCGTGGATGTACAGCGCGTCAAGATCGACAAGGAGGCCGTATACGTCGGTGAAAAGTATCGATTCTCCGTGACCGTGGACATCGCAAACCTCCGGCCCGAAGATATCGGAGTCGAAATGGTCCTCGCTCGCCAGATCGTCGGAGGGCAGTCCGTCAACGTAACGAAAACCATTCAGCTCGAACGGGTAAAGACCGAAGGAAGCCTGGTGACCTACGCTCTCGACTATACCCCCGATGAGGCCGGAACGTTCGATGTCGCATTGAGAATATATCCCTCAAACCCGAACCTCCCGCACCGGATGGATTTCGCGCTTGTAAAATGGGCTTAAACTCTTTTTGCGACCAAAAAACGGGAGAAAAAAAATGATCGATTTTCAGCAACCCTATTGTTGTTTTTCGATTTTTTGAATATCTTTAATGTCGAATAGCATTTTTTTAAGCATATGTCAGCATTAACCTTCGACAAAAGCGAACTCGGGAACCTGGAGTACTCCCTCCAGCGCGAAATGCTCGCTACCGACCGAATCGGCGGATACATGAGCACGACTATCGTCTGCTGCAATACGCGCCGATATCACGGATTGATCGTATCCCCGATCGATACCTCAGACCGGACCTATGTCCTCCTGTCGGCGCTCGACGAAACCATCATCCAGCACGACCAGACATTCAACCTGGCGCTCCACCGCTTCAAGGGGACTTACGAACCCCGGGGGCACAAGTACATCACCGACTTCGAGTACACCCCCACCCCCACCATTACCTATCGCGTGGGAGGCGTAATCCTCAAAAAGGAGATGCTCTGGATCCACAAGCGGACCCAGCTCATGATTCGTTACACGCTTGTCGATGCTCACTCCGAAACCCGGCTCAGGCTCCGGCCGTTCCTCGCGTTCCGCGACAAACATGCCCTGACCCATGCCAACATGGAGGCCGACGGCCACTCCTATCCCGCCGTAAACGGTGTGAAATGCAGACTCTACAGCTCATTCCCCTGGCTCTATCTCCAGACCAACAAGCCCGATACGGAGTTCGTGCCCGCTCCCGACTGGTACTACAACTTCGAGTACCTCCAGGACATCGCACGCGGATATGACGGATACGAGGACCTGATGACGACCGGATATTTCGAGACCGAACTCAAGAAGGGGGAAAGCATCATCTTCTCCGCGTCGCTTGACGAAATGGGATCCGCAAAGACCATCGAGGAGCTCTTCCAGGGCTCCATCGCCCGACGCACGCACAAGATCGACTTCATCAGCTGTCTCGAACACTCCGCCCGCCAGTTCCTGATCCGCCGCCCCGGAAACCGTACCGAGGTGATCGCAGGATACCCCTGGCACGGGGTTTCCGGACGACAGACCTTTGTCGCGCTGCCCGGAATCACGCTCCGCCAGAACCACAAAGAGGACTGCATCGATGCCCTCGACACCCAGGTCCGCAACATGTGCAACGGCATGTTCTGCGGAGACTTCTCCGCGGCCGCGGCCGCGGATACGCCCCTCTGGTTCTTCTGGACCCTCCAGCAGCTCGAAGCGCAGATCGGAGCCCAGGCCATCTGGGAACGATACGGCGAGGCCATGAAGCAGATCCTCGAATCATACAAGCAGGGAGTCGCAGGACGGGTCATCCTCAATGACAACGGACTGATCTGGGCTTCCGCGGAACGGACGCCACTGACGTGGATGAACTCCGTGATCGCAGGATTCCCCGTAACCCCGAGAAACGGATACCAGGTGGAGGTCAATGCGCTCTGGTACAATGCCGTATGCTACACCCTGAAACTCGCGGCTGAAAACGGAGACAAGAAGTTCGTCAAGGCCTGGGAGAAACTCCCCGAAAAGACAAAGGCCTCCTTCAACGAGCTCTTCCACCTCGCCGAAGGTTATCTGGCCGACTCCGTGGGATTCGAAGGCCCCGTCAAGGAGATCCGACCCAACATGATCATCGCCTGCGGGCTCCCCTACAAGATGCTCGACGAACAGGCGCAGCTCGAAGTCATCCAGACCGTCCGCCAGCACCTCCTCACCCCCAAGGGACTACGGACCCTATCACCCCGCAACCCCCTCTACAAGGGTTCGCAGGAGGGTACGCCCGAAGAGCGCGATTTCGCAGGAAAGAACGGTTCCGTTTGGCCCTGGCTCCTGGAGTTCTACGTCCAGGCCTGCTTCGACATCAACGGAGATGCCTTCCTGCCCCAGGCCGAGGAGATCCTCGAAGGATTTGAAGAGGACATCCAGTCCTATGGAATCGGGTCCATCGGTGAACTCTTCGATGCGGATCCCCCCTATGCGCCCCGCGGAGCTATCTCGCAGGCATGGAGCGTCGCTTCCGTACTGGACATCCACGCCATGATCCAGGCGCGCAAGGCGGACAAGGCCGAAACCCCGAAGAAGAAATCGACCCGGAAACCAGCCGCCAAAACAGCCGCAAAGGCGGAAGCCAAAAGCGAAAAGAAGGCCGAAACAAAAGCCGTAAAGAAAACCGCGACCAAAACCACGGCGAAAAAGGCCACGGCGAAAAAGGCCGCAACAAAATAAGAGCAAAAACTCGGTTCAACACCCCGGGCCCGTTCCTCCCCAGGCTAAGCACTTGGGGAGGACGGGCCAAAAGGAGCCAGCAAGAGGCGCAAGAAAGAGGGGGGGGGAAGGCGTGGAGACGCGCAACAGACACGTGAGAGAAGGCTGAAGTGAAAAGAGATGCCGGGAGCAACGACCGCACAGGATGTTGAACGACAATGTGACGAAACACAAGATACACAAGACAAAATTTAAATAAGACATGAAAGTATTGATGTTTGGATGGGAGTTCCCTCCCCATATCGCGGGTGGTTTGGGAACAGCCTGCTACGGAATGACCCGGGGACTGGCGCGAAACGGCGTGGACGTAACCTTTGTCGTACCCCACGCATACGGCGATGAGGACCAGCGGTTCACGCATGTCCTCAATGCCAGCGAGGTCGAGGCCCTCTACGGCTCTACCGGAAGCGGCGCCGATGACATCCTCGAAAAGATGTCGTTCATACACATCGACTCAAACATGGTCCCCTACATCTCCCCCGAAGAGTATGAATCCTACCACGAGAAATACGTCAAATCGGGACAGCGCGTCTGGTCCACGACCGACGCATGGAAGCAACGCTACACCTTCTCGGGAAAGTACGGGGCCAACCTGATGGAGGAGGTCGCCCGTTATGCCGTCGTGGCGGCACAGGTGGCGAAGGACCTCGAAGGACAGTTCGATGTAATCCACGCTCACGACTGGCTCACCTACTACGCCGGGATCGCCGCCAAACGTGTCTCCGGAAAACCCCTCGTCGTGCACATGCACGCAACGGAGTATGACCGAAGCGGAGAAAACGTGAATACCCAGGTCCACGCAATCGAGTTGAACGGAATGCGCGCTGCAGACCGCGTGATCGCAGTCTCCAACCTGACCCGCAATATCGTTATCAACCGTTACGGAATCCCCGCGGAGAAGGTCGTCACCGTACACAACGCCGTGCGATTCGCGGAAAATGATACCGCCGTCCCCGAACGCGGCGTCTCGGACAAGATCGTCACCTTCCTGGGCCGTATCACCTATCAGAAAGGACCCGACTACTTCGTCGAGGCCGCGGCCAAGGTCCTCAAGCGCCTCCCCAACGTCCGATTCGTCATGGCCGGATCCGGAGACATGATGAACCACGTCATCCGCCGGGTCGCACGGCTCGGAATCGCCGACCGTTTCCACTTCACAGGATTCCTCCGCGGAGAAGATGTCCACAAGATGTTCCAGCTCTCCGACGTGTATGTCATGCCGTCGGTATCCGAGCCCTTCGGAATCTCGCCTCTGGAGGCCATGCGCTCGAACGTCCCCGTCATCATCTCCAAACAGAGCGGCGTCGCCGAGGTCCTCGACTATGCCGTCAAGGTCGACTACTGGGATGTCGATGCCCTGGCCGATGCCATCTACGGCCTGATCGAGTATCCGGCCCTGGCCAAAATGTTCGCCTCGAAAGGCCTCGCAGAGGTCACCAACCTCAAGTGGAACGACGCAGCAGCCAAAATCAAAAAGGTCTACGAAGACGTGATCGAAGAGAGTAAGAATCAATCCAAATAGAAATACACCACCATGAAAACCGTTTGCCTCTACTTTCAGGTACATCAGCCCTGGCGTCTGAAAAAGTACCGCTTTTTCAACATGGGCAAGGACCATAACTACCTGGACGACCTCCAGAACCGCGCTATCATGCAGAAGGTCGCCCGCCTGTGTTACCTCCCGATGAACGCCTTGCTGCTCAAGCTCATCAAGGAGAACAAAGGAAAGTTCCGCTGCTCGTTCTCGATCACAGGCATCGCCATCGAACAGATGAAAGCCTTCGCTCCCGAAGTCCTCGATTCGTTCAAGGAACTCGCAGCTACGGGATGTGTGGAATTCCTCGCCGAAACCTACTCGCACTCCCTCGCAGCGCTCGCCTCCAAGGAGGATTTCGAAGAGCAGGTGAAACTCCACACGAACCTCATCAAGAAGGAGTTCGGCGTGAAACCCACCGCATTCCGGAATACCGAGCTGATCTACTCCGACGAAATCGGAGCCATGGTCGCCGGAATGGGATTCCGCACGATGCTCGCCGAGGGTGCCAAGCATATCCTCGGTTGGAAATCGCCCAACTACGTCTACGCAAACGCCATCGATCAGAAACTCCGGCTCCTGCTGCGCAACTACAAGCTCTCGGATGACATCGCATTCCGATTCTCCAACCAAAGCTGGGATCAGTGGCCCCTGACCGCCGACAAGTACGTACAGTGGCTCGCATCGGACGAAACCCCCGGAGAGGTCATCAACCTCTTTATGGATTACGAAACTTTCGGGGAACACCAGGCTGCCAATACCGGAATCTTCGAGTTCATGCGCGCCCTGCCCAAAGCCATTCTCGCCAAGAAGAACGGGCTGGAGTTCGCCACCGTAACCGAAGCCGCCAAGAAGTATCAGCCCGTTGCCGTGCTCCACTGCCCGCACGTGATGTCCTGGGCCGACGAGGAGCGTGACATCACCGCCTGGCTCGGAAACGAACTCCAGAACGAGGCGTTCTCGAAGCTCTATGCCCAGAAGGAGAAGGTGAAGGCCCTGAAAAATCCCGACTTCGACTACGTATGGAGCTTCATGCAGACCTCCGACCACTTCTATTACATGGCGACCAAGTGGCTGTCCGACGGGGACGTACACTCCTACTTCAACCCCTACGACTCGGCTTATGACGCCTTCATCAACTACATGAACGTCCTCTCGGACTTCATCATCGAGTTGGACAAGGCCGTAGCTGCCAAAAACGCCCGCAAATAAAACAAAGGACATCTGCCAACCCAAGCAAGCCGAAACGGGCCCTTCCCTGATGGAAGGGCCCGTTTTTCGATCGGAACGGTTCACGATCCGGACATCGGGCCACCGGCTCGGAACCCTCTGAGGCACAGTCGACAGGCAGACGAAAATAAGCCCATTCGGCATATTGCTTATACAGGGGCAGAACCGGATTATCCGCGTAGATTTCACGGGCTACATCGTCCGATACGCCAAAAAATGGCTTCGGACGGTACGACATTCAGGTACCGTCCGAAGCGTTATTGTCCGGTATGCCTTGCACTTATTTATAGAGTGCCTTGCCCAAATCTTCCAATCCGGCTTCTCCGGGCAGTCCTGGATAGGCTTGTTTCATGGCATCCACAAAAGCCTGTGCCGTATTGTTGGCTGCACGCAGCTCCTTCATCTTTTTCAGATAGGCGATCTTGAACTCTACGGCATCGCGTGCAGCCGCACCGCCGTGCCCGCCGATGAACAGCGCCGCACCCGAAGCCAATGAGTTTTCAGCTTCCGCGATTTCTGCATCGATAGCGGCAGAGGAAGAGATTTGCAGGTGGCTGACATGGGCCTTTGCAGGAGTCCAGTGGGTGTAATATGCCTTACCTCCAATCAGGATGCTGGCACCGGGAAAATCGGAACTTGCACCGGGGCGGAACTCGAAGGTAACCCCTGCCCATGTCTGAGTAGTGCCGAATGCCACCTCAGTTGCCTTGCCCGTAGGCATGTCTGTCAGAGTGTCACCGAATGCCTGGGCAAAGCCTTTCATCATGCCGCCATAGATCTCGCCTTTGGTAAATTCGGGCATACCCTCGGCCATCACCACATCGTGGCTTCCGGTTCCTCCCACATGATAGTCCGTGATACGTTTCTCCACGGGCTTGGACAGTTTGGAGAGATAAGTGTCGAACTCTGCCACATTGTCCTTGAACAGCGGCTGCTCCATCGTGACAAGTGCATCCTTGCCCTCGATGATGTAGCTTGCGTCGCCGAGAGCATCGTTGGTGTAATAAACATGCAGTCTGTAATTGCCGAGGTCATGTACCTCGAAACGTCCTTTAGTCTGTGCCATAGCTGTGATTGTTAAAAGATTCAACAAAATGAATAATACCTTCTTCATTGTTTTTTTGTTTTAATGGGTTTTTAATCGCCTTGCTTACTAAAAGTATCTTTGTTTCTTTTATGCTGCAAAGTAAGAAAGAGTTTTTTAATCCTGCAAGTAGGCACTTGAATGTCACATACTTACCAACAGGTAACCATTATTGTGTATGAGCCGGTTACAGACAAAAATATTTTTGAAAAAAGTTTGTTGCAGCGTGAAAGGAATTTGATTACCTTTGTAGAGCGATTTGAAATACACAATATTATGGATAGAACAACGATAGAAGATGCGGTGTTTCCGGATTGCCCGATACGGAATATCTTAGCCAGAATCTGTGACAAATGGTCGCTTCTGGTCATATACACACTGGACAAGGCCGGCAAGGAAACGGTGCGGTTCAAGGAGTTGCAGCGTGAAATCCCTGACATATCGCAGAAGATGCTGACGGTTACCTTGAGGACATTGGAAGATGACGGTTATGTTACCCGCACCGTATATCCCGAAGTCCCTCCAAGGGTCGAGTATGCGCTGACGGAACGGGCGCGCTCTTTGTTACCACACATCAATGCACTGATAGGGTGGGCATTGGAGAATATAGATGCGATTATTAAAGATAGAAGAAAAGCCAATAAGGAATAGCACGATTATAGTAAGGAGAGCAATCGGTCTTGGTCTGCCCAAAACACAAACTGGCTACCCTCCCGTTGGCTTTGTTTACAATCCCAACCCTTTGCCTTTCTGTGCGGTGCAACTGTCCCTCTGATGGATGGGAACAACCTGTCGAACGGCTCCTTGAACCATTCGCCAATCAGCAGCCCGCTGATGGCAAGTGCGAGTTTAGGCTTGCCTTTCAGGTCCACTACTCCAGCCCCATAAATAGGCGGTAACAGGCTCGCACCCAGATCCGTAAGACGATACCCGGCACGAGGCGGGACCTCGGCATAGACCGGTCGGGAGATCAGGACGCCGGTATCGGTCACCCCTTGCGTTTGTAACGCGATGGCGAGGTGCCCGTATGCTGCTTGAAGTATTTCCCGAAAAACGATTGCGTCGAAAAGTTCAGATGGTAGGCGATCTCCTGGATGCTCATCCCCGAATACTTCAGCAGGGTCTTCGCTTCGAGAATCACCGACTCGTCGATCCACCGCGCCGCCGTCTTCCCGCTCACCTCCTTCACTACCGACGACAGGTATTTGGGCGTGATGTTCATCTGGCGCGCGTAGAAACTTACGTTCCGCTCCCGCTTGTTATACTGCTGCAGCAGCGAGATGAACTGGTCGAACAGAACCTCGCATCGGCCCTGTTTCATCTCCCCGGGCTGGTCCCGCTGGTTGATCTCCGTAATGATATAGAAGGCCGTCGTGAAAAGCGTCCGGATGATTTCGTGACGGTAGCGCTCCTTGTCGCTGCGCAGCATCGTCTTGATCAGCTGGAACAGCTGACGGATCTCATCCACGTCCTGCTGGCTCGCCTTCAGCACCGGAGCCTTGCCGAAACGCATGTAGACCGGCAGCGACGTCGACAGGTCAATCTGGATCTCGTTCACGAACGATTTCGAAAAGGCCAGCAGGTAGGCCGCGGCATTCGACGAACACTTCACCGTCCGGATGACCGAATCCGGATTGAAAAAGACGATCGAGTTGGGACGCACCGCGTAATTCTGCATGTCGATCGACACGACGGCCTCCCCCGTCATCATGATGATCGCCGTAAAACCGTCTACCGACGTCGGATAGTCCGCCGTCGTATTCTTGTCGGCAGTCAACGTCGTGATAACCAAATCATCCGAAAGGTAAAAGACATCGTTCATCTCCTTCTTGATGCGGGAGATGGAGACTTTGTGCAGGCCGTCCCGCCCGTCGCACGTCGTTTTGCCGGTTTCAGCCATAGCGCCCTGTTTTTTGACAAAAATAACATTTACCCCGTAAAATCGCAAACCGGGATGCAAAAAACGAAGCCCTCACAAAGCGAAGCCGAAGTGAGAGCCCCAAACTTCCGTTGAAACGGAATCAGGAATCCGCCCGATTCGGGACAATCACCCGAAGCCCCCCCGCCATACACTCGATATGCAACGGGAATTCGGCGCCCGGCTGTCCGTCGACATCCGTCGGTTCGTTGACCGTCGACCGGATGTCGATCCGACGCGCCCGGAAGTGACGCACGATCTTCGGATTCCCACCGAGCAGGTAACGGCCCATGGCCAGCGTCGAGCGGAAAAAATCCTTCTTCTCCAGCAGAATGCAGTCGAACAGGCCGTCGCGGATCGACGACGTGCGCGCCAGACGGAAGCCGCCGGCCGTCTCGCCGTTGAAGATCAGCGCCATCAGCGACCGAAGATCGAAATGCTCGCCATCGGCCACGATCTCCAGCGGTACGGCATGGATCGTCCGGAACTCCTTCACCCCCTCGATGATGTAGGCCAGCTTGCCCATGAGGTGTTTCCGCGAATTGGGCGTCCGCTGCGAGGTGGTCGTGAAGATCCCGAACGAAAAGATATTGACGAACCACAGGTCGTTGACCCGCCCGACATCGACCCGGTCGATGCTTCCCGCAGCAATCTGACGGGCCGCCTCCAACAGTTCGTTCGACATGCCGAGCGCCCCGGCAAAATCATTCGCCGTGCCGGCCGGAATCACCCCCAGCGGAATATCCAGGCCCTTGCTTTTCATCGCATTGACCGCAAAGTTGACCGTCCCGTCGCCCCCGGCCACGACCATCAGGTCGATCGTCTCGTGACCGTCGAAGGGATTCACGCCGAAATCGATCGGCTGCGGGACTACCCTGTATCCGTTGGTCCGAAAAATCTCGTCGATCTGTTCGGCCTCGCGGGCGACCCGGCCTCGCCCCGACTCGGGATTATAGAGAAAAACGGCTGTCTTCATAGAACAATTCGGCTCGTTGTGGATTACTCCATGATCAGGGGTTTCATCGCCGGGGAGACATACTCCTCGTAGGAGTCGCCGTCTCCGGCCAGGATAAAATAGACTTTCACGTCGGGCAACCGCCCGGCGGTCGCCAGGGCATCATCGGCCCCCAGGGCCAGGAACATCGTCCCCAGGGCATCGGCCTCGGCGCACGTCGGAGCGACAACCGTCACCGACAAGAGCCGTGACACCACGCTGCGGCCCGTACGGGGATCGAGCGTATGGGCCACCTTGTTGCCGTCGGCATCGAGGTAATATCGGCGGTAGTTGCCCGACGTGGCCAAGCCCCCCTCCGAAAGCCGGATCCGGCGCTGCAGGTACTCTCCGTCGGTCATGTTCCCGTCGAAGGGGGTCTCGACCCCGATGCGCCACGGCTGACCCTGACGGTTCACGCCCCGGCACCGCACCTCTCCCCCGATATCGACGATGTAGTTCTCGGCCCCGAACCCCTCGACCAGCTCGGCCAGCAGGTCAACCGTATAGCCCTTGGCCACGGAGTTGAAGTCCAGTTGCACGCGCGGGTCGGACTTCACCAGACGGTTGCCCTCCAGGCGCACCTTGTCGCGGCCCACGAAGGCGAGGATCGAATCGATGTTCGGATGCGCCACAGCCTGCTTCCCGGCAAAACCCCACGCTTCGACCAGCGGCTTGACCGTCACGTCGTAGCGGCCGTCGCTCAGCGCCCCGATACTGTCCGCAAGGCGCAGATTGAAGGCGATATGGCGGTCGACCGTATCCGTCTCGTTGCGGTTCAGGCGGCTCAGCAGGGACCCCGCGTCGAAAATCGACATCGAAGCCTTCGCCTCACGGTCCAGATCCATGACCGCCCGGTAGAGCTCCTGCGATGTCGTATTCCGCACGTCGGCAACAACGTGCAGCGTCGTGCCCAGCATCACCCCGTCGACCGTCGTATAGTGCCGGCCGCTCCCGCACCCCGCAAAAAGACCCGACAGCAGCAGAACCAGCACTCCGAAAACTCCCTTGTATCCCATAATTTTCACACGTTTAGCCACAAAAATACGATTTTCCCCGCTAACTTTTCATTTTTCCGCCCAAAAGGCGAAGAATTTTTAACTTTTCATTCCTAAATCCTAATTATATTCGTACCTTTGCCGAACGCTCTGGCGTTATCCACGGTAAGGGGGATGCGTCGTAGAGTGGAACTTAAATAAACTTTTTCAAAATGGCTTATTTAACAGCTGAAAAAAAGCAGGAGCTTTTTGGCCAGTACGGCAAGTCTAACACCGACACCGGTTCCCCCGAGAGCCAGATCGCGTTGTTTTCGTACCGTATCAACCACCTTACTGAACACCTCAAAAGCAACAAGCACGACTTCGGTACCCAGCGCGCACTGCTGCGTCTGGTCGGCAAGCGTCGCCAGTTGCTGGAGTATCTCAAGGAGGTAGACATCGAGCGCTACCGCGCAATCGTCAAGACGCTCAATCTCCGCAAGTAATCCCGAGGTAAAAATGAGGGCAATTCCCGCGTGGGATTGCCTTCATTTTCTTGCGACAAACAATCGAAACATCATAGGTTTAAATTTTTATGGAAGAAAAGAAGCTGTACAACGCAGTCCGCAAGATCATCACCCTGGCCGACGGTCGCCAGATCGAGATCGAAACGGGCAAGCTGGCCAAACAGGCTGACGGAGCTGTCGTCGTCAAGATGGGCGACACCATGCTCCTCGCTACCGTAGTGGCCGCAAAGGATGCAAAACCCGACACCGATTTCATGCCCCTCCAGGTCGAGTACAAGGAGAAATACGCCGCCTGCGGCCGCTACCCCGGAGGCTTCATGAAGCGCGAAGGAAAGGCGAACGACAGTGAGATCCTCGTCGCCCGCCTCATCGACCGCGCCCTCCGTCCCCTGTTCCCTGCCGACTACCACGCCGAGGTATACGTCACCGTAAACCTCATCTCCGCGGACAAGGACATCCAGCCCGATGCCCTGGCCGGTCTGGCCGCATCGGCTGCACTCGCCGTGTCGGACATCCCCTTCGGAGGCCCCATCTCCGAAGTCCGCGTCGTACGCCGGAACGGGCAATACGCCATCAACCCCAACTTCTCCGAAATGCCCGAATGCGACCTCGACATCATGGTCGGAGGTACCATCGACAACATCCTCATGGTCGAGGGTGAGATGAAGGAGGTATCCGAAGAGGTCATGCTCGGGGCCATCAAGTTCGCCCACGAGGAGATCAAGAAGCACTGCGCCGTACAGATCGAACTCTCCAAGGAGCTCGGCAAGGATGTGAAACGCACCTACTGCCACGAGGTCAACGACGAGGAGCTCCGCCAGACGATCATCCGCGAGCTCTACGACAAGGCCTACGCCATCGCCACGAGCGGTACGATGAAGCACGAGCGCGAGGATCTCTTCAACGCACTCGAAACCGAGTTCGCTTCGCGCTACACCGAGGAGGAGCTCGTCGAAAAGGCTCCGCTCATCCACAAGTATTTCCACGACGACGTCCAGAAGAAGGCCATGCGCAACATGATCCTCAACGAAGGGAAGCGTCTCGACGGACGCCGCACCGATGAGATCCGCCCCATCTGGTGCGAGGTCGGATACCTGCCCGCCGCTCACGGCTCGGCCATCTTCACCCGCGGTGAAACGCAGGCCCTGGCTACCGTAACCCTCGGCACGAAACTCGACGAGAAGGTCAAGGACGAAGTGCTCGTACAGGGCACCGAGCAGTTCGTGCTCCACTACAACTTCCCGCCCTTCTCCACCGGCGAGGCTAAGGCCGCACGCGGTCTCTCGCGCCGTGAGATCGGACACGGGCACCTCGCATGGCGCGCCCTGAAACCCATGATCCCGCTGGGCGAAGAGAACCCCTACGCCGTACGCGTCGTGTCGGACATCCTCGAATCCAACGGCTCCTCGTCGATGGCAACCGTCTGCGCCGGAACCCTCGCCCTGATGGACGCCGGCGTGAAGATCAAGAAACCCGTATCGGGTATCGCCATGGGGCTGATCTCCGACTCCGCAACCGGCAAGTGGGCCGTGCTCTCCGACATCCTCGGAGATGAGGACCACCTCGGAGACATGGACTTCAAGGTGACCGGCACGAAGGACGGCATCACCGCCACGCAGATGGACATCAAGGTCGACGGACTCTCCTACGAGGTGCTCGCAGCTGCATTGGAGCAGGCACGTCAGGGCCGCATGCACATCCTCGGCAAGATCACCGAGTGCATCGCCGAACCGCGTGCCGACTACAAGCCCTGCGTACCGCGCATCGTTCAGATCACCATCCCGCAGGATATGATCGGTCCGGTGATCGGCCCCGGCGGAAAGGTCATTCAGGATATTCAGAAGACAACCAACACCACCATCACCATCACCGAGGTCGACAACAAGGGTATCGTCGATATTTTCGGTGTCGACAAGGAGGCCCTCGACGGTGCTCTGGCCCGCATCAAGGCCATCGTGGCCATCCCCGAGGTCGGCGAGACCTATCACGGAAAGATCCGCTCGATCGTGGCATTCGGCGCATTCGTCGAGATCATGCCCGGAAAGGATGCCCTGCTCCACATCTCCGAGATCGACTACAAGCGGTTCGAAACCATGGAGGAGACCGGCTTGAAGGAGGGTGACGAGATCGATGTCAAACTCATCGGACTCGATCCCAAGACCAACAAGCTCAAACTTTCGCGCAAGGCCCTGCTGCCGAAACCCGAAGGTTATGTCGAGCGGGAGCGGCGCCCCAGGCCCGAACGCGGGGAGCGTCGTGAACGCCGCGAACGGCATGAGCACAAGGAGGAATAAAAAGCTTCTGTTTTTGTGATATTTCGGACCGGAATTTTATCAACGAATTCCGTCCGAAATATTGCATATATTGTCAGAGTTTTCTATATTTGCGATGTTCCAGTGTCCCCTAACACAAAGGGAGTGGGGGGGGGCAGGGGAGAAGAGGGAGAGAAGAGAGAAGAGAGAAGAGAGGAAGAGAGAGAGTGTGTGTGAGAATGAGAGGGACAGAGACTGAGAGAGACCGAAGCGGAAAGGCGGAAGCGGAAAGAAACGGAAGCGGAGGCCGACCAACGCGGAAAAATGAGACGGTAGCAGAGAGTAAGCGAGACGGACAGAAAAAAACGACAGAAGCTGACAAATAAGGCAAACAATTAAATAAACAACTTTAACTTTTACCTAATTATGAAAAACATCATGAAATTGAGCGTTGTGCTCGTGGCTGCCGCTTTGGCATTTTCGAGCTGTAACTGCTTCAAGAAGATGGCCCAGAATCGGGACGACATCAAGTTGACGGTGACCCCCGAGATCCTGACACTGAACAACGGCGTCGTGGCCGCAGACATCAATGTCACCTTCCCGCAGGAGTATTTCAACAAAAAGGCCGTCATCAAGGTAACCCCCGTGATCGTGTTCGAAGGCGGAGAGGTGGCCGGAACGACCAAATACTATCAGGGTTCGAAAGTCGATGAAAACTACGCGGTCGTAGATCAGACCAACGGCGGGAACTTCTCCCAGCACGTGGAATTCGCATACGATCCCCGCATGGATCAGTGCGAGCTCCAGCTCCGTGCCGAAATCAAATGCCCCAAGGGCAAGTGCAAGGAGTTCACGCTCGTGAACCTCAACAACGGCGCAATCCCCACCAAGGAGCAGGCTGCTGTACTCGCAGGTAATGATGCCGCAGCAAAGGCCGCTATCGCCAAGGAGTTCGGTCTGACCGTCGCCTACGGACTCAACACCCTCCAGAAGGACCTCAAGTACGGAGACCTGATGGAGCAGATGAACAACGACTACAAGAAGGTTACCACCGTCGTTGACAAAACGGACCTGCTCTATGCTATCAACTCCTCCGTCGTAACGAAGAAGAACGAGCAGAACGCAAACCTCGACGCATTCAAGGCCAACGTCGACAAGAACCTCGAAAACGATCGCGCAACCCAGAACATTGCCGTGAAGGGCTATGCTTCTCCCGATGGACCGGTGAAGTTCAACGACAAGCTCTCCAAGGCCCGCAGCGAGTCCGGACAGAAGGTCGTGGCCAAACTCCTCAAGGATGCCGGTCTGGAGATCGACGCCGCAGCTTACGGTGAAGACTGGGACGGTTTCAAGGAACTCGTTGAAAAATCCGATATTCAGGACAAGAACCTCATTCTCCAGGTTCTCAGCCTCTACAACTCCCCCGCAGAGCGCGAGGCCGAAATCAAGAACATGTCCTCCGTATTCGAGGAGCTGAAGAAGGAGATCCTTCCCGAACTCCGTCGTTCGCAGATCGTCAACAGCACCGATCTCCAGGGTCTGACCGATGCCGAGATCATGGAGGCTTACCGCAACGGCGGCGAACTCACCGCAGAGCACTACCTCTATGCGGCTCAGGTTCTTGCAAAGAATCCTGCCGAGCAGGTAGAGATCCTCACCGCCGCATCGAAGAAGTACAACGATGCTCGCATCTGGAACAACCTCGGTGTTGCCCAGACCCAGGTTGGCGACAAGGCTGAGGCGCTGAAGTCCTTCGAAAAGGCTGCCAAACTCGACTCCTCGAAGGAACTCAACAAGAACCTCCTGCTCGCAAACCTCGCCAACGGTAAGACCGCAGAGGCCAAGAAGTACGCTGCTGCCGCCGACGCCGAGTCGAAGGCTGCCATGGCTGCTGCCGAAGGTGACTACAAGGCTGCTGCAAAGGGCTTGAAGGGATACAATGAGGCTATCGCCCTGGTTCAGGCCAACGACCTGGCCGGAGCCAAGAAGGCCATCGCCAAGGACAACTCCGCAGAGGCTGACTACCTGCGTGCCGTGATCGCTGCCAAGGAAGGCGATCTGAAGACCGCAGAGGCTCAGCTCAAGAGCGCTGTCTCCAAGAATCCCGAACTCGCTCAGAAGGCGGCAAAGGATGTCAACCTGAAGGCGCTGAACAAATAAGGATCCTTCACAATACCGAAAAGCCCGGATCAAATGATCCGGGCTTTTTTTGCGGGTTCGAATTATTTTCCTATTTTTGTACAAAACCACCAAGGAAAGTATGGAATACGCCAACCATCTGAAAGAGTACGCCCCGGCCTGGAGTCCTGCACAGGTAGACGAGGAGGTAGAACGCATCCGCAAAATCGCGGAATCCCGCAACCACAACACCGAAGTATACAAATTCTGCTATTCGGCCATTGACCTTACAACCCTGTCGTGCAACGACTCGACCACCTCAGTTACGGAATTCGCACGAAAGGCGGCCGAATTCTACGAGAAATACCCGCACATCCCCAATGTCGCATCGATCTGCGTCTATCCCGCATTCGTCGATACCGTAGGATTGGCCGTAGACGGGACCCCGATGCGCATTACGAGTGTAGCCGGTGGTTTTCCCGCAGCACAGACATTCCTTGAAGTGAAGGCACTCGAAGTGGCCATGGCCGTGGAAAACGGGGCCGATGAAATCGACATCGTAATGAACGTCGGACGGATGCTCACGGGTGAATACGATGAAGCGGCCAACGAAGTCGAGGTGATCCGATCGGAGATGGACAGCGACATCGTATTGAAGGTCATCATCGAGTCCGGAGCACTCAAAACCCCTGAACTCATCCGCAAGGCGTCGCTGCTGTCGATGTTTGCCGGGGCCGATTTCGTCAAGACATCCACCGGAAAGATCGATGTCGCCGCAACGCCCGAGGCTGCCGTAGTGATGTGCCAGGCCATCCGCGACTATTACCAGCAGACCGGACGCAAGGTGGGATTCAAGGCCGCAGGAAGAGTTCGCACCCCCGAAGATGCAGCCCTCTACTACACGATTGTCGAGGAGATTCTCGGCAAGGAGTGGCTCACGACGGATCTCTTCCGCATCGGGGCTTCATCCGCCGCGAACAACATCCTCTCGGCAATCGAAGGGAAAAGCGTCAAGTATTATTAAGTATATCCGGCAGTCGGTCTGTTCGGACAGACAAAAAGGCAGCCCTTGCGGGGCTGCCTTTTTCGATGGGAGATACAAGGAGCAATCGGTGGTAGCTTGTAAAATAAGCGGGAAACGGAACTCCGTCCGATTGCGGCCGCTACTCCCGGAGCGAATCCGGGAGTTCAGGCACCCCGGAAAGCGAATCGACGGTCGCAGCGGGCCCGCCGGAAGCGGGCTCAACGGGAACAGGCCGGGGCTCCCGAACCGGAACGGACTGTTCCGCCGGTTCACCGAAGGGCAACAGCGTCCGGAAACGGTCGCGGTGCAGGAACGCCATCACCACCACGGCAAGGACCGCTACGGTCACCAGACGGCCGATCAGTCGCTTGATCATCGTTCGTCCTCCTCTCCTTTCAGAATCCCGATGGCACGCACGATCACGTTATCCACGGGATAGATGTTCGCATAGAATCCGTTGTCCTCAAGCTGCGTATTCCGGCCGATATAGGCCCGGAGCTGCGCCTCGATCAGTCGCCGGGAGCGGGCGATGTCGCCATAGCGCGGCGCAACGCCCTTCCGGGCCGCATAGCCGATGAAATCATCCACCAGCGTCCGGTCGCTGTCGAGCAGCGTCTCCAGGTCGTCGAGCGTCTGCACGGCATTCAAGGCCTCGCGGTGGCGGTCCGCATACTCGATCGTATAGCGGTAGAGGATGTTCCGTCCCACCACCTCGATGAAGTATTTCGTCACGTCGGTCGTATCGGCCGGAACGAAGACGTCCGGCATGATGCCCCCGCCGCCGTAGACCACCTTCCCGCCCGGCGTCACCCGCTTGAGCGAGTCGACGAAATGGATGCTGTCCGCCGAGAAGAACTCGTTGTTCCGGTAGCGGTTCACCAGGTCCTCCTCGTAGCTCGCGTCGTCGCCGATCGTGTAGGGTTTCTGGATCGAGCGACCCGTCGGCGTATAGTAGCGCGCCGTCGTCAGACGCAGCGCCGAGCCGTCGCTGTAGGGGATTTGCCGCTGCACGAGCCCCTTGCCGAACGACCGTCGGCCGATGATCGTACCCCGGTCGTTGTCCTGCAACGCCCCGGCCAGGATCTCACTCGAAGAGGCGCTCCCTTCGTCGATCAGCACCGCAACCTCCATCTCCTGGGCCGTACCCGTCCCGTCGGCGTACTCCCGCAACTGGCGGTGGCGGCGGTCCTCCGTATAGACGATCAGCTGGCCTTCGTGCAGAAACTCGTTGGCGACGCCGATTGCCTGGTCGAGGAAACCGCCCGAATTGCCACGCAGGTCGAAGATCAGTTTCGTGACACCCTCTTCGCGCAGCTTCGCCAGCGACTGACGGATCTCCTCGTGGGTCGTCCGTGCGAATTGACCCAGTTTGATATAACCGATGCTGTCGGCGATCCGGAAGGCCGACTCGACACTCTTGATCGGAATCACGCCCCGCTCGACCTCGACCCGCACCAGATCGGAGATCCCCTGCCGTTCGAGCCCCAGGTGGACCTTCGATCCCCGAGGCCCGCGCAGGAGTTTGACGATCCGGTTCTGCGGAATCCGGCGCCCGGCAACCAGCGAATCGTCGATCTCGATGATCCGGTCTCCGGCCTTTACGCCCGCCTTGTCGCTCGGACCCTGCGGGATGACGTTCAGCACGATCACCGTATCGGTGGCCATGTTGAAAACCACGCCGATGCCGTCGAACTCCCCTTCGAGCGGTTCGTTCAACTCGGCCATCTCCGACGCCGGAATGTAGACCGAATGCGGATCGAGCTCGCGCACCAGCAGCGGAATGACATGCTCCGAAAGCGAATCCATCGATACCGAGTCGACATATTCGTTCTCGATCAGCGAGAGCGTGTAGGTGAGTTTGTTTGTGGGAAGCGTCATGCGGTCGAGCACCCCCTTGAGCTGCGAAGCCGTGGTGTTGCGGCCCAGATACTGCCCGAGCAGCAGCCCCGCGACTACGCCCGCCGCCAGCAGCAGCGGAAAAAGAATCGTCTGTTTCGAATTGCGATACATTACTTGTTCTTGAAGGTATACGTAAGGCCCACGCTCAGCAGCGTCTGGGTCTGTACTTCGGTATTCTGAGCCCGGTTATAGTAGAGCTGGAAACTCAGCGTCGTCGTAAGGAACTTCGTGGCCTTGATGTCGACCGTATTCGTCCAGCGGACCGTCGGGTGGATCGCCAGGCGCGGTTTCGTCGCCGGATCCTTGCCCTCCTGCTCCCACGCCTCGTAGGCGTGGCGGTATTCGGTATAGTCGCGGATCCGGTTCTGCTGGCTGATGTCCGTAATCCATCCGTAGAAGGAGTAGATCGTCGTCCGGTAGCGCAGGTAGCCCGTCTTGCCGAACGTCCGGTCGAAGTTGATCTCCACCGATGATCCGCCCTCGTATTTCGAAGTCTCATTCTCGGAGGCCAGACCGTAAGCCTCCCAGCCCGGTTTGTTGTCCCAGACGTTGTTGCGGATCGTCTCGTTCTCCACAAACACCGCACTCAGGGCCACAGGCGAAATGTTCACGGCGATCGGGAACTTCGGCTTCGGACTCTTGTAGGTCAAACCCAGCGAAATATCGAGGTAACCCGGAGAGAGGAACGTACTCTTCATATGCTCGCGCTCCTGTTCGGTACGCGACTTGTAACCGTTGACGAACTGGCTCCGGAACTGGAACGTCGAACCGTAGGTCCAGTTCTTCGCCAGCGTGAAGGCCGGGTTCACCCAGAAAAGAAACTCGTCCTGGTTCTTGAACCACACCCCGTTGCTCACCGTCTCGCCGTTGTCGTCCGTCGTCTCGACCTTCATGCGGTTGTAGCCGATTTTGGCCGAGAATTTCGTCTCGATCGAGAAGAGGTTCTTCTTGAACTGATGACGCAGGTTGAACGTCGCAACCAGCGCAATGGAGTTGTCACCACCCGAGACGGCAATCCACGGATCGTTGTAGGACGACAGCGATCCCTGAAGTCCCGAACTGATCTCCAGATAGTTGCGCTCCTTGCGGATCGCAGCACGCTCAGCCTTGTAGCGTGCCAGGCTGAAATAGTCCACATCCACGGAGGTGGATTTCAGTTCGTCGTGGAACTTCACGTCCTGAGGCTCAGCCTTGACCTCGTCGATCGAGATCTGGGCCGCGGCCGGAAGTCCCCCAACCAAAAGAAACATCCCTGCAAACAGCGCATGAAGACTTTTCATATCCGAAGCATTGACATTAGATTTCCAATTTGCAAAGTTATGAATTTATTTACAAAATCCTTAACTTTGTCCGAAGCTTAACTCACCAGAAAAACGTTCGCCATGAAATATTTCGGAGCTCACGTCAGCGCATCCGGCGGGGTTGACAACGCCCCCCGCAACGCCCTCGCAATCGGCGCCTCGGGATTCGCGCTCTTCACCAAAAACCAGCGGCAATGGATGGCCAAACCCCTGACCGCCGCCGAGATCGACGCTTTCCGCCGCGCCTGCGACGAGTGCGGGTACACGGCCGCACAGATCCTGCCTCACGACTCCTATCTGATCAACCTCGGGCATCCCGATCCCGAAGCGCTGGAGAAGTCGCGCGAAGCCTTCATCGACGAGATGAAGCGGTGCGAACTCCTCGGGCTCGACCGACTGAACTTCCACCCCGGGAGTCACCTGAAGCAGATCTCCGAGGAGGAGAGCCTCGACCGTATCGCCGAATCGATCAATCTCGCACTCGAACAGACCCACGGCGTCACGGCCGTGATCGAAAATACCGCCGGGCAGGGGTCCAACCTCGGATTCCGCTTCGAACACCTCCGCTACCTGATCGACCGCGTGGAGGACAAGTCCCGCGTCGGAGTCTGCATCGACACCTGCCATGCCTTCGCAGCCGGGTACGACCTGAGGACCGCCGAGGCGTGCGACGCCACCTTCGCCGAACTGGAGCGTGTCGTCGGATTCCAATACCTGAAGGGAATGCACCTGAACGATGCGATGAAGATCCTCGGGAGCCGGGTCGACCGCCACACCCCGCTGGGCGAAGGGATGATCGGGATGGAGTGTTTCCGTTACATCGCCCGAGACCCGCGCTTCGACGCCATCCCGCTGATCCTCGAAACCCCCGACGAGGCCCGCTGGCCCGAGGAGATTGCCCGGCTCAAGGCCTTCGCCGAGGAGGCGTAGGAAAAAGGCTCAGGCAGGAGGGGGGGGGAAGATCCCGGCAGCAAGAGCCAAACCGGCAAGCAGGAGAGGCCGACTGGAGACAGAGCGGCTGGCAAGCAGGAGACAAAAGCCAGGTTAGGCGGCAAACCGGCAAGAGGGTCTGTGGATTCCGCCATCCTGCGGCAACCAAAAGAGAAGACCGCAAAACAAAAAAGAGGCCCCATCGACGGGCCTCCCTTTTTTCACTCCCGGGTCCATACCCGGGATTTTTTCCACACTTTCCACACCCGAAGGAGAGCCGGAAGCATCCCCCGGGCCCGGATCAAAGCCGGTCGAGGCACGCCCGGATCAGCGCCGCGCTGTCGCGCACCTCCTCCTCGGAGATCGTCAGCGGTGGCGAAATCCGGAAGGCCGTGTCGCAGAACAGGAACCAGTCGCTCAGGATCCCCGCCTCCTTGAAGAGTTCCATGATGCGGTAGAGCCGCTCCGAAGAGCCCAGCTCCACGGCCAGCAGCAGACCGCTGCGGCGGATCTCATGCACGGCCGGATGGTCCCGCAGCAGGCACTCGTAAAGGGCGCCCTTCGCTTCGACCGTTTCGACCACGCCGTTGTCCAGCAGGTAGCCGAGCGCCGCCAGGCCCGCCGCGCAGCAGACCGGATGGCCGCCGAAGGTGGTAATGTGTCCCAGCACCGGGTCGCGCTGCAGCGTATCCATCACCTCGTGGCGCGAAATGAAGGCGCCGAGCGGCATCCCCCCGCCGAAGGCTTTCGCCAGGCAGACGATGTCGGGCGTAACGCCGTATTTCTGCATCGCAAAGAGCTCGCCCGTACGCCCCAGGCCGGTCTGTATCTCGTCGAAGATCAGCAGCGCACCCGTCTCGTCGCACCGTTTCCGCAGCGCTTCGAGGTAACCCGCGTGCGGAGGCCGCACCCCCGCCTCGCCCTGCACCGGCTCGGTCAGCACGCATGCCGTGCGGCGCGTGATGCGCTCCAGTTGCGCAAAGTCGTTGAACTCGATCGCCTGCACGTCGGGCAGCAGCGGCCGGAACGCGCCCTTCCACTCCTCGCCCTCCGGAGCTCCCATCATGCTCATCGCGCCGTGCGTCGAACCGTGGTAGGCCCGCCGCATGGAGATCATCTCCGTGCGGCCCGTGAAGCGCTTGGCCAGTTTCAATGCCCCCTCGACCGCCTCGGCTCCCGAATTGACGAAATAGACGCTCTCCAGATCGCCGGGCAGCAGCGAGGCGATCTTCGTGGCATAGGCTACCTGCGGCGTCTCGACCAGTTCGCCGTAGACCATCACGTGCATGTAGCGCGCCGCCTGCTCCTGAACGGCCCGCACCACCGCCGGATTCGCGTGCCCGACGTTGCTCACCGAAACCCCCGCCACCAGGTCGTAATAGCGTTTCCCTTCGGGCGTATAGAAAAAGGAGCCCTCTCCCCGGGCCACCTCCACCAGCATCGGCGAAGGCGATGTCTGGGCCACATGGGCCAGAAACTGTTTTCGAAGAATCGTATTCATGGATTTTTTCCGTTTTGCCGGGTTTATTCCGTCCCGCCGAAGCGCCGCTGCAGGATCGCATCGGCATCCTTCACGCTGCGACGCATCCAGCGCTCCATCAGCGCCGCCTGCTCCGGGAGCGGAAGCGCCCAATTCGGAACCGTATGCCGCACCCGTTCGGAGAGTTGGTAGATCAGGATCGCCGCCGAAGCCGAGACGTTCAGGCTCTCGACCAGTCCGCACATCGGAATCCGCAGGAATTCGTCTGCCGCAGCGATGGCATCGTCCGAAATGCCGGCGTGCTCCGTGCCGAACACCAGCGCAAAGGGGCCCTTCGCAACATCGAAGGTCTCGGGGGTGACATCCTCGCGGTGAGGCGTCGTGGCCACGATGCGGTACCCTTCGCGCCGCAGCGCCGCAATCGCCTCCGCCGTCGAGGCGTGGCGCCGTACGTCGACCCACTGCTCCGAACCCCGCGCAATCACCGGATTCGGCTCGAAACGGCACAGCGTCTCCACCGTATGCAGTTCCTGCACCCCGAAGGCGTCGCAATGGCGGATCAGCGCCGCCGCATTCTGCCCGTGGTACAGGTTCTCGGCCAGCACCGTCATGTAGCGCGTGCGCATCGATACGCTCCCCCGCAGCACACCGTAGCGCTCCGCCGTCATGAACTCCGCCAGGCAGGCAATCCGCCCGGCAGCAGGGCCCGCTTCGGGGCCGAACAGCGCATCGCTGCGCGGTGTCGTATCGTTACTTGCGGTACTTCTCATCTTCATCGAGGATTTTCAGATAGCTCTCGTAGCGCGCCAGGGAGATCTCCCCCCGCTTCACGGCGTCGATCACCGCACAGCCCGGTTCGTGGGTGTGCGTACAGTTGTAGAACCGGCAGCCGGGGGCCGTGCGCATCATCTCCGGGAAGTAGTGCCACAGTTCGGCATCGTCGATGTCGATCAGCCCGAAACCCTTGATCCCCGGCGTGTCGATCACCGCGCCGCCCCCCTGCAGCGGATACATCGTCGAGAAGGTCGTCGTATGGCGGCCCTTGTGGTGGCTCTCGGAGATCTCGCCCGTGCGGATCTCCAACGACGGGTCGATCGTCTGGATCAGGGTCGACTTCCCGACCCCGGAGTTTCCCGAAACGAGGGTCGTCACTCCGCTCAGCAGGCGGCGGACCTCCTCCACGCCGCGCCCCTCGGGGGCCGAGACCTCCAGCACCCCGTAACCCGCCCCTTCATAGACCGCGCGGAACGCGGCTACGGCCTCCGCATCCTGCAGGTCGATCTTCGAAAGCAGGATCGTAACCGGGACCTTGTAGGCCTCGCACGTCACCAGAAAACGGTCCACGAACTCCGGAGGCGTCTCCGGAGAACGCAGCGTCACCATCAGCAGCGCCCGGTCGATATTTGCGGCGATGATGTGCGACTCCTTCGAGAGGTTCGAGGCCCGGCGGATCACGTAGTTGCGGCGAGGGAAAATATCGACGATGACACCCTCGTCCTCCGGTTCTTCCGCCTCGCACGACACCACGTCGCCCACGACTACCGGATTGGTCGAACGCACCCCTTTCAGGCGCAGCCGCCCCCGGATCCGGCAGTGAACCGCCGCACCCGACTCCGTCACGACGTCGTACCAACTCCCCGTCGCACGGACCACCGTCCCCGTAAACCGTTTATACATCGAATTCCTCCTTTTCCGTATCGGCAGACCGCACTGGCTCGTCCTCCCGCGATTCCGAACCCGGGACCCGTTCGCCGACCCATTCCAGGAACGGGAAAAGCGATTCGGAGAGCCGCATGACCGGCTTATAGGTTCGGGAACGCTCGATCGTCCGGGGCCCGACCAGGCTGTAATCCACGTTCAAACGGTCGAAAGCCGAGAAGAGCACGCTCAGTACCAACAGGAACTTCAGCAGCGAAACCACGATGCCCAGCACGATGTCCGCAACCCCGAAGCCTGCAAACCGGAAGAGCTTGCGCGCCAGACGCGCCGCAACGGCCACGCCAAGCACCACAACCACCAGCACGACGACAAAACCGCCCGCGGCGGCAATCTCCGGATCGAAGCGGAGCCAACCGCCCACCTCTGTCCCGAACCGCGCCGCCAGCCAGATCCCCGCGACAATGCCCGCCAGGGAACAGATCTGCACGATGAAACCCTGGCGCCAGCCGTTCCAGACGGCCAGCACCACCACCAGGCATACGATCAGATCGATACTATTCAAACTTCCGCTTCAAATTGGCTCCGCAAGATACAAAAATTACCTGAACGTGCCAAAAAGCATCATCCCGGCCTCCGATATATATACAGAGGTATCGATCCAGTCTGTCTCTCAGCGGATCACATCCCGAAGTTTGACCCCCAAGGCATTACAAATAATACAGAGCGTTTTCACCGTCAGGTTTGTACGGCCTGCTTCGATTCGACTCAGATTGGATCTTTCCATGTCACACCGATAGGCCAGCTCCTGAACAGTCAACCGGCTCTCCTTTCTCAAACACTTGATTCTCTCGGAGATATATCGTATCTCCTCCTGATAATCCATTCCCATCTCAAAAATCTTGACAAAAATTTTGCTGTGCAAATTTTTATCTTTATATTTGCACCATGCGTATCATATATGATACCAACAAAACTGATGCTGAAACTTTAACGCATTGAAAGTCAAAGATCGAACACACTCATTTATTTCAATCATTTCACTATGAAAAACAATTTATTCAGGAATTTCACGGCATTGCTCCTCAGCGGAACAATGCTGGCAGGTGTCGGGTGCAAGGACTACGACGACGACATCGACAACCTGCAAAAAGAAATCGACGGTCTGAAAGGAGAGATCGCGTTGAAAGCTGATGCCTCGGCGCTGAAGTCGCTGCAGGAAAAGATCGACGGCATCGACTTCAGCAAGTTCCTCACGGCTTCAGACCTGGCAAATTACGTCACCGAAGACAAACTCGGAACGGAACTGGCCGATCTGCTCAAGAGCAACGATTTCAACAGCAAGGTAGAGGAGATCGTCAAGGCTCAAGGATACAAAACCCAGGCCGAAATCGAGGCGATCGTCTCCCAAATGATGCTCGACAAGGAGGATGTGGCAGCAATCTTCCAGGAGCAGATGGCTGCCGGAGAAACGTGGCAGAGCCTGCTTCCCAAAGTGCAGGAGGCAATCCAGACCGAACTCGGTAAATTGGATTTCGACGCAGCCTTCGACGAGGCTTTTGCCGACAAACAGCTCACCGACGCACAGGTACAGCAGGTCACGACCGCCGTACTGGCTGCCCTCGGCGAACAGATGGATGAGGAAAAGGTCTCGGAAATCGTCGCCGGCATCCTGGGCGACGACTTGGGCACCTACCTGATGAACTATTTCGTTGAGAATCAAGAGATGCTTATCGGTGCCATGACGGAGGTTATGGCTGCACAGGTCAAGAAGGAGGGAAATGCCCTCCGCAACAACATCCTCGCCCTGATTCAGGAAAACATGCCTGAAGTTCCCGACCTCGGTGATAATGCCACCTACCTGCAGGAAAACAAGCTGTCGGATGTCTTCGCAGCATACGATGCCAAGATCGCGGAGATCTGGAGCGCTATCGATGACCTCTCCGGCCGCATCCAGTCGATCGTCTTCGTGCCGACGGCCATGAACCAGGAGTTCGACGTGAACCTCGGCGGCTACTACATCGCCGCAAAAGACGGAGACGCCACCCGCATCGAACTTGCCGCCAATCCCAAGGTCAAGATCGCATTCCGCGTGGCTCCCGCCACGCTGGCCGAGGCGCTTGCCCAGAAGATCACCGACGGAATCGTGACCGCCAAGTTCATCCCCGAGAAGATTACCCGTGCCGACCAGGAACCGCTGACCTACGAAAGCGTTACGTGGGATGACGGCAAGATCATCTTCACCGCTGTGGCCGACGAAGAAATCTACGGCGAACTCAAGGCCAACGAAGCCTACGCCGTGGCGCTGAGCCTCTCGCAGAAGAGCACGATGGGCGACGAGAACGTGGAGAATCAGACCTACGGATTCGAAATCACCTCGCCGTACTTTACGACCAACGGCGGATCGAAGAACGTCCGCGACAACTTCGTGCTCGCACGTCTGGATGACGAAGGAGAGCCCGTTTCGGCTTACGACCCGGCCAAAGGCGTCGCGTATGACCTCGTTTGGAACGACATGAATACGGTCATCACCCTGCTGGATCAATATGGACTGGCTTACAAAGAGGGCGACAAGCTGCTTTCGATGAAGAAGGCTGCCGAGGCCTATCTCTGGGATGCCGATGTGGCCGAGAAACTCGCCTTCGTGTACTCGCATACCCACATCGAGTACACGACCGGTTACGAAACCCAAAAACAACTGGTTGTAACCCCCGCCGACCCGACCGCCAAAGGCAATGAAACCAAGGACGTTACGGTGGAGAACAGCAGCGCGGCTTCGATCGCCGAAGTCGGCAACGTTCTGAAACTGACCGACAAGGCTTCGATCTCGAACGGTTCGACCAAGATCGCCATGGCTCAGGAGGAGGTCTACTCGACGGTAACGATCCTCGGCGACCTGCTCAAGACCATGAACATCAACCTCGACTTCAAGTGGTCCTACAGCAAGTACACCAAGTACACCGCCGGTGCTTATGAGGCTGAAATCACGATCCCGGCAAGCGACCAGGTCAATTGGGAGAAGTTCAACCAGCTGCCCAAAGAGTTCGCCGTAACGCTGGCTCTGCCGCAGGGCAGCAAGATCGTCACCAACGGTTCCGACATCGAGCTGACATTCTTCCGCAAGGAGATGCTCAACGAAGAATCGGCCCAGCAGTTCGTCGTAACGATGAAGAACTACCTGACGGGCGATGGCACGATCTCCTATGAAGAGGATGTTCATCTCCTCGCCGAAAACGAAATCGACAAGATCGAGACCTACGTGAAATTCAAGGGTACGGTAAGCTTCGAGGGGCTGCCCGACATGACCTACGCCGTCTCGAATGAAGGCGCAAGCGTAGATGCCGACTACAAGGTTACGCTCTCCACCAACCTCAACAAACATCTCTATGCTCAGGTCGGCAGCTACTTCGCCGATGAGAACGAAGTTGCCAAATTCATCTCGGCGCTGACGCTCGACTACTCCAAGGTCGCACAGACCGCCAAACTCGATGCTGCTCCGATCGTACTGGGTGTAACGCCCGAAATCAATCAGGGTACGCTGACCATCGCATTCGACAGCGAGGGTATCGACTGGCAGAAGCAGCCGTCGTATGTCTACAATGTACCGCAAAACGGTTACATCGCAGGAACCAACAGCGACGGCAAGGTTGTCTTCAAGCTCAACATGACCGGTTCGTACACGCTGACCAACACGATCTACTCGCTCCAACCGAACCCGTCGTATCTGAAGACGGACGGCAGTACGCAGTATATGGATCTCGACGGCACCATCAGCGGAACTGAATTTACGCTGAAGGATATTATCCTCGGAAACGCATACCTCGTAAGCGACGAGGCAACGGAGGCCGGTGCAACACTTTCGTTCAGACTGGCAATCGACAAGGAGGACCTGCCGGGTTATGGCGACAACACGCTCCCCGCAATCACCGGCAATAATATGGAGTGGAACGGCTGCATCCTGAACACGGTTCCCGTCGTTGCCGAACTGAAGAATTCGAGAGGCGAGCTGCTCGATTCGAAGGAGTTCGAAGTGAGAGTGAACGTTCCGATCCAATTCAGCGCATGGAAGGCATTCTACACCGGTGCCAAAGTGGAAGTATCCTCCAGCAAAGAAGGTACGCTGAACCTGATCAACAGCGTACTGGCTCTCACCAGCGACGGCAAGACGCCCAGCGCCTCCAACCCGGCCGTAGCAATCGATACCAAGGGCTCCGCACTCTTCGTCCTAAACGAAAACGAATCGGATTACGCCCTGACGGGTCTGGCCGCTGCGGCCAACGGTTACGGAGTCGAGATTACCTTCGCCGAGGAGGTCGAATGGACCGATATCGAGAACGAAGGCATGATCTCGGGTGTAACAATTGATCCGGAAACCGGCGTGCTGACCGTCCCGCAGTCCAACGAGACGCTGGCACACGATGTCACGGCTACCGTCAAGGTAACGTTCACCTACAACTACGACTGGGAACCGATTGAAAAGGCCGGCACAGTGACCGTATACCAGAAGAAGGCTCACGTATTCGAGATCCCGGTAACGTTCACCGCCGCAAACTAACGCGGTATGAACCTGCAAACAGTTCAGTACTGATACGGCGAAAGCCGTAAAGCCCGGAAAAGGACTTATACCCCCACCGGAGAAATGAGAGGAACACAACGTTAGTTAGAGAGACTGTCAGCCGGTGTCGCCGGGCGCGGAATCGAAAGGATTCTGCGCCCGGTCTTTTTTTTCAACAGGCCGGTCCCGATTCTTACCCCCCGATGCCGAAGCGTATCCATGACCTCCCGTGTTTGTTTTTAACCCGCGTTGTATTATCTTTGCAGTTGGAGCCCGGCAGCCCGCACGACATGAAAATCTCCTCAATCGGAAATACAGCTTCCGGAACGTCCCTATCACCCCTAAACGTTTTCTGACATGAAACGATACATAACGCTGCTCCTGCTCGCCGGACTTGCCGCCACATCGGTCCAGGCCCGGGAGGTCCTCCCCATCAACGAAGGGTGGCGGTTCTTCTTCAAGTCCGAACGGACCTCCGACAACGCACGCCATGTCACACTCCCGCACAGCTGGAATACCGACCCCCTCGCCCAGGGATACTGGCTCGAAACCACAGGAAACTATCAGAACGGCATGTATATCCCTACGGAATGGGCCGCAAAACGCCTCTTCGTAAAATTCTACGGCGTGCAGAGCGTCGCAGACGTTTTCGTGAACGGACACCACGTCGGAACACATCGGGGCGGAGGAACGGCTTTCACCTTCGAAGTCACGGACAAAATCCGCTTCGGAGCCGACAACGCACTGCTCGTTATGGTCAACAACAGTTCCCGGAACGACGTGCTCCCCACATCCACCGACATGAACCTGTACGGCGGAATTTACCGCGAAGCCGAACTTATCGTCACCGAAGCTACCGCCATCTCTCCCCTCTACCTCGGATCGGACGGCGTGATCGTTCACTCCCGGGAGGTCTCGGCTGAACGCGCCGAAGGCGAAATCGAAGTGCACCTCACCTCGAAAGGCCAAAATGCCTGCACGCTCAACATCGAAATCAACGCCCCCGACGGCCGACAGGTCTTCGCAAAACGTCAGAAAGCCAAAATCGACGAAAAACCCGTCGCCATACCCTTTACGATCGAAAAACCCGAACTCTGGAGCCCCGAACACCCGGCGCTCTACACCGTCACGGCCGCCATCGGAGAGGACAGTATCGCAGACCGGGTCGTTGTCCGGACCGGATTCCGGGCTATCAGCGTCTCCACAGAAGGCGGTTTCACGATAAACGGCGCGCGCATCCCCATCCACGGCGTGGAGTTCCACCACGACAACACGCTCTCCGGCGGAACACTCGTCCCCGAAGACTACAATGCAGACCTCAGGCAGATCCATGACATCGGAGCCAATGCCATCCGCTCGGCCGTATTCCCCCATGCGCAGTACCTCTACGACCGCTGCGACGAACAAGGACTGCTCGTCTGGATCGACATGCCGTTCCACCGCGCCCCCTTCCTGGGCGACATGTCCTATTTCGCAACGCCCGAATTCGAGGAGAACGGAATGCAGCAGCTCCAGGAGATCATCGCCCAAAATATCAACCACCCCTCGGTTGTCATGTGGGGCATCTTCTCCCAACTCTGGATGCGCGGGGATGACGTGACACCCTATCTGCGACGGCTGAACGACACCGCCCGGACGATGGATCCGTCACGTCCGACCGTCGCGTGCAGCGATCAGGACGGAGCACTGAACTTCATCACCGACCTGATCGTCTGGAAACAGTCCGTGGGATGGAGACGAGGTTCGACCGACGACGTGATCGTCTGGCGTGACCTCCTGCAGAAAAACTGGTCGTACCTGAAGTCGGGGGTCTGCTACGGCGGGCAGGGATTCCTCGGGCACAAAAGCTACACGACACAGGACGAACCCCGTTCGAACTGGCTCCCCGAAGAGAAACAGACCCGATTCCATGAAGAGTATGCCCGCAACCTCCAGAACGATTCGCTCTTCTGGGGCGTCTGGATCGAAAGCCTCTTCGACTACGGCTCCGCACGTCGGCCCTACGGCGTGAACGGATCGGGACTCGTCACCCTCAACCGCCGCGAATACAAGGATGCCTTCTATCTCTACAGGGCGATGTGGAACCGGCAGGTCCCCACGCTGCACATCGTCGACAAACGGCGCAAGCTGCGCGACGGGAACAAACAGGTGTTCAGGGTCTATTCGTCGCTCGGAATGCCCCTGCTCACGGCCGGAACCGATACGCTCGTCATGAACGAATACGCACCCTGTCAGTACCGGACCGATTCGGTGGCGTTGCGGGGTGTCGTCGAAGTGAAGGCGGCGGCGGGGAATCTGCGCGACAGCGTGACTATCCTCGTCGGCAATGTTCTAAAACCGAAACGGATGCAGGCCCCTCGGCGAACAACAGGTCCGCAAACGACAAATTAGGCGCAAAAGGCATCCTGTCGGAAAAGACCTGGAAATAGGACTCGGCAGCAAAAGCCGGGTCCTTCGCGTATCGGGACCTCATGTCCAGATCGCCCGGCCGGGCCTCGACGTAGGTCTCGCAGAGACGCGGAAACGGAATCCGGGCCAGCGTGCAAAGCGTCTCCAGCAGTTCAAGGTCGTAGTCGACAAGGAACCCGTACTCCCGGCGGTAGAAGGGTTCGAAACGGGAGGCATAGTGTTCGAAATAGGGCGACGAACGGTAGGAGGCGACCAGCGCCCCCCAATGCTGGTGCTGCCAGCGTTTCGAGTAGTCGAGGCGGACGGTGCGCATGGGCTGCCGGGGTCGGTTTGCGTGGCAGACGTGCGCCGTGAGTTCCATCACGCCGCCGGTGGCCAGGATCCGGGCCCGATTGCGCTCGGAGCGCTTCACGAAGTGCTCACCCAGATCCACGACGCACTCGTCGTGCAGCAGGCAGGTGAAGTACGACACCGACGGAAGGTAGGCAAGGGGAAGAATGGTCATATCCGGGAATTTTTTTCAAGCAGGAAGGAGCGGGATCTCATGCGTCAGAGGGTATCCCGGTCCCTCAAAAGGCGGAAGCGGGCGGCAAGGCGGATCCGGCTTCCGGAGGAGAGGGGCGAGGCCGGCTCGTGGACGGAGCCGCTTATCGACCGTCGGCCGGGGCATCGGTCCAGTCGCCGTTCTCGCGGATCAGCGCGATGAGCCGGTCGAGCGCCTCCTCCTGCGGAATGTTGCGCGCAACGACCTCGCGTCCCTTGTAAAGCGTAATGCGCCCCGGGGCCGCGCCTACGTAACCGTAGTCGGCATCAGCCATCTCCCCAGGGCCGTTCACGATGCAGCCCATCACCCCGATGCGGAGGTTTTTCAGGTGCGACGTACGCGCCTTGATGTCGGCCAGCGTCTTTTCGATGTCGTAGAGCGTCCGCCCGCACGAGGGGCAGGCGATGTATTCGGTATGCGAAAAACGCACGCGCGCAGCCTGCAGGATCATCAGTTCCACGTCGCGGATCGCCGCCGCGGAGTGGCCCGGAGCGTCGATCCAAAGCCCGTCGGCCAGCCCGTCCAGCAGCAGCGGACCCAGGTCGGCGGCCGCCTTTACGGCCACGGCCTCCAGCGTCGGATCCTCGTAGCGGCGTTTCACAATCACCGGGCAATCGGGCGTGTCGAGGTTCAGGATCGCGGCGCGCAGTTCGGCTGTCGGATTCCCCGAAGCGGATTCCAGAACGAGGAATCCGTCGTGCGGTTCGTCGTGCGTCAACGGCACGGTGACGTGCGAACGGCGCCGACAGGCGGTCGGGGAGTAGCGTTCGGGGTGAAGGACCTCGAACTTCCCGGGCCGCGAAGCGAAGTGCGCGACCAGCATCTGCGCTACGGGAATCTCATTTTCAGGGGCTTCGGTGAGCGATACGCGGATCGTATCGCCGATGCCGTCGGCCAGCAGCGCACCGATGCCCACGGCGCTCTTCACGCGCCCTTCGAGGCCGTTTCCGGCTTCGGTAACCCCGAGGTGGATCGGGTAGTGCATTCCCTCGGCATCCATCGCCTCGGCCAGCAGCCGGTAGGCCGCCACCATCACGCGCGTGTTGCTCGACTTCATCGAGACGACCACCTGGTCGAAATCCCGATCCCGGCAGATCCGCAAAAACTCCATCGCCGAGACGACCATCCCTTCGGGCGTATCACCCCAACGGTCGAAAACACGCTTCGCAAGCGACCCGTGGTTCACCCCGATGCGCAGCGCAACACCCCGCTCGCGGCACTGCTCGATCAGCGCCTCGAACTCCCCGTGGTCGTTGCGGTAGTTGCCGGGGTTGATCCGCACCTTGTCGACATGTTTCGCGGCAATCGAGGCCACTTCGGGGACAAAGTGGATGTCGGCCACCACGGCCGTCGCAAAACCGTCGGACCGCAGCGCCCGGACGATATTCGCCAGGTTCTCGCCCTCGCGCCGGCCCTGGGCCGTCAGGCGCACGATCTTCCCCCCGGCCCGATCGATGCGCTCGATCTGGGCAACGCTCGCCGACGTGTCGTTCGTATCCGTATTGGTCATCGACTGCACGGCCACCGGGCGGTCGCCGCCAATCGTCACACGCCCGATCCGCACCTCGCACGTCGGACGTCGCCTGAATGTCGTCAAATCCATTTCCTGCGTAGTTTTCGACAAAGATAGTACAAATTTAACTATCTTTGCAGAACATAGGATGCGGTTCGGCATAGTCAAACTTGAAAACTTCGTTTTCGTTTGCCTCTGCACTCACCTTTCACTATCTTTGTCTCCGTGGAGATACTCGACAATGACATAAAGTACGTCGCCGGGGTCGGGGAGGCCCGGGCCCGGCTCCTCGACCGCGAACTCGGGATTCGAACCGTGGGGGATCTGCTCTCCCACTACCCCTTCCGGTACATCGACCGAACGCGCATCTACCGCATCGCGGAGATCACCGATACGGCCGGGCTCGCCTATGTCCAGTTCCGGGCCCGGGTCATGGGGGTCGCCTACGCCGGGACCGGCCGCAAACGCCGGTTTACGGTCCAGGTCCAGGACCCCTCGGGATCCGCGGAACTCATCTGGTTCCAGGGGATCAAGTGGATCGAGAAAAAAGTCGAGGTCGGACGCGAATACCTCGTCTTCGGCCGCCCGAACTTCTTCCGCGGCGAACTCTCGATCGCCCACCCCGAACTGGAAACCGTCGAACAGGCCCTCTCCCGCAAACCCGAAAGCGGTATGCAGGGAATATACCCCTCGACCGAAAAACTGAGCAACGTCCTCGGGACCAAGGGCATGTACCAGATCGTCTGTAACGCCTGGGCCCTGGCCCGCGACCGCATCTCCGATCCGCTGCCGGAGGCCCTGCGCGCCCGGTACGGGTTGGTTTCACGGCGCGAGGCGCTCTACAACATCCACTTCCCGCAGTCGCAGGAGGCCCTCCGGCAGGCCCAGTACCGGCTCAAATTCGAAGAGCTGTTAGGCGTCCAGCTCAACATCCAGCAGCGGAGATCGGCCCGGCTCTCGAAAAGCGACGGATTCCTCTTCCCCAAGGTCGGAGGCGTCTTCAACACCTTCTACCACGAAAAACTCCCCTTCCCCCTGACCGGCGCCCAGAAGCGCGTGATCCGCGAGATCCGCAAGGATACCGTCTCGGGATTCCAGATGAACCGCCTGCTGCAGGGTGACGTCGGAAGCGGGAAAACCCTCGTGGCCCTGATGTCCATGCTGCTGGCCGTCGACAACGGATACCAGGCCTGCATGATGGCCCCCACCGAGATCCTCGCCCGCCAGCACTTTGCGACCATCCGCAGGATGCTCGACGGCATGGAGGTCCGGGTCGCCATCCTTACCGGCGCCTCGAAAACCCGCGAGCGCCGAGAAGCCCTCGATGGAATCGCCTCGGGCGAAGTCGACATCCTGATCGGCACCCATGCGCTGATCGAGGACCGCGTGCAGTTTGCGAACCTCGGGTTTGTCGTCATCGACGAACAGCACCGTTTCGGCGTCGAGCAGCGCGCCCGACTCTGGACCAAAAACGCGCAGCCGCCCCACATCCTCGTCATGACCGCCACGCCCATCCCCCGCACGCTGGCCATGACCCTCTACGGCGACCTCGACGTCTCGGTCATCGACGAACTCCCGCCCGGACGCCGCCCGATCAAGACCTACCACTATACGGATGCCGCACGGCTGAAACTCTTCGGGTTCATGCGCCAGGAGATCGCCAAGGGCCGGCAGGTCTATGTCGTCTACCCGCTCATCAAAGAGTCCGAAGCCATGGACTACAAGGACCTGACGGACGGTTACGAGGCCATTTCACGAGACTTCCCCCTGCCGCAGTACGTCACGGCCATCTGCCACGGCAAGATGAAACCCGCCGACAAGGAGGAGTCCATGCGCCAGTTCAAGCAGGGCGAAGCGCAGATCCTCGTCGCAACTTCCGTCATCGAGGTCGGCGTCGACGTCCCCAACGCCACCGTCATGGTCATCGAATCCGCCGAACGGTTCGGACTCTCCCAGCTCCATCAGCTGCGCGGGCGCGTCGGACGAGGCGGAGAACAGTCCTACTGCATCCTCATGTCCGGCGAAAAACTATCCCGCGAATCCCGCGCCCGGCTCGACGCCATGTGCGAAACGAACGACGGATTCCGACTCGCAGAACTCGACCTCAGGCTGCGCGGTGCCGGAGACATCAACGGAACGCTCCAGAGCGGTATGGCATTCGATTTGAAGATCGCAAGCCCTACGGCCGACGTGCAGATCCTCACCGTCTCGCGAGATGCCGCCTCCGAGATCCTCGCCGAGGACCCCGCACTCGCCCAACCCCAGAACCTCGGGCTGGAAATGCTCCGGAGACGCTACTCGGGACGCGAAGAGATCGATTTTTCCCGTATTTCGTAATATAAAACCCCAAAAAATCGTTAACCCTGAAAAACAGAACTTTCCCGATGAAACGGATTCTTCTCGCCATACTCCTCCTCGCTGCAGCGGCTCCCGCCGCCGCACAACTCTACCATCCGGGCGAACAGCTCTTCTACCGCGTCAGCTACAAGGCCAAGATGTTCCCAAACACCGAGGTCGGAGCCGTCGAAGTCTGCACCTACGAGGAGCAAATCGATGGAAAAACCCGGTACCGCGTCGAAGGAATCGGACGCACCCTGCCCACCTATCGCTGGTTCTACAATCTCGAAGACATATACCGCGTCTGGATCGATCCCCAAACCCTGCGCCCCGTCCGCTTCGCAAGCGATATCCGCGAAGGGGAATACACCTTCGAAAGCACCTACTCATACATCTGGCCCGACTCAACGATCCATACCCGCTGGCGAAGCCGACAAAGACCCTTCCAGGAGAAACAGATGCACCTGACGGCCGAAAGCATGGATCCCATCTCGCTCTTCTTCACGCTCAGATCCGCCGAAGCCGAGGATTTCATCGTCGGTGAACCCGGAACCCTCCATATGGTCCTGCAGGACACCATCAAACTCATCAGATACCGATACCTCGGACGCGAAAACAAGAAAATCAGAAACATAGGACGGTTCCGAACCCTGAAGTTCGAATGCCAGCTGGGAACCACCGAAGGATATTCGTTCACCGACGGCACCATCTTCACGCTCTGGGTCTCCGACGACGACAACAAAATTCCCCTCTACATCGAATCGCCCGTCAAGATCGGAAGCATCCAGGCCTATATTTCCGGGTACAAGGGGCTGAAATACCCCCTCGACAGCCGGATCAAATAGGAACCCAAGCCGGAGCCCGAACGTCCGAAGCCCGGTCTCCCGGAAACTATGTGGCGCATACGGCTTCGAAATTCCGGTTTTTTTCCTATCTTTGCGCAAGATAACATCCCGGCTCGAAGAGCCGGAACCGGTCCGGAGACACCGCCATGTCCCGAGCACCCGGTTCCGAAAGCCTTTCGAGCCGAAAAAACAGACCTCTTATGGAAAACAAACAGGGATACGATCCTTCGGAATTCGAAGACGACGACTTCTCGGCCTCGCAGCCCGATGCCGGAAAATCCATCCGCGGATACCGAATCGTCATCATCATCCTTTCGGTCATCCTCGTGGCCATCTCCGCCCTCTACTTCAGCATCCACCGCCAGCAGATGCTCGACAACGAACTCCTGAAGGCCGACCGGGACTCGATTCAAAACGATCTCGGACGCCTCATGACCGATTACGACAACCTCCAGATCTCCAACGACTCCATCTCGCGCGGGCTCGACATCGAGCGCGAACGCGCCGATTCGCTCATGACCCGGCTCAAAAAGGAGCGCTCCTGGAACCTCGCGAAAATCAAACAGTATGAAAAGGAGGTCGGAACCCTGAGATCCATCATGAAGGGATATGTCCGGCAGATCGACTCCCTCAATACGCTCAACAAACAGCTCATCAAGGAGAACGTAGGATACCGCAAGGAGATCTCCTCGGCCAAGCTGCGGGCCGAAATGGCCGAAGAAAAAGCCGCCGAACTCGACAACAAGGTCAAGGTCGGTGCCGTGCTCCGCGCCCGCGACATCCGACTCGCCGGGCTCAACGACCGCGGGAATCCCGTATCGAGAATCAAAAACGCATCCCGGCTCCGGGTCGACTTCGTACTCTCGGCCAACGAACTGGCCACCCCGGGAAACAAGGCCATCTACGTGCGGATCACATCCCCGGACGGATATGTGCTCACGACAGAACAGATGCCGACCTTCGAATTCGAGGGTGAACGCCTGAGCTATTCCGCCATGCGTGAGGTCGATTACCAGAATCAGGACCTCGAAGTCGGCATCTACTTCAACTCCTCGGGATTCGCACCCGGAACCTACTCGATCGAACTCTACTGCGAAGGACGGCTGATCGGCCAGACCCAGGTGGTAATGAAGTAACCCCACGGTCGGCACGGAATCCCTCAAACGCCGGTGCTATCGGCCCGAAATGGCCGGTAGCACTTTTTTACGACTGCTGAAACCCATCGGCGAACATCCCCGGATCCTTCCTCTTCGCAGCAATCGTTCCCGCGTTCCCCGACATCCCCTATGCCGTCAACCGCCGCTTCTCCTCGGATGACCGGCCCCATCTGCTGCCGGATCTGGCCGGAATCCGCAGTTCGCGGTACGACCCCACGCGCAGCCTCGTCAACGACCGCTTCGACAATGCCCGCCCCAGCCCCCCTGCTGCTCGGATACGAACCCGCCGGCGACTACGACGTGCTGATCCGGGAGCAGCCCGCCGGAATCATCCGGCGGCTGCCGACGAAAAATCCCTGCCACCTGAAGGTGGCAGGGATTTTTCGTCCCGGGCCAAAGGCTCCCCGGATCAGCGGATGCCGCACTTCCGCAGCACCTTCAACAGCTCCGGCTGGAGATTCTGCGCCCAGCGCCAGTAACCCAGGTCCGACGGATGGGTGCCGTCGGCCGAAGTGGCATGGTCGGTACCCGTCAGATTCGCCTTGTCGATGAAATAGACCCCGTCGAACTCCCGCATGGCCTGCGCCATCATCTCGCGCGCCGCAGCCTGCTTGGCCTCCTCCCGCGCCCGGACCGCAAGGTTGAAGTTGCAACTCTCCCGATAGATCGTCTGCACGAAAATCAACGGAGTCGTCGGCAGTTTCTCGCGGATTCGCGCGATGAAGGGGATCAGGCGCTCGCGGATCATCTTCGCATCCGGATTCGAAAATCCGTCGAAAACCATCGCGTCGGCATCCTTCACATCCCCCAGGTAATCGGCAAAGTAGGGCTGGAGCTTGCAATTCCCGCTGCAGGCAATACTGCAGAAATAGAGACCCGTATTACGCTCGATCTGCATCGGATAGCTCATCCCCGCCCGGCTCGTGCTGACCCCGTGCGTGAAACTCGACCCGAAAATCACGATCTTGTGCCGGAAGGGATTCTCCAGCGGGGTGATCGAGGCCCCCTCGTCCACCCCGATCTGCAGAGACAGCAGCTCGCTATAGTTCGGAAGGTACAACAGGCACTCCTTCTCCGAGGTGTCCATCCCGGAGATCAGCGTAAACTTGGAGCCCCGTTTCCCGGCAGCCTGCGAGGCCGTATAGAGCCACTCGCCGTTGTGGCGGACATAGAGGTCGAAGCCCTCCGAGGCAACCCGCGGCGTGCTGGTTCCGTTGTAGACGAACGACGAGTAGACGGGCTTCAGGTCGATCCGCGTGGAGTTGGTCCGGAAAACCAGGGCCAGACCCGCCGAACAGCGGACCTGTTGGTTCTCCTTGGGGGTAAATCCCTTGTAGACCGCCGTGTCGATCCGGTGGTAGGGATGCGTGGTGGGAAGGGCCTTGCCGATCAGCGTCAACTCCCCGGCATCCACAAACCGGACTTGAGCCCCGGCAAAACCACCCGTCAACAATACGAAAATTCCCAATAACAGTTTCTTCATGACTCTTTACATGGGTTATTTGTTGAAAATTCTCTCAAAAAGGGCGAAGTCTTCGGACTCCGCCCGCAACTGCCGTCCGGCAGAGGGTCACTTGCCGTGTTCCTGCTCCTGCCAGATCAGCGCCGAAGCCCCGAGGATCGCCGCATTCTTGCCCTGAATGCCGCTCGGAAGCAGCTTCACCTTGTTCTTGAAGACGAACAGCATGTTCTCCTCCATGTACCACTGCGTCGGCTCGAAAAGCAGTTTCCCCGCCTTCGAAAGCCCTCCGAAGAGGAAAATCGCCTCCGGAGAGGTCACCGTAACCACGTCGGCCAAAGCCCGCCCCAGCATCTCTCCCGTGAAGCGGAAGGCCTCCTTGGCGATGGGGTCTCCCTGCTCGGCCGCCGCCGAGATCATCGAGGCGTCGAAATCGTCGAACGCAATGCTCCGCAGTTTGCTCGGCGCATTCATCTTCGCCATCAGTTCGAAGGCCGTGCGCTTGATACCCGTCGCCGAAACGTACGTCTCCAGGCATCCCCGCCGTCCGCAACCGCACTCCCGGCCGTTGCGCTCGACGATGATGTGGCCGAACTCGCCCGCAAATCCGTCATGCCCGTAGATCATCTCCCCGTTGGCCACAAAGCCCGAACCGAGACCCGTGCCGAGCGTGATCATCACGAAATCCTTCATCCCCTTGGCATTGCCGTAGATCATCTCGCCGATCGTCGCCGCATTGGCATCGTTCGTAACCAGCGTCTTCGCGCCATTGAAACGTCTCGAAATGTCCTCCGCCAGCGGGAAAACCCGGCGGGATTCGTCCGGATTGGCCTCCCCGTCACGGAACTTCCACAGATTCGCCGGGGTCTCGATCGTCCCCTTGTGGAAATTGGCATTCGGAGCCCCGATGCCGATACCTGCCAGTTCGTACTCGAACGACAGGCTCTGCGACAAGGCCCGCAACGAATCGCACAACTCCTCGACATAAGCCGGATAGTCGTCTACATAGGGATACTTCTTGGTCGAAATGACCGATTCGGCATACAGATCGCCGTTCTCATCCACGAGACCGAATGCGGTATTGATTCCGCCGATGTCCACGCCGATAGCGAGTTTTTTCATGGCTCTAACTATTTAAAAGTTGATTTCATCCTTTCAAAGTTAAGTGAAAATTCGGCCACTCCAAAGTTTTTTCGTAATTTTGGATCGATTTTGACCCGAAAAATACCTCCCCTGCCATGCAAAACAACGAGCAACTGCTGCAAGCCATCGAAAATTACCTGGCTCAAACCGAACTCCCGGCCGAGCCCGAACTCCTATATGCCCCGATCGGCTACTCGCTGGCTGGCGGCGGAAAACGGCTCCGGCCCATGCTCCTCGCCCTCGCCTGCGGAATCTTCTCCGACAACCTGCAGCGCGCCATGCCCGCCGCCGCCGCCGTCGAGGTGTTCCACAACTTCACGCTCCTGCACGACGACATCATGGACAATGCCGCCATGCGCCGCGGGAAACCTTCGGTATTCGCCAAATGGGGACAGAATGTCGCCATATTGTCCGGAGACGCCATGCTCATCTGCGCATACCGCCTGCTGAGCGCAATACCCCCACAACTCCTGCCCCAAGTGCTCGCCACGTTCAATACCATGGCACTCGAAGTCTGCGAAGGACAGCAGTACGACATGGATTTCGAACACAAACCCAAAGTCTCCGTCGTCGAGTACATGCACATGATCGAACTCAAGACCTCCGTCCTCCTGGCCGGGGCCGTCGTCATCGGCGCCACACTCGGCGGCGCCTCCGACGAGGACTGCCGCAAACTCCGCCGGTTCGCCATCGAACTCGGACTCGCCTTCCAGCTTCAGGACGACCTGCTCGACAGCTATGGAGACGAACGCCTCGGAAAGGCCATCGGCGGCGATATTCTCGAAGGAAAGAAAACCTATCTGATGATCACGGCCATGAGCCGTGCCGACGAGGCCACCCGAGAGGTGCTACGCACCACCTACCGCAATCCCGGACTCTCCGACGAAGAGAAAATCACCACCGTCAAGGCCATCTACGACCGGCTCGATATTCCACGCCTGACCGAACAGCAGATCTCCCTGCGATTCGAGCGTGCACTGGCGATCCTCGACACCCTCTCCGTGGAGCCCGATCGCACCAAACGGATGCGCGACTACGCCGCCAGCCTGATGGGCCGCAAACAATGACCACGGCATGAAGCGCTCGGAAATCGAAATCATGGCCCCCGTGGGGTCCTACGAATCCCTGGCCGCGGCCATCCAGGCCGGGGCCGATGCCGTCTACTTCGGGGTCGGAAAACTCAACATGCGTGCGGCATCCGCCGCGAACTTTTCCCTCGACGATCTCGAACAAATCGTTGAAAAGGCCCGCAAGGCCCGGGTCAAAACCTATCTGACGGTCAATACGATCGTCTACGAGGAGGAGATCGATGACCTCCACGCCGTCCTCGACCGTGCCAAACGCGCCGGAGTCGACGCCGTGATCGTCTCCGACATGGCCGCCATCCGCTACGCCCGGCAGATCGGGCTGGAGGTGCACATCTCCACCCAGTGCAACATCTCCAACTCCGAGGCCGTGCGTTTCTACGCCCAGTGGGCCGACACGGTGGTGCTGGCCCGCGAGTTGTCGCTCGAACAGGTCGCCCGAATCCACCGCCGGATCGTCGAAGAGGAGATCTGCGGACCGCGCGGCAAACGGGTCCAGATCGAGATGTTCGCACACGGAGCCCTCTGCATGTCGATCTCCGGAAAATGCTACCTCTCGCTCTATGAAACCGGCTGCTCGGCAAACCGCGGCGCCTGCCGCCAGCTGTGCCGCCGCAAATACACCGTCTCCGACAGGGAGACCGGCGCACAGCTCGATATTGACGGGCGTTACGTCCTCTCGCCCAAGGATCTCTGCACGGTTGACTTCCTGGACAAGATGGTGGCTGCCGGGGTCCGGGTCCTGAAGATCGAGGGGCGCGCCCGCGGCGCCGAATACGTGAAGCGCGTCGTGTCGTGCTACGACGAGGCCCTGAAGGCAATAGAGGCCGGAACGTACACCCCGGAACTGGCCGCCGGACTCAAGGAGCGGCTCCGCGAGGTCTTCAACCGCGGATTCTGGGAGGGTTATTACGCCGGGCGCCCCGTCGTCGAGTACAGCCCCGCCTACGGATCGTCGGCCACCAAGCGCAAGGTCTATGTCGGCAAGGTCGTGAACTTCTACAAAAAACTATCCGTCGCGGAGGTCGCCGTCGAGGCGTCGCCGGTCAGCGTCGGAGATGCGATCTTCTTCCTCGGCGCCACGACAGGCGTGGCCGAACAGACCCTCACCGAACTCCACGGCCCCGACGGGAAACCCTGCGAAACCGTCGCTCAAGGTGAACTCTGCGCCATCCGCACCCCGCAACTGATCCGACGCGGAGACCAACTCTACAAGTTCGTCGATGCAGAACCGACGGTCGGATAGGAAAAGATGTATGCCACACCCCACATAGCAGGGCCCACGGACGGAATCCCGATGCCCCGACGGCTGGGAGCCATCCTTGCCGTCGCTTTCGGCGTATCCCTCTCGGTCATCGACGGCTCCATCGCAAACGTCGCGCTCCCCACCATCGGCGCCCAACTCGGTATCTCTGCCGCAGACTCCATCTGGGTCGTCAACGCATACCAGCTGGCCATCATGGTCTCCCTGCTCTCCTTTTCGGCCCTCGGAGACGTGATCGGATACCGAAAAGTCTATATCGGAGGACTGATGCTCTTCACCGTGGCTTCCGTCGGGTGCTCGCTCGCCGGATCCTTCCAGTCCCTCGTCCTCGCCCGCGTCATGCAGGGGTTCGGCGCCGCAGCCATCACCTCCGTCAACACCACGCTCATCCGATTCATCTACCCAAAGACCCGGCTCGGACGCGGCATGGGAATCAATGCCACGGTCGTCGCCGTCTCGTCCGTCGCAGGACCCACCATCGCCGCCGGAATCCTCGCCATAGCCGACTGGCCCTGGCTGTTCGCCGTCAACATCCCCATCGGACTGGCAGCCCTCAGCCTCAGCCACCGGTTCCTTCCACAGAACCCCATCCGGGATGCCGCACACCGGGTCAGCTGGCGCGATGCCGTGATGAACGCGCTCACCTTCGGCCTCCTCATGGCTTCGGTCGAGGGATTCTCCCACGGAATCAACCCAACGCTCCTCTCCTTCGGCATCGCAGCCCTGCTCGTCATCGGATTCTTCTTCATCCGCTCCCAACTCCGCGAAACATACCCCATTCTGCCATTCGACCTGCTCCGCATCCCGATCTTCTCGGTCTCGATACTCACCTCCATCTGCTCGTTCGTCGCCCAGATGCTCGCCCTGGTCGCCCTGCCCTTCTACCTGCAGCACGTCTGCGGCTACAGCGACGTGCAGACCGGACTCATCCTTACGGCCTGGCCGGCCGTCATCATCGTCGTGGCCCCCGTGGCCGGAATGCTCGTCGAGCGGGCCCATGCCGGACTGCTCGGAGGAATCGGTCTTACGGCCATGGCAACCGGACTCTTCCTCCTGGCCTGGATCCCCGAAAATTCCTCCGCCTTCGGGCTTATCTGGAGACTGGTTCTCTGCGGCGCCGGATTCGGGCTCTTCCAGTCCCCGAACAACAGCGTCCTGATCGCGTCCGCTCCGCCCTCCCGAAGCGGCTCCGCAAGCGGAATGCTCGCCACGGCCCGGCTCGTCGGACAAACCACAGGAGCCGCGCTGATGGCCCTGCTCTTTCATCTCCTTCCGCAGAACAGCACCCATGCGGCGCTGATGACCGCCGGAGGCTTCGCCCTGGCTGCCGCCGCCGTCAGTTTCGCGCGCATCTCCCTGCCCCTGCCCGAAGTCCTCGAACGCAAACACCTCCGAAAAGCATGAAACACCTGATTCCGTTGCTGCTGTGCCTCCTTCCGTTCGGCACCGCAGCCCAAAACAACACCACACGCTTCATCCGCCCGCCCTATCTCCACCACGGCGACACCGTGGGGATCGTCTCCCCGGCCGGAAAACTCCCCCAAAAGATCGACACGGCCAAGATCCGTGCGCGGTTCGAGGCCTGGGGGCTCCATCCGAAATTCGGACAATTCTGGGACTGCCGCAAAGAGCCCTACTTCGCAGCCACGGACCGGCAGCGTGCCGAAGATCTCCAACGCATGATCGACGACCCTTCGGTCAAGGCGATTCTGGCCGGACGCGGCGGGTATGGATCGGTGCGGCTGCTTCCTCTCGTGGATTTCTCGTCACTGCGTAAAAACCCGAAATGGATCATCGGATTCAGCGATATTACAACCCTGCATCTCGTGATGCGACGGCTCGGCATCGAATCCATTCACGGGCCGATGCTCACCGGATTCCACTTTGACCAGCAGCAGGAGAGCTCTTCGGTCGAATCGCTCCGCAAGGCCCTCTTCGGCGAGATGTCCCGCATCCACACCAAGCCGCATCCGCTGAACCGGCACGGCGTGGCCCGAGGACGACTGGCCGGCGGCAACCTTACGATGATCTGCGCCGCGAATGGAACGCCCGAAGCCCTGAAAACCGACACCCCGACCGTTCTGCTGATCGAAGAGGTCGGCGAAGCCGCCTACCGCATCGACCGCATGATGCAGAGTCTCGAACGCTGCGGCGTCCTGCGGAACGTCCGGGCCGTGCTTGTAGGACACTTCACCAGAACGAGTGACTGTAACGGGTTCGGGGTTCCCAACGCCGAGGCCATCATCGCACGGTATCTCCGGGATCTGGAGATTCCCGTCGTATTCGGATTCCCGGCCGGGCACGAAGAGCCCAACTTCGCCCTCTACATGGGCCGCGAAGTCACCGTCCGGGTCGACCAAACCGGCGCCTCGATCGATTTCCTTACCGCAGAGTGACGGGGTTCCCCGATTTTTACGTATATTTGTGAAAAACACTACGCACTATGTTTTCCGCCAAAACCTATACCGCACGCCGCCGCGAGCTGCGCACCAAAATCAAAGAGGGCATTATCCTCCTGCCCGGAAATCCCCTCTCGCCCAACAATTATCCCAACAACGCCTACTATTTCCGCCAGGACTCCTCGTTCCGATACTATTTCGGGCTGAACGTCCCCGATATTGTCGGGGTGATCGACGCCGATTCAGGCGAAGAGGCCCTCTACGGCGACGACTTCACCGTCGAGGACATCATCTGGACCGGTCCGCAACCCACCCTCCGCGACATGGGAGCCGAGGTCGGCGTGACGAAGACCTTCCCGATGGCCGAACTCGCCGCACGCATCCGCAAGGCCATCGCCCTCGGACGCAAGATCCACTACCTCCCGCCCTATCGCGGCGAAACCAAACTCCTGCTCTCGGAACTCCTCGGCATCAAGCCCGCCGCCCTGCACGACTACAAGTCCGTCGACCTGATGTTCGCCGTGGCCGAAATGCGCGAGAAGAAGAGCCCCGAGGAGATCGAAGCCATGGAGCGAGCCTTCCGCATCGGATACGACATGCACCTGCTGGCCATGAAGATGTGCCGCCCGGGGATTATCGAGCGCGAAATCGCCGGGGCCATCGAAGGGGTGGCCAAGTCGTGCGGACAGGGCGTCTCGTTCCCCTCGATCGTCTCGCAGCACGGCGAGACGCTCCACAACCTTAACGCCGAAGGCGTGCTGGAGGAGGGCCGGCTGCTGCTGTGCGACGCCGGAGGCGAAAGCGTCGAAGGGTATTGCTCGGACCACACCCGCACCTATCCCGTCAGCGGACGTTTCACCCAGAGACAAAAGGAGATTTACAACATCGTACTCGCCGCCCACGACCACGTGGCACGCATCGTCAGGCCCCACATGATGTACACCGAGGTGCACAACGCCGCCTACATGGTCCTCGCCGAAGGATTGGTCGGATTGGGCATCCTCAGGGGTTCGCCCGCCGATGCCGTGGCCGCCGGAGCCATGACCATGCTCATGCCCCACGGACTCGGGCACGGATTGGGAATGGACGTACACGACTGCGAGGCCATGGGCGAGCGGTCGTTCGACTTCTCGACGATTGCCGAACGCGCCGCACAGTCCGGAACCTGCATCTACCGCGCCGCCTGGAGGCTCGAGCCCGGGACCATTCTGACCGATGAGCCGGGGCTCTATTTCATCCCCGCGCTGATCGACAAGTGCCGCGCTGAAGGCCTCTACCGGGGTATTGTCGACTACGACGCACTCGACGCCTACCGTGATTTCGGCGGTATCCGCATCGAGGACGACATCCTGGTCACCGAGACCGGCAGCTGCATCCTCGGCGACCGCCGGATCCCCGTGACGGTCGAGGAGCTCGAAGCCGTCGTCGGACAATAGCCCGCACCGTTCCCGCAACACGAAACAACCCGACTGCCGAAGATGAAAAGAATCCTCGCCGTTCTTCTCGCGGCCGTGCCGCTGCTGGCCGCCGCGCAGCCCCGCGACTGGGCCAACTACGGGCGTTATGCCGAAGCCAACGCACAACTCGCCAAGGCCCCCGACGTCGTATTCATGGGCAATTCGATCACCGACGGGTGGGACAACGCCCATCCGGAGTTCTTCTCCGACAACAACTTCGCCTGCCGCGGAATCAGCGGGCAGGTCACCTCGCAGATGCTCTGCCGCTTCCGCGCCGACGTCATCAACCTCCGCCCGAAGGCCGTGGCCATCCTGGCCGGAACGAACGACCTGGCGCTCAACAACGGCCCGATCGGGATGGAACACATCGTCGAGAACATCGTCTCGATGGCCGAGCTGGCCCTCGCCGCCGGAATCCGTCCGATTCTCTGCTCGGTGCTTCCCGCCGGCGCCTACCCCTGGCGCCCCGAGGTGACGGAGGTCCCCGAAAAGATCCGCGAACTCAACGAACGGCTCCACGAATATGCCGTGGAACGCGGCATCGAATGGGTGGACTACCACACCGTCATGCAGGCCGAAGACGGCTCGCTGCGCCCCGAGTACACGAACGACGGCGTGCATCCCACTCGGGCCGGATACGACGTCATGGAGCAGATCATCCTGCCCGCACTGGCTCCGTACCGGAGCGAAACCCGGTAGACGATGTATCGGACAACCGGATTGCCGAACTCCCGGATTCAGGTGGCCGACACCCTGCGGGGAATCGCCGTGGCCGGCATCATCCTCATCCACACCTGCGAGCATTTCAACCTCTACTGGTCCGGAATCCCGTTCGACCGGGCCCTCGTCGACGGTTGGGAGGAGCCCGTCGAACGCTTCGTATGGTGGCTCCTCGCCGGGAAAATGTACACCATCTTCGCCCTGCTCTTCGGGTTGAGTTTCTACATCCAGAACGACAACCAGGCCCAGCGCGGATATGACTTCTCCCGCCGGTTCCGCTGGCGCATGCTCCTGCTGCTGGCCATCGGGTTCGTCAACACGGCCTTCTACAACGGCGACGTGCTGGTCCTCTACGCCCTGCTGGGGCTCACGCTCCCGCTCTTCGCCCGGCTCTCCAACCGCTGGCTGTGGGGCGCATTCGGACTCTTCGTCCTGCAACCCCTCGAACTCTTCCAGCTCTGCGGCGGCGGGAACCTCTATGTCGACCCCGGAGCATGGAGCGCAGCCGCAAACCCGGCCTACACCGGCGGAAACCTGCCCGAAGCCCTGCTCGCAAGCCTCCGGTACGGACAACCCGTCACCCTGGCCTGGTATCTCGACAACGGACGCATCACGCAGACCCTCGCCATGTTCCTCCTCGGGCTGCTGCTGGGACGCCGGAGGCTCTTCTACGACGAACCCGGAAACCGCCGCATCTGGGGCCGGATCCTCGTCGCAGGACTCCTCATCGCCGCCGTGCTCTTCCCCGGGTACGGCGCAGCGGGCAGCCCATTGCGCGTAATGACCGCCGCATGGTACAACCTCGCCCAGACGATGGTGCTCGTCTCCGCGGTCGTCCTGCTGTGGTACGCCTCGGCCCGCGTCCGGAAGGCCATCGGCCCCCTCTCGGCCATCGGCCGCATGAGCCTGACGAACTACCTCCTGCAATCCATCCTCGGAACGGCGATCTTCTACCACTGGGGCGCCGGCCTCTACTGCAAGGTCGGAATGGTTTACGGACTGCTCATCGGCGCGGGGATCGTCATCGTCCAGTATCAGTTCTCGCGGCTCTGGCTCCGGAGATTCTCTCACGGTCCCGTGGAGTGGATCTGGAAACGCCTGACCTGGCTCGATATTCCCTTCCTGAATCGAAAAATCGCCTCCTGAGGGCGATTTTTTCGTCCCGGGGGTTGTTTTTCCCGATTATTTCGTATATTTATAGTCGCGCAAAAAACGGGAGAGGAGCCCGCCCGTCCAAATGCCGCCCAAAACGAAACAAAATACCTAAAACTATTCGGAATATGAAAAACTATTCAGCCAAAGAGATCAAGAACATCGTCCTCATCGGTGCCCCCGGCACGGGTAAAACTACCCTTGCCGAAGCGATGGCCTACGAGGGGAAAGTCATCGACCGCAGGGGTAGTATCGAGACCAACAACACGCTCTCGGACAATACGGATATCGAGCACGAATACAAACGCTCGATCTATTCCACGATCCTCTTCACCGAATTCATGGACCGAAAACTCAATATCATCGACTGCCCCGGTTCCGACGACTTCTGCGGAAGCCTCTTCTCCGCCTTCAAGGTCAGCGACGTCGGCGTATTCCTCTTCAATGCCCAGAACGGATGGGAGGTCGGAAGCGAGATTCAGGCCCGTTACGCCCGCCTGCTCCAGAAACCCGTCATCGGAGTCATCAACCAGCTCGATGCCGACAAGGCCAGTTTCGAAGCCACGTTCGACTCCATCAAGGCCGCCTCGCGCGTGAAACCCGTCATCGTGCAGTATCCCGTCAACCAGGGCCCCGAATTCAACGCCTTCATCGACGTCCTGCTCATGAAGATGTACCGCTTCAAGGATAACGACGGTCACCGCGAAGAGCTCGAAATCCCCGCCGAAGAGATGGGAAAGGCCCAGGAACTCAACAAGGAGCTCGTCGAAATGGCTGCCGAACACGACGAGGCACTCATGGAGCTCTATTTCGACAAGGGAACGCTGACCCAGGACGACATCCGCGCCGGACTCAAGATCGGCCTCTCGAAGCGTGAGGTGATGCCCATCTTCTGCACCAGCGGGAAACGAGACATCGGAACCAAACGTCTCATGGAATTCATTATCAACGTCGCTCCCGGACCGCTGAAGGCCCCCGCATTCCTCTCCACCGAGGGCGAGGAGATCACCGCCGACGAAGCGGCTCCCGCCGTGGCCTTCGTATTCAAGAGCCAGGTCGAGCAGCACATCGGTGAAATCTCCTACTTCCGCGTCATCCGCGGCAAGATCACCGAGGGTACCGAACTCGTCAACACCCGCACCGGAAACAAGGAGAAGCTCTCGCAGCTCTTCGCCGTCGCCGGAAAGAACCGCATCAAGGTCACCGAACTCTCCGCTGGCGACATCGGATGCACCGTCAAACTCAAGGGTACCCGGACGAACGACACCCTCTCGGCTGCCGCCGCGCCCGTGACGATCGAACCCATCGTCTTCCCCGAACCGCGCTACCGTGCCGCCGTCAAGTGCAAGGAGCAGAGCGACGAGGAGAAACTCGGCAAACTCCTCAACGACGCCAAGTTCGAAGACCCGACGATTCTGGTCGAATACTCCAAGGAGCTGAAGCAGACCATCATCCAGGGCCAGGGCGAACACCACCTGAACATCCTCCGTTCGCGCATCGAAAAGGAGAACAAACTCCCCTACGAGTACATCGCTCCGAAGATCCCCTACCGCGAAACCATCACCAAGGTCGCACAGGCCGACTACCGTCACAAGAAACAGTCGGGTGGCGCCGGGCAGTTCGGTGAGGTCCACATGATCATCGAGCCCTATTACGAAGGGATTCCCGAACCGAAGAACTACAAGGTGCCCGGAAAGGGAGACATGGCGGTCAATGTCAAGACCAAGGAGGAGTATGACCTCGCATGGGGCGGAAAACTCCAGTTCTACTCGGCCATCGTCGGCGGCGCCATCGACGCCCGGTTCATGCCCGCCATCCTCAAAGGCATCATGGAGAAGATGGACGAAGGCCCGCTCACCGGGTCCTACGCCCGCGACATCCGCGTGGTGATCTACGACGGCAAGATGCACCCCGTGGATTCGAACGAAATCTCCTTCAAACTCGCCGCTCGAAACGCATTCAAGGAGGCGTTCCGCAACGCAGGTCCCAAGATCATGGAGCCGATCTACAACGTCGAGGTCCTCGTCCCGAGCGAGTACATGGGCGCCGTGATGTCCGACCTCCAGAACCGCCGCGCCATGATCGCAGGCATGGAGTCGGACAAGGGATTCGACCGCCTGAACGCCCTCGTGCCGCTGGCCGAGCTCTACCGCTATTCGACGACCCTCTCGTCGCTGACCTCCGGATCGGCCACCTACACCATGAAGTTCTCCTCCTACGAGCAGGTGCCCGCGGACGTGCAGGACAAACTGCTCAAGGCATACACCGACACCGACGAGGAGTAATTCCCCGAATCGGACTGAACCCACAGAGACGGGCCCCTTTCAGGCGGCCCGTCTCGCTTTTGAAGGGTCCGCTTCGTTCTTGAACGGTCCTCTCTTCTGAACGGCTCGCCCGTTTTTCGGGCAGCACGGTCCGTTTTTCAAGCCCCCGCTTCGTTTTCGCGGGTCGGAGCTCCCGGAACCAAAGGCCCCAAAAGCCGCTCCAAAGGAGATTTCGAACAATCCCACGTTAAATTAATGTTAACATTCAGTGTCAATTCCGTTTCATCGGGAAATTTCAAGTAAATTTGCTCAGCATTTGCACTGAATTTCAGCATGAGTGACATCTACACCTTCATCGTCGGGATTCTGGGTATTCTCGCAGTTTCCGGACTCTTTGTCGGCGTGACAAACGACGCCGTAAACTTCCTGAACTCCGCAATCGGTTCGAAAGCCGCTCACATGAAGATCATCCTTGCCGTCGCATCCTTCGGCATCATCATCGGAGTCGTAACCTCCAGCGGAATGATGGAGGTCGCACGAAGCGGCATGTTCAACCCCGGACTATTCACCTTCCACGAGGTGATGATGCTCTACCTCGGCGTCATGTTCGCAAACGTCATCCTCCTCGACCTGTACAACTCCTGGGGACTCCCCACATCCACGACCGTGTCGCTCATTTTCTGTCTCCTGGGATCCGCCATCGCCGTATCCATCTACAAGATCTCGAACGACCCCGCACAAGGCATCACATCCCTCGGACAGTACATTAACACCTCCCGAGCGATGGGTATCGTCTCCGCGATCCTCCTATCCGTGGTCATCGCATTCACCTGCGGAACCATCGTCATGTACATCTCGCGGCTCATCTTCTCATTCCGGTACACCGCGGTATTCCATCGGTACGGGTCCCTCTGGTGCGGAGCCTCGCTCACGGCAATCATCTACTTCGCCGTGTTCAAGGGTCTGAAGTCCATCCTCGCAGGGCACGCCTTCATCCAGTGGATCGACAGCCACCTGCTCCTCGCCATCTTCATCTGCTGGGTCATATGCTCCATGACGCTCTTCTTCATCCAGCGCCTCAAGATCAACATCCTCCGCATCACGATCCTCTGCGGAACCTTCGCCCTGGCCCTTGCATTCGCAGGTAACGACCTCGTCAACTTCATCGGCGTACCCGTAGCCGGATTCGACGCATACTCCATCGCCCGACACTCCGGAGACGCCGGAATGCTCATGGAGGCTCTCAACGAAAACGTGCCCGCAAATTTCCTCATCCTGCTCGCGGCCGGAGCCATGATGATCCTCACGCTCTGGACCTCCAAGAAGGCCATGCACGTCACTGAAACCGAGATCTCGCTCTCGGCGCAGGGCGATGAAGGACAGGAACAATACGGTTCGTCGCTCTTCTCCCGCACGATCGTACGCGCTGCTCTCAACATCAATGCGGGAATCGAACGGGTCATCCCCCCGAAAGCCCGGGAGGCAATCTCCCGCCGTTTCGAATTCGAGGATGTCGAGCACAGCGGGGCCCCCTACGACATGATCCGAGCCACGGTAAACCTAACTACGTCAGCCCTTCTGATCGCCATGGCCACCTCGCTGAAACTCCCCCTTTCGACCACCTACGTATGCTTCATGGTCGCCATGGGTTCCTCGCTCGCTGACCGGGCCTGGGGGCGCGAAAGCGCCGTGTACCGCATCTCAGGCGTCATGACCGTCGTCGCAGGTTGGTTCATCACCGCGCTCGGAGGATTCCTCATCGCACTGGTCGTCGGTTTTGCGCTCATCTACGGCGGAACACCCGTGTTAATCATCATCACGATCCTCTGCGGATGGATGCTTATCCACAGCAACTTCCTCAAGAAAGACAAGGAAAGTACCGCTGTCCGCCAGCAGATCCGAACCAACGAGGACATCATCACAGACCTCCGCGACGAAGTCTGTGCCACGATGGAGTCCGCCACGAAGATCTACGACCGCACGCTCATCGCCGTATTCAAGGAGAACAGAAAGGTCCTCCGCGACATGGTCAAGGAGTCCAACGACCTCTTCTACCACTCCCGCGAACGCAAATATTCGCTCCTCCCCACCCTCAAGAAGCTCCAGGGCGAGGATGTCAATACCGCCCACTACTACGTCCAGGTCGTCGACTACCTCAACGAAATGACCAAAGCCCTGATGCACATCACCCGCCCGGCATTCGAGCACATCGACAACAACCACGAAGGCATGTCGATGGAACAGACCCGAGACCTGATGTCGATCAACGACGACGTGGAATCGATCTACCGACGCATCAACCAGATGCTGCGCGAGGGCGACTTCTCCGAAATCGAAACCGTACTCACGATGCGCGACCAGCTCTTCGAGTCGATCGCCGAGGCCATCAAGTCCGAACTCACCCGAATCAACGAGGCCAAGTCCAATACCAAAGCCTCGATGCTCTACCTCACGATCCTGACCGAGACCAAGAACATGGTGCTCCAGTCGCGCAACCTGCTCAAGTCCCAGCAATACTTTCTCAAACACCTCTCGGGACCCAAAACCTGGATCAAATAGAGTGCGGGGGGGGGTAGCGTGGAGAGAGACGAGTGGCGACAGGAAAGAGGGGAAAAGAGAGGAAAGAAGCGGGAGACGGGAGGCGGAAGACGAGAGGCGGAAGGCGGAAGGCGGAAGGCGGGAAACGAAAGAAATGGGTAAAAAATAAACAACATGGATATTGCCAAAGCCAAACGGCGCGAGAATATCGCTGAATACATCCTCTACCTCTGGCAGCTGGAGGACCTGTTGCGGGCCCTGCAGTTCAGTCCCGAGGCTATCTTCTCGACCCTGATCGCGCCCCGCAAGGATATTGCCGAAGAGCAGAAACACATCTTCCTGCTCTGGTACCTCGACCTGGCAAACCTCCTCCAACAGGAAGGCAAGGAGGAGAAGGGACATCTCGAACACACGCTGCATCTGATTCAGGACCTGCACGACCTCCATCTCCAATTGATGAAACTACCCGTCGGGGAGCATTACCGACACACGTTCGCACGGCTCGAACCCGAATTGCCGCGCCTGCGCGCCGTAATCGGGAATCCCGGCATGAGCGATACCGAACTCTGTTTCCGGGCCCTCTACGCCGCCATGCTCTACCGCATCAAGGGTGAAGGCAACAAATCCGCCGTCACAGACACGTTGGAATTCATCTCGCCGGTGATTGCCGAGTTGGCCGATCTCTACGGAAAGGTCGAGCGGGGTGAAATCGACCTCTTCAAAAACGACCCCGAGGCATAACCGGGGGGGGGTGGAGAGAGGCACAATCCGAGAAGAGGCCGTAACCCGAGAAGGGAGGAGCCAGGGAGGGACCAGGGAGAGGCCAGGGAGAGGCAAAGCCCGAGGAAGGAGCACAGTCCCGGGAGGAGACGCAACCCCGGGAGGAATATACGAAAAAGCGGAACGGTCAGACCGTTCCGCTTTTTCGTATGCCGGGGAGATGTCGACCGACAAGTATGCCCATCGGTTATTCGAGATCCAGCCCCATAATGTAGTCATTCATATAAAAACCCTCGCCGATCGGGAAATCCCCTTCACGCAGGCGGCGCATCCCCATCCGTTCGTAGAAATGCAGCGCCCGGTTGTGGCGGTTGACGTTCAACTCCATGCGGCAGGGACCCGGACAGTTCGTCCGGACATGCTCCACGGCCCGCTGGAAAAGCCGTCGCCCGATACCGGAACCCTGACAGCGGGGCAGCACGTAGATCTTCTGCAGGTGGAAAAGGCGCTCGCCTTCCCGTTCGACCGATACGTAGCCCACCGGATCGCCGCCCTCAAAAGCCAGGTAGAAGCAATGCCCCTCGCGGAACTGCTCCCGAAGACTCTCCTCGGAGTACATCCACGCCATCATGTAGTCGAGCTGCGCCGGAGTCAGGATCTCCCGATAGGTCGCCGGGAAGGCAACTCCGGCAACCTGCCGGATCAGCGGAATGTCGGATTCGGCGGCCCGGCGCAGGGTAATGCCCTGCGAGGCCCGCCACGCCTCGCGCGTCAGGTGCCAAAGCTCTCCGGTGTGTTGCGATCCGTCGGAGCAGACCGGCAACGCCGCTTCGGTCCGTACGTAACCGAAACCGCACTTCTCCAGCACCCGCCGCGAAGCACGGTTGTCGGGAAAGCAGCTGCCCCACAATCCCGTAAGGCCCAGCGTCCCGAAGGCATGGCGCATCAGTTCGCTCAACGCTTCGGGGATCAATCCCCGGCCCCACCAGACGCTTCCGAGCCAGTAGCCGACTTCGGCTTCGGATGCTCCGATCGGGAAATGGGCCGATGCCGGGAAGAGCAGACCCACGCATCCGATCGGACAATCCGTCCCGCGCAGAGCCACGGCATAGGTCTCCGGAGCCGAAAAGACCGTCCGGATCACCTCGCCACTCTCCGCCTCACTCCGGTGCGGAGGCCATCCCGCGGCAGGACCCACCTGCGGATCCCGGGCCACGGCAAAAAGCGCCGCGGCATCCTCCGCCCGCCACGGGCGCAAAACAAGTCGTTCGGTCGAAAACTCAATCTTCATGATTCGGATTCCCTGCAAAATTCGGAAAAATCAAAAAAGCCGGCTCCCCGCGGAACCGGCCTGTCGCTCTCTGCCTGCAACAAACTATGCGTACTTGAACGTCGACTCGTCCGATACCGTCAGCTTCTTGCGGCCCTTTGCGCGGCGCGCTGCCAGCACCTTGCGTCCGTTGGCCGTAGCCATACGAGCACGGAAACCGTGCTTGTTGATCCGCTTCCGACGCGAAGGCTGGTAAGTTCTCTTCATTGCCATAGCTATCTGTTTTTTGTTGTTTCTGACATTTTTACGGATTGCAAAAGTACAACAAAAAAATGATCCGCAAAAATTTTTCACGAAAATATTTCATCCGGACAGGCAAAAAGCCCGAAATCCTATTACCTTTGTAGAAAAAGCAACAGTTCCGGAAACCGTCGGCAATCCGGCCGCCGCTCCCGGAACCCGTGGCTTCAAAACCCATTAACCGAGATCCGAAATGGCTATATTCAAGGTCGAAGGAGGCCACCGTCTCCACGGGGCCATAACCCCTCAGGGCGCCAAAAACGAAGCCCTCCAGATCCTTTGCGCGACGCTGCTAACACCCGAGCGCGTCGTCATCCGGAACATCCCCCGCATCCTCGACGTCCTCCAACTCATCGAACTCCTCCGCCGAATGGGCGTCATCGTCGAACAACTCGCTGACGATACATACGCCTTCCAGGCACGCGACATCGATTTCGAATACCTCCAGACCGACGACTACCGCCAACGCTGCTCCCGGCTGCGCGGATCCGTCATGCTCATCGGACCCATGCTCGCTCGGTTCGGGGTCGGGTACATTCCCAAACCCGGTGGAGACAAGATCGGCCGACGGCGTCTCGATACCCATTTCCTCGGATTCCAGAAACTCGGAGCCAGGTTCAATTTCGACATCGCAGACGAGTTCTTCATGGTCGAGGGCCGGGAACTAAAGGGCACCTACATGCTCCTCGACGAGGCGTCCGTGACCGGTACCGCCAACATCGTCATGGCCGCCGTCATGACCCCCGGCGTCACCACCATCTACAACGCAGCCTGCGAACCCTACGTACAGCAGCTCTGCAGGATGCTCAACCGCATGGGCGCGAAAATATCCGGAATCGCATCGAACCTGCTGACCATCGAGGGCGTCGACGCCCTCGGAGGCACGGAACACACCCTCCTGCCCGACATGATCGAGGTCGGAAGCTTCATCGGAATGGCCGCCATGAACCGCTCGGAGCTCACCATCCGAAACGTCTCCTACGAGAACCTCGGCATCATACCCGCCCAGTTCGCACGCATGGGAATTCAGTTCGAACAGCGCGGAGACGACATCTACATCCCCCAGCAGGACCACTACAGCATCGAAACCTTCCTCGACGGATCGATCATGACCATCGCCGATGCCACCTGGCCCGGGTTGACCCCCGACCTGCTGTCGATCTTCCTCGTCGTCGCCACACAGGCAAAGGGCGCCGTGCTGATCCACCAAAAGATGTTCGAAAGCCGTCTCTTCTTCGTCGACAAACTCATCGACATGGGGGCGCAGATCATCCTCTGTGACCCACACCGCGCTACGGTCATCGGACACGACCACCGCATCAACCTCCGAGCCACACGCATGACATCCCCCGATATTCGCGCCGGAGTCGCCCTGCTCATCGCCGCCATGTCCGCCGACGGGGTCTCCACCATTCAAAATATCGACCAGATCGACCGCGGATACAAGGATATAGACCTGCGGCTCAACGCCCTCGGCGCCCGAATCGAGCGGGTCGACGAATGCGCCGTCCGATAGTAACCCGGACCATCCGCCCGGACAAAATCCGGATACCGAAAAACAAACGTTAAAAACGCTCTCAATACTCGTATGTTCCTCGAAAATGCCAGCCGAAAGGGTTGGATCGAAGTCGTCTGCGGATCGATGTTCTCCGGAAAGACCGAAGAGCTGATCCGCCGCCTGAAAAGGGCGCAGTTCGCCCACCTCAAGGTCGAAATCTTCAAACCCCGGATCGATGTCCGCTACTCCGAGGAGGAGGTCGTCTCGCACGACGCAAACGCCATCCGTTCAACGCCCGTCGAATCGCCCCAGAACATCCTGCTGATGACCGCCGACGTCGATGTCGTCGGAATTGACGAGGCCCAGTTCTTCGACGACAGCATCGTGGAGGTCTGTCGGCAGTTGGCCGACAGCGGCGTCCGCGTCATCGTCGCGGGGCTCGACATGGATTACACCGGCAAGCCATTCGGGCCCATGCCCGCACTCATGGCCACGGCAGAATACGTCACCAAGGTCCATGCCATCTGTGTCCGTTGCGGGAACCTCGCACACCATTCGCACCGCCTCACGGCCGACGAAAAGCAGGTCCTGCTCGGTGCGCAGGACAGTTACGAGCCCATTTGCCGCCACTGTTTTCGGGAACTGCGCCTCGCTGAAGAGAAGTGTCGGGAGTAATTCCGCACCGAAATCGGAAGAGCCACCCGCCCATCGAAAAAATCCCTGACGTATGATTACGTCAGGGATTTTTCCTGCAGATCTCGGGCCGCAGCCCCCAGTACTCCGGGGCCGAGACCCAGCGACCGGCTATTTTACCGTCGAAGCCACCGCACCGCGGACCTCCGCCAAACGGGCTGCCAGTTCGGCAACCACTTCCGGATGCTCCGCAGCCACGTTATGCTGTTCGCGCGGATCCCCGGTCAGATCGTAAAGCTGCGCCTCCGGAGAGTTTCCGAGCTCGGTCTTCGTCCAGAACTCCAGCGCCGGGCCGTCGCTCGGCTCCAGGTACTTCCACGGCCCCGAAATGATCGCAAGCGTATTGTTCAGGTTCTGCTGCACGACGTACTCCCGGTCGCTTTGTCCCTCGCCCAGCAGTTCCGGCAGGCGGTCACGGCTGTCCGGGGCTGCCGCCGCGGGGAGATCCACCCCAGTCAGCGAAGCCAGCGAGCGGTAGACGTCGATCTGTGAGAACAGGGCGGGTTGTACGCCCGGCTGCACGCGCGCCGGCCACCGGACAATGAACGGAATGCGCGTCCCCGCCTCGTAGAGACTGTATTTCCCGCCCCGGTAGATCCCCATCGGGGTGTGCCCGTTCAGCAGTTCGAGCGCCTGATCCTGGTAGCCGTCGTCGATCACCGCCCCGTTGTCCGACGTGAAGATGAACAACGTATTGTCGGCAATCCCCAGGCTGTCCAGCGTCCGCATCACCTCGCCGATCGTCCAGTCCAGTTGCAGAATCACGTCACCACGCGTCCCCAGGCCGCTTTTGCCCGCAAAACGAGGATGCGGAACTCGCGGGACATGCACGTCCTGCGTACCCATATAGAGGAAGAAGGGTTCGTCCTTGTGCCGGGCGATGAAGCGCGTGGCCTTCGCCGTAATCGTGTCGGCAATGTTCTCGTCAACCCACAACGCAGACTTCCCGCCCGTCATCCAGCCGATACGCGGAATGCCGTTGATGATCGTATTGTTATGCCCCTGGCTCGGTTTCAGCTTCACCAGCTCGGGGTTCTCCTCGCCCGTCGGCCAGTCGCCCACCTTGTGGTCGTAGCTAACCGTGATCGGATCCTCTGGATCCAGCCCCACCACATGGCCGTTCTCGACAAAGACGCACGGGACACGGTCCACCGTCGCCGGAATCAGAAACTCATAGTCGAAACCGATGTCGCGGGCGCCCGGGCGGATCTCCGTATTGAAATCCGTACCCCCGACCGGTCCCAGACCCAGATGCCATTTCCCTACGGCCCCGGTCGCATAACCCGCATCATGCAGGGCATCGGCCAGCGTATAGCAGGCCGTATCGATGATCAGTTCCGAGTTTCCCGGGGCAATGCCCGTATTCTGCTGGCGCCACGGGTACATGCCCGTCAGCAGCCCGAAACGGGACGGTGTACTCGTCGCAGAGGTGGCGTATGCGTTCGTGAAACGCTGGCCCTGGGAGGCCAGACGGTCGAGATTCGGGGTCGAGATCTTCGTCGCTCCATAGCAACTCAGGTCTCCGATCCCCAGGTCGTCGGCGTAGATAAAAATCACGTTCGGACGGCTCGGCGACGTATGCGGCGCGTCCCCGCAGCCCTGAACAAGGGCCGCAGTCGGCAGGACAGCCAACAGACAGCAGTTTCTGGTTTTCATAATTTCTTAAGTATTAAGGTTTGTTCACATTCTCTCCATCGGAGATTCGGAGCGCTCCGGCTGACCGACAGGATGCACTCGTTGTACAGGTTCGGATCTCTCCCGCCTCGTCCAACACACCTCCCGGCCCGACATCGGGGCTCTTCATGCTCGATATCCAAACCTTCTGTCCTCAAAACCGGGCTCCAGCGACACACAACACCCTTCCACCCTCACGCCTCGGCACTCTCCCATATTTCTCTCGGCACGGCCTCAACGGGAGGCCCGCAGCGCTTCGATAAAGACCGGCCACAGCGACCACAGATTCTCGGTCTGAAGCCACAACTCCCGGGCCTGCGCCGCGGCCGTAGGGTGTTCGCTCTCGATGTCCCGCAGGTACTCCGCGTCGGCCGGATGCTCCGCAGCCGTAAACTCCGCAAACCACGGCGCAAAGTGGGTCCGGAAACGTTGCAACTCCCCGGCCGGCAGCAGGCCGTCCCGCCGGTAGGCCGACCACAGCAACAGGATCTCCCGGGCCGGAGACTTGTCCGAAACATCGTTGATCACCTCGTCGAAAAGTTCATCCTCGCCCATGGCCAGATAGTCGAAGGCCAGCAGCTGGCTCCCCTCCAGGTGATCTTCCGGATCGAGATCCAGCAACATCTCCAACAGGGCCGCCGACATCTCGAAGTCATTGATCAGAAAATGGTCGATTGCCGTGGCGCGGATCAACTCCAGAGCCGCACGCGAATTGCGGTGGCTCCATTCGAGATTCACCTCCTCATCCTCGGGAATGAGCTCCGCAAGGCGCTGGAAAGCCTGGAAACGGGCATTACAGGCACCTTCGACATCCCCCTCCTCCTGCATCCGGCGCGTCTGGTCCAGCACCTGTCCGAAATCGTAGGGACCGCTCCCCACCACCTCGAAAGTCTGGTCGGCCGTGGGTTCAAGCCTTGCCTTTTGCATATTCACAACGGATTTTGACGATCATCACAATAAAAACTGCCAGCGTGAGGACCCCGCCCAGCAGGTAGGCCAGCGGACGACCCGTCATGCCGAACATCAACGGCGAGACAAACACATAGCTCCCACAGACATAGGTCATGATCAGCGCCGGGAGCAAACCCACCCAGACACCGCGGCCGCGACGGCACAGATACACGACGATCATCCACAACGTGACGGCGGCAAGCGTCTGGTTCATCCACGCAAAATAGCTCCACATCGCCTGGAACGGCAACCCGAAGATGATCAGCAACCCTATGGCGAACAACGGAATGCTGATATAGATACGCTTGCGCAACGAACGCTGTTCAATACCCATGAAATCCGCCACGATCAGACGTGCCGACCGGAATGCCGTATCTCCCGAAGTGATGGCGCAGGCCACGACACCGAAAATCACAAAGCCCGCCAGGACCGGGCCCAGGGTCTTCGTGGCGATGATGTCAACCAGGATCGCCGCAGAACCCTTGTATTCGGCAATGGCGGCATTCAGTCCCTCAACGCCTCCCCAGAAGGCCATGCCGACGGCTGCCCAGATCAGGGCGATGACCGATTCGGAGATCATCGCCCCGTAGAATACCGAACGGCTCTCCCGTTCGTTGCGCATACAGCGCGCCATCAACGGCGACTGCGTAGCATGGAAACCCGAAATCGCCCCGCAGGCAATCGTCGTGAAGAGCATCGGCACAATCGGGAAATTCTTGGCGTCGGAGATGCAGTTCCGCAGGGAGGTCAGTTCCGGAATCGTATAATCCCCGCTGAACAAAAGCACGAAAAGGATACTCAGGGCCATGAACAGCAGCGCAAATCCGAAAATCGGGTAGATTCGCCCGATGATCTTGTCCACGGGAAGCAGCGTCGCGGCTATGTAATAGAGCAGAATAACCCCCAGGATGATCAGCAGCAGCCACGAAAAATCCCCGAAGGCCGTGACCTCCAGCGACGGAATGTCAAGCCGGTTGGCGATCAGCTCCGCAGGCTGCGAAAGAAAAACCGCACCCACAAGAACCATCAGTCCCGCAGAAAAAAGGCGCATGATGATTTTAACCTTGTCCCCGAGGTAACGCCCCGTGATTTCCGGAAGGCTCGCACCGTCATGGCGCAACGAGATCACGCCCGAAATGAAATCGTGCATCGCGCCCATGAAAATACCTCCCAGGGTGATCCACAGAAAGGCCACAGGTCCATAGGCGGCACCGAGAACCGCACCGAAAATCGGGCCGAGACCTGCAATATTGAGCAGTTGAATCAGAAAAATACGCCAACGGGGAAGCGGTACGTAGTCCACACCGTCGTAAAGCCGATTGCACGGAGTCTCCGCCGAAGGGTCGATTCCGACCAAACGCTCCAAATAGCGTCCATAAGTGAAATAGGCCCCGATCAAAAGAGCCAGACAAATCAAAAAAGTAATCATAAACAGCTATCAGGGTCTGTGTGAATGCGAATATAACAAGATTTGAGAGAATTTTTACAAAATTGTTGCGAGAAAAAAATTTTTTTCTGATATTTGCAGTCCCGAAGCGAACGGTAGGGCATAGAACCGAAGTTCCTCCGGGCTGTTGAAAGCCGAATTAGCTCAGCGGTAGAGCACTTCACTCGTAATGAAGGGGTCCCGAGTTCAAATCTCGGATTCGGCTCTCAAAATCAAGAGGTTACGATTTAAGTAGCCTCTTTTTTTGTGCCGTTTCGAGAGTGAAAAAGGGGCAAAAAAGGGCTTCCGAGCGCAAATGTTACACATAAAATTCAGACGCCCCGTGTTGTTTGCCTAATACGCAAACACATGAAAATCAAAACAATCTGTCGAAGCGAGATCATTTACAAAAACGGCAAATCCCCTTTGGCGATCCGCTTCACCCACCAACGAGCCCACAAACTCGTCTCGCTCGGCATCTCCGTAGAGCCGCATTACTGGGACAAAGAAGCCGAAATGCTGACGGCGGATTGTCCCGATCGTGCCGCCCTGCAAAGCAAGATCGACGGCACATTAACAGGATTTCAGAAGAAGATCAAAAGGCTGGAGGCGTTGGATATTCCTGTAAACTTCGATACGCTGTTTGAGGTAAAAACCGCCCATATCGCAGGAATCACCATCGAACAAGGATTCAACGAGGAGATCGAACGGTTGGAATCGCTCGGCAAGATTCATTCGGCGACCAAACACCGATATGCCCTGCAAGTGTTGGAAGGCTACAAACCGACCAGCATGGCCATGGAAGCCATCGACCTCGACTATCTGAAAGGGCTGGAACTATACCTGCGGAAACGCGGCAACAAGGACAACAGCATCGCCACACGGTTCGCCATCTTCAAGGCCATCTACAACAAGGCGGTCAAAGAGGGGCGGATCGAGACCAAACAAAATCCGTTCAGCCTTTACCAAGTGGGCAGTTTGTGGGCCAAGACCCGCAAACGAGCCATCGACAAAGAGGACATCCAACGGTTGATTGATCTCGAAATTACAGAGGGACATACAACGGAGTACCGACAACTTGCCAAGGATTTATTCCTGTTCTCCTACTTTACGGCAGGAATGAATTTCGGAGACATGGCACGGCTACGTTACAAGGACCTCATAAAAGGCAGAATCTATTACTCCCGTCACAAAACCCAGAAACTGCTATCCTTTCAGCTCGTGCCGAACGCCTTGCAGATTATCGGGAAATACAGCAGGGACAACCACGCACAAGAAGATTATATCTTCCCGATTCTCGACCGAGCGGAACACAAGACCGCACAGCAGATTTTCAACCGCATCCATAAGGTGCTGGCAAAGATCAATCGGGAATTGAAAGTGCTGGGAGAACAGATCGGATTGGAGGTTCCATTGACGACCTATTGCGCAAGGCATTACTATTTAGAACATCTCACTACTGTCCCGTAAAAGTGGATAAATAGTTCTTTGAAATTATTGAAATATAGTCAATTACACGGTTTTTTGAAATGAAACGGACTTGATTTTGCAACTTTGCAGTCTAATACAAATGGCTGCTATGTTCCAAGACAAATACGTATTCTCTCAATTAACCGCTTTTCTGAACAGGACTCAGTTCAACAACTATGTTCGCAAGTATGATGGCAACAGATATGTGAAACATTTTACTTGCTGGAATCAGATGCTCGCGATGATGTTTGGACAACTGAGTAACCGTGAAAGCCTGCGAGACTTAATCGTTGCTTTCGAGGCGCATAGGGCCAAGCAATATCATCTTGGTTTAGGTCGTGAACCGATAGCCAAAACAACTCTTGCGACAGCCAACCAGAACCGTGATTACAGAATCTTCGAAGACTTTGCATTCTATATGATGAAGGAAGCCTGCGAGAAGCGGACGACCAACATCCTTGACATTTCCGGAAAGAAATATGCGTTTGATTCAACAACGATTCCGTTGTGTCTTGCAACATTCCCATGGGCAAAGTTCCGAAGCAAGAAAGGAGGGGTGAAAGCTCATGTCTTATACGACATTGAAGCACAAGTTCCTGCTTTCTATACCGTAACCACTGCTTCAAAGCATGATTCCACAGCAATGTCTTCAATCCATTATGAACCAAATGCTTATTATATATTCGACAGGGCTTATGACTCCTTTAAAGAACTCTATAGGATACATCTTACAGACTCTTTCTTTGTTGTCAGAGCCAAGACAAACTTAAAGTATAAGACAGTCAAATGGAAGCGAAGAATGCCAAAGAACATAATGACAGATGCGGAAGTGAAACTGACCGGATATCTCTCCGAGAAAAAATATCCTGAGTCATTCAGACTCGTCCGATATTACGACGAAGAGGATGACCGTGAGTTCACTTTCTTGACGAATGCAAAACAACTTTCTGCACTGGATGTCGCCAATCTTTATAAGAAAAGATGGTTAATCGAGCTGTTCTTCAAATGGCTCAAGCAGCATCTCAAGATAAAGAAATTCTGGGGCACAGCAGAGAACGCTGTTCGCATACAAATCAGTGTGGCTATTATCACGTACTGTCTTGTGGCTATTGTCCAACATGATATGAAGTTGAAACGTTCAACCTATGAAGTTTTGCAAATTCTCAGCATATCATTGACTGACAAAACCCACTTGCGTGACCTGTTCGACAAGACTAATTTCAATGATGTCAAAGATCTAAATGATCCCCTGATTCCGGGGCTTTTTGATTAATTGTTTAACTCGTCCCATTTTAACGGGACACTAATGAGAACATCTATTGAATGACAGGCACTTATAGGCGTCTAACAGTTAATAGATAACGATTTGGAGACGAGCGAGATTCTCTGGATTGCTCGATTCTGCATAGTCAAAAAACGCTTCTTAAATATAAAAATAGAGAATAAAACTATTTTCTCCAAATTCATAATACGGCCACAGAGAACCAACCTCAATGAGGAGTTGTTCCTGCGGCTAATGGGCAAAACGGCCAGGGATAAGAAATCGTACCTGACGCTGGTGCCGCGGATCGACCTGGATCGGGAATTATTCCTCGAGAGTAGACTATATAGTACAAAACTTAGATCAACACGCCGCGACGTGTTGACCTGCTATATTGCATATCTGAAAGAACTGAGAGTTCCTTCCCAGACACTCTTTTTGAGGACATTTCCTCTTTTTGCTATAACGTTTTTGCTAAAAATGTTTGAATATTGCAAATTAATATTTATCTTTGCCAGTGTCGCTTTATGGCAAATTGTTACGAATATAAAAGAGTAACGCCCACATGACTGACCGGAAGACAAAAAAAGTTTCATTGAAAGACATCGCACGACAAGCCGGTGTTTCGACGAGCCTTACCTCTTTTGCTCTTAACGGCAAAGGCAAAGAGCACCGGATTAGCGAAGAAACAGTTCGTCACATTATACAAATCGCTAAAGATCTCAATTATAAGCCCAATATTGCAGCGAAAAATCTGCGTAGCGGAAAATCAGGCGTTATTGGCGTGGTTATTCCGGATATCTCCAACATTTTTTTCGCCCAAATTGTTCGGAGTATGGAGGATGTGGCGGCTCGACTGGGTTACACGGTTTTTTTTGGAAGTTCCGATGAATATGCCCAAAAACTGCAAGATCTTGTCGAAAGCCTTATAAATCGCGGCGTAGATGGATTTATCATTGCGCCATGCGAACGCTCGGAAAAGTTTATACATCAATTAGTTAACAGCAACATACCCATTGTACAATTCGACCGTCCCTATAAAAATATTGAAAGTAGCTATGTTACACTTAATAATCATAAAGCAGCATATTTAGCTACCAGCCATTTGATTGAAGCAGGGTTTTGCCGCATAGGTATGGTTGCATACGACATCTCTTTATCTCATATGCAAGAACGAATCGAAGGATATAAGGCAGCCATGGAGGATCACGGGCTCAAATCTGAGATATGTATAGGTTTTGCCAAATCAGACAACCTCCGTAAATCAACCGCCAAAGTAATTGCAAAGATGAAAGAAAAGGGGATTGATGCTCTATTTTTTGCAACCAACACCATCTCCGTAGCTGGTCTTTATGCAATTAGTGAACAAAAAATAGCCATTCCCAGAGAACTCGGATTAGTCGGTTTTGATGGAAGCGATGCTTTTGAATTATGTTCGATTCCTTTATCCTACATCAAGCAACCCGTAGAGAAGTTATCGAAAAAAGCAGTCGAGATATTGGTAAACATGTTGGAAGAAGAAAATCGAGCTATTCAATGTGTTCAGATTGATGGTGAATTAATTGTTAATGCCTCATCTTCTTGTTGATATTTTTTTGATATTGCGCTAAAACGATATAGCAAAAAAAACACTAACATTAAATTTTATGAATATGACAAATCATCCTCGGATCGGAATACGGCCGATCATAGACGGACGCCGCGGAGGCATCCGTGAATCCCTTGAAGAGATGACAATGGCCATGGCACACAATGTGGCAGAACTTTATGAAAAGAATCTGCGCTATGCAGACGGCGCACCTGTGGAGTGTGTGATCGCAGACCGAACCATTGGAGGCGTAACCGAAGCAGCCATGGCTGCCGATAAATTCCGCAATAATAAAGTAGGTGCTGTCATTTCTGTCACCCCTTGCTGGTGCTATGGTGCAGAGACCATCGACATGGATCCCCTTACGCCTAAAGCGATTTGGGGATTTAATGGCACCGAACGTCCGGGGGCCGTATACCTAGCTTCTGCATTGGCTGGACACAATCAAAAAGGGCTTCCTGCCTTCGGAATCTACGGCCACGACGTCCAGGATATCACCGATCGTGCCATTCCCAACGATGTCCACGAAAAGCTCCTTCGTTTTGGCCGTGCAGCCTTGGCTGTCATGCAGATGAGAGGAAAATCCTATTTGTCTGTCGGTTCCGTATCCATGGGAATCGCCGGGTCCATGCCTAATCCCGATTTCTTCCAAGAGTATCTCGGCATGCGCAACGAAGCCGTAGATGCCAGTGAGATCGAACGTCGTATCCAATTGGGAATTTATGACCCAGAGGAGTTTCATCGAGCAATGGCGTGGACCGAAAAGTATTGCAAAAAAAATGAAGGCAAAGACTATAACCCAGAACACCTGATATATTCCCGGCAAGAAAAAGACGCCATCTGGGAATACGTTGTAAAGATGACTCTCATCTTCAGAGATCTGATGATAGGAAATCCGAAGCTTGCCGAATCCGGATTTGAGGAAGAGGCTATGGGGCACAATGCCATCGTCGGAGGCTTTCAGGGACAGCGGCAGTGGACTGACTTTAAGCCCGATGGAGATTTCTCCGAAGCCATACTCAACTCCTCCTTCGACTGGAACGGAATCCGGCAGGCTTACACTTTTGCCACCGAAAATGACACCCTCAACGGTGTTAGCATGTTGCTCATGCATCTGCTCACCAACCGAGCACAGATGTTCGCCGACGTTCGAACATTCTGGAGTCCCGAAGCCGTAAAACGAGTAACAGGAAAAGAACTTCAAGGAACCGCGGCCAACGGCATCATACACTTGATTAACTCCGGTTCCTGCTGTCTCGATGCCACCGGGCAACAAACTGAAAACGGCAATCCTGTTATGAAACCCTTCTGGGAAATTTCTCAACAGGAGGTTGAGTCCTGCCTCGATGCCACTACCTGGCATCCTGCAAGTCGGGAATACATGCGAGGGGGAGGTTTTTCTTCCACATTCCTAACTCGTGGAGAGATGCCCGTCACCATGTGCCGGATTAACCTTGTTAAGGGACTTGGGCCCTCGCTCCAAATCGCAGAGGGTTGGGCCGTAAATGTCGACCCAGAAATCTATCGCATCATCAATGAAAGGACCGACAAAACATGGCCCACGACTTGGTTCGCACCCCGCCTTACCGGACATGGGCCTTTTAGAGACGTATATTCTGTCATGAGCCACTGGGGCGCCAATCATGGAGCCATCTCTTTCGGGCACATCGGAGCCGACATTATCACCCTAGCGGCCATGCTCAGAATCCCTGTATGCATGCACAACATCGACGAAAAACTAATATTCAGACCATCTGTCTGGAATGCTTTCGGCTCTAATTCCGAGGATGCAGATTTCCGGGCTTGCAGCACCTTCGGCCCCATATACAAATAACAAAAAATATTTTCATGAAACGCATTCATTTGAAACGCATTCATTCCATTCTAACTCTCGCAACAGCATCCATCATGTTGACTGCCTGCTGCGATAAAACAACATATGAAATGGGCTCTTACGGATATGACGCTGCATTTTTCAAGCAGCATAAAATCTCTTTCCTTGAACTCTCCAGTTCTGACGGACTTTCAAAAATTATGATTATTCCCGCATACCAAGGCCGTGTAATGACATCTACTGCCGATGGTGATGCTGGGAATAGTTTCGGATGGATCAATTACAAACTGATTGAATCCGGAGAAATCAATCCTCAATTCAATCCCGTTGGCGGAGAAGAGCGTTTCTGGTTAGGACCGGAAGGAGGCCCTTTCTCCCTGTACTTCAAAAACGGACAGGAACAGGTTTATGAAAATTGGCGCGTTCCTGCAGTCATAGACACCGAAACTTATAACATAGCAGAACAAACCTCCTCAAGTGTGAAATTTACCAAAGAAACTACACTCATAAACGCGGCAGATTCGGAACTCAAAATCGGGATTGAACGTACAATTTCCTTGTTGGATCGCAAAACCGCAGCGGAACTGCTCGGCACGGAGATTCCCTCAACGTTGAAAATGATTGCCTACGGTACGGAGAACATCATCACCAATCAAGGAGAAAATACCTGGACCAAGCAAACCGGACTGCCCTCCATATGGTTATTGGGAATGTTCAATCCAACGCCGACCACGACGGTTTTCATTCCCTATGACACATCCGGTACGGGACGCATCGTCAACGATGAATATTTCGGCAAGGTGCCATCCGATCGGCTGAAGGTAGAGGACGGTATGCTTTATTTCAAGATCGATGGAACCTATCGTTCAAAGATTGGGCTCCCGGCGGGACGAGCCAAAGACATCTGCGGTAGTTATGATTCGGACAAGAAAGTACTCACACTGGTGAAATACACCGTCCCCAGGGGCCGTGTAAGCTACGTGAACGGGCAGTGGGGCCCGCAAGAAGATCCATTTGCCGGCGACGTGATCAATGCCTATAACGACGGTCCCACAGACGACGGTACTGTCATGGGACCTTTCTATGAAATCGAAACCTCTTCGCCCGGTGCAGAACTAGCCTCCGGTGAATCGGCCTCACATACACAGTATGTCATGCATATACAGGGAGAAGAGACGCAAATCGCCAGGATCGTACAAGATCTTTTTGGTGTCGAGTTGCAGAAAATTGCGGATTGTTTCTAATCATTCTGAATTTCCAACCCAAAACTCAACCAAACTATGGAAAAACAACGCATCATACCCAAAGGAATTATTTGGCCATTTATTCTGCTGACCACGCTCTTCTTCGCTTGGGCCGTTCCGAACAACCTCACGGACACAATGCTAGCTGCGTTCAAGCGAATCATGAGTCTCTCGGACTCGAAAACCGCTTGGATTCAGGTGGTCTGCTACCTGCTCGGTTATGGCTGCTTTGCAATTCCCGGCGCACTATTCATCAAACGATTCACCTATAAATCGGGAGTCATGCTCGGATTGGGGCTCTATGCGCTCGGCACATTCCTGTTCTATCCGGCAATGCTTATCTCCGAAAGTACGATCGAAATTGGGTTCTACATGTTCCTACTGGCTATCTTCATTTTATTCGCCGGACTTTCGATTCTCGAAACATCCACTAACTCCTATGTATGTGCCATCGGCCCCGAAAGTACAGCCACACAGCGACTCAATTTTGCACAGTCGTTCAATCCGTTTGGAGCCATTACGGGCGTAGTTATCAGTCAGGTATTCATTCTCTCGCAGCTCAACACAATGAGTGCTGCAGAACGTGCCGCATTGCCCGTTGAAGAGTTGACCCGCATACAGGGACAAGAGTTGAATGCTGTTACAATGACTTACATGGTGCTTGGACTGGTTATGATAGCCCTCTTGTTGGCAATTCGCTTTACCAGAATGCCCAATCTGAAAGAAGACGATAAAGAGCTCGATTTCAAAGGCACTTTCAAACGACTTATTCGCAACAAAAATTATGTTTGGGGGGTTATCGCACAGTTTTTCTATGTAGGAGCGCAAATCGCCGTATGGTCATTCGTTATCCGTTATGCCATACAACAACTCGGCTTTGACAATGTCATTGCTACATTAGGCGACAATCCCTCGGGTGCACAAGTGATCGAAGCTCTTCGGAACGTAGAACCTGTTGCCGCAGGTTTCTATTCATTCTGCGAATGGATCGGGCTCAATGCGCTATTACCATGCACACCAGAACAAGCTGCTGCAACTTACTACATAATGTCCTTGATACTGTTCGTGACAGCACGTTTCATATGCACCGGACTCATGCGGTTCTTCAAACCGTGGAAAATTCTCACGGTCCTTGCCGTGTTAGCCGTTATTTGCTGTTTGATCACCATTTATGCAGATGGAGCTCTGGGAGTCTATGCGCTGATGGGTATCACGGGTTGTATGTCTCTAATGTTCCCGACAATCTATGGCATCGGCATTTCAGGTCTAGGTGAAGATACGAAAATCGGCGGTTCAGGAATGGTTATGGCCATTGCGGGGGCTGCTCTGCTGACACAGATCCAAGGCATCGTTTCAGACCAAGTTGGCAGTATCGAATTAGCCTATTGGGTTCCGGCCATTGCTTTCATGATCATTGCCTTTTACAGCATTTTTGTGGCTAGGAAAGTAAAAATCTAAAATCGAATGAGAAGTACAAATTGTTATACTATCGGCATCGATTACGGGACCGATTCATGTCGAGCACTCATAGTGGATTGCTCAACAGGACGAGAGATCGCCTCAGGCGTCATGGAGTATCCTCGATGGGCCCAAGGACTCTATTGTGATCTCACGTCAAATCGCTATCGTCAACATCCGCTTGATTATATCGAAGCGTTAGAGGGGGCAGTAGCTTGTGCATTGAAAAATGCCGCGCCTGGTACCGCAGAAAACGTTGTAGGGCTTTGTTTTGACACGACAGGTAGTACACCTGTGCTTACCGACCGTAACGGCATTCCTTTGGCGTTAACACCAGCCTTTGCCGGAGATCCCGATGCCATGTTTATTCTTTGGAAAGACCATACCTCGGTAATTGAAGCCGAAGAAATCAACGCACTTGCAACTTCTTGGTCGGAGAATTATATCCGCTACGAAGGTGGTATTTATTCCAGTGAATGGGTATGGTCCAAAGTCCTCCATATACTACGAACAAATTCCGCAGTGGCCAAAGCGGCCTGGGCCTGGAGTGAACATTGTGACTGGATTACCGGCCTAATCACCGGCAACACCTCCCCGGAAACCATGAAGCGCAGCCGTTGCGCCGCCGGACACAAAGCCATGTGGCACGCCTCTTGGGGACTTCCGTCCGAAACATTTCTTGAAAGACTCGACCCGTTGCTCGCCGCCATGCGTCCGCATCTCTTTTCAAAAACCGACACGAGCGACACCAAAGCCGGGACACTGACTGTGGAGTGGGCAAAGCGACTCGGACTTACGGCTGGCATCTCAGTGGCTGTAGGGGCGATCGATGCTCACATGGGCGCAGTGGGAGCAGGTATTGCGCCCCATGTACTTACGCGTATCATGGGCACATCAACCTGTGATATTATGGTGATTGATCCTGTTCTTCTTGGTGATCACTGTGTAAGCGGCATTTGCGGGCAAGTAGACGGTTCGGTTCTGCCTGGTTACATTGGAATCGAAGCGGGGCAATCTGCTTTCGGAGATATTTATGCCTGGTTCCGGGATGTACTGGCCTGGCCTCTTCGGAACCTTTGCTCTCCCGAAATCGTGGATACCGCCATCGGGCAGATCCTTCCACGGCTTACTGCCGAGGCGGAAAAAATTTCCCCGGGCAAAAGCGGCATCGTCGCTTTGGACTGGTTCAACGGACGACGCACCCCCTTTGCCAACCAAACGCTTCGCGGTGCTCTTACTGGATTGACTTTAGGAAGTAGCGCCCCCATGATTTTCCGGGCGTTGGTGGAGGCAACCGCTTTCGGATCGCGGGCTATCATCGAGCACATGAAACAGGAGGGAATCGGAATCGATGCAATCAACGCGATCGGCGGCATCAGTCAAAAGTCACCGTTCGTCATGCAAACTCTTGCTGACGTGCTCGATATGCCAATCCGCGTCGTGCGTTCCGAACAGGCATGTGCATTAGGAGCCGCAATGTTCGCCGCAGTCGCTGCGGGCATATACTCCAACATTCCAGAGGCTCAGGCAGCCATGGGTTCAGGATATACGGCAGAATATAAACCGGACCCTGCCCGGACAAAAATATACGATAAGCTATATCGGCAATATTTGGCTCTGGCAAAATTTACCGATCCGGAGCATAATTAATATAAAAACGTTCAAACCCCTCAAAAAGCAAAAAAATATGAAACGTAAACTACTGATGATTGGCCTTGCATGTGCATTCCTGGCACATGGTCATGCCCAAAATCCCGGATTCAATGGGCTTGATATGAATATGGGCAACCTTTATCGGATTTCGAATGCGGAAACCCGATCGATTAGTCCTGAAAACTTTTCAGGAGAAAAAGGCAAGGGCGGCATGGCCGACCCCATACGAGACAAAGATAAACCCAATCAAGCCAATGCTCATCATGCAGCCCAAGATCTCGGCGTGGGATGGAAAGTAAATCCCTATATCAATATTGGACCGGGTGAGACATTCACTATTGCCGAAATCGAAGGTCCCGGAGCCATCCAGCAAATATGGATGACCCCTACCGGAGACTGGAGATCGTCCATTATTCGTTTTTACTGGGATGGCGAGGCCGAGCCTTCTGTAGAGTGTCCGATCGGAGACTTCTTTTGCTCCGCATGGGGCGGAGGTGGAATGGGCGAACAGGTAGCACCACTATCTTCTTTAGCTGTATGTGTCAACCCCGGGAGTGCATTCAACTGCTATTGGCAGATGCCTTTCCGCAGGTCCTGTCGCATTACGATGGAAAACCTCGACAATAAGAATCCAATGCGGCTCTATTATCAAATCAACTATACCTTAACCGATGTTCCCGAAGACGCTGCCTACTTCCATGCCCAATTCCGCCGTTCAAACCCCAACCTGACCTCCGTACATACGATCCTCGACGGTGTCAAGGGACAAGGCCAATATGTCGGAACCTATCTTGCCTGGCAAGTCAGCAACAATGGCTGGTGGGGCGAGGGTGAAATCAAATTTTACATGGACGGAGACAAACAATTTCCTACCATTTGCGGAACCGGAACAGAAGATTACATTTGCGGCTCTTATAATTTCGAAAACAAATCCACAAAAAAATATCAGGAATTCAGTACGCCTTATGCCGGCCTGCATCAGGTCGTACGACCTGACGGCGTATACCGATCTCAACAACGATTCGGAATGTACCGCTGGCACATTCTCGACCCCATACGTTTCCGCCAGGATCTTCGAGTAACGATCCAAGATCTGGGATGGCGCAATGACATGCGCTACTATCCGCAACATTCCGACATCTCTTCCGTGGCATTCTGGTATCAGATGGAACCTCATGCCACATTCCCCGAACTCCCATCCAAAGACGACCTGGAGATTGTCAAACCCTATTAGGAACCTATCATGAGACAGATGGCTATCTGCATAGCTGGTGCCGGGGCTCTTGCTATACCGGGGTATACTCTCTGCCAACCGAAAGCACGGCCCAATATCGTCATTGTCATTGCCGACGATCTGGGATGGGGAGATGTCGGTTATCATGGCAGCACGATCCGCACTCCCAACATCGACCGACTGGCATCTGAAGGACTTGAGATGGACCGTTTCTATACGGCAGCCCTCAGTTCGCCCACACGAGCTGGATTCCTTACAGGAAGATATCCGGACCGTTTCGGAATTCGGAACATCGTCATCCGTCCATGGCTCAACTATGGACTCGATCCGACGGAAGAGACCTTACCCAAAATTTTGAGTCAGAACGGATACGACAACCGCGCTATCATCGGAAAATGGCATTTGGGACACCTCGATTTGAAGTATCATCCACTCAATAATGGATTTACTCATTTTTACGGTTGTTTGAATGGGGCAATCGATTATTTTAATAAAAAACGGAACGGGGAGCCTGACTGGCATCGTGATTTTGAGGTTTGTCATGACAAGGGCTATTCGACGGAACTTATTACGTCCGAAGCCGTGCGCTGCATCGAAGACTATTCAAAACAAAAGACTCCATTCTTCCTGTGTGTGACCTATAATGCCCCGCACGTTCCGCTGGAAGCACAACCCGAAGACCTCCAAATTTACACAGGAGATCGCAATATCTCGGATTTCGATTCTGCTACAGCCAAACGGCTGATCTACTCGGCAATGGTGACATGTATGGACCGGGGGATCGGACAAATTTATAAGGCTCTTCAACAATCCGGCGTTTCCGACAACACGTTGTTTATCTTCTTTAGTGATAACGGAGCCGATGTCAACTCAGGAGGTGGTTCGTCCGGCATTCTGCGGGGCCAGAAAAATACGGAATGGGAAGGAGGTGTACGAGCTCCGGCATTCATTCACTATCCAGCTTTTTCCGGCGATGGACGTAAAATCACCCAATTAACGGGATATGTGGATATTGTTCCGACAATTCGGGACCTGCTGGGTGTTACGACGGCACCTCAACGGCCGCTCGACGGCATCAGTGTCCTCGCTGCATTGCGAGAACCCGATGTAAAAATCGAACGAACCATGTATCTTGGAAGAGGGGCTGCCATTGATAGTGACGGCAACAAATACCTTTCTCCGGGACACAATCCGTTGATGACAGACTTAAATGGCGTTCTGCTCACGAATGTTTTCACCGATCCAGGCGAGCAAAAGAGTAAAAACAAAAAGAATTCCACACTTTCCCACTCGTTACAGCGTGTTGTACAACAATACGATACCATTGTCCCGCCCCAAATTCCCAAAGGACACCCCAAAACCTTTCTTCCGCCCAAGAACTGGGATATTACCCAATAGACGACCATCACCAATATTAAACCAAACCGAAAATGAAAAAAATTCTATTACTTGCTGTTTTATGTTGCATTGTCCAAATTGGCTTTGCCCAAAAAGTGGCAAAAGGCATAGTTATGGACAAGAACCAGAACCCTTTGGCGGGAGTTACCGTCGTGATCAAAGGAACTCAACAGGGAACTGTTACTGATGCCAAAGGGAACTTCTATCTTCCCAAGGTATCATTACAGTCTACGCTCGTTTTCAGCTCTCTGGGATATAAAGCACAGGAGATCATGTTCATCGGACAAACAGACATTCCCGTCATTCTGGAAGTCGGTAATATTGAAATGGAGGAATTAGTCGTTTTGGGTTACGGTACAGTAAAGAAAAGCGATCTGACCGGTGCCGTATCCGTCGTCAAGATGGACGATATAAGCGAACAACCTGTCATCTCAGCCGCTTCTGCTCTTCAAGGGCGAATTGCCGGCGTACAAATTCTGCAAAACACCGGAGAGCCAGGTTCGGGTATGACATTCAATATTCGGGGGGTATCGTCCATAACTGGAAGCAGCCAGCCTCTGGTTGTCATCGATGGCGTACCTATTGAAAGTAGTTTCGGATCTACGCAAGCCGGTATTAACCAAGACTGGATGAATCAACGACCGGCATCCGACGCATTGTCCAATCTCAATGCAGCCGATATTGCTTCCATTCAGATTTTGAAAGATGCTTCTGCAATTGCCATCTATGGTTCCCGAGGGGCAAATGGTGTGGTACTTATTACCACCAAATCTGGAGAAACAGGGAAAGTAAAGATTTCTTATACCCATCGTTCTGACTTTAATATCGTTCCCAAGAAGATTAAGATGGCTTCAACTTCTGAATATTTTCATTATCTAAATGAAGCCGATATCAATGATGGTATACCAGAGGAACAACGTCGTTTCCCAAATGATCAAGCACTTGCCGACACCATTACCGTATCCCCCAATCGTTTTTGGCAAGATATGATTTTCCGCACAGGCTACACTCAGGATCACCAATTATCCGTTTCGGGAGGAACCAAAGCAACCAAATATTTAGTTTCTGGAAATTATACAGATCAAAACAGTATTATTCGTAATTCTTATTTCACGCGAGGCGGATTTCGTGTTAATCTCGATCAAAAAATCACCCCGAAATTAAAGATGTCTGTGCGGTCCTATATGTCGATGAGTAAAAAGAATCAACTTCCTCAATCTAATACGCATGGGAACCTTAGTACTTCGGTCATTCTTTCTGCATTAGCTTTTCGTCCAATTGAAAAGCTCTATGATAGTGAAATGAGTGAGTTCGATGTAACAAGTAATGACTATGCCAATAATCCTGTTTTGTTGGTAGATCGGGTTAAAGACGAGACATCGATGAATACCCTTGTTGCCAACCTTGACCTAAATTATGATATTCTGCCAGGTCTCACTTATCAAATTAGGGGGGGGGTAAACAACGTTTATACACTACGGGAGGCTTACTGGCCTCGCGGAACCTTTCAGGGAAATACCAACAACGGTTCCGCAACAAGAGCTGACAACAAGAACTTCTCTTATACTATCGATAATTTACTGACTTTCAATCGTAAATTCCGACAGGTACATAATGTAAATGTAGTTTTGGGCTACTCTTGGCAACAATGGACTATACGAGCCTCGAGTCAGGTTAGCACCGATTTTCCCAACGATCAACTCGGCGGTACAAATATGGGCAATGCCACATATCCACAAAAACTCTATACTACTTACAAACAACGCGCACTATCATCATTTATCGGACGAGCAAATTACTCATACAAAGATCGATACGTTTTAGTTCTTACAGGTCGTTATGATGGTTCAAGTCGTCTTGCATCGGGACATAAATGGAGCTTTTTTCCATCAATAGGTGGAGCATGGAACATATATAATGAGCCGTTTATGTCCGCGCACCTTTCTACGATTTCGAACTTGCGTATTCGAGGCAGTTTCGGATATTCGGGCAATGACAACATTGCCATAGGTGCGACACAAGCGCAATTGGGAATGAACTCTGCCGTTATTGGCGGAAGCATTGTTACCGGATTCGTTCCGTCGACTCTTGAAAGTCCTCTGCTCAAATGGGAACGGACCATGCAGGCCAATGCCGGCTTCGATCTTGGATTGTTCAACCGATTCTCTTTAACTGCAGAATTTTATTTCAAGAAGACAACCGATTTATTGTTGAACTTTAAACTACCAACCTCTTCGGGTTATGGTGCCAATGTTATGAACATAGGCGAGATTCAGAATAAAGGCGTAGACATTGAATTGCAAGGAGATGTTTTCGTCAAACAGAATTTCAGTTGGAGATTGACTGGTAATCTTTCAATCAACCGAAATAAGGTAATCTCTGTGGGCGATGCAGGTACAATTTACGGAAGTCAATACCTTTATAATCAGTCCTACGGTATTCGCAATTCTGTTCATGTTTCCACTCCAGGGCTTCCGGTCGGAGTTTTCTGGGGATATAAAACTGATGGAGTATTTCAGAATCAGGACGAGATAAATAATTATACATATACAGATCCCAATACGGGAGAGACCGTCATGATACAACCCACGGCACGTCCGGGTGATACAAAATATGTAGACACAAATCACGACGGAAAAATCTCGGACGAAGACCGTACGAACATTGGCAATGCTTATCCCAAACTGACCTACGGATTCGGGTCCGACCTCACTTACAAAGGTTTCGGGCTCAACTTCCAATTCATGGGCAGCTACGGCAACCAAATGTTGAACCTCAATCACGCCTTCATGAGCTCGCTGAGGACTGCTACCGGGACCAATATCGCTCACGATGCCTGGGTAAATCGTTGGCATGGCGAGGGGACAAGCAATAAATACACGGCACCGACAAATCGGGCTACTGATATGCGATGCAAAGACTGGTATGTCGAAGATGCCTCCTATCTGCGTCTGCAGACTGTCACACTCTCTTATCAATTCCGGAAACTTCCCAAGAAACTGGGCATTTCCTCTATCAAAATATTTATAACCGGGAGCAATCTATTCACCATTACAGGATATTCGGGATACGACCCTGCCGTCAATCCCTTCGGAGACCGTCCCATGGAACCGGGCGTAGACTTCGGCAGTTATCCGCTCCCGGCCACATACTCTTTCGGTGTTAATCTAACCTTCTGACTTCTGAAGAATTATGAAAAAGATCAATCATACGGCCATTTTCCTGGCACTGCCGCTTTGGCTCGCTAGCATTCTGATAAGCAGCTGCAGCCTCAACGAAGAGTTGCGTGACACCTACACTAAAAGCACCATCAAATCGGAAGCCGATATCGAATTGCTCATCACCGGCGCGTATGCCCTCATGAATGACGGAGCCGGATTCAAACTTCAGGGTGCCTTGATGTTAATGATGGCAGCCGATGACCTCTACGCCGAAAACGGACTCAATGGGCAAGGGGTCAACAACGAATATACCACGTTCGGCAAAAAAAATTACAACCAGTCGCTGGTAGGACCTTTTTGGAATACACTTTACAAAGTAATCAACATCAGCAATGAGCTGCTAACCTATTCCGACAAAAGCTATGTCTCGCCGGATTATCGGAAACGGATTATCGGAGAAGCCTCTTTTCTGCGCGCATTCAGCTACTTTTATCTGGTTCGCCTTTACGGAGGTGTGCCGCTTCGGCTGGAACCGACAACCAGTTTATCAAAGTTCGATATGCCCCGTGCCAGCATCGATGAAGTCTATGAACGGATTTTTACCGACTTCCAAACGGCATCGAACAACCTGCCGCTCCGATCGGCGCTAACCGCCGGCGAACGGGGGCGTGCGACCAAAGGAGCCGCACAAGGGTTCATGTCGAAAGCCTATCTTACCTATGCGAACTACTTGAATCTACAAGATCGTTCGAGCGAGGCTGTCGCCATCTTTGACCAGGCCGTTATCTTTGCGGATTCCGTACTCAATTCCGGCGAATATAGCCTGGCTGAGGATTTCATGGATCTTTGGGATGTCAACAAAGAGACAGACGCCTATGCTTCAGAGGTAATCTTTGGCATTGGGTTCACCCGCGACATGAATAATTCGGGGGTGGCCTCTGCTGGCTCCGAATGGGCATGGCGCATGTTGCCTCTCACACTCTACGGCGTCACCGGGAATTCTCCAGACGGAAACGGGGGCGAACATGTCCGCATGCATCCCTATTTCTATGGTATTTACTACAATGACAACAGTACTGCGGCTGATACTGAGACCGACTATTGTGCCGTATATCAAAAAAATGTCAAAGTCGAAAATGGAATTCCGGCCATCGATTACCGCCTGGAGAAATCCATTCTCAATTACTGGCACAACACGAAAACGAACAAATACCTCATTGCCTGGCCCTATACCTTCAACGGTTGGCCGTTATTCGTCAATGACGACAATCAGAAAGGAAATGTCGCTACCACACCTTTTGTCAACAAATATCGCGATCCAATGGGTAAAGACCAACGGACGAATGAAAATGATTTGTTCCTATTACGACTCGCTGAAATCTATCTGATCAAGGCAGAAGCACTCTGCGAATCAAAAGGTGTCACCCAAGACGCAGTAGACGCATTCAACGAGATCCGGGATCGGGCCCGAAAAGCAGATGGAATATCCCGTTCTTACCCCAAATTGCTGGAAACTACGCCCGACAAACAAACATTCCTCAATTTGATTTTCAACGAACGAGGCCTCGAGTTCGTAGGAGAAGGGCAGCGTTGGTTCGATCTAGTACGCATGCAGAGTCCCGACGGAATTGCGGGAAAGACTCGTTACGAATACGTGATGTATGATATCCTGCAGAATCTGCCTACCACACCGAATAACCGGCTCAAACTTCCCACCTACAACAAAGAGAACAATGCATGGACTCCGGAGGCAGGAAGTATCTACGGCCCTGCATTGGAAACTGTTTTTGCCGCAACCAATAAAAAACAATTTACCCTATTCCCCATTCCCACCGACGAATATTATTACAACAAAGCTATCGACCCGACCATCGATCAAAATCCAGGGTGGTAGTCCCAATCTAAAAACATTTTAAATCACCATTATGAACAGAAATCTAGTTTTATTGGCAGGTTCACTCGCTTGTACGAGTGCCTGCGCCGCAAAAGAGAAGAAAGTGTCCCCCGACCACAACTCCAAGCCCAATGTCATCGTTATTTTGACCGACGATCAAGGTTATGCCGATATTGGTTGTTTTGGAGCTCGGGACATTCATACGCCAAACATTGACCGCATGGCTGTAAATGGAATGAAATTCAATGATTTCTATGCCGGGTCTTCCGTTTCTTCTCCTTCTCGGGCATCCATCATGACAGGTTGTTATCCACAACGAGTAGGTATTCCGTTCGTTCTATTTCCCAAACATTTGCGTGGGATCAGCCCCGAAGAACTAACTCTAGCTGAAATGTTCCATCAAGCTGGCTACTCAACGGCTGCCGTAGGGAAATGGCATCTCGGACATCAACCTGGAGCTTTGCCTCTGCAACAAGGCTTCGACCAATTTTTTGGCCTACCCTATTCCAACGATATGAGACCACCCACGGATCCCGATTTGCCCTTGTACAACAACAATAGTATAATCGAATATAACCCAGACCAAAGTCAACTTACCACTCGATATACCGAATACGCGACCTCTTTCATCAAAGAGAATAAAGACAAACCGTTTTTCCTCTATTTAGCCCACTCTATGCCACACGTTCCACTGGCGGTTTCCGATAAATTCAAGGGTAAATCTGGCCGTGGACTTTATGGTGATGTAATCATGGAAATTGACTGGTCGATCGGGGAAATTTACAAAACCCTCGAAGAAAATGGCATCGATAAGAATACCTGGGTAATTTACATGTCCGATAATGGACCATGGCTTCTCTTTGGCAATCACGGTGGTAGTCATGGAAACCTGCGTGAAGGCAAAACCACGTCATTCGATGGCGGACAACGTGTCTTCTGTTTGATGACATGGCCTGAGGTAATTCCTGCTGGCAGCCAATGCGATGAAATCGTGGCCAATTTCGATCTGTTGCCTACAGCGGCCAAATATCTGGGGATTCCACTGCCTAATCATAAAATCGACGGTGAGGATATTTTTCCTCTCATTTCTGGCCAACCAAATGCCAAGTCACCGCACGAAGCTTTCTATTATTACTACCTTGAAACGCCGGAAGCGATCCGCGTAGGAGACTGGAAATTCGTTCTTGAGCATCCATATAATTTTGTCACGGAGCCAGGAATGGATGGGAAACGTGGTCAACAAGAGCTACGTACAGCAGAACGTGCTCTATACAATCTGCGTGAAGATATTGGAGAGACACGAAATCGCATTGCTGAATTCCCTGAGAAGGCTGATAGCTTGGAAAAAATGCTGATGGACTTCGAAAAAGATCTGCGTGCTAATATCCGCCCCGCCAAGATCTATAAAAAATAATTTCCCGACAACTCCGGCGGCTATACAAAGCCGTCGGAGTTACATTCTTCGAGAATATATATATTATGAGACGTTTTTTATTCTGGGTCCTGTCCCTCTTTTTGTCCATTCCGGGGATTGCGGGACCAAACCTGTTAGCAGGACTGGCTGCTCCGGAATGCGATGGCACATGGATACGACCGGTCCAAGGACGTCCTGCAATTCCCATGTGGGGTCTTGTAGACGGGATACGGGTAGGACTGTTTCCTCTAAAAGGTCCTCGAGGTTTAATCCGTATCTATACACCCTACCTGGGGCGCAGCGCTACTGACGTGATGAATTTTATCGCTATTGAGCCTATTCCGGCCGGAAGTTTGACCCGAGGATATTCCGAACTGGAACCGAGTCGTCTGGATCAGGCAAATGGCAAACGATTCTGGAGCACCGATGATTCGCTTGCAATGCATCCCGGAGATATTCGTTTCCCGGCACGGGGAGTTATTTCCGGAGAAAAAGGGCATCAGGTCATGACATTCTTTATTTTCTCTGAAGCCTTCGATAATGGTGCAAAAGTATATGTACGACTCCGGATTCGAGAAGATCATCCCTATCAGGTCGAACTGTCTACATTCTCTTATGAAGGCTCTATCCCATTAGCACATTGCATTGTAACGGCGACCATGGGGAATCATGCTCGGCTGCGGGAATTACATCTCAAAAATACAATCAAACGATCTGGATCTTTATGGCCCGATTATAAAGGCAAGGATTTTACACTCCACGATTTCACACCTTTGGAAGAGATGATTCACAACGACAAAGGTACAGCATATTTTATTGCTGCCCCTGACGAGAAATATCCAGTTGATGCAGCATATGTTCCACGGACCCCTATTCATTGGCGATATACTGGGATCCGAGCCACCCAATACTGGTATCGGGAAGAACCCTCTCCCGATTTAAAGGGATTGGTCAATGGACGTTGCTGTTATTGGGGATGTAAACTTCCCATTCCAGGGGGAGTCTCCTATGAAAATTTCGAGATTATCGAGCCATTCGAAGAAGGAGCCACATTTGTGTTCGGCATTACCCCCTTGTCTCCCGAATGTTTCATCAAACAAATCAATGGACTTTAAAACCTATTTGCAAGACAAAGAAAATACCATATTATCTTTATCGATTGCAGTTACATGAAAATCCGCATATACGAAGTACGTAAACCGCCCCTCTTTTAATTATGAAGTGCTGCTGTGTGTGATGACAAATGTTGTGATGTATTGTGGAGTTTTGATAAACTCTCGGAGAATGTTTTGAACAGGGTGATATTTAATAAGACCGCATATAAGGAATCATGTTCAACGGAAATCCGGGACTACAATTGATATAGGTATAATGGTCAAGGATAAGCATTCCTAACACAGTCTTGTTCCCGGGATCTGATTTATCTCGGATTGAAAGTCAAAAGAGAAAAGGAATTAGGCATACCAAACAGTCTACCCAAATGACAATAAAAAAGCTATCATTGAAATAGCCTATGGTTTTAGACACATTGAACATTGAACATCAATATTATTCCAACGAAAAACAAGGACATTTTCACCTTCCGGGACGCCGAGAAGCAGGTAGGTCCGGTGGCCTTTTCGACGATGCTCAAACCCGCGGGCTCGACCTGCAACCTCGACTACCACTACTGCTACTATCTGGATAAGGCCGTGCAGTACGGCGGCCGGCAGGCGGTGATGAGCGACGAACTGCTCGAACTTTACATCCGCCAGTATATCGAAGCCAACGAGGTGGATGTCGTGCAGTTCTGCTGGCACGGCGGCGAGCCCCTGCTGCTGGGAATCGACTTCTACCGCAAGGCGATGGAGCTGCAGCAAAAATACGCCGACGGCAAGCGGATCGAGAACACGCTGCAGACCAACGGCACGCTGGTCGACGAGGCGTGGTGCGACCTTTTTGCGGGCAATAATTTTCTGGTGGGCATCTCGCTAGACGGCCCGCAGGACATTCACGACTCGTTCCGCGTGACGAAGGGCGGCAAGCCGACCTTCGAGCGGGTGATGCAGACGGTTTCGATGTTCCAGCACGGCGGCGTGGAGTACAACACGCTGAGTGTCGTGAACCGCCTCTGCGAGGGGCGCGGTGGGGAGATCTACCGCTTCTTCCGCGACGAGGTGCACAGCAAATACATGCAGTTCCTGCCGGCTGTGGAGCACGTGGTCGATGTCGAGGGCTTCCACCGTCCGCTGATCGTCTCGCCCGACCGCGAAGGGGCTCGCCTGGCCGAATGGTCCGTCACGGCCGGGGGCTACGGCCGTTTCCTGTGCGACATCTTCGACGAATGGGTCGTCAGCGACGTGGGCCGCACCTTCGTGCAGATGTTCGACGCCTCGCTGGCCCAGTGGTGCGGCGTGCAGCCAGGCGTCTGCTCGATGGGTGAGACGTGCGGCGACGCGCTGGTTGTCGAGCACAACGGCGACGTCTATTCGTGCGACCACTTCGTCTACCCGGAATACCTGCTGGGCAATATCCGCGAGACGACCCTGGCGGAGATCTACCGCTCGAAAAAACGCCGCGACTTCGGCCTGGCGAAGCGCAACGCCCTGCCGGCCGAATGCCTGCGCTGCAAATACTACTTCGCGTGCCGGGGCGAATGTCCGAAACACCGCTTCGAGACGGGTTCGGACGGCTGCCGCAAGAATTCGCTCTGCGAGGGTCTGAAGGCCTATTTCCGTCACGTGGAACCCTACATGGATTACATGCGCGACCTGCTGTCGAAGCAGCAGTCCCCGGCGAGGGTCATCCCCTTTGCCCGCAAGCGCATGGGGCTGATGTAGAGGTGCGGATTGCGAGGAGAGACCGGATACCGGATTATATACGAGACCTATTTTGCAGAATTGAATGTATGGATTAGCAACTCTTTTAGGGGACCTGTTGAACCCAAGAATCATGTGTAGACACATTTTTAATAAAGGTGCTTAATTGTCAAAATGCACCATCCATTAAGCGTTTTATTCGGGATAATTTGAATCAAAGACATCATTTATCGGGACAAATCTTGCAAGATTTGTCCCGGTTTTGCGTGCAGTAATGTTCAAGAACGAGGCTCTGCGAATCCAATTTCGAGTGAAAATGGCGAAGACCCATTGATCCTTGAGAATCGGTCCCGGCACACGAGGTGCCCTATAAAAAGCGACGACTTCGGAGGAGTTTTCCACCCCCTTGCGGGCAAGTTGTTTTGCGTTACGGAAAATATTTCGCGTAACTGAAAACACAGCTTGCCGAGTCCCGAAACATATAATGTTCCGGGGACTCAAAAACGGGTCGAATATCACGTCCCGTTCCCGCTTGTTCGCCGGCCAGTCTGAAGAGGCGAACCGCCCGTTCCCGAAGCCGATATCGGGAACAAAATTGCACCAAAACGGAATGAATAAATCTTGAACTCAATCCATCATGAAATAGTGATCCCAAGAAATCAACAGAGCTCGAAGTCTTGGCGTCTTGATCTCCAGACGTCAAGAACCCCTGATGTCCCGAAATCATGAGCTCTTGGACTCGTGAGCTACAGAGGTCAAGAACTCATGACCTCTGGAGTTCTTGATATCTGGGCCTCATGAAGTCCTGAGATCTGGAACTCAGACCCTGTTGAGGTCTTGGACTCATGGCTTCATGGTCTCCTGGCGTCATGTTCTCTTGGCCTCAAGAGCCCTTGATGTCTTGCTTCCCTGAGTTCATGATACCTTGGGTTGCGGATCTCTTGTTCCTTTGATCTATCGATGTCTGTAGGGGACTTTATGTTGAGGATACAGAGGTATTAGGGCTGCCAATACCTCCCTTGTCGGACTGGCAATCTCCTTCTTCAGTCCGCCCAAAAGCAGAATGCCAGATTTTCTGTTTGGCACGCCAAAGGAATGTCTCCCAATACGCTATTTTGGACTCTCCCCGACGCCAACCTGTGCCACAGCGACGCCAACCACTGCCATAGAGCGCTGATAGTGGAGGAAACGTCTTTGAAGCCCCTATATTCGCTTCCGAAACCTTAAAAGCCAATCATTATGCAAGAACAGAAGAATGAACTTCGGGGCGACAGCCGAACGGCATCCCTCGACTCCGGGACTTTATCGAGAAAAGTCTCCAACTACGAACGCCTCTTCCTACTGCCGGTTAAGACCGCGGCTCTCCACGGCAAGGCCATTTATGTCCGTCCGGAGTTTCACCAACGGATCCTGCGAATCGTGCGACTCCTCGACGACGACAAGATCTCGATGTACAGCTATCTGGACCGCGTGCTGGAACATCACTTCGCAAGCTTTGACGAGGAGATTACGGTCTGGTGCCGCAATCGGATCCAGTCGCTTTCCCGGGATCTTAAAACGACACTGACATGGGAATAGTCAATGTAGAATCCCGAACCTTTGAGCGGATGCTCGCGCGGTTCGAGGAGTTCGCCCGACGGATGGACGCACTCTGCCATGCGCACCGCATCGGCGAGCCGGAGCCGTGGCTGGACAACCAGCAGGTCTGCCAGCTGCTGAATATCTCCAAACGGACGTTGCAGACCCTTCGCGGCAACGGGTCGCTCTCCTACACGCAGATCAACCACAAGATCTACTACCGGGCAGAAGATGTGCGGTCGTTCCTTGCGGTGCTGGAAGCACGGCGCATGCACGACCAGAAGCGCAGAAACAGGGTATAAACAGCGGGAGCCGGATCATGACCTCGTGGTGGTGTCGGGCCGGATCTCTTTTAAAACAGACGGAAAATGGGCAATGAATTGATTACGGAGCATGACGAGCGGATCCGCTCGTACTTCCAGGCGCTGGAGCGTCTTTCCAAGGCGTTGGAGGCGTTGTTTTCGAAGCGCAAGTCTTCGTTGGACGGAGAAAGTTTTTATACGGACGAGGAGCTTTCGCAGCGGCTGAAGATCAGCCGCCGGAGTTTACAGGATTACCGCAATCAAGGACGGATTCCCTACATCAAGCTGGGCGGCAAGATCCTCTACCGCTCCTCGGATGTCGAGCGGATGCTGGAGGAGGGGTATCGCAACGAGTTCCGATAGACGAGAGGCAGGACGGAGGCAACAAGACGGAACAGACAGAAGGCGGGAAGGGAAAGGGAAGATGAACAACTGAGCTCCCACAATGTAGCTGTTCGTTGTTTTTCTCCTTTTCATCGGTAGCATCTCCAAAAACGGGCCGGAGCGAATACGACAACCTTTTTCCCCGGGGTGCATCTCCATCTGCGGAGGCTTCTACTCGGGAAAACCCCTCGGGCATGAGGTTGGCATTTCGCTCCGGTCCATTACCTTGCTGCCGGATGAAAAGAAGCCGAAACAAACACGACGGCCGGCCTCGGGATCTCCGGGAGTCAGTCGTCGTCGGGAAATCGCTACATCTTCGCCGGGGATTCGCCCTGCCGTCGTGCGCGGCGGCGGATTAGGCGGTCCATATCCTCGGAGATCTTCTGCTCGGTGATCTGTGCGTAGCCCTGGGTGGTGGAGATGTTCGCATGTCCCATCATCTTGGCGATACTCTCGATGGAAAGCCCGGCGGAGATGGCCAGCGTGCCGAAGCTGTGGCGGCTCTGGTGGTATGAAAGATTCTCCCGGATGCCGACGATGATGCCCAGCTGGTGGATGTCGTGCCAGATTCCGTCGCGTGGTCCCAACGGGAAGACCGGCTGCGTGTCGTCCGTCCGATTGTAGCGCGCGAGGATCTGCTCGGCGATGGGATGCAGCGGGATGAAGGCCTCGATGCGGGTCTTGACCCGCTGCTTGCGGATGTAGCTCCGACCCTCGGCGGTCTGTCCGATGTGGTGCGGGTAGAGCGACTGCATGTCCGCATAGGCAAGTCCCGTCAGGCAGGAGAAGAGAAACATCCGGCGGATCAGCTCCAGCCGCGGATCCGCCTGCGGGTGTGTCAGCAGGCGCTGCAGATCCTCGCGGCTGATGGCCCGATGGCGCGGCGGGATTTTCTTCTCGTACGGGAGATCCTCCAGCGGGTTGCATCGCAGGATCTCCCGGTCGACGGCGATATAGGCCAGTCGGTTGAGCCAGGTCAGGCTGCGATTGACGTAGGAGGGGCTGCGTTGCTGCGAGCTCTTCAGGTAGAGTTTGAAGGCCTGCCCGAATGCCTCGGTCAGATCCCGCAGCGGGAGATCCTCCTCGCCGCGGCTTTGCAGGAAGCGCCGCAGGTTGCCCTGCATGAGGCGCGACTCCCTCCACGTGGAGGACGAGCCGATCCGTTCGGCACGGCGCGCCAGCCGCTCGAGTTCCGCCTCACCCGTCGCCAGCAAGGTCGTCGGAACCGGATGGCGCCCGACAAGCCGCTCCTTCAGCATTGCGGCGCTCACCACGCCCTGCTCCTCCAGCATCTGTTCGTAGGTGCGGACAACCCGCTGGCGGAAGGCTTCCAGATGGTTGTTCTCCCGGGGTGAAAGGATCTCCCCGCGGCGGGGATCCCACATCTCGGGCCGGCAATAGAGGCCCGTTGTCAGTACGGCACGCTTGCCGTCGATACTCAACCGGCACCAGACGGCTGTCGTGCCGTCCGCCCGGACCTTCTGGCGATCGATATAACAGAAGACTCGAAAGGTACTTCGCATGGTAGAAAGGATTTGAACGATGAATAAACGGGTTTACAGGATGAGTTTCAGGTCGCTTGTGGCGGCGATCAGCCGGTCCATATCCTCGAAGAGTTTCCGGGGCGTGACGCGTGCATAGATCTGCGTGGTCTGGATGTTGCTGTGGCCCAGCATCCGGCTGATGGTCTCGATCGGAACCCCTTCATCGAGGGTGATCAGACTGGCGAAGCTGTGCCGCCCGGCGTGGTAGGTCAGCGCCTCCGGGATACCGGTCAGGCCCCGAAGTCCCTTCATGTTGGCCTTCACTACGTCGGCCGACTGGTGCGGGAAGAGTGTCTCCCGCTCCGCATCGCGGTATTTGTCGAGCAGGACCAGCGCCTCGGGAAGCAGTTTTACACGGGCCTGGTAGTCGGTCTTCTTCCGCCGGTATTTGAGCCACAAGGCGCCCGATTCATCCGTGTAGAGGTTCTCTCCGGTCAGGCGCGAAACGTCCGCATAGGAGGTGCCCGTATAGCAGGCGAAGAGGAAGAGATCGCGGCTCAGCGAGAGCGACCGTCGCTGTGCGGGAATGTCCAGATCGCGGATCTTTTCGAAGCTGGCGCGGCTCAACGCTTTGGGTGTCGTCTCCACCTGTCGGGGCAGCTTGTAGTAGGCGAAATGCAGTTTCTCGGAGTGTCCCTCCTTGAAGGCCAGGCGGCAGATCTTCTTCACCACGGCCAGGTAGTGGCGCACCGTCTGCAGGGCGTAACCCTGCTCCGTCTGCGTGAAATCCTGATACTCGCGGATGAACTGTTCGTTCAGTTGTCCGAAGGCAAGGTCCGGGAGTCCGAACCTTCGGCGGATAAATGCCTCCAGCGAGCGTCGCGTGTAGACGTAGGTGCTCAGCGTGGTTCGGGCGCAGTCGATACCCACCCGGCTGCGGAGTCCTTCGATGTAGCGGTCCAGCAGGCGGAGAAGGGTCATGCGGGTCTCCAGACTGCCCTGGTACTGGTTTTTGACCGCCTCGGCATCGAACCCTCCCGGGCGGGTCGAGAGGCTCTTGACGGCCTCATGGATTCCGAGCAGCAGCTTCTCGATCCGAGCGTTGGTCTCCACGGCTTCGCGGCTCTTGCCGCTGAGGCGCCGCTCGCGGACATTCCACAACGCGGGTGTACAGGTGAGCTTGCTGCTGAACTGCACCATCGATCGGCCGACCGTCACGCGGCACATGATCGGGGCCTGACCCGAAGCGGTCTGGGAGCTCCTTTTCAGGTAGAGCAAAACCTTGCAACTGACTTCTTTCATAACGACTGGTTTTTAGGGTTCCCTGCTCTGGGCAAAGATACCGTGACTAAAGGCGTTCATCGTTATGCAAAAACCGGTGATTCAGAGAATAAAACGCCGTGCGGAAGTCTGTCAATTGCTGCCGGTTACCTGTGGACGCCGAGGTAACGATACGGGTAACGGTATGGTAACGGTTGGATCGATACAATGTGCGGTTGACTGCTTCCCCGAAAACGGAAAATCATCTCATTCCAAACCAGTTACGTCTCCATTGCCTCCATCTGCAAAATGCCGTCTGGACGTGTTTTTCACATTGCGCGCGCCATACATACGCAACCGTCCTGAAACGGTCAGGAGTAAGCGTGGCTCTGATTTCCGAATCGTTGGGACACTCCGACCTCTCGACCACGCAAATCTACCTCGATTCATTCGAGAACTCGCAAATCGATGAGGCCATGCAACATTTGTTATGAATAAAATAGGGGTTACGGATTGTTCCGTAGCCCCTATTTCTTTCACTATGGCAGGCAGATGTTATGCCGCTGCCTCGTCTTTTACAGGTCGACCTACAATTTGCCCATCTGGATCCTCACGGTAATTGTCAGCTTCGACAGGCGAGAAGCGTTCCTTGTAGAACTGAATCGACGCGCCCAGCGTGTTCTGCACACCCTCACGCAGTACCTTTCTCATGGGTGCACTACCGAGGAATACCACGTGTTCGGCTACGTTCTCGGGTTGGTAACCCAGTGCCTTACACTCGCGGCAGAACCGTCGGCTATCCAAAAGGATGTTTACCTGCTCCATGAACTCGACCCAAAACAGATTCTCATCGGCATAGAGGGCAGGCATGAACCGCTGAATACAGCTGGCCTTTACCTCGTTGGTCTTGCTGATCTGCACCGTGAACACGGGCCGAGCCTTTCCCAGCACTTTCCACAGGGCGGGAATCTCGTGCCGTTTGTTGGTGTTGTACTCGCGGCGGCGTTCCATCTTGAGTGTGTTTTTAACGGCGTTGTTCTTGTTCTCGACGTTTGCAGCGACCTCGGCTGCGGGAATGATAGCATTTGCCATATCTTTTAAGTACTCCTGTTACGGAGGGGCGTTAGTTATGCTGCTTGCCTTGCCCGAGGGGTTGCAGGTCATCCGTTCGGCTTGACACTGCAAAGATGCAGGCAAAATTTTCAGATTTTAGAGAGTAAAACACAGGCCGATTTACTCACCCTCCTCTTTGGGGAGAATTAAACCACCTGCATAAGTCTTGGGATGCCGTTGGTTGAAATTGAAATTTCCATACTGTTTAAGAATACCTTTCAGCGAGGAACTGTCCACCGTAAAGGATTCATTGGTCGTCAATCGACAGAAATAGATGATGCGGGAGATAAGAAGCATTTTACTGTACGATACGGTCTCGCCTTTCTTGGCTCTTAAATCGGGCAGGCCGAGTAGGTCGAACAACACCTTGAATAGTTTGTACATCAACACCTGCTGTTGGGCCGCACCTAACGATTCCGTGTAATTTCTTTGCAAAATATCCTCTGTCCACACCTTTAACTGGGGAGGTTCTTGGTATTTGTCCAGTTCTTGCCTTACGAAACGACGTAGATTTTGCAATATCACAGGGCTATTGGTTTCATAACGGTAGCTTTTGCGAATCTCCTTATCGTCCGACAGGTAAAGAACAGCTTGTGGATGATTCTCCAGATAATCTTCAATTTCAACCAATATATCGTAATCCGTCTTGCTGGCGTCTGCTGCATTTATTCCAAAATCCATCGTAATGTCGTAGATGTATAGCAGAGCAAACCAGAATTTTTCAACATCCAATTCATAACCCTCTATTGTAGCAATAATATCTTCGTTATCGAGGAATGCTTCATACTTGAATGATGGGGCAATCATCTTGTCTTTCAATCGACCCAGAAATTGAGTATTCCATTCGCTGAGGTAATAGTTCTCGCCATCCCAACCGACATTGATTTTGTCAGTCAGTCTATTAACATATTCCATAGCTTCATCGTTCCAATTTTGAGGAATCGTATAGCCCATAATCGTAAAGTTTTCGGTTACTCAAAGATAATGAAAGTCTGCAAGAGTAGCAAACAGAGGAATAACAGAACAAAACAGCATGTAAAATTGTTCTGTTTGACCTCTGAAACAATATCCTACAAGTCTATTAGATCAAAAAAACATATTTTATAGGATATTTAGAACAAAATGTAGGTGCGATTCCAATTATATGAGGCTTTGAACGAGGTCTGCCTATGTGTTCTTGTCGGTCGATTCGATGGTATTCTGCGTCGGAATTTATTCTTGAAAATTATCTCAAAATATCAGTCAATTACTTGACTTTTGGTTGAACTTTTTGTATCTTTGCAAGGCAATTCCGAGGTACTACATTCCATTCGATACAAATTGAGTTCATTCATGGAGAGCAGACATTATCTGCTCTTTCTTTTGCGCTGCCTTTCCACATTTTTTGAGTGCGAAATGGATATTTCCTATATAAGTACTATTACAGGATTAAAAAATATGGAAGATCACTACTGTCCCGTAAAAGTGGATAAATAGTTCTTTGAAATTATTGAAATATAGTCAATTACACGGTTTTTTGAAATGAAACGGACTTGATTTTGCAACTTTGCAGTCTAATACAAATGGCTGCTATGTTCCAAGACAAATACGTATTCTCTCAATTAACCGCTTTTCTGAACAGGACTCAGTTCAACAACTATGTTCGCAAGTATGATGGCAACAGATATGTGAAACATTTCACTTGCTGGAATCAGATGCTCGCGATGATGTTTGGACAACAGAGTAACCGTGAGAGTCTGCGAGACTTAATCGTTGCTTTCGAGGCGCATAGGGCCAAGCAATATCATCTTGGTTTAGGACGTGAACCGATAGCCAAGACAACTCTTGCGACAGCGAACCAGAACCGTGATTACAGAATCTTCGAAGGCTTTGCATTCTATATGATGAAGGAAGCCTGCGAGAAGCGGACGACCAACATCCTTGACATTTCCGGAAAGAAATATGCGTTTGATTCAACAACGATTCCGTTGTGTCTTGCAACATTCCCATGGGCAAAGTTCCGAAGCAAGAAAGGAGGGGTGAAAGCTCATGTCTTATACGACATTGAAGCACAAGTTCCTGCCTTCTATACTGTAACCACTGCATCAAAGCATGATTCCACAGCAATGTCTTCAATCCATTATGAACCAAATGCTTATTATATATTCGACAGGGCTTATGACTCCTTTAAAGAACTCTATAGGATACATCTTACAGACTCTTTCTTTGTTGTCAGAGCCAAGACGAACTTAAAGTATAAGACAGTCAGATGGAAGCGAAGAATGCCAAAGAACATAATGACAGATGCGGAAGTGAAACTGACCGGATATCTCTCCGAGAAAAAATATCCTGAGTCATTCAGACTCGTCCGATATTACGACGAAGAGGATGACCGTGAGTTCACTTTTTTGACGAATGCAAAACAACTTTCTGCACTGGATGTCGCCGATCTTTATAAGAAAAGATGGTTAATCGAGCTGTTCTTCAAATGGCTCAAGCAGCATCTCAAGATAAAGAAATTCTGGGGCACAGCAGAGAACGCTGTTCGCATACAAATCAGTGTGGCTATTATCACGTACTGTCTTGTGGCTATTGTCCAACATGATATGAAGTTGAAACGTTCAACCTATGAAGTTTTACAAATTTTCAGCATATCATTGACTGACAAAACCCACTTGCGTGACCTGTTCGACAAGACTAATTTCAATGATGTCAAAGATCTAAATGATCCCCTGATTCCGGGGCTTTTTGATTAATTGTTTAACTCGTCCCATTTTAACGGGACGCTAATGTACTTGCATATTTCATTAATTTTTCGTATATTTACATCATAATCAAAGATTTAATCACAATACAAATTTTAGCTAAAATGAAAAGAAAAACACCGATAACAGATTGACAAACGGGCACAGAGATATTGAATGATATTGAAATCTCCTATGTTGCCAAATCCATATCCTATGATCTTGATGGAATATGCCTGTTTGTAGGACGTAGAAAAGACAATCCCACGCCCGTAGAGTTCTACTACTTCCTTGAACTCGATATAGACCCTACTCAAGCCGTTACAATCTCCTTCCTAAAAAGAGGTCTTCTACAAATAGGGTTCAATTTTACACTACCACCTCAAGAGTCCAATCAAAGACCCTACATCGTAAAATTTCCGAATGTCATTACCATTCCACCAATAGGATATACGCTCAATCTTTTTGAAGCGCATATCCACAGCGATACTATTGTGTTCAACTATACGGCACAAAATGGAACCAAAAAAGAGTTCCGCTTTTCACTGGCTGGCTTCAATGAGAAATATTTGGAACAATTCATATAAATTACCTATCTTTGTTCATACGATATGCCAAAACTATATATCATAGCTGGTTGCAACGGTGCAGGGAAAACGACTGCATCCTACACCGTGTTGCCCGAAATGCTCGGTTGCAAAGAGTTTGTCAATGCAGACGAGATTGCAAAGGGGCTATCACCGTTCAATCCCGAAAGCGTGGCGATCGAGGCAGGTCGGTTGATGCTGCAACGCATGGATGATTTACTTTCAGAGGGTGCGGATTTTGCTTTTGAAACGACATTGGCAACCCGTTCCTATGTAAAGTTTATCGAACGGGCACACGCAAAAGGTTATTTCGTAACCCTGCTTTACTTTTGGCTGCCAACACCCGAACAAGCTATCGAGCGCGTTGCGACACGGGTAAGCGAGGGTGGTCACAATATACCATCGGATGTAATTCGCCGTCGTTATGCAAACGGACTACGCAACTTGACAATGCTTTATACACCCGTTTGCGATTTTTGGTCGATATACGACAATAGTTCGGCAGACGCGGAAATTAAAATCATTGCATCGGGAGAGAAAAATGCAACTATTCAAATTGAAGATACGTTATCTTATAAAATCATTACAGACCATGAGCGAGATTGAAATCAAACAAATGCAGGAAAAGATTAATGCAGGGATTTTACTTGCCCGTAAACGCCTGATTGAAAAAACAAAGAAAGAGGGCGGGGAATTGGTGATTGTACGTGATGGTAAGGTTGTACGGATAAAAGCCAAAGACCTCAAATAATTCATATCTATTATCACTAGTGTCCGGTAAAAAATCATGAAAGTTCTTTGAAAATATTGAAGGTTAGGAATTTACAGAGATAAAACGAGCGCAACGATTTGAATTTATCTTTGCCAGACTATCGTAGAATGGCACATGAATAAAGGAAAATACGTGTTCTCTCAACTTTTATCTTTCTTGGATCCGTTTGTATTTCTCAGAATATCAAAGAAATATGGCGGAGACAAGTATGTCAAGACCTTTTCCTGCTGGAACCAACTGGCTGTCATGATGTTCGGACAACTGTCCAACCGGGAAAGCCTCAGGGATCTTGTGCTGGCGACACATGCGCACGCGAACAAGGCCTTTCATCTGGGCTTCGGGAAACACGCCTCAAAGAGTACTCTTGCCGATGCCAATGCCAATGCCAACCGGGATTACCGTATCTTTGAGGAGTTCGCCTACAGAGTGATGGTAGAGGCAAGGCAGTGCAGGGCGACCGAGATATTCAAGCTCGGAGGCAAGGTATATGCCTTCGACTCAAGCACGATCGACCTGTGCCTCAGCGTCTTTAGCTGGGCCCTGTTCAGAAAGAAGAAAGGAGGGATCAAGCTCCATACCCTGTATGACATTGAGACGCAGATCCCGACATTCTTCCATATAACACCGGCCAGAAACCATGACACAAGGGCGATGGATGCAATACCGTATGAGGAGAACTCGTTCTACATCTTCGACCGTGCATACAACGACTTCGGCAGGCTATTCACCATTGACGGCGTGGGTGCATACTTCGTGGTCAGGGGCAAGAAGAACAACGACTTCAAGCCCATGAGATGGAAGCGCAGGCTGCCTGCAGGTGTCATGTCCGATGCCGTCGGATATATGGACGGCCAGCTGACGATGAGCAAATATCCCGAGAAGATCAGACGGATACTGTACCTGGATCCGGAGTCCGGCAGGACTTTCATCTTCTTCACAAACGCCCTGAATATAAACCCGTTGAAGGTGGCCGAACTGTACCACAACAGGTGGCAGATAGAGCTGTTCTTCAAATGGCTGAAGCAGCACCTTAAGGTTAAAAAATTCTGGGGGCAGACCGAGAATGCCGTAAGGATCCAAATCTACACTGCTGTAACCGCCTACTGCATGATGGCGATTGTCCAGAAGAAGATGGATGTCCAACGGTCAATCTACGAGATGCTTCAGCTTGTAAGTGTCTCACTTACAGACACTGTCGAACTCAAGACCCTGTTCTGTAAACCTAACTGCAATATTGTCAATGAACCGGATGGTTCTACCGAACCTACTTTATTTTAATTGTTATACTTTATAATAACTAGTCCGGATTTTTACCGGACACATATGATCTATTATAACAGATATATCCTCGGCCATACAGTCGAGGATTTTTGTTTACAGAGACAAAAGCTATCAATTTTTTCCGAGGACAGACTTTGCAAAGAGACTAATAAAGTCCTCTTGCGAGACCTGTTTCTTTTTATCTATTTATCTATCAAGCAGTCAACCATTTCACTATTGTTTAACCGCAAACAACACAGGTCGCCGTGTTACACATAATGTTACACATTACGCCCGAATTTTCTTTTTCCCATGCCGTAACAAGCTAATTTTCAGTTGAAAGCCGAATTAGCTCAGCGGTAGAGCACTTCACTCGTAATGAAGGGGTCCCGAGTTCAAATCTCGGATTCGGCTCGAAAATCCAAGGACGCAAGGCACCCGGGACGCAAAAGAAAACCGCCGCAAAACCATTTGCTGGCGGTTTTTCCATTACAAGCCGTAGCCCGGAAAATAAAACCGACGGGCGCCCATCCAAATAAACAAAGTGATTCCATCCGGACTATTGCCCCGAATCGCCTTTTTCCCTATCTTTGGAAAAACAAAACGCCCATGAAAATATCGCCCGACCACATCGTCGCCCTCCAACCCGACGAAATCTTCGTTTTCGGAAGCAACCTCGCCGGAATGCACGCCGGAGGAGCCGCACACCTGGCCCTCATGCAATTCGGAGCCGTCTGGGGACAGGGCGTCGGCCTCCAGGGCCAAAGCTACGCCATACCCACCATGCAGGGCGGCATCGAAACCATCAAACCCTATGTCGATGAATTCATCGAGTTCGCAAGGCTGAATCCCCAACTGAATTTCCTCGTCACGGAGATCGGCTGCGGAATCGCCGGATTTACCCCCGAAGAGATCGCCCCGTTGTTCGAAGCGGCCAAAACCGTGGAGAACATCGCGCTGCCCCGGCGCTTCCGTGAGGTGCTGGATCGTTAATCCCCTCACGGCCCGGACCCTCCGAAAACGGGAAATATTTTGAAATATGGACGCATTTGACTACTTTTGCGCTCATAAAAATCTCCTTCCATGTTGCGCAGATTTGCAGCGGTAATCCTATCGGCCATTCTCCTCGCGCCCGGGTGGCTCGGGATCTCGGGAATGACGCTCTTCGCCGGGCTCGTACCCCTGCTGTGGATCAGCGACTCATACGGAGACTCCCGACGCGAATGGTGGGGCATGTTCGGGTGGGCGGCGCTCGCCTTCGTCCTCTGGAACATCCTGACCGTATGGTGGATCTGGTTCGCAACGCCCGTCGGACCCGTGGCCGCGACCCTCGCCTCCACGACCGTGAACCTCTTCGCCTTCATGCTCTTCCATACCGTCTCCAGAAAGGCGCACAAGGCCCTCGCCTACGTGACCCTCGTCTCGGCATGGATCGCAACCGAATACTGGTATACCGTCGGCGACTTCTCCTGGCCCTGGCTCATCCTCGGAAACGGGTTCTCGCACGAAGTCTGGGCCGTACAATGGTATGAATACACCGGGGTGTTCGGAGGTTCGCTTTGGGTGCTGGTGGCCAACATCCTGATCTTCGAGGCCTGGAAAGAGCGCCGCAACCTCCGGAAATGGATCGCCCCGGCCCTGGCCGTCGGGCTGCCGATCATCGCGTCGCTTATCATCCGCAGCAGCTGGTCCCAACCCGACGAGGGAACGGTCCGCGTCAGCATCATCCAGCCCAACGTGGACTGTTACGACAAGTTCCACGGCGATGCGGAGCGCCAGAAGCAGAACATCCTCGACCTGCTCGCACAGGTGCCGCAGGATGCGCAGTTCATCCTGCTGCCCGAAACCGCCGTCCCGGGATACTACCGCGAACCGGCCCTGAGCGACTCCCCGTGGAGCGACGGACTCCCGGGGACATTCTGGGAACAACTCACCGACTCGCTCCGCAGCCGTCATCCGAACGCCCTGCTCATCGCCGGAACCAACACCATCCGAAGCTATCCCGCCGGGGCCCAGACCGAAACGGCACGGCCCGACCGCTTCGGAACCGGGTATTACGACGTCTTCAATACGGCTGTCGGGCTCGACTCCGCAGGGAGAATGCAGCTCCACCACAAGGGACGTCTGGTTATCGGCGTCGAGAATACCCCCACGTGGGTATTCGACGTGCTGCGCTTCCTGGTCATCGACCTCGGAGGCGTCGTCGGACAGATCGGAAAAGGTCTCCACGGCACGGCATTCGAACACAACGGTGTCACGGTCGGACCCGCCATCTGTTACGAAGGCCTCTACGGCGATTTCTACGGCGATTTCGTGCGGCGAGGAGCGCAGTTCATGGCCATCATCTCCAACGACGGATGGTGGGGCGACACACCCGGATACAAACACCTCTTCTCCATCTCACGCCTGCGCGCCATCGAACACCGCCGCGCCATCGCCCGCTCGGCAAATACCGGAAAATCCGGATTCATAGCCCCACGCGGCGAGGTCGGCGAAACCCTCGGATGGGAAAAGCGGGGCGTCCTCTCCGCCGCCGTGCCGCTCAACTCCGAAACAACCTTCTACACCCGATACGGCGACTATCTGGCCCGAATCGCCGAGTATGTCCTGCTGCTCTCGCTGCTCTACTTCATCGCCTACCGCGTCAAACGAAGGAACCATCTCGTGAAATAAATCCATCTTGCTGTCATGAACTATAACCAGACTCTCGAATTCCTCTTCCAGTCGCTGCCCGCCTTCGAAACCCAGGGCGCAACGGGATACAAACCGGGATTGGAGCGCATCTCCGCATTCTGCCGACACATCGGAAACCCCCAGCGAAACTTCTTCACGATCCATGTCGCCGGAACAAACGGAAAAGGCTCCGTCGCACACATCATCGCCTCGGTGCTCCAGCAGGCCGGGTATCGAACCGGACTCTTCACCTCGCCCCACCTCGTCGATTTCCGCGAACGGATCCGCGTCGACGGCGAGATGATCCCCAAACAGAAGGTCGTCAACTTCGTCGACAAGCACCACGACAAGATGGTCGAACTCGAACTCTCGTTCTTCGAAATGACCGCAGCCATGGCCTTCGACTACTTCGCACAGAGCGATGTCGAGGTCGCCGTTATCGAAACCGGACTCGGAGGTCGGCTCGACGCCACGAACATCATCGTCCCGATCCTCAGCATCGTCACCAACATCGGGCTCGAACACACCGCCCTGCTGGGCGATACGCTCCAGAAAATCGCAGCCGAAAAGGCCGGAATCATCAAGAAGAGCATCCCGGTGATCGTCGGAGAGGCCGACAACCGCTACAACGAAGTCTTCGAACAGGTCGCTGCCGCCAACAAGTCCCGCGTAATCTATGCCGAAAAGGCCTTTCTCTGCGAAGAACAGCATTCCGAAGGGGAACACCAGCACTTCCGCCTCCGCAGGACCCGCGACGATCAGGACTTCGAGGTCGAACTCGACCTGCAGGGAGACTACCAGCGCCGCAATATCGTGACGGCATCCGCCGCCGTGGATTTCCTCCACGAAGAGACCCCGCTGACGATCTCCCGCCGCGCCTATCTCGAAGGCTTGAAAAATGCCGCCGCAAACACCGCGCTGATGGGCCGCTGGCAGAAGCTGGCCGACACTCCCCTCACCATCTGCGACACCGGACACAATGCCCACGGAATCGCCTGGGTCGCCCGACAACTCAAGGAGACGCCACACCGGGAACTCTACTGCATCATCGGATTCGTCCGCGACAAGGACCTGGCGCACATCCTCCCGCTGCTGCCCCACGACGCACACTACATCTTCACGCAGGCCCGTTCCGAGCGGGCTCTCCCGGCCGCCGATCTCACTGCCAAGGCCGCCATTTACGGATTGCACGGTGAAGCCGTCGAGCAGGTCGCCGACGCCCTGGTTCGCGCCCGGGAACTCGCCTCTGCCGAAGACATGATCTTCATCGGAGGAAGCACCTACGTCGTGGCAGAAGTGCTGTAATTCCAGGAGATTGGCGGCGAGCATTCGTCTCCCACTGCGCCTGGAGAGGGAAGGGATTACATCCGGGTCCGGAGCCCCTTTTTGCCTAATTGTTCATAGAAACAGGTGTCTTTTCATTATTCCTTCTATTTTATCGAGAAGGAAAGCGTTGCCCGAATATCTGCGGACGAAGCGCCGATTTCGAAGAGGAACTCGCCGGGTTCGAAGATGCGTTCGTTTTCAAGGTTGTAGAATGCGAGGTCTTCCTTCGTGAGCCGGAACTCCACGGTACGGGTCTGGCCGGGCTGCAATGCGATTTTTTCGAATCTGCGCAGGCGTTTGACGTCGGGTATGAGCGAGGCGTAGAGGTCACGCGAGTAGAGTTGCACGACTTCTTGACCGGCACGGTCACCCGTGTTTGTAATGTCGGCCTTAATGACAATCTCATCGCCCTCGTACGTCAGTTCCGCCCTGGAGTATGCGAACGTAGTATAGCTCAGTCCGTGGCCGAAGACGAATTCAGGGTTGTAATCGCCCTCATACTTGTAGGTAGCGTCGGTGTTGCTTTGTTCGTCGGCGTACTTGTGGTAATAGACAGCCAGCGAGTTGGGGAACGCCGGGTAGGTATAGGGCAATTTCCCGCTCGGATTGACCTTTCCCGTAATCACGTCGGCCACGGCGTCGGCCCCCTGCGGTCCGGGGAGGTAGCTCTGCACGATAGCGGGGATTTTGGCCGAGAATTTCGAGATCAGTCGCGGACGCCCCTCCGAGAGCACCAGCACGACGGGTTTCCCGGCTGCAGCGATGCGCTCGGCCAGTTCGGTTTGCAGGGGATCGAGTGCCAGATCGTTCAGGTCGCCCGGTTTCTCGCAGTAGGAGTTCTCGCCGAGGCATAGCACGACGACATCGGCCCGCCGGGCTGCCTCCACAGCTTCATCGAAACGGTCGCGGTGTTCGGTGTCGTAACGGCTCTCGTGCGCATCATAGCTCACGCCGGGAATGACCTCGATGTTGCGGCGTCCGAACCGCTCGCCGAGGGCTTCGGCGAGGGTCTTGCACAACTCGGGGTGACGTTCGATGCCGTGTCCCTGCCACGTGACGGTCCATCCGCCGCACAACGCCCTGCGGCTCTGCGCATTGGGTCCGCAGACCAGTATCTTTCGGCCCTCGGTGGGATTGAGCGGCAGCAGGCCGCCGTCGTTTTTCAGGAGCGTGATCGCCTCGGCAGCGGCCGCGTAGGACGCCTGTCGGTGCTCTTCGCAACCATAACGGGGATAGTCTGTGGGCAGGGTGTTCGGACGTTCGAAAAGTCCGAGTTCGAATTTGAGCTTCAGGATGCGCCGGACCGATTCGTCAATGCGTGTCTCGGAGATGGCCCCTTCCTCCACGAGTTCGCACAGGTCGCGGCAGAAGCCCCGGAAGTCGATCGGAATCATCGCCATGTCGATTCCGGCATCGATGCCCAGCCGGATGGCCTCCTTGGAGGTTGCGGCCAGGTGATCGCGAACATGCAGTTTTTCGAGATCCTCGTAGTCGGTGACGATTACTCCCTCGAAGCCCAGTTCTTCGCGCAGCAGTCCGGTCAGAATCCTGCGACTGGCGTGCACCGGCTCGTTGTCGATGATTCCGGAGTTAACCATCACGGAGTGCGCTCCGGCGTCGAGGGCTTTCCGGAACGCCGGCAGGTGATACTCCATAAGGGCGTTCCACGGAATGTTGGCCGGTGTGCGGTCCTTGCCGCTGGCCGGTACCGAATAGCCGAGAAAATGTTTCAGGCATGTGGCGACGTGCTCCGGATGGTCCACGTCGTTCGCTTCACCCTCCTGTCCCTTCACTAACTCGCAGCCCAGCACCGAGCCCAGATAGGGATCTTCGCCGAAACCTTCGTACTGGCGCGGGAAGCGCGGGTCGGCCCCGAGGTCGAGGATCGGGGCGAAGTTCCACGGGATGTTGCAGGCCCGCATCTCGTAGGCCGTGATCTCGCCCATGCGTCGGGCATGCGCGGGATTCCATGTCGCCGCGAGGGCTATCTGCTGCGGGAAGAGCGTCGAGCCGAGCGTGTAGGTTCCCCCGTGGACCTGATCCACGCCGTAAATGATGGGAATGCCCAGACGGGTTTCGTCCGTGGCGATCCGCTGGAGCTCCCCGATGAAAGGACCCCACACCTCGGCAGGCTGGGATTCGCTCAGCGGAACGTTGAGCAGCGACCCGACGCCGTACTCCACGATTGCCTCGCGCAGCAGGGCCGTGTCGAGCGTGAAGCCGCCCGTTCCGTCAGCTATGACGAAGGGTTCGATGGTCAGTTGGGCCATTTGTCCGATCTTTTCGGTCAAGGTCATCTCGTCGAGCAGCTGTTCGACACGGCGGTCGGTCTCGGTCTGAGGCGCAGAACATGCCAGCATGCCCAAAGATAAAAGAGAAAAAATGGTGGTTCTTGTCATTGCCTGATATTCGGATTTAAATGATTTTTTCTGCTTTCACCGAACTGTCGCCTATTGTTCGACGGACGGAGCCGTTGCATGCAACGACGGGCTTCCGTTCCCGATGCAGGGCCATCCTTCATCGTCCCAGCATACTTCATCGAGCATTCCCAAACGCCCCTGTTCCGGACAGGAACAATCGTAAGCATGGTAAAACATCCATGTCCGGCCCTCTGCATCCTCTATGAGGCCGGCATTGTGACCCGGCCCCGCGAATTTGTCATTGCGTCGCAGGATCACTTCGCAGCCGTTGTCGAGTGTCGTACGCCCTTGCCTGTCCACATAGGGCCCCAGCAGGTTGCGCGAGCGTGCCACTACGGTTTGGTAGGTACTTTCAGCGCCGCCGGCGAAATCGCCCGTCGAAGCGAAGAAGTAGTACCATCCATCCCGCTTGTAGATATTCGTACCCTCGAAAGCCGTTCCGGCAAAGAGACGTTTGGTTTCGGGTTTCGGAGCGATGCGCGCATCGTCCGTTACGTCGAGTTCCAGGACGTAGATGTTGCGGAAACTGCCCCAGAAAAGATAGGACTTGCCGTTCTCCTCGTAGTAATATTGGTCGATGGACTGTTCGACGCCGATCTGCTGGCTGTCGATGAGCACGCCCCGATCCGTAAAGGGACCTTCGGGTCTGTCGGCTGTGGCATAGCCGATGACGCTGTATTTTACATCTCCGAACCAGAGCGAATAGAAAAGCACGTATTTGTCATTTATGCGACAAATCTCGGGAGCCCACAAATCACCCCGGCGACCGTTACGGATTGCCGCGGGCCATGTCTGGTCGGTGAAAGCCGCTCCGACGCGTTCCCAGGCGACAAGGTCTTCGGAATGGAAGATCGAGTAGCCGTGGCCGGTAGCATAGAGGTAGTAGCTGCCGTCATCGGCGCGGATGACCGAAGGATCGGGGGCATCGGTTGCGATGACGGGATTCGTATAGGTCGCTGTCTGTCCGCCGCTCTTCCGGGAGTTGCCGCAGGCGGCAAGCAGAAGTGCGAATGCACATAGAATATATTTATGGCTCATATGGGAATTGTATTTCATTGTTTATGTTGGCCGATCTTTGTAAGAAACCACGCTGCCTCTTCCTGGGAGAGGCCCTGACGTTCGAGGACGCCCGGCAGGTCGTCCCAAGCCTTGCGGAAAGCTCCGACCAACTCCGGAATACGCTCGGGAGCGTACTGCACGGCTTCGCCTAACACGCCCATCGGACCGAATTCATCCGTGTACGAGTAATGCCACGAAATGTCCCACGGCTTGTCCGTCACGGCGTACTTGAACTCTTCCATCGCACGCGCCAGACGGCGGGCTGCTGCAGACAGACCGTTGAAATCGACTTCCGTATCGTCATATTTGATGCATACGACCTTTTCTGCGGCACAATCCGTTTCGGGAATGTCGACTATGAGCGAGAAATCATCGCCGTCATACGCCCAGTCTGCTTTCGCTCCGTTCACCGTTACCGCAACCGGAGCCGTCGATGCGAGCACTTTTACCGAGAATTTCCGCGCTGCAGGCATATCCTTGTACGTTCCGGTACGTTTCCCGACGGAGACCGTCAGTGTGTTGCCTTCACGCATGGAACGGAGCGGCGTAACGGCAAATTCCGTGGCGTAATTCTTGTCGTCGCCATTATCTTCGTACATCGAGAATTCGCCGTTGCCGCCGGGGAAAACCGTCAGCACGACCTCTTCGTCATTCGCATTCAGATTCTTCACCGTATCATTATACATGGGCAGGACAGCCCCGGCCCTGACATAAACCGGATATTCATCCAGTGCGAACGAACGCTCTACGACGCGGCCTCCCGTGAGTAATGTCCCGGTCTGCCACTCATACCATTCGCCTTCGGGCAGCCATACTTTCAAGGCCGCATAACCGTCTTTGCCCGGAGCGGTGATCGGCGCGACGAGAATATCCTCGCCGAACATGTACTGGTTGCGGAACGCATAAGCCTCTTCGACTTCGGGCCAGTCGTAATACATCGGTCTGCAGAGCGAAAGTCCCGTTTCGTAGGCGTTGCGGGCCATGGTGTAGATATAGGGTGCAAGCATATAACGTTGCCGAATGACGTGACGCAGAATGTCGGCATATTCGGGAGCGAAGTTCCACACCTCTTTTTTCAATACTCCGCTCTTCGTGGAGTGTGTACGCAGAATAGGGCTCAAAGCTCCGAACTGCATCCAGCGGATGTAGAGCTCGGGGTCGATCCGGTCGGCCATGTGGTGTCCGCCGATGTCGTGACTCCAATAGCCGTAGAGCACGTTCGAAGCCGTGGAGTTGAAGTAAGGCTGGAAGTCGAGCGAAGCCCACGAGATCGATGTGTCGCCCGAGAAGCCGATCTGATAGCGGTGGTTGCCCAGTCCGCCCCAGCGGTGATAGAGCATCGGACGTACTGCGCGATTCTGTTCCATATTGCTGAAGAATACATAGTTGAGCCACCAGGTATTGCTCAATCCTTCGAGTTTTGCGTCGTAGAGAGACTGCTGCCAGTCGAGCCACCAGAAATCCACACCGTCTTTTTCCATGGGCGAGAGGATGTTGCGGAACATACTGCTGATGAATCTCTTGTCGGACGAAACCCACGGTACGGTCTGCTTCGAGGCTGGATCGATACCCATATCCCGCGCTATGGCGGCATAGTTGTCCTCACCGCACCTCACGCCGTCGGCCGGATGGAGATTGAACGTCGAGCGGAGACCTTCTTCGTCGAGCCATGCGAGGAACTTCTGCGGGTCGGGGAAGAGATTGCGGTTCCACGTCCAGCCTGTCCAGCCGCCGCGGTCGCCTTCGAGATAGTGCCAGTCGATGTCGATCACCAGCACATCCAACGGAATGTCATAGGCCCGGAATTTGTTCACCAGGGAGCGCAGTTCCTTATCCGAGTAGGTCCAGTAACGGCTCCACCAGTATCCGAAAGCGTAGCGCGGCGGCAAAGGAATCTTGCCGGCAAAGAGTGTGAAGTCCCTCAATGCGGACTTGTAGTCATGTCCATAGGCAAGGAAATACCAATCCTGGCTGTCGTTCTCGGGGCGTTTTTTCACCCATTCCCACTCCCTGTTGCCATCGAAAAGGAAATTTACGGAATCATCGATGAGCGTCCAACCGTCAGTGGCCAGCAATCCGTCTTCGAGAGGTATCTTCGGGTGGTTTTCATCGTAAATATAGGTGTCGCCGTCGTAACCGTCCAGCGTGCGGTAGGTACCTTTGAGGTTGCCCTTCTGCGTCGTGCCCGGCTTCCAGACGAAGGGCACGGCGGCACCTTTGGGCGAGCGAATCGAGAGGTTCGCGGCCGTGAACGGGCCCGAGTTCTTTTTGTAGCGCAGGATCATCTTCGGAGTTGAGATCTCGATCCACGCGCCCTTTTTCACCTTATACTCCGCAGCAGGATACTCCCGTTCCACGGCCACGAACGACTTGGCGTCGACGAACTCTCCGTCAGGGGCGTATTCCAGCCGCACAGCCCCATCGGCAATGACAGTAAACCGTACGTGTTCATCCTCGTAGGCGATATTTTTCTGCAGATTTTGTGCTTGCAGAGTCTGCACCAGGCAAATTACCAGTATTAAAAATGATTTCTTCATGTACATGTGTTTATGTCCGTAGTTTTTATAATCTGTTCTGAACTCTCGGTATCAGTATCCGTTCTATCGGGTTGTTTTGTGTATCTCGGTTAACGCGGCATGGGTTGCGGTGTCGTACTGGGCTGGCTGATATGCATTCGCCCGGCCTTATCGAAATGTATACGATCGATACATACTATGCGGTCGAAAGCCGGACGCGGTTGCCACGGGTCTGCATGACGGTGGTAGACGATGAATAGTTCGCTTCCATCGGGAGAGGTGATGATCGAATTATGTCCGGGAGAGGAGATTCCCCTGCTGAAATCAGTGATCATCTGCGGATTGTCATCGTATTTGGCCCATGGTCCGAGCGGATGCGGAGCAGTCGCTATGCCTACCCCGTAATGAGACTGTCCCGTATCGTTGCCTGAATAGGTCATGTAATAGGTTCCTTCATATTTGATGACAAAAGGACCTTCATTACAACGATTCTTGTCGCGGCAGACGAGTTCCCACGGCTGATCCGCCTGTCCGATAAGGCGTGGTTCACCGTCGAAGCCGGAAAGATCGTCCTGAAGCCGTACGACCCATATCTCGCCGTAAGCGTATCCGTCGCGGCTGCCATTGCGGCTGTAAAACAGATAGGGAGTCTGTCGGGGATCATCGTCTACGAAAATATGGCTGTCTATGGCCTGACCGTCTATATCGAACCATGGACTGTATAGTGGGGTGAATGGTCCCTCAGGACGATCGCTCACGGCCAGACACGGCATCAGACGGTTGAATTCATCGAACCAGCAACTGTATGTGAGATAAAACCGGCCTTTGTACTCCCGGACTTCCGGAGCCCAGAAGCAACTCGTGCCGGGATAATTGGGCGTCCGGTGAAATAGCGCCCCTCCGAATTTCCACGTCACCAGATCGCGTGAGGTGTAGTAATCGAACCCCACGTTGCTGTCGGCGGTTCCCGTGAGGTAATATGTGCCTTCATGTTCATAGATGAACGGATCGGCGACGTGCAAAGCCTTTCCATCTTCAGCACATATCGGATTGGTATAACTTTTCCCGGAGGATTGACCTTGACTATACTGGATGACTACAAGAAAGAGTGTTAAAAGAGAGTATCGTTTCATCGTATGCACGGAGTGATTTTGAATTCGAAAGTATAATCTTTGTACGGAAGCCGGTGCTCGGGCTGCGTGAGTTGTCCCCAAGAGTCGATGCAGCCCAATCCATACTGTTTTTTGTCTATCGTGAGCCATACCGCACGGTCAGGTTCTATCTCCTGCGAGTGCCCTTGTTTTTTTGTCAGACCTTCGTCCAACGCTTCCCGCGAATAGTTGAGCGCCGAAGCGGAAAACGGCTCCGAAGCGATGATCTCGATACCCCGCCCCGTAATGTCCGACTGCCGCCAGCGGCGCACGTCGCTCTTCGTGCCAGTCTCCTGCGGACGGATGTAGGGATAAAACTGTTCGCCAACGGTCTGGCGGTAACGGCCCAGCAAGGCTGCGTCCTTGCGGTCGGCATAATTCTCCCACGGCCCGCGTCCATAATAGTCGATACGGTCGTATGCGGCAGGCATGCGCATACGCATGCCGAAACGCATCATGTCGGGGACATCCGTTTGCTCACCGGCGGTCAGCCGCTCACGGACGGTAATTTCTCCGGCGTTGTTCAGACGGTATTCGAGTGTCAGTACAGCTCCGGTCTTCTCCATGTCGTATTGCGCCGTGACAATGGCTACGCCTTTTTCGAGTCCGTGTTCCAGCTTCAAGAGTCGCAGTCCCGGATGTTCCCATACGCGGTTCTCCTCATTGAGCTTCGCCCCGAAGTCATTGTCGGTCGGAGCGCGCCAGAAATTGGGTTCCAACACGGCCCCTTTGTCCAGTAAAGCCCGGCCATTGACTTCGTAACGGGACATCAGCCCGTCCGCCTTGCGAAAGTCGACACGCATTACGGGACTCTCGACGATGAGATAGTTGCGGTCATTGTCACGAACCGTAAGCGTGCCGAACGAGTTGCAGCGGTCGACCATGCGTTCCTGCACGGAGAGGTCTGCCGGGGCGCTTTCGCGCAGCACAAATTGTTCGTAGGCGATGCGGTGATCGGGTTCGAGGAGCGGTTCGGAATCCTTAAGGCGATATTCCACATTGAGCAGCAGTTCCCCGTCGGCGGGCAGTGTCGCAATGTCGAACGGCAGTACGACGGTCGTGCTCTGCTGCGGGGCGACGTGCAGGTCTGCGACGATGCCACTGCGCACCGCTTCCCCGTCGCACAACACTGTCCAGCGTAGGTAGCAGTTGTCTGCGGTGCGAAAGAAATTTTCATTGAACACCGAGAGCGTGCGGTTGTCTCCAGCAAGTTCCGTCCACAGCGGCTGCTGCCAGTAGCGCACCTCGTACATATGGGGATTGGGTACGCGGTCGGGGGAGATCAGACCATTGTCGCAGAAATTCAAATCCGAAGCATCGTAGGGATTCCAATCACCGCCGTAGCCGTAGATCATAGCCCCGTTTCTACCCGTTTTACGCAGGGACTGATCCACGAAATCCCAGATGAATCCGCCTTGATAATGAGGGTGTTTACGAATCATCTGCCAATAGACGCCGAAACCGCCCATCGAATTTCCCATTGCATGCGCGTATTCGCATTGTATCAACGGCTTGGTCAGTCGTTCCCCAAACGAGGTATCGCCGGACTTCCAGCCTTTGTAAACATGATCTTCGAGATAAGTGTTACATTGGTCATAAGTCCAGTACATCGGGCAGACTATATCGGTATTGCGGCCGCCCTCTGCACGTTCATACTGTACAGGGCGCGTGGGATCGTAAGCCTTTACCCAATCATAGCATGCGTCGAAATTCGCGCCATCGCCCGCCTCATTGCCCAAAGACCACACGATGACGGAGGGATGATTGATATTGCGTTTGACATTGCGCTCGTTGCGCTCCAGATGTGCCTTGGCGTAAGCCGGATCTTTGGCCAGCGTCTTTTCGTCGAAACCCATGCCGTGCGATTCGATGTTCGCTTCGGCCACGAGGTAAATGCCGTAGCGGTCGCAGAGGTCGTACCAGCGCGGATCGTCCGGGTAATGGCATGTGCGCACGGCGTTGAAATTGTTCTCTTTCAGAATGCGAATGTCCTCGATCATGCGCTCCAACGATACAACATATCCGCCGTCGGGGTCCATTTCGTGACGATTGACTCCTTTGAGCAGGATGGGTTTTCCGTTGACGAGCAACTGCCCCTCCTCAATCTTCACCTCGCGGAAACCCGTATGCAACGGGATGACCTCGATAGTATCTCCGGCAGAATCCTGCAGGGTCACGGTTACAGCATAAAGTTCCGGCGTTTCGGCAGACCAAAGCGCTACTTGCCCGACGTCAAATGACAAGCGTGCCGTCGGGCCCGTGACCTTCGTCCTCTGCACGGCGTTAAGTGCAGGCACTCCGTCCGGAGCCGTCAGCCTTACCTCGGCCGTACACCCCTTGGCGGCCGTAGAAAAAGTCAGATCCACGTCGAGTGTGCCACGGGTGTAGTTTTCCGAAAGGGCGGGGGTTAATCTTATATCCTCGACATGCCGTTTGTCACGTGCGTAAAGATACGATTCGCGGGACAGGCCCGAGAGCCGGAAGAAATCCTGATCTTCAAGGTAGGTGCCGTCCGACCAGCGGAAAACCTGCATGGCAAAGAGGTTTTTCCCGGGCTTCACGAATCTCGTAATATCGAACTCGCACTCCAGTTTCGAATCTTCGCTGTATCCGACGAACCGTCCGTTGACCCACAGGTATAAATTCGACGTGGCCGATCCGAAGTGAGCGACGATTTGCTGTCCCGACCACTCGGCCGGGATGTCGATCCATCGGCGGTAGGAACCCACGTGATTCTCGGCGACAGGCACTTCGGGCGGATTGTTCACGAACTGCTCACGCCACGGGTAGCCGATATTGACATACAGCGGATCGCCGTAGCCGTTCAACTCCCACAGACCCGGTACGGGCATCGTGCTCCAGGGTCCGTCGTCGTAGTCCATACAAAAAAAGTCCGCAGGACGCTGGTCGGCATGACGTGTCCAGCAGAATTTCCATGTGCCGTCGAGCGTGAGGAAGCGCCCGGAAGCGCTTTTATCTCCGGCAGCAGCCGTTGCGGCGGATTCATAGGCGAACTTGGTTGCCCGCATCGGCAGGCGGTTTACGGCATTGATGCCGGCATCCTGCCATTCGGTAAAGGTCTGGGCTGAGGCCATCGACAGGAATCCGATGCCCAGCAAGGAGAAAAGTAGTTTCGGCATTTTGACTGAATTTGAATTTCTGCCCAAAGTTACCCCATTTCACTTTTGCGGACTTCAAGAAATCCTGCAAGAAGCTAAAAAAATCTTGCAAATCGACACTTGCAATGCCGCAAGGATCACCCTTCATCGGATTGTAGCGCCACCCCCTCCCTCAAGAAATTCCGTAGGGGTGATTCCGAATTGTTTCTTGAAGCACGAGGAAAAATAGGTCGGAGAGCGGAAACCCACCAGCAGGCTGATATCCGTAATGCTGTACTTGTCCTGCTGAAGCAGCTCCGCAGCCCTTTTCAGCCGTTTGATACGCAGGTATTCATTGGGATTCTTCCCGATGATGCCCTTGAGTTTCCGAAACAGGTTCGAACTGCTCATGCACATTTCGTCAGCTATGTCATCGACCGACAGATCCGCCTGTTCCATACGGTGCATGATGTATTCATCCAACTTGCGCATGAAATCCTCGTCGGTTTTCGAATAAGTCAACGTTTCGGATTTGACCAGCGGCGATTCGAGGAAGTGGCGGCGTACCAGCTCCCGGTTGGAAAGCAGCGTAGAGATACTGGCTCGCAGATACTCCAGCGAGAAGGGCTTTTCGATGTAGGCGTCCGCTCCGGTACCCAGTCCTTCGACTTTCGACGCCATGTCCGTTTTGGCGGTCAACAGCAGCACGGGAATATGGCTGAACTGCAAGTCGGATTTGATACGGCGGCATAATTCGAATCCGTCCATTTCGGGCATCATCACATCGCTCAGAATCAGGTCGAACGATTTTTTTGCGAGTTTTTCCAATGCCTGACAGCCGTTATCTGCGGCAACAGTCTCGTAAGTGGCGGATAAATGCCGTGCAATGAAAGTCCGCATTTCCGGGTCGTCCTCGACAATCAGGACCGAAGGCTTTGCTGCAGCACCATTCTGCTGCAACTCCCCCTCTTCTGCGCTGTCTGCAGTGGCCGGGGACTCGGGAATCTCGGACTGCATATCGGGCGTGATGTGTTCGATGGGGATCGTAAGGACAAAACGGTTTACGGACAAGTCGTCATCCATACGTAACGTCCCGCCGTGCTGTGTCGCCAGCGTACGTGCGAGTGTCAGGCCGATCCCGGTCCCCGCTATCAGATGCTTGCCGTCCCGGTACTGCATGAACGGCAAAAATATCTGCTCCCGCATCTGCTCCGGCACGACTGTCCCGTCGTTGGTTACCGTGATTCGGAAATTTTCCTGATCCCCGGCTATGACCATCTCCAGCCGTGCATATGTCTGCGCGTATTTCAAGGCATTGGAAAGCAGATTGCTGACGATTTTCGTAAGCGCCTCTCTGTCTACTGCGGCATGCTGCCTTTCTGCCGGGAGGTCGAAAGTCAGGGCGATATGTTTTTGCCGGGCCATGATTACAAACCGTATGCAAATATTCTCGATTACCTCCCGGACGTCGCATTCGACGGGATGAAGCTTGAATCCCTGCCGCTCGGCCTTGCGGAAGTCGAGCAGCTGATTGATGAGTGTCGCCAGGCGGTCGGTATTGCGGACCATCGTGTCTATATCCTCCTTGGCCTCGGGGTCGAGTTTGTCTTTCGTCCGTTCTGCAAGATCTTCCAAAGGACCCCGTATCAATGACAGCGGCGTGCGTATTTCATGGGCCACATTCGTGAAAAAATCGAACTTCGAGACATAAAGTTCATGCTCTTTCTGACGTTCGATTTTTTCGATCGCCCGTTCGCGTTCGCGCAAAGCGCGGCGTGCTGCAATCTTGTACAGGAGCACGATCACGGCGAGTACGAACAGGACATAGCATATTTGTGCAAAGCGCGACAGATAAAACGGCGGCCGTATGCGGATTTCGAGCGTGCGCACCGCACCGTTGGGTTCACCGTTGCCACTAAGCCCTTCAACGACAAGTCGGTAGGTACGATAAGGCAGATTGGAATAGGTGATCGTATTGTTGAGTACCCGATTCCATTCCGTGTCGAATCCTTCGAGCCGATAACGCATGCGTACTTCGTGAGGCGACTGATAATTGATGGCTGTTACGCGCAGCGAAAAAGAGTTCTCATCCGAAGCAAGAAGAAGACGGTCGAGTTGCGTAATACTCCTTTTCAGCGGCGAGGAGTCGCTGTCTACACTGACGCTCTGATTGTAAAGCATAAAGTCCGTCAACACAATGGGAGAAGCCTCGTCGTGAGGTTGCAGTTCCGCAGGAGCGAAAGATATGAATCCGTCGTTGCTGCCGGCATAGATACGGCCCTCTGAGCTCTTACAGAGCGACGAATAATTGAATTGATTGTTTAACAGTCCGTCGTCGGTGGTGAAAACAAAATAACTGCGGTTCGCAGCATCGAAACGTATCAAACCCTTGTTCGATGTGATCCAAAACATTCCCTGCGCATCCTCTTCGATGCGGTAACAGGTATCGAACGGCAGGAACCTTTTGTAACGGACGAATACATTGCGGTCGGGAACATAGCGGCAAAGACCTCCGCCTTCGGTCGTAATCCAAAGTTGCATGCGGCTGTCTTCGAAAACACTTAAGACCTTATTAGCGGCCAAAGAGGTCGTATCCTGTTCATTGTAAACGAAATGTTGCCAACTGTCTTTCAGTGCATCGTATTTGTAGAGCCCGTCGGAATAGGTCGCGGCCCAAAGGTTCCCGGCCGAATCCTCTTTGAGATGATGGATATGACTCCGAACAGCCGTATCGGCAATAAAACGATCCGTTGCAAGGTCATAACGTTTCAGTCCGGAAGTCGTGCCGAGCCACAAATTCCCGTCTGCGGTTTTGCAAATCGTGTAGATCTCTTTGCCGGCGCTGGGATAACTTTTCGAAGCAAGGGTCCCGCGATGGATCCGTACCAGGCTCCGGCTCTGTTCATACGTTCCCGCCCAGATGTACTCTCCGTCGCAACACAGGCCATGCACGTTGCTGTAAAGGCCATGCTCGTAGAGTTCCCTGCCGGGAATCGACTCGATCTCTCCGTTCGATGGATGGAAGCGGAAAAGTCCTCTCGATTCGGTCCCTATCCACAGATCCCCGTCTTCGTCCGCAACGATCTCACGGATGTAACGGCCTAACCCGCGTTCGTCGGAGCTCGCATAATACCGCCGTACGGAGGTGGAATTGCCGGCTCGTGAGTAGGCTACCCCGGTAAAATAGGTCCCAACCCACATACCGCCCTCATTGTCTTTGCACAGGCAGTAGAGCGCATTGCTTTGCAAAGCATAGGGAATGTTATAATCGGCTTGGAATGATGCCGACTCCTGCATGTTCCCATCGAGAATTTCAAGACAGGATTCTGTGGCGACCCAAATTTCGTTTTGCCCTACGACGTGTATATCGCGCACGTAATCGTTGCTATGCGGCAGGGTGATTTTTCTGAATTGTCTTTGTGCCAGATTTACCTCGAACAATCCCCGTGAGGAGCAGACATAAATCCGGTTGAAAGTGCCCGATACGAGCCGGTTGATGAAGATATCGCGAAAGGCTTCCGTTGCATCTCCGGAGAAAAGCGGCGCCACGCTTTCGAGCCCGTCTTCCGAAAGGTAGATGTTTCCGTCGTCGAGGGCAATGCAGGCTATTCCCTGTGGCGTGAAACAGATGTTGCGGGCCGTATAAGTCCGTTTCCCGGTTTTATCCGTTACAATATGTGTCAGTTTCCGTATTGCAGGATCATAGCGAAAGAAACCCTGATTTCCACCGCAGATCCATATCGTGCTGTCGGGAGCCATAACGATGTTCGGAATGCTGCCTGAAATCGTGCTGCCGTCATCACTCCGCTCCAGAAAGCGATGGGCACGTTCCGTACCGGGGTCATAGATACAAACTCCGGCATCGGTTCCCATCCAGATGCGCCCGTCGCCGTCTTCACACAATGTCGTGATGTAATTGTTACCCGGAATGGCATCCTCCACGGCTATGATACGTATTTCGGTGCCGTCGTAACGATTCAGTCCATCCTTCGTTCCGAACCACATGAATCCCGTACGATCCTGCAGAATCGCCAGAACCGCATTGTGCGTCAGTCCGTCATCAGCATTCAGAGACCGGAAAGCAGGCTGTTTCTCTTCGGCTGAGACCAAGAACGGCAACAATACAGACAGCAGGACGAGTATTCGGAATTTCATGTGTATTCTTATTGGAAGATATTGTTTTTTAGTAATTCTGTTTGTCGCTCCTGTATTTATGAACCCCCGATGATACAAAAATAGTTTTTTGTACCGTAGAAGACCTTAAAAAATCTTGCGAAATGGTTAAAAAATCCTGCAAAATCAACATCAAAAACTTCGATGCGGAGCGGTTTATCGAATCGGGCGTCTTCATTTGAATCGCAATGTCGTCTGTTGGAAAGGAAAACCGTCTTCGAGATTTTCTCGAAGACGGTTGGGAACGGAAACCGTAATTTATTGTTCGGCTCTTCTAAAGAAACCGAGCGTTGTGACGACAGCGCGTGTCGAAACCGAAGAGTCTGTTCCATCCGAAAGGCGCATACCGGACGATCCGCCGCCGTCGAGCTTCATGGCATCGACGCAGCCCAGCCCTTTCAGAATCGCAGCGACTTGTTTGAGCGTCGCACCGCCGCTGGCAGGTCCGTAATCGCTGTTCAGTCCGCAGGTGAAGAGTACGATTCGGCCGTCGGTTGTGCAGCCTACAGCGCTCTGCGCACGGCAGTAATCGGCCGATGCGAGCGCCCAGTCCCACATCTCCCAATCCGTGACGGGGTACCGATCCTTGTCCAGATCGGAACCGACCATCAACCGGCCGTCCTTGAGCAGCATCGGGCCGCAGCTCAAGGCATAACGGGGCGTCCATGCCACAGGTGCCGAGGGGCAGTTTTCGTCGGGTGCGGGATATTGCGCCTCGTAGCGGACAGAAGTCATAGGACGGTCATAGAAATGGTTCTGGCCCGTTCCGGCAGTTCCTACCCAGTAGAATGCAGGATGACCGTCGGCATCTACCCCGAAGATGCTGCGCGTTACGTTGTACCAGTAATCTTTGGCAGGACCGCCGCCCCAATCGCCGCATTGCGCGGAGATCGTGCCGACAGAGATTCCGTCGGCAATGAAAATTCCGTCGTGAGCCGACGTGTTGAAATCGAAATACCCGCCGTTGAGCAGGACGTAGCAGTCATCGGTGAATTGATCTGCGAGACGCTGCGCATTGCCGTCAGGTTTCTGCATGCGCAATTCGATGTCGTTCGTACAGTCGGCAATGGCATACCAAGCCTGGAACTCATGCCCGTCGAGCTGTGAGGTTGTTTCGTACACCTCGATACCGGCAGGCAGCGTAGTTTCCGACCGGCGTGTCCATTCCAGTTCGATGGGATCGAGTGCCGGACTGCCGAACTTCGCCGAAACCTCCTGCGAATACTGCGTCACCCCGTTTGCAGTTACATAAGCGCGAAAATAATAGGTTTGACCGTTGTCGAGATCGGCGCCGGAGATATATTGCCGGATGTCACCTCCGTCTTCAGGCATATTGGGCCCGGGCGCGAAATTGTCGTCGAGCGTCGGACTCCCCGAGGTGTTCCAGCATAAACCGTGGGCGCTCATTTTGCTTGCGGCTTCGTTCGTGATCCTGTAAGGCACGGCAACGGCACATTCGAAGATGGCAGGATCGCCGGAAATAATGATCTGGCACGAATTGCTTCGGTCGGGTTCCCAGTCGCGGTTGCCCTGCGAACAGGAGGCCAGAATGGCTGTGCTGATTAGCAATAGATATTTCTTCATGGTCTTGTTTTCTGTGATTTTGTTTATTCAATCGTTGGTACTCCGAACACTTTGGAGGGATGACCGTTATAAACGACCGGCCATCCTTCGTCGTCCCAATACACGCGGTCGAGCATCGTCTGCCGTCCTTTGTCGGGCGCCGTGGAGTCGTAGGCATGGTAGAACATCCAAGTCTGTCCCTTGTCATCCTCGATGATGTTGGAGTTGTGTCCCGTTCCGGCGAAACGGTCGTCGCCCGAGATAAGCACTTCGTGGCAGTTGTCGAGCATCCGTCCGCCCTGCCGGTCGACATAAGGGCCGAAGAGATTCTTCGAGCGTCCCACGACGGTACGGTAGGTGCTCGACATGCCTCCGGTCCAGTCGCCCACCGAGGCGAAGAGGTAGTAATACGCTCCGCGCCTGTAAACGCACGAACCTTCGTAGGCGCTACCTGCTACCTGTACGAGCGTTTCGGGCTTCACGGCGATGTTCAGTTCTTCATCGATGTCGAGTTCCGCTGCATAGATACCGCGGAAACTGCCCCAGAAGAGATAGGGCTTGCCCCCGTCTTCGAGGTAGAACTGGTCGATAGAGTGATACGTACCGTAGAACGGCGGATAGTCCGGATCGCTGTTTATGATCTGCCCGCGGAATGCGAAAGGGCCGCTCGGAGCATCTGCGACAGCGTATGCTACGGAATGTCCGTCGTAGGTTCCCACGTCGCCCCACCACATCGAGAAGAAGAGGACGTATTTGCCCCGGATGATGCGGATTTCGGGGGCCCAGAGGGCAGCCTTGCCGTAACCGTAACGCGATTCCGCAGGACGCGTCTGCTCGGTGAACGCCGAGCCTGCGCGCTGCCACGTCACCAGATCGTCCGAATGCCAGATCGAGAGCAGGTCGGCCGTATTGTAGAGCCAGAACGTGCCATCCGCATCGCGCAATACCGTAGGGTCGGGACCGTCCTGGCCGATCACGGGATTCGTATAGGTCTTTACCGTGCCATTATCCGAAGGCGACCAGCTGCGGTTGCCTTGCGAACAGGCAGGGAAAAGGCCGAAGCCAAGCGCGAGAAGCGTGAAAGTCGCAAGATGCTTTCTATGGGACATGATGATTCGGAAAAAAGGTGCGCCGGACGACCCGTGGCCGTTCCGGCACACCGAATGAGCTATTCGAAGAACTTGCGTTTCCCGTCGTAGATATAGAGTTCGCTCAACTCGCTCCACCATCCGGCATCACCGGGGTAGATCATCTTTTGCTCGTTGTTCGGGTCGGGCTCCCACGTGCGGACAATGCCGAAGCGGATGTAACGGGCGGCCTCGTCCAACTCGTAAACTTTGGAAGTCCAGTCGTCGGGAGCAGTCATGTAATCCGCCACGAGCGTTTTGCCGAGGAATGTCCAGGCGTTGCCGTCGGAACCGACGCCCAGACCGATCTCGTGCGGACGGGCGCGTCCATCCTGTGTCACTGTGTCGTAGAAGCCCTGCGAAAGCGTTTGGAGCGAAGTGCGGGTTTGGTAGCGCAGGCAGAATTGGTTGTAACTCTCACCCAAATCTATGATGAGACTCTGCCCGTAGTCTTTGTCTCCGGTGGACCACCAGTTATTGTTGTTGCCGCCGGTCGTGATCCATGTTTCGCGGTCGCCGTCGATCAGATTGTCGGGGAAAGTGCCTAACGACCAGTCGTTGGCTTTGCCGTCTGCGAACCGAATCATCTCCTTGCTCAACGGAATAGCGTTGCCGAAGACGACGAAAACTTTCCGTTCGATACCCAGGTAGTCGAGTTTCACGAGCAGCGGAACGACCACGTCCTCTTTACGGTCGAAACCGCTGTCGTCGGCCGTGAGTTTCACACCGACCGAGGTCGTGCCGGCCGGGTATTCAAGCTCGGTTCGCTCCATGTTCACGATGGCCTTGGTGTGGGTGCCGTGGGCGGTGTTGAAGGCGTCGAGCAGCGTTTCGTCGATCTCCACCGTGGCTTTCACATCCACAGGAAGTGCCGCCGCAAGAGCCATGTCGACAGTCAATTCCGTTTCACCCCGTTTGAAGAAGAGAATCGTTTCCTCGTCGGTGGCTTTATAGGTATGATCCTCCGAGCCTATGGTGAAATCGGGCGTGTCGTTCACGATAACGGGACGTATGAAATACGCTTTGTCGCTTTTGACCGTCGTGCCGTCTTCAGAGGAGAGTTTAACAGCCAATGCATAAGGCAGCGCATCGGGCTCGCGCTCGTCAAGAGCGCGTTTGAGCGCTGCGATCTGATCGCCTGTCAAGTTCACGTCAACGGCTTTCCGCTCTTCGCCCGGTGCGAAAGTGACCGATTCAGGCAGGGTGAAGTATTCGGCCGGCAGCGCCGTGTAATAGGTGGTGTATTCGGCAATCTCCTCGGCGGTCATGGGTGTCAGCGACACCATGGCCGTCAGCGAAGGATCGCTGCCGCCGCGGCTGATGTGAAACCGTACATTGGCGCCAACGCCGAGGTCGTAGAACGACTGCACGTCATCGGACTGAAAAGCGTTTTCGGCAACGCCGACCACCTTATGGAATTTGGCGTCGAACTGATCCTGCAAGTCGAAATCCGAGCAGGCGGCCGCCAGCACCGCGAGCACCGGCAGCCAGAACTGTTTGATATGTCGTTTCATGCTATAATTCACTGTTTATCGGTTAATATCCCGGAGCCTGTACCATTTGTGGATTGGAATAGACCTCGTCTGCCGCGAGTGGAAGCAGGTACATACGGTCGAACCATTGGTAATTGCCATCAACGGTCACCCGGGTATTGAACTCCTCGATCGTGGGATTCACACGCTTCGATACGAAACAGTCGAGCCCTGTACGGCAGCCGGCTGAGAGATGTTCCGCTGCGATACACCAGCGGCGCAGGTCATAATAGCGATATCCTTCGGCATAGAGTTCGATACGGCGTTCATTGCGGACCCAGTCGCGGATCGACATCTGGCCCTCTCCGTCGCCGCAGTCGGCAGGCGTCAGCAGGGGAATGCCGGCACGCTCGCGAATAACGTTCACGGCATCGAGAGCGTTCTGAAGTTCACTGCCATCCCCGTTCATATAGAGCTCGGCACACGCCTCGGCCAGGTTGAGATACATCTCGTTGAGACGAATGAGCGGCGTAGGATAGTCGAAGTCGGTATAGGAGCCATCGTAATCGTAACGCTCGGCCGGGGCAATGAACTTGTTGTTCAGGTAGCCCGTCTGCGGAAGGTCGCCCTGAGCATAGTCGGGCGAATATCCGCAGGCCTCGTAGCTGCGCAGGTCGAGCCGCAGAGGCTTCCCGGCTACCAGATAAGGGCCGATGTCGCAGCCGTCGAAATTGATCCATGCATAGAAGCGCGGTTCACGATTCACATTGAGGTTGATAACCTCGGGACGCTCCAGATTGGCGGATTTCAGCCAGTCGGACTGGGGTGTAAAATCAGGGTCGTTTTTGGGCAGTTTGCCGTTTTTAGTATAGAAGGCCTCGACGGTTTCCAAAGTCGGGTTGATATGCGAATAGCAATACTGCCAGTTCCCGTCGTTTTTCTTGATGATGCGGCGCGGCAGCGAGCCCCAAACATGAGACTTGGTCGTCAGATACCATTGGCCTCTGCCTAAAACGGTCCAAATCAGTTCATGGTTGCCCATTGTTTCGTCCGAAGCCATGGCGTAACGCATCAGCAGCACACGCTTATAAAACTCCAAGCCTTCGGGAGTCGAAGTGTCGAGGCCCGGAATCCAATAGGCGGCCTCGGTCGTCGAGATCTTATCGGCTGCGGCCATCGTTTCCATTTCGCTCATGGTTACCAAGTGGCGTCCGTTGGCTTCGGCAATATCGATAGCCTCTTGCGCCGCCATCTTGGCCTTACGCCATTTCTCGATGTCGAATGTGTAACTTACCAGTTCCTTGCCATAACCCGGTGTCTCGAAATTCGTGTTCTGCCACTGTGGAAAAGGGAACGATCCGTTCCACAAGGGTGAAGCAGCCAGCAGCCGCAGACGCGATTTCAACGCAGCGCAAATCACCTGATTGCCCTTTCCGTAGCCCGACTGTTCATTGTAATTCGCAACGGGCAGACCGCCGTCCGCGCATGCGTCGTCGAGCAACTTGCAGATATATTCCACGCAGTAGTCGAAATGCGAACGCCCGGGAAAAGAGCTCTTATCGGTCGATGGATCGGCATAACGCTCGACAATGGCCATCGGACCGAACTTTTGCAGAATACGGAGATAATAGTAGGCTTTCAGAAATTTGGCGTGCGCCCGGTAGAGCGATTTGTCCGCCTCGGTGAGGAAGGAGGGATTCTGCTCCTCAAGCTGCTGCTCAAAGAGGTTGATATAACCGATTGCTCCGTACAAAGCCCACCATGTATCGGGAACATTGCCGCTCGTTATCATACCGTGCGACATAAGGTAATTATTTACACGGGCTTCATCCTGAGCCTGTCCTTCCGGCAAAACGAAGTCGTCGGTGGTTTGTTCAATCGTCCAGTAGTAAAAGGGATTCTGCCACTGGATCTCATGATAGCCGCGGCCGTAGATCCAGTTTTCCACTGCATCCTTGTTTTTCATCGCGTCTTCGAAGTCGGCACGCTTGGCCGGCACGACATCGAGGAACTCGCAGCCCGCCAGAAACAGAGCCGATGCCGCAATACCGATTATATTCGAGGTTCTCATGTTGTTATCTCAATTTAAGTTAAAATTTAAGTTGCAATCCGAGCGTGAAAGTTCGCTGGAAAGGATATTTCACCCACTCTGCCAACTCCGGGTCGCAGAAGTCCCAAGGACTCCAGACGGCGAGGTTGTCGCCGTTGACATAGACGCGGCCGTATTTGAACGAATAGCCCACCTCCAGGGTTTTGAAGCGTAAGAATCGAGCATTGCGCATCCAATAAGTGCTCCAGACTCCCGTATTATTCGAGATGTCGTTCTCGTTGGTGCCCAAACGCGGATATTTCGCATGGGGATTCGGATTTTCCTCCGACCAGTAGTTGTCGGCCACGAACTGCGTGAGGTTGTGCAGATCGGCGCCGAAGGGATCCATTGCAGAGTAACGATTGAGCATCTGCGTGCGCATGCCCGAACCATTAAAGAAGAGACCAAGATCCCATTTGCGCCAGCGCAGGTTCAGTCCGATACCGTATTGAATACGGGGTGTCGTACCATAGTCCGAGATAACGCACTGGTCATCGCTGTTGATGACCCCATCGCCGTTAAGATCCCGATATTTGATATCGCCGACCATAGGGGTTCCGCCCACGAGCTGCGTGGCATGGTTGTCGATCTCCTCCTGCGACGAGAAGAGTCCATCGGCGACGTAGCCATACCAGCAGTAGCCGTCCAGCGGACGACCGACATGGCTCTGCCACGTATAGGCATAGTCGGGGTCGTCGTAGTTGGTGTATTTGTTCCGGTTGTAGGAGAAATTGAAACGCAAGTCTACGGCCCAATCCTTTCCTATCTGTTTGTTCCAGTTGACACTCAACTCGTAACCTTCATTCTCGGCACGTCCGACCTGCCCCCACGGCGCTACGTTTTGGTAACCCATAATATCGGGCCATGAACCCCGGGCCATGAAGATTCTGTCGCGCTTGTCACAGAAATAGTCGAAGGTAATATTCAGCTGGCGGAAAAGTGAAATGTCGACACCGATATCGAGCTTTTTCACTCGTTCCCATGATGCGTCGGGTGTCGCATAAACAGTGATGGTAGGTCCGTAATAATCATAGCCTTGCTTGGTAGATTGCCCGAATGAAGATTGGGCATCACCGTCATACAGGTTGATGGAATTCAGATAGAGGAAGTGCCGGCGTCCTTCATCGTCGTTGAATCCATCGCTGCCGACAAGACCGTAGGAACCGCGGATTTTGAAGAAGTCGACATATTTGCGGACCGGCTCCCAGAATTTTTCGCTGCTGACTGCCCAGCCCAGCGACATGGCGGGGAAGAACTCGAAACGGTCTTTGGCGGCCAGACGCTCCGTTCCGTTGTAGCCGAAGTTGAATTCAGCGAAATAACGCTGGTCGAAGTCGTAGGTCACACGGCCCGAAAGTCCCTGATTACGCTGCGAAAGCGACTTTTGAGGGCGATAGTCGCGCATCATGTACATCAAGAGACCGCTTACGGTATGACGTCCGAAACGGCGATTGTACATAAGGCGTGCATCGAAATAGAAAGTCTGTTCGGTCCATGGCTCTGAGTAGCTTTCCTGAATGTATTCATCCCCGGTCTGCAATTGCTGCAGATTGTAGAAATCCGGATAGGCCGTGTCGTACGACTGTTTGTCCAGCGTATAATAATAGGGAGTCATGGACTGGGAGAATTTCGTCCATGAGTAGGTGCTCCAGTTTACAAGTCCCTTGACCGACAGGCCTTTGGTGATGAAGTCGAGTTGCTGGTCCAGATTCAGCGAAACGTTGAGCTTGTTCTCCTTGACGATGCTGTGGTCGTCAAGCATTGCGGCATAGGGATTCACATACATGGTCTTTCCCGTTTTGATCGCGTTACCGAAACGGATATGGTCATCTCCCTCCTGCGAAGGGTAAAATGCCGGGTAAGTAACGGGATTGGCCTGAATTGCATACGAGAAAAGGTCGTTGACATTTTCACCTACACCCGAGATTTCGTTAATCTGGGCGTTCAGACGCAGATCGAGCGTTGTCGACTTTGAAAGTTTGTAGGAGATGTTGTTCTGGAAATTGTAGTCGAAGCGATTCAGGTTGTTGTTGAAGATGTAGTCTTTCGGCGCATCGATAATTCCTGAATCGTGGCTGACGTTCAGGCTCATGTAATACGTCGCCCGGTTGCCGCCGCCCTGGATGTTGACGTTGGCGCGCTGGTTCATGTTGAAATTCTTGAACAGCAGGTCCTGCCAGTCGACGTCGGGATAGGCGTAGGGATATTTGCCGCTGCGCGTATATTCGATAACCTCCGCAGAATAGATCGGCGTTGTGCCGCCGCGGGCCATATAGGCTTTGTTATAGACATCCATCCAGGTAGCTCCGTCGGCATATTCGATCATGTGGGTGGGCTGGACGAATGAGTTCTCGATGGTCACACCGATCTTGGCCCGGGTGTTCTCCTGGCCTTTCTTCGTCGTGACGATCATCACGCCGTTGGCACCGCGTACGCCGTAAATGGCCGTTGCGGATGCATCCTTGAGAATCGTGAAGTTTTCGATCGTTTCAGCAGGAATCTTGTTCAGATCGGAAGCCGATATTTCGATGTCGTCCAAAAGGATAAGCGGCGTGGCGCGGCCTCCGAAAGTCCCGACGCCGCGGATGTAGAAATCCGTGGTTTCGCCCGGAGCACCTGACTTGGCCATCGAAATCACGCCGGCCAGTTTGCCCGCCAGTCCCGACGTGAGCGATGAGGACGGAAAGCGCAGATCATCTCCGGCGATCGCAGCCACGGAACCTGTCACGGAGATTTTTTTCTGGGTGCCGGCACCGACTACGACAACGGCTTCGAGCGCATCGTCGGGATCGAGTTCCACATCGACGACACCCAGGGCCCCTACATCGACCGTGCGGGTTTTATAACCTACATAGGAAACGTCGAGTTGCGCACCCCGGGGCAGTTTTATGCTGAATGCACCCGTATAATCCGATGTCGTACCATTGGTTGTCGAGCCTTTTTCAATGATCGTGGCTCCGATGATCGGTTCGCCGGTGGTCGCATCGACGACGGTTCCCGTTACAGTGCGTTTCTCCGACTGCTGGGCGTCATTTTGTACCCCCCCCCTCACAGAATTGGCAGATGCGGTCGTGAGCATGCCGCTCAAAGCGCATATCAGACCGGCAAATAGTAGATGTTTAAGATTCATAGAAAAAAGTTTGAGTTGATTGTCGATAAAGAATTTTCCGGTGATTCATTTTCTTGGGTTCATCATAGGCATAAAATCGTTTTTGGGTCTTTACAATTTTGATGATACAAAATTAGGATTTTGTGCTGTAGCCTACTTAAAGAAATCTTGCAAGATGATAAAGAAATCTTGCAAAATTACGGATGGATTGCGGGCTGTAAAGGAATAGCCAATCCCGCCTTTGGACTTTTTTTTGAATGGCCTGCCCGCCTGTTTCATCTCCGCGGCCATCCATTTTTCGACCATGCGGCAAGCGATTTTTGCAAGATTTCTTAATGGTTTTGCATTATTTCTTAAAGTGAGGAGCGAATATTACCTGTATTTTTGTTTCCAGTAAAATAATTGTCCGCATGAAATATCTTTGTTTGCTCTCAATCTTTATTTTCGGGATCTCTTCCGCTCTTTTCGGACAGGCAATCACTCCGGAAGCCAAGGCACGAGCCGCGGAGTTGGTTTCCCGCATGACTTTGGAGGAAAAACTCGCCTATATCGGGGGTTGCGACGGCTTCTATATTCGTCCGGTCCCGCGTCTGGGCATTCCCGCGATCCGGATGGCCGACGGCCCGCAGTGCGTGCGCAACGATACGCGCAGCACGCTCTATCCGTGCGGTGTCGCCCTGGCTTCTACGTGGGACCGGGACCTTGCGCGTGCCTACGGCCGCTCGTTGGGGCGTGACTGCCGGGCCCGCGGTGTCCATATCCTATTGGGGCCGGGCGTAAACATCTACCGCTCGCCGCTGTGCGGCCGCAATTTCGAGTATTACGGCGAAGATCCGTATCTGGCATCGGAAACGGCTGCCGAATATATAAAAGGAGTGCAGGGCGAGGGCGTTATGGCTACGGTCAAGCATTTTTGCGGCAACAACCAGGAATACGACCGCCACCACGTATCGTCGGACATCGACGAGCGGACGCTGCATGAAATCTATCTTCCGACGTTCCGCAAGGCGGTCGAAGAGGCCGGGGTCGGCGCCGTGATGTCGAGTTACAACCTCGTGAACGGACAGCACATGACCGAGAACCGCGACCTTGTCGTCGGCGTTCTGCGCGAACGGTGGGGCTTCGAAGGCATCTTCATGTCGGACTGGGATGCGACCTATTCGGTCGCCGGTCCGGCGAACAACGGGCTGGACCTCGAAATGCCGGGCGCACGGTATATGAATCCGGAGAATCTGGAAAAACTCCTTGCAACGGGTGTCGTCACCGAGGAGACGATCGACGGGAAATGCCGGCATATTTTGCAGACGCTCATAGCTTTCGGCTTTCTGGACCGGGAGCAGAAGGACCCGTCGATTCCGGAGCGTGATCCGGAGTCGGATGCTACGGCGTTGGAGGTGGCCCGCAATTCGATGGTATTGCTGAAAAACGACGGATTGCTCCCGTTCGGGCGCAGGATACGCAAAGTGATCGTCCTGGGGCCGAACGCCGCAAAACTCCCGATGGGCGGCGGTTCGGGTGAGGGTTCTCCCTTCGAGTTTGTTACGATTGCGCAGGGGCTGCAGGCAGAGAAGGGTTTCAGGACAACCTGCCTTATCCCTGCGGCGACATCCGAACTGGCATCATCGGGCCTGTTCTTCACACCGGACGGGAAGCCGGGGCTGCGCGGCGAGTTTTACGCCAACAGGGATTTGCAGGGGCCTGCCGTTGTTACGACGGCCGATTCGGGCGTGGATTTCTTTTGGGCGGGGGCTCCTGCCGAGGGGCTTCCCGAAGACCATTTTTCGGCCCGCTGGACGGGCGTGTTCCGTCCTTCGAAGTCGGAACGTGCTGTCTTTACGGTCAGCGGCGACGACGGCTACCGTCTCTTTGTCGACGATGAGGAGGTGTTGGGGCACTGGTCCGACCACGGGGTTTCGACCCTGTCGGCGGAAATGGATGTCGAGGCAGGCCGCACCTATAACCTCCGGCTCGAATTCTATGACAATGTGCGCACGGCGGAAATAAAGTTGCAATATGCGGGCTACTCGCCCACGGAACAAAAGCGGATGCTTGCGGCAGCGGATGCCGTAGTCTATTGTGCAGGGTTCGACAAAACGACCGAAAGTGAAAATTTCGACCGTCCGTTCTCGCTGCCCGAAAGTCAACTGAACGAGATTGCTGCGGCTGCGGCTCTGAATCCCAATCTCGTCGTGGTCGTCAACGCCGGCGGAGGCATAGACTATGCGCCCGTTGCCGACAAGGCGCGTGCCGTACTGTTGGCATGGTATCCGGGGCAGGAGGGAGGTACGGCTGTCGCCGACATCCTCACGGGCCGCACGAACCCGAGCGGTCGTCTGCCCATCAGTATAGAGCGGCGTGCGGAGGAGAACCCGACTTTCGGAAGCTACTATCCGAATGTTTTCCTGTTTCAGAACAGTCCGCTTCGGCGTATCAGCTACGACGAGGGCGTTTTCACAGGCTACCGCGGCCATGACCGCAACGGTACTGAACCGATGTACCCTTTCGGTTACGGACTGAGCTATACGACGTTCGAATACGGCAATCTCGAATTGACGCCTGCGGGCGACGGCTGGAAAGTCTCTTTTACCGTAAAGAATACGGGAAAACGTGCCGGTACGGAAACGCCGCAGGTTTATGTCGGCGACTGCACGGCGAGCGTGCCGCGTCCTGAGAAGGAGTTGAAAGGCTATGAGCGCATTGCTTTGGCTCCGGGAGAATGCAAACGTGTGGAGATTGCGCTTGACGGCAATGCCTTCGCCTATTACGATATAAACCGTCACGAGTTTCGCATCGAACCGGGTGAATTTACGATTTCGGTGGGCGCGTCGTCGCGTGATATCCGATTGAAAGATACGATATACATCAAACACTGAATAGGAAATGCAACGACTACTGACCTTATTTGCAGCATTTGCGCTGACTCTTCCGTGCACGGCCCAATGGCGTCCTGCCGGAAACCGAATCAAAACCTCCTGGGGCGAAACGCTCGACACCAAAAATGTCCTTGCAGAATACCCACGGCCTCAGATGGTCCGCGCGGAGTGGCAGAATCTGAACGGACTGTGGAACTATGCCATACGCCCTGCCGGGGAGTTGCCGGGGACGTGGGACGGTGAAATCCTCGTGCCGTTCGCCGCCGAATCATCGCTCTCGGGCGTAGGGCGCCGCGTGGGTGCGGAGCAGGAGCTGTGGTATGAACGGACGTTCACGGTTCCTGCGAAATGGAGCGGGCACCGGGTACTGCTGCACTTCGGAGCCGTAGACTGGCGTGCCGACGTGTGGGTGAACGGCGTGAATCTGGGCCGGCACGAGGGCGGCTATACGCCTTTTGAGTTCGATATCACATCTGTTTTGCAAAAAGGCGTCAACACGCTCCGCGTGCGGGTCTGGGACCCGACGGACGACGGTTACCAACCGCGTGGGAAGCAGGTGAAGCGTCCTGAGGTGGTCTGGTATACGCCCGTGACGGGTATCTGGCAGACGGTGTGGCTCGAAGCCGTTCCGCAGCAATACATCCGCAACGTCGTTGCGACTCCCGATCTGGACCGCCGCACGTTCCGCATCGCGACTGCTACGTGCGGGACGCAGCCCGGGGACCGGGTGGAGGTGACGTTGCTCGACGACGGGGGGAAAGTCGCCGAGGCGACGGCCCTGTGCGGAGCCGACGCGGAGCTGTACGTGGCTTCGCCGAAGTTGTGGAGTCCCTCGTCGCCGCATCTCTACGATCTGGATATTAGGCTCGTACGCGACGGAAAGGTCGTCGATCGGGTGACGAGCTATGCGGCGATGCGTAAATTCTCGACGGCGAAGGACGGGAAGGGCATCGTGCGGCTCTGCCTGAACGACGAACCGCTGTTCCAGTTCGGTCCGCTGGACCAGGGGTGGTGGCCCGATGGACTCTATACGGCTCCGACGGACGAGGCGCTGGCCTACGACATCGAGAAGACGAAGGAGTGGGGATTCAACATGATCCGCAAGCATATCAAGGTCGAACCGGCGCGCTGGTACTGGCACTGCGATCGTCTGGGAATGATCGTTTGGCAGGACATGCCGATCGGCGATCAGGCGGGTTTCAATCCCCAATGGCAGAACAAGACCTACTTCACGGGCGAGGAGAAACAGCGCTCGGCCACGTCGGAGGCGTGCTACCGCAAGGAGTGGCGCGAGATCATCGACGCGCTGCGGGGGTTCGCCTCGATCGGCGTGTGGGTGCCGTTCAACGAGGCGTGGGGACAGTTCAAGACCGTGGAGATCGCCGAGTGGACGAAGGCTTACGATCCTACGCGGTTGGTGAATCCGGCCAGCGGCGGCAATCATTATTTGACGGGAGACATTTTGGATCTGCACAATTATCCCGAACCTTCGTTGTATCTTTACGACGCGAACCGCGCCACGGTGCTGGGTGAGTTCGGCGGTATCGGCCTCGTGATGAAGGAGCACCTCTGGGAGCCCGACCGCAACTGGGGCTATGTAAGCTTCAACTCTCCGGAGGAGGTGACCGACGAATACGAGAAGTACGCCGCGAAACTCGGCGAACTGATCAGAAGGGGCTTCTCGGCAGCAGTCTATACGCAGACCACGGACGTGGAGATCGAGGTCAACGGCCTGATGACCTACGACCGTAAAGCGGTGAAGGTGGACGAAGCGCGTATCCGGAAGATCAACGAAAAAATATGCAACTCACTGAACGAAGAGAAACGATGAAAAAACTACTGATTCTACCCTTCCTTTTTGCCTGTACCTTTGCAGTACAGGCACAGAAGAGCTATACGCTGACTTCACCGAACGGACATTTGGCAACAGTCATCACCGCAGGAGAAACACTGACTTACGATATCGTTCGTGACGGGAAGACATTGATGATGCCCTCGCCGATTTCGCTGATTCTCTCCGATGGCCGTAAGTGGGGGCCTGCGGCACACATCCAGAAGGCACTGCGTGCGACTGTCGATGAAACTGTTTCTGCACCGTTTTACCGGGCGAGCAAGATCCGCGACCGTTACAACGCTCTGACGCTACGCATGAGAGGTGGTTGGTCCGTGGAGTTTCGGGTCTATGACGACGGTGTGGCCTACCGTTTCGCCACGACATCGAAAGAACCTTTTGAGATTATGAACGAACAGGCGGAATACCGTTTCCCCGCCGACTGTGCCGTGACGGTTCCCTACGTGCGCGACCATGCCGGCAACATCGACCTGCAATGGCGCAACTCCTTCGAAAATACCTATACAGAAACGACACTCTCGAGGCTGGATGCCGGACGTCTGATTTTCCTTCCGGCAATCGTGCATGTAGCCGACGGAGTAAACATCTGTTTTACGGAAACCGATCTGAACGACTATCCGGGGATGTATCTCTGGAACGGCGACGGCGGGCAGCATCTGACTGCACGCTTCGCGCCTTATCCCAAGCGCATGGAACAGGGCGGTTACAACAATCTGCAGATGATCGTCGAAGAACGCGAACCATTCATTGCCCGAATCGATAAAGCCCGTTCATTCCCATGGCGCGTGGCGATCGTCGGCACGGACACCCAGATCGCCGCCAGCGACCTGAGTTTCTTGTTGGCCGCCCCCTCGAAGCTCGCCGACACGTCGTGGATCAAACCCGGCAAGGTCGCTTGGGACTGGTGGAATGCGTGGAACATCTCGGGTGTGGACTTCCGTACGGGAATCAATACCGAAACTTATAAATACTATATCGACTTCGCGGCATCGAAAGGAATCGAATATGTGATTCTTGACGAAGGGTGGGCCGTAAATCTCCAAGCTGATCTGATGCAGGTGATACCGGAGATCGATTTGCCGCAGATCGTCGACTACGGTAAAGCAAAAGGCGTGGGGATTATCCTCTGGGCGGGCTACTGGGCCTTCGCCCGTGATATGGAAACCGTCTGCAAGCATTATTCGGAGATGGGTGTCAAAGGGTTCAAAGTCGATTTCATGGATCGCGACGACCAGCAGATGACCGACTTTAACTACCGTGCGGCGGAGATGGCGGCCAAATACAAGCTGATTCTCGACCTGCACGGCACGCACAAACCCGCGGGGCTGAACCGTACGTGGCCCAATGTATTGAATTTCGAGGGCGTGCATGGACTTGAGCAGATGAAGTGGAGCCCTGCGACTGTCGATCAGGTAAAATACGATGTGCAAATCCCTTTCATCCGTCAGGTTGCCGGGCCGATGGACTACACGCAGGGCGCGATGCGCAACGCTTCGAAGCAAAATTATTATCCATGCAATTCAGAGCCGATGAGTCAGGGTACGCGTTGCCGCCAGCTGGCGCTCTATGTCGTGCTTGACTCGCCGCTGAACATGCTGTGCGACTCGCCGACGAATTACATGCGCGAACCGGAATGTACGGATTTCATCGCCTCGATCCCGACCGTATGGGACGAAACACTCATCCTCGGCGGACGGATGGGCGAATACATCGTCACGGCGCGCCGCAGCGGAGATATATGGTACGTCGGTGGTATTACGGATTGGACGGCACGTGAAGTGGATGTCGATCTTTCGTTTCTGGGCGACTGCGAGGCAATGCTGTTTCGCGACGGTGTGAACGCCGACCGCAAAGCCTCGGATTACAAGCGCGAAACGTTTCGCATCGACACATCCAAATCCCTGACGGTGCATCTTGCGCCCGGAGGCGGGTTCGCGATGAAACTCAAGCCTGAGAAAACAGGAGGAATGAAAAAACGCTGACAGCAAATAGCCGATGAAACGTTTTCTATTGCTGGAGATGGCACTCGTATTTGCCGTGCAAATTACGATCGGACAACCGGTGCTGCCGGGCTATCGGCAGTCGTCGGTCGCACCGGAGTTGATGGCGGCTCCATGGTCCGCACGGTGGATCTCGGTGCCCGGTGCGTCCCCGGATGCCTATGGCGTCTACCATTTTCGCAAGGTATTCGAGTTGGCAAAATGTCCACGGCACTTTGCGGTGCATGTTTCGGCAGACAACCGCTATAAACTTTATGTAAACGGCGTGCTCGCGGCGCAGGGGCCCTCGCGATGCGACGGGGCGCATTGGAACTACGAGACGGTGGATCTGGCGCCGTGGCTGCATGCCGGGCGGAATGCGGTGACCGCCGTAGTATGGAACTATGCCGACTTGAAACCTGCGGCACAAATAACGCTGGGCGAAACGGGGTTTCTGATGCAGGGTGCGACGGAGCGCGAACGGATTGTCGATACCGATTCTTCGTGGCGGTGTATCAAGAACGACGCCTATGCACCACTCGCCGTCACGGGACTTCGCGGTTATTACGTCGCGGGACCGGGTGAAATATTGACCGCCGCGCGCTATCCGTGGGGCTGGACAGAGCCGGATTTCGACGACAGCAACTGGCATACTGCCTCGTGCGGTGCACTTGGCAGGCCGAAAGGCGCAGCCCGTTCGGGCGAACGGCAGCTTGTGCCATCGCCAGTTCCGATGTCGGAGCGGATTCCAATGCGTTTCGCTCAAGTCGTCCTGGCCGAGGGCGTGAAGCTTCCGAAGGGGTTTCCGGCGAAGCCTGCCGTCTTGGTTGTTCCGGCGCACACCCGCGCCGTGCTTCTGCTCGACCAAGGCGAGGAAACGACGGGCTACCTGCGACTTTCGTTCAGCGGCGGACACGGCGCTGTAATTGCAGCGGGATATGCCGAGGCGCTTTATACGGGTGCCGAGGGGTATGACAAGGGGGATCGCAACGATCCCACAGGCAAGCTGTTTCTGGGTTACGAAGACCGTATCGTCGCCGATGGTGGTCCCGGACGGACATTCGAGCCGCTATGGTGGCGGACTTGGCGCTACGTGCGGCTGACTGTCGAAACGCAGGATGAACCGTTGTCACTGGATGACGTGAGCGGGGTCTTTTCGGCGTATCCATTTCGTCTTGTGAGCCGTTTTTCGGCTCCGGAACGGCCCGAACTGGAACGCATGCTCAACGTTGGTTGGCGCACGGCGCGTCTGTGCGCCAACGAAACCTACATGGACTGCCCCTATTATGAGCAGATGCAGTATTTCGGCGATGCGCGTATTCAGGCGCTCATCACGCTCTACAACACACGCGACACCTGCATGGTGCGACAATTGTTGGATCTGTGCCGACAGTCGATGTTGCCCGAGGGAATTCCGCAGAGCCGCTATCCTTCCGACCTGCCGCAGGTCATTCCGCCCTTTGCGGTGTGGTGGCTCGGCACGGCGTACGATTACTGGATGATGCGGGGTGACGAGGCGTATCTGCAGACATTATTGCCGGCTTTCCGGCGGGTGCTCGGCTGGTTCGAGAGGTATCGGGGCACGGACGGCCTGTTGCACGACGTGCCCTATTGGTTCTTCATCGACTGGCCCGAAGAGTTCGATTTCGGACAGCCGCGCCGCTCGGCAGACGGCACCTCAGCCTATCAGGATGTGGTCTATCTGTTAGGACTGGGTTATGCCGCACAGATGGAACGAACATTCGGCAACACAGCAATAGCCGCGAAGTACGAGGAGATTGGCAATGCGCTTAGAAAGGCTTTTCGCAACGCATATTGGGATGTGCGGCGGGGACTTTTCGCAGATACGCATGAACGGAGGGTCTTCTCGCAACATGTGAATTCCCTTGCGATACTGGCCGGAATCGTAACGGACGACGAAGCCCGCAACGTGATGATGCGCGTAGTGGACGAACCGGATTTGATTCAGGCGACGCTTTATTTCAAATTTTATGTTCATCGGGCAATGGCCGTGACAGGATTGGGCGACCGTCTGTTCGAGGAGTTGCAGCCGTGGTACGACCAACTCGCCGCCGGGTTGACCACTTGGGCCGAAACGCCCGATCCGACACGCTCGGACTGCCATGCGTGGAGCGCAAGCCTTAATGTGGAACTTTTCCGCATGATACTGGGAATCGAAAGCGCCGCTCCGGGATTCCGACAGGTACGTATTGCGCCGTCACTCGGCGGGCTGAAGCATGTGTCGGGCGCAGTACCGCATCCTGCAGGCGAGATTGCTGTCGATTGCCGCACTGACAGCAAAGGCCGTCTTACGGCGAAAATCGCCCTGCCCATAGGCATGACGGGCGAATTTGTATGGCAGGGCAGAACCTTTGCTCTGCGAGCAGGCAAACAGATTCTGAAAATCGAATAGACAATGAAACGACTTTTAGTATTAACAACGGCATTGGCCATTTCCATATCGGCACAAGCCGAGGTACAGATGCCGAAATTTTTCAGCGACAACATGGTGTTGCAGCGCGAACGGCCGATCCGCGTATGGGGGCATGCTTCAAAAAACGAACTGGTCACAGTGCGTTTCGCTGGGGCTGAAGCCTCGGCGAAGGCCGACCGCACGGGGCGCTGGGAGGCAGTGCTCCCGGCTATGGAGGCCGACGCCACCCCGCGTGAAATGACCGTTGCGGGTCGCACGGACACCGTGCGTTTCACGAACGTCGTGGTGGGTGACGTATGGCTTTGCAGCGGACAGTCGAATATGGAGTGGCGGCTCGATCCAACGACTGGCTGCGAAACTGAAATCGCATCGTCGGCCAACCCGAATATCCGGCTGCTTTCTGTCGGCGACAAAATCGCTTTCGAGGAGCAAGAGGATATCGATTCCGGACAATGGGTGGAATGTAAGCCTGAAACCTCGCGCGTATTCTCGGCCGTGGGATACTATTTCGGCAAGTTCATCCATGCCGAAACGGGTGTTCCGGTGGGGCTGATCGACAGTTCATGGGGTGGAACCGACATCGAAACATGGACGAGCTGGGACATAATGCGCACGACGAAGGATTATGCACAATACGCGGACGCCCGTTCGCCCCTCGAGGCGATCGGCGCGGGAATGAAAAATTATCGTGCCTATCAGGCCGCCTTGAAGAATGACCGCGGGGATCGAGAACGGTGGTATGCCCCGACGAGCAAAACCCGGTTGAAAGAGTGGCAGAAGATGGAACTGCCTCAGATTTGGGAAAACGCATTGGGCCATGTCGACGGCCATATCTGGTTTCGGAAGAGCGTGATGCTGCCGGCCTCGGCGGCCGGAAAGGCGGGTGTGCTGCATCTTCCGGCAGTCGACGACAGCGATGTTTCCTACATGAACGGTTACAAGATCGGCGAAACACATGCAAGTTATAATAGCCCGAGACACTATGAAATCCCTGCGGCGACGTTGCACGAAGGCGAGAATCTCATTGTAATCCGCGTCGAGGATACGGGCGGCGAAGGTGGCATTTGGGGCGATGCGAAAGAGTTGTATTTGGAGGTTGACGGTAAACGGTACGACCTTGCCGGGGAATGGGAATACAGGCCTTCGGTCACAACGACGATGTACGGTCTTGTCGGCCGCGGAACGTATAGCAATCCCAACAGTTTCGCTTCGCTGCTTTACAACGGCATGATCGCACCGCTCGCAGGATACGGTATCAAGGGTGCCATTTGGTATCAGGGCGAGAACAACGCTGACCGGGCCCGCAGCTACCGGGAGTTATTCCCCGCGATGATCCGCGACTGGCGTGCGCTTTGGGGATACGACTTCCCCTTCTTCTGGGTGCAACTGGCCAACTTCATGGCTGTGGAGCCGCAGCCGTGCGAAAGCGCGTGGGCCGAGTTGCGCGAAGCGCAGAATAGGACGCTCGCGTTGCCGGCGACGGGACAGGCCGTCATCACCGATATAGGAGAGGCGAATGACATTCATCCGCGCAACAAGCGTGACGTGGGCTATCGTCTGAGCCGCGCGGCACTGAACGTAGCCTATGGCCGTACCGACATCGCGGCAGGAGGACCGATTTACAGATCGATGAAACGTGACGGCAATCGTATCGTGCTGACGTTCGACGCCACGGACGCCCTGAGACCGGTTGACGGCAATCGTTACGGTTATCTGCATGGCTTTACGATTTCCGGTGCCGACCGGAAATTCGTATGGGCCAAGGCATATGTCAGAGACGAAAAAACGGTTGTGGTTTTCAGCGACGAGGTATCGGAACCGGTAGCCGTCCGTTACGGCTGGGCGAACAACCCTTATGATGACGACCTGACGGATGGATCGGGGCTGCTGGCCTCGCCGTTCCGGACCGACGAGTGGCCCGGAATTACGAAGTAATGTTGAAATGCGATAAAATTTTAAACAACTCGATTATGAAAATACAAGTCCGCAAGAAGTTCGGAGGGCTTTACGGCTCCAGAGCTATCCTCTTCACTTCTCCGGATCGCATCAACAAGGTGAAGACCGACCTTTGCGACAACTCCATCGCTGCGGCCAAAGAGAAGTTCAACGCCAAGTACGGCCACAAGCCCAAAGTTTACGACGTGGTGATCTCCGACGGTTCGCGCCGGCTATAAAGAAATATCCTTGATTTTCCGGATACTGTAATTACGAAAGCAAGCATAAAATATGTATCGCAATATAATTGTTTTCCTATTGGTTGTCCTTTCCTGTCTGGGATGCAATGACGGAAAAATCCGTGAATTACGGATTCTTCAACTCAATATTTGGTGTGATGCCACGGTTGTCCCGGGAGCTTTCGAGGCCTTGGTCGACGAAATCGCACGTCTCGATGTGCATATCGTCGCCCTGTGCGAAGTCAACAACCGTGACGGCGTGACTTCCGAACGGTTGGTTGAAGCGCTGAAACGGCGCGGGCAGACGTGGCATGGCGCCTCGGGACGCTGTGACGGGATTCAGGGAACCGATGTCTGTGTGTTGTCGAAATATCCGATCGAGGAGATTACAACGGGATTATCCACGGTCATGGGGGGCGTCGACATGAAAGTGCGCATCGATGTCGAAGGATATGACGTACTGCTTTATCCGGCCCATCTGGATTATACGCATTATGCCTGTTATCTGCCGCGAGGCTATGACGGCATTACATGGCAGCGACTTTCGGATTCGGAAACCGAACCTGCTACCGTGCTGAAGATGAATCGGGAATCTACGCGCGACGAGGCTATCGCTGTGTTTCTTGAAGAGGTTTCCTGCGAGCAGGCCGATCTGATTCTGCTGGCCGGGGATTTCAATGAACCGTCGCATTTGGATTGGAATGAGGCAACACGCGAGAAATGGGATCACAACGGATGTGTCGTACCCTGGGATTGCTCCATGCAGCTCTACGAGGCCGGGTTTCGCGATGCATACAGAGTTATTCATCCCGATCCGACGATGTACCCGGGCTTTACCTATCCGTCCGATAATCCGGAAAAAGAGATCAAAGACTTGACATGGGCTCCCGAAGCAGATGAGCGGGAGCGTATTGATTTCGTCTATTACATGTCAGACGGAGCGTTTGCTCCAAAAGATGCAGTGCTCGTAGGACCGTCGTCATCGATCGTGCGAAACGAACGGGTGCAGGACGCCGGCAACGATACGTTCATCGAACCGCTCGGTGTATGGCCCACGGATCACAAGGGCGTTTTGGTGACATTCAAATCGGTTCGGAAAAATTAGGATTTTTCATATGCTAAAGGGGGCTGTCTAACAAGTTTTAGACAGCCCCCTTTGCGTCAGGCCTGGCCCATCTTGGGACCCGTATCCGGAATCGGGGTCGGGGTCGGAATCTCGATCTTGCCCACGTTGCTCTCGTAACGGACGATGTTGTCCTGCAGCGAACGCAACAACCGTTTGGCATGTTCCGGCGTCAGGATGATGCGACTCTTGACCCGCGCCTTCTGCACCCCCGGAAGCACCGTCGCAAAATCGATGATGAATTCCGAGGTCGAGTGCGATATGATCGCCAGATTCGAGTAGTGACCCTGGGCCACCGCATCGTCCAACTCCAGATCGATGCCGAATTGTTTCATCTCTGCCATCTCCTTCGGTAAATTGTTTTTTGCAAAATTAACCGCTTTGACGCTCCGATATGCAAGTCTGAAGCCAAAGTTTTCGATATTTTATCAACAATACCCGCTCCCAAAAAGCCCTGCGGCCCTCCGAACCGGTCCAAATCCGATCCGAAGAGCCGCAGAAACAGTAAAAAAACAATCACTCCTGAGGCAAGGATTCCCAGAAAGTCAATTCCGTAAAGGTCAGGAAACGACCGGCCGACTCGCTCCACACCTCATTGACCTTGATCCGGATATAACGGACCTCGGAAAGCCCTTCCGGGAAGAGGAATGTCTCGCCCTCCGCCGCTTTCGCAAGGTCCTCGTCCGTATACTCCCCGTCCGGGAGTCCCGAAGGCTTGACTGATGCGCAGTCCAGCAGTTTGGTCCAGCCGTCCCAGCTCCCGTCCTGAGACGGAGCATCGGCACGGCCCCAAATTTCCCACTGCTTCATATAGCCCGAAGTGAAGGCTCGGTCCGAACGGGCTATGCCGTTCAGCCGGAAAGAGTGCAGAATGGCAAGCTTGCCCATGTCGAACGTGAACCACGCAGGACCCGAGGTCCAACCACCCCAGCTGTGCGCATAATTATCGTTGTTGATCTGTCCGTCGAACGCATTCGAAAGACTGCCGCCGAACTGATTCAACGGCAAATCGTTGTCCAGAACAAGCGGCACAAAGCCGGACTTCGGCACCATTGCGATGTTTTCATACTTCGGGAACCGGTAATGCTCCGACTCGACCATGAACGTATCGACGGCATTCTCCGCCGGCAGGTAATAGGTCTCCAACCAATAGGTACCTTCCGACTTCCAGTCGTCCAGCGTCACGCTCAGATCCGTGACGGCGACCTCCAGGCGTTGCATCGCTCCCGACTTATCCGGATACACCAGCACGCTCTTATAGGAGTCCTGCAGGACGCCCGTCAGAGTTATCACAACCTGTTCATCCTCCTGCTTCGAACTCTCGACACCCCGGGCCCGCAGGCTCTCCGCATAGATCGATCCATAGGAGCGTGCATTGACCGTCTGCACGAGCGACGGATTTCCGTCCCCATCGAACGTCGTGACCTCAAACGTATAGTAACCGTCGGTAAGATCCGAAACGCTGTATTCAAAAGTCTGGACCGGCTCCGTGCGCTCGATCGGAATCAGGGCCTCGCCATCCCCCGGCGTCCAACGAATCAGGCACTCCCGCGTATCGTAACCGTACATCAGCAACCCCTTGATCAAAACCCGTTCATTCCCCGGCAGCGCCTTCAATGAGTCAATCTTCGACGCATAGTGCCGCTCGCCCTCATCCAGATACCCCTGTATGGAGTGGAACATGTCCGTACAGCCTCCACACAACAGCAAGGAGAGAACAACCACCAATATGATTCTATTTTTCATATCTTTTGTTTTAATGGATTACTCCGGGTTGCCCCAGAACGTGAACTCCGTGAAATGGATGAAATCATCGCCGCCCCAGGTCTCCAGAACCTTGAAACGGATGTATCTCACGGCCGGAGCCTCGGGCGGAAATTCGAAATCCTCACCAGCCTTGAGGTACTCCCAGTCTTCACCCGTGATTTCACCAACGGGCAGGCCCGAAGGTTTGTGGGACGAGCAATCCATGAGTTTGATCCAACCATCCCAGCTACCGTCCGACGGCGGCGTATCGGACCGTCCCCACACTTCCCAAGTCTTCAAATTGCCCCGTTGGAACGCATAATCCTCCCGGAACAAGTGATAAAACTTATAACGGCTCAACTTGGCAACTTGTCCCATGTCGAACGTAAACCACATCGGGAAGGTATCACCTCCCGGACTGTGAACGAACAATTCCGGCGTGAAGTCGTCATTCCAAGCATATGCCAAGTTCCCGGCCCAGGCATCACAGTCGATATCGTTGGGCAGTTTGTAAACCGCAAACTTCGATTTATCGAGAAGCGTCTCGGCAAAGGGTACATAACTCTCGCTGAACGTCTCGCTCCGGTTCCCCCAGCGATCCGTGACATAGATCCCGAATGTGCGGGGTTCGGCGGTGAAACCCCGTACGAAGAAACGGCCACTCTCCGCACTGGTGTAATGGACCATCGGTTCGTACAGAAAATGCTGTTCATCCTCGGTCTGGACATGGATCGCAATATCGCCCTTGTCCTCGTTCTTGAAATCCACGTAGATACCTCCGAAAGTCGCCCCTGCATCCAGGCTGTTGAAAACAGTCTGGATCGGCGGCGTAAGCGGCGTCACCTGTGTGGTCACGCACGGCCCGACATGCTCCATCTTGTCCACACAATACAACGAAACCTCTCTGGGGGCTGTATCTCCGAATCCTTCGAGCGTCACCGAATGGTCGTAACGCGAAGCTCGGGCCTCCATCGGTGTGTCCTGCCCCACCGTATAAAGCGCTTTGACATAAAGCAAATCCTTGCTATCAGGCAATTCGTAATGGATCACGGCCCCGCCCGGAATACCTTCGGTCTGCGTGACAACAACCTGTCCCAAATCGCCGACAAGCGTCCCCTCGCCCCACGGATGCAGGTGGTTTTCCTCCTTACACCCCGCAGTGCCAAGTGCCATCAAAATGCCGGTCAAGACAACCGTATATGTGCTGATTGTTTTCATAGTCTGATTACCATCCTGGATTTTGTTTCAAGTTGGGATTCACGATAAGATCGTTCGTCTTCAACGGCCACAAATTGTCCCGTTTCAAGAAATCCCGAATATAATACGTGCGAAGCTTATAGTAGTCCTCCGTCTTCTCCTGCTCGATATCCCAGCTCCGCATCGGTTTGTTGAGGTACTCCACGGCAAGATTCCAGCGCCGTAGATCCCAGAAACGCTGACCCTCCAAAGCCAGTTCGATCATCCGCTCCTGACGGACGATGTCCCGGAAACCTTCGTAACTGTCCGGTTTCGTGGGATTATTCGAATGGTCCGCCCAGTCCTTCCGAACCCCATCCGGGAAACCGGCCCGACGACGGACCTTGTCGATATAGGTATAGCAGTCCGCAGGCGGAGCCCCCGCATTTCGGTTCGCCTCGTTAAGACACTCCGCATACAGCAGGTAAAGATCAGCAAGACGGATGATCGGAAACGCATAGGTCTCGATCTGGATGCTGGCCGGAACCATCGAATTCTGGTAGCTGACAAGCTTCTTGGCAAAATAACCCGTAATGGAGTAGTTCCGGTTGCTCTTCTTGCCCGAAGTCTGCTTCGCCTTCGCCTGGAGGTACCACATGTCGTTGTCATCCATCTTCCCGATCCCGTACCAACTCGATCCGTCGAACCCCAGCGTCGCGTAGAAACGCGGCTCCCTGTCGAAATGGAGCTTCGCCGTCGTATAGCCCGGCTTGATGTAGAACTTCTCCGCCTCGGTCGCCTGCCGCGTCTCGTAACGCTCCGCATAGGCCCAATCCTTGTCCTCGTCGATGGGAACTCCGTTCTTCGTATAAAAAGTTTCCGCAACAGCCAACGTCGGAGCAACCGTACCGTTCTTCGCATGGTAATAACGGTCGTCGGTCGAATAGTTCGACTCAAGCCACGGCTGGCTGTAGATCTGCAGATCCTTGATACCATTGCCGCCGATCGCAAAAATCAACTCCTGAGTCCAGCGTTCAGTAACCTTACAACGGTTCGTTAACTCCAGAATGGTCTGGTCGCTCAGGTCAAACGACGTGGTGTTCAAAAATTCGTAAAGTTCATGCCCCGCCTCTTCGGCACATTCAATCGCCGCAAAACAGGCATCGGCGGCTTTCTGCCACTTCCCGATATCCTCGGTCTGGTTGAAATACGGCACTCCGTCCTCGTCCGTAAAGTCCGCGTACTCCACATTCCCGTTATAGAACGGACTCGCGGCATAGGCCAGAATCTTCGCCTTGATGGCAAGAGCCGCAGGGCGCGTCAGCCGTCCCATATCGGCCGAAGGATTCGTAATCCGCAACGGAAGATCCTCGTAACATTCATCGATCAACGCCACGCAGTAGTCAACGATCTCATCGATCCCGTCCCGCGTTACCATCACCTCCGACTCGTCAGCTGTAATGGGGATGTTGTCCTTCATGATCGGAATCGGACCGTACAGACGCATCAGATAGAAATGAAGATACGACTTGATCACTTTCGCCTCCGCTTTCCACTGGTTCTTCTCCTGAACCGTCATGTCCCGCACATTATCAATATTCTCCAGAAAAATATTGCAGTTACGAAGGCCCTTGAAGAGCGGCTTTCCGTAATTCGTTCCATTCCAGAAATCAAGAAGCGGATTACCCGTATTCTGCCGCCCCATTGCAAGCCAGAAGGTCGTGGTATTCTGAAAATCCGTGGACTTGTCGCTGTAATACCAGATCTCGTCACCCACATCCATACCCGGATCCGAGCCGATTTTGCCGGTCTCCGGAATATACCAGTACAACGTACTCAGGTAGTTGAGGGCCGTAGACCGGTTGTTGAAAACAATCTCGATGGTGGCGATGTTATCCGGCATCACGTCCAGATAATTGCATGACGGAACCGACAACAGGCCCAAACCCAACAGAAATAGATATAATTTCCTTTTCATGATTGCTCCTGATTAAAAGTTAACCTGAAGTCCGATATTATAGACTTTCTGCAGCGGATAGCCGATGCCCCATCCGCCCATCTCCGGATCCCACATCTTGAATTTACTGAACGTCAACAGATTCGTACCGCTGAGATAAATTCGAAGCGCCTCGATCCGGATCTTGTTCGTCAGATGACGCGGCAGTGTATAACCGATCTCAACCGACTTGAGACGCAGGAACGAACCATTGCGCATCCACCACGTACTCTGCTGGTAATTGTTGCTGTTGTCGTACGAATCCGTCGACAATCGCGGCCACGTCGCATAAATATCCGGATTGCTCTCCGACCAATGGCTCTTCGCAAATGCATCGAACAACGCCGTCTTCCGCGTGTAACTTCCCACGCCCGACGTCTCGACCGGCGGATTCCCGAACGGCGCAACCTGCTCCGCATCGATGAAAAAGGTCTCGCGCCCCAGGCCCTGGAAGAAGAACGAAAAGTCAAAACCCTTATAGCCGATCGAGGCTCCAAAACCATAGACCGTCTCCGGTTCCGTCGGATAACCGATCGGAACCAGGTCCGATTCGTCGATCTTCCCGTCGTTGTTGATGTCCTTGTACTTGATGTCTCCCGGCATATAGGGCCCGAAAGTCTGCGTCGGAGAGTTCGCAATGTCCGCCTCGTCGATAAACAGACGTTCGGCAATATATCCCCACGACTGACTCAGGCTGTAGCCGATCCGCGACCGCCACGGCAGCCCCGCAGCCGCATAGTCCGGCTCGTCGGCAACCAAAAATTCGCTCGTCGCATAGGTGAAGTTCGCCCGGGCCGTAATCCACAAATCCTTCGAGAAGGAGTGCTGGTAATCAAGCGAGGCATCCACTCCCCGGGAGGCCGCACGCCCGACATTCGCCTTGACTGTCGCCTCCAGGCCCATCGAACTCGGAAGATTGGTCCGGTCCATCAGAATGTTCGAACGATCCTCGGTAAAGTAATCCACCTGAAGCTCCACCTTGTCGAACAGGCGAATCTCCGTTCCGATATTCAACTTACGCGCAATCTCCCACGTGATGTCGTTGTTCGAATAGCGCAGAACCGTAATGCCCGGACGGCTCACCGCAAAATTTGTCCCGTACCATACGCTCTTGCTCGTGTCGTTCATGTTCACATCCGACATGTAAAAAAAACGGCTGTCCGAAATGGCATCGTTGCCGACCAAGCCATACGTAACCTTGAACTTGAGTTTGTCGACCACATGGCGCAAATTCTCCCAGAACGATTCGTTGGAGATGTTCCACGTAACACCCGCGGCCGGAAAAAATCCGTAACGCTCATGCTTTGCAAAACGTTCCGAACCATTATAACCAAAGTTCAGTTCAACGCCGTACCGGTTGTCGTACATATAGGTAAAACGGCCCGACAAGCCCTGATTCCGATAAGGCAGTGATTCGAGAACCGAAGCCGGATTGCCGATCACCTGCTGCGTATTCTGATAGACCAGGAGTCCCGTAACCGCATGTTTGCCGAACGTCCGGGCGTAATCGACCGCCGCTTCAAGGTAGACCTTCGAGTTGATATCCTTGCTTCCGCTGTAATCCAGGTATTCACTTCCCGTATCGGCATTCAGGTCCGTCAGGTTGTAAACATCCAACTCCGGGTTGTAATAGCCGATCTGGTAGTAGAACGGTTTGTAACCCCGCGCCGAATCAAAATAGGAATAGCGTGTCGTGCTCAGCAGGGCACGGGCCTTCAGGCCCGGAGTTATGAATTTCAGATCCTGCGAAAGATCCACCTGCGCCAACACCAGCGTCCGGCTGTAGTCCTTGTATCCGCGCGACATCAAAGCATAGGGATTGATGTGATTGGCACCCTCCAGATTACCGAACAGCGGATGGCTCGAATTCCGATGGCCCTCATCCGGAGCGTAGACCTTCGGATAGTCCACCGGCGAAGCATGGAGCGCATAGTCGAACAGAATATTACCCGCATCAATCGGCCCCCGGTAATCATCGAAATTACCCTGGAACTTGAAAGCAACCTCCGTTGTCTTCGTTACGTTCACGTTGAAGTTCGTACGCACGTTGTACTGCTTCAAGTTGATATTCGTATTGAAGTTGTTCATGCCTTCATTCCGCATCAGACCGTTATCCTGGTTAAAGGTCGCCGCCAGATAGTAGCGTGCGACTTTCCCTCCTCCGCTGATGTTGAAGTTGACGCGCTGATTCATCGCCGACTCCTTGAACATCTCCTGCAGCCAGTCCACCGCCGGATAAACATACGGATTCCGATCCGGAGATTGCGTGGCAACGATCTTGGATTCCGGATACGGAAGTATTCCGATCGGATTGCGGGTCAATACCGCCTCGTTGTTCAACCGCATGTATGTAATCGGATCGGCAAGCTCCACCATCTGGGTCGGCATCGACCATGAATTCTCTACGCGGACCGATACCCGAGCTTGACCTTCCCGCCCCTCCTTCGTCGTTACCAGAATAACGCCGTTCGCACCTCGTGCACCATAAAGCGAAGTTGCAATGGCATCCTTCATGATCGAAAAACTCTCGATGTCGTCCGTCTGAAGACGCGCCAGATCATCCGAACCGATCTCCATCCCGTCTACCAGAATGAGCGGATCCTTCTTGTAACCGAACGTCGTAACGCCGCGGATGAAAAACTCCGTATTGTCCCTCCCGGGCTCACCGCTGCGCTGGTATGCAATCATTCCAGACATCCGCCCCGCAAACGAGGTCGTCAGATTGCTGCTCGGAACCTTCAGGTCCCCCGGCTTAATCGTCGTAATCGAACCCACGACGCTCTCCTTCTTCTGCCGGGAAAAGGCTACAACCGTCACCTCCTCCAGACTCGAAGGCTTCTCCTGCATCACCACGTTGATCACACTCTGCGCGCCGACCACGATCGAAACATTCTCCATCCCGAGAAACGAAAAAATCAGCGTGTCTTCCGGGCTCGCCTCAATACGGAACGAACCCTCCGCATCGGCAATCACTCCGCCCTGCTTGTCCTTCAATTGAATGACGGCTCCGGTAAGTGGGCGCCCTTCGGCATCGGTCACCTTACCCGTCACCACGGATACCGGAGACGCATAGAAATCATTGTCTGCGGCAGAAACTGCCGACAAACCCACCAAAAGGCTCACCCACAGAATGCCGCAATAAAATATTACCCTTCGAATTTGAAATCCGGACATAACTCTTGGTTTTAGGTCGGTTCATACGGATTTATTTCCCGCGTTTCTGATGCAAATTCTCCTTGCCCAAAGCCTCGCCCAAGGCATCGAGCATCCCATACCCGAAGCGGTTGTCGGGCAGCAGATAGTGTCCCTCACTCCACTCGTTGAAGCAGGCGATCGTAATGATCGGCGGAACATCCGGATGCTGGTTGAGATAGGCGAACGACGCCTGAACCAACGCCTTGAAAGCCCCCGGATTCTCATTCTCCAAAATCACGCACGCAGGCCATTTGCGTCGCTCCGGAGTCGTCGGACGTTTGCCGTCCGGAGCGATATAACGCGGTGTCGAATCCCAGCCCGGAGAGAGTGACGGCAAATACGGAATCTCAAACCTGTTGTAATGTTCCGGCCAGAGCTTGGTCACGACATCCGCAACCACATCCCCGTAATCGGGCAACTCTACATCCTGAGGCTGATAGTAGTCGGCAACCCACGTCAGAGGGTTGTACGAACCCGCCGTACTGTAACCCATCTCCCGGGAATTCGGTGTGTAGAATCCCGACGAGTGATAATGAAGCCCCTTGTGACCCAACGAACGGGCAAAAGCTTCGAGTTCCCGGAACAACCGCTTCGCATTTTCCAGGCCGAGACGCTGCTCCAGGCGGTTCGGGTCCCAGATGCAAATAACCGGTTTATCGTCGATCCGCCAGTAGTTCTCCAAATGGCAATAACGCGAAATAATATAAGAGAGGCTCCGGAATGCCTCCTCATACGAAAAATCCGGAGAATCGTAACTGGGCGGATAGGCGTTGTATCCGTTCGTCAGCTTGGTCGGATACAGGATATACCACGGGTGGTTCGTCCACATGCAGGCAAACTTCACATCCCCGCAATTCCGCGACTCCAAAAAACCGTTCTCCAACGCTTCATGCAAACACGGTTTCCCGTCATACCAGTACCAGTCCCAGATCAGAACGTCGATACCGCTATCCTTGCAAAGTTCGTTATAGGTCTCCCATGTCGACGGAAGGCTCTCGTCCAGTTCTCCGAGAAGAGGTGTACGGGGTTGGGCATGTCCTTCGTACCACGGACGCGCACTCCGCGTGAGGTTGTATTCCGTCCAACCCGGCGCGTAAAGTTTATTGTGGAAAGCCGAAGGATGGTAGTTTGGAAACGTGTAGCAGGCAACCGTCAGATTCTCCGGTTTCCGCAACAAGGCCGAATCCCCGACAATCGTCAGCAGATCCTCCGGCAACGACATCCGGGATGTCGGGGACGATGCATAAATCCCGGGAGCACCCCCACACAACACAAGGCCAAATACCAGCAGCCTGAAAACAAATGATCGGATAGGTGTCTTCATAATCATACTATTAAGAGGTTAATTTCTCGCCGTAACCGGATATTTTCCTGTCTTCAGAACAGGCCGGAGATCATCTCTTTCAAAACGCCTCACGACGGGAGATGCGAACGATTCCGAAACTCGCCATTCGGAAAAACAAAAGACCCGAACCTGCCCGGTTCCGGATATTGCCGCGAATGATCTCTTTTTACAAATTTAGAAAACACCCGGCCCGGCAACTTTCAGCCATTGATTTAAAGATTATATTTTCTGACAGCACAGATATTGCCAAAATTAACCTTTTGGCAAAAATAAGCCCAATACCTGCACGCTAAATATATTTATTTGATTTGAAACAGATCTTCAATTCTCAGCATGAGACAGGCCTATCAAGTACACATGTAATCCGTCACAATTCCTATTTTAAGGTCACAGGAAGCCATGTATCCGCGGCAACGTCTGAAGTATTTGAGAATGTATCCATCCCGTATTGCGCATCCGACAAGGTCGCGTGGAACAGAAGCCGGTCGCCATCCGACAAGCCCAAAACTGCTTTCGGAACGGACAACTCCCAGATACATCCCCGATCTTCGGGTGCGGTTGCCTGCTCATCGCTCTGTCTACAGGCACTTTCCAACGACAAATCTGCGGATTCGGTCCATGCTCCGTCCGAAAATCGACTGACAGTCCGTGCGTTCCGGGAGTTGAGCCGGACCCGGAGCGCGTTCTCCGACGGCCGTTCGCTCGAAGAAAGCCGATCCAATTCCAAAACGACATAATCCGAAGCAGAGACCGATTCATCCAAAAGATCCACGCAGACATAGACATGATCCCGGTCGTGAGAAAATCGGAAAAGGCCCTGAACCGGAGAGTTGCTGCCGATAAAAAGCGCCTGGTCCACGCCATCCCAATCCGAATTGTCGCCATCCACCCGGATGCTTTGCAACGGAGCCTCCACACCGTGGTTCAGTACGCATTCGCCCACCATGATCATATTCTGCGATGAAGCCATCGAAGCATGCATCGAGGCCATCACCGTATGACCGCCCGTAACCTCCATCGTTCCCCAGTAGCCATACCCCTTGAACGGTCGGTAGGGCTCCCGAAGATTCCGGGCCTGTTCGTCTCCCATCCGGATGCTCAACAGCGATTCCGAATCATTATACGAAACGGCTGTCTCTCCGGACGGGAACTGCACGAGATAACCCCCGGCTCCGACAAACAGATTCGACTGGCGGTCCGCAGGCCCCTCCTCAGTCCCGGAAAGATGGACCCAGTCATCCTCCGCATAGGCCATCGTTATCCAATAGGAGCCGTCCGCCAGGCACGACTCCAACACCGCCGCAAGGGTATGACCGTCATTCAGCAGAATCGCACACGGCATCTGATCCGTATAGACAGGCTCACCGCCCTCGTATTTGGTGATCTGACGGATGATTTTATAGGGAGCACTTCCCAAAGCCGGACTCCACGTCTGCCCGTTGTCCTGCGATTCGATCAATGAGGTCCCCGAACTCCATGTCGCCGTATTGGCATCCGTAAAATAGAGCTGGATTTTCCCATCCGGCAATTGCAGCAGATACGGCTCCCAGTTCGAACCCTGATAAACGATCTGCTCCGCATCCCAGGTCCGTCCATTATCTCGGCTCCGTCGCATCATGATTCCGTTACCCGCCAGATTCGTATAAAATCCCATATTCGTCCGGAACGAGCTCACGGCCAGAATGTCCCCGTTCTGCAGAATCAGCGCGTCGCATGTCGCAAAGCACCGGTCATCCGTATTGTTTTCGACCCGATAACTCGAAAAAAGCTCCCGACCACGGCTCCACACCTTCCCGTCGTTGCTCTGGGAGTAGTAGATGTTCCAGCCGATGTGTCCGTCTTGATAAAACAGTATATAACGACCGTCCGAAAGTTGCTTGACTCGGGGATAGGTAACCTGACTTGCACCCAAAAGATCCGGCTTTATCTCTACATACGACCGATAGTTCAACTCAAGATTCGAACGATCGAGATCCCCCACATGCGAATTTATTCCATGTGGCTGGAGATTCCGCGTCGAAATGCTCGCTACATGTACAGGGGATTGCGGAAGGACCGGATCCGGAGCCGCTTTCTCTTCCGCATGTCCGCAACCGGACAAGACCAACAGGATCGGCAGACATGTAAATGTAATAAAATTCGTATTCATACCACAAAAGACTTCGATTATTCAAAAATAAAAGTACAAACCGCCGCATACAGCCCCTTTTATAAAATGATTCAATCGTACAACAAAAAGCCATATGCAAATCCAATCTCGCAACGGTCCGGGCCCTCCGGACAAGACGGACAATACGACGGATATTCCATCCAACAGAGCATCCCCCGCCATATTATTGTCCCGGATTTTTCTCCGAATTCATGAAATCTTCGTATCTTTGTCATCTAAAAACCTGTACTCCGACAAAATGGCATTCGAGATCCTTGAAACCCTGTTCCGGGGTATCTGCGTCGGCGTGGCCGCCTCAATTACCGTCGGCCCCGTCGCCGTGCTGTGCATCCAGCGGACTCTATCGAAAAACAGACGCTCAGGGATCATTTCCGGTATCGGCGTCGCCTGTGCCGATACATTCATGGCCATGATCGCCCTGTTCTTCTACTCCATGCTCCAAAACCAGATCGAACAGTACGATACGCTCCTGCGCGTCATCGGAGGCATATTCGTCGTTATCGTCGGCGTTTTCATCTTCGCTCAGAACCCCGTCCCTCAGATCCGAAGAAACCGCGCCGGAAAAACATCCCTCTGGCAGGACTTCGTTTCCATTTTCGGACTCACCATCGCAAACTTCATCATGGTGGTCCCTTACATCCTCGCATTCTTCGCCGTATTCAAAATATCCGGCGGCGAAATGGCAGACCATACCGTCGGCGGATTCATCCGCGCAGTCTTCGTCATCGCGGGATTCTTCTGCGGGGCCGCGGCATGGTGGACTTTCCTCGCCTGCGTCATCAACCTGTTCCGCCGAAGATTCAGGCCCCGGCACATGCTCACAATCAACCATGTCGCAGGGCTGATCATCGGAATACTCGGTATTTACACCATATTATCCACCTTCTTTGACATATTCCCAAATGTCGGACACTAAACAAAAACGTAAAATCATAATCGCCGTCGACGGATTCTCCTCATGCGGGAAAAGCACCTTCGCAAAGGCTATCGCTGCCCGGCTCGGATACATCTTTATCGATACCGGCGCCATGTACCGCGCCGTAACCCTCCATGCCCTCGCTCACGGGGCAATCCGATCCGGAATCGTCGATGAAGAGGCCGTCGTCAAACTCCTCCCGGAAATCGCCATCTCCTTCCGCTTCAACCCGGAACGCGGGGCCAGCGATATTTACGTAAACGGAGATCTGGTCGAAGGAAAGATCCGGACCATCGAGGTCTCGAACTGCGTAAGCCAGGTCAGCGCCATCCCCGAAGTGCGGCAGAAACTCGTCGCCATGCAGCAGGAGATGGGAAAACGCCGAGGCGTCGTCATGGACGGCCGGGATATCGGAACCGTCGTATTCCCAGATGCCGAACTGAAACTTTTCATGACCGCAGATCCCGCCGTAAGGGCACAGCGCCGATACAGGGAGCTGCAGGAGAAAGGGATGCCGGTCTCGCTCGAAGAAATCGAACGAAACGTCCGCGAACGCGACAGGGCCGACATGAGCCGCGCCGTCTCGCCGCTCCGACAGGCCGAAGATGCCATCGTCCTGGACAACAGCCACATGACCGTCGAGGAGCAGATGGCGTGGTTTCTCAAGAAATTCGCCGAAGTAACGGAGAGGCTGCAGGCGTAACAAGCGGCGGAAACATGGTCCAGGAGAGCGTTGAGGATCAGATTGGAGCCGGAGGAGGGGCAAGATAAGGCCGAAAGGGCAGAGAGCAGAGAGCAGAGAGCAGAGAGCAGAGGGCCGGAAGACGGAAGACTGGAAGACAGGAAGACTGGAGAGACGGAAGGCGGAGAGACTAACGCAAAATCGAAAAACATGCGCATTGAAATAGACGATAAATCGGGTTTCTGCTTCGGGGTGGTCCGCGCGATCACGCAGGCCGAGCAGGCCCTGGCCGACGGCGGAACGGTATACTCCCTCGGGGATATCGTGCACAACAGGATCGAGGTCCAGCGCCTCGAACGCCTCGGGCTGAAGACCGTGACCCATGCCGGAATGCCCGCAATCGCCGGAGGACGTCTCTTGATCCGCGCCCACGGAGAACCCCCGACCACCTATGAAGAGGCACGGAATTTGGGAATCCGCGTCATCGACGCCACCTGTCCGGTCGTGGCCCGGCTCCAGCGCCGCGTCATGCAGGCCCATGCGGAGATGAGGCCTCTCGGCGGGCAGGTCGTCATCCTCGGAAAGCGGGGACACGCCGAAGTCGTAGGACTCACCGGGCAGGTTCAGGACCCCACGATCGTGATCGAAAGCACCGACGACCTCCGGACCATCGATTTCAACCGCCCGATCCACTTCCTCTCCCAGACCACCCAGAGCATCGCGCTCTTCGAAGCGCTCGGCGCCGAGATGAAACGACGGGCCGCGGATCCCGAACAGGTACGGATCGACGATACGATCTGCCGCCAGGTTGCCAACCGCGAGCACTATCTCACGCAGTTCGCCGGGCGGTTCGACGTCGTAGTCTTCGTCTGCGGGCGCAAGTCCTCGAACGGAAAGGTGCTCTCCGAAGTGTGCCGCAGGGCCAACCCCCGGACGCATGTCGTCGAAGAGGCCGCGGAGATCGAACCCCACTGGTTCGAGGAGGCGGAAAGCGTCGGGATTTGCGGCGCAACCTCCACGCCCGGATGGCTCATGCGCGAGGTCGCGGACCGAATCGCCGCATATGCAAAAAAATAGACGGTCCCAAGCCCGCGATCCGGATATCCGAAGGCGGTCAATAAATAGACAAAGGTCGGCAGGCTCGGACGGCCGCCGCACGAAAAACCTGAAAAACAACAAACAAACGTCACTTGTCATGAAATACTTCATTCGCTCGTTAAAATATTTCTGCGCCCTGTGCGTTCTTTGTGCAGCGATCATGTATCTGAACCGCCTCGCAGGAACCGCACGACTCTCCATCCCGGAGACCCTCTACGTGATGTTCCACACCCCGAGAGGGATGCTGCTGCCCGGAGCGATACTCCTGCTCGCAGCGTTCTACCCCAAATTCGGATTCATCGTGCGGCAGGTCGAGGGTGATGTCGTCGAAAACCGCGAACAGATCCTCAACGCCTTCCGATCCGAGGGCTTCTCGCTCCGCAGCGAAGTCGACGGCGTGATGACCTTCCGGGCCGACAACTGGGGCAAAAAACTCTCGCTGCTCTGGGAGGATGAGATCAAGGTCGAACAATACGGACAATGGATCCGGATCGAGGGTATCCGGCGCGGCGTGGCCCGCGTACAGTACAGGCTCGATTCGTATCTCAATATGATCAGACACCATGAATAGAAAATACCGCACGCTGGCCGCCGCAGCCCTTGTCGCCGCAGCTGCCATCACGATCTTCGCCGCCCGGAACGACTTCGGGCTCGGCCGGAACATGGAGATCACCGTCAACATGATGCGTGAACTCTCGCTCAACTACGTCGACGAGGTCGATCCCGACAAACTGATGGAGGGGGCTGCCGCCGGCATGGTCAGCGACCTCGACCCCTACACCGAATACATCCCCGAAAAGGGGATGCAGAATTTCGAGCTCCTCACCACCGGCAAGTACGGCGGAATCGGAGCCCTCATCCGGCAGAAGGAGGACTACGTCCGCATCGCACAGCCCTATCAGGGCTCGCCCGCCGACCTCGCAGGTCTCAGGATCGGAGACAAGATCCTGGCCATCGACGGAAAGGATGCCAAGGGTTTCACCACCGAGGAGGTCTCCTCCCGCCTCAAGGGCGAACCCGGCAGCAAGGTCCGTGTCGAGGTCGAACACCTCGACGGCTCGAAACAGACCGCCGTCATCCGCCGCGAACGAATCGCTATCCCCGGGGTGCCCTATGCCGGATGGGTGGCCGACGGAATCGGATACATCCGCCACAACGACTTCACAGAAGGGTGTTACGAGGAGATGCGGGCCGCCGTCGAACGCCTCCGGAAGGAGGGCGAACTGAAGGGACTCATCCTCGATTACCGCTCGAACGGTGGCGGAATCATGCAGGAGGCCGTCAAGATCCTCGGCATGTTCGTTCCCAAAGGCACCGAGGTCGTCAGCACCAAAGGCCGCTCCGAAGACTCGAAACAGGTATTCCGAACCAATACCGAGCCCGTGCTGCCGGACCTGCCGCTCGTCGTCCTCGTGAACGGAAGTTCCGCCTCGGCCGCCGAAATCGTCGCCGGAGCCCTGCAGGACCTCGACCGCGCCGTCCTGATCGGACAGCGCAGCTTCGGAAAGGGCCTCGTGCAGACGACACGGCCCCTCGGCTACAACACCATGCTCAAACTCACCACCGCCAAGTACTACATCCCCTCGGGCCGCTGCATCCAGGCCATCGACTACTCCCATTCGCAGGAGGGAGACATCCGCACGGTCCCCGATTCGCTGATCTCGGAGTTCTCGACCCGCGCCGGACGAAAAGTCTACGACGGTGGCGGGATCATGCCCGACATCCGCACCGAACCCGAATACATCTCCCGCTTCGCCATGACGCTGTACGCCATGGGCTTTATCGAGGATTTCGGAGACGAATACACCCGCCGCAATCCCGGAAAAACCATCGATATCCGCACCTTCTCGATCTCCGACCAGGACTACGCCGACTTCGCGGAGTTCATGAAGGACAAAAAGGTTCCCTATGAGTCGGATACCCGACGCGCCCTCAAAGCCTTGAAAAAAGCGGCCGACGAGGATCTGTTCGCCGACCTGAAAGAGAAGTTCGAAAAAGTCGAGGCCGAATTGAAGGACGACACCCGGACCAATCTCGAAACCTACCGCGAACAGGTCATCGAGACGATCAACAACGACATCGTGATGCGCCACGGATACCAGGCCGGCGTGATCGAACACTCGCTCCCCGAAGATACCGAAGTGCAACGCGCCATCGGCATCCTCAACAACCCGCAGGAGTATAAACGGATCACCACCGAACAGGATACCGCCCGGAAATAACCGGAAACAAAACGTTCGCAGAGATGAAATTCCATGCCCAGAAATTCGCTTTCCGGAACCGGCTCGTCGTCATCGTCATCGGCGTCTTGCTCGGAGTCCTCTCCCTGCTCTACACCAACGACATGGCCCGGAAACTCAAGGAGAAGGAGCAGCATGACGTCGCGCTCTGGGCCCACGCCATGGAACGTATCAGCCGCGACATCATGGGGACCATCCAGGACCCGCTCGTCGCTGACATCATGTCCAACGGAAACAACATCCCCTTCATCATCACCAACGAAAATCTCGAAGTCGTCAATTCTCACCTCGTTCCCGAAAAGATCATCGACCATCCCGACCGCCTCCGCAGGCAGATCGACAAGTTCATGGCCGAAAACCAGCCCATTCCCGTGCGGTTCCGGTTCTCCTCGGAGCATTACCACCTGATCTTCTACGGCAAATCGGCTCTCCTCAAGTCGCTCTACTACTTCCCCTATGTTCAGATCCTCGTCTTCACGGCGTTCATCGCCCTGGGATTCATCGCCTTCCGCTCGTCGAAACACGACGAGCAGAACCGCGTCTGGATCGGACTCGCCAAGGAGACCGCACACCAGCTCGGAACCCCTACGTCGTCGCTCCTCGGGTGGATCGAGTACCTCCGCTCCCAGAATATCGACCAGACGGCCGTCGAGGAGATGAACAAGGACCTCACCCATCTGATGAAGATCACAGACCGCTTCTCCAAAATCGGATCCGAAACTCCCCTCACCCCCGCAAATATCAACGAGGTGGTCGGAGAGTCGGTCATGTACTTCCGCAAGCGGATACCACGCAACGTCACGCTCGACTACAACGGGCTGGCCATCGCTCCCGTACAGGCAAACATCAACGCCGCCCTGTTCGAATGGGTCGTCGAAAACCTCATGAAAAACTCCCTCGACGCACTCCAGGGCCACGGAGCCATCGACGTGCGCATCTCCTCGGACGACAAGCATGTCATGATCGACGTCAAGGATACCGGAAAGGGGATTCCAAAAAGCAACTGGAAACGGATCTTCGAACCGGGATTCACCACCAAAACCCGCGGATGGGGGCTCGGGCTCTCGCTCTCGCGCCGCATCGTCGAGGAGTATCACCAGGGTAAGATCGCCGTCATCGACTCCGAAATCGGGAAGGGTACCACCATTCGGATTACCCTCAAACGCACCTTTGCAGGATGATCCAACCTCAGGAACATATTCGGCCCGAAGTTGCGGACGCCCGGATCGGAGGTGATTCGGCACACGGCCCGGCGAATGTCATACCGGAGCCGGATTCGGCGCGGAACGGCGCGGATTCGATCCGATACGGGGAGGCGGATTCGCTGTGTTGCGAAGGGGATTCCATCCTCCCCGCGTCGGTTGATTCGCTGCGTTGCGGCGCAGACGGCGGAGCGTTTGCCGATGCGGAGGCTCCCATCCCCTCTCCCTGGCGCGACACGACGGAAACGGCCCTCTTCGGCCGGGAATCCTATACCGTACAACCCAAACGCTTCGAACGACATGTCGGGACGTCCCTGACCGAAAATGCCGTATTCCAGGGCTTCGTGCTCCTGCTCGCCGCAACCTACGCCACACTCCTGTACCGGAATCTCGGAGACGTAAAAACTCTCCTGAAACGGATCTCCCGCGACAATACCTCCGGAGAACGGCTCTCCGAAGAGCCCGGAGGAAACAGTTTCTCCCGCTTCCTGAACATCACAACGGCAATCGGAATGCTCTTCATGGGGGTCATCGCCGTCAAGTACGGAGATACGCTCATGACACCCCGGTTCGGCCAGGCTCTCTCCCACGGCGCCGTCCTCGCACTCAGTCTCCTCGCTACGGCGGCCTGGTGCGCCGTGGTGCTCTTCCAGTCCTCCCTGATCCGGATCTCCGGAGCCATCACCCTCTCGCAACCCTTCACCTCCCATCTCGCCCTCCTCCGCAGGAGCTACTTCGCCCTGGCCGTCATCATCACATCCCCGACACTCCTCCTCTTCGCCCTGTGCCCTCGCGGTACCGGAGATGTCTGGTTCTTCGTCGGGGCCGTGGAATTGATCATTACGGCCGTTTTATACCTTAGAGAATCCCTCAACCTCTTTATTTCTAAAAAAATTTCGATTTTGCATTGGTTTTTGTACCTTTGCACCGTGGAAGTCTTCCCAATCAGTCTCTTATGGCTCCTTGCGGCAAGATGAACACCACTTAAGACAACCCTAAACATCCGTAACGTTGAAAGTAAAGAGCGTATTGGTCTCACAGCCCAGGCCCGCTGTCATCGAAAAGTCCCCGTTCCACGAACTGGCCCAGAAATACCAGGTCGAGGTGGCATACAAACCGTTTATCCGGGTAGAAGGCGTATCCTTGAAGGAATTCCGCGCCCAAAGAGTCGAGATCCTGTCCCACTCCGCCGTCATCTTCACATCCCGGACTACCGTCGACAGCTTCTTCCACATCTGCGAAGAGGCCCGCATATCCGTGCCCGAAACCATGAAGTACATCTGCCAGACCGAAGCCGTGGCGCTCTATCTCCAGAAGTACATCGTTTACCGGAAACGTAAAATATCATTCGCCGACGGATCATTTACCTCCCTCGTCGAACTCATCATCAAACACAAGGAGGAGAAATTCCTCCTCGCCCTGAGCGAACCCCACAAACCCGAACTCCCCGAAACGCTCGCAAAACTCAAACTCGCCGTCGATCCCGTCATCCTCGCACGGACCGTCGCCAGCGACCTCGAAGCCCTCAAAATGGAGGAGTACGACCTGTTGGCCCTCTACTCCCCGTCGGATGTGAAGGCACTCGTCGAAAAGTTCGGGACAGAGGGTCTGCCCCCCGTCGCCGTTTTCGGCGAGGGGACCCTGAAGGCTGCGCTCGAAGCCGGAATAACCGTCCTGGCCAATGCACCCACGCCCGAGGCGCCCTCGATGGTGAAGGCCATCGACCTCTTCCTCCAGAAGGTTCGCAATGGAGAGGAGATCGCCCCCGTGGAGCTGGTGACCGACGCCCGCAAAGAGGAGTTTATCCGCACCCAGCAGCATAAACTCGCCAAAAAAAACCGGGCTCGCCGCGCCCCGGCCCCGGAAACCAAAAAGTAAAAGACCCGGAAACCCAACCCCGAAGAGCCGGCCCTTGACGCACCCCCCCCCCACGAAAATGGCTACGCACTCGCTCCCCCGCAATGAAAGACTGCGCTCGCTGGGTGCAGTGCGCAGACTTTTCGAGGCCGGAGAGAGCGGCTTCATCTTCCCGTTCCGATACGTCTGGTTCGCAGAACCCGATACGGAACGAAGCGTCGAGGTGCTCTTCTCGGTCCCCAAAAAGTTCCACAAACGAGCCAACAAACGGAACCTCCTCCGCCGCAGAACCAAGGAGGCCTACCGTCTGCAAAAGCAGATCCTCACAGAAGGTCGTCCCCTGAATCTCGATCTCGCTCTCATCTACGCTTCCAAGGAACCCCTCTCCGCAAAAAGTATCGCTCATGCCGTCCACCGGATTCTGGAATCGATTGCCGGGAGTCTGTAAACGGATCTGTGCCTGGCCGCTGATTCTGCTCGTGCGCTTCTATCAGCTCTGCATATCGCCCCTCACGCCGCCTTCTTGCCGCTTTACCCCCACCTGCTCGCAATATGCACTCGAAGCCCTGCGCAAATACGGACCCCTCAAGGGTCTCTGGCTCACCCTGCGCCGACTGGCAAAGTGTCACCCCTGGGGCGGAAGCGGGTACGATCCCGTTCCGTAATCCCCGAGAAACCCGGTCCGAAAAGAGAGGTAATGATGCCAAAAGAGACACAAAAACGGCCGACCTGAAGACAGACCGGCCTGAAAAGTTGCGTCACACCCACAAATTCGAATTCATCACCTGATGAGTGCAAAGATCGGTGCCTCCCCCGAGAAAAACAAATCCAACCCCAACTGTTCGGATCGGAATCGCTCCGCGCCCCGGCGGATGGCAATCCTCTGACAGGATTTCAGTCGCAAAGATCGGCACAGCGTTCCGATGCGGTCTCGAACTCCAGCGTAGCGTGGGAGATGCCGGAATGGGCAGCCAGCGCCTTCAGATCCCGCTTGATCCGTTCCAGTTCCGAGAAGTCCGACAGAACAACATGAGCCGTCAAGGCATTTTCGGTCGTGCTGAGCGCCCAGACATGGATATGGTGGACCGCCTGCACGCCCGGGACGGCTCGCATCCGCCGTTCCAGCTCCGCGACGTCGATCCCCGCAGGGACCCCGTCGAGCGACAAACGCAGGCTGTCGCGCGTCAGCGACCACACTGAAGCCACGATTACCCCCGCAACCGCCAGGCCCACGATCGGGTCGATCAGCGTCCAGCCCGTCCAGGAAATCACGACGCCCGAAACCAGCACCCCAATCGATACCAGGGCATCGGCAGCCATGTGCAGGTAGGCGCCCTTGACATTCAGATCCCGCTCCTTGTCCTTCAGGAAGAGCCACGCCGTAAAGCCGTTGACCACAACGCCGATGCCGGCCGTCCAGGCAATCGCCCCGCCGACGACCGGCTCGGGGTGCAGCATCCGGCCGATACTCTCGGCGATAATTACCCCCACGGCAATCAGCAGGATCACCGAGTTGAGCAGCGAAATCAGCACCGTGCTCTTTTTATAGCCATAGGTATATTTCGGGGTGGCGTGCGCCTGCGCCAGCCGGAAGGCCAGCATCGCCATCAGCAGGCTCGCCACGTCCGAGAGGTTGTGCCCCGCATCGGAGAGCAGCCCCATCGAACCGTACCAGAGCCCCACGGCGAACTCCACGACGACAAAGCCCGCATTCAGGGCAATCCCCCACAGAAAGGCCTTGTTCAGTGACGACACCGCCGGGTGATGGTGGTGGTGATGGGAATGAAGTTCCGATTCGTGTGTCATGGCTTGTTTATGATTCAGGCAACGTCTCCTTGATTTCGGAGAGCTCGACCAGTTTGTTCACAATGGCGTAGATCGTCAGACCCGCCGCCGAGTGGATCTGCAGTTTCGCGGCAATGTTCCGCCGGTGCGTGATGACCGTATGCGCCGAAATGCACAGCGTATCGGCAATCTGCTTGTTCGTCATCCCCTTCACCACGCAGACGATGATCTCCTTCTCCCGCGTGCTCAGCGGTTCGGGTTTCGCCAGACGCGGGCCCGTTGCCGCCAACCGCTCCACCGCAGGAATGAAAATCTCATCCTCCACGGCGTTGTGCGACGCCAGCTCCTGTTCGCACGTGAAAATGTCGAACAGCACGCCGTTCAGCTGGTTCGTGCTCCCCGAAGGGTAGTATTTGATGATGATGTTCTTCAACTCGCGCAACTTCGCATCCACCTGGTCGTGCTGCCGTCGGAAGATATCCATCGAATAGGTCGTATTCTTCTCCCCCGCAAGCAGCGACTCCACATACGGAAAGACCGTTTGCTCCTCGTAGGCCATGTGACGCTGGACCTCGGCCACATATTCGTCGAAAAAGCGCATGATGGCAAACGACACGTCGCTCTGCGAGCAATCCACCGCCTCGATCAGTTTGCGGCGGATCGTCGGAAGCCGGAAGTCCAGAAAATAGCCGTGCGAATTGTGCAGGTAGTCGGTCAGCGCACGCACCGAGACCTCGCCGGCCAGCTCCTCGCCGTTGCCGAAGTTCATCAGCAGATTCACAACCGCCAGGAACGTCGCCGTATCGACCTGGTTATCCGCACAGACCTCCGCGATCGTCTTGTCCCCGAAGCCCAGCGCAATGCCGAAACGGCTCATCACCTGCAGCACCGCATAGCGGTCGCAGACCAGGTCACACATGCGGTCATCGCCGCCATATCCTCCGGATTTATACATAAAAACAGGTATTTTTTCGTCCACCGTAAATATAACGCCGCAATCCCTGTGCGGCAATACCTAAAATACGGTATTTTCAACGCCGCCCGATGTCCGTATAGGTCGTCTGCAGCATCGCCCGGCCCACGTCCAGCAGCTCGGGATTCGTTGCCGTCACCACCCGGTCGCCCGTGGCGTCCCAAACCGCGGCACCCAGCGAATCGACCACGCCAAAACCCTCGTTGAACGTATAGTAGGCGAATTTCCGGGGTGGCGCCGGGGCAAAAATATCCTTGCTGTAATCGAAATCGGCGTGCGAAAGCTCCATCTGACCCAGCAGCGTCGCTGCCAGGTCGATCTGCGAAGCGTAGGTCTCCACCACCCGGGGTTCCGACACCGCACCGCCCGTCCAGATCATCGGGATCCGATGCCGCAGCGGCTCGTTGTAGGTCAGCGTCCGCGGGTAGGGATAGCCGTGGTCGGCAACCAGCACCACCAGCAGGTTCTCCCATGCCGGAGAAGCCTGCAGCCGGTCGAGCATCCGCCCCACGCAGTCATCCGAAAAGGCCATGGCGTTCAGCACCGGATCCTCGAACTTCGAGTAGGGAACGTCGAAGGGCTTATGGCTGCTCAGCGTCAGCAGACCCGCCAGGAAGGGTTTGCCCGCCGCATCCAGCGAGATCACCCGATCGGCAAACCAATCGCACATCAGCGCGTCGTCATAGCCCCAGTCCGAGGGCCGCGCGTCGAACCGGAGGTCCTTTTGCCAGATCAGCTCCTGCCAGCCCGTCGCGTACATGTACGAGGCCTGATTCGTGAAGTTCAGGTCCCCGCCGTACGAAAAACTCGTCGCGTAACCCGCCGCACCCAGCGTGCGCGCCACCGACGGCAGATTGTGGCTCTTCGCCGGGAGCTTCATGATCGACAGGTGCGTCTGGGCCGGAAAGCCGCTCAGAATCGCAACCTCCCCGCGGTCCGTGCGGTACGAATTGGCAAAGAAGTTCTCGAACCAGACGCCCTTCTCCTTCCAACGCTGCATGTTCGGCATCACCGCCTCACCCTCCACCGTCTCGTCCATCACCGTGCGGGCGAAGCTCTCCAGGATCACCAGCACCACGTTCGGACGATCGCTCTTCAGAAGCCGTTCCGTCGGGCCGGCAGCTCCCGGGGCATTGCCCCGCAGCGCCTCGAAGCGCGCCGCACGCTCCGCCTCCCCGTAGAAGGGATATTCCGAAGCGTAGTCCGTATTCTGGTCGCCCAGGCTCGAAAGAAACGAAAAAACGGGGTTCGTCGCCGCATGGTTCAGGAACATCGTGGAGCTGAAGTAAACCTTCGAGACATTGGCCGTCGAGGCTCCCGTGCCGCCGCGGATGGCCAGAAAGTCGAAACCCGCCAGCAAGAGCAATGCCAGGCTTCCGGGGATTGCCGCGCGCCAGCCCGTCGGTTCGCCGTCGAAAAGCCGCAGCACCCGGCGGTAGAGCACGATCATCAGACCCGCATAGACTGCCGCCAACAGCGTCTGACGCACCCCGAGCCAGAAATCCACACTCGCCATCGCCTCCTTCGGATCGGCCAGATAGATCAGGATCGTGGAATCCAGGCGGAAGCCCCAATGTTCGTAGAGCGCCACGTCCACGGAGAAGATCACCGCCGTGAAAATGGCTACCAGCACGAAATAACCCGTCAGGATACCCCGCCAGAGCCGCTCCGGAAGACGCACCCACAGCGTGGCAAGCGTTATGAGCAGCGGCAGGGCCGTCACATAGCCCGCTACGGTCAGGTCCAGCGACAGCCCGTGCCACAACACCGCCAGCCAGCCCCCGAATCCCGCACCCGAAGCCTCCAAAGCGTACCACGCCATGAAAACCGGCTTCTGGACCGCCATCACCGCCACCGTGGCGGCAAACGTCGCCAAAACGAACCCGATCTTCCGTTTCATCGCCCGTCAGATCTTTTCACCGTAGGCCAGATCGCCCGCATCACCGATACCCGGAACGATATACGACCGCGAGGTCAACTCCTCGTCGACAACCGCCGTCCAGATCGTAGTCGTCTGATACGGCATGTGTTTCATCGCATAGTCAACGCCCTGCTCACTGGCAATCACAGCCGCCACATGCGTGTGCGCCGGAGTCCCGCCCTTCTCGCACAACGCATTGTAGGTCAGAACCAGCGACGAACCCGTCGCCAGCATCGGGTCCACCAGCAGCAGCGTCTTGCCCTCCAGACTCCCGCACGAGATATACTCCACCTTCACCTTGAATTTCCCGTCCTTCGTGCTCTTGCGGTAGGCCGACACGAAGGCATTCTGCGCATCGTCGAAATAGTTCAGAAAACCCTGGTGGTAGGGAAGCCCCGCACGAAGAATCGTGGCAATCACCAACTGGTCGTCGATCGCCTGGACCGTCGCCTCGCCTAACGGAGTCTCGACAACCTGCGGACGGTAGTGCAACGCCTTCGAAATCTCGTAGGCCGTGATCTCGCCGATCCGCTCCATATTCCGTCGGAAACGCATCGAATCCTTCTGGATCTCACGGTCGCGGATCTCCGCAATGAACTTGTTCAGTACGGTGTTCTGTTGGGAAAGGACGTGAAGTGTCATATTTTCGGTTTGTTGGTTGGTCAATAGAGAAAATTGTTGAACGGATAACGCCCGGCATGAATCTCTCGCACCATTCCATACAAATCCGAGCGGAATTTTTCCAGGTTGATCTTCTGCAGCGCCGAAAGGAAAATGCACGGCGTATTGGCCCGCGCAATCCAACTCTGCTTCAGATCGTCCAGAGAGCGGTTCTCCCGCGTCGCAGGCGTCAGGTCGTCTTCGGACTTCTCGACCCACGTGTAGGCATCCACCTTGTTGAAAACCAGATAAACCGGCTTGTCCCCGGCCCCGATCTCCTGCAGCGTCTGCTTGACCACTGCAATCTGATCCTCGAACTGAGGATGCGAAATGTCCACCACATGCACCAGCAGATCGGCCTCCCGGACCTCGTCGAGCGTCGACTTGAACGACTCGATCAACTCCGTCGGCAGCTTGCGGATGAAACCTACCGTATCCGAAAGCAGGAACGGCAGATTGTCGAAAACAACCTTCCGAACCGTCGTGTCCAGCGTCGCGAATAGCTTGTTCTCCGCAAAGACGTCGCTCTTCGAAATCAGGTTCATCAGCGTCGATTTCCCCACGTTCGTATAGCCCACCAGCGCCACACGCACCAGCGACCCGCGGTTCGAACGCTGTACGGCCATCTGACGGTCGATCTTCTTCAGGTCCTCCTTCAGTTTGGCGATGCGGTTGCGGATGATACGGCGGTCGGTCTCGATCTCCCGTTCTCCCGCACCGCCACGCGTTCCCGTACCGCCGCGCTGCCGTTCGAGGTGCGTCCACAGCCCCGACAGGCGCGGAAGCATGTATTCGTAGTTGGCCAGTTGCACCTGCGTCTTCGCATAGGCCGTCTGGGCCCGCGAGAGGAAGATGTCCAGGATCAGCCGCGTGCGGTCCAGCAACCGGCACGGAAGCTCCTTCTCGATATTGCGCGTCTGAGACGGAGAGAGTTCGTCGTCGAAGATCACCACGTCGATCTCCTCCTCCTTGCAGTACGTCACGATCTCCTCCAGTTTGCCCGGGCCTACGTAGATGCGCGACGACGGTTGCGGAAGACGCTGCGTGAAGCGTTTCACCGCCCGGATGTCCGCCGTCTCGGCCAGGAACTCCAGTTCGTCGAGGTACTCCTCGGCCTGACGGGCATCCTGGTTGTCCCGGACGACGGCAACCAGTACGGCACGCTCCTGCAAATCCGCAGGCGATGCCTCCGTCGGGTTATTCGTTTGTCTCTTTTCTTCCAAAATCCGTTCGTTCTGTGCCGCCCCGATCCCGGATCAGATGCCCTGTATCCCGGCGGCGGCTGAATTTCATGCTACAAAAAGGGTATCCTCCACGAAGCAGGATACCCTATATAAAAGATCCGAAAAATCGCATCAGTTCTGTACGCGGAAATCCACCGGCAACGTATACTTCACACGTACAACCTGGTTACGCTGTTTGCCCGGCGTCCACTTCGGCGACTTGCTCAGCACGCGGACGGCCTCCTCCGACAGCGAACGGTCCGGAGTCTGCAGCACCTGGATGTTGGTCAGACGGCCGTCCTTCTCAATCACGAACGACAGAACCACTCGGCCCTGAATACCGTTCTCCAGGGCAATCTGCGGGAACTTCACATTCTGCTGAACCCACGCACGGAACGTATTGAGGTCACCGCCCTGGAACGAGGGCATCGTCTCGGCAATCAGGAACGGCTGGTCTTCCTCGACAACCTCCTCCTCGACGACACCGACCGTCTGCACGACATCCACATCCTCGTCAAACTCCGTAAAGTCGACCTCCGTGGTAATCTTCGTGTCATTGGTCACGACCTGAAGCAGGTCGGCGATCACTTTCACCTCCACCTTCTTGGGGGGCTCGGGCGGCTTCTGGTCCTGACGCGTAATCTCGACAATCTGCTCCTCAACGATAGCCGTCTGAAGGTCTACCTTCTCAATGCGCTTCTCTTCCGGCGTATACTCGAAAGCCACAATCACGAGCAGCAGCGATATCACAAGGCCGATCTCCAACAAAAGACCCCGTTTGTTCTTAAGGTCTGCTTTAGGATTTTTTTTGATTTCCATCTATTTTTCTGGTTTTAATTGTTTCGTCTTCCTTACTCCGCCCCGGTCCGTCTCCATCCTTCCAACTCCATCCCTCCGTCTCCATTCCTCCCCCCCCCGGATCGTTCCGACACCATCAGACGGACACAGACACGCTATGCACCACAAATATAGGGATAAAAATTCAAAATCGTGCGCCTGGCACCAAAAATCTTTATTTTTTGCCTATTTTTGTCTCCGGGAACAAACCCCGAACCTGCAAAATGACCGATCCGGAATACCTGTACGGAAAAAATCCCGAGGAACTCGCCACACTCTGCAACGAACTGGGAATGCCGCGGTTCGCCGCCCGGCAGATCGCCCGATGGCTCTATGTCCGCCATGTCGAGGATCCCCTGCGCATGACCGACATCGCCGCCGCACACCGGCAGCGCCTCGCCGAACGATTCGCTCCCGCACTCCGCGCTCCGGAACACGAAAGCCGCTCCGCTGACGGAACCAAAAAATACCTCTTCCGGACCCTCCAGGGCCATTTCATTGAGTCGGCCTACATCCCCGACGGCGACCGCGCCACGCTCTGCGTCTCCTCGCAGGCCGGATGCCGCATGGGATGCCGGTTCTGTGCCACCGGGAGGCAGGGACTCCAGCAGTCGCTATCCGCGGCCGAAATCCTCAACCAGATCGTCTCGCTCCCCGAGCGCGACCGGCTCACGAACCTCGTATTCATGGGCATGGGAGAGCCCCTCGACAATGCGGACAACGTCCTGCGGGCCCTCGAAATCCTCACCGCCGAGTGGGGATTCGCCTGGTCCCCGACCCGCATCACCCTCTCCACGGCCGGGGTCGTGCCACAGCTCCGGCGCTTCCTCGACGCATCGAAGGTCCATCTGGCCGTGAGTCTCCACAACCCCTTCCCCGACGAGCGCGCCGAGATCATGCCCGTCGAAAAGGCCTGGCCCATCGCCCAGGTCGTCGAGATCCTGCGCGAGTACGACTTCACCCACCAGCGCCGCGTCTCGTTCGAATACATCGTCATGAGCGGGCTGAACGATTCGCCCCGCCATATCCGCGAGCTGTCGCGGCTGCTGAACGGAATCAAATGCCGGATCAATCTGATCCGGTTCCACAAGATTCCCGGGTCTCCCTACTTCTCGCCCGACGCCGACGCCATGATCCGCTTCCGCGACGCACTCACCGCCCGCGGCATTCAGACCACCATCCGCGCCTCCCGCGGCGAGGATATTCAGGCCGCCTGCGGGCTGTTGAGCACCCGAATGAAAAACGAACCCGCTTAATACGCAATCAGCTTACCCAATCTTTTCATCGCTTGCCTCCCTTATGCCAAAGGCATATGAACAGGAATATCGTCAAGGCAAAGTTCAGCCACATCCCAAAGGATAATGAGCCAATACGCATATACATACGCTCTGCCAAAAAGTTATTTCCATTGGGCTCTACTATGTACTTCATATCTACATAGGCATTTACCCATATCAATAACTCATATATGACAATCAGCGCAAATGCAATAATACCGACTGTTTTCTGCCATTTCTTCATATGCGAAGATATTCATTATAAGCTGTACAAAATTACAAAAAATGCCATTCATTTGTCTATAATGAACAGCATTTCTTTTTGAGATTCAGCAATATAAAAAGCGGGGCTCAGAGAGCGAAAGGAGACTTGTTCGGATTCGGTCCCCGTTCTGCGGGGAGAGACAGGAGGGGGGGGGTGGAGGCAGACTGGGAAAAGACAGAGAAAGAGGCAGAGGAAGGGCAACAGAAACAGAGAAAGACCGAGAAAAAGCGGGGGGGGGTCAGTTCCGCGGACGGCGGCGGAGCGTTGCAGCCAAAGCGTGCATGGCCAGCAGATTGACTCCGGCGATCAGACAACCCGCCACGGCGCAAAGCACGTATTCCCGGAGGGAGAACATTCCAAGTTGAAGCAGCGTCCGCAATCCCCATCCGCAATAGAGCAAACCGATCAGGGAGGTGGCGACAACCGGGACGTAACGCCGGATCAAGAGCCCCTGCAGCAGATGAACGACAAGGTGCACGCCAAAGGCGAGGAACAACGCCAGCCACGGATAGCAAACATCCGCCCATGCCGCCAACGCCGTGACCCCCAGCACCAGCACGAACTCTTCGGCTGCGATCCCGGCAAAGGTCGTACGGGAAATTCCGTCGAAAAACGGAAGCAGGCGGGAAAACCCGCGCGGAAAACGGTTCAAGAGCCGCCCCCGATGGCGTTGCAGCCAGGACGGCAGGAAGAGAACCTCTTCGGCCTCATGCAGCACGAACACCGCAGGAAACAACCATAGAAGCGTTTCGGAGAGCAAAACCGACACTATTTTTTCGGGGTATAGACCACCTTTTTCGTCTCGAAAAACTCCTCGTCGAAGAACGTACGGATGTCGTAGAGATTCCACCGTTTGCCCGTGCGGGCCAGTTCTTCGGCCAAATCCCCGCCCTTCAGGTAGAGAATGCCGTTCGGAAGCGTCCCCCGCTGGCCCCGGTCGATCTTCGACCAGATCCACTCCACAAACTCCGGCATCGCCGTCACGGCCCGCGAAACCACGTAGTCGTAGCGCTCCGGCAGCGTCTCGACCCGCACGCAGCGCGGCGTCAGATTCGTCAGGCCCAGGCCCTGCGAGACCCCCTCGACCACCGTAATCTTCTTGCGGATCGAATCCGCCGCCGTGAAGTGCGCCTCCGGAAAGAGAATCGCCAGCGGAACCGACGGGAAACCGCCCCCGCACCCCACATCCAGAATCCGCGCTCCGGCTTCGAACCGGCAAACCTTCGCAATGGCCAGCGAGTGCAGCACATGCCGGATGTAAAGCTGGTCGAAATCCTTGCGCGACACAACGTTGATCTTCGCGTTCCAATCGGCATAAAGGCCGTACAGCGCGGCAAGGCGCTCCCGCTGCGCCGCATCGAGTTCAGGGAAATATCCGTATATCTTCTCCAGGTCGCTCATGGTCGTTTCGATTTTTTAGGGGGGGGCCGCCGGACCGCCTCAACGGTTCTCGCCCTCGGCAATCAGGCGGCACATCTGCTCCCGCGCCCGGTGGATCTGCGTCTTCACCGTACCCAGCGGCAGCGAAAGCTTCGCCGCAATCTCCTCGTAGGAGTATTCGTCGAAGAAGCGCATCACGATCAGCTGCCGGTAACGCGGGGCCAGCCGTTCGAGGTAGTGCTCGATCTGCGTCCGCTGCTGCAGGTTGATCACGCTCTCCTCCGGAGTCGGGGCACTCGATGCCGGAGCCGCAAAGCGGTCATCGATCGACAGGTCCTCCTGACGCCGACGCACGAAGTCGATGAACGTATTCCGCGCAATCGTATAGACCCACTGCCCGAACGTATACTCCCGGCTGTAGCGGTGCAGGTTGATATAGACCTTGATGAAGGTCTCCTGCAACAGATCGTCGGCGTCGTTCGTACCCCCGAGCCGCTGCACAAAAAGTCGGTGGATCGCATCCCGGTAGCGGTTGAACAGGTACTCGAAGGCCGTATCGTCGCCCTGAAGCACCAGCCCGACCAGCTCCCGGTCCTCGGCTACGATATAGTCGGCTATCTCCATACCCGTCCGTCCCGGCGCAGCAGCTGCACGCCCAATATTGCCGACCACAGCGGGCTCAGCAGATCATACAGGAAGTAGCGGCCCAGAATCCCCTCTTCACCCAGGCGGCGCGCCACACGGCGCACCCCGAAAAGGACGAAACCGTAACGGACCAGCGCGATCAGCACCGCCCCGAGTTTATACTCCACGGGCATGACAACCAGGGCGCAGAGCAGCGTCAGGAAGAAGAGAACCCGCGAGCCCAGTTCCCAACGGACATAGGTCTTCACGGACTGCGGGTAGAACCGGAACGACGACCCGTAGTAGCGCAACTGGCTCATCCACCAGCCCAGACCGCCCCATGTCTTCTCGCGAAGCGTCGCCCGCGGCGAAAGAATCACGCTCACGTTGTCGCGCGTCATGACCCGTTGCATGAAAAGGTCATCCTCGCCGATATTCATGTTCAGGTGGTCGAAGCCGTTGGCCCCGAAATAGAGCCTCTTCGTGAAACCGAAGTTGTGGAGCGTTCCCCGGTAGGCCCGGCGCCGGACGGCCCGCGCAATCCAGGCCGCAGAGTGCATCAGCCGCCACGTCCGTATCAGGTAGTTCGCAAAACCCTTCCCGCGCTCGATCCCGCAGTAGCCCACGACGATCTCCCCGCGCATGAAACCCTTGGCCATCAGCGACAACCACCGGTCCGTCTGCGGCACGGCGTCCGTCGAGGTGAAGATCAGGTGTTCGTAATGCGCCGACTTGATGCCCACGTTCAGCGCCATCTTGCGCGAAATCGGGAATCGCGGGTCCAGGTGGATTTTCGTGGTCGTGATCTGCGGAAACGACTGTTTCAGGCGCGTAAGGTCCTCGTAGAAATCCGTATCGTGCCCCACATAGACGATCACCACCTCGAAATCGGGGTAGGCCTGGGCCAGAATCAGCGGAAGACGCTCCTCGACGAACGAATAGTCCTCCGAAAACAGCGGAACGATCACCGAAACCGGCGGCTCCACGTCCAGCGTCACCGCCCGGCGGTTGTTCTTGTAAGCGGAGATCCTCCCGTAAACGAAAATATAGTAGTAGAGCTGTACGCCGAACATCAGAAGCAGGGACCCCGCAAGCGAAAGCCCCTCCCAGCCATACGAGACCAGAATTTGTTCGAAGAATCGCATATTGACAAAATATGCGCAAAGATACGAATATTTTGTGTAATTCTGGAAAACTTCTGTTAGTACCTTATACAAAGGACTTTGGGATAATTACCCGTTTTTGAGGTAATGACTTGGCAACGGTACAATCTGCTGCGTTCTACCTTGAATTGCTTTCAAGTAACTCGTTTCTGTGTACAAAAATAATAGAATAGTCCGATGCACACAAGGTACATCAAAGAAAAAGTTCGACTATTTTTTTAGTTTGTTTAATCGCATTACAATCGAAGTTTGACTTCTACCCATTTTGTTTGCAATATATTTGACACTCTTACCTTCATTGTGCAGTTTCAATAAAAATTGGTCTGCACTTCTTGTCCATCTTTTATTGGCGTTAGGGTGCTTTACATAGCTTTCTTCTGACACCTTTTCGGGGTGCAAGAATTCATCCACAAATACAGACGGGAAACGCTTATCGTATAATACAAGCGTTTTTATCTTAGCCCTTGTTATTGCAACATAGAATAATCTTCTTTCTTCTCCGTATGGGAATTGGTCGCTCTTAGTGAGCACATAGTTAAGCACAGGGTCGTCACTCACCTGTGATGGGAAACCGTATGTATCTTTATTGCATTGTAAGAGTATTACATAATTCGCTTCAAGACCTTTTGACTTATGTACGGTTAAAAACTCTATTTTTCGTCCTCCTATCACATAGTAGAATCTATTACCCTCTTTAATTGATTGGTACATAAAAGAGAGGTAGTAATCATCAAAAGAGTAACGCCCCAATAGGAATATTGATTTATCCGATGGAATAGAAGCCACAAGTTGCCCTATCGTATTGCAGTAATCTCGTCTATCATAAGCATAGAATTCCAACTCGGTTCTCATTTCTGAGCTGAACGAATGGATATTCTTTTGTATTTGGGCTTTATTGCGTTGTATAAAGTTCGACGATAAAGAAACCAAAGGCTCTCCAAACCTGTATGTAGTTTCAATCTTGTTTATCTCCGTTGCTCCAAAATATTCGGGGAATTGATTGAATAGAGCCATATCACTTCCCGAAAAACGATAAATAGACTGCCAATCATCACCCACACAATACAACTTTGCAGGAGGATTACCCTCTCGCAATACTTTCAAGAAGTTGTAACGGTCAACAGATATATCTTGAAACTCATCCACTATGATATAATCATATTCAACAGGGTGTGAAGTACGACATATCTCAGTGGCTTGAAGAATAGCATCGGTAAAATCAATTTGGTTACTATCGCTTAACGCATTTATGTAGCGTTCATATACAGGTTGAAATATATTCTTGATGATAAACACACTTCGTTCATCATCTGCATTTTTGGCTTGTTTCAAAACCTCTTTAACTGATTTACAACTTGATTTTACCAATGTAACGAAAGTAACAACAAGTCGTATAAACGCCTTTTCCTGCTTGCTGCCTTTGGGTAGTACTAAATCGTATAACTCCTCATCGGTCTTTTCTTGAATTGGTACACCTGCTTCAGCTAATAGTTTACGGAGTTTATCCCTAATATCAGAATAATGGAAATCTGCACTTGATGTTACTAAAAGTTGTGTGCCAAATTTCTCGTGAGCAGTTTTCTTCCAAGTTATACCATCATTGTATTTCTGATTGGCTTCTTCGTAGGTTATACCCTTATCTTTTGCGAACCAAGCAGGAACAAGCCCGTGTTCATCAACTCCGAAATGTTCAAGATAGATGCGTTTGGTTACTCCTCCTTGCTTAAAATATATTGAGAAGTCGGGACGATATTGTGAGTGCATCTCATCTGCTAATTGATGTTCGTATGGTTCTTCATATCTGAATTTCACTCCCAGCGAGGACAAAGCAAAACATATTTTTTGTTCTTGTTCACTTCTCACATATATGGCTCTGCCGTCCATATCGGGGAACATCGCCTTTAGCTGCACATTCTTTAGTCCTGATAATTGCTCCCGTCTTTCATTCTTGCGTTGTTCCCAATCAGCTTCATTCGTTTGGTAATCAATAAAGTATTCCACTATACTTTTCTTGAAAGACGATTTATCTAACAATTTGTGATATATATCTACAAACAATGAATCTGTATTGTCGTAAATAGATGGTTTTGTACCTGTCGTTTTGCCTATAATATCAATGGCTAACTTATGGAATGTGTAACCTTTCAATCCATTGGTCGCCATTCTTTCGGTTAGTTCGGCTGCTGCTTTGTTGGTATAACTGATAAGTAAAATTCTTTCAGGTGCTATACCCTTGATTTCGGTGAGATATTTAACCTTACCGACAATTGAAGAGGTTTTACCACTACCTGCACTGCTGACTACTAAACAATTATCCTCTTCTGAAACAATTGAGCGTCTTTGTTGCTTGTCTAATGGGTATTTTAGGCAATGGTCGAAAAAGTCCCTGTGCGTGTCAAGTAGAAAGGTTATAACACCATCATTATGTTGTTTTACAAGTTTGTTGATTCTTCCAAAGTCGTTAATGAATTTGGATATGGTTTCTGATGGAGTGATGTTAAAGGCTTTAAGTTTCTTCAGAAGTGAATATGCCTCTTGGAAATGTACCTTATAATGATTGATGAAATCTTTTTCTTGCGTTGCGGAGATTACCCTGCCATAAAAGCCATTATTTAAGTCTGAGGGAATATCTATAAACGCCCCCTCCTTAAGAGCCGATAATCTCTCTTTTGCTTGCTCATAATTTGATTTCTCGCTATATGCAGATATATGGTTTAGCTTTTCTGCAAGCTCTTTGGATTTGTTTTTTAGGCGTGTTCGTACCATCGCTATTACAATAACCGAAATAGCAATTATACAAATTACCCAAATGAACAATGGCTGCATATTGGAAGTAATATTTATCTGAATCTTTCAATCCATCTATAATCATCCCCCTTAGTACTCCACTGAAATTTCCACATATCACCTGTATTATCGTTTATAAGATAGTATTGATACATACTTGTCAGTGGCTGAATAGAGAATATACACCTTTCGTTATTTTCTACTAATTCGTATTTATTTATAGGAATACAAAATAGGTTGTCTAAATCTTGTGTACTATATTGAACTTGCCATAGTCGTCCATTATATGAGTCCAACAATATAAATGTCCACATGTTGTCAGTGGCAAACATCTGAAATCTATTAGTCCAATTTGACGACTTCTCAGGATATGCAAGAGAAAATATGTTGATTGGTGCAGCAAACATGTAATCCTCACCCTTGACACTAAACTGGACTTGCCAATTCTTACCTGTATATGTATCAAGCATTATGAATGTCCACATATTCTGTGTTTCATAAAGGCGAAATCGTCCTTCTTTATCTCCTAAAATTTCTCTCGCACTACAAATTTCCCAAGACTGACCATCATCTTGAATTTGTTGTATTTCGCCTGTCATTGTATTTAAGCGAAGTTGATTATGATAGTTCCGAGTCTTATACATTTTATAGACTTGAGCATATGATGTAAAAGCTATAACCATTAAAGCGAATAATACGAAAAGCTTTTTCATAATTCTGTTATGTTATTATTTGACAATTAACGGATTGTATTTCTTATTCATGTACCAGATACATTTTGAATAAGTCGCATACATTGGATACTAAATATCCTCTAAATCTTTTTGAATTTTAGTTTCTACATTTTGAGAATCACGATAACGAATCATTACCATACCCTCATAAATACCAGAAGTTTTTTCTATCGATAATTCAATGTTTCCTCCTGTTACCTCCCAAGCACTACCCCAAACAACAGTTCCTTGATGAACTTCTGCCATTAAAGCTGTATTGGAATCCGAATGGGCAGGGTTCTTCTCTTTTGAAATAGTCGGATTGCCATATTTTCGGGTGTATAAATCTTTATAATAGTTATAAGTATTAACAAGCGTATTCCATTCACCACTTGGGTCAAACAACACAGCTACGGCAAATACACTTTTCCCATCATCTGTAGCTGTTACACCTATAGTTGCATTACGACCTGTAAAGTCTCCCATAAACAATGCAAGATTGTTTTCACTGCCAATAGAAGTGAATCCTTTAGCTTTTAACTTCTGACAAAATTCAGTCATACTTCCCTCAATGGGAATTCCCTTAAAGGTAAGGTGTTCGGAACTACTTTGAGCATACGATGTCAAAGCAATTAAAACAAATGCGAATGATACAATCAACTTCTTCATAATTTGTTGTATTATATTTAATAAACATTTTAGTCCAACCTACGAAAAAGCGTGAACTACAAAGCCACACTCTTACTTGAAGGTCGTAGGAAACCATAGATGCAGATGTAACAATAGTAGCCCACGCTATATGCGTGAGAACCACTATGCTATCCTTGCATCTAATTGAAAATTTCCTACGTTTTCAAGTACAAGATAAGCATAACGCTTCTTCTTAATTCTAATATGTTTTGGAAAGAGTAGCCTCAATCCAATACAAAAGTATGAAAAATCCGTGATATACCATTCTACTATCACGGATTTTTTTGATTTACAGTTTCATACTTCTATTCTGTCTTGGCTTCGGTATTCCGATGGCTTCTCTAAACTCATTCATCTTCTTTCTGAACCAGTTCACGTGAGAAACCCCGTCTATCTTGAAATCGAATTTACCGTTTTCATCCTGTTTGATAGAGCAGACGGAGTGTCGGGTATCAAAACTTCGGTTAAATTCGGAAGAATAGAGTTCGCCTTTTATCCCGACCTCCTTGAACTCGCACAGTCTTCTGATTATTCCGTCATTGAACTTCAATCGGTCACGCAGGAAGTTTATTATAGGCATCAGCTTCTCCACATATGGAAAGTAGCGTCTGACAAAATCCGCAAACTCCGACAGCTTGCGGTGCTGTTGCTCGTAAGCGTTTCTTATCTCCTGTATCTGCTTGGCTTGTTGCCGTTCCCGTTGTCGGGCTTCGTTTTCAAGTTCAAGGATGCGGTCTTGCAAATCCTCGTTCCTGCGCTCCAACGATTTCATCTTTCCACTTCCGAAAAGAGAGCCCACACTGCTTGCAAGGGCGGTTGCCGTATCGGTGGCTGCGTTTTTGAGCTTGTCGGTACGGATTTCCGCTTTCACCTGCTTCAGTTCCTCCTGCGCCTCGGCTTTCTTCTCCTGCAACAGTCTGGTTTCAGTTTCGAGGACTTCATTCTTCTTTTTCAAGTCCCTATAATACTGCATGGTGGTGGTGTGCCGTGCTTCCGAACCCCGTACCCCACGCTGCAATCCGTATTTCGCCATCACCCTTGCGTAATTGTCGTGGTAGGCGACCAAGGTCTGGCGGTTGAACAGGTCATCGGCACACAAGCGGACGGAATTTGTTTTCTTGCGGTACTTGCGCTTACCGTCCGTTTGCTCTTTCTTGGCTTTGCGCCTTTCACCCGTCACGATGGGAACAACGGCTGCGTGGATGTGCGGAGTCTTCTCGTCCATGTGCAGATGTGCGGCAACCACATTGTCTTTGCCGAATGTGGCTTGCAGCCATTGGATGCTGTCGTTGCACCATTCATCGAGTTCTCCTTTTTCCTGTATGTTCATCATGTCCTCGTGCGTACCCGACAAAACCACCCGAACGACACGGACTTGGTCGTGTGTGATTTTCCGTCTGATGCCTGCCGTGTTCAGTCTGTGGGCAATCGCTTCATCCCTGCCGTGAACGCCATCGGGGTATTCGACAAGCACCCTGTTCAGATGTGTCCTTGTCGGGTCTGCGTTTTTAGGTATTATCTTTCTCTCTATATGGTCGGACTGCGTGGTGTCCGATGTACCCTTTGCTTTCTTAATGTCCAATGAAAAATATCCCATTTTATTTCTATTTTGCGGTTATCGTTATGTTTCTTCTCTCTGCCTGTGGCATCGGCTCACAGGGTTTATTATGCAAATGAACCCTTGCTGCACTCGGCATAATCCAAACGAGTTTGGCTTCTGCTCTCGTTTGCACAGGGTTTCCAAAGGGATTTCCCTTTGGCTCGATAGGGTGTTTTTAGCGTTACGGAGTAATGCGTGAAGAAAACGCCCTATTGAGCTATGGTATTTCTGTCTAAATACCTTTCGGAAAGCAGACGAGCACATTACAGATGAAATCCCCCTTTCTTTTTCGGTGGCTGCATCATCCGCCTTGCGGATTGGACTTGCTTCTTCTCCTTTATCGGCTCTGCCGATTGGGACAAGGGCTTACCGCACAGGTAGTCGTTCAAGTCCTTATACTCACGATAGTACATTGACTTGTCAAGCAGCCGTTCCCCAAACTTCTCTTTCAGCTTCTTGCAAGTGTTCCGTCCTGCCGTGTCGTTGTCAAGGAAACAGCCGACTTGGGTGTAGGTCTCCAATATGCTTTCCGCTTTTGCAAGATTGGAAACGGAGTTCAATATGATATAGTCCTGTGTGTCCAATCGCGGGTGTTGCGGATTGTTTTCTACTCGGATGGTAAGGAATGAAAGGTAATCCATGAACCCCTCGAACAGGTAACACATACATCGTTGTCCGCCCTGCTGTCGGATATGGGTGATATCTTTCGGGGCGACACATCCCTTGAAGTATCTGTTGCGCACTTCATATCCTCCTGCCATGTTCGGAAAGCCGATGGCAAAATAGGGTTTGTCGGCATTCATAAACCGAAGCTCCCTGCATTCTCTTTTGGCAAGTCCGATGTTTATTCCCCTTTCTTGCAGATAGGCTATAAGAGCAGGGGAGGACAATTCTCCAACCTTTAATCCCTGATAAGTACGATTGTCGGAATGCTGTCTGCCAAAAGAGAACGATGCAGGGCGGATGTATGCTGTCCGCTCCTCTATGCGTCTCAACAGATAGGCTACATCTTCCGAACGGTAGAGTTCCGCTGCCAATGCGAGGATGTTTCCGCCTTTGCCGATGCCGAAGTCATACCATCTTTCAAGCTCGGTGTTTACCTTGAACGATGCGTCCGTTTCTTCCCGTAACGGTGATTTGTACCACAGATTCCTGCCTTGTTGCTTTACAGGCGTATAGCCCAGACTTTGCAGATAGTCTGCCAGTTTGATTTGCTTTACATCTTGGATTGTCATATTACATACGGTTTTGAAGTTGATGAAAATTTGTTGATTTGGTGAATTGTCAATGTAATATGTTTATATACAGCCTCGTAACCTCTCAACATCTTCTCAACAAACCGCTCGCCAAAAGAGAAATCCACAAACGGGTGTCGGTGGTCTCTCAACTTCTCTTTTGGCTTGTTGAGATTTTGTTGAGAATGTATATCGTTTATTGTCAGTGTATTTATACCCATATTCAACAATTCAACAGAAAAATGATAGTATTACAGGGATTCGAGTTGCTTCCTTGTGACGGTGTAGAAGCGTCCCACCCTCTTTATCGGCTCATAGTGACAACTTCTGTTGTAATTGCCCTGATAGGTGGTGTAGGTAAGCCCGTTTGGTGCAGGTGTCAGTTTCCAGCACTCCTGCACCACCTTACGCACTTGGTGCTTTTCCGCCTTTACCTGCGAGTGCACCAGCAGTACGACAAGGTCGTTAAGGCAGAATGAAACGCTATCCACATCCATTGCAACCATAATGTCAAGCAGCAGTTCCGACATCTCTATCTCCAGCCGATTGCGGTTGCTACGGATAATCTTCTGCAAGGCTTCTGTATGCAGCAATGTGGGGTTGAACCACATCCGGCTTTCCTTTTCGGTGGACAGTTTTCTGTGTTGCAGGAAATGGAGAAAGGCGGGTATCTCCGCTTTCAGCTTTTGCAGGAAGTCGGTATCATCGGACTGCAAGCGGTCTATCTTGCGCACCCAATAGCGTGTTTCCCCTGAGGCTATGATTACGGGCAGATGCTCGTTGTTGGAACACAGCACGAATTTGGCGAAGAACGCAATCTCATCACGGTCTTTGCCTTTGGCTTCCACCTTATAGGAAAGTGTGGTGCTGAGGTTCTTCAACCGCTCGCTATCCTCCCTGCGGTTGAGCAGCACCTCATCCACCACGATAAGGAGCTTGCCAGCCCAGTCGGAATTGAACTGGCTGCGGAAATCCTCGTTGGTGTTGAAAGTCACATTGTTCTGAAAAAGGGCTTTCAGAAAGTTCAGGAAGGTGCTTTTGCCCGTGTTGCGTTCTTCCGACACCAACAGCAGGATAGGCAACTTCTGAATTGGTTGCAGGTAGAGCAGTTGCAGATAGTCCATCCCCAACTCGTACTGTTCCCCGAAGATGTGCCGTACCAAAGATTGGATATGCGATAAATCGCCCTCCTGCGGTCGGTGGTCTATCGGTTCGTAGAGGTTAAGGAACTTGCCGACCACGGAACGGTAGCCGATGTGTTCGGGTACTGTGCAGAAGCCGTCATACTTGGGAACTCTGCCGATGTAATCCTTGCCGTAATCCTGTCGCAGGGTCTCGTTGTTCCATGCGATGCGTTTCCTTATATACCCTCCGTTCAGTTTGGGCTGCTCCACAATCTTATAGAGCGTTGTCCCCACTCGGATAAACTCTTCCTTTGCCATGCCGCCATCCGATGGCGGTCTGTGGCTGTCCTGTTGTTCGATAGCTGACATAATCAAATGGTTTTAAGTTTGAAAATTACCAGCTGCAAAAATATAATCAATTATCGGATAGGTTGTTATGCAAAACACGGCAGAATGGTGACAAATAGCCCCCGAAACAAAAACTTTCAATGGTTTGGGACAGGAAACGGGTTGTGCAAACGGAAAACTCCCGAAAAGCGAATGTCGGATTACGCTTTTCGGGAGAAAAAATCAGAGCGTCTGTCGTACTGACTTAATGAATTACTGACTTACCGAGTGAATTATGTCAGGCATTCAGCTACGAGAAGTATTCGGATTTGGATATACCGTTGGTATTCAGCGAGAAGAAGATGCTTGTTTTCTCTTTTCGCAGGTACAGTATTTCAAGAACGGCATTGCGTACCCGTTCCGCTCCGAATGTGCCGATATGGAAAGCGAGGGTAACTATCGCTTCAAGGTTGTAAACCTCCATACAGCAATTATCGGATACCCGTATGCTTCGCCTTATCCCGTATTCCCTTAAAACTCCGCTCTTGCAAAGAGCCTTCAGCCCTGCACGGAATGTCGGGGCGGTTACTCCGAACAGGTCGCAAAGTTCCCATTCGCTCATGGCGGTTGCGCTAATGTCGGTCGGCATGATGATGTTGCCGTTACCGTCTGTTGTTATGATGCTTCGTTTCATGGCTATGCTTGGTTATGGGGTTACACTTCCGAACGATGCGTTCAGCTTGTTGCCGAACATCGTCAGGTCATTGTCAAGTTTCTGCGTGGTTATCTTCGCATAGATTTGAGTCGTGACAATGTTCGTGTGTCCCAGAACACGGCTCACGCTTTCAATGGGCATCCCCTTGCTAAGAGCCAGTGTTCCAAACGTATGACGAGCGCAATGGTAGGAGATTTGCTTCTCTATTCCGCATTCCGCCATTACCTTTTTCAGCTGTTTGCACATCGTCCAATAGTTGATTTTCCCGAAAACCAGCTTGTCTTCCGACAGATACTTGTACCGTTCGATTATCTGCAAGGGAATATCCAGCAGCTTCACTTGGAACGGGACATTTGTCTTGTGCCGTTTCGACAATATCCATTTCTCACCATTCACCTCCACTATTTCATCCGTTGTGAGTTCTTTCATATCCACGAAAGACAAGGCGGTGAAACAGGCGAAAATAAACAGATCCCGCACCAATGCGAGGGTGGGGTTGTCAAACTCGTGCGCCATGATTCTTTTGATTTCGTCCTCTGTCAGATACTCCCGTTCTTTAACATTCGGGCTGATATGGAACTGCGCAAACGGATTTCTCGGTATCAGTCCGTTATAGTGCGCACGCATGACCACCCCTTTCAGCCACATGCAGTTCAGCCAGATGGTGGCGTTTTTCAGTCCCCGTTCAGCCGTAAGATAAGCCGCAAACTCCTTGATGAAGTCGGGTGTAAGTTCCAGCATGGACATGTCCGTCCGTCTGTAGAATGACTTGATAAAGGCTGCGACATAGTTCCTTGCCCTTACCATGACCTTGTACGTGCCGATGCTGCGGTCTTTACCGACACGTTTCAGGAAGTTGGCGCAATCCTTGTCAAAAGCCTTTATCAGTGTCTCATACTCGCTTCCTACCCCTTGGTAGGCATTGCGCACCATTTCAGCCGTTACGTATGCCTCTCGGTCGGATATGCGCTGATAGTGCTTGATGATTTGCGCCTTGATGTTGTCCAATGCCAGATTGACGTTCCGTGCTTCGGCACTCTTGCCTTTGGCTCGGTTGCCTTTCGCATCCCAAAGGGTTTTCGGGATGGTCTGCTTGCAGCTGAACTGCGCCACAGTACCGTTGATTGTCACTCGTCCCATGATGGGGACAATACCGTCTTTCTCCTTGCTGCCGTTCACGTAGAACAGCACTTTGAATGTACTTCTTGCCATACTCGTTTTTTTGTTTGCAAAGTTAAATATCAACGAGTTAGACCTTGATATGCAAATCGGTGACAAACGGTGCAATAGCATCTCCCATATGTTAAATCTTACTCTTTCACGGGTAATGATTTGCAAACCATTCTTCTTCTTAAATCCGCTTTTCTTTGCGTTTTCCGCTTTTTCGGCTTGTCATCATTTGACACCGTAACAACTCTGATATTAAGTCGTTTAGCGTCATTTCACCCGTTTTTCGAGGTTATTCCAGAGATTTTCCGTATTTTTGCCGAATAGATGCGTATGAAATTTACCCTCCAACAGAAAGACCCCGCCTCGCAGGCCCGCGCCGGTGAACTCCAGACCGATCACGGAACGGTCCGGACCCCGATCTTCATGCCCGTAGGCACCGCCGCTACCGTCAAGGGAATCTTCCACCGGGACGTCCGCGACGAAGCTCATGCTCAGATCATACTGGCCAATACATACCACCTCTACCTGCGGCCCGGCATGGAGATCCTCGAACGCGCCGGAGGCGTCCATCGCTTCTCCACCTGGGACGGACCCATGCTCACCGACAGCGGAGGCTTTCAGGTCTTCTCCCTCGCCGCGTGCCGCAAGCTCAAGGAGGAGGGGTGTTATTTCCGTTCCCACATCGACGGCTCGAAGCACCTCTTCACCCCCGAAAACGTCATCGATACCGAACGCACCATCGGGGCCGACATCATGATGGCCTTCGACGAGTGCCCCCCGGGCGACGCACCCCGCGAATACGCCGCCAAGTCGCTCGACCTCACCGAACGGTGGCTCGACCGATGCTTCAACCGCTACCGGCAAACCTCGCCCAAATACGGACACTATCAGGCGCTGTTCCCCATCGTCCAGGGATGCACCTATCCCGACCTGCGCGTCCGCGCCGCCGAGAACGTCAAACAGTACGATGCCGACGGATATGCCATCGGAGGTCTGGCCGTCGGGGAACCCACCGAGGTGATGTACCGAATGATCGAGGTGGTAAACGCCATTCTCCCCGAGGACCGGCCCCGCTACCTGATGGGGGTCGGCACGCCCGTCAACATCCTCGAAGGAATCGAACGCGGTGTCGACATGTTCGACTGCGTGATGCCCACGCGAAACGGCCGGAACGGCCAGCTCTTCACCGCCGAAGGCGTCATCAACATCCGAAACAGGAAGTGGGAGGACGACTTCTCCCCGATCGACCCCGACGGTACGGCCTTTGTCGACACGCTCTACTCGAAGGCCTATCTGCACCACCTGGCAACCTGCGGCGAAATGCTCGCCGCACAGATCGCTTCGCTCCACAACATCGCATTCTACCTCCGGCTTGTCGGCGAGGCCCGCAGCCACATCCTCGCCGGGGATTTCAAACCCTGGAAAGAGTCGATGGTCCAAAAACTCACAAGAAGGCTCTGATCGATGAAAATTCGTTTCCCCGGATTCAAGATTCTGGACCGGTACATACTCGGCAAGTTCCTCGCAACCTACTTCTTCGCCATCGCGATGATCATCGTCATCGTCGTGATCTTCGACTACGCCGAGAAAATCGACGACTTCACCGCCACGCACGCCCCGATGAAGGCCATCCTGCTGCAGAACTACCTCAACTTCATCCCCTTCTTCATCAATCAGTTCAGCGGGCTGTTCACCTTCATCGCCTGCATCTTCTTCACCTCGAAGATGGCCTATCAGACCGAAATCGTCGCCATGCTGTCCGGTGGAATGTCCTTCCGACGTCTCATGTGGCCCTATTTCCTCGGGGCGCTCATCATCGCGTCGCTCTCGCTCACCCTCAACCTCTGGGTCATACCCCGCTCCCAGCGCCGCGTCATCGCCTTCCAGCAGGAGTACATCCCCAAAAAGCAGAATACACGCTACGACCGCCACATCTACCGGCAGATCGAACCCGGCACCTTCGCCTACATCCGCGGATACAACGGAAACTCGCGCCAGGCCTCGTTCTTCGTCCTGGAACGCTATGAAAAGGGATCCATGATCCGTTCGCTCGAAGCCTCCGATGCCAAGTTCGACCCCGAAACCAAACGCTGGACAGCCCCCCGGTACACCAAACGCGAATTCGCGGCCGACGGCAGCGAAACCTTCGAACAGTTCCGCAACCTCGATACCCTCATCAACCTCGAAGTCGCCGAACTCGGGGCCATCAACGACCTGATTCAGACCATGAACATCACCGAACTGAACCAGTTCCTCGAACAGCAGCGCGCCAAAGGTTCCGATTCGATCAACATCATCGAGGTCGAGAAGCACGCCCGATACGCATACCCCCTCTCGACTTTCATCCTCACGCTGATCGGCGTCTCGCTCTCCTCACGCAAGGTCCGCGGCGGAACCGGTCTCCACATCGGTATCGGGACCGGGCTCTGTTTCTCCTACATCCTCTTCAACCGTTTTTTCGAGGAGTTCGCCAAGAGCGGCACGCTCCCCACGGGAATTGCCGTCTGGCTCCCCAACATCATCTACCTCGGCATCGCCGTCTACCTCTATCAGAAGGCGCCGAAATAAATCCATGACCATGCAGAAACCAGCCAGCTTCCTCGCGCGGATCCGGGAGCACAAGCTCCTCTGGAACCTTCTCGTCATCGCCGCGATCATCCTCGTGATGGCCGTCGCCGCACACCTGCTCATGCAGATCGGCACACGCCACGGGGCCCGCCGCACCGTCCCCGACTTCTCGGGAATCCCCCTCCCCGAGGCCCAGCAAATCGCCCGGAAGAACGACCTCAAACTCCACATCAACGACTCGCTGTTCGTCCCCGCATACGAGGGCGGAATCGTCCTCGACCAGCTCCCCGAAGGAGGTGTCGAGGTAAAACCCGGACGGACGGTCTATATCACAATCAACTCCTTCCGACAGAAGATGGTGCCCGTGCCCTACGTCGCCGGACGGTCGCTCCGCCAGGCCAAGAACATGCTCGAAATCGCAGGGCTCGGAATCGATGAGCTCATCTACCGGCCCGACATCGCCACCAACTACGTCCTCGAAGAGTATTGCGGCGGGAAACCCGTCCAGCAAAACTCCCGAATCGAGGCCGAAATGGGATCGGGCATCACGCTCTACGTCGGCGTCGAGGAGGGATACGCCTCGACGATCGTCCCCCAGGTGGTCGGACAGCCGCTCGCTCAGGCCAAAGGCCGGCTCTGGGAGCTCGGGCTGAACATCGGGCGTATCGATTTCGACGAGGGAATCAATCTACTCAACCAGAAGGATGCCCGCGTCTACATCCAGATCCCCGGGGCCGAGCACGCGGCGGCGTTGGGCTCGCGTGTCGACCTGCGCCTCACGCTCGATGACGAAAAACTCGCCAAACACCGGGCCGAAGCCGAAAAACAGGCTGCCGAAGCCGCCGAGGCACGGAGGGCCGAAGAACAGGCCGAACGCGATTCGCTGGTCCACCTCTCGCTCGAAGAGGCCCTGGCCGAGCCCGCCCGGGAACCGGAAAGCCCCGAAGCCCACCACACGAACGACAACAACGAAGGATTTTTCGACTGATGAGTGCCGAACGCCATACCGACGACCCCGCTCTGGACAGGCTTCCCGAGGATCCCGAAACGTTGGCTGCCGAATCGGAGGACGAGGAGGAGGCCGGGCTTTACGAGCACTTCGCCGTGACGGCCGACAAGGGACAGACCCCGATGCGGCTGGACAAGTTCCTGACCGTAAGGATGGAGCACTGCTCACGAAACCGCATCCAGGCCGCGGCCGACAGCGGGAACATCCTCGTCAACGGAAAGGCCGCCAAGTCGAGCTACAAGGTCAAACCCCTGGACCGTATCCAGATCGTGCTGCCCTACCCGCGACGCGAAACGGAACTCGTGGCCGAAAACATCCCGCTCGACATCCCCTACGAGGACGACCATCTGCTGATCGTCAACAAACCCGCCGGAATGGTCGTCCACCCCGGGGTGGGGAACTATACCGGAACGCTGGTCAACGCCCTGGTGTACCACCTCAACGCCCAGGGAATCTCGGCCGAGGAGCAGAACCGCGCCGGGCTGGTTCACCGCATCGACAAGAACACTTCGGGGCTCCTCGTGATCGCCAAGGACGAACAGACCCATGCCCGGTTGGCCAAACAGTTCTTCGACCACACGATCCAGCGCCGCTACGTCGCCCTCGTCTGGGGCAATTTCGACGAGGACGAGGGGACCATCACCGGGAACATCGGCCGCAGCCCGAAAGACCGGCAGAAGATGTACGTCTTCGCCGACGGTTCGGACGGCAAGCACGCCGTAACCCACTGGAAGGTATTGCGCCGATACGGTTACGTAACGCTCGTGGAGTGCCGCCTCGAAACGGGCCGCACGCATCAGATCCGCGTCCACATGGCCTGGATCGGACACCCGCTCTTCAACGACGAGCGCTACGGCGGAGACCGCATCCTCAAGGGCACGACCTTTGCCAAATACAAACAATTCATCGAGAACTGCTTCGCCCTGATGCCCCGCCACGCACTACATGCCCGCCTGCTGGGATTCGAGCACCCCGCCACGCACCGCGACGTCCTGTTCGACAGCGAGCTGCCCGAAGACTTCAAGGCCCTGCTCGCCAAGTGGGACACCTACATCGCCGGGGGACGGGGCGCGGAAGATCCCGAATAGAGGGGCCGCAGCCGCCTGATTGCAACGACTCTATCAACAACGAAACATGTTTCTGCCGACAACCGTCAAGGAGGTCCGCGAACGCGGATGGGATCAGTTGGACGTGATCCTCTTCTCGGGCGATGCCTACATCGACCACCCGGCCTTCGGAGCCGCTGTCGTGGGGCGACTGCTCGAAGCCGAAGGCTACCGCGTAGCGATCGTCCCCCAGCCCAACTGGCGCGATGACCTGCGCGACTTCACCAAACTGGGCGCCCCGAGGCTCTTCTTCGGGGTATCCGGAGGCGCCATGGACTCGATGGTCAACCACTACACGGCCAATCTCCGGCTGCGCCACGACGACGCCTACACCCCCGGCGGAAAGGCCGGATTCCGCCCCGATTACGCCGTGACGGTCTACACGCAGATCCTCAAACGGCTCTATCCCCATGTCCCAGTCGTCGTCGGAGGCATCGAAGCCTCGCTGCGGAGGCTCACCCACTACGACTACTGGAGCGATCGGCTGAAACCCTCGCTGCTGGCCGAAAGCGGCGCCGACCTCCTGATCTACGGCATGGGAGAGGGCGTCGTCCAGCAGGTCGCACGCGCCATGCGCAACGGATACAATGCCAAACTGCTGCGCAAGATCCGCCAGGTAGCCTTCCTCGCCGACGAAGGCTATGTCGCGCGGCTCGATCCCGAGCGCACGATCCGCCTCCATTCGTTCGAGGAGTGTCTGCACGACAAACGCGCCTTCGGCGAAAACTTCACCGTCATCGAGACCCAGAGCAACCTGATGGCCCCCGAAGCCACGCTGGTCGAGACCGTCGGCAGCCAGTATGTCGTCGTGACACCCCCCAATGCCGCCCTCACGACCGAGGAGCTGGACCATTCGTTCGACCTCCCCTACGAGCGGGCGCCACATCCCCGCTACGCGGGCCGCGGGGAGATTCCGGCCTGGGAGATGATCAAGTTCTCAGTGAACATCCACCGCGGCTGTTTCGGCGGATGCTCGTTCTGCACCATCTCCGCCCATCAGGGCAAGTTCATCCACTCCCGCAGCGAACGATCGATCCTCGCCGAAGTCGAACGCATCACGAAAATGCCCGGATTCAAGGGATATCTCTCCGACGTCGGGGCTCCCTCGGCCAACATGTACCGCATGGGCGGCCGGGACCGGGCGCTCTGTGCCCGGTGTCGGCGTGCGTCGTGTCTCCACCCCGCAAAGTGCCCCAATCTCGACAACGACCACCGGCCCCTGCTCGATCTCTACGCGAAGATCCGCGCCGTGAAGGGAATCAAGAAAGCCTTTATCGGCAGCGGAATCCGTTACGACCTCTTCGACGACTCGCCCTATCTGCGCACCTTGCTCGTCCACCACACCTCCGGGCGGCTGAAGGTCGCCCCGGAGCACACCGAGGAGGGCGTATTGCGACTGATGCGCAAGCCCCCCTTCGCCCTCTTCGAAAAGCTCAACGCGGATTTCCACCGCATTTGCCGCGAAGAGCAGCTGCCCTATCAGTTGATTCCCTACTTCATCTCGTCGCACCCCGGATGCACGGAACACGACATGAAGGCCCTCGCGGAAAAGGTGCTGGGCAGGCTCCATTTCAATCTGGAGCAGGTCCAGGACCTGACACCCACACCCATGACCCTCTCGTCGGTGATGTTCTATACCGGAGAAAATCCCTACACGCACGAACCGGTGTACGTCGCCCGCTCGCAGGAGGAGAAGCGCCGTCAGAAGAGTTATTTCTTCGGAGCCGGCGGAAAGGCGGCTCCCAAAGGCGGAAAAGGAGCCGGAAACGGAAGAAAAGAGCTCAGCGGCAGCAAGGGCGGGCACAAGGGTTCTTTCCGGAAAGAGCCCGGAAAGGGGACGAGTCCCCTGTTTCGGAAAGGGACGAAAAAAGGCTGATTCGACATCGAATCAGCCTTTTTCATATCCGGTCGGAGAGAGTTATGACCACAGCGGTTTCAGCACCCCGAAGAGCAGGCACGCAATCAGGAACGTCGCCACGATATTGAAGGTCTGGGCCGTCAGGAAGGCCCGCAGGATGTTGCGGTTCTCCTTCGAGATGATCTCCTTCAACCGCGTATCGAGCCCGATGCAGACGAAGGCCAGCGAGAAGAAGACCGACGAGAACATCTTCGCCACGCCCGGTTCGAGCAGTTTGCCCTTCGCACCCGGCACGAAGGCCCCGCTTGACTGCAGCAGGCTGAAGACCAGTGAAGCCGCCACGAAGCCCAGGATAAATTTCGGGAACTTCTCCCAGACGATGCCCAGTGACGGCTTCTGACCGCCCGCGCCGCCCCGGGCCGAGAGATACAGCGCGATAAAGAAGGCTACCACACCGATCAGCACGTTCTGGGCCGCCTTGATGATCACGGCGTGCCGGTTGGCAACCTCCCCGACGATCATACTCGATGCCGCAACGCCCGACGTCGTGTCGATCGTACCGCCGATCCACGCCCCCGCGACCTCCTCGGCCACTTCCGGGGCAAACAGGTGCGGAAGGATCCAATGGGCCAGCCACGGCATCAGGTAGATCATCGGAACCACCACGATCAGCACCAGCGAGACGATGTAGGAGAGCTTGCGGTCGTCACCCCCGGCAACACGCGCCGCCGTGATACAGGCCGAGACCCCGCAGATCGAAACCCCGCTCGAAAGGACCATCGCCGAGCGTTCGTCGACGCCCAGGCGCCGCGAAACCCGGAAGGCGAAGAACCAGACCACGGCAACCACCAGGCAGGCCTGCAGCAATCCGAAGATGCCGGATTTCATCACGTCGCTGAAGAGGATCGTTGCCCCGAGGCACACCACGCCGATCTTGATGAAGAATTCGCCCTGGATCGCCGGTTTCATCCACGCCGGGACCCGCCATACGTTCCGGACCAGCAGGCCGAAGAGCACCGAGAAAAAGACCGATTCGAAACCGTAATACGAGACGGCCGGGAGTTTGGCCACCATCTGCGCCAGCAGCGACAGCGCGAAGACCACCACCAGCGACGGCAGCATCCCCCGCAAGGGACGGCGCAGCAGCAGGCTCCCGACATAGAGCACCACCAGGACAATCAGAAACAGGTAGGCGATGTTGTACCACGCCACTTCGCCGATCAGGGTCGACGGCACGGAGGGCAGGTCGGAGGGAATCAGCGCAGCAAGCGCCAGCAGCGGGATCGAAACCCACACCACAACCCAATCTTCGGTTCGGAGTTTTTCAAGCCAGTTTTTCATTCGTCGTTCATCGGTTGCATCAAACAAGGAACCCCTTGCGAAGTCCCCGGCGCCGCGGAACCAAAGATCCCGGAACATCGGGCGGACGATCAAAGAGGTGGCGGGAAACACCGGCGCCGGGCTGGATTCCAAAAAGCGGGAATCACGAACGGATCGAAGGCCAAAGCCCGCCGCCAGCGTCGGAAAAAGCCGTTTTCCCCGATGCAAAATTCGGAATTTCAACACTGCCCGTCAATACGCGAAAATACCTATATTTGCCCGCCGGGCCGCCGATTTCAACAACAAGCCCCCGTCGGCAGCCGACAGGGGTGAAGTCTGAGACCCTTTCCGGGCGTTGGCAGGGAAAAGCCGGATCCTCCCGGACCCTCAGCGCGGCATCGGGAACGAAAGCGTCCGGGCATCGAGGTAGGCATCCGGGAAAGGACCCCAGTTCCAAGCCTGACCGTTCGAAAGATTGAAATGCGGACCCAGACGCAACGTGTTGTTGTCGATCACCGTAACCCGCGAAGGCAGATTCTCCCGCTGGATCACCACGACAGAGGTCATCGAAACCGCAGGTTTGGTCTTCAGCGGTGTCATCGTCCGGTAATCCGGCTTCCAGGGTGACATGTGCGCCAAAGAATCCGGCAATGTAAAACCCGGGGTCATATGCCGTACCGTATCCGGTTTGAACTCGATAGGCCGTTCCGGAAGTTGGGCCGTGGCGGCCAAAACTGCGAAAAGAGCAATTGCCGCCAAAAATGTGTGCCTTTTCATGGTTTACATCTCTGTTTTTCCTGTTAATAAAACGTCAAAAAACCTCCCGTAGTATGCGGATCGAATGCACGGAGTTGATCCCTTCGAGATGATAACCGAAATAGGAGATCATTGCACTCAAAAAGTCCGACCGCTGCGTCCGGTTGAGTTCGATCTCGCCCAGAAGCCGCACGTCCATGCCCAGCATCCGGTCCAGCAGCGCCGCGCAGGGCTGTGTCATCGATCCCGGATGGACCGGGCACGTCGGCGTGTAAAGGCCCTCCCGGATGTCGAACCACCAGCCGTCCCGGTAGTCGTTCCCCGGACGGAAACCCAGCAGACGGCTCAGATTCGCCAGGAACCACAGGTGGAAATTCGGAACACCCCGCTCCAGCGCGTCCAATGCCGCGGTCGAACTCCAGACGAATTCGAACAACGCCTCGTTCGGCTCACTCTCCCGGATCAGACGATACAAAACTTCGGCCATAAAGAGCGCAATCGTCGACTTCCGCACGTCGAAAGGCAGGCTCTGCAGCAGAAAACCCGAACGAACCTCCCTGAAGCGGTCCATCTGCTGCCGCGGAGACTCCAGCCCCTCGAACTCCACCGGAAACAACGGCTGGAACAGCGCCAGTTTCGAACCGTGACCCTTCCGGCTCCGGACTCCCTGCACCATATAGCTCCGACGACCGCCCACATCGGTCAGCAGGTAGGCAACCAGCGACGTGTCGCCGTATTTGAGCGTGTGCAGAACGATGCCGCGCCCCTTGTAACTCTTCACCCCCGGCTACTCCGCTTTACGCACATGGACCATCTGCCAACCCTCGCGCGAGGCAGTCTCCACGAGCTCCATCCCCAACTCCTTCGCCCGGGAGACGATCGCCGGAACGTCCGCTTCCAGAAAACCGCTCATCACCAGGTCCCCGCCCCGCTCCAGCGCCGCGGCGTAGGAGGGCAGGTCCGCCAGCAGGATGTTGCGGTTGATATTGGCCAGGATGAAGCCGTAGCGGCGGCCCGCAATGCGGCGCACGTCGCCCAGCAAAGGGGTGATCCGATCCGCAACGCCGTTTGCGGCGATATTCTCCCGGCAGTTCGCATCCGCCCAGTCGTCGATGTCCACCGCGTCGACGTGCGAGGCCCCGCACTTCACCGCCACGATCGACAGCACTCCCGTGCCGCTTCCCATGTCCAGCCCCGCGCGGCTTGCCACACCGAGGTCCAGAACCGCCCGAGAAACAAGCCAGGTCGTCGCATGGTGACCCGTGCCGAACGACATCTTCGGCATCACGACCACCTCCAGTTCCCCGTCCGGGGCTGGATCGTGGAACGGGGCCCGGATCCGAAGCCGCCCCTCGACGTCCACCGGCGGGAAGTTCCGCTCCCACAGCGCATTCCAGTTCTGCGTCTCGATGGCGATATAGCGCCCCGCAACTCCGTAGCGCTCAAGCAGGGCGTCGACATCCCCCTTGCAGTCCACAAGCCGTTCGCTCGGAATATAGGCCTTGAGCACCGAGCCCTCGGTCTCGAAACTCTCGAACGGATAGTCGGCCAGTTCCGCCGTCAGGATCTCGCCCTGTTCGGCATCCGAAACCGGAATTTGAAGCGATATGTAATCCATAGGGACAATATTATGTAAAATTTTCCGTACCTTCGCTTCGACAAAGTTACGTAAATTCCCCGTTATACGACGCAACGGATGGCAGAAAATACCAAAAAGTGGGAGGAGGCCGCACGACGCTACCGAACCTATATCAAACTCGAAAAAAGACTCGCCGAAAACTCCGTGGAATCCTATCTGAGAGACCTCAGGCAGTTCGCACACTTCATCCTCCGGATGTGGGACCTCCCGCCACGCAAGGTCGAACCGCAGATGATCGAACGGTACATGGCCTGGCTATACGACCGCGGACGCGAAAAAACTTCCCAGGCCCGGGCCCTGAGCAGCATCAAAAGCTTCTACAACTTCCTGATGATCAACGACCGGATCGAAGCATCCCCCGCAGAGTTCATCCAGACGCCCAAATGCGGACGGCAACTCCCCGACATCCTCTCGACCGATGAGATCGACCGAATCATCGCCGCCATAGACACCTCAACCGTCAAGGGAATCCGCGATCAGGCCATGCTCGAACTCCTCTACTCCTGCGGACTCCGCGTTTCGGAACTGACCGGAATCCGGATCCAGGACCTCGTCCTCGGGGAGGGGTATATCCGGGTCATCGGAAAAGGGGACAAGCAACGTCTCGTGCCCGTCAGCGCCACGGCCCGGGAACGCATCCAACGATACCTTGAGAAACGGGCCGGAAGCCATTCCGGAGAGGAGATCCTCTTCCTGAACAACCGCGGCGGAAAACTTACCCGCGTAATGGTCTTCACAATCCTCAAACAGGCCGCAGAACGGGCCGGAATCGACAAGCGGATCAGTCCCCACACCTTCCGGCATTCGTTTGCGACCCATCTGCTCGAAGGCGGGGCCTCGATCCGCCAGGTGCAGGAGATGCTCGGGCACGAAAGCATCCTGACAACCGAAATATACACCCATCTCGACAGCAGTCATCTCCGCCGCACAGTCGAAGAGCACCTCCCGATCTGAAGCAGGAGGGAGGGGCGCAGGCGGCGGTTACAGCCTCCGGATCCGCGCGTGCGGCGTCAGACGCATCCGGGCATAGTCCAGGCCCGAAAGCACCACCCAGATCCCGCCCGGAACAACCGCGTGCGGCAAAGCCGTCAGCAGGTCGTCAGACCCGCTCCGCAGGCGTTCGAATGCCGACTGGTAATCCTCCGGGAAATCCCCGACCAGCAATCCCGCATAGAACTCCGTGGCAGGAAGCCGGTCCGGGGCAGGACAACTCTCCACCAGAAAGCGTCCCCCTTCGTAGAAGGTCACCAACGGATGGCGGACAAGCCCCTGCGGCGTCCAAAGCAGGTTAGAGGCTATCCTGCGGCGAAAGTGCACCCCGGAAGAATTCATCGGCAAAAATCCGGATATTGAGCTGTTTCTCATAAAGAAGCTCCACGGCATCCCGCGTCGGCGGCGTGAACTCCACCTTCAGGTCCCGAACCGTAATCGACGGCCGTTGCGGTGCCTCCCCGAAGGTCAGCAGGTGGATGTGCAGCCGCCGGTGTGTCGAATCGGCCGTGAAACGACGCGAAAACGACTCCTCCCGGTTGCGGCGAAGCGTCGTCGTATAGGCGTTCGACCGCGTGCTGTCCCGACGCTCCAGCCACATCGAACTCCGCAATCCCCGCGGATTCCGGTCCAGCGAGTCGATCCGATACTTCAGCGAAACCTCGTAACTGCCCGGCTCCACGTCGATCACGAAACTCAGACGCGACGTGTCCCGCAGCGCCGAAACCCGGATCAGCGTATCCGAAACAACCGGGCGCGTGAAAGTCCGCAGAGCCACGTTGTCGATCGTATCCAGAATGGCGACCTCCCGGTTGTAGATCTTGCCCTCGGCCTCCAGAAGGTCGATCGCCTCCTCGACGACATCCCCCAGACGCGCACTCTTCCGTTTCGAAAAGTTGCCGATCGTATAGTGCACATCCTCGGTCGTGTAGCCGTAATGTGCAAAGATCGGCTCGTAGAGGCGCAGCGAATCCGGACGGACATTCTCCGTATTGAGGTAGGCGTTCGTGAGAAACGCATCGTGGAAAATCAGCGCCAGTTCATCGTCCGGAATGATCCTGTGGCGGGCACAGCCCCCCAGCAGCAGGCCGCAAAGCACATAGGGTATGAGTCGTTTCATGAACGTGTGGTATTTTTAATCATGCTGCGGACCGTAACATCCGCAAGAAGCAGCGAAACCAGCGAAAAGGTGACCGCCACGGCAAACAGGTCCGAAAGACGCAACTCAACCGGGTAACTCTTCGTCAGGAACGTCTCCGCAGGAATCTCGATCACCCCGAAATATTGCTGCACGAGGCTCAGCGTAACCCCCAGCAGCAGCCCGATCACCGCCCCCAGGCCGCAGATCAGCAGCCCTTCGGTGCGGAAAATGCGGCGAAGCAGCAGGGTGTCCGCACCCAGCGCCCGGAGCGTCGCAATGTCCCGGCGCTTCTCCACGATCAGCATCGACAGCGCCCCCACCACCGAGAACGCGGCGATCACCAGCACCAGCAGCGCGATGAAGAAGATGCCCCACTTCTCGTAGGTCATGATCCGGTAGAACGACGCCCGCAGTTCGTCGCGCGTCCGTACCCGGAACGAATCCCCGGCCGCTTCGGACACGGCCTCTCGCGTCCGCTCGACATCCGCATCCGGCGTCAGCCGGAAAACCAGGCCCGACGCCCGCCCCTCCGACTCGAAAAGCGACTGCGCCAGCCGCAGCGAGGTCAGCACGTAGGTCCGTTCCGTATCGAGGTCCAGCACGTAGACCCCGCCCACGGGCTCCGTGCGCCGCGTGTAGTTGTCCATCGGCAGCAGCGTCGAGAAACTCCCCCGCCGCACCGCGTAGAGCGTGACGTCGGCATCCGCCAGCGTGCGGATCCCCAGCATCCACGCCATCGACTGCCCGATGACCAGCCGTTCCAGGTCACCCAGCCGCACCCGCCATTCACCCGTCGTGACGGCATCCCCCAGGTCGAAGACCTCCCCGTAGGAGTCGTCCACACCCCGCACCGTCGCCGTGGCCTGACGCCCCCCGTGTTCCAGCAGGGCGCTCTGTTCCAGGGTCCAGGAGAACGATGCAACCCCAGGAATCCGCCGCAGAGCCGCCGTGTCAATCTCCGACTGCGCAAAGGTCTGACCCCGGCGCGGCGTGAGCGTCAGGTCCGCATCGAAGGCCGAATACATCGATTTCACCAGCGTCTCGAACCCGTTGAAGACCGACAGCAGGATCACCATCGCCGCAACTGGAACCGCCACGGCCGCAACGCTCAGTCCCGAAATCAGGTTCACAACCGACCGGGAGTGGGGCGAAAAGAGATAGCGCCTGGCAATAAAGCGGGACAGCATGGCTCGGAACCGATCAATCCTCCTTCAACGCCTTCTCGATATGTTCGATGTATTCGAGCGAGTCGTCCAGGAAGAACTGGATCTCCGGGACATTCTTCAACTGGTTCCGGATCCGCTGCCCCAGGGCCCGACGGATAAACCAGTTTTGATGCTCGAAGCGCGCCATCAACTCCTTACTCTGCTCGAACGGGAAGATGCTCACGTAGATCTTCGCATAACTGAAGTCCGGCGAGACACGCACTCCCGTTACCGTCACCAAGGCCCCGCGGACCAGCGACGCGCCCTCCTTCTGGAAAATATCCGCCATGTCCTTCTGGATCTGTCTGGCGATTTTCTGTTGTCGCGTTGTTTCCATAATGCTCTTTCCAGTTACAATCCAAATAAATTTGGATCAAAGTTTTTGGTTAGATTTGTTTTTATTTCATTAACAACATATTGCGTTTCTTGAAGATCTTCCCGGCCAAAGGTCAAGGCACAAGTGACTCCGCCGGCCTCTGATCGAGCCGGTGCGGAGACACTTCGTGCTTAACACCTTTGGCCCTTTCGAAAGCCGAGATTTCAGAACCCGTAAAAAACCTTCGGTAAACAGACTTTCCACAGCGGTCAGCACGCTGCCGCATGTTCCTGTATTAGTTTACAAAGGCCAGAGGAGCAAACTATTTTAAGCGGACGTTAACGCCGCAAACATCATGTAGTATTCTCTCTGGGAAAATCCGTTTACCGGAAGGGTTTCTCTATGACATGACACTATTGACATAATCAGTCTGGTGCTTGAGTACGAAGTATAATCTGTTGACCAGTTTGCGAGCGACCTTTACGATGGCCTTGCTCTTTGGCATTCGCTTGCACTGTTCAGTAAAAAACAGGTTCATCGCAGGGTCTTGACGTACCGCCACCCATGCGGCCTCTATCAGGTTACAGCGCATGACGGCGTTTCTTCGCACGGTAATGTCTCCTGTCCCATCTTTCTCTCCACTGGAATGGCACATCGGGATCATCCCGATATAGGCGGCCAGTTGTTCGGCATTGCGGAAACGGGCAATGTCGCATATCTCCGAAAGAAATGCCATTCCCGTAGCCTGTCCGAACCCCGGAACGGTCATAATCAACCGCAGCGGTTCGCGAAACCGGTCCGTCTTGGCCAATGTCCGCAAAGCCCGTGTCATCTCCAACTTCTGGCGGCGTAGCTCCTCCAGATGCCGGATTTGAATGTCGAGGGCCTGACGCCCGCTCGGTGTGAGGGTTTCAACCTCCTTCAACCAGGCAATAAAACGTTTTGACCAGTTGGAGAACGGTTCGAGGAACTCTTGTGGAATCCCAATGCCCAGATACCGCAATTGGGACTTGATCCGGTTCTTCTGACGCGTCGTGTCTTTTGTTATCGAGTTCTTCAATCTTATCAAGGAACGCATCTCCAACGATGCGCTGTCCGGCGTGTAAATGCCTTTCAGTTCGTTGGCTCGTAAACTCCGCGCCAGCTTGCTGCTATCCACGGCGTCACTCTTACGAAGCTTTTCACTGCTCTTGGTCGGAACATCCCCCGGATTGACCACGATGTTGTCAATCCCTAATGCCGTCAGCCGTTCGTGTATCCAGAACCCGCAGAAGCCGGCTTCGTATACCGAATGATATTCGGCTCCCGGATAACTCCGCGCCAGAAATCCGTGCAATGCTTCCGGACTCGGATGCTGACTAAACTTCTTCAGCACGGAGGTCTCCGACAAGACCGTAACCGACCAACTCTTCAAATGGACATCGATCCCTATATAAATCTTTTGTCCTCTGAAACTAATTTCGTTTCTTTGTCCTCTCATGGCTATCGCTATTTTAGTTAGTTAAGGTTTGGCTGCTTTAATCTAACCAAAATCTCGATAGCTTTTTTCTTCTATCCGCTATCGGTGCGGTCTACTCGGATCGTAAACATAGGAACTCTTTTTACTGTCCGAACTTGAATTCCTCCCGGTTTTTCTCCCGTTTCGGCCGCGGCTTCCACGTCTCGAAGCCCTCCTTGTTGAAGCGGTAGCTCACTCCGACCGAAATCGTCAGGTTGTCCAGCGGTGAACGCATCGGTGTCGTATAGAACGGATTCTCCGGTCCGTCGTCGCTGTTGTCGTAGTAGCGGTTCCGGTTCCGCACGATGTCCGAATAACCGAAATAGTAGCGGGCCCGGAAGTTCAACTCGAAACGCCGGATCAGGAACGAAATGCCGCCGCCGCCCGCCAGACCGTAGCCCCAGCGGTTGTCGCGGGGAACCTTGAAAGAGTAGGTCCCGCCGTAGGTGTCCTTCTGCTTGGTCTCCGCATCGACGAAATACTCCTGTTCCCAGGTCGACGAAAAGTTGTAGAAGAAGGTCGCTGCTGCCTCGAAATAGACCCGGACATGGTTTTTCAACAGGTAGAAGTGAGGCTGCCACACCACCGGAAGCACCATGGAATTGATCCGCCGCGTATAGTACAGGTAGTTCGCCGTCTCCCTCTCGTCCACCTGCGAGGCGTTCGTCGCAAACGAAAAGGCCTGCTGCTGGAACTCCAGATCCACTCCGAAAGCGCCGACAAAACGCTGTGTCCCGTAATAACGCCACGTAAGGCCCCCGCTGTAAAGGCCCCAGATTGCACGGGTCTCCTGCTTCGGATCGAAACGGCCGCTGCCCATGCCGTAGCCCCCGATGACTCCCAGCGTATGCTGCGCCAAAGCACCCTGCACCGCAAAAAAGCCCGCGACAGCCAGAATCAGTCTCCGGATATGCCTCTGTTCCGTCATGCTATCTGAAATTACTGAACATACTGCCCGCCGAACCGAAACTGCTGTTGTTCATGTCCTGACGGTTCTCCTGCTGCTTCGGACCCTCCTTGGCACGCTTCTCCGCCTCCCGCCGCAGACGCTGCGCCTCCCGCTCGTCCAGCAGCCGAGACAGGGACTGCATCGTCACCGGCGCGAAGATCCGGTTCATGTCCATCGTGAATTCGATCTCCCAGTTGGTCTTCGTGGCGAACGTATCCTCTCCCTCGTCGTTGACGTACATCTCCGCACGTTCCGGCTGAAGGCGGGCAACCAGATCCCCCGAATCCCACTTCCCGTTGCCGTTCCGGTCCTCGATGATCCGGAACTTGATCTCCCCGGCCGGCACATAGTTGAACTGGATGTCCCCCACCGTGACGTCGCGACGCTCCTGCTTCAGCGAACCGTTGCCGTCGAGCAGTTGAACGATATACCTCATCTGCGGGTCCCGGCTCGCGACGTGAACCTTCACCGTGGCGAACTTCTCCGGATCGTAGACCGTATATTTCCCCACGATCGAGTCGTTGGCATAGCCCGCCACGTCCCGGAACACGCTGTCCGGAATCGTCAGCGTATACTGCCCGCCCGGAACCCACGCAGCTCGCAGATACCAGCGCCGAAGCATCGCCGTATCGCGGACCATGTGAATCGGGACATCCTCGATCGTGTTGTCTTCCAGTTGCCGCGTCAGCAGCAGCCGCGAAGAGTCCGCCTCAACCAGCGGATAGTCGAAATCGATCGTCAGGTGGTTCTCCGGGTTCAGGTCCCCCGACGTCGGCATGTTGAACTTGAACGGGTTCTCCGCCTTCGGCTCCTCGAACTTCTCGCCCGCAGCCTCCGCCTTTTTCCGGTCCCGTTCGAGTTTCTCGCGCGCACGCTCCTGCTCCTTCGTCTCGATCAGGCGCCAGAAGAGTTTCAGTTGCGCCGTATCCGGCTGCAGCCGGTTCAGCGTATCGTGTTTCAGGTAGACGACCTCCCCCTTGATCGTGTCGGGAAGCGATGCCGACGGAACGTTGAACCACAGCGCAATCGTATCCTTGCCCACAGTCTGCGGGTCCACGATCACCCGATCCGCCGGAATGCTGTCGAAACGCAGCGACCGGATCTCCGGATGCGCCGCCGAAAAGTAGAGCATCGCCTGGTGCTGCTTCGGACGCTGGCTCTCCGAGAGAACCTGACGCTTGAACGCCTTGTCCATGAACATCCGGAAGTAGAGCTGAGGCTCCGCGGAAACGTAACGCCGCACCGAATCGTACCACATCGCAAAATCTGGCATCTCCGCAGGATTCCACGTCCCCTCGATGAACCCAACCTGGTCCGTTCCCGGATCGTACATCTGGTTGTCGTTCGTGTCCTCCACGGCGTAGATACGGTACGGTATCGGCTTGAGATTCTGCGCAATGAAAATCCCGTTAGTCTCCGCCCGCGCAATTACCGCAGGCTGGTAGTTGAAGATCGTGGAATCGTACTCCGCCGTCTCCTTCACCGAATCCGCCGGGAAGAACCAGATGAACGACTTCGATACCGAATCCGCCTTGTAACTGTCCGCCGTATAGCCCGACATCACCATCGAGTCGATCTCCGGACCCGTCGAGAAGACATAACGCATCGAATAGAGCGGGTTGCCCTCGTTGTTGTCGCGGATCGCACTCCCGAAATTCAACGCATAGGTCGTATTCGGACGCAGCGTGTCGCGCATCTGGATCACGATCCCCCGGCCCCGCATCGTGATCGTCGGCTTCTTCTTCATCTGCGGCGAGGTGAAGAACTCCTTCTGCTGGTCCTTGATCTGTACGAACTCGTCGAATTCGATGTAGATCTTCCCGTGGTTTGTCGTCGGACGGTTCGTCATGAAGTTGTCCGGGATCATTGTCACGATCACCGGAGGCAGCGAGTCCCGAGGTCCGCCCGTCGGCGTCATCATGCTCGCGCAACGGCTCAGAAAGGCCGACACGAACAACAGCGCCACGAACAGACGCAGCCAATTCATATTGGAACGGGTGATTTCTCGATTCATCGTCGTTGTTTTTACGTTTCCGGCGTCCCGGGGTCGTAGCTCGGGTTCACCACCGTCCAGCCGTTCGTGTCCGTCTTGTCGATCCAGATCCCCCTCCACGGCCGGAAAACCAGCGACGGGAAGCTCAGCGGATCCGTCTCCGCAAGATCCACCGTCTGCTGCGTATAGGCGTACAGCTGGTCGCTGCGGTCCGCAACCACCACCATCAGGCTCTCCGCGCTCACCGACATCTTGTACAGCCCCGTATCTCCGTCGGCATAGGCCTGGAAGCTCGGAATCGTCCGCGTCTCCGTCGTATCGGCCTTCAAGGTGATCTTCCCGCTGACCGCATCGTCGTACGACGCAATGAACCATTCCGTCGTGTCAGCCGCATAGGCGTAGACCTCCATCTTCGAGATCGCCGTCGTCTCTCCGTTTTCCGTCAGCTGGATCTTCGCATCCACGTAGCAGTCCCGATAGACCGGCGGCGTATAGTATTCGTTATAAAAACTCCAGTTCCCGTCCTTGTAGGAGTAGCCCTCCTTCCACGTCTTGAACGGCAGAACCACGTAGAGATTCGGAAGGTTCACCTCCAGCTCCTGCTGCGTATAGGCATACAGCCGATGCTGCGTGTCCACCGCAACGACCATCTGTGTCGGGGCTGACAGCGCCATGTGCACCCAGCCCGTCGCGCCCTCCTGCTCGTAGGGCTCCGACGTCGCAACCGCATTCGCGATCTGCTCCGAAGGCTGTCCCTTCCGGCTGATCACGCCGTTCAGCGCATCCTCATAGCTCGCTACCGTATAGAGCGTCGTATCCGCATCGAAGGCGTAGGCCTTCACCCCTTCGAGCGCCACGTAAGGATCCGTCGAAAGCGTCTGCGTCAGCGGCTTGAGGACATAGTTCGTCTTCACGGAGGTCTCCTTGAAGCACCCCGCGGTCCAAACCGCGATCCCCGCCAGCAATATGGTCCGTATTCCCTTCATTATCCTGTTTACTCCTTGCGCAACGCCTCCAGCATCTCCCCGACCGTCAGGCCCGTCGCCGGATGACGGTAACGGCGCACGATCTCGTTCAACGGCACCAGCGCGAACTCCCGCTCGCCAAGATGCGGGTGCGGAAGCGTCAGACGCTCGTCTGAAAGAACCAGATCGTCGTAGAAAATCACGTCGATGTCGATCGGCCGGGAGCCGTAGGGCGCTCCCGACGACGCCTTCTCGATCGCCTCCGCGGCCCGGTTGCGCCCCAGATCCCGCTCGATCGCCTGGCAGGCGTCCAGCACCTCGTGCGGCGTCAGGTCCGTCGAGACCTCCAGCGCCTGGTTCGAAAAACGGTCCGGGCTCCGGAAACCCCACGGTTCGCTCTCGTAACGGTGCGAGCACCGCAAAACCGCACCAACCCGCGAATTGATCAACTGTTGTGCCGTCTGGAGCGTCCGTTTCACATCGCCCTGATTCCCTCCCAATAACAATACCACTCGTGCCATAGCGTCACAAAACTACAAATGTTTTATCATCTTGCTCACCGTGAGCGCAAAATGCGTGAAGACGATCGTCGGATTGCCGTTCTGCGCAATCTGCGCCCCGGCCCGCTCGATCTCCGCAATCAGCGGCTCGATGTTCTGCGTCCCGACGAACGGCGCGAACTTCGTGCAGAAGGCAAGCTCCTCGCCCCACAGGTAACCGATCTCCCGGAGACCCGCATGGAGCATGAAACTCTCCCGCAACAGACGAGCCGCATTGCGCAGAAAGGCCCGCTGCTGCTCGCGCGACAACTGCGCCACCTCCTCGGCCCAGCCGATCAGTTCGAGGTGCTTGTCGCTGTAACTCAGGCGCATCAGGCTGCAGAACAGTTCGAAATACTCCTTCCGAAGTCCGTCGCCCTCCTCGGCCACCAGGTGACCCAGCTCCAGCAGGTCGCCGCCCGCCAGCCGCGCCATGTTCCGGGCCTGTACCGGATCGCTCACACCCCGGTTCCGCGCCTCACGCTCCAGCACCTCCGGAGCAATCCGCGGCACCACAACCTCCTGCGTGCGCGACAGAATCGTCGGCAGCAGCCGGTCCGGCTGTTCGCTTACCAGTACGAAAACAGTCCGTTCCCAAGGCTCCTCCAGGATCTTCAGGATCTTGTTCGAAGCCTCCTCGTTCATCGTCTCCGGCAGCCACACCAGCATCGCCTTGTAATCCGCCTCGAAGCTCTTGAACGAGAGTTTGCGGATGATTTCGTCCGCCTCGCGCGCCGAGATCATCCCCTTGAGCGTCTTCCCCAGATCCAGCCGGTCATACCACTCCTGCGGGGAGAAATAACCCCCGCGTTCGGCGAACAGCGCCCGGAACTGTGGCAGGAACTCGTCGCTCAGCATTGCCTCGCCCGACTTCTTGCCCTGTTTGTTGACCGGGAAGACCAGGTGCAGGTCCGGATGCGCCAGCGCCTCGATCTGCTTGCAGTCCGGGCATTCGCCGCACGAATCCCCGTCGTGGCGGTGGCGGCAGCAGAGGTACTGCACGTAGGCCACGGCCAGAGCCAGCGATCCGTAGCCCGACAGGCCCGTAAAGAGCTGCGCATGGCTCACCCGTCCGGTATCCACCGACCGGGTCAGATGCCGCTTCAGCTCCTCCTGTCCGATAATATCCGCAAATCGCATCCCGTTCAACCTCTTTTCACAACTGCGCGGAGCATCGCTCCCACATCGATCCGTTCGCGCCGGATCAGGTAGAGCGCATATCCGACAAACATCACTATATTAAACGCATAGCCGACAAACATATTGTCCGCAAGGCGTGTCACGCCCTCGCACAGCCCGAAGACCGCAAGAGCCGTCAGGACATACTCCCAGATCCGGCCCCACGGGTAGGGCGTCGGGAAGAAGCGGCGGTTGAGCCACCAGCTTACGCCGACCATCACCGATTCGCTCGCCAGCCGCGCCCAGGCAGCCCCGTAGTAGCCCCACAGCGGAATCAGCCAGAACCCGAAGGCCGTCATGGCCACCAGTCCCGAACCCGTCACCACGATGGCCAGCGACGTCCGCTCCTCACGCTTGTACCAGAACGAGAGGTTCAGCCAGACGCCCGTCAGGACATTCGCACCCAGCACCACCGGCAGGATGAAGATCCCCTCGCGGAAGTCCCGGCCCACGATCAGCGCAAAGAGGTCGCGGAACAGCGCAATCCCCAGAAAGATCACCATCGAGGCCATCATGTAGTATTTCAGCGCCGCGGCGTTCATCGCCACGAAGTCCGACTTCTTGAAGTTCGACAGGAAGAACGGCTCCGCGGCCAGCCGGTACATCTGGTAGAAGAGCATCATCACCACGGCAATCTTCGTAATGGCCCCGTAGACGCCCAGCTGCGCCATCGACCCTTCGGGAACAAGGTACTTGATCAACTGACGGTCGATGAACTCGTTGGCCGTACCGGCCAGGCCGCCCACCAGCAGCGGCAGCGAATAGGCGAAAACCGCCGCCAGCAGCGTCCAATTGATCCGCGGAACGGTGCGGTCCGTGGTCGTCAGGATCGCCAGCCACGTCACCACGCTCGCCGCCAGGTTCGCCACGAAGACCCATCCTACGCCGAATTCCGTCCGGAAGAGACCCGCCGCCCCGAAGGCGAAGGCCAGCACCACGTTCAGCACCACGTTCAGCGCCTTCAGCCCCACGAAGGTCATCGCCCGGCCCTGTTCCCGCAGCCGCGAGAAGGGAATGCACGCCCACACGTCGAAGAGGATGATCAGCGCCACCCACACGACATACTCCGGATGGGCGACATAAGCCTCGCCCATGAGCGAGGCCACGCCGTTGCGGAAAAACGCCATCCCGGCAAAGAAAACCGCCGCGGCCAGCGACGTGATGCCCCATGTCGTGGCGAACAGCCGCCGTTTGGCGCCCTCGACGTCGCCGCCCGCCTCCTCGGCCTTGGCCGAAAAACGGAAATAGCTCGACTCCATGCCCATGGTCAGCAGCGTGAGCGCCAGCGGTATCAGCGCGTAGACATCGGTGACGACTCCGTAGGTCTCCTGGCCGAACACCCGCGTATAGTAGGGTGTGAGCAGGTAGCTCAGGAACCGCACCACAATGGTGCTGATACCGTAAATGGCAGTCTGTTTGGCCAACTTTTCGAGCATACTGTGGCAATATAGGCAGCAAAGATACAAATTTTAACCGGATTGCCCACATCATTCCGCCTTCTTTCGTAGAAAGAAGAGCATAAAAACAGACCCCACATCCCCCGGACGTGCGGAAATCGAAGGAAGCCGGCTCCCAGGCAACCGGCTCAAAGCCACTTCTTGTAACGGAAAAACCAGATCGTCAGGATCGAGGCGATGATCATCAGCGCAATGGCGAACAAGTAACCTACCGGTACGACCCAACCGTTCGAGAGGGTCCAGGTCCACTCCAACTCGGGCATCGTCTTGAAGTTCATGCCGTAGATCGACGCAATGAGCGTCGCAGGCATGAAGATCACCGCCGCCACCGAGAAGATCTTCACGATGCCGTTCTGCTCGATATTGATCAGACCCAGCGCCGCGTCCTGGATGTAGTCCAAACGCTGGAAACTGAAATCCGCATGGTTGATCAGCGAATTCACGTCCTTGATCATCAGTTGCAGCCGCGGGTAGATATCGTTCGGGAATCGCTCCGAACGCAGGATGCCCGACAGCACCCGCTGCCGGTCGAAGATGTTCTCGCGCAACGACATCGTACTCTCCTGCAGGGCGCTGATGCGGTGCAGAACCTCCTTGTCGATCGAATCCTCCGAATTGATGTCCTTCGACAAGGCCGCAACCTGCTTGGCGATCAACTCCACGAGGTCGGCATCGAAGTCGATGCGCACCTCCAGCAGCGAGATGAACAGGTGGTAGCCCGTCGAGTAGCTCCGGTAGTTCATCTGAAGCCGTTTCTCCGTCTCGCGGAAGGTCCGGAATTCGGCGTTCCGCACCGAAACCAGCACACCCTCGTTCGAGATGATGAACGAAACCGGCTCCACGATGAACGAATCCCCCGTCGGTATGAAGAAGTTCGCGTTCGAGACGATCGAATTCTCGTTCTCCGAGTACTTCGACGTCGACTCGATCTCCTCGACCTGCTGCTTCGTCTGAAGGCTGATCTCCATGAAGTTCTCGACGGCCTTCTGCTCCTTGATCGTGGGGGACAACATGTCGATCCACAGAATGTCGTCATAGCCCAGCTCGTCGAAGAGCTTCGTATCCGCATTCCGGATGATCTTGTTGTATTGTTTGAGGTAGATGGTAATCATGAAAGGCTCTCTATAAAGTTCGTGAATCCGTGGACAGAGAGGCGGGCCTTGCGGTCCGCTATGCCCTTCAGCCCGGATTGGTCCTCGGACCAACCTTCAGGCCCGAGTCCCAGAACTTCTTGAGTGCCTTGTCTTTCTGGTTGTCGAAAATGTAGTCGAAATGGGCCAGACCCTCGTAGGCGCGGCCCGGATCGTCGGCGAACGGAGACTCCAGAATCGCCTCGTAACCCCGTTCCAACCCGTAGGTCAGCGCATACTGCAGCGCCTCGACCGTCTCCGGCTCCACCTCGGGGCGGGCCACCCACAGCGCAAAGGCGCAAGGCAGTTTGCCATAGGGCTTCCACGCCTCGACCAGCGGATCGTCGCTCGCAAGCAGCGCGGAGAGCGACTTCGGGATCCCGCCCACGCAATACTCCGTGACCAGGCGGGCCTCCTTCAGCGTCGGATATGCGGCGGCCGGGATCAGTGCCAGGTCGGCAAGGCCCTCGACAAAGAGGCGGGTGGATTCGGATGGGGATGACAACGAGAGTTCGGCACGCAGATTATCTTCGTGCCGGATACCATAGATGAAGGGCGTCGTGCTGAGGCACGACACGACGGCTATACGGGGAACTATGACCATCATCCATACGGTATATAAACGTTGGTTCAGAGAACAAAGGTAAGACTTTTTTACGAAAAGTTTTCCATAATTTGTGGAAAAAGTGCGCCCGCCTCTTGACAAGGGGGTATCCGCTGTCGTATATTTGTCCTGCAATTCACAGGCTGCGGCCTGAGACCGGCAAGTTATCAACATTCGAAAATCGATGTCCGCGAACCGTTTGCCGGGAGATATTACCAGTTATAAACATCTTTTCGACACATTATCGACAGAATGGGGCGCCGGGATTGCGACAGCCCCTCGCCAGATCTCCTCCAGGCCCGCTCCGGACCCTTTCCCGGGCATTTTCCAGACCCGCTCCGGCTCCCGCTGACCCCGCCGCCCTGCCTCCGTTCCTCCTCTGTCCGCTCACCGTCCTCTCCCTGTCCACCCATCATCCGCCCGCCGCGTCCGCCGCACCCGTCCGAAACCTCCGGATTCCATCCCAACCGCCCCCTCGGGCCAACTCCGGTTCCGGAGTGCATCCAGCCCCTTTCAAGTCGGATCCGAACGCTCTCGAAACATTTCCCCAAAAACCCTTCTTACCATGCAATTCATCCAAATTCCGCAACAGTACGCCCCGCTCGGACAGGCGATCCGCTACGCCGTCGAACAGGATGCCGCCGGGAATCTCGACGCCCGGATCGTCGAGGTGAACTCCGAAGTCCTGCTGGGAGCCAAGCGCTTCGCCGAGACGACCGCCGCGGCATTCGACATCGCCCCCATGCTGCGTCGGACCCTGCGGTTTACCCCCTCAACGGGCGCCACCGGATTTCAGACGGCCGTCGAACGTTGCATCACGGTCCGGGTCGAAGCCCTGGAGACCGGCAGCGAAGCCATCGCGGCAACGGCCCCCGCCCGCACCTTCCTCCCCGGGGACGAAATCCCCGCAGCCCCCTGCATCCGCACGACCATGCCGCTCGAACGCCTCATCCCCGAAGGCGCCGCCGACGAACTCACCCTGTGGAGCGACGAAGCCTGCGTCGTCACCGTCTCCGGCCACTCCGCCGACTCCGTAACGGCCGAAAGCTACCGGTCCGAAAGCGCCGGGCTCCAGATCTTCCGCCTCGACACCAGGGATTTCCCCGCGTGCGAAACCTTGACGGTCGATGCCGGGGAGTGCGGCGTGGTCCGCTACACGGTAATCCCCGCCACGCAGGAGGCCGTAAGAATGGCCTGGAGGAGTCGCTGCGGCTCGATCGAACACTACTCCTTCCCCGTGGTGCGCTCCACCACGCTCCGCGTCTCCAGGCAGCGGGCCGAAACGGCCGACGGGCACCTCGTCACCGCCGTCGAAGCCGACCGCGAAACCGAACTCGTCTCGGCCTACGAGATACCCGAGGTGCTGAAGACCCTTGCCGGGATCGTGACGGCGCCCCAGGTGTGGCGCGTCGACGGCGAGGCCTACACCCCGGTCGATGTCGTCACCGAGGAGGCCGTCGTGCAGCAGCGCGGGGTACTCCGCGCCCTGGAACTGGTTGTCCGACCCCAAAACAGTTCCTATGTTTACGATCCGAGTAGACCGCACCGATAGCGGATAGAAGAAAAAAGCTATCGAGATTTTGGTTAGATTAAAGCAGCCAAACCTTAACTAACTAAAATAGCGATAGCCATGAGAGGACAAAGAAACGAAATTAGTTTCAGAGGACAAAAGATTTATATAGGGATCGATGTCCATTTGAAGAGTTGGTCGGTTACGGTCTTGTCGGAGACCTCCGTGCTGAAGAAGTTTAGTCAGCATCCGAGTCCGGAAGCATTGCACGGATTTCTGGCGCGGAGTTATCCGGGAGCCGAATATCATTCGGTATACGAAGCCGGCTTCTGCGGGTTCTGGATACACGAACGGCTGACGGCATTAGGGATTGACAACATCGTGGTCAATCCGGGGGATGTTCCGACCAAGAGCAGTGAAAAGCTTCGTAAGAGTGACGCCGTGGATAGCAGCAAGCTGGCGCGGAGTTTACGAGCCAACGAACTGAAAGGCATTTACACGCCGGACAGCGCATCGTTGGAGATGCGTTCCTTGATAAGATTGAAGAACTCGATAACAAAAGACACGACGCGTCAGAAGAACCGGATCAAGTCCCAATTGCGGTATCTGGGCATTGGGATTCCACAAGAGTTCCTCGAACCGTTCTCCAACTGGTCAAAACGTTTTATTGCCTGGTTGAAGGAGGTTGAAACCCTCACACCGAGCGGGCGTCAGGCCCTCGACATTCAAATCCGGCATCTGGAGGAGCTACGCCGCCAGAAGTTGGAGATGACACGGGCTTTGCGGACATTGGCCAAGACGGACCGGTTTCGCGAACCGCTGCGGTTGATTATGACCGTTCCGGGGTTCGGACAGGCTACGGGAATGGCATTTCTTTCGGAGATATGCGACATTGCCCGTTTCCGCAATGCCGAACAACTGGCCGCCTATATCGGGATGATCCCGATGTGCCATTCCAGTGGAGAGAAAGATGGGACAGGAGACATTACCGTGCGAAGAAACGCCGTCATGCGCTGTAACCTGATAGAGGCCGCATGGGTGGCGGTACGTCAAGACCCTGCGATGAACCTGTTTTTTACTGAACAGTGCAAGCGAATGCCAAAGAGCAAGGCCATCGTAAAGGTCGCTCGCAAACTGGTCAACAGATTATACTTCGTACTCAAGCACCAGACTGATTATGTCAATAGTGTCATGTCATAGAGAAACCCTTCCGGTAAACGGATTTTCCCAGAGAGAATACTACATGATGTTTGCGGCGTTAACGTCCGCTTAAAATAGTTTGCTCCTCTGGCCTTTGTAAACTAATACAGGAACATGCGGCAGCGTGCTGACCGCTGTGGAAAGTCTGTTTACCGAAGGTTTTTTACGGGTTCTGAAATCTCGGCTTTCGAAAGGGCCAAAGGTGTTAAGCACGAAGTGTCTCCGCACCGGCTCGATCAGAGGCCGGCGGAGTCACTTGTGCCTTGACCTTTGGCCGGGAAGATCTTCAAGAAACGCAATATGTTGTTAATGAAATAAAAACAAATCTAACCAAAAACTTTGATCCAAATTTATTTGGATTGTAACTGGAAAGCGTATCATGGAACTGAAAATCGACGGAATGAGCTGCGACTTGGGAACCGATCCCATCGCCGTACCCGGGTACGATGCCGCACGGACCGAAACGATCGACGCCGCACGCGAAGGACGTTCGCTGAAGATCGGGCTTCCGATCACGTCACGCAACCGCCCGATCCTGCAATTCGCCGAAGATACCGATACCGCCCTGCTGTTCAACGGAACAGCGCACCGGGCCGAACTCTCCCACGAAGGGGCCGTGCTGATCGAAGGAAGCGTCCGCCTGCTCGCCGTGAAGGGCGCCCGGTACGAAATTGAAATCCGCAGCGGCGGGGCCGGATGGGCCGAACAGGCCGCCCGAAGCAAATTCGACAACCTCGGAATCGACTGGTCCGGGGAACTGAACCCCACGTTCATCTGCCAAAGCTGGACCGACGACACGCCCATCCGGTTCTTCCCCGTCCACCACGACGATTACGAGCAGCAGAACAGTTCGTCGGACCTGCTCCCCGCGGAACGGTTCCTCGCCGTGGAGGACTACCACCCCTTCCTGCACGTCGCCACGCTCGTCAGCCGGATCTTCTCGCAGGCCGGATACCGCGTCGAAAGCCGATTCTTCGACTCGGAACTCTTCCAGTCGCTCTACATGAGCGGTGCGTATACCTCGCGCGACACCGCCGCGGCCGTCAACAGGATGGGATTCTCGGCCCGGAGGCTCGGACCCGCCTCCGCAGCCGGGAACGAATTCGGACGGGTCACGGCAGACCCCAAGGCCCTGGCCAATACCGTGGGAAACATCGTCGACACGGCCACGCCCCAAACCGTCGATGCCGACGGGGAGGCCATCAGCGGCCTCTACAACAACGGCAACTGCTTCTCGACGGACAACGGCAAGATCGTCTACACCCCGCCGACGGAGATCAACGTCGGATTCGAATTCTACCTGAAATACACCACCGCCCACCGGATCCGCTCCAGAAGCCGCCTCACCGGCTTCGACACCCTCTATCTCGGGCCCGGCGCCGAATTCAAGTTCCAACTGGCCAACCGCTACGAAGACCTCCGCAACCGACTCACGGCCAACTTCTCCTACCGCGTGATCGTCTTCGACCACACGGCCGGAGCCCAGTACCGGCTGACCTACACCCTGAACGGGGCAGCCAATACGCTCTGGGCCTCGTTCTCCGCACGATCGGCCGCCGTCTCGACCCCCGCTTCGGGGAGCGTCGCCAACCCCGTCCTGCAAATCTACAGCGGCTCCCAATGGGTCGACTACACCGGAGACTGGGCCCTCTACAACGGGTATATCGACGAAACGGGGGAGACAACCGTAGAGGTGAAACTCCGGACCCCCTCGGAGCGTGTCTCCCCGACCTCGCCCAAATACTTCAACCAGATCTACTTCGCCGGAGCCGAGGAGGGGATGCGGCTCACGCTGCACAAGGCGTGTTCGCTCCGGCCCCTCTTCCTGCCAGGGCCCGGATTCGGATCGACGGTCGGCTTCGCAGACGTCGCCCGCCACGACATACGGCAGTCCGAACTGCTCGAAGCCCTCGCGCACCTCTTCAACCTGAGGTTCTACACCGAGGAGCCGACCCGGACCGTATGGATCGAACCCGAAGCCGATTTCTTCGGCAGCGGCGAGGCGGTCGACTGGAGCCGCCGTACCGACTTCTCGCAACCCGTCGTCCGGGAGCAGATCGCACCCGAAATCCACGAAGTGCGCACCTGGCGGTTCCAGGACGGAGACGGGGCCGTAACCCGCTTCGACGCCGACAAAGAGACCACGCTCGGAAGCTGGAGCTTCGAAGCCGCCTCCTACGCCGCACTCCAGGGCGAAAAGGTTCTCCGCAATCCCCTCTTCGCCCCTTCGCTCAACTCCACGGGGCACTACCTCAACGCCCCGTCGGCCCGGCTCCTGCAGGTCGGGGACCGCGACGACGCCGAAGACGACGGCACGAACTTCACGCCCCGCATCGTCCGCTACGTCGGCATCAAGCCCCTGCCCGAAAACGAACGCTGGGGATACCCCTCGGGACAGAACGAATATCCGCTCATCGCCTTCCTCTTCCCCGGCGACGACACCACGGAGCCCTTCACCCTGGGGTTCGAGGACCGCGACGGCGCCCAGGGCCTCCACCGCTACTACGACCGGCAGGTCCGCCGCGAAGCCGCCCGCGAACGGATATCCCTCCGTCTGCGGATCGCTCCCCACGAATTCGAGGCGCTCTTCGCGCCCGGGACCGGAGCCCCCGACATCCGCTCCGCATTCCGGATCGACACCGGGGAGGGAATCGTCACCGCCGCACTCCGCGAAATCGACGACTACGACCCCCGGGAAGCCTCCGTAAAATGTCTCTTCGAACGCATTGACGAAACATGACCCGACTCGACGAAAAATTTTCGGAACTCCTGATCCGCGAAGTCCGCGGTCTCACGCTCCGGCAGGCGCTCCTCAAACTCCTCGAACGCGGATTCATCGACCGACGGGCCTGCGAGCGCCAGGCCATCCGCGACGAGGTGCAACGGCTTCAGCGCCAGGAAATCCCCCGCTGCGAGGCGCTTGAAATCGCTGCCGACACCTTCTGCTGCTCCTACGAAAAAGCCCGAAACGCATTCTACAACCATTCCAAAAGCTGAATCATGAAATCTGAAATCCAAATCAACAACTCCGCCGACTGCTGCCAGATCGACATCGAAGGGACCATCGGAATCCCCGAAGAGTGGCAGTTCGACGACCCCGACGCCCGTGTGGCGACCTATGAGCGGTTCCGCGACGCCCTCCGCCGCATCGCCGAAATCGAAGCCCCGGAGGTGGTGGTCAACATCCGCTCGACGGGCGGCGACGTCAACGACGCCCTGCTGATCCTCGACGCCCTCCGCCAACTCCCCGCACGCATCGTCACCCGCTGCTACGGCTACACCGCCTCGGCCGCCACGATCATCGCCCAGGCTGCCTCCGAAGGGGCCCGGGAGATCTCCGAAAACGCCCTCTACCTGATCCACAACTCAATCTGCTCCACCGAAGGAAACGCCGCGGAAATCGCTTCCGAAATCGAGCTTCTCCACCAGACCGACGCCCGCATCGCCGCCGTCTATGCCGCCCGTTCGGGACGCCCCGCCGGGGAGTTCGAGGCCCTGATGTCCGAAAACAACGGGAACGGACGCTGGCTCTCCCCCGAAGAGGCCATCGCCGCAGGACTGGCCGACCGTGTGATCGAACCCGCCCGGACGGACGGCTCCTCACTGGCGAAGAACATCGCACGCGGCTGGAAACGCCTCCTCGCGGAACTCGGCATGAAACCCGACCTGCAGCCTGTAGCCGACCGGAACATCCTCCACACCGAGGCGGAGCTGCGGGAGCTGCACCGCCGCTCGGCAATCGCCGCCGAGGAGGCCCGACGGCGGATCGCCCCGACCCGCGTACTGCCCTGCGAAGACCCCTCCTACGGAGAGACCACCCGCTCGGCCAACGAACGGGCCTATGCCGAAGATGCCAAGTGTTTCCGCAACTGACCCCGCCCCGCATCCGAAAAAGCGGCCGAAGGTTTTTCCCGACGCCGAATCTCCATTCATATCATAAACCCTCAAAAAACCACAAAAACCATGACTTACCTTGAAAATGCGAAACAGTACACCGGTTCCGACCTCGAAAACATCTTCTTCCGCCCGATCCTGACCGGGCAGTCGGCTCAGGACCTCGGCGTGCGCGTCCTCTACAACATGCCCCAGGCCGCCCGCATCCAACTTTGGGACGGACAGCGCAATATCCTCCAGAAGTTCACCTCCGCAGGCTGGACCGGAAGCGCCGACGCCAAACGATTCGAAAAGACGATCGACCTCCAGCGCGTCAAGGCCGAACTCGGATTCTCCGCTGCGGATTACTTCTCGATGGTCTACGAGAAGGTCGCCTCAATCGTCGACGTCAACATGGAGGACCTCTCCGGGACGATCCTCGAACAGGCCGAAACCGAACTCTTCCGCAAGGCCCTCGCCGAAAACATCCGCGCAACGATGTGGGCCGGAGACACCTCGGCGGAATCCGGATACAACACCTTCGACGGGTTCCTCAAACTCATCAAGGAACTCGTCACCGACCAGGCCATCTACAACGCCACCTACCAGGCCACAGACCTCGAAGACACAAGCTACGCTCCCGAGCTCTTCGACAAACTCTGGACCCAGGCCGATCCCCGGGCCCAGGACCTCAAGGCCGAAGGCCAGCTCGCCTATTTCGCCTCTTCGGACATCTGTTACCTCTACGAGAAGTACCTCGACGAAAAGGGCGCCGACTCCGCATACATCGACGCCGTAAATGGCCGCAAGACACTCGCATACCACGGTATCCCGGTCATCGACGTGCGCATGGGGAGCTACCTCTCCGACACGACGCTCCACCAGTCGTTCTGTATGCTCACCGACCGCCGCAACCTCGTCCTGGCCGTCAACACCGCCGACATGCCCGGAAACGAAGTCCGCATGTGGTACAACCCCGACGAGATGGAGAACCGCCAGCGCGCCGTCTTCATGGCCGGCTGCACGCTCCTCGATGAGGCCCTGATCACCTACGCCTACAAACAGTAATTCTCACCAGGTACCGCCGCAACCCGCCACAGGGTGTGGCGGTACTCCCCCGAAATCCGAAATTTCCCATGAGCAAAGCGAAAAACTTCAAAACCGCCGTCGCCGTCGCCAACCGCACGGATCCCTATGTCACGCTGGGTACGACACGGGTCGAAAACGACCGCTTCTGGCGCTGGGGCGACGACAACCTCTTCCCCGCAGCCCTCGCCCTGATGGCCCGCCGGTCGACCACACACCGACGCATCATCAACGACAAGGCCGACTACATCTCGGGAAAGGGGTTCATCTGCGACGAGACCCGGCAGCCCGCCCTGGCCGCATTCGTCCGCCGCGTAAACGGTAGCGGGGAGAGCCTGAGACAGGTGCTCAACAAACTGGCATTCGACAAGTCGCTCTTCGGAAACGCCTTCCTCGAAATCGTCACCGACGCCGACCATTCATTCCTCTCGATCTACCACCAGGACGCATCCCGCTGCCGCGTGGCACGCGACGCGGAGCACATCCTCCTCCACCACGACTGGTCGGCCTTCAAGCCCACCGAGGCCCGGACGCTCCCCCTCTACCCGAATTTCGAGCCCCAGGAGGACGGGACTCTCCGCGCGATCGTCCACTACAAGGATTACGAACCCATGTTCGAGCACTACGGCGTCCCGACCTACATCGCCGGATTCGGCGTCTCGGCCATTGCCTACAAAACCGACCGCTGGAACATCTCCCGACTGGACAACTCCTTCCAGCTCTCCGGCGTGATGATGCTCGACTCGACGGTCGACAGCGAGGCCGAAGCCGAGCGCATCGTACGCATGGCCGAACGCAAGTTCGCCGGAAACCCCGGGCAGGTGATGTTCGTCATCCGCGACGGCGGCGACGACGACAACTCGCGCTTCATCCCCATCACGGCCCAGAACGAAGGCGACTGGCAGGCCCTGCACGAACAGGCCGTCAGCGACATCGTCGTGGCACACTCCTGGTTCCGGACCCTGAGCGGTCTGGACTACGCCTCGGGATTCAACGCCGAGCGCATCCTCCACGAGTACGAGGTGGCCCTCAACACGGTGATCCTCGCCGAACAGGCCGAGCTCACCGAGCCCATCCGCGAGATCATCACCGCCGTCCTCGGCCTCGACACCTCCTCGCTGCAGATCGTCAACCGCCCGCCGACCCGCTCGAAACCCATCTACATGAAGGTCTGGGAGGCCCGCAAGGCCGACGGGCTCGACTACGACCCCGAAGACCCCAAACAGCAGGCCTTCCTCTCCGAAATCACCAAATACAACGTCACAAGCATCGGATGATCGCCGCCCGTGCGGAGCCTCCGGGCCCAACCGGAGGGCTTCGCACGGCGGCGGCGCGCCGAAAACGAACCCTTCCCATGAATACGCTCATCTCACCTCTCCAACTCCTGAAACTCGCCTTCCGGGAGGGCGAGTACCTCCCGCCCGAGACCTTCGGCGAGGCCGACATCGCCGCCGCAGAACAACGCTACATCGTTCCGGTGATCGGCCCGGAACTCCACGAAAAACTCCTCGCCGGAGACCATGCCGACTTCCGCAACACATACCTTGCAACCCCTCTGGCGCTCTTCACCCGGCTTGCCCTGCAGCCGCGGCTCGACATCCGCACCGGACAGTGCGGAACAACAGCCCCGAAATCCTCCTGGAGCCAGCCCGCCGACGACGAAGCCCGCCTGCGGCATCGGCACGCCCTGCGCTGCGAAGCCCGCACGCTCCTGCGCCGGGCCTCCGACTACCTCGAAAACAACCGGGACGAATTCCCCGAGTACCGCCCCGAAAAGAACATCTTCAACCGCTGTATGACCGATGGAGGCTTTGTTCAGGTTCGTTAGCGGCGTCGTGGCCGGTGTTGCCGCCCTCTTCGCCCCCATTCATCCGCTCGTCATCACCACACTGCTCTTCATCGGGGTGGACTTCGTCTCGGGGATCTTCGCCGACCGGGCCGTCGCCCGCCGCGAAGGGCGGGAGTGGTACTTCGAAAGCTGCAAGGCCTGGCGCACGGTCGTCAAGATGGGACTCTCCGTCACGGCCATCGCAATGGCCTGGCTCCTGGACTGCTGCGTACTGGACTTCATGCAGTTGAACCTCGCCAAGCTCTTCACCGGATTCACCTGCGGCGTGGAGTTCTGGTCGTTCCTCGAAAATGCCGCGCAGCTCTCCGAGGCCCCGCTCTTCCGCTGGCTGCGGCGCTACGCCAAACGCCGCGTGGAATCCCACCTTCACATCAAGGACGACGACTATGGCACGGGGACTCGATAACCGCAATCCGGGAAACATCCGCCAGTCGAGGGTCCGCTACCGGGGCGAGATCCGCCCCTCGCACGACCCGGACTTCAAGGAGTTCGAGACGCTGGCCTGGGGATACCGCGCCATCTTCGTCCTGCTCGACACCTACCGCGTCCGCTACGGGCTCGACACCATCCGGGGAATGATCTCCCGCTGGGCCCCGCCCTCGGAGAACCATACCGGCCTCTACATCCGCGCCGTGGCCGCCGATACGGGCATCGACCCCGATGAGCCGCTCGACACGCGCGACGCCGGAACGATGATCCCCCTCGCCGCGGCCATCTCGCGCGTGGAGAACGGGACTCCGGCCGACATGCGGCAGGTGGCCGACGGGTGGGAGCTTTTTCTGTCACCCGAGTGACTTTTTTTCGTCTGTTTTGATTATCTTGCAGGTATGAAAATCGCCTGCCTGCTGGATCGGCTCAATCGGATGCCGATGGTCAAGCTCCTCGCACCCTTCGCCGCGGGGATTGCCTTGGCCGGAGTGTACGAACTGCCCCTGTGGTTTCTCGCAGGGGCTTTCGTCTGTACGGGCATCGTGGCCCTCCTCTTCCGTTCGGGAGCGGCCGCCGTGGCGATGCTCCTCACGTCGGGATTCGCCGCGGCACAACTCCGGGCTCCCGAAATTTCGGTCCCCCGGGAGGTGTACACCCTCTACGAAGTCGTCGTGGAGGGATTTCCCGTCGAACGGGAGCGCTATTCGGTCGCCGATGCCGCAGTCACGGCCTGGCGCGACCCGACGAATGGCCATTGGCACGCTTCGGAGACCCGGATCCGGCTCTATGCCGATTCGTTGACCCGGCTTCGGGACGGAGAGCGGATCCGCTGCCGGGGTCGTGTGAGGCCGTTCCAGGGCGGAGCCGAGAGCTACCGGCGGCTGATGGAACGGCGGGGCTATGCCGGAACGCTGTGGATCGGAGAACGGGCGATCCTCGACCGGGAGGAGCCCCGGGGTGCCTCCCTGCACCGCCGGGCTGTCGAACGTCTCGACCGTCTGCCGATGGCTCCCGAAGCCCGGGCCGTCGTCGAGGCGATGGCTGCGGGCGAACGGCGCGGAATCCCCGCCGAACTCCGCACAGTCTACTCCCGGAGCGGTTTTTCGCACCTGCTGGCCGTATCGGGGCTCCATACGGGGATTGTCTTCGTCGTGGTGAACGCCCTGCTCTGGTGGCTGCCCCTGCTGCGGCGCGGGCACCTCTGGAAGAACCTTCTCGCAGCGGCGGCCATCTGGCTCTTTGTCGCCGCGGCCGGATTCCCGCCCAGCGCCATACGGGCCGCCGTGATGTGCACCTTCCTCCAGGCCGCACTCGCCTCCGCGTCGGAGTATGTCGGGATGAATGCCCTGGCCCTGGCGGCCTTCGGGATGCTGCTCTGGAATCCCAACTGGATCGGCGACCTGAGTTTCCTGCTCTCGTTCCTCGCCGTCGCAGGGATTCTCCTCTGGGGTGTACCCCTCTGCCGCAGGTGCCGGACCCGCCACCGATGGCTGAATGCCGTGAGCGACGCCTACGTGATCGGGTTGACGGCCACACTGGCTACGGCCCCGCTCGTCTCGCACACCTTCGGCATAGTGCCCTTGGCCGGGCTGGTCGTCAATCCGGTGGCCATCCTGCTGGCCGGGGTCGTGGTATTCGGCGGTGCGCTCTGGATGCTCCTGCCCGTCGGATGGCTTGCGCCGCTCTTCGGGCTGGTGACGGGCAAGGCCGCCGAAGCGGTCAACTTCCTGGCCCGGGCGACCGCCGCACTGCCCGGAGGCACAACCGACTATACGCTCGAAAAGGCTCCCACCATCCTCCTCTATGCGGTTTTCCTCCTTGCAACGCTCGCCGCAGGATGCCGGGAACCGAAAAAAAGCCTACCTTTGCGTCCGTAAAACAAACGCTTTCGCCCCATGATCACCGCCGAGGAATACGACCTGCTCCGTAGCGACGAGCTCCGGCAAGCGATTGCCGCCGCCCGGGGCCGCGACCCGCTGGAGGTGGCGCTCGACCGGACGGTTCCCCATGCCCGGCTTGTCGCCACGCAGGTCAAGTACCTCGCACGCGCCGAACGCAAACTCCCGACGTATGCCGCCGCGCAGTGCATCCTGCCTCCGCGGGCCTTCGAGCAGGCATCGAGCGAAGCGACAGCCGCCCACAAACGGATCGCGGGCGACACGGTGCTGGACCTCACCTGCGGGCTGGGGGTCGATGCGCTCTATCTCGCCCGGCATTTCCGCCGCGTCGTGGCCCTCGAACGCGACCCGCTGCTGGCCCGCATCACCGCCGACAACCTTTCGAGAATGGGAGTTGCGAATATCGAGGTCGTAAACAGTTCGGCCGAGGAGTTTCTCGGCCGCGAAGGGTTGCATTTCGACTGGGTCTACGCCGATCCCGACCGCCGTTCGGCCGAAGGGCGCAAGCAGGTGCGGCTCGAAGCCTGCTCGCCCGACATCGTGGCCCTGAGACCGGCGATCGACCGGATCGCGCCGCGGCTCTGCCTGAAAAACTCCCCGCTGTTCGATGTGGACGAGGCCCTGCGGCTCTTTCCCGGAAGCCGCGTGGAGGTCGTCTCGTCGGGCGACGAGTGCAAGGAGGTCGAGGTCTATGCCGACGGCTCGGGACCGCTCGTTACGGCCACGGCGCTCGGTACAGGGAGCTTCTCGGCCCGGCCCGGAGCCGCCGCGCCCGAAGCCCCGGCATTCGATCCGGTGCGTTACCACTGGTTGGTGGTCCCGGACGTCGCCCTCCAGAAAGCCCGCCTCGCGCGCCTCCATCTGGCCGGGAAGGCCGACTGCTGGAGCGACCTCGGATTCGGATTCGCCGAAGAGGAGCCGCACGGCATCATCGGGCGCGTACTGCCCGTCGAGCGGATCGAGCCCTACGACCCGAAGCGGCTGAAGCGAGAACTGAAAGGCCGCGGCCTCGAACTCCTCAAACGCGACTTCCCGCTCCCGGCCGAGGAGCTCATGCGGCGCCTCGGCACCCGTCCCGGCGCCGACCTGCGGATGGCCTTCACGAAAATCGGGAACGATTTTTGGGCGATCCGTCTAAAATAGCTATCTTTGTCAAATAGCACCGCGATGGCGGACCGAGCCCATGAAACTCCGAAAACTCTTCACCTACTTTACCGATACGATCTTCCGGGAGGACATCAACGAATGGCGCAATCCCGTCGTGCGGTGGCTCGTACAGCAATACCGGCTGCTCTTCTACACGGCCCGCGGGCTGGTCGAGCACGGAACGCTGGTCCGCTCCGCAGCGCTCACCTTCTACACGCTCATGTCGCTCGTGCCGCTCCTGGCCCTGGTCTTCGCCGTGGTCAAGGGATTCGGCCTCGCCGACGGACTCGTCGAAAACCTCTACGAGCTCTTCCCCCAACACCCCGAAACCGTCGACTACATCGTCGGATTCGCCGAAAACGCCCTGGCCCGAACCCAGGGCGGCGTCGTGGCCGCCGTGGGTCTGGTGATGCTCTTCTGGGCCGTGATCCGCGTCTTCGGGTCGATCGAAAACGCCTTCAACAACATCTGGGAGGTCAAGGTCGAACGAAGCATCGCCCGTCAGTGGACCGACTACATCGCCGTGGTGATGATCGTCCCCGTGCTCTGGATCCTCGCCAATGCCGTCGGCAACTACATCGAGCAGGTCCTGGGCCTCTACGACAAGTGGTACTTCACGACCCTCTCCCGCCTGGCCTCGATGGTCGTCATCTGGACGATGTTCACCCTGCTCTACCTGATCATCCCCAACGCCCGGGTGCGGTTCCAGAGCGCCCTGATGGCCGGAATCGTCGCCGGGACCATCTTCCTGCTCTTCCAGTGGGGCTACGTCTACGTCCAGCGCTGGATGACCTCCTACAACGCCGTCTACGGCAGTTTCGCCGCCCTGCCGCTCTTCCTCATCTGGATGCAGACCTCCTGGGAGATCCTTCTCTTCGGCGGCGAGCTCTCGTTCGCCTACCAGAACATCAGCCGCTTCGCCGAGGAGCGCGAATCGCTGCGCATCAGCTACGACCAGCGCCGCAAGGTGCTCCTCGCGGTGATGATTCTCGTAGCACGCAACTTCCGCGACCACGGCGGAACGCTCCCGACCGACGAGATCCGCAAACGCCTCGGGCTCCCGACCCGAATCGTCAACGACATTCTCTTCCAGCTCGTGCAGGCCGGACAACTGATCGCCGTGCGCAGCGGCGACGGCGAACGCGAAGTGGCCTTCGCCCCGGCCCACGACCTCTCGTCGACCACCGTCTACGGCATCCTCGAAGCCGTCGAACGCACCGGACAGACCACCCTCGACCTGGAACAAACCCCCGAACTGGCCCGCATGAACCGCGAAGTGGAGACACTCAAGGAGGAGGTCCTCCACTCGCCGAACAACGTGCGATTGACAGACCTGCTGTAAATCAGGAATAAAAGAGATGAAACGAGTCGTCATTATCGGAAGCGGAAACCTGGCAGAGGCCCTGGCCCTGGCCATCGCCGGAAGCGGCCTGGAACTCCTCCAGCTCTTCGCCCGCAATCCGGAACGGGGCCGTACCGTCGCCGCCCTGGCCGGATGCAACTGGAGTTCCGACCCCGAAGCGCTCCGCCGCGACGCCGACATCTATCTGATCGCCGTGAGCGACCGCGCCGTGGCCGAAGTGGCCTCCACGCTGCCGGTCCCCGCATCGGCCGCCGTCGCCCATACCGCCGGAAGCGTACCTCTGGAAGCCATTCCGGAGCGATTTGCGCGCCGTGCGGTCTTCTACCCGATGCAGACCTTCACCAAGGGCCGCCGGGTCGATTTCTCGGAAATCCCGGTCTTCCTCGAAACATCGGACACCGGATTCCGGGCCGAGCTCGAAGCCTTTGCCCGCACGCTCTCCCGGACGGTGCTCTGGGCCGACTCCGCACAGCGGGGCAAAGTGCACCTCGCCGCGGTCTTCGCCTGCAACTTCGCCAACCACATGTACGCCCTGGGCGAGGCGGTGGTCCGCAGTGCCGGGCTCGACTTTGCGGTACTCAAGCCGCTGATCGCCGAAACCGCGGCCAAGGCGTGCGACAGCTCCTCGCCGCGCGACGTGCAGACCGGCCCCGCCGTACGCAACGACACCGCCACGCAGGAGCGGCACCTCGCCCTGCTCAACGGCAACCCGACCCTTCAGAAGATCTATACCCAAATCAGCGAAAACATATGGAAAACTTCAAGGAACAGATAGCACGCTGCCGGACCTTCATCTTCGATGTCGACGGCGTGATGACCGACGGGGGGATCATCCCCACGCCCGACGGCGACTTCATCCGCCGCTACAACGCCAAGGACGGCTATGCGCTGGCCTACGCCATCAAGCTGGGCTACCGTGTCTGCATCATCACCGGAGGACGCGGCAAGACGCTCGAACACCGGCTCCGGATGCTCGGGATCCGCCACTACTACGTCGACTGCATGGACAAGATCGCGGCGCTGCACGAATACCTCCGGAACGAGGGTGTGGCGCCCTCCGACGTGATCTACATGGGCGACGACATCCCCGACCTGGAGTGTATGCGCGAAGTGGGGATCCCGGTCTGTCCGTCGGATGCCGTCGCCGAGGTGATCGAGGCTTCGCGCTACGTCTCGGAGTTCAAAGGGGGCGAAGGGGCCGTGCGCGACATCATCGAACAGGTGCTCCGGGCCCACGGCGACTGGGCGCGCGACTCGATGGGCGTCACACCGTCGTCGCTCGTCGCCTCGCGCTGACCCCGCGGCCTCCCCGCCAGGGGAGGGCAACCGCCCGGCGGCAGCACGCAATACGGAAAAAGTCCCTAACAAGTTGGTCATGATGCCAGACAAGAAAAGAGGCGGAACCGCAAAGGTTCCGCCTCTTGCCGTTCCGGCCCGGGAAGCTACCACATCACCTTGATGGCATAGCTCTCGATGCCGTCGGCCAGGGTCTCCTTCTGGACGCCGTTCAGCCCCCAGAAACGCTCCTCGGTCAGCAGGAAGATCGTATATTGCGCCCCCTTTGCCACCTCGAAGACATTGAAGCCGTAGCTTGTCCCCACGCTCTGGCCTATTCCCTGCAGCGACCCGAACAGGTCGTTCTTCACCGTTCCGATCATCAGGAAGGGCATGTTGTCGTTGTAGAACGAACGGAGCACCCCTTCGCTGCCGCCGAAGGCCGCAATCTGGTCCGCCGTGTCGAAACGGGCCGTCACGACGTTCACGTCGAACGAAACGGCCGTCGTACCGGTCACCTCACCCAGGTCGTTCTTGTCGGTGCGCACACCGGTCATCCCGGTGGTCAGCCCCGTCACGTAGCACCCTGCGCCGCAGGGAACCCCCTTCGACTCGGTCAGGCACTGGTTCACATAGAGCATGCTGCCCTGATAGGAGGTCTTGTCGACGATCCGGTTGAAGGCGAAGGTCGTCCAGCGGTAGGAATCGAACGCCGTACCGAGCATCTCCGACAGTTTGCCATTGTCGGCCCGGTCGAGGATCGTCAGCCAGGAGCCGTTCTTTCCGTTGAGCGTCGTGACGATGTAGTCGTGCACGGCCCGGCAGTCCTCCTCGCTGGCGCAGAGCGCCGCGTCGCTCAGGCGCGATACGAACTGGATGTCGGTGGTGAACTTGTCCGACGGAGCCGGGATCTGCGCATCCGAGGGGTACTCGTCCAACCCGTTGTTGCAGCCCGTGAACATCGGCAGAGCCAAGGCCAGGGCCAGCATGGTCGAGAGGTATTTCTTAACGTTTTTCATCGTTTCAGTCTGTTTCGGTTAGTTATTTCAATACGGCCGTACCGATAATGGGGAAGTGGTCCGAGAGGTTGGGATAATCGCCGGTATTGAGCACCTTGAAATCCGTGCAGTTCCATTCACCGGCCGGGAAGGAGAGGAAATAGTCGAGTTTGCTGTACCCGCCGAAGGTGGCGGCGTTGTTGCAGAGCTTCGTACCGTATTTCTGATACTCCTTGATGGCTTCCGTCGACGGGCCGCAGTTCATGTCACCCATGAGCACCGACGGGATGCCGGCCTGCGTAGCGGGGACCACTGCATCGGCAATCACCTCCTTGGCCTGCTCGAAGCAGGTCTCGTCGCCGCCGAAGGCGTCGAGGTGGGTACAGATGACCCGGACCTTTACCCCGTCGGGGTTGGCATCCGTCGGCACCAGGATGTCGGCCCAACCCACCGAACGCTGGTCGGCACCCGTGTACTTGCCGAGCAGGACCGATTTCGAGTTGACGATCGGGTACTTCGACAGGATGCCGTTCCCGTAGTAGCCGTTGTCCTTGTCATAGGACCAGATGAAGAAGGGGAACATGCCGAGCTCTTGGGCAAATTCGGTCAGCTTCTCCTTCGAGCTCATCAGACCGCTGGCGGTCTCGAACTCGTTGAAACATACGATGTCGGGATTCTCCTGCCGGATGGCATCCACGAAGCGCGTGATGTCGCGCGTCACATTGGTATTGTCCGCCAGCTCCAGGGCCTTGACGTTCCACGACATACATTTCAGCCGCAAGGTCTGGGCCTGGGCCCCTGCCAGCGGGAGCATCGCCCCCAGGAGGAGCATCGCCCCCAATATCTTGTTGATTTTCATGACTGTCTCTATTTATCAATCGGTTAATAGCCCTTGTTCTGCTTGAGGTTCACCGTTCCGTTGAAAGCCGTTTCCGGAATGGGGAACACCTTGTTGTAGGTCGGATTGAAGGTACGGCCCGGATAGACCTCCACCTCTTCGGTCTTGATCTGGCCGTCGACCATCTTCGAAACCACGCTGTGCAGCGGTTTCGCATAGTACTCCTGGGCCAGGCCCCAGCGGATCACGTCGATATGGCGGCTGGGCTGGAACTCGAAGGCCAGCTCGCAACGGCGCTGGTTCTGCAGCTCGGCCTTCGTGGCCGCATTCTCACGGGGCAGCCCGGCACGCTCGCGGATGTCGCCAAGCAGCTCCTTGGCCTCGCCGTTGCCCTCACCCTGGGTCCAGATCAGCGCCTCGGCCTTCATCAGCAGCACGTCTGCATAACGCATCAGGCAGACGTTGAGCGTATTCCAGAGTTTGTCGCGCTGGCTTGACACCTCCGTGTAGCTGCCCGTCTCCCAGGGCGAGATAAACTTCTGGTTGATGAGTCCGGCCGACACGTGGCTGGTGGTGTAGGAGGAGATCGAACCGTCCGTGCAATAGCCGCCGAAGGTGATGTCGCGGCCCATGAACTTCACGTGGTTGCCCGGGTAGAGGATCGTGGCCTCGCGGCGCTGGTCACCCTCCTCGAAGGCATTCCAAAGCTCCAGGCTCGGCGTGTAGTATCCCCACGTGTTGTAGAGGCCCCAGCCGGCATTCACGAACGTCGCACCGTGGTAGCGGGCGCCGTTGGTGGCATCGCCCTCCAGCGAGAAAATATACTCCGAGCTGTGGTTCTGCTCCTTGCGCCAGAGGTTGGCGAAGGATTTCGACTTGTCGTTCGGGTCGATGTAGAGCGAGCGCTTGTCGGCGCCGGTCATTCCCATGACCTGGTTGCACATCTCGATGACCGTGTTGTAGTACGAGGCGTCATACTGTGCGGCATAGAGGGCGGCACGGGCGGCAAAGGCCCAGGCGGCCGCCTTGTGCGGCAGGCCGTACTGCGAGGCCGAAAGCTCGGAGAAGTAAGGCAGCTCCTCGGCGGCACGGCGGAAGTCGGCGATGATCTGGTCGTAGTTCTTCAGCACATGGTCCGGACGCGGGGAGTCCATCTCGTCCATCGGCGTCGTGTCGAGGATGATGGGGATACCGCCGTTCGTGTCGTCACCGTAGTAGGGGACCATCCACAGCATCGAGAAGCCGCGGAAGAAGTAGGCCGTACCGACCGCCAGGTGCTTGACCGACTCGGAGACGCTCAGATCCGGCACCAGCTTGATGATGTTGTTGGCCTTGGCGACGTTCTGGTACATGACGCCCCAGACATTCTTGACATCCTGGTCGTTGGAGGGCGACATGCGGAATTCGCGGATCTCGTCCACGGCCGGGCGGTCACGACCGATCAGCACGTTGTCGCTCGCACACTCGAACCACATGTGCCCGCGGCCGCAGATCTCCTCGCTCCAGTGCGGCGACACGAAATAGTAGAGCGCATAGACGGCCTTCATGACATCCTCGTCGGTTTTCCACGACGTGTCGCGGCCATAGGGCTCACGGTCGAGGAAGTCGGCGCAGCCCGAAAGAGCGAATACGCTGACGGCCAGACAAATACTTAACAATATCTTTTTCATGGTCGATTTGTAGTTTAGAAGTTGACGTTTACACCAAAGTTAAAGAAACGCGATACGGGATAGACACCGGCGTCGACACCGTAGTTCCCGACTTCGGGGTCGATGCCCGAATAACCGGTGATCGTAGCCACATTGTCGATGCTCATGTAGACACGCAGCGAGCCCTTTTCGAGGCCGATGTGGCGGGTGATGTGTTTCGGGAGCGTATAACCCAGCGTAATGTTCTTCAGTCGCAGGTAGTCGCCCTTCTCAAGGAAGATGTCCGAGAACTTCACGTAGTTGCCGTTGTCATCCTCGACGATGCCCAGACGCGGGTACTCGCTGCCCGAGGGGTTGAAATCCCACGTGTTGAAGACATCGGAGATCAGGTTGCCCATGTCCTGACGGCCGTTCATGGCCATCTGCTTCGTACCGTTGTAGATGTAGTTGCCGGCCACGCCCTGGAACATGATGCTGAAGTCGAATCCCTTCCAGTCGAACGAACCGCCGAACGAATAGGTCTGTTTGGGGGTGTAGCAGCCCGTCAGCACCTTGTCGTCGTCCGTAATCACGCCGTCGCCGTTCGTATCGACAAACTTCAGGTCACCGACCTTGGCGTTGGGCTGCACCTGGGTCACCTCACCCGTCTCGGCGTTCTTGCTCACGTAGCGGTCGATCTCCTCCTGCGAGCGGAAGATGCCGTCGGTGCGGTAGATGTAGTAGGAGTACCACGGGTAGCCGGCGGCCGAGTAGAGGATCGGCGTACTGTTGATGTTCGGGTTGTTGTGCTGCACGATCTTCTGGGCTCCGTAGTCATCGACCCAGCCCTTGTTGACCGAGAAGGTACCCCAGACGTTGTAGTTGAACCTGCCGTCGGCAGCGCTGTTCTTGTACGAGGCCGAGAACTCCCAACCGCGGTTGATAACCTTGCCCATATTGCCCAGGGGCGGGTTCTCCACACCGATCTGCGAAGGCGTCGGGATGTAGTCGATCAGGTCGCGCGTCTCCTTATAATAGTAGTCGGCGCTGAACTCGAGTTTGTTCTGGAACATCGTCAGGTCGAGACCGACGCTGGTCTGTACGGTGGTCTCCCACGTGGCGTTGGTGTTGGCGATCGTCTCCAGATAGGTACCGTAGACGGTATTTCCGCCGATGAGTGAGCCGTCCGTGTAGGTCAGCAGCGGGATCTGCGTGGGGTTGGGCAGCGAGTAGAGGGTCACGTTGCCGACCTTACCCCAACCGGCGCGCAGCTTGACCAGGTCGAAGACCTTCGTGAGCGAGGAGTTCTGGAAGAACTTCTCCGAGGAGATTTTCCACGAGCCCGACACCGAGGGGAACCAGTCGTAGTTCTTCGCGGAGGGGAGTTTCGACGAGGCGTCGCGGCGGATGCTGCCGACCAGGAAGTAGCGGTCGTCGAACGAATAGCCGATACGGCCCAGAACCGAAACCATCGCGTAGTCACGCAGCGTCTCCGAGGGGTTGCTGGCCCATTCGTCGGCCGAGTCCCAGACCATGTTGTTGTCCGTGGCGTCGATATACCCCTTGGTGCGGTATTCGCGGTAGTGGTTCTTCTGGTAGTCGGTCGTGAAGCCGGCCATGGCGCTGATGTGGTGGCGTCCGAAGACCTGGGCATAGGTGGCGGTGGTCTCCCACAGCGTGTGGAAGTTGTTGAAGTAGTACTGGTCGCGCGTACCGGTGGTCGAGCCGCCCGGCACGTCGATGGCGGGCGAGAATTCGTCCTCCTCGCGCGTATCGAGGTCGGCCGTGAACTCCGACTTGATGGTCAGCTCGGTGATGGGCTTGATCTCCAGCGAGGTGGTCGAGAAGACCTTCGTGCGGGGATAGCGGCGGCGCATGGTCTCAAGCTGGGCTACCGGGTTGACGATGTTCGGGCCGGTGACGCCGGCGGCCATGTCGGCCGACGAGGCGATGCCGCCGTACTTGGGTTTGCCGTAGCTGTCGTAGACGATGTTGCCGTCGGCATCGCGGTCATAGACCGAGGCCGAGGCAGGGAACCACATGGCACCGAGGATCGGGCCGGTGTGCGACGTGTTGACATTGCCCTGGCCGTTGGAGTACTCGAACGAGACGCGCTCGGAGAGCTTCAGCCACTTGACGGGCTTGAACGTCGTATGGAGTTTGGCGCCGAGGGTCTGGCTCCAGGTATTGAGCAGCGTACCCTCCTTGTCGTCGTAGGTGACCGAGAGGATCGACTGCAGTTTCTCGGTGCCGCCGCTGATCGAGACCCCGTAGTGCTGGGTGAGGCCGGTCCGGAAGATCTCGTCGAGCCAGTCGGTGCGCGTCACGTTGGCACCGGCATAGACTTCGGGGTTGGCCAGGTTCGGCAGCGAGCCGTTGGCCGAATTCGACACGGCCTTGGCCCATACGTCGCAGAACTGCTGGGCATTGAGCATCGTGGGGAGGTTCATCGAGCGTTCGAAACCGAGCGAGACGTTGACATTGACGCGCGTCTTGCCGGCCTCGGCCTGGCGGGTCGTAATGAGCACGACGCCGCTCGATCCGACTGATGCACCGTAGATGGCGGCCGAGGCGGCATCCTTCAGGACGGTGATGGTCTCGATGTCCTCAACCATGTAGGGGGCGTTGGGCACGCCGTCGACAACCACCAGCACGCCGTCACCCGAGGTGGGACCGTCGTTACCGCGCTCGGTGCCCTGGTCGTTGCCCTTCGAGCCGCGGCCGCGGATGGAGAACGAAGCCTTCTGCATCGGGTCGCCGGACTGCATGATCGTGACACCCGGCATGCGGCCCTGGAGGAGGGTACCGAGGTCGGAGGCGCGGCTGCGGGCGGCATCGTCGACCTTGACGGTGGTCACGGCCATCGAGAGGTCCTCCTTGCGCTGCGAGCCGTAGCCGATGGCCACGACCTCGCCGATCATCATGGCGTCATCCTCCATGACCACATCAATCTGCGTGCGGTTCATCACCTGGACGGCCTGCGTCTTGTAGCCGATGAACGAGAATTCCAGCACGGCGTCGGCATTCACCGAAATCGTATAACGGCCGTCGACATCGGTCGTGACGCCGTTGGTCGTCCCCTGTTCGATGACCGAGGCGCCAATCAACGGGTTCTGGCCCGTATCGGTCAAGCGTCCCGAAACCGTCACCCGGTTCTGGGCCTCAACAGGAAGCATGAGCATGCCCAACAGCAGACTCATCAGAAGAACGCGGAGGAATCTCCACTTCTTCTCTGAAAGTGTCGAATTCATTTCCATAGAGTTAAGGTTAATAGTTAATTAGAGAAGTCTTGAGAAGAGATCGTTTTTCAAAAATTTTTTAATATTTTTTAATTATTTTTTTAATAATATTCCAAACAAAAGCGCATAATATGCCCTGTCGGGATCAGTTTACACTTTCCGATATTCAAATTTATAAACTCTTACAATGGAAATGGACGCATTTCGCGTAATATAGTCCTCATATTACGCAGATCTGCACACCAGCCGGGTCGGAACGGCGGGAATCACTCCCCGAAACCGTGCCGTGCATAGCGGAAACCGGCGGCATCGTAGCAGCGGGCCAGCCGGGCGAGACGCCTCCGGTAATCGGCCGGATCCTTGCGGTCGAGGCTCCACCCGACCTCGGCCAGGGCGCTCAACCGCGGCAGCAGCATGTACTGCGCCTGCCCGAAATCGGGGATGTATTCGGTCCAGAGATTGGCCTGAACCCCCAGGACGCAGGCCCGTTCCCGTTCGTCGAGCCCTTCATACGGATCGAACGCATAGACCTTTTCGAGCGGGAGGCAGCCGCCCCAGGCCAGGGGTTCGGAGGCGGTATCCTCCGTCTGGTAATAGTCGAAGTAACAATAGGTCGAGGGCGACATGACCACCCGGTTACCCTGCCGGGCGGCACGGACGCCCCCTTCGGTACCGCGCCAGGACATCACGACGGCGGTCGGGGTCACCCCGCTTTCGAGAATCTCGTCCCAGCCGATCAGCTGCCGGCCGTGCGCCTGCAGGAAGCGTTCGACCCGGGCCGTGGCATAGCCCTGGAGCCCCCGCAGGTCGTCAATACCCTCCGCCCGCATCCGTGCCTGACAGTGTCCACAGCGGGCCCACATCTTCGTCGGGCACTCGTCCCCGCCGATGTGGATATATTCCGACGGGAAGAGTTCCAGCACCTCGGAGAGGACCCCCTCGATGAATTCGAAGGTCGACTCGCGCCCCGGGCAGAAGACCCGGTCGTCAATGTCCCACGTCTGGCGCACCTCGTAACGCTCGCCCGTACAGCTCAGCCAGGGATACGAGGCCAGGGCCGCCACGGCATGCCCCGGGAACTCGATCTCGGGGATCACCGTAATGAAGCGCCGGGCGGCATAGTCCACCACCTCGCGGATCTGCTCCTGTGTATAATAGCCGCCATAGGGGGTCTCGTCGTAGCGGCACGACTCGTCGTATTCGCCGCCGGGATCCTTGCCGATCAGCGTCCGGCGTCGCACCGACCCGACCCGTGTCAGTTCGGGATAGCGGCGGATCTCGATGCGCCAGCCCTGGTCGTCGGTCAGATGCCAGTGGAAGACGTTCATCTTGTGGAGGGCCATCAGGTCGATCGTGCGCTTCACCTCGTCGACCGTGAAGAAGTGGCGGGCCACATCGAGCATGAGCCCCCGATAGGCCATGCAGGGTCGGTCGACAATGCGCACCTCGGGGATCTCGACGGCCCGCACCGGTCCGCCGGGGCTGAGCGCCCCGGGCGGCAGCAGCTGACGCAGCGTCTGCACGGCATAGAACGCCCCGGCGGCATCACCCGAGCGAATTCCGATCCCCTCGCGCGTCACCTCAAGGCAATAGGCCCCGGCACCCAGCGTATCGCAGATCTCGAACCGGATACCGCCCCGTTCCGGGAGGCGTTCGGCCCGGACCGGCGGCTGCCCGAAGCAAGGCGTCAAGAGTTCGACGAACGCCTCGCCTACAGCTTCCATCCCCGCAACAGTCCCTTCACCGGTCTCTCCACCGGGCTCCTCTCCGGGCATCCAGTAGGGCACCCGGGCCGTAAGCCGGAAAACACCCTCGCCTTCGACCACCTCCACGGGGCGCGGCGTCACCTCCACGGGGCGTTCCGCGCGGATCACGCGGCCGCATCCCGAAGCCAGGAGGGCCGCAGCCACAAGGAGCACTCCGCCCAACAGAGCACCCCGCGCACTGAAATCCCGCCCGCCGGCACTCCGTCCCCACGCCATTCCCGGCGATCTGTGCACCCCGCTATTCATGACAGGCCGAGGCTCCCAGAAGCCCGATGTTTTCGATTTTCGAACAGCGGATCCGCACCCGTTCGACGGTCCTGGCATAGGGGAATTCCGCCAGCTCGGCGTGCATCGCCTCGCTGAAGAAGTCGAAGGCGTGCGAAATGCTCCCGCCGAAGACGATCGCCTCGGGGTCATAGGCGTAGAGGATCAGCATGACCAGACGCCCGACGTGCCGGCCGAACTCCTCCCAGAGTTTCAGCGCCTCCGGATCGCCCGCCACGGCCCGTTCGAAAGCCTCCTTGCCGGTCGTACCGCGCCCCACGAAGAAACGGCTGCTGCAGTAGTATTCGTAGTCGCGGTCCAGGTAGGGGATGCCGCCGATCTCACCCGCCCCCGTGTTGCAGCCGCAGTAGAGCTTGCCGCCGATCACCACTCCGGCCCCGACTCCCGTACCGAGGGCCACGCACACCACGTCGCGGAACCCCTGGGCCTCGCCGTAGCGGCAAACCCCCATGGCAAAGCAGTTGCAGTCGTTGTTCACGTGTACCGGAATCCCGAAATGCGCTTCGAGCATCTCCTTGAGGTGCACTTCCTGCCACGAGGGAATCCCCGTGACGTTGTAGACGATCCCCCGGGCCGCATCCACGACCGAAGGGACTCCGATGCCGATGTGCGTCACACGTGGGACGATCACTCGCTCGATGAGCGAAACGATATGCGCCACGACCTCCCCCTCCGGACGGTCCGACTTGCAGGGCTCCGAGATCAGCCGCACGATGCGGCCTTCGTCGACCAATCCGACACGAACGTTCGTGCCGCCCAAATCTACGCCGATTCTCATGACTGGATTATTGTTTGTACTTGACGATTTTGCCCCCTTCGAACCGGACGTGGTCCACGATGCGGCCGTCGTCCTCGCGGATCCAGGTCTCGAAGCCGCGCACCCCCTCGCTCAGGACGATGACCCGGGCTCCGGGACGCAGGTTGTTGTAGGTCGTATTGTCCCCCGAAAAACGCCCATAACCGAGGACGATACCCTGTTCCGCAACGAGATAGTCGATGTCGTGGTCGTGCCCCACGAAGGTCCCCATGACGCTCCGGCTCTCGGCCATCGCGGCGAACATCCCCGGATTCAGCACTCCGGGGCACTCCTCTTCGGCAGCCCGCCCGATGCGGGAGTTGTCGGGGTTCCGCCACGCCGCCACGTACTCCGGCAGCGCGATATGGAAGAACGCCAGCGCCGGAAGCGGCGTGCCGCCGTTCTCCGACGTGCGGGCCGCGCAGCGGCCGCGCAGCCACGCGATCTGCTCCTGTTCGAACCAGCCGTATCCTTCGATCCCAGGGAGGGTCGAATAGTCGTGCGAATCGAGGCAGTAGAGTACGGCCGCCGGTTTGCGGGCCGCAGAATCCACGACCGGCAGCTCCACGTCGGCCAACTCGCCCGTCGCGTCGAGCGTGTTGAGGCTCCCCGGGGCGGAGGTCACCAGCCGTGCAATCTCCCGACGCGGGAGATCCTGTTCGGCATCGTGGTTGCCCAGAACGATGCAGTAGGGGACTCCCCGGCGGGAGAGCGTATCGAGCAGCCGCTGCCACATCCCCGCAGCCGGGCTGCCCGTTACCACGTCACCCGTGAAGACCAGCAGGTCGGGACGCTCCGTGCGGATGATCCGGTCGATGCGCGCGAAGGTCTTCTCCGCTTCGGCCTGCCGCTCCGGAGTCTGCGGGTCGAGGTGCAGGTCGGTGAACTGTACGATGCGGAACGTGCCGTCGGCCGCGAAACGAAGCCCTTGCGGCCGCGCCGCCGACGTATTCAGACTCAGGAGCAGCAGAAAGCTCCATGCGATCACTCTCTTCATGATTGGTCCTGTTTTTTCAATTCAGTTTGACTTCTCCGCTCTGGGCCACGTGGACCGTGCGGCACTCGCTCCCGCCCCAGCGGACCGTCAGGTCGAAGGGCTCCTCGCACTCGACCCGGATCACGGGGCGCTCCGTGACGCTCTTCCGGCGCCCGACGCGCAGGCTGACAACCCCCTCGGGCCCGAAGGGATAGCGCGAGATACCGTGCGCCTCGGTCTTCGTGAGGTCCCATTCGATGGAACGTTCCGAATAGTCCGAGCGGATGCCCAGGATGTATTCGATGAAGACCGCGATGGGCGGAAGCCCCGTCCATCCGACGAAATCCTTGCGCGCCATGAAGCCCGGTTCGATCCGCTCCGGGGCGTAGTACTCCCAGAAGGTCCCGGTCTTCTTCCACACCTCGAAGACCGCACGGTAGTGGTTTTCTGCAATCTCGTGCGCCAGCTCTCCATAACCCTGCTGCCGGAGCCCGTCGATGAGCATGTAGTTCGTCCCGGGCCACACGCCGCCCTGCCAGTAGCGCCCGTTGGGGTTGTATTTCGGGTGGTCGGCAGCCAGCGACGGAACCCGGTGCGGGCGGTTGAACTCCGCCGTATCGCGCAGGTGCGAAACCAGGCGCGCGAGGCGCACGCTGTCGAGCACATCGGTCTGCAGCGCCCAGTAGGCTCCGATCCCGAGCGTCGAACACAGAGTCCCGTCGGCATATCGGTCACAGAGGAAGCCCCGCCTGTCATCCCACATCCGTTCGTTGAGGTAGCCCTTCAGGAACTTCATCTCGTCCTCCAGTTCCTCGATCTCCTGCCACCGCTCGATGTAGAAACCGATCTGCAGCAGCGAGGCGTCGACCAGGTATTGCTGCAGGTTCGTGTCGAGCCACGACATGTGGCCGTGCGAGTAGATCGGGTTGTACTCCTCCTTCACGCGCGGCATGTTGTCCATACCCGTGCCCCAGCCGCTCGACCAGTAGGAGCCGTCGGGCCACGTGCGGTTCAGCCGCCACCACTTCGCATAGGCGCACAGCACCGGAAAGACCCGGTGCAGGCGGTCGAGGTCCCCGAACTGCCGGTAGTAGGCCAGTTCGACCCAAGGCAGCAGGTTGGGGCCCGTCGACGTGGGGTCGTAACGCTCGAAGCAGTCCGACCCGTCGGCCCGGATCTCGCGGCAGATGAAGCCGTCGGGGTGCTGTTTGGCGTAGAAGTTGTCGAGCGACGACTGGAACGGGAAGAACCGGTAGCCATAGCGCGCGAACATCATCATGAACGACATGTCCCACATGAAGATGTTGCCGTTGTAGGCGATGTCGAGGTACGGGGCCACGAACCCCGAGCCCTCCTGCGGCTGGCGGATGTTCCCCACGGCGATGCGCCAGGCGTGCCAGTACATCTCGATCTCCGCATCGTGCCCCTCCCAGTAGGGTTCGGGGAGTACCTGTCGGGCCTCGTCGAATGACCCCGGCGTGCGCGTCACGGGCTCGGCCGTGCGGAACTCGTTCTCGGCGACGAAGACCTCCTTGACATAGGTATTCTTGTAGGGAAGCTCGTAGGGGCCCGATTTCAGCCCCTGGGCTGCGGCCGGCAGGGCCAGACAGGCCAGCGCCGCCGCAATTGTCCTTCGTTTCATCTCGGTTCTTTTCATGGTTCAGCGGGTCAGTTCACGGATCCGGCGGGCGATCTCCGTATTGAGATAGGTGCCGCAGAAGCGGTCGGCACCGGGCCCGTAGGCGAAGACGGGAAGCATGGCGGGCGTATGGTCGTCGCTCGTGTAGATGCCCAGGATGCGGCCCGACTGCTCGTCTCCGTCGAGCAGCACGAGTCCGCCGGTTTCGTGGTCGGCCGTCACGACGACCAGCGTCTCGCCGTTCGCATCGGCGAACTTCAGCGCCTCGGCCACGGCCAGGTCGAAGCTCAGCATCTCGATCACCGAGCCGGGCAGGCAGCACGAATGGCCGGCATAGTCGATCTTGGCCCCCTCGACCATCAGGAAGAAGCCCTTCCGGCTGCGCTGCTGCAGCTTCTCAATCGAGGCGCGCGTGGCGTCGGCCAGCAGCGAGAGGTTGGTCTCCTCGGCAGCCTCGTCCATACGCTCGTCGATGCAGATGACCGGGCGGCCGTCACCGCCGATCGCGTCGACCGAACGGACGAAGGCGTAGCGCTTCGACAACTCGCCCACCAGGTCGATCCCGTCCTGGCGCTCCTCGAACTGGCGGATCCCGCTGCCGCACAGCAGGTCGATCCGGCCGTCGAGCAGGGCCCGGGTCAGCTCGTCGGAGTTGTCCCGCTCGACCGAATGGCCGTAAAAGGCCGTCGGGGTGGCATCTGCCACGTTGCCGAGGGTGAGCACCCCTACCGCACACCCCTGCTCGTGGAAATAGTCGCTCAGCGAGGGGCAGGGGATCCCGTCGACGCTCATCGCAATGTGGCGGTTGGCGTGGCGTTCGCCCGTGGCCAGGGCGCTGCCGCCGGCCGCCGAATCGGTCGTGAAGGCATCCAGCGCATTGTTGAACTGCAGCCCGATGTGCTTCATCTGCAGGGTCGTCAGCCCCCGGTTGGCATAGGCCGCGGCGAGGATCTGCGAGAGGCCCATGCCGTCACCGATCAGGAAGATCACGTTGCGGACCCGCCCGCGGCCGCCGTCGTTGCGGTAGGTCGGCACGTAGACATCGATTCCCTCCGACAGCTGGAGCTTGTCGTTCTGGAAACCGCCGAAGTCGCGCGTAGTCTTGTCGAGCCGCTTCGTCCCGGTGACACCTCCCTCGGCGGCGCGACGGTCGCCGATGCGGAAGTTCTTGTTGCCGAAATCGGAAAAGAAGGCTGCGCAGCTCTCCGGACGGTCAGTATTGATGTAGTCGATCCCCAGGTTGTAGAACGTATAGTAGGTTGTCGTCCCCTCGGGGGCGTTCCAGAAGCGGACGGGTTTTCCCCAGGCGTGGGCCCGGTCGATCACCTCGCAGAGGCGGGCCAGCTCCGACGGGATGATCGAGCCCTTGCCGTTCCACTGCGAGAAGTCCCGGAAGTTGGCGCTCACCAGCGCCACGCGCTCCAGCTGGTCGGGCGTATAGTCGGCATCCCAGGCGCCGTCGAAACGCACGTAGGGGGCGTAGTCGCAGAAATGCTCCGGGGCCGGGACACGCCCCGTCACGGCGATGCGCACGGCCTGCGGGTTGCGGGCCACATCGAAGACCTCGGGCCAGCGGTCGAGCAGCGCCGTCACAGCCCGCAGCGTCGGGTCGGTCTCCGACTTGAGTTCGATCATCAGCTGCAGCGTCTCGTCGCTGTCACGCCAGGCGCGGCCGCCGTTGCGGGCGAAGAGCCCGACCAGCGGCTCGACATAGAGCTTCTCGAACGACAGGCCGGCCGAGAGCTCCTCCTCGTCGTGGCCGACGAGCAGCTGCCCGTCGCGGAGGAAGAGGTCGACCTCGATCGAGGCCGCATGCTGGGCATAAGCCTGATAGAAGGGGACACAGCGCGCGTAGTCGTTGTGCGAATGGATCAGGATCGGCCGTTCGGCCCGGGCAGTCGCCGCGCCCGCCGCCAGCAGGAGCAGCAGGGCGTATTTCCACATTCGGAGTCTCATCGTTTCGTATCGTTATATTGCAGTTTGACAAGGACGGGGGCGTGGTCCGAGAGGAATCCACCGTCGAGCGTATCGGGCAGCACCCGGTACGAACGGACGTCGAACCCGCCGTCCACGAAAACATAGTCGATCAGCTGCCGTTCGCCCTCGGGGATCTGCCCGAAGCCGGAGAAGCTCCACGCCGCCCCGGAGCGCTCGGCAGCCGCCTCGCGGGTGTGGCGCAGACGGCCGCTCCCGACGACACGGGAGATGACCTCCGACTCGGGCTCGGCGTTGAAATCGCCGGTCAGCACCACGGGACGCCCCCCGCAAAGCGAGTCGATGCGCCGGAGCAGCAGCGTAACCCCTTCGCGGCGGGCCACCTCGCCCACATGGTCGAGGTGCGTGTTGATGAAGAAGATCTCGCGCCCGGCGCGGTCACGCAGCACGGTCCAGGTGGCCAGCCGCTCGCAGGCGCCGTCCCACCCCTTCGAGCCGGCCTTCTCGGGGGTCTCGCTCAGCCAGAAGGTCCCCCAGTCGAGCAGTTCGAAACGGTCCGTGCGGTAGAAGACCGGGTTGAACTCGCCCGCTCCGGCACCGTCCTCGCGGCCAACCCCCACCTCGGCATAGCCGGGCAGGAGCCCCTTCAGGTCGTTGAGCTGGTTGAGGAGCAGTTCCTGGGCGCCGAACACATCGGCGCGGTTCATCTCGATGGCCCGGGCCACCCGTTCGCGGCGGAAACGCCAGTTGTTCTCCCCGTCTTCAGGATTGTCATAACGCATGTTGAACGTCATCACGTTCAACTCGGGGGCCGGTTCGGGGGCGCACGCCGACAGGAAGAGCAGCGCGGCCGAGACGGCACACCAGATCCGATTCATTCTCATGGTCTTCAGTGTTTTCGGTTCATGATTCGTATTCAGTCGGGATCAGCCACGAGGAGGTTCCCGCCCGGGACGGGCACGAACTCCGCCTCTGCGGAGGGGCGCCAGCTCCACGAGAGCTCCTCTCCCTCGTAATCCTCGAAATAGAGCAGCCGGAAGGGGTGCAGGCCGGCATCCAGCGCCACCCGCCCGGTGGCCGCCACGGCCGCATGCGAACCGTCGTTGTCGACAACCCGCTCGCCGCCGATCTCCAGCACGCTGCCGTCGTCGCTCTGCAGGCGGAACTCCCAGACGCCCCGTTCCGGGACGCGGATCAACCCCTCGAAGCAGTATCCGAAGTGGTCGCGCTGCCGGGCCCCGCCGATCGTCACCTCCGGGAGGATTCCCCGTTCGACCGCCGGCTGCCCCCCAAGGTCGGCTACCCGCGAGAAGGTCCCCTCGTAGTAGCGGTATGCGACGCCGGGGCGGGTCCCGGCCACCTGCAGCCCCGGCCGGAAGGCGGCCTTCACGGCACGGAGCACCAGTTCGCGGCTCGGCTCGGTGCCGTCACGGAACCCCCGGGCGCGCAGCGTCAGCGAACGGTCCACCCGCACCGGCTCCGTATAGAGCGGCGAGGATTCGGTCGGGTCCGAACCGTCGAGCGTATAGTGGATCCGGGCCCCGGGGGTCGTCGTGGCCAGGTCCACATCGACCGTCTCGGGGAAGAGATAGACGTCGCACATCGTATAGGGGATCGAGACCCGTTCTCCGCGGGTGAGCGAGTAGGGCTCCGTGCCGGGTTCCGTACCCCGTGCCGGATCGGGTCTCCGCGTCAGTTCGAACGAGAGCACCCCGCCCTCCATCAGGCGGTCGTAGGGGATGAAGTTCTCCGCAACGGGCTCGCCGTTGAGCGTCACCGAGCGGATGTAGCGGTTGCGCGCCGGGTCGTTGGCCGTCACGGTCAGCACACGACCGTTGGCCAGCCGGACCTCGGCCCGCTCGAAGAGCGGCGTGGTCAGCACGAACTCGTTCGAGCCCGGGCAGACGGCATAGAGACCCAGCGACGAGAGCAGGTACCAGGCCGACATCTGCCCGCAGTCCTCGTTGCCGATGATGCCGCCGGGCGTCGGGGCATACATCTCGTCAAGCAGGCGGCGGGTCAGCTCCTGGGTCTTCCACGGCTGGCCGGCATAGCTATAGAGATAGGCCATATGGTGGCTCGGCTCATTGCCGTGGGCATACTGCCCCATGAGCCCCGTCACGTCGGAGACATCGAGGCGCATCTCCTCCGATTCGAGCGTGAAGAGTCGGTCGAGTTGCCGGAGGAACTCCTCGCGGCCGCCCAGCAGCTGGATGAGCCCGTTCACATCATGCGGCACGAAGAAGCGGTAGTGCCACGGCGTCGCCTCGGTATAGTCGCGCCCCGTGGCGAAGGGCTCGAACGGCACGGTCCAGCCGCCGTCGTTGCGGCGCCCGCGGAAGAAGCCCGTCGAGCCGTCGAAGAGGTTCACGTAGTTCATGGCCCGTTCCCGGTAGGTGCGGGCCACGTCGTCGTTGCCCAGCGCCTCGGCCATGCGGGCGATGGTCCAATCATCATAGGCGTACTCCAGCGTGCAGGAGACCGACTCGTTGCGCAGTTCCGAGGGGATATAGCCCCGCGCCGCATAGAGGTCCGCCCCCTTGGCGTTGACCTCCGACGAGCGGACCATCGCCTCAAGCGCCTTCCTGCCGTCGTAACCGCGGATCCCCTTCAGCCAGGCATCGGCAATGACCGAAACGGCATGGTAGCCGATCATCGTCCGCGTCTCGCCCGAGGCCAGGGGCCAGATCGGCAGCTCGCCCGTGCAGTCGTACATGTCGAGCATGCTGCGTACCAGGTCGTTGACCAGACAGGTGTCGACGAGCGTCTGCAGCGGATGCCAGGCCCGGAAGGTGTCCCACAGCGAAAGGGTCGAATAGTAGCGCCGGCCGGCCTGGAGGCGTCCGATCGTCTGGTCCTGACGCCGATACTCCCCGTTGACGTCGCTCATCAGGTTGGGGGTCAGTTTCGTATGGTAGAGTGCCGTATAGAAGTTCGTGCGTTCGTCGCGGCTGCCGCCCGTGACCGTCACTCCGCCCAGCGCCTCGCGCCACAGCGCCTCGGCCCGGGCCCGGACGGCATCGAAATCGAGCTCCGGCACCTCCGCGAGGCGATTCTCGCGGGCATTCTCACAACTCACCGACGAAAGGCCCACGGCCACGGTCAGCGTATCGACCTCCGGCGAGAAGGTCAGCACGGCCACCCGGCCGTCGAGCACCTCGGCGTCGGCATACGGGGCGGAGAACTCCGCCGAGAAGAAGACATGATGATCCGGCGTCCAGCCCTGCGTCAGACGCATGCCGCAGAGCTCCGTCGGGCTGCAGGGAGTCAGTTCGCTGCGGTCGATCCGCTCCTCGCCCACCATATGGGTCAGGTCGATCTCCACGCGGCGCTCCCCTTCGCCGTGGAAGCGGTAGCGGTGGACTCCCGTGCGGGGTGTAGCCGTCAATTCGACGTCGATCCCCTCGTCGGGCAGCGTCACCGCATAGTAGCCACACGACGCATGCTCCCGGTCGTGGGAAAAACGATACGGCTCGGGAGCATACACCCCCTCGCCGGTCACCGCCCGGCGCATCGTCGGGCGGAAAAGCACATCAGCCAGGTCGGCGCACCCCGTCCCGCTGAGGTGGGTATGCGAGAAGCCGTCGAGGGTCGTATCCTCGTAGTAATAGCCGGCACAGGCGTCCCAGTCGCCCGACCGGGTGTCGGGGCTGAGCTGCACCATGCCGTAGGGGGTTGTAGCCCCGGGATAGGTGTGCCCGTGGAATCCCGTTCCGACAAAAGGATCGACATACGCAAGCGGATCGGGACTCTCCGCACAGGCTACGCCGGCAGCGGCCAGCAGGACAAAAGCCAAGGTTCGCTTCATTATGGACAAGATCGGTTGGTTTCAAGTTTTACAAAAATAATAAAGATGCTCCGGAGAGCCGTGGCGATTTGCGTCTTTAGCTCCTCAAATCACGCAGATCACACCCCTGCATCGCAGCCCGGGACCGGACCATGCGACAAAAAGAGCGGGGAAAATTGTCCGGAACGAGCCGTTTTTACCGAAAAAAGAGTTACCTTTATCTCGACAAAGCCCTCCCGAAATGGCACGCATCCTCTTTCTGACCGACTTTTCGGAAGCCTATGCCCGCAACCTGCTGCTCGGCATCGCCCGCTACGCACACACCGTCGGGCAGGCCTGGAGCCTTTGCCGGCTGCCGCTGTCGATCCGCGACAAGTTCGGCATCAAGGCCGTCCTCGACCTCGCCCGGAAGACGCGCGCCGACGCCGTCATCGGCCAGTTTTACAACACGGACAACGTCGAGCTCTTCGCCCGCGAGGGCATCATCACCATCGCCCAGGACTTCAAGACCCGCTTCACGACCATCCTCAACATCACCGGCCCGCACACCCTGGCCGGGAAGATGGGCGCGGAGTACTTCATCAAGAAGGGATTCCGCCACTTCGCCTTCTACGGCACGCGCGACGTCGTCTGGTCCGACGAACGCCTGCAGGGCTTCCGCGACACCATCCGCCAGGCCGACGCGGACTACACCTTCTCGGCACTCTGCAAGACCGCCGAGAACGCCCTCTGGGACTACGACTCGCACCAGCTGGTGACATGGCTCCAGTCGCTTCCGAAACCCGTCGCCATCATGGCCTGCGACGACAACCACGCCTACCACATCACCGAAGCCTGCCAGCAGAGCGAGGGGGGGGGTGGCAGCGGCGGCGACCTCCGCATCCCGGACCGCATCGCGGTCCTCGGCGTGGACAACGACGAGACCATCTGCCGGCTCTCGACCCCCAACCTCTCGTCGCTCAACCAGAACATCGAACAGGGCGGCTACGACGTCGCCCAGCTCATCGACCGCATCCTCCACGACCCGGCCACTCCCCGCGAGGATGTTGAGGTGCTGCCGACGCACATCATCACCCGCCAGTCAACAGACATCTACGCCAACAACGACCAGCATATCGCCAAGGTCCTGAAATACATCCACGAGCATATCAGCCGGAAGCTCTCCGTCGACGAACTGGTCCAGCTGGTGCCCCTCTCGCGGCGGCTGCTTGAGACCCGGTTCAAAAAGAGCATGGGGACGTCGATCTACGACTACATCCTCCAGATCCGCATCGAGAAGGTCGCGCAGTTGCTGTGCGACGGCAAGAGCGTCTCCGAAGCGGCCATCGAACTGGGCTTCTCCGACATCAAGAACCTCTCGCGGACCTTCAAGCAGTTGCGCGGCATCACCCCCTCGGAGTATCGCCGCGAGATCTTCAGCCCGAAACACTGACCGCCACCCCTGCCGCCGCACCCGCCGCGCCCGTCGCGTCCCCCGAAAGACGCCAACAAACGCGCCCCCGAAAGGCACCCACGAAAAAAGGAGCGGTGGAAAACCGCCGCTCCGATCCGTCCGGGAATCCCGCCGTGCGAGGCGCTACTCCTCGATGAAATCGATGTTGACCTCGCGCTGGAAAACCTCCTGCAGCGAGATGTTCGTCTCGGTGGTGGAGATGCCCTGAATGCGCAGGATCCCGTCGAAGATCGTGTGCATCAGGTGCTCGTTGTCCACGCAATAGAGTTTCACGAGGATATTGCCCTTGCCCGTGATATAGTGGCACTCGACGATTTCGTCGACCTTCTTCAACTCCTCGACCGTCCGGGCCTGCAGCTGCGGGTCCTTGAGCATGATGCTGATGTAGGCACAGACGTCGAAACCCATCACCTTGGGGTCCACGATCAGGCGGCTGCCCAGGATGATGCCCGCTTCGTCGAGCTTGCGGATGCGCTGGTGGATGGCCGCACCCGAAATGCCGCACTCCCGTGCGATCTCCAGGAACGGCATACGTGCATTCTTGATGAGGTACTTGAGGATCTTGCGGTCGATCGCATCCAATGCGGTTTTAGCCATGTTTCCAAGTTATTTTATTTGAGAACGTTCAACTCCTTGCCGATCTTCGTGAAGGCGGCAATGCAGCGGTCGAGCTGTTCGAAGGTGTGGCCTGCGGAGACCTGAACCCGGATGCGGGCCTGGCCCTTCGGGACGACCGGATAGTAGAATCCCGTGACGAAAATACCCTCGTCCTGCAGTTTCGCGGCGAAGTCCTGCGACAATTTGGCGTCGTAGAGCATCACGGCACAGATCGCCGACTGCGTGGGTTTGATGTCGAACCCGGCGACCATCATCCCGGCCCGGAAGTGCTCGACATTGGCCACCAGACGGTCGTGCAGTTCGTTGCTTTCGGCCAGCATCCTGAACATCTCGATCCCGGCCCCCACGACGGCGGGCGGCAGCGAATTCGAGAAGAGGTAGGGCCGCGAACGCTGGCGCAACATGTCGATGATCTCCTTGCGGCCGGTGGTGAATCCGCCCACGGCGCCGCCGAAGGCCTTGCCGAGGGTGCCGGTCAGAATATCGACCTGCCCGCGGAGGTTGTAGAGTTCGGTGATGCCGCGTCCCGTTGCACCGAGCACGCCGGCCGAGTGGCACTCGTCGACCATCACCAGGGCGTCGTACTTCTCGGCCAGGGCACAGATCCTGTCCAGCGGCGCGGCATTGCCGTCCATCGAGAAGACGCCGTCGGTGCAGATGATGCGGAAACGCTGCGCCCGGGCCTTTTTGAGGCACTCCTCCAGGTCGGCCATGTCGGCATTGGCATAGCGATAGCGCACGGCCTTGCAAAGGCGCACGCCGTCGATGATCGAGGCGTGGTTCAGGGCGTCGGAGATGATGGCGTCCTCCTCGGTGAAGAGGGGTTCGAAGACGCCTCCGTTGGCATCGAAGCAGGCGGCATAGAGGATCGTATCCTCGGTTCCGAAGTAGTCGGAGATGGCCTTTTCGAGCTCCTTGTGGATGTCCTGGCAGCCGCAGATGAAGCGCACGGAGGACATGCCGTAGCCGCGGGCATCCATGGCGCGTTTGGCGGCTTCGATGAGGCGGGGATTGTCCGAAAGTCCGAGGTAGTTGTTGGCGCAGAAGTTCAGAACCTTCCGACCTGCAACCTCGATCTCGGCACGCTGAGGCGACGAGATGATCCGTTCGTGCTTGTAGAGCCCTGCAGCCTCGATTTCGGCGAGTTCATGTTGCAGATGTTCCTTGATTTTTCCGTACATATCGCGTTAATGTTTTGATGAAATTCCAGTTATCGGGCTATCAATCTGTTACAAATATACGACAATTTTCCGAAAACAGACACCCGGCGGCATTTATTTTTCGCACCCGGAGTTACGATTTGTCAGCCCTCCCTTAAGAAAGGGCCCGGTTAGGAACCGGGGTGGCAAATTTTCTCCTCTCCTACACGCTTGTTTCGAAAAAATGAGTATCTTTGTTACTCAATCAATCTTTGCGACTTATGAAAAAATCGTGTGTCTTGGTGAGCGGCGGAGCCGGTTACATCGGTTCGCACACCACCGTGGAACTTATCACTGCCGGTTACGACGTCGTCATCGTCGACAACTTCTCCAACAGCGACATGGGAGCTGTCGAGGGCGTGCGCAAGATCACCGGCGTGGATATTCCCTTCGTCCAGGTCGACTGCTGCGACCGCGAGGCCTTCCGCAAGGTCTTCGAACAGTATGAATTCGATTCGGTGATCCACTTCGCCGCCTCGAAGGCCGTCGGCGAGTCGGTTCAGAAACCCCTCGAGTACTACGGCAACAACCTCACGTCGTTCATGAACGTCATCTCGCTGATGCGCGAGTTCGGACGCCAGAACATCGTCTTCTCGTCGTCGTGCACCGTCTACGGCGAACCCGAGAAGCAGCCCGTCACGGAGCAGACGCCCCGCAAACCGGCTACCTCGCCCTACGGCAACACGAAGCAGATGTGCGAAGACATCCTGCGCGACTCGCTGGCCGCCTATCCCGGGCTGAAGGGTATCGCCCTGCGCTACTTCAACCCCATCGGCGCCCACCCGTCGGCCTTGATCGGCGAACTGCCGCGCGGCGTGCCGCAGAACCTCGTGCCCTACATCACGCAGACGGCCGCCGGCATCCGTGAATGCCTCTCGGTGTTCGGAGACGACTACCCGACGCCCGACGGTTCGTGCATCCGCGACTACATCGACGTCGTGGACCTGGCCCGCGCCCACGTGGCCGCCATCCGCCGCATGATCGAGGACAAGAACAAGACTCCCTATGAGATCTTCAACGTCGGAACGGGCCGCGGCGTTTCAGTGCTGGAGCTGGTCCGCAAATTCGAGGAGGTCAACCACCTGAAGCTCAACTACAAGATCGCTCCGCGCCGCGAGGGCGACATCATCGCCATCTGGGCCGACCCGACGCTGGCCAACACCGAACTGGGCTGGAAGGCCGAGCGCACGCTCGACGAGACGCTGGCTGCCGCCTGGGCCTGGGAGAAGCACCTCCGGGGTATCAAATAGCGTTTCCGAAGCGAAAAACGGGGGAGAGGCGTCGCCGCTTCCCCGTTTTTTCGTGTAAAAGGGTGATTCCGGGCGTTTTTCGGATCGCGAAGTTTCTTTTTTCAATCCAAATGCTTATCTTTGCACCCCGAACAGGCGGAAATGGGATGCGACCCGCCGAGGCCGCATTGAGAACCGCCGCAGGTAACACTTTTAAAACCAAAACATTATGAAAACCATTTCGGTAAAGGCCACCAAACGTGCCGAATTCGGCAAGAAGGCCGCCAAAGCCGTACGCCGCGAGGGCCTGATACCCTGCGTACTGTGCGGAAACGGTGAAACGGAGATGTTCTCCGTAGACCCGCGCGAGATCAAACCCCTGATCTACACCCCCAACTCCTACATCGTCGAGTTCGACGTCGAGGGCAAGAAGGAGCTTGCCGTACTGCGCGAAGCTCAGTTCCACCCCGTTCGTGAGGAGATCCTCCACATGGATTTCTACCGTATCGCTGCCGGGAAACCCGTTTCGATCGCCATTCCGGTACGCCTAACCGGCAACGCCGAGGGTGTGAAGGTCGGCGGCAAGCTCGTGCTGTCGGCCCGCAAGCTGACCGTGAGCGCCCTGGTCGAGAACCTCCCCGACGAGATCGTCGTCGACGTGACGACGCTCGGCGTAGGCAAGACGATCTTCGTCGGCGACCTGCAGTTCGAGAACCTGAAGTTCGTGACCCCGGCTACGACAGCCGTCTGCGCCGTTCGCGTAACCCGTGCATCGCGCGGTGCCGAGGCAGCCGGCAAATAGTCGCTGAACCGGCATGAAATACCTCATTGTTGGGCTCGGGAACATCGGCGCCGAGTATGCCGGAACCCGCCACAACATCGGTTTCAAAGTGTTGGACGCCCTCGCAGAGGCGTCCAACGCTGTTTTTACCACGGCACGCTACGGCGATGTGGCCGAAGTCCGCTACAAGGGCCGCACGCTCCTCCTGTTGAAGCCCTCGACCTACATGAATCTCTCGGGAAAGGCCGTGCGCTACTGGCTGGATGCCGAAAAGATCGACCGGGAAAACCTGCTGGTCATTTCGGACGACATCGCACTGCCGTTCGGGGCCCTGCGCCTGCGCCCCAAAGGGAGTGCCGGAGGCCACAACGGTCTGAAAAACATCGCCGAACTGCTGGGTACCGAAGAGTATGCCCGAATGCGTTTCGGCGTGGGCGGCGATTTCCCGAAAGGGCACCAGGTCGACTACGTGCTGGGCGAGTGGACCGACGAGGAGCGGCAGGCGATGCCCGAACGGTTGAAAGTCTTTGTCGACGCCATCCGATCGTTTGTCACCCAGGGCTGCGCCATGACGATGAACTTTTTCAACAAGAAATAGCCCGCACATGCAAACGCGAAGGCCGCCTTCACGAATGGAGGCGGCCTTCGTATTTTCGTGAAAGGCTGAGAGGAAGAGAAACGGGAGGGGGGGGGCAGGTCACTCCCCGTCGTCGTAATAGAGGTCGTCCATGAGCGTGTCGAGTTCGCGCCGCTCCTTCTTGGTGGGGCGTCCCGTCCCGCGGTCGCGGAAAACGAAGATCGTCTCGCGCGGGACGTTGAGTTTGTCCAACTCCTCCTGCGGCGTAATGTTGAGGCAGTAGGCGGGGACATTCTTGGCCGGCTGGCGGCTCGACACCAGATCGAGGACCTTGTAGGAATAGGTCACCTGCTGTTTCCGCACGGCGATCACGTCGCCGAGTTTCACCTCGCGCGACGGTTTGGCATAGGAGCCGTTCACCGTCACCTTGTTCGTACGGATGGCATCGGCGGCATCGCTGCGGGTCTTGAAGACCCGCACGGCCCACAGGTATTTGTCCAAACGAATATCTTCCATGGTATATATAGGATTATTCCTTTTACTGATCATCTACCGACCGCCGGAGTGTTTCCGGAGGCCGTTGTTCGCGGCTTGTGGCCGCGTATCCAAATCTGACCCACCCCCAAACCCCCGCCTCAGGCAGGGGCTTTATGTGGAAGCCTTTCCCGGAAAATGGACAGCCAAAGCCTTCTGACCGCCGTTATTCCTTAATTTTCAATTTTCAATTCTCCATTCTATTCGTTGATCCGCAGCTCCTCGCTCTTGGGGCGGTCGTGCGACTGCTCGTCGTTCTGGCGGCTCACGCTCAGGATCATCCCCAGCGCGATGGTCGTAAAGAGCACCGACGAGCCGCCGCGCGAGATAAGCGGCAGGGTCTGGCCCGTCTCGGGAATGAGATTCACCGTCACCATGATGTGCAGCAGGGCCTGACACGTGATCAACAGGGCCAATCCCAGGACCAGCAGCCCCGGAAAAGCCGTTCCGCAACGGCGGAAAATCTCGATCGCCCGGAAGAAGATCCACAGGTAGAGCATTAGCAGCAACACGGCCAGAATGATGCCGTACTCCTCGACGAAAAAGGCGTAGGCGTAGTCGCTCTCGGGGTGGATCATCTCCACGCGCATGGCGCTCTGACCGGCCCCTTCGCCGAAGATCCCGCCGTTGTGGATGGCGATCATCGAACGTTCGGTATCGGTGAGGTGTTCGATGGGTTTTTCGGTCTGGGGCTGCGTCCAGAGGTGGATCCAGGTCGAGACACGGCCTTCGGCCGTTTCACTGCGCCCGAGGTTGAGCGTCATAATGAGCACGACCCCGACAACGGCCCACCCCACGAGTTTCATCAGTTCGCTGAAGCGCACCCGTCCGATAAGCATCATCACCCAGGAGGCCAGGAAGACCAGCACAGCCGACGAGGTGTGCGCGGGGAAGATCACCAGACACGATACCAGAACGGGCATCAGGATGGGCCAGGTTCCTTCGCGCCAGATCTTCCGCTGGAGGGCCGAGGAGTGCCAGGTCCAGAATTTCCAGGTCGGGACGATCCGAATCCGGTCGATTTTCGACTGGCGGCCGGCCAGCTGCCGGGCCAGGAAAAGCACCGTAGCGACCTTCAAGGCCTCGGAAGGCTGGAACTGGAAGGGTCCCAGCGGAATCCAGCGTGCGGCCCCGTTGGTTGTCGCACCGATAAAGTAGACGACCAGGGTCAGGGCCACCGAAAGGAAGTAGACCGGCCGGGAAAAGAGGTTGTAGATGCGGCAGTTGATCTTCTGCACGGCGATCATGATGACGAGGCTGAAGCCCAAAATCATCAGCTGCTGACGTAGAAAATGGGCCGTCGAACGGGCCGTGTGGGCGTCATAGGCCATCTTGGCCGTCGAGGAGTAGACCACCAGCACCGAAATCACGGCCAGGGCTGCGATGATGATCCAAAGGACCCGATCACCGGTAAAGATCCTGAACCGCGGTTTCCCGGGCTCCGCGGCAGCCGCTCCGGCACGCGCGGCCCGAGGCGTCGGATCCGGACCTCCGGAGGCACCGTCCGCAGGTTCGGAGGCCTCACCGCACTCCGTATGGCGACCGCGGCGCGGCGCGGCATCGCGGGCCCATTCGGCCGCGGCCCGTTCATCGTATCCGTACCCTTCGCGCTCCATAACCGGTTCTGTTTTCTATGCGTGTTCCCGGACCCACTCCTTGAAGAGTTCGCCGCGGTTTTCGTAATTCTTGAAGAGGTCGAAGCTGGCGCAGGCCGGCGACAGAAGCACGACGTCACCCGGGCGTGCCGCAGCTTTGCAGGCCGTCATTGCGGCGTCGAGCGACGCCGTCGAGACGATCTGCGGGACCACGCCCGTGAACTCCCGGAGGAGTTTTTCGTTGTCCAGCCCCATGCAGACCAGCGTATGGACCTTCGCCCGTGCGAACTCCTTCAGCGGTCCGTAATCGTTGCCCTTGTCGGTTCCTCCGGCGATCCACACCACGGGTCGCGTCATGCTCTCCAGCGCATAGTAGACCGAATCGACGTTCGTGGCCTTCGAGTCGTTGATCCACAGCACGCCGTCCTTCTCCAGCACGGGCTCGAGGCGGTGCTCCACGGGCGAGAAGTCGTAGAGCGAGCGGCGGACTTTCGCCGGAGCAACCCCGGCCGCCAGTGCGGCCAACGCGGCAGCCATCGCATTGTAGGCGTTGTGCAGCCCCTTGATCTGCAGCTTCGCGGTATCGATCTCCACGGAGGCCTTCCCAGCCGTGGCGGTGAACTTCCCGTCGCAGAGGAACGCATCCCCGGCCCCGCTCGCCACGGCACTGTGGGCCATGAACGGGAGCTGGCGCATCCGCAGGTCGTATTTCGGCAGTTGCCCGCGGATCACCCCATCGTCGCCCGAATAGACGAACCAGTCGCGCGAAGTCATGTTCTGCGTGATGCGCATCTTGGCGTCGACATAGTTCTGGAAGCAGTGGTCATAGCGGTCGAGGTGGTCGGGCGTAATGTTCGTCAGAACGCCGATATGGGCGCGGAACCGGTACATGCCGTCCAGCTGGAACGAGCTCAGTTCCAGGACATACCAGTCGTAGTCGCCCGTAGCCACGGAGTAGGCGAAGCTCTCGCCGATGTTGCCGCCGAGGGCCACGTTGTAACCCGCATCGCGCAGGATCTTGTAGATGAGCGACGTCGTGGTGGTCTTGCCGTTCGAGCCCGTGATGCAGATGCACTTCGCACGGCCCATGTAGCGGCCCGCGAACTCGATCTCGGAGATCACCGGAATACCCTCCTCGCGGACCTTCCGCACGATGGGCGCCGTGTCGGGAATCCCCGGCGACTTGACGACCTCCGTGGCGGCAAGGATCCGCTCCTCGGTATGGCCGCCTTCCTCGTAGGGGACCTGCCACTCGTCGAGTTTGGCCTTGAACCGTTCGGCTATCTTACCGGCATCGGAGAGAAAGACCCCGAAACCCTTCTTTTTGGCGAGGATCGCGGAGCCGTAGCCGCTGATGCCGCCGCCGAGTACGACGATGTTTTTCTTCATGTTATCGAATCTTCAACGTAACCAACGTAATGGCAGCCAGCAGCAGCGAAATGATCCAGAAACGGATGACGATCTTCGTTTCGAAAATCCCCTTTTTCTGGTAGTGGTGGTGGATCGGCGACATGAGCAGGATGCGGCGTCCCTCGCCGTACTTGCGTTTGGTGTACTTGAACCAGCCGACCTGCATCATCACCGAGAAGCTCTCGACGAGAAAGACCCCGCAGAGAATCGGCAGCAGCAGCTCCTTGCGGATGCAGAGGGCGAAGACGGCAATCACGCCGCCGATCGAGAGCGAACCGGTATCGCCCATGAAGATCTGCGCCGGGAAGGAGTTGTACCAGAGGAATCCGACCAGCGCACCCACGAGTGCCGCGGCGAAGACCACCAGTTCGCCGCTGTCGGGGATGTACATGATGTTGAGATAGTCGGCGTAGACGATGTGCCCGGAGAGGTAGGCCAGCACGCCCAGTACCGCCACAATCGGCACCGAGACGCCCGTAGCCAGGCCGTCGAGCCCGTCCGTAAGATTCGCGCTGTTCGAGACGGCCGTGACGACGAAGATCGCCACCAGCACGTAGAGCAGCCAGGTAGCCGTTTCGCTGCCACCCGTAAGCCAGCCGTAGTCGAATTCGTTGTTCTTGACGAAGGGGATGGTCGTCTGGGTGGTCTTGCGGCTCTCGGAGCTGAGCACCACGTTGCGCTGCACGCTTCCGATCACCGTGCCGTCCGCATCCGTATAGACCGTCTGCACGGGCTGCGTCGTCTTCTCGCGGACCACGATGTCGGGCGAGAGCCACATGGTCGTCCCGACGATGATGCCCAGCCCGACCTGTCCCACGACCTTGAAACGGCCCTTGAGCCCCTCCTTGCGGTGACGGAAGACCTTGATGTAGTCGTCGAGCCCGCCGATGAATCCCAGCCAGATGGTCGAAACCAGCATCAGCTGAACGTAGATGTTGTCGAGTTTCCCGACGAGCAGCATCGGGACCAGAATGGCCACGAGGATGATCACTCCGCCCATCGTCGGGGTGCCCTTTTTCTGGAGCTGGCCCTGGAGTCCGAGGTCGCGGATCTCCTCGCCGATCTGCTTGCGGCGCAGGAAATCGATGATCCGCCGCCCGAAGATGATGACGATCAGCAGCGAGAGGATGATCGCCGCCGCCGCGCGGAACGAAATGTACTGGAACATGCCCGAACCGGGCAGGTCGTAGGCTTCGTCCAGATACTTGAAAAGATGGTAAAGCATGTCTGCGTATGGATATTAGGAATCGATTGTCAGTTTTTTTGCGTCGCGGCGAGGAGCCCGAAGGCCTTGCGGACCTCCTCGCGGTCATCGAAATGGTGTTTCACGTCGCCCAGGATCTGGTAGGTTTCGTGCCCCTTTCCGGCCACGAGCAGGATGTCCCCGGGATGCGAGAGCAGCACCGCCGTGCGGATCGCCTCCACGCGGTCCGTGATGCGCACGTAACGCGTCCCGGGCTGGAGTCCGGCGACCATTTCGTCGAGGATCGCCTCGGGAGACTCATGCCGCGGGTTGTCCGACGTGAAGATCGCCGTCGAGGCGTACTTCACCGCTATGGCAGCCATTTCGGGGCGCTTCGTGCGGTCGCGGTCGCCGCCGCAGCCGCACACCACGATCAGCTGCTGCGCGGGCGTACGGATCTCCTCGATCGTGCGCAGCACGTTCTCCAGCGCATCGGGCGTATGGGCGTAGTCGACCACGGCCACGGTCCCGTTCTCGGCTCGGATGATCTCGAAACGCCCGCTCACGGGGTGCAGTGTCGACAGCACGCGCAGCACCTCCCCGCGGTCGAGTCCCAGCAGCACCGCGGCACCGTAGACGGCCACAAGATTGTAGGCGTTGAAGCGTCCCAGGAGCCCCGTCCAGAGCTCCTGTCCGTCGATGCGCAGCAGCATCCCGTCGAGGTGCATCTCGATGATCCTGCAGCGGAAATCGGCCATTCCCCGCAACGAATAGGTGCTCACCGCCGCGGCAGTGTTCTGCACCATCACCATCCCGTTGCGGTCGTCGGCGTTCGTCAGCGCAAAGGCCCCCTTGGGCAGTCCGTCGAAGAAGCGCTTCTTGGCCCGGATATACTCGGCGAAGGTCTTGTGGTAGTCGAGGTGGTCGTGGGTGATGTTCGAGAAGATCCCCCCGGCGAAATCGAGCCCGCGGGTCCGCTCCTGCACGATGGCGTGCGACGAGCACTCCATGAAGCAGAATTCGCACCCCGCATCGGCCATTTCGCGCATCATGGCGTTCAGCCGGATCGGGTCGGGCGTGGTGTGCGTGGCCTCGATCTCGCAGCCGTCAACCTTGTAGACCACCGTGGAGATCAATCCGGCGCGATAGCCCAGGCCCCGCACCAGGTCGTACAGCAGCGTCACGGTCGTCGTCTTGCCGTTCGTACCCGTAATGCCCACAAGCTTCAGCTCCCGGCTCGGGAAGCCGTAGAAGGCCGCGGCCAGGTCGGCCATCGCCCCGGCCGAATCCGGGACCACGACGTAGACCACCCCTTCGGCGGGCTCGGCGGGCAGCTGCTCGCAAACCACCGCCGCGGCACCCTTTCCGACCGCCATCGGAATATAGTCGTGCCCGTCGCTCTGCGTCCCGCGAATGGCGAAGAAGCAGTCGCCGGGCCGGACGTTCCGCGAATCGTAGGTCAGTCCCCCGATTTCGGTTTCAGGATCGCCGTGCACCGCCCCGACAGGCGTGTAACGCAGTATTTCCCCAATTTTTTTCATTTCATTTCAACGTTATGGTTACCGCCGCACCCGGCGTAATGCGGGCCCCGGCGGGAATCGTTTGCTGCACAACGCTCCCCTGCCCCGAGAAGCGGACCTTCAGCCCGCGGCTTTCGAGCAGGAACAGCGCATCCTTCAGCCCCATGCCGCGCACGTCGGGCATGACGCCCGGGGTGTCGGGAAGGGTCGTAACGACCACCCGGGCAAGGCTGTCCACCCGGGTCCTTCCCCAGCCCGTACGGTCTTCGAACTCCGTGCGGGGCGAGAACCTCCCCGCCACACGGCGGATCTGGGCGATGTCGCCCCCCTTGATCCGCTCCGGATAGCGGCGCGGGCCGTCGGACCCGACCCTTCCGTACCAGTCGTGGCCGCGGTTGTAGATGTAGTCGACCATGCGCTTCACCACGGGACCCGCCAGCGGGCCTCCGTAGTAGGCCTTGCCGGGCTGGGCCCGGGTCTCGATCGTCGTCAGCACCGTATAGCGCGGGGCATCGGCCGGGAAGTAGGCGATCATCGAACCCAGGTAGGGACGTCCGCCCTCGGTCGGGGAGGTGATCTGCGCCGTACCGGTCTTGGCCGCCACCCTGACGCGCGTCGTATCACGGAAGAAGTTGCTGGCCGTACCCTCCGTACAGACGGCCTGCAGGCATTGCTGCACCTCGTGCAGGGTCGAACGCGAGGCGATCGACGAGGCGATCGTGCGGCTTTCGAAGCGCTCCTCCACCCGGTCGCCGCGCCGCAGTTCGCGGACCAGCACCGGAGAGATCATCTTTCCGCCGTTGGCAATGGCGTTGTAGAAGGTGATCATCTGGATCGGCGCCAGCCGCACGCGGTATCCGTAGGCCATCTTGACGAGCATCACCCCCGGATCAGGGACCTTCCAGTCGGTCGTGATCGAGGGCTTCCGCTCGCCGAGGCGCTCCAGCCCGACGGTCTCGCCCAGGTGCAGCGTCTCGTGGAGATACTTGCTGTAATCGAACTTTTTGCCCGTAATGCCATAGTGGTCCCATACCGCCTCGGCGAAGTAGACGTTCGACGACGAGGCCACGGCACGCCGGAAGTCGATCTCATGGTCGCCGCGGTGCGAGTCGCGGATGTTCCGCGCCGGACCCACCGTCACCGGATCGCCGTTGTGGGCATCGTAGACCGTCGCGGGCGACATCCGGGCATCGTCCAGCAGCGTGAGCATCGTGGCCAGCTTGAAGGTCGATCCCGGCTCCATCGAACGGCTCAGGGCATAGTTCTCGCGTTCGGAGTAACCGCCGCCGGGATCACGCCCGAGGTTGGCCAGAGCCAGGATCTCGCCCGTGCGGACCTCCATGACGATCGTCGTGCCCCACAGGGCGTTCTGGCGCTCCAGCTGCTGCCGCAGGGCCTTGTCGGCGACATCCTGCAGATCGACGTCGAGCGTCGTCACCACGTCGTACCCGTCGACCGGATCCTCGTGGTCGCCGCCCGCCACCCGGCCGTAGAAACCCCGGGCGATCCTTTGCCGCAGCGCCTTGCCGGGCTTCCCGGCCAGCTCTTCGCGGTAGGCCTCCTCGATGCCGTAGTTGCCGCGGTCGCCCGTCAGGCCGATCGTCCGCCGGGCCAGCTCGCCCTGCGGGTAGATGCGTTCGTCACGCTCGACAAGGTTGTAGACCATGCCCATGTTCCAGTTCAGCAGCGGATAGCGCCGCAGCACCTCCCACTCGGCATAATCCACCTCACGGGGAAAGATGTTCACGGGCGTATGGTCGCGTAGCGTGTCGTAGATGCGGTGCGTAATGTACTCCTCGCCCCGGAGCCGGTCGAAAAAGCGGGCGATAGCCCCCTTCGAGCGCAGGTAGGTCGTATCCCGGGGCCGCACCAGCCGGTAACGCCGGGCGTGCTCTTCACGGAACATCCGGGCATAGGCCGAGGCGGACTTGTCCTTGAAGAAGGCCGCCAGGAGTTTGGCCAGCGAATCGGCCTGTTCGCGGAAGGTATCGAGCGAGTCGAGCCCCGGGGATGCGAAGTCGAAGGCGGCCTGATAGCGGAAAATCGATGTGGCGAGGGGTTCTCCGTCGCGCGACAGGATGCTGCCGCGCTGGGCCGGGATCTCCTCCCGGGTGAAGATGCGGCTGGCCAGCCGGTCGGCGTTGTAGGCCACCTCCGAACTGAAGAGTTGCACCCAGACGAGACGTGCGAGCACAACAACCCCCGCGAGGATGAACAACACGTACAACAACCTCACCCGCAACAGAATATCGCTCTTGACTTTCGATCGTTCCTGCTTCATCGCCGGTCAGTTTTCGATGATTTCGCCCGGGGCGAGCGGGTCGTAGAGGTCGATGCCGCGCGCGTGGAGCTCCTCGATGATGGCCGAATGTGTCGTCCGCTGGAAGCGCTGCTCCTGCAGGCGGATCGAACGTTCGCGGAGTTTCTGCACGTCGCGCGAAAGGCGCGTATAACGCATGTCGAGGTGCAGGGACCAGAACATCACCACGATGCTCAGGAAGAAGGTCCCGGCAATGGTCAACAGGTAGGGATAATACTGCGAGACGCCCTTCCGCACGAGGATCGAACCCGAAAAGATCTGCCAGAAGGTACTCGACCGACGGCGCCGTTCGCGGGCCTCGCGGGCCCGGGCTTCGGCCTGCTCCGCGGCTTCGCGCTCCTCGTCGGCGCGAATCTCCTCATCGGCCTCCCCGCGCTCCATGCGGCGCACCTCGCGGCGCACACGCCGGGCAAACTCCGCCTCCTCACGGCGGCGAGCCTCCTCTTCGGGGGTGATGGGATCGAATTCGTGATCGCGGTACATGTCATCAGCGTTTTACGGCCGCCCGGAGTTTCGCCGAACGCGAGCGGGGATTGCGGGCCAGCTCCTCGGCGGAGGGCACCACCGCCTTGCGGGTCAACAACTCAAAGGGGGCCAGCGAACGCCCGAAAAAGTCCTTTTCGGCCTCACCCGAGAAGTTCCCGCTGCGCAGGAAATTCTTCACCAGGCGGTCTTCGAGCGAATGGTAGGAGATCACCACCAGCCGTCCGCCGGGTTTCAGCACCTTCAAGCTCTGTTCCAGGGCCATTTTCAGCGCCTCCATCTCGCCGTTGACCTCGATGCGCAGCGCCTGGAAGAGTTTCGTGAGGAACTTTGCGGCATCCTTGGCCGGGGTGCAGGGTTTCACCGCCTCGACCAGCTGCGCCGTCGTGGTCACGGGCGCCGCCGCACGGGCCTTCACCAGACAGTTGGCCACCTTCCACGGGGTCTCCAGTTCGCCCCAGTCGCCCAGAATGCGGGTCAGCTCCTCGGCCGGAAAGCCGTTCACGACATCGGCCGCCGTGAGGCGTCCGCGCTGGTTCATGCGCATGTCGAGCGGCGCGGCGCCGCGGAACGAAAAGCCCCGTTCGAGAGCGTCGAAATGGTGGGACGAGACCCCCAGATCGGCCAGAATGCCGTCGGCCTCGGTAACCCCGCGCAAACGCAGCGCCCCGCGCAGGAAGCGGAAGTTGCTTTCGACGTAGTGGAAACGCGGATCGTCGGGGCAGTTCGCCCGGGTATCGCGGTCCTGGTCGAAGGCGTAGAGGCGCCCTTCGGGCCCCAGATCGGCAAGGATGCGGCGCGAATGTCCGCCTCCGCCGAACGTGAGGTCGGCGTAGGTTCCCTCCGGCACGATACCGAGCAGGCCCACAGACTCTTCCAGAAGCACGGGTGTATGATAGAGCGGCATGGTTGCGGTCGACAAAGGTCTATTTGGGTGTAAAGTTAGTGTTTTTCCGAAAAAGAATCCGTATATTTGTGGTATTAAATTTTCGAAGACCCCATGCCTCAAATAGATATCGGTGCCGTAATCAGGGAGAAAGCCCCGCGCGCGGCCCGCTGGATTCCCCGTCCGGTGGTCACGTGGCTGCGGCGCACGATCCACGAACGGGAGATCAACCACATCCTCGCCAACTACTGGTCACTGCCGCCCCAGGAGTTCATCCGCGCGGCTTTCCGCGAATGGCAGGTCTCCTACTCGGCAGAGGGGCTCGACCGCCTCGATCCGAAGGAGCGTTACCTCTTCGTCTCGAACCACCCCTTCGGCGGCATGGACGGCATGATGCTCGCCGACAAGCTGATCGAACACTTCGGCGACGCCCGCGTGGTGGTCAACGACCTGCTGATGCACCTCGAACCGCTGCGTCCGCTCTGGATTCCCGTCAACAAACACGGCTCGCAAAGCTCGGCCTATGCCCGGAAATTCGACGAGGAGTTCTTCGGCGACCGTCCGATCCTGACCTTCCCCGCGGGGCTCTGCTCGCGCACCTTCAATGGTCGGGTCACCGACCCCGAATGGAAAATCAGCTTTCTGAAAAAAGCCTACGCCTCGCAACGGAAAATCGTACCGGTCTTCGTCGAGGGGCGCCTGTCGAACTTCTTCTACCGGGTCTACCACCTGCGCAAGGCCCTGGGCGTGAAGTTCAACATCGAGATGCTGTGGCTCCCCGACGAGATGTTCTCCCAGAAGGGCCGCCACTTCCGGATCGTTGTGGGCGATCCGATCTCCGTTGCGGAGCTCCAGCCGTGCGGATCCCTTCGCGAGCAGGTCGAAGAGGTTCGCAAAAAGGTCTATTCATTGGAAAAAACGCTCGACGAACCGACAAAATACCACTAATTATTGGTACTTTTGCGGTGTCATGCAACAGAAAGACATGGAACCCATCATCGAACCCGTCGACCGGGAGTTGCTGCTTGCGGAACTCACCCCTGCCCGCAAGGTCCGCGATACCCACAAGGCCGGCAACGAAATCTATATCTTCCCGGCTTTGGAGTGCCCGTCGCTGATGCGCGAAATCGGACGTCTGCGCGAAGTGGCTTTCCGCGGCGCCGGAGGCGGTACGGGCCACGAGGTCGACATCGATGAAGAGGACCTCGCGCCCGACGGATACTACCAGCTGATCGTCTGGGACCCCGCCGCCCGGGAGATCATCGGAGGCTACCGCTTCATCATCTGCACCACGCCCTATCCGCGCCACCTCTCCACGGAGCACTACTTCCGTTTCAGCGAGCGGTTCCGCAAAAAATACCTGCCCCGGACCATCGAACTCGGGCGTTCGTTCATCCAGCCCGCCTACCAGGCCCGCGGCAACTCGAAGAGCATCTATGCCCTGGACAATCTCTGGGACGGGCTTGGGGCGCTGATCGTACTGAATCCCAAGGCGAAATACCTCTTCGGCAAGGTCACCATGTACACCACCTACAAGGCCGTGGCGCGCAATGCGCTGATCTGGTTCCTGCGCCGCTACTTCCCCGACCGCGAAGGGCTGGTCGAGGGGATCCATCCGATCCAGCTCGACCTGGACGACCCCTACTACGAGGAGCTCTTCTCGGGCGAAACCTACATGGAGAATTACCGGATCCTGATCCAGAAGGTGCGTGAGTTCAACGAGAACATCCCGCCGCTGATCAACGCCTACATGAATCTTTCGCCGACGATGCGGGTTTTCGACACGGTTTCGAACCCCGATTTCGGAGGGGTCGAGGAGACGGGGATCCTGGTGACGATCCGGGACATCTACCCCGAAAAGCGGCTGCGCTACACGCGCTGGCAGGGGTGGCGGGCCAACCTCAAACACCGGCGCGAGGAGTTCAGCGAACAGCTCCTCCAACACCTCGGCCGCATCACCAAAAACACGAAAAAACGGAACGCTTGAACGTTCCGTTTTTTCGTTGCGGCTTACCCCCGCATCCCGATCACATCCCAATGCCCGGAGGTTCACTGCGCCGCGGTCATCTCCGCCACGAGCTCCCCGGCCCCGCCGTAACGGTCGATGAGCATCAGGATGCTCCGCACATCGACGGTAATGACCCGGTGCAGGTCGGGATCATAGCCGTAGTCGCGCGTCATCGACTCCCAGTTGCAGTCGCAGACCAGTCCGATCAGCCGCAGCCGGGCATCGAGCATCGGGCTCCCGGAATTCCCGCCCGTCACATCGCCGTCGGTGATGAAGCAGAGCGGCGTATCGGCCAGCGCTCCTTCGCGGCACTCCGCATCGAGTTCCCGGAGGCGGTCCGTGCGGCGGTAGTCGGGATTCACGCCGTCATCCTTGGCGGCGATCTCCGAGAAGCGGGTCTGGAATCCACGCGTATCCAGCCCGCGGACCCGTCCGTAGGAGAAGCGCAGCGTCCGGTCGGCATCCGGGTAATAGGCCCCGCCGAGACAGGCGATCCGCGCCGCCTGATAATCCTGCAGCGCCTGCCGGTCGGGCTTGCGGCTCTTCGCCGCAGTCCGGAGGCGGTGGAGCATCTCGTCGACCGAATGCTCGACCTTCACGGCCGGATCCTCATCGTAGGAGCACCACGGAGCATCCAGCCAGCGGCGGATGCGTGCCGAATCGGCAAAGATCGACCGCGCATAGAGCGTATCGACAAAACGCCGGAGATCGCCCCCGTACAACCGATCGACCTCGTCGGCATAGAACGACGGCAGGAACGCCACCGGGACCTGCTGCCGGACGAGCTCCATGCCCAGAGCGGTCATTTCGCGGTCCACCTCGGGGACCATCCGCCCGTAGTAATAGGCGACATTGTTCAGGTAATCCTTCCGCGACATGCCGGTATTCACACCGCCCTTCCGCAGCGTCTCCAGTCCGGGGCCGAAGGCCATCACGAAGTTGAGCATCCGGCTGCCGCGGTGAAAGCCTTCGAGCAGGCAGCCGACGGCCCGGGATTCCACCGAATCGGCCTGTGCAAGCACCTGTTCCGTCAGGTAACGCGCCACACCGGGGTAGCGACCCTCCCGACGGGTCCATTCGACCAGTTGCCGTTCAAAGTCCCGTTTGCGGGCGACAAGGCCCTGCCGGTCGATCCACTCGTTCATCCCCAGGAGGTTCTTGTACTCGTTGGCCTGGGCATTGAACTCCTCGTAGTAGGCCAGGTTCACCGCGCGGTCGGCCCGCATCCGTTGCTGGAGGGCTTCGAGCATCCGCCCGCGGATGGAGACGATCGGTTCATTGATCACATGCCTCGTCCGCCAGATCTCGGAAGAGGTAGCACTCCGCGCCGTCCGCATCGGATAGCCGAGGCTCAGGGCGAAATCCCCCTCATCGTACCCCTCCCGGGAGACGTGAAGGAAATCCGCGGTGGCATAGGGCACATTCTCCGCGGCATAGGGTGCCGGGGTTCCGTCCGGCGCGGCATAGACCCGGAAGAGTGCGAAATCGGGGTTGTGACGCGGCCACATGTAGTTGTCGGTCTCTCCGCCGAACTTCGCCACGCTCTGGGGCAACACCCCCACGAGCCGCACGTCGTCGAAGACCTCGCTGCCGTAGAGCACGAAGCGCGTGGCGGCCTGGTAATCGCGCACCGTCCAGCGGTAACGTGGCGTCCGTGCGGCGTAATTCGCCGTGACCTTCCGCATCGCCTCGTACAGCGATGCTCCGCCCGCGGCGATCCGCCGCACCTCGTCGGTCACGTCGCGCACGACCCGGTCGATCGTCACGCTCAGCCCCTTGACCGGCAATTCGGGGACCCCGCCGACGGCCCAATAGCCCTCCTCGACGATATTCCGTTCGGGCGAGGAGTGCTGCGCCACGGCCTGATAGGCACAGTGATAGTTGGTCAGCAGCAATCCCTTTCCGGAGACGAACGACGCCGTACACCCCTGTCCGAAGCGCACCACGGCGCGCGTCGCACACTCGAAAGCCGCAGCATCGGCCTGCATCCCGAGTTCCCGCATGACGGCCTCGCGGCTCTCGTACTGCGTCGGGAGCCACATCCCTTCGTCAGCCCGAAGGCTCTGCACCGCCAGGCACAGCGAAAGGATCAGCAGGGACCGGCTCATTTTCCGAACAGTTCGCTGCATCGCTCATAGAGTTTTTCGCCGCGCAGTCCCTCGGCAATGATCCGGCCGTCGGGATCGATCAGCCAGATGGCCGGAATTCCGTCGATACCGTAGGCCTGAGCCACGGGCGAGCGTTTTCCGCCGACCAGGTCGCTGGCGTTGAGCCACACCATACCGTCCTCCTCGATGGCGCGTTTCCAATCTTCGGCCTTGCTGTCCAGCGAGAAGGAGAGCACCTCAAGACCCGACTTGTGGAACGCCTCGTAGAGTTTCCGGGTATGCACGGTCTCGGCGCGGCACGGCACGCACCACGAAGCCCAGAAGTCGAGCAGGACATACTTGCCCCGCAGGTCCGACAGGCGAATGGTCTTGCCATCGGGCGTCCGGGCCGTGAAATCGGGAGCAATGGCGCCGGGCGACACCGAACGCACGATGTCGGCCCGGGCCTTCAGTTCGTTGTAATAGGGGTGACCGGCCAGGGGCGCGAAAAATGCCAGCAGCGAATCGAGTTTCCCGATCTTGTACATCGTGACGGGCCCGAGCACCGTATAGAGCGCATGGACGGAGGTCGGATCGGCATAGGTCATCGAATCGAGGAAACGGTCGTACTCAGCGTTGAGGGCCGCCATGACGCTTCGGTCGCTCTTTGCGGCAAAGGCCTGATGACGCCGCTTGTTGAGATCGCGGTTGAAGTCGTGCATGAGGTTGATCCGGGCATTCTCCTTGCCGCCCGAAACCCGGGCAAGATAGAAGTTGTCGAGATCGCCCTCGATGCGCACCGTGCCCCGTTCCGAAACGAACTGGGTTCCGCTCCGATTACCGTCCACCACCAATACGTAAACCCGGTCGACCAGGCTGTCGGGCAACTGCAGGGTGAAATCCCCGTTCGTAACCATCGCCGAAGCGACCGTATCGCGGTCGTATTCACCTACCTTGGCAAGCACATATACCGGGACCTCCTTGTCCAGGCTCCCGATATGCCCCTCAACCCGGCAACCCGTGTCGGCACACGACGCGGCAAACAACATTCCGACCGCTGCGGCCACAACCGACCGCTTTCCAAATCTCCATTCCATATCTGCAAAATCAATAAAAAGTGTCTATTTCCATTTGTAACCCAACGAGACGATCCGTCCGAACCCGTCGTAAACCTTCGGGCCCGATTCGATCACACCGCTGGTCTCGCTGACCACATACTGCAGGAGTTTTCCGTCGCCCGTCGTCGGGTTCCAAATCCCCACATAGAGGAGTTTGCCGTAAAGCGTCGCATTCGACAGGTTGTCGTTGAACATCCACAGCAGCGAGACCTCGTAACCCGGATACTCCTGCGACACGTCGAGAAGGAGTTCGGCCGCCGAGGCATTTTCATAGAGACAACGGTAGATCTTCTGCGAGGTTTCGTAGAAGATCACCGGGCCGCGCGTCCCGAAGGCGAACCGCGAAGCCTGAGCCATCTCCGGAGCGGCCGACAGGTCGTAAAGGCCGGCCCCCGCATTGGCCCCCGTATCATACCAGTTGGCATTCATGTCGATGGCATAGAGCTTCCGTACGGACGGATCCCCGGGCTGCTGCATGAGAGCAAGGTAAAAGTTGCTCGGATAACCCATCTGGGCATAGACCATCTCGGTTTCGTTTTCCAGCGGTTCTTTCGGATCGAAGGCCGTTCCCGAATTGGTGAAGGCCTTTACCGTCGGCTGATAGTCGATGTAGAGGAAGCGATTGCTCAGCTTGTCGAAGAAGCAGCACCGCACTCCCGAAGAGGCCCCTGCCGTCACATTGCCGCCGATATAGGGTGCCGCATCATAGGGTTCGCCGAAACAGCGCACATCGTATTGCGAGTAGATCCCAGACGTGTTACTGTCGCTGAAGTAGATCGAGCCCTTGTTGACCAGATACTCCTTGCTGCCATTCCACAGGGCGAAACCCTCGAAGCCGGGATCCTCGATCCCCTCGCGGAAGCAATCCTGGTAGGTCCCAACGATTTTCATATCGGCAACCGAAAGGCGATAACCGCCCTTTTCCCCCGTCTGGAAGAGATAGATGTGATTGCCTCCGTTCCGCGGAGCCACGATCATGGCACCCTCCTCGGGATGCAGCCCTTCGTTGTTCCCCGAAAAGATGGCGTGCGTCACGTAGTCATCGGAATAACCCTCGATGCCGGCATTGACCTCGGGATTCATCACCATGCTCACATCGCCCTTGCCCTCACGATCCTCGTGCAGCACCATCAGCCCCTGAGGCGCGATGGTCTCGACCCGCAGGCTGAGTTTTTCGTTCACCGTCACTCCGTTCGTACGGTCCGTGACGTAGAGGATCAGATGGTAGTCCCGGGCCGGAAGGTCCACCGTGATGTCGAGCACCCGGTCGGTGGAGAGCAGCGAATCGATGAAATAGCCCAATGCGGGATCCGGAACCCACAAGTTGTCCTTAAGCTGCCAGCGGTAGGTCAGATTCTCGTCGCTTCCGCCCTGACTGACCTTCGGTTCGATCTTCAGTCGCTCCAACTGGCGGGCCACCACCGTCGAGGAGTTCAACCCCATGTCGATTTCGATCGGCGTGAGTGTGCGATAATCGTAATTTCCGTTGTCCTTCACACAGCCCGACAGGGACAACATAACGGCTGCGGCTGCCAGCCAGATATACCAGATATATTTGCGTATCATTGTCAGCTCTTTTTTCATGTTACGTTTTCGTGATTTTCGACGCAAGAATCAACCCAGACCGCCCGAGCCACCGTTGTATACCGGAATCGAGATCGGCGTTCCGTCGGGCTCGTATTGCGGATTTTCGGAGAGATACTCCCGGACCTTGCGGTTGTAATAACCCAACGTGGAGATGTCCGACGGAAGCGGCAGCTCCTCGATCCCGCAAACAGAGAGGATGATGCTGTACTTCTTCTCGGTAAATTCACCCCAACAGGTCCTGTAGACGGTCGAGTCCCAGTTGTCGGGCTTGATGTACTTGTCGCCCCAGCGCAGAATGGCCTCGTGCCCGCGGGTAAATCCCAGCGAAAAATCCGCATTGGGCTGCAGGGCCACAACCAGGCGGACCTCCTTGTCCTTGAGACCTTCACGGCGGAGCGTGACGGGGATCGTCGTCTCATAGGCTCCGGCCGGGATCGTCACCGATCCGGGCAGGTCATAATGGGTTCCCGCCTCGGCCGTACTCTCGGCGGCATTGACCCCCACATTGATCGTACGCTCCCGATCGGCGGCAAATCCGATGATCCGGACCCGCAGATCGAGTTGGTGCGTGGGCTCTTCGGTGATGGGGAACGAGAAGACCAGCGAATCGCGCAAACTCGTTCCGTCGGCGGCCAGCATCTCGAAATAGACGGCCGGCGTCTCGTCCTCGTAGATCATGATGTCTTTCTCGGAGCATCCGGCAACGGCTACAGCCAGCAGGCCTGTTCCCAAAAGATATAAAGCGCTCTTTTTCATAGTCATATGGGATTATTGGTTATACTCGGTCTCCAGATCGGGCCGCTCGATGGCAAAGACACTGGACAACGAATATGACAGATAACGGTACATCGTCCCGTCTGGGATCCAGGTGTGGCGTTTGCAGAGGAAGTAGAAGTGCCCCTCACCCCAGAACTCCTTGAGGTATTCGTTGCGCAGGGCGCTCATCACCCCCGCATCGTCGAGACTCCCGGCATCGAGATCCACCGTAATGCCACGGTGCTGACGGACAGTATTCAGCAGCGAGCAGGCTTCGCCGTTATCGGTTCCGACCATGCATTCGGCGGCGATGTAGTAGAGCTCCGAAAGCCGGAACAGCGGAATACGGGCCGCATAGTCGCTGTTGTATCCTTCGGGCTGGTAGAAGCGCTTGACGATGTAGTTCTGCGAATACCCGATCGTCACCTTCTCGGTAATGTACAGTTTGCGGTAGTCCGTAGCCCCGACATTGCCGGCCTCGTACCACTGTTCAAAGAAGTAGCTGCCCTTGCTCAGGACCTGAACGGCTACGGCATTCTCCGAGAGCCAATTTTCATAGAGGTTTTCCAGATTGAAAACATTGAGTGCAAAGAGATGTTCGGTCGAGAAGGAGTAGTCGCACTGCCGTTCGTCGGTGCCGGAGAGGTTCTCCGACGCGATCCACGGGAAGGTCTCCGAGCAGTCGGCGATAAGCTGCGTTGCGGCGGTGTAGGCCGTCTGCTTGTCGCCGCTCCAGAGCAGCGCCCGAGCCTGGAGAGCCCGCACGGCATAATAGTTCATGCGCAGATGGCGGTCGCCGAGAAAGACGTCACCCTCCACCGAGAAGGTCCCCTCGCAAACCGGATCGGCATCACGAAGCAACGCCTCGGCCTGCTCCAGATCCTCGATGGCACGGGCGATCACCTCGCGGCCCGACGAATCGGGAACGGGATTCTTCGTCAGCGTCGCCACATAGGGGATGGCCGCAGCGTCGAGATCGGAAAAATCACCGAAGATCTTGAAGAGCTCCAGGTGCAGGAAGGCCCGCAGGCCGAGCGCTTCCCCCTTGATGAGGGCATAGCGGTTTCCGGAAAAGAGGTTCCGGTGCCCGTCGATCTGATCGAGGATGTTATTCAGATTGGCGATCGCATTGTAGAGGCCGTTCCAGAATCCGTCCGTCACGCTGCGGACATTGGTTGCGGAAAGGCTTCCCTTGGCCACATCGGCATAGACCGTACTGTTCGAAGCGTTCAAATCGTAGTTTCCCACGAGTGTTTCGAAAAATCCGTAGGTCAACTGGCGCCCGTAGAGCTCTTCGCCGATGAGTTTCGAGTAGACACCCACCAGCGCATCTTCGAAGCCCTGCTCCGAGGAGAGCAGATCATCGGATTTCACCTTGCTCTTGAGGCGGACGTCGAGCCACTCTTCGCAACCCGCAAACAGGAGGGTTGCCAGCAGCAATATTGCGTATGAAAATGCTTTTTTCATGGTGCGGAGGGTTTAGAAATTAACGATCAGGGTGCAGGAGCCCGTGCGGGCGAACGGATAGGTAGTTCCGCGCTCAATCTTCACGCTCGAAAACGAAGCCACGTCGTTCATGTTCACGAAGAGCTGCAGCCGCTCGATACGGAGTTTCTTGAGGAATTTCCAACGGTAGAAGTCATAGCCGATCGAGATCGAGGAGATGTCCAGCCGGTTGTAGTCCTGTACGAAACGCGAGGTGGCCAGCGTAGGCTGCTGCCAGTCGCCGACGTTGCGGAACAGCACGTGGTCGCCCGGCTGCTTCCAGGTGGCGTAGTAGGCCCGTCGGTCGACATTGCCGTTCATCTGGGCGTTCTCGACCTTGTCGATGAGCGTCGTGTTGTAGATCTGGGCGCCCCAGCGGTAGCTGCACGACACCGCCACGGAGAGACCCTTGTATTCGAGGTTGAATCCGAACAAACCGCGCATCTTGTCCTCGGTATCGCCGCAGATGACCTTGTCGGCCACGTCCCACGTGTCGGTCATCTGCCCGTCGCGCGTCAGGAAGATCTCCTGGCCCGACGCCGGATCGATCCCCAGCGAACGGACCGCCCAGATGGCACTCAGCGACTCACCCTCCTCGAAGCGGACCAGCGGGCGGTTGTCGGTTTTCGACAATTCGTCCTGCTCGGCGTTCACCGAACGCAGCGAGTTGGAGATCCGGCGGATCCTGTTGGTATTGTGCGTACCGTTGACGAAGAAAATGAGCGAGGTGCGGTCCTCGGGGCGCGAGAAGACATTGGCGCTGAGGTTGAACTCGATACCCTGGTTGAGGATCTCGCCCAGATTGGCCTTGTAGGTCGTAAAGCCGAGCGAGGGCGGGATGTTGATATCGGTCAGGAAGTCCTTGGTCACGGCCCGGTAGTAGTCGAAGCGCAGTTTCAGACGCCCCCAGAGGTCCATGTCGAAGCCGATGTTGGCATCGAACTTCTGCTGCCACTTCAGGTCCTCGTTGGCCAGGGCTTCGAGGTAGACGCCCGACATGCCCTGGTAGTTGCGGTCGGTGTAGTAGTTGTAGAGCAGCTGTGCCTGGTAGGAGTTGAAGGACTGCGAACCCGTCGTACCGACCGACCCGCGGATCTTGAGCTGCCGGAGCCACCGCACGTCGCGCAGGAAGGGTTCGTTGTGGATATTCCATCCCAGGCCCGCCGACCAGAAGAGACCCCAGCGGCTGTTCGCCCCGAACTGCGAGGAGGCATTCCCGCGCAGGGTCATGTCGGCCAGGTAGCGGTTGTCGTAGGAGTAGTTGCCCGAGAAGAGCGCACCGACGGCCCTGTTGAGCGACTCGCTGCCCGTAGGCGTGCTGTTCTCGGCATACTGCTTGGCGAATATGATGTTGTCCATCTGCGCATTGGGGAATCCCACGGCCGAATAGATGTAGTTTTCACTCTTGTTCTGCTCGATGTTCACTCCGGCATTGGCAAAGAGCGCATGGCGTCCCCAGGTCTGGTTGTACTGCAGGTTCAGGTCGCCGCTCACCGAGGCGTACTTCCCGTGCCCCGAGGTGTAGGAGCCGCGTTTGAGGTATTCGTCGGTCGACGAGGCGAGGATATTCCGGAACGACGAGTGCGAGGCGGGCAGGAACTCCTCCGTTCCGGTAGTCTGCTGCGTGAAGGAGAAGCGCCCGACGACCTTCAGGCGGTCATTGAACTGGTATTCGAGATAGGTGTTGTTCGTCACGTCGAAGTAGTTCGAGCCGTAACATGTTCCGTTCGAGGCGTCGGTCATCGGGTTGTAGACCATCGACGAGGTAACCGGTCCGTAGCCCAGCTCTTCGAGCAGGTTGCCGTTGTCGTCGCGGATGCGCCAGTAGGGGTTCAGCGCCACGTAGTCCGAGAAGGAGCCGTAGGGCGAATCCTCCGACTTGGTGCCCGTGAGGGTGATCAGGTTGCGGAAGAGGAACTTCTTCCAGCGGTAGCTGACATCGGCGCCTCCGGAGAGCGTGTTGCGGAACGAGCCCTTCATTACACCCTGCACGTCGTTGTATCCGAAATCGAATCCGGCGCGCAGGTCCTCGGCACCCACCTCCAGCCGCACGGAGTGCTTGTGGCCGACCCCGACGCGCGTGGGCTGTGCGAGCCAGTCGGTATTCACGCCGCTGCGCACGGCCTCCAGGTTCTTATAATAGAGGTCCTTCTTGTCGATGTCATTCTGCGGTTGATCCGCGTCATAGAAGCCCAGCAGACGCTCCAGTTCGAGTTTCTCCTCGGCACTGCACATGTTGTAGCTCGACAGGTCGGGGATTTCGAGCGAAAGGCTTCCGGTGTAGTTCACACGGACCTCCCCGGCCGTCAGCTTCACGGTCTCGATGACCACCACGCCGTTGGCGGCCTTCGAACCGTAGATGGCCTTGGCCGAGGCGTCCTTCAGCAGCGTGACGCTCTCGATACGGTTCATGTCGAGGTCGAGGACCTTCTGGAGCGTGGTTTCGAAACCGTCGAGGATGAACAGCGGCTGGTTGGGATCCTGCGTGTACTGCCCCTTCAGGTCGGGGAACGACGACGAACCGCGCATCTCGATCGTCGGGAGGTTGTTGGGGTCGGAACCCATCGACAGGTTGTCGATCATGTTGAACGACGGATCGATGTTCTTCAGACTCTGAATCAGGTTCTGGTTGCCGCGGCTCATCAGCTCCTGGCGGTTAACGGTGACCGACGAACCGGTGAAGCTCTCGGCCTTGCGGGTGAAGATACCCGTCACGACAATGTTCTCGACATCGACGGCGGCAGGCTGAAGGCGGACATCGTGCGTGGTCTCCATATGGAGCAGGAAGCGCTGCGGGGTGTAACCCACGAAGGAGTAGACAATGGTCAATCCGTCGGCCACGCCCCCAAGGCGGTAGGCACCCTGCGCATCGGTGGTCGTACCGCGATCGGTCCCGACGATGGCGATGGTGACACCGGCCATCGGAAGGCCCTTTTCATCGCATACCGTACCGGTGAGTTCGCGCTCCTCGGGGCGAAGGGGGGGGGTAGCGGATGGCGCCGAAGAACGGGTCTGGGCCCGCACAATGACCACATGACGGTCATTGAATTCGTAGGTCAGCGATGTCCCGCGGAGCACTTCGTCGAGGACCTTGCTCAACGGAGCATTCACGACCTGCACCGAACGATTCGGGACCCGGGCGATTTCGCCCGCATTGTAGACGAACGACAGACCGCTCTGCTGTTGCAGTTCGGCGAAGATTTTCGAAAGAGGCGAGGCCGGCATACTGAGCGTGATGGGCTGATCCTGCGCCACGACGAGCGTCGTCAACAGCAGACAGCCGGCCGTCAGGAGCAGGCGCAGCTTCCGGAATGGGTTGTAGTAGATTTTTTTCATGTCAACGAGGTTTTTTGAGGTACAGAGCCCGAAGGCTTGGCTTATCGGAGGCCCGCCGGGGCGGGCAGAGGCTGAAAGGGGGTGGTACGATGCCTATTCAATGACGATCTCACCTCCTTCCTCTTTATATCGGAAATGGCCGACCTTGGCCAGCAGGTCGAGAATGGGCCGCAAGGTCGGATAGCGTTGGATGCGGGCCGAGATGATCTCCTGCGCCGCCGTCTCGTTGCCGAACCGGATCCGGCATTCGTAACGGGTTTCGAGGCGCCGGGCGATTTCGCCCAGCGTCATGCGGTCGAAGAGCAGGAATCCGTCGCGCAGTGCCGTATAGAGTCGGGTGTCGACCTCACGGAGTTCGATTTCCGCTCCGGCGGTCTCGGCCTGGTTGCCGGGGTGCATGACGACCGACTGCCCGGCAGCGGTCGTGAAGGAGACCTCACCCTCGACGAGCGTCGCCACGGAGCGTCCCTGCTGCTGCTGGATGAGGAATTCGGTGCCGAGCACCCGGATCGATGCGTTTTCGAAAGCGACGACAAAGGGTCTGTCGGGATCGGGAGCCACATCGAAATAGATCTCTCCCGAGGCTTCGACCCGACGATGGTCGCTCTCGAAACAGAGCGGGAAGCGCAACCGCGAGTAGTTGCCGAGCCAGACGCGGGTTCCGTCGCTGAATTCGAGGGTCTGTTCGGGTCCGGTTCCGACGGTGATTTCGCAGTATTCGGGTTCCGCCTCCCGGATGGGTTCCGAAGTCCCGACCCGCAGCAGTCCGGAACTGTCGCGGCTCACGCCGAGCGTATCGGCGGCAAAGACACCCTCGATGGCACGGCTCGAACCGTCGGGAAGGGTCAGTACCACCTCGGCAGCCACTTCGGACCAGTCCCGAAGGGGTTCCGGTGCGGAATTCTCCCGCAGCAGCAGAAAACCGGCCCCCGCCACGAAGAGCAGGACGGCCGCGGCCGCCGCATAGCGGATCCGCCGCGACAGCCGGTTGCGGGCATTCCGCCGTTCGACGATCCGCAGGGCGCGCTGCGTATCCACCCGCACGTAGCGGTGTCCGGATTCCAGGTCACGGCACAACCGATGGAAAATATTCCTGTTTCGTTCCGAGGCATCGAGCCACTGCTCCAGGCGTTCGATCTGCCGGCGATCCGCATCGCCGTTCAGGAAGCGGACGATGAGATCGGAAATGTCGTCGTAATCTTTCATGGCAAATATCCGACTTTTTATTATTATTACACCGCTGTCCGGAAAAAGGGGTAACGATTCGTCATTTTTTTTACACTCCGAGGCGGGAATCGCCGCCAAAACGACCGGCCAAGGGGCCTCGAAACGCCCTAAAAATAAAAAATGTGCCTATTCGTAAGCAACGGATCAAAAAACATAAGAATCATTAAAACAGCGATTTAAATAGGAAGAAAGGCGATTGGGCAGATTTTTCAGGGGCAAAACAGGAAACGTCTTTATTATTTTTTCTAATTTTGTCCCCACCCGACACATCGGGAACTCCGGAATCGTGATCGAACACCTCGCATACGAACACTATTACCGCCGCCTCTTCGAAACCTATTACGGTTCGTTGGTCAATTTCGCATGCCGCTACGCGCACGATCCGGAAGAGGCCGAGGATATTGTACAGAACATCTTCGTGGCGATGTGGAACGGCCGGGTGCATTTCGAGAACGAGTTGAAAATGCGCAACTACCTCTACCGCGCCACGATCCACGGCGTCTACAACGTCAAACGCCACCGCCGGGTCTGCGAAAGCGGCATGGCGGTGCTCTCGCAGCACCAGGCGCAGGATGACAACCTGTTACAGGATGCCATCCAGGAGCATGAGCTCTGGTGCCGGGTGGTCGAGGCGGTAGACGAACTCCCGGAACGCTGCCGGGAGATCTGCCGCATGACGCTGGCCGGGAAAAAGCCCTCGCAGATTGCCGAAGAACTCGGACTTTCGGTCGAAACGGTCAAAAAACAGAAAAAGATTGCGATCCAGAAACTCAAGGATCGGTTCGGGATATGGGTCCTGCTGTTATTTTCCTGATACGCAGGCAAGTATCGCAAAGATGGAGCCGGACCATGGAACGGTCCGGACACAAAAAATCCCTGCCCGAAGGCAGGGAACCAGGCAAACAATCGTTTAACTAAAAAGATTAATAAAATAAAAGAATTAAAAGATTAAAAATGAACTTTTGAGGATGAAAGTCAGCAAGGATTTATAATTTCACTCTCCACACCGAAAACCCCTGCTGCTCCCACCCGTTTCGGTTATCTTACAATCAGTTGCAATTCGGAGTCTTCGGAAGTCTGATCCGGATTTGCCGGTTCGGGCTGCCCCTCCGGGACCGGTTTCTCCTCCGGAGCGGGCAGTTCGTCAGGAACCGGACTCTCTTTCTTCGGAGGCTCCTGCTTTTCGGGCTCCTGAGCTACGGCCCAACCTCCACACACCAGCATCATCGCTGCCAACATCACCGTTGCCTTTTTCATCGCTTCCTTGTTTAACATTAAACTTCCAGGAACGAGGTATCATCCGCGTTCTGCCTCTCAGCAGTTCAAGTACGGTGCCAAACCGGGAAACAAAACATCCATACACTGAATATCAGTGCAATAAATAAAAAACGCAAAAACAGGATTCGGGAAACAGCGTGTGGAAAAAAGACCCGGAATGTAGAATAATTCCACACTCCGGGCCCGAATGCCCCCCCCCTCTTTGGCATCGAACGATTACTCGATGCCGTAGAGGTGCATTTTGTTGTAGAGCGTCTTGCGGTCGATGCCGAGGAGTTTGGCGGCCTGCGACTTGTTGCCCCCGGCAGCGGCCAGGGCCCGGCGGATCTGCTCCTCCTCCGACACGGGGTCGTGCAGCGAGAACGACGTTCCGGACGCCGAGGGTTCGGTGATTTCGTGCGGAAGGTCCCCGAGCGTAATGTACTCCCCCGCGGCGAGCAGGGTCGCCGACATCACCGTATTCTTCAATTGCCGCAGATTCCCCGGCCACTCGTATCCCGCAAGCGCCTTGACGGCCTTCGCCTCGAACCCGACGATCCGTTTGTCGAGTTCCCGATTGGCCTGGTCGAGGAAGAAGTCGGCGAAGAGCGGAATGTCCTCACGCCGTTCCCGCAGGCTGGGGACCCGCAGCGAGAAGGAGTTGATCCGATGGTAGAGGTCGGCCCGGAAGGTCCCCCGGGCAATGGCGGCTTCGAGGTCCTCGTTCGTGGCGGCCACCAGGCGAATATCGACCGGGATTTCGCGGTTCCCGCCCACGGGACGGATCCGCCGCTCCTGCAGGGCCCGCAGCAACTGGACCTGGGTTTCATAGGTGAGGTTGCCCACCTCGTCCAGAAAGAGCGTTCCACCGTCGGCGGCCTCGAAAGCCCCCTTCTTGTCGCCCACCGCCCCGGTGAACGAACCCTTGACGTGGCCGAAGAACTCCGAAGCCGCCAGCTCGCGCGGAATGGCCCCGCAATCGACCGCCACAAAGGGTTTTCCGGCCCGTTTGCTGTTCCGGTGGATGAGTTGCGCCACATGCTCCTTGCCCGTTCCGCTGGCCCCGTTTACCAGGACCGACATGTTGGTCGGAGCCACCAGTCGAATGTATTCGTAGAGTCGGCGCGAGGCATCGCTCCGCCCTTCGATATAGTCGAGCGGCGCGGGGGCCGGGGCCGCCTTCGCCGCGCCCCGCCGGGCGTTTTTCGCCTCCACAGGGGCCTCAACGGGCTTCTCCAGCGCTTCGCGGATCTTTTTGAGCAGTTCGTCGGGATTCACCGGCTTGGCCACGTAGTCACGGGCCCCGAGTTTCATGCAGCGCACCGCGTTCTGAATCTCGGCATAGCTCGTCATAACGATCACCGGGGTTTCGATCCCCGCACCCGACATCCACTGCAGCAGGGCGATCCCGTCCTGGTCGGGCAGGCGCATATCACTCAACACCAACGAAAAACCGCCGCCGCCGAGGGCCGTGCGTGCAGCTGCGACCGTCGACGCGGTCTCCACGTCGAAGCCGCGTTTCGAGAGCCACGTGCGCAGCATCAGCGCAAACGTAATATCATCGTCTACAATCAGAATCCGTTCCATAACACTACAAAGTTAGCTTTTTTCCCGCTTCCGCAACGATCGCACGGATTTTTCCGATCACCGTCCGCAAGGCAGCGGTCTGCACTCCGACGGCCGCTTCATCGCGGTTTTCGGCCCGCCGCAGGACTTCGGCCACCTCCCGTACCCCGAGCATCGTGAAGATCGGTATCATCTTGTGGGCCAGTGCCTTCACCGCGGCTTCATCTCCCGCATCGAGGGCCTTTTCAAGGTCATTGCAATTGGCCGCGGTCTGTTCGGCAAAGGAGTGCAGGATACTTCGGGCCGCCTCGGCATCGTCGCCCGCATAGGCCGTCAGGGCCGAAAAATCGGCCCGGTCCGTCTGCGGAGCATCGGCCGCTCCGAGGCCTTCGGGACGACCGGGCTCTCCGGAATCCGGCCCTTCACCGCAGGCCGCACGGATCGCCCCCAACAGTTCGCCCGACGTGAAGGGTTTGCGCAGACATCCCGCAAACCCTTTTCCCCGAAAATCCGCCGCATCGAGTTCCCCGCGGGCCGAAACCGCCACCACGGGCAGCGTCGGATCGACCTCGTGCACGGTCTTCAGAACGGTGAACCCGTCGGCCGTCGGCATTTGTATATCAGTCAGCACCAGGTCGAAACGCCCCTCACCGACGAGTTTTCCCACATATTCCGGATAGGGGCAGCTCTCGGCGGCAATATCGGCCCGGCGGCACATCGCGGCAGTCATCTCCAGCTGCAGCGGATCGTCATCGACCAGCAGGACCCGCCATTCCCGCTGCCCGGCCGCAGGCTCCGCCGGAGCTGCCGGAGCCTCCGCAGCGGATTCGGGACCGGATGCGCTCCCGGAAAAGGTTCCCACCTCCCCGGTTTCACGGACCGGAAGCGTCACGATGAAACGGCTGCCCTCCCCGAGACGGCTTTCGAGCGAGATCTTCCCGTCGAGGAGTTTCACCAGCCGGTCGACGATCGAGAGCCCCAGGCCGAAGCCGTCGACCCCGCGGGCCGAACTCAACCGGACAAATTCGGCGAAGATCCGCTCCCGCTCCCCACGGCCGATTCCGCGTCCCGTATCGCGCACGGAGAAGACCAGGTCGCCCCCCACGACGTCGACCCGGAGTTTCACCCATCCGGAATCGGTGAATTTCAGCGCATTGGAGAGCAGATTGTCGGCAATCTGCCGGATGTGGAAGGCATCCCCCTCGACGATCCGGGTTGCCCCGCCGCCGGTCTCCAACCGCAGGTCAAGCCCCTTGGCCGCCGCCGCTGCGGCGAATCCCGCCCGGATGGTCTCGAAGAGCTGTGCCGGATTGAATGCCACGCAGTTCACCTCGATCTTGTTGATGTCCAGGCGGTAGAAGTCCAGCAGGCTGTTGACCAGCGCCAGCAGGTGATCCGACGAATCCTTCATGTTGCGCAGGTAGAGTTCCTGCCGCCGGTCGTCGGTCAGGCGCGAGAGCAGGTCGATATACCCCATCACCGACCCCAGCGGAGCCTTGATGTCGTGCGTAATGGCCAGCATCAGCTGCTCGCGGGCGGCCAACAGCGACTCCTTCTCGCGGTTGGTGCGCTCCAGTTCGCGGCGGTAGCGGTTCCCGCGGTTGATGTCGCGCCAGAGGATCCCCACGAAGAAGAGCATCAGCACCACCGATCCGAGGGTCACGCCGCCGAGGATGTGCGACGTGCTGCGGCGAATCGCCTCGTTGCGGCGGATCCGCCGCAGCAGCAACGCCGTATCCTCGGCCTCGAAGTCGAGAATCAGGCTGTAGATCTTCATGTTCACCAGGTCGTTGCTGTAGCTGAGCCGCAGGCCCTCCTGCCAGACCCGGTCGTAAATCGTCTGCCGACTGCTCGCCACACTGTCCTGCAGCGCCCGGAGCACCAGTTCGATGGTATCCTTCACCATTCCGACAGGCAACATGGGCCCGACCACCTCGCGGCGCGAAATCACCATGCTGGAATCCTCCTGAGGAGCAAACAGATCAGCCACACGCTGCAGAAAACGCCGTTTGCCCCGGGGTTCGACGATTGTATCCTGCCGCACGATCCGGCGGAACGGAACCGTATCGCCCGCAATGCTTGTCTGGGGACCGATCAGTTCGCGGATGCTCTTGTCGAGGAGTCCGGCCGTCGATCCGGCGCGGATCGTCTGCCGCAGGCTCATCGTGCGCCGCTCCTTGTCGTTGAGCAGGCGCGTAATGCTGTCCAGGCGCATGGTCTGCAAAGAGTCGTCACCGACGGTGAGCGCCCGCAGCGAATCGATACACCCCCGCACGGTCCGCAACTCGCTCCGATAACGGTTTTCATAGGAGAGGTATCCGGCAATCATCAACTGTCCGTAGCTCTCGGCCTGGTACAGGTGGTAAAGCGTGCGGTTGACGGCCGTCCGCTTGGTGTGGAGCAGGATGGAGTCGCTGTCGGGCGCCGAGAGGCGCACCAAAGCCCGGTAGACATAGGCGATGGCCAGGATACTCACGACAGCGAGCAGCACATATCCCGCCACGATCTTCGTTTTGACAAATTTGGACTCCTTCACGGCGTCAAAGATACGGAAAGTTACGCAGACGGGCAACCCCCCCTCCTGCGTCATCCCGGCCGCCCCCGTCGCCCCGAGCGCCAGGAGGAGAGGGGCGAAAGGGACAAATTACCATCGATAAACGATAAATATTTTTTGATATTCAAAATTTGTTTCTATATTTGCGGTCGCAACGATCCGAAAACAAACATTCGACATGAAGGATTTACTCACGGTGGAGCACGTCACCAAACAATATGCCGCCCACACGGCGCTCAACGACGTTTCGCTCGCCATTCCCGAAGGGTCGGTCTACGGGCTGCTCGGACCCAACGGAGCCGGGAAAACCACTCTGATCCGCATCATCAACCGCATCACGGCCCCCGACAGCGGCCGCGTGCTCTTCGACGGCCACGAAATCGCCCCCGAGGATGTCTACCGCATCGGCTACCTGCCCGAAGAGCGCGGCCTCTACAAGAAGATGAAGGTCGGCGAGCAGGCCCTCTTCTTCGCCCGGCTGAAGGGGCTTTCGCGGCGCGACGCCACCCAGCGGCTGAAGAAGTGGTTCGAGAAGTTCGGCATCCAGAGCTGGTGGGACAAGAAGGTCGAGGAACTCTCGAAGGGCATGGCCCAGAAGGTGCAGTTCATCGTCACGGTGCTGCACGAACCGCGCCTGCTGATCTTCGACGAACCCTTTTCGGGATTCGATCCCATCAATGCCAACCTCCTGAAGGAGGAGATTCTGGCCCTGCGCGACAAGGGTGCCACGGTGATCTTCTCGACGCACAACATGTCGTCGGTGGAGGAGATCTGCGACCATATCACGCTGATCAACAAGTCGCGGAACATCCTTTCGGGGCGTGTCGACGACATCCGCCGCCGCCACGGCGCCAACATCTTCGAGGTGGCCTACCGCGGCGACGAAGCCGCCCTGCGGCGTGCCGTCGCGGGTCGCTGCGAGATCCTCGAAGGGGCGGCCGAAGAGTCGGTCTACCGGACCCTTAAGCTCCACGTGGCCAGCGACGACGAGGTCCGTGCCGTCATCGCGGCCGTGAACGAGGCGGTCGAGCTGCGTTCGTTCCGCGAGATCATCCCCTCGATGAACGACATCTTCATAAGAGCCGTAAACGGACAGTTATAGACCGGAGCACCATGGAAAAGCAGAACGGAGAGACCGGACAACGGAACCCGAAACGCCTTACGAAAGCCGCCGCAGGGACGCTCGCAGGCCTGTGTCTGGGATTCGGCATGTACGGAGTGGTCCACGGCCTGAGAACGGAGGAGAGCACATTCCGGCTCATCCTCTCGTCCATCACGCTGTGCTGCGGCATCCTGCTGCTGCTCCGCACCCGGGGAGACCGGAAAACAGAAGAGAAAGAGAATTGAAAAAAACAGACGCCATGTCCAACATACCCATCATTATCCAGCGCGAGTTCAACGAGCGCGTGCGCAAAAAATCCTTTATCATCAGCACGATCCTGATGCCCGTCCTGATGATCGCCCTGATGGCCGCCCCGGCACTCATCATGGAGTATTCGCGCGGCGAACAGAAGACGATCGCCGTGATCGACGAGAGCGGGCTGGTGGCCCCACGGCTCGAAAGCGACGAAGAGATCCGTTTCGAGTCCACCGACCTCTCGACCGACGAGGCCCGCAGGGAGTTGACCGACCGCTTCGGCATACTCTACATCGGGCAGGACATCCTCGAAAACCCCTCGAACGTGCGGCTCTACGCCAATTCGTCGTCGTCGCTCTCCGTCGAGAGCAGCATCACGGACCAGATCGAGAAGGTGCTCGAAGCCGAGAAGCTCAAGGCCTACGACATCGAAAACCTGCAGCAGATCCTCGACGAGGTGAAGACCACGGTCACGTTGCAGACCTTCCGTAACGACAAGTCGCAGGAGGAGGACACCCAGGCGCAGTCGTCGACCGTGGCCACGGTACTCGGCTACATCCTCGGGTTCGTCCTCTACATGTTCCTGCTGATCTACGGTTCGATGGTCATGCAGTCCGTGATCGAGGAGAAGAACAACCGCGTCCTGGAGGTGATGGTCTCGTCCGTGAGGCCCTTCGACCTGATGCTCGGGAAGATCCTCGGCGTGGCGGCCGTCGCCGTGGTGCAGATCCTCATCTGGGGCGTGCTGATCGTCGCCGCAGGGGGCTTCGTGCTGCCCCACCTGATGCCCGCCGAGGCGATGGCCGGTGTCCAGGCCATGCAGCAGGGCGTTCCCGACGCCGCCGCGATGAGCGGCATGGACCCCGAGGCGATGCAGGCCCTGGCCGCCATGACCGACCTGGGTTACATCCTCAAGATCTTCGGCTGTCTGCTGCTGTTCGTCTTCGGGGGCTACCTGCTCTATTCGGCGATGTTCGCCGCCGTGGGTTCGGCAGTCGACAACATTCAGGACGCCTCGCAGCTGCAGATGCCCATCACGCTGCCGATCATCCTCGCCCTGCTGATGATGCTGGCCGTCATCAAGGACCCCAACTCCCCGATGGCCTTCTGGTTCTCGATCATCCCCTTCACGTCGCCCGTGGTGATGATGGCCCGCATCCCCTACGACATCCCGCTGTGGGAGATCCTCCTCTCGCTCGCGGTGCTCTACGGCTCGTTCGTGGCGATGGTCTGGTTCGCGGCCAAGATCTACCGCGTGGGCATCTTCATGTACGGCAAGAAACCCACCCTGAAGGAGCTCTTCAAGTGGGTGCGGTACAAATATTGACACCGGTCTTCCGGGGCGGATTTGCCGCTCCGGAAGATTTGTTTTTACCGGGCGTTTGTTTTTTCTGTTATCGGAATAACAGATTTACTGAAAATTTTTCGTAACTTTGTCGCCGATACGGGATTCACGGAAAAAATTTCTACAAAATACTTAAATCTCAAAGAGCTATGATTTCGATCGACAACTACGATTTCAAAGGCAAACGCGCGATCATCCGCGTGGATTTCAACGTGCCCCTGAACGAGAAGGGCGAAGTAACCGACGACACGCGCATCCGCGCCGCCATGCCCACCGTCAAGAAGGTGCTCTCCGAGGGCGGTTCGGTGATCCTCATGTCGCACATGGGCCGTCCGAAGAAGAACCCCGATCCGAAATACTCGCTTGAGCAGATCATCCCGGCCATCGAGAAGAACCTCGGCACGAAGGTCCTCTTCGCCGGTGACTGCATGGGCGAGAAGGCTGCCGAAATGGCCAAGGCCCTCAAGCCGGGCGAAGTGCTGCTGCTCGAAAACCTGCGTTTCTACGCCGAGGAGGAGGGCAAACCCCGCGGTCTGGCCGAGGACGCCACCAAGGAGGAGAAGGATGCCGCCAAAAAGGCCCTGAAGGAGGGTCCGCAGAAGGAGTTCGTCAAGAAACTCGCTTCGTATGCCGACTGCTACATCAACGACGCCTTCGGCACGGCTCACCGCAAGCACGCTTCAACCTATCTGATCGCCAAGCACTTCCCCAACGACAAGATGTTCGGCTACCTGATGGAGAAGGAGGTCAAGGCGATCTCGTCGCTCATGGAGGCCCCGCAGCACCCGTTCTGCGCCATCATCGGCGGCTCGAAGGTCTCGACGAAGATCGGCGTGATCAAGGCCCTGATCGAGAAGGTCGATTCGATCGTCATCGGCGGCGGCATGACCTACACCTTTGCCGCAGCCCAGGGCGGCAAGGTCGGCAACTCGATCTGCGAGCCCGACATGTTCCCCGTAGCCCTGGAGATCCTCGAACTGGCCAAGCAGAAGGGTGTTCAGCTGGTGATGTCGCCCGACGCGCTGATCGCCGACGCCTTCTCGGCCGACGCCAACACCTCGACGGCTCCGGCCGACAACATCCCCGACAACTGGGAGGGTGTCGACATCGCCGATGAGGGCAAGAAGATCTTCCGCGAGCACATCCTCGGCTGCAAGACGATCCTGTGGAACGGCCCGGTAGGCGTCTTCGAGATCGACAAGTTCGCAACCGGCTCGAAGGAGGTGGCGCTGGCCATCGCCGAGGCCACGAAGAAGGGCGCCTACTCGCTCATCGGCGGCGGCGACTCGGTGGCCTGCATCAACAAGTTCGGACTGGCCGACCAGGTATCCTACATCTCGACCGGCGGCGGCGCCCTGCTCGAATATATCGAGTTCGGCACGCTGCCCGGCGTAGAGGCCATCCGCGAATAGGAGGCCCGGAATCGGAACAAGCAATTATCCCGAAGCGGAGATTTCCGGAGCTCCGGAAATCTCCGCTTCTCATCAAAAACCCGAACAACGCATGAAACGTATCATCCTTTTAGCAGCAACCGCAGTCTGTATGGCAGCCTGTCAGAACAACAATACGAAAACCCCGGCCATCGACCTCACGAATTTCGACCTGTCGGTAGCCCCGAACGCCGACTTCTACCAGTATGCCACGGGCGGCTGGCAAAAGAACAACCCGCTGAAGCCCGAATTCTCGCGCTACGGCTCCTTCGACGTCCTGCGCGAAAACAACGAAAAGCGCATCAACCGGCTCTTCCAGGAGATGGCCAAACTCGAAACCGCCCCGGGAAGCGTCGAGCAGAAGATCGCGGACCTCTACAAGATGGGGCTCGACTCCACACGCCTGAATGCCGAGGGCGCCGCACCGCTGGCTGCCGACCTGCAGCTCGTCGAGGGGCTGACCGACCGCAAGCAGCTCCCGGAGGTGCTTGCCCGGATCCACATGGCGCTGGCCAATCCCTTCTTCGGCATCGGCGTGATGGCCGACTTGATGGACAGCAACGTCAACACGCTCTACGTGGCCCAGTCGGGCCTCTCGATGGGCGACCGCGACTACTATGTCGACCCGGAGAACGCCTCGATCAAGGAGGCCTACAAAAACTACCTCGTGCAGCTCTTCACCCTCTGCGGGTATGATGCCGAAGCCGCCGCACAGGCCGCCGCCGACGCCCTCGAAGTAGAGGACTCGCTGGCCGAGGTCTTCTTCTCGAACGTCGAGCAGCGCGACATCCCCGCGCAGTACAACCCGATGACGCGCGCGGAATTCGCCAAAGCCTACGACGCCATCGACTGGGATGTCTACTTCGAAGGGATGGGTCTGGCCGACGCCGACCGCATGATCGTACAGCAGAAGCGCGTCATGGAGCGCGTCAATACGCTCTTCAAGACCCTCCCGCTGGAGAAGATCCGCCACTACCTGGCCGCCCAGATCATCGACGGCGGGGCTTCGTCGCTGAGCGACGATTTCCAAACCGCGTCGTTCGAGTTCTACGGCCGCACGATGTCGGGCCAGCAGGAGCAGAAACCCCGCTGGAAACGTGCCATGTCGGTGCCCAACGGACTGCTGGGCGAGGCCGTGGGTGAGATGTACGTGGCGAAATACTTCCCCGAGAAGGACAAGCAGCGCATGACGGAGCTGGTGAAGAACCTGCAGACGTCGCTCTCGCAGCATATCGCCGACCTCGACTGGATGTCGGATGCCACGAAGGCCAAGGCGCAGGAGAAACTGAACTCGTTTACCGTGAAGATCGGCTACCCGGACAAGTGGAAGGATTATTCGACACTTGAGATCGATCCGACGAAGAGCTATTACGAAAACCTGCGAAACGCCGGGATCTGGGCCACGAAGGATAACCTCGAAAAGTACGGCAAACCGGTCGACCGGGCCGAGTGGGGGATGACTCCGCAGACGGTAAACGCCTACTACAACCCGACGACGAACGAGATCTGCTTCCCGGCCGCGATTCTGCAGCCTCCATTCTACAACCCGGATGCCGACGATGCGGTGAACTATGGCGCCATCGGCGTGGTGATCGGCCACGAGATGACCCACGGATTCGACGATCAGGGGCGCCAGTTCGACAAGGACGGCAACATGAACAACTGGTGGACCGAGGAGGATGCCGCCGCCTTCCAGGCCAAGACGGAGATCCTGGTCAAGCAGTTCGATGCCATCGAGGTGCTCCCGGCCAAGGGCGACCAGCCGGCGCTGCACGCCAACGGAGCGCTGTGTCTGGGTGAGAACATTGCCGATCAGGGCGGTTTGCGGGTGGCCTATACGGCCTACCGGAATTCGCTCGCAGGCAAGGAGGCCCCGGCCCCGATCGACGGCTTCACCGATGCCCAGCGCTTCTACCTGGCCTACGCCACGCTCTGGGCCCAGAACATCCGCGACGAGGAGATCGCGCGTCTGACGAAGCTCGACGTACACTCGCTGGGCAAATGGCGTGTGAATGCCACGCTGCGCAACCTGCAGGACTTCTACGACGCCTTCGGGATCACCGACGGTGAGATGTTCCTGCCCGAGGAGGAGCGCGTGATCATCTGGTAGGACACAGCCTTCCTTCAAACACGAAGCAGCGGAACCCACACGGGTTTCGCTACTTCCGTTTTACGGTCCGACACCACACCGCTACTCCTTGCGGTAGCGCTCCATCCATTCGGTCGGGAGGATGCCGTACTGCGTCTTGAAGCACTTGGCGAAATAGGAGGTCGAGGTGAAACCCACCATGTAGCAGATCTCCGTCACGCGGAGGTTGTTCGGCGCTGCGAGCAGCTCGGCGGCCATCTTCAAGCGGATCGTACGTAGCAGTTCGTTGGGCGTGGTCCCGGCCAGGGCCTTGATCCGCGAGAAGAGCAGCGTGCGGCTCACGTTCACCGCATCGGCGATATCCTCGACGGTCATGCCGGCATTCGAGATGTTGTCGGTGATGTAACGGTTTACCTGCTCCATGAAGCGCGAACCGCCGGGCAGCGACTGCTCCTCGAAGGGCATGTAGGGCATCTTCGAATACTTCAGCCGCAGCTGTCGGCGCAGTTCGATGAGCGCGCGGATCTGCTCTCCCAGGCAGTTCGCCGACTCGGGGTTCTCAAAGAAGACATCGGCACCGGCCCGGATGCCGCGAATCTTTTCGGCGTCCGACCCGCCCACCTCCAGCAAAATGACCGGGAGGTGGTTCAGTCCATTGTCGGCACGTATCGCCTCGCAGAGCCCGATGCCGTCGGGCTCGCCGGCGAGCCGCACCTCAGCGACGACGGCCGAGAAGCTGTGCGTGCGCAACTCGTCGAGGGCTTCGCGCGCCCGGGTCACGCATCGGATCGAATAGTCGTCCGAAAGGTGGCGCAACAGGAAGTCGGCGCTATCGCGCTCATTCACAACAAAAAGAATCCTCGGATGAAGGGGGGGGGACCCGTGCGTCCCGGAAGCGTTGGAATCGGCCGCAACGTTCGCGGAAGCCGGCTCCGCAGCTCTGCGCGACAGCGCGGCCCGCGCGCCCTCGATCTCGGAATACTTCAGGTTCGAAATTTGCTTGACAATTTGCAGCAGACGGTCGCAGTTCTTGCGGACAATACCCAGATCCTCACGGATGCGTTCGGGGTCGGAAACCTGCTGGGCGATGGCCTCGACGGGGGCGGAGATCATGGCCACGGGCGTCTGGATATTCCGGGCGACCTCGTCGAAGAAGGCGACCTTGGCCTCCAGCAGGTCGAGTTTGTTCTTGCGGGCGATGGAGGCGATCTGCTCGCGGTGGGCACGGACAATCTTCCGGCGCAGAAGGTAGCCTCCGAAGCCGAGGGCCGAGAGTCCCAAGAGCACGTAGAGTCCCACCATGCCCTTTCCCAGCCACCACGGAGGCAGAATCCCGACAAGCACCTCGGCCTCCTCGCCGAACTGCTCACCGTTGTTCGACGCGCTGACGACAAAGCGGTAGGAGCCCGAGGGAAGATTCGTATAAGAGACGTGCTGCACGCCCGACGTCTCCTCGGGATCGGAAACGAGCCACTCCCGGTCGAAATTCTCCAGCCGGTAGCGGTATACGGTCCGCAGCGGCGACGAGAAATTCAGGGCGATGAAATCGAGGCTGAACGACCCCTTGCGGCTACGGAAACGCACGCTGCGCTGGCAGTCGATCGTCGAGGAGAGGACCTTCCCGTCGAGCGGCACCCGCTGGTTGAAGAGTTTGAAGTCGGGGAAGACGACGGTCAGGCGCGCGGAGTTTTCGCGACGCGTGAAATCGTAGGGATAGAAGCGGTTGATGCCGGTGTTGCAGCCGACGTAGATGTGGCCCGTGGAGGACTTGATGCCGGAGTTGGTGTTGAAGATGTTGGCCAGCAGTCCGTCCTCGGAGGTATATTTGTAGATCTTTTTCTGCGCGTCGCGGCAGCTGAACTTCAGCAGTCCCCGGTTGGTCGACAGCCACAGGTCGCCGCCGTCCTGGATGATCTGGAAGACCGCGCAGTTACCGTAGGTCGTGTCGTCGAAGACCCTTGCCAGGCGGTCTTCGGCGATGTCATACCGGCAGAGGCCGTGACCGTGGGTTCCGATCCAGAGGTGATCGTTCTCCACAGCCAGGCAACTCACGAAATCCGCCAATCCGTAACGGGCGTCCCCCGAGAAGAAGGCGAACTCCCCGCCGTCGACCGAGTAACGGATCAGCCCGCGGCTCTGCGAAGCGAACCACACCTGCCCGTAGCGGTCCTCGCAAATGTCCACCACATCGCTGTTGTGGCCGAGGGGCAGCAGGGACTCGATCCGCTGCGTGTCGTCCTCATAGCGGCAGATGCCCTCCTTGGTCCCTATCCAGAGCGTGCCGCGCGAGTCGCGCATCACGGAGTAGACATCGAGATCGTCGGTCCCGTCCTCGGTCCATGCGAAATGTTTCACGTCGCGGCTTTCCCGGTCCATCCGGTAGAGGCCGTTCCCGAAGGTCCCGATCCACAGCCACGGCCCGTCGACGGCCACGGCATGGATGTTCAGCGACGGATTCGCCGGATCGACGACCACCGGCACGTAGCTCTCCTCGCGGGGGTCGTAGAGGCTCAACCCGCCGTCGTCGCTCCCGATCCAAATGTTGCCCCGGGGATCCTCGCAGAGCTTACTGATGACGCGGCCGCAGCCGGGCCCGGGCTCGATCGTCTCGAAGAGCGGCCCGAGGGGCGAGATGTAGTTGATGCCGCCGAACCAGGTCCCGATCCAGATGCCGCCCTCACGGTCCTTGAGCATCGAATGGATGAACTTGTCGTTCAGCCGTCCGTTGCGGTTGCTCGTCCCGGCGTCGAGCTGCACAAAGCTGCGGTCCTTGGCGTCGAACGAGACCAGTCCGCACTCCGTGCCCATCATCAGTTCGCCCGGGACATACTCGATCAGTTCGCGCACACGCCCGTACGACGTCCCGGAAGGCGGATAGTTACCCGTGAAGGTCTGCCTCGATAGTTCGAACTTGTAAAGCTCGCCCTCGCCGCCGCCGATCCAGATATCCCCGAAGGAGTCCTGGCACAGGGAGCAGATCCGGCCGATGGGCTTGTGCGTCAGCGTGTCCTCGACCCGGTAGGTGGTGAACTTGTTGGTCTCGGGATTGTATCGGCTCAGCATGGGACCGCCGCCCGAGGCGACCCACAGCTGATTTCCGGCGGTGAGCAGGATCTTCACGATCACATCCGACGTAAAGGTCTCGGGGCACGTCTCGCTATCGTAGCGCTCGACACTCCCCGTGCGCAGGCTGTAGCGGAACAGCCCGTCGCCGATGGTCCCGATCCAGATGTTGCCCACGCGGTCCGAGACGAGCGTGTAGACCTGCAGGTTGCGCAGCACGACCCCGTTGCGCTCGATCGGCACCGGGACGAAGGACTCGTCCTTCGGATCGTAGATGTAGACGCCATCGGAGGTTCCGACCCAAATCCGGTCGCTGTTCATGAAGTTCTCCCCGCAGAGGCTATAGATGCAGTTGGTTCCCAGGCAGTCGGGAATCCGGTAGTCGGAACGGTAGTTGGTGAAGTCGCAGGAGTTGAAGCGGTCAAGTCCGTCGGAGGTCCCAACCCAGACGTAGCCCTTGTCGTCCTGATAGAAGCAATGGATCGTATTCGAAGAGAGGCCGTCGTTGTCGGTATAATAGCGGAATTTGCACTCCATACCCACTCCCGTGCGGCATGCCAGGCATAAACCGCACAACCACACCGCCCGCAAAATTCCGAGTTTCATAGCGTCTCTTTCGGCCCCGGGAGGATGAAAGACGGCGGCAACGGGCCACCGCTTCCGGGGACAAGTATCAAAGATAAATCCTTTCGTTCAAAAATGCAAATTTCGGACCCCGGACCCCGGATCGCACGACGTTGCGGCGCTACGACGCTGCGGGGAAAAGGTCCGGAAGGCCGGGAAACGAAGCGCCGCACGGGAGCTTCCCGTGCGGCGCCTGTCGCCGGAGCATGCGGCGGTCCGTCAGCGGATCTCCCCGATGTCGTCCACCGGCCAGGAGTCCGTCCGGAACGGGACCAGCGGCTGCCCCATCGTCGTCACCACATTGGCCTCGAGACAGTAGTTCCGGAAGGCATACCGAACGGCAACCGGTTCAGGCACCTTGTCGGAACGTACCTCGATCTTGTTCTCCCACCAGACGAGACTGGCCTGCGCCGGATAAAAAACCCGGTCCTCACCGGCGATCTCGAACCCTTCGGGTCGAAACGCCCCGGTCTCCGAGTATCCCACAAAGCTGTCAGGCTGGTTCCATGTATTACGGGCCGACAGATTATTAAAACTCAAAACCAGTTTGTCTTCACTGCGTTCCATCGACTTGTAGGTCGGCGCCGGGGCCGGCAGCCCCTCGATGCTATAATCGTTGGCCAGAGCGAGGAAAGCCAGGCGCATGCCGACCTCGCGTTTCCGTTTGGGATGGATGCAGACCGGGTTGCCAAGGTCGGTCGTTGCGGCGATGCCCGAACGGGGAATCTGAGACATGGCACGGTACTGCGCCTCAATCACCAGCGGCAGCGAGCGCAAATTGTCGCCCTCGTAACGGTAGGGGGCCAGCTGCGTAAAATAGAACGGCATGTCGTCATTGCCCCACGTCTCGCGCCACAGCTTGACGAGCGAGACCTGCAACGCACAGTAGTCGTACCAGTTCCTGCGATTCGACTCGCCCTGGTACCAGATAAATCCTTTGGCCGTATAACGGCACACGGGGAGAATCATGCCGTTGTAGAGACGCTGGGGAATGCTGTTGTCGTAGATGCCCGATTTCGCCACCTCGTAGTCGATGCCGGGCGTGGCGTCGATCGACTCCTCGGTCATCCAGGCCTCGATCGTCGAGCCGCCCCAGTTCGGGGTAATCAGGCCGATGGGGATGCCGAGAATCCGGTTGAGCGTCTGCCCGAAGAAGTAGCCCACGGCACTGAAGGCACTGACCGCCGCCGGGGTCGAGCACTCCCAGGCGGCCTCGCAGTCCTCGCGGGGAGTCTCCGACGAGACCTTCGGGACGGTGAACATCCGGATCTCGGGGTAGTCGCACGCCCCGAGGATCGCCTCGACACTCCCCTCCACGGGCTGGTACATGAAGCCGCAGACGGGCATCTCCATGTTCGACTGCCCGGAGCAGATCCACACCTCGCCCAGCAGGACATTCTCAAGGAGAAGCACCTCTCCGTCGCTCACGCGGATCGTGTAGGGGCCGCCGGCCTCGCCCGTGGCAATCTTCAGCGACCATTTGCCCGCAGCGTCGGAGCGGGCCTCGTAGCTACGGCCGTTCCACGAGGTGGTGACGCGCACCTTGCTGTGCGGCGACGCCTCGCCCCAGAAGTTCACTTCGGTGTTGCGCTGCAGCACCATGTTGCTCCCCAGTACCGCCGGAAGGCGGATTTCGGCCGAAAGCCGTGCGGCGGCCATCAGCGCCAGGACCGCCAGAATCAGACGTTTCATAGCTGTTCCATATTGTTTCAGGGTTCGTAGACGACCTCTTTTTCGACGTTCACATGGTCGCAGTCATCGGTGATGATGCAACGCGTCTCCCCTCTCGTATAGGGGTAGTCGCGGGTGAACTCGACCCGGTTGTCGGCCGTGAAGGAGAATCCGTCCACACAATAGACGTTGATGATGCGCGGGTCGAAGACGCGGAAGGTGTTGCCCTCGACGCGGACGTTGCGGTGGTAGCGGCTCTCGCCTCGCTGGGGAATGCCGCTGCCACCGGCGATGCAGGCCGAGCCCCAGGATCTGCATCCGTAGTTGCCGTTCTCGAAGACGTTGTTGCGGATCAGCACGTCGCGCACGCCCGATTGCTCGTACCAGTAGTTCGCGTCGCCCTCGAAAAGGATCGCCGCCCCCGCGATGTGGAAGTAGTTATCTTCAATGACCGTCCGGCCCCGGGAGCCCAGCAGCAGGCCCCGAGCACGGTTGCCGCGCATCCGGCACCCCTTGATGAGCACGTCGGGATACTCGTCGTCGGCCGCCACCACATGCGGCGGCCGGACCTCCGCGGGCAGGGGTTCGGTGAAGGTCACCTCGGAATAGACCTTGTTCAGGCGCTTCACGGCGCGCACCGTACGCCGGGCGTAGGTCTCGATGTTCTCGTTGTCGACGAACTCCAGCGTCATGCCCGGGACGATGAAGTCCACGCCGTACTGCCCCGAGTTGCGCCAACGCAGCAGCAGCCGGTCGGGGGCCATCACGCTGTCGACGACCATGTAGAGTCCGTGGATGTTCGTCGCATCGTCCTTCTGGTTCTCGAACACGCAGTCGAGCATGCGTATGTAGCCCGCACAGTTGACATAGTGCGTGGCATCGGCCGTGATGCTGATCATGCGGCCCTTGCCCGGGGCCGGAACGACCGACACGCGGTTGAGTTCGATGTCGCGGCTACGCTGTGCGATGACGCCCATGCCGCCGCAGTGGTAGATGTTGACGTCGCGGAGCGTCACGCCCGAGCAGTCGGAAAGGGTGAAGGCCGGGTTGTAGCGCGCGGCGGCGCCGAAGACCATCACGTTGCCGACCGTGGCGGTGAGGTCCTCGCGCAGGATGCGCACCGTACCGTCGGACCTGAGCTCGGCGGGAATCGTCGAGCCCGAGAGCCAGTAGTCGTGGACCTGGAACGCCGGCTCGCGCTTCACGGCGTCGAACTCCAGCAGGTTGGAGAAGGGGTAAACCGTGCCTTGCTCGTCGTAGAACTGCAGGCAGCCGTTGACCGTCCGGAAGCGGTACTCCTCGGGGAAGCGGATGTCGAGCCACCCCTTGCCCTTGCCGACGACCACGCCCTCGGAGTTGAACGTGCGGGTGAAGTCGATCGACAGGTCGCGGATCGTCACGTTACGGCATCCCTCAAGGTTGAACGGCGAGATGAAGCCCGTGAAGAGCAGCTCCGTGCCGTTGCCCTCGATCGTGAGGTCGTGCAGGCCGCAAAGGTCGAAGGCGATGCGCTTGAGGCTCTCGTCGTTGTTGCTGATGAACTGGTACTTTTCGACCGCCAGGTCGGGACGCATATGCAGCGTGCTGCCCGGAAGCACGAGCGATGTGGCACCCACCTCGGCACAGCGCTCCAACGCCGCACGCAGCGCGGGTACAGCGTCGGTCTGGGCGGCCTCGGGAGTGAGGAAATCCTGCAGGTAGACAATTTTGTCGGTTTCGCTTGACGCACAGGCCATCATCATACAGGCTGCAATAAGCGCGCTGACCGTTGTCCGGAATCTTTTCATGGGATGTTTGGGTTCAAAGGGTTTTCAGGAAGAGGGTTTTCAATAAAAGGGTTCGGGGTTCCGGAAATTTTCCACGGGAAGGGAAGACATGCGGGGAGATTCCCGGAAAACTCAGGAGAGTTGCACGGAAAGGGTCTTGCCCGGGGCAATGACCCGCTTGACGTTGCGTCCGTCATAGCCAACCGTCACCGAAAGGCGTCCGTCATCAAGGCGTTCGACCTCAAGATCAAACGTCGTGCCGAAGGCCTGAACGCGGCGCAGCGCCATCCGCGGCCATTCGGCCGGCAGGCGGGGCGTCATGTCGAACGACCGCAGTCCCGTGGGACGGATGCCGAACATGCCCTCGGTCATGATGCGGCAATAGAGACCGCTCTCGGCCGAGAGGTGACGCTGCGAGCCCTCAGGCCACGCCTCGATCGGATAGGGCACGTGGTCGCCCAGCAAACGGCGCGCCGAATAGTGCTGCAACCAGTCGAGCGCCTCCTCGGTGTAGCCCGCCTGGAAGACGCCGCGCAGGGCGTAGAGCGTCGCACGGTCCCAGAAGGTCGTGCTGCCCTGCTCGGTCAGCAGCCCGTCCTCGGTGCGCAGCTCGGGGCCGAGCAGCGCGGCAACGGTCCCCTCGGCACGGTCGTAAAGGCCCACGATCAGCGGCATGCAGATCCACGAGCGGAGCACCGTATTGCCATCGTAGTAGCGATAGGTCTTGTAGCCGCTGACATTGGCGGCGAAGTAGCGGTCGATGGCCCGCGCCAGGGCGTCGGCCTGACGCGTATAGCGGCGCGTGCGCGAGGGAGCGATGCCGAGATCGCGGCCCAGCAGCGCGGCCGAACGCAGCGCGTCGTAGTAGAGCGTCGAGGTGCAGAGGTTGGCATTGCCCGACGGGAAGCGACCTTCGAGCTCGTCGGAGTCCGAAGCCACGACACCCTCGGGCGTCAGCTGGCGCCGGCAGTACTCCAGGCACCACTCGATCAGCGGCCACAGCTCCCGGGCTTCGGACGCATCGCCACGCGCCAGGGCGTAGCGGGCCGCGCCGTAGGCCACCATCGCCGCATCGCCGCGGTCCCCGGCTACACCGAAGGAGTCGAGCCCTTCGGCGATGATCGAGCTGGGGATGGGCTTGTACTCGTCGTTCATGAAGCGGGCGAAGTGCCGGTAGGTGTTGATCGCCGACGCATTGCCGATGTCATACCCGAGGAACGGGAAGAATGGATTAACATATTCGGCCTGGTCGTTGCACCAGATCGCCGCGTAGTAGGATTCGCCACCCGGAGCGTGCATGTAGCCGCCGCGGGTCTTGAAGATGCTCTCCGAGGCACGCAGTTTGGCGTAGCGGAACTCCGTATCGAGCACCTCATCGGGCGTCTCAAGGATCAGGTTCGCGTCGATGATGTTCCGCACGAAGTCCATACGGTCGGCGTACTCCGCAGCCACATCGGGGTGCTGCGGCTCCTCCCCGGAACGGTAGGCCTGAAAAACGACATCGAAGCAGAGCGAATCGGCCGGGACAAGGTTACGGGTCCCGGCACCCGCGAGGTCACAACGGATAATATAGGCGCCGTCGACACCCTTCGCGGGGTCGGTCGTCACCACCTGCGAAAACTCCGGCACCGAAACACAGAGCGTCGACGAGCCGATGTTGCGCAACGTGTAGCGCTCGCACATCAGCGGGAGGCTCTGCGAGGGGAAGATCCGGCGCGTCATCTCGATGCAGGGCGTCGGACGGCGGTCACGCGCTGCACCGATATTCATCAGCCCGACAGCCCAGCGGCTGCGGACCGTCAGCGCCCCGTCGATCGAGAGCGAGTCAACGCACTCCTCCTGCAACACCATTCCGTTGACGCCCAGCATCGACGGGATATCGGTGGCCATGCGGTACATCAGGCTTGCGTGGGTATTGTTGGGCACCGTGCGCAGCATGGGGAAAACGAGCGAACGCTCCTCGCGGAACGAGCCGTCGTCACGGATTCCCCAGCGGAGGACGAAGGCCATCTGCTCACCGCTCATTTCAATATGGTCGCTGTGAGGGATCGACGCGGCATCGGGAGTCCAGACAATTCGATGTTCACCGGGAGCAATCGCCCAGCGCTGGGCGGTGGCAGTGCCACAGGCAAGCGACAGAACGACCGGCAAAAGGAGTTGTTTGATCATGGGTTAGTTTTTTGAAAATTTCAGCCTAAATTAGCGATTATTTTCCAAACGGGAGTTCGATTCGGGCGGCCCCCCTGTCGGACGATCCGTCTGCCGCGTTCCCGCGTCGTCGGGTGGGGAGGAGCCCCGGCGGGCGGCTTAACGGCCGCCCGCCGGACCGGAAACTCAAGCGTCGGCAAACGCCTGTTCAATCACCTTCAGTTCCTCCGGGGTGTAGGTTTCTTCCAGGACATCGGCTCCTGCGGCTTCGGAAACCCGGGACAGGAAAAACAGGAACTTGTCGTACGGCGTGCGCAACTCGGGCATCGCGGCGGGGTCCATGGTGTTCAGCTCCCGGAACACACGCTTGAAAACGCCCCATCCGTAGCGGTCCTTGATGCGCAGGAACGTATAGTGCAGCGCGTCGCCGTTCATCTTCGGAATCCCGGCGCCGAGCGTCTCGTCGTAGAAGATCTTGTAGTAGTTGATCACGTCGGCGCCCCGGTAGCAGATGTCGCGCTGCGACATGGTCCCGTCGCACACCTCCAGGGCATACGACATGCGGAAGTTGGCGAAGATCTCGTCGTTCCAGTTCCACGCCGAGTTGCCGACATTGAAGACGTGGCCGATCTCGTGGATGATGCCGAAGCCCCAGTCGTCGAACTCCACGGTGCGCTCCAGGAGCTTCGACACGGCGACGTGGCTATTCCACAGAATCGGATTGCCGGCCAGGGCCCAATATCCGGGTTCGATACCGGGAGTATTGAGAATCATTATCTTGTTGCCGTCGAAAGGTTCGCCTCCGACCAAATCCCGGTAGGCCTCGTACACCCGATCGAGACTGGCCATCCATCTTCTAACCTCCGCATCGGAAATAGTCACTTTGTCCCGGTCGAGATTCAGGACGATGTATTTACTTTCGGCGTAATAAATCGCATCGTCGGGAACAGGATCTACCCGAACGTCATCGAACCAGACCGTCCCGGAGGCCTTCCCGCCGTTGTAGGTTCCCCAGGGGAATCCCAGGCCGCAGCAGGCCACCGCTTCGCCGGCATCGTCGGGAACGAAATCCACGTAGACTTCAGTCCACCCCTCGGAGCCGTAAGCGAACTCCGAAGCATTCCAGGGCTGGTCCATCCCCTCGGGACCAAGATAAAGTACCGCCCCACGCCCATCCTCGACGCCTTCACGCTTCATCCGGGCGCTGAAGCGGTACAGCCGTCCGCGGTCGAGGCCCGTCAGTTTGTGTTTCACCGCCTGAGCGGTTTTCTCCGTACTGGAGATCTTCACGCACCCCGTATCGTCGAAACCTCCCGAAGGAAGGTATTCGACGGCACCGGGCACCTCCTTGTCGAACTGCCAGTCGCGGGCGAACGCCTCGGGGGTGTTGAAATCGGAGGCAAAGAGTACCTCCTTCCGGTTGAATGCCCCCAGGCCGACTCCGCAAACCGCAACGACAACAACAATCACTATGATTATTCTTTTCATGATGATACGACAGATTAAAGGTTGAACCGTCGGGGAATCTCCCCGGTCACTGCAACTGCTTGCGGATCGACGCCAGCTCCTCCGGGGTGAAGAACTCGGCCTCGACATCGACATCGCGCCCCTGCAGGTCGCTCGCATACTTCGACAGCAGCGACAGCAGGTATTCGAACTTCTCGTATTTGCCCGATCCGCCGCCGCCCTGGGTCGTCAGCTCGCGGAACGCCATCTTGAAGGGCTCCCAACCGATGCAGGAGGGGTCGGTCAGCCGCCCGAGCATGTAGTGGATGCCGTTGTCGTTGACCTGGGCAATGACCGTATTGTTGTAATCCTTCTTGTACATGTCGAGGATCTCACGCCCGGTATAGACCCGGTTGTCCATCCACACCTTGCCGTCGTTCTGCTCCAGGCCGTACTGCATGCGGAAGTTGGCGAACATCTCGTCGTTCCAGTTCCAGCTCGAATTCCCGATGTTGAAGACGTGGCCCAGCTCGTGCATCAGTCCGAAGCACCACGTCCCGTGTTCGTAAAGCTCGTCCATCGTATCGGTCACGGCCGAATAGTTCGAGCTCCACAGGATGGGATAGCCGGCCAGCGCCCAGTAACCGCTCTCGATGCCCCGCGTGGTCAGGATCGCCAGCTTGCGCCCTTGGTGCGGCGTCTGGCCTACCAGATCCTCATAGGACTCATACATGCGGTCGAGGTTCTCCACCCACTCCGTCAGCAGCGCGGGAGACACCGAGACCTGCGACGGCTCGAGGAACAGGCGGATGTGCTCACCCTCCTGCATGTAGAGCTCGTCGGTGACCTTGACCACCGAGATGTTGTCGAAATAGGCCGTACCGGTCGAATAGCCGCCGTTGGTCGTGCCTCCGAGACGGAAGCCCAGCGAGCAGACAATCTCCGCCGTACCGTCGTCCTGAGACATGAAATCGGCATAGACCGAGGTCCAGTTCCGGAGTTCGGTGCCGTAGAGGAACTTCGAAGCGTTCCAATACTGCTTGGTCGACATGTCGAAGACCACTGCCCCGCGGCCCTGATCCGTCGGGATGTCGGAGTATTTCACCCGGGCGTAGATGCGGTACATCTGGTCGGGCTCCAGGCCGGTAAGTTTCTGCTTGATGCCTACGCCGCACTTCCCGTTCTCGGGGAACTGCTGGATCTTGATGCAGCGGCTGCCGTCGACCCCGGCGCCCTCGACCACCTCGACGGTCACCTTGCCACCGTTGTAGAAGTCGACGCGCGTCCACCCCTCGAGACCCTCCTCGAACGAGGCGTTGATCACCTCGACGGCATTGGGATTCTCCACCGGAGGCTCGGGATTCCCGCCGCCTCCGCCGTTGTCGCCATTGTCGTCATTGCCGCAGGCACACAGCAGCACCGCGCCGAAACAGAGCATCGCTCTGACAAGGATACTTTTCTTTCTCTTCATATGCTGTCACATATTGTTCGTTCGATACCGGGACTCTTTCCCGGCATACGCCTGCCGGGGCCCGTCGGGCGGGCAGAAAAGCACCCGACGGGCCCGGCAAACGAGTTTTTCACTTCCGATCAGAATTCATCGGGCGTCAGCGGACTCTGCAGATAGCAATGGATCGTCTGCTTGTTGTCCTTCGCCTTGTCATCGTCGTTCCAGTAATACTGGAAGTCGAAATAGACGGTACCCGTCTCCATGTCGAAGTAGCTGTTGTTGTTCATGGTCTGCGAAACCTGCTGCGACTCGGTATAGCCGGAGGTCACCTTCGAGAAGACATGCACCACGCGCTTCTTCGCATCCCCGTTGTAGAGCTCCTCCCCGACGTACCAGTGGTAACCGGTCGACCAGCTGTAATAGCAGTTCTTGTAGGGGTAGGCCTGTCCGTTGACCTTCGTATCGCTGACCAGCGTCGTGGCCCTCATGTAGTTGTTCTTCGTCCAACCCGAGGTACCCGTCACGTAGTTGTCATTGGTACGGTTGCTCCAGGTGCCGTAGAACGTCCGCTTGAGGCGCACGTAGACCACATCATCGGTCTGCATGATGTATCCCTGCGGCAATTTGCTCTTATCGAGGGCAAACGGCAGGACATATTCGTCTCCGGTGTCGAAGCCGATGTCGGTCATGTCGACGCTCACCGTCGCCGTGGCCTTCATCCGACCGGCCTCCATCGTGGTATTCTCCACGCTGATCCGCGAGGCGTCGAACGTCTTGTACTCCTTGCCCTTTTCCTGGTTGTAGGTTGCGATCAGCGACGGATCGTAGATGAATTCAACGGGGAAGTCCGCATCGAGCGCACCGTTGAGGCCCAGGTCGAGTTCGATCGTGTGGGTGAGCGTCGTGGCCGCTTCATAGCGGTCGGTATTCTCAAGCGTGACCTGAATCTCCTGAACGGAAACCTTCACATAGTAGATGGCATCCTGCACCACGGTGTACTCGTTGCTCAGCACCTTGAGCGGCAGCAGGTAGACAAAGTCCGGATCCAGCGTCGAGGCGTCGACCGTAATGTTGAACAGGAAGGAGAGCGCCTCGCTGTCGAAGGTTCCCTGGTCGATGGAGTAGGCCGAAGCGGGCAGCAGCTCGTAATCGGTCTGCTGTGCGGCATTGTACTCGTCGACCATCTCCTGCGTCGCGGCAAACGTGAGTCCGGAGATGTCCAGCGTCGTGAAATTCGACGTGCCGGTCAGTTCCAGCTTCCGGGACACGGGAACACCCGAAATGAAGGTCAGAGCCTGCGGTGCCATCGGAGCCTCGACAGTGACCTTAGGGGTGTCGAACGTAATCCGAACAATGGTATTGAGATACTGCTCGCTGGAGTTCACCGTCGTACGGGGAATGCAAACGATCGGAATCGCATAGTTCTGAGCGGCTTCGATCGACCCGGCCGTACGGATCAGCTCCTCGGGCTTGAACTGCACGGTGAAGCTTGCCGTCTTGCTCTTCTCCGGGAAGACGATCTCCGAGACCCCGATCGTGTATCCGGAGGTGGGCATCATGGTATAGGAAGCCCCGTTGAGTTCATTGTACTCGTCAAGAATACCCTGGTCAAGCACGATGTCGAATTCGGCCGCACGGCTCAGCCCCTCGGTACGGGTCAGCGTCACGGCATAGGCGTCGTTCTGGTAGATGGAGATCGTCTGGACATTCGTAAGACCCGAGTTCTCCAGCGTGACGTCCGGATAGATGACAATCGGATCGTATTCCACGTCGCAGCTGCCAACGGCAAGCGGCAACGCCATCATCATCAATATTTTATACAGTCGTTTCATGCTATATTCTCAAATTTGTGGATTATACTACATTCGTCATGGGTGCAGGCCGGACGCATCAATAGAACGGCGCCTGGACCAGCTGCGTGTTGAGCATCACCTCCGACGACTTGATCGGCAGGAAGTAGTGCTGGATGTCGAAACGCTTGTTGGCCACCTTCGTCAGGGTGAAGAAGGCCGGGTCGGTGGCGCTTTCGCCGCGCGACATGTCCAGCCCGTATTCGTCGTGGTTGAACGCCCCGTCAGGACCATGGGCAATGAACCAGCGCTTCACGTCGAAGTAACGGTTGCACTCCCAGGCCAGCTCGACCTTGCGCTCGTGGCGGATCATCTCACGCATCTCGTCCTGCGTGTACTTGCCCTCGTAGGGCGGGATGCCGGCGCGCGTACGGATCTGATTGAGATAGTAGAGAACCTCCTTCTGCTCCGCCTCGCCGTAGTATTCGTTCATCGCCTCGGCATAGTTCAGGTAGACCTCGCCCAAACGGATCACCGGGAAGGGTACGTTCAGCATGCGGGTGGCCGTGCTCTGCTGCTTGTTGCTGCAATAGTCCAACGAAATATTCTTGCGCACGGAGAATCCCGAGGTGTTCTTGTCGCCCGGGGTGTTGCCGTTGCCGCTCAGGCCCGTGTACCAGAAGTCCACGATACCGTAACCGTCCTCGTCCTGGTAGCTGTCCGACTCATTGGGATAGGCGTACGACAGACGCTGGTTGGGGAAGTGGATCGACGCGTAGAAACGCGGCTCGCGGCCCACGAACATCCAGAACGTATTGGCGATGGTGCCGTTCCCGTCCTCGGTGGAGAACTGCTTGTCAGCGAACCACTCCTCAAGCGGACGACTCACACTGCCGTCAGCCATGAAGAAGTCGTTGACCATGCCGATGGCCAGCGAATAACGGCCGTTCCAGCCATACCACCGTGCCGGAAGCGCGCACATCGCATACCACTGCAGGGAGTTGGGATAGCCCCAGATCATCTCTTTGTTCTTGTCGGCGCCCCAGGTCGTGGTGATCTCGCGGAAGTTGTCGACGATCTCGTCGAACGAAGCACCTTCGGGAGCGCGGTGCAACTCGTACTCCGGCATGTCGATGACCACCTTGGCAGCATCGGCAGCCTTCTTCCACAGCTCCTTGTCGTAGGTCTGCGGCATGAGCACCGTGCCGTCCTTGTTCGTCCAGCTCTTGTAGACGGTATTGCCGTTGAACAGCGGGCTGGCGACCATCAGCGCCATACGCGACTGGATGGCGCGGGCGGCACCCACGGTCGGGAGGCCCAGTTCGAGCGATTCGTTGCGCTCGGTGGGCATACCGTTCTCGCAAGCTTCGTCGATCTCGTTGTTGATCCACGCTACACACTCCTCAAGCGTATTGCGAGCCTGGTTCATGCTGATTTCCGAAGCCGAACGGCTGTGGTCGACAATGGGAATCGGGCCGTAGAGACGCAGCAACTGGAAATGGTAGAAGGCTCGCATGAAACGCGCTTCGGCCTTCATCGAGCGACGCTCCACTTCACCCAGACTGAGACAGCGATCGACATTCTCAAGGAAGAGGTTGCAGTGGCGGATGGCCTGATAGTAGCGCACGAAGAAGTAGAGGTTGTAGCCGGTGTAACCGTAGTAGTTGTCGGGGCTCATCTTGCCCTCAGAGATGTTGCGCACGTTCGACTCCATGGTGTAGGCCGATTCGTCGGTACACCAGAAATAGGGGATCTGGCCGCTGTAATGCATCTCGGTAACCATGAAATCGCTGCTGTAGATACGATTGTACCACTTGCGGGTTTCGATGTCCGACGAGAAGATCTTGTCCATCGAGTTGAGCTGTTCGGGGTCCTGGTCCAGATAATCGGCACACCCGGGCAACAGCAGCAACGACGTAAGCAGAAAATAGATGATATTCTTTTTCATAGTGTATCTTGGACTTGGTTAGAAGGTTAAATTCACACCTACGTAGACCTGACGCTGCATGGGATAGGAATCGGCGCCGGTCTCGGGATCCCAGTAATCGGAGATAAACTTGCTGAACGTCACGAGATTGACACCCATGGCATAGATACGCAGGGAGCTGCAGCGCAGTTTGTTGGCCCAGGCACCGGGAAGCGTGTAACCGATCTCGACATTCTTCAGACGCAGGTAGTCGCTGTCGCGCTGCCACCAGGTCGACGTCTTGTAGTTGTTCGAGTCGGTACCGTAGGTCAGGCGGGGCGAGAAGGCGTGCGGGTTGGGGTTGTCCTCCGTCCAGCGGTCCTGAAACATCGTCATCACGTTGCCCATGAACTTCGGGCCGCGCTCGGCCTGGAACGGGTAGAAGTACCAGCCGCCGCTGAGGTACGACGAGCGGTTGGCACCGCCCTGGAAGAGCACCGAAAAATCGAGTCCCTTGTAGTTCAACGAGGCGCCGAATCCGTAGACAATCTCCGGCATCGAAGGGTTGCCGATCCATGTCATGTCGGCCTCGGTGATCTTGCCGTCGTCGTTGAGATCCTCATAGCGGATGTCGCCGGCACGCAGCTGTGTCTTGTCCAGACCGAACTGCGTGTAGTAGTCGGGCATGTTGTCCAGCTCCTCCTGCGAGAAGAGGTGCATGGCCTTGTAACCCAACGTCAAACCGTAGCGCACGCCGCGCAGGTCCTGCCACGGATAGGCGTAATACTTGCCGTCGTCGAGCACCTTGTTGCGGGCATAGGTGAAGTTGCCGCGTACGGAGATGTAAAGGTCCTTGTTGATCTGCTTGACATACTCCCCGGTGATCTCGAAGCCCTTGTTCTCCATCACACCCATGTTGGCATAGAGGGTCTGTCCAGTAGGGATACCGGCGATCTCGGAGGTCTGCGGCGAGAGGAAGATGTTCTCGCGCTTCTCGTAGAAGATGTCGGCATTCAGGCGCAGGGAGTTGAAGAATCCCGTCTCGATACCGAGGTTGTACTTGGTCGAGACCTCCCACGTCACGTCCGCATTGGCCATACGGCCCTCGCCAATACCGCTCAGGCCCTGGTTGAAATTGAGACCCATGTTGTTCGCGCCGCTTGCGCTGTCGTTGATCGTGGCCATATAGATGAAGCGCGTATAGGGAATCTGGTCGTTACCCACCTGACCGACCGACCCGCGGATCTTGAGCCACGTCAGCACGTCGTTGTTGCGCAGGAAAGCCTCCTCGGAAGCCACCCATCCCACGGCCACGGCCGGGAAGATACCCATGCGCTTGCCCTTGGCGAAGTTCTCGGAGCCGTTGAAACCGATGTTCGCCTCAAACAGGTAGCGCTTGTCGTATGAATAGGTCACACGTCCTGCCAAACCGATCGTACGGCGGGGCAGGGCATCGATGTAGGAAAGACCGTTGTTCTGCGTGCGGTAGTCCTTGGCGAATCCCATCACCAGACCGCCGACCTCATGCTTTTCGGCGAATATGCGGTTGTAGGTCACCGACGCCTCGACATACTGCGTGCGCGTACCGTTGCTCGACTGCGAATAACCCAGGTAGTCCTGCTTCTGGTCGGCCTGCCATTCGGTACGGATCAGGTTGCCGCTCACGTCGCGGCCCGTCGCCTCGAAGAAGTTGATGCCGCGCTGCCGCACCTCGTTGGTGAAGTTCTCGGCATCGTAGGCGTAGGTAATCTTCGCCGACAGGCCGGGGGTTATGAACGAGAAATCCTGGTTGATCGACAGGTTGGCCCGGAGGGTATTGCCGGTGTTCTTGCTCCAACCCATCTGGGTCAGCATGTTGTAGGGGTTGTTCAGACCGTCGCGGCCGGCCAGTTCCCCATCCTTGAACCGCACGGGGAAGGCGTTCGGGGCGGCATTGATGATATCGCGGTAAATGGCCGACGAACCGTTGACCGGCTCGGTGTTCTCGGTAACGTTGCCCTGCAGACCGAGGTTCACGACCGTCGTTTTGGTGATGTCCATGTCGACGTTCGTACGGAAGTTGTAACGCTTGTAGTTGACGTTCTCACCAAACTGGCCGATCTTGTCGCTCACCCACGAATACTTCCCGGGGTGCACGGCGTACTGGCCCTCTTGGTTGTAGAACGACAGCGCCGTAAAGTAGCGGGCGAACTTACCGCCGCCCGAGATGTTGGCGCTCACCTTCTCCGAGAGGGAGACCTTGTTCATCAGCAGCTTCTGCCAGTCGACGTCGGGATAGAGTTCCGGGTCGGACTGCGTGCGCATGGCCTCGATCTCCTCGGGGCGGTATTTCATGGCCTGCGAAGCGCCGTCGGTGGCGTCGATCGCCTCGTTGAACATCAGCGAACGCGTCGCGGCGTCGACGAACGACAGCCGCTTGCTGGCAAACGAGAAGCCCTGCTCATAACGCATGTCGATGCGCGCCGGGCCGTCGAAACCGCGCCGGGTGTTGACCAGGATGACACCGTTGGCGCCGCGTACGCCATAGACCGCCGTTGCCGAGGCATCCTTCAGGACGCTGAACGACTCGATTTCCAGCGGGTCGACGTCATTGAGCGGACGCTCCACGCCGTCGACCAGGATCAGCGGGTCGGGGTCGCCAGTAAAGGTGGCGATACCGCGGATCCAGAATTGCGCATCGTCCTTACCGGGCTCGCCGGAGGTCTGGAGGGCAACGATACCGGCCAGGTTTCCGGCCAGCATCTGGCTCAGCGAACGCACGGGAACCTGCAGGTCGGTGGGTTTGATCGTTGAGATGGCTCCGACGACGGACTCCTTCTTCTGGGTGCCGTAGCCTACGGCCACGACCTCGACACTCTCCACGCCGATCGCCTCAGGATTCAGCGTGATGGTCACCGAAGATTCTCCCCTCGAGGGCACCTGCTGAGTCTCGTAACCCACGTACGACACGACCAGTATGGCATTATGACCGGCGTTCTTGAGTATGAACCGGCCGTCGACATTGGTCGCCGTCGCGATTGTGGTACCTTTGATCATGACCGTCGCTCCGATTACGGGTGCTCCTTTTTCGTCAAGCACGACTCCGGAGAGGTCGGAACTCTGTGCCCATAGCAATGACACGGAAACTGCTGCCGCCACCGTCAAGAGGATCTTCTTGAGAAAACGGTTGGTAGAAAAACTCATACACGACGAAGTTTTAAGTTAGTAAAATAGGTTGATGGGTTGGGGCGGCGAGGGGGGGGTCCGGAGCCCCGGCCGCCGTTAAACGAATTTACGGCCTGCGGTCCGGATAATCGTCCACAGAGCAACACAGGATACATTCGTGCACGATTTTTGTGCTTTTTTGTACGATTTTCGCGTCCTAAAAAACACAACTCGGAACCGGAAGGTGGGAGGACTCCGCACGGGGCAGGCTGTCCGAAGGGGGGGGTGATCCGCACGCGACAAAAAGAAAAGGATACCGAACGATCCGGTATCCTTTCGGAGAGTGCGCCGCAGCACCCGCCCCTGAAAATCGGGAATCAATAAAAAGTCCCTTTGGGGGCGAAGATGGCGTATCCGAAGTTGAAGGTCAGATACATGTTTTTCCAATCCTTCAGATCGTACTTCGTCAGCGACAGGCTCACCGGCCCGATCGGCGTGTGGTAGACGAGCGAGGCCTCGGCGATGTAGTGCCAGCGCTCGTCGGGAACCCCCAGGGGATTGAAGTCCCGCTTGTTGCGGAACAGGGTGTAGAAACCCGTCCGGAAGAAGAAGTCGGGCATCAGGTCGAAGGTCGGCATGACGCCTCCCGCCACGAAGCGGTCGGCCCGGTAATCGGGCATGAAGACCATCCGTGCGTGCTGAATCGGGGCGTACTCGGGCATCGACATCAGCGTGGCGGTCCGGGTGCTGAACGAAGGGTGGTTCGTGTAGACCGCATCGACATTGAGCCCGAACGAAAACCAGTCGCACTGCGGCATGTCGAAGAACTTGTTCCACGTAAAGCGCCCTCCGAACCACTGCCTCCGCTCCCGGGAGATGAAATCCTCCGCGTTGTAGGGTTCGTACTTGTCCCGCCCGTCGATGTAGATGGCCGAGAGGTAGAGTTCCGAACCGCGCCGCGGATAGAGGAACTTGTCGAGCGTATTGCGTGCGAGCCCGGCCCGGAGCCCGAAGAACGAGAAGCGCGAATGGTCGGTGTCGTCGGCGAAGAGGTCGTCGGAGTCGTAACGGTAGTTGACATGCCCGCCGTTGGCCCGCAGGACGAAAACGCTGCGGTGCGTGAGCGGCATTCCGATACCCAGCGAGGCGAAACTCTCGCTGCTCTTGACCTGTTCGGCATTGGTGATGCGGGCGACGTTGCCGAAATAGCCGTGGCGGAAATTGCTCACCGAGAAGTTGTAGGAGTAGTCGATGAAGAGCGGTTCGATGGCGTAGAAATCGGTCCTGCCACCCAGCACGCCCCACGTATAGAGCGGTCCGAGATAGAGGTCGGCGCCGAGTTGCTGCGATACGCGGCCGACCCTCCGATAGCTGATGCCGACATAGGCCTGGTTGAAGGCCGTGGAGGAGATGTTGCCCCCGACTGTGATCTTGAAATTGGGACGGTTCCCGAAGCGGGCTTCGAAAGAGTAGGCGTTCGAGAGCGAATCGTAACGGACCTTCGGGAAATCCATCGTGAAATCGCCACCCGCCAGCACGTTGAAGAGGTTGTCGCGCAGTTCGGCGAAGCGCATCGGACGCTGACGCCCCGGAGTGCGGCGGTCCATGTGGAGGAAATCGCGGATAAATTCCCGCTGGTCCCGTTTCAGGCCGTCGATACGGTAGTCGTTGAAGATCAGCGTCGGACATTTCTCGCGGAACGCCCGGCGGCGCTCGGCAAACCAGGTCGAATCACGTCGTTCCCCGCCGATCTTCTCCAGCAGTTGCGGCATCACAGCCATGGCATCCTCGTAACCGGCATCCATAATGGCCCCGGCCTGGTCGAAATCGAGCATACCGACCCCTACGGCCCGGCGGATCGTGACGCTCCGCTCGGCAGGAAGCGTGTAGTCGGTATCCTGCATGGCGAGCATGAAGGCCTGATCCATGATGTTGCTGTTCTCGCTGGGCGGGGTGTTTCCGGCGGTGCAGATCGACCCGACAATCAGGTCGGGGCGGAATTCGGCATCGAGCGGTTTCCAGGGGAAGTTGTCGAAAATCCCGCCGTCGTACAGCAGCATCGAATCGATTGCCATCGGTTTGAAAACCAGAGGGATGGACATTGACGAGCGGACCGCTTCGCTCAAATTCCCGCTGCGCATGACCACCGGACGGCGGTGGTTCATGTCGCTGGCCACGCAGAGGAACGGGACCATCAGGCGGTTGAAATCGCCGTCCGAAGCCGCCGTGGCCGGAGCGAAGAGTTCGGTCAGTGCCAGGTCGACCTGCGTCGAGGAGATCAGGTTTGTCGGGAACTGGACACGTTCGCCGGCCGGATTTCCAAGATTCACGCGCACGCTCAGGAACGAGGGAGTGCCGCCCAACTGGCGATAGTAGTCCATGTATCGGTTGGGGTCGATGCGCCCCGAGACCCACTCCTTGACCACGCCGGAGCTGACGATAGTCCGCATTTCGGCCGGGGAGTATCCGGCGGCGTACATCGCAGCGATGATCGACCCCATGGAGGTTCCGGCCACGCAGTCGATCGGAATCCCGTTCTGCTCCAGAGCCTCCAGCACTCCGATGTGATAGAGACCCTTTGCCCCGCCTCCGCTCAGTACGACCCCTACCGTCCCGGCCTCGGCCGGCAGCGACAGAAGCAGCAACATCCCCACAAATGAGCCGATTTTACGCAACATATCTCAATTTTTTTATACCTTTGCATGTTAAAGGACGACCTCCAAAAGTAGGTAAAAAAGAAATACGCACAAAATATGACCGACAAAATCAACGAACTTCTGCGACGGGTCGAGGAGTTCAAACCCAAGGCAGCGAACGAACTCGAAGAGTTCCGGATCCGGATTCTGGGCAAGAAAGGCGAACTGAACGCATTGATGGAAGAGTTCAAGACGGTGGCTCCGGAGCTCAAGCGCGAACTGGGCCAGCAGCTCAACCGCCTGAAGAGTGCCGCCACGGAGCGGATCGCCGCACTGCGCGAGGAGCTGCAGAACGCCGCAGCCGACCAGGTGGCCTCGTCGGGCGACCTGACGCGCCCCGGCTCGGCCGAACACCTCGGCTCGCGCCACCCGATTTCGCTGGTCCGCAACCAGATCGTCGAGGTCTTTTCGCGGCTGGGCTATACCGTGGCCGACGGCCCCGAGATCGAGGACGACTGGCATGTCTTCTCGGCGCTGAACTTCCCGCCCGAACACCCGGCACGCGACATGCAGGACACGTTCTTCATCGAGAAGGACCCCGACATCCTGCTGCGCACGCACACCTCGTCGATCCAGGTCCGCACGATGGAGCGCCAGAAACCGCCCATCCGCGTCATCTGTCCGGGGCGGGTCTTCCGCAACGAGGCCATCTCCTACCGAGCCCACTGCATCTTCCACCAGATCGAGGGTCTCTACATCGACGAGGGGGTTTCGTTCGCCGACATGAAGCAGTCGCTGTTGTACTTCGCCAAGGAGATTTTCGGCGAGCAGGCCGCCATCCGGATGCGCCCGTCGTACTTCCCCTTCACGGAACCTTCGGCCGAGGTCGACGTCTCGTGCAACCTCTGCGGCGGCAAGGGATGTCAGGTCTGCAAGGGAACGGGCTGGCTCGAAATCATGGGGTGCGGCATGGTCGACCCCAATGTCCTGAAGGCGAACGACATCGACCCCGAAAAGTATTCCGGATTCGCATTCGGCATGGGTATTGAACGCGTCGCCATGCTCAAATACGGCGTGAAGGATCTGCGCCTCTATTTCGAAAACGACGTGCGCTTCCTCCACCAGTTCGACGAAGCGCTCTAAATCCGGTTGCCCATGAAACGCCTGACAGTGACAACGGTCCTCAGTCTCGTTCTCTTTTCCACGGCATTCGTCTCCGGAAAGGGGAGCCCGTCGGCGCCCGACCGTCCCGATTCGCTGCAGAGCGTCTGGTTCTACACCGAAGGGATCAAGCAGCGCACCATTGCGGGCGATACGGCCCGGGCCCGACAACTCCTTCAGGAAGCGATCCGCCGCGACTCGGCCTACGCCCCGGCGTGGTATGAACTGGCCGGCATTCTCCTGCCCAGCGCACCCGACGAAGCCATCGATGCGGCCCACCGCGCCTGGCAACTGGACTCGACAAATCAGTGGTACCAGCAGTTCTACGGACAGGCGCTGCTGATGACCGACCGTTACGGCGAGGCATTGAAGGTCTTCCGCCGCCTGATGGAGGAGAACCCGAAGGACCCGGACAACTACCGCATCGTGGCGGCACTCTACGAACAGCGCAAGAGTCCGTTTCAGGCCCTGGTGACGCTTGATTCCGCAGAGTTGCGTTTCGGGCGCATTCCGCTGCTGAGCAGCATGAAGCGGCGCCTTCTCGTTGCCACAAACCAGATCGACAAGGCGCTCGACGAAGCCCGTGCGATGGTCGAGGAGTACCCCTACGAAGCCGAACACCATGTCGTGCTGGCCGACCTCTACGCGGCGGACAGGAAGGATTCGCTGGCGCTGGCCGAATACCGGACCGCCCTGGCGATCGACTCCACGAACGTGCAGACGCTCATGTCGCTGAGCGACTTCTATGCCGGGCGTCAGGACTACCGTTCGCTGCTGGCCACGACACGTCGTCTCTTCCTCTCGGACGATTTCCCGATTGAACTGAAGATCAAACGGTTCGAAGATTTCACTACCGATACGCGCTTCTACCGGGAGTATTACTTCCAGCTCAACGACCTGGCCTCGACGCTGGCCATCCGTTATCCGGACGATGCACGCGTCGTGGAGCTCTACGCCCGGCACCTGATCGCTTCGGGAGAGTTGAAGCAGGCCCTCGCCCTCTACAAGAACCACCTCGGCGACGAGCCTCCCGTAGAGGATTACTACCGCATGGTGATCGACATCGAGAGTTACCTCCAGCGTCCGGATTCCGTCGACCGCTACGTCACCCGGGCCCTGGAGCTCTTCCCCGAAAAGGTCGATTTCCACATCTCGAAGGGCCACGTGATGAGCTACTCGAAACAGCACGACCAGGCAATCCGCGCCTACCGCGAATCGCTCCGCTTCGCCGATACGGACTCGCTGCGCAGTGTCATCTGGGGGATGATCGGCGATACCTGGCACCAGAAGGCGCTCGGCAACGACTCCATTCCCGAAGAGCTGCTCTTCGCCCAGGCGAAAAAGGGCAAAAAGGGGATCGACCGCCGCGCTATGAAGGAGTGCTACAAGTCCTATGAGAAGAGTCTGGACTACTGGCCGGACAATGCGCTGGTACTGAACAACTACGCCTACTTCCTCTCGCTGGAGGAGCGGGATCTGGACCGGGCGCTCGTGATGTCGAGCCGCGTCGTGGCGCTCACAGACAACAACCCCACCTATCTGGATACCCAGGCGTGGGTGCTCTACAAGATGGGATGCACGGAGGAGGCCCGGAAGATCCTGCAGAAGGCCGTAGCGCTCGACGGACAGAAAAGCCCCGAACTGATGGTCCACTACGGGGACATCCTCCACGAACTGGGCGAACAGTTCATGGCCGAAGTCTACTGGCGGCAGGCCCTGGAGAAGGGTTACGACGCCCGCCAGATCGAAGAGCGGCTGAAACAGCCGGCCAAAACCCCATCCGCCGAATAGTCCGCCGATATGAGAATGATCCGTTTTTCGCCTCTTTTCCTTGTTTTCCTGCTCTTCGCCCTCAGCGCCACGGCCCAGACCGACAGCCGCATCGAGAAGCAGAAAAAGGTCATTGCCGACCTCGAAAAGCGCATTGCCAGCGAGGAGCGGGAGATTTCGAAGCTCCAGAAGGGTCGTGCGGCGACCGAGGAGCGGGTGCGGCGCCTGGCCCGGCAGATCGACTCGCGGAACCAGCTGCTTGACGAGACCGAAAAGCAGGCTTCGCTGCTGCGCGAGGAGATCGCCCGCAAGGACAGCGTGGCCGGGGACCTGGCCTCGACGCTCGAACGCAACCGGAGCGAGTATGCCGAGATGGTGCGTGAAGCCTATCGCAACTACCGCCACAACAACTACCTGACATTCCTCTTTTCGTCGCGGGATTTCGCCGACGTGGCCCGCAAGATCACGATATTGCGGGAGGTGGCTTCGCTGCGCGAGCGCAAGATGCGCGACATCGAACAGCTCTCCGAACAGGTCCGCACGGAGAAGGAGGAGCTCGACCGCCGCAACCGTTCGCTCGATTCGGTCCTGCTGCAGCTTGCGACCCAGCGGGAGAAGCTCGAACGCGACTCGCGGAATGCCCGGGCGACGATACGCACGATGTCGCAGAAGGAGAAGTCGGCCCTGCAGCGCAAGCTGGCCCAGGAGCAGAAACTCGACGTGGCAATCAACGAACTGCGCAAACTCACCAAGGGCAACAAGGAGGGAGCGTCGTTCTCGTCGAAGACCTCGGGGCTGCGGCTTCCGGTGGTCGGCGGGCGGGTGAAGCGCTACCGGGAAAACATGGCCGAAGTGACGGGGCCGCGGGGAGCCCGGGTGATCTCGATCTACGAAGGCAAGGTGATCGACATCAAGCGCAACCGCATTACGAACAAATACGACGTTTACGTGGCCCACGGCGAGTACCTGACCTCCTATGCCAACCTGGGGACGATCAGCGTGGAAAAGGGCCAGAAAGTGGCCCGGAACCAGCCGTTGGGAACCATCGGTTCGGCCGTGGACGTCATGACCATGGAAACGGAGTACAAACTCGTCTTCGGCATCTACCCGCCGGACCCGAACCAGAAGATGCAGGCCGAAAACTGTTTCAAGAAATAGGCCCGGGAGGAAAGAGCGGGGACCGCGGCTGCAAAGGAGCCCGAAAAGTCCCGGAAAAGAGGCTGAAACATCCGATCTCTCCCTGCCTGAAAAAGGATACCGGACCGAACCGATCGAAAATATCCAGGAAAAAATGGCTGTAAAATACTATACCGACGACTGTACGTACCGCTACCCGCAGAAACGGCTTACGGCCCGCTGGCTGCAGGAGGTGGCCGCCGCCGAAGGCTATACGCTGGGGGATGTCTGCTATATCTTCTGCTCGGCGCAGCGGCTGCTGGAGATGAACCGGCAGTATCTCGGACACGACTACTTCACCGACGTCATTACGTTCGACTACAGCGACCGAAAGGGTGCACGGGTGGTCTCGGGCGACATCTTCATCGACGTGGAGACCGTGGCGGACAACGCCCGGCAATACGGAGCCACGGCGCTGCAGGAGATGCGCCGCGTGGTGGTCCACGGCGTGCTGCACCTCTGCGGACAGGGAGACAAGACCCCCCGCACCAACGCACAGATGCACCGAAAAGAGGATAAATACCTGAAATTCTGGGAGAAACAATGACTCTCGATTACGATATCATCGTCATCGGAGGCGGACATGCCGGTTGCGAAGCCGCCGCTGCCGCCGCCCGACTGGGTTCGCGGACCCTGCTACTGACGATGGACATGACGAAAATGGCTTCGATGTCCTGCAATCCGGCCGTCGGCGGCGTAGCCAAAGGACAGATAGTCAGAGAGATAGACGCTTTGGGCGGAGAGATGGGACGCATTACGGACCGCACGGCAGTGCAGTTCCGGATGCTGAACAAGTCAAAAGGTGCGGCGATGTGGAGCCCGCGGGCCCAGTGCGACAAAACGCGCTTCTCGGAGGAGTGGCGGCACACGCTGGAGAACATCTGGAACCTCTACATCTGGCAGGATGCCGCCACGGAGCTGCTCTTCGACGCCCCGACAGCCTCCTCCGCCCGGGAAACGAATCCCGACGGCACGCATGCAAACAATCCGGAGAAGGGAAACGGGAAACGCCCCTCGATCCGTGGCGTCCGAACCCGCATGGGGGTGGAGTTTTCATGCCGGGCCGTCATCCTCACGGCCGGGACCTTCCTCGACGGCATGATGCACTGCGGCGCCGCACACGCCGAAGGGGGCCGGGCCGGAGATGCCGCTTCGCATGGGATCACCGAAAGCCTCCGGGCCATGGGTTTCGAGACCGGTCGCATGAAGACCGGAACCCCGGCCCGCCTCGATGCCCGGACGATCAATTTCGAGCTCCTCGAACCCCAATACGGCGACGAAAATCCGGGAAAATTCTCCTTTTCGCCCGAAACCGAGCCGGTCAAGGATCAAATGCCCTGTTTCCTGGTCTACACGTCGCCCGAAGTGCACGCCATTTTGCGCACGGGATTCGACCGTTCACCGCTCTTCAACGGCACGATTCACGGCATCGGACCCCGTTATTGCCCCTCGATCGAGGACAAGTTGCGGACCTTTGCCGACAAGGATCAACACCAGTTGTTCCTCGAACCCGAAGGACGTTCGACCAACGAATACTACCTGAACGGCTTCTCGTCGTCGCTGCCGTGGGAGGTACAGTGGCAGGCGCTGCACAGGATCGAAGGATTGGAGGACCTGCACATTTTCCGACCCGGATACGCCATCGAATACGACTATTTTCCACCCACGCAGCTCTACCATTCACTCGAAACCAAACTCGTCTCGGGGCTCTATTTCGCCGGTCAGGTCAACGGGACGACCGGCTACGAAGAGGCGGCAGCCCAGGGTCTGATGGCGGGGATCAATGCCCACCGGGCCCTGAAAGGGGAGGAGCCGATCGTTTTGAAACGCGACGAAGCCTACATCGGCGTACTGATCGACGACCTCGTGACCAAGGGCGTCGACGAACCTTACCGGATGTTCACCTCCCGGGCCGAGTATCGGATCCTGCTCCGGCAGGACAATGCCGATCTCCGACTGACCCCGTTAGGCTATAAAATCGGGTTGATTTCCGAAAAAAGATATGCCCATTTCGTCCGAAAAAATTCGCTTGTAGAATCGCTTGTAGCCTTTGCGCGTGAGCAGAGTGTCAAAGCAGCCGAAATCAACGACTATTTGAAATCGGTCGGACAGGAGCCTTTGAGCCAGGGTCGGAAGCTGTACGACATTCTGATGCGGAACAACGTGACTTTCGAATCGCTGCAAAAGATCCTTCCTAAGCTGCAGCGGTTCATCGAAAAGCAGGAGATCGACACTGAGGTCATCGAGGAGGCGGAGATTCAAATCAAGTACAAAGGCTACATTGAGCGCGAAAAATTCATTGCTGACAAACTCCGGAGGCTGGAAAATATCCGTATCCCGGAAGATTTTGACTTTTTTTCAATGAATTCACTGACTATCGAGGCCCGTCAGAAGTTGAACCGGATTCGTCCGAAGACGATCGGGCAAGCCTCACGCATTCCGGGAGTTTCGCCTGCGGATGTCAACGTTCTGCTGGTTAAGTTCGGCCGATAGTTTTTTTAAGTATGTTCCACGTGGAACAAAATAGGGCGATCTTTTCAGATCGCCCTATTCTTCAACCCGAAATGGATTGATTATAAGACAACCGTACACCAGCCGTATTTATCCTCGGCACGACCGTATTGAATATCCTGCAAACGGGTGTAGAGTTCCAGACAGTTTTTGCCAACCTGGTCGCCGTAATTGTAGGACTCGCCGGTCTGCATGTCGTAGATGTAACCGATGGGGGAGATCACGGCAGCGGTTCCGCAGGCGCCACACTCCTCAAAGGTCGACAACTCCTCGACGGGAATATGTCGCTGCTCCACTTCAAGACCCATATCGGCCGCCAATTGACGGAGACTCATATTGGTGATCGAAGGCAGCACCGAAGGCGATTTCGGCGTGATATATTTACCCTCCTTGATACCGAAGAAGTTTGCAGCACCGCACTCTTCGATATACTTATGCTCGGCAGCATCGAGGTACATGATATTCGAATAGCCCAAATCATGACCTTTTTCACCCGAAAGAAGACTTGCAGCATAGTTACCGCCGACCTTCACGTCGCCTGTTCCACGTGGAGCAGCGCGGTCCTGCTCCCGGTCAATGGCAACACGGATCGGCGCAATCCCCGACTTGAAGTAGGCACCCACAGGCGAACAGTAGACAATCAACAGGGCATCCTTCGAAGGCTTGACCCCCAGACCGACCGTCGTGCCGAACATCACCGGACGCAGATACAGCGAAGCACCAGTCCCGTAGGGAGGAACGAAACGTTCGTTGCGTTTCACCACCTCGATGCAGGCATTTACGATCATCTCTTCCGAAGGAACCGGCAGACAAAGCCGCTTGGCCGAGGACTGCATCCGACGTGCATTGTCCGCAACACGGAACAGACGCACTTTCCCGTCGGCACCCCGGAAAGCCTTCAGACCCTCGAAAAGTTCAATACCGTAATGCAGGCACGAAGCCGACATGTGCATGTGAATGTACTCGTCATCGGTCACCACCATGTCGCTCCATTTGCCATCCGTATAGGAGTAACGGATGTTGAAATCCGTTTTACGATAGTCAAAACCGAGCGCACTCCAATCCGTATTTTCCATATCTTTCTGTTTTAAGAATTTTTTACTCCAAAAATAAATCGAAAAATCCCGGGCTTATCCGACCACGGCTCCATTGTTGGTCGTATCGCCGGGCTGCAGCAATCGTAATTTTCCGGAAGCATCTTCGGCCATCAGAATCATGCCTTTCGACAAAATACCCTTCAATTCGCGCGGAGCGAGGTTAACCAGGACAAGCACCTGTTTGCCGACCAGCTCCTCGGGTGTGAAGTATTCGGCGATTCCCGATACGATTTCCCGCTTGTCGATCCCCGTATCGACGGTCAGTTTCAACAATTTTTTTGTTTTTGCCACCTTTTCGGCCGCCAAAATGGTCGAAACGCGGATATCCATCTTCTGGAAATCGTCGAATTGTATCGTATCTTTCTGAGGTTCAATATGTTGAGCAACTTCAGCAGCCTGATTGGCCACTTTTGTGGCGGCAAGCTTGTCCAATTGCTGCTGGATCACATCGTCCTCGATCTTTTCGAAGAGCAGCACAGGCTCGCCGATCTCGTGTCCGGCCGTGATCAGGTCCATGGCACCCAAACGCTCCCAACCGAACTTGCCGACAGCCAGCATCTTCAGGATTTTGGCCGCCGAGAAGGGCATGAAGGGCTCGATGGCGATGGCCGTATTGGCCGTAATCTGCAAGGCGATGTTCAGAATGGTCTTTACCCGTTCGAGGTCTGTCTTGACAACCTTCCAGGGCTCGGTATCGGCCAGATATTTGTTGCCGATGCGCGAGATGTTCATGGCATCTTTCAACGCCTCGCGGAAGCGGTAATGTTCGATATTGGCTTCGAGCGATGCCTTCACGGCAGCAACCTCCGCAATCGTCTCGCGGTCATAATCGGTCAGCTCGCCGCAGGCCGGAACCCGGCCGTCGAAATACTTTTTGGTCAGCACCAGCGCACGGTTGACGAAGTTGCCGAGAACCGCCACGAGTTCATTGTTGTTGCGGGCCTGGAAATCCTTCCACGTGAAGTCGTTGTCCTTGGTTTCGGGGGCATTGGCGCAAAGTACGTAGCGCAGGACATCCTCCTTGCCGGGGAACTCTTCGAGGTATTCGTGGAGCCAGACGGCCCAGTTGCGCGACGTGGAGATCTTGTCGCCTTCGAGGTTCAGGAACTCGTTTGCCGGAACGTTTTCGGGCAGGATGTAACCGCCGTGGGCCTTCAACATCGAGGGGAAGACGATGCAGTGGAAGACGATATTGTCCTTGCCGATGAAGTGGACCATCTTGGTGTCCTCCGACTTCCAATACTTCTCCCAATCGGGCGTAAGGTCCTTTGTAGCAGATATATATCCAATCGGAGCATCGAACCACACATAGAGGACCTTACCCTCGGCTCCTTCGACCGGCACGGGAATGCCCCAGTCGAGGTCGCGGCTCACGGCACGCGGCTGCAGACCGCCGTCCAGCCAGCTCTTGCACTGCCCGTAGACATTCGATTTCCACTCCTTGTGCCCTTCGAGAATCCACTCGCGGAGGAATCCTTCGTACTGATCCAACGGAAGGTACCAATGCTTTGTTTCGCGCTTGACGGGCACCGAACCGGACACGGCGCTGTGGGGTTCGATCAGCTCGTCGGGCGAGAGGGTCGAACCGCACTTTTCGCACTGGTCGCCATAAGCCCGGTCATTGCCGCACTTGGGGCAGGTTCCGACGATATAGCGGTCGGCCAGGAAGGTCTGCGCCTCCTCGTCGTAATACTGCATGGAGGTCTTTTCGATGAACTTGCCCTCGTCATAGAGTTTCCGGAAGAAGGCCGAAGCAGTCTCGGCATGAGTTTTCGACGAGGTGCGCGAATAGATGTCGAACGACATGCCGAGCCCCTCGAACGACTTCTTGATGAGTTCATGGTAGCGGTCGACGATCTGCTGGGGCGAAACGCCCTCCTTGCGGGCCTTGATGGTGATGGGCACACCGTGTTCGTCGGATCCGCAGACCGAAATCACGTCGCAGCCCTTGAGCCGCAGATAACGGGTATAAATATCCGAAGGTATGTAGACTCCCGCCAGGTGGCCGATATGCACGGGACCGTTGGCATAGGGGAGTGCAGATGTCACAAGATAGCGTTTGAACTCTTTTGCCATAAACAGAATAGGAATTGCTGATTTTCCGTCAAAAGTACGAAATTTTAAGGGATTCCGGAACGAAAAGGGGAATTTTGTCATCCGCGGCGTGAAAAAGCGATTTTCCGCCAACCGTTCCCGGACCACAACCTAAAAAAAAGGATTCGCCCCCACGGAGGCAAATCCCTTTTCATATGTGTATGGAAACAGTCTCTACTCGAACTGCAACTCGTCCAAGAGCCAGCCGGCCCCGGCAAACTTGTCGACGATAAACAACACGTACCGTATATCCACGGCAATCGTGCGCTGCAGGTCGGGCTCGAAGGCTATATCCCCCGACATGGCCTCCCAGTTACCGTCGAAGGCCAGCCCGATCAGCGCTCCGGAGCCGTTCAACACCGGCGATCCTGAGTTGCCGCCCGTGATGTCGCAGTCGGCCAGGAAGCAGGTCGGCAGCTCGCCCTTCGCATTGGCATAACGCCCGAAATCCTTCGCCGCGTAGAGCTCCTTCAACTTTTCGGGTACGAAGAACTCCTGCGGATTCTCGGAATCCTCCTTCTCCATAACCCCCTTCAGCGTCGTATAGTAGTTGTACTCGATGCCGTCGGCCGGTGAATAGGGGAGCACACGGCCGTAGGTCAGACGGATCGTAAAGTTGGCATCCGAAGCCCAGGCCTTTTTGGGCTGCTGCAGCATCAGTCCGGCAATGTACTTGCGATGCCCTTCGTCGTAACGCTTCATAGGCTCTTTGAGGGCCTCGGAAAGCCGTTTGTACTGCTCCATAACCGACTTGGCCAGCACAACGGCAGGATCCGAAGCGATCTTTTCCGGAGCATAGTCATCCAGCAGGGACATGACCTTCTCCCCGGAGGTGAAAATCGAATGGTCGTAGAGATCATCGACACAGGCGTCGATATCGCCTCCGAACCTCTTGTCGACCACCTCGGCATAGAACGACGGCAACTCCTTCATGTTCTCCCGTGCGATCGTGAGCATCCGTTTGGCCACCTTGCGGTCGGTTGCAGGGCTGTAATCCTTGTACCATGCGGCGAACCGCTCCCGGGCCGCGGCGGGATCCTTGATCTCCGCCTTCACCTCCATCTGCTGCATGTCGATGAACGAACGCGCGGGCGCCAGCAGCTCAACGGCCGACAGGAACGCTTCGGCCAGATACTGACGCGATGCGCCCAGCGGCGACATCTCGCCGACAGCCTCGCGGATCTTCGCCAGGGCACCGACATAGCCCTCCTCGGGCAGGGTGTTCTTCTCGGCCCAAGCCTGGAACGAAGCCTCCTGTGCCTCCTTGCGGGCCTTTACGTCGAGTTTCTCGATGCCGCGCGACATGCCGATCGAATTCTTCCAGTAATTCGACGAACGGGCGTATTTCGAGGCGTACTGGATCCGAATGGCATCGTCGGCAATCATGTCTTTCCAAAGGATCTCCTGACGCTCGCCGCGGATAAAGATCCGCTGGGGATTATCGACCTTCAGCAGATCGTCGATCTCATACGACGTGGCATAGCGCTCGGTCGAGCCGGGAAATCCCATAATCATCGCAAAGTCGTTCTCGTCGACGCCCTGGAGGGAAATTTTCAAAAACTTTTCAGCCTTGTAGGGGCGGTTTTCGGGCGAATACTCGGCCGGGCGGTTGTCCGGTCCGGCATAGACGCGGAAGATCGAGAAATCGCCCGTATGGCGCGGCCACATCCAGTTGTCGGTATCGCCGCCGAACTTGCCGATCGACGAGGGGGGCGCACCCACCAGGCGCACGTCCTTGTAGACCTCCATCACGAAGGCGAAGAACTGGTTGCCGCCGAAGAACGGCTTGACCGAGATCTCCATGCCCGGATTCTCCTCCCGGAGGCGTTTTTCGATTCCCGCGATGTTTTCCTCCGTGATGCGCTCGTACTCCTGCTGAGAGGCGATCGAGGGGACGTTGCCCATCACCTCGGGCGTGACGTCGGCGATCTGACGGATGAAACGCACTTCGAGTCCCGGAGCGGGCAGCTCTTCGGCCTGCGACATGGCCCAGAAGCCATACTTCAGATAATCGTGCTCGACGCTCGAAAGCTGCTGGATCGAACCGTAGCCGCAATGGTGGTTCGTAAAGAGCAGGCCTTCGGGCGATACGATCTCACCGGTACATCCTCCGCCGAAAATGACGACGGCATCCTTGAGCGACGACTTGTTCACGCTGTAGATCTCCTCGGCGGAGAGTTTGCAGCCCCGCTCCTTCATGTTCCTAATGTTCATTTTCTGAAGGTAGGGCAGGAGCCACATGCCTTCATCGGCTGCCGCAGAGAGCGTCACGCACACTGCCGCCAGCAAAGAAAAGATTTTCTTCATGGGTCGTTTTTAGTATTTTTTTTATTTTTTTATTTTTTTATTTTTTTATTTTTTTAGATAAAATTTCTTTTAATAAAAAATAAAAATAAAAAAGAAGAAAAAAAGAAGAATCTATTTCAATCCGCCATACAGCAACTACACCCATCCTGCGATCTCATTCCCGAATCACCCTCGCCGTCCCACTCCCCGCCAGGATCTCCAGACGGAGAATCTCGGTCCGATGAAACGACTTCACGGCATAACGCATCCCCGTCTCACAATCCTCGGGCGCACGCTTTTCCAGCAGCAGACGCAGGGCATCCATCCGCTCGCCGGAATCGAGTCCCCGCATCGGCCTTTTAACGGATGGCAATCATGTTTCGGATCGAGCGTTCGGCAGCCCGGCGGGTCTCCTCGTCGAGCACGATCTCCGGCGCCTCGTTCTCCAGGCACGAGCAGATATTCTCCAGCGTCACCATCTTCATGTACTTGCAGTTGTTGCAGGCACACGTTTCGTCATCGGGCGGTGCCGGGATGAAGACCTTCTCCGGACAGCGTTTCCGCATCTCCGCAAGGATGCCGGCCTCGGTCACGACGATGAACTCCCGGGCTTCGCTGCGGTCGCAGTAGTCGAGGATCCCGGCCGTCGAACCCACGTAGTCGGCCACCTCAACGATATAGGCCCGGCACTCGGGGTGTACGACCACTTTCGCTTCGGGGTGTTCGCGTTTGAGCTGCAGGATCTTTTCCAGCGAAAACTCCTCGTGGACATGGCAGGCACCGTCCCACAGCACCATGTTCTTCCGTCCGGTCAACTTCTGAATATAGGATCCCAGGTTGCGGTCCGGGGCGAAGATCAGCGGCTGGTCGGCAGGCAGCGACTCGACGACCTTCAGCGCATTGGACGACGTGCAGCAGACATCCGTCAGGGCCTTGACCCCGACCGTCGTATTGACATACGACACGACCTTGTATCCGGGGTATTTCGCCTTGAAGGCGGCGAACTCCTTTGCGTCGCACGACTCGGCCAGCGAGCAACCCGCCTCGGGGCACGGAATGAGCACCTTCTTGTCGGGGCAGAGGACCTTGGCGGTCTCGGCCATGAAGTGCACCCCGGCGAAGAGGATGATCCGAGCCTCGACCTGTTGGGCCCGGACCGAGAGGGCGAGCGAATCGCCCAGGAAATCGGCCACGGCCTGCACTTCGGGCTTCGTATAGTAATGGGCCAGGATGATGGCGTTTTTCTCGCGTTTGAGCGCCTCGATGCGGCGGCGGAGTTCGGCGGAGTTTTCGACGTTCATCGCTTTTTGTTTTTATTCCTTTTAAATTTAATTTAAATAAATAAAAAAGAAGAATAAGTAAAATAGCTGTTGATACTGTTGACAACTTCGACTGTTATTTTCCTATCAACATTTTTCCTTTTTCTTTTTGATTTATTTTTTATTTAAAATATTGGTTTTTAGTGAGATATCAAAAATAATCAACAATTGTTCATCTCAGTTTTCCACATTTCGACAGCCTTATTTTATCAACATCGGATTTCCTTTTCCGACCAGTTCCGGGCGGCATAACTTTTTATAAAAAAATTTGGTTTCGGAGAATTTCCGTATATATCCGCATCGCTTTCCGAAATCCAAGTTTTCGCCCCGTCAAGTTATCCTTATTTTTCATCCGTTGTTGAACGGGTTATCGACAACTTGTCAACCGTTTTTCATCACTTTGCCGACAATCTTTTCGGCGATGGCGCGGTAGCGCTCCTCCACCTCGGGATGGGTCGACGTGGCCGGACGACCCTCTTCCGAACCCTCCATAATCGACTGAACGATCGGAATTTCACCCAGGAAATCCACGCCGTTCTGCTCGGCATAGGTCCTGGCTCCGCCTCGTCCGAAGAGGTAGTAACGGTTCTGGGGAAGCTCTGCGGGGGTGAACCACGCCATGTTCTCGATGATCCCCGCAACCGGAATGTGGACATTTTCGTTGCGGAACATCTCCACACCGCGCACCACGTCTGCCACGGCCACCTGCTGCGGCGTCGAGACGATCACTGCGGCGTCGATCTTCAGCTCCCCGATGATCGACAGGTGTACGTCTCCCGTGCCGGGGGGCAGGTCTGCGAGCAGGAAGTCCAGCGTTCCCCAGCGTGTCTGGTGGATCATCTGTTTCAGGGCGCTCACGGCCATGGCGCCGCGCCATAGCAGCGCATCGGTGGGTTTGATGAAGAAACCGATAGACATCAGCCGGATATCCATCGACTCGGCGGGGATGATGTGCTCCCTGCCCTCCTCGATGACGGCTTCCGGCAGGTAACCTTCGACGCCGAACATCTTGGGCTGCGAGGGCCCGTAGATGTCGGCATCGAGTATGCCGACCCGGAATCCCATGTTCCGCAGGGCGATGGCCAGGTTGGCCGTCACGGTGGACTTGCCTACCCCGCCCTTTCCCGAGGCGATGGAGATCACCTTGGCGATTCCGCCCGTCGTGGTCGAGAGTTTCGGTTCCGGACGCGGTGCCGCACCTCCCTCCTTGATGACGACAAGGACCTCGGAGCCCGGGAATGCCTCGTGCAGCAGACTCTCCGCCTGGTTCTTGATCTTCACGGCGAAGGGGTCGCGGGCCTTGGCGAAACGCAGCACGACGGTCACTTTGCCGTCGGCCGTAGCGAGGTGTTCGATGAATCCGCTCGTGACGATGTCCTTTCCCGTTTCGGGATGGACGATCGAGGCGAGCAGTTCCTTTATTTTGTCTTCCATAACAGCAGAATATGACATTTTCTGCAAAGATAACGCATATTTTCAGGATTAAATACAGGAAGGTAATTTATTTTATCGGGAAACGATAAATTTTATTTGTTTTTCGTAAAATATCACTATATTTGCATGGGAATAACAGGGAATTTTTCAGAACAGGGGTTCCATTGAAACGAAATGGAACCGTGTATCGGTGACATTTCCGTTTTTGAAATGACCTCGGGAGATATTTTCCCGATACGGGGAGAAAGGAAACTGAGGGGGGCGATCGAACGTGTTGCAGTGTGGTTTGTTTCAGTTCCGCACTTCGAATTGGAATAGATAAATTATTATAACAAATCGGAAATTATGAATTTTGTGAAAACTTTTCTGGCGGGACTTCTTGCGGTTGTCGTAGGAATGTTCCTCGTATTTTTCCTGTGGATTTTCCTGCTGTTGGGGATTGCCGGTTCGATGGAGAAGAGCGTGGCGGTCTACCCCGAATCGATCCTGAAGATCGATTTTTCGGAGATGCTGACCGATGCTCCGTCGTCCGACCCGCTGGCGGGGATCGATGTCACGACGCTTCAGTCCATGCCGCAACTCTCGCTGTTCAAGGCGCTCCGGGCCCTCGAAGCGGCCGCTGCCGACGATCGGATCAAGGGTATTTACCTGCGGATGAACGGTACGGGCGGGATTGCCGGTACGGCCCTGCTCGAAGAGTTGCGGGAGGCCCTCGAAGAGTTCAAGCAGAGCGGCAAGTTCGTGGTGGCCTATAACGAGACCTACTCCCAGGGGCAGTATTATCTCGCTTCGGTGGCCGACCGGATCTACCTGCAGCCCGAAGGGGGAATGGACTGGTCGGGACTGGCCTCGAACGTCACCTTCTACAAGGGGTTGCTGGATAAACTCGACCTCAACGTGGAGATTTTCCGCCCGACGGCCTGCAGGTACAAGAGTGCCGTGGAGCCGTTTATCCTGGAGAAGATGTCACCGTCCAACCGCGAGCAGATGCAGGCGCTGGTCAATTCGATGTGGGGAACCATTTCGGATGCCGTCTGCGCCGCGCGCGGCATCGATTCCGTGGAGATGCGCCGCATTACGGACAACCTCGAAGTGACGCTTGCCGACGAGGCGCTCAAGTACGGATTTGTCGACGAATTGCTTTATGAGGACCAGATGAACGATGTTTTCGACAGTCTGGGTGTGGAGTCCGACGGCGGGGATTACCGTTTCGTGACCCTTGGGGAATACGCCGCGCAGGTGGGGGCCGATCTGAAGAACATTTCGGCGGACCGGGTGGCCATCGTCTATGCCGACGGCCAGATTGTCGACGGCGAGGGTTACGGCAGGGAGATCTACGGCAATACGCTGGCCGCGAAACTGGCCGATGTGCGTCGTGACGACCAGGTCAAGGCGGTCGTCGTGCGGGTCAACTCGCCGGGCGGCAGTGCGTTGGCTTCGGATGTGATCTGGCGTGAAATGGAGCTTCTGCGGGCCGAGAAACCCGTGATTGTCTCGATGGGCTCCTATGCGGCCAGCGGTGGATACTACATCTCCTGCCCGGCCGACGTCATTGTGGCCGACCGGCTGACGCTGACCGGTTCGATCGGCGTCTTCGGGATGATCCTCGATCCGCGCGATGCGCTGAAGAACAAGCTCGGGATCACCATCGACGGGGTCCAGAGCAACAGGTCGTCGGATTTTCTGGGCAAGGGACCGCTGACGCCCGTGCAGCGTGCGATGATCATGCGCGGGGTGGACCGGGTCTACACGACCTTTACGAACGACGTGTCCGAGGGTCGCAACCTGCCGATTGAACGGGTTCTGGAGATTGCCGGCGGCCGGGTCTGGTCGGGAGAAGAGGCTTTGGGAATCGGACTGGTGGATGCCTGCGGCGGTTTGAAGACGGCCATTGCGCTGGCTGTTGACAAGGCCGAACTGGGTGAAAACTACCGGGTTGTCGAGGTAACGGAGCAGCCGACGGGTCTGGCGGCGGTGCTGGCTTCGTTGAGCCGGAGTGTGCGTGCGTCCTTCACACGTTCGGAATTGGGCGACATGATGAAGGAGTACGAGACGGTCCGTGAAGCGCTGAGCCAGCAGGGAATCGTAATGTATTCGCCCTATCGCGTGGAGTTGCGTTAAGGCGGTTTTTATATGCTGTGGAGGCCTTCCCGAAGGGAAGGCCTCCACAGCATTCGGGCCCGAATCACAGTCTTTTTGGAATAAAATACAAAAGAAAAGAAGGATATGTTAAAAAAGTATCGTATCTTGTAACAGCATATCATTTCACGCGTATGGAAAAGCAGTACGAAGATGCGATCTACGAGATTACGCCGCTGTCGGAAAAGGATTGTTTCTATATCATCGAGCGCTACAAGTCGGAATTTACGTTCCCGCTCCACTCCCACGCTGAATACGAGTTCAATTTTGTGGAGAACGGACGGGGAATCCAACGTATTGTGGGAGATTCCATCGAGGAGATCGGTGATTACGACCTGACCCTGATTGCGGGCAAGGAACTGAAACACGCCTGGAAACAGCATAAGTGTACCTCGAAAAAGATCCGGGAGATTACGATCCAATTCTCTTCGGATCTGTTTTTTGAAAGTCTGCTCTCCAAAAACCAGTTCAATTCCATCCTCCACATGCTTGAAAAGGCGCGTGTGGGGTGCTCCTTTCCCATGAGCGCTATCCTGAAGGTCTACTCGCTGCTCGACCGGTTGGCATCGGAACAGGGCTTTTATGCGGTTCTCAAGTTTCTGACCATTCTCTACGAATTGTCGCTGTGCGAGTCGCGCCCCCTGTCGAGCAGTTCGTTCGCCTGCATCAGCGATTCGGCGGACAGCCGCCGCGTGCAGAAGATTTACGCCTATATCAACCGCAATTATAACAAGGAGATCCGCCTTGCGCAGTTGGCCGAACTCGTGGGGATGAGCCCGACGGCATTCAGCCGTTTTTTCAGTCAGCGAACGGGGAAAAACCTCTCCGACTACCTGATTGAGATCCGTTTGGGCCATGCGGTGCGTATGCTGGTCAATACGACCCAGTCGGTTTCCGAAATCTGTTTCGAGTGCGGCTTCAATAACATCTCGAACTTCAACCGTATTTTCAAGCGCAAAAAGGGGTGTTCGCCCAAAGAGTTCCGCAGTAATTACCAGCGGGTTAAGAAGATCATATAACGCTGAGGGGGCTTGTATATCCTTTTTGGTGGAGGTGAGGGGTTGGTTCGGTCTGCTGACGCCTTATCTCCGAGTTTTTTTGTCAACTTTTCGGTGGGGATATCCTGCTTCGGTCCGGAAAAATGTCGTACGGGATTGGTCTTTTTCCTTTTCTGGGAGGGCTAAGTGTAATTCTTTGCTAAGAAAGTATCAATATATGATAATATAGTGCACTAAATTTGCTGTCGAATTTAGTGGTGAATCCGACTTTGGAATCGGAAAGCCGTAAGACCTAAACTTAAAATCATTATTATGAACCTAAAACGGATTGCGACAGTGACGCTGTTTTCAGGCGTCATGTCGGTTCTGCATTTGTCGGCCCAGACGCCATCGGTTTCGGGTACGGTCAAATGGACAGATGACGGGAATCCCCTTCCCGGCGTATCGGTAATTATCCGAAACACGAACAAAGGAACGACTACCGATTATCAGGGACGCTATTCGATCGGAGCGATGAAGGGGGATACGCTGGACTTTCGGTTTATCGGTATGAAACCGGTGATGAAGGTTGTCGGCAATGCTTCAAGGATTGACGTTGAGATGAGTTCCGTATCGGAAGGTATCGACGAAGTGGTGGTAGTCGGATATTCGCTGATGAAGAAGAGTGACCTGACGGGCAGTGTCCAGAACGTAAGCTCCGAAGAGCTGATGAAGAGCCGCCCTGCAAGTTTTGAACAGGGTCTGCAGGGCCGGATTGCCGGTGTCAACGTCGTTCGCAACGACGGTGCTCCCGGAGGCGGAATCAGCGTGCAGATCCGCGGTTCCAACTCGTTCATGGGCAGTACGGAACCGCTGTATGTCATCGATGGAGTTCCGTTCACGGCCTCCAACGACGACGAGTCGATGACCTTCGACGAAAATGAGGTCGCCAGCCGCAACGTACTGTCGTTCCTGGACCCGGAAAACATCGAATCGATCGAGATTCTGAAGGATGCATCGGCTGTGGCGTTGTACGGATCGCGCGGATCCAACGGCGTGGTGATGATCACTACGAAGAGCGGGCGGAAAGGGTCGAACCGATTGACCTTCAATGCTACCCTGAGCATCAGCCAGGTTTCGAACAAACTCCGGATGCTGACCGGAGCTGAATATGCCGAGTACCGCAACCAAGCCTATATCAACACCCAGTATATCAATACGGGAACGTTCAATCCGCAAGGGTTGCCCCATTTGGGAGATATAGGACCGCTGGGAACCTACGTGAAGGGCCCCAAGGATTATGACAACGATCCCTACTACTGGCAGGATGCGATTTTCCGCACGGCCATTTCCCAGAACTACTCGCTGAACTACTCGGGAGCCACCGACAAGGGCGACTACGCGGTGGGTCTTTCCTACCTCGACCAGACGGGTACGGTGGTTAATTCGGGTTACGACCGTCTGAATGTGAACCTGAAGCTGAACCAGACCATCAAACCGTGGCTGAAGATCGGTACGTCGACCAACTTTTCGATGGCGAACTCCGACATGATCAAGACGGCAACAAGCAACCAGAACAACGGTGATGAAGGTGTGATCCGTTCGGCGCTCTATTACCCGCCGCTCTACAAAATCGAGGAGCAGCCGGGATACGAGGAGTACCAGCTCGTATCCAACCCGCTGGACTATACGGCGGCCATGAACAAGAACAAGAATTATACGATTTATAGCTCTAATTATGCCAATGCAACTTTGACGAAAGGTTTGATTTTCCGCACGGTGTTCTCTTACAAGGCTTCCATGAACTTCAACAACCGTTATTTCCCCAAAAATCTCTACGAAGGGCGTTCGGTTGGCGGCAAGTCGTTGGCCGGAGATATTCAGAGCCAGCGGTATTTGTGGGACAACTTCTTGATGTTCAACCGCACGTTCAAGAGCCGGCACAACGTCAGCGCAACCTTGGGTGTCAGCTGGGAGGATTACAGCTACTACAGTAAGCAGGTGACGACTCAGGGCTTCGGCTACGACGGCAACAACGGCTGGATTCTGGAGGACGGTACGGCGCCTCAGACTCCCCAGTCCGTCAAGCAGGATGCCACGCTCTTCTCCGTCATCGCCCGTGCGGCCTATACCTATGACAACCGTTATTACGTCACGGCGACGTTCCGCCGTGACGAATCGAGCAAGTTTGCCAAGAACAACAAGGCGGCCTATTTCCCCTCAATCGGAGTGGCTTGGACGGCAAGCCGGGAAAAATTCCTGCGGGAGAGCAAGGCCGTTACGAACCTTAAGCTGCGTTACAGCTACGGTCTTTCGGGTAATGCCGGTATCGGTCCTTACGGATCATTGCTGCTGTTCGGCAGTGCGAACTACCCCTTCGGGGCTAGTGTTTCGCCGGGCTACGCCATTGAAGGGACCAACCCCGGAAATCCGAATCTGAAGTGGGAGACGACCTATCAGCACGATTTGGGTATCGAGTTGAGCCTGTTCAATGTTTTGGACCTGGAGGTTGATTTTTACGACAAGACGACCAAGGATCTGATTCAGAACAAGGATTTGAGTCCGAGCACCGGTATGAAGAGCGTGCTGATGAATGTCGGTGAGGTGAACAACAAGGGTATGGAGATCACGGCGAATGCACGGATTCTAAACAAGAAGGATCTGAGCCTGAACATCGGCGGAAACATCTCTTTCAATAAGAATAAGATTACGAATCTGAATGACTTGCGGATTTTCCCGAACAATCTGTGGAATGACCTGCGTCCGTATATTCTCGAAGAGGGGCACTCGATCGGGCAACTGTATGGATACAAGGAGGAGGGTATCTGGAATACACGCGAGGAGGTGATCAACAGCAAACAGTTCCAGACCCAGTATCCCGGCTATACGGTCAGCGACAATGATGAAGCGACCGAGCTGCTTATCAAACAGAAGTGGTTGGGAGAAGTCAAAATCCATGACAAGGACGGCAACGGGGAGATCAATGATGCCGACCAAGATTACATCGGGGATGTGAATCCGAAATTCATCTATGCGTTCAATGTGGACTTCTCGTACAAGAATTTCGACTTTTCGATTCTGTTCAACGGAGTCAATGGCAACGACATCATCAACATGCCGAGCCTTCGCAATTACAACCTGGGCCAGACCCGCAATATTCCCAAGAGCATTCTGGGTGATGCATGGGTTCCGGGCGGCAGCGGCAAGAGTCCCAAGATTTACACCACGACCAGCCGAGATCTCTATTTCACCCGCCGTTACGTTGAGGATGGCTCGTACCTGAAACTGCGGAATATCTCGTTCGGCTATACGTTCAAGAATCCGGTTAAGGGAATCGGTTCCCTGCGGCTGTACGTATCGTTGAACAACCTTTGGACGATTACGGACTACACCGGTTACGATCCAGAGGTCAACGCCTTCGGGACGAATCCGTCGCGCCGAGGTGTGGATGCCGGTGGTTATCCCCAGTCCAAGGAGTATCTGTTCGGAATTAATTTAACGCTGTAAACGACACGAACGATGAAAAACATATTGCCTTTTGTTTTGGGCCTGTCGTTGATGCTTTCGGCCTGCGACATGGAGGAGAGGCCCTACACCATCAACGATTCGATGACACAGACCGAGGAGGGTGCGGCTCTGGCCGTGACGGCGATGTACAACACCTTCTGGAGCACGTCGCTGATGAAGAAATCCTACATGGAGTGTATTGATATGGATCATGACCACTCCGCCGCCCCGTCGTGGGTGATGTCCGGAGCCGGTGAGGGGAACATGACAAACCACTGGTCTTACAACACCTCGTCGGACCCCTTCTATGCCTTTTATGCCCTGATCAACCGGGCCAACTACGTGATCGAGAAGGTTGCCGAATCGCCCATCGACGAGACTTTGCGGAACCAGTATCTCGGAGAGGCCTATTTCCTGCGAGCCTTCTCCTACTTCCATCTGGTGCGCATGTACGGTCCGGTGCCGTTGCGACTCAAGTACGACGATCTGGGCGATAAAGCCCGCTCTTCGGTGCAGGAGGTTTACCAGCGGATTACCGACGACTTGGACGATGCCTGCACGCTGATGACCGAATGGGGCACGTCGTCCGGAAACTGGGGACATGCCAACAAGACGGCAGCCAAGATTCTTCTGGCGCGGGTCTATGCCACGATGGGCTCTGCGGCCTTGGCGGGCAGCGTCGAGATGAAAGTTGACATCAAGGGTTCGCTGCAGAATTTCAATACGGTGACTGTAGCCGGATTTGAGGGCGTGGATGCGAAGGAGTGCTACGAGAAGGTGGTTGAGATTTGCGACGAGGTGATTGCCCGCAAAGGGATCGATTATGATTACATGCCGGCCTTCAACAAGATCTGGGGAGCGCCCAATTTCCGCAACAAGGAGTTCGTGTGGGGAGTTGCCGGGAATGCCTTGAATGACTTTACGACGGAGCACCTCGGGTATTACTATACGGCGCCGACCTACTATGGCCGGGGCTGGGCCGGAATTACCGAACACGCCTACAGTTTGTATACGGGGAACGACGAGCGTGGGGAGCATGGAATCTTCCACTACATCAAACAGACGTGGAACAATACGTCGAATTATGTCAGGATGCCGGACAACCCGGAGAAATATCCCACGGGTCCCGATGGAAAACCGGCCCGCAGCAACGCTGATTATTTCCGCACTTACTTCATTACCAAGTGGTATACGGGTGATGGTACGGTGGACAACCCAATACCGAATACGACCGAGCCGGGTTATGCGCTGAAGGAGCAGGACGTTATTCTGATCCGTTTCATCGAACTATATCTGCTTCGCGCCGAGGCATACAACGAACTCGATTTCCCGGCCAAGGCTCTGGACGATCTGGATGTGGTGCGGGCACGTGCCAAGGCGGACCTGTTGTCGGGAACGACGAGCGACAAGACGGAGATTCGTAGCCTCATTCTGCAGGAACGCGCCATGGAATTCATGCAGGAGTTCAACCGCAAGTTCGATTTGCTGCGCTGGGGGCTCTATCTGGATGTCATGAACAAGACGCAGTCGGTTCGCATCCAGGGTACGGGGTTGTCGATCTCGAAGGTGCGTCAGCCGCGCAGCATCTTGTATGCCGTTCCGCTCAACGAGATCAACAACAACAGACTGTTCGGTCCCAACAACAGCGGTTATTAAGCTTAAATTCAAAAAAATCCGAAACTCATGAAAGCAATCTATTTGTGGATTTCGATTCTCTTGTTCGCAGCGACGGGTTGTGCGGATGAGAATTACGATTACGGAGACAAGGGAGCTCCGAAGATCGATTATGCGATTGATCCGGTAGCGATGACCCGTCTGGATGTTGTAACCGTCGGTCAGGCCGTACAGTTTGTCGGCGACAACCTCGGTTCGGTTCATAAGATATCGATCAACGGCGTGGAGGTCGCCATCGGTTCGACGACGCGGCTTACCAACTCCCTCTATCTGACTATTCCGCGTTTGACGCGCAGCGAGAGCTATGTCATGACCCTCGAAAACGATTTCGGGTCGACGGAGGTCTCTCTTTCGATCGGATTCCCACCGTTCCAGATCACGGGAATCTTCAACGAGTGGACTCCGCCCGGACAGGAACTCAAACTGCTCGGCGAAAGCATGGATCTCTACGCCAAGGTAGGTGTTTCGAAGCTGATGTTCGGCGACAAGGCGGCTCTGGTGACCGAGGCGTCGGAGACCTACGTGAAGGCGGTCGTTCCCGAAGGTGTCGGGAACAAGACGGTGATCACGTTCCTGGCCGACGATGCGTCGGAAGGGGTGAAGTGTCCGGTCCGGTATCGGGACGACACCTTTATCATCGAGAATCTCGAAAATAAGAGTACGACCCGCTATCCGGACTGGGTGGTTCCGAACGACGACTACCCCGCTCCGCTTGATCCGGCTCCGACCGAAGGCAGCCAGTATACGCGGATCGTCACCGAAGTCGGAAAAACCGGTTTGGTGAACATGATCGGCAATTACAACCTTGTGATTCCGGAGTCCTATTTTACGACCGATGCGGACAATTACGTGCTGAAATTCGAATTGTGTACGATCAAGCCGATTGCTTACCGTTTGGCCATCGCCTTGAATCAGAGTACGAACTGGTATGCCTTCGGGCCTTCGTCGCTCACGACGGATCCGTCGCAGATGATCTCGACCGACGGCGAATGGCAGACCTTTACCATCCCGATGGACACCTGGAAGAACAAGGGTGGTACGAAAAACATGCGTATGTGGGTGGGAAGCCATCCTTCGGGCAATTCCTACGATTTCTGCATCGACAATGTACGGCTCCAGCCGATCAACTGGGAATAGAAAAAATGAAGAGGATAACTTGTATTGCAGTTCTGGTGAGTATCTTGTGCCCGCTTCTCTTGCGGGCACAAGACTCCACCTACTTCCGTGCGAATGAGTGGCGCGGACAGATCGAGGCTTATTACGAAGAGGACCGGCAGCACTTCCCCGAAGCGGGTTCGATTCTTTTCGTGGGGAGTTCGTCGATCCGGATGTGGAAGGATCTGGAGAGTTATTTCCCGGAGCATCGGGCCCTCTCCCGCGGTTTTGGCGGGGCGTGGATCAGCGATGTGCTCTACCACATGCAGCGCCTGGTAATCGCCTATGATCCGGCTCAGATCGTCCTGTATGCCGGAGAAAACGACCTGGCCAACGGAGTATCGCCGGCTGCGGTGGTTGAGGATGTCCGGTGTTTCCTCCGCCTTGCGGAGATCTTTTTGCCGGGGGTTCCGGTTGTGGTGCTGTCGGTCAAGCCGTCGCCCTTCAGCAGCCGTATCCTGGAGAAGCAGCGCGAGACCAACCGGATGCTGGAAGCCTTGTGCCGGGAGAGAAAACAGGTCACCTATGTGGATGTGGCGTCATTGATGTTCGATGCGCAGGGAGCCCTCCGCCCCGAACTCTACCGCGACGACAAACTGCACATGACTCCGGAGGCCTACCGGTTGTGGGCAGAGAAGATAGAACCCTTGTTGATCGATAATAAATAGTGATGTTATGAGACTTTCGAGTTTGATATTGTTCCTTGTGCTGTGGGTCGGGACGGTGACGGGGCAGCCGTCGCGTCAGCCGGTTGAGGTGCGTGTCGTTCCCGAACATGCCGACTGGTGTGTCGATCGGGGAGAACGGATCCGGTTCCGGATCTCGGTGGTGAAGGACGGGCACTATCTGGAGAACCTGACCCTTCGGTATGAATACGGCCCGGAGAAGATGCCTGCAACCCGGAGTGAAGAGGTGCTCTACAAGGGTGGTGAATTGACCGTCGATGCCGGGCGTTCGGAGATTCCGGGTTTTGTGACGTGCCGCGCGGAAGTCGAGGTAGAAGGGAAGGAGTACTCCGACCTGGCCAAAGTCGGCGTGGACCCCGAACACATCGAGGCGGTGGCCGAGATGCCGGAGGATTTCGACCGCTTCTGGGAAGGGGAGATTGCGGCGTTGAAGCGGATTCCGCTCGATGCCCGGATGACCCTGTTGCCGGAACGCTGTACGGCCCGTTCGGATGTCTACCACGTCAGTTTCCAGAACGAGCGGCAGGGGTCGCGGATCTACGGCATCCTCTCGGTTCCGAAGGCTCCGGGGCGTTATCCTGCGATTCTGAATGTCCCTGGGGCGGGAGTGAGAGCCTATCAGGGGGATACCTACCTGGCCGACGACGGTTTCATCTCGCTGACGATCGGTATCCATGGCCTTCCGGTCACGCTGGATGACGAAGTCTACGCATCGCTGGCTGCAGGGGCTCTGGACCGCTATTGGCTGCAGGGGCTGGACAACCGCAGGGATTTTTATTATCGGCGGGTCTATCTCGGGCTGGTCCGTTCCATCGATTTCATCTATACGCTGCCCCGGTTCGACGGTGATTTCGTGGCGGTGTGCGGCGGCAGCCAGGGAGGAGCCCTTTCGATCGTGGCGGCGGCTCTCGACAAGCGGGTGCGTTGTTATTCGGCGTTCTACCCGGCGTTGTGCGATCTGACCGGGTATTTGAACGGGCGTGCGGCCGGATGGCCTGCAATGTTCCGTTACGAGGCGGACAAGACGACCAGCGTGGTTGCGCAGAAGGCTGCCGTGAGTGCCTATTTCGATGTGGTGAACTTTGCCCGCAAGGTCTCGGTTCCGGGATTCTTCTCCTGGGGATACAAGGACGAGGTATGCCCTCCCACGTCGATGTATGCGGCCTACAATGCGGTGACGGCGCCCAAGCAACTGGTCGTATATCCTGATACGGGACACTGGAACTACCCCGAGCAGTGGGTCAAGAAGCAGACGTTTATCAAATCGAAGGTTTCACGCGAACAATAGACCGAATCACATGAGAACAACCACTCGGCTTATGAAAGTCTTGTTTCCGCTCCTTGCGGTTCTGACCGTATGGACGACTTCGGCCATGCTGCCGGGCAAGAATCCCCGGGAAAAGATGTGGCTGCCGGAAATCGAGCGCTTTGTCAAACAGGACAGTATTGATTTTCCCGGAGTCGGGAAGATCCTCTTCGTGGGGAGCTCTTCGATCAGGACCTGGAAAAATATCGAACAGTATTTCCCGGGATACGATATTGTCCGGCGGGGAGTGGGCGGCAGCCACCTCGAAGACATCATCTATTTTTCCGACCGGATCGTGTTCCCCTACAGGCCGCGTCAGATCGTCCTCTACGAAGGGGACAACGACCTCAAGGACGGGTTCACGCCCGAGCGTTTTCTGGACGACGTGAAGACGTTCGTGCGGCTTGTGGAGTTGCACAGCCCCGGGACCGAAATCATCCTCCTGTCGGTCAAGCCGTCGCCGTCGCGCCGCCATGTGGAGGAGAAATACCTGAAAGCCAATGAACTGATGGAAGCTTATGCCGCAGAAAAAGAGCATGTGAAGTATCTGGACATCACCGCGCCGCTGAAGGACGGGCACGGCTATCGGGCGGACATGTTCCACGGGGACAGCCTGCATGTTACGCCGAAGGCCTTCCGGGAGTGGGCCCGGATCATTACGCCACACCTGATTCCCGGGCCTGGCACGGTTTCGAAACTCTCCACCCCGGGCAGCACCCCGCAGACGGAGGCGCTTTATGAGAATCTGAACCGGATGGTCGGGAGCAGTACGATGTTCGGGCATCAGGACGATACGGCCTACGGGGTCCAATGGGAGAAGACGCCTGGCGGCAGCGACGTGCGTGCAGTCTGCGGAGACTATCCGGCGGTTTACGGATGGGAGATCGGCGGGATCGAGCATGTGCGGCACGGGAATCTGGACAAGGTGAATTTCGACCGTATGAAGCGTTTGATCCGCGAGGCCTACGATCGGGGCGGAGTCAATACGATCAGTTGGCACGCCGACAACCTCGTTACGGGTGGGAATACGTGGGATCTGACCGGCGGCAACGTCGTGGCGACGCTCCTGCCCGGAGGTGCCCACCATGCCGAATTCTGCCGCTGGCTCGATCGGGTTGCCGAATTCCTCGCTTCGCTCAAGGGTCCGAAGGGCGAGCCGATACCGGTGATTTTCCGACCGCTGCACGAGCATACGGGGAGTTGGTTCTGGTGGGGCCGGGACTTCTGCTCGGCCGACGAATATGTGGCCTTGTGGCGCCAGATCGTTACCTACCTGCGCGATGTCAAGGGCTTGAAGAACGTGATATACTGTTACTCTCCGGATCGGGTCCGCACCGAAGCCGATTATCTGGAGCGTTATCCCGGCGGGGAGTATGTCGACCTGTTGGGGCTGGACCTCTACCACTTCAAGGGAGAGGAGGGGCTTGACGAATACCGGACGTGTGCCGACCGTTCGCTGAACGTACTGCAGCGTGTGGCGTGCCGAGAAGGGAAGCTGTTTGCCTTTACGGAGACGGGACTGGAGTCGATCACCATGGATAACTGGTTCAGCGAGGTGCTCTATCCGCTGGTCGCGAAGTACAAACCGGCCTACGTCCTTGTATGGCGGAATTCCAGCCGTATCGAGAACCATTTCTATGCACCGTATCCGGGCCATGCTTCGGCGGCCGATTTTGTGAAGTTCAAGGAGAAACCGTCGATCCTGTTCAACGGTGATCTGCCGTCTATGTACGAGAATCAATAGCTATATACCCATGGACAATTACCAAGAGAGAATCGCCGCGTTGTATCGCAGACACGAGGCGTTGTTGAGAGAGCCCAATGCTCCGCAGGATGGCGGCAACGGTATTTTCCGGCGTTACAGGAATCCGGTTTTGACCGCAGCGCATGTCCCGTTGACCTGGCGGTATGATTTTTCGCAGGAGCGGAATCCGTTTTTGCAGGAGCGGATCGGCGTGAATGCCGTCCTCAACGCGGGTGCTATTCTGTTCAACGGTCTTTATACGCTGGTTGCCCGCGTGGAGGGTGCGGACCGCAAGTCCTACTTCGCCGTGGCGCAGAGCGAAAACGGAATCGACAACTTCCGGTTCTGGGACCGTCCGATTCAACTCGACGAATCGGATGAGGAGGCTGTCAATGTGTACGACATGCGCCTCACGGTACATGAGGACGGATGGATCTACGGTGTCTTCTGCGTCGAGCGGAAAGATCCGAACGCACAGCCGGGAGATCTCTCTTCAGCGGTTGCTTCGGCCGGTATTGCCCGTACGCACGATCTGGTCAACTGGGAGCGACTCCCGGATCTGCGCTGCAAGAGCCAGCAGCGCAATGTGGTGCTTCATCCGGAGTTCGTCGACGGGAAGTATGCGTTCTATACGCGGCCTCAGAACGGCTTCATTGAGACCGGACAGGGCGGAATCGGCTGGTCGCTGGTCGATGACATCACCCAAGCCGAGGTCTGCGACGAGAAGATCATCAATTTCCGCTATTACCATACGATCAAGGAGCTAAAGAACGGTGAGGGTCCGCATCCGATCAAGACACCGAAAGGGTGGCTGCATCTGGCCCATGGCGTTCGGGGCTGTGCCGCGGGGTTGCGCTATGTGCTCTATCTCTATCTGACGGATTTGGAGCGTCCGTGGAGGCTGATTGCCGAACCGGCGGGTTATTTCATGGCCCCTGAGGGGGAGGAGCGGGTCGGAGATGTCTCCAACGTCCTCTTCTCGAACGGATGGATTGTCGCGCCGGATGGTACGGTTTACATCTACTATGCGTCGAGCGACACGCGTATGCACGTGGCCGTATCGAGTGTGGATCGTCTGCTGGACTACTGTCTGAACACGCCGGCCGACGGCCTGAGAACGGGGCTGTCGGTTCGGACGATCAACGAACTGATCGACCGGAACATCGTTTCGGGATACCCGAGATAACCGTGAAACCCGCATGAAAGAGTCTGCGATGATCAAGTTCCGGGAAAAGATTGCCTATGGGTTCGGGGACATGTCTTCTTCCATGTTCTGGAAGATCATAGGCATGTACATGTTGTTCTTCTATACGGATGTTTTTGGGCTGGCTCCGGCTGCCGTCGGCACGATGTTCCTGCTGACGCGGATCTGGGATGCGGTCAACGACCCGATCATGGGAATGATTGCTGATCGGACCCATACGCGCTGGGGGCGTTTTCGGCCTTACCTGTTGTGGGGCGCGGTTCCCTTTGCGGTGATCGGTGTGCTGGCCTTCTCCACGCCGGACCTCACGCCGGGGTGGAAACTAGTCTACGCCTATGCGACCTACACGCTGCTCATGATGGTCTACACCATGGTCAACGTTCCGTATGCCTCGTTGCTGGGTGTGATCTCGTCGGATCCCGTGGAGCGCAACATCCTCTCCTCCTACCGGATGTTTTTCGCCTATCTGGGCAGTTTCATTGCGGTGGGGTTGGCCGAGCCGCTGGTGGGTCTCTTCTCCGATCTGGGAGGGGGTGATTCGGAGGCCAACGGGTGGCAGTATACGATGATGGTTTTCGGGGCGGTCTGTGCCGGACTTTTCGTGCTCTGCTTCAAGTGGACCCGGGAGCGGGTTACGCTTTGCGCGCCGAAGAACACCTCGGTCGGAAAGGACTTCCGGGATCTGTTGGTGAACCGCCCCTGGTGGATCCTGCTGGGGGCGGGAATTGCGGCGCTGATCTTCAACTCGATTCGGGACGGCGCCACGATCTACTACTTCAAGTATTATGTGCTGGATGACGGTATTTCGGGCTTCGGCGACGGCTTGTTCTCGCTCTCGGCGCTCTACCTGATGTTGGGGCAGTTGTCCAACATGGTGGGAGTGGTCCTGGCCTCGCCTCTGTCCAATCGTTTTGGCAAGAGAACCACCTATATGGGAGCGATGGTCGTGGCTTGTGTCCTGAGTCTGATATTCTACGTCTTTTCGCCCGATCAGCTGCTTGGGATTTTTCTCTTCCAGGCTCTGATCAGTATCTGTGCCGGATGTATCTTCCCGCTTATGTGGTCGATGTACGCCGATATTGCGGACTTCTCGGAGTGGAAGACCGGACGGCGTGCTACGGGATTGATTTTCTCATCCTCCTCGATGTCTCAGAAGCTGGGCTGGACACTCGGCGGAGCCGTGACGGGCTGGCTGCTCGGTTATTACGGTTTCCAGGCCAATGCGGCGCAGAGCGAGGATGCGATCCGCGGCATTCGGATGATGTTGAGCTATCTGCCGGCCGTCGGGGCTTTCCTTTCCGTGGTGCTGATCTGGCTCTACCCGCTGAGCGAACGGCGGGTTCAGATCATCTCACGCAAATTGCAACAACAGCGTAACGAATTACAGCATTGATACAGATGATGGAATCCTTGAAAAGTTTGATCCCGGAGTTGACTGATACGCTGAGAAACGACATTCTTCCCTTCTGGATCGGGTTGGAAGACCGGGCCCGGGGCGGTTTTTTTGGACGTGTGGATGGGACGGGCGTGTTGCATCCCGATGCCCCGAAGGGGGTTGTCATGCACGCCCGGATTTTGTGGACCTTTTCGGTAGCTTGCCGTCTTTTCGGGGATCCGGCCTATCAGGCGGCAGCTGAGGCAGCCAAGGCAAGCCTGCTCGGGAACTTCTGCGACCAGGAGTATGGCGGGGTTTACTGGACGATTTCCGCCGACGGCCGGCCGCTGGAGACGAAGAAGCAGTTTTACGGCTTGAGTTTCGCCATCTACGGCTTGAGTGAATACTATCGGGCTACGGGGGACCGGGAGGCTTTGGATGCTGCCGTCCGACTATATGGGGAGATCGAACACCATGCCTTCGACCCACAGTATGATGGTTATTTCGAGGCGTCGGACCGGACTTGGAACCTGTTGGACGACATGCGCCTGAGCGACAAAGATGCTAACGAAAAGAAGACGATGAATACCCATCTGCATATCCTGGAGTCCTATACGAACCTCTACCGGGTTTGGCCGGATCCGGATTTGCGGCGGCAGCTTGCGAACCTGCTCCGGCTCTTCCTACGGCGGTTGCTCTCTCCGTTCACGAACCATCTGGGGCTCTTTTTCGGCGAGCGCTGGGAGGATCGCAGTGAGGGAATCTATTCGTACGGTCATGATATCGAGGCTTCGTGGCTTTTGTTCGAGGCGGCGGAGGTGATTGGGGATCCGGTATTGATGCAGGAGGTATTGTCGCGGACTGCGGCTTTGGGTCGTGCGGCCCTGGAGGGCTATATGTCGGACGGAAGTATGGCCTACGAGGGCAATGCGGATGGGATCATCGACCGGGAGCGTCACTGGTGGGTTCAGGCCGAAACGATGGTCGGGTTATACTACCTATTGGCCTTCCACGGCGAGGAGCGGGCTGCAGCCATGCTGCTCGATACGTGGAATTATATCAAAAACCACCTAATCGACCGTGAATCGGGCGAATGGTTCTGGAGTATTCGCGCCGACGGAGGGGTGAATCTCGACGACGACAAGGCCGGGATCTGGAAATGCCCCTATCATAACGGGCGGATGTGTCTGGAGTTGCTAAAACGTCTGGGAGGAGTTCCCGAACGGAAATAGATGGCTTTGGCCATTTTCAGAAAGGCGTCCTCCGCTGTGGGGGACGCTTTTTTTGGAATGATTCGTGTCGGGAGGGCGGTTTTGTTTTCGATTTCCATTATCTTTGTGAAATGCAGGATGCGGTTCGGCAAAGGGTGAGGCTGGCTTTCCTGTTTTGCACGTCCGCTCCATGATCTTGATAATATGGCAGTAATCAGATTGACCAAGGAATTTTCGTTCGAGGCGGCGCATGCCCTCGACGGTTATGACGGCCCGTGCCGCGAGATTCACGGGCACTCCTACCGGCTTTTCGTGACGGTGAAGGGCTCCCCGCTCCAGGACCCGGAGAACCCCAAATACGGTATGGTGATGGATTTCGGCGTCTTGAAACGCATCGTAAACGAGGAGATCGTTTCGCGCTTCGACCATGCCCTGGTCCTGAAGCGCCCGGAGCCCGGGTCGGAGTTTTTCAGGGTCTTGTCGGCCCGTTTCGGGAATGTCGTGACGGTGGATTACCAGCCGACGTGCGAGAACATGCTGGGGGACTTTGCCGCACGGATCGCTGCGCGGTTGCCCGAGGGTGTGACGCTCCATTCGCTGCGGCTCCACGAGACCGCTACGTCGTTCGCCGAATGGTTCGCCGAAGACAATGCCTGACCCCTCCCCTTTCGACAAAACGACGCAATACACAGCTATGAAAAAACTCTTTCTGGTCGACGCCTATGCGTTGATATTCAAGTATTACTATGCCTTTCTGGGGCGTCCCATGCGCAACCGGACGGGGATGAACACCTCGGTGGTGTTCGGCTTCGTGAAGTTCCTGCGCGACATCCAGAAGCGCGAACGCCCCGATCTGCTGGGGGTTGCCTTCGATCCCCCGGGCGGGAGTTTCCGGCGGGAGATTTTTCCGGAGTACAAGGCCAATCGCACGGAGACGCCCGAAGATATTCTGCTGTCGGTTCCCTACGTGAAACGGGTGCTGGAGGCGATGTGCATCCCGATCCTCGAAGTCGAGGGTTATGAGGCCGACGACGTGATCGGCACCCTTTCGCAAAAGGGCGCCGAGGCGGGTTACGACGTCTATATGGTGACGCCCGACAAGGATTACGGACAGTTGGTTCGCGACCGCTGCCGCATCTACAAGCAGCGGGGAGCCGACGGGAGTATCGAGATCGTGGGGCGCGAGGAGATCCGTGAGAAGTACGGCATCGACGATCCGCAGCTGGTGCGGGATATTCTGGCCCTGTGGGGGGATGCTTCGGACAACATTCCGGGCGTCCCGGGGATCGGCGAGAAGAGTGCCTGCAAACTGGTCCGCGAATGGGGTACGGTGGAGAATATCCTGGCGAATGTCGACCGTATCCCCGGAAAACAGGGCGGGAAGATCGCTGCCTGGGCCGACAACCTGCGGCTGGCCAAACGGCTGACGACCATCTGCCTCGACGTTCCGATCGAATTGCGCGAAGAGGATCTGACGGTCTGCGAACCGCATCTCGATGATTTGCGGGCGCTCTTTGCGGAGCTCGATTTCAAGGCGTTCCTGAACGATTTGGCCAATCTGGCTCCTCCCGAACCGGTCTCGGACGGCCCCCGTCAGGAGGCGCAGACCCAGTTGGCGGAGATGGCGCGGGCCAAGTCAGCCGCGGCAAAGAAGGCGGCGTTGGCCGGACAGGGAAACCTCTTCGGTGAGCCCGTGGTTCCGATGGCGGCGGCGCCGGTTCCGGCGGCCGACCTGCAGGCTGAAGCCGAGGCGATGCAGTTCGAGACGGCGCAGACCACGCCCCACGAATATACGCTCGTGGAGAGTGCCGACCATCTGCGGGAGGTGATTGCCGCGGTGGGCCGTTACGAGGAGTTCTGCTTCGATACCGAGACGACGGGACTCGACGTCTTCAACGACCGGATCGTGGGCCTTTCGCTGGCCGTGGAGCCCTTCAAGGCGTGGTACGTGCCCTTCAGGGAGGAGACCGCACGTGAATATGCGGAGATCATCCGCCCGCTGTTCGAGAACGAACGCATCGCCAAGATCGGCCAAAACATCAAGTTCGACCTGATGGTGCTGCGGCAGTTGGGCGTTGAGGTCCGGGGCCGCTTCTACGATACGATGATCCTCCACTACCTGCTGGATCCCGAATCGCGCCACAACATGAACATCCTGGCCGAAAAGTACCTGAACTACCGGCCGATCGAGATCGAGACGCTGATCGGCAAGGGTGCCAAGCAGCTGACGATGGACCTGGTGAACGTCGAGCGCGTGAAGGAGTACGCCGCGGAGGATGCCGACGTCACGCTCCGGCTCAAGCGGGTGCTCTTCCCGCTGGTCGAGCAGATCGGACTGCAGCACCTCTATTTCGAGGTCGAGGCGCCGATGATCACCGTGCTGGCCGACATCGAGATGGCAGGTGTGCGGATCGACACGGAGGCGCTGGCCACCTATGCCGTGGAGCTGAACCGCAAGCTGGCGGAACTGGAGGCTGCGGTGCGGGCCGAGGCCGGGGAGCCGAATCTGAACATCAACTCGACACGGCAGCTGGGCGAGGTGCTTTTTGCGAAGATGCGCATTGCCGAGAAGCCCAAGATGACGAAAACCAAACAGTTCTGTACCGACGAGGAGTACCTTCAGTCGTTTGCGCACAAACACCGGATCGTCGACCTGATCCTCGAATACCGCGGGGTGAAGAAACTCTTGTCGACCTATGTCGAGGCGCTGCCGCAACTGGTCAACCGCCGCACGGGACGGATCCATACGTCGTTCAACCAGGCGGTGACGGCCACCGGGCGCCTTTCGTCGACGAACCCCAACCTGCAGAACATTCCCGTGCGCGAGGAGATGGGCCGCCGCATCCGCAAGGCCTTCATTCCGTCGGACGACGACCATCTGCTCTTGTCGGCGGATTACAGCCAGGTGGAGTTGCGGCTGATGGCCCACCTTTCGGGCGACGAGTCGCTGATCGCGGCCTTCGAGCATGGGGAGGATGTCCACGCCTCGACGGCGGCGCGGCTCTTCAACAAACCGATTTCGGAGGTGACACCCGAGGAGCGGCGGCGGGCCAAGACGGCCAATTTCGGCATTATCTACGGCATTTCGGCCTTCGGGCTGAGCCAGCGGCTGGAGATCCCGCGCAAGGAGGCCCGGGAGATCATCGACGGCTATTTCGCTTCCTATCCCAGGGTCAAGGAGTACATGGACCGCGTGGTGGAGCGGGCCAGGGAGGAGGGCTTTGTCTCGACGATTTTCGGGCGGCGGCGCTACCTCAACGACATCAATTCGCACAATGCCGTGGCGCGCGGCTTGGCCGAGCGCAACGCCGTGAATGCTCCGATCCAGGGTTCGGCGGCCGACATCATGAAGATCGCCATGATCGACGTCCACCGCCGTTTTGCGGCCGAAGGGATCCGCTCGCGGGTGATCCTGCAGGTGCACGACGAACTGGTGGTCGACATGCTGCGAGAGGAGCAGGAGCAGGTCGTGCGGATCGTCACCGAGAGCATGGAGTCGGCCGCGAAACTGAAGGTGCGGCTCATAGCCGATGCCGGGGTGGGCCGCAACTGGCTTGAAGCGCATTGAGTGAAACCGGGGACGCCCGCCGGAGAGGGGCGCCCTGCCGTTGAAGGGGAGGGGCTCCGGGAGAGGCGGAAGTCCGGTCTCTGTTCGGGAAGGGATGTCGGAAAACCGGTTTCCGGAAAAAGCCGGACCTTGTTGCAAGGTCCGGCTTTTCGTTGCGGCCCGGCGCGAGCGTCAGAACGAGATGCCGACGCGGATGCCGAAGTTGTTGATGTTGTTGATTTTGTAAACCAGCACTTCGCCGCTGTTGGTGGCGTAGCTGTAGTAGAGAGCCACATGGAATCCCAGCCGGTAGTCGGGGCGCGGGAAGATCGACACGCCGATTTCCGGCGACATATAGAATCCCCAGGTCTCGGAGTATTGTCTGACGACGTAGTAATAGGAGGACATCTCGGCGTAGCAGGCTCCTATCTTCATGCCGACATAGGGTTGGAAGAGGCTGTCGGTAAGCCAGTTGTATCGGCTCGTGACACCGAACGGCAGTTGGAACAGGGCGTGTTTCTGATTGGTGGTCATGGCGGCGCCGTCCCCCAGGTCGAGGGTCTGGCGGTCGATGTCCTGCAGGTTGGTCTGGTAGGAGATGAAGGGCCCCACGGTGATGGCCGGTGAGACGAAGTATCCGCCTTCGAAGTTCATGCCCCAACCCGATGTTTTGTCGGCGAAGTCGTCTCCGAGGGGCACAGCCATCTGCCAATCGATATTGATGTAGGTGTTGGGGAAGACCTGCGCTTTGCCCGGCAGCGTGGTGGCCAGCATGACGACGCAGAATGCAAGGGTTTTGAAGTATTTCGATGTTTTCATGATCGGACAGATTTTGCGTTAAACTATTTTTCCAGATAGGGCGACTGTGCGAAAGCCTGCTCCACGCCCTCGACGGTGCGCTGGAGGTTGAGTTCGGCATCGGAGGTCAGCAGGCCGCCGATGAAGGTGTCCCAGATGACGGGGAGTTTCTTGCCGCTCTCCTGGTCGGCCTGGAGGTCGAGCATCTCCACGAGCAGCGAGCCTGCGGTGTAGGCGTAATAGACGCTGTAGGGATAGTGCCATCCGATCCAGTTGCCCCAGTACCCGGGAGCCCAGTAGTAGGGATAGTACCACCACCAGTAGGGGTTGTCATAGCCGACGAAATAGGTTTCCTGCCGCACGTAGCTGAGCTGGAGCCCTACGTTGGCCGCGGTTTTGTCGTCGGAGCGCGTGTAGCCTGCATCGTTCATGCCGCCCGCTATGGCGCCGATGATCGTCAGGGCATCCTCATCCTTCCAGTATTCGGTCTGATCGCTGTTTCCGATCACCAGGATGCTGTCCGGGAGGTAGTAGGTTGCGATTGCCGAGAAGTCGGTCCCGGAATCGTGGGCGGTGTAGACCAGATAATCCCTGTGGAGATCCGACGTCGAGGGGTCTTTCTGGCACGAGCAGAACGCGGCTGCAACGAGCGCGAACGCAATGTAACGGAGTTGTTTGACGTTCATGATGTTTTGATTTTTGGTTTGCTGTCTCCTCTCGTGTCTCAAATTTCGTTCCCTGTTCGGGTGGTTTGCGGCGTCCGGGTCCGAACGGGACATGAAAAAACCGGAAATCCCCAACAAGGGATTTCCGGTTGCAGGAAAGGGCCTGGAATTCGGGCTTTACCGATACTTGTGCGAGATGAGGGTCATGAACTCCTCGCGGGTGCGGTGATCCGAGAGGAAGACGCCCGTAAAGGCCGATGTGGTGGTGGCGGACTGCTGTTTCTCGATGCCGCGCATCTGCATGCACATGTGGCTGGCCTCGATCACCACGGCGACACCCATGGGGCTGAGGGCCTCCTGGATGCAGTTGCGGATCTGGACCGTCAGCCGCTCCTGAACCTGCAGCCGCCGGGCGAAACACTCCACCACGCGGGCGATCTTCGACAACCCGGTGATGTATCCGTTGGGGATGTAGGCGACGTGCGCCTTGCCGTAGAAGGGCAGCATGTGGTGCTCGCACATCGAGTAGAGCTCGATGTCCTTGACCAGCACCATCTGCTTGTACTCCTCGCGGAACGTTGCCGAGCGGATGATTTCGAGCGGGTTTTCGTCGTACCCTTTCGTGAGGAACGACATCGCCTTGGCGACCCGTTCGGGGGTTCTCAGCAATCCTTCGCGCGAGGGGTCTTCGCCCAGCAGGCGCAGAATCTCCGTATAGTGTCCTTTGAGGGCTTCGACCGTTGCGGGGTCGAACCGCTCCTCCTTGTCGTAGTTTTTCGTCTCCATAGCGGGGGCAAAGATAGCGATTTATTCCTTCATGATTTCATCCATGACCCGCGAAGTCCGGGCGGCCGATATGCCGGTCGAAGGGCAGCGTCCCTCACCGCGGAGTTCGGCGACGATCGAAGCGATCATCGGGCCCTGAATATGTTTCGGAGGTTCGATGGCGAAGCGCTCCGTACCTTCGGGAGCCGACAGTTCGACGGGCGTAAAGGCGAAGGTGCTGAAGCGGATCGAGCCCCGGCTGCCGACGATGAGGACCGAATCTTCGGTCTCTTCGGGCGGTGCGACGAAACTCCAGAGTCCTTTCCCGACGACGCCCGAGCGGAACCGGAGTGCGGCCGAGACCGTATCGGCCACCTCGTACAGCCCTCCGAGGTTGCTCTTCACCCCTTGGGCCTCCGAGATCTCCCCGAGCAGGAAGTCGAGGATGTCGAGCGTGTGCGGAGCCATGTCGTAGAAGTAGCCGTCACCGCCCACCTCGCGGCGCAGGCGCCACGGCAGCCGGGCCGGATCGCGGTCTTCGGGGCCTGCCGGACGCAGGTAACGGACCTCGACCTGCTGCGGGGTCCCGATCCTCCCCTCCTCCAGCAGATCCCGGACTTTCCGGAAATAGGGCAGCGACCGCCGGTAATAGGCCACGAAGAGTTTCTGTCTGCAGCGTTCCGCCGCGGCGAGCATCTCCCGGCACTCGGCATGGTTCATCGCCATGGGCTTCTCGACATAGACGGGTTTCCCGGCCTCCAGGGCGCGGATCGTCAGCTCCTTGTGCGAGGCGTGCGGCGTGGCGACGTAGACGATGTCGACCTCGGGATCGGCGATCAGCGCCCCGGCATCGGTGTAGAAGCGGGCGACGCCGTGGCGGCGTGCGAAATCGGCGGCCTTCTCCGCGTCGCGCCGCATGACGGCCACGAGTGCCGAGTGCTCCGTGAGGTACATCGGCGGACCGCTCTTGCGTTCGCAGACGTCACCGCACCCCAGAATCCCCCATCGGATGATCTCTTTCGGTTTCATTCCGGCCACTTCTATTTTTCGTGTGCGTGGAGGTATTCGGCCAGTTTGCGTACAGCGCGTCCGCGGTGTGAGATAGCGTTTTTCTCCGCGGCGCTCATTTCGGCAAAGGTGCGTTCGCAACCGTCGGGGACGAACAGCGGATCGAACCCGAATCCTTCGTGTCCGGTTTCATGGTCTATGATGCGTCCCTCGACTACCCCTTCGAAGAGGTGTTCCTCACCGTTGAGGATCAATGCAATGACTGTGCGGAAGCGGGCCCGGCGGTTCCCGACGCCCTGGAGATTCTTCAGCAGCAGGCGGTTGTTGGCCGCAAAGTCGTGTCCGTCGGTGGCGTAGCGGGCCGAGTGCACGCCGGGGGCCCCGCCCAGCGCCTCGACTTCGAGCCCGGTGTCGTCGGCGAAGCAGTCCAGACCGGTACGGTCATGGAGGTAGTGAGCCTTCTGCGAGGCATTTCCTTCGAGGGTCTCCTGCTCTTCGGGAATCTCTTCGGTGACGCCGCATTCGCGGGGCGTCACAAGCGTGTAACCATCGCCCAGCACGGCCTGTACCTCGCTGAGCTTGTGGGCATTGTTGGTGGCGAAAAGAATTTTCATGATCGTTTTCCGTACGCGGATTTTACTGCGAAGATACTCAATTTTTCGGGATTTCCGAGCCGGAATCCGGAATCCCGGCCACACGCCCCAGTTCGTAGTGTTCGTAACGGGCGAGGACACGGCCTCCGCCCAGCAGGTAGAGGTCGTCGCAAACCCCTTCGAGGGGTGTGATCTTCCCGGAGGCGAGCAGCACGGTCCGCCCTTCGGTTCCGAGGTGGAGGAGGAGCTGTTGCATGACGAAGAGCCGTTCGGGCTCCAACTCCCGGAAGGGTTCGTCGAGCAGCAGGATGCGTTTGCCGCGCATCAGCGTAAGGATGATGCCGAGGTGTTTGCGTTCCCGGGACGGCAGGGCCCGGGCCTCCGCGTCGAGCGGTACGGGGAAGCGGCGGATCAGCGCTTCGGGATACTCCGTCCGGTCGTTGTACCGCACCAGTCCGATGCAGTCGCGGGCCGTGAGCCCGGGCCAGAAGTGCGGGTCGGCCTCTAAGAACGCCATTTCGCGCCGTTGCAGTGGATGTCCGGATTCGGATACCGAACCCGTTTCGGGCGTTACGAGCCCGCAGACGGTCCGCAGCAGGAGACTCCTCCCCTCGCCGGTGATTCCGTGGACGGCATTTCCGGGCAGGTGCATCGTCACGCCGTCGAGCAGGATCCGCCTGCCTTCGCGGACCCGGAGTGAATCAATCGTAATCATGGAGGTAGCGGTTGAGGTTTCGTTCGGCCCGCAGGGCGTAGCTGACCGTGAGGATGAGGCTCAGGGGCAGCAATACGGGGAAGAGGAATCCAGCGCTTCCGAAACGTGCGGCCAGGGGCTGCCGGCGGGGTTTTTCGGGGGCGTAGTGTGCGTATTTCGCCACAACGGCGTAGAGCAGGGCCAGGGCTGCCAGCGGGACCCAGGCGGCGGCGATCCAGGCCGTGCGGGGGTGTGCGAGGATGGCCAGCAGGGTGAAGGGCAGCGTCAGCAGGAAGTAGTTCCTCCAGGCGGTAAGGACCTTGCGGACGAGGAGCCGGCCGGCACTCAGTCCCGGGAGCCGCAGCAGTTCCAGGGGTTCGTCGTCGAGGTAAAAGGCGCCGCAGGCCACGGCCGCGACATAGAGACCCGGGAATCCCGCGACGGGCAGCAGGGTGCAGAGGGTCAGCAACCCCACGGTGATCCACAGGGCTGCGGGGTGACGCCTGAGTCCGGCGGTCCACTCGGGGGATCCTCCGAGCCGTTCGGGGCGGATCCAGCGTCGGGCATAGATTCTTTTTCCGGGAGTGGATGTCATGGTGTTCAGCGGACGACTTCGAGTTTTTCCAACCGGTCGTCGAGGTCGATCTTGTCGATGATGGTCTTCACGAGGATGTCCATCTCCGAGCCTTCGGAGTAGTCGGCCGGGCAGACATGGCTCACGCGGTTGTCGTGGATAAGCGACGCCAACTCTTTCCGCGCGCCCTTCTGGGCGGGGTTGTAGACGGCGATGGAGTGGCCTCCGGAACTCTTCACCAGCCGCATGCAGGGGATGTCGGTGGTTCCGTCGCCGACGTAGATCATGCGGCGGAAAGGCACGGGACGCTCGTTTTCGGGGATATAGCGGTTTACGAGTTTCGAGTCGAAGACCGATTCGACACCCTTGTTGATCTTGAAGATGAACTGCGTCTTGTTGGTGTAGTTGACCGCCACGGCGGGCCAGTAGGCGATTCCGTCGACGTCGTAGAGGAACGAGCAGGCGTAGATCTTGCGGAATTCGTGGGCGATCTCCGTTCCTTCGATGATCTCCTTGAGGCCCGAGGAGTTGATGTAGTGGAGGATGCGGATTTCGCGCTCCTCGCCGTAACGGTTTATCCTCGAAAACCACTCCCGGACGCCGTTGAAGAGCGTGACGCGGCGGCCGGACTCCTGGAAGGCTTCGCGGCGCAGCGACAGCCCCTTGGATTTCGCCTCCTGGATCATCCGGGCCATGTAGGTGAGGACCATGTCTGCATCCTGCTCTTCGGCCAGCGTGTTGGCTTCGGTCCAGAACTCCTTGTTGCTTTTTCCGACGGCCGGGATGAAGTCGTACTCCTGCATGTTCCCCGGTGCGAGTGTACCGTCGAAATCGTAGATCAGGGCTATGGTGAAACGGTAATCCATGGTGTTCGGAAATTTTGGATTTTCAAAGATAATGTTTTTTCCCTATTTTTGTATGCAAGAAACGTGACGATTATGGAATTCAAGGAATTGATAGCCAAACGACGTTCGATCCGCAAGTTTACGGATCGGACGGTGCCCCGCGAGGTCGTGGACCGTCTGCTCGCGGAGGCCCTGACGGCCCCTTCGGCCCGCAATACGCGCACGACCCGTTTTCTGGTGGTCGACGATCCGGCTCTCGTGGCACGCATGGCCGACATGCGCGATTACGGATCGGGATTTTTGAAGAATGCCCCGCTGGCAATCGTCATCCTGGGTGATACGACGGCGAGTGACCTGTGGCGGGAGAATGCCGCGATTTCGGCCACCGTGCTCCAACTGGCCTGCGTCGACGAGGGGCTCGCCTCCTGCTGGGTGCACATCCACGGCCGTCCGCGCCGCAAGGAGGATCCCGCGGGTGAGAAGGCGGCCGATTACCTGCGTGGTTTCCTGCCGATTCCCGCGGAATGCGAGCCGCTCTGCGCCATTGCGATCGGTTATTCGGACTTCACCCCCGCCCCGCTGCCGCCCTGCGACGACGAGGCGCGTATCGTCCGGCTGCCGTAGCCGGCCCTGTCCGCCGGTTCACTCTTGTCGGAAAATCGGAAAAAGGATGCCGCCTTGCAGCGGCATCCTTTTTTTCGGAATCGGCTCCCGGCCCCTCAAAATCCGGCCCCCAAATCCGGGTTCTCAACGGTTGTGCACCGGTTTGATATCCTTCACGCGCAACTGCGTGGAGACCGTGCCGCGGTAGTGGTTCTCGACGATCTGGTAGCAGACGTCGATCGGCTTTCCGGCCCGCACCCATTCGTAGTGCGTTGGCTGCTGGAAAGCGATGGCCTGGAGTTTCGTGTTGGGTTTCTGCCGCTGCATGAGGTCCATGCGGAGGTGTTCGCTCTCCATGCCGACGAGCCGGGCCTCCCCGTGGTTGCTCACGCCGTAGGTCACGAAGACCGGGGCCGTATTCCCGGGCCCGAAGGGCTGGAAGCGGTTCAGGTCCTTGCGGAAGGCCGGGGTGATGTCGGAGAAGAGCAGTTCGCTGTCGATGTCGACCTGCGGGATGAGCATCTGCGGGTCGATGTTCTCCTCCACGAAGGCGTTGAAACGCCGCGTGAACTCCTCGACATTCTCCGGTCGCATCGTCAGACCGGCGGCATACATGTGCCCTCCGAAGTTTTCCAACAGGTCCGAGCACGACTCGACGGCCTGGTAGAGGTCGAATCCCGGCACCGAACGTGCCGATCCCGTGACGAAGCCGTTGCTCATCGTCAGCACCACCGTCGGCCGGTAGTAGGTCTCGATCAGCCGCGAGGCCACGATCCCGACGATTCCCTTCATCCAGCGCGGGTTGTAGATCACCGTGCTTTTCAGGGCTTTCAGTTCGGGGTTCTGTTCGATGTATTCGTGAGCCTCCTGCGTGACGTGGCGGTCGATCGACTTGCGGTCCTGGTTGTAGGAGTCGATGACGTTTCCGAACTCCGCGGCGACGCTCTCGTTGCCTTCAATCAGGAGCTCCACGGCGGCGTGACCGCCCGAAGGCGAGGCATTTTCGTCGTTTTCATCCATCCGCATCCGCCCGGCGGCGTTGATTCGCGGACCGATCTTGAAGACGATGTCGTCGATGGTGATGTTGTGTTTGTCCAGCCCGCAGATCTTGATGATCGACAGCAGCCCCTTCGAGGGTTCTCGGTTGAGGTTCTTCAGCCCGAAATAGGCCAGGATGCGGTTCTCGCCCGTCAGGGGCACGATGTCCGAAGCGATCGATACGACGAGCAGGTCGAGCAGATCGAGGATCTGTTCGAACGGGATCCGGTTCTTCTGGGCATAGGCCTGCACGAGTTTGAAACCCACGCCGCAACCCGAGAGTTCGTCGAACGGATAGGAGCAGTCGACCCGTTTGGGGTCGAGAACGGCTACGGCCTGAGGGATCTCCTCGGCCGGGAGGTGATGGTCGCAGATGATGAAATCCACGCCTTTCGTCTTTGCATAGAGCACCTTTTCGGTGGCTTTGATACCGCAGTCGAGGGCGATGATCAGCCCCACGCCCTTGCGGGCCGCGAGGTCGATACCCTTGACCGAAATCCCGTACCCTTCGGTGTAGCGGTCGGGGATGTAGAACATCAGGTTTTTGTGCCCGATCTGGCGGAGGAACTTGTAAACCAGCGCCACGGCCGTACAGCCGTCGACGTCGTAGTCGCCGTAGACCATGATCTTCTCATGGTTTGCGACGGCCCGTTCGACCCGTTCGACCGCGCGGTCCATATCCTTCATCAGGAAGGGGTCGTGCAGATCGGCGAGGCTCGGTTTAAAGAACTTGTCAGCCTTTTCTACGGTGTCTATGCCTCTTTGTACGAGCAGATTGGCCAGCACGGGCGAGATCCGCAGAGCGGCAGCCAACGAAGCTACCGTCGCGGGGTCGCCCTGGGGCTTCACTACCCAGCGTTTTTCTATGGGCATACGAATTGTTATTTATATATTTCAACATTTAATTTCTCACTTAAAAATTTTACAACCAGTTTTTTGACCTCCTCCATGGGGACCTTGCGTCCGGTTTCGGAGAGGATCGATGCCACGCCGCGGTCGGTGAATCCGCAGGGGTTGATGCGCGAGAACCACCCGAGGTCGGTCGTGACGTTCAGGGCGAACCCGTGCATGGTAACATAACGCGACGAACGCACGCCTATTGCGCAGATTTTGCGCGGACGGCGGCTTTCGGGTTCGATCCAGACGCCCGAAGCGCCGGGGATGCGGCCTGCGGTGATGCCGTATTGGGCGACGGTTCGGATGACGGCCTCCTCCAGTGCGTCGATGTAGTCGCGCAATCCGATTCCGATGCGTTCGAGGTCGAGGATCGGATAGCAGACCAACTGTCCGGGACCATGGAAGGTGATGTCTCCGCCGCGGTCGATGTGAAAGAACCGTGCGCCTGCAGCTTCGAGGGCTTCGCGGCTGACGAGCAGGTTTTCGGCGTGCCCGCTCTTTCCGAGGGTGTAGACCGGCGGATGCTCGACCAGCAGCACCGTTCCTGCGACGTCTGCGGCAGGATCCGTTTCGGTTTCGGGGGCTCCGGCCGGGTTCGGGCCGCCACTCTCGGAGCGGGGATCGGTCGGTGCGCACCTCCGCTTGCTGGCCAGGAGGGCATCGAAGAGTTCCTGCTGGAGTTTCCAGCAGGTTTCGTACTCCATGGTTCCGAGATCCCGGCAGAGGGCTTTCATCGCTACAAACTCTTTACGCTACGCAGGGCTTCTTCGGCCATGTACGACGAGCGGACCAGCGGGGCGCTCGCGCAGTAGCTGAAACCCATTTCCAGCGCTTGAAGTCTGTACCATTCGAATTTTTCGGGAGTGATATACGCCGCAACGGGGTAGTGCTCCAGAGTCGGCCGAAGGTACTGACCAAGCGTTACGATCCTGACGCCCGCTTCGCGCAGGTCGTGCAGGGTCTGTAAAACTTCACCATCTTCTTCGCCGAGTCCGACCATCAGTCCGCTTTTCGTCACGACGCCCCGGCTGCTGAGGTAGCGCAGGGTCTCCAGACTCGTCCGGTACCTGGCCCGGGACCGGACCAGAGGGGTCAGTCGCTCGACGGTTTCGATGTTGTGCCCGATAATATCGGGCTTCGACGCGATGACCGTATCCAGCAGGTCGGGTTTTGCGTCGAGATCGGGAATAAGGAGCTCAATTACGGCGTCTGGGTTCTGAGCCCGGATGGCCTCCACGGTTGCGGCCCAATGGGCGGCACCTCCGTCTGGGAGGTCGTCGCGGGTCACGGAAGTGACGACGACATACCTGAGTTTCATCAGCGAGACGCTTTCGGCGACCTGGCGGGGTTCCTCGGGATCGGGTGGCAGAGGATGTCCCGTTTTTGTAGCGCAGAAGCGGCAGCCGCGGGTGCAGATGTCTCCCAGGATCATGAAGGTTGCGGTCCTTCGGCTCCAGCATTCGGCCTGGTTGGGGCATCGGCCGCTGCTGCAAATCGTGTGCAGGTTGTGTTTTTCGACGATTTGCCGCACTTCGGCCCATTCGCCTGTGCGGTGGAGTCGGATCTTCAACCATCCGGGTTTTTTGAGAACATCTACCTTGTCATGAAACTTCGGCATTTAAGTTCATTATTTTCCAATTGATGCAAAAATAGGAAAAATAATTGAGATTTCCCAATGATTGCGCCGTTCCCGGTGGGAATATCCCCTCGAAAAAGCCCTCCGAATTTTTGGAGGGAGCCTTTTTTTGATCTATCTTTGCAGCGGTATACCCTTTTTGTCGGGGTTTCGCCCTTTTTGCGACGCTTCACGTTATGTGATTTATTTCAAGCATCTTTCATAGGCACCCGCAGGTTGTGCATTCGAAAATTCCGGTCTTTGCCGACCGTGTTCGGGGACTTTCCATGCTCTGACGCGACGGCTTGCGGCCGGGAGTTTTCGAAGTGTCGTTTTTTGAAATTTTGTGCCTGTGAAAAATCCACGATTGCGCTTGTGCGCCTGTCATCTTGTTGCGCGCATACGGGGTGAACGCCTCTTTTTTGCGCCCGATCTGCGACGCGAACTCGTTGCGGAGTTGCTGCGTGATGTTGCCCGGGGCTCCGGCGGTGAGGAATCCGAATCCGGTTTCGGCTTCGGAAAATCCCGATGCGGGGTCGAAGCCGACCGGCAGGCTTTTGCCTGGAGTGTGTCTCTCGAACGCCTCGGGGCGTTTTACCTCCGGAACGGTTTCGGGACAGCCGCATTCCGGGCTTTTCGGGCTGCGGCTTTGGCGGCCCTTTCGGGTGAGGAGTACGATCACGGGGAGGAGTCGCTTCCGGCGCGGTTTCTCCGGATCCGGTTTTATTGTCTGCTCGACCGCCTCGGGAGTTGCCTGGCTGCGGAGCCGCGGCTTCGGGCATTTGCGGCCGATCCGGAGCTTGTTTCCGAAGCCCGGCGACTCGGGGGCCGATACCTCTGAATCCCGGGTCTGAATCCTCTCTGTCTTGAGCTTGCCTTACCGTTGGGGCCGGAATTTCGCTCAGCCCGAACCGGCTCCCGCCTCCCGTTCCGAGCCTGAACCAGCCCCGTCTCCTTTCTCTGCGGGGCTTCAGGCCTTTCCCTTTTCCGGCCCTGAACCTTGTCTCCTCCCATCCCTTTTTTTGCCACCTCTCCGGGCAAAAAGAAGCGACCCGATACCAACGGTATCGGGTCGCTCTGGTTAGGTTAGTTAGGTCAATGAGAGTGGGAGAACCCCACGTTTAATATACAAAAATAATCCGAATTTGAGGAAAAACCAAATATTTTCTAATATTTTTCTTAATCCGGGAACTTTAATTGGACAGATTGTAATTAAAAAATTTTTAATTTATTGCGATTTTGTAAGTTTTTGATTAAAGGATGTGCTGCAATGCCTCTTCTTCCGCGGCCTCTCCCAGCGGGGCCTGCGCCTCGGAGGGAAGGGCTGTAAGGTGTCGGTGGCGGTAGGTTGCCGGGGTCATCTGGTACTCCTTCTTGAAGAGTTTGATGAAGTGCGACGTGTTGGGAAAGGTGCATTCATTGCCGATTTCGGAGATGGATTTCGACGTCGAAATGAGCAGCAGGCGCGAATGCATCAGCCGCTGCCGGATGTACCACTTGTGTGGCGGCATCTGGAAATGGCGGCGGAACTCTTTCTTGAAAGAGGTCAGCGAACGGTTGGTGAGTTTGGCGAGCTCCTCGATCGAAATGTCCTTGAAGATATGGTCGTAGACGGTCTGTTCGAAATTCTCCCTGGCGCTGTCGACATTGCTCAGCAGTTTGCTTTTGATGCAGCAGTCTTCGTGTGAGGCGATCAGATAGATCAATTCGGTCATCTTGATATTCTCGGCCGTTTCGTCGTGTCGGAACTCCTCGTCGCGCAGGTAGTTGTTCGTATTGATGAAAAAGTTGCGCAGGGCGTTCCAGGCGGGCATGTGGACCTGGCTGCGGTTCCGGCAGTTTTCGCACGAATGTTCGTTCGAAATGTTCAGTCCGTAGGTGATGTTCAGGTGCATGAGGATGCGCTGGAGGTCTTCGGGCGTATAGTAGAAGAGCACCTGTTCGAAGGGTTGGCCGCCTTCGGGGCAGTTTTCGATGTAGTGGTGACCGATTCCGAGGTAGAAGACGTCTCCGCGGGTGAGGGTCTGGCGTTTGTCTCCGTCGTAGATGTACTTGGTTCCGCGGAGGATGTAGCCGATGGCGTACCGGGACAGGACCTGGGTTCGGATTCCGTTGTGAAGCGACTCTACGTACTTCACGATCATCGGTTGTTGAACCGACGACGAATTCATTGAATTCTTCATGTTAATTGTATATTAGGTTTTTTGGAACAAAGCGTTGCGTCACTTTTGTTCGTTTTCAAATATACAATTAAAACTTTCCAATCTACTATATTGAATAGCATATTTGGACATAAATAGTAAAATATGACTATTTATGTTATGATTTAGACTAAATATGTTATTGTAATATAACGATTGCGACCGTCGCGGTGAGCAACAGGATGTAGACGGTCAACGACAGGGTCCGGTGAATCCGGACGAAAAGGAAGGGCAGGAGAACGGCGGAGGGGATGGCTGTGAGTTGAGTGATGGCGGGATTCGCCGCGGGGTTGCAGGCTGCCGGAATATTCAGGAGCAGCAGACAGGTGAAGAAGATGAAGATGGCTCGTGATCTGGTTCCCACGGCGTAGATGTCCGAGAGGAAATAGAAGAGGGCTGTCAGATCGAGCAGGAGGATCCCGCCGAGCAGGAAGAGTTCCCGGCCGGGGATTGCGAGGACTGTCGCAAGGGGGGCGCCGGTTGTAATGAGCCCGTATCCCCGGAGGAGCGGGTCGATGAAATCACCTCCGGCGCCCCAGTTGAGATAGCAGAACGTGAGGATCGGGAGGAGGAGTCCGGCGATTGCGACGACGGTTTCGCGCAGGGTCCGCCGGAAGAGAGCGACGGCCAGTGGCAGGATCAGCACGAACGGCAGGGCTGCCGGGACAATGAGCATCAGGATTCCGAGGTAGAGCGAGGCTCGGAACAAGGCGTCGAATCCGTATCCGTTGCAGAACGAACGGGCGTAGTTCCTGGAGGCGAGGGCCAGGAGTGTTGCGGCCGTGAGTGTGGTCAGGAAACTCTCTTTGTCGAGCAGGCCCGCGGTGATTGCGCCGTAGAGCGGAATGGCCAGGCAGGTTCCGACGGAGTAGAGGTTGTAACGTACTGTCAGGCGTCCGAGGCTCATGCCGACGAAGAGGATCAGGAACCCTCCGATCCAACGTGACCATCCGGGGCAGGCTGCCTGGAATCGGGCAAGCAGTTCCGCGGGGGTTGATAGGGCCAGCTCTCCGCCAGTCGGGGACGGATTCCCGACGGGGAGATCTCCGGCGGGCGATCCGGCGCTCCACATCGCAAAGGCCGCAAGTGCGACAAGCGTCAGGAAAGCCGGGACAAGGGTTTGCCGTGCGATGTTGAACTTCATGGCCGGAATCTTTTTTTCGAAGGCAAAATTAACGAAAAAGCGGAATATTGCCTAACTTTGTCATAATCGTTTGTCGGCCTTGGCGGAGCTTTTCTCCGGAGAGGTTCCGCGGGTGAGGTGCGAAATGCCGATGGCGTCGGCTTCTTGTTTTTGCGATTGGAATGCCATGTTGGAGAATCAGTATCAATACGAACTGTTGGAAGCCGGTTGCGATGAGGCCGGTCGGGGATGTCTGGCCGGTCCGGTCTTTGCGGCTGCGGTGATTCTCCCGCGGGATTTTCACGATCCGTTGCTGAACGATTCGAAGCAGATGACCGAGCGGAACCGCGACAAACTCCGGTCAATCATCGAACGGGAGGCGCTTGCCTGGGCCGTGGAGGCGGTTTCGGCGGCCCGGATCGACGAAATCAACATTCTGAATGCGTCGTTCGAGGGGATGTCGCTGGCGGCGGCGCGGCTCGATCCGGCTCCGGAATTTCTGGCGATCGACGGCAACCGGTTCCGGACGCGGTTGGAGATTCCGTGGAAGTGCATTGTCAAGGGGGACGGGAAGTATGCGGATATTGCTGCGGCGTCGGTGCTTGCCAAGACGCACCGGGATGAGTATATGCGCCGTCTGGCCGAGGCGTATCCGCAATACGGTTGGTTGAAGAACAAGGGCTATCCCACGCGGGAGCATCGGCTGGCGATTCGCAAGTACGGGTTGACTCCCCATCATCGGCTGACGTTCAATCACGAGATCGACCAGTTGGAGTTTCCTTTTTGATCCCTTTTCGTTCCGGGGCTTTTGCCCCCCCCTCTCTTGAATAAAAAAGCAGACCTCGAAAGAGGTCTGCTTTTCAGAATATCCTTCGGGCTGTTACTGGAACTGGTATCCCAGCGATTTCGAAGCCGCATAGGAGATCTTCAGCGCGTTAGCACGCCGGAGTTCCTGCTTGACATCGGTCACGATACCCATCTTCGTAGCCTGGTCGGCCTTGAGGCAGATGGTCATCGAGGCACGGTCCGCTTCGCTGAGCTTGTCGCGTTCTGCAGCGACGAAGTCCAGGATGTCCCGGGTGGATTTGTAGGAGTCGTTCAACTGGATGCGGGGCGCGGTACCGAACTTGGCCTGCATCGACAGGGAGGGGGGACCGATGTGGATGTAGCTGACGAGAGATTTCTTCTCCAGCTTCTGGATTTCGGTAGCCTCCGGGAGCTTGTATCTTACGAGCAGTTCCTGATCACGCATGGTCGTGGAGACCATGAAGAAGAAGAGGATCATGAAGATCACGTCAGGAAGCGAAGCGGTCGAGATAGCGGGGACTTCTTTTTTGTCTCCCGTCTTTTTCATTACTGCCATGGCTTACTTACCTTTTAATATTACGTGGTTCTGCTTCCGAAATCTTCAAGGGCACAGCTTTTGCTACCGCATTGCGCTCGTCCTCGGTGAGTTCGCTATATTTGGATCCGAACTTGCGGATAGCGACCTCATCGCGCACCTCGTTGAAGGCGCGGGTGAGTTCGTTCTGCACCATGATATAGGACTGATAGTTCGTATCGCGGGTTGTTTGCAACGAGATCACGCCTTCGCTGACGGGAAATACCCATTTGCCGCCGTTGGCAAGCTCGATCTCCTTGTCGATCCGCTCGGGCAGATTGGGGTCGTCCATCGGGTTCACGATGAACTCCTTGGCCCGCTCCTTGAGCTGGCTGAGGACGATGGGCTCCTGTTTGCCGGATGCTCCCGCCATGATGTCGCCTCGCCCGTTGATGAATACGAGGAAGAGGTTGCGCTCCTTCACCTTGATCTCCTCCTGCTGTTGGTCCTCAGGAGGCATCGGGGGAAGCACGCGCGCGATACCCGCATCGGTATTCATGGTCGTGGCGACCAGGAAGAAAATGAGCAGCAGGAAGGCGATGTCGGCTTGGGAGTCAGCTCTTACTTCCGGTGTTTTTCTTGCGTTTCTTGCCATAACCGCTCATTTTATTATTTAAGTGCTCCCCAGATTTCGGTAACTACGGTCGTTACGATTGCAGCAACTATGGCTACGTACGTCACCAGGATGCTGGTTTCAGTCAGCACGGTTGCACCACGGTCGAATACACTGTTGTTTGCGAGGTCGGGAATTTGAACCGAGTGGCTGGCGGAAATAAAGTATGCTATGCCGACTATGGCGACTATCAGCACAAAGGACAATAAGGTTCCCTTGATGCCTGCCGGGTTCTGGGTCATTCCGAAGACGGCGCAGAAGAGAGCGGCAGCGATGGCGGCTACGATGAGGACGTAGCACCATATGAGGTTTACGCTGATCGCGGCTTCCGAGCCCCCGGTGGCGATCGCGTAGACCAGAAGGACCACGGTGATTACCATCAGAACTCCCAGCAATATGTTCATTATTTTTTTCATGATTGCTAAAGACTTTTACAGAGTTCGATTATTTCTTGTTGTAAGCCGTCAGGATATCCATCAGGGTGATGGAGGAATCCTCCATTGTGTTGACGAGGGAGTCGATCTTCGAAACGATGTAGTTGTAGCACAGCTGAAGAATAACCGCAGCGATAAGACCCATGAGGGTCGTCAGAAGGGCGACCTTGATACCGCCTGCAACGAGCGTCGGGCTGATATCGCCGGCAGCCTGGATGGCGTCGAATGCGTCGACCATACCGACGACGGTACCCATAAATCCGAGCATCGGGCTGAGGGCGATGAACAGGCCGATCCATGTCAGTCCCGACTCCATCTGGCCGGTCTGTACGGATCCGTAGGAAACGACGGCTTTTTCAACCGAGTCGAGACCCTGGTCGTAGCGGTCGAGGCCCTGATAGTAGATCGAAGCGATCGGGCCACGGGTGTTGCGGCAAATCTCTTTGGCAGCCTCGATGCCGCCATTTTGCAGGGTCTCTTCGACCTTGGCGATGAATTTCTTCGAGTTGATCGTCGAGAGCGACAGGTAAAGGATACGTTCGATGGCTACAGCCAAACCGAGTACGAGGAATACCAAAATCGGAAGCATCCATTGCCAACCGCCTTCGAGGAACTTTTGCATCATGACGTGGTGCAGGCTGTCACCAGCCATTTGGGTTTCGGCGACAACCGTTTCGGCTGCGGCTGCGGCATCCTGCGCAAAAGCACTAACGGTACCCAGTACGGAAAGGGCAACCGACGAAATCAAAAAGAGTTTTTTCATAGTTGTGTTGGATAAAATTGAATTTGATTAGTTGATTTTATTTGTAGTTGATTTTTTTTTGAGGTTTTCCTGGGTGCTTTCGGTCTTTTTCAAGTTTTTTCGGTTTTTAGTCCCTTTCGGACCTCCTCGGTTTTCGGGGAATTTCCGTCTCTCTTTTTTAGTTCCTTCCGGGCCTCCTTGTTTTTTGGGTACCTTCCGGCTCTCTTCTTTTTTAGTTCTTTCCGGGCCTTCTCGGTTTCTCGGGGAGTTTCCGTCTCTCTTTTTTTAGTCCCTTTCGGACCTCCTCGGTTTCTTCTTCCCCCCCCCCTGCTTTGGCCGAATTTTTGTGGTTTAAAATTTTACTAAAAATTTATTTTTTTTCGGTCCCCGGGAGTTTCTAAATCCGTTTCAGACATCCGCAAGGGAATTGTACGTGATTCCCATACGCATCTCCAAATCCCGAATAGCTTCTCTCGGATTCGCTTAATTGTTTGTTTGCCAGTCGTTTCACTTGGCTCTGCCACCCCCGTCCGCGGAATGTACCCAGCAGTACGGGCATATTAGCAGTGCGAAATATAGGAAAAAAAATCGTTCCGTGCAACGTCTTAGGTGGTAAATTCTCCGCGCAGGGGCCTGCGCAACAGGGCTCGGGTTTCCTCATCGGGGAGTCCGAGCCCGAGGACGTACATGAGTTTGGTGACGGCAGCTTCGGCCGTCATGTCGTAGCCGCAGAGCACTCCGGTTTTCTGGAGCATGAGCCCGGTCTCGTAAAGTTCCATGGCGACGCGGCCTCCGCCGCACTGTGTGATGTTGAGCAGGATGATCCCGCGGTCGACGGCCTCTTTGACGACATGGATGAAACGTTCCGACGTGGGAGCGTTCCCCGCGCCGTAGGTTTCGAGCACCACGGCCCGCAGTCCCGGGGCCCGGAACATGGCCTGAAGGATCTCTTCGCCGAGCCCCGGGAACAGTTTGACGAGTTCGATTCCTCCGGAGAGGCGGGTGGCGATGCGCAGTTCGCCGGAGTATTCCGCGGGTTGCAGGATGGCGGGATGGTTGTAGGCGATGTTGACGCCGACTTCGGCAAGCGGCGGGTAGTTGTAGGACTGGAATGCGTTCAGCGCCTCGGCGCTGCGTTTGGTGGTTCGGTTGGCGCGGAACAGGCGGTTCTGGAAGTAGAGCGACACTTCGGGGACAACGGGTCGGCCGTCGATACGGGCTCCGGCGATCTCGATGGCCGTGATAAGGTTCTCGCGGCCGTCGGTGCGCAGCACGCCGATGGGGATCTGGCTGCCGGTGAAGACCACGGGTTTGGCGAGGTTTTCGAGCAGGAAACTCAGGGCCGAGGCGGTGTAGGACATGGTGTCGGTGCCGTGCAGGACGACGAATCCGTCGTAACGGGCGTAATTGTCGCGGATCAACTCGGCCAGGGCGATCCAGTTCGAGGGCTCGACATTCGAGGAGTCGATTACCGGGTCGACGGTGTGGACGTCGATGTCGACATTGAGGCGCTTCAGCGAAGGGAACTCCTCGTAGATGCCGCTGAAATCGAACGGGACGAGAGCGCCGGTGACGGCATCGGTCTTCATGCCGATGGTCCCGCCGGTGTAGATGATCAGAATGGAGGATCGCATGTCGTTCATGGTATTCTTTTTCAGAATGTTTCGGGGACTTCAGGTGCTTCGGGGATTTCGGGGCGCGCTTTGTCCGCAGCCGTTCCGTCGAGCGCCTCGACGAGAAAGCTGACGGGCCGGAACCCGTCGTTGCACGAAAGCATCGCCGAGGCGGGGTTCTTCATCCATCCGTCGTAGAAGTCCGTGGCACCGTGGGCCAGGGCCATGACGAAGGGCGAGAGGGTCTGCCAGGCGCTTTCGCACAACCCTTCGGGCCGCTGCCAGCCCTCGCAGACGAAAACCTGCCCCTCCTGCATGTCGCAGGCGTGTTCGATCGGGTTTTCGTAGCGTGCGATCAGGTCCTGGTGGCAGACCTTGCGGATAACGGTGATGCGGATGCGTTTCATGGTTCGGAACAGCTGTTTTCAGGCGGTCTTTGCGGGAGACATTCCTCCGAACATGGCCTCGGCGTTGGCCGTGGTGGCTTCGGCCACCTCTTCGGGGGTAAGCCCCTTCAGTTCGGCGACCTTTTCGCAGACGAAGCGGACGTAGGAGGACTCGTTGCGTTCGCCGCGGTGGGGAACCGGTGTCAAATAGGGGCAGTCGGTTTCGAGCACGAGGTCCCGCAGCTCCATTTCGCGCACGACCTCCGCAAGGCGGCTTTTCTTAAAGGTGACGACGCCTCCGATCCCGAAGAGGAATTCGCCGCAGGTTCTCAGTCCGCGATAGGTTTCGATGCCGTCCGAGAAGGCGTGGAAGACGCCCCGGAGGCCGCGCCCGCGGTATTCGCGGATGATTTCGACCGTTTCGGGCCAGGCGTCGCGCGTGTGGACGGCGATCGGAAGGCGGTATTGCAGGGCGAGTTCGATTTGGCGGCGGAACGCCTCGATCTGCTCCTCGCGGAACTCCCGGCTCCAGTAGAGGTCAAGCCCGATTTCGCCCACGGCGCAGAAGGGCGGAATTCCTTCGGGCGGGCTCTGCAGATAATGCTCCACGAGATTCAGCTCCTCACGCCAGCGGGGATTTTCGTTGACCGAGGTGGGGTGCAGCCCCATCATGGGCGTACAGCGGTCGGGATGCCGACGGCAAAGGTCGAAGAGCCGTTCGTGACTCTCGGAGTCGATGGCCGGAAGCAGGAGCCGCCTGACCCCCTCGTTTCGGGCCCTTTCGAAAGCCTCCTCACGGTCCGGGTCGAATGCTTCGTCGTAGAGATGGGAATGTGTATCGATCAGATTCATAGCTTCATGTATCGATTTCCGGGGAGTTGCCGGATGGCTCCCGAGAGTTCGAGACCGATGAGCAGGGCGGCGAGTTCTCCGGGATTCATTCCGCACTGTTGGGCGAGGGTTTCGAGCGGCAGCGGATCGCTGGACGGGAAGCATTCGAGCAGCCGTTGCTCATCGGGTGTCAGTTCCGGAGTCGGGGCCTGGGGTTGGAATGCTGCGGGGTCCTCGTCCAGGTCCCACATCAGTTCGCGGATGATGTCGTCGGCACTCATGACCAGTTGCGCCTTTCGGTTGCGGATCAAGTGGTTCGTACCTGCCGATGAACGGTCGGTAACGCGCCCCGGAACGGCCATGACCGTTCGGTTGTAGGCATCGGCGCAATGGGCGGTGACGAGCGAACCGCCGCTGTCGGGGGATTCGACGATGATGCATCCGGCGCTTAGTCCGGCGATGATTCGGTTTCGGGCGAGGTAGAAGTTTCCGTTCTGCTTGGATTGCGAATGGAGTTCCGAGACGAGGGCGCCTCCGTGCGCGAGGATGTCGCGTGCGACTCCGGCGTGTTGGACGGGAGTGATCCCCGGGAGAGCGTTGGCCAGCACGGCGATGGTGGGGACTTCGGCGGCGAGGGCGGCACGGTGTGCGGCGACATCGATTCCGAAGGCCAGTCCGCTGACGATGCAGAGTCCGGGGATCCTTTCGGCGAGGCCTTCGACGAGCCGGTTGCACATGGATTGCCCGTAGGGTGTAGCCTGCCGGGTTCCGACCATGGAGATGCAACGGGTTTTCAGCACCTGAGGGTTCCCCATGAGATAGATGACATGGGGATAGTCGGGCATTTCGCGCAACAGGGGTGGATATTCTGAATCCGTGGACGCGATGATCCGGATGTTGTTCCGGCGGCAGTACTCGATTTCGCGGGCAGCGGGGTTGAATCCCTGACGTCGGAGGAGTTGTCGGGCGGTTTCGGGTCGGAGCCGGGCTTTTCCGACGAGTTCGTCCTCGGATGCCGCGAAGATGCGCCGTGCGTCGCCGAAGGTTTCGAGCAGGTGCACGGCCCCTTTCACACCGATTCCGGGGGTCATCTGCAGGGCAATATCCTCGATGGTCATACGGTCGCTTTGAAAATCCGGGAATAAAGGTAGCTATTTTTGGGGGAATACGGAGCGTTTTGCGGTAAAAATGGATGAAAGATGTCGTTAAGTTTTGGTAGAAACGGAAAAGTTTGTATATTTGCACTCCGATACATCGGCATGGTTATTGGATTCCAGCCAGTTTTGCGATTCGGAGGGGGGGTGACGAGGAGTGGCCCTGGTTTTTCCCGGATTGTTGTAGAGAGGGGTTGGAGGGATTGTTTAGGGACGGTGTATATGAAATGGTCTGATGGCCGAGTGGCTAGGCAAAGGTCTGCAAAACCTTGTACAGCGGTTCGAGTCCGCTTCAGACCTCGCAGAAACCGCGTTGTAGATGTCTACAACGCGGTTTTCGTTTGAATTTGTACGGCATTTGTACGGCAGAGGGCCGGTTTGCCGTTTGGCTCAACTGTTTTCCGACCACATTTCGCACTGCTCCATGATGGTGTTCAGTGCGTCCTCCTGTCCCTCGGGCGGATATTTGTACTTCTTGAGCAGTCGTTTGACCAGCCGACGCATGCCGGCTCGGGCGCTCTCCTTCAGATTCCAGTCGATCGTCTTGTTCTTGCGCAGTGCATCGGTCAGTTCGTGCGTGATGGCCAGCAGCTGGTCGTTCGTGTAGAAGTCCCGCACGGCCTCGGGCTTGGTCAGCGCATCGTAGAAGGCCAGCTCCTCGGTCGTGAGGTGCAGCGCCTGGCCCGCCTTTTCGCCGTCGATGATCTCGCGGGCCGTCTTCAACAGCTCCTCGATTACCTCCTCGTTGGTCAGCATCCCCTTCAGGTAGTTGCTCATCGCCTGGGCAAGAATCTCCGAGAACTTCGCGGCCCGCACCGTGTTGGTCCGACGGTAGAGCTGCACCTGCTCGGCAATCAACTTGCGCAACAGCTCCACGGCCAGATTCTTCTCCTTCATGCGGCCGATCTCCTCGAGGAACTTCGGGTCGAAGAGCGAAAACTCCTCCTGCACGTCCGAAAAGAGGTTGATGACCCCTTCGCTCTGAATGCTCTGCCGGAGCAGCTCGTTGATGCGCTCGTTGATTTCGCGGAACGAGATTTTGCCCTTGCCCTCGACGCGCGTCAACAAGGTGCGCACGGCCTCGAAATAGGCCGCTTCGAGCCGCTCTTCGCGGTCGGGCATACTCTGACATAGCGACAGCGCCTGCCGCAGCAGCAGCGCCTCGCGGATGTAATCCTCCTTGACCTTCGCCCGCTCCGGAGCCTGCAGGAAGTCGGCGCCGCCGCTGATGGCCCGGGCACGTTCGAGGTCCGAATTGCCCCGGAATCCCGCGTAGTCGTAACCGTGCAGCAGGTCGCGGCACACCTCCAGCTTCTTCCGAAACTCCGGATAGGCCGTCTTGGCGATGTCGGGGTCGCCGTAGTTGCGGCGGTCGCGCAACGTGTAGTCGTTCATCGCCTGCTTCAGGGCCGAGGCGATGCCGACGTAATCGACCACCAATCCGCCCTGCTTGTCGCCGAAGACGCGGTTCACGCGCGCAATGGCCTGCATGAGGTTGTGTCCTGCCATCGGCTTGTAGACATACATCGTCGCCAGCGAGGGAACATCGAACCCCGTCAGCCACATGTCCACCACGATGACAATCTTCAGCGGCCCGGCATTGTCCTTGAACCGCCGCTCCAGCTCCTTCTTGTGGGCGTCGTTGCCGATCACGGCCCGCCACTCCTCGGGGTCCTTGTTGCTCGAAGTCATCACCACGGCCAGCTTCTCGCTCCACTCGGGGCGCATCTCCAGAATCCGATGGTAAATCTTCATCGCAATCGGCCGCGAGTAGGCCACAATCATCGCCTTTCCGGTCTGTTCCCACTGGCGGAACTCCTCGTAGTGCTTCACGATGTCCTCGCACAGCGACGCCACCGTTGCATCGGCCCCCAGAATCGAGTCGATGCGTCCCAACTCGCGCTTGCTCTTCTCGACGGCGTACTCCTCGGCCTCCTCGGCCATCGCGTCGTACTCGGCATCGATGCGGCGTAGCGTCTCTTCATCGAGATGGAGATTAACGACGCGGCTCTCGTAGAAGACCGGGCGCGTGGCGCCGTCCTCGACGGCCTGCGTCATGTCGTAGACGTCGATGTAGTCGCCGAAGACCTCGCGCGTCGAGCGGTCCTTCTGCGCAATCGGGGTCCCCGTGAAGCCGATGTAGGTGGCATTCGGCAGGGCGTTGCGTACCAGCCGCGCCGCACCTGTGCGCACGCGCCCCGTGCGCGCGTCGATGTGCTCCTCCAGCCCGTACTGGCTGCGGTGCGCCTCGTCGACCATCACCACGATGTTGCGGCGCTCAGAGAGGGGTCCGTCTCCCTCCTCGAACTTCTGCATCGTCGAGAAGAAAATGCCGTTTGCCTCGCGCCCGGCCAGCAGCTCGCGCAGATGGGCGCGGCTCGAGGCCTGCACGGGCACCTGCCGCAAAAAATCGCTGCACTGCGCAAACTGACCGTACAGCTGCCCGTCGAGGTCGTTGCGGTCGGTCAGCACGACAATCGTCGGTGAGGCCATCGCCCGCTGCAACCGCTTGGCGAAGAAGACCATCGACAGCGACTTGCCGCTTCCCTGCGTGTGCCAGAATACCCCGCCGCGACCGTCCGTCTCGGCGGCGCAGAGCGTCGAATCGACGGCCTTGCGCACGGCGTAGAACTGATGGTAGGCGCTCAATATCTTGATGTCTTGCCCGTCCTTCTCCGCGCAGCAGATGAAGCCGCCGAGCAGCTCGATGAAGCGGCTCTTCTCGAACATCCCGCGGAAGAGGACGTCGAAATTGGCGTAGCGCGCGTCCTCCAGCTTGCCGTCCACGGTCTTCCACTCCATGAATCGGTCCTCGCCCGCCGTGATGGTCCCGGCCTTGGTCGTAGCCAGGTCGCTCATCACGCAGAAGGCGTTGTAGACGAACAGCGAGGGAATCTCCTGCATGTAGTTTCGCAGCTGGGCGTAGGCCTCCGAGACGTCGGTTGCCTCGCGCGAGGGGGATTTCAGCTCGACGACCACCAGCGGCAACCCGTTGACAAACACCACGATGTCGGCCCTTCGCACCGAACGCTCCTCGACCGTCCACTGGTTCGCGACCGTGAACCGGTTGCGCATCGGGAGGTCGTAATCCACCAGCCGCACCAGCCCGGCACGCTGTTCGCTGCCGTCGAAGTAGTTGACCGCCACGCCGTTCTGGAGCATGTCGGTGAACCGGGCGTTTTTGCGGGCGAGCGAACCGCTTTCGATGTTTCGGATGCGGGCGATGGCCTCGTCGATGGCGGCGCGGGGGAGCGAGGGGTTTATGCGGACGAGGGCCTCGTCGAGAATCTCCATGCAGAGGGGCTCAGCGAAGTCCCTCACGACATTGGGGCCGTAGAGGTACTCGTAACCGAGCAGGTCTCGGAAGATTTCGAGGATGGCGTTTTCGAAATGGGCTTCGGTGAAGGGCATAAGTTGGACCGTATTCTTTTATGATTTATTTACTTGGATTGTTGCAGAAGTATTGATCTATTTTCTCTTTTGTTTTTGTAAAAAAATCTTTATTATCTGTGTCGACGTCAGCATCTTCTATGTAATAATTTATTTTCTTAATGACACTATCTTTAAGGTTGGTATCATATTTATCAACAGAAATGAAAATAGAATTATTCTCAATAATTAATTGAACCTCAATAAGATCTATACAAGAAACTGCAATTAGAAATCCAGAACAATATGATGCGTTTTGAAGTTCTCCAAGAATTGCAAGAGGAAAATTTTTGTTATGCTCTTTCGATAAACTTGCTGCGTACAAAGCCATTGTTCCTAATGCGGAAGATTGCCTAACCAATTGTTCTGTTTTTGATCCGGAATGATTTCCCTTTTCGTCTGAAACATTGTAAATATTGTTGTATATTGCATTGGTATTCGCTTCGACATGATCTATCTTGCTCAGAATCTTTTGAATATTGAGCTGCAAGCTTCCCGCTGATTCGGAATACGCTTTGGTCGCTTTTTGTACTTCTTCTGCCGCTTCCTGTAATTTCTCGGCTTGTCCAACAGAGCGGCCGTTGGTATAGAATGAATATATTATCGTGATGATTGCCAGAATAATTGAAATCAGAGCGGAGGCTAAAGAGATAAAATCAAGAACTGTTCTATTTTGGTGGAATCCATAAGAAAAAATAGCAATACCAATAAGTAATATTACACTTGACCAAAATAGATAAGGTAAACTTTGATTATTTCTGGAATTTTCTCCGTTTCCTATATGTGCCTGCGGCCTGGAGCAATATATCTTATAAAATGAACGGAGGATATAGAGTGATATTATTACTGTAATGCAAATAAAAAATGCTTGGATTACGCAAGGAGTAAGTAGTTGATTCATAATGATAGTATTTTAGGTTTTTATTCTACATTTATTTCTCCGGCCATCAATTTGGGCAGCAGGGTGTCGCGCAAGGCGGAAAGGGTCTTTATTTCCAAAATATTATGATTCTGTAAATTTAATAAATTAGTATATATTCTGTTAAATTCCAATACGACATTTTGAGGAGGATATATGACCTTAATCAAAGCAAAATCCTTATATCCCAAAGTCTGACGAACTCCTCCGATTGCACGGGATATCACTTCTTGCTTGAATGCGTCGGTCTTTCTGAAGAAGTCAAAAAAGTAATGATATCCTTTTTCGCATTCAAAAACGACATAAACGGGGCTTACGCAACCGTCGAATTCGAAGGTATTCCGACCAATAGAACCGATGTTGATACGCGCCGGATTGTATGCGAACTGGTCGGGCTTTACGATGATGTATTTTGCAATGCTTTCGCTGAAAACCTGCTTGGTGAAATATTCTTCCGATAGGACAAGTTCCCCTGTGGTAATTGGAGACAATACCTTTACCGTTTTTTGTGGTCCAACTTTTTCCGTTTGTTGTTTGGTAACATCTCCTAATTCGGCGACCTTCCAGCCTTGAGGGATTTTGCCTAATTCGGAATCGACAAAGGGGCCGTCGCGGAAGGGTTCGAAATCCACAAACCACGACCGGAAGAGGGCCTGCGCCTGCGCCTCCAAATTCGCATTGATCCGCCGATTCAATTCGATTTTATCATCGAAGGATTTCAATATCTCAACAATCCGTTGTCTAATTTCAATCGGAGGTAGTCCTATTGGTAACAGTCGTAAATCTTTTAATGCAATATACTGTTGAGTAGAACCTTTTATATTTTTGAGTATGTTTTCTTGTGCATTATCAGAATGTAGATAGTAATATATCCAATAAGATAATAATTGGTCTCCATTCATTTTGAAAAGACCAATATTCTTGATAGCAAACTGTGGTTCATTTTTGACAATAGCCAATTCACCAACAGTGCCTATCATAGAAAATAATATATCCCATTGATGTACGCAACTTCTTTTATTTATAGACTGATAGTCTTCGTTAGAAATTAAATAAGTTGATGATAGATTAATTATCCCACCTTTGATGTTTTTAGACGTTACTAATGGTTTCCCTGTTAAACTTTGTTTGGGAGAATCATGTGTCCCATCTCGAACATCGCAGATCTCCCCCAGCCGGTATGTTTTCCACTCGCCCATTTTTCAGCCTTGTTTGGGGTTAATTTAAGATAGAGTGTCGATAAATCGAAAAGATATTTTTCGGAATATGAATTTCCGGAAAGATCTTCATAAGTATATGATAAAGAAATCTTACGATTACGCGTTTCTGCCCATCTGGTTTCTGTGGAAAGTCCAAATTCCTCTCCGGGCGACAATGAGAAAAAACCGTTTTCTATCTGTTTCATATTTCGACTCAATGGGACAGATTGATGAGCCTTCTCAATTAAATATGGGTCGATTTTGATTCGTAGATTGACAGCAGAAGAGGCTCCATAGTTGATGAATTTATAATGAACAATACATTCCAATTTATCTCTATATACCTCAGCCAATACCTTTGGTCTTATTGAATCTTTCCGCAGTACATAATTCTGCCATCCCATATAGATATTGATGATGACGAGAATAAGTGTCAATAGAACCGTAAAGGCTCCGGTATATTCATTGAGAAATTCGATAAAACACATATCTACTCCATTTTATACCCGATACTTTCCAACTGCCGGCGGATCTCTGCCTCCAGATCGTGCGACTGCGCGAAAAGGGCCGAAAGCTCACCCGTCAGCCGCTCCATCTTCGCCGCGAAGGGTTCCGAATCCTCCGCCTGCGCCGCGATGCCCACATACCGCCCCGGCGTCAGAATAAAGTCCTGCGCCGCAATCTCCCCGGTCGTCGCCACGGCGCAGAAGCCCTGCTCCGCCTCCAGACGCCCCTCGGCATAGGCCCAATAGGTGTCGGCGATGCGCTGGATGTCGCCCCGGCGGGCCGGATCCTTCGACTCGCAGTCGGTCAGCTCGCGCAGCTTGCGCGTGACCATCGTCCCGAGGTTGCGCGCGTCGATGAAGAGCGTATGGCCCGGCTGCGTCTTGGCCTTGTTGAAGAACCAGATCGAGACGGGAATCTGCGTCGTATAAAAGAGCTGCGGAGGCATGGCCACGATGCAGTCCACCAGGTCGGCCTCGACCAGCCGCCGCCGGATGTCGCCCTCGCCGCCGCTCTGGCTCGACAGCGAGCCGTTGGCCAGCACGACGCCCGCACGCCCCGTCGGGGCGAGGTGGTGGATGATGTGCTGGATCCACGCGAAGTTGGCGTTGCCGTTCGGCGGGGTTCCATACTTCCAGCGCACGTCGTCCGCGAGGCGGTCGGCGCCCCAGTCGCTGAGGTTGAAGGGCGGATTGGCCAGCACGAAGTCGGCCTTGAGCGTCGGGTGGCAGTCGTGGAAGAAGGTGTCGGCGTTGTACTGCCCCAGGTCGGCCTCGATGCCCCGGATGGCGAGGTTCATCTGCGCCATCTTCCACGTCGTGGGGTTCGAATCCTGACCGTAGACCGAGATATTATTGATATTACCCGCGTGGCTCTCGATGAAGCGTGCCGACTGCACGAACATCCCGCCCGAACCGCAGCAAGGGTCGTAGACACGCCCCCGGAAGGGTTGCAGCACCTGCACGAGGGTCTTGACGACGCACGCCGGGGTGTAGAATTCGCCCGCCAGTTTGCCCTCGGCCTCGGCGAAGCGCGAGAGGCAGTATTCGTAGGTGCGGCCGAGGATGTCCTTCGAGTCGCCGTGCTGGTGCATGCGGATGTTGGTGAAGAGGTCGACGACCTCGCCCAGGCGTCGTTTGTCGAGCTCGGGCCGCGCGAAGTTCTTCGGCAGGATGTCCTTCAGACGCCGGTTTTCGCGCTCGATGGCCCGCATGGCGTTGTCGATGGCGGTGCCGATCTCGGGGGTGTGGGCCTGTGCGGCGATGGTCTCCCAGCGTGCCTCGGCCGGGACGTAGAAGATGTTCTCGGCGGTGTATTCGTCCTTGTCCTCCTCGAAGCCCTCGCCCTCGTCGACGAGCTGGCGGTATTTGGTCTCGAACTTGTCGGAAATGTATTTCAGGAAGATCAGCCCCAGCACGACGGACTTGTATTCCGACGCGTCGATATTGCCGCGCATCTTGTCTGCTGCCCGCCAAATCTCCTTCTCGAAGCCGATATCGGCCGTATTCATGGTTGCCATAGGTAATTGGAAAAGAATATTTCAAGTAAAGATAGCGGTTTTTCGGGAAAGTCCGTGCAATTTTTCATACAAAAACGGTGCGGCGGCGGGGTGCTACCGCTTGATGGTGTGGCGTCGGATGACGGGACGTTCGGGACGGACGGGGTAGCCCAGGCGGGTCATGAGCTCCACATACCGTTGGCGGAACCAGGCGTGTGCGGGTTGGTGGTCGATGAGCAGCTGGAAGCCTCCGGGACCGTTCGGGTCGCGTTGCAGACGGATCTCGGTATTCGAGACGTCGAAGCGGCGCGAATACTCCGGAGCGCGGAGTTCGCCCGAGACGTAAAGGGGCTTCATGGCGATAATCTCGCGGGCGCCCGACTCCGAGATCCCCATGTCGCGGCAGTATTCGCCCCAGCTGATGAGCGTCTGCGTGTCGGGCAGCCACTGTTCGATGCGGTCGAGTTTCGCCTGCAGCTGCTGTTCGGCCTGCTCATGTCGGGCCTTCTCCTCGCGGTTGGCACGGTTCAGCGTCCCGATCTGCTCGTGCAGGGTGGCGTTCTCTGCGTTGAGGCGGTCGATCTCCTGCTGCTGCCGCTTGACACGTGAGGTGCCGATCATCGCCCCGATCCCCTCGACGATATTCGACCCGACCTCCGCCGCGGCGTTTTTCAATCGGGCACCCTTCAGTTCGCCCTTCACGCTCTTCAACTCGGCCTCGGAGCGGTTCAGCTCGGCGCTCTTCTGCGCCTGGAGCGTGGCGGTCTGTTCGTATTCGGTGCGCACCTGCCGCTCCTGTTGTTTGAGCAGCTCGACGGCCTTCCGCTTCTGCTCTTCGAGACGGAGCAGCGCGTCGATGTTCTCCTGCAGATCCTGCTGCTGGGCGATGGCCTGGCGGTAGAACTCCTGCGTGGTGACGTGGCGCGCCTCCGAGCCGTCGATGCCGCGCTCCAGCCCGTATTTGGACATCGCTGTGGCATAGCTGTCCTGATACTGCTTGAGCCGGACGCGCGACATGACGTCGTCGGCGCAGAGGCGGGGCCGGGCGGCGGATTTCGGGCGGTAGTGCCGTTTGCCGGGTGTTTCGGATGGGACGGTGCGGGCCTTGCGGCGCTCGCCCGTGACGATCGGCACCACGGCGGCGTGGATATGCGGGGTCGATTCGTCGCGGTGCACGACGGCCGAGACGACGTTCTCCGCTCCGAAGGTCTCGCGCAGCCAGGCGAGGTTGTCGGCGCACCACTCCGGAAGCCGCCCCTCCTCCTCGATGCGTTTCATCGCGTCATGCGAACCGGTCAGCATGACGCGGATCACCCGCACCTGGTTCGTCCCGATCTTGCGTGTGAGGCCGGCGTGTTCGAGGCGGTAGTTGATCGCCTCTGTGCGGTCGGCCACCTCTTCGGGAAACTCGACGAGCTCCTCGTTGAGGCAGGTGCGTTCGGGTGAAGCGTTGGTAGGTATCTTCGTGCGGGCGATGTGGGCGGTCATGGCCGCCTCGTTGCCCGGGGCTTTGTCAAGATGCAGGACGGCATATTCCATGGTACGGTCATTTTTCGGAGGGTTGTGTGGTTGAAGAGGGGACCGCCTCGGCGGTCGGCGTGCGCAGCACGACAGGGGGTGTCCAGAGGGGCTTGACCCTTTGGCCTATTGGGGCTTTTTCAGCGTCGGCGGGCCGATGCGTCGGAAAAAGCCCTAATAGGCTATGGCTTTTTCCTCGGGGGAAAAGCCGCGGTCGCGAAGCGGCCGATGGGTGGGCGACGGTTCCGGCGTCATTCCGGGCGACGTTACAACTTGCGGCCGCGACGACGCGGCGTGCGGGAAACCTTCGCGGACGATTGGAGCGATTCGTTCAGATCCTTGTGGGCGTGGTAGCTCTCCGCGCGGTCGATGACGGTCGCACCGGGCAGGGCGCTGCGCAGCCGTTCGAGGGTGAGGCGTCCCGCCTCGTCGTTATCGAGGAAGGCGTGGATCGTGGCATGGCGTGTGAGAAACGGAAGGGCGCGGGGTAGGTTCACCACGGAGTTGAGCACGGCAGTATCGACGGTTGGCTCCGGCTCGTGTTGCAGTGTCAGGTAGGAGAGTAGGTCGAAGAAGCCTTCGAAGAGCAGCGCCGTGTCGCCGTGCCGGTCGAAGGTCGTGATGGATTTCGGAGCGCTGCTCCCCTTGAACTGCGGGCTGCGCAGCTCCCAGCCTCCGGCATCGTTGCGGAAGCCGATGGCGAAGAAGCGCCGCTCGCCGACGGCGTAGTGTATCTCGCGGCACAGCGCTCCGGCCACGGCGGGGTCGATGCCGCGTTCGCGCAGATAGCCGATCAGCGCCGGGTGGCGAATCTCCCCGACGCTGAGAATCCGTAGCGGGGAGTCTTCGCGCGGCGAGGCGGTCGGGAGGGGCTGGAAGGAGACTTCGTCTGCGGTCCCTTTGCGCAGGTGTCGGATGGCTTCTGCCATGCCGCACCCTTCGAGGCGCATGACCAACTGAAGAAGCGTGCCCCCTTCGCCCAGCCCGAAGTCGTACCAAAGCCCCTTGTCGTAGCGGACGCTGAAGCTGGGGGTACGCTCCTCGCGCAGCGGCGAGAGGAACATGCCGTGGGTGGCGGTTTCGTGGTGGGGCTGCAGCCCTCGGCGGAGGAGATACTCCCGGATGCCGATGCAATCTGTTGTTGTCTTCATGGCTATCGGCTTTTGATGGGGACGATCCGGTGCAGTGCTGCCTCGACATCGCTGTCGCGGAAGAGGACGCGCCCACCAATCTTGTGGGCACGGATCCGCCCGCGGTTCACCCAGTCGTTGAGCGTCACGAGCGAGATGCGCAGGCGGCGGGCCGTCTCGCGGCGGGTCAGATAGTTCGGTGTCTCGGCGGAGGGTTCGGGGTGGAGCTGCCGCAACTCGTCGCGCAGCGATTCGCGAATCATCTCCGAGAGCTGGTTGGCGGTCATGCCGCTCAGAAAGATTTCCTTGGTCATAACGATTCGAATTTGGTTGATGACGCAAAGAAAGGCTTTCCGAACCCCTCCCGAAAACGGCGAATAGCGTTACAGATCAGCGCCAACCGACGCCAACCGGTGCCATGCCGAAGACATGCCGCCGTCCGTTTCCGGACTTTGGCATTCGTTTGCTTCGGTTGGCACTGCCGTGTAATCGGATTCTGCTCGGGACAAAAAAACGAGGGCGGCGGATGCCGTCCTCTTTGGTGATGTGGTTTTCGAGCCTATCGGAACCGTTCCAATACCTCACGAACGGCATTGGCCGCAAAGAGGGTGTCGCCGCTACTTGAGATCTGTACGCGGCACGGCTCCAGCCATCCGTTCGTAATCCACCGGTCGAGTGTCGGACGTGCGACGCCCAGCGCCTCGGCCAGCTCCTTTTTGTTGAAGAGCCGGCTGCCGTTTACCATCAGATAGCGCTCGCTCTTGTGCACGCCCAGCCAATAGTCGAAGCGACGGAGAATCGCGTCGGCATCCTTCAGCTTCGGCTCATACCGTTCGTAAGCCCAGACGTGCAGGCTCGACGGATCGAATCCGGCAAACTCCGGCCGCTGTTGCAGCTCCCGGACGAGCGTCTCGAAGCACTCCAGCTCGGAGGCCCGGATCGTTATTTTTCGGCGGCGCGGCATGGCTGGCTATCTCTTTTTTGCACGGTATCGTTGGTGAGGATGTTTCGGCATATTGGGATATTCACGTTCCAACAACCCTTCGGCAACCATGATAGGGATGGCTCTGTTTTTCAGGTATCGCAGACTTTTCCCTACTTTGTTAGCTATGGTTTCCAGTGATTCAAAATCAACACACGCGTGCAGAATAGCTGTGTGTAATTCGCTGGAAGATAATCTTCTGCGCCTTTCCTTATCTGGAGAGCTAGCAACATTACTAGCAACATTACTAGCAACATTACTAGCAACATTACTAGCAACATTCCCGGGGAGTCCCCCCTCCCGGAATTTTTTATTGATTCTGTAGTGCGTGCCGCGGCCGATTCCCTCGGGAATAAGGTATCGGTCGTTGCATAACTCTTTGAGCAGCTTTGTGATATCGGCACTGTGCTTGTCCAATACCAATTGCATCCGATAGTTGGTGACCTCGCCCTCGCTGCAACAGGTCGCCAGGGTCATCAACTTGTTGTGTTCTATGGACGTTATGTCCTCACCGAACAGGGATTTCAGATAGGAGATGACCTCATCGGACAACAAGCTGACAAGGGGCAATGTCAATACGACTTTGTCGGGGTGAGTGATCTCCTCGATTCGTGGATTGCGGTAATTTGCCTTTTTCCAACCTTGCATGATCTTGTCGGCACCGCTTCCGGCCTTTTCCGCTGAGCCGATCAGCATGAACATCGTTTGCAGGGCCTTGTTGCGGCATACGCTGTTGCCTCCCTGATAATATTGGGCAATGGAGAGCAGCAGGGAACCTGGATTGGAGAATATGTAACAATCCTTGTGTAGTTCGATCGTAATGTTCGAGTCGACCGAATAGTCGCAATGAACCAGTGCATTGATAAACGCTTCGCGTAGAGCCGTATGTGTCGGTGTTTCGTCCTCTCTGATGCCGTCCTTCAGGGCGAAAGGCTTGGGCAGGGCTGCGGCCAGCTTGGGATAGACCCGGTAGTAGAATTGGAACAGATTCGCCTCCCAGGTGCCGTCCGGGCAGATGCGGTCTGTCCAGCGGTCGTCGGGGTTGGAACTGAAATATTCGCGGTAATCGGGAAAGTATTGCGGGCATCCGTAGGCGTCGGTGATGCTGTCCGTTTTGCCGAACATCAATAGACCGGCAAGCGTCAGTCCCTCGATTTTCTTTCGTCGATCGATCTGATAACCTTTCAATCTCATCAGGAAATGTTTGTCGTCCAGTAGCAGCCACGGATGATCGGGGCTTTTGGTTGCGACCAGCCGGCGGTATTGCTCAAGAGTTGCCTTGTCAATATCCTGCTCGATGGTAAATTCGGGCAGAATTTTGTAATCGCGGGGATGTTCCGTGCTATCGGCATCGGCGAACATACGCTTGATTTCACTTGCATCGCACCGATAGTCTCCTTCGTAATTCCGCTTGAATGTATTCTCGGGGTTGTTATGCAGATATACGGGTATCTTGTTGCGGGGAGCCCGTGGCACATTGAACACCAGGACATAGCTCCCGTTGTATTCGCCATCCTGCACGTCTTTCTCCTGCAGGACGTTTGCGCTGCAATGAGCCTTGTTGTTTACGTTGTCCCAAAACTCTTTTTTGTATTTGCGCGCCTGCTCCAGTGTGATGCCGTCAAGTGTGAATTTCCCGTCCTTCTCTTTGACGCCCAATACGATGACTCCACCTTGCGTATTGGCGAAAGCGGAGTAGGTTTCCCACAAGCTGCCCGGAAACCCTCCCCTGGCGGATTTGAACTCCACCTCGGCCGATTCACAGTCGGCCATCAGAGATTCGATTTTTTCTATAAAATCGTAGTTGTCGAACAGTGTTAATTCCTGCGTATCGTCTTTCATTGCATCAGTCTGTTTGAACAAAGTTAAGAAAATTCCCGGACAACACTCTTTAAGATTATCGTGTTGTGTTGCTTGCCCCCGAAAAATAGGGGTGGCTCATCAGCTCCAGGGCGGTCTGCTCCTCGGTGATCTTGATGTATTTCATGAACTCCCGTTCGGTCTTGTGGCCCGTAACCTTCATGATGGCGTGGTCGGGATCCCCGCCAGATACATGTTCGTCGCGCCGCTGCGGCGTGCCGTGTGGGTCTTCACCAGGTCGCACTTCTCGACCAGCCGGCTCTTCTTTTCACCATTCTCGATGTAGGAGACCTCGACCTTCTCCGTGATGCCCGCCTCGCGCGCAATCTCCTTGATGAGGTGGTTCACTTCTGCTCGTAGCTTCTCGGCAGCCGGTTGTCGTACTTCTCCTGAATGGCCTGCAACGCGGTTCCCGTTTTGTCATACGGTATTAGTTGAATCTTTAATTCTATCATTGGATTCATCCTGTAAGGCTTGTTCTTTGGGTTTTGGGTAACAGAACAGATTCTATAGACATCATATTATTGTGCGCAGGTTGGGGGAAAGAATAGAGGTAATTACTGTTTTGTTTGGTTTCGCCAGATCTTTTTTATAGCTTTGTGTTAACAATTTTGTTAGATAATATTGTTAACACGAAGCCTGAAATGCATGACCAAGAAAAAAACAACACGGAACAGTTGATTCTGGAGGCTGCCGAACAGGAGTTTTTCGCCAAGGGATTCGGTGGAGCGCGCACGGCTGTGATCGCCGAGAAAGCGGGTGTAACACATGCCATGCTGCACTACTATTTTCGTAAAAAGGAATATCTGTTCGAACGCATCGTCGCAAAAAACATTTCGCTCTTGGCGCAGACGATTACGGCGGCTATGGGTAATTCCGATTTGCCGATTGTGGAGCGGCTGAAATCAGGTATTGCCGCGCATTTTGATCTCATTGCCGCCAATCCGCAGTTGCCGCGGTTCTTTCTCAACGAGGTCCTGTCGCGTCCCGAACATTACCACATTATGTATGAACGGATAAAAGAGGTGAGCGGAAAACTCGCGACCCTGCAGAAAGATGTGGACGAAGCCTCCGGACGCGGAGAGATTGAGCAGGTGGATATACGGATGCTCCTCATCAGTCTCTTGTCGCTCAACGTATTTCCGTTCATCGCCTATGCATTCATAGAGCCCGTATCGAACGAACTGCTGGGTGGCATGATGGCCGACCGGGAGAAATATCTTGCCATGCGCAAGGCGGAGAACATCGAAATGATCATGCGAAGAATCAAAAAACAATAGCCCATGAAACGATTTGTCTTATGTCTGCTGCTCGCCATACCGGCAACGAGGCTTGCCGCCCAGTCGCTTGAAGAGTGCCGGCGTTTGGCGCGGGAGCACTATCCCGAGATTCGGCAGTACGACCTGATTTCGCAAACCGAGCAGTATGATCTTTCGAATGCCGCAAGGGCCTGGATTCCGCAAATTGGCCTCTCGGGACAAGCGATGTGGCAGAATGCGGCCGTAAATTTTCCCGAAGCCTTTTCCGGGATGCTGGCGCAGCAAGGGTTGCACATCCCGGGCATGCGCAAGGATCAATACAAGGTGGCACTCGACATCTCCCAAACTATCTGGGACGGAGGGCAATCCAAAGCCGACCGGACGATTGCTGAAGCGGATGCCGCCGAACAACGCAGCCGTCTGGATGTAAACCTGTACGATTTGCAGTCGAGGGTGGACGGGCTCTATTTCGGGATTCTGCTTTTGGACGAGCAGGTTGCACAAATCGAGGCGAAGATCGGGCTGCTGGAGAGCAACCTGTCGCGGATGCGAGTGTACCGCAAAAATGGAATCGCCATGCAGGCTGACGTGGATGCCGTCGAGGCGGAGTTGCTTGCAGCCCGGCAGTCCCTCGGCCAGATAGCGGCTTCACGTGCGAGTTATCGCCGCATGCTGGAACTGTTTATAGGATGTCGGTTGAAAGACCGCGTGTTGGAAAGACCTGCCCTGCGCGAAGTGAAAAGCCATTTTTCCGCACATCCCCGGATCGCATGGTTCGATGCCCAACATGAAAAACTGGAGGCCCGGCGCGATGCGGTCAGGAGCTCGTTGACGCCCCGGTTCAGCGCTTTTGCACAAGGGCTTTATGGCTACCCGGGGTTGGACATGTTCAAAAGCATGGTATCGGCGGATTGGCAGTTAAATGCCATTGTCGGAGTGAGAATGTCATGGAATATCGGAGCATTCTACACCAAACGGAACCATCTTGGGAAGATTGACGCGGCACAGCGGCAGATTGACGTGCAACGCGACATATTCCTCTTTAATACACGGGTGCAGACGGCTCAGGACGACGGGGAGATTGCCCGTTTGCGCAAGGCCGTAACGGAAGATACCCGAATCGTGGAACTGCGGCGCTCGGTGCGCATGGCCGCGGAGTCAAAACTCGAAAACGGAGTGATCGACGCAACGGACCTGCTCCAAAAGATTACCGACGAGACTTCCGCCATGCTGAGCCGCAGCATCCACGAAATAGAGCTGCTGCAGGCCGTATACAGATTGAAACACACATTAAATCAATAGATGCCATGAAACGGATTTCATCTATCGTCCTGGCGATGCTTGCCGTATCGTGCGGCTCCAGGACCCCATACGATGCACAAGGCACCTTCGAGGCTACCGAAGTGGTCGTTTCCTCCGAAGCGACGGGGCGCATCCTCTATTTCAATGTCGAGGAAGGTATGCCCGTAACAGCCGGTGCGGTGGTCGGCGAGATTGACAGCATACAGCTCCATCTACAGCGCAAGCAACTTTCGGCACAGCTCTCGGCCCTCACAGGCAGCCGTCCCGACATCGAGGCGCAGGCAGCGTCGCTGCGCGAACAGATCGCCACGCAGCAGACCGAATGCAACCGGGTCAAGAACCTGCTGCGCGACGGGGCTGCGACGCAGAAACAGCTCGATGACATCGAAGCGCAGATCCGTGTATTGGAGAGCCAGCTCACGGCGACGCTTTCGACCCTCGGCAAAAATACGGCCTCCATCAACGACAATGCGGCGGCCCTGGAGGCGCAGATCGCCGCACTCGACGACCGCATCGCCAAGTGCCGCATCCAGTCGCCCGTTGCCGGCACGGTGCTGGTGAAATATGCCGAAACGGGCGAGCTCGCATCCGTGGGCAAGCCTCTGATGAAAATCGCCGATCTGGACCATATCTATCTGCGCGCCTACTTCACCTCCGACCAGCTCGGGCGGTTCGGCCTCGGAGACCGGGTGCGCGTGGTGGCAGACTTCGGCGGTGACGAGCGTTACGACTACGAGGGGCGTATCATGTGGATTTCATCCGAAAGCGAATTTACCCCGAAAACCATCCAGACGAAAGATTCCCGGGCCAATCTGGTCTATGCCGTGAAAATTGCGGTTAAAAACGACGGGCGGCTGAAAATCGGTCTTGCGGGAGACGTCCTGTTATGAAAGCCATAGACATACGGAGCCTCTCAAAGCGTTTCGGGCGGGTACAGGCACTCGATGCGGTGTCGTTTTCCGTCGGGAAAGGCGAGCTGTTCGGGCTGATCGGCCCCGACGGTGCGGGCAAAACGACGCTGTTCCGCCTGCTCACCACGCTGCTCACCCCCGACAGCGGTACGGCCGTGGTCGATGGGTTCGACATCGTGAACGACTATCTTTCGATCCGCTCGCGCGTGGGCTACATGCCCGGCCGGTTTTCGCTTTATCCGGACCTGACGGTCGAGGAGAATCTCGAATTTTTCGCCGCCCTGTTCGGTGTTAAGGCCCGGGAGTCATACGACCTCGTCGCTCCGATTTACAAGCAGATCGAACCGTTCCGCACGCGCCGCGCCGGGAAACTTTCGGGCGGAATGAAGCAGAAACTTGCGCTTTCGTGCGCATTGATCCACCGCCCGAGCGTGCTTTTTCTCGACGAGCCTACAACGGGTGTCGATGCCGTGTCGCGCGGCGAGTTCTGGGATATGCTCGCCTCTCTGCAGCAAAAGGGCATTACCATCCTCGTCTCGACCCCATACATGGATGAGGCATCGCGCTGCGACCGCATTGCGCTCTGCAACGAAGGACGTATTCTGGGGATCGACACGCCAAACGGCATCGTCCGCCGGTTCGATGCGCCGCTCTATGCGGTACGGGCCTCGAACATGTACGCACTGCTCTCGGCGGCCCGGAGGATCGAAGGCGTTGTGGAGTGCTACCCCTTCGGAGAGGTGCATCATCTGGTGACAGAGCGGGGTTTCGACACCGGGCGGTTCCTGGGGCAGCTGAGTGAACTGGACGGCCTCTCCATCGAACCGGTCGCACCGACCATCGAGGACATATTCATAAAATGGATGAAACGATGAACGACATAGTCATATCGGTGCGTAATCTGACGAAGTGTTTCGGCGGCTTTGTAGCCGTCGACCATATCTCGTTCGATGTGTATCGGGGGGAGATCTTCGGCTTCCTCGGAGCAAACGGTGCGGGAAAGACCACCGCCATGCGGATGCTTTGCGGATTGAGTTTCCCCACGTCGGGCGACGGGTCGGTCGCCGGTTGCGACGTGAGATGCGAAGGCGAGCGGATCAAACGCCATATCGGGTATATGAGCCAGCGCTTTTCGCTGTACAACGACCTGAGTGTTTGGGAAAACATGGATCTTTTTGCCGGGATCTACGGGCTGTCGAAAAAGGAGACGGCTGAACGCGCCGCAGAACTGCTTGCTAAACTTGATTTCGCCTCGGAGCGCGACACCCTCGTGGGGGCCTTGCCGCTGGGCTGGAAGCAGAAGCTGTCGTTCGCCATCGCCACCATCCATCGCCCCGAGGTGGTTTTTCTGGACGAACCTACCGGTGGCGTCGATCCCGTGACGCGCCGCCAGTTCTGGGAGATGATCTACGAGGCTGCAGACGCGGGTACGACGATATTCGTTACGACCCACTATATGGATGAGGCGGAGTACTGCTCGCGCGTGTCGATCATGGTCGACGGCGAGGTGCGTGCGCTGGATACGCCCGCCCGTCTGAAACAACAGTTTGCCGCCGGTTCGATGGATGAGGTTTTCCGCATCCTGGCCCGGGGCGCCCAACGTGGAGAGTAACCTGTTATGAAAAATAATTTTCTTTCATTCGTAAAAAAGGAGTCGTTGCACATCCTGCGCGACAGGCGGACGATGCTCATCGTGGTGTTGATCCCCGTCGTGCTCATGGTGCTGTTCGGCTTCGCCATATCGACGGAGGTAAACAATATCAAGGTTGCGGCGGTTGCCCCCGACCGGACGGATGGCGTGCGGGATGCCGTCGAACGGCTGGCTCGGAACGATTATTTCACCTTCTGCGGCTGTACGGACAACAGATCCATCGATGGGCTGCTTCGCTCGGGCAAGGCCGATGCCGTCGTGGTATTCGCGGCGGACTTTGACCGTCGTATGCAGTTGGCGGCATCGGGCCTGCCGTCGACCCCGGCCATTCAGTTGGTTCTGGATGCCTCAAACGTCAATACGGCAGGCGCTGCGACGGCCTATCTGCAGGGCGTGTTGCTGGGTGCGGAGACGCAGCAGTCGCTGTTCGAAACCCGCATGCTGTTCAATCCGCAAATGAAGAGTGCATTCAACTTCGTCCCGGGAATCATGGGGCTGATATTCATCCTCGTATGCGCCATGATGACCTCCGTGTCGATCGTCCGTGAAAAGGAGGCGGGCACGATGGAGGTGTTGCTCGTCTCGCCTGTACGTCCGTTCAAAATCATCTTCGCCAAGATGATTCCGTATTTCGCCATCTCGTGCAGCGTATTGATCCTGATTCTCCTGCTCGCACGCTACCTGTTGGGGGTGCCTATGAGCGGCGGTGTGGCCGGCATTTTCTCGTTGTCGCTCCTTTACCTGGTTCTCTCTTTGTCGCTCGGGCTGCTCGTATCGACCATTGCCCGCACGCAGGTTGCGGCGCTGCTCATCTCGGCCATGGTGATGATGATCCCCATTTTGATGCTATCGGGAATGCTGTTTCCAATCGAGAATCTGCCGAAATTCTTTCAGGCGGTTTCGCTCCTCATCCCGGCACGCTGGTATATCGATGCCGTACGCAAGATGATGATCCAGGGGGCATCGGTCGTCGAGGTCTGGCAGGATTGTGCCATCCTGTTCTGCATGACCCTCCTGCTGCTCGGCGTCTCGCTCAAAAAATTCAACGACAAACTGGAATAGTCCATGAGAACATTCAAGGTCTTATTACGCAAAGAGTTCCTGCAGATCCGCCGCAATTCATTCCTTCCGCGGCTGATTGTCGCGTTCCCGGTTCTCGTGATGCTGATTATGCCGCTGATTATGACGATGGATGTCCGCAACGTCAATGTCGCCATCGTGGATCTTGACCGTTCCGCCACTTCACGCCGCATCGCTTCGCATGTAGGGGCTTCGGAGTATCTCTCGTTTACGGTGGCGACCTCCGATTTCCAGCTTGCCATGAAACATCTGGAAGAGGGGACGGTAGATGCCATCATAGAGATTCCATCCGATTTCGAACGCGACATGGCTGTCGCCCGGCCCGAGCGCATCAGCATCACCGCCAATGCCGTCAATGCGACCAAAGGTTCGATGGGGATGCAGTATCTCGTGCAGACGATCTCGCGTACCCTTTCGGAGTTGAAGGCCGAAAATAGCCCTGTCGGAGCCTCGGAACTGATTACGGTGCAGAATCGCTTCAACCCCACGTTGAACTATCGTCATTATATGATTCCCGCATTGATGATTATCCTTTTTATGCTCATCTGCGGATTCCTTCCGGCGCTTAGTATCGTGGGCGAAAAGGAGAGCGGAACCATCGAGCAGATCAATGTCACTCCCGTCAGCCGGCTTACCTTCACCCTTGCCAAGCTGCTGCCGTATTGGTTGATCGGTCTGTTTGTCCTGACTGTGGCCATGTGTTTGGCATGGGCCGTCTACGGTCTTACGCCGGAGGGGTCGGTCGGCTCCATTTATCTGGGAGCCATTCTGTTCATTCTCACCATATCGGGGTTCAGCCTGACCATTGCCAATTTTTCCGAGACCATGCAGCAGACGATGTTTGTGATGTTCTTCTTCGTCATGATCTTCATGCTGATGAGCGGTCTGCTGACCCCGATTGATTCAATGCCTGCGTGGGCACGGAAAATCACGGTTGTGCTGCCGCCCCGCTACTTCGTCGAGATCCTGCGGTCGGTCTATCTGAAAGGCGCGGCCCTCGCCGAATTATGGAGCAACTATCTTGCATTGGGTATTTTCGCCATTCTGTTCAACACGCTCGCCGCCGTAACCTATAAAAAGCAAGCATAGTTTCTTGAGCGCAGGGATTGGTTTTCGCTAAGAGGTTGCTTGATACCTCGGATACCTCGGATTCAAGAGATTAAGAATACTGGGAATTTAATCCGGCCAACAGGTGCCCGGATCGCGGTATTCATGGTTTTCGCGACCTGCTGCTCAGTGAAATCGTCGGTCAAGGTGGGCGATGCGGGGCCGGTTTCCGGTCAGGGTGCGGAGCGTTCCGGGATTCCGGTCCGCTTGTAGATCCGGAGGTTGTAGGTGAATTGGAAGGCGACGTATCGTCCCACGGCGAGATTCGTGACGTAGCGGAGCGTCGTGCCCGTCACGGAGCGCTGGAACGTGGAGCTGTTCTGGTCGAACAGGTCGTTGACCCCGACGCTGATCTCCCCGAGCCGGTTGCGGAAGAGCTTTACGCCCAGCAGGACGTTGCAGATCAGCCGCTCTTCGAGAAACGGGTCGGTAATCCCGCGGTAGTTGTTGTAGTCGGCGTTGGCGCGGATGACGAACCGGTTGCGGATCACGAAGGTCGTTTCGGCCCGGGCATGCTGGCTGAAATAGGTGTTGTCGATCGAGCGCACCTGCGAGGAGCTGCGGCTCTCCTGATAGCTTCCGGTGTAGCTGAGTCGGAAATCGACCGCCTCGGAGATGTTGCTGCCGAGTACGGCGCCGAGGTTGTAGGCGTTGTTTGTGAGTTGGTTCTGCACGCCGTTGATGATGCTGGGCAGGCGTCCCGTTGAGATCCCGGCCCGCAGGTTGAGGTTCGAGCGCAGCCAGCGCACCGGAAATCCGTAGTTGATCTGCGCCCGGAGGCTGCGGTAGCCCGCGAGGTTGACCGGACGCACGAACTGGTTGCCTTCGCCCAGCAGGGTCCCCTCGTCGTCGATGACGAAATCCGGCGTGTCGATCACCAATGAATCGGCAACGGTGTTGGGGCTGGCGGCGAACTCCGCCGAGAGGGTGAAGGTCCGGCCCCGTTCGGGGTTGGTGCGGATATACTGCCCCGAAAAACGGTGGGTGTAGACGGGTACGAGGTCCGGGTTTCCGGCGACGACGTTCTGTCGGTTCGTCGTGTTGACGATGTTCTGCAGATCGGTGGCCCGGGGATTCGACGTGCGCCCCGAAGCATTGAACTTCAGCGTATTGTTCCGATTGACGGCAATTTCCGCCACGGTGTTGTAGGTCAGGTTGTCGAATGCCGCTTCGGTCCGGGCCGGATAGGGGAAGGCATAGTCTCCCGAGAATCCGGCGTGCTGGTAGTAGAGCGTTGCGGCGACCTTGGTACTCCGGAACCGGTACTGGCCGGTCGCCCCCACGCGGTGGGTCAGGTACGAATAGTCGTATTCGGACGACTGTTTGGGATTGCGCTCCGCGGGGAAGGTGTTCCCGGCGGTCAGCACGTAGGTGTTGCGATCGACGCTGTTGGCGGCATACGTGCAGCGGTATTCGAGATTCACGCGCACGTGTTTGGCCACCAGCCGCGAGTAGTTGACCGATCCGTAGACCTGGTAACTGGGCTGGTCGCGGTCCGTGCGTGTGATGTTGCGCGAGGAGTAGCGGGTCGTATCGCACGCCGTGTCGTCCGGGTCCCGGAAGGTGTACTGCCGGGGCCGGTTCAACTGTTCGTAGCCGCGGTAGCTGCCTCCGGCCCCGAAGGAGAGATTCTGCGACATCCTGCCCGGCAGGCGGTAGCGGTAGGTCAGCTGGTTCGAGAGGTTGAATCCCCGGCTGTCGTTGTCGTTGAAGTTGTGACGGCGGTAGACGAAGCGGATGTCCTCTTCGGAGAACCGGTTGTCCGTCCGGCTGAGGAGTTCGCTCTGGTTGTCGTTGTCCTGGAAACTGAACGACGTGCGCATCATCAGCGAATGGGACGGGTTCATCTTGTAGTCGATGCGCGAATTGAACCGGTGGTTGAGGTTCAGGGCCTGCGACGTGTTTTCATCGTCGTAGAGGACCAGTTTGTCGGTCGAGGTGAAACTCTGCTTTTCGGTCTGGCTGAGGTTGTGGTTGTCGGTGCGGTTGAAGAAGTAGCTGGCCGTGATTTTTGCCTTTGCGCCCCAGTCGTCGCTGTAGTTGACCCCCACGGCCTGGACCGTGGAGATTCCGGCCAGGGGTTTGACCATGAAGTTCTTGTTTGCGGCGGCGCCGTTCTTCTCTTCGGTGGTTCCGAGAATATCCTCGAAGGAGAAGTTCTGGCGGCTGACATTGTTCGCCAGGCCGATAATGGTAACACGGCGGTCGTTGTCGAAGATGTTGGCATTTCCGCCGCCGATGTATTTGTCGGGGACTCCGTAGGCGCCGTAGATGCGTCCGAAGGTTCCGCGGCGCTTGTCGGGTCGTGTGACGATGTTCAGGGCGGTGAATCCTTCGCCGGTATCCACCCCCGTGAATTCCGCCTGGTCGCCCTGGGAGTTGTAGATTTCGATGCTCTCGATCATGTCGGCGGGGATGTTGCGCACGGCCGACATGACGTCGTTTCCGAAGAATTCGCGTCCGTCGACATAGACCCGCTGGATGGATCGCCCCTGGGCGGCGATTCCGCTGTCGTCGACCTCCAGTCCGGGCATCTTCGAGAGGAGCGTCCCGGCATCGGTCCCGAATGCGACCTTGTAGGCTGCGGCGTGGTAGGAGAGCGTGTCTCCGTGGACCGAGGAGCGCAGTGCGGGAGTTTCGATCACCACGTCGTCGATGGCCTCGGCGCGGGGCGTCAGCCACAGCGAATCGAGCGTGACGAGATTCTCTCCGACCTTCAGGTCGCGGCGCAGCGAGTCGTATCCCAATGATGTGAGGGTCAGCCGGTAGCTGCCCGCCGGGACCCGTTGAAACTCCCCCTTTCCGTTTGTTCCCGAGGCGGTGTAGAGCGGTGCGGCAAGCGAATCGGTGCGGCTGCGCAGTTCGGCGACGGCCCCGATGACGGCCTCGCGTGTGGCGCGGTCGGCCACGCGGAAGCGCACACCGCCCGTCTGGGCTTTGATTCCCGAGACGAAGAGCAGCCCCCAGACGCCTAAAATAGCCGTTTTTCGCAGGTTCATCGTATGGAGAGTGGTTTCGGGTGATAAAGATAGTGCTTTTTATGGGGTCAGAGGGTTTTCTCTGTTTTATTTTGGCGAACAAATGTTCTTTTCCTGTAAAACAGGCGGTGCGTCTTGACAAAACCCTGTGCGGAGGTGGTTTTTTGTGCCCGACTTTTCCTATCTTTGTCTTTGCAACCAGCCAAAAGCGATTTTCCGATGAAAAACAAGGACATTTTCACCTTCCGGGACGCCGAGAAGCAGGTAGGTCCGGTGGCCTTTTCGACGATGCTCAAACCCGCGGGCTCGACCTGCAACCTCGACTGCCATTACTGCTACTACCTGGACAAGGCCGTCCAGTACGGCGGCCGGCAGGCGGTGATGAGCGACGAGCTGCTGGAACTCTACATCCGGCAATACATCGAGGCCAACCAGGTGGATACGGTTCAGTTCTGCTGGCATGGCGGCGAGCCGCTGCTGCTGGGAATCGAGTTTTACCGCAAGGCGATGGAGTTGCAGCAGAAATATGCCGACGGCAAACGGATCGAGAACACGCTGCAGACCAACGGCACGCTTGTCGATGAGGCGTGGTGCGATCTTTTCGCAGGAAATAATTTCCTGGTGGGGATTTCGCTCGACGGCCCGCAGGACATCCACGATTCGTTCCGCGTGACGAAGGGCGGTCGGCCGACCTTCGAACGGGTGATGCAGACGATCTCGATGTTCCGGCACGGCGGCGTGGAGTACAACACGCTGAGCGTCGTGAACCGCCTCTGCGAAGGACGCGGCGCGGAGATCTACCGCTTCTTCCGCGACACGGTGCACAGCAAATACATGCAGTTCCTGCCTGCCGTCGAACATGTCGTCGACGTGGCGGGTTTCCACCGCCCGCTGATCGTCTCCCCGGAGCGCGAGGGGGCGCGGCTGGCCGAGTGGTCGGTCACGGCCGCGGGTTACGGCCGCTTTCTGTGCGACATTTTCGACGAGTGGGTCGTGAGCGATGTGGGCCGCACTTTCGTGCAGATGTTCGATGCTACGCTGGCTCAGTGGTGCGGGGTGCAGCCGGGCGTCTGCTCGATGGGTGAGACGTGCGGCGATGCGCTGGTCGTCGAGCACAACGGCGATGTCTACTCGTGCGACCACTTCGTCTATCCGGAATACCTGCTGGGCAACATCCGCGAGACACCGTTGGCGGAGATCTACCGTTCGAAGAAGCGCCGCGACTTCGGCCTGGCGAAGCGTAACGCCCTGCCGGCCGAATGCCTGCGTTGCAAATACTACTTCGCCTGCCGGGGCGAATGCCCGAAGCATCGCTTCGAGACGGGTTCGGACGGCTGCCGCAAGAATTCGCTCTGCGAGGGGCTGAAGGCCTACTTCCGCCATACGGAGCCCTATATGGAATACATGCGTGACCTGCTGTCGAAGCAGCAGTCCCCGGCGTGGGTCATGCCCTTCGCCCGCAAGCGCATGGGGCTGATGTAGCGGCTGCGACGGTGTATCGGAGCACGGCGTGTACTTTCGCCCTCCCCTCCGGGTTGCCGGTCAGAAGCCGATGAGCCGCACCTGTTTTTCGAATTCGTTGCGCGCCCCGAGCGCCGAGTTGCGCAATCTGGTGCGGTAGGTGTAGACGGTCGTCGAAGCGCAGTTGAGGAAGCTGGCGATATGTCCGCTGTCGGTAATTCCGAGCCGCATGACGGCCAGGATCCGCAGTTCGGTGGGCAGCGTCTTGTCGGCACGTACGGGGAAACGGGCCGACTCTTCGAGCAGGGCGTTGACCTGCTCGATGAAATCGGGGAAGATGCCGAGGAACGTCTCGTCGAAAATCCGGTAGAAGTCCCGGTAGTCGCGGTCGACATCCGACGGCGACCGCAACTTGCGCATCAGGGCCTCGGGCCCCTCTTTTTTTGCCGTTTTCCGCAATTCGTCCCGATATTGATCGACCCGGCCGATGTACTGTGTGGCCAGGTGCATGTAGCGGAACACGTAGTTGTTCTTGATCCTGTTGGCGTCGCGCAGGCTGTCGTTCAGCTGGCGGATCTGCTCGTTCCACTCGTTGAGCTGCCTGTTGGTCTGCTGCAGCTTCCGGTGCTGCTGCAGGGTATACATGAGCAACAGCAGGATGATGGCGCACAGTGCCATGAAGATGTATATCATGACGGTCAGGATGCGGCTGCGAGAGTTGATGCTGTAGACGACGGCCTGGTTGATGATCATCTCGGCCTGGCTGGAATGGAGGATGCGGGTGTTGTAGTTGCACTCCAGCATGTCGGACATCGTGCACTGGATATAACGCGCCGCGCGCTCCATATCTTTCTCCTCGAACATCAGCAGCGCCAGGTTGTACAGCGAGAGGTACTCGCGGACCGGGGTCTGGAGGTCCGAAATCGCCGTTGTGGCGAGCCATAACTTGTTCTGCTCCCGATCGCCGAGCGCCTCATAGGCGTTGGCGATGTTGTAGGCGATGCGGGCGAGCGTGCGGTTGTTGTACTTTTCGGGGTCGTAGAGCGGCAGCAGAATCTCCAGCGCCTCGTCATAGCGGTGCATGTCCATGAGTTCGAGGGCCCGGAGTCGTTGGCGGGTGACGTACGAGTGTCCGTCGAAGCCGATGCGCGTGTGGCGCAGCCGGACGAGAGAATCGGTATATTTTGCCTGCTGCTCTTCGGGGCCTTCCGAGGCGGCGAGCCGTCCGAAAATCGCCATCTGCTGTGTATAGTAATTCGCCCGCATGCGTTTGTTGATGCCGACCGTATCGAGCGAGAGGATCAGTTTGTAGGCTCTTCCGACATTGTTGCGGGCGATCTGCACCCCGGCATCGCAGGTTGTCGAGAGGAACTGCATCTCCCGGTCGCCGGTTGCGGCGGCATAACGGTACATCAGTTCGGAGTAACGGGCGGCGGAGTCGATGTCGTAGGTGATGTAGGCGTTGAACAGGTGGTGGGCCATTTGCCATCTTGACGTGTCGTCGGGTGCAGCGCCGAGTCTCCGGCGCAGCGAATCGGCCTGTCGGTTGAAACGCTCTGCGTAGCAGGATTTCTGACTGATGACCCGATCCAGTTCGTCGAATACCTGTTCGTTGCCGTCTTTGCGGCAGGCACAGAAGAGAACGAGACAGGTCGCGACACCGAGGATGGCGGAAAGGGACGGTTTTCTCATCGGCAGCGGTCGTTTGAGGACAAATTTATAAAAAAAAGCGAATCCCGCATCATTTCCATGGCGCGGGATTCACTTTTCGTGCGGGTCGTTTCCGGAAAGGTTATCCGAAGATCTCTATCCTTATTTCCTTGCGGATGTCCGTTGCCGGGACCTCTACGGTCGGGCACTCCAATTGCGTATCGTACGAAATCCTTGCGGTGCGGCCGTTGACCTTGACGCGGCGGATTTCTCCCATGGCGGGGAGCTGGAGTCTGTAGGCCCGTTGGGGGACCTGCCCTTCGTAGCTGCCCGACGCGGGGCGGATGGTGATGGTCGTCACCTCTCCCTGGCGACGGTAGTTGAGTTCCGTGGTGGCGTACAGGCCGCGTTCGTAATCGCGGGTCAATCCGTCGTCCTCGTAGAGCGTATAGGTGTTGTTGGCATCGCCCGATGCGGGATAGACGCGCATGACGAGCGTGGTGAGCGGTGTCGATGCGGGACGGGGCGTGTAGGGTTGCATGGGCAGCACCCAGCCGCCGCGGACGTAGAGCGGGAATTCGTCGAGCGGTTTGGCGATGCGGCGCACCTGGCCTCCGTCGACACGTTCGTGGGTGAAGAAGTCGTACCATACGTCCCCTGCGGGAAACCACACCTGTTGTGAGGCGATTCTCTCTTCGCCCTCTCCCGGCGAGGTGATCGGCGCGGCGAGCAGGTTGTCCCCGAAGAGGAACTCCTGGGGATTTTCGTAGGCGGGTTTTTCATGCCCGTAGTCGATATACATCGGGCGGTTGAGGGGCACCATCGTCGAGTGGGTCTGCCAGACGCTGCTGTAGATGTAGGGCATCAACTCCGAACGCATGTGGTACATGCGGCGCATGGCGACGGTTTCGCGTTCTCCGCTGAGCCACGGGCGGCGGTCGAGGCGCGCATCCTTCGTGGAGTGGACCCGCAGGGCGGCTGAAAGCGCTCCGAATTGTGTCCACCGTACCGTCAGTTCGGGATTCGGGTCACCGCGGAATCCGCCGATGTCGTGCGCCCAGTAATAGCAGCCCGCGTTGCCGCTGGCGGCGGTGAGCTTCACCTCGAAGGCGAGCAGCTCCCAGTTGGCCTGGGCGTCGCCCGAAAACTGGATCGGGTGGCGATGGTCGCCCCAGCCGGCCCAGCGGCTGTATCCGGCGCCGCGCAGCCCTTTCCGCTCGGTTTCGCGGTAGTAGAGCTCGTTGATCCATTGCAGTGTCGTGGAGCGGTAACCGCGCACCTCGGGATAGAGGTAGTTCTGTTGCCAGTCAAGCCACCAGAAGTCGATTCCCAGATCTTCGGTCGAATGGTGGGCATGTTTGAAAAAGGTCTCCATGTATTTTCGGTCCCCAACGTCGAAGAGCAGCGGTTTGGAGGGGTCGGCGCCCATGTCGGCCATAAAGTCTGCGTACATCTCCTCGTGGGGACGGATTCCGTCGTGCGGATGGTCGTTGAGCGATACGGTGACGCCGCGGCGGTGCACCTCGGCGATCAGTGCTCCGGGGTCGGGGATACGCGTGCGGTCCCACGTGTAGCCCGTCCAGCTGCGGCTGCCGGCGTGTCCGGTCCCGATTTGTGCGTCGTAGGTGTGCCACCCCATGTCGAAGACGAGGTTGTCGAGCGGGAAGTCGTTCTCTTCGTATCCGTCGATGATCGAGAGGAACTCTTCGGAGGTATAGTCCCAGTAGCGGCAGTACCAGACGCCGTGGATGTATTTGCGGGTCATGGGCACGTGCCCGCTGATGGCCCCCAGGTCGGCGAGGGCGGCCCGGTAGTCGTTGCCGTAGACGAAGCAGTACTGGTCCTGTACGTGGCTTTTCGTGTCGCGCGGGGCGAGCCATCCGTCGATCAGCAGGTCGGAACGTTCGTCGTCGATCACGTACCAGCCGTCGCGGCTCAGCAGCCCGTCGTGCATGGGAATCTCCCCGGTGACGCGGTCGAGGGTCTCGATCGGGCCTCCGAGGTTGTTGCGGAAGATGCAGCGGTTGGTGAATTTCTTCTCTTTGCCGTTGAGGGTATAGTAGGCTGCGAAGTTGTGGAGCCCGAAAGGAAATCCGTCGTGTTCGTAGACGATGCGCAGGGCCGAGGTCGTGATCTCGTAGCGGTTGTCGCCCAACGCGCGGACCTTGAACTCGGTGGCGGGGAGCAGGTTGCTTCTGTCGTAGGCGAAGTAGGTCGGGGCGTCGATGAATTTCCCGTCATGGGCGAACTCCAGCCGGAACAGGGTCGGGGTGATGAGCGTCAGGCGGTTCTCACCGAAGACAAGGGGGTTTTCGAAGTCCTGCGCCCGGGCGGAGAGCCCGCAGCACATGGCGATCAGGAGTGCGAGAATTGTTTTTTTCATGGGCAGAGACATGGTTGAGACCCTCCGTGCCTCCCGCAGGAGGGCACGGAGGATTGTTGAGACCGTGGACTATTCGTTCTGGATGCTTTCGGTGTATACGTTCCCGTAGGGGTCGGTAGCCTTCACCGTGACCTTCTCCCAGGAGTCTGAAACGGGCTTGTAGTAGAACATGTGGTCGTTCTTATCCTCGGGTTCGGCCGTCGGACGGTGTTCGGGGACGGTTTCGCCGAACATGAAGTCGTATGCACGGCGGTCCATTTCGTACTTGAGGTTCGAGTCCGAGCGGAGCGTCACCCAGTCGGAATTGTCCTCCTGCACCTCGACCGTCCAGGTGGTGTGCCAGTTGAAGATGTTGAAGATCAGTCCGTCGCGGTACTGCTCCGAGACGGCCTCACCCGGGCCGTAGAGGTACATCTGGTATTCGCGCGGATAGGCCGTACCCTTGTAGTACCAGTTCTTGATCCGGTTCCCTTCGATTTCGTAGACCGCATAACCGCGGGGACTGCCGTCGTTGCACAGCTCTTTCCCGTTCCAGTAGGCCCCCATGACGGACCCGAGCGTGTTCTCCTCGATCGATTCGGAGATGGTGGTCGTGTAGTTGTTGTGCGAGTGTCCCGAGAGGATGCGCACCTGGTAGCCCTTGAGCCGAGCATAGAGTTCCTCGCAGTTCTCGACTTGGGTCGAGGGACGGTTGCGGCGCGACGTCGGGATGTGCACGCCCAGGATGATGAGCTTGTCTTCGGGAACGTATTGCAGGTCCTGCTCCAGCCAGGCCATCTGCTCGTCGGTGATGTCGGCCGTATAGGAGGACGAGCCCGCGTAGAGGACATCGTCGAGGACGATGAAGTGGCAGTCCCCGATGTTGTAGGAGTAATACGTGGGGCCGAATGCCGACTCGAAGCTGGCGTCGGCCTCCGTATCGTCGGAGACAGCCTTGTCGTGGTCGTGGTTTCCGATGACCTGGAATACGGGGACGCCGATCTTTTGGATTCGCTCCTTGTAGATCGTGTGGTAGGGCATGTTGTCCCATACCAGGTCGCCCAGCGAGATGCCGTAGACGGGAGCCTGCAGCTCCTCCTGTACGTAGGGGATCAGGAACGGAAGCACCTCTTCGTCGAGCATCGTCACCTCGTCTTCGCGGCCGATCTGCACGTCGGCCAGTGCCAGAAGGGTGAAACGCTCCTTTTTGGCGGCCCGTTCGAGCTTGAAGCTGCGCTGCACGACGTCGTTGTCGCCCAAAGCGATCTTCTTGTATATCTTCGGATGCCCGTTTTCCATCGGGATCTCATACTCCGCGGGCACGGAGACAAAGACGAACGGAGTCGTCCGTTTGACGCGCATCTGGTAAATGCCCCGGGCATCGGTGGTGGTCACCGTGAAGCCGTCGCTGACAACGACACCTTCGATCGGATTCTTGCCGTCGGTAACGCGCCCTACGAGGTTCATGCCGGGTTCGGGCTCGATGTCCACCTTTTCGTGAAGTGCTCCGAGAATCTGGGCGCCTTCGTCCTCGCTGCAGGCGACCGAACCGGTGACCAGCAGAAAGGCCAACAGATAATATTTGATGTATTTGATCATTTTTTCGGTTTTTAATGTTCAACACTCTTGAATCCGGTGCCCGCGGGCGCTATTGCGGGTTATAGCCCGTATACCCGGGATTCTGTTTGATCAGGTTGTTGGCCGAGATGGCCGAGTTGGGAATCGGGAACAGGTTCAGATTCCTGGCCTGTTCTTCGTCTCCGAGCGGCGTGTGGTCCCACCATGCGTCGGTCGTGAACTTGTTCCAGCGGATCAGGTCGGTACGGCGGCGCCCCTCGCCCAGGAACTCGATCATCCATTCGTCGAGCATGCGGTATTCATCGAGGTTGTCGGCCGTCACGGGGTCGGGGTCCTCCCTGTTCTCGAAGTTGCGCGCACGTACCCGGTTGATCAGCTCGGCGGCCGTTCCCTTCTGCCCTGCCCGCATCTCGCATTCGGCCAGCATGTAGTAGATCTCCGTCAGCCGGATGACCGGGCAATCGGGATTCCATCGCAACTGGATGTCGTCAAGGTCGGGTTGCGGGGACTTTACCAGGCGGACGCCTGAGTTCTCCTCGCCGTCGGCCATCGTCGAGGTCAGATCGGCGACCGAATTGTACTTGCTGCCGACCTCCGAGAAACGGGCGACCTGGTCGACCAGGTTGATCACCTTGCCGCTGTACTCCTTCTGCCCGAGGCACTGTTTCGACGGGTCGTTGGGGTTGGTCTGCTCACCGATGAGGAACATACCCTCGTATTGTCCGTTGCCGAGGTAGCGATAGGGCTTCTTGCGCAGGTCCTTGTCGTGGAATTTCCGGTAGGGGTTGCCCAGTTTCCATTGGGTATAGTAGCGGCCCTGGGGGTCGAGCGAGGGGGTCAGCATGAATCCGTTGTATCCGGCCGTCTCGCTCCCGAAGTACTCATAGGCCGAATAGTGGTAGAAGTATTTGAAATACCAGTTCCATTCGAGTTTGGCATTTTCAGAGGGCACCGTCCAGATCACCTCCGGCGAGGTGTTGTTGTCGAAACTGTGAGGGCCGTACCAGGTGTCATCGAGATCGTAGGTGCCATAGACGCCTCCGATGATGTCGCGGCAGAGCTTGGCACACTCCTCGAAACGCTCCTCGCCGATGTAGGCGACGGCATTGAAGTAGAGCTGGGCCAGCATCGCTGCGGCAGCCGCCTGCTTGATGTAGCCGTCTTCGGATGCCCCGAGCGTCGTCTTCTTCGTGAGGGTCGGGATCGCCTCCTTGAGCAGGGTCTCGACATGCTCGAAGGTCTCGCGGGCCGTACTGCGGCCCCGGAGGTCGTCGTTGACCGAATAGTAGATGGGCATGCCTCCGAAGTAGTCGAGCCCGCGCATGTAGAAGTAGGCCGTGATGGCGTTCAGCTGGTTGATGTGGTCGGCCTTGACCTTGTCGTCGAGCCCGATGGCGTTGTAGTCTACGGCCTGGAGGTCGGCTTTGGCCTCCAGGGCGCGCGAGATGCCCCCGGTGGTGCCGTCGTAGGTATTGACGATGAACCGGTCGTCGGGCGACCAGGTGTGGTAGTGCAGGCGATAGTATTCTCCGCCGTTGTACCAGTCGCTGCCACGTTTGGGACATACCATCTCGTCGGTGGTCAGTTCCTGGAGGTACCACCTGTCGGCCCCGATGTACCATTTCCAGTGGGTGAAGGGCCTGCACAGCACGGCGTAGGTGCTTTCGGGCGAGGTGATGAAGGTGTCGGGGGTGACTTCCGAGTAGAATTTCTCGTCGAGGTCGCAGGAGGGTGCGGAGATGGCGGCGACCCCGGCCAGTACGGCAATTATATGTTTCTTGATCATAACGATTTTCGATTTTGGATTAGAAGGTTATCTGCACACCCAGCGTAAAGCGGGTCGTCTGCGGATACATCGATGCGGTGTCGTTGACGTACTCGAATCCGGGATAGAGTCCGTTGATGTCGATTTCGGGGTTGAGCCCGTTGTAGTTGGTGAAGACGGCCAGGTCGCGGATCGTCAGGTAGAGTTTCGCGGACTGAATGTAGCGCGTCCATTTTCTCAGGTCGAGCGTATATCCGAGGTTGATGGCGTCGATCTTGAGGAACGATCCGTCGTCGAGCCAGTAGTCGCAGAGGATCTTTTCGTCCTTGATATTGCGGTTGCGCGTGTAGGCCGACTTGAGGACGTTGAGCTGCGAGTCGTTGGCCAGTCCGTAGTACATGTTCACCTGGCTGAAGACGTCGTAGTCGAGCCAGCTGCGCAGGTAGACCGACAGGTCCCAGTTCTTGTACTTGAAGGTGTGGTCCCACGACAGAATGACCTTCGGAATCGCGTTGCCGACGAAATGCTTGTTCTCGGCGATGAGGTTCGAGGTGCTGCCGTCGATGGCCGGTACGATTTCGTTGTTCTTGTCGTAGATCAGCCACTTGCCATTCTCGTCGAGCCCGGCGTATTTGTAGATGAAGAACTGTCCCAGCTCAAGTCCGTTCTGCAGGCGCACGGCCGTTCCCGGGTTGCCCGGCGAGGGGAACGTCACCTCGTCGAGGAAGAACCCGTCGTCTCCCAACCGGTTGATGCGAGTCTTGTTGTGCGACAGGCGTACCGACGACGTATAGCGGAAGTTCTTGCTGCGTACGATGTCCCCGCCGAGCTCGAACTCCCAGCCTCTGTTCTCGAGGCTGCCGATGTTCTTCATCACCGTGTCGTGCACCATCGGGGGCATCGGGGCGTTGACGTTGTAGAGCATGTCGTTGACCTGACGGTAATAGAGGTCGAATTTTCCCCAGAGGCGGTTGTCGAAGAGCGCGAAATCGAACCCGACGTTCAACTCGGACTTCTCCTCCCATTTCAGATCGGGGTTGATGTTGCGGACCGAGCCGTATCCGGGCTGCCAGATCCCGTTGGTGGGCCACATGTCGTTGGCCGTGTACATGCGGGTCGTGTAGCCGTTTCCGAAACCGTTGTTACCCGTTACGCCGTATCCGAGGCGGATCTTGAGGTCGTCGATCCAGCGGATGTCGCGCATGAAGGCCTCGTTCGAGAGGCGCCAGCCTCCCGAGACGGCCCAGAAATTACCCCATCGGTTGTTCGGGCCGAATTTTGAGGAACCTTCGCGGCGGAAGCTTACCGTTGCCATGTAGCGGTCCTTGTACGAGTAGTTGGCACGCCCAAAGAGCGACAGCAGCCGTTCGCGCGGGTCCTTGCTCGAATCCATCGAGGCGCGGCCGTCCGTGAGGTACGAACCGACGCCCATGTCCCACGGGCCGACTCCGTCGACCGGGAAGTCGTAGTTCGACATGCTGAAGCTCTCGCCTCCGGCCTGCCAGAAGCTGTATCCGGCCACGACGTCGAGCGTATGGTCCTCGGCGAAGGTGCGGTGGTAGTTGGCGTATGCCTCGACCGAAACGCGGTTATCCTTGCTGAACTTGTGCGAGGCACCTCCGCGGCGGCTGTTGTCGATCGACTCCTTGTGGTCATGCGAGACGTAGGTGTACTCCTGGTACTGGCGCTTGTCGATGCCTACGGTCCCTTGCAGCGAAAGCCCCTTCATCAGGTTGATTTTCACCGTGGCATCGGCCAGCAGCCATTGGTCCTTGCCGTTTTTCGTGCGCAGCATGATGTCGGCAACAGGGTTGAAGCTCGTGCCGGAGATGCCGTTCCCCACGACGTTGTAGTCCGAGGGATTCTCGGGGTCGTAGAGCGGGATGGTGGGGTTGAGCCCGAACGCCATCTTGAAGATTCCCGACGAGTTGCGGTTGTCGCGCTCCGCCTCGCGGAACTGGGCGTTGGCGCGTACCTCGACCAGTCCGTCGAAGAGGTTGAAACGTGCATTGATACGTCCCGAATAGTCCTTGCGATTGTCGCCGATAACGATACCTTTCTGGTCCTGGGCCATGAACGAGGTATAGACCTGGGCGGCCTCAGTACCTCCCGAGAGGCTCACCGTATGGCGCTGCGAGAATGGCAGCTCGTTGGTCAGCTCCTTGAACCAGTCGGTATCCGATCCGTAATCCTCGCCGAGCCCGTATTCGACATACTCGCTCGAGGAGAGCAGGTCGGGGTATTTGCGGATGCTTTCGATCGAGAATTCTCCCGTATAGTTTACGCTTACGCGCCCCTGTTTGGCCCGTTTGGTCGTGATGAGGATCACGCCGCCGGCCGCGCGTGTGCCGTAGATGGCACCTGCCGAGGCATCCTTCAGTACGTCGATCGACTCGATGTCTTCCTGGATGAGGGCGCGCATGTCGCCGCCGGGGATGCCATCGATCACGACGAGAGGGCTCTGGCTGGCATTGATCGATGCCACGCCGCGCAACTGGAATCCGTTGCTGCTGTTGGGGCTGGAGCTGCCCGAAATAGTCAGTCCGGGAACCTTGCCCTGAAGTACCGTGGCGATTGTCGACCCGCCCATGCCGGCGGTCAGGTCGTCGCTCTTGATCGAGGTGATGGATGAGGTCACCGACTTCTTTTCCATCGTGCCGTATCCGATGACCACGACATCCTTGAGTACCTGGCTGTCGTCCTGCAGGGTGATATTGATGACTGATTGCGTGCCGATCTCCACCGTCTGTTCGGCATATCCGATGTACGAGAACTTCAGCTGCCCGGCGGTCGGGGCATTGATCGCATAGTTTCCGTCGATGTCGGTCGTCGTTCCGGTTGTCGTGCCGACGACCACGACGGTGGCGCCGACGAGCGGCTCGCCGGCCGCGTCGGTCACCCGGCCGCTCACCTGATTGCGGTTCTGGGCCTGCAGGGACAGCGCGGCTGTCGTCAGCAGCAGGCAGCATACGATGCGCAGAAGATAGCCCCCAAGGGATCTCCCCGTCGCTGCAAATCTCTTGTTCATATCTGACAGTATGTTTTTCATGTTTGGGTCCCGTTAAATTATTCTACTGCGGTTTTCGTCATCTTGATGTCGTCGAGGAACCAGCGGAAATAGCCGCTTGCATCCTGTTGTGTGGAGCGGATGACGATCCGGGTGTCGGCGGTGATGCCGTAGCACGTCACGCTCATGGACGTCCATCCCCAGACCGGATCGGGGGTCATGGGGGCGCTCAACTTCTCCGAGTCGCCGTTTACCGTGCCGGGGCCTTCGAGAATCTCGACCGTGACGGTAATGGCATCGGGATTTCCCGATCCGCCAATATTGGCGCAGGTCTCGAACGCAAGTTTCACATCGGTGCACTGCCCTGCAGGAACGTCGATGGCCGGAAGGATGACTCCCGTCTGCTTGTTCTTGCCGCCCATGTGGAGGTAGTCGGAGGCGATGTAGAGGCAGTTTGCACTCGGATTGAGGTCCTCGAGCCCGCATGCCGCCCAGGCGGCTTTGATCTCGGCGTTTGCCTGCACGCCGAGCCGCGTCCATTTGGCGCCGTCGAGCCCGACCTGGTCGTCCATGCCGAACGGGATGGCCCAGTCGAACGGCTCGTTGTAGTAGACGTATCCGACTGCCTCGCCGTCATCGTCGTAAAGCGAATTCTTCGCATTTTGATCGATCCGGACGGCGGCTTCCAGTCCGTTGAGCGAGGTGGTGATCTTCACCGCTCCCTCGCGGGGTGCTCCCGAAGTGTTTTCGTAGACGAGAAGCGTTACCTCCGTCTCCCCTGCCTCTCCCGAGGCGGGTTCGATCGACAGCCAGTCGTCGCAGGTCGATGTCCACGCTTCGGCGGATGTGATCGTGAAGGTCAGCGGGGTCTGGGCCTCGTCGGAGAATCCGAATTTGTTCACACGGAAATTGTCGGCGGAGAGTTTTAATCCCTCGAGATTCTGGATGACGGTGACGGTCTCGCTCTTCGACCCGGCGTTGATGACGAACGATCCCGTGCGTTCGCCGCCGGTTTTGTTCTGCTCGACGGTCAGTTCGATGCTCATGTCGCCGGCCTCCCCGGAGGTGGCGGCCGGAGTGATCCACTTGCTGTCGTCGGCAACCGTGATTGTCCAGTCGCTGTTGGTCGAGAGGTATATTTCGGCCTTTTCGCCCGTTTCGAGCAGTCCCGACTTCACGACAGTGATCTCCGTCGGGGAGACGGAAAGCGCGTCGACCTTGAGTTTCTGCGTGACGGCGATGGTGCGGCGTGTTCCGCCTTCGCCTTCGAAGATAATGAATCCGGTGCGGTCCTTGCCGGTATTGTTCTCGTCAATGTCGAGGAAGATGCGTACACGGCCGCGGTCTCCCTCACTATGGGTGAGGTGAATCCACTCTTCGACGTAGGTGGCCTGCCACGAACGGTTGGTCCCCAGTTCGAAATTCACCATCTCTCCCTCAACGGTAAGTCCGGTATATTCGACCTCGATCTCCTGCTGGGTGACCGTGAGAAATGCATCGGGTTCGGTTTCGTTGCATCCTGCCAGCCCGATTCCCGACATGAACAGCAGGGCGGACGTTGCCCTGAATAACATATGTTTGAAATTCATGGTGTTTCGGTTTATGATTGTTGACCCAGTTTAGTTGCGGGGCGCCTTGACCATCTTGATGTTGTCGAGGTACCAGCGGTGGTATCCCGATTGTCCGAATTGAGTGGAGCGTATGACGATTTGCGAACGGTCGGAGACGCCGTAGAGCGTAACCTTCATGCTTACCCACTGGTTCCAGGAGGTGACGCTCGACATGGTGAGCGCATCGCTGGTCTTGGAGGTGGGGCCGTCGACGGTTCCCGGGCCTTCGTAGACCTCGACGGTCACCGATGTGTCGTCGATGCCGCGGAGCGTGATGTCGGATCCCGAGCCGTCGATCGAGACGACCGGAGCAGCATCGAAGGTCAGCGTGACGGTCGAGGATTTCTCCTTCTCGATGTACTTGCCCATGTCGATGGCCAGTCCGTTCTGCTGGTTGTTCTTGCCCATCTTGAAGTAGTGCTTGGCCATGTAGAAGGCATTGCCGGCGTAGTTGTACTCGCTGTAGCCCATCTCTTCAAACTTGGCCACGGCTTCGGCCTCGTTGCGGACAGGTTTTGTGGAGCCCTGGTCGGGGAACTGTACCTGGTCTTCGCCTCCGAACTGTTCGCACCATGCGAAGTCGTCCTCGAGGTAGACATGGCCGATCTCCAGCCCGTCGTCGGTGTCGGGGTCGAGCGTCTGGGTTACGGTTACGGTTTCAGTCAGCTCTTCGCTCGTCACCGAGAGGTAGGCGGTGCGGGGTTTTCCGGTATCGTTGGATTCGACATCGAGTACGACCGTCACCCGGCCTTTCCCGACGGGTTTGTCGACCGATAGCCAGTCGGCTGAGGAGGTGATGGTATAGCCGCGGTTGGCCAGGATGTCCAACGTGGCCTTTGATCCGGTACTCAGCGTTCCGGTCTGGATGACCTCCACGCTGACCTTGCTCACGATGAGCCTGGCAGCCGCATCTTTTGCCTTGTCCTCGATGCAGGAGGATGCAAGCAGACCGATGAGGAGCGCAGGAAGCAACATGCGTAAAAATGTTTTCTTCATAGGTTGGCAAGTTTTGGTTTGTGATATGGATTGAGAAATGTTAAAAAAATTACAAATCGTAAGTCGGGCTCATTGCTTTGCAAAATTATCTATTTTATGAAAGGCGGGAAAGTGCAATACCTGATAATATAGATCAATTCATCTTATTATGCATTTATAATCAGTGCCTTGTGTCTATATATTCCCGGTCGTTATATAGACGTATGGACTTGTGTTTGGGCAGGAAAATCCTCTTTGAAAGTTTTTTTTGTCGACGGATTGGGTTTATACGGGGCTTTTCATATTTCATATCGAAATATGATTGAAATCGTGTTGAAACGATATTGAAATGTGCCGTTTTGATGAAGGGCGTATATCGGGATACCTTCCGAAGCGGGAAGTTCGGGATAACTGAATGGCGGAGCAGGCCGATGAACCGGCAGGCAAATTGTTTCGGAAAGGACTTCTAGGTGGCGGGCGATTGTCCCGGCGGAGGTTGTGCGGCGGGAGGATGGCCGGAGCGGCGGATTTCTTTGGGAGGAACTTTCGGGAAGCGGGGATTGTCCCGGCGGGAGGTTGCGTGAGGGGCGGTGCGTTCGATTGAAAAAGGGCGCCCTTGCCATGCGGAAGGACGCCCTTGGTAACGTGCAGGCCCTGTAAGCCGGGTTCTGTTCCCGAAGCGGACTTCGGGCCCCTGTCATTTATCTACGACGGCAGTCACCTGCCGCCTCCAGCAACCTACCCCCCGGCATCGGGCGAGCAACCCTTCATTGCCGGTATACATGGTCTTGCAACCCACGGGACGTACGGCCGGATGACATCACTGCCTCCGCGGTGGGCTCTTACCCCGCCTTTTCACCCTTGCCGATCGGAAATTCCAGGTTTCGGTGCCGCACGCCTTTCGGCCTGTCGGCCCCACCCGGACGCCTTTACCGGCGGTTGTTTTCTGTTACGCTCCCATGACCTTACGGCCATCAAGCCGTTAGCTTGCGTGGCGCTCTGTGTTGCCCGGACTTTCCTCTCCCGGCCAGCGGCCGGCAGCGACAGAGCGGGCCTGCGGGGCAAAGATAGGGAATTTTCGGAAAAGTTTGTGCTTCCCGTTCTGGGAATCTGTCGTTGGAGAGCTGCGGCGACGGATGGGTACGCCTTCGCAGCCCGCGTTCGCTATAAAATCTTCTTTACCCACCGGAATCCCTTATAAGGCGGGTAACGGAACGGGAGGTCGAACTTTTGCGGGGCGCAGACGAGGGCCCGGCGGTGGGAAAAGGCGTCGAAACTCTCACGTCCGTGGTAGCGGCCCATCCCGGAGTTTCCCACGCCGCCGAAGGGCAGCTGGTCGTTGGCGATGTGCATGATCGTGTCGTTGAGGCATGCTCCGCCCGACGAGGTGTGGAGCAACACGCGCTCCCCCTGCTTTTCGGGTCCGAAGTAATAGAGCGCCAGCGGTTTCTCGCGCGCAGTAATAAAGTCAATGGCCTCCTGTGTCTCGTCGAAGAGCAACTCGGGCAGCACGGGACCGAAAATCTCCTCCTGCATGACCGGCGATGCGGGGTCGACCTCTTCGAGGAGCGTCGGTTCGATATAGCGTTCTGCAGCGTCGGTGTCTCCTCCGATCGTGATACGACCTTGTGAGAGGTATCCCGAGACTCGTTCGAAGGCCCGGGCGTTGACAATGCGTACGAAATAGGGGCTTTTCCGGGCATCGTCGCCGTGGAGTTCGCGCAGCGCCTGGGCATAGGCTTTGCGGAAAGGCTCCTGCAGCGAACGGTGGAGCAGCAGGTAGTCGGGGGCGATGCAGGTTTGTCCGGCGTTGAGGGTCTTGCCCCAGGCGATGCGGCGGGCGGCGACGGTGATATCGGCTCCGCGGTCGACGATGCAGGGGCTCTTGCCGCCCAGTTCCAGCACGACGGGCGTCAACGTACGCGCTGCGGCTTCCATGACCTGCCGTCCGAGGTCAGGGCTTCCGGTGAAGAAGATCACATCCCAACGCATGTCGAACAACTGGCGGTTCACCACGCGGTTGCCCTGCACGACGACGACATACTCCTCGTCGAAAATCTCCCGGATCATCGCCTCGATCGTCCGGGCGACGGTCGGCGTGTAGGGCGAGGGCTTCAGCAGGGCGGTACACCCGGCCGAGATGGCACCGACCAGGGGATTGAGCAACAGCTGCACGGGATAGTTCCACGGTGCGACGATCAGCGCCTGCCCGAGGGGTTCCGAGAGGATACGGCTCTTCGACGGCAGGAGTTTCATCGGCGTCGGCCTCCGTTCGGGTCGCATCCACGCCTTGAGGTGGCGCAGGTGGTTGCGGATTTCGCCGCGCACGATGCTGATTTCCGTAAGGTAAGCCTCCTCGGGTGATTTGTGCAAGTCCTGCCACAAGGCATCACAGAGACGCTTCTCCCAGTTGACCATCGCGGCGTCGAACCGCCGGAGCATCGTGCGGCGGAATGCTTCGGGAAGCGTCGCTCCCTGTCGGAAGTAGGCTTTCTGGGCCGCTGCGAGTGCCGTAATGCGTTCGGAGGGGGTATTTTCGAGAGTTGCCATGTGTGTAAGCGGTTATTTTCGTCCGGTAAAGTGGTCCATCGTGTGGTAGATGCCCGCCCAGTGGCCGATGATGCAGTCGAACCACGAGGTCGGCAGTACCCCCTGCGCCAGGCGGATCAGGTGGAATCCCCAGGGGATTCCGCGGAAATCGCGGTTGCGTTCGATGGCGCGGATGATCTTCCGGGCGGTCTTCTCGGGGTCGAGGATCGGCACGAGGCGCGAACGCACGCCGCGGAACAAGCCCGTGTCGATGTAGTAGGGGGCGACGGTCGTGACGTGTACGCCGCTGCGGGCCTCCTGCAGCTCGATGCGCAGGGAGTCGGACCATCCGATGACGGCCCATTTGCTGGCGGCATAGACCGACATGCGGGGGTTCGAGATCATGCCTGCGGCCGAGGCGATGTTGCAGACGTGCCCCTCGTTGCGGGCGATCATGCCCGGGAGCACCTCCCGGGCGAGGAGCATCGGGGCCGAGGCGTTGACGGCCATCGTGCGTTCGATCTCCGCGACGCTCTGCTGCTCGAAGGTCTTGTTGCCGGTGATGATGCCGGCGCAGTTGATCAGGATGCCGACCTCGCCGCATTCGCGGCAGGTCCGCGTGAAGGTGTCGGCCACCTGCTGCGGATCGGAGACGTCGACGCGGTATCCGGCCGTACGCTCCGGGGCGCCGTATGCGGCGAGCGAGGCGGCGATGTTCTGTTCGTTGAGGTCCCAGACGACCACCTTGCGCGCCCCTTTTTCGAGGGCCAGCCGTCCCATGATGCGCCCGATGCCCGAACCGGCACCGGTGATCAACACGCATTTATCCTTAATCCGGGTCATAACGGGTTTCCAGAGTCCTGTTTTTCACGAAAAATGTTCAGGTGCGCCAGCACCGGGTTCCGGCGGTCGAGGATCAGGAACTCCGCCAGCAGCAGCACCAGCGCGGCGATCAGCAGATACTGATATTGTTCGTTGAACTCCTCGAAGCGGATCGTCGAGAGTTCGGTCTGCTCCATCTCGTTGATGGCCTTGACGATCTCGTCCAGCCCGATCGACTGCTTCGTGGCGCGCACGTAGGCTCCGCCGGTGATGTCGGCGATTTGGGCGAGCATCTCCTCGTTGAGTTTCGAGACGACCATCTCGCCGTTTTCATCCTTGATGAACTCTCCTCCGATCTGAATCGGGGCGCCCTCGGGGGTTCCGATTCCGATCGTGAAGATCCGCACGCCCTGTTGGGCGGCGCGTTCGGCGACGGCGATGGCGTCGTCCTCGTGGTTTTCACCGTCGGTGATGAGGATGATGACCCTTCCGTGGCTCTGCTCCGTGTTGCTGGAGAAGGCCAGCAGTGCCTGTTCCAGGGCCTTTCCGATGGCCGTGCCCTGCACCGCGACCAGCGAGGGGTCGATCTTCCGGGCGAAGGCCCTTGCCATGCGGTAGTCCGACGTGATGGGCAGTTGCACCTTGGGTTCTCCGGCGAAGACGACCAGTCCGACCCGATCCTGCTGCAAGCCCTCGAAGAGTTTGCCGATGGCGTATTTGGTCCGTTCGAGGCGGTTGGGTTCGAAATCCTCGGCGAGCATCGAGTTCGAGACGTCCACCGTGAGCATCATTTCGATTCCCCGGGTCTTCTCCTCGCGGAGTTTCGACCCGAACTGGGGGCGTGCCGCGGCGAGGATCAGGCACAGGAGGGCGAGGCTGAAGAGAATGAAGCGGAGGGTTACGCGCCCGGTCGAGACTTCGGGCGTCAACTCCTTCAGGATGGCCGGATGCCCGAACCGTTCGAGTCTTTTGCGGCGCCGGTGCGCGGCGAGCCAGAAGAGCGCCGCGAAGAGCGGCAGCACCACGAGAAGCCAGAGATATTGCGGGTTTGCGAATCGGAACATGACGGAGCGGTTTTTACGGGATGCGTTTCAGAACGAGGTTCGAGAGGAGGAACTCCAGGGCGAGAAGCCCTATGGCCGCGAGCACCCAGTGGAGGAACAACTCGTGGTAGGAGATGTGTTCGAAGACCTCGACCTTGCTCTTTTCGAGTTGGTTGATTTCGTCGTAGATGGCCTTGAGCTTGGCGTTGTCCGTGGCTCGGAAGTATTTTCCGCCGGTCATTTCGGCCATGGCCGTGAGGGTTTTCTCGTCGATTTCGACCTTCTGCTTGACGTAGGTGATGTTTCCGAACATGTCCACGGCCGGGTAGGGGGCCATGCCCCTCGTTCCCACGCCGATCGTATAGACGCGGATGTTCTGGGCCTTGGCGATCTCGGCGGCGGTCAGGGGGGTGATCTCGCCGCGGTTGTTCACGCCGTCGGTGAGCAGGATCACGACCTTCGACTTGGCGTCGCTTTCGCGCAGGCGGTTGATGGCCGTGGCGAGCCCGTTTCCGATGGCCGTACCGCTGTCGTCGATCAGTCCGCTGCGGATCCGCGACAGCAGGGTCTGGAGCGTGCTCTGGTCGGTCGTCAGGGGGCTTTGCGTGAAGGCCTCGGCGGCGAAGGCCACCAGTCCGATGCGGTCGCCGTAACGGTCTGCGATGAAAGATCCGGCGACCTCCTTGGCGGCCGTGATGCGGTCGGGCTGGAAGTCCCGGGCCAGCATCGAGGCCGAGACGTCGATGGCCAGCATGATGTCGATGCCCTCGGTGTTGGTCGAGGTGTTCTGTTCGACGTCCTGCGGGCGCGCCAGTGCGACGACGAGCAGGGCGAAGGCTGCCGTGCGGAGAGCAAAGGGCAGATGGCGCAGGTAGTAGCGCACCGTGCGCGGGGCGTTCGCCACGCCGCGGATGCTCGAAATCTGGATGGCGGCACCTCCCTGCAGGGTCCGCCACACGTAGTAGCCGATCATCGGGGCGATGAGTACGAGCAGCCACAGATAATAGGGTGAAGCGAAATGCATGGTTTACGACTTTTTACCAGTTTTTCTTGCCGCGGACCACGACGCCCTTGGCCTTCTCCTTGAGTTTCTCCTGGGTCTTGTCCTCCTGGGCCTGGATGGCGTCGAGCATCTGCTCCTGCTCTTGCGGGGAGATGCCCGAAGGGGTCGGTTGACCCTCGCCCTGTTCCTGTTGATCGGGTTTCCCGTTTTGATCCTGCGGGTTCTGGCCCTGATTCTGCTGGTCCTGGTCCTGCTGATCCTGTTTTTGGTCCTGATTCTGGTTCTGACCCTGGTTTTGCTGCTGTTGGTTCTGCTGGTCCTGCTGGTTCTGATCCTGGTTCTGGTTTTGCTGGTCGTTCCCGCCGCCACCGTTCTGATCCTGATCCAGCAGCCGCTTGGTGTAGGCGTAGTTGTACTTGGCCTCCATGTCCGCGGGGTTGAGGCGCAGCGACTGCTTGTAACTTTCGAGGGCCTCCTTGTACTTCTGCTGCTTGAACTGGGCGTTCCCGAGGTTGTAGAAGGCTTCGGCACGCTCGGCATCGGAGCGCAGCGAATCGGCCGCGGCCTGCACCATGGTCTGTTCGGCGCGGTCGAAGCGTTCGGCCTTGTAGAGCGCGTTCCCGAGGTTGTAGGTCGCCTCGAACTGTCCCGGGGCGGCCTTCAGGGCCTCCTCGTAGCGGCCGATCGACGCTTCGTACTCCCCCTTGTTGTACTGCCGGTTCCCCTTGCGGACGAGCGAGCGTTCGGGCAGCCGCTGGGCCTGAACCCCGGCGGCGGCAAACAGGAACAGGAGCGTGATTGAAAGTATCCTGTGCATCGTAGTTACATTTGGTTCGACATCGGATCGGGCTCCGCGGGGCTTTCGGTCTCCTCGACGAGTTTGGTCTCCTCGACGAAGTAGTAGGCCTTCAGGTAGTCCGATTCGTTCTGTTCGGCTTCGGGCATTGCCTTGGCGAACTTCACCAGGTCGGCATCGCGCAGGATTGCCGTGAGGTCCATCCGAGCCTTGTCCGGAAGCTCCTCGCCGCGCATCGCCTCGATGATCTCGTCGGAGGTCATCTCCATGGCGCCGATGCCCCAGCGTGCGGCGATATAGGTTCGCAGGATGTCCGTCAGCCCCGAATAGTATTGCTTGTGGCGGTTGTTCTGCCAGAGTTTCTGGTTGTGGAGCGTTTCGAGGGCCTGGATGGCTGCGACGTGCGGAGGCAGGGGCGGGGCGGACTTGAAGAGGTCTCCGAAACCCTTTCCGCGTTTGGCCAGCCAGCGGTGGAGTCCGTAGGCTGCGGCGGCGAGGAGCAGCAGTGCGAAAATCCCCCAGGTGATGTATCCCTGGATCTCGCGGAGCTGGAAGGGCAGCGTCTTCTGGGCCTTGAGGTCGTAGATCGACTGTGAGGTGGAGTCGATCTGGAAGGTGGCGACTTCGAGGTAGAGCGAGTCGCGGCTATGGAGCGTATCGAGGATGTTCTTGTCGGCGTAGAGGACCTGTGCGACCCCGAGGTTGTACTTGCCCTCGTCGAAGGCGGCCAGGCGGTAGCGCTTGCGGAGTTTGAGGTGCCTTCCGTCGCGTTCGAGCGTATCCACGGGGCAGCTTTCGACGAGTTCGATCTTTCCGTCGCGGGGCTCGAAGACCGGGAAGTCGACCACCTGCACGAGATCCTTTTCGACGTCGATCACGTAGTCGAATCGGTCGCCGATCATGATGCTGTCGGGCTCGATGCGGGCCGTTACCACGGGGGTCTCCTGCGCCCGGGCGGGGAGGGCCGTGAAGGCCGCGAGGAGCAGCATCCCGGACAGGGTTGTAGCAAAGCGTCGTTTCATCGTTGTTTGAACAGTTTCATCAGTTCGGCCACGTAATCGCCGTCGGTGGAGATCGTCGCCGTGTCGATACGGTTGTGTTTGAGTGTCGAGTCGATCTCGTCGCTGAGTTGTCGCCAGGTTTCGGCATAGTGGTCGCGCACGGCGCGCGAGGAGGTGTCGACCCAGACCTTGCGGCCGCTTTCGGCGTCGCGCAGTTCGACGATGCCCACGTCGGGGAGTTCCGTTTCGCGGGGGTCGTAGACGCGGATGCCGACCAGGTCGTGCTTGCTTCCGGCGATCTTCAGGGCATCGTCCAGGGCGTCGCGGTCGCCCGAGGAGTCCATGAAGTCCGAGAGGATGAAGGTCGTGCAGTGCTTCTTGTTGACGTTCGTGAGGAAGCGGATCGGCTCGGAGAGCTTCGTCCCCGCGGATTCGGGACGGAATCCGATCAGTTCGCGGATGATCATCAGGATATGGCTGCGGCCCTTCTTCGGGGGTATGAACTTCTCGACACGGTCCGAGAAGAAGATGCAGCCCACCTTGTCGTTGTTCTGTGCGGCGGAGAAGGCCAGCACGGCGGCGATTTCGGTGATGATGTTCTTCTTCAGGCGGTCCGTCGAGCCGAACAGGCGCGAGGCGGAGACGTCCACGAGGAGCATCATCGTGAGTTCGCGCTCCTCCTCGTAGACCTTGATGTGTGGTTTGCGCGACCGGGCGGTGACATTCCAGTCGATGTCGCGCACGTCGTCGCCGGCGCGGTATTCGCGGACCTCGGAAAACGACATGCCTCGTCCGCGGAAAGCCGTATGGTACTTTCCGGCGAAGATCTCGTTCGACAGACCGCGGGTCTTGATCTCGATCTTGCGGACGCGCTTGAGAATATCGTTCTCGGTCTCCTGCATCGTTAGGGTACGATTACGTTGTTCAGAATATCGGTGATGATCTCCTCGGTGGTGATGTTCTCGGCTTCGGCCTCATAGGTCAGCCCGATACGGTGGCGGAGGACGTCGTGGCAGACGGCGCGCACATCCTCGGGGATGACGTATCCGCGGCGGCGGATGAAGGCGTAGGCGCGGGCGGCCTTGGCCAGGGAGATTGACGCACGGGGCGAGCCTCCGTAGGCGATCAGGTTCTGGAGTTTCTGGAGGTTGTACTCGGCGGGTTCGCGGGTGGCGAAGATGATGTCGACGATGTACTTTTCGATCTTCTCGTCCATGTATACGTCCTCGACGACCTTGCGGGCCTTGACGATGTCCTCGGGGGTGATGACCTTGTTGACCTGGGGCATTCCGGCTCCCGAGAGGTTCATGCGCACGATGTCGCGCTCCTCCTGTTTCTTGGGGTAGGAGATCTTGGCCTTGAGCATGAAACGGTCGACCTGGGCTTCGGGCAGGGGATAGGTACCCTCCTGTTCGAGGGGGTTCTGGGTGGCGAGCACCAGGAAGGGCTGCGGCAGCGGATAGGTGTTGTCTCCGATGGTCACCTGGCGCTCCTGCATGGCTTCGAGCAGGGCCGACTGCACCTTGGCCGGCGAACGGTTGATCTCGTCGGCGAGGACGAAATTGGCGAAGATGGGGCCTTTGCGGACGACGAAATCCTCGCTTTTCTGCGAGTAGATGAGCGTACCGATGAGGTCGGCGGGCAGCAGGTCGGGGGTGAACTGGATGCGGGAGAATCCGGCGTCGACAGCCTTGGCCAGCGTGGTGATGGCCAGGGTTTTGGCCAGTCCGGGGACTCCTTCGAGGAGGATGTGCCCGTTGGAGAGCAGGCCGATCAGCAGCGTGTCGACCAGATGGCTCTGGCCCACGATGACCTTGCCCATTTCGGTACGGAGCGTATCGACGAAGACCGATTCGCGTTCGATTCGCTCATTGAGTTCCTTGATGTTGATGACTTCGCTCATTTGTCTATGTTAAGTTTGTTTCGGATCATCTGCAGCATCCCGGCGGTGAACCGTCTCTCCATTTTGGGTCCGCAACGTTCGTGCCCTTTCCGACGGGTTTCCCGGGGGCGGGACAAGGAGCACGGACACGAAGCCTCGGGCGGACAGGGAGCCGGGGGTTCGATCGGGATGGCGGGTGTTGTCGCTACATTTTTAACGATTCGAATGCAAAGATATTATTTTCTTTGAAAAAATATCTGCTTTTCGGGGTCGGATTCCGGTACAGGGCCTTTTTTGCCGCCGGATTCCCCCTTTTCGGACGGGTGGGGAATCGTCGGGCGGGACCCCTCCGGCGTGCGGGATCACCCGGGAGAAAATAGGGGTGCGTGCGGGATTTTTCGTCGATTTCTTATTACCTTTGCGGACATGGAATCCAACGAATCACCGATATTGCAGGGCCTGAACCCGGCGCAGCGTGCGGCCGTGGAGAATTACGACTCTCCGTCGCTCATCATTGCGGGTGCGGGCTCGGGGAAGACCCGGGTGCTGACCTCGCGCATCGCCTACATGATCGAGCAGGGCGTCAAGCCGTGGAACATTCTGGCGCTGACCTTCACGAACAAGGCCGCCGAGCAGATGCGCGAGCGCATTGCCGGGATGCTGCCCGACAACCGCAGCCGCTACATCCGCATGGGAACCTTCCACTCGGTTTTTTCGCGCATCCTGCGTGAGAATGCCGAAAGGATCGGATTCCCCGAGTCGTTCACGATCTACGACTCGGCGGACAGCCGCAACCTGCTGAAGACCATTATCCGGGAGTTGAGCCTTCCGGACGAGAAGTACAGGCCGAACTCGATCGCCTCGCGGATCTCGCTGGCCAAGAACAAGCTCATCACGCCGGGTGCCTACCTGGCCAACACGTCGCTGGCGACCGAGGACCGCCAGATGCAGATCCCCGAGTTCGGGAACATCTACAACATCTACTGCCAGCGCTGCAAGCGCAACGGCGCGATGGATTTCGACGACCTGCTGCTGCAGACGAACATCCTCCTCAGGGACTGCCCCGACGTGCTGGCGCGCTACCAGGAGCAGTTTCAGTATATTCTGGTCGACGAGTATCAGGACACCAACTATGCGCAGTACGTCATCATCCGGCGGTTGTCGCAGCACCACTCGAAGGTGTGCGTCGTGGGTGACGATGCGCAGTCGATCTACTCGTTCCGCGGCGCGAAGATCGAGAACATCCTCTCGTTCCGCAACGACTACCCCGATGCGAAGGTCTTCAAGCTGGAGCAGAACTACCGCTCGACGCGGACGATCGTCGAGGCGGCCAACTCGGTGATCGAGCACAACTCGAAGCGCATGGAGAAGAAGTGCTTCTCGGAGGGCGACCGGGGCGAAAAGATCCGCATCCTGAAGGCCTACACGGACCGGGAGGAGGCGGAGATGGTGGTTTCGGACCTGCGCGACAAGGTGCGCGGGGCGGGTGACGAGTGGTCGGAGGCGGTGATCCTCTACCGCACGAACAACCAGTCGGCCGTGCTGGAGGACAACCTCCGGCGGCGCGGCATCCCCTACCGGATCTACAAGGGTTCGTCGTTCTACGACCACAAGGAGGTGAAGGACCTGATGGCCTATATCCGGCTGGTGATCAACCCGCGCGACGACGAGGCGTTCCGGCGGATCGTCAACTGCCCGGCGCGGGGGATTGGCAACACGACCGTGCAGCGGATCGCCGACCTGGCCGGGCAGCGGGGCGTCTCGATGTGGGAGGCGGTCGATGCGCTGACGGCCGAACCGGCAGCGGATCCCGTGCAGCGGACCATCGCGCGCAAGGTCGCGGAGTTCGTGGCGATGATCCGTTCGCTGTCGCTCTCCCGTAACGACAAGGGTCTCTACGATTTCGGTCTGGAGGTGGCCACGCGCTCGGGGCTGCTTGCCGCCTACCGGGCCGAGAACACCCCGGAGGCGGCCTCGGCGCTGGACAATATCGAAGAGCTGTTGAACTCGATGCAGGAGTTCAAGGAGCGCTGTGACGCCGAGATCCGCAACGGCGAGCGTCAGCCCGAGGAGGAGGCGACCGTCGAGGAGTGGCTGCAGGGGATGATGCTGATGTCGGACATGGACAAGGACGACCCCGAGAGCAGCAACAAGGTGACGCTGATGACGGTCCATTCGGCCAAGGGGCTCGAATACAAATATGTCTATATCGTGGGTTTGGAGGAGAACCTCTTTCCCTCGCAGCGGGCGGCCGAATCGCCCGACGGTATCGAGGAGGAGCGGCGTCTGTTCTACGTGGCGCTGACCCGTGCGAAGGTTGCGGCGACGATCTCCTACGCCGAGATGCGCTTCCGCTGGGGCAACATGGAGTTTTCGCGTCCGAGCTGCTTCCTGCGGGAGATCGACCCGCGTTATGTCGAGACGGAGGTCGATCTGGGTGAAGAGCGGATGCCGCGCCCGGGCGCCGACGGCGCGTCGGCCATCGACGAGTTGCGCCGCCGCTTCGACTACCGCTTCCAGCAGAAACAGCAGACCTCGCGCTTCGGCGGCAACACTCCGTCGAACGGTTTCGGGGGTCGCGGCGGCGCGGCATCCGGAGGCGGTTCGGGCTCCTACGGCCGCGGCGGGAATTACGGCGGCGCTTCCGGGTCCGGCCGCGGGAATTACGGCGGCGGCAACTACGGGGGATCCGGCTCGCGCAGCGGCGGTTTCGGAACCCCTTCGGACGGCGAATCGGGCCCGGCCCGGCGTTTCCCGCGTACTTCCCAGCCCCAATCTTCGCGGACGTCGCTCCGCCCGACGGCTCCGGACCCGGCCCTGGTGCAGCCCCTGCGCCCCTCGACCGAAGGGATGCGGCGCCTCGGCGTACGTCCGGCGGGCGGGAGCGGCAGCCTCTCTGCGAGTGAATACACGGTCGGACAGCGGGTCGAGCATCCGATGTTCGGTGTCGGGATTGTGGAACGCATCGAGACCCTCGCCACGGATCATAAATTAGTGGTGCGCTTCGACCATGCGGGCGAGAAGACCCTGCTGGCGAAGTTTGCCAAACTGACCAAACTTTGACGACGATGAACCCTCAGCGACCTGGAATAAACCCTCAAGAGACGTCGGCCACCCCGCTGGTCTCGGTCTGCATGACGACCTACAACCACGAAGCCTACCTGTCCCGGGCCATCGAGAGCGTCCTGGCGCAGGAGACCGCGTTCGATGTGGAGCTGGTCCTGGGCGAGGACTGCAGCACCGACGCCACGCGGTCGATCTGCGAAGACTATGCGGCACGCTATCCGGACCGGATCCGGCTGGTGACCTCGGCGGAGAATGTCGGTTGGCGGGTCAACTACCGGCGGACGTTCGAGGCGTGCCGGGGGAAGTACGTGGCCTACCTCGACGGTGACGACTGGTGGAGCGACCCGCGGAAACTGCAGAAACAGGCCGACGTGCTGGAGGCCGACCCGGGGTGCGGGATGTGCTATACGGCGGCAGAACGCTTCTGGGCCGCGGAGAACCGCACGGAGCCCGATTACCCGGCCCATTACACCGATTTCGACCACTTGTCCTACAGCCTGACGATCTGCAATTGCGCGACGCTGGCGCGCCGCGAGTTGATCGCCCGCTACTATGCGGAGGTGCGCCCCGAGGAGCACCCCGAGTGGCTGACCGGCGATGCGCCGATGTGGCTGTGGTTCTCGGTCCGGAGCCGCATCGCCTTCCTCCCGGACACGACGGCCGTGCACCGGCGGCTTCCCGACAGCGTGAGCCACAGCCGTGCCTATCAGCGGCAGATCGCCTTCAGCGATTCGATTCTCGACATCGATCTCTGGTTCGAGGCGCATTACGGGACGGGCCGCAACCGTTTCCGGCTGGAGCGTCGGCGCGCTTCCGTGGCGTGGTGGGTGCTGTCGTGGAATGGCGGGGTCGGGGAGTATCTCGCGCGTTGGTGGCGTGATGTACGCCGCTGTCCGCGGCTGCTGTTCTGCCCCGAAGGCCCCGGGCTGCTGGCCAAGAAAATCTTGTTCCGCCGCGATAAAAACAACAGGAAGAACCGATGAAAACAAAAGAGCGTTACGACGGTATCCTCGCCTGGTTTCAGGAGCATAAACCAGTAGCCGAGAGCGAGTTGCACTACGAAAGTCCCTATCAGCTGCTGGTGGCGGTGGCCCTCTCGGCACAGTGTACCGACAAACGGGTCAACATGACCACTCCGGCGCTGTTCGAAGCCTTCCCGACGCCGCAGGCGATGGCCGCGGCCACGGCCGAGGAGATCTACCCCTACATCCGAAGCATCTCCTACCCGAACAACAAGGCGCGGAATCTGGCCGCCATGGCCCGCAAGCTTTGTGAGGAGTTCGGCGGGGAGGTGCCGAGCGACCTGCAGGCGCTGCAGACGCTGCCGGGCGTCGGGCGCAAGACGGCCAACGTGCTGGGGGCGGTGCTGTGGCAGAAGGAGGTGATGCCGGTCGACACGCATGTCTTCCGGGTTTCGGAGCGGTTGGGCCTGACGACGCGCTCGAAGACCCCGCTGCAGACCGAACTGACGCTCGAAAAGAACATTCCGAAACACCTGCTGCCCATCGCGCACCATTGGCTGATCCTCCACGGACGCTACGTCTGCACGGCGCGCTCCCCGAAGTGCGCGGAGTGCGGGCTGACGACCTGGTGCCGCAAATACGCCGCCGATCACCGGTCGCCGCGATCCTGAATTTTTCGAGAGAGGGGGGGATGCGGCCGCCGGGGAAGGTGCCGGAACTCCGGTGTCGGCCGCCGCGACCAGGACCCGTGAATCCCCGGGGAACCATTCGCCGGAGGCCTGCCGGCTGCCGGTTTGCGATCTCCCTCTTTTTTTGTATCTTTGCCGGGTCCACCAATGCGAAGTCAGCCGATGGAATTGTCGAAAGATCATATCGAACGCCTGCGGGAACTGCTTGCCCGCCCCGCACAGCGTATCGTCATCCTCTCCCATACCAATCCCGACGGGGATGCCGTCGGATCCTCCCTCGCCTGGGCCGAGGTGCTCCGCGGAATGGGACATGCGGTGACGTGCATCGTACCGAACAAATACCCCTATTTCCTCGACTGGATGCCCGGCATCGAGGAGGTCGTGGTCTTCAAGACCGACACCGAAGGGCGTGCGGCTCGTGCCGTTTCCGAGGCCGACATTTTCTTCTGCCTCGATTTCAATGCCGTTTCGCGGCTCGAAAATCTCAGCGAGACGATCGAGGCCAATACGACGGCCGTGCGGGTGCTGATCGACCACCACCTGTCGCCAGACAAGGGTTTCGACCTGGCCTTTTCGCACCCCGATTCGTCGAGCACCTGCTTCCTGGTCTACAGCATCGTCGAGGCGCTGTGCGGCACGGATGCCATCACGCAGCGCATGGGCGAACTGCTCTACGTCGGGATGATGACCGATACGGGCAACTTCGCCTTTTCGTTCCTCACGCCGGAGCTGTTCCGGGCCGTGGCGGTGCTGGTCGAGAAGGGGGTCCGGATCCCCGACATCCACAACCGCGTCTACAACGCCTATACCGAAGGCCGTGCGCGGCTGTTCGGTTACGCCATCAACCGCAAGATGGAGTTGATCCAGGACGGGACCGTGGCCTACATGTCGCTGCTGGAGCGTGAGATGCGCCGTTTCCAGTTCCAGCAGGGCGACAGCGAGGGTTTCGTGAACTATGCCCTGACGATCAGGAAGGTCAAGATGTCGGCGATGTTCCTGGCCCACCGCAAGTTCATCCGTGTGTCGCTGCGTTCGCGCGGCGATGTGGATGTGAACCTCTTCGCCCGCAGATACTTCAACGGAGGCGGGCACAAGAACGCCGCGGGCGGGAAGTCGTTCGTCTCGATGCAGGAGACCATCGACCATTACGTGCGTTCCGTTGCGGAGTTCGCGGCCGAAGGGCATCTGGGCTGAGCATCATGGACGATTTCCGGCTTCGGGTCTTCATCACGGCGGCGCGCACGCTGAGTTTCACGCGCACGGCCGAGCAGCTCTGCATCTCGCAACCGGCCGTCAGCAAACACGTCGGAGAGCTGGAATCCCGCTATGGGGTGCAATTGTTTACGCGTCGGGGCAGCCGTCTGGAGCTGACCGAGGCGGGGCGCACGCTGCTCGCATCGGCCGAACGTGTGGCCGACGACTACCGCCGCCTGGAGTACGAAATGAGCCTCTGCACGGGCCAGACCGAGGGCGAACTGCGCCTCGGGGCCAGTACGACCATTGCGCAGTACCTGCTGCCGCCGATTCTGGCGCGTTTCACGACGCGTTTTCCGAAAGTGCGGGTTTCGCTGCTCTCGGGCAACAGCGGGCAGGTCGAGCAGGCGTTGGGCGACCATGCCATCGACTTGGGGCTGGTCGAGAGCGTCAGCCGCCGCCAGGGACTTCACTACACACCGTTCCGGGCCGACGAACTGGTGCTGGTGGCGCGCCCGGGCGGGAAGTACGCCCGTACGGAGTCGGTAACGCCCGAAGCGTTGTGCCGGATCCCGCTGGTGCTGCGCGAGAACGGTTCCGGAACGTTGGAGGTGATCATCGCGGCGCTGGCCGACCGTGGAATCCGCCTTTCGCAGCTGAATGTCGTGCTGCGGCTCGGTTCGACGGAGGGGATCAAGGGTTTCGTGCGCCACAGCGACGCGATGGCGATCGTTTCGGCCTTCTCGGTGGTCGACGAACTGCGCAGCGGGGCCCTGCGGATCGTGGATCTGGAGGGCTTGACCCTGTTGCGGGACTTTGTCTTCGTGCACAACGAGGCGCATCCGGCGCGTCTGGTGCGTCAGTTCCTGGATTTCGTCCGGGTCGGGTTCTGAGGCTGTGCTATAACCTGTGGTTATTTCGTATAACGATTTTTTGTTCCGTATTTCGGGAAAAGGTGCGATCTTTGCGGCCGGGAAAATAAAAAGTTATTCTGATATGCTGGAAAAAGGCAACCGGGCCAATACGCTCCACGGTATTCTTCTGATCGCACTCTTCTCTTTTGCAGCCTTCTACATTGCCGAAATCCCCGTCGTCAGGCGGCTCTCGTTCAGCCCGCTGATCGTCGGCATCGTGCTGGGAATGCTCTACGCCAACAGCCTGCGCAACAAACTCCCCGAGACGTGGGTGCCGGGCATCAGGTTCTGTACGAAACAGGTGCTGCGCTGGGGCATCATCCTCTACGGTTTCAGGCTGACGCTGGCGCAGGTTGCGGCCGTGGGAATCCCGGCCGTAGTGGTCGACCTGGTGGTCGTGACGGTCACGATCCTGGGGGGCGTGCTGTTGGGGCGTCTGCTGAAGATCGACCGCGATACGGCGCTGATGACCTCCACGGGCAGCGCCATCTGCGGAGCTGCCGCCGTCCTGGGTGCCGAACCGGTGGTGAAGTGCGAAGGCTACAAGACGGCGATTGCCGTCTCGACGGTAGTGATCTTCGGGACGCTCTCGATGTTCCTCTACCCGGTGATGTATCGCGCGGGGCTGCTCGACGGCATGACCGACACCGAGGTGGCGATCTATACGGGCAGCACGCTGCACGAGGTGGCGCATGTCGCCGGGGCGGGCAACGCCATGGACCCGACCGATTCGCTGGGTATTGCCGCAACGGCCACCATTACGAAGATGATCCGGGTGATGATGCTGGCTCCGGTGCTGGTGGTGATGAGTTTCGCGCTGGCCGGACGGCGCCGCCGGGAGGTTGCCGCCGCACAGGACGCCCGGGCGGAGAAGAGCCGAATCACGATTCCGTGGTTCGCCTTCGGGTTTATCGCGGTGATCTGCCTCAATTCGCTGCTGCAGTCGCTGCTGGGGGTGGCGAGCGTGCGGGAGATCCCGCTCAACGGCGCGATCGAGTATATCGACACCTTCATGCTGACGATGGCCATGACGGCGCTCGGCACGGAGACGAGCCTCGACAAGTTCCGCCAGGCGGGTGCCAAACCCTTCGTGCTGGCCGGATTGCTCTACGTGTGGCTGGTAGTGGGAGGTTACTTCCTGACGAAATACCTGGTGGGCGTGTTGTAGGGTGGAAACGGCCGGCATGACGAATGCGGTCCGTGGGTGAAAACCTGCGGACCGCATTTTTTCGTGGCGTTTTCCCGGCGTTTTCCCGGACACGCTGCCGTTTCGAAATCTTGCCCTTTCGTTCGGGGAGGTTCAGTCGATGCGCGGGAGCTCGGGATGTTCGTGCTCGGAGTAGCGCAGGACCCGTTCGCGGATGAAGTCGGCGAAGCGGCGGGCTTCGTCGTCGGAGAGCGCTCCGGGACGGCTCATCAGCACCAGTCTGTGAGGATGGAAAGGCCGCCGGAACGAAGGATGGGTGTATTCGTGGGGGTTGGCGGTGAATCCCAGCCGTTCGTAGAAGTGGAGCCGCCGGATCGAGATCTCGTCTTCGGGCGGGTCGATCTCCAGGATGACGCGGCGCCCTTCGCAGAAGGCCGCCAGGGCGCGGGACCCGATGTTCTGTCCGCGCAGGAGGGGCGATACGGCGAGGTGTTCGACATAGTGAAATCCGTCGCCTCGCCAATGGAAGAGGATCCCGGCGAAACGGCCGTCGCAGCGGATGGCATCGGCCTCGAAGAGCGGGTCCCTGAAGGCCCGGTCGTAATCGTTTCCGTTCCAGCGTTCGCAGGCCGGGAAGGAGTTTTCGTAGAGTTCCCAGGCTTCGGTCCACGCTTCGTCGAGGCGGGAGCGGAAGGGTATGAATTGCAGTTTTGGTTCCGACATGTTTTTTCGATTTTGCGACAAGATACACGAAATTTTCGGAACTTCCAACCTGCTTTTCGCCCCTTTCCGTGAATCAGTCACATTTCTCCGGTTGCGGGGATTGTTTTCTTTCGCCGGGACTTCGGCCGGAAGGGGCCAAAATCCTCGGAAAAAAGCAAAAAGTGCTATCTCTTGAGGGAAAATTTTTATCGTTTTTCGCGGTTTTGTTGTAAATTTGTACGAGAATAAACTATTCATCGAAATCTTAGAAACGACATGATTGACAAATTGATGCCCAATTTGAAGCGGGCCGTGCGCCTGCTTTTTCCCGCCGCCGCTCTGTTGTCGGCGATGCCGGGTCTGGCCCAGTGGCAGCCGGCCGGCGAACGGATCCGTACGGTATGGAGCGAACAGCTCGATCCAGAGCACGTATTGCCGGAATATCCGCGGCCGCAGCTGGTGCGCGGCGATTGGCAGAATCTGAACGGACTCTGGAACTACGCCATCCTGCCGTTGGGTGAGCAGCCTGCGGCGTGGGAGGGTGAGATTCTGGTTCCGTTTGCCGCGGAGTCGTCGCTCTCGGGCGTCGGACGCCGGGTGGGCGCCCGCCAGGAGTTGTGGTACGAACGCACGTTCGCGGTTTCGCCGAAATGGTCCGGGAAGCGGGTGCTGCTCCACTTCGGGGCCGTGGACTGGCGGGCCGACGTGTGGGTCAACGGCGTGAGCGTCGGGACGCATACGGGCGGCTTCACCCCCTTCGAATTCGACATCACCGAAGCGCTGAAAAAGGGTGACAACACGTTGCGGGTCCGGGTCTGGGATCCCACGGACGAAGGACCCCAGCCGCGCGGCAAGCAGGTCAACAACCCCGCGGGGATCTGGTATACGCCGGTGACGGGTATCTGGCAGACGGTGTGGCTCGAAGCGGTCCCGCAGCAGTATGTGCGCGGCGTGAAGACGACGCCCGACCTCGATCGGAAACTCTTCCGGGTCGAGACCGACCTTTGCGGGGCGCAGCCCGGTGACCGAGTGGTGGTCCGGCTCTTCGACGGGGAGACCGCGGTTGCCGAGACTGAGGCGCTGAGCGGCGCTCCGGCGGAACTCCACCTCCCGGAGCCGAAACTCTGGAGCCCCGATTCGCCGTTCCTTTACGATATGAGCATTGCGCTGGTGCGCAACGGCCGCACGCTGGACGAGGTTCGGAGCTATGCGGCGATGCGGAAGTTCTCGACGGGCCGCGACCGTTCGGGCGTCATGCGCCTGCTGCTCAACAACCGCCCGCTGTTCCAGTTCGGACCGCTGGACCAGGGCTGGTGGCCCGACGGGCTCTATACGGCACCGACGGACGAGGCGCTGGCCTTCGATGTGGTGAAGACCAAGGAGTTGGGCTATAACATGATCCGCAAGCACATCAAGGTGGAACCGGCCCGCTGGTACTGGCATTGTGACCGCCTGGGAATGATCGTCTGGCAGGACATGCCGAGCGGCGACCAGGCCGACCGAATGCCGCAGTGGCAGAGCAGGAATTACTTCACGGGAGAGGAGAAACATCGTTCGCCGCTTTCGGAGCAGTATTACCGCAAGGAGTGGCGGGAGATCATCGACTGCCTCTATTCGTTCCCCTCGATCGGTGTATGGGTGCCCTTCAACGAGGCGTGGGGACAGTTCAAGACCGTGGAGATCGCCGAGTGGACCAAGGCCTACGATCCTACGCGGCTGGTGAACCCGGCCAGCGGCGGCAACCACTACCTGACGGGCGATCTGCTCGACCTGCACAACTATCCGGCTCCGGAGCTCTACCTCTACGACCACAACCGGCCTACGGTGCTGGGCGAATACGGCGGTATCGGTCTGGTGCTGGAGGATCACCTGTGGGAGCCCGACCGGAACTGGGGCTACGTGCGTTTCGACTCCCCGAAGGCCGTGACCGACGAATACGAACGTTATGCGGAGATCCTTTCGAGACTCATTCCGAACGGCTTCTCGGCGGCGGTCTACACGCAGACGACCGACGTGGAGATTGAGGTCAACGGACTGATGACCTACGACCGCAAGGTGATGAAGGTGGAGCCCGAGCGGATCCGGGCGATCAACACGCGGATCTGCCATTCGCTCGACGAATAGGGAGACCTTTTTCTTTCCGTAAAACGGCGGTCCGGAATTTCTCCGGACCGCCGTCTGTTTTCGGGTGGAGGGGCCGCCTATCGGTCGAGTTTTCCTTCGAGCATCTTGATGAAGTATCCTCCGACGACGGAACGGGCCTGGAATCCCGCCTGTCGCGGGGTGTCGGTGTAGACCCAGTCGGACATCGGGACGCGGTCGGTGGTCTCGTTCATGAAGCGGTAGACGGGCTCGATGAACTGTTCGAATTCGCCGGGCGTGTCCGAGAGGGTGGCGGTCCACATGATCCAGTCGGTTTTGGTATAGGTCCGGCGGTTGTCGAGCGGGAGTCCGTAGGTGTTCTGCTTCGTGTGGTAGTAGGCGAGTTCGGTCCGGGCGATCTCGGGGTCGAAAATCTCCAGTCCGAGCAGTTTGTCCCAGACGAGGTTGTACTTCTGGCTCCAGGTTCCGGGCTTGTCGAACGTCAGGCGGTAGTGGTCGCCGTCGGCAGCCATCTCCTTCCATTTTGCGGCCATTTTGCGGGCCGTGGCGAACGACTCGTCGGCCAGGGCCTGGTCGCCGAGCATTTCGGCCAGCATTCCGTAGGAGGCGATGCCCATGATGGCCTTGATGGAGAGGTTCGTGTTGTGGGCGAAGTGGCCTGCGAAGTCGTCCGTGCAGAGCTGGTTGGCGGGGTCGAGCCCGTGTTCGAGCAGGTAGTCCTTCCAGACGGTCAACGTCTCCCAGTGCTTCCGGGCGTATTCGGCATTCCCCTCGACGGCGGCGATGGCGGCCGTCAGTACGAGCATGTTGCCGCTCTCTTCGACGGGCATGTCGCCGCCGTAGGTCTGTCCGTTGGCCAGGGGATAGGTCCCGACGTCGTGCGCGGCGAAGGGCTTGGTCCACTTGCCGCTCTCGCTGTAGTAGAAGATGTGGTTGAGCATCCCCTTCACAAGTTCGGGGTTGTAGAGCAGGAAGAGCGGGGCCGAGGGATAGGAGATGTCCACGGTTCCGATCGAACCGTTGGAGAAGTTCTCCTTGGAGAGCCACAGCAGCTCGCCCTGGGGCGACTCCACGAGTTTGTGGGCGGCGATGGCCTGCCGGTAGGCCAGGGCGCAGAGTTCGGCGTAGGAGCGGCCGCCGGCCTCTTCCGTGGCCTGCATCATCTCGCGGTCGAACGTCTCGCAACGGTCGAGCGTTGCGTTGTAGGTATCTGCGGCGGCCTTCAGCTCGCGGCGGATGTCGTTTTCGCCCGTGCGGTTCCAGTAGGGTCGGAGGTTCTCGCCGAAGTACTGGATCGAATAGAGGTCGTCGTATCCGAGCAGGACGTAGTCGCAGACAGCATCCGCACCGACCTTTCCGAGGTCATTGGCATAGGCCAGGGCGACGGGCTCCTTGAGCATGTTTTCGGTCCGGATGCTCTGCGCTCCTTCGGGAAGGGTTCCCGAGGCGGTGAAGGCCTCCTTCGAGTCGTAGTAGTCTGCCAGGGCGATTTTACCCTTGCCCGAAGGGGTTGCGAGGTAGAAGTATCCCCAGTCGATGCGGACGTTGTCGCCCTTTTTGCCGAGGATGTTCTGCTCGACGGTTCCCGTGCGCACGAAGTCGATGCCTTCCCCGCTTCCGGTTTCGGAGACGACGGGCTGGCTCAGGTCGTCGACGGCAAACTGCGGCGTGGCTTCGAGGTAGAGCTGTACGTCATGCTCGGCCTCATCGACGGCACGGACCTGCCAGGTGAGGTAGTTCACCGGCCGGGAGAGCAGGGCGAGGTCGTCCATCAGGAGCGGTGCGGTGAAGATCACCTCGACCTCGACCCCTCCGCAGAGGAACGTGTAGACGGTCCGGGTGGGGAGTACGCTGACGGACTTCTGCTCGGCGACCTGTCCGAAACCTTCGTAGGGGATCTTGCGGAAGAGCCCGAAATCGACGTAGGCGCCGCCTACGGTGTTGTGGCAGTGTGCGGCGATGGTGACCGTTCCGGGTTTGAGCGTGGCGGCGGCTTCGGCCGGGAGCGGTTTGCGGATATAGCTCTCCCAGGTGTTGCCGGTATTGGCGACCTCGACGCCGTTGACGTAGAGTTCGAAGACGTCGTCGTGCGAATATTCGAGGAGGAGATCCTCGGCCGAGAGATCGCGGTCGAGCTGGAAGGTGCGGCGCACCCAGATGTCGCGGTTGTCACCCTGCCATTCGGTCCCGATTTTGGGCATTTCGGGCGATCCGAAGGCTCCGGGGCCGGTTTGCCAGGCGGAGTCGTCGTAATCGGGCGAGGTCCAGGCTCCGGCGGGTTTGCGGTCGATGACGTAGCGTGCCGACCAGGGCTCCAGGGCGATGGTCGGGAGGATGGTTTCGAGTTTCGGGTTTTCGAGTCCGATGATCCGATAGGTGGTTCCGTCGACGCGGATTGCACCGGTCAGGGGCTGGTCCTTGCCGGTCCAGTGCCGGGTGGGCGATTCGTTGAGTCGGTCGGTGGCGGACCACACCGAGAAGTAGGGGTCCACGGTGACGAGCGGTACGGCGGAGGGCCGCACGGCGGTCGAAAGCGAGGTGTCGGTCTGCTCGATTGCATTTCCGCAGGCCGTCATGGTCGCCGCAGTGGCGATGAAAAGGAGTTTCCGGGTGATTTGCATGTCAGTTATTTGGTTTGATTGATCTTTTGTCCGGGATAGGGTTCTACCCGGCAGCGCCGGGCCCAGGCTTCGTAGGCCTTGACCAGTTCGGCAACCTTTTCAGGGTACTTGGCGGCGAGGTTGCGGCGTTCGCTGCGGTCGTTGTTCAGGTCATAGAGTTCCCACGGGGCGCGTTCGCCGGGTCGGACGATCTTCCAGCCGTCGGCCGAGAGATAGGCCCGTTCGTTGAAGTGCTCGAATCCGATACCTTCTCGGTGGCCCTCCCGATGCCCATTGCGCAGGACGGGCACCAGGCTCAGACCCTCCATCGGGATGATCTCATGTCCCTTGTAGCGTTCGGGATAGGTTGCACGAGCGAGTTCCACGCAGGTGGCCATAATATCCATGACGTGTCCTGTTTCGGCCGTCACGCTGCCCTTGAGCCGTCGGTCCATGCCCTTCGGCCAGCAGGCAATCATCGGGGTGCAGATGCCTCCTTCGTAGGATTTGGCTTTCCAGTAGCGGAACGGCGTGTTGGCGACATTGGCCCATTCGGCCCCCAGTGAGGCATAGGTGGTTTCGGGTCCCGGGAGGACCTCCTTCTGCCGGGGATAGACCATCTCGCGTCCGTCGCGCGTCCGATCCGGACGGTCGTTCTCGCCCGGCGGATAGTTTTGGCAGACTTCGCTGCTGCAGCCGTTGTCGGACAGGAAGAGGATCAGCGTGTTGTCGAATTGTCCGGTCTCTTCGAGGGCGCGGATCACCTGCCCGATTCCCTGATCCATACGGTCGACCATTGCCGCATGGACGGCCATGGCCCGGGCATCCCATTCAGCCGTGGGATTCTCTTCCCAACGGTCGTGGAACTGCCGTTCGGAGAGGAAATCCTGCTGGTCGCCGAAGAGCCCTGCCTGCCGTTGCCGTTCGTAGCGGGCTTCGCGGATCTTCTCCCAGCCTGCGGTATAGGTATCCTTGTATTTTTCGATATCTTCGGGCAGGGCGTGCAGCGGCCAGTGGGGTGCAGTGTAGGCCAGATACAGGAAGAAGGGTCTCTCCGAATCGGCATATTGCCGGATCTCCTGTTCGGCCCGGTCCGAAAGGGCCTGCGTGATGTAATAACCTTCGGGCACCTCGCGGATCGGGACCTCCCCCTCGACCAGGCTGAACGGGTCGAAATAGTCCACGACGCCATAAATGGTTCCGTAGTGGGAGTCGAAACCCCGGTTGACGGGGTAGTTGCACAGGTCGGAGAAGGTCTCATGGAAGACCTTGTGGTTGAGCCAGTCGCGCTGGTCGCTCCGGAGCGGAGTCTCGGCGACGTGCCATTTTCCGACCATCGAGGTCGAGTAGCCGGCATCGCGGAGCACCTCGGCGATCGTCACGGCGTTGCGCGAAAGGGTTCCGCGGTAACCGGGCAGATGGTCGTTGAAGGTCATGCGGCCGATTCCGGCCTGGTGCGGGTAGAGACCCGTGAGCAGCGAAGCCCGGGTCGGGCAACTGCGGCTTGTGTTGTAGAATCTCGTGAAACGGAGTCCTTCGCGGGCCAGTCGGTCGAGATTCGGGGTTTGTATTTCGCCGCCATAGCAGCCGAGGTCCGAATATCCGAGATCGTCACACAGGATCACCAGAATATTGGGACGTTTGTCGGCGGGACGTTTGGCGTCGGTGTGGGAGGCCCCGGCGGTCAGCAGGGCCGCCGGGATCATCATTCGGTTCAGTTTCATGCATTGGGTTTGTTGGTCGGCTCGAACGTGACGGCGCAGCCTCCGTCGGCGGCCATTTCGATCCGCAGCGAGTCGGCTGACGTAACCCGGCGCTCTTCGATGCGGTAGGCGGTCCGCAACGGGGAGTTCACGTCGTCGGCGTAGATGCGGGCCGTGTAGGTGACGCCGGGCTTGAGGAATCCGAGGGGCTGTTCCAGCGTGCGGGCTTCGGCGTTGGTCCCGGCCCCGAGGAAGAAACGCTCTCCGGCGCGTCGAGCCACGACGATATAGTCGCCGATCTCGCCCTGCAGGGCTTCGGACCAGTCGCAGTCGGCGTCGAAGTCGCGGAAGAACCGGAAGGCCGGATGCCCTTCGTAGTTCTCGATCAGGTCGGCGGCCATCTGCAGCGGCGAATAGATGATCACCCAGTTTGCGATCTGGCGGGCCAGGGTGGTCTTGATCGAGCAGTGGGTGTTGTCTCCGTTCCACTGGATGCGGCCCGGGTCGGCCTTGGCGCGGTCGTAGTAGATGTCGAAGATGCCGGGGGTATAGTCCATCGGCCCGCTCAGCAGCCGCACGAAGGGCAGCGTGCAGAGATACTCCGCGGAGTTGCCTTCGGACCAGGCGTTCCACTCCATGCCGCGGGCCCCTTCGCGGGTCATCATGTTGGGCCACGTGCGGCGGATGCCGGTCTCCTTGATCGGTTCGTGGACGTCGAGCATGATGCGGTACTTCGCGGCCAGCTCCACGACGCGCTGGTAGTGCTGCACGCCGTACTGCGAGTGGTGGGAGTATCCGCCCTTGAAACCTCCGGCGTAACCCGTCTTGAGGGTGTGGATGCCCAGTTCGGCGTAGCGCTGCATGGCCCGCTCCATGTGGGCCTCGTAGTCGGGGATGTTGCCGCCGGTTTCGTTGTGCATCCAGAGTTCGATGCCCTTTTCGGAGGCGTAGCGGGCGATACGCTCCAGGTCGAAGTCGGCATAGGGCTCCACGTAGTCGAACTGCTGGTTTCCGCCCCAGTCCTCCCAGCCGCGGTTCCAGCCCTCGAACAGCACGCCCTGAATGTCGTTCGCAGCAGCGAAGTCGATGTGTCGGATGGCGTTTTCTGTGGTGGCACCGTGGCGCGGGCCCATGGTCCAGACCTGCGTCCCGAGGTGCATTCCCCACCAGACTCCGACATATTTCTGGGGTCGGATCCACGAGGTGTCGGCGATCTTCGAGGGTTCGTTGAGGTTGAGGATCAGCGACGAGTTGATCAGTCCGACGGCCCGGTCTGCGATCTGCAGCGTGCGCCACGGCGTGGTGAACGATCCCGCGAGGCGGGCCTTCACGCCGTCGGGCAGCGGGGCCAGCTCGGCCTTGAATGCGAGTGAATCCTGCCGCAGCAGGTGCATTTCGGGATAGTCGTAGAGGGCCGCCTCATGGATCGAGCCGTAGAGGCCGCCGCAGCGGAATGTGAAGGGGGTGTTGGCGCGTTCGACGGCCGAGACGGGCTGCTCGCGGTAGGGGAGCTCGTAGGTGTCGTAATTCCCGTCGATGCTCCACGAGAGTCCGTTCTGCGCGAACCGGAAGGTGGTGTGTTCGTCGGTCAGCCTCAGCGAATCGGCCGGCGTGTCGTACTCGTAGCGGAATCCGATGCCGTCGTCGAAGGCCCGCACCCGCAGCACGAGCGTAACCCCTTCGCTGTTGCGCATTGTCACGGCCATCTCTTCGTGACGGTCGCGGATCACCTTGTTTTCGCCCCAGGGCTGCGTCCAGATTTCGTCACGCCGGTCGCGGGCCACGCCCGTGACGGCGAATCCCGAAGCGAGATTCAGGCCGTCGGCTTCGAGTCCGAGTTCCGATGCGGAGATCAGGGCTTTCCCGTCGACATCGACCTGCAGGGCGGGGACTCCGCCGTCATCGATCGAAACCGTGGTGCGGATTCTTCCGTCGGGCGAGGTGACCGAATTGTCGTTCGCGCAGGAGATCAGCGCTATTGCTGCAGCAGCCGCAGCAAGACAGAGGAGAAATTTTTTCATCGGGAAACAAGTTGGTGTTTGCGGTTTGGGCTTTTGCCGTTGGGTTCGTGGTACGACATCGGACAAGGCCCTCCCTCGCGGGGAGGGCCTCGCTCGATATCAGGACAAAGTTACATTTCGGGAGGTTTGTTCAGAGTCCGCCCGGAGTTCTCAGTGGAATACGGGCCGGTCGACCGAAGCCGAGGTGGGCTGCTGTCCGGGCGAGACGGGCCATCCGTCGACCCAGTTGATGCGGTCGAGCATCAGCGTGCGGTAATTCAGATCCTCCGTATAGGCGTGGTAGAGGATCCAGTCCTGCCCGTTGTCGTCGGTGATCAGGCGCGAGCAGTGTCCGGGCGACGAGAAGGTGTCGTTGCCCTGGAGGACGAGTTCGTCGTTGACCTGCATCATGTCGTTCCCGTCCTTGTCGACATAGGGTCCGAAGAGGCTCTGCGAGCGCCCGACGACCAGCCGATAGGTCCCGCCCTTGGAGTAGTCACCCGTGGAGACGATCAGGTAGTACCAGCCGTCGCGTTTCACGACGACGGTTGCTTCGTACTGACCTCCGGCCACTTCGCGGCGTTTCTGGGTCTCCTTGTTCTTGATGGCCAGGCCGTCTTCGGTGAGTTCGAGGACGCTGATGTTCCGGAAGCTGCCCCAGAAGAGGTAGTTGCGTCCGTCCTCCTGGTAGAGGTAGGCATCGATGGAGATGTCTACGCCCTGCTCGTCGCTGTCGATGAGCTTGCCGTAATCCACGAACGGGCCCGTGGGCGAGTCGGCGACGGCGACCCCGATGGCGTGTTTGTACTTGTCACCCGGCTGGGAGTAGTAGCATACGTACTTGTCGCCGATGCGGTTGATCGAGGGGGCCCAGATTCCGGCATTCCCGTTGGTGATCTGGGGATGGTTCTGGTCGGTGAACATCGCCCCGACGCGCGTCCACGTCATCAGGTCGGACGACCGCATGATCGGGACGTTCCTCATCCTGGCATCGCTGCGGTCGTGCTCCGTGGCGTAGAGGTAGAAGTAGCCGTCGTCGGCGCGGATCACGTCGGGATCGGGCAGCGAGAACTTCGTGAAGATCGAATTCCGGTAGGCGACGGGCAGCGTCGTTATGGTCAGCGTGTTCGTTGCCGATGCCATCCAGGTGTTGTCCTCAACCTGGCTGCGCACGCTCCATACGAGCGGCAGGGTCTGCGAGCCCTCCTCGGCATGGTCGTCGAAGAGCGCCTGTACCTGCTCCTTCGTAAGCGAGATTTCGGTCTCTTCCCCGGCGTCGAACGTAGCCAGCGGGGCCGAGAAATCCCCGTCCTGCCGGTCGATCAACAGGGTGTACGTGGGGGTCTTCTGCCCGTTGCTGCGGGCTGCCGACCAACTGAAGCGGAGCGATTCGCCGAGCAGTACCAGATCGGCCCGTTCGCCATCCTCGGGGGTGAAGAGCGCCTCGACGATGTAGGGCTCCACGGTGTTGGTCACCGTCAGCGAGCGCCGGGCCGTGCCTGCGTAGCTTTGCTCTCCGGCGACGGTCTTCACGCTCCAGACGAGCGAGGCCGTCCCGTTCTGCTGCGTAGCGTCGTAGACGTTTTTCAGCTCCTGATAGGAGAGGGTCAGTTCCGTGGTCCGGTTGTCGTCGGTGCGGAATGCGGCGGCCGGATCGGAGAAGTCGCCGCCCTTGCGGTCGAAGACCAGTTCGTAGGCGTCGAACGAGCCTTGTGCGGCCTCCCACCAGAAGGTGAGCGAATTCAGCGCGTCGAGGTTGACCGCAAGGCCCTCCTTGGGGGCGGTCAGCGTCGAGACGACGGGGTTGTTCCCGCCCGTCGGCCCGCCCGTCGACCCGTCCGGGCCAGTCGGATCGGAGTCCGACTGGCCGCAGGCCGACAGCATTCCGACGCAAAGCAGTGCGAAGGTGCTGATCATCACGTTATTCATGAGCATTGGTGAATTCATGGGTATAGTGGTCCATCTCGACATTCATGTAGAGACGGAGATCGGCGTACCAGCGATCGAGGTCATTCCCGTCGCACAATTCGTTGGAATACTTGAAGGCGGTCGCCCACTGGTCTCCTACGCCCGGCTGCACGTAGCGGTAGCTTGCCGCCGTGGAGGCATTGGGACGTTCTCCGTTGCTGTCCATGCGCCCGTAGTACTGTTGTTCGCCATCGATGATAAACTTGAACTTGTAGCGCTCGTCAAAGCCCCAGTCGGTTTTCTGGAGTTTGATGTTCAGGTCGTCGATCACCCATACGCCTTTGCCTTCGTAGGTCATTTCGGTCTCCTCGGAGGTCCAGCAGAAGAAGTGGGACACCTTGTCTATTGAGGCTATGTAGGCATTGCCCGTAGCGATATTGAACCGGATGCGGTAGATGCCGGTTTCGGCGATGGGAGCCTCGGCTTCGTCGGTCGATTCGATCTGCTTGACCTGTGTACCCTCTGCCGAGAGGGTGTAGAGGGCATCGCTGAACTGCGAGCGGAAGTAGAACTTGCTGTTGCCCTCGATCTTGGTGAAGATTTCGTATTTGTAGTCTTCGTCTTTGAAGGCATCGGCCTCACCTCCGGCGTTGTCGATTCCCGGGTTGTAGTAGCTGCCTGAAATGTAGGCCATCTGCTGCCCGGCTTCGGTACCCTGGCCGTCGATGTAGAGCGGGTCTCCGTCGGTGAAGTCCGTCAGTTCGACGGGGTTGACGAATTCATGGGTATAGTGTCCCTTGTCGTCGTTCATGTAGAGCCGCAGGTCGGCAGCCCAGTGGTTCCAGTCGTTGGGGTCGCACAACTGGTCGGAGTACTTGAAGGCGGGATCCCACTGGTTGACCAGGCTCGGCTGCAGATACCAGTAGCTGTCGGGTACCGACGGATATTTCTCGCTGTGGGGGCGTTCTCCGTTGTTCTCCATGCGACCGTAGGGCTGGTCCACGCCGTTGATGACGAAATTGAACTTGTAGCGTTCGTCGGAGCCGCCCCCTCTGTCGATATTGATTACCATCTTGTTGACCACCCAGATGCCTTTCCCTTCGTAGGAGAGTTCGGTTTTCTGCGAAGTCCAGCAGAAGACATGCTCGACGCGGGTTACTTCGGCGACGTAGGCCGATCCCGTGGCGATGTTGAAGCGGATGCGGTAGATGCCGGTTTCGGCGATGGGAGCCTGGGCCTGGTCCTCGGTTTCAATGGCCTGGACCTGGGTCCCGTCGGCGCTGAGCGTGTAGATCGTATTGCTGGGCTGCGAGCGGAAAAGGAACTTGCTGCCGCCCTTGATCCGGGTGAAGATTTCGTATTTGTAGTCCTGGTCCTTGAAGGCGTCGACCTCTCCGGCCTGACCGATTGCCAGGTTGTAGGAATCCGCCGTGATATAGGACATCTTTTGTCCGGCCTCGGTACCCTCGCCTTCGATGTAGAGCGGGTCGCCGTCGGCGAATTCCGGGAGTTTTACCTGCGGGATGATCGAGAAGGTCCGGATCTCCTCGGAGATCTTCACGTTCTGGTCGATTTTGGCGTAGACGGCCCATTGCAGGTAATAGGGATCCTCGGTGGCTGCGGCCTCCGAAGCGTTGTAGAGTTCGGCGAGCTGCTCCTGGGTTACGGTGGCCTGTGTGGCGGCTGCGGCCTCGGCCGTGGGGTTCACGTCGATGCTCAGCAGCGGCTCCGAGAAGTCCGCATCGGCCTGATCGATGACCAGCGTGTAGGAGATCTGCTTCTCATCCCCGAGCCATACGGGTTCCGACCACGAGAAGTCGACATCCTCGGTGAGCTCCTTCAGGTTGAGAACCGCATCATTTTCGGGTGCGATGAGGGTCTCGACGACAACCTCCGCACGGGTCGTAAGCGTCAGGGTGCGGGTTTCGTTCGAGGGTGTGCGTCCGGTATCCGTGATGGTGTAGACTCTCCAGTCGAGGACGGCCGTCTCACCGGCCTCGTCGACATTTTCGTCGAAGAGGGCCTGGATCTCCTCCAGTTGCAGCGTGTAGCTGTTCTCTGTGGTTTCGAAGCTCGCCACGGGAGCCGAGAAGCTGCCTCCGTTCTTGTCGAAAGCGAGTTCGTAGGTTACGTCTCCTGTTGCCGGCTGCCATTCGAAGCGCAGACCCTCGAATTCGTCGGGATCCAGCAGCAGCATACTGACGCTCAAGCCGTTTTTCGGCGTTTCCAGCTTTTGAACGTTGGCCGGACCTCCGTTGCCTGAATCCGTATCGTCCGACGAGCAGGAAGCGAGCATCGCAGAGGCTGCAAACAGATATAACAGTTTTTTGTAAAGTCTCATAGACAGGGTTTGTTGATAGGTTGTTTTTCAGAATCTCGGTTTTTGCGGCTCGGGGGCTGCTATTCCACGGTGATGGAGTTGAGCAGGTCGAGTTTTCCGTCGTGGATGAGTTTGAGGATCAACTCGCCGAAGAGGGTGTTCTGCCAGGCGAACCAGGCGCGGGTAAACTTCTGCGGGTTGTCCTTGTGGAAGGACTCGTGCATGAATCCGGTCCCGGCATCGGTGGTCATGAGCATCTCGATGCAGGTCTTGATTTCGGCATCGTCGGTCGACGTGAAGGCCTTCATCATGATGCTCATGGGCCAGACCATGTCGTAGCCGATGTGCGGGCCGCCGATTCCCTCCCCGGCGGTTCCGCGGAAGAAGTAGGGGTTTGCCTCGCTCCAGACGAAGCGGCGGGTATTTTCATAAATGGGGTCCGTGCGCTCGACATCGCCTAAGTAGGGCATGGCCAGCAGGCTCGGGACGTTGGCGTCGTCCATCAGGAACCGGTTTCCGAAGCCGTCGACCTCGAAGGCGTAGATCTTGCCGAACTCCGGGTGCTCGACGACGGCGTACTTTTTCAGGGCCGCCTCCACCTCGTCGGCCAGTGCAAGACACTCCTTGGCGAGGGCCTTTTCGCCGTTGACCTTGCGGAGGATCTCCGCGGCCTTGCGCAGCGAGCTCACGGCGAAGAAGTTCGACGGGACGAGGAAGTCGAAGGTCGTGGCGTCGTCCGAGGGCCGGAACGAGGAGACGATCAGCCCCACGGGGTTGACCGGATTGCCCCACCCGTCGCAGCACTTGGTATCCAGCTGGCGGTCGGTGGTCCGACGGAAGTAGTAGGGACCGGGATTCTCCTTGCGCTGCTGGGTGCGGAACGTCGTGAGGATGTTCCGCACGGCCTTGACCCAGATCTCTCCGAAGACGGATTCATCGCCCGTTGTTTTCCAGTAGTGGTAGGCCAGCCGGATGGGATAGCAGTGGGAGTCGATCTCCCACTTGCGCTCGTGTACTTCGGGGAGGATCGGCGTTCCGGTCTGGTCCGACTCCCAGTGGCTTCCCGTCGCCCCGTCGTTGAAGGCGTTGGCGTAGGGGTCCGTGTTGATGAGCTTGAACTGCCGGACGATGACCCCCGCAATCATGTTGCGGAGGTGTTCGTCGCGGGGTGTCAGCTGCACGTAGGGCCAGACCTGGGCGCCGGAGTCGCGGAGCCACATGGCATGGATGTCGCCCGTATAGACGAACGTGTCGTAGAGACCGTCCTCGCCCTTGTCCTTGAAATGGACGGTGGTGTCGAGCGTGTTCGGGAAGCAGTTGCCGAACATCCAGGCCAGTTTTGCATTGGTAAGCATCCCCTGGACCTCGGCAATGGTCTGCTCGACGGCCTCGGAGACGAACAGCCGGTCCTGCGGCGCGGGACGCTGCGACTCATGGTTCTGAGCCGCGAGCACTCCGACGCCCAGCAGGGCGGAAAGGGATAACAGCAATCTCTTCATCGCATCGCTTATTTGTCACGGAACGAGCGTTCGTGGTAGTAATCGGTATTGTCCGTGTTGTTCATGTGCACGCGGAACGTGGCGAGTTGGTCGATACCCTCTTTGTCCTCTTTGGTCTTCCAGGTGTGATCCCACTCGCCGAGCGTGCCGTGCGTGAAGCGGTAGATGTTGTAGAACTTGGGATCGGCCTCGGGGGTTGCGTTGTTGCGGCAGTCGTCGTCCCAGAACGACCAGCGCTCGACGCTTCCGTCGTCGTAGGTTGCGAGGAAGTAGTAGCGGGTGTCCGTTGCGCTGCCGTTGGTGACTACCCAGGCGTAGTCGACAATCTCCCAGACGCCGTTGCCCGCATAGGTCATCTCCTCCTGGCTTGCAGATCCGAACCAGGGGTGGTTCCAGAACTCGACCTTTTCGATGCGCTTCATCGACCACTCCATCGTGTTGAAGTTGATGTAAATCCAGTAGATTCCTTCGGCTGGAGCGCTGTTTTCGGTCGCTTCGGTGTAGGTGCAGCGGAGGGTTCCATCCTCTTCGAGTGCATAGTAACGGTCGAGGTTGTCCGTGACGTAGAAGCTGCCGGCGGAGAGCTTTGTGAAGCACTCCATGGCCCCCTCTTCGCGATCGGCGATGTGCTGGCCTTTGGTTGTTCCGACCGGGAGGGCGGCATTGAATTTGATTTCACCCTGATTTTCCGATGCGGAACCCTGAAGCGACAAGGTTGTCGGCAGCGGGTCGACCGTATTGGGGAGTGTGACCAGAATCGTCTGGGCGTTCTGGGCATCGACATACTGGTTGAGCCCCTGAATCGTGCGAACGGTCCATTTTACGGAAGTGGTCTGTCCGGGCAGCCCGCCGCACAGCGATACGATGGTCGAGAGCGTGGTGGTTTCGAGTTCGAGCGAGGGTTCGAAGCCGTTGGAATCACTCGTGGCCACATAGGCCGGATTGGAGAAGTCCCCCTCTTCGGAGTCGAAAAGAACCTGATAGACGACGCTCCCGGCCGATGAACTCTCCCATTCGAAGATGACGGAGAGTCCGGTCGTGATGTCGATTGCGTATTGGTCTTTGGGGAAGTACAACTGGGGTGCGGAGAGTTCGGCAGCACCGTTGTCCTTCTCGTCGGAATCGCAGGCCGCAGCGGTAGCGGCGAGCACGGCAGTCAGGAATAGATACAATATGCGTTTCATGGTTCAAATCGGTTTATTGGTTCCTTTCAATGATCCACATGGATTCGATGGCCTGCGCGGCGCTCGTATAGGCACCGAGCGATCCTCCGGTCCCGGGTTCGCGGGCTTCGGTGCACTTGACGCCGAAGTAGGAGTCCTCCCAACCCAGCGCGGATTTGTCGATTCCGATGGTCCAGTAGTAGGAAGCGTGGCGCAGCACGTAGCGGGTCAGCTCCTGCCGGATGGTGGGATCCACGGCGTCTATATCCTTGTCGATGGCCATGCGTGCGGCCCAGTGGAAGAGTACGGCGTGGAAGATCGAGTTGTTCTCGTCGGTTCCTTCGTCGCGCATGATCTTTTCGCCTTCGTAGGTTTCGTTCATCGACGAGGCGGTCATTTGTCCGCGGGCTGCGGAGATGGCCTTTTTGATGTATCCTTCATTTCCGGTGAGTTTCCAGAGCAGGCGTCCGGCCTCCATGCAGGTTCCCTGGGTGTAGCTCAGAGGGGGATTGTCGAGCGTTCCGTCGTCATTCATGGCATGGATGTTCTGGTCGAAACAGGTCTGCGACTCTTCGAGATAGCGGTTGTACTCCTCGCTGTTCCCGGCCTCCTTGGCGTACTGGGCCAGCATGGCCGAGGCGATGGCACCGGGGCCGTTCGTACAGCTGTTTGCCCCCAGGCTGGTCATTTTCCAGGGCAGCCAGCCGTATTCGTTCAGCGCGAAGCGGGGCCTTACGCACTCGTCCCAGGTCTGCTTGGCGGCGTTGTAGTAGGTCTCATCCCCCGTTGCGTCGTACATCTGCAGCAGGGCGATGGTGATCCAGAGCGTATCGTCCGTGAAGTCGTTTCCGAATCCCGAAGATCCGCGCCACGAGGTGTTTCCCTCGTAGTTGTTGCCGCGCTTGTCATACCAGCGTTTGAAGTAGCTGCGGATGAGAGCGGCCTGGTCGGGGTCCGTGAGTTTGATACGGTTGTAGTAGTCGACCATCGCGGCCATGGCGTGCGCCTGCTGCCAGTAGCAGTTTCCGTTGTTGTTCTGGTTGTTGTATTCGCTGTAGGAGAATACGCCGTCGGCGCCGTTTCGGTTCGAGCTGCAGTAGAAGCGCTCGATGAATGCCGTCGATACGGAATCGGCGGCATCGGCCCAGTCGATTTCGTAATTGGCGTAGGTATTTGCCTTTTGTTCGGTCTTCGGATTGGTGATCGACATGTAGTCCTCTTCACAGCCCGCGGGGATGAGGGCGAGCATGGAGAATACGAACAGAGTTCCCATGGATTTATAGAGTTTCATAGTTTCAGGTTTTATTTGAATTTATATTCGTGCCACCAGGTTCCGGCCGGGTTGTCTGCATTCAGATAGAGGTAGCAGTCGAATGCGCGGCCGCAATCTGTCGTGAGGAAGTTGTAGGTGTTGTCCCAGTCGGCATTTCCGAGCGAGGTGTAGAGGTTCACCTTGAGGTAGTCGGTCGTATAGGAGGATCCGAGCGAGCTCTGGGTTCCGAGGTAGAGCATGGATCCGTCGCCGAGGGTGGCATTGAACCGGTGTCGCGAGTCGTTTGCCGAGTTGTCGGAGATGGTGTTCTCGTAGTCGGCGAGCAGCCAGACTCCTTTGCCCTGGTAGTCCATGGTGACCCGGGCTGTCGACATCTGGTTGTCGGCCCAGGCTGCGGCGTAGTATTCGATCTTGGAGATGGTGTTCGACTCCCAGGTCATCACGCCGAAATCGATCTTGATCCAGTAGATGGCCTCGGTGGCGAAACGGTTGTTGACGGGGGTTTCGGAGTCGGTCACCGTTCCGTCGTCGTTGAGGCTGTAGTAGCGTCCCAGGTCGTCGACGACGGTAAAGTCGCTGCCGGCCTTGATCCGGGTGAATGCTTCGAAGGTTCCCTCCGTAGCGGCCACGTTGTCGATTCCTGCCGAGACGGCCATTGCGATTCCGTTCTGGGGGTCCTCGGTAGCTTCGCCCTGGAGCGTGATGCGCTGGGGCAGCGGCGACATGGAGTTCATGGTCGTGACGCAGAGCAGGCGCGATTCGGTGTAGACGCTTCCGTTGATTCCTTTCGAAGCGCGGACGGTCCAGCGGAGGTTCCCGGTTTCCCGGGTTCCGAGGCCTGCGGTCCGGGCCACGGTGTTGAGGTCCTTGGCCGAGACGCTCAGATAGGTCTGCGAACCGGTGAGCTGGCTGGTCATGGCGGCGAGGGGCTGCGAGAAGTCTCCGTTTTCACGGTCGAAGAGGAGCTCGTAGGATACGAATCCGTTGTCTTCGGCGATCGAGGGGCTCCATTCGAAGCGCACGTCGTTGCCCAGGGAGAGGTCTATGCTCTCGTTTTCGGCGGGGAGATAGAGTTTGTTCCCGGTCTGGATGTTGTAGTTGATCTCATTGCCCTCGTCCGAACATCCGGAGACGAACGGCGTGGCCGCGAGGGCCATGATCGTGATATTTCGCAATAGGGTATTCATAATTTCAGGTTATTAGCGTAATTCCGATGCGGGTTTACCATCCGGGGTTCTGCGTGAGGTTGTGGTTGATGTCCCGTTCGCTCTGGGGGATGGGGAACCAGTATTTCATGTTGTATGCCGAGGGGCACTGGATGTTGCTTCCGTCGTCGAGGTAGGGGGCACCCGTTGCCCGGGAGGTCAGATAGGCGGCTCCGGTGCTCTTGAGCGAGGGGTTGTCGAGCAGTGCCCAGCGGCGGATGTCGAAGCAGCGGCGTCCTTCGAGCGCGAGTTCGGCGCGGCGTTCGTCGCGGATGGTCTGACGCAGCTCCTCGCTGTCGCCGGGATATGCGCAGTAGTCTGCGTCGAATCCGGCGCGTTCGCGCAGCGGGCGGATCGTGGCGTCCCAGATTTCGGAGGTCATCTGGCCGGTTTCGTACATCGACTCGGCGTACATGAGCAGCACGTCGGCGTAACGGATCTCCATGAGGGGCTTGTAGGAGCCGCCTCCGGCGCCGACTGTATTGGCCACGTAGTTCTTGATGTTGTAGTATCCGGTGAGCGTACGGTCCTGTGTCCCATTGTAGGAATCGGTCAGGGCGGGGTCGCTCTTTTGGGCTTCGGCCTCGTCGTCAGGGTTTGTCCAGCAGGTGTAGGTACCCTTCCCGACGCCCTCCGAACCGATGATCTTGCAGGCCTTGGCCTCGGGGATCTCGATCGTGCAGCCGTTGTAGGCGATCGTGGCGTAGAAACGCAGGTCACGGTCTTCGTAGTCGGTGTCGTCGGCAATCGATCCGTCGGTCTTGCGGAAGCAGTCGACGAGCTCCTGCGTGGGGGAGAAGGAGACGATTGCGCCCGAACCGATCGACTGGGGAACGCGGGTTCCGGTATCCCAGCTGCGCCTGATGTCCTCCACGCCGCCCTCGTAGGCGAATTCGAGGGTCATGATCGACTCCGGACCGTAGTGTCCGTTGACGAAGAGGTCCGCATAGTTCGATGCGAGGGCATAGGTCCCGTATTCGGTGCTGTTGATGAGTTTTTCGCACTCGCGGGCGCAGTTTTCGAAGTCGTTGTCCAGAAGGTATGCGCGGGCGTTGAGGGCTACGGCCGTACCGCAGGTGACGCGTCCGTTCTCATCGGTGGGGATTTCGGTATTCTTGGGCAGGATGTGCGAGACGGCTTCGAGTTCGGAGTGGATGAAAGCCTTGATCTCGTCGGCGCTCGTACGCGAAATGTTCTTCGATTCGGGGAGCGTGGGGTTGGTCGTCAGGAAGGGCACGTCGCCGAACCAGGTCGTCAGACGCATGTAGGTGAAGGCGCGGAACAGGCGCAGTTCAGCGACGAGCCGGTTTTTCGTGCTTTCGTCGAGATTCATGCGGTCCTGGTTGTCGAGTCCGGTGTGGATCGTCCGCAGCTCCTGGTAGCACTGGTCCCATTCGTCGGAGAAACGTCCGCCGTTCGTGGTTGCGAGTCCCGTGACCGTATTGGTCGAGTTCGAGGAGTGGCGGCTGCCGTAGACGTCGTCCGAGAGGATGTTGTTGCCGAAATACATGTCGGCATTCCAGTATTGGTTGTAGGCGAGGTAGAGGGCAGCCATGCAGTTGTCCTCGTATTTCCAGAAGTTTTCGTCGGAATACGAGTTGGTGGGATACTGTTCGATGCCTACGCAACCGACCAGTCCGGCCATCAGGAATGCGAATATGGTGTGTTTTTTCATGGAAGTGTTGTTTTTAGAAAGTCAGGTTGATACCGCCGCCCCAGTAGCGTAGGGTAGGATAGTTGCGCAGGGAGTTGGCTCCGTTTTTTGACATGTTGCTTCCGAACTCCGAGGATTCGGGGTCGAAGAAACCGTATTTGGTGAACGTCAGCGGGTTCTGGGCATCGAGGTAGATGCGCAGGCTCTTGCACCCGAACTTCTTGGTCCACTTTTCGGGCAGGGTGTAGCCGATCTGGATATTCTTGACGCGCAGGTAGGCGGTGTTCACCATGTTCAGTTCCGAACCGGGCTGCCCCCAGTTGTTCGTATCGCTTGTGGAGTCTTTGGCGGCCAGACGGGGCCACCGGGCATCGGTATTTTCGGGCGTCCAGTAGTCGAGCTGGTGTTCGTACATGGTCATACCGTAGTCGCTGTGGAAAGGCTGTACGAGCTCGCCGCGGATCGCCTGCGTACGTTTCATCACACCCTGGAGCATGATGCCGAGGTCGATACCCTTCCAGCTGACGTTGTAGCTGAAGCCGTACGTGTAGCGCGGGAATGCGTATCCGAGATAGGTTCGGTCGTCTTCGTCGATGACGCCGTCTCCATTGATGTCGACGTACTGGACGTCACCCGGCCGAAGTTGCGAGCGGTCTACGGTCGAGGGGATAGCGGCGTTCTGAATCTCCTCGTAATTGGAGAAGTATCCGGCGACCTTGTATCCGTAGTAGGAGTTCAGGGGGAGCCCCTCCTGGATGATGGCTGTGACGCCGTCGACCGAGGCAATGTTCGGGGTCCCGTAGGTGACGACCTCGTTTTTCGAATCGGCGAGGTTGAGCGAGAAACGGTGTTTCCAGGCTCCGTGGTTGAGGTCGTAGTTGATCGTCAACTCCCAACCCTGGTTGTCCATGACGCCGCGGTTCTCCTTGGCGATGCTGGCGCCGAAGACGCCCGGAACGATGGCGTCGAGCAGGATGTCCGAGGTTCGTTTGTAGAAATAGTCAAAGTTGATGTTCAGCGTATTGCGGAAGAACGATGCGTCCAGACCTACGTTGAAGGTCTTGGAGCGTTCCCAGGTGAGCGCTTCGTTACCCATCGTGAACATCAGGCCCGGGACGGAGCTCCCGTTGAATCCGTAGGCATCGGTCCAGATTCCGTAGGTCGTCATGAAGTCGTACAGACCCACATTCTGCTGGTTGCCGTTGATACCGTACGAGGCGCGGAACTTCAGGTCTCCGATCTTGTTGTGGTAGTCGCCCATGAACTCCTCCTGGGAGATGCGCCATCCGACCGACACGGCCGGGAAGAAACCTCCGTTCCGTTCCTTGAGGAATTTCGACGACATGTCGTAACGGGCCGTGAATTCGACGTAGTATTTATCGTCGTAGGAGTAGCCGATACGGCCGAAGTAGGATTGCAGGGCCGACCGCGTATTGTCCTGCGTGGAGAGCGATGTGCCGCTGTCGCTCGTGACGGTACCCTCGCCGGGCTGGTTCAGGTCGTTGAGGTATGTCTTCGAGGCGTTGATCGAGTAGTGTTTTTTCGACTCCTGCGACCAGCCGACCAGTGCGGTTACGTTGTGTTTCTCGGCGAACGTGCGGTTGAAGTCCAGCAAGACCTGCCCGTTGAGATAGGTGTCTCTTCCGACCCAGTCGTCGGCGGGGGTGGTGGTGCTTCCGGAGAGTACGGCGGTCGAGGGGTCGGACCAGTTTGCACCGTTGTCGGTGACCACGTAGTAGGTCATGTGGTCGGAGAAGCGGTGTTCGGTGCGCGATTCGGCGCTGAGCACGCCGCGGATCTTCAGGCCCTTGATAATTTCGAATTCGGCATTGAAGATGCCGTTGAGGTAGTCGTTGTCATACTTGTTGTACCCCCCCCCGACAAGTCCGGCGAGCTCGGCACCGCAACCTCCCCATTTATAATTGTTTGCATAGAAGATGCCGTTGTCGTCCATCGATCTGAAGAAGTAGTAGGTCGGGTAGCGTGAGAGGTTCGCGAAGAGGAATCCGCTGGTCGTCGGCGATTTGGTCTCGGCGCGGGTGTAGCTGAGGTTTGCACTGACCTTGAGCCGTCCCCATTCGGTCGAGAGGTTCGAGCGGACGTTGTAGCGCTGTCTGCCGTAATCGGGGCCGATGTAGTTGGACTCCTGGTCGAAGTACCCGGCCGAGAGCATGTAGGTCGAGTGCTCGGTACCGCCCGTGACGCTGACGTTGTAGTTTTGCTGGAGGGCGTTCTTCATGGCCTGCTCGACGAAAGATTCGCTGTCGCCGTGGATGTACATGTCCTGAATCTCGGCTGCGGTGAAGATGGGGCTCCGGCCGGAATTGGTCAGGGCTTCGTTGCGCAGGATGGAGTTTTTGTACGAGGGTACATGTTCGAAGAGGATATGGGGCTCCTGGGCACCCAGCTGTGCGCTGAAGGAGATGGTCGGAGCGGTCTCCTTGTGTCCCTGTTTGGTGGTGATCAGGATGACACCGTTCGAGGAGCGGGCGCCGTAGATGGCTGCGGATCCGGCGTCCTTGAGGATGTTCACCGATTCGATGTCGTTGGGGTTGAGGTCGTTCATCCGCGAGGCATCGGCCTGGGGCACGCCGTCGATAACGACCAGCGGCGAGTTGTTACCCATGGTGTTGATGCCTCGGATCGAGATGTTCATCTGATCGCCGCCCGTAGGGTCGTAGTTGCGGTTCTGGATGATGAGGTTTGCGGCCGTACCCTGGAGGGCCTGCTGGATGTTGGCGACGGGACGGTCGGCAAGGTCCTCGCGGTTGACGGTTGAGATGGCCGAGGTGATGTGCCGGCGGGTGGTGGTACCGTAACCGATCACGACGACCTCGTCGAGATAGCTCGTATCCTCGGTCATGGTCACGGAGATTTCGGTTTTGGTCCCGACCTCCTGTACGACGGTTTTATACCCGAGGTAGATGAACTGGAGTTTGTCGGAGTCCTTGACTCCCTTGAGCAGATAGGTACCGTCGGCTCCGGTAGCGGTACCGTTTACGGTGCCTTCGACGATGACGGAGACCCCGACGAGGGGTTGGCCCTTTTCGTCCACGATTTTGCCGTTTACCGACTTGGTCGCGGATTGCGCTGAGGCCCCGCAGATGCCGGAAACGACCAGACACCACAGCAATGCGAGCGAATAGCGCGCAAAAGTGCTAAAAGTCGATTTCTTAATCATACATAAGTGGTTATTAGTAATAAAGGTTGCTTGTTGGGTGTACCAATATCGCAAGCAAAGGTATTTATTAAAGTATTACTGCGAGTACGATTTTGTGCCATTTAAGTACAAAGATGTACTTTTATGATGATTTGTGGTGAAAAAATCTTAATTTCGGGGCAAATATAGTACGAATTATGCATATCGGGTCCTTTTTCCGGGTCGTGTGTGCGGTTACGCTGCTGACGGGCACACCCCTGCTTGCCGGAGCGGGGAATCTGCGGATGATCTCCAGCCGCGAGGGGATCAGCAACAACTCCATTCTGTGTCTGGACCAGGATGCGGACGGTTACATTTGGCTGGGAACCTGCGAGGGCCTCAACTTCTGGGACGGGCAGCAGATGGCCTGCTACCCGTTGGCCGGGAGCGGGATGCTTCCGCTTTCTGGGAACCTGATCGAGAAGATCCACCCGACGCAGGACCATTACAGCTGGCTTCGGACCAACTACGGGCTCGATCTGATGTACCACAACAAGGTCGTCGAGCAGCACCGGGAGTTCCAGGGGATCTACTTTCTGCTCACGCGCAACCGCTCGGAGACGATCGTGCTGACCCAGGGCGGGGGATTTTACGGCTATTGCGAGGAGGATGCGTCGTTCCGGCCGATTCCGGAGCCGTTCTCCTTCGACACCTATATCACCTCCTGGACGGGGTCGGGGGATTCGGTTTACCTTTTCCGCACGGACGGGATCTACCGGACGGCTTTTTTGCCCCGTTATCCGGGCGAGCCGTGCCGGCTCGATTCGCTGGAATGCGTGCAGCCGCTTGCATTGAACTATGCCTTTGCCGACCGGGATTCGGTTTTGGTGATCGACACCCGGGGTATTCTCTATACCTTCGATCCGCAGAACGAGGTGCTCGAATACATCACGGACCTCAGCGGGGAGATCGAGCGCTACGGGAAGGTCTCCGCGGCGATCCGCTACGGCGACGACTTTCTGGTGTCGTTTCTGTTCGACGGGGTGACGCGGCTCTGTTTCACGCCGGAGAATGCCCGCAAATACGAGACCGAGCGTCTGGATATCAACTGCGGGGTTTTCAGCCTGCTCAAGGATGAGAAGCAGGATATCGTCTGGATCGGGAGCGACGGGCAGGGGCTTTTCATGTATGCCGACGACGAGGTTTCGTTCCATTCGTACACGTTCGACAAACTGCCCTACAACCTCTCCAAGCCGGTCCGGAGCCTGTTGCTCGATTCGCGGGGGACGCTGTGGTTTGCGACGAAGGGCGAGGGTATCGTCCAGATTCCGAACTTCTCCACGTCCCGCAAGCCGACGGATTTCGAGCAGATCAACGGCCCGGATTCGGGGCTTTCGGACCATGCGGTCTTCGCCCTGGAGGAGAGTGAGCGGGGCTTGGTGTGGATCGGCTCCGAGGGATTCGGGATCAATTACCGGTCGCTTTCGGGCGGTGCGGTGCGGACCCTGGGCGGGGATCTCCCGCCGGATCTCCGCTACATCCATGCCATCCGGGAGAGCCATCGGGATACGCTTTGGGTCGCCACGGTGGGCTGCGGGGTTTTCCGGCTGTTGCTCGGCGACCGGGACGGGGTTCCCTACGTCCGGGAGTGGAAGAAACTCGATTTCGGCCGGGCGCTGGAGAACAAGAACTTCTTCTTCACGCTCTTCGAGGATGTGGACCATACGCTCTGGATCGGGAATCGGGGCGGGGGTTTGATCCACTACTTTCCGCAGAGCGACTCCTGTACGGTGACGACCTTCGACGATTCGCGGGCCGAGATCGCCAACGACGTGTGGTCGATCCTCCGTTCGGAGGACGGGCGGCTGTGGATCGGCACGAGCTGGGGGCTGTTGCTGCTCGGGGATGACGGGACGGTGCACGAGACGCCCATCCGGAATATCGTGCACGGGATTCTTGAGGACAGCGACCGGAAGCTCTACCTGACGACCAACAGCGGTCTTGTGCGCTACGACCCGGCGACCTCCTCGCAGGTGAAGTACGGATACTCCTACGGGGTCAACACCATCGAGTACAGCGACGGTGCGGCCTTCAAGGATGCGAAGGGCAATATGTTGTTTTTCGGGGGTACGAACGGTTTTGTGGTGATGGAGCAGACCCGCTACAGGGCGGAGCCGTTCTATCCCGAGCTGCTTTTCCGCTACGTGCGGATCAACGACCGGCTGATTCCGTTCGAGGATGCGGTGAATGACGACGGAGAGTTGGTCATCCGGCCCCACGAGCGGCTTTACGGCGTGGAAGTGATCGCCCTGGACTACATCAACGGCAGCAATTACGTCTATCTGTACACTACCGAAGAGTTGGAGGGCCGCTGGCTCGAATCCTCTTCGGAGATCCAGTTTGCGAAGCCCCATCCGGGACGCTACCGGCTGCACGTGCGCTACCGGAACACCGTCACGGGGGATACGAGCCCGGAACGGACGCTGACGGTGGTGATCCGGGCTCCGTGGTTTGCGACGCTCTTTGCGAAGTGCCTTTACGTGCTGTTTTCCCTGCTTTTCGCGGCTGGGGCGGGTTATTACCTCTACCGGCGCCGGCAGCGGAAGCGGGCTGCGGCTTTAGAGCGTATCGAGGCCCGGCGCAAGGAGGAGATCCTCGATTCGAAACTCCACCTGATGGAGAATCTGGCCCAGCAGATGGCGGCTCCGGTCTTCATGGTTTCGGTTCCCTGCCAGCAGTTGCTCGACTACGGGCATTCGGACGATTACATCCGTCAGCGATTGCGGAAGGTGCTTCAGCAGAGCGACAAGCTGTCGAACATCATCCACATGCTGCACGATTTCCGGGAGTCGAGCGAGTCGGGGAATCTCAGCGTGAAGATCTTCTCCGTGACGGAGTATGTGACGGAGATTGCGAAGAGTTACGTCTCATTGGCCGAGGAGCGCGGGATTTCGTTCGAGCTCCGGGTTCCGGGGGAGCTTCTGTGGACGAGCGACCCGAAGCGGGTTTCGGAGGTGGTGGACATGGCGATGGCCAACGCCTTCCTGCACGTGGCGCAGAAGGGCAGGATCGGGCTTGACATCGCTTCCGAGGGGGAGCGTCTTGTCATTCGGCTGGAGGTCGGGGGGAGCTGGATCGACGAGGAGGCGTTCGGCCTGTTGACGGACCGTTACGACATGATGGAGTATTTCCAGCGCCGCAGCGAGGGCGGGGATTCGTTCCAGGACGAGATGCGTCTGGTCGTCTGCTTCAACTACGTGACGAGCCTGGGCGGTGTGATGCGTTTCCGGGATCGGGGCGACCGGTTTGCGTTCGAGATCGAGCTGCCGTCGCTCAGCGTCACCGACACGGGTTCGGACATGGAGCCTTACGGGGCGTTTTCCGAGGAGTACCTGCTGAACAGCCACATCCTGATGGTCGAGAAGGAGCGGATCCGTCAGTTCGATGCCGGGGGTAACCGTCCGACGATGTTCGTGATCGGTTCCGACGCGGGGATCATCAACTCGCTGGCGGAGATGTTCTCCGAGGAGTACAACATCCGCACGTTCCGCAAGCCGGAGAAGTTCGTCGAGGAGACGCAGGCGGGGTATCCGGACATTATCCTTTGCGAGAACATCCCGATGAAGGCGGATCTGGAGCGGCTGATGTCGTCGGTCAAGCGGGACCGGATGACGGTGAAGATTCCCGTCATTCTGATTACGAGCCTGCAGCAAGCGGATTCTCCGGTCGGGGAGTATGCGGATGCGGTTCTCTCGCTGCCGATCAACGTGAAGACCCTGAAATTTACGGTTCGTCAGAGTCTCAACCGGGTAAGTTCGTTGCGGGAGTATTACAGTTCGTCGATCAGCGTCTATGAGTTCAGTGACGGGAAGATGTTGCACAGTGAGGACAAGCAGTTTCTGGAGCGGATGTTCAAGATCATCCAGGAGAACCTTGCGGACAGCAGCATGACGACGGCGACGATTGCGCGGCAGATGGGGATCAGCCTTCGGAATCTCTACCACCGGCTCGAAGGGATCGTGAACGTGACCCCGAGCAGCATCATCCGGGAGTATCGGCTGGCCTATGCGGAGCATCTGCTGACGAAGACGAAGCTTTCGGTGGACGAGATCATCTACAAGTCTGGCTTTACCAACCGGGGGACCTTTTTCAAGAATTTTTCGGCGAAGTACGGCTGTACGCCGAAGAATTACCGGAGCCGGAAGATCGAAGAGGTTCCGGAGACCCCGGAACAGACATAAGTTTCATCGAGAGCCTTTCCTTCTTCCCTCCCGCTTGTTATTCTGCGGGTTTCGGGCATTCCGTTTCGGGGACGCCCGTTTTGTGTGTGTCGGGATCATACGGCCGGGGCATCGGGGATCTTGGTGTTTTCGACGTTTTTCCGGTATTTCCGGCTTTCCGGTGTCGGCGCCTGCATCTGCCTCCCTGCGTCTCGGTGCTCCGAAAAGGTTAGCGTAATCCCGTACCTAACTCGTTGCCCTGTGAATCGCCTTTCTAAAGGGTTTTCGGGGGTTTGTTGAAGGATTCTTAGCGTATAAAATACGATAAGTTTGCAATCCCGATGATGAATGGGTAACTTTACAAACGTTACCTGAAATCGCTACCAACCATGACCGTCCAGATGAACCAGTCGCTGTCGGTGGACTGCGCCGTCTTCGGCTTCAACGGCAAGACGCTCAAAGTCCTGCTGATCGAACGGCGCTACTACAAGCCCGACACGCATCTCGACCCTTTGAAACTGCCCGGTGCGATGATCCTCGAAAACGAGACGCTTCCCGAGGCGGCTTATCGTGTCCTGGAGGAGGCCACGGGTCTCAAGAACGTCTATCTGAAACAGATGGATATTTTCTCCGACCCGCAGCGTGTCTGCGGTGAAGAACTGGAGTGGATCAATCGTTATCATGGGATTCACAGCGAGCGGGTTGTGACAGTAGGCTATTATGCGCTGGTGAAACTCGATCATCGAACCATCGCCTATACCACGGCCAAAGGAGCGCAGTGGGTTGACGTGGATTCGATTCAGCGATTGGCCATGGATCACAAACAGATCCTTTCGTCGGCTCTGCGGCATCTTTGCCGTGAGATGCTTCAGTCGCCTGTAGCCTTCGAGCTGCTGCCTCGGAAGTTCACGATACGGTCCCTTCAGAATCTTTACAGTGCCGTGCTGGGCATCGAGATCGATAACCGCAATTTCCGGAAAAAGATCCTCTCATCGGGTTTTCTGACCCCGACGGCCGAGAAGGAGCAGGGCGTAGCCCACAAACCGGCGCAATACTATACATTTAATAAGAATGCCTACAAGAAAGCCGTCAGGGAGAAGTTGAAGTTGGGATTTATCAACAATTGGAAATATTGAGGCCGCACGACTTGCGGGAAACAACGAAAAGGAAAAAATCATGAAAAGTTTGGGAATAGACATCGGCTCGTCATCGGTCAAGGTGTCGTTGCTGGACATCGCGACGGGCGAATGCGTGGCGTCGGTCTCCAATCCCACCCAGGAGATGTCCATCGAGGCGCAACAGGCGGGCTGGGCCGAGCAGGACCCGGAGATGTGGTGGCACTATGTTTGCGAGGGAATCCGGCAGATCGGCGCCGCACATCCGCTGCGCGAGGTGGTGTCGGTGGGTATCACCTACCAAATGCACGGACTGGTCTGCCTCGACCGTGCGGGGCATTCGCTTCGCAAGTCGATCATCTGGTGCGACTCGCGGGCCGTGGGACTCGGAGCCGAGGCGCTGGAGGCGATCGGGCGTGATTTCTGCCTGCGCCATACGCTCAACTCGCCGGGCAACTTCACGGCCTCGAAACTGGCTTGGGTCAAGTGCCACGAACCCGAACTCTTCGCGCGTATCGACAAGTTCCTGTTGCCGGGCGACTACATCGCCTGCCGCCTTTCGGGCAAAATATCGACGAGTGTCAGTGGCCTTTCGGAGCAGATTCTCTGGGACTTTAAGGAGGAGCGGCGTGCGGATTTCGTGGCCGATTACTATGGTATTCCGCATGAGCTGATCCCTGAAGCGGGACCGTCGATCGGCGTGCAGTGTGAGATTGATGCCGCGACAGAACGGTTGTTAGGCATTCCGGCCGGGACTCCGATCTCCTACCGCGCGGGCGACCAGCCGAACAACGCCTTTTCGCTCAACGTGCTGGAGGCGGGCGAGGTGGCCGCGACGGGCGGCACGAGCGGCGTGGTCTATGGCGTGACGGATATGCCGAAGGCTGATCCGCAGTCGCGTGTCAACACCTTCGTGCACGTCAACCATACCCCCGAACACCCTCGCTATGGCATTCTGCTCTGCATCAACGGTACGGGGATCATGAATTCGTGGATGCGCCGTCACGTCATACAACAGACGCTCGACTACGGGGAGATGAACCACCTGGCAGCAACGGCTCCCGTGGGGGCGGACGGCATCGTGGTGTTGCCCTTTGGAAACGGCGCCGAGCGAGTGCTCGGCAACCGCACGACGGGAGCCGCGATCCTGAACCTTGACTTGAACCGCCATTCGACGGCCCATGTGCTGCGGGCTGTGCAGGAGGGGGTCGCTTGCTCGTTCCGCTACGGCATTGACATCATGCGCGGGCTGGGGCTTGTGCCGAAGGTCATCCGGGTCGGTGCCGCGAATCTGTTTCTTTCGCCGCTCTTCCGGCAGACGCTGGCCTCGCTGATCGGTGCGCGCATCGAGATCTTCAATACGGATGGGGCACTGGGTGCGGCGCGCGGCGCAGCCCTTGGCGCCGGGTACTACCGCACGCGCGAGGAGGCTTTCGCATCGCTTCGGTGCGTGAGGACGGTAGAACCTGTCGAGGCTGACCGCGATGTGCTGGAGGCAACCTACCACGCATGGGTGGCGGCCGTCGAATCGAAACTCAACGAACAGACAACCAAATAAAAACACGAAAAATGGCAACGAAAAGTTATTTCCCGACGGTCGGGAAGATTCCTTTCGAGGGCAAGGATTCGAAAAACCCGATGGCATTTCACTATTACGATCCGGAGCGTGTCGTGCGCGGCCGTAAGATGAAGGATTGGTTCCGCTTCTCGATGGCGTGGTGGCATACGCTCTGCGCCGAGGGCGGCGACCAGTTTGGCGGCGGTACGAAGAAGTTCCCGTGGAACGAGGCGGCCTGCCCGCTGGAGCGTGCCCGGGCGAAGATGGATGCCGGCTTCGAGTTCATGCAGAAGATGGGCATCGAGTACTACTGCTTCCACGACGTGGACCTGGTGGACGAAGCCGCCACGGCCGAGGAGTATGAAAAGAACCTGAAAGAGATCGTGGCCTATGCCAAGCAGAAGCAGGCCGAGACGGGGATCAAACTGCTGTGGGGTACGGCCAACGTCTTCGGGCACGCCCGCTACATGAACGGCGCCTCGACGAACCCCGATTTCGACGCTGCGGCCCGTGCGATGCTGCAGATCAAGAACGCCATCGACGCGACGATCGAGCTGGGCGGCGACTGCTACGTCTTCTGGGGCGGCCGCGAGGGCTACATGTCGCTGCTGAACACCGACATGAAGCGTGAGAAGGAGCACATGGCCACGATGCTGCGCATGGCGCGCGACTACGCCCGTGCGAAGGGCTTCAAGGGGACGTTTCTCATCGAGCCGAAGCCCATGGAGCCGATGAAGCACCAGTACGACGTCGATACGGAGACGGTGATCGGATTCCTGCGTGCCCACGGCCTCGACAAAGACTTCAAGGTCAACATCGAGGTGAACCACGCCACGCTCGCCGGCCATACGTTCGAACACGAGCTGCAATGTGCCGTTGATGCCGGGATGCTCGGGTCGATCGACGCCAACCGCGGTGACTACCAGAACGGCTGGGACACGGACCAGTTCCCGATCGACCTCTACGAGCTGGTACAGGCCATGCTGGTAATCCTGCGCGGCGGCGGCCTGCAGGGCGGCGGCACGAACTTCGACGCCAAGACGCGCCGCAACTCCACCGACCTTGAGGACATCTTCATTGCCCACATTTCGGGAATGGATACCATGGCGCGCGCGTTGCTGATTGCGGTCGACATCCTCGACAACTCGCCCTACGAGATGATGGTCTGGGAGCGCTACGCCTCCTACGACTCGGGCGAAGGCAAGGCCTTTGAGGAGGGAAAGCTTACTTTGGAGCAGGTGGCCGATTATGCCCGCACGCACGAGCCCGTGCAGCGGAGTGGCCGTCAGGAGCTCTACGAGGCGCTGATCAATATGTATATCTAAACCAATCTCCTGCGTTGCGGCCGTTCGGTTGCCCGACGGGCAGGCTCCCGAAAGGCATCCGAGGCCCTTCCTGCATCGGATTCTCCCCGCCCCTCGGCGGGGAGGCCCGACGTGGAGAGCGCACGACATCCCTAAAACCTGAACCATGACCTCAACCCAAACAACCGGCAGCCGCGTGTATCTTTTCTCGATCGTCCTGGTGGCGGTCATCGGCGGTTTGCTCTTCGGTTACGACACGGCGGTGATCTCGGGCGCCGAACAGGCTCTCGACTATTTCTTCCGTACGGCAACCGATTTCACCTATACCTCGTGGTTGCACGGCTTTACGGCCTCCAGCGCCCTGATCGGCTGTGTCATCGGCGGCGCCATCTCCGGAGTGCTGGCCTCGCGCCTCGGACGGAAACGTTCGCTCGTTACGGCGGCCGTTCTTTTCTTTGTCTCGGCTGTGGGATCGTGGTGGCCCGAGAGCGGCATCCTGCCCTACGGTGAAGCCTCGCTTCCACTGCTCGTTTCGTTTAATTTTTACCGCATCATCGGAGGCATCGGCGTGGGTCTCGCCTCGGCCGTCTGCCCGATGTATATTGCCGAAATCTCTCCGGCGAAGATCCGCGGAACGCTTGTTTCGTGCAACCAGTTCGCCATTATCTTCGGCATGTTGGTAGTCTATTTTGTCAACTACCTGATTCGCAATAACCTCGGCGAGACGACCGAGGCGATCCAGACAGCGATGGTGGAGATCGGCTGGCGTCGGATGTTCTTCTCGGAGGCCTTCCCTGCGGGTGCATTCCTGCTGCTAATCCTGCTGGTGCCCGAAACACCGCGCTTCCTGGTCCTGCGGGGCAACGATACGAAGGCCTTTGCGGTACTCGAACGCATTAACGGTACGGCCGAGGCGCAGACGATCCTCGATGAGATCCGCGCCTCGGTGCACGAGAAGCGCGAGCGCCTCTTTGCCTACGGCTCGGCGGTTATCGTCATCGGCGTGCTGTTGTCGTTCTTCCAGCAGGCCATTGGCATCAATGTCGTGCTCTACTACGCGCCGCGCATCTTCGAAAACATGGGGGCTACGGGCGACGCCTCGATGCTGCAGACGGTGGTGATGGGCATCGTCAACATCCTCTTTACCGTTGTGGCGATCTTCACAGTTGACCGGGTGGGCCGCAAGCTGCTCCTGATCATCGGTTCGACGGGTATGATGATCGGCATGGCGGCCCTTGCGGCGCTGTCGTTTTCCGATTCGATCGGTATTGTGGCCCTGATTTTCATCATTCTCTACACGGCGTCGTTCATGATGTCGTGGGGCCCGATCTGCTGGGTGCTCATCTCGGAGATCTTCCCCAACACGATCCGCTCGCAGGCCGTGGCGATTGCTGTGGCGGCACAGTGGATTTCGAACTTCCTGATTTCGGCGACCTTCCCGTCTCTGAGTGTCTGGAGTGTCGGGGGTACCTATTGTATTTATGCCCTGATGTCGTTCCTCTCGGCCCTCTTTGTCTGGAAGATGGTGCCCGAAACCAAGGGTAAGACCCTCGAAGAGATGTCGGCTCTGTGGCGGGGTTCCGTCCGGTAAGGATCTCCGGTTTTCCTGAAAAGAGAGGCTTCGGACAATCCGAAGCCTCTCTTTTCGTATGACGGCAGTTCCTTTCGGGTTCCAGAACGGACTTTGGTGCCGAGCGAGCAGCGGATACAGTAGTATTCGGCTTGGCGGCCGCGGTCCTTCGAGACGGTGTTGCGCAGATCAGGGTTGCCATCGTGTACATCCCGTTGGCGAGGTTCTCGCTGCCATCTGGTCCCGTCGGATCTATCCCCTTGGGCAGCGTCTATTTGGCGGTTTCGAATCGTTGCAGCCGGATCGTGAGACCGGGTAGTGACGGGTAGCCGCAGTCATGTCAAGGGAATATCACGCCGTCTACACATCGTTGTAATACCCGCACTTCAATTTTGCATCCGGAAATCATGAAGAAATAGAAATTACGGATGTTATTGAGGAAAATTGTTCTTACCGCGTTCTTGTTTTTAAGCAGTATGCATTATGCGCTCGGAGCGATTCCCTTTCGCGGAAAGGTCGTTGACAAGACAACCCGCGAGGCGCTTGCCGGAGCCACGCTCATTGTCGAGGGTTCAACCCGTGGAACGACGACCGATGCCGCGGGGCGCTTCGAATTGGATCTGGATCCAGGCGTTTGTGCGGTGGTTGTCTCCTATATTTCCTATCAATCGCGCCGCATGGAGGTGACGGTTGCGGAAGGGATGCCCGAAGCACTTGTCGAACTGGAATCCGACAATCAGATGCTGGCCTCGGTGACGGTGACGGCCCGCAAGAATCTTGAATCGGAACGCGCTCTGCAAACCGAACGCATCGCGTCGAACGTCGCAATCGAGAATATGGGCGCCAAGGAGATGTCGCTCAAAGGGATCTCCAACGTACAGGAGGGTGTCCGCAAGATGGCGGGCATCTCCATCGCCTCGGCCGGGCAACTCATCGTTCGGGGGCTGGGCGACCGGTACAGCATCACCACACTCAACGGACAGCCCATTGCTTCGCCCAATCCCGACAATAAACTCATACCACTCGATATTTTTCCTTCGTCGACCGTGAAGAACATCACCGTGAGCAAGGTCTACGAGGTGAGTTCCTATGCCGACTACTCGGGAGCGCACATCGACATCAATACCAGGGAAAATACCGGTGAGAACTTCTTTTCGGTGGATTTCCATACCGGCGGGGCCTTCAATACCGTCGGGCGCGGCTTCTATCGCATGGATCACCGTTCGCTGTTTACCCAGCCGACGGTTGACCCGCAAGCCCTGTCGGGTTCGCTGTCGGACTTCCGGCAGTACGTGAAGACGAAGGATATCTTCGATACGGATTTCGGGGTGTCGAAGCATACGGCGCTGCCGACCTTCGGAGGCAACCTTGCCTGGGGGCGAGACTTCCGTGTGGGGCGCCAGACGGTGAGTCTACTGGCCTCGGGGGGCCTGAGCAACGAGCAGCAGACGCTGGACAATGCCGAGTTCCGCCTGCTCGAAGCGACCGGGCGTACGACCGACGAATATGAATACGACAGTTACATGAGTGGACTGAAAATGGCGGCTCTGGCGAGCCTCAGTACGACTTTGCGCGATGCCGACCGCCTCGGTTACACTTTCTTTTATGCCCGCAATGCCACGGATACCTACTCCCGGCGAGAGGGATATGATCAGGAGGACCACGAGCTCATCGGGAGCAATGACGTGATGCACGTTTACCGGCTGATGACGCATCAGCTCTACGGCCGCCACGTTTTCGGTGAGCGTTGGAATCTGCGTTGGAGCGGTTCTTATTCTACCACTTCGTCCGACGAACCCGACCGTCGCCAGGTGATGTACCTCAAACACGATGACGGGACGTTGAGCCTCTTCGATCTCAACCAGCAGGAGACCATGCGTTACTTCGGCACGCTTGACGAGCGCGAGTGGAATGGCCATGCCGCCGCGGACTGGACTTTCGGAACGGGTCACAAGCTGACGGCCGGTGTTTCGTGGAAGGACAAGAGCCGCGACTATACCGGGACGCGTTTCTACTACGATATTTCGGATCTGCACCCCGAGATTACGGATATCTATTCGCCGAACGACTATCTCAATTTCGAAAACGTCTCCAACGGTTCGCTCGTAATCAACCGCCAGAAACAGCCCAAGGATAGCTACGAGGCCGGCAATCGCATTGTGGCGGGATACGTTTCTGTCGATCTGAATCCGCTTCCGTCACTGCTTATCAATGCCGGCGTACGCTACGAGTCTTCGCGGCAGTGGGTGCGCTACTACAACGACCAGAGCCTCCGCGAACGGCGCGACATCGACTGCAACGACCTCTTTCCGGCGCTGAATCTCCGCTACAATTGCACGGACGAACACCAGCTTCGCCTTTCGCTTTCACGCACCATCACCCGCCCGTCGTTCGTCGAGATGGCGCCGTTCCTCTATCAGGAGTCCTACGGATCGGTGCAGCTGCGCGGTAACGAAGCGTTGCTGAACAGTTACAACTACAACCTCGACCTGCGCTACGAGTACCACAACCGTCAGGGGGACATGCTCTCCGTGGCCGGTTATTACAAATACCTCGACGAACCGATCGAGCGCATACAGATGCTTTCGGGCGGTGCGGCGGTCCATACGTTCCGCAACGCCGACAACGGCCTGGCTGCCGGTGTGGAGATCGAGCTCCGCAAGGTGCTGGTCCGGACGCTGCGGCTCGGCGTGAATGCCACTTACATGTACACCAACGTTACGCTGCCCGAAGGGGGTGTCTATACCAACAAGGAGCGGGCTCTGCAGGGTGCTTCGCCCTACCTGGTGAATGCCGATCTGACGTGGTCGCCCCGACTCGGCGGGGAGCGGCAGCTGAATCTGGCCCTGCTTTACAACCTTCAAGGCCCGCGTATCCACGCGGTAGGCATTTCGGGACTGGGTGACGTCACACAGCGGCCCGTACATACGCTGAACTTCACGGCTGCCTGCCGGTTCAGCCGCCGCGTCGAGGTGAAACTGCAATTCGTCGACCTGCTCAACCGCGCAATGATTTTCGAACAGGAGGTGCCTCAGACGGGCCGTACGATCGAAGTGGAACGTTACTGTCGGGGAACGAATTTCGAGGTGGGTTTGAATCTGAAATTCTGACACAATTATAAAAGGACAATCCATTCAAAAAAACTGAAAGTGATGAAAACGAACTGGAAATTTCTGGCAGCGGCAGTTCTTGCCTGCTCGATGATGTCGGTGTCTTGCGACAACGGAAACGACGACACGCCCGATCCGGGGTTGAGCGGCGATCTCGCCGCGGGGACGACCCTTACGGGCAACATTACCGCCGATGCGACGCTTACCGAAGGCGCAAACTACAAATTGAGCGGCGGTTTGCATGTCAAGGCGGGAGCCACGTTGCGCATCGAGCCGGGAGTCCAACTGGAGGCTGTCTACGATGAGATCCCCGACTACATCCTTATCGAACAGGGTGCCAGGATCGACGCGCAGGGTACGGTTTCGAACCCCATTGTGATGACCTCCGAGTTGAAGGAGGCCGGAGCCTGGGGCGGCATCCACATCTGCGGACGTGCACATACGAATGCCGGTACGGGAGTTCTGTCGGAGATCGGCAACGCCCCTTATGGTGGCAGTGACGATGCCGACAATTCGGGAACGCTGCGATATATCCGTCTCGAATATACGGGTTTTACCCTTGACGAGGAGCACGAGGCCAATGGTGTTTCGTTCTACGGTGTGGGCAATGGTACGACGGTCGAATACCTGCAGGCTTACAAGGGCTCGGACGATGGCTTCGAGTTCTTCGGAGGCTCGGTCAATGTGAAGCACCTGGTTGTAACGAGCTGTTCCGACGATTCGTTCGACTGGACCGAAGGATGGGACGGCAAGGGTCAGTTCCTGGTGGCTTACCAGGAGGCGGAGTCGACGCTCGGTTACGACTGCGACTGCCTGATGGAGTGCGATAACAACGGGAACAATGCGGCGGCTACTCCCGTAGCGCATCCTGTGCTGGCAAACGTAACGCTTGTGGGCAACGACTCCGAAACGGGCACGCATGGTGTGCGGCTGCGTGCCGGTACCGAAGTGGAACTCTACAATGCCATTGTGACGGGCAAGGCGAAGTGCATTACCGTGGAGACCACGGAGACGGAGAACTCCTTCTCGAAGGCGCAGAATCCTTCCAAACTGGAATACGTCTCGATGAGCACGGTGCTCGATTCGAAAGAGGGCATCTATACGAACGACGACTTTATCGCTGCTGCCGGGAATGCGGTCGATTATGTGAATGCACTGACCGGCCAATATGTCGGAACGATCAGTGGCGGCAAGACGCTCACCGACAGTTTCTTTACGGCTGCGGCCTACAAGGGGGCGGTCCCTGCGGACAACGACTGGACGGCCGGCTGGACAAAGTAGGTACGTTTTTCTGCCGAATCATGACGACCGGGCAGCCTTTGAGGCGGCCCGGTCGTTTGTTTCTGACTCTTCCGGGAGGAGCCCGTAAAACAGGTTAACGGCCGCCCGGTCCTTGTCAATATTTATTGTGATGCGGACAGATGCGGCCCGGATAATAACAAACCGCGTCAAACTTTCGTTTAACGCGGTTTCCAGTGCCCAGGACAGGAATCAATTCGTGCAAAAAGATGCGAATGGTTGGATTTTAGATTATTTTATAACTATTTGCTTTATAGTGTTTTAAATTCATACGAGTAAATATTGACCTTTTCCATTTTAGGTGTTTTCCGTAAATGCGGACACGGTGCGGACATGAAAGTATTGCTGTATTCGAATATAAATCATACCTTATGTAGAGCATAAAATGAGGATGTATGGCAAAAGTTACATATGTTTTGGTGCAAGGGGAGAACAGTGCGGGAGAATCGCAAGTTAATTTCCGTGTCTATGTTTCCCGCGAATTGCGTGTACGTGTACCGTCGGGCATCTGGATCGACCGCAAACGTTGGGGCAAGAAGAACGACATCAATATTCCGAATATACCGGGCGAGGAGCGGAACGCTCTGCTGTCCAAGCGGGCGAAACTGAAAGAGCTGGTCGACGTGATCGAGCATACGATTGAGGCAACCGATGATAAATCGACCGTTACGCGGGAGTGGCTTGAAAAGTTGATTCGTCGGACGTTGCGCCCGAAGGCAACCAATCCCGTTGAGGAGAAGAAACGCGACTTTTTCTCGTTGACGGAGGAGTACCTTGCGGCTCACAAACTGTCCGAGTCCCGGGTCAAACATTTCAAGGTGCTGGTGCGGACGCTGAAGCGCTATGAACTGTATCGCAGACTGTCGAGCCGTCGTTTTGTGTTGGACGTACATACCGTTACGCCGATGACGCTCGATGATTTCGGATCGTTCCTGATGAAAGAGCCCGAGATCTTCGACGAGCATCCGGAGCTGTACGACGAAGTCCCGTATGCGCGGCCGAAAGTGAGGAAGAATCTGCCGATGAAGCGCGCTCCGTACCTTAATGCTGCGGGCGAACTGGTGATTCCGGGACGACCGAAGGAGCGCGGTATGAACTACGTTTCGGATATGTTGATTCGGCTGCGGTCTTTCTATGTCTGGTTGAATGACAGCGGATTCACCACCAACGATCCGTTCAAGCAGTATAAAATCGCGGAGATCGTTTACGGCACTCCGGTCTATATTACGACCGAGGAACGTAAACAGTTGGCCGAGGCGGACATGGGGGATGACAAGCAGCTGGAGACGCAACGCGATATCTTTGTCTTTCAGTGCATGATCGGCTGCCGGGTGAGCGACCTTTACAAGATGACCTATGCCAATATCATCGGGGACTGCATTGAATATGTTCCCCGCAAAACCCGCGACGACCGGGTGGTGACGGTCTCGGTGCCGTTGATCGATGCGGCGAAGGCGTTGATCCGTAAATATTTGGATGAAACCCGAGGGACGTTGTTCCCGTTTATCTCGGAGCAGAAATACAATGTTTATATCAAGGCGGCGTTTCGCAAAGCGGGCCTTACGCGTAAGGTGACGACGATCGACCAACGGACGCGGCAGAATATCCAGGTTCCGATCTGCGACCTCGCATCGTCGCACATGGCACGCCGGACATTCATAGGGAATGTCTATAAAAGCGTGAAGGATCCGGCGATCGTGGGGGCGATGTCGGGGCATAAGGACGGCAGTAGAGCCTTTGCCCGTTATCGCGATATTGATATGGATATCAAACGCGAGGCTGTGAGCGCGTTGGAATAAATCGTATATTTGTAAAAGAACAGAATCAAGGCTGCGATGAATTCCGATCAATATTTTCATCGAGGGCTTCGTTTGATTGTGGCGAGTGTCCTTGTCTTTTTTCTTATTGTGTTGTTCTGCGTCATGGTTTCGCGGGGCTTCCCATTCTGGATGGCGCTTGTGTTGCTTGTTCCCGCGGGGCTTTGCGTGGCAGGACTCTACTATTTCAGTATAGGTACTTCGGCGGATCTCTCGGAGCTTTTCTTCCGCCGTTTTCGTTGTGAGTGGCCCAAATCGGATGAGATTTCTATCGTGGAAGAGAAGCCGGAACCCGCAGTCGAGGTGACTGATGAAAAGAGCTTGGATCCGACCGTCGCGATATCCGATGTGATTCCCGGCGATCCGGCCCCGGAGACACAAATTCTCGAAAATGCACTTTCAACGGTCTACATCTATACAGATCAAATCCTGGGTGAAGCCCTTGATGAGTCGAATCGGTTGATTTTACGGCGTCGGCTGCTTTATTTGGCCTGCATGGCAGCGATTCCGGCGTCGGTCCCTCAGGTCCGGCTCCGGGGCGATCGGATCGGTTACGGGGATTTGTGCCACTATGGATGGAATGTGTGGAATGCCTTCAAGGGGGCGCGCAACCAGTTTTATGACCAGAGCGAATTGGCCGAGTGGTTGAATTTGGGATTCGAATCGTTGGGCAAATACAATACGAAGACCTTGCGGGCCAAACTCCGGGCGACGGATGGCGGTTACGGTATCCGTTTAGTGGATAATCTGAAGGAGCATATCCAACAATAGGAGCGGAATTTTTCTGTCGATATTCCCTATTCCCTGCACCGATGAGGTGCAGGGATTTTTTTGTTTGGCTTGTATGCGATTGCAATAGCTTGAAAAATAGCTCTTTCTGAAATTGTTTTCCGGTGCAACGGCGGTGATTTGATTGCAAAAACAGGTGCAGGGGAAGCACCAGCTATATTCGCTGCCGAACCTGCTGTTGGGTTCGATAAAAGATCGAGTTATGGACCTGAAACAATTGTATGAAATGGGCGGTGACGTGCATGTCACCGTCCGTCTGGAGGATCTCCGGCAATGGCATCGGGAGTTGACTGCCGTCGCCCCGTCACCCTTGGTCTCGCCAGCCTTGCCGCAAACGGGCGAATTGTACACGCGCAAGCAGACCATTGCCTTGTTGGGTGTCGACTCCTCTACGCTTTGGCGCTGGGCAAAGAGCGGCTATCTTGTTCCCGTGGAGTATGGCGGGCAGCGTCGTTATCGTGTGGCGGATGTGCAACAAATCCTGAAAGGAGGCCGCCATGACCGCTAAACGGAAGGAGACCGGCGCGGCCTATCTTCGCGTGGGGACAACCATCTACAAACGGGTTCAGCAGCCGCTGAGCAGCGGCCGGAGCATCGAGACCCTCCTGGCGTGGAATGTCGAGACCCTGCGCCAGGATTTCGGGAAGGATTACCTGGCACGTATCCCGAAGTACGATGGATTCTGCACGGTTCCCGACCATACGAACTACCGGCGGGAGATCCACGGTTTCCTGAACCGCTACGAACCGATTCCCTTCCAGCCGGCCGAAGGGGATTTTCCGCACATCCGCGACTTTCTGTCGCACATCTTCGGCGAGCAGATCGAGATGGGGTATGACTATCTGCAACTGCTCTACCTGCGGCCCCTGCAGCGTCTGCCTGTTCTGCTGCTGGTCTCCAGCGAGCGCAATACGGGCAAGACCACCTTTCTGAATCTTCTGAAACTGATCTTCGGCGGGAATGTCACCTTCAATACCAACGAGGATTTGGCTGTGCCTTCCTCCTTCGCACCTCGGTAATTCGAATAAATTCGATTACTCTCGGTTTGGCGTCGGTTCCGCTCGCAGTTCAACGACGACTGGGCGGGCAAGCTGCTGATCTGTGTGGACGAGGTGCTGCTCAACCGCCGCGAAGACTCCGAACGGATCAAGAACCTCTCGACGGCCCGCAGCTACAAGGCCGAGGCAAAGGGGCGCGACCGCCGGGAGGTGGAGTTCTTCGGAAAGTTCGTGCTGTGCTCCAACAACGAACGCAATCCCGTGCTGATCGAGGCGGCGGAGACCCGCTACTGGGTGCGGCGTATCCCGCCGTTGACGCACGATGATCAGCAGCTGCTTGCCCGGATGCAGACTGAAATCCCGGGACTGCTGTTCTTTCTGCAACAACGCACGCTCTCGACCCGGGAGGAGAGCCGCCTGTGGTTCTCCCCGCGGCTCCTGACAACGGAGGCCCTGCGGCGGATCATCCACTACAACCGCAGCAAGACCGAAACCGAAATGCTGTCGATCATCCGCGACATTATGGAGGCCGAGAACCTTGCGGAGTATCGGTTTGACGTGAGTGATATGGTCAATATGCTGGAGATACGCGGCATCCGCTCGGATCATCCCACTGTGCGGCGGATTCTTGCCGAAAATTGGCAGCTACGTCCCACACCTCCGACCTATTACCAACGCTATACGATCACCTATAACGGCGAAACGCAGCGGCAGGACAGCAAGACGGCACGGATCTATACCGTCACGCGGGAACAGCTCGGCGGATTGCTGAACGATGCAGCGATGTAAGAATGTTGAAAAAAGAAGGTAGCTTTCTTATTTTCAAATCTTACATTTCTTACAAATCCTCTTACAAAGTCTTACGGGTTCTTACGGACTTACAGCGCCGGATGCCGTGTAAGAGAGTTGTAAGACGCCAACCTTTTCTTTCACTGAATTTTAACTGTTTTCTCAACAAACTTACGGAAAAATGACTACCATACCATACAACAACCGGATTTCCATTCGTGATTTTCTCTCCCAACGAGGTATTCAGCCCAAATACGAACGCAACGGCTACGGCATGTATCTTTCACCCCTACGAGAAGAGCGCACGCCGAGTTTCAAGGTGGACTACGTGCGGAATCTCTGGTACGACTTCGGACTGGGTGAAGGCGGCACATTACTTACCCTCGTGATGCGGTTGGAGCGGTGCGACCGTTACGCCGCCATCCGTATCCTTTCGAGCGGTGAGATAAGGCAAGCCGAGTCTACTTCTCTTTCATCAGGTATTTACGAACGTCCAGCCGTCGGTGGGGTATCGCCGGTCATGCGTCTGGCTGCCGTCCCCGCGCTCCGCATCCTCTCCGATGCCCCGCTCCGTCATCCGGCACTGATCGGTTATCTCGCCTCGCGCGGCATTGCACAGAGGATTGCCGCAGGCTACTGCCGGGAGGTTCGCTACGAGGTAAACGACCGCGCCTTTTTCGCCGTCGGTTTCCGCAACGATGCAGAAGGTTGGGAGCTGCGCTCCGAGCGGTTCAAAGGCGGCTCCTCGCCCAAACATATCACCACCATCGACAACCGTTCCGATACGGTAATCGCTTTCGAGGGATTTATGGATTTCCTCGCTTATCTCTCGCTGAAACATCCCGAACGACTGCGCATCGACGCCGCGGTTCTGAACTCGGTCGTCAACCTGCCCAAAGCCGTACCGTTTCTTAGCCGGCATCCGGTGATCCACGCCTTCTTTGACAACGATGAAGCCGGGCGTAAAACGACCTCCGATCTGATCCGTCTTTGCCCCCGCAGCGAGGTAATCGACCAAAGGCATTTTTACAGCGGACACAAGGACGTAAACGACTATCTGATCGCCCGCATAAAAGGCCGAACACAAAAGCCTTCGACACAGAAGAACGCTCCCGAAACAAAGGCTGTTCAGGCTCTTCGGAATAATCTGCAAGCCCTGAAAGCGGAAACGGAGGAAATTGAACCACCGCGTCGGAAAGGGGTAAAGATTTAAGAAAGGCAAGGTTGTGTTTTCGTAGACGAAAACTCCGCCTTACCCGGTGGCCGCCGTAAAATCCCGCTGGTCTGAACAAAAAAATGCTTACACACCACTTATCATGGAAACACCGAAGAAAACATACAGCAAACAGGGCGGGCGCCCGAAAGTCGGCATCGGCCGCATCCGCAGATATGTCGTCAGCACCCGGCTCAGTCCCGAACGGAAACTCCGCTTTTCGGCCCTTTGCCGCGAGGCAGGGCAACCGCCTGCCGAAGTGCTGCGCCAGCTGATCGACCGAGGAACGGTAACGGCGCGGATCACCCGCGAACAACTGGATTTCATGGCCCAGCTGAAAGGCGTCGCCCGGAATCTGAACCAGCTGACCCGGCTGGCCAATGCCAAGGTATGCCGGGAGCTGATCGAGAAACACGGGCTATATCTCGCGCCGGGAAAGGACGACGTACAGCGGGAGCGGCTGCGCGAACCCGACAAGACCAGATACGAAATCCACGATGCGATCAAAGGCTGTCTGCCCAAATGCAAGAATTGGAACGAGTTGGAAGGTAAATTAAAGGAACAGGGCATCGGCGTTCACTACAAGTATTGCGGCTCGACCGACCGCAGGCAGGGTGTCCTCTTCTCGAAAAACGGTTTCGAGTTTTCCGGATCGAAGATCGACCGGGCATTTAGCTTTACGAAACTCGACAACCGGTTCAACCATATTCAACAACAAACCCAACACCGGGCCACGCTCTTCGGGAACCTCTCGGCGGCGGCAGGCAATTACCGTTCGGCATTTGCAGGGCTGTTCGGTGGCATGGGCGGCGGCAGTACACGCGAAGAGCCACTATCGGTAAACCTCGAAAAGGCTGGGGGTATTCCGCTGCCGCCGGCCGGTTCGCCCGTCGGAGTGTCCGCCGAGCAGTTGCAGCGCAAGCCGGGAGAAAGTCCCGAAGAGCATATAGCACGAATCACGGCGCTGCTCAACGCTGCGGCCGAGGCGATGGCAATAGCTGCGATGGAGCACCGCCGCAGACTCGAAGAACAGAAAAGAAGAGCCAAAATAAAACTGTAGCCGAATTAGAAAATCTCAAAAACCATGAACGACGAAAATAAGATCGACCTCTCGATCGAAATGTACGAAGACCTCAAGGAAACGCTTGTCAAAGCCATCAAAAACGCCAAAGCAGGCGGCGCAGGAAACGCAGGTTTGGAGAATACGCAGCTGGAACGGATCGAGCGACTGATAGAGGCCGCGGAACTTTCGCAGGAACAGATTACGCAACTGCTCGAACACCTGCAACGGTATACAGCCTTGCCCGGAATAAAAACCGAGCAGGAACGGGAGATCGTTAACAAATACGACATGCTGCTGCAACAGTTAGCTGGGAGACTGGAGGTGATCGACAAGGAGAACAGGCAGACACATACATTGATCGAGCAGGTAGGGCAAGCCGTCGAAGCAGCGGCAATGCCCGAAAACCTGCCTGTGCAGGAACACCGCCACATCTATACGCTCGATCTTAAATCCTCGAAAACATTTCTGACGATGTTCGCCATGCTGGGAGGTATTTTCCTGCAAGCCGCATTCATCTACCGAATTTCGGAGAATAATCGGCAGTTGGCTGCCAACGATCTGAAATACCGTTACGTGAAGATGTGCGGGAAAATCGGCGAAAAGGAGTTGACGGAGTTGGAAACGGTATTCCGGGATGAGCAATACACAGCCATACACGATACCGTCCGAAACCAAGTCGAACGATACGAGGAAGCCGTAAGGCATCGAGCCAAACAATTAGAGCGGGCGACCGTTAAGGAGCGCAAAGCAAAAAGACTGCTCGACGATGTGAAGAGATTAAGAGGAGAATAATGTTATTACGAATAATATTCCTACCGTGTCAGTTAAAAAAAGAGGCCAATTTGAAAGTTACCAAAACAGGATAATGATCCGAAGCTTTTGCGGCTGCATAATCTACCTCATGAGAAATTACTTCAAAAGCAGACTCGGGAGTATACATCAAATAGTCAATCGTTTTTCCACCGTCATCGTCGGTCGTCAGCTCCGAGCAAGAGTTGCCCACGTTAAACTTGGATGCCAATAATTGAATCGGAGCCTCCTCCGGTCGGGCATTCATATCTCCGCCCAAAATAATCGGGATATTGATATGCTCCGTTAAGCGAAGTATTTCTCTAATTTGCGCTATCCGCAAAGAATCATCGGCTTTGTGATCAAGATGCGTCGTGGCAAAACAGATGTCATGTCCCTGTTTACGAATCCGGACATATCCAAAAGACCTCATGTAATCTCGTCCCGGTATTCCCAATCTGAAACTACGCTCTTCCAGAATCGGGTATTTCGAGAGGATGACATTCCCATAATCTCCTCCGGAACGAATGTCGAGTGCATGGATGAAGGCATGGTATTTCAAGCCCGTCATCTCGGCCAATATGGCTGGTGTGTCGCCGGGATTTAGTTCAGTAAAACGTTCAACTTCCTGCAAAGCTACCAAATCCGGATTGTTGCGGCGAATTGCATCGGCAATAGCTTCGATTCCGGCATTACGCCCGCTATAAGTATTATAGGTCATTGTCCTCAGGACAATCTCCTTCTGAGAACAGCCGTTTGCAATTATGGCCCAAAATAGTATAAAAAGAATTTTTTTCATCTATATTACTTTTTCTTCGAAACGAAAAGTGCGAGAATGAACGACAGCGCCGAAGCCGCGATCCAGAAAATGGTGGCCGTGTCGAAATCGTAGGTCGTGACACCGTCCGTAACCGTCTTGCCCGAGTTGATGAGCCAGCCGCTGACGATGTCCTGCAACCCGGCGCCGACGTAGCTGGCCATTCCGACGATACCCAGTGCGGCACCCGTGGCCTCACGCGGTACGATGTCGATGGCCATCAGTCCGCCGAGGAAGCAGATCAGCACCCCGATGGCCATGCCGAATAACACCATGCTCAACAGGTTGACGAACATGCTGTCGCCCGAGTAGAGGAACAGGCACAGGGCGACGGTGTTCAGCACGCCGAAGCCGAAAGCCAGCACGTTGCGGCGGCCGTGGAACAGCGTGTCGGACAGCCATCCCGAAAAGACCGTTCCGACGATCCCCAGCAGGGCGTTGACCGAGATGACCTGCGTGGCCGTGGCCAGCGAATATCCCTTGACCTCTTGCAGGAACAGCACGCCCCAGCCGTTGATGGCGTAGCGCGAGACGTACATGAAGGCGCTCGACAACGCCAGCACCCAGACGAAGGGGTTGCGGATGACCGAACGCTGGAGTTCGGAGGTGGACCCGTGGTCGTGGCTTTGCTCGGGGGACTCCTCGCCGGTCAGCACCTCGATCGGAGGCAGGCCCTTCGATTCGGGGGTGTCGTGCAACAGGAAAACGATCACCAGCACGCCCAACACCCCGGCCACCGACGACCCGACGAAGCCCCACTGCCAGCCGAAGATGCCGACGACGGCCCCGACGAAGAGGAACGAAAGGAACTCGCCGAGGTTGTGGCTGGCGCTGAAGAATCCGTAGTAGGTGCCGCGCTTGCTCAGGGGATACCAGCGCGACAGGGCGATGATCGCCGGGGGCGCGCCCATCGACTGCGACCATCCGTTGACGCCCCACATCACGGCGAAGGCGATGAAAAGCGTCATATTGCCGACCATGCCCCCGCCATTGGCGAAGCCCAGCGCCCCGACCAGCAGGTTGGCGACGGCCGAAACGCACAGTCCCGCGGCCATGAAACGCTTGATGTTGCTGTGGTCGGAGAGGAATCCGTTGACGAACTTGCCGATGGCGTAGGCGAACAGCAGCGCCGAGCCGATGATGCCCAGCTGCGTGGCGTCGAGCGCCCCGCTTTCGAGGATCGGCTTCTTGACCACATTGAGGCTCGTACGGCAGACGTAATAGAGGCTGTAACCGACCGTGCCGGCGATGAAGCTCTGGAAACGGAGCTTTTTGTAGAGTTTCATGCGTGCTGCGTCGTCGCCCGTGAACGGTGCCGAAGGCGCGCTTTTGCGAAAGTAGGAAAAAATCGGCATGAATATCTGTTTATGAAAATAAGCCTGCACCGGAAAGTTGTTTCCAGTGCAGGCTTATTCGTTTTATCTTAACGCTTTACGACACATATATCATCGAGGAACCAGCGCGTAAAGCCGCCTTCGGCTGCTTCGCTCGTGAAACGCAATTGCGTGGCGGAGGTCGCTCCGTTCACCAGGAATCGGAAATCCGAGAAACTCTGATAGTTCATACCCGATATCACCTTTGAAGTTTCACCGTCGATTGTGCCGCCACCGATCACTTCGACCTTGAAGCTGGTCATATCACCCTCCTTGTCTTTGGCATCGGCCATCATCGACCCTGTCTTATAGGCCATTGCTTTCAGCGTCACCTCGATATCCGTCGCTTCGGTCAACGCCGAGAGAGCAGGAGTGGTCAACTGACCGACTTGGCAGGAAAGGGCATTGGGCAGCGTTGCCTGGAACGGTGCATGGCCGATCTGGACGTAACCCGGACGGGCACTCACGTTCTCTCCGGTCAAGCCGCCTTTTTCCGCTTCGTCCCAATCCGAAATGTCATCGCCCGAGAAGACGTTCATATTGACCAGTTTATCACTTCCCAGCAAGTAATCTACACCACCGTAGATCCGATCGAAACCTTCGGTATAAATTGCTCCGGCGGGGAAAGTCGTCACATCGGATGAAGGCCGGTCGAGTACTATCGCAGCGTGCAGACGACCTTCGCCGCCTTCCGTAGCATTCGTATCGCCGCCTATGCGGATGTCCTCTTTTTGCATGATGCGGATATAAAGCGTAGAGCCTTTTCTAAGCGTTTCGTGCAGTGTCACCGGCACAGAGAAGAAATGCGGAACGTTACGCTTGCCCGAAGGAATCAGCAAATCGCCGCATGTTTCCCATAGCGTGTTGTCGGTCGAACTTTGCACGGTATAGTTGCGCGGGGCATAATTCGATCCCGTAACGCTGCATGAAAGCCACAACGTCCCGGAAACCGTTTCTGCAATCGGATAGGTTAACAATACATAGGGATAGGGCTTTCCGGTACCCCACAGCTGGAGCGAGAAGATGTTGTCGAGCCCATCGGCATTAATCCTAAACCGCACCCCGTTGTTTTCATTACCATTCGACGAAGCCTTGCTCCTGTAAAAGGTCATCGTGACACCCGATCCGTCGTTCGGCTCCACAATCTGTTTGGCCGGCGGTGCCGAAAGGAAATTCGTCCATGTCGATCCGTCAGACATCCGCATCGTATTATAGTACATGCCATCGGCATCCGAGGTCCCTTTGGCCTTGAACGAGAAGATATATGGCAGTCGGATACCCGAAGCGGCGCCGAAACGGTTTCCCGAAAGAGCGAAATCTTCCGCGGTGACGGGCAAGAGTACCTCTTCGCCTTTCACCAGGGAGGCAATACCTGCCAGCCGGCCACTACCCGTCGGCACGGCGGCTCCGACGAACGCCGCACCCGACCATGTGTAAACCGCGTAACGTTCATTGTCTTCATCCTGGAATTCCACGCTCCCATCCATCGTAGCGGTCAACTCCGTAGCTACAACTTGCACGGTCTCTAAGGCGACGTACATCGATTCGTAGGTATTGGCAGCATAATCGGCATGGGAGATGACAACCGGACTGAGTTGCACATTCGAGGTTTCGGTCCGCACTATGGCAGCATCGGCCGCGGGTTGCAATTCGAGTATTCCGTTCTCATCGCGCGTCAGCACGGCACCCTTAACCGGAATTTCCAATTCTTCACCGAAGTCGTTCCACGAAAGCTCTTCCGTGCGGACGAGGATGCCCGAACCGGGTTCTTTGGCATCTTGTATGCCGAAAACTCCGCCAGGCAGGTTTGCTCCAATGGCAGCCGTATTGACTATTGCGCAGATCTTTTTGTCCTCCGTAATGGTATATTCGGGAGTTCCGACCGTCAGGTTCGAAGCCAACGAGCGCAGTTCAGCAATCGTCAGATAGGAGCCGTGAGCGGACTGCTTCACGAAAACCGTCAGAGTTTGCGACGGATCGTCGGTAGAGCGAATCGTCACTTCCGCGTCTCGAACAGTCGAGGTATTGGGCATAAGCGAAAGAACAATGTCGGCATTTCCCAGACCTGTTTTCGGGGAAATGGAAAGCCATTGAGCGTCTTCGTCTTCGATGACGACCTGCCAATTGCAGTTGGCTTTAAGAGCGACCGTGAAATCCGACTCCATGGCAGGGGCGGCAATCTGCGTCTTATCGGCCCGAAGCGACGCATTCGGAAGATCGACATCTTGATTTACGCATGCTGCGGCCAATACCGGTATGAAAAGCAGTGCGAAAAACCGCCGGGCATTTGAAAATATCTTGTTCATAACAACACAGTCTTTAATTGGGCATTTACTCTTTCTTGAGGTCTACGAAAACAGGCAGGTGGTCCGAGACGGTATAGACATCGATCTCCGAGAAAGTCGGAACGGCTGCTCCGAGTACTTCATAAGAAGCCTGATTGCCTGTGTAAACCAAAACGTAGTCGATGCGGGTGTTTCCCGTAGACATCGTGTAGTCATTCGAGGAGATGATTTTCCAGCTTTTGAGCAGTTCAATGAAAGCATCCGACGTCGTCCTGTTCAGATTCAGGTCTCCAGCCAGATAGACTGGCTTGTCCGACGTCTGGAAGTGTTCTGCGGCATATTCATTCAGCTCCCTGGCAGCCTCCGTACGGTTAACCTCCGATTTGTGACAGAAGTGCGTGGCGATGAAGACGAAACGCTCGAATTCGGCTACCAGAGCGATGCGGGCTTCGGTTTGAGCGGGGTTTGGCAGGGAAAGTATATCGGTCGAGAGAGGCTCTTCGCGCGAGAGAATCCCGTTGCCGTACTGCCCTCCCCGCTGGTCGATGGCACGACCGAACGTGGCATGCATTCCCGTACGTTTCGCCAGTTCCTCAATCTGCGAGACACGATGCCAAGAGGTATTTTCATCCAGTTCCTGAAGGGCAATGGCATCGGGTGCCACAAGGCTGATGACCTTGGCCGTCATGTCGTAGTGCGCCCGATCATAGTCCGGATCCTGTGTAATAGGCCCTTCGCAGCGATGAGTATTGTAGGTTGCCAGGCGCAGGGAGTTGTCCAGCCGGTCGTAACCATCGACATAAGGATTTGAACCGCCATTCCCGGAGGCAAATCCGAGATCAAAATCGGAATTGTCCCCTTCCAGATCGTGGCAGGCGGATGCACCTGCTGCCAAGCAGAATAACAAGGCTATCGTTTTCAATGTTTTCATTTCGATTCGTTTTTAGATTAAAAAGGCAGTCCGTCATTCCATCCGGGATTCTGTGAAATAGCCCCCTGCGTAAGCACCCGATCATCGGTCGGAATGGGGTAAAGATAATCGCGCTCTTCGTTCCAGGTACGTTGCTGTGTACTATGAGCCAAAACATTGCCGCTCGTTCCTCCGCTCAGAACGATATCCGTCCCTAATTTAAGGTAAAGTACGTCGGCGCTGTTTCCCGGAGCCTTCTCGGTATCGTATATGCAAACGTCAACCGACCCGTTCCCGTCAAGATCGTACTCACCCGTACCGGGAAAGTAAAGCCCTTCGATAGGCTTCTCGAAACGTTTGCCTTCTTTCCAACGCATAATGTCCCAGTAACGAAGTCCCTCCATCGGAGTTTCGAGCGTCCGCTCGCGGCGGATTTCCAGAATGACCCCCTTGTTGTCTCCGGTCACGTTGGCATATCCCGTTTCGGGTGAGGAGAGATAAGGATCAGGATTCGCATTCGCTTCTTCCATGTCGAGGTCGGGTAACCCGGCACGAGCACGCAACGGCCGGATCGTATTATCAAGGTCCGCCTGTTTCAACGTTCCCAGTTCGGCCTTGGCTTCGGCATAGTTCAGCAGCACCTCCGCCAACCGGAAAAGAGGCATATCGTTGGTCGAGGCTTTGTTTGCGTCATATTTCTCTTCGGTGAGATATTTGATAAGTTGATATCCGGTCGTCGAGCGCGAAAGGTCCGGAGCCAGTTCCTTGCTGCCGCCGATTCGTTTGTACCCCGGAGTGCGGAGTGTCTGCGCCATGCGCAAATCGCGGTTCTTGCACTCTTCGACAAATGTCTTGATAGCATAGTTCTCCTGATCCGTGTAGCGTGATCCGTCGCGCATGAGGTACATGTTGACCACGTTGCGCGTCATGCCGGGACGTCCCATCGTCGCACCCGTAAGGTGTCCGTTGACATCGTGCGTCATACCGCTGATGGCCGACGTATAGGCCCGCGCCAAAATAATCTCTGTCTCAATGGCATCCTGAGATGTGAAAAGATCCTGATAAGGCGTGCTGCCACTCGTGTAAATCGAATAAGGCCCGGTCAAGAAAGGCTCCGAAGCATTGACGCACGCCTGAAGAAACTCTTCATATCCGTCGAGCCCGTGATATTTCCGGAATGTCCCTTCGAATAACGCGATACGCGACTTCAAAGCGCGAGCCGTCCATCGGGTTACGCGGTAGACATTCTGCACCTCGGGCAGATTGGCGATGGCGAAATCCACATCCTCCATTACTTTCTCCATAACCAACTCGCGCGAATCGCGCCCTTTGTACAGTTCTTCTTCATCCGAACCCAGCGGACGGTCCACCCATGGTACATCGCCGTAGCGTTTGACCTTCTCGAAGTAGAAATAGGCCCGGAAAAAGCGGGTCAGACCCTCGTATTCAAGTCGTACGGACTCATCCTCGATTTGTGATACACGTGAAAGGAAGAAATTCATTTCACGCAACTTTTCCCAGTTCCAGTTACCGTCGGTCGGCATGGGCTTGCGCACTCCCGATATTTCGTCGGCCAGCACATCGCGCACGATAACATCGTAAGGCTCGCTATAAATACCCTCGGCGGACGGGAAGACGGTGTAGTAATTGTTTGTCCAAAGTTCGCAGTCGGTCTCCGTCTTGAAATAGGTATCCGGGGAGAGACGGTCTTTTGGCTGATAGTCGAGCATGTCCTCGCACGATATACAGGCTATAGCTGCGGAGAGGAACAACGCATTGATGATCGTATGTTTCATGGTCGTATGTTTAGAATGTCAGGTTGACGCCGAAAGCAAAGGTTTTGTACCACGGATAGGCGTCCGAATTTCCGCTGTTGGTAGTCGCTTGCTCCGGATCGATAAAATCGCTGTGCAATTTCGTAAAGTAGAACAGATTTTCACCGCTGAAATAGATGCGGCATTTCGAAAGTCCTACTTTTGATATCCATCGTTCGGGCAAACTATACCCAATAGTGAGATTTTTCAGGCGACAATAAGCCAGATTTTGCAGGTAACGATCGTTGACGTTGCGCATTGAGTGCTTGGAATCGCGGGCCGAATAAGCACGAGCGCGGGGGAAATAGGCGTCGGGATTCTCTTCACTCCAAACATCGGACATGAAATTGCGTGGAATGAACGATGCGAACGGACGGACATAGGGACCCCAGAATTTGATGTTGTCGTTGGCAGGATACCAGTCTTGACGTCCTACGCCCTGAAAGAAGGTCGAAATGTCGAATCCGCACCATTCGAATGACAGGTTCAGACCATAGGTATAACGAGGGGTGCTGTTTCCGATTTTCACACGGTCACCCGGATTATCGAGCGTACCTGCCCCCTCATTTACGGCATTGTCGCCGTTCAGATCGAGATATTTCATATCGCCGGCTTGAATTCCTTGTCCGTATTCGCCCGCATCAGTGCGAAAATAGTCGTAGCAGACTTCGGTCAGATCGATCCGGGAGGCATATTCCTGGGCTTCGGCGGTCGTCCGGAACAAACCATCTATACGGTATCCCCATATTTCGCCCACCTCTTTGCCTACATAGGGGTCGCTCAAAATTCCCGAAGGGTTATCCACTTTGGTGTACTTGGCCGTATAATCAGCCAAGGTCGCCGTCACAGCGTAATGGAAAGGACGTCCGGCGACCTTGAACGAATCCCGCCAGCCGAGTGCCAGTTCCCATCCTTTGGTACGGATGTCATTGGCATTGACCATAGGCTCATCAGCACCATAAATCGACGGCAGCGATTTTCCTTGAGTCAGGATGCCTTTTACATCGCGGATATAAGCATCGAACGTAAGGTTCAAGCGCGAACGCAGCATATTCAAATCAATACCGATATTCTTGTGGACCACTTTCTCCCAGGTGAGATTGCCCGCTACCGGATCGTCTGCATAGGCATAAGCGCCCCCGCTGACCTTGTCGAACGTGTAGTTGCCCATTACTTTTTGCGTGTTAATGCTCTGTATGTAATCGTACGATCCTACATCCTGATTCCCCAGCGTACCGTAAGAGGCCCGAATTTTAAGGTTGTCGATTACGCTGCGGACAGGCTCGAAAAATTTCTCTTCGCTGATCCTGTACCCCAGCGAAAACGAAGGAAAGAATCCGAAGCGATCCCCGCGAGGGAACTTCGACGATCCGTCATAACGACCGTCTATCTCGAATAAATAGCGTCCTTTATAGTTGTAGGCTGCTCGATAGAAGATGCCTACGGTTGCACGTTCGTCGCGGCCTCCGGTAAGTTCGGGAATTTCACCCACAGCGAGATTAAAATCCGAGAGTTCCTTAGTCAGCAGATCTTCACGTGTAACTTTCAGATCTCGATGGCGGCGTGTCTCGTAGTTGAAACCTCCGATCACCTCCAAGTTGTGTCCGTTCCAATCGTTTTTGTAGGTGGCGAAAGCATTCGCCGTATAGAAATTCTGATCGTAGACTACCTCCCGATAGGAGTCGGAGTAATTGGTTGTCATCGTCTCCACCTCACCCGGGTATTTCGAATACTGTACATCCATCTCCCGGTAGTCATTGCGCAGGTACCCTTTCTTATAACCGAAATCGGCCTGTGCCGTCAGATTTTTATGAATTTTGAAGATGAAATCGAATTTGGTGGCCATTTCCTGAGTCAGATTGTGGCCTCCGGTACCTCCCTGTTGCATCATAGCGACCCATCCGTCCGACGGGAAGTGCGTCGAAGAGTAAGTCAGAGAAGTATAAGCCACAGACGTTCCGTCGGGATTCATCGGGACGAAACTGGCCAGACAGTGCATTCCCGGACGGCGCCAGTTGGTCGATTCGCTCTCCACTCCCGAATAAGTATAGCGGCCGCTAAACATACGTGTGGAATTCTTAATTTCAAGCCACGGGCGAACCTCGAATGAAAGGTTCGAACGGATATTGTACGATTTATAGCCGTCGTCTCCGAGTTTCTGTACTCCTTCCTGCGAATAATATCGTCCGCTGACGAGATAAGACATCTTGTCACTGCCTCCCGAAATGCTGATATTGTGATCGGTCGTGGGACGGCTCATGTCGTAGAGGTAGTTGTACCAGTCGAAGTTGGCTAAGTAGACGTAGTTTTCGCGTCCAAAGCGGTTGTCGATGATGACCCACGGACGATCGGGATGTTCTGTCTTGTCGTTACGCCGTTCCCACATGGCCTGATAGTCGGCCGGGGTGTAATTGGTATAACGTACGCCGCGACCCGATTCCATGAAAAAATCGGCGATGCCGGCCGAATAATAGCCGCGAGTCTCGTAATCGGTAGAGGTCGTCGGTGCCGAGAAAGCGAAATAGCCATCGTAGGATACCGTTGCTTTCTGATTCCGGCTGCCGCTCTTCGTGGTGATCAGAATCACGCCGAAAGCGGCTTTTGCACCGTAGATGGCAGCCGAGGCCGCATCTTTCAGCACGGAAATCGTTTCGATGTCGTTGGCGTTGATGCGGTCGGGATAACTCTCCACGCCATCGACAAGAATCAGCGGACTGCCGCCGTTGGGCGAACCCGTGCCGCGAATCTGGAAACTGGCTCCTGCACCGGGCTTGCCCGAAGAAACCGTCACGTTGAGATTGGGAACCATACCCTGCAAAGCCTGTCCGAGATTGGCGACCGGGCGATTTTCCAACTCTTTCGACGTCACCTGTGCTACTGCGCCGGTCAGATTCGCTTTTTTCTGGGTGCCGTAACCTACGACGACCACATCGTCGATTAGGGTATCATCCTCGGCTAATACGACATCGTAAACGTCTTTCGAGGCAAGTACGCTGAACTCTTGGTCGGCATAACCTATGAACGAAACAACGACCGTGGCCCCTGTCGCAACATTGTGCAGGGAAAACGAACCGTTGTCCGTTGTAGTAACGCCGATGGTCGTGCCTTTCACAATGACACTGGCACCGGGGATCGGCTGTCCCGAAGTGTCGGTTACTCGACCGGAGACCGATACAACAGACTGTGAGGTCTGTGCGGCGACCGGACTAACCGAAAAGAACGATATCAAGAGCAGTATCGCTCCGACGAGCGGCCGGAACAGCCGATAGTTTTGAAAATGTTTCATAATTTATTCAGTTAGTAGATTTACGAATTGATCCGAAATGGCGTACCGAGCAAAAGATAAGTCCCGCCACGACATTTCGAGGCCATTTCTGCCAATACTCAATAGTCCAGTTCCACGACGACAGGAAAATGATCCGAAGGCGTGTGTGCCCGGTATTTTCCCGCCGTGTCAGTAGGAACTCGATAAGTATCGGTCAGAATGCCGTAGCGCAACGGCCGGAAACCGGGTGTTATGAAAACGTGATCGATACGCCGGAAAGTCTTCACATCGGGATCGAACCAATTTTCCGTGCCAGTGGTTGCCAGCCTGATCGGCGCCGCATCGTAAGCGTCGCCAAGTATTCCGGATTCACACAGCAGAGCATGGCAGTCACTCGTTTCGCCCACGTTGAAATCTCCCGTGAGAACGACACGTTCACCGCGGCACATCTCCCGGATCTTGTCCAATACCAACCGACAGCTTTCTATCTGTGAACGCTGACCTTTGTGATCGGTATGCAACGTGAAAAACCAGAACCGTTTGCGGCTTTTCCTGTCGAGAAACCGGCCCCAAGTGCAAATGCGTACGTAAGCAGCGTCCCAGCCTTTGACAGGCCGGGTGGAATCTTCAGCCAGCCAAAAGTGTCCCGAGTCAAGGAGCCGGAACCGGTCGCGCTTGTAGAGGATCGGAGCGTATTCGCCTTTTTCAACGCCGTCGTCACGTCCCACACCGATATAATCATAATCGGGCAAAACCGCAAGCAGGTCCAGCAGTTGGCCATGAAGCACCTCCTGCGCACCGAAAATGTCGAAATCGTGGAAACGGACGAGATCGGCGATTACGGGGCAGCGTTGCGCCCATCCGTTTCCCTGAGCCGCATCTTTCGGGTTGGCGTTTCGGAGGTTGTAACTGGCTACGGTGAGAGTTTGTGCTTCGGCGAACATTCCCGATGCCAATAACAGAAATAGTCCAAGTATCCGTTTCATACCTCGGTCGTTTCTGGGACGGAATCTCCGGGCGTCTCGACCTCCGGATCGTAGACGGCAACCCCGACGTATGAGTCGGCACAGCCGTAGTAAAGATACCATTTGGATTTGTAATAAACCAATCCTTCAATGAAGACCGTACCGTCTTTATACTGCCCGCTCTTCTCGAAATCATCCACCGGACGGAAGAACGGCACGTCAAGACGCCCGAGTACCTTTCCCGGATCCTCCGAGTCGAACAGAAGCTGTCCTGCGGAATAAGTCCCTGCCGGATAACGCATGTCGCGGTGGGCGTCAGCCCGGTTCTTACCGTTATAAAGCAAAAGGATGCCTTTATCGGTCAGCACAGCCGGAGGACCGCATTCGGTCAGCGCACTATCGAAATAGCCATTCCGCGGATAGACCACACCTTTCAGTTCTCCGTTTTCATCCAATTCCGGAGTCCAGTTGATCAAGTCATCCGACGTGGCAATATTGATCATCCGTTCACCCCAATACATTAGATATTTACCGTTTACGCGCGAGATGACGAGTTTATCGCCGTCGAGTTTGGTTACGATCGATCCCGATTTGCTCTTCAAGTCGCGGAAACGCCCTGAGTAAGCTTTCTGAAAAGCGTAGCCGTGCTTCGTCCAATTCACCAAATCTCGTGACGTAGCCACACAGAGACGCGGAATCCGGCGGTTCCACGATGTGTAAAGCATTACGTAGGTGCCATCTTCGGTTACGGCAATGCGCGGATCTTCACATCCGCCCGGCCAATCGTACGACTTCAAGGCATCCTCTGTCGGGAAAAGTACCGGATCATGCCGGAGTTCCATCGTCACGCCGTCCTCGCTTTGCGCCAAACCTATGCGCGAAGTGCGTTTGCCGATACCCGTCGCCGAATTATCCTCGGCACGGAAAAGTACGCAGATCTTTCCGTCCTTGACGGTCGCCGCCGGATTGAAAGTATCGCTTTCCATCCATCCGACAGAATCCCTGCGCATCGGACAGAAAAATTTGACTCGCGGATCAGGCTGGATAACGGGATTAACCTCTGCGGGACGTACGAATCCGCCCAAGGCCCATTCCGGCAACCTATTTCCGCCTGCGGCGCTTTCCGTTCCGGAACGCCCCGCACCTCCGCAGCCGGAAACCATGATCCCGGCCATTAGGAGCAAAATGACATTGAATGATTTCCTCATAATGGTTAATTTAGGTTTTGCAAAAATAGACAACCGTCGGGACAACATAGTTCTCTATTCTTCAGAAAGCGTATTCTACGCTTTTGAAAAAGGTCCTCTCTGTTCCGAAAAAAGTTCTGTCTCGATTTTCCCGGGAGGCAAAATTTTGTTTTCCCGGTCCGGCTTGTTATCTTAGCAATATGAAACAGCTGAAATATCCGTTACTCATTCTGACATTTTGCCTGACGGGCTTGGCCTCTCATGCGGGGGAACAATATATGCTCGAACGATTGTCCAATGAGAACGGATTATCGAACAATTCCGTAAACTGTTTCTGCGAAGATTCACGCCACCGGCTTTGGGTAGGAACCTGGGACGGGCTGAATGTCTACGACGGACGGACATTCCGGATCTACCGACATAAGCGGAATTCCCCAGGAAGCATCGGCAACAATGTTGTCCGGCAAATTATTGAACAGGATTCGCTTACGATATGGGTAGTGACGAACGATTGTGTGAGCCGCTGGGATGAACGAACGCAACTTTTCACCAACTATCGCCCCGGGTACGAAAACATTTCGCCGAAAGGGACATTATCATGCCTGATGGGAAGAACCTCCCGGCAGGAGATGCTGGTCTGTGTGAAACAGCAGGGATTCTATCTTTATCGGGCAGAAGAAAAAGAATCACAGTTCGTTCCGGTCCGCGGAGGCGATTCTGCGGTGCTATCCATGCTGCTCGACGATACCGATCGCATCTATCTGCTAACCGAATCGCGGGAGATCCGGTGCTACCGATTGCTGTTCGACGAGAGCGGTAAGATTCCCGTTCTCACAGAGGAGTCCCCCTTGGAAACGGAACGTCCGGTGTCGGACATGGCCTTGGCCGGGAATATGCTGGTAATAAATTACGGAAAGACATTGGAAGCGGTAGATCTTCGTACGCGAGAGCGGCTGTCGATCGAAACCGGATTGCCGCAGGTCGGGCGAATCGCTTATCGAAACGGATCGCTTTTTCTCACGGATCGAAACGGAGACCGACTCGTCCGTTACAATCTGCATACGAGGCGTACCGAGTCCATCGATGCGTTTCCTTCCCGAACGGCAGTGTTTTCGCTCTATGCCGGATCTCAGGAGATCGTTTGGGTAGGAACCGACGGGCGGGGGCTGTTGAAGATTTTCGAATATACCTCACCTTTCCGAACGGTTCATACCGCCTATCCGGTCCGTTGTTTTGCCCGACGGGACGATGGTACGATACTGGTAGGAACGAAAGGCGAAGGGATCAAATTGTTCGACAAACGCACACGAATGATTACAGGAGAGATTACCACGGCACAGGGACTGATCTCCAATACCGTTTACAGTATGCGCAAGAACAGCCGCGGAGATATCTTCATCGGGACAGAAGGCAAGGGCATCAACTATTTGCTGCGCGGGAAAGATATTCCGAGCCGATTGTACCTTCCGGCGGACGATTTTTCTGTCAAGTCGATATACAGCCTCGCTTTCAGTCATGGCGACTCGCTCCTGTGGGCCGGGACCTCGGGTTCGGGCTTAATCCGCATTCGCGTGGAATACCACCCAGGGAAAGGATACGTCGCCCGCGACATCCGGCAGTACAAAGCTTCGGGAGCCCATGCAGCTCTGGGCAGCAACATTATTTATTCCATCGTCCGCGGCACCGATCCCAATATACTTTGGCTCGGGACCCGCGGTGGCGGTGTCGTGCGGTTTGACACCCGTTGGGAGCGATTCGAAAATACCGATGACCCGGCAGAGAGCGCAGGAGAAAAAAATAGAGACATTCTTTCGCTGATCCAAGGAGCAGACGACGGGTTGTGGGCCGGAACCAGTTACGGATTGAATCGGTTGACGGAAAAAGATGGACAGATGCGGATCACGGGATTCCCGGGTGAAAATGAACTGGGAGATCCGGCGGTTCACGGTATCGTGGAAGATTTGGCCGGTAATTTATGGATTAGTACAGGCAACGGCATAATTTGCATTGATCGGCTTTCCGGCAAGGCAATTCAGTACACATCTCGCAATGGTTTGCAAAACGATGAGTTTTCGGATGGAGCCTATTTCCGAGATAATGAAATGGATGTCTTTTTCGGGGGTGTGGCAGGTTTCAGCTATTTCAATCCGGAAGAGATGCGCCTGCGTAATTTTGAGCCTGAAATCAGGCTTGCCGGCTTGCGGATCAACAACAAGGAGTTGAATGTTTATGATCGGGTGAAAACGAACGTGCTGAACTTAACCTACAACGAAGCCCATGTATCGTTAACATTTTGTGTCGGTGATTTGATCAACAATGAAAACTGCGTATTCGCATATCGAATCGCCGATTTTTCAGATGCATGGATCTACAATGGAAGCAACCCCACCGTTTCCATCACCCGACTGCCGCCGGGGCGTTACCAGCTCGAGGTGCGCTATACAAACGGAGACCGTGTGTGGAGTAAGTCAACGTCCATGTTCGAACTGCATGTGGGGCATCCATGGTGGTTCAGCGGGTGGGCTATTTTCGCTTATTTCGTTTTGTCGGCACTTATCACAGCTATCGTCTATTCAGTCATTCGCAACAGAATCCGGCTGAACCGGCAACTTTTGTTGGAGCATATCGAAAAACGGCAGCAACAAAAGATGCACGAATCACAACTCAACTTCTTCGAGAACATTGCTCACGAGTTCTTCACGCCGTTGACCCTGATTTACGGTCCCGCACAGCAGTTACTCGAACGAGTGGAACTGGATAACTATGCAAAACGGTACGTGCACCTCATCAAAAATAATGCTGATCGAATGCAGCAGTTGCTCAATGAATTGATGGAGTTCCGTAAGGCAGATTCCGGACATACGGTTCTCCGTGCAGAATCTATCAATTTGAGTTCCATGCTCAATTCCATCGTAGACAATTATACGGAGATAGCAGGTGAAAGCAGAATCGAACTATCGGTGCATATCGGTCGGATAGAGCCTTTTACAACGGACCGGAATGCACTGGAAAAGATCATTTTCAATCTTCTTTCCAATGCATTCAAATATACGCCGGAAAAAGGATATATCCGAATCTGGCTCAATATGCAACCGGACGGCTCCATTCGGTTCCGTGTACGTAATTCCGGACGGGGTCTTACAGAAAAGCAGTGTGCCGAGGTATTCAACAGGTTCCGGATTTTCGAACATACCCAACAACGCTATGCCATAAGTACGGGAATCGGGCTAAATCTTACCAAGGGGCTTACCGAACTGCTCGGCGGACGGATTTCAGTGGAGAGCCGGTTAAATGAATATGTTGAGTTCCAAGTCATCGTTCCTCCCATGCCGCTTTCCGATGTAACGTCTGTACAACCGACACAGGAAGCAGTCGTCCTCCATGTGCCGAAAATGCAGATCGAACAAACGCGGTTTACGGTATTGGTCGTAGAGGACGATTATAATGTTCGTGAACTATTCCGCGATATTCTGGCTCCACATTACACCGTACTGACGGCCAATGACGGTAACAACGGACTCGAAATGCTACGGCAAAACCTGCCCGACTTAGTCTTGTGCGACATTGTCATGCCCAGACTCGACGGAATTGGGTTGATTGACCGCATCCGTTCTGATGAACGCACGGCTCATATCCCGATCGTAAGCGTTTCAGCAAAACTGTCCATTGAAGATCGCATAGTAGCAGTAGAACACGGCGCCGACGCTTACATCACCAAACCGTTCCATCCCCGTCATATTTTAGCGACAGTCGAACAATTATTACACAAACGCACAGTATTGAAAGAGTATTTCAATTCGGCACGTTCGGACGTGACCGTGCGCGAAGGAATTACGCTTCACCATGAAGATGAACGGATGTTGCACGAAATCGTCGTTTTCATCGAGAATAACATCGATGACGAATCACTCAATCCGACGGCCATTTCCGATTTCATCGGCATCGGAAAAACTTCGCTTTATGAAAAATTGAAAGAACTCACGGGGAAAACGCCTGGAGAATATATCCGGATGGTCCGTTTGGATCGCGCTTCTAAACTTCTCCGTACAACACAGTTGACCGTACAGGAAATCATGTACAAATCGGGGTTCAGCAGCAAATCTTATTTTTATAAGGAGTTTGCAGCTCGATTCGGGTTATCCCCCAAAGAATATAGGAAAGCTAATTGCAAATAAATCTATAGTTTTTTGTTTTTCAATAACTCGATAGGAACTTTTAGAATCAAAAGGTCGCTTAATTTGTTATCATTAACAAAATTAAGCGATTTACCTTGTATCCGAAACCGAATTGCAAAAAACAGTAAAATTTATACAGAATAGTAACGTGACAAAGTCTACAATAAAAATATCCCTTGCTTTTTTGACAATTTATTACTTTTTGCTCCAGTTATTTGAAGTTAGAGGTTCATTGCAATCTGCCGAAAATAGCACAGTTGCTTTTCGTTCCTTCATCCCATCTAAAAATGAAACCGCCTAATCTTTTGGATTATATACGACATTTGAAAGCTCCAATTCGATTCATTTCATGTGAGCCGTTTCTCGAAGATTTGGGTGAATTGGATCTTAAGGGAATAAATTGGGTTATTGTCGGAGGTGAAAGTGGGGTTCAGGCCCGTTCTATGAAAGAAGAATGGGTCTTAAACATTAAGCGACAGACCGAAACTAATCATATTCCATTTTTCTTTAAGCAATGGGGAACATGGAGTGCAGATGGGGTTAAAAGCAATAAAAAGGTTAATGGAAAATTATTGCAAGGAGTCGTTATTCAGAATATGCCGACAATAAAAAAATAAATATTAGACGAATTCCCTATCGCGGGAACTCGTCTATTTTCTCATACGATTTTATGTGTGAGCCGGATGTTGTTAGAAAATGCGGACACAGTGCGGACGCGAAAAAATTAAAACCGCGTTAGAAATGACTCTAACGCGGTTTCCAGTGCCCAGGACAATATTTGAAATATGCAATTTTGGGGATGCGCGCAATCTGTTGAAAATCGGATATTTGTTGCTATATAACAAAGATAATCAATAATTTGTATTTGTCAACTGAATTGCGTATTATTGCATATGATTTTATTGTATGGCATAAATGTGGTGCAATATTTTGGATTTGCACCACGGATTAGCAGTTCGGAGATATGGCATCGGTTACGGCATTTATACGGGTATCGAAAAAGCGAATTGAACGGGCAACCGTTCGCTTCCGGCTTCGGGATGGGCGGAACATTCAACTGTTCCACGCCTCGGAGTTGGAGGTCAATCCTTCCGACTGGGACGCCACCCGGCAGGAAATCAAAGCAAAGGTATTGTATGATGCGGAGAAGCGTGCGGCCTTCAATAAGGCCGTGGCGGATCGTAAAAACATGATGCTGGAGATATATAACGCAGTATCTGACAAAGAGGGTCTAACCTCTGAATTGCTGGATCAGGAAATCGACAAACGGCTGCATCCCGATCGCTATATTGTCGAGCAGCCCCGGCAGACCTTTTTCGAGGCATATGAGGAGTTTATCGAGAAACGCAAACTGTCGGACTGGCGGGTTCGGGCTATTCAGGTCGTTATTCGGGCGTTGAAACGCTATGAACTGTATGCTCGTCGCACCGTAGATCGTCGGTTTACCCTTGACCTGGATACCGTAACGCCGCAGGTGCTGGGAGATTTTGAGGAGTTTCTACGCAATGAGCACACCTTCTGCGAGCAGTATCCCGAAATCTATGAAGCGGTTCCCGAGAGCCGGACACCCCAACCGAGGGGACAGAATACGATCAACGGAATACTTACGAAACTACGGACGTTCTTTATCTGGGCAAATGACGTTGGCAAAACAACTAACAACCCGTTTAGAAATCACCACATCGAGGAGTGTGTGTATGGAACACCCTATTATATTTCGATTGACGAGCGGAATAAAATCTACCGCACGAACCTCTCCCGGCATCCTCAGTTGGCTGTTCAACGGGATGTTTTCGTTTTTCAATGCTTAATAGGATGTCGGGTGGGTGATCTCTATAAACTGACCCGTGAAAACATCATCGACGGGGCGGTCGAGTATATTCCCCGCAAGACGAAAGACGGCCACCCGGTGACGGTTCGGGTTCCGTTGAATGCTATTGCCCGGGAGATATTGGCCAAATATGCCGATTACGCCGGACCTCCGTTATTCCCTTTGATGGCGGAGCAGCAATACAACAAGGCAATAAAGCGGATATTCCTTGCTGCCGGGTTGAAGCGTAGGGTTACGATACTCAATCCGCTAACTCGAGAGGGCGAACAGCGGCCTATTTGGGAGGTTGCATCCTCGCACCTGGCCCGCCGGGCATTTGTCGGCAATTTATACAAGCAGGTCAAAGACCCCAACCTGGTCGGGGCCTTATCAGGCCATAAGGAAGGCAGCAAGGCGTTCGCCCGATACCGTGAGATTGACGAGGAGATGAAAAATGAATTGGTGAAAATGCTGGAATAGCGTAATGGTCAATAATTTACAATAGGCGGGAATAATCCCGCCTTATTTTTGCAGAAAAATCACGAAAAAAAATATTGCGATTTCTTGGAATCTAAAATGCCCGATCTCATCTTTGTGCCAGATGCTTGTGATGATGCAGGCCAAAATCTCGACGGAATGACAAAGCGCCTATTGAATTGTGGTCCATCTCACCAGCCAAATTTATAAACCGGATGCGAAGATGTATCCTAAAACAAAAGTCCTTATGGGATCAATCAATGAAATGATGGCTTTGGGTAACAATTTTACCGTAGCCATTAAGTTGGAAGACCTTGTTGAATTTCACCGAGAGGTTCTTGCCGATGTTAAAAAGGAACTGGAAGCGCAAGTTGTTGAAGAGAGGGAGGAACGCTACCTGTCAATTAAGCAGGTATGTGAATTGCTCTCGATTGACGCCTCGACCTTGTGGCGTTGGCGGAAGCGGGGTTATCTGGTGCCCGTATCGATCGGAGGTAAGCGCCGCTACCGATTGAGCGAAATAAAAAAAATACTGGGCAGCGATATGTTGAATCAATAATCGCCGGAGGTATGGACCAGAAGCAGCAAGCCCCCGACGTCCGAGGCAGACGTGCAGGGGCATTATCCCGAGTGCAGTACAAAGGTAAGGAATTTTACCTGAATAACAATGAATTTAGCGTTTTTTCGCTGCTGATGTGCGGCGGCAAACTGGCTACATTCGACATTGCCGAGCGGTTGAATATCCCCGATCCGAGGAGCACGATCCGCTACCTGCGGAATATGGGGATCGACGTGTCGGATGTATGGGTCCACGAAAGGGCCCGCCACGGTAGTAATTTGCAGCGGTTCAAAAGATACTTTATCCACGGAGGGGATGCGTCATGCTGACCAGACCCCGCTACATTAAGAGTCCTTCAGTTCGGATGCTGGAGCGCCTGGAGCTGGAGGCATACCGCCTGGAGCATCCAACAATCCCGGAGTCGGCAGTAGTTCCCACCAGGCACAGAGACGACACCGCAAACGGACTTACCCGATGTATTATCCGCTACCTGCAGCTCAAAGGACATCAGGCTGAACGAATCAATACGATGGGCAGACCGATTGACACGCGTCGCACCTATAATGTGGCCGGATGTATTCGGCAGGTTGGATCATTGAGATGGGGAAAATCGACCTCGACAACCGGAAGCGCCGATATTTCTGCGGTCGTTTTTGGACGTGCTGTAAAAGTCGAGGTGAAAATTGGTACCGATCGGCAAAGTGAAGCGCAAAGATGCTATCAGTCTGCCGTTGAACGAGCCGGAGGCCTTTATTTTATAGCCAAAGATTTCAACACATTCGTCGAGTGGCTCGACGATACATTCAAAGACGAAATGACTTATGGAGAATCTCGAAACTATTAAGTTGTCCAAGCAGCAGGAACTGGCACGTTATCGACAGCGGCCCGACGCAAAACCCTATGTTATTAAAAAGCTGACAGAACAGATTGTGGCTTTGGAGCACTGTGTAGATCTTGCCGACAGCCGTGTGGACAATCAACTGCTCATATTGCTGCGAGATACGCTATATAAAGCTCTGTACGTGGAAGATCGGGCAGATGTTTTAATCGTAGGCATGAGACTTACCGACAGACCACAGATCGAACGGGTCGATTTGGCGGATTTGGTGTACTCTACTAAACTCGGCGATCCGCAACCCGGACTTTATGAGTTGCTCGATATTGGTCGCTGCATTCTTACAGATCGGTCGGTTGCCAAGATGTCATTTCATCATATTATCGAAGGGTTAGATCGTTTTAAAGTCTGATGGATATGGGATTTGTGGATGACGTAATAATGACCAAACCGGAGACGTCGAAAATAGACGTATCGTCGTTTATTATCGATCTGTCCGAGCAAGTACCCGATCCGCAGCCGATCGTCCGAATTTGGGGTAATTTGATTGCCTCACGGGGTAATATATCCACTGTTGTAGGACTGGCCAAGAGTAGAAAGACCTTCTTGACCGCAGCTGTGGCCTCGGGATTCCTCTCCTCATCGGATTTTCTCGGATTTGACACTCCGGCTACGGGCAAGGTAGTGTATGTTGACACAGAACAGAGCAGGGCACACGTGCATAAGGTCGCACGGCGCATTCTGCGCAGCATCGGCCTGCCGACTAACCGCAATCATGACCAGCTTGTTGTGGTGGCTTTGCGGGAACTGACTCCCGACCAGCGCAAGGACGCTACGGGAGAAATCCTGCGGCGGTACAAGCCCGATCTGCTGATTCTCGACGGCGTAGCCGACCTTTGCAACGATCCGAACGATTTGCATGAATCCGAGGCCTTGACGTGCGAGTTGATGCGCTGGAGTTCGGAGTACGATAACCACATTCTTTGCGTGCTTCATAGCAACCCGGGCGGGGATAAAGCAAGAGGGCATCTTGGATCGGCTCTGCTGCGTAAGTCGGAGACGGTAATGTTGGTGAAGGCTGACGGTGACACCTCGGTCGTATCGCCCCAATACTGTCGTAACGAACCGTTCATGGAGTTCGCCTTCCGTATCAATGCGGATGTATTGCCTGAATTGTGCAGTATTCCTGCACCTCAACCGAAAGAGAATGTTTTTGCAGATGTCATGGAGGTCGGAAGGGTTTATGCGCATTCGGAACTGGTTAGTCTGCTTGTTAAGCAAGCAAATGTGAAAGAGGGTAGCGCAAAGATGAAGATATCCCGTGCAGTTAGGGCCGGAATAATCGTAAAGAATCAGGTCGGGGGTTACTATCTGTTAGGGTCGCAAATTGAGGTTTCACAATCCGAGTTGCACGATGAACCTTTCTAATATCTATGGTTACATTACGGGGTTGTGGGAGGAGAGTAACAGGTAACAACCCCCTATATAGGGGTGTTACCTTGTTACCCCACCCGCCCCAAACATTTTGTTATATAAACTAAACTTTACTTATGAAACAGGAATTTTACCCCGAACCCAGCATTCGGGAACAGATTGAAGCCGGAGGCGCTGAAGATTGGCAGATCCGACTGGGCGGATACGTCGTGTCGCTCTATTACACCAAATCCCCGAAGTCGGGCGTCGCCCGAATAGTTCCTTTCCGAAGGGCTGACCGGTTGTCGGTGATTGTCTATCGGCAGATGCCGGACGGTACGAAAGAAGCTATTCGGCAAATCAAGGTCCCGGCCAGGAATGCAAATCTTTGGACAGATCATCGGAACAGCCTCCGAGTCGTGGCGCATGACGGTCGGATGTGCATCTTCTCCGTTACGGCTTCCGGCGGTCTTGTTACCGGCCCCGGAACCGGTACGTCGGACAGCGTTCCCGCTATGTTGTCCAACGGCGAGGCCGTCATGACCGCCGCCGCGGTGAATGAGTGGGGCGCGATGCTCTCGGCCATGAACGTGTCCAGCGGCGGAAACGCCATCAACGTCTCCAACCTGCCCCAGCGAGGTGACGGAATGCGAGGGATGCGGGCGATGCTTAAGGAGGCTTTGCTCGATATGCCGGCACCAGTGGTTTCGGTGGTTGACATCAACAAAGGCCAGCGGAAAGTGCAGGTGCAGGACAATATCAGCAAACTGGGACGTAAAAAGTACAAATGACTATGAACAGGAAAGAACAAAAGACAGTGGGAACCGCCCGCAAGATCGGGCGGCCTCGGAAATTCACTCCCGAACGCTTCGAGAAGGTCTTCAAGGAGTACAGGAAATGGGCCAAGGCAAGCCTATCTATGTCAGCAAAGTGTCGGCCGGACAGACCATATCGGTCCCGTGTGAACGTCCGCTGACCCTTACGGGCTTTTGCCGGTTCGCGGAAATAAGCAGGGAGAGTTTCTACAACTACGAAGCAAAACCGGAATTTTCGGAGCTGCTGACCTTCATCCGAGAGGCTATCGAGGCCGACCAGCTCGATGGTGCTTTGGTCGGGGTATATGATTCGAGCATTGTCGCGCGGGTTCTCCGCCTGGCCGACCGCAAGGACATCACGACCAACGGGCAGAACCTTCAGCCGCCAGGTCCGGTTGTTACCGTGACGATTGACGAGGCCGCCGCCTCCATCATTCAGTCCATCGGGAAACAGACGATCCGGGAATAACAGAGACAGCCACCTCGACGGGTGGCTGTTCTTGTTTGCCGGTGCGATTGCTATTTCGTCTCTTCCGGGGGTGTCTGTTTGTATCCGATCGGCCTGCGGGGTGTGTCAATGGACGGAGTTTTGACCGACAGGGCGGCGATTGCCTGGTAGATGTTGTCGAGTTCCCGGCGCATATCCTCCGACAGATCATTCACGGCCTCGGCATTGTCTTCATCGGCTCGCTCCAACAATGCCAACTTTGCCCTAATTTCGGCCAATTCTGCCGTTATCTGTGTGGTTGTAGTTATGTAGTTGCGCATCGCCACGAATGCCCGCATAATGGCGATATTTGCGTTTATGGCAATGTCGCTGTTTAGCAATCCGGACAACATTGCTACGCCCTGCTCCGTAAAGGCATAGGGCATTTTACGAACTCCGCCCCAACTTGATGTCACAATTTGTGATTTCAAGTTTGCAAATTCCTGATGGGTAAGCTGAAACATGAAGTCGGGCGGAAATCGTTTTATGTTTCGTTTTACGGCCTGGTTCAGTGCGCTCGTTGTAACTTGGTACAACTCGGCCAAATCTCGGTCTAGCATGACGCGCTGACCCCGTATTTCGTAAATCTTGCTTTGGATGGTTTGCAGTTCCATAGCGTCGGTGTGGTTGAGGTTATTCTCCCTTCTCTATTCTGATCGGCTTGCCGCAATGCGGGCAGGTGATCGTGTCCGTCGGCTGCGGGGCGAACAGCTCCGGAACCGTTACCCCCAGGGCAGCGGCAATCTTGCGGAGCGTGGTTATTGTTGTGTTCCCATTGATTGCTTTTGATAAACCAACACGGGAAATACCTATTTGTCCTGCTAAATCTGTCTGCGTCATGCCTCGTTCTTTGAGGATTTCCGCTATTCTGAACTCATTATCCATAATGTAAACATTTTGTTTGTGGAGACAAATATATGAATTAAACTTGTTGTTTGCAAAATTATATTTAGTGATAATAAAAAGTTGTCAAAATATTTGCAAGTATGAATAATTATTGTTTACTTTGCATTGTCAAAAGAAAACAAAATGTTTACAACCATGACACCCGCCACCCGTACCGAGATTCAGCACTTCGCCAAGCAGATCGCCGATTACGTCACCTTCAGATGCGACGGCGAAAGCGAAGGTTTCGAGATCATCCACAACGGATATATTGCCTTTGTCAACTACGAGGCCGAATATCGTGCCGTCCGGGGCGGTGACTGCTACTGCGGGATGTGGGAAATGGTCCCCGAACTGGTCAGCGAGCAGACGACCGTCGAGGCCGTATGGGATGAAGAGGGCAACGAATATCCCGAACTTGCCGACGCTTTGCAGGTGCTGTTGAACTAACAAATAAATCGGCTCTCTTACCTTCCTCGGATAGGTGCTGTCACACCACGCGACGAAGCCCCCGGCGGTAATCCGGCCGCCGGGGTCACAGAGAGCCCCAAATGAAAATAACCATGAAACGAAACGATTTATCGGACATCATGCGTCGTGCCTGGGCGCTGTTCCGCATAACGGGCAAAACCTTTTCCGTATGTCTTTCGACGGCGTGGAGCCTTTACCGTCTTACCCTTCGGATGCGGGCCGGTATCGTTCGGTTTGCCTACGAAAAGGCCGACGGCACGCTGCGCCGGGCCTGCGGAACGTTGCGGGACATCGCGGCCACGATCAGGGGCACCGGACGTCCGGACGATGGTCGCACGGTCAAGTATTACGACATCGAGGCTGCCGGTTGGCGGTCGTTCAAAGTGGAAAACCTTATAACAGTATATTGAGTCATGAAAGAGTTAACAGCAAAGCAGATCGGCCAACTGTTGGAGATTGCCAAGAATACCCAACAGGGAATGGGGCTCGATGAAATCGCCTTTATCACCCTTATGCGTATTTGTCGGGACTATGTGGATCCGAGCAGATACCCGGTTGTGCCCGATCGGGAGAAATGGATGATCGAGCGCCTCAACAAGTTCCGGATTCGGTTTTTTGAGAAGATATAAGCCATGATCTACGAACTCACCATCGACGGCTACACGCTGGGGCAGTTCTCCACGGAGGCCGAGGCCATCCGGCGGGCCCGGTATTTGCCGAGGGGCCGATATACTCTCCGGGAGTGGGCGAGGGACGGCGAATTTTCGACGTTCGACCCTGTGGTGAACAGATGCTACACTTTCGACAACTGACGCAAGAACGGTAAACCTTTTGGCGACCGGGATCCTCAACGGGCTCCGGTCGTTTGTTCGTAGTCAAGAGAGGAAACGGGCGCGAGTTTTATGACATCCTTACGCGCGCGTGCGAAGAACGGATTCCCGTACTCTTGTTGTTTGGTTATGCTGGTGTTGGGTGTGGCGTGAGTGGTGCAAATGTGGCGCAGGGCAGGAATAAAAAATCGCAACTGATTGATTGTCAGCTGCGATTTTCTTCTTTGGTGCCCAGGACAAGACTCGAACTTGCACGAACGCAATTGTTCACTACCCCCTCAAAGTAGCGTGTCTACCAATTTCACCACCTGGGCATTGCACGCCCCGAATATCTTCCGGGCCTGCAAATATAGACACTATTTTACGATTTGCAAAATTTTTCCCGGGAAAACTCCGATTTTTTCCGGATTCGGAGATTCCTGGCAGAAGAGATCCGGGCAAACCCGGGCGGAATGCCCTTTCCGCAAACTCTCCGGAGCTCTCCGGCCCTTTCGTGGAAACGGGCGCATCCCCGCGCTTTGTAGCTTCCGGAAACGCGCCCCGCTTCAGACAATGGCTGCGGAGGTCTATTTGATCCGCATCTCCTTGAGCAGATACCCGGCCCCGCCGATGCGATCCACCACGAACAATACGTAGCGGATATCCACGGCGATGTTGCGGCAGATCGAAGGGTCGAAGGCAATGTCGCTCATCGTCGAGCGCCACGTGCGGTCGAAATTGATGCCGATCAACTCGCCGTCGGCATTCAGGACCGGCGATCCGGAGTTCCCGCCCGTGGTGTGGTTCGACGCGAGGAAGCAGACCGGCACCGTGCGGCGTCCGTCGATCTCCACACCCCAGCGCCCGTACTCCTTCGAAGCATAGAGGTCGCGCAGCGATTGCGGGATGTCGTAGTCGTAAATCTCGGGATTGTCCTTGGCGATGATGCCGTCGAGGGTCGTCTGCGGTTTGTGGTATTCGCCGTCGGCATATTCGTAACCGGCGATTGCGCCGTAGGCCACCCGCAGCGTCAGATTCGCATCGGGATAGTAAGGATGTTCGGGCCACGTCCGCCGCAATTCATGGACATACTCCCGGTAAAGTGTGTTGAGCCGTTTGCTCGTGAGGTTGCGCAGCCGGTCTGTCCCCAACAGCCATGTGATGTGGTCGAGCATCCGCTTCGAACCGCTTCGCAGCGAGTCGGAGAGGGGCGTTTCGCCACCGGCCCACACCTCCTCGAACACCTTCTCGGCGAAGGCTTCGGGCGAGCCGTTTGCGGCCACACCGTCGAGGAATGCCGGAACCTGGTACTCTGCCGGACAACGCCGGGCATACTCCCCGAAGAGCCAGCGGAACAGCGATCGCTCGGTCTCCCGCCGGGCCGGGAATACGGCTTCGGCACGCTCTTCGGCCGAGTATTTCGCAGGCAGGGCGCGGAGGGTCTCGGCGATGATTTCGCGGGCGAAGTAGGGATCTGTGATCCGGCGGTATTCGGCCTTCATTTCGCGCAGAAGCTCCGCCCCGCGGGGATTTTCGCGGGCAAAGGCCTGTTCCTGCTCCTGCTTGGCGGCGATGGTCTTCATCCGGTTCAGCCCCAACACCTCGCCCTGCCACTTTTTCCAGGCATTGGCGATCGAGGCGTGTTTGGCGGCGTAGTGGATGCGCAGTGCGGGGTCGCTCTCCTGGGCGCGGGTGATGATGTCGAGGCGTCCGTCGCGGATGGCGATCTTGGCCGGATCGGAGCGTTCGGCGATGTAGGCTGCGGCATCCGAGAGGATATACTCCTGGGTATTGCCCGGGAATCCGTAGATCATCGTGAAGTCGCCCTCGCGGAATCCCCGGGTCGAGATCGTGAAGTGCTTCTTCGGACGGTAGGGGACATTGTCGGGCGAGTAGGCCGCGGGTTTGTTCTCCTTCGACGCATAGATGCGGAAGATCGAGAAGTCGCCCGTGTGGCGGGGCCAGATCCAGTTGTCGGTGTCTCCGCCGAATTTGCCGATCGACGAGGGCGGCGCAGCAACCAGCCGCACGTCGTCGAACTGTTCGTAAATGAAGAGGAACTGCTGGTCGCCGTAGTACATCTGTTCGATGGCGGCCTTGTACCCGATGCCTTCGGCCTCGGCGCGTGCGATGATCTCTGCGGGGCTCTCGCCGGCGGCGATGCGGTCGGTGACCTCCTCCATGCGGACCAGGAAGCGGACGTTGAGACCCTTGTTCGGGAGCTCTTCGGTGCGCGAGCGGGCCCAGAAACCGTGGGTGAGATAGTCGTGCTCGACGGTCGAATGGCGCTGGATGGCGTCGTAACCGCAGTGGTGGTTCGTCAGCAGCAGCCCTTCCGCGGAGACGAGTTCTCCGGTGCAGCCTCCTCCGAAGAGCACCACGGCATCCTTCATCGAGGCGCGGTTGATCGAATAGATATCTTCAGCCGTGAGGCGGAAACCTTTGGCACGCATGTCGTCGATGCGTTCGGAGATGAGGCTCGGGAGCCACATGCCCTCGTCCGCGGCGGCGGGCCAGAGGCAGAGGAGGGCGAAAAGGGTCAGCAGGGTCTGTTTTTTCATCGTGTAAGGAATTTGTCCAGTTCGGTGTACAGTTTCTGAATGGGGAGTCCCATGACGTTGTAGAAGGATCCTTCGATGCGCTGGATGGCGGCGTATCCGATCCACTCCTGGATGCCGTAGGCTCCGGCCTTGTCGAAGGGGCGGAAGGTGTCGACGTAGTAGGCGGTCTCCTCGTCGGTCAGCGTGCGGAACCAGACGCTCGTCCGGGCCTCGAAGGAGTGCATCCGCTCCGTTGTCCGGAAGGTGATGCCGGAGACGACCGTGTGCCGGTGTCCGGAGAGCCGGTGGAGCATCTCGACGGCATCCTCGCGGTCGCGGGGTTTCCCGAGGACCTCGCCGTTGAGGACCACGACGGTGTCGGCCGTCAGCAGGATGTCGTTCGGGGCGAGCGCTCCGGGATAGACCTTGCTTTTGAGTTGCGAGAGGTAGACGGGGACCTCTTCGGCGGCCATTTCTGCGGGATACCACTCTTCGCAGTCGTATTTCGGGGCCAGTTCATAGGGGAGCCCGCACCCGGCGATAAGCTCCCGGCGGCGGGGCGACTGCGAGGCCAGCAACAGCCGGTAGTCTTTGAGTTTTTCGTGCAGCAACATGTTTCGGAACAGTGTGGATTGTTTCGTTTTTCGGGGAGGACCGGGCATCCTGTCGGATTGCCGATTCCTCCTTCTGGTTATCGGATGTCGAAGTTGAGCAGTTCGTGTCCTTCGAGCGAGGCGCGGAGGTTGTCGCCGGGGCGGACAGGCCCGACACCGGCGGGGGTTCCGGTGAAGAGCAGGTCGCCCATGCGGAGGGTGACATACTGCGAGACGGCGGCAATCAGGCGGTCGACGCCGAAGATCATTTCGGCGGCATCGCCCGTCTGACGGCGTTCTCCGTTGATGTCGAGTGCGAAACGGAGTTTCTGCACGTCGCCGCCCAGCTCGGCCAGCGGGAGGAACTGCGGCGAGAGGGCCGCCGAGTGGTCGAAGGCCTTCGCGCGCTCCCAGGGAAGCCCTTCGGCAATGGCCTGCCGCTGGAGGTCGCGGGCCGTGAAGTCGATTCCGAGCCCCACCTCGTCGTAGTAGCGGTGCGCGAAGCGCTCGGAGATGGCCCGCCCGACGCGGTTGATGCGCACGACCAGCTCACACTCGTAATGCACCTCCTGCGAGAAGTGCGGGATGTAGAAGGGATCGTTGTTGCGCAGCAGTGCGGTGTCGGGCTTCATGAACCAGACGGGTTCCGCGCCGCTTTCTGCGAGCCCCGTATCGTGGTGGAGTTCGGCGGCGTGGGCGCGGTAGTTGCGTCCGATGCAGATGATCTTCATGATTCGTGTTTTTTGAGCAGTTCGACCATGCGTGCGGCGAAACGGTCGCTGGCCCCGGGGCCGCCGATGACGGAGCGCAGCTCCTCGAAATCGGCGAGCATCCTTTCGCGGCGTTCGCCGCCGGGGAGGATGGCGCGCAGTTCGCGTTCGGCGCGCGTGATGTCGAGATTCGACTGGAGCACCTCGGCCACGGCTTCGCGGCGGAGGTTGAGGTTGACGAGCGAGACCCACGGGCATCGCACGGCGAGCGGCATTCCGTAGTATTCGAGGGGCGCGAGCCGATATACGACCACCTCGGGAATCCCTAACAGGGCGGTTTCGAGCGTGGCGGTTCCCGACGCCACGACGGCGGCTTCGGCCGCGGCGAGGGTTTCGTAGGTCTGGTTGCAGACGAAACGGATCGGGCTTCCGGCGATGTGCTCCTCGTAGAGCGCGCGGTCGAGCCAGGGCACCCCGGCGACGACGAACTGATGCCCGGGGAAGCGCTCCGCGAGCCGAGCCATGAGGGGCATGTTCTTGCGGATCTCCGAGCGGCGGCTTCCGGCCAGCAGGGCGATGACCGGACGCCCGTCGAGCCCGTTCCGGCGCCGGAACTCCTCCGGCGCGGGGAGCGTTCCCCGCCGGGCTTCGAGGGCATCGACCAGGGGATTCCCCTCGAAAATGGGTTTGATCCCGTGCTTCGGGAAGTAGTCGCACTCGAAGGGAAAGATGACGAAGAGCCGGTCGACGTAACGCCGAATGCCCTTGATGCGGCCTTCGCGCGAGGCCCAGACCTTCGGGGCGATATAATAGAAGGTGCGCAGACCGCGTTGGTGAGCCCAGCGTGCGATCTTCATGTTGAATCCGGGGTAGTCGACGAGGATCACGACGTCGGGGGCGAAAGCCGCGATGTCGTCCTGACACTCGCGCATCTGGCGGCGGATGGTGCCCAGGTTGCGGAGGACCTGGACGACACCGAAGAACGACGTTTCGCGGTAGTGCTTTCGCAGGTTGGCCTTGCCGCCGGCGTCGGCCATCAGGTCACCGCCCCAGAAGCGGAACTGCGCTTCGGGGTCGGCCTTCCGGAGGCCGCGGATAAGGTTTGCGCCGTGGAGGTCGCCCGAAGGCTCCCCGGCAATAAGGTAGTATTTCATAAGGTTTTCATGTCGTATGTTTCCAAGCCATTGCTGCTCTGTCTTGTGCTGTTCCTGCCATCCTTATGTTGTTCTCGGGCATCTTATGTCGTTTCCGTTTTGCTTTGCGTCATTCCCGGCTTGACCGGGAATCCATCGCCGGACGCTCCCCCCCCCTATTTTTCGAGCAGATCGGGGCGCAGTCGTCGGGTGCGCTCGAAGGCCTGCTCGTCCTGCCACTTCTCGATCTCGGCAAAGTTGCCCGACAGCAGCACGTCGGGAACCCGCCACCCGCGGAACTCCGCCGGACGGGTGTAGACCGGCGGTGCGAGCAGATTGTCCTGGAACGAGTCCGTCAGGGCCGAGGCCTCGTCGCCGATCGCCCCGGGGATGAGCCGCACGACCGAATCGGCGATGATGCAGGCGGCCAGTTCGCCGCCCGTGAGGACGTAGTCGCCGATCGAGATCTCGCGCGTGACGAGATGCTCGCGGATGCGGTGGTCGATGCCCTTGTAGTGCCCGCAGAGGATGATGATGTTTTCGAGCGTCGAGAGGCGGTTTGCCTCGTGCTGGTCGTAGCGCACGCCGTCGGGCGAGGTGTAGATGATCTCGTCGTAGGAGCGCTCCGCCTGGAGTTTTTCGACGAGTTCGAAGACCGGCTCGCACTTCATGACCATGCCGGCCTCGCCGCCGAAGGGATAGTCGTCGGTGGTTTTGCGGCGGTCGTGCGCGTAGTCGTGGAGATTGTGTACGACAATTTCTACGAAACCCTTCTCCTGGGCGCGGCGGAGGATCGACTCGTTCAGGGGCGAGGTCATCAGTTCGGGGACCGAGGATATGATGTCAATGCGCATGTCTGAAAATGATGTCTTTGGTTGCTGCGGGGGTGAGGGGAACCTCCTGCCCGTGCTCGAGCGTGAAACCCTCGTACCCCAGTTCGGTGAAGAGGCGGATGATTTCGGGGCGGTTTTCGCCGCCGGTTTCGATCAAAACCGTGGGGCGGAAGCGTTCGAGCAGGGGGCGCATCTCGCGCATGACGACCAGCTCATACCCCTCGATGTCGCACTTGATGAAATCCAGCCGCGGGAGCGAGGCGAAGAGTTCGCTGCCGCGCCGCATCCGGGCGGTGAAGGTCACGTCGGTGGCCGTTCCGGTGTCGTTGACGAAGTTCTGCCCGGTGCCGAGGTATCCGGTTTTGCGGGCCGAGTCGTTTCCCATGACGATGTCGCGCTCCTCGGCGCCGAGGGCGCAGGGGAGGATCTCGACGTTGGGACAGCGGCGGAGGTTGCGGGCGAGGACCTTGCGGACCGGCGCGACGGGCTCCACGGCGAAGACGCGGCCTTCGACCCCGGCCAGGCGGGAGATCGTGCGGGCATAGTACCCGAGGTTTGCGCCGATGTCGATGCACGTGTCACCGGGCCGGACGAGCCGCGGGAGGTGGTAGACATACTCCGTGGCGGGGGCGTAGCGTCCGATTCCGAGGCGCTGCCAGAGGAAGAAGAGGCTGCTCACGGCGCGGAGGTAACCTTCGAGCGGGAGTGTGCGGTAGAGAAGTTTATGGATCAGAGATTTCATCAGCCGCGGTAATTGACCTCCTCGTTGAGGACCTCGACGATGAAGGGGTTGTAGAGGAGTTCGTGGCCGATGGTCGATTCGGGACCGTGGCCGGGATAGACGTGGACCTCCTCGCCGAGGGGGACGATCACGTCGAGGATCGAGCGCATGATCCACGAATAGTCGCCGCCGGGGAGGTCCGTTCGTCCGATCGATTCACGGAAGAGGGTGTCGCCCGAGAAGAGGGATTTCGATTCGGGGTTGTAGAAGACGACATGTCCGGGCGAGTGGCCCGGGGTGCGGAGGATCTGCAGGAGGGAGTTCCCGAAGCGGATTTCGGACATTTGGTCCAGATCCAGGTCGACGGAGGGCATGGCGCCGGTCTTCACGCCGAAGACCGAACCGCTCGTGGCGGCGTTGTCGAGCAGAAACTGGTCCTTGGACGAGAGGGCGAAGGGGATGGCGTAGCGCTGCTTGAGGTGTTCGACGCCGAGCGTGTGGTCGAAATGTCCGTGGGTATTGGCCGCCAGCACGGGTTTGAGCCCGTGCTGGACGATGAAGTTGTCCAGGGCGGCATCCTCGCGGGGGTTGGAGTTCCCGGCGTCGATGACGATGCATTCACTGGTTTCGTCCCAGAGGACGTAGGTGTTCTCCTGTATGGGGTTGAACGGCAGACAGGCAATCTTCATGGTTCTTGTGTTTTGCGGTCGCAGCCCGGGCGGGACGGCGGAAATCGGGGGATACGCACGGTTGCGGGGCTGCGGGGTTCCGTTTCCGGGGCGTCTTGGCCGGGGAGCGCTCTATTTTCCGCAAAGATAACGTTTTTTGCGGGATTTTGCCTACCTTTATCCCTCAAAACCCGACGAACCATGAAACGTTTGCTGCTTGTTTTTGCCGTCATGCTTCTCAGCTGCCCGACGCTCCGGGCGCAGGGCGGCGGCTACCGCACGGAACGGGCGATCGCCTACCGCGATGCCGCGGACCCGGCATCGGCCGATTCGCTGTGCCGCCTCGACCTCTACTACCCGACCGACCGTCCGGGTTTTGCTACGGTGATCTGGTTTCACGGCGGGGGGCTGACGGCCGGGCGGCGCGAAATCCCGGCGGCGCTCTGCAACCAGGGCTTTGCCGTAGCGGGGGTGGATTACCGGCTGGTTCCGCACGTGAAGGTCTCGCAGTGCGTGGAGGATGCCGCGGCGGCTGCGGCGTGGGTGGTCCGCCACATTGCCGACTACGGCGGCGATCCGCGTCTGATCTTCGTGGCGGGACACTCCGCCGGGGGTTACCTCACCTCGATGATCGGCCTTGACAAACGCTGGCTGCAGCCCTACGGACTGGACCCCGACGAGGTTTTTGCGGCGCTGATCCCCTACAGCGGGCAGGTGGTGACGCACTTTGCGCGGCGGGCCGAGCTGGGGCTTCCGGATACGCAGCCGCTGGTCGACGACCTGGCTCCGCTGAACCACGTGCGGGCGGACTCTCCTCCGATGCTGCTGCTTTCGGGCGACCGCGAGCTGGAGATGCTGGGCCGCTATGAGGAGAACGCCTACTTCTGGCGGATGATGCAGGTGGTGGGTCATCCCGACGTGCAGCTCCGCGAGTTCGACGGTTTCGACCATGGAAACATGCCCCAGGCGGGGCACTGCGTGGCGGTGCGTTATATCCGCGAACGGGTGGAGAGCCTGGATCGATAATTGCGTGCGGAACGGAAAGCGAAAATCATGAAAAAGGGAATGAAAGTCTTTGCGACGCTTGGGGTCGTATTGTTGCTGGCGGGGTGCTCGCTGCTGAAGGTCTCCGTCTCGACGGGCGATCCCTTGTCGAAGGAGCAGATGAACGTGCGGACCCTGACGCGGGCCTTCTACTACGATTTTTCGGGCGAGGTGGCCCGGGCGGCCGATTCGATCGTGGCGTCGTCGCCGGATCTCGGCGTGCGGGTGTCGGCCGTTCGGTGGAAGCTTCGCGCCACGCAGTCCGGTCTGACGGCCGCCATGCAGGGCATCCCCGATGTGGCGCTGGCCGACCTGTGGATCCTCTGCCGGCGGATGGACCGCTACTTTGCCTCGACACCCGATTCGCTGCTGTTCGGGGCGCAGAGCCCCATCGCGCGGGAGACGGCCGCACACCTCGACCACCGGATCGGACAACTCGCCCGGCAGGCGCTCTCGGGGGAGCGTTACCCGCTGATGGAGCGTTTCGTAGCGTCCTATCTGTCGGAAAATCCCGTTTCGGAGGGTGCCGAAAGCGACAATACGACCCTGGCGTGGCTGGAGTACCTGCAGGCGAACGGTGTCGAACATGCCTATGCCACGGGGTCGATCGCCGAGGTGCTGGCCGATGTGAACGACCGGGTAAGCGGGCAGACGCAGCAGCTTTCGAACAGCGTGAGCTGGTCGAAGGATATCTTCGAGATGCGGCTTGCGCAGGACAGCCTGCATCTGCAGATCGGCATGCAGCTCGATTCGCTGGAGCGTAACTTCACGCGGATGGTGGCGGTTGCCGAGCACCTGCCGGAGATTTCGGACCGGATGCTGGCGGAGCTGAACGCCCGGGCGACGCAGCTCATCTCGACGATGGAAGCCTCGGTGGACCACGCCTTTGGCGACCTCGACCGCCAGCGCACGGAGCTGCAATACTACGTTTCGCGGGAGCGCGAGGCGCTGGTCGAACAGCTGCGGGCTGCGGGCGACGATCTGGTTCGCACGACGCTCGATGCCGTGCCGGGCGTTATTGGGCAGCTGCTGTTCTATTTCGTGCTGGCGGTGGCGGTGCTGGTCGGAGGCCCTTTTGCACTGGGCTTCTGGCTGGGCGGTGTGCGGGCGCGGGTGCGGATGAAAAAGCGGGCGGGCGAATGATTTTTTGTTACCTTTGCAACCCGAATCAGAAAAACCGATGGCAAGAAAGAAAGCGAACTATCCCCTGATCGAGGGGCTTGAAATCACGACCCTGGCGGCCGAGGGCAAGGCCATGGGGCGTTGGAACGACGTGGTGGTTTTCGTGCCGATGACCGTCCCGGGCGACGTGGTGGACGTGCAGATCCGTGTCAAGCGGCGCCGCTTCATGGAGGGCTACGTCGTGAATTACGTGAAACGCTCGCCGCTGCGCGAGGAGCCCTTCTGCGAACACTTCGGCGTGTGCGGAGGGTGCAAGTGGCAGAACCTCCCCTATGAGGAGCAGCTGCGGTTCAAGACGGCGCAGGTGCGTGACCAGCTGACGCGCATCGGGAAGCTCGAACTGCCGGAGATTGCCCCCTGCCTGGGGTCGGCCGGGACGCGCTTCTACCGCAACAAGCTGGAGTTTACCTTCGCCGATCGCCGCTGGCTGACGCGCGAGGAGGTCGAGAGCGGCGCCGATCTCGACGCCTCGCCGGCCGTGGGATTCCACATTCCGAACATGTTCGACAAGGTGCTCGACATCCGCAAGTGCTGGCTGCAGCCCGAGCCGTCGAACGCCATCCGGCTCGAAACCAAACGTTTCTGCCTCGAACACGGCTATACGTTCCACAACGCCCGCGAACATACGGGGCTGATGCGCAACCTGATCATCCGCACGGCCTCGACGGGCGAAGTGATGGTGATCGTGGTTTTCGGCGCGGAGGACCGTCCGCGGCGCGAGGCGCTGCTCGACCATCTGGCGGCGTGTTTCCCGCAGATCACGTCGCTCTTCTACGTCGTCAATACGAAACTCAACGACTCGGTCGGGGACCTCGATGCGGTGTGCTACCGCGGCAAGGACCATATTATCAAGCAGATGGAGGGGCTCCGCTTCAAGGTGGGTCCGAAATCCTTCTACCAGACCAATTCGGCGCAGGCCTACGAACTCTACAAGGTGGCGCGGCGCTTCGCCGACCTGCACCCGGGCGACACGCTCTACGACCTCTATACCGGTACGGGGACGATTGCCAACTTCTGCGCCGCACGCTGTGCGCGGGTCGTGGGCATCGAGTACGTTCCGGAGGCGATTGCCGACGCGAAGGTCAACTCCGAACTGAACGGTATCCGCAATACGACATTCTACGCCGGGGACATGAAGGCGGTGCTGGACGACGCCTTCGTGGCGGCGAACGGACATCCGGATGTCATCATCCTCGATCCGCCGCGTGCGGGTGTGGACGAGCCGGTGATCGACGTGATCCTGCGTGCCGCGCCGGAGCGGATCGTCTACGTGAGCTGCAACCCGGCGACGCAGGCCCGCGACCTGGCACTGCTCAACGATGCCTACCGTGTGGAGGCGGTGCAGCCGGTGGACATGTTCCCACATACGCACCACGTGGAGAATGTGGTGAAACTCGTGCGGCGCTGACCCGGCGGCGAAGAGCGGCGTCAGGGGCGGCAGGGGCGTCAGGGGCGGCAGGGGCGGCAGAAGACGGCAGAAGACGGCAGGGGGAGCGGCCCTGCCGATCGTCGTGGCGGTTATTTTCCGGAGGCGATGCAGTATTTTCGGGAATCCTCCGTTTCTTATACAAAACCGTTTCTCAAACGGGAGTTTTGTTCACTGAAAAACTGATATATCATGAAACGACTGATTTTGATGGCCGTCGTGGCGCTGGCAGCGCTCCCGGCCGCAGCACAGATCCAGGAGGCATTCCCGAGTTACGTACAGGTCAACGGCCGGGCCGAGAAGGAGATCACGCCCGACGAGTTCTATCTGCAGATCATCATCAACGAACGCGATTCGAAGGGGAAGATTTCGGTCGAGAGCCAGCAGCGCGACATGATTGCTGCGCTGAAGAAGCTGGGCGTCGACGTGGAGAAGCAGCTCAAGGTGGCGAACCTGTCGAGCGAATTCTTCAAGAAGAAGACCTCGGTAGCGACGGCCAAATACCAGTTGCAGTTGGGAACGTCGGCCGAAGTGGCGCGGGCCTGGCAGGCGCTGGACAACCTGGGGATCTCGGACGTCTCGATCCTGAAGGTCTCGCACTCGAAGATCGACGCATACAAGGAGCAGGTGCGAGTGGAGGCGATCCGCAACGCCCGGGCGAATGCCGCGACGCTGGCCGAGGCGATCGGTCAGACGGTGGGCAAGTGCTTCTACATCTACGATTCGAACAGCAACGTCATGCCGGTGATGTACGACAATGCGGTGCTGATGCGCAGCGCGAAGGCCTACGGGGCTGCCGAGGCGGCGGCCGAGGAGGAGCCGCTGGAGTTCAAGACCATCCGCCTGGAGTATAACGTGCAGGCGAAGTTCGTGCTGGAGTAGACAGACGGTCGGTCGGCGGTTTTCGACGCAATTGTTTTTTGGAAACAGGAAAATCCCGGATCGGGACGTGCCGCGGCGCGTTTCGATCCGGGAATTTTTCGAGGGAAGGGATGTCCCTGCATTTCCGCCCGGGGATTTTTGGGGTGGAAGACTTGCTGTACGGCTCCGGAAAGAAGTTTGGGAAATATCTGTTGCGGGAATCGGAAATATTTACTAATTTTGTCGTTCACTTCCCATTTTTTATTTATGGGAGTTTTTTCCTGAAAAAGGAAGGGGTTATGAAAAAGCAGTTCCGTTTCGATTACGAATACTATGCGGCGCTGTCGGAACTTCCCGAAGCGGACCGCCTGTTGGTCGCCGAGGCCGGGCAGGCCACGGCGCGGGCTCAGGCCCCCTATTCGAAATTCCGGGTAGGGGCTGCGGCGCGGCTGCGCAGCGGCCGCATCCTCCACGGCAGCAACATCGAGAGCGAGGTCTTCCCGGCGGGGCTTTGCGCCGAACGGACGCTGCTCTTCCATGCCGCGGCCAATCATGCCGACGACCCGATCGAATCGCTGGCCATTGCTTCGGAGCCTTCGGAGCGCGAATGCTACCCCTGCGGGCAGTGCCGCCAGGTGCTGGTGGACACGGAACGCCGTCAGGGGAGCCCGATCCGCATCATCATGAGCGGCGGCGATACGGCCTCGGTTGTCGACACGGCGGAAAAACTCCTGCCCTTTACCTTTATTCTGTAAACGGCGATGTTCACTCCGGACGATATCCTCTACGAGGACAACCATCTGCTCGTCGTGAACAAGCATGTCGGGGACCTTGTGCAGCCGGATCCTTCGGGCGAGAGCGCCTTGGAGGATCAGATCAAGGCCTTCATCAAGGTGCGGGACGCCAAACCCGGAGATGTTTTCCTCGGTGTGGTGCACCGCATCGACCGCCCGGTGAGCGGTGCGGTGCTCTTCGCCAAGACCTCGAAGGCGCTGACGCGGCTGAACGGGATGCTGCGCGAGGGGCGGATCCACAAGGTCTACTGGGCACTGACCGAGGCGACCCCCGACCCCGAGCGGGGCGAACTGCGGCACTACATCCTGCGCGACGGCCGCACGAACCGCTCGCGGGCCTGTGATGCCCCGAAGGGGGATGCCAAGGAGGCGCGGCTGCGCTATGAGACGCGGGGCCGTGGAAAGAACTATACGCTTGTGGAGGTCGAGTTGCTGACGGGACGCCACCACCAGATCCGGGCGCAACTGTCGAAAATCGGCTGCCCGATCCGCGGGGACCTGAAGTACGGGGCGCGGCGTTCGCAACCCGGGGGCGGGATCTCGCTCCATTCGCGGCGTGTGGAGTTCGACCATCCGGTTCGCCACGAACCGGTCTCGGTCACGGCTCCGGTTCCGTCGGACGACAATCTGTGGGCCGTTTTTGAAAATCTGTAGCGAAAACCGGAAGGAAGGGCGATGCGACTGCTTGTACAACGGGTGAAAGAGGCTTCGGTAACGATCGGCGGCGTGCTCCGTTCGCGGATCGGGAAGGGATTGCTGGTGCTGGTCGGCGTGGGTCACGACGACGGCGAGGAGGACCTGGAATACCTGGCGGGGAAACTCGTCCGGCTGCGGATCTTCGACGACGAACAGGGGGTGATGAATCTCGACGTCGTGCAGACCGGGGGCGAGGTGCTGGTCGTGAGCCAGTTCACGCTGATGGCCTCGACGCGCAAGGGGAACCGCCCGAGCTATGTCAAAGCGGCTCCGGAGGCTGTTTCGCGACCGTTGTACGAACGGTTTGCGGCGCGGGTCGGGGAATTGACGGGGCGTCCCGTGGCGACGGGCGAATTCGGCGCCGACATGCAGGTAGCCTTGATTAACGACGGTCCGGTGACGATCTGGATCGATTCCAAAAACAAAGAGTGACGAGTATGAAGACGAAGACGATCGCATGGATGGCAGGGTGCCTTGTCGCCTGTCTGGTCGCCTGCGGAGGTGACGATTCAAAAGGTATTGACCCGGGATCCGGGCCGGGTTCGGGGTCGGATCAGCCGCCCGTTTTTGAACGTTACGACCTGTCGGTCCATACGGGCTGGGCGGAGTTGCCGGCGGTGGACAACGACTCGGAGGACCTCTATTATGCGGCGCACTTCTGCTCGGGGCTTCCCGGGGGCCGGAACTACTCGATCTGTTACAGTGCGGGGAACCGGATCACTTTTTGGTCAGCCTTCCCGCTTCACGAATGCTACAAGGGCGACCAGAGCCGGTCGGATGCCTGGGACTACGATCCGGAACTGCCGCAGTCGATCCAGCCGGCCCTGACCAAGGGCTCGTACCAGCCGCAACCGGGCTATTCGAAGGGTCACCTGCTGGCGTCGAGCGACCGCACGGTGAGTTATGCGGCGAATGCCCAGACCTTTTACGTGACGAATGTAGCGCCTCAGTGGCAGAACAGTTTCAACAGCGGGGTGTGGTCGTCGCTTGAGGAAGATTGCTGGAAGAATATCTGCGCCGATACGCTTTATGTGGTTTCCGGGGTATATGGCGTACATGCCACGAATGAAGTGACCGATAAGAGCGGCCGGAAATGCACGGTCCCGAGCCACTTTTTCCGGGTGCTGCTGCGCTCGAAGGCGGGCAATACGGGCAGGAAGGTGCAGGATCTTTCGGCCGACGAACTGCAGTGTGTGGGTTTCTGGTTCGAGAACCGGGCCTATCCGAGCGGGAAGCCTTCGCAGAACATGACCTCGGTGGCGGAGATCGAGGAGAAGACCGGGATGACCTTCTTCGTGCATGTGCCGCATGCCCCGAAGGAGATTTTTGATAAAACGGCGTGGGAATTTCGATAAAACAGCGATAGATACGGGTGGGGCACCGGCGAGGATGCCTTTTGCCTTTATGAAAATTAGTAAAAGTTTATGAAGCGAATTTTTACCCTTTTGATGGTCGGTTTGACGGCCTTTTTCGTGTCGTGTGATTCCGGGGATTCGGATACGGGAGGCAGTGAATGGTTCTCGACGCCGGAGAGCACGGTGGTGGGTACGACGGTTGAGTTGCGTTGTGCCACGAAGTTCGGCCCGGGCGTATTGACCGGTTCGAATGCGGGTTTTCTCTATGCTGTGGTGAGCGACGAAGGCATGGGAGCCTTCGAGACGGTTCCGGCGAGTTCGGTCGACGGTTCGACGTTGAGCGCGACGCTGAGCGGACTGCAGGAGGAGACCTTTTACGTGGTTTATGCCTATGCGGATCTGGGAACGGGCCGGATGCAGAGTGCCGGGAGTGCGTTCCGGACGGAGCAGAGCGCAACGCTCCCGGATCCCGATCCGGAGCGCCCGACCTTCGGAACCCCTTCGGCCTTGAACGTCACGGCGTCGGCGGCGACATTGAGCTGCGGCTTCACGTTCGAGCGGCCGACCTCGGAGTATACGCTCCGGTTCGAGTACCGGAAGAGTTCGGAGCAAAGTTATACGCAGAAATCCGTGGCTTCGGGTTCGGGGACCAAGACCGTGACGCTGACGGGTCTGAGTGCTTCGACGACGTATGAATTCCGGCTTTGTGCGGAGTGGGAAGGCGAGAGCTATGCGAGTGCGACGGAACGCTTCACGACCTCGGTCTCGCAGGGCGGCGGCGATCCAACGGGCGGTCTGACGAAGTATCCGGGCTGGGCGGAACTGCCGGTGGAGGTGAATAAGCCGGGCGATTATTACTATGCCTACCATATGCGGGCGGATGCTGGAAAGATTCGTAATTTTTCCGTATGTTACAGCAAAGAATATGAGTGCCCGGTTTGGGTTGCAGCTCCGATGCACAGCAGTTACAAAGGTAAATCCGGACGCAATGATGCCTATAAGCAGGACCCGGTTCTTGCGGGTCTTGGTTGCAGTCAGATTGAAAAACGAACCGGTTATACCCGGGGGCATTTACTTGGATCGAGTGACCGAACAGTGAGCGTCGCCACAAACCAACAGGTGTTTTATCTCTCGAATATCGCACCTCAACTTCAATCGGGCTTCAATGAGGGTCAGGGGGTTTGGAACAATTTGGAAGAATATGTGGATGGCCTGTGGTGTGCAGATACACTTTATCAGGTCGTGGGGTGTTATTGGGAGAATACGAATACGAAAGCGAGTGGAACGGTTATTCCGACCCATTATTATAAGGCATTGTTGCGTACGAAGAAAGGGAATACGGGAAAATGGGTTGTTAACTGTTCACGGGACGAGTTGGAATGTGTGGCCTTTATCGTTCGTCATAACAGCAGCCAGAAATATACCGATCCGAATGAGTCAATGATGATTTCGATTGAGAAATTGGAGGAGATGACGGGCTTTACCTTCTTTGCGAACGTTCCGAACGCCCCGAAGGATACCTACAACCCCTCGGACTGGGGTCTGTAAGCGCGTGGCGATGGCCTATCCGTGGGGCGACGAACGGCGGTTCAACTCCTATGCGGGTTACTTCCGCCGGCTGTTCGGGGATCGGGTGCAGAAGCTCTCGGTGGATGCGGGCTTCACCTGCCCGAACCGCGACGGAACGGTCGGGCGGGGCGGGTGTACGTTCTGCATCAACGGAGCCTTCACGCCGTCGTACTGTACCCCGGCGAAGAGCATCACGCAGCAGATCGACGAGGGAATCGAGTTCCACCGCAACCGCTACCGCACGGCGCGGCACTACCTGGTCTACTTCCAGTCCTATTCGAACACCTACGCACCGCTGGAACGCCTGAAAGCGGTCTACGGCGAAGCGCTGCGGCATCCGGATGTCGTGGGGATCGTCGTCGGCACACGCCCGGACTGCGTCGACGAAGAGACGCTCGACTACCTGGCCAGGTTGGCGCGTGACCGCTATGTGGCCGTGGAGTACGGCATCGAGTCGACCCGGGACGCGACGCTGCGGGCCGTGAACCGGGGCCATGACTTCGCTGCGGCGGAGCAGGCCGTGCGGATGACTGCCGAGCGGGGCCTTGCCGTGGGCGGGCACTTCATCCTCGGGCTTCCGGGCGAGACGGACGCGATGCTGCTCGGTCAGACGGCGCGGATCAACGCCCTGCCGCTCACGACCGTGAAGTTCCACCAGCTGCAGGTCTTCCGCGGGACGGCGATGGCCGCGGAGTACGACGCGCACCCGGATCGTTTCCGTTTCTGGACACTCGACGAGTACCTCGACCTCTTCGTGGAAATCCTGCGGCGCCTGCGTCCGGATCTGGTGGTCGAACGCTTCGCCTCGGAGGCTCCGCCGCGCTACCATTACGGCCGCAACTGGGGCCTGGTGCGCAACGAACAGCTGCTGTCGATGCTGGAAAAAAGATTGGAGCGGCGGAATGCGTATCAAGGCGAAATTTTTACTACATTTGTAGACGGATAAAACCTCGGCAGGCAACAACATTCCATCCCGTGAGCAAATGGCCCGAGAATTGAGCTTCACGCCGACGGCTTGTCGTTCTGTCGTGCATATTGAATAGAACAGTTCCCTTATGAAACACGCTATTACTCCGAATTCCGTGTGGAAGATCGTCAAGGAGTATTTCCTGATGTTCTTCGGCATGATGATGTACTCGTTCGGGTGGATCGGCTGCGTGTTGCCGGCCAACGGTATGGGCGGCGGAGCAGCGGGTCTTTCGCTGGTGCTGTGCACGGCGCTGGAAAACCTCGGGATGCACGTGCAGATCGGTACGATGGTTTTCTTCATCAATGCCGTGCTGCTGCTCGTTGCGGGGTTCATCGTGGGGTGGAACTTCGGGGTCAAGACGATCTTTTGCGTGCTGGTGATCTCCGTGGGGATGAACTTCTGGCAGGGTGTGCTTCCGGAAGGGAACTTCCTCGGCGTGGACAACCTGCTTTCGATCGTCATGGGCGGTATCCTGGCCGGAACGGGTATTGCGTTGTGCTTCACGCAGGGCGGCTCGACGGGCGGTACGGATATCGTGGCGATGATCATCAACAAGTACCGGACGATCAGCTACGGCAAGATCCTGATCTATTCGGATTTCGTGATCATCGCCTCGTCGCTGCTCGTGGGCAAGGGCATCAGTGCGGTGATCTACGGTTACGTGCTGACGGCCGTGGTGGGCTACACGGTGGACATGATCATGGCGGGGAACCAGCAGTCGAGCCAGGTGCTGATCGTGACACACGACTACGAGAAGATGGCGGACGCCATTGCGCAGAACATCCATCGGGGTGTGACGCTCATCGACTCGCAGGGGTGGTACTCGAAGGAGCGGTCGAAGATCGTGATGGTGGTTTGCCGGAAGCGTGAGACGGCGATGATCCTGAAATTCGTCAAGACGATCGACCCGGATGCCTTCATGACGGTGGGTTCGGTGATGGGCGTCTACGGCAAGGGTTTCCAGGCGATCAACAAGGGCTGATGCCTCGCTATGCCGACATAGTCCTGCCGCTGGCGCAGCCGGCCTATACGTTTGCGGTCCCCGAGGGGATGCCGGTGACGGAGGGTCAGGCCGTCGCGGTTCAGTTCGGGCCGCGCAAGTTCTATACGGGGATCGTGTGGCGGCTGCATGACCGGCGCCCCGACTTCCCGCGGATCAAATCCATACAACGTATTCTTTACGATTCTCCTTTGCTCTCGGCGGCGCAGCGGTCGCTGTGGGAGTGGATGGCGTCGTATTACCTGTGCAGTGCCGGGGAGGTGATGCGTGTGGCGCTGCCTCGGCTGATGAAACCCTCGGGCGATACGGAGGAGGCTTTTTCGGAGGAGGAGTTCCGGCCCCGGAAGGAGTGCTATGTTTCGCTGGCGCGGGAACTGTGGGACGAGACGGCGTTCCACGAGACGTGCGAACGCCTCGAACGCCGGGCCCCGAAACAGTACGAGGCATTGCTGGAGATCGCCGCGGCGGGTGACGGGGAGCGCATTGCGACGGGTGAGATTGCCCGTCGCCTGCTGCGGGCCGACTACGGGGTGCTGCGGACGCTGGAGCGCAAGGGGCTGATCGTGACGACGGAGCACGAACGCACGGTCGAATACGGCGGTTCGGCCTTCCGCCTGCCGGAGCTGACGCCCCACCAGCGGGCGGCGCTCGACGCCTTGCGGGAGCAGTTTGTGGCGGGAAAGAGCACGGCGCTGCTGCAGGGCATCACGGGTTCGGGGAAGACCGAAATCTATATCCATCTGATTGCGGAGACCTTGTCGCGGGGCGGCGACGTGCTGCTGCTGGTCCCGGAGATCGCGTTGACGGCCCAGCTGATCGAGCGTATGGAGCGGATCTTCGGGAGCCGGGTGACGTCCTACCATTCGAAACTCACGAATCGCCGCCGCACGGAGACCTATCTTCGGCTGAGCCGCTCTTCGGGGGGTGAATTCGTCGTGGGGGTCCGGTCGTCGATCTTCCTGCCGCTGAAGCACCTGCAGCTGGTGGTGGTCGACGAGGAGCACGATGCGAGCTACAAGCAGACGGATCCGGCTCCGCGCTACAATGCCCGGGACTGCGCCGTGGTGCTGGCGCGCCTGACCGGGGGCCGCACGCTGCTCGGGAGCGCCACGCCGTCGCTGGAGACGTGGTCGAACGCCGCCTCGGGGAAGTACGGGCGTGCGGAGCTGACCGAACGCTACGGTGCGGCGCGCCCGCCGCGGATCTACCTGTCGGATACGCTGCGTGCGGCCCGCCGGGGCGAACGCCACGCGCACTTCAACAAGTTGCTGCTGGACAAGATCGGGGAGACACTCGACCGGGACGGGCAGGTGATGCTGTTCCAGAACAGGCGGGGTTTTTCTCCCTATGTCGAGTGTACGGAATGCGGGTGGACGGCGCGGTGCCCGAACTGCAACGTAACGCTGACCTACCACAAGGGCGGCCGGAAGCTCGTCTGCCACTACTGCGGCCATACGGAGGATGTTCCGGTGAAATGCCCGTCGTGCCGCGTGACGGATGTGGTTCCGATGGGTTTCGGCACGGAGAAGATCGAGGAGGAGATTGCGCGAATCTTTCCCGGGGCGCGGGTTGCGCGGCTGGACCGGGACAGCGTCACGTCGGAGACGGCCTTCAACGCCATCGTAGCCGACTTTGCGGCGCACCGTACCGACATCCTTGTGGGTACGCAGATGATTACCAAGGGTTTCGACTTTGCGGGGGTCTCGCTCGTGGGGATCCTCAATGCGGACAACCTGCTGCATAATCCCGATTTCCGGGCTGCGGAACGGGCCTTCCAGCTGATGATGCAGGTGGCGGGGCGTGCCGGTCGGCGGGATGACGGGGGCGAGGTGGTGATCCAGACCGGCGAGCCGGGCAATCCGGTGCTCCGTCAGGTCGTGGAGGGCGACTACGAAGGGATGGCGCGTCAGCAGCTTGCCGAGCGTAGGGCCTTCTTCTACCCGCCTTACGCGCGTTTGACGTCGCTGATGCTGCGCCACCGCGATCCGACGACGCTGCGCAACGGCATCACGGCGCTGGCTGTGCGGCTGCGGGAGCGTTTCGGGCGGCGCGTGCTGGGCCCGATGACGCCCCCCGTGGACCGCATCCGGGGCGAATACCTGGCGGGCCTGCTGCTGAAGATCGAGAGCGGGGCTTCGTCGGCCCGGGCCCGCGAGCTGCTCGTGTCCGAGTTGAAACGCTTTTCCGAAAATCCGGCCTGGAAGGCCATAACCGTCGTCGTGGATGTCGATCCTCAGTGAATTGTTGCGCGACGTGTCGTCGCTGTTTTTTCCGGCGCGCTGTGCGGTGTGCGGGGAGCCGCTGGCGGCGGGCGAGCGGATGCTCTGCACCTATTGCCGGGCCACGGCACCCCTGACGGGCTACTGGCGTGAGGCGGACAATCCCGTGGTGCGCAAATGCTGGGGCATGGTTCCCGTCGTGCAGGCTTCGGGCTTTCTCTTCTTCGTTCACGGCAGCGGCTGGCGGCAGTTGATCCACGGATTCAAGTACCGGGGTTCGTGGCGCACGGCGCGGGAGATGGGCGAATGGTACGGGCGCTATCTCTCCGAGAGCGGGCTTTATGCCGATGTGGAGTGTGTGGTCCCGCTTCCGCTGCATCCGTTCAAGCGGTGCCGGAGGGGTTACAACCAGTCGGAGTACATTGCCGAAGGGATTGCGGCCCAACTGGGCGTACCGGTCGAGCGGCGGAGCGTCTATCGGCGGCGCAACACGGCGAGCCAGGCCCGGAAATCGCACCGCGAACGGGCCGGGAATGTCGAAGGGGCCTTTGCGGTTCGGCATCCCGAACGGCTGGCGGGGCGTCACCTGCTGCTGGTCGACGACGTGATGACTACCGGCGCGACGCTGCTGTCGTGTGCCGACGAGATTCTGCGGTCGGTCCCCGACTGCAGGATCAGTCTGGCGGCGCTGGCGGTCTCGCAGCGTGAGCTGGGTGTAAAGCATTGATTTTTATTAATTTGCCTCTCTGTCTGTCGGTCCGGTCTTCGGAAAATGGAAAATCTTTTACTTTTCCGAGTGCACCTTTTTGATATGTCGGACCGAATCCGTATTTTTGAGGTCCGAACCGAGGAAAAAATTCATGGCAAAGGAATATGACAATACGGGTCCGCGGGGCAGGTCCTACGCGCGCAACCGCGAGGCCTACGACGCTTTGACGGAGGGTGCTGGAAACGTCCCGCCGCAGGCTGTCGAGTTGGAGGAGGCGGTGCTCGGCGCACTGATGCTGGAGAAGGACAGCATCATCGCGGTGCAGGAGTTCGTCACCCCGGAGGCGTTCTACACCGAGGAGCACCGCCTGATCTACAAGGCGATCGAGGAGTTGTCGATGGAGCTGAAGCCCATCGACCTCTATACCGTGACCGAGCGCCTGAAAACGAAAAAGGAGTTGAAGAAGGTGGGCGGGGCTTCGTACCTGGCGCAGCTGACCCAGAAGGTGGGCTCGGCGGCGAACGTGGAGTTCCATGCGAAGATCATCGCGCAGAAATACGTCCAGCGGGAGCTGATCCGTTCGGCGACGGAGATCCAGAAACGCTCGTACGACGAGTCGATCGACGTGACGGACCTGATCGGTTTTGCCGAGGGTGAGATCTTCAAGGTGGCCGAAGGCCATGTGAAGCGTTCGGTGCAGTCGTCGAAGGAGATCCTGGCGCGCGCACTGATGCAGATCGAGGAGGCGTCGAAGAACTCCAGCACGTACAGCGGGGTGCCGTCGGGCTTCACGGCGCTGGACCGGGTGACGCTGGGTTGGCAGTTGTCGGACCTGATCATCGTGGCGGCGCGTCCTTCGATGGGTAAGACGGCCTTCGTGCTCTCGATGGCGCGGAACATGGCGGTCAACTATGAGCAGGGGGTTGCGTTTTTCTCGCTCGAAATGTCGGCCGTGCAGCTGATGATGCGACTGATCATCGCCGAGACGGGCCTTTCGGGCAACGACGTGAAGTCGGGTCGTCTGACTCCCGAGCAGTGGCGCCACCTGGAGTCGGCGACCAAACCGCTGGGCGCGGCACCGCTCTACATCGACGATACGCCGGCGCTTTCGGTCTTCGAATTCCGTTCGAAGGCGCGGCGTCTGAAGATCCACAACGACATCAAGATCATCATCATCGACTACCTGCAGCTGATGACCGGCAATCAGGATACGAAGGGCAACCGTGAACAGGAGGTGGCCTTCATCTCGCGGACCTTGAAGGCGATTGCCAAGGAGCTGAACGTTCCGGTGATTGCGCTTTCGCAGTTGAGCCGTGCGACGGAGATGCGCGGCGGATCGAAGCGTCCGCAGCTGTCGGACCTCCGCGAGTCTGGCGCCATCGAGCAGGACGCCGACATCGTGGCGTTCATCCACCGCCCGGAGTATTACGGCATCAATCAGGACGAGAACGGAATGCCGACGGCGGGTATGGCCGAGATTATCCTGGCGAAGCACCGCAACGGTGCGGTGTGCGACGTGCCCCTTCGCTTCCTGAAGGAGCAGGCGCGCTTTACGGACCTGGAGGATTCGATGCTTCCGCCGTCGGACGCCGCGGAGAGTCAGCAGGCCTATGACGACTATGCGAGCGGTTCGAACAACCTTCCGGGCGGCTTTGGGGGCGGCAGTGCCCTGAACGGCGCCGTGGGCGGGGAGTTCGATCTGAATCACTCGGCGCATCTCGACGAGGAGCCGCCGTTCTGACGCCTGCCGCGGATTTTGAAACCACGATAAAAAAGAGACAACCATGTTCGTTCGCACGTATGCCGGAGCCCTGTTGGGTATCGACGCCGTGAAGGTGACCGTCGAGGTCAACATCACGGGCGGCGGTCTGGGCCTGTACCTTGTCGGACTCCCGGACAACGCCGTGAAGGAGAGCGAGCAGCGGATCCGTGCGGCATTCGAGAACTCGGGCGAGCGGATGTCGGGGCGGAAGGTGGTTGTGAGCCTGGCCCCGGCGGATCTGCGCAAGGAGGGGTCGGGTTTCGACCTGCCGATTGCGGTGGGGATCCTCGCGGCGATGGAGCGGGTCGATGCCGGGGCGGTTTCCGACACGATGTTCGTCGGGGAGTTGTCGCTCGACGGGTCGCTGAAACCCGTGCGCGGCATCCTGCCGATCGCCATTGCGGCGCGTCAGGCGGGGTTGCGGCGTCTGATTCTCCCGGTGGAGAATGCCGGGGAGGCGGCGGTGGTCGAGGGGATCGAGGTGCTGGGCGCCGGGACGCTGCGCGAGGTTGCGGAGTGCCTGAACGGCGAACGGACGATCGCTCCGGCGACACCTCCGGTCGGGGACCCCTTTGCTCCGGAGCGGATGTGCTATGGGGAGGATTTTGCCGACGTGAAGGGCCAGACGCACGTGAAGCGGGCGCTGGAGATCGCGGCGGCGGGCGGCCACAACGTGCTGATGATCGGGGCTCCGGGCTCGGGCAAGACGATGCTGGCGCGGCGCCTTCCGACGATCCTTCCGCCGCTGACGCGCGAGGAGGCGCTCGAAACGACCAAAATCCACTCCGTGGCCGGGAAGACGGCCTTTGCCGGGGGACTGATGACGCTGCGGCCGTTCCGGGCCCCGCACCACCTCACGTCGCAGGTGGCGCTGATCGGCGGCGGGCAGTCGCCGCGTCCGGGCGAGGTGTCGCTGGCGCACAACGGGGTGCTGTTCCTCGACGAGCTGCCCGAATTCGGGCGGAACGTCCTCGAAGTGCTTCGGCAGCCGTTAGAGGAGAAACGGATCGTGGTTTCGCGCGCGAAATACAGCGTGGAATACCCGGCGAACTTTACGCTCGTGGCGGCGATGAACCCCTGTCCGTGCGGCTATTACAACCACCCGGCGAAGGAGTGTACGTGCTCTCCGGGGGCGGTGCACCGTTATATGGGGCGTATTTCGGGTCCGCTGCTGGACCGGATCGACCTGCAGGTGGAGGTGACGCCGGTGCAGCCCTCCGAACTGACCTCGGCAGCCCCGGGTGAACCGAGTTCGGCGATCCGCGAACGGGTGATCCGGGCCCGGGAGATCCAGGCTGCGCGGTTCCGCGATGTGGAAGGGGTGCATACCAACTCGATGATGGGGAGTTCGCTGCTGCGGAGCTGCTGTCGGCTGGATGCGGCTTCGGCGGCGCTGCTGGAACGGGCCATGGAGCGGCTGTCGCTCTCGGCACGGGCCTACGACCGGATCCTGAAGGTGGCGCGGACGATTGCCGACCTGGCGGGCCGTGCGGAGATTGCGGCGGAGGACATCGCCGAAGCGATCGGCTACCGTTCGCTGGACCGCGGCACGTGGGGCCGCTGATTTTCGCGGCGTTCTGAGTGGGGGGGGTGCTGATTCCGGCGCAGTTCGGAGCGGGGTCATTGGGGATGTGATCAAGTATTGGAAAAAGAGCGTAATATGAAAAAAATCATTCTTTCGGGCGGCGGCACGGGCGGCCATATCTACCCGGCCGTGGCGGTTGCCGAGGCGTTGAAGCGCCGCTTCGGCGATGACGTCGAGCTGTTGTTCGTCGGCGCCGAGGGCAAGATGGAGATGGAGAAGGTCCCGGCGCTGGGCTACCGGATCGTGGGGCTTCCGATTGCGGGGCTGCAGCGGCGGTTGGAGTGGCGCAACTTGCTGGTGCCGTTCAAGGTGCTGAAGAGCATCCGGATGGCGCGTCGTGTGATCCGCGACTTCGGGGCCGACGTGGTGGTGGGCTTCGGGGGCTATGCGAGTGCTCCGGTGCTGTGGGCGGCGCAGCGGATGGGCGTGCCGACGGTGATCCAGGAGCAGAACTCCTACGCCGGGGTGACGAACAAGATCCTGGGCAAGCGTGCCAAACGCATCTGCACGGCCTACGAGGGAATGGAACGCTTCTTCCCGGCGGATCGGATCACGTTGACGGGCAATCCACTGCGGGGCCGCTTCTCGAAGGAGGGCGCCGACCGGGCCGAAGCGCTGAAATACTACGGGCTGTCGGCCGAACTCCCGACGGTGCTGGTGGTCGGGGGCTCGCTCGGCACGCGGTCGCTGAACGAGATGATGAAGCAGTGGATTCTGGACTCGGGCGGCGAGGCCCCGGTGCAGGTGATCTGGCAGACAGGCAGGTATTACGAACGGGAGATGCAGGCCTTCCTGGCGGCACACCCGGCGCCGCACGTCTGGCAGGGGGCCTTCATCGACCGCATGGACTATGCCTATGCGGCGGCGGACGTGGTGGTTTCGCGCAGCGGGGCCGGGACGGTTTCGGAGTTGTGCCTGGTGGCCAAGCCGGTTGTTTTCGTCCCGTCGCCGAACGTGGCTGAAGACCACCAGACGAAGAATGCCCGGGCCCTGGAGGCGAAGGGTGCCGCGGTAGTGGTTGCGGATGCGGAGTGCCGCACCCGGGCGATGGCGCAGGCACAGGCGCTGCTGGAGGATCCCGGGCGTCGGTCCGCCATGAGCCGCAACCTGGAGCTGCTGGCGAAGCCCCATGCGGCGGAAGATATTGTAAATGAACTGGCAAAAGTGATGGCGTGATGGAACGGAAGTGTGTCTATTTTCTGGGGATCGGGGGCATCGGCATGAGTGCCCTGGCCCGTTATTTTCTGCATGAGGGGTGCCGGGTTGCCGGTTACGACCGCACGCGCACGGCGCTGACCGACGCCTTGGCGGCCGAGGGCGCGGCCATCCACTACGAGGACGATATCCGACAGATTCCCGCGGAGTTTCTCGATCCGGCCCGCACGATCGTGGTCTATACGCCTGCCGTGCCGCAGGATCACGGCGAGTATTGCTACTTCCGGGAGCATGGTTTCCGCATCGAGAAGCGTTCGCAGATGCTGGGCCACCTCTCCGAGGGGAAATACGTGTTGGCCGTGGCGGGGACGCACGGCAAGACCACCACTTCGACCCTTGTGGCGTGGCTCGACCGCGTGCTGACGGGCGGCGGCTCGGCCTTCCTCGGGGGTATCTCGAAGAATTTCGGCGGCAACCTCGTGCTGGGCGACGGCAAACGGCTGGCGGTCGAGGCCGACGAGTTCGACCGTTCGTTCCTGCGGCTGTATCCCGACGTGGCGGTGGTGACCTCGGCGGATGCCGACCACCTCGACATCTATGGCACGCACGAGGCCGTCAAGGAGGCCTTTGTGCAGTTTATCCGCCAGATCCGCCCCGACGGTTACCTCGTCATCAAGCAGGGCCTCGACCTGGAGATCGACAACTCGGAGATCACGGTCTACCGCTATGCCTACGATACGCCGTGCGACTTCTACGCGCGGAACGTCGAGCTGGTCGGCGGCGGTCACTATCGCTACGACATCGTCACGCCGTCGGGTGTGATCGAGGGTTGCACGCTCGGCATTCCGGGGTGGGTGAACATCGAGAATTCGGTGGGCGCGTTGGCTGCGGTATGGTGCGCGGCGCAGTTCGAGGATCAGGAGTTGGATGCCGATCGGGTGCGCGAGGCGCTGTCTTCGTTCTCGGGGGTGAAACGGCGTTTCGAGTTCTACGTCAATACGCCGAAGCAGGTCTATATGGACGACTATGCGCACCATCCGCGCGAACTGGCCGCTACGCTGACTTCCGTGCGGCAGATGTTCCCCGGACGCCGGATCACGGCGTTGTTCCAGCCGCATCTCTACACCCGTACACGGGACCTCTGCACGGAGTTTGCCGAAGCGCTGTCGCACGCCGACGAGGTGGTCCTGCTTCCGATTTACCCGGCGCGTGAGGAGCCCATCGAGGGCATCACCTCGGAGATCATTGCCGGGCGGGTGACGGTTCCGTGCCGGATTGTTCCGCGCGAGGAGTTGGCCGCCACGGTTGCCGGGATGGATACCGACGTGGTGATCAGCTTCGGGGCGGGGAATATCGATGCCTGCTGCGAAGGGCTTGCCGAGGTGCTGAAAAAGAAGGGTTGATCGTTTAACCGATTTCTGTTTGATAGCCGATGCGTCTGCTCCGATCTGCGATTCTGGGCCTTTTGTGGGCCGCCGTGGCCGCCTATATCCTGTGGGCGGGCCTTTCGGCGCGTCGTGACCGCTCGGCGCAGCGGGTCCGGAGCCTGGAGATCGAGATCGTGGACAGCACCTCGCAGGGCTACCTGGTGACGGGTGCGCAGGCCCGTCGTTGGATTTCGCAGAGCGGGATCGGCACGGTCGGCACGGCAGTCGGGGAGGTGGACCTGACGGGGCTCGAACGCCTGATCGCCCGGAACGGCTTCGTGGAGGAGGTGGCGGCCTACATCCGCGGCGGAGGCGAGCTGCACCTTCGGATCACGCCGCGGGAACCGCTGCTGCGGCTGCTGACCGACGGGCGGAATGCCTATGTGACCCGTGAAGGTTATGTCTTCGGGGCTCCGCGGGCGTCGTCGCTCTACGTTCCGGTGGTTACGGGGAGCTACCGTCCGCCGTTCCCGGCGGACTATACGGGGGACGTACGGGCGTACATCGACCGTCGCAAGCAGGAGTTCGACGAGCGGATTGCGGAGCTTGAACGTACGAAATACCCGGTTTACCGGCGCGAGCAGGCCAATGACCGGGCCTACCGGGAGTTCCGCCGCAAGCGAATCAAGCGTCGGTGGTGGAAGGGCGAGAGCGCGGAGATGTTCGACAAAAGGGTCAAGGCGCTGCGGGACGAAAAGGCCGAGGAACGGCGCCGCTACCGGTATCGGAGCCGGCAGCTCACGGCGGAACTCGACCGGATTGCTTCGCAGCAGGAGGCGGAGCGCGTGAAACAAAAAAAGTTGGAGAAAAGCTACGAAGATTTCATGAAACTCCTTACCTTTGTAGAGACTGTCGAAGAGGACGATTTCTGGAGGTCGGAGGTTGTGCAGATTGCCGCTTATACGACCCCCAGCGGAGCTTTGGAGGTGAATCTGACGCCGCGCAGCGGAGGTTTTACGATTCTCTTCGGGCGCCTGGAGGAGGTGGACTTGAAGTTCGACAAACTGTTGCGGTTCTATCGCAACGGCCTTTCGACTTTGGGATGGGGGACGTACCGTACGATCGACATCAGATACAGGAATCAGGTGGTCTGCAAGAAGTAAAAGGATTATACCGTGGAAAGAAAGAATTATACCGTAGCCGTAGATCTGGGGAGCTCGTCGGTGGTTGTAGCCGTCGGGGAGAGGACCCCGGAAGGCCTGCTGGAGGTCGTGAGCGTGGTCGCGAAACCCGTGGAAGGGGTCCATGCGGGTCGGATCGAGAACATCGAACTGGTGAGCCATGCCATCCGGGATGCGGTTTCGGAGACGGAGCAGCAGCTCGGGATCCGGATTACGGAGGCCTATGCGGGAATATCCGGGGAGTTCGTGCGCTGTGCCCGGCATACGGATCATGTTTTCGTTTACGATCCCCAGAACGGAGTCAACCAGAAGGATGTGGATGCGCTGTTCGACCGGATGCGGAACGTGCAGGCCCCGGACGACGAGACGATCATGGAGCGGGTGCCGCAGAACTATATGGTCGATGACAGCCAGGAGGTCCGGAATCCCGTGGGGTCGTTCGGCAAGAAACTCTCGTCGACGTTCAACTTCATCCTGTGCCAGAAGACGCCGATGCAGCGCCTCGACATGGCATTGAAGCGCCTCGGCATCCGGATGCTGGGCGTGGTGCCCGACGCGATGGCGACTCCCGAAGCGATCCTTCTTCCCGATGAGAAGGAGGAGGGTGTCGCAGTGGTGGATGTCGGTGCGGGCGTGACGGACGTGACGGTCTACTGCCGCAACGTGGTCCGCTATGTGGCCACGATCCCGATGGGTGCTTCGGCCATCAACCGGGACATCCGGACGATGAGCGTCCCGGAGAAACATGTCGAGAGCCTGAAACAGAAATACGGTTCGGCAGTTGCCGAACTGGCCCCGGAAGACAAACTGATCCGCGTCAACGGCCGCACGGCCCGCGAGGCGAAGGATATCCTGTTGCGGAACCTGGCGACGGTGATCGAGGCGCGTGCCACGGACATCGTGGAATTCGTGCAGCAGGAGATCAAGGATTCGGGCTATGCCGAGCGGCTGGCCTACGGCATCGTGCTGACGGGCGGCTCGGCGAAACTGAAGGATCTGGACGAACTCTTCCGCCGCGTGACGGGACTGGATGTCCGGGTTGCGGTTCCCGAGACCGGGATTACGGAGGCTTCAAAGGAGCGAGTCGCCGATCCGTCTTATTCGACGGTCGTGGGCATCCTGCTCCGCGGTGCGGAACTCGGAGGCTGTGCCGTGATCGAACGACCTTCGACCCCGTCGGCCTCTTCGTCCGCTGCGGCTGCAGCATCTCCGACTCCGGCTCCGACGGCAACGGTCCGCCAGCCTTATACGCCGACGCCTCCGGCCTCGAATACGTTCCGTCCGGTATCGCCGCGTCCGGTACAACCCGTACCCCCGGCGCCGGAACCCGTGAAACCGGATCCGCAGACGGCAGCTCCCGAACCTCCGATCCCGGAAGAGCCGCATGAGGAGCCGCGGGAGGAACCCCGGCGCAAACGCGACTGGGGATCGATCTTCCAGAAGACCTTCGACAAGATCAACAAGAGTTTCTCGGCCGCCGAGGACGAAGAGATTTAGCCGAAACCGAGGGGCGGGGCGAGAGAGGAAAGAGGGGCGAGAGTAGAAAGGGGAGGCGAGAGAAAGAAGGGACGCGGGAGAAGGAAATGCGGGCCGGGCTTCATGCGGGGGCGCGGTCCCGGTTTGCAAGGGTGCCTTCGGGGGACCCGATTGATGTTTTGATAAAAAAAGAAGATTCAGATATGACGGACGAATTGATGTCGGAAATCAAGGTTCCGCGCACGACCGGCTCGATCATCATGGTCGTGGGTGTGGGCGGAGCCGGTGGGAACGCCGTGAACCACATGTGGAACCTCGGGATCCGGGGTGTGACGTTCATGGTGTGCAATACCGACCAGCAGGCGCTGGACAAGAGCCCCGTGGAGCAGAAGATCCGCCTGGGCTCGGAGGGCCTGGGGGCGGGCAATGACCCCGAGAACGGACGGCGGGCTGCAGTGGAGACGCTGCCGGAGATCCGGCAGGCGCTGGAGGAGGCCGGGACGAAGATGTTGTTCATCACGGCGGGCATGGGCGGCGGAACCGGAACGGGCGCTTCGCCTGTGATTGCGAAACTGGCCAGGGAGATGGGCCTGCTGACGGTTGCGATCGTGACCTCTCCGCTGGCCGTCGAGGGCAAGATCCGCTATGAGCAGGCCTTCCGGGGCATCGAGGAGCTGCGTCAGAATACCGACTCGCTGTTGATCATCAACAACGAGAATATCCTGGAGATCTACGGCCGCCTGTCGTTGAAGCAGGCCTTCGGAAAGGCCGACGACATCCTGGCTTCGGCGGCCAAGGGCATCGCCGAGATCATCACGGTGGAGAGCGATCTGGTAAACGTGGACTTCGCGGATGTCTCGAAGGTGATGCGTGACAGCGGCCGGGCACACATGGCCGTTGCCACGGCCGAGGGCGACAACCGGGCCGAAGCGGTTGCGGAGGCGTCGCTGCGGTCGCCGCTGCTGGATCACAACCTGATTTCAGGGGCGAAGAACATCCTGCTGAACATCTCGGTTTCGAATGCCGACGGGCTGATGTACGAGGAGGTCGTTCAGATTCTGGAGTATATCCAGGCCCATGCGAGCGTGCAGGACGAGCAGGGTGTGATCCACAATGCGAATATCATCTGGGGAACGAGCGAGAAGCCGCAGTTGGGCAACGCAATCGAACTGGTTGTGGTGGCGACGGGTTTCGAGGGCGACGCTCCGTCCGGCGGGAAGAGACCGGTGATCCCGGTTTCGCGGATTGTCGAGCCGGTTCCGGCGGCGGAGAGAGTGACGACGCCTCCCGTTCTGGAGCCGATCAAGCCTGTCGCCGCGAAACCGGCGCAGCGGCTTCCGGAGCAGGTGATGCTGGGTGCGAAACCGACCCGTTACGGGAATATCGAGGCACTGCTTGCACGCCCGGCCTACCAGACGCGGAATTCGAAGTTCATCGTCCAGATGCCGGGGGGACGCAAGGAGGTGCTGAAGGAGGATCCTGTGGATACGCCGCAGCAACACGGGACGCCGAAGGGCGGTTCCCTGTTCGACTAACCCAATAGACTTACGATTTGGAAGAGACTCACTCCTGGATTGCATTCCATGGCTTTACGCCGCATGTCATCGTGCTTTGTGTGGTGACGCTTTTTCTGTTGTGCGTTTCGGCGTTGGTGTCGGGAGCTGAGACGTCGTTTTTCTCGCTTTCGCACAATGATATCCGGCGTTTGCAGGGGAGCCGCAGCGGTCGTGCGAATGCCGTGCTCCGGTTGTTGGCGAATGTCGACCTGCTGTTGGCGACGATTCTGGTGGTCAACAACCTGGTGAATATCTGTATTGTCATCCTCACGTCGCGGATCATCGACACGCTGTTTACCTTTCTGCGTTTCGAATTCCTCTTCAAGACGGTTCTTGTGACGTTCCTGCTGCTGCTTTTCGGGGAGATCATGCCGAAGGTGCTGGCACAGACGATTCCGGTCCGGTTTGCACTGTTGGTTGCGCGTCCGTTGCTGGTTCTGCGGTGGATTTTCTACCCGTTGTCGTACATTCTGGTCCGCACGAGCAACCGCATCAGCGAGAAGGCGGCGCACAAGAGCGAGATTTCGCTCGACGAGCTGGCCGATGCGGTGGACATGACGCAGAGTTCGAGCCCGGAGGAGCACGTGATGCTTTCGGGGATCGTGAATTTCGTGAATACCGAGGTGCAGGAGATCATGAAGCCGCGGGTGGACATGACGGCGCTGGACATTACGGACAGCTACGAGCATGTGAAGCGGACGATCATCGAGTCTGGTTTTTCGCGGATTCCGGTTTACGAGGAGGATCTGGACAACATCCGGGGGACGCTCTACGTGAAAGACCTGCTTCCGTATATCAACAACGGGGATGATTTTGCCTGGCAGCAGTTGATGCGCAAGCCCTATTTCGTTCCGGAGCACAAGAAGATCAACGACCTGCTGGCGGACTTCCAGACGAACAAGGTGCACATGGCGATCGTGGTCGACGAATATGGCTCGACATTGGGTCTGGTGTCGCTGGAGGACATCATCGAGGAGATCGTGGGGGAGATTTCGGACGAGAGCGACAACGAGGAGAATTTCTATACGCGCCTGGATGCCAAGAGTTACCTGTTCGGAGGGAAGACCCATATCGGCGATTTCGAACGAGTCCTGGAATTGGACGAAGGGACCTTTTCGGACGTGAAGGGTGAGGCCGAGACTTTGGCTGGGCTGATGCTGGAGTTGAAGCGGGATTTTCCGCGCAAGGGCGATACGTTTACGGCGCACGATCTGCGTTTCACGGTCCAGGAGATGGAGGATCATCGGATCGACAAGATCCGCGTCGATCTGCCGTAATCTCTTTTCCGGCTGTTTGGGCTCCTGCCACCGTCAATTTCCGGGCGTTTCCTGTTTCCTGTTCCTGTTCCTGTTTCCTGTTCCTGTTTCCTGTTCCTGTTTCCTGTTCCTGTTCCTGTTCCCCTGTTTTTTGCCCCTTATTGTTTGATCTTTTTTTCTGACGCGCTGCCATGAACACCCTGTTGCTGACTCCCCGCCTGCTGATCGAACCGCCGATGACCATCGCTGCGGCAAATGCCTGGGCGACGCCCGAGGAGCGGCAGCGCGCCGGGACGTTCGGCAGCGAACGCCGCCGTCGGGAATTTCTGACCTGGCGGGCGATCGTCCGCCGGGAGTTGGGGCGCGCTATCCGGATCTCCTACGATGAAGAGGGGGCTCCGGTTCTTCCGGACGGGGAGGCTTTTGTCTCCGTATCGCATTGTCCGGGTCGTGTGGCTGTGTTCCTTTCGCCGAAGCGTTGTGCCGTGGACATCGAACCGGCCGACCGGGATTTCACCCGGGCCGCGAGTCGCTTTCTGACCCCTTCCGAAGCGGTTCTTGCCGACGATCCTCGCTGGCCGGGCTTTGCCTGGTGTGCGAAGGAGACCCTCTATAAATATGCCGGAGGTCGGCATCTCGATTTCCGGGAGGATCTCCGGATCCTGTCTGCGGATCTTGCCGCCGGACATCTCACCGGACGTATATCATGCGAGCCGCCGGTTTCTCTTTCGGCCGGTTGCAGGGACGGTTTTCTGGTTGTGCATACTCTTTGATTGCAGAAATTCGGCCCCTCCCTTCATTTGGGCCCCGCTCTTCCTTTCAGGACTTGCATATATACATGTTGTTGAATACATGGATTTTATGGGCTGTTTTCGGGTCTTGTCCGACCTGCTTGGAGGGGCATTACCGGTGTATTTCTTCAAAAATTTTACATATTTCGTAAAAAATCTTAATAAAATATTTGGAAGTTTGGTTTAGGGCGCTTACCTTTGCCGCGTCTTAAATGATAAAATATTTTAATATTTATTTAAAATTATTTACTATGAAGGCAAAGATTGGAGAGTGGGTACGCACCGCTCTGATTATGTTGGGAGAGAGCATGAAATATCGGACGATGTAAATCTCCCATAAACAAGAACTTAAAACCGAAACTTCAATAAACGGAGAGAGCCCGGCTCGTATGAGCCGGGCTCTCTCCGTATGGGTGGGATTGTGTGACTCGGACCTATTTCCAGCCGAGTTTTTTGCGGATCTCCTTGGGCACGGCGTTCTTGTTGACCATGATGGACATGGTTTTGTACTCGACGAACGGGCGGGAGAAGTACCAGAACCCGTCATAGGGCGGGAGTACGTCCCAGGAGTTCTGCACCTTGAAATATTGGTTTCCGGCCTGATCGGTTGCGGTGCCGACGATGACCATTCCGTGATCGTCCGTAGTTTCGTAGTTGTCGAAGGCCTTCTGGCGCATCTGCTGGTCGATTTTGCGCTCTTTACCGGGTTTGTCGAACTTGTAGAGGGCGGCCTCCTTCTCCCGGGCGGTAAGTTTACCCCACTTTTCGGCCTCGGTACCGCTCATTCCTTCGAGGTCGGCCTCGGGGATGATTCCGATGGCCTTCGTGCGGCTGAATCCCTTCTCGCTGACATCCGTACCCCAGGCAACGGTGTATCCGTTCTCCAGGGCGTAGTCGATGGTCTGCATCAGTTCATCCAGCGGGACGTTCCAGACCGTTGCCCACATCCAGTTGTCGGGGACCTCGATGATGAACTGCTCGTAGAAGGGGTGGTGGGTGAAGGAGGAGAGGTCCACATAGTCATCCATCTTGATCGGGAGGGATTCGGCGAACGACTGGGGCGTGTACTCCTTTCCTTCGTAGGTGAATGTTTCGGGGCAGGGGCCGAAATATTCGTCGAGAATCGCGTTGAACCCGCGTTTCCAGGCCGTCGAGAGCGTTTTCGAGCCTCCGGAAGCCTGAATCACGGCATCGAGATAGGCCTTCAGCACGGCCGAGAGTTCATGGAAGTCGGGCTTGTCGGTTCCGTAGTTGAGTCCGGGATAGACCTCGAAGGGGACGATTCCGTGCTGCTTGATTCCTTCGGTGACGTCATGCGAGGCTCCGCCTTCTGCGAAGTTGAGTTCTCCGTGGAGCCGGACGTACTTCACGGCCTTGTCCATGAAGGAGTGTCGGACGATCCACATTTCAGAGAGGTGCATTTCGGGACCTCCGGCACGTAGGATCTCGCTTTCGAGCATCGTCATCGTGGAGTAGCACCAGCAGGTGCCGCTTCGGTTCTGGTTCTTGACGGGTGTCGTGCGGATAATCTTCCCGTCGGTGAAGCGGTATCCTTCGACCGAATCGGGGTTCTGGGCGGCGGCTCCGAGAGCAAGGCAGAGCGCCAGGGTGCAGAGAAGCAGTTTTTTCATCGTATCACGGTTTTAGGGTTTACTTTTTCGATCCGGCGACGATCTTCAGACACGCCTCCAGTGTGAGTTCCTCGGGTTTTGTACCTTTGGGAATCCGGTAGTTCTTGCCCTTGTAGGCGATGTAGGCGCCGTATCGGCCGTTTTTGACGAGCATGTCGGGATCTTCGGCGAAGCTTTTCAGCGGGGTGTTGGCCGCAGCGACTGCGGCCTGGTGTTCGCGGACGATCTCCACGGCGCGTTCGCGGGTCAGCGTGTAGGGGTCGTCGCCCTTGGCCAGCGAGGCGAACGACTTCCCGTAGCGGACATACGGTCCGTACTTGCCGAGTCCTACGACGAGTTTTTCGCCGTCGAGTTCTCCGACCTCGCGGGGCAGCGCGAAGAGTTCGAGAGCCTCCTCCAGCGTGATGGACTCGATGAGCTGGCCCTTCTTGAGCGATGCGAAGCGGCTCTTCTCGCCTTCGGCGCCTTCGATCTCGACCATTGGGCCGTAGCGGCCGATACGCGCCTTGACGACGTGTCCGGTCTTGGGGTCATTGCCGAGGATCCGGTTTTCACGGGGCTTGGAACTCTGGGTCGAGATGGCGTTGTCGACCATCTTGTGGAAAGGTCCGTAGAAGTCTCCGATCATCTTCTCCCAGGTGATGTCACCTTCGGCGATGCGGTCGAACTCCTTCTCGACGTTGGCCGTGAAGTTGTAGTCGATGATCGGTGCGAACTGCTCTTCGAGGTAGTCGTTGACCACCATGCCTATATCGGTCGGGGAGAGTCGGCTCTTCTCCTTCCCGTAGTTTTCCGAGAGGGCTTCGCGGGCGATCTTTTCGCCCTTGAGCGTCAGTTGGGTGTAGGATCGTTTCTGCCCCTCCCTGTTCTGCTTGACGACATACCCGCGGTTGATGATCGTGGTGATGGTCGGAGCATAGGTCGAAGGGCGTCCGATTCCCAACTCTTCGAGCCGTTTGACGAGCGAGGCTTCGTTGTAGCGTGCCGGAGCGGATGTGAAACGCTCCGTGGCGGTAATCTTATCGGCCTGGAGGAGGTCTCCGGTCTTGAGTTTGGGCAGCCGGGCCTCTCCGCTTTCGGCGGCCTGATCGTCGTCCGTGGACTCGGAGTAGAGGCGCAGGAACCCGTCGAAACGGACCACCTCCCCCTGGGCGACGAACTGCTGGTCGGAACCCGACATGTCGATGGCGATCGTGGTCCGGTCGAGCTCGGCGCAGACCATCTGCGAGGCGACGGTGCGTTTCCAGATCAGGTCGTAGAGCCGCTTCTCCTCGGCAGTCCCGTCGATCTCCTGCCTGTCGATGTACGAGGGACGGATGGCCTCGTGTGCCTCCTGGGCCCCTTTGGTTTTGGTCTTGTAGTTGAACCAGCGGGAGTATTTCTCGCCGTACAGCTTGATGATCTCCTCCTTGCACTGGGCGAGGGCCTGCTGCGAGAGGTTCACGGAGTCGGTACGCATGTAGGTGATCAGACCCTGCTCGTAGAGGCGCTGGGCGACGGACATGGTACGCGATACGGACATGCCGAGTTTTCGACCGGCCTCCTGCTGGAGCGTGGAGGTGGTAAACGGCGGGGCGGGATAGCGCTGTGCGGGTTTCTCCTCGGCCCGGGCGACGGTGAAGGTGGCTCCGATGCAGGAGCGGAGGAATGCTTCGGCCTGCTCGACGGTCTCGAACCGGGTCGGGAGTTCGGCCTTGAAGAGCGCTTTGTCGGGGTCATCCGCGGCATGGAACTGGGCTACGACCCGGAAATAGGGGACCGATCGGAATGCGATGATTTCGCGTTCGCGTTCGACGATCAGCCGCACGGCGACGGACTGCACGCGCCCTGCGGAGAGCGAGGGTTTGACCTTCTTCCAGAGCACGGGCGAGAGTTCGAATCCGACCAGCCGGTCGAGGATGCGGCGGGCCTGCTGGGCGTTTACGAGGTCCATGTTGACGGTCCGGGGTTTTTCGATGGCTTCGAGGATGGCCCGTTTTGTGATTTCGTGGAATACGATCCGTTTGGTCTGCTCGACGGGGAGGTCCAGGACTTCGGTGAGGTGCCATGCGATGGCTTCCCCTTCGCGGTCTTCATCGGATGCGAGCCATACGGTTTTCGATTTGGCGAGTTTGGAGAGTTCGTCGACGACCTTTTTCTTGTCCGCGGGGATTTCGTAGATGGGTTTGAATCCCTGTTCGATATTGATTCCGAGGTCCTTTTTTACCAGGTCACGGATGTGTCCGAAGCTGGATTTCACGACGAAATCCTTTCCGAGGAACTTCTCGATGGTTTTGGCCTTTGCCGGGGACTCGACGATCACTAAATTGTCCTGCATTTGTCTTTGATGTCTTGAAATGCGAAAACCTAAGCATTACACTTAGGTTCCGCCAAACGTTTTTTTCGAGGGTTTACTTGATGAGGTTGTATGCCAGGTCGAAACGGATCGGGCAATCGAGGCTCTTCTCGTCGGTTGAAGCGCCCTGGAAGACCCCGAACGAATTGGTGTAGAGGCTGTATGCTTCGGGCCCGATGTATACCTTCCGGTAACTGATACCGTCCCAGTCGATCGCCTTTTCCCAGGCGTCATACCGTTCGTCGAAGGAGTCGGTGTCGGCCGGATCGGGATACTCCACGCCTGCAGCCTTTTTGGCCTTGATGTAGTTGTTCCAGAGTTGCTGGAGGTATCCCGTGATGTTGATGACGTAGCATCCGCGGCTTCGGTTGACATATCCTCCGTACGCGAGCGTCGTGCTGTAGTTCTGCTCGTAGGTGTAGGCGTAGTCGGAAATCGGGGTCAGGCTCTTGTAATTGGTGTAAAGTCCCAACCGGCTGGGTGCGGCATCCATCTCTTTGATGAGCGACATGAGCGGGGATCCCGTCTCACCGTCGCCGGGGTTCGGGTCGATCTCTCCCCAGTCGTAGCTGCTGCCGGAGAAGTAGACCGACATGCGGGCCTGGCTGAAGGCGAGGGTTTGGAAATCCTTTCCGTCCTTGGCGTTCTCCTCGGCGATTTTCTCTTCGAGTGTTGCGAAGAACCCGGGGGTGAAGGTCATCTCGGTGATGGCGCCGCCGAGCCCCTCGACGCGGAACTGCGTGACGGGCTTTCGGGTATCCTCTTCGTCGCTGGCGGGCTCCTGGGCGTCGGTTTCGGCGTTGAAGGCGAGTTCCGCAACGGATATTTTCGAATAGTCGTGCTGGATGGTGTTTACCGAGACATTGCCGTGTTCGGCATAGGAGTCATAGAAGTAGAGGACCATTCCGATGGTATCCTGGATAAGCGAGGGGTCGCTTTCGACGCGGTTCCGGCCGTAGATCGAGAGACCCGAAGCATCGAGCGACGTGGCGTAGATCGTCCCCGAATTGGAACCCTCCTTGGTTACGGGGTATGCGGGGTCGGGGGTGATGTAGAGTCCGGGGAACTCCTCGATGAAATACTCCAGGCTGTCGGTCGAATAGATCGAGTATTTGTCCTTGTAGGTGCCCTCCTGGAGCATCAGCCGCATGATGTAGTTTTTGCCGGCTTCGGTGGGGGTCATGGTGACGGCGGTTGTCGTCGAGGGGTATTTCCCTTCGCCGCCGAGCGTAAAGCGGAAGAGGGGTTCCTCGTCGGTATTGACGGTCTGTTTGTCGGGCCGGAATCCGAGATAGAAGGTCGTATCGCTGCTCTCCCGGTTGGTGATGTAGTCGTTGCTGAGGATCTCGTATACGGCGAAGTGCTGCTCGGTGAGGGTATCGGCGCCGAAAGCGGTGATACTGAGCAGGAGCTGTGCGGAGTCGAAGATGGGCATGTATCCGAAGTAGCCTTCGGGCACGGCGTAATAGCTGACCATCTGCGAGAGGAATCCGGCCTTTCGTTCTCCGAGGGTATCGTTCAGCTGCGATCCGAAATAGCCGTATGAAATGTTGGAGCTGACGATCGAATCGGTTTTGAAGAGTCTGGTTTCGACGTATTTTCTGGGGTTGAGTCCGTCGATGGAGATGAATCCGGCTCTCATTTGCTGGTTGTCGGGGATCAGGTTTCCGCCGAGCGTATCGTCTACCGTGGTACAACTTCCGAGCGCCAGCACAGCGAGTACGGCACCGATCAGGTTCCGGATTGCGGAAGGGCGGAAGTTATTGAATCGCTTCATAGAATCGGTTGTAATTATCGAAAAAGTCGTCGGCTTCCGGGTTTTGGTATTCGAGGATGGGTTTTTCGGATTTCCGGGCCCACTCGATGACCTTAGGGTCGACATCCGGGGATGCGGCAACCACTCCGTCGGCATAATGCATAACGAATCGGCAGAGATTTTCGTATGAAGGGAGGTCGAGTAAGCCGAGATTTTTGTCCTTGACGCCCTCGCCTTCGATTTTGTCGCGGAATCCCGGGTCGAGCGGTTCCGGGAACGCCTCGTTGTATAGCGAGACGACGACCTTGGCATCGCGGAAGACGGGGTCGTCGGCGAATACGTGCTTGAGGTATACGGGGACGACGGCCGAGAACCACCCGTGGCAATGGACGATGGAGGGGGTCCATCGGAGTTTCTTGACGGTTTCGAGGACCCCTCGCGCGAAGAAGATGGCACGTTCGTCATTGTCGGGGAAGTAGGCGCCGTTGGTCTCCGTGAGCACGGCCTTTCTGGAAAAGTAGTCGTCGTTGTCGATGAAGTAGATCTGTACGCGGGCGGCGGGGATCGACGCGACCTTGATGATGAGTTGGTGGTCGTTGTCGTCGATGATGAGGTTCATGCCGGAGAGTCTGATGACTTCGTGCAGTTGGTGCCTGCGTTCATTGATGCAGCCGTATCGGGGCATGAAGGTTCTGATCTCGTTTCCCCGTTCCTGCATCGCCTGTATCAGGGAGCGGCAGAGCCGCGACTCTTCCGTTTCGGGAAGATAGGGCGTTATTTCCTGACACACGTACAGAATCTTGTTTGCCATTTTTCTGGGGGTTTCTCCTTGCAAAGATACGAAAAAAAATTAAAGAATCAGCATGGCGTCGCCGTAAGTGCCGAAGCGGTATCCCTGCTCCCGGGCGACCTTGTACGCATTCATGACGGTTTCGTAACCGCCGAAAGCGGCGACCATCATCAGTTGCGTGGAGTAGGGGAGGTGGAAGTTGGTGACCATGGCGTTTGCGACGGTGAAGTCGTAGGGTGCGAATATGAACTTGTTTGTCCAGCCCTCCATGGGTTTGATCATGCCGTTCGTGGAGACTGCGGTTTCGAGGGTCCTCATGACGGTGGTTCCGATCGCGACGACCTGATGACCCTGTTCTTTGGCGGAGTTTACGGCGGCGGCGGCCTCTTCGGTCACGAAGAACTGTTCGGAATCCATCTTGTGTTTGGAGAGGTCCTCGACGTCGACGGTTCGGAAGTTGCCGAGTCCGACGTGCAGGGTGACGAATGCGCTGTCGATACCCTTGATTTCCATTCGTTTCATGAGGTGTTTCGAGAAGTGCATTCCGGCTGTAGGGGCGGCGACGGCGCCTTCGTGCCGGGCGAAGATGGTCTGGTATCGTTCGGCATCTTCGGGTTCGACCTTTTCGCGGACCCATTTTGGGAGCGGGGTTTCGCCGAGGGAGAAGAGAGCCTGTTTGAACTCCTCGTAGGAGCCGTCGAAGAGGAACCGGAGGGTTCGGCCGCGGGATGTGGTGTTGTCGATGACTTCGGCGACGAGCAGGTCGTCGTCTCCGAAGTAGAGTTTGTTCCCGATCCGGATTTTCCGTGCGGGGTCTACGAGTACGTCCCAGAGCCGGAGGTCGCGGTTGAGTTCGCGGAGGAGGAATATTTCGATTTCGGCGCCTGTTTTCTCCTTGTTTCCGTAGAGTCGTGCGGGGAAGACCTTTGTATCGTTGAAAACGAAGAGGTCTTTTTCGTCGAAATATTCGATGATGTCCTTGAAAATGCGGTGTTCGATGGACCCTTTTGCGCGGTTGATGACCATCAGGCGGGATTCGTCCCGGCTTTCGGCGGGATATTTGGCCAGCATTTCGGGGGCAAAATCGTATCCGTATTGCGATAACTTCATAGGTGCAACGCTTTTTTAACGTTCAGAAAATAAGACAGATTATTTTCTATACGTAAAAAGTGTCATTTTGTTTCAAGATTTTGTAAATTTTCCAGGAAATCGTCGAGATTCCAGGCATTTTCGAGGGTAAAGCCGCCGCTTCGGGTCCTGCGGAGCCCGGTCAGATGGGCCCCGCTGTGGAGTGCGGTTCCGATTTCGTTTGCGAGCGAGCGGATGTAGGTTCCCTTGCTGCACCGCACGCGGATCTTCAGCCGGGGGAGTTCGCATTCGAGGAGCTCCATCTCGTAGATATGGATAAGCGCCTGCCTGACGGCAACCTCCTCTCCGGCCCGGGCGAGTTCATAGGCGCGTGTGCCGTCGATCTTCTTGGCGGAGTAGACGGGCGGGGTCTGGAGCCGTTCGCCGGTGAGCTCCGCCAGGGCTTTTTCGACGGCATCGCGGGTGATGTGCTCCCAGGGATAGGTCCGGTCGATTTCGTGTTCGAGGTCGTAGCTGGGGGTCGTAGCCCCGAGCATGATGTCGGCGACGTACTCCTTCTCCTCGGCCTGGAGGGCGTCGACCATCTTGGTTGCGCGTCCGATGCAGACGAGCAGGATGCCCGTAGCCAGGGGGTCGAGGGTCCCGGCGTGCCCGACCTTGATGCGTCGGTACCCGAGTTTCCGGAGCGAGAACTTGATCTTGCGCACGACATCGGTGGAGGTCCACCTCAGGGGTTTGTCCAGGACGGCGATGTACCCCTCCTCGAAATTGATGCCGCGGAGTTCCTTGTCTTCGCTCATCAGAAGAGGTAGCTTGCGATGGAGACGGTTCCGGCCAGCGCGCAGTAGACGGCGAACCAGATCAGGCGTCCGCGTTTGACGATTTCGAGCATGAACTTGCAGGCCAGACACCCCGTGATGAACGATGCGGCAGCCCCGGCGATCAGGGGTACGGTCCCGACTCCGGCCGTGAGTTCACCCTTCACGGCTTCGAGGAGTGTTTCGCCGAGAATGGGGACGAGGACCATCAGGAAGGAGAACTGGGCGACGGCGGCCTTTTTGTTCCCGAGGAGGAGCCCCGTCGCGATGGTCGAGCCGGACCGGGAGAGCCCGGGCATGGCGGCGCAGGCCTGTGCCAGGCCGATGATGAAGGCGTCGCGGTAGGAGATGTTCTCCTTCTGCCGGGGTTTTGCGTAGTAGGCGAATGCGAGCAGGGCTGCGGTCAGGAGCAGCATGGCGCCGACGACCGCGAGGATGCAGGGGGCGTCGAGCAGGGCGTTGAGCTGCTCCTTGAGCAGGAGGCCGACGATCCCGATGGGGATCATCGAGACGACGATTTTGAGGATGTATGCCTGCTCTTCGTTGAAGTGTCGGGAGAAGAGCCCCTTGAGGAGCCTTCGGATTTCGCTCCAGAGCACGACGATCGTACTCAGGACGGTTGCGGCATGGAGTGCGACATCGAAGGTGAGGTTTTCTTCGAGCTGTACGCCGAGGAGTTCCTTGGCGATCTGGAGGTGCCCGCTGCTCGAAACGGGGAGGAATTCGGTGATTCCCTGTACGATGCCTAACAGAATGGCCTGTAATGTATCCATCGTGACGAGTTGGTTTGGTTTAGTTGAAACGTTTCAGAATGGCGTAGATTTCGAATGCGAAGCCACCGATCACGAGGATAGGTGCGAGCGTGATCCTGCGCCAGGAGAACATGGCGTAGTTGAACTCGTCGGGGGAGTCGCTGCCGCCTCCGGCCATGAGGATGAATCCGAGGAGGATGACGGCGAACCCGATTGCCAGGAGGATGTAGTTTTTGCGAGAGAGCGGCATCCTGGGGTTTTCGGGCTGGTCGGTTTTCTGGGGCTGTTTTTTTTCCATTTAATAGAGGTATATCTTGTTAGACTTCATGTTTACGAATTTGTTGAGCGCCGCGAAGGTGAAGAGTCCGGATATGACGACGCCTCCGCCGATCATTGCGCCGAGGATGATCGTGATTTTGCGGATCTCGGCGAAGGTTGTCAGTTCGGGGACGGCCTCGTTGAGCCCGTAAACGGCCAGGCAGAAGAGCATGGCGGCGGCGGCTCCGGCGATGATTCCCTGGGTGATGCTGCTTCCGAGGAAGGGCTTCATGATGAACCACTTGGTAGCACCGACGAGCTTCATGGTGTTGATCAGATAGCGTTTCGAGAAGATGGCCAGCCGGATGGTGTTGCTCAGCAGGATGAGGGAGATGACGAGCAGGGCACCGCCGAAGAGGATCAGCACGAGGCGGATCTTGTTTACCGTCGCGTGCAGCCGCTGCGCCATGCGGGCCGGGTAGGATACGTGTTCGATGCCGGGTATTCGCTCCACGGCGGTGATGAAATCGTCGAGGAGCTCCTGGTCTTCAGACGCGGCCGAAAGGGTGAGTTCGAAGGAGTCGAGCAGCGGGTTCTCCTGGAGGACCTCCTCGAATTCGGCGCCGAACATTTTGCGGAACTCTTCATCTTCGGCCTTTTCGGTCCGGGACGAGAAGCGGATCGAGGAGACGATGATCTCTTCGGCGAGTTGTTTTTCGATTTCGGCGCGCCGGTTGTCGGAGATTTCGCTGTTCAGCTCCACGGTAACGGTGATACTCTCCTGGAGCGAGTGTGCGACCTTCAGCGCGGCGGTCATCAGGTATCCGACCGATCCGAGAAGGAACAGGACGAGGGAGATGCTGACGGTCGATACGATGTAGGAGTTGCGGACCTTTCGTTTGAGCCTTTTGTCATCCTTCATGGCATGATGTTTTTTTCTTGCGCAGGGCGAAGAGGATTGAGGCCAGGGTTCCAAGGAGGATCAATGCGGAGCAGACTCCTGTGACGGCTTCGACGGCCCTCCATCCGGGGGCCCGGAACCTCCATTCGACGACGTGTTCTCCGGCCGGGAGCTCCATGGCTCTCAGTACGTAGTCGGCGCGGAAACAGGGGGTCTCCTTGCCGTCGACGTATGCGGTCCAACCCTTGTCGTAGAAGATTTCGGAGAAGACCGCCACGGCCTCTTCGGGGCTGTTGTAACGGTATTTGAGGTAATTGGGCCTGTATTCCGTGAGTTCGATGCGGGCCGGGTTGCAGATGTCGCGGGGCATCGGATTCAGAGCGCTCTTTTCGGCCCGATCCGCGGCCACGACGGCCGTTGTGCGGAGGTTGACCTGTCCGAGGCGTTCGATCTCCTCGCGCGGGGAAGCGGCCCCGGCGAGCGAATCGACGAACCAAGCGGCCCCGAACGCCGTCGTGCGGCGCTGGGCTTGGGGTTGTCCGTCCTCACCGGCGACGATGACGTAGCGGGTGTTGAGCATGTCGAGCACGGCGGGGTCCGGATTGTACGGATCGCTCATATAGCGGTCGATGAGGTCCTGATAGCGGGCGAGCTTGGCTCCGTGATAACCGCCGACGGAGCGGTGGAAATAGGAGGTTGTGGCGTCGTTGAATGGGCTGACGGTGAGGTTGAGCACGCGATATCCGGGTTCCTTGTCTTCGAGGATGGCGAGGTCGGCGGCCGAGGGGGTGACTTGCGTGCGGCGGGGAGACACGAAGTTTTCGGCGGAGAGAAACCTCCGGTCCACGGGCACGAGGTCCAGGATCATGACGGCGGCGATTGCAGCCACGGCCACGCCTCGTCCGATTTTGCGGAGTCCCCACAGGAGGACCAGCGCCGCGGAGAGGAGAATCATGAGGAGCGAGCGCCAGGCATCGGCTTGCATCATGTCGCAGCGGTCTGCGGCGACGGCCCGGGCGACGGCTTCGCCCCACTCGACATCCATGCCGCGGTCGATGTAGGATTGGAGGCCGTTTGCAGCGAAGAGCTGCCGGAAGGTTTCGGTCATCTGTTCGGCACTTGCTGCGCGCCCGAAGTCGAAGAGGGCGCCGCCGGCCACGGCGAACAACAGACAGAGCCCTCCGGAGATTCCGGCGGCCCAGGCGATCCCTTTCCGGAGCCGTTCACGGGGTATCCCCTCTTTCCAGAGCCGCACGAGGGCGAATGCGCCGAGCAGGGGCACGGCCCACTGTACGACGACGAGGGTCATCGAGACGGTCCGGAACTTGTTGTATCCGGGCAGGATCCGGAATGCCAGTTCGGTGAATCCCATGAAGTTGCGGCCCCAGGCGAGGAGCATCGTCAGCACGCAGACGGCGATGATCCACCATTTGTTCCGGCCCTGTGCCCAGATGCATCCGAGCAGGGCGAGGAAGATGGCTGCGGCCCCGAGATAGGTCGGGCCTCCGGTATAGGGTTGGGTGCCCCAGTAGGCGGGCAGCTGGCGGGCCCAGCCGGCGAGCGACGGGGCTCCGAGCTGGCGTCCGATATCGGTGAGTTCTGCGGCGGTCTGGCCGTCGGCGGGGAGTCCGGTTGCGGAGTCGCGCCCCATGAAGTCGGGAATCAGCAGGTTGAAACTTTCGGTTTTTCCGTAGCTCCAGGCCGTTGCGTAATCGAGGTCGAGTCCGCCTTGTTCGGAGGCTTCGGAGGCTTCGGCGAGCTCCGAACCGCCCCGGATGGTCTCGAGGGAGTGCTGTGCGGTGTACCAGAGGGGTGCGAAGTTGGATCCCACGGCGAGGATTCCGGCCGCGGCGAGGGCTGCGGTGCGTCGGGCGAACTCCCTGATCCGCTTCTCGCGGATTGCGAAAACGGCCTCGCTGACCCAGAGAGCGGCCATGGCCAGGAGGAAATAGTAGGTGATCTGCGGGTGGTTTGCCCCGATTTCGAGGGATGTGGCGAGTGCCGTGAGCGCCATTCCGGCCCAGACGTTGCGGCGGAGGGTCATCCACGCACCGCCCATCATCAAGGGGGCGTAGACCAGGGCCCACATTTTGGTGATGTGTCCGGCGGCGATGATCAGCAGGAAGTAGGTGGAGAATCCGTATGCGAGCGCCGGGATGATGCCGACCCATGGGTTTACCTTCCCGATGAGGAGCATGATCCAGAATGCGAGCATGGCGAAAAAGAGGAATGCTGCGGGGGTGTCGATCCAGGTTACGATCTTCCCGACGTAGTTTTTCACGAACATCGCGGGGTATTGGATGTTGATCAGATAGGCAGGCATGCCTCCGAACATTCGTCCGGTCCATTGCGGATCTTCGCCGGACTGTTCTCTTGATTCGTAGATGTCGCTGGACATTCCGCGGTACTGGATGACGTCGTGCTGCGGGAGTACTTCGCCGCGGAACTGGGGTGCGAAATAGACGGCCGCCGCGATGAAGAATACCGCGATTGCGACGAGGGCGGGGGCTGTTTTCGCAAGGGTTGCTTTGAGAAAATCCATTTTACCTGCTCTTTACCGAAGGCCAAAGGTACGAAAAAAGCGGGATAGTCCGTGCCTTGAAAGGGAAAAATGACTATCTTTGCGATTATGATTACACTTGAAGAGATTCGCAAGCCCGTCACAACGGAGTTGTCAGCATTCGGCGAGTTCGTCGATCGCCAGTTTACGGCGGAGGGAGAGTTGTTGTCCGACATGTTGCGTTATGCGCTGTCGTCGCGCGGGAAAGGGATCCGGCCGACGCTGGTGATGCTTTCCGCGGCGATGAACGCCTCGGTGAAGGGGGCCTCGACAGGTCGGCGCGCGTGCCTGGCTGCGATGCTGGTTGAGATGATCCACGTAGCGTCGCTGATCCACGACGATGTGATCGACGAAGCCGATACGCGACGGGGCCGTGCCTCGGTGAATGCGCGGTGGCAGTCGCACAAGGCCGTGATCCTGGGGGACTACATTCTGGCCCGGAACATGAATATCGGGCTTCAGAGCGGGCAGTTCGACCTGGTGACGCACATTTGCGGATCGATGGCTGCACTGTGTGAGGGAGAGGTTTTGCAGGACGAGTGTGCTGCCAACCGGACGATGACACGTCAATCTTACTTCGATATCATCTACAAGAAGACTGCGTGCCTGCTGGGCGTGAGTGCTTCGGCGGGCGCTTTGGCCGTTGGCGCGACGCGCGACAAGGTGACGACGATGCGCCGTTTCGGTGAGGCCGTAGGGATGGCTTTCCAGATCCGGGACGACATCCTGGACTACACGCCGACGGCCCGGACGGGGAAACCGGCGTGCAATGATCTTCGGGAAGGGAAGATCACGCTGCCCCTGCTGAGTGTGCTGGAGCGTCTACCGGAGAGCCGCCGGAACGAACTGGTCGAGCGGCTTTCGCGCTGTTACGAGGATGATTCCGCCGTGGAGTACCTCCGCTCGACGGTTGAGGCGGAGGGGGGCCTGACGTATGCCGGGGAGGTGATGCAGGACTATATAGCCCGAGCTGCAGCGATGCTTTCGGACTACGGGGATTCGGAGTACCGTTCGGCGCTGGTGAACCTCTGCGCGTATATTGCGGAGAGGGACCGATAACTCGAACTCATTAACCTAATATTTATAAAACTAATGGAACAAACGCAAAAGAAAAACTACACGTTGCCCATCATCATGATGTTCGCGCTGTTTGCGATGATCTCGTTCGTGACGGGCCTTACGAACCCGCTGGGCGTAATCGTGAAGAACCAGTTCTCGGTGGCGAACTGGATGTCGCAGCTGGGCAATGCCGCCAACTTCATCGCCTATGCCTTCATGGGACTTCCCGCGGGTCTGATGCTGAAACGCATCGGCTACAAGAAGACGGCGCTGGTCGCCATCGCAGTAGGCTTTATCGGCGTCGGTATCCAGTTCCTGGCCGGCGAGGCGGGGAGTTTCGGAGTCTATCTTGCCGGAGCCTTCATTTCGGGTTTCTCGATGTGTATGCTGAACACGGTCGTGAACCCGATGCTGAATACGCTTGGGGGCGGCGGCAAGAAGGGTAACCAGCTGATCCAGTTCGGCGGATCACTGAACTCGATTTCCGCGACGATCGTTCCGATCCTGGTGGGCTACCTGATGGGTAATGCGGCCAATGCGACGATCAGCGACGCCGCTCCCGCGCTCTTCATCGCCATGGGTATCTTTGCGTTGGTCTTTGTGGTGCTGCTGGCCGTCAACATTCCGGAGCCGTATGCGATCCAGGAGGCGAAATCGGAGAAGAAGGACAAGCACAGTGCGCTGTCGTTCCGCCACTTCGTGCTGGGTACGGTAGCGATCTTCATCTATGTGGGCGTCGAGGTCGGTATTCCGAACTTCATGAACCTGTTCCTGACGGCCGCTCCGGATGCCGCAACGAGCGGTATGGGTATGGCTGCCGCTGCCGCCGGCTCGCTGGTCGGGACCTACTGGTTCCTGATGATGTGCGGGCGTTTGATCGGCGGAATGATCGGCGCGAAGGTTTCGAGCCGGGTTCAGCTGTCCGTTGTCTGCGTAGCCGCAATCATCTTCATTCTGTTGGGTATTTTTGCTCCGACGACGATTACGGGCCGTATGCCGGTCTTCACGGGTACGGGCTTTGCGATGATTGAGGTTCCGATCGGCATCATGTTCATCACGCTGTGCGGACTCTGCACGTCGGTGATGTGGGGCAGCATCTTCAACCTGGCAGTCGAGGGTATCGGCAAGTACACCTCGATGGGTTCGGGTATCTTCATGATGATGGTTTGCGGCGGCGGTATTCTTCCGCTGATCCAGGGCTATGTGGCCGACGTATCGAATTATCTGACCAGTTACTGGGTGATCATTGCCGGTTTGGCGTATATGCTTTACTATGCGCTGATTGGCTCGAAGAACGTGAACAAGGACATTCCGGTGGATTAGTTTTCCGGTTTGATTCCGACATGCGGGGGCGGGGACTTGGGGTCTCCGCCCCGTTTTTTTTCGTGAGTAGGGAGGGGGGCAGAGCGGATGGAGCTGTTGGCCGGACGGGGCGGAATGTTAGTCCGCGGTTCCGGCCGGAGAGGGGCCGGGATGTTGTGCCGCATGAAAAAAGGATGCCACTTTGGGGTGACATCCTTTTTTCTTCGACGCGCGGGGGATTATTTCTCCTCCGAACGGGTCATACGCTTCTCCTTGATGCGTGCCTTCTTACCGGTCAGGTTGCGGAGGTAGTAGATGCGGGCGCGGCGAACGACACCGATCTTGTTGACCTCGATCTTGTCGATGTGGGGGGAGTAGAGGGGGAAGATACGCTCTACGCCTACACCGTTGGAGATCTTGCGGATGGTGAACATCTTGGTTTTTCCCGAACCCTTGATCTGGATCACCACGCCGCGGAAGCTCTGTACGCGCTCCTTGTTACCCTCGATGATTCGGTAGGATACGGTGATGGTGTCACCGGCCTTGAACGACGGAACATCGGCATCCGTCTTGGGCCACATCTGCTCGTTTACGAGCTTGATGATTGCGTCTTTGTTCATTGTTGCAACAAATTTTTAAGTTTCGCACTCGACATTCCCGCTGCAGTCGGACTACCATACCGGATTTTTTCCGATAATCCTGCGAATCGGGGGACCTTTGCGTCGGAGTTTGGCTCTTGCCCGCTCCTGCCGGAGTTCGGTTCTCCTCCTCTCGGAGTTTGCCTTCTCGCCCGGTTGGAGTTTGGTTTTCACCCCTCCCGCTGCCGGAGTTCGGTTCTCCTCCTCTCGGAGTTTGCCTTCTCGCCCGGTTGGAGTTTGGTTTTCACCCCTCCCGCTGCCGGAGTTCGGTTCTCCTCCTCTCGGAGTTTGCCTTCTCGCCCGGTTGGAGTTTGGTTTTCACCCCTCCCGCTGCCGGAGTTCGGTTCTCCTCCTCTCGGAGTTTGCCCTCTCGCCCGTCGGAGTTTGGCTTTCACCCCTCCCGCTTCCGGAGTTCGGTCTTCACCCCCCCCCGTTTCACGGCCCCCCCCCGCGTTTGCCGTACCGCCCAATGAAAGAGGTCGATATACGCCCTGATGGGGAGTGCAAAGATAAAGAGAAAAAACGATATGATGCAAATTATGCGTGAAAAAAGAGAGATTTATTCGTACCTTTGCTTGCGTTGTGCACTGCGGAACCCCCTTCGGGATGCCCGAACGACCCTCCGATTCCGTTCCGAAGCGCACTCTGCCGAAAAACCGGAACGATGAAGAACGAACGATTGATATTGGTGACGAACGACGACGGCTACGCCTCGAAAGGTTTTGCCGCCGCCATTGAAGTAGCCCGGCGCTTCGGCCGGGTTGTCGGTGTGGCTCCGGAGACGCCTCAGAGCGGCATGAGCCAGGCCATTACGATGTATAACCCGCTCTATTTGCGAAAGGTCCGCGAGGAAGAAGGGGTCGATGTCTACTCCTTTTCGGGAACGCCGGTGGACTGCGTGAAGATGGCTTTCGACTACCTGCTGCGCGAGAAGCGTGTCGACCTGATGATTTCGGGGATCAACCACGGCTCGAACTCGGCGGTGAACATCCTCTATTCGGGGACGATGGGTGCGGCCATCGAGGGGAGTTTTTACGGCTGTCCGGCGGTGGGCCTTTCTCTGGACGACCACGGTGCGGATGCGGATTTCGAGGCCGCGGTGCACTACGGGACGCAGGTCGTCGAGGCGTTGCTCTCCGGTCCGGTCGAGTTGCCGCTGTGCCTGAACGTGAATGTCCCCGCGGGTCGTCCCGAGGAGCTGCGGGGCATCCGTCTGTGCCGCCAGAACCGGGGATTCTGGCGGGAGGAGTTCTACCGGCACGAAGATCCGCGCGGTCGGGAGTATTTCTGGCTCACGGGCGCCTTTGTCAACAGCGAACCCGACGCGGAGGATACCGACGAGTGGGCGCTTCGGAACAAATACGTGGCGGTGGTCCCTGTTCAGACCGACCTGACGGACTATGGGCAGTTGCGGAATCTGCGCCGGTCCTTTCCTTCGGCGTGCGATTCGGACCCTGCCTCTCGAAAATAGCGGCGGAATCGTGCGGTTGATTGGCCGCAGTTTCGTATCTTTGTAAAAACAGAAAAAACACCGCTCTATGCTGATCAAGATCCTGTTAGTCATTTCGATCGTTATCCAGTGCGTAGCTACGGGCTATGCGTTGCGGCTGGTGCGCACCACGAAGTACAATTCGGTGTGGATTCTCTTCATCGTGGGCTTTTCGCTGCTTTCGGTGGAGCGCCTGATCCAGTTGCTCGTAGAGTCGGGCGTCGAGGTGATTGCTCGGTGGTGGTTCGCCTACCTGGGCATCGTGATTTCGGTCTGCCTGTCGATCGGCGTGATGTATGCGCACAAACTCTTCAAGTATATCGAGCGGCTGAACCGCCAGCGGTCGCTGCTGAACAAACGGATCCTGACGGCGGTGCTGCGTACGGAGGAGAAGGCGCGCTCGCGCTTCTCGAAGGAGCTCCACGACGGCCTGGGGCCGCTGCTGTCGTCCGCGAAGATGTCGCTGACGGCCCTTTCGCGCGAGGAGCACAACGCCGAGCAGCGAGAGATCATCGCCAATACGACCTACGTGATCGACGAGGCGATCCGTTCGCTGCGCGAGATCTCGAACAACCTGTCGCCGCACGTGCTGAACGACTTCGGACTGGCGCGCGGCGTGCAGAACTTCATCGACAAGAGTGCGGCGATGCACGACGTGAAGATCCGCTTCACGACGAACCTGCGGGGCGAGCGCTACGATACGGATATCGAGGTGATCCTCTACCGGGTGATCTGCGAGCTGATCAACAATTCGCTCAAACACGCGGCCTGTACGGAGGTGAACCTGTCGCTGTCTCAGAACGGTCCGGAGCTGGCGCTGGACTATTCGGACAACGGCCGGGGCTTCAACCCGCAGGCGATGATGGACTGCGGAATGGGCCTTTCGAACATCGCTTCGCGGATCAATTCGCTGGGCGGGACGTTCGACATCACCTCGTCGAAGGGCAAGGGGATGCGGGCTGCGATCCGCGTGAACACACAGCAGGAGCCGGCCCCTGCAAAGCGCAACCGTAAACGCCGCCGCTGATATGGAACGGCGGATCATCCTTGTCGACGACCATTCGCTCTTCCGCAACGGCCTGCGGGGTTTGCTGGAGCATTGCGGGGAGTGCCGGGTTGTAGGCGAAGCGGGAAGCGGCGAGGAGTTTCTGGGAATGCTGGATGCCGTGGAGGCGGATATCGTCTTCATGGATTTCGCCATGCCGGGGCTCGACGGCGCACAGACCACGGAGCGGGCCCTGGCCCGGCGTCCGGAGTTGCGGATCATCACGCTGTCGATGTTCGGTGAGGAGAGCTACTATTCGCGGATGGTGAAGGCCGGGGCGAAAGGTTTCCTGCTGAAGGATTCGGATATCGGCGATGTGCTGGAGGCGATCGATACGGTGATGGCGGGAGGGAGTTACTTTTCGCCGCAGCTGCTCTCGTCACTGACGGGGCGCATGCGCACGCGTGAGGATGTCCCGGACGAACCGCTTTCGTCGCGGGAGCGGGAGATTCTGGTTGCCGTTTGCCAGGGTTTGTCGAATCAGGAGATTGCCGATTCGCTCTTCATCTCGAAGCGGACGGTGGACAAGCACCGTGCGAATATCCTTGAAAAGACGGGTTGCAAGAATACGGCCTCGCTGGTGGTCTATGCGATCCGCCACGGCATCGTGGAGCTCTGATCCGCCTGCGGTTTACCCATCCATTTCCCCCATTATCCCTCCCCCGATTCTCCATTTTCCATTTTCCATTTTCCGCCCCCCCCTCTCCTTCTGCTCTCTTTTTCTTCGGGTTACAGCAGGGGCGAGAATACGCGCATCAGGGATTCCGCCCATCGTCGCGACCGGGGGCGGTTGAACCATTCGGCGGGTGTCAGGGCGTGGGACCGGGCGGTGTCGTCGGTGAATATGCGGGACATTTGCGCATTGAAATCGGCGTCGTAGACGAAGGCGTTGACCTCGAAATTGTGCTCGAAACTTCGGAAATCCATGTTTGCGGAACCGATTATGGTCAGGACGTCGTCGATGATCAGGAGTTTGGCGTGGAGGAATCCCGGGGTGTAGAAGAGGATCTTCGCTCCGGCTTTCATCATGTCGTCGAGAAAGGAGTGCGATGCGAGGTCTACGACGCGCGAATCGGAGCGTGCGGGGAGCATGATTCTCACGTCGATTCCGGCGAGTGCGGCAGCCTGGAGTGCGGAGTTGAGGACGTCGGAGGGGAGGTAGTAGGGGGTTTGTATCCAGACCCGTTTTCTGGCGTTCTCGATGGCGTAGCTGTCCCCCTGGAGGAGTGTTCTCCACTTTCCGAAGGGCCCGCTCGGGACGATCTGAAGGATTCCGTCCGTATATCGTTTGGCCAGGGGATAGTATTCGGGTCCCGTGATGCGGTGTTTGGTGGTTGCGGACCAGTCGCTGAGGAACGAAGCCTGAAGTCCGGCGACTCCGTTTCCTTCGATTCGGAAGTGGGAGTCTTTCCAGGTACCCCATCCGGGTCCGTGGACATATCGGTCAGCGATGTTCATTCCGCCGATGAATCCCACCCGGCCGTCGATAACGGCGATTTTGCGGTGGTTCCGGTAATTGATTTTGCTGGTGAAGCGAGGGAAACGGACATGGAGGAAGGCGTGGACTTCGATACCCACGTTTCTCATGGAATCGAAGAATGCCTTTTTGACGCCGCTGCATCCGACATCGTCGTAGAGGATCCGGATCCGTACGCCTTTCCGGGCCTTTTCGACGAGGACGTCGCGCAGCAGCTTCCCGGTATCATCGTCGCAGAAGATGTAGTATTGGAGGTGTATATGGTGTCGTGCGAGTTTGATTTCATCGAGCAGAGCCTCCATTTTGGCTGCTCCGTCGGTATAGGGGGTAATTCGGCTGCCGTACAGGGGTACGGCGTGGATTGTGCTTTTGAGGAGTTTGGCGAGGGGTTTCCAGGTTTCCGGGATTTCGGGGTGTCCGGATTCGTCGGATTCGGCGAGGTGCATGGTGATTCGTTTCCGGGTTCTTCGGGATATGATCCGTTGTTTGGAGAGGTTCTGCCCGAAGAAGAAGTAAAAGAGGAGTCCGACCACGGGTGCGAAGATGAGCACGATAATCCAGGGGAGGGTCTTCAGCGGGTTCCGGTTTTCGGTAATGATGACCAGAATGACGCTGAGGATCGTCACCGAGTAGAGTGCAATGAAGATGTATGTCAGAATTTGCTGCATACGGTGTTACGGCTGCCGTTTTTATCGACTGTTTCTCGGGGCGGGATTCGTGTCTGTTTTTGCGGCCTACTTTTTCAGCTCCTCAGCCTTTTCTCTCTCTGCTTCTCTGCCGGCCCTCTCCTTCCCTCCCTGCCCCTCTCTTCTTTTCTTGCTTCTCTTGCTTCTATCTTCCCTCTCCTGCCCTCTCTTGCCCTCTCTTCTTTTCTCGCTTCTCTTGCCTCTCTCTTCCTCTCTTCCTCTCTTCCTCTCCCTCATCCTCTTCCGGCCCCCCCCCTTCTGCGGTTATTTTTGCTGCTCGGGGAAATGGATCGTGTAGAGCAGATGCTCTATGCCCCGGATGTAATTCCGCTTGCGGGGTTTGTTGAGGTCGGGGGCGTAAACATAACCGTCGAGGGTGAATATGCGGTTGGTTTCGGTATCGACGGTCGTGTAGCTGACGAATGGACCGCCCATGAAGTCACCCTCCACGTCCCAGAAGCCGCGGAGTTCGCACCAGAGCCGTCCTTCGAGGCGGAAGAGCCGATAGCCGGGTTCGAAAGCGTCGGATGTGATCATGTAGGAGCCGTCGGAGGGTCCGGGAATCAGGGCAGCGAACCTGTTCCGGGCCTTGATCAGGGCATCGAGCGAGAGGGACTCGGGGCCTTCGTAGGGATAGGAGTATACGAAGAATCCCTGGCTTGCCGTGGGGTATTCATATCGGGCCCAGAGGAAATCGTCGGTCTGTTTGGCGAGAACGTACCCTTTGGGGACCTTGATCTCCATGCCGAAGAGTTCCCGGATGGCGGCTTCGATTCCGGGGTTGTTGAACGAGGTGTACGTCTGGACGTCCCGGTCGCGTTCGGCCTGTTCGAGGACGTGGAGCAGGTTGTCGCGGTTTTGGGAGAGGTATCCGACGACGGCCTTGTCATCGGGTCCCTGGAGCGTGACGACGATCTGGGGTTCGGAAGTGACATTGTACTCGACGGCCGCTTCCGCCTGCCGGACCTCGGGGTCAACGACGATCTTGAGGATATTGCGATGGTCTGCGATCATGTCCTTGAACCCGCGTTCGGTGACCCGGAGGACATCGAAGAGGGGTTCGACCTGGTTCAGATAGGGGACCGGGGCCGTGAAGACGGCGCGCAGGGAGTCCCCGAGTTCTCCGTTCCACTCCATCTGCGGGCATACGACGATGAGCTCGTAGGGTCGCCCCTGAGCGGTTTTTTTCTTGTTGAGGGTATGGAAAGCGTCGCATCCGGCCACAGCGGCGGCGATCATCAGGGCGAATATGCCACGGCAAAGCGTTTTCATGGTCATGGAGTAAGAATTGAATATTTACAAATATACAACTATTTTTCCAAAAGGCACGGAAAATGATTAATTTTGCGGGCGTATGCGCTTGAAACCACCGAAACTCATCCGGCGCCTGATGCCGGACCTGATCTGGGAGATCGACGACCCGGACGGGGTTTTCCTGACCTTTGACGACGGGCCCACGCCGGGTATTACGGAGTGGATTCTCTCGACGCTGGAGAAGTACGACGCGAAGGCCACGTTCTTCGTGCTGGGCAAGAACGTGGAGATGTACCCGGACCTTTACCGGCGGATCCTGGATGCGGGGCACAAGGTGGGTAACCACACCTATTCGCACCAGAAGGGTTGGGGGATGAGCCTGGAGCGCTATACGGAGGATGTCGATTTTGCGAACGACCTGCTCCATACGGAGTTGTTCCGGCCTCCCTACGCGCAGATTACGCCGGCGCAGGCGCGTCTGCTGGGCCAGCGCTACAAGCTGGTGATGTGGGACATCATCTCCCGGGACTACAACCGGCAGTTGTCTCCCCGGACGTGCCTGAAGAACGTGACGAAATACCTGGCTCCGGGCGCCATCGTCGTTTTCCACGACAGCGAGAAGGCTTTCCGGAACATGCGCTACGCGCTTCCCCGGACGTTGGAGAAGATCCGTCAGTTGGGCCTTCGGTGCAAGTCGATCGAATTGTAGCCCAGCCGGATAGGGCGGGAAACGTTGCGTGGTCCGGGGATTAGGAAATTCGGGAAGTTTTTGTTACCTTTGCGGCCGCGAAGAACACTTAAAAAAACAGATACTATGGCAACAACCGCAGACATCAAGATCGGCATGTGCATCGAGCTGGACGGGAAGACGTTCCAGATCATCGACTTTCAGCATGTGAAGCCGGGCAAGGGTCCCGCTTTCGTGCGCACGAAACTGAAGAACCTGGAGAACGGCCGCGTATTGGAGAACACGTTCTCGGCGGGCGTGAAGATCGAGCCGGTTCGCGTGGAGCGGCGTCCGTACCAGTTCACCTACGAGGATGACCTGGGTATGCACTTCATGCACACGGAGACGTTCGAGGAGATCAACATCGACAAGAACCTGATCAACAACTACGACCTGATGGCCGACGGTCAGATTGTCGAGGTGATGTTCCACACGGAGAAGGAGACGGTTCTTTCGGCGGAGCTTCCCCCGATCGTGGACATGGAGGTAACCTATACGGAGCCGGGCGTGAAGGGTGACACGGCGTCGACGAACTCGCTGAAGCCTGCGACGGTGAATACGGGAGCGACGATCCGCGTGCCGCTGTTCATCAACACGGGTGACAAGATCCGCGTGGACACGCGCACACGCGAATACTACGAGCGCATCAAGTAGTCCGCGAACCCCGTCATCCATGAAAAAGGGCCCCGAATTTTCGGGGCCCTTTTTTGCGGTCGGATTCGGACTGTCAATCCTCGTAGAAGATTTCCAGTATCGTGAGAGGTTCACCGTCCTCGTCGATTTCGATTTTCGAGATGTATTCGCCCTCCATCGTATAGCGATAGGTGTCAATTCCGTTCTCCCCGTAATCGATCGTGGAGGGGAGTTTTTTCAGCCGATTTCCTCCGGCGCCGACCAGATAGATCCGGTCGAGATCGGTCGTGGTGATGAAGTCGCTGATGCCGAACAGGTCGATGTTGAGGTTGTTTGTCTGTTCGGGGTTGTTTGTGTAGGAAGCATTGCCTCCGTACCACTCCTCGGAATCTTCATCTTCCCGGACTTGAGTCATACATCCGTTTACGACGGTGTAGATGCTTTTTGCAGAGTAGGTTTTGTCGGGATTCTGGGTCCAGGTGCTGGTGGCGATGTAGCCATTTACATCATAGGAGAAGGCGTAGTCGTCGGTGTAGTGATCATTGTGAGCAACGCCGGTAATGGCAGTGGTTCTGTTGTCGACCAATGTGAGGATCGACTGTGCGCCGGAGGGTTCGGTGATGACGATGCGGTCGCTTTCATATGCGAAATTTGTCACTTCATCCTGGGCCGTGGTTCCGGGATAGGCGTATTGCTGGTCCGTCTCCGTGATGGAGGCAATGCGGCCCTGTTCGTCGTAGGCGAACTGCTGGACGAAGGATAAGTCGTCCGGATAGGTGATTTTGATGTGTGAGATCCGGCGGGGGAGGATCTCGACCGGCGTCTCCTCCTCTTCTTCGGGAAATACCAGTGTGCCGATTCTCCATGCGCCGTTATTTTGCCGAAGTTCGATGCTTTGGGCTCCGGAGAGATCGGGAGCCGTGAACCGGACGATGGAAGCGGAGACTTCGAGGATTTCGGCCTTTACCCCTGCGGATGCTGCGGTCCGGGTCTCTTCGAAGAGCCAGATTTCGCAGTCGTCTTCGAATCCGTTTCCGCGGATTTCGATTGTGCTGCCGGGCACGATTGGCGTTTGTTCGCTTGATTGCGGGAGTTCGATGTCGGTGACGGGACAGGGCCCGTCACCGTTTTGTTCGTTGTCCTTGTCGCAGGCGGTCAGCGATGCTGCGGCGAGGAGCCATCCCAAAAACAGAAATTTCTTCATGTCGGATTAGTTGTTAATTTGTCCCGCCTGCCCCTGCAGGACTGAATACGATAAAAAAAGACGTGGGACAGTACTTTTATCTGTTCTTGAGGTCTTCGACTACCTTGCAACCAAATAAACGAGTAAAGCCCACGTTCTCGTGGGCGTTCCCGCTTTACTCTTGGTTGCTCTGAAAGTGTCGAAGTTTCAAGAACAAGAATGAAAGCTAACGCCTTGTAAACGATATGTCTATATGTCTCTAATTCATTTTCGAATCTTGGATTTCTTCTGAAGAGAAATCCCTGTTTGCAAAGATAGGTAAAATAATTTGGATATGCCGCGCTGTCTTGTGACTCTTTTACCTGCCCGATACAGATTTTCCCGTTCGGGAAAGGGCTTGTATGAGGACTTTCTTTGCAATGGATCTCCGTGGTGCAGGAACGGACGATTTTCTTTCTTTTTTACTTCCCGGCTTCTGTCATGCGACAGCGCGGATGAGGTCGGCGACCGAAACGACGGGACAACGGTGCCAATGCCCGAATGCCTCGATTTCGGGCCGCCGGACCATCGTGCCGTCGGGGTTCATCAACTCGCACAACACGGCACAGGGCTCCACCCCGTCCACTCTTTTCATGACAACTCCTCCTGCATCCCCGGGGTCTCAAACTCCTGCATGACGGTCTCCATCTTGCGGCGGATCTCCGCGGTGCAGAGGTTCCCGATGCTTCCCTCGTGGGTGTGATGAACCTCGCGCGTGGGGCGGTACTCGCCGCGCTGGACGGCCATGCCGACCTGGCGGTATGCCTCGCGGAAGGGCACGCCCTGGAGGACGAGGCGGTTGACATCCTCCACGGTGAAGAGGTAGTCGTACTTGCGGTCATCGAGAATATGCTCGTTGACGCGCACGTGAGCCAGCATGAAGTCGCACATGCGGAGCGTGCGGCGGATTTCGGTGAGGGCCGGGAAGAGAATGTCCTTCATGAGTTGCAGATCGCGGTGGTATCCGACCGGGAGATTGGCGGTCAGCAGGGCAATTTCGTTCGGGACGGACTGCAGTCGGTTGCAGCGTCCGCGCATGATCTCGAAGACGTCGGGATTCTTCTTGTGGGGCATGATGCTCGAACCGGTCGTCAGTTCGTCGGGCAGGGAGATGAACCCGAAGTTCTGGCTCATGAAGAGACAGGCGTCCATGGCCAGCCGTCCGACGGTGGCGGCGACGGCGGCGATGGCAGCTGCTGCGGCGCGTTCGCTCTTTCCGCGGCTCATCTGGGCGGCGACGACGTTGTAGTGGAGCGTTTCGAAGCCCAACAGACGGGTCGTCATCGTGCGGTCGAGGGGGAACGACGAACCGTACCCGGCGGCTGACCCGAGCGGGTTCTGGTTGGCGATGTGCCAGGCTGCGGCGAGGAGGCGCATGTCATCGACGAGCGTTTCGGCATAGGCCCCGAACCACAGCCCGAACGACGAGGGCATGGCGATCTGGAGATGGGTGTACCCGGGCATGAGCACCTCCCTGTATCGTTCGCTCAACTCCTGCAGCCGGTCGAACAGGGCCTTGACCTCGGCGGCGACCTGCCGGAGTTCGTCGCGCAGGAAGAGTTTCAGGTCGACCAGCACCTGATCGTTACGCGAGCGGCCCGAATGGATCTTCTTTCCGGCGTCGCCCAGCCGCCGGGTAAGCATCAGCTCGACCTGCGAGTGGACATCCTCCGTGTCGGGTTCGATTTCGAAACGCCCGGCCTCGATCTCGGCGGCAATCTCCTGCAGTCCGGCGGTCAGCGTGCGGAGCTCTTCGGCGGTCAGCAGTCCGATTTTTTCGAGCATGGCGATATGGGCCAGCGAGCCTTGGACGTCGTAGCGGGCGAGCTGCAGGTCCAGGTTGCGGTCGTTGCCGACGGTGTACTCTTCGATCATCTTGTCGGGTTCGAAACCCTTGTCCCAAAGTTTGGTGGTGCTCATGCGTATAGAAGTGCTAACTGTTCGATGTATTTTTCGTAGATGGCGATTGCCCGGTCGATCTCGTCGATGCGGATGAACTCGTCGGCGGCATGGGATCGGGCCGATTCGCCGGGACCCATCTTGAGCGACGGGAAGGGCATCAGCGTGCGGTCGGAGGTCGTCGGCGAGACGAAGGTGCTCCGGCCGACGGCCGTTGCGGCGCGGACGAGGGGATGGTCGTCTCCGACGGCGGCGGCGCGGATGCGGGTCGAGCGGGGCACGACTTCGGATTGCAACGCTCCGCGGAGGATCTCGACCGTCTCTTCGTTCGAGTAGGCGTCGGTGGTTCGGACATCGACGACGAAACGGCAGACGTCGGGCACGACGTTGTGTTGTGTCCCGGCCTCGATCTGCGTCACGGCGATACCGATGGGTCCCAACAGCGCCGATTCGCGTTCGAAGCGGAATCCGCGCAGCCGGGCGATGTCGTCCGCGGCGATGTAGAGGGCATTGACCCCTTCATTTCGGGCGGCGTGCCCGCTTTTGCCGCGGGCCGTGCAGTCGAGGACGACCAGCCCGCGCTCACCGGTTGCGGCCTGCATCCCGGTAGGCTCGCCGACGAGCGCCATGTCGATCTTCCCCAGAGCGGGCAGCAGCGCCCGCATCCCGTGCTCGCCCATGCACTCCTCCTCGGCCGAGAGGGCGACGACGAGATTGAAGGGGAGTTTGCGGCGGCGGAACGTGAGAAAGGTCTCGGCGAGTGCGACGACCGAAGCCCCGGCATCGTTGCTTCCGAGCCCGTACAGACATCCCTCCTCGATCGACGGTGTGAACGGATCGCGGGTGTAGGAGGCCGCGGGGCGCACGGTGTCGTGGTGCGAATTGAGCAGCAGGGTCGGCCGCGCGGGATCGAATCCTTCGGCCCGGGCCCAGACGTTGTTGTGCAGCCGTTCGGGCGCGGCTCCGTGCTCCGCGAGGAAGGCGAAGAGGAGGTCGCCCGTGCGGGCTTCGTCGCGCGACAGCGACGGCGTTGCGATCAACGCCTGCAACAACGCGACGGCTTCTGCGGTTTTCGGCTTCATGCTTTTCGGGGGAAAGGGGTCAAACATCCGGATTCCATCGGGCAGCCCGGGTTTTACCTGCGGATGACGGTTCCGATGCCGTTGTCCAGGTGGGCGGAACTGCGGATCGTGACGCTCCGCACGCCCTGCTCGACGGCCTTCAGTGCGTTTTCGATCTTGGGAATCATTCCCTTGCTGACCGTCCCGTCGGACTTGAGCGGGGCGTAGCTTGCAGCCGTGATCTCGGGGATCACCGACGCTTCGTCCTCGGGATCGCGCAATACGCCGGCCTTCTCGAAGCAGAAGACCAGATCGGTGGGGGCGACGGCTGCGACGCCGAGCGCCACGGCCGAAGCGACGCTGTCGGCGTTGCAGTTGAGCAGCGTGCCGTGGCCGTCGTGCATGATGGCCGAGAAGACGGGCACCAGCCCGCCTTCCAGCAGCCGCGCGAGCAACTCCGCATCGACGCGGTCGATGTCGCCGACAAATCCGTAGTCGATCGGCTGCGGTGCCCTTCGGTGTGCGGTGACGGCATTTCCGTCGGCCCCGGACAACCCGATGGCGTTGCAGCCGACAGCCTGCAGCCCGGCGACGACCTGTTTGTTGACGAGCCCGGCGTAGACCATCGTCACGACGTCGAGGGTCCCCTTGTCGGTGATCCTCCGGCCGTCGACCATCTGAACCTTGAGTTCGAGGCGTTCAGCGAGCCGCGTGGCGAGTTTTCCGCCTCCGTGGACGAGGATCTTGGGGCCCTCGACCGCGGTGAACTCCGCGAGGAAGGCCTTCAGGGCTTCGGGATTGTCGATGACGTTCCCGCCGATCTTCATTACCGTGATCTTTTCCATCATTCCAGTCCTTCCAGCAAGCGTTTGAGTACGACCTGAGCCGCGATTTCGCGGTTGGCGGCCTCGGGGATCACCAGCGAGCGGGGCGATTCGATCACCTCGTCCGTGACGATCATGTTGCGCCGCACGGGCAGACAGTGCATGAACCAGGCGTTGTTCGTCAGCGCCATCTTCTCGGAATCGACCGTCCATGCACGGTCGCGCGAGAGGACCTTTCCGTAGTTGGGATCGGTGTAGGCGGCCCAGTTCTTGGCGTAGACGAAATCGGCGCCTTCGAGGGCCTTGCGCTGGTCATACTCGACGCGGGCGCCGCCGACGAACTTCGGATCGAGCTCATAGCCTTCGGGATGGGTGATGACGAAGTCATACCCGGCGGCATTCATCCACTCGGCGAAGGAGTTGGGCACGGCCTGCGGCAGGGCGTTGGGATGGGGGGCCCAGGTCATGACGACCTTCGGACGCTCCGTGGTCCTGTACTCCTCGATGGTGATCAGGTCGGCGAAGCTCTGCAGCGGGTGCCGGGTTGCGGCCTCCATCGAGAAGACCGGACGTCCCGAGTAGCGGATGAACTGCTCCAGGACGCGCTCCTCGTAATCTTCGGCCTTGTCCTGGAAACGGGCGAAGGATCGCACGCCGATCACGTCGCAGTAGGAGCCCATGACGGGGATGGCTTCGAGCAGGTGTTCGGCCTTGTCGCCGTCCATCACGACGCCGCGCTGGGTTTCGAGTTTCCAGGCGCCCTGGTTGACGTCGAGGACCATGACGTTCATGCCGAGGTTCATGGCGGCCTTCTGGGTCGAGAGGCGGGTGCGGAGGCTCGAATTGAAGAAGAGCATCAGCAGGGTTTTGTTGCGGCCCAGCCCGGTGAACTGGAAGCGGTTGCGTTTGATTTCGAAGGCTTCGGCGACGGCAGTCTTGAGGTCGCCGATATCCTGTACGCAGGTGAATTTTTTCATTTCTTGTGCATGTTTTGGGGTGCCGGGGTCTTTGCCGGGGCTCCGAGGCTGCGGCGACTTCCGCCGCCGCACCCCGGAGCCCGCCCCGAACGGGTTATTTGTTTCGCAGCGTGTCGCGGAATGCTTCGAGGAAGCGCGTGGCGAGTTCGCGCGAGAGACACAGCGCGGGGAGCAGCCGGACGACGGAGGCTCCGGCGCCTCCGGTGAAGATGTGCTTCTCGAAGAGGAGCCGCTTGCGGAGTTCCGATCCCGAGCCTTCGATCTCGATGCCGATCATCAGACCGCGCCCGCGCACCTCCTTCAGCCCCTCCATGGCGTGCAGTTCATCGAGGAGGTATTGCCCGACCGAGGCGGCATTTTCGACGAGCCCTTCACGCTCGATGACTTTTAGGACGGCGATCGCCGCGGCGCAGGCGAGGTGGTTGCCTCCGAAGGTGGTTCCGAGCATCCCGGGCCGTGCCTCGAAGTGGGGGGCGATCAACACGCCGCCGATCGGGAAACCGTTGGCCATGCCTTTGGCGGTGGTAATCAGGTCGGGGCGAATCCCGGCCTGCTGATGGGCGAAGAAGCGCCCCGTGCGTCCGTATCCCGACTGAATCTCGTCGAGGATGAGCTGCGTGCCGGTCTCGGAGGCCGCCTCGCGCAATCCGCGGAGGAATTCGTCCGTGGGACAGTGGATGCCCGACACGCCCTGGATGCCCTCGACGATGACGGCGGCATACTCACGTGTGGCGAGTTTCGTGCGGGCCGTTTCGAGGTCGTTCAGCGGGGTGAACTCGACGTTGGGCGTGCGGTTGAAGGGTGCCGAGATGGCGGGATTGTCCGTGACGGCCACGGCTCCGGAGGTGCGTCCGTGGAAGGCGCGTTCGACGGCCAGGACCTTGCTGCGCCCCGTATGGAAGGAGGCGAGTTTCAGGGCGTTTTCGTTGGCCTCGGCGCCGGAGTTGCAGAGGAAGAGCCTGTAGTCGTCGTACCCCGACACGCGTCCGAGCCGCTGTGCCAGCTCGACCTGCAGCGAGTTTATGACCGAATTGGAGTAAAACCCGAGCCTTCCGACCTGTTCCGAAACGGCCTTCACGTAGTCGGGCTGCGTGTGTCCGATCGAGATGACGGCGTGTCCGCCGTAGAGGTCGAGGTACTCGGTTCCGGCCTCGTCGTAGACGAAGCACCCCTTTCCCCGCACGGGTTCGATCGGGTAGAGTGAATATACGTTGAAAAGTTCCATGGATCCGTTTTTTTTGTTTTGCCGTCCCGCGACGGAACGGCTCTCTGCTTGTTAAAATGCGGAGGCCTTGAGCCGCAGCCCCTCTTTCTCGTCGAACCCGAACATCAGGTTCATGTTCTGCACGGCCTGGCCCGAGGCTCCTTTCAGCAGGTTGTCGATCACCGAAACGATGTGCAGCTTCGATCCGTGCCTGGCCGCATGGACCAAGGCCTTGTTGGTATTGACAACCTGTTTGAGATCGACCCCGCGCTCCGCAACATGGGTGAAGGCGGCTTCGGCGTAGTAGTCTGCGTAGAGTTTCCGGGCCGCTTCTTCGTCGAGTTCACACGTCGTGTAGACGCTGGCCAGGATGCCGCGGGTGAAGTCGCCGCGCATGGGTACGAAGTTGATCTCGCGGTCGAACGCGGGCTCCAGCAGGCGGATGTTGCGGCCGATCTCCAGGAGATGCTGGTGCGAGAAGGCCTTGTAGACGGAGAGGTTGTCCGACCGCCAGCTGAAATGGGTCGTGGCCGAGGGCTTCACGCCGGCGCCGGTCGACCCCGTGACGGCCGTGACGTGCACTTCGTCCTGCAGCAGCCCTGCGGCGGCCAGCGGCAGCAGCGCCAGCTGAATGGCCGTAGCGAAACAGCCGGGGTTGGCGACCCGCCTTGCCTGTCGGATGCGCTCGCGGTTCATCTCCGGCAACCCGTAAACGAACCCTTCGGACTCGTCGCGGAAATCCTGCGCCAAGTCGATGATGCGCAACCCTTCGGGCAGCTGCTGCTCCGCGAGCCAGCCTTTGCTCTGCCCGTGTGCCGAGCAGAGGAAGACGACATCGGCCGCCGCGAGGTCATACGCCTCGCAGAAGCGCATCGACGTCTCGCCCTCCAACCCGCCGTGGACCTCCGTGAGGAGGTTCCCGGCGTTGGAGGTGCTGTGTACGAAGGCGATCTCGACCTGCGGGTGGTTCACCAGCAGGCGGATCAGTTCTCCGGCCGTATATCCGGCTCCTCCGATGATTCCCGCGCGGATCATTTTTCCGGTTTTTCGTTGCGTTTCTGGACGTTGTAGTAGATCTTGATCTGGTTGCCGAGGATCTTCGTGAAACCCTTCACGTCGTCGGCGGTCCAGGCCTTGTTGACCTCTCCGTACTCGCCGAAGTCGGTCTTCATGAGATCATACGACGACTCGACGCCGACGAGCGTGTAGTTCCGCGGGCGGAGGATCAGCTCGACGGTCCCCGTGACGTTGCGCTGCGAGGAGAGGAGCATGGCCTCGATGTCGCGCATGACGGGTTCGAGATACTGGGCCTCGTGGAGGAACATGCCGTACCACGTGGCGACCTGATCCTTCCAGTAGATCTGCCACTTGGTGAGGGTGTGCTTTTCGAGCATCTTGTGTGCGGCGATGATGAGTATCGGGGCGGCGGCCTCGAATCCGACGCGGCCCTTGATGCCGATGATCGTGTCGCCGATGTGCATGTCGCGCCCGATTCCGAACTTCGAACCGATGGCCTCGACGGCACGGATGGCCTCGACCCTGTCGGCGTAGGGCTTCCCGTTCACGGCGCACAGCTCGCCCTTTTCGAACGAGAGTTTGAGATGCTCCTCACCTTCGGCCGTGATCTGGCTGGGGTAGGCCTCTTCGGGGAGCGTCTGCTCCGAATGGAGTGTCTCCTTGCCGCCGATCGAGGTGCCCCAGAGGCCCTTGTTGATCGAGTATTCCATCTTCTTGTAGTCGGCCGTAATGCCGTGCTTGCGCAGGTAGTCGATTTCGTATTCGCGCGTGAGGGTCATGTCGCGGGTCGGGGTGATGATCTCGATCCCGGGAGCGAGGATCTGGAACGTCAGGTCGAAACGTACCTGGTCGTTTCCGGCGCCGGTCGAACCGTGCGCCACGGCATCGGCCCCGATCTGCTTGGCGTACTCGATGATGGCGATGGCCTGGAAGATGCGCTCGGAGCTCACCGAGATGGGATAGGTCCCGTTTCGGAGGATGTTCCCGAAGACCATGTAGCGGATGCTCTTCTCGTAGTACTCCTGTTCGATGTCGAGTGTGGCGTGCTTGACGGCCCCGAGCTCCATGGCACGCTTCTCGATGCGTTCGAGTTCGGGTTTGGAGAAGCCTCCGGTATTGGCGATGGCCGTGTAGACATCGTAACCCTTCTCCTCGGAGAGGTATTTCACACAGAACGAGGTGTCCAGCCCACCGCTGAACGCCAGCACGACTTTTTTCTTGGTATCCATGGCTTTATATCGTATTTTTATTTTTATTTCAGATGGAAGATTTTTTTGATTTTGTTCTTGAGGAACATGACGTAGGGGGCGAAACGGGAGTGCTTCTGAGGCGGCTCCTTGGCAGGGTCGTAGAGCATTCCGGTGCAGAGACACATGCGACGGTTGTTTCGCTGGAGGATGTCGTAGTTGCAGCAGCCTTCGCAACCCTTCCAGAACTCCTCGTCCTCGGTCAGTTCGGAGAAGGTGACGGGGACGTATCCCATGCGTGAATTGAGTTTCATGACGGGGAGCGACGTAGTGATACTGAATAACTTGGCATACGGGAATCGTCGTCGGGCCAGTTCGAAGGTTCGTCGTTTGATCTGCTCCGCGAGTCCCATGTGCCGGTACTCGGGGTCGACGATCAGGCCGGAGGTTGCGACGAAGTCGCCATGCCCCCAGCACTCGATGTAGCTGAACCCGACCAGTTTTTCACCGTCCAGCGCCACGACGGCCTTGCCACCGGTCATTTTTGCAGCGATGTACTCCGGGGACCGCTTGGCGATACCCGTTCCCCGCTGCAATGCGGACTCGTAGATCAGCTGGCAGATACGCGGAGCGTAGTGCGCGTGCGACGAGTCGGCAAAAACGACGCTGATTGAGTTGTTATTCATTGATCGATGATAGTGTGGGTAAAAAGTTGTTTTCGAATCAGTTGATGCGGTAGGCGCGCTGTACGCCCTTGATGCGCATGATCTGGTGGATGAGCGTATCGACGACGGCCGATCCGGGGACCTCGACGGCGACGGTTCCGGCGATGCACCCGTTTCCTGCCGCGGCGAAGTTGATCGAGCGGATGTTGAGTTTCAGGTCGCGGATGATGACCTCGGTGATGTGGTTTGCCATGCCGGTGGTGTCGGCGGCGACGATGCGGATCGAGACGCGGAAGGCCCCTTCGGCAGACTGCCGCCAGCGGGCTTCGACCACCCGATAGGGATAGTTTTCGCACATTCGCTTGGCATTGGGGCAGTCGCAGCGGTGAATGGTGATTCCGGAGTTGATCGTCACGAACCCGAAGACGTCGTCGCCCTTGATGGGGTTGCAGCACTTGGCCAGCTTGTACTGGATCTTCGAGATGTCGTCGTCGATGATCAGGGCATCCTGCGGCGCGGCCTTCTCCTGAGCGGCGTGTTGAGCGGCCTTCTGTCGTTCGACCTCGGCGGCCGCGGCGCGCCGCTCCTCGGCGGCTTCTCCGGAGAGGTGGCGGGAGAGCAGCTCCTTGATGGTCCCGAAGTCGAGTTTCTGGGTGGCGATCAGCCCGTACACGTCGCTTCCGAGCCGGAGTTTGAAGTGACGGGCGAGATAGGCCACGGCCTCGTCGATCGAGATGGCCATCTTCCAGTTTTTGAGTTTCCGCTCCAGCTCTTCGCGGCCCATGCGGGTATGCTTGGCCTGCTCTTCGCGGAGGAACGACTTGATCTTGTTGCGGGCCTTGGAGGTGACGACGACATTCAGCCAGTCGGACTTCGGGGTCTGGTTCTTCTGGGTCTGAATCTCGACGATGTCCCCGTTCTTGAGTTGCTCGCGGATCGAGACGGCGCGGTTGTTGACCTTTCCGCCGACGCAGGTCGAGCCGAGGTTCGTATGAATATCGAATGCGAAGTCGAGGAGCGTGGCCCCTTCGGGGAGTTTCCGCAGGTCGCCGTTGGGGGTGAATACGAAGATCTCGCCCGAGGCGGGTTTGGCATCGAAACGCTGCGCCAGCGAGTGGGTGGTGTCCTCCATCAGCTCGCGCAGGCGGCTCAGCCACTGTTCGCTGGTCTGTGCCCCCTGTGCGACGCCCTTGTAGCGCCAGTGTGCGGCGATACCGCGTTCGGCGACGGCATCCATGCGTTCGGTTCGGATCTGCACCTCGACCCATCGGCCCTCGGCCGAGACGGTCGTATGGAGCGACTCGTATCCGTTCGACTTGGGGATCGAGATCCAGTCGCGCATCCGGTTCGGATTGGGCGTGTAGAAGTCCGTGACCACGGAGTAGGCGGTCCAGCAGAGCTGTTTTTCCTGCTCGCGGGGGCAGTCGATGATGATGCGGATGGCGAAGATGTCGTAGACGCCCTCGAAGGGTACGTGCTGCTTCTGCATCTTGTTCCAGATGGAGAAGATCGACTTGGTGCGGCTCTTGATGTGGTAGTGGATGCCGAGCTGGTTGAGCCGCTGCTCGATGGGCACGAGGAAGCGTGCGATGAAGGCGCGGCGTTCGTCGGCGCTCTCTTCGAGTTTGGTGACGATATGTTCGTAATCCTTCGGTTCGAGATATTTCAGGGCTATATCCTCCAGTTCGCTCTTGATCGAGTATAGGCCCAGCTTGTGTGCGATTTGGGCATATAGGTTCATGGACTCCCAGCTCTTCTTGCGCCACTTTTCGCGGGGGAAGATGTCAAGCGAGCGCATGACTTCGAGGCGGTCGGCGAGTTTGATGAGGATCACGCGGGGATCCTCGGAGTAGCTGACGATCAGGTCGCGGAAGTTGTCGGCCTGCTCCTTGGCGACCTTGAGGCGGAGTTCGGAGATGTTCGAGAGCCCCATGGTGATTCCGACGACCTGTTCTCCGAACCGGTTCTGAATGTCGGCGGTCAGGGCGAGGAACTCCTCTGCGGGGAGTTGCTTGTGGGCGATGCGGACGACGTCGTGGAGGATCGACGAGAGGGTCGAATTTCTTCCGAGTCCGATTTCGGAGATGACGATTTCGGCTACGGCGACACCGTGATCGATCAGGGGTGCACCGTCGTAGCGCACGAGACTGCCGAGTTTTGCTTCGGCATATTCGAGCGCTTCATCGACCAGACGCTGGGTCTGCTCCGAGAAGTTCGTCCGCACGAGAGAGCGGAGATTTTCGTAGCGCGAAAAGTCCATTTTACCTAACCGTATACCTATTGTTGGCAAAGATAATGAAAAAAATTATAAATTTGGCACGTTGAATCAAATGGTTGCGTTATGGAGAGAAAAAAGAAGAATTACATTCCGACTTTGGGCGAGGAGGTTGCCAATTCGGTGTCTCACGGGGTGATGTCGTTTTTGTCGCTGTTGTCGCTGCCGTTTGCTGCGGTGTGGGCCTATGTTCACGATTCCGAGGGGGTTCTGGCCTCGGTTTCGGTTTCGGTATTCGTGATTTCGATCTTCCTGATGTTCCTGGCGTCGACACTCTACCACTCGATGAATCCGGCCTCGCGGCACAAGGAGGTGTTCCACATCCTGGATCACATTTTCATCTACGTGGCCATTGCGGGGAGCTATACGCCGATTGCGTTGTCGGTGATCGGAGGCTGGCAGGGCCTTTTCATCACGATCCTGCAATGGGCGATGGTGGTTTTCGGGATCTTCTACAAGTCGTTGTCGCGGCGTTCAATTCCGGCCGTGAGCCTGACGATCTACCTGGTGATGGGCTGGACGATCCTCTTTTTCCTGCCGTTGTTCATCCGTCACGCCTCGACGCAGCTGCTGTGGCTGATTGCGGCGGGCGGGGTGCTCTATACGCTGGGAGCGTGGTTCTACGCGCGCAAGGGGTTCCGGTACCACCACATGGTTTGGCACCTGCTGATCAACCTGGCGGTGGTGTGCCACTTCATCGGAATCGTCTTCTATCTCTACTGACTCTGTTGAACGCGGCAAACACCCACGAAAAAGCCTCTCCGGACCTTGCGGGTGCGGGGAGGCTTTTTCGTGCGGAGGTCGCGACGTCAGTATTTGTACACCACGTAGATATGGTCTTCGGGGAGGGCGTAGCGGAGCCGCTCCGCTTCGGGGAGCGCGGCGGCGTAGTCGATGTCGGCGGCCTCGAAACCCGCTTCGCGCAGGCGGTCGATGTAATCCTGCCCGTAGATGCGCCGGTGGTCGTATTGCCCGAAGATGCGGGTGCGTTCGTCGGGATCGACGATCGAATCGTCCTCGAAGGTCTGCTCGTAGTCGCGGTCGACGGGTGAGAGGAGGATTCCCCAGCCGCCGGGTTTGAGGATGCGGTGCAACTCGCGCAGCGCCTTGCGGTCATCGGCGACGTGTTCGAGGATGTGGTTGCAGAGCACGACATCCACGGAGTTGTCCTCCAGCGGAATCTGCTGCACGTCGAAATGGAGGTCGGCCAGCGGGCTTTCCAGATCGGCCGTCAGGTACTGCCCGGGCCGGGACTTGAAGTGGGACTTCAGGTGACGCATGATACACACCTCGGGAGCAATGTGCAGCGTGCGCGGGAAGGCGGTCAACAGATCGGTTTCGCGTGTCAGATAGAGCCACAGCAGCCGGTGGCGCTCCAGCGACAGACACTTCGGACAGAGGGCGTTGGCGCGCGACCGCACATACCCGTAGGGGAGGAATTTCCGGTATTTCGAACCGCAGAGGGGACACTCCACGCCGCGCCCGCGGTAGAACAATCCCATGACGGGCACGGTCCATGAGGCCATGCGCTGCAGCACGGGCCGCGGGATGTGGTTCAGGGCCCAGCGAATCAGCCTTTTCATGCTTCGAGAATTTTGTTCACCTCCTCTTCGGCCTTTTGGAGTTTGGCCTTGCAGACGGCGATGAGTTCCGTGGCGCGCCGGACTTCGGCGGCGAGGCTGTCCACATCCATCTCTTCGCTGCGGAAGCGGCCGAGAATGCGTTCGATCTCGGCAATCGCCTCGGTGTAACTCGGTTCCTGCTGTTGTTTCTTTGCCATAATCTTTGGGGCCGGGCCGACCCGGCTCTGGGTTTGTATTATTTTTCGGATCTCTTTTCGGCCTTTACCTCGGCGGAGAAGCGCCCGTCGGCGACATTGATCGTGAGCCGTTCGCCGGCCGCCACTTGCCGGACCGACGTTACGGCCCGGTCGCCGCTGCGCACCACGGCAAATCCCATGCGAAGGATGTGCCGCGGCGAACGGCTCTCGACCAGTTCGCCCGTTGCGGCAAGCTGCTGCCTCTGCTGACGGAGGAAACTCCCGACGGCCTGCCGGAAAACCTCCTCGCGACTCCCCAACTCAAGTCCGCGCTGCCGGAGCAGCCCGAGCGAAAGGTGCCGCACGTCGCCCGCCAGCTCTTCGAGCCGCACCTGCTGCGTGCGGGACAGGCGCAGCACGCCGTCGTGCAACTGCAGCGCGGCGGCGTCGAGCCACCCGCAGATGCGGTCCATCCGTTCGACGAGCCATCCGGCCACGGCCGTCGGGGTCTTCAGGGCGGTATGGGCCACCATATCGGCGACGCTCGTATCCTTGTCGTGCCCGATGCCGGTGATGACCGGCAGGGGGAACTGGGCCACGTAGGAGCAGATGCGGTAGGCGTTGAAACAGTTCAGGTCGCTGCGCGAGCCGCCGCCGCGGATGATCACCACGGCGTCGAACTCCTCCAGCCGGTCGGCCACACGGCACAGGGCATCGATGATCGACCCTTCGGCCGCCTCGCCCTGCATGAAGGCGTCGAAGAGCTCCACCTCGAACCGGTAGGGGCTCTTTGCCAGCTCCTTGCAGAAGTCCTGATACCCGGCGGCCTGGGCGCTCGACACGACGGCCACGCGCTGCACGACCGTCGGCATCGGCACTCCGCGGTTCATCTCCCAGACACCGTCCTGCTGCAGCTGCGCAATGGTTTGCTGTCGCTGACGCTCCAGATCGCCCAGCGTGAACGAAGGGTCCACGTCGGTGATCTGCAGCGAGAAACCGTACAATTCGTGGTACGAGACCAGTACTTTGGCCAGGATCTTCAACCCCGGGGCGAGCCGCTGGCCTGTTTCGGCCTCGAAATATGCGGCGATGCGGGGAAAGTGTGATTTCCAGATTACGGCGCGGGCCTGGGCCGTTGGGACTCCGTTGTCGCCACCCTTTTCGGCCTTTTCGACGAGTTCCAGATAGCAGTGGCCCGAGTAGTTGACCTTGATGTCGGAGATCTCGGCACTCACCCAGAGGGGCAGGGCGAAGGAGCCTTCGAGCACCGACTTCACGCGGCGCTGGAGTTCCCGCAGGGTAATATGTGGATTTTCAGCCATCAGCCGAGCAGAATTCCAATTGTCAGGAGCGCCCCGAAGAGCATGATGTTCCGGGCCGTCTCGCCGAGACAGATGTTGAGTTGGTCGCCGTGGTCGATGCGGACCATCTTGCGCCAGGTGGCGATGTGCCCTGCGAGGTAGAGGAGCGGCAGCAGCGCGGCCCAGGTGCGGCCTCCGGCCAGCAGCGACAGGCACAGCACCGCGGCGGCGGCTCCGAGCCCGAAGTAGCTCCAGCTTCCGAATTTCGCTCCGAGGCAGACGACCACGGTGCGTTTTCCGCAGCGGGCATCCTCCTCGCGGTCGCGGAAGTTGTTGACCATGAGCATGGTGTCGATCACCAGTCCGCAGGCCAGGGCCGTGACGATCGTCTCCCAGTTCCACATGCCGGTCTGGACGTAGTAGGTAACCCCGACGGGTACGAGGCCGAAGAAGAGGATGACGGCCACGTCACCCAGTCCGTGATAGGCCAGGGGCCACGGTCCCGCGGTGTAGAAGTAGGCGAAGAGGATGCAGGCGGCACCGACGGCGACGAGTTCCCAGCCGCCCCAGGCCAGCATGTCGTGGCGCAGGGCCCAGCCGAGGATGCCGATTCCGGCGGCGCATGCCGCGACGGTGAAGGCGGCAATTCCGGCCTTCATGGCGTTGAGGGTGATATACCCCTTGGCGAAGGCGCGGTCGGGCCCCAGCCGGTCGGGTTGGTCGGCGCCCTTGAGGAAGTCCCACAGGTCGTTGACCAGGTTGGCCGTGCACTGCATCAGCAAGGCGAACACGAGGCACAGCAGGGCCGGAAGCCAGTGGAACGATCCGTCGGTCCAGGCGAGGGCTGACCCCACAAGGATCAGGATGACGGCATTGCCCAGGCTGTAGGGGCGGACTGCCACGGTCCAGGCTGCAAAGGAGTTGGTCTTCATAAGTATCCGGTTTTTAAGGTGATGGATAGGTGAAATGCCCCCCCCCTCCGTCAGCGGTAGACCAGCTCCACCTGCCGCGGCATCCGCCGTCCTTCGGGCAGCTGGATGCTCAGGACCCCTTCGCTGGAGATCGGGCGCCCGTTCTTCAGGGCCGGCTGCCAGCGCGGGGACTCCTCCACGGCTTTCAGGACCCGGCGTTTGAGCCGGTTGTCTGTGGATTCCAGCGTTTCGTCGATCCGGACGATGCCCTCCGGTGTGACCGTATAGCGCAGGACAACCCGCGCAACGGGATCGTTGTCTTCCCAGCGGACCTGCCGGGCGATGTAGCTTCCGAAGGTCGTATCGGCCGGGAACGAGGCCGGTTCGTCGTAGCGCAGCGTGATGAGGATCACGCCGTGCGCGGCGCGTTCTCCGTAGCGGGCGATGGTCTCCTCGTCGGCCGGAAGCGTCTCGACCCGTTCGATCTCTTCGGGCGGGATTTGCTGGATCTCATCCATCACCTTGCCGTTGACGATGTAGAGCGGCCGGGGTTTCGGCACGGCAGCTCCGGCCGTGCCCGCAACGAGCACGCCCGCCAGCAACAGCAGCATGGTCAGTCGTTTCATCATACCGGAAATTTCCTGTAAAACGTCCCTGCGCCCCGGAATATTGCCCGCCGGGCGGGATCAGAGTTCGCTCTCCTTCAGGCGCTCGGCATTTTCCGCGACGATCAGGTGGTCGATGCAGTCCTGGATGTCGCCGTCCATGAAGGCCGCGAGGTTGTAGATCGTGTAGTTGATGCGGTGGTCGGTGATGCGCCCCTGCGGGTAGTTGTAGGTGCGGATCTTGGCCGAGCGGTCGCCCGTCGAGACCATCGTCTTGCGTTTCGAGGCGATTTCGTCGAGGTATTTCGAGTATTCGAGGTTGAAGACCCGCGTGCGGAGCTCCTCGAAGGCCTTGTCGAAGTTCTTCAGCTGCGACTTCTGGTCCTGGCACTGCACGACGATACCTGTGGGGATGTGCGTAAGGCGGATGGCCGAATAGGTCGTGTTGACCGACTGCCCGCCGGGTCCCGAGGCGCAGAAGATATCCTTGCGGATGTCGTTCATCGAGATCTCGACATCGAACTCCTCGGCTTCGGGCAGCACCGCAACCGATGCGGCCGAGGTGTGGACGCGGCCCTGGGTTTCGGTCTGCGGCACGCGCTGCACGCGGTGCACGCCCGACTCGTACTTGAGCGTTCCGTAGACGTTCTGCCCGGTAACCTTCATGACGACCTCCTTGTAGCCGCCTGCGGCACCCTCGGACGAGGAGGTGATTTCGTATTTCCAGCCCTTCGACTCGATGTACTTGGTGTACATGCGCAGGAGGTCTCCGGCGAAGATCGCGGCCTCGTCGCCGCCCGTACCGCCGCGGATCTCCACGATGGCGTTCTTCGAATCCTGCGGGTCCTTGGGGATCAGCAGCAGTTTGATCTCCTCCTCCAGTTGTGCGATCTGGGGTTCCAGTTCGGTGATCATTTCACGCGCCATTTCGCGCATCTCCTCGTCCTTGTCGTTGGCGTAGGTGTCCTTGGCCTCGGCGAGGTTCGCGAGGGCCGTGCGGTAGCGCTCCGAGGTCTCGATGATGGGTTCGAGCTCCTTGTACTCCTTGTTGAGCTGCACGAACTGCTTGACGTCGGCGATCACTTCGGGGTCTGTGAGCTTCTGCCCGATCTCCTCGTACTTGAGCTTCAGCCCGTCGAGACGGGTCAGTATGGTGTTGTCTGCCATGAATGTTGTATTTTGGGAACAAAGATACGGAATAATCGGGAAACGGCAAGGCCCCGGTCAAAAATCACACGGCGGGCACGCCCTTGCGGAGCGGCCCGCCGTGTGGTACGGTTGCAGGCTCGGAAGCTACTCCTGCCGGAAACGTTCCAGCCAGTCGAGCAGGGCCTCCTGCCACCGGGCCTTGTAGCGGAAATTGTCACGAAATCCCCAGCCGTGGCCCCCCGTCGGGTAGATGTGCATCGAGGCTGCGATCCCCTTATCCTTCAGTGCGTTGTAGTAGCGGGTGCTGCTCACCGGAGGCACCGACTTGTCGTCGTCCGAAAGCAGCAGCAGGGCCGGGGGCGTCTGTGCCGTCACCTGATTCTCCAGCGAGTAGCGGGCGTCGTTCTCCGCCGTGCGGTTTTCTGCACCGATCAGGTTGTTGAACGATCCCTGATGCCCCGGGTTTGCCGTGATGACCGGGTAGAAGAGGATCGAAAAGTCGGGCTTGGCCGAGCCCATCGTCGAGGCATAGGCCGCCAGATGGCCTCCGGCCGAGAACCCCATGATCCCCACCTTGGCGCAGCGGCAGATTTCGGCGCCCGGGACATCGCCCCGCAGCATCCGCAGCGCCTGTTCGGCATCTTCGAGCGGGACCTCCGGATGTCCGTTCGGCATCCGGTATTTCAGGACGGCAGCCGTAATGCCGTTCGCTGCCAGCCATTGCGCTACCTGGAATCCCTCGTGGTCGATGGCCAGGCGGGCATAGCCCCCGCCGGGGCAGATCACCACTCCCAGCCCCGTACCGGGCGTCCGGGTCGTATCGGCCGGATAGAGGAAGAGTTCCGCCGTCGAGGTGTTGGCAATCCGGTAGGGTTCCGGTTCCTGTTCGGGCGAGGTGATGCCGTTGCTATGGGGCGCCGTGGCGTTGTCCCAGATGCGGACCGTGGCAGCCTGTCCATAGTCCTGTGCCGATACGGTGGTGGTCATAAGCAGAAAAAAGGCGGTGAATAGAATGGTTCGGTTCATGTTGGGCAGTTTTTCGGGATATGTGGGGTTATGTATTGGTTTTGAGGTTTTCGAGAGGTTCGGGTTCCCGTGTTGCTTCCGGAGAATGTGAATTTGGCGTTGCGGCTCCCGCTTCCGGGTAATTCAACGTTCCGGACTCCCCGAAAACGGCCTCCATAAAGCCCCTGCCTGAGGCGGGGGTGGGTCAGATTTGAATACGGCGCCGCAGGCGGCGGGTGGCGGCGGTCGGAACCTTCTCAACCGACCGTCACCCCCCCCCGGATTCAAATCACGATATTTATAATCTTGCCCGGGACGACGATCACCTTCTTCGGGGTTTTGCCTTCGATCCACTTCTGCGCCTCGGGAGCCGTGACGACATCCGTCTGAATCTCCGCCGGGGTCATCGACGTGGCGTACTCCTTCTTGAAGCGCAGTTTGCCGTTGACCGAAACCGGATACTCGAACGAATTCTGCACGAGGTGCTTCTCGTCGTAAACCGGATACTGCGCGTCGCATACCGAGCCGCCCTTGCCCAGGGCCTCCCACAGCTCCTCGGCAATGTGCGGCGCAAAGGGGGCGATCAGCACCGTCAGCGGTTCGAGCACTTCGCGTTTCGAGCAGTCGCCCAACTCGTTGAGGCAGATCATGAAGGCGGCCACCGAGGTGTTGAACGAGAAGTTTTCGATATCTTCGGTCACCTTCTTGATCGTTTTGTGCAGCGTGCGCAACTCCTTCTCGGTGGCCTTCTCGTCCGTGACGCAGAAACGCCCGTCGCGGTCATAGAAGAGCCGCCAGAAGCGCCGCAGGAACTTGTGCACGCCGTCGATGCCGTTCGTGTCCCACGGTTTGGACTGTTCCAGCGGCCCGAGGAACATCTCGTACATGCGCAGCGTGTCGGCGCCGTAGGTCTCGACGATGTAGTCGGGGTTCACGACGTTGTACATCGACTTCGACATCTTTTCGATGGCCCAGCCGCAGACGTACTTGCCATCTTCGAGGATGAACTCCGCGTCGTGGAACTCCGGACGCCACGCCCGGAAGGCGTCGAGGTCGAGCAGGTCGTTCTTCACGATGTTCACGTCGACGTGGATCTCCTGCGTCTCATACCGGTCGCGCAGCCCGAGCGAGACGAACTTGTTCGTTCCTACGACCCGGTAGACGAAGTTCGAACGCCCCTGAATCATGCCCTGGTTGACGAGCTTCTTGAAGGGCTCCTCCTCGCAGACGTAGCCCAGATCGTAGAGGAACATGTTCCAGAACCGCGAGTACATCAGGTGGCCCGTGGCGTGCTCGATGCCGCCGACGTAGAGGTCGACGCTGCGCCAGTACTCATCGGCCTCGCGGCTCACGAGCGCCCGGTCGTTGTGCGGGTCCATGTAGCGCAGGTAGTAGGCCGACGATCCGGCGAATCCGGGCATGGTCGACAGTTCGTAGGGATAGCCTTCGGGCGTCTGCCACCCCTTCACGCGGGCCAGGGGCGGTTCACCCTGCTCCGTGGGTCCGAAATTCTCGATCGGAGGCAGCTCCAGCGGGAGCTTGTCCATCGGCAGCGGGTAGGCCGTGTCGTCCTTGTAGTAGATCGGGAAGGGCTCGCCCCAGTAGCGCTGGCGCGAGAAAATGGCGTCCCGGAGACGGTAGTTCACGAGCCTCTTGCCCAATCCGCGTCGCTCGACTTCGTCGAACATCACCCGGATCGCCTCCTTTACATCCATGCCGTTGAGGAAATCCGAGTTGATTACTTTGCCCGATTTGGCGTCATAGGACTCCTTCGAAAGGTCGCCGCCCTCGACCACCGGGATGATCTCCAGCCCGAAGTGGCGCGCAAAGGCGTAGTCGCGCGAGTCGTGCGCCGGAACGGCCATGATGGCCCCCGTTCCGTAACCCGCCAGTACGTAGTCCGAAATGTAGATCGGAATCGCCTTGCCAGTGAAGGGATTGATGGCACAGGAGCCCGTCGCCACGCCGCTCACGCGCTTCGTGTCGGCGATGCGGTCGCGCTCCGAGCGCTTCTTCGTCTGCTGGATGTATTCTTCGACGGCGGCCCGGTTTTCCGGGGTCGTCAGCTCGTCGACCCACTCGTGCTCGGGGGCGATGACCATGAACGTCACGCCGAAGATTGTGTCGGGACGCGTCGTGAAGATCTCCAGCTTTTTCTCGGAGCCCTGGATGTCGAAGAAGACCTGGGCGCCTTCCGAACGGCCGATCCAGTTGCGCTGGATCTCCTTCAGCGAGTCGCTCCACTGCAGCTTGTCGAGCCCGTCCAGCATCCTCTGGGCATAGGCCGTCACGCGCAGCAGCCACTGCTTCATGCGCTTCTGCTCGACCGGATAGCCGCCGCGCACCGAAAGCCCGTCGTGCACCTCGTCGTTGGCCAGCACCGTTCCGAGTTTCGGACACCAGTTGACCATCGTGTCGGCGCGGAACGCCAGGCGGTAGTTCTGCAGCACCTGTTCGCGGCGCTTCTCATCCCACGAGTTCCACTCGTCGGCCGTGAAGTGAAGCTCCTGGGTGCAGGCTGCGTCGATCCCTTCGGTGCCCGATTTCGCAAAGGCGGCCTGCAACTCCTCGATGGGCCGCGCCTGCTGCCGGTGGTTGTCATAGTAGTGGGAGAACATTTCGAGGAAGGCCCACTGCGTCCACTTGTAATAGGCGGGGTCGCACGTGCGCACCTCGCGGTCCCAGTCGAACGAAAAACCGATCTTGTCCAGCTGCTCGCGGTAGCGGTCGATGTTCTGTTCGGTCGTCACGGCCGGGTGCTGACCCGTCTGGATGGCATACTGCTCGGCCGGAAGCCCGAAGGCGTCGTAACCCATCGGGTGCAGGACGTTGAAGCCCTTGAGCCGCTTGTAGCGCGAATAGATGTCCGAGGCGATGTAGCCCAGCGGGTGGCCGACGTGAAGCCCCGCCCCCGACGGGTAGGGAAACATGTCCAGGACATAGAATTTCGGACGCGAGGGGTCCGTCTCGACCTTGTAGGTCTTCCGTTCGCGCCAACGCTGCTGCCACTTCGGCTCGATCTCCTTGAAATTGTACTCCATATCTGATTTTGATTGTTTTTCGATTTTGCAGGCAAAAATACGAAAAGTTTTTCAGATTGAACCCTTTTCGGGGATTCTTTGTATGGCCCGAGGGCCGGGCGGCTCTTCGGAAGGGGCGGAAAAACGACACGGCCCGGAAAAGGCCGTGTCGTCGGAATCCCGTTGGCGGGCTCCCGGCTGCGGGTGCGGCAGGGGAGGGACGCCCGCAGCCGGAAGGCTGCTGATCGTAAAAAAGAGGCGCAGCCCCGTCAGGCTGCGTCTCGTATTTCCGTTCCCGGACCGTTATGCGGAGAGCGGGCCGGGATTCGGACTATTCGTAAATGATCTGGGTCGTTTCGGGGACCGACATCAAGATGTTGGCGTCCTTGTGGGCCTGCAACATGCGCAACTCCTTCAGAGAGGTCATATTGATGGCGTAGAGTTGCGTGAGTTTCGGATTTTTCGTCACGTCGAGGGTCTCGATCAGGTTGGTGAAGTTCGGTATCATGCTGACATAGAGGTATTCGAGCTCCGGATTATGGCTTACGTCGAGTGCCGTGAGCTGGTTGCCCTGTACGTAGAGGAATCGCAGCGCCGGGTTGTGGGACAGGTCGATTGAAGTCAGAGCGTTGTTGTTGCAGTTGAGGGTCTCCAGTTCGGAAAGCTGGCTCACGTCGAGCGATTCCAGTTTCCCGTACATCAAACTCAAACTCTGCAGGCGGGTATTGCGGCTCAAATCGATCGATGTGAAATCGCACATGGTACAGGAGAGCACCTCCAGTCCGGTGAAATACTCGATTCCGGCCAGCGAGTTGAGGCCCGAGAGTGTTTTGTCCGTGTTGGCGTCGAGGGTCAACTCTTTCACCGAGGCGGCTTCGTCGGTCGTGAGCACTCCGTCGCCGTTGGCGTCGTACTGGCTCACACAATAGTTTTCGAAAACCGTGTTTTCGAACGTTACGGGTTGAGGGTCAGCGTCTCCCCCCCCCTGTCGCACCCTGTGGCCAGCACGGCCAGGGATAGCAGTAAGATTGTGTTTTTCATGAAGTTGAGCTATTAGGGTTTTCTTTGCGGATGTGTCGGAGTGTTTGTTGTTGACAAATATAGGTTTTTCGGCTGGATTCTGCAAGATTTCCGGCGGTTTGGATGCGGATGGCGTGTGATTTCCCCGGTTTGCCGGGCTCTGTTCACGGGATTTCGCGCGCAGCGTATAAGCGGATGATGAACAGGGGATTACGGGAATATATATAAGTAATTTCATATAGTTTTATAAAAACGATCAGTAAAAAGAATTGCAAAAGGCGCAAATTCCTGAAAAAAGGCCAAAAAAGATGGGCTTATATATTGTATTTCCAAAAAAATGCGTACCTTTGCAGTCCATTTTGGACAATGGAAATAGATTTTTAAACAAATTAAAGGACAGTTTTACAATGCCAACTATTCAACAGTTAGTGAGAAACGGCCGCGTCGCTATGGAGGACAAATCCAAGTCCCCCGCCCTGGCCGCTTGTCCCCAGCGCCGTGGCGTCTGCACCCGTGTGTACACCACGACCCCCAAGAAGCCTAACTCGGCTATGCGTAAGGTGGCTCGTGTGCGCCTGACCAACGGCAAGGAGGTCAACGCCTACATCCCCGGAGAAGGCCACAACCTCCAGGAGCACTCCATCGTTCTGGTTCGTGGCGGTCGTGTCAAGGACCTCCCCGGTGTTCGTTACCACCTCGTGCGCGGTGCCCTCGACTCCGCAGGTGTCGACGGCCGTCGCCAGCGTCGTTCCAAGTACGGTGCCAAGCGCCCCAAGGCAGGCAAATAACCCGAAACTCACCCGAGAAACATTTTTTTAGACAGTAAATAGCAATGAGAAAAGCTAAGCCAAGAAAGCGAATTCTACTTCCGGATCCGAAGTTCGGAGACGTGGCCGTGACCCGTTTCGTGAACAACCTTATGCTGGATGGTAAGAAGAGTATTGCCTACACGATTTTCTACGACTCGCTGGAAATCGTCGGCAAGAAGATGAAGGATGCTGATAAATCTCCGCTGGAAATCTGGAAACAGGCCCTGGAGAACATCACGCCCCAAGTCGAAGTGAAATCGAAGCGTATCGGAGGCGCAACGTTCCAGGTTCCTATGGAGGTTCGTCCGGAGCGCAAGATTTCTATTTCCATGAAAAACCTTGTCCTCTATTCGCGCAAGCGCGCCGGCAAAACCATGGCTGACAAGCTCGCTGCTGAAATCGTAGACGCCTACAACCAGCAAGGTGCCGCCTTCAAACGCAAGGAGGAGATGCACCGCATGGCCGAGGCCAACAAGGCATTCGCTCACTTCAGATTCTAAACACAGGACCGAAAGATGGCAACCAGAGACTTACATTATACTCGAAATATCGGTATCATGGCCCACATCGATGCCGGTAAGACCACTACGTCCGAGCGAATTCTTTTCTATACGGGTAAAACCCACAAGATCGGCGAGGTGCACGAGGGCGGCGCCACCATGGACTGGATGGTCCAGGAACAGGAGCGCGGTATCACCATCACCTCGGCCGCAACGACTGCCTTCTGGCAGTACAAAGGTCATCAGTACCAGATCAACCTGATCGACACCCCGGGACACGTCGACTTTACGGTCGAGGTGGAGCGCTCGCTGCGCGTCCTGGACGGTGCAATCGCCACGTTCTGTGCCGTCGGCGGCGTCGAGCCCCAGTCGGAGACCGTATGGCGTCAGGCCGACAAGTACAACGTCCCCCGTATCGGTTACGTCAACAAGATGGACCGCACGGGTGCCGACTTCCTCTCGGTGTGCGCCCAGATCAAGGAGCACTTCGGAGCTACGGCCCTTCCGGTCGTTCTGCCGATCGGTGCCGAGGACAAGTTCGAGGGGCTGGTAGACCTTATATATAATAACGCGATCTACTACTTCGACGACAAGACCGTCCGCGACAACTTCGAGATCCGCGAGATCCCCGAGTCGATGAAGGCCGAGGCTGCCGAGTGGCGTGCCAAACTCATCGAGGAGGTTGCCTCCACCGATGACGCGTTGATGGAGAAGTTCTTCGAGGACCCCGATTCGATCACCCCCGACGAACTGCTCGCCGCTATCCGCAAGGCTACGATCTCCATGCAGCTCGTGCCGATGCTCTGCGGCTCGTCGTTCCACAACAAGGGCGTGCAGAAGCTGCTCGACTATGTGATGGCCTTCCTGCCCTCGCCGCTGGACGTGCCCGCCGTGACGGGTATCAACCCCAAGACCGACCAGGAAGAGGTGCGCCACGCTACGGAGGAGGATCCCTTCTGCGGCCTGGCCTTCAAGATCGCTACCGACCCCTTCGTAGGGCGTCTGGCTTTCGTCCGCGTCTACTCGGGCAAGCTCGATGCCGGTTCCTACGTGCTCAACGCCCGCAGCGGCAAGCGCGAGCGCATCAGCCGTATCTACCAGATGCACGCCAACAAGCAGAATCCGCTGGAGACCGTCGGTGCCGGAGACATCTGCGCTGCCGTAGGTTTCAAGGAGATCCGCACGGGCGATACGCTCTGCGCCGAGAACGCCCCGATCGTCCTGGAGCAGATGACCTTCCCCGAGCCGGTGATCGGCCTGGCCGTTGAGCCCAAGACCCAGAAGGACCTCGACAAGCTGGGCATCGCTCTGGCGAAGCTGGCCGAGGAGGACCCCACCTTTACGGTCCATACCGACGAGGATTCGGGTCAGACCGTCATCAGCGGTATGGGCGAGTTGCACCTCGACATCATCGTCGACCGTCTGCGCCGCGAGTTCGGCGTCGAGATCAACCAGGGCGCTCCCCAGGTCAACTACAAGGAGTCGCTCACCAAGACGGTTCAGCACCGTGAGGTATTCAAGAAGCAGACCGGAGGTCGCGGTAAGTTCGCCGACATCATCTTCGAAATCGGTCCCGCCGACGACGGCAAGATGGGCCTGGAGTTCGTCGATCAGGTCAAGGGCGGAAATATCCCCAAGGAGTTCATCCCCTCGGTTCAGAAGGGCTTCGAGTCGGCCATGGCCAACGGTGCCCTCGCCGGATACCCGATGGACTCGATGAAGATCACGCTGCTTGACGGTTCGTTCCACCCCGTCGACTCCGACCAGCTGTCGTTCGAAATCGCTGCCCGCAACGGTTACCGCAACGCCGCTCCGAAGGCCGGTTCGGTGATCCTCGAACCCGTGATGTCCGTGGAGGTCGTTACCCCCGAGGAGAACATGGGCGACATCATCGGCGACCTGAACAAACGCCGCGGTCAGATCACCGGTATGGAGACCAAGGGTACCGCCCGCGTGGTGAAGGCCAAGGTGCCGCTGGCCGAGATGTTCGGCTATGTCACCGTGCTGCGTACTATCTCGTCGGGTCGTGCAACTTCGTCGATGGAGTTCTCGCACTTCGAGGAGGTACCTGCAAACCTCGCCAAGGAGATCATCGAGAAAGCAAGCGGTAAACGTAAGGATTTAGAATAAGAAAACGCGATATGAATCAGAAGATTAGAATCAAGTTAAAGTCGTTCGATCACAATCTGGTCGACAAGTCGGCCGAAAAGATCGTCAAGACCGTGAAGAGTACGGGAGCCGTTGTCAGCGGCCCGGTGCCCCTGCCCACGCACAAGCAGATTTTTACGGTCAACCGCTCGACGTTCGTCAACAAGAAGGCCCGCGAGCAGTTCCAGCTCTGCACCTTCAAGCGGATCCTCGACATCTACTCGTCGACCCCCAAGACGATCGACGCGCTGATGAAACTCGAACTTCCTTCGGGCGTCGAGGTCGAGATCAAGGTCTGATCCTGCGGCCGTAAGGCCGAGGAGGGGGGCCGGACGGAGAAGGTCGGAAGGCTGGAAGAAGGCCGGAAGAGAAGGCTGGAAGAAGGCCGGAAGAAGGCCGGAAGAGGGGGCGAGAGAGAGGGAGCGAGAGAATCCCCTTTCAGGTGCGGTCAGGGCTTGAAAGAGGACCCGCACGCTGAGATCCGGACCGGACGATCCCTGCACCAAACCGTTTCGGAGGTATCCGGCCGGCATTCGGGCCGGTCGGATACCCTCCCGAAAATGGCCTCCGCGGAGACCCTTGGTTGGAAGAAAACTTCACTTTACACATTTATAACAAACAATTGACAACAAATGTCAGGACTTATTGGAAAGAAAATCGGAATGACTTCCGTTTACAGTGCCGAGGGTAAGAATATACCATGCACTGTCATTGAGGCTGGTCCGTGCGTTGTTACGCAAATCAAAACCGTCGAGAAGGATGCTTACGAGGCGGTTCAGATTGCCTATGACGAGAAAAGTGAAAAGCACACCACCAGCAGTTTGTTAGGTCACTTCAAGAAAGCCGGCACGACCCCGAAACGCAAGTTGGCGGAGTTCAAGGGGATGCCCGAAGTGGCACTCGGCGACACGCTGACCGTAGATCTCTTCTCGGAGGAAGACTGGGTCGACGTGACCGGGATCTCGAAAGGTAGAGGCTTCCAGGGCGTTGTGAAACGCCACGGCTTCGGCGGCGTCGGCGGCCAGACCCACGGCCAGCACAACCGTCAGCGCAAACCCGGTTCGCTGGGCGCTTCGTCCTATCCTTCGCGCGTGTTCAAGGGGAAACGTCTCCCCGGACAAATGGGCGGCGAGCAGGTTAAGGTGCTGAACCTGAAAGTTTTGAAAGTGATTCCCGAGAGCAACCTCATCCTCGTGAAGGGTTCGATTCCGGGAGCCAAAGGTGCTTATTTAACGATTGAGAAGTAGTATGGAATTAGCTGTATTGAACACCCAGGGTCAAGAAACGGGTCGCAAGGTAGTCCTTTCGGATGCCGTTTTCGGCGTGGAGGCTAATGACCACGCCATCTATCTCGACGTGAAGCAGTACCTGGCCGATCAGCGTCAGGGTACGCACAAGGCAAAGCAGCGTAACGAAGTTGCCGGCTCGACGCGCAAGTTGAAGCGTCAGAAGGGTACCGGCGGTGCCCGTTGCGGCAGCATCCTTTCGCCCCTCTTCCCGGGCGGCGGCCGCGTATTCGGTCCCCAGCCCCGCGACTACAGCTTCAAACTCAACAAGAAGCTCAAGCAGCTCGCCCGCCGCAGCGCGCTCACCTACAAGGCACAGGCCGGCGTGATCAGCGTCGTGGAGGCCATCTCGCTGGATGCCCCCAAGACCAAGTCGGTAGCCGCCCTGGCCCAGGCCCTGAAGGTCGACGACAAGAAGGTGCTGCTCGTCCTGCCCGAATCGAACGTCAACCTGCAGCTCTCGTGCCGCAACCTTCCCTACGTGAAGCCCGTGCTCGCACAGAACGTCTGCACGTACGATGTGATGAACGCTTCGGCAATCGTCATGGTCGAGGGCGCCGAGAATGTATTGAACACGATGTTAGCTTAAAAACGCAAGTTACAATGAACATTATTATTAAGCCCGTTTTGACCGAGAAAATGACGATTCAGGGCGAAAAGTTGAATCGCTACGGTTTTATCGTTGACGTGAGGGCTAACAAACTGCAAATCCGCAATGCCGTCGAGCAGATGTACAACGTCGTGGTGACGGATGTCAACACCGTGAACTACATGGGCAAACTCAAGAGCCGCTATACGAAGGCCGGGCTGCTCGAAGGTCGCGCGAACAACTTCAAGAAGGCGATCGTCACCTTGAAGGATGGAGACAAGATCGATTTTTACAGTAATATCTAACGAAGATGGCAGTAAGAAAATTTAAACCTGTAACCGCAGGTACGAGACATAAGATTATCGGCACGTTCGACGAGATCACCAAGTCGACGCCGGAGAAGTCGCTCCTCAGCCCCAAAAAGAGCACGGGCGGCCGTAACAACGCCGGTAAGATGACCGTCCGCTACATCGGCGGCGGCCACAAGCAGATGTATCGTAACGTCGACTTCAAACGCACGAAGGACGGCATCGCTGCAACTGTAAAATCGATCGAGTACGACCCGAACCGCACGGCACGTATCGCCCTGCTGGTCTACGCCGACGGTGAGAAGAGCTACATCATCGCACCCAACGGACTTCAGGTGGGTCAGACCGTCATGAGCGGCGCAGGCGTCGCTCCGGAGGTCGGCAACACGCTTTTCCTGAGCGAGATCCCCCTGGGAACCGTCATCCACAACATCGAACTCTACCCCGGTCAGGGCGCCGCAATGGCCCGTTCGGCCGGTTCCTACGCCCAGCTGCTGGCTCGTGAGGGCAAATTCGCCATCATCAAGCTGCCTTCGGGCGAGACTCGTATGGTACTCGTAACTTGCCGCGCAACGGTAGGCGTGGTTTCGAACCTCGACCACAGCCTCGAGCAGTCGGGCAAGGCCGGTCGTGAGCGTTGGCTCGGCCGCCGTCCCCGCAACCGCGGTGTCGTCATGAACCCCGTCGATCACCCGATGGGTGGTGGCGAAGGCCGTGCTTCGGGTGGTCACCCCCGTTCGCGCAAGGGTCTGCTTGCCAAGGGTTACAAGACCCGTAATCCCAAGAAGACGACCTCGAAGTTCATTATTTCCAAGAAGAAAAAATAATTAAAAAGAGTACATAATGAGTCGTTCACTGAAAAAAGGACCGTTTATCGACCCCAAACTTGAGGCTAAGGTCGTAGCCCAGGCCGAGGGAAACAAGAAGTCGGTAATCAAGACATGGTCGCGTGCAAGCATGATCTCTCCCGACTTCGTCGGCCAGACGATCGCTGTCCACAACGGAAACAAATTCATTCCGGTCTACGTGACTGAGAACATGGTAGGACACAAACTCGGGGAGTTCGCTCCCACCCGCAACTTCCGCGGTCATGCCGGTAACAAGAAAAAATAGGTAGAAAATGGGTGCAAGAAAAGCAAATATGGCCGAAAAACTGAAGGCCGAAAAGAAGCAGAAGGCAATCGCCATCATGCGTGACTGCCCGACCTCGCCCCGCAAGATGCGCCTGGTGGCCGACATCATCCGCGGTGTGGAGATCAACAAGGCGCTGGGCATCCTGCGTTATTCCAAGAAGGAGGCCTCGATCCGCATGGAGAAACTCCTCAAGTCGGCTATCGCCAACTGGGAGGCCAAGAACGAAAACGAGCGTCTCGAAGATACGAAACTCTGCGTCAAGGAGGTATTCGTAGACGGTGGCCGTATGCTCAAGCGTATCCAGGCTGCCCCCCGGGGCCGCGCTCACCGGATCCGCAAGCGTTCGAACCACGTAACGATCGTTGTTGACAAAATGGTAACCGTAGAAAACAAGTAAAACAGATGGGACAGAAAGTTAATCCGATAGCAAATCGTCTTGGGATCATCCGCGGTTGGGATTCCAACTGGTTCGGCGGCAAGGACTTCTCCGACAAGCTCGTGGAAGACGCCAAGATCCGCAAGTACCTGAACGTCCGTCTGGCCAAGGCGTCGATCTCGAAGATCATCATCGAGCGTACGCTCAAACTCGTGACGGTTACGATCTCGACGGCCCGCCCGGGTATCATCATCGGCAAGGGCGGCCAGGAGGTCGACAAACTGAAGGAGGAGCTCAAGAAGCTCACCGGCAAGGAGATCCAGATCAACATCTTCGAAGTGAAGCGTCCCGAGGTCGACGCCGTGATCGTGGGCCAGAACATCGCCCGCCAGCTGGAGGGCCGTGTCTCGTTCCGCCGCGCCGTGAAGACCGCCGTCGCTTCGACCATGCGCATGGGCGCCGAAGGTATCAAGGTCCAGGTTGCCGGCCGTGTGGGCGGAGCCGAAATGGCCCGTACCGAAACCGTCAAGGAGGGACGTATTCCGCTGCATACCTTCCGCGCAGATATTGACTACTGCCTGACCGAAGCCCTCACGAAAGTGGGTATCCTCGGTGTCAAGGTGTGGATCTGCCAGGGTATCGTCTACGGCAAGCGTGACCTGTTCGAAATCGCAAGCGCTTCGGCCCAGGCTCCGTCGGGAGAGCGCGGCGAGCGTCGTGACCGTCGCGGGGACCGCCGCGGCGACCGCCGTGGACGCCGCGGGGGCGACCGTCGCAACAACAATCAGTAAGTAGGACCTTTTTAAAGCAGAACTAACATGTTACAGCCGAAAAAGACCAAATTTAGAAGAATGCAGAAAGGCCGTATGAAAGGTCTCGCTCAAAGAGGTAACCAACTTGCATACGGATCGTTCGCAATCAAGGCGCTGGAGTCCACCTGGATCACCGGTCGGCAGATCGAGGCGGCTCGTCAGGCCATCACCCGTTATATGAAACGTGAGGGTCAGCTCTGGATCCGCATCTTCCCCGACAAACCCATTACGAAGAAGCCCGCCGAGGTGCGTATGGGTAAGGGTAAGGGTAATCCCGAAGGATTCGTAGCCCCCGTGACGCCGGGCCGTATTCTCTTCGAGGCCGAAGGGGTGCCCCTGGCCGTAGCGCAGGAGGCTCTCCGCCTGGGAGCCCAGAAACTGCCCATCACTACCAAGTTCATCGTACGGCGTGACTACGTCGAAACCACAATTTAAGGGAGACACAACATGAAAAGTGCAGAAATCAAGGATATTTCGATCAAGGACCTGCAGGAGCGCATCGAGACCGAAAAGGTACAGCTTGCCAAGCTGAAGGTGCAGCATGCCGTGTCCCCCGTCGAAAACCCGTCGATCATCAAGAAAAACCGCAGAGATATAGCTCGTATGCTGACGATTCTGCGTCAAAAAAACGCTAAATAAGTAGAACCATGGAAAGAAATCTTAGAAAAGAGCGTATCGGTGTGGTTGTCAGCAACAAGATGGAGAAGACCATTGTGGTTGCCGTTGCACGCAAGGTCAAGCATCCTATCTACGGCAAGTTCGTCAACAAGACCACCAAGTTCGTCGCCGAATCGCTGGATGAGACCTGCAAGGAGGGCGATACCGTGCGGATCATGGAGACCCGCCCGCTCAGCAAGACGAAGCGTTGGAGATTAGTACAAATCATTGAAAGAGCCAAGTAGTTATGATACAACAGGAAAGTAGACTCGTAGTAGCCGACAACAGCGGTGCCAAGGAGGTTCTCTGCATCCGCGTGCTCGGCGGTACGAAGCGTCGCTACGCATCGATCGGCGACAAAATCGTGGTAGCTGTCAAGAGCGCCACCCCTTCGGGCGACGTCAAGAAGGGTGCCGTGTCGAAGGCGGTCGTGGTCCGCACCACGAAGGAAATCAGACGTGCCAACGGTTCGTACATTCGTTTCGACGACAACGCCGTGGTGCTGCTTAACAACCAGGGTGAAATGCGCGGAACCCGCATCTTCGGCCCCGTAGCCCGCGAGCTGCGTGACCAGTACATGAAGATCATCTCCCTCGCACCCGAAGTTTTGTAATCATAAAAACTCTGTCGGATATGAAATTGCATATTAAGAAAGGGGATCAGGTACAGGTCATTGCCGGTGACTCCAAAGGCCAGCAGGGCAAAGTCCTGAAGGTCGAGGTTTCCAAGCAGCGCGCCATCGTCGAAGGGGTCAACCTCTGCAAGAAGGCTACCAAGCCCAACGCCAAGAACCCCCAGGGCGGCATCGTCGAGAAAGAGGCCCCGATCCATGTGTCGAACCTCATGCTCATCGACCCCAAGTCGGGCAAACCCACCAAGGTCGGTCGCAAACTCGACTCCAAAGGTAAATTAGTTCGTTACGCTAAAAAATCAGGGGAGGAGATCAAATAATGGCTTACGTACCTACACTCAAGACCCAGTATAAGGAGCAGATCAAGCCTGTCCTTATGAAAGAGTTCGGTTACACGAGCGTCATGCAGTGCCCGAAGCTCACCAAGATCGTCATTAATCAGGGAATGGGCCAGGCCGTTGCCGACAAGAAACTCATCGACGTGGCCGAAGCCGAGTTGACCCAGATTGCCGGTCAGAAGGCCGTGCAGACCCGTTCGCGGAAGGACATCTCGAACTTCAAGCTCCGCAAGGGAATGCCTATCGGCGTGCGTGTCACGCTGCGCGACAACAAGATGTACGAGTTCCTGGAGCGTCTGATCGCCGTGGCTCTGCCGCGTATCCGCGACTTCAAGGGTATCAACGAGAAGTTCGACGGCAAGGGTAACTACACCCTCGGCATCACCGAACAGATCATCTTCCCGGAGATCGACATCGACAAGATCACCAAGATCTTCGGTATGGAGATCACCTTCGTGACCACGGCCAAGACCGACGAAGAGGCCTATGCCCTGTTGCGCGAATTCGGACTTCCTTTCAAGAACGCTAAAAAGAACTAAGCTATGGCAAAAGAATCGATGAAAGCCCGCGAGGTGAAGCGTGCGAAACTCGCCAAGCGCTATCAGCACAAGCGTGACGAGATCGCTGCGAAGGTGAAGAGCGGCGAAATGGACCATGAGGAGGCATGGCAGGCCCTGTCGAAGCTGCCGCGCAACTCGAATCCCATCCGCCAGCACAACCGTTGCAAGATCACGGGCCGTCCCAAAGGATACATCCGCCTGTTCGGCATCAGCCGTATTCAGTTCCGCGAGATGGCTTCCAAGGGGTTGATCCCGGGCGTTACGAAGGCCAGCTGGTAGTCCCGGAGCCCGCGAGGGGGGGGGTGGATGGGAGAGATCCCGGAATCCGCGAGAGTGGAGAGATCGAGAGCGGAGGATGGGAGAGATCCTGGAATCCGCGAGAGAGAGAAGATCGAGAGCGGAGGATGGGGAGATCCCGAAATCCGCGAGAGAGGAGAGATCGAGAGCGGAAGATGGGGAGATCCCGGAATCCGCGAGAGAGGAGAGATCGAGAGCAGAGGATGGGGAGATCCCGGAACCTGCGCGATTTCGAACCCGCCGCGCGAGTTGAAAAGGGATAAAAGGTGGTTCCGGAATCCGGAAGGTGAAGAGCCTGTGCGGCGCAAGTCGCGGAGGAACCGGGGCCGATAGGGGTGTACGACCCGCGTAGATACGTCACAGTATCGGGGAAAGTGCCGCCGCAAGCGGTAACTTCCCGATATGTGGGGCGTACCGAAAAGTCGGACACTGGGTTACAGATTTCTCGGACCACGAGGCCGGAATCGGGTATCCCGTCGGAGAAGAGGCCGGAACGGCTTCCGGCGGGGTGTCGGAGACCGGTTTTGGGGTGTCGTTACGGGAGTTTCTGTACGGAGTCATGTTAGCAACCGTTGTGTGCTAACATTTCCGTATTTCCGCATGACCCCGAAAATCGCTAAAAATCAGGCGATCATCTTGGCCGTTTGAGAAATAATGCGTATATTTGCGCGCTTTGGGCGCTCGTATGCGCGGGTGAACAGGCGTCGGCGCTTCTGCAAATTGTCTTGAAGAATCGGCGCAACGCTTTGAAAACCAAAGTATTATTAAATAAAAACTTTAATTTTTAACTTCTATTCGTTATGACTGATCCTATTGCGGACTTTCTGACCAGAATTAGAAACGCGGTGAAAGCCAACCACAAGGTGGTTGAAGCTCCCGGTTCAAAAATTAAGCAGGAGATCACCAAGATCCTCTACGAGCAGGGCTACATCCTCGCCTACAAGTTCGACACCGATGAGAAGGGCCATCCTTCGATCAAGATCGCGCTGAAGTGGGATGCCGCCACGAAATCCAACGCCATCAAGGACCTCAAGCGCGTCAGCCGCCCGGGTCTTCGCCGTTATGCGTCGGTTTCGGACATGCCCCGCGTCCTGAACGGTCTGGGTATCGCCATCCTCTCGACTTCCAAAGGCATCATGACCGACGCCAAGGCACGTAAGGAAAACGTCGGCGGCGAGGTGCTGTGCTACATCTACTAATAATTAAAAATCAACGCAATGTCAAGAATTGGTAAATTACCTGTAAACTTGCCTGCCGGAGTAACCGTCGAGGTCGCTCCCGACAATACGGTAAGCGTGAAAGGGCCGCTTGGAACGCTGAGTCAGAAGGTGGACTCGGATATCAAGGTAGAGGTCGGCACGCACACGGATCCCCACACCGGTAAGGAAATCCCGGCCGTGCTCGTGACCCGTCCGACGAACCAGCCGCGCCACCGGTCGCTTCACGGCCTCTACCGGGCCCTGATCAACAACATGGTCATCGGTGTCTCGAAGGGCTACGAAATCAAACAGGAACTCGTCGGCGTCGGCTTCAAGGCCGAAGTCAAGGGCCAGGTCCTCGAAATGAGCCTCGGCTATTCGCACGATACCCACTTCCTCCTTCCGAAAGAGGTGACCGCTACGGCCGTTACCGAAAAGAAGGGTAACCCGATCGTGACGCTCAAGTCCATCGACAAGCAGCTCATCGGTCAGGTCGCTGCCAAACTGCGCTCGCTGCGCAAGCCGGAACCCTACAAGGGCAAGGGTATCAAGTTCGTCGGAGAACAACTGCGTCGCAAGGCCGGTAAGTCCGCAGGTGCAAAATAGTTAATCGTCTGAAATTATGTCACTGAACAAGATAGAAAGAAGAGAGCGGATCAAGATGCGTATCCGCAAAATCGTCAGCGGTACGCCCGAGCAGCCTCGTATGACTGTATTCCGCAGCAACAAGCAGATCTATGTGCAGTTTATCGATGACCAGGCCGGGGTTACCCTCGCTACGGCCTCGTCGCTGGACAAGGAGGTCGCCGCAGCCGCAGCCGGTAAAACCAAGTGCGAAGTGGCTGCCCTGGTCGGCAAACTCGCAGCCGAACGTGCCGCCGCAAAAGGCATCTCGGCCGTGGCTTTCGACCGTAACGGATACCTCTATCACGGAAGAGTAAAACAGTTGGCCGAAGCTGCACGCGAAGGCGGTCTTAAATTCTAATCGATCATGGCAAATACCAACATAAAGAAAGTTCGCACGAGCGATCTCGAACTCAAGGACCGTCTCGTCAGCATCCAGCGCGTTACGAAGGTGACCAAGGGAGGTCGTACCTTCAGCTTCTCGGCCATCGTTGTCGTAGGTAACGAGGATGGCGTCGTAGGTTACGGTCTGGGTAAGGCTTCGGAAGTGCAGGCCGCCATCGCCAAGGGCGTCGAGGATGCCAAGAAAAATCTGATCAAGATCCCCATTATCAACGGTACGATCCCTCACAAGCAGGAGTTCCGTTACGACGGTTCGCTGGTGATGATTCGTCCGGCCGCCCCCGGTACGGGTATCATTGCCGGAGGTGCCATGCGTGCCGTGCTTGAGTCGGTGGGCGTGAAGAACGTGCTGGCCAAGAGCAAGGGCTCGTCGAACCCCCACAACCTCGTCAAGGCTACCATCGGGGCCCTCTGCGAGCTGCGCGACGCCGCCAGCATCGCCCGCCTGCGCGGTATCTCGATGGACCAGGTGTTTAACGGTTAATTCTTCAGGAAATGGCAAGATTGAAAATCACCCAGATCAAAAGCCGCATCGGTGCCACCGAGCGTCAGTGCAAGAACCTCGACGCCCTGGGCCTGAAGCGGATCAACGCCAGCGTCGAGCACGACGACTCGGTGATCATCAAGGGGATGATCGAGCGCGTGAAACACCTCGTCAAGGTCGAGGTCGTAGCGCAATAAGTTTAACGGCTAACGATTTTTAAGCAACATGGAACTCAATAATCTCAAACCTGCAAAGGGTTCAACGCACCACGACAAACGAATCGGTCGCGGTGCCGGTTCGGGTCACGGCGGAACCGCCACCCGTGGTCACAAGGGTGCGCAGTCGCGTTCGGGCTACTCGCGCAAACTCGGTTTCGAGGGCGGTCAGATGCCGCTGCAGCGCCGCCTTCCGAAGTTCGGTTTCACGAACCTCAAGCGTGTGGAGTTCAAGGCCATCAACCTGGGCGCCCTGGAGGACCTGGCTGCCAAGAAGCAGCTCTCGGAGATTACGGTCGAAACGCTTATCGCCGCAGGCTTCATCTCGTCGAACGACAAGGTGAAGATCCTCGGGAACGGCGCCCTTACGAAAGCCCTCGCCGTCAAGGCCCACGCTTTCTCGAAGAGCGCCGAGGCTGCCATCACGGCCGCCGGCGGCAGCGTTGAAAAACTGTAGGAACCTTAGAACCCGAAAATTATGAACCAGTATCTCGTTGTTGGTATCGTCTTTATAGTGGTCATCGCTCTTCTGGCGACCAACAAGAAATTAGTTGAAACGCTCAAGAACATCTACAAGATCGAGGAGCTCCGCAAACGTGTCCTGTACACGATCGGGTTGCTGCTTGTATACCGCTTGGGCAGTTTCGTCGTGATTCCGGGTATCAACCCCAACGCCCTGGGCGATGGATCGGCGTATGCCAGCCAGCTGGAAGGCAACGGACTGCTGGGTCTGTTGAACGTATTCTCCGGCGGCGCATTCGGCAATGCGGCGATCTTTGCACTCGGAGTCATGCCGTACATCACCGCTTCGATCATCATCCAGCTGATGGGTATGATGATTCCGTATTTCCAGAAAATGCAGAAGGAGGGTGAGAGCGGCCGCCGCAAGATGAACCAGTGGACCCGTTTCCTGACGATCGGCGTGCTGATCCTCCAGGGCCCGGCCTACATCGCGAACCTCTATCACCAGGTTCCGGGTGCGTTCGTCTACGGCAACACGTTCGGCTTCATTGCCTATGCGACGACGATCCTCATCGCCGGCACCATGTTCATCATGTGGCTCGGAGAGAAGATCACTGACAAGGGTATCGGCAACGGTATCTCGCTGATCATCATGATCGGTATCGTGGCACAACTCCCGCACGCGCTGCTTGCCGAGATCAACGCCCGTTTCCAGACGGCTTCGGGCAGCGCCATCATGCTGATCCTCGAGCTGGTGCTCCTGTTCCTTGTCTTCATGGCAACGATAGCCCTGGTACAGGCCGTCCGCAAGGTCCCTGTACAGTATGCCAAGCGTATCGTCGGTAACAAACAGTACGGCGGAGTGCGTCAGTACATCCCCCTGAAGATGAATGCGGCCAACGTCATGCCGATCATCTTTGCCCAGGCGCTGATGTTCATCCCCGCGCTGTTCTCCGGAACGGCCTTCGCCGCTGCCTTCAGCTCGATGACCGGCTTCTGGTACAACTTTACGCTGGCAGTGCTGGTGATCGCCTTCACCTATTTCTACACGGCGATCATCATCAACCCTCAAATGATGGCCGATGACATGAAGCGAAACGGTGGCTTTATCCCGGGCGTGAAACCCGGCAAGCAGACCGTGAACTACATCGATACCATCATGACGCGCATCACGCTCCCGGGATCGTTCTTCCTGGCCATTGTGGCAATCCTGCCGGCGCTGGCCATGAAGTTCCTCGGCATCCAGCAGTCGTTCGCCTACTTCTACGGCGGAACATCGCTGTTGATCATGGTCGGCGTGGTGCTCGACACTCTGAAGCAGATCGAGAGCTACCTGCTGATGCGCCACTACGACGGTCTGATGAAGACCGGACGTATCCAGGGTCGTCATTAGGAGTTTTTCCGAAGGAGTTTTTAGCGAAGGATAAATGATCTATTTGAAAACAGACGAGGAGATCGAACTGCTCCGCGAAAACAATATTCTGGTGTCGCAGACCCTGGCGGAAGTGGGTCGTCACATCCGCCCGGGGGTCACGACCCTGGAATTGGACCGTATCGCCGAGGAGTTCATCCGCGCGCACGGAGCAGTTCCCGCTTTCCTCGGATATCAGGGATTTCCCGCTTCGTTATGCATATCGGTTAACGAACAGGTAGTTCACGGTATCCCATCCTCGAAATGCGTCCTCAAGGAGGGCGACATCGTTTCGGTCGATTGCGGTACGTTTATGAAGGGGTTTGTTGGTGATTCGGCGTATACGTTCGCCGTTGGCGAGGTGTCGGAGGATGTACGACAGCTCATGGAGGTCACCAAAGAGGCTCTTTATAAAGGTACGGCACAGGCCAAGGCCGGCAATCGCGTGGGCGACGTGTCGGCGGCCGTGCAGGAGTACGCCGAAAGCTTCGGCTACGGCGTGGTGCGCGAACTCGAAGGACACGGACTGGGTCGGAAAATGCACGAAGACCCCGGTGTCCCCAATTACGGCGCACGCGGCAGAGGACCTCTGCTCAAGGAGGGCATGGTCATCTGCATCGAACCCATGATCAACATGGGGACCAAGGCGGTGGTGTTCGAACGGGATGGCTGGACGGTCCGCACCCGCGACCGCAAACCCGCGGCTCATTACGAGTTCGCCGTGGCGGTCCGCAAGTCCGGACCGGATGTCCTTACGGACTTCAGTATCATCGAACAGGCAATTAACAACTGAAACTCTATGGCAAAACAAGCAGCTATCGAACGTGACGGCACGATTATCGAAGCCCTTTCGAACGCGATGTTCCGCGTCGAACTGGACAACGGTCACGTGCTTACCGCTCATATCTCCGGCAAGATGCGGATGCACTACATCAAGATCCTGCCCGGGGATAAGGTCAAAGTGGAGATGACGCCCTACGACCTTACGAAAGGACGTATCTCTTTCCGGTACAAATAATTAGAACGCTTGAAAAATGAAAGTTAAAGCATCCATCAAGAAGAGAAGCGAGGATTGCAAGATTGTAAAGCGTAAAGGCAAACTGTACGTGATTTGCAAGAAGAATCCCAAGTTCAAAATGCGCCAGGGTTAGTTTAACAAGTTAAAAAAGAGAAAATTTCAATATGGCACGTATTGTCGGTGTAGATTTACCGAAAAACAAAAGAGGCGAGATCGGCCTGACCTATATCTACGGGATCGGTCGCTCGACGGCTCGCAAGATTCTCGACGCCGCAGGCATCAGCTACGACGTCAAAGTTCAGGACTGGTCCGACGATCAGGTCGGCGCCATCCGTTCGCAGATCGCCGAAATGGGCATCAAGGTCGAGGGCGAATGCCGCTCGATGGTTCAGTTGAATATCAAGCGCCTGATGGATATCGGCTGCTATCGCGGGATCCGTCACCGTCTGGGCCTTCCGGTCCGCGGCCAGTCGACCAAGAACAACGCGCGTACCCGCAAGGGCCGCAAGAAGACCGTCGCAAACAAGAAAAAGGCAACGAAGTAATCTTTAGAGAATTATGGCAAAGAAAACTGGAACAGTCAAGAAGAAGGTTGTTAAGGTCGGTGCCGTGGGTAACGCCTATGTACACTCCACTTTCAACAACGTAATCATCACCATCACCAACGAGGTGGGCGATGTCATCAGCTGGTCGTCGGCCGGTAAGATGGGTTTCCGTGGTTCGAAGAAGAATACGCCGTATGCCGCCCAGACGTCGGCCGCCGATTGCGCGAAGGTCGCTTACGACATGGGCCTGCGCAAGGTGAAGGTTTATGTCAAGGGTCCGGGTGCCGGCCGTGAGTCGGCCGTGCGCACCATCCACGGTGCGGGGATCGAGGTGATGGAGATCATCGACGTCACCCCGCTGCCGCACAACGGCTGCCGTGCTCCCAACCGCCGCCGTGTATAAGCGCCGCCGGTTTGGTGAAGGAAATGTTTTCAAGTTATTAAAATCGTCACTAAAATGGGAAAATACATAGGACCTAAATCGAAAATCGCCCGCAGGTTCGGCGAGGCTATCTATGGTGCGGACAAGGTGCTCGAAAAGCGCAATGTTCCCCCCGGACAGCACGGTCTGGCGCGCAAGCGCAAAAAAGTGTCGGAGTACGGCACGCAGTTGAGCGAGAAGCAGAAGGCCAAATATACCTACGGTCTGCTGGAGAAGCAGTTCTCGCGCACGTACGAACAGGCAGCCCGTATGGGCGGTATCACGGGTGAAAACCTGCTGAAACTGCTCGAATGCCGTCTGGACAACGTGGTTTACCGCTTGGGTATCGCCCCGACGCGCGCTGCAGCCCGTCAGCTTGTTTCGCACTGCCACATCTGTGTCAACGGAAAGGTCGTCAACATTCCGTCGTACTCGCTGCGTGCGGGTGACATCGTGTCGGTTCGCGAGAAGTCGAAGAGCCTCGAAGTGATTACGACCTCCCTGGCCGGTTCGTCGAAGAGCCGCTACGCCTGGCTGGAGTGGGACAACGCCACGATGAGCGGCAAATTCCTCCAGCGTCCCGAGCGTGAGGAGATTCCGGAAAACATCAAGGAGCAGCTTATCGTCGAGTTGTACTCGAAGTAGTAATCAAACAATTCACGCATTATGGCAATATTAGCATTCCAGAAACCTGAGAAGGTTATCATGCTCGAATCCACTTCGTCGTTCGGGAAGTTCGAATTCCGACCGCTGGAGCCCGGATTCGGGATGACTGTCGGTAACGCTTTGCGTCGTATCCTGCTCTCCTCGCTCGAAGGCTATGCGATCACGACTGTCAAGGTAGCCGGTGTCGACCACGAGTTCGCCGCTATCCCCGGTGTGATGGAGGACATGTTGAACATCATCCTCAATCTCAAACAGGTTCGCTTTATCCGCACAGTCGACAACCAGGATGCCGAAAAAGTGTCCATTAACGTTGCGGGTGTGACGGAGCTGACTGCCGGATATATCTCGAATTACCTGTCGTTCTTCAAGGTCCTCAATCCGGATCTGGTGATCTGCCACCTGGCCCCGGGGACGAAGATGCAGATGACGCTTACGATCGGCAAGGGCCGGGGTTATGTCCCCGCCGAGGAGAACACGCCCGCCGACTGCGAGTTCGGGACGCTCCCGATCGACTCGATCTTCACGCCGATCAAGAACGTGAAGTACTCGATCGAGAACTACCGCGTCGAGCAGAAGACCGACTACGAGAAGCTGAATTTGGAAATTACTACCGACGGGTCGATTCACCCCAAAGAGGCGCTCAAGGAGGCCGCGAAGATTCTCATCCAGCACTTCATGCTCTTCTCCGACGAGAAGATCACCGTCAACATGGAGGACACGAGCGGTGCTGAAGAGTTCGACGAGGATGTGCTTCACATGCGCCAACTGCTGAAGACGAAGCTTTCGGATCAGGATCTGAGCGTCCGCGCCCTGAACTGCCTGAAGGCTGCCGATGTCGACACGGTGGGCGATCTGGTGAAGTTGAACCGCAACGACCTGCTGAAGTTCCGCAACTTCGGCAAGAAGTCGCTTACGGAGCTCGACGAGCTGCTGGCCTCTCTGAACCTGAAGTTCGGAATGGACGTATCAATCTACAAACTTGACAAAGATTAATTAAATGAGACACAATAAGAATTTCAACCACCTCGGCCGTCAGGCAGGACACCGCAAGGCGATGCTTTCGAACATGGCTTCGTCGCTGATTCTGCACAAACGCATCGAAACCACCGTTGCGAAGGCAAAGGCCGTTCGGCAGTTCGTGGAGCCTCTGGTGACCAAGTCGAAGGAGGACACGACCCACTCGCGCCGCGTCGTATTCTCGTACCTGAAGCAGAAGGAGGCCGTGACGGAGCTGTTCCGCACGATCGCCCCGAAGATTGCCGAGCGTCCGGGCGGTTATACCCGTATCCTGAAGACCGGCTTCCGGCTGGGCGATGCCGCCGACATGTGCATCATCGAGTTCGTGGACTTCAACGAGGCCTACACGCTCGGTATCACGCCGACAGCCGCCGCTGAGGCGAAACCCAAGACGCGCCGTTCGCGCAAGAGCGCTGCGAAGAAGACCGACGCTGTCGAGGATGCTACGGTAGTCGAGGGCGAGGCCAAGAAGGCTCCGGCCAAGAAGACTGCGGCTCCGAAGTCCCCGAAGGCTACGGCCGCCAAGGCTGCCGCTCCGAAGGCTGCCAAGAAGACCAACGTGGGTAAGAAGATGTAATTCCACATAGGTGGAGGGGGGGGGAGTCCAAGGTCTCCCACTCCGACCTGTGCCCCGAAATCCCCGAAGAAGGTATGCTCAGACAGACCTCCTTTCGGGGGTTTTTCGTTCGAATGACTAACCTTAAATGCTGCTGATGATGAAATGCATGTTGCTTTTGTGGACGGGACTCCTCGGTTGGAGCCTCCATCTTCCGGCCCGGAACCTGGATTCGCTGCTGCGTGTGGTTCATGATCGTGATCAGGCGGTTCGCGCCGAGGTCATCCGACTTTCGCAACAGACACCGCCGGCGGTCGATTCGCTGCGAAATGCAATGGAGTTGGAGCCGATCGAGACGTATCTCCGGATGGTGGAGGCGGTATATGGGATTCCGTGCCGCTGGGATCCGACGCTCTCCGTGGAGCGGATTGAAGCCCTGCGATCGGAACCGTAACAATGCGTCGAAAGGACCGAAATCCGGGAAATGGGGTCCGGAAGCCGGAATCTCGAGAACTTTTTGCGAAAAAAACGCGCGGGAGGGTGCAATTTTAGATTCCGTTCAGAATTGCCCCCGATCTTTGTATCGTAAAATAAAACCGAAAACGTTTAACAATTAAAAATTACGATTATGAAAAAGATTTTTGTTACCGTCGCTCTTCTCTTTGCCGGAATTACCGTTTCGCTGGCTGACAACGACCGCCCGATTACGCTCGAACAGCTGCCCGCTCCGGCCCAGACCTTTCTGAAGACCCATTTTGCCGATCTGACCCTCGCCTATGCCGTCGAGGACCCCAAACTGGTCGGCTCGGAGTATGAGGTGACCTATACCGACCGCACCGAGGTCGAGTTCCGTTCGAATGGCGAGTGGTCCTCCGTGGTACGCAAGTATGCGGCCGTTCCGGCCTCGATCGTCCCGACGCAGATCAGCGCTTACGTAGCCAAGAGCAGCTTCCCGAACCAATTCATCAAGAAGATCGAACGCAACTCCTATACCTGGGAGATCGAGCTTTCGAACGGCATCGAAATCGAATTCGACAAGGATTTCCGGGTGATCGATATTGACGACTGATCCCGTGCGACTGCGCCCCGATACCGAACGGGGATGAAAAAGCCGGACCCGTTTCAAGACGGGCCCGGCTTTTTGTCCGTTGCCGGGAGGCGGTTCCGGGCGTTACTTGAAGTGGTAGAGGAAAACTACCGTGGCATCCATGGCCGTCTTGGGGCAGTCGCGGATCTCCAAGGCGACCTTGATTTCGGCCTTGGCGATGCCGCGCAGGTTGGTCAGCGAGAGGAGCGTGGCCCGCAGGCGCACTTCGCTGCCGACCGTAACCGCCTGGTTGAAACGCAGTTTTTCGATGCCGTAATTGACCAGCATCTTCACGTTCTCGACCTCTACGACCTGCCCCCAGAGGTAGGGCAGCAGCGAGAGGGTCAGATAGCCGTGGGCGATGGTTGTCTTGTAGGGGCTTTCGGTCCGGGCCCGTTCGGGATCCACGTGGATCCACTGGTGGTCGAGCGTGGCGTCCGCAAAGAGGTTGATCTGCTCCTGGGTGATCTTCAGGTAGTCCGATACGCCCAGTTCCTGGCCCGTGTAGCGGGCGAAATCGTCGAAATCGTGGATGATCAGTTTGCTCATGGGTATGGTTGTTGGTTTCCGGTATCTTCTGTAAAGATAGCAAAAATTTTTGCTTCCACATCCAGTTTTCGTCTCCTGAATTTCCTCGGATTTCCCTGCTTTGAGCCGAACGGCCGAAAATCCGGGGCGTCGGGGGTTCCGGAGTGCCCGTCCGGTTCCGCATTCGCATGAAAAAGCGGGCCCGAACCGTTCGGGCCCGCTTTTTTCGAAATTCCGGTGCGGCTCTCTACCGCTCCGGGACTTGCTTGACGGAGATTCCTATTTCTGAAATCCCTTGCCGATAGCGAGGAAATCCTCGGCCTTCAGGGCGGCACCGCCGATCAGACCGCCGTCGACATCCTCCTTGGCGAAGATTTCGGCAGCGTTCGAGGGCTTGCACGAACCTCCGTAGAGGATCGGGCACTCGGCAGCGGCGGCTCCGAACTTGTCGGCCAGCACCTTGCGGATGTAGGCGTGGATCTCCTGAGCCTGGTCGGCCGTGGCGGTCTTGCCCGTACCGATGGCCCAGACGGGTTCGTAGGCGATCACGAGATTCCTGAACTGCTCCTCCGAGAGGTTGTAGACGACCTCTTCGATCTGGGCCTTCACCACGTCGAAGTGCTTGCCGGCCTCGCGCTCATCGAGGTTTTCGCCCACGCAGTAGATCGGCGTCAGGTTGTTGGCATAGGCCTGGGCCATCTTCTTGTTGAGCGTCTCCGACGTCTCGCCGTAGTACTGGCGGCGCTCCGAGTGTCCGAGGATCACGTACTTGCAACCCAGGGCGGCGATCATCTGTGCGGCGACCTCACCCGTGTAGGCACCCTTGGCCTCGGCGGCGCAGTTCTGGGCTCCGAGTTCGACGTCCGAGCCCTTCAGGGCCTCGGCAACCATCGCAAGGTGGGTGAACGGCGGGCAGACGATGAAGTTCACGCACGAGCATACCTCGCCGCGTCCTGCAACGACGCCTTTTGCCAGTTCGACTCCTTCGGCGGGAAGCGTATTCATCTTCCAATTGCCGGCAACGATTTTCTTTCTCATTTTCGGTTTGTTTTTATAAATAATGTTGTAGATAATTGCAATAATCAGTGCCCAGAGGAAAACTCCGGTGAATTTCAGTGCGAAGTGCTCCAGGCGTGCCAGCTCTTCGGCCCCGACGAGCGGCATGAGGAGCACTCCGGCACAACACAGCGCCAGGTAGATGATCCGTTGGCGGCGGGCCATTTTGGCCATCACGTTGAGCGAGGCCTGCCACCAGATCATTCCGCAGAGGAGGATGGAGACCAGTTTCCAGATGATGCCGGGCAGCAGTCCGCTCATCGTCAGTCCGCACAGGGCGAAGGCCGCGAGGCTCCCGGGCATGAGCCCGATGGGCTGCTGGCGGACCGGTGTGTTTTCGCTGCCTTTCATCGCTCCGGGATCCTATTCCTTCGTGCACCACGCCTTGACCTCCTCCATCGAGGGGGCCTTCAGGCCGAGTTTGTTCTTCTTGTTGAAGCCGCAGAGGTCGTTGAAGAACTTGCCCGGGGCGAGCTTGCGCAGCGAGTCGACCGTCAGGTAGCCCATCTTCTGGATCACCGGAACCCACTCCTCGGGAACCCCGATGGCGGTGTAGGCCTCGACGGGATCGTTCACGGGCTTCTTCTCGGGGCGCATCTGCGGGAAGAAGAGCACGTCCTGAATCGAGCTCTGACCCGTCATGAACATCGTCAGACGGTCGATGCCCATGCCCATGCCCGAGCAGGTCGGCATGCCGTATTCCAGTGCGCGGACGAAGTCCATGTCGATGAACATCGCCTCGTCGTCGCCCTTCTCCGAGAGGCGCAGCTGCTCCTGGAAGCGCTCCAGCTGGTCGATCGGGTCGTTGAGCTCCGAGTAGGCGTTGCAGAGCTCCTTGCCGTTGACGAAGAGCTCGAAACGCTCCGTGAGCTCCTTGTTGTCGCGGTGGCGCTTGCACAGCGGCGACATCTCGATCGGGTAGTCGCAGACGAATGTCGGCTGGATGAGCTCCTCCTCGCAGTATTGACCGAAGATGGCGTCGATGAGCTTGCCCTTGCCCATCGTGTCGTCGATCTCGACGTTGAGCCGTTTGCAGGCTTCGCGCAGCTGCTCTTCCGTCTGGCCCGTGATGTCGTAGCCGGTCTTCTCGCGGATGGCGTCGGTCATCGTCAGGCGGCGGAACGGCGCCTTGAACGAGATCTGCCGTCCGTCGATCGTCAGCTCCGTGGTGCCGTTCACGGCCATCGAGATCCGTTCGAGCAACTGCTCGGTGAACTCCATCATCCAGCGGTAGTCCTTGTAGGCGACGTAGATCTCCATGCAGGTGAACTCGGGGTTGTGCGTGCGGTCCATGCCCTCGTTGCGGAAGTTCTTGCCCAGCTCGTAGACACCGTCGAATCCGCCGACGATCAGCTTTTTGAGGTAGAGCTCCGTGGCGATGCGCAGGTAGAGGTCGATGTCGAGCGAGTTGTGGTGCGTGATGAAGGGACGCGCCGAGGCTCCGCCCGGAATGGGCTGCAGGATCGGCGTCTCGACCTCGACATAGCCCTTCGAGTTGAAGAACTCGCGCATCGTCGAGATGATCTTCGCGCGCTTGACGAAGGTCTCCTTGACCTGCGGGTTGACGATCAGGTCGAGATAGCGCTGGCGGTAGCGCACCTCCGGGTCGGTGAAGGCGTCGAAGGTCTTGCCGTCCTTCTCCTTGACGACGGGTAGCGGGCGGATCGACTTGGACAGCACGGTGAAGTGCTTGCAGTGTACGGAGAGTTCGCCGGTGTTGGTGCGGAATGCAAACCCTTCGACCCCGATGAAGTCGCCGATGTCGAGGAGTTTCTTGAAGACCGTATTGTAGAGCGTCGGGTCCCCTTCGGGGCAGATGTCGTCGCGGCGGATGTAGACCTGGATGCGGCCCGTGTGGTCCTGCAGCTCGAAGAACGAGGCGCTGCCCATGATGCGGCGCGACATGATGCGGCCCGCGATGCGGACCTCCTGGAAGTTCTTCGCGTTGTCGTCGTAACCCTCGGCGATCTCGCGCGCCGTGGCCGTCACCTCGTAGCGGGCGGCGGGGTAGGGTTCGATGCCCAGGTCGCGCAAGGCCTTGAGCGACTGTCTGCGAAGCTGTTCCTGTTCGCTGAGTTCGATTGCCATGTCGTCAGTTTTTGATGTTTCGTGGTATATCCCCGCAAAAATAGTGAAAAACACGCAAAATCGCAACCCGGCAGGCGTTTCAATTCTTGGACGATTTTGTTTATTCACAAAATGTTTTTATATTTAACCCTCTCATCTAACTAAATTCGTGTTATGAAACAAATTCTCTCTCTGCGTTTTCTGTCCGGCATCCGGAGGTTCCCAATGTTGTTTTTGGGAGTTCCGGCTGCCGTATTGTCGCTCTTCACGGCGTGTGGTGACGACTCTGCGGACGACGACCTCTATGCGGCCGTTCAGCCCGTGACGTTTACTTTCGATGAATCGGACCCTGCGAAGAATACGGTTCAGGTCATGGCCAACACGGCGTGGCAGGTCTACTGGACCCCGGACGTTGCGGGCGTTTCCGTCTCCCCGGCGACCGGATCGGGCAACGGCTCCTTCTGCGTGACCGAGATGCCTGAGGGAGAGACCCTCCAGTTCGGTGTGAAACCCGTTTCGGGAAAGTCCGTCCCGACCTATGCCACGGTGACGCGGCCCGCTGCCGAACCGGATGCGGCGACCCTTTCGGTCGCGCCCCAAACGCTGACTTTCGATGCCGCGGGGACCAACCGGATCACCGTGACTTCGAATGCGTCGTGGACGGTGACGGCATCCGATCCGGGCCTGGCCTTCAGCCCTGCGGCCGGGAGCGGCAACGGGACGATCACCGTCACGGCGGCTCCGGTCGGAACCTCGACGCTGACCGTTACGGCCGGAGAGGGCTCGACCGTTAAAAAAGCCACGGTGACGATCTTGCGGAGTGCCGAAAGTTCCGGCGAGACGCTCTTCAGCCTCGATTTTGGTCCGGAGCGCTCCGACTGGGTCTGGGCCAATCAGAATGAAGCGTGGAAGACCCAAACCGGTACGGGTGCGTCGACTGTTTCCTACTCCCTTTACAACGTGCAGATTGCGAGCCCTTATGGAAGCGCCGGGAAGTATGCCGGAGCTTCGGGCGGCAGTTATGCCCGTATGTATGAGAATCCTGAGACGGATTATTTCGAGATTCGGCATATTACGCTTCCCGCCGGGCAGACCGATTATACGCTCTCTTTCGGAACGATCTTCCCGGCCGGAGACATGACTCTGGAAGTCAGTGCCGACGGGACGGTCTGGAAGCCGCTCGTCTATACCGGAGCATCGGTCTATAATACCTGGGCAAAAACCTCGGTGGGCTTTACCCTTGCGGAGCCCGCCTCGCAACTCAGCATCCGGCTGGTTCCGACGGGTGTGGACCGCCAGTACGGGCTGAATTTCGACGATATTGTCCTGACGGCCGGAGGCGGCGGTCAGCAGATCGACTTCGGTGCGTCCGGCAAGGAGTACCGCTGGGCCGAGCTGCCCAGAAACTGGGTGGCTCCCACTTCCGACCGGGCGACGATCTCGGGCGATTACGCCTTCTATACCCACTGGACCCGCTCGGTCCGCAGCAACAAGGTGGTCCGCAACTACTCCTACTGCTACGATACGCGCCGCCACAACCCCATTTGGGTCGCCTATCCGATGCATGCGGTCTACGGCGAGGGTGGTTTCGATCGTACTTCGCCCGATCCGTGGGCTCCCGATCCGGCGCTCGATGCAAGCTATCAGTCGAAGATCTATCAGTCCGACGGCCCGAACGGCAGCGATCCCTACCAATATTGGTCAACGAACACCCTGTCCAGCCTGGGACTTTCCGGCAGTTGGACCAAGGGCCACCTCTGCATGTCGCGCGAACGGGGCGGTCCCGATACGGAGATCAACCGACAGACCTTCTATCCGACCAACGTCGCTCCGCAGCCCAACACTTCGGGCAGTACCTTTGGCGAGGTTTGGGGCTACATCGAAGCGTTGATCTCGGGAACCGGTAACCGGAATAACGACATCACGGCCGATGACAACTCGACCAATATGAACATCGTGGCCGATACACTCTTCGTGGTGGCCGGATGCTACTATCAGCACGACGACTGGACCGATTACGATTCATCGAACTACGACCAGCCGACTCCCGATCCGAACCAGAAACTCTGCGTGATGCCCACCCATCAGTACAAAGTGCTGCTGCGCACCCGCAGCGGAAATACCGGCAAACCCATCCAGGAGTGTTCGGCCGACGAGTTGCAGTGTGTCGGATTCTGGTTGAATACCTTCACTCAACTCGATGCTTCGAGCGCCCGGACCGTTTTGCGGGAGATTGCCGTTCCAGTCTCCGAGATCGAGCAGCAGACCGGCTTCACCTTCTTCCCCGACGTGCCCGAAGAGGTCAAGCAGCAGTGCAACCCTGCCGACTGGGGATTCTGATCCTCACCGGAGGGCCGGTCAAAAAGAGAGGGAGCGCACAATAGCGCTCCCTCTCTTCGTATGCTTTGGGATCGTCCGCCTGTTCCGGCCGAGGCGGCACGGTTACTTGTCCGCCTGTTTTCCTTTGGTCAGGCGGCGGTAGGCGATGCAGACCGCCCACCCCAGGGTCGCGCCGACCAGCGCGCCCCAGACGAGGTCCATCGGGAAGTGCTTGCCGAGATAGATGCGCGAGTAGCAGATCATGAGGGCACAGAGCGTAACCAGTATCGAAAACCACCGCCGGCGGATTACCCGGGCCGCAAAGAGCGCCAGCGTCACGATCGTAGCAGCGTGTGCCGAGACGCTGCCGTAGCGGCCGCTGACCGCTTCGACGGGGACGTGCACCGCCCAGTCGCCCGAATAGCCCGCTGCGGCCAATGCCTCGGGGGAGAGGCGCCGCAGCACGCGCAGCGAGTCGGGTGCGATGTCAAGCCCTTCGAGCGAGGGGGTGAACATCGGTCGCCAGCGCGGTTCGAAATCGGGCAGCAGGCCCCCTAACAGGCCGTTGTGCTTGAAGATTCCCGCGATCATGTCGGCCAGCGCCACGGCCGCCGCCATCAGCACCAGAAACCACACCATTCCCCGCCATCCGGCCTGTCGCCATACGAGCCAGAGAATCAGCACGTAGAGCGGGATCCACATCGTCGTGCCCGAGAGCGTGAGCATCACACGGTCCCACGTCGGTCCGCCGTCGAAGTTCAGTGCCAGAAAGAGTTGCCGGTCAAGGTTCTGCATCGGTCATTTAAAATTGGAAGTAGATGAAGGGCTGTATGTCGCTCGATTTGATCTGCATGACGCACCAGATCATCACGGCGGCCATTAGCACCTGCATGACCAGCGGCGCCCGGACCACCAATTGCTGCGCCGCGGCGTCGACTCGTCCCGGCAGCAGGTGCAGCACGTAACCCGCGGCGATCAGCGCGAAGACCCCGGCGTAGCCCGCCATGACCTGCGGGATCATCGCGGCGTTGAAGTTCTCGAAGATCTGGTGCAGCATCAGCGAGACCGTCTGCATCGATTCGGCCCGGAACATCAGCCAGCCGAAGCAGACCAGGTTGAAGGTCACGAAGATCCCCGCCGCACGGCTCCACCAGTGCATCTGCGACCCCAGGGCCTTGGCCCCCGGCACGACGCTCATCCAGAGCTTGTGCAGCGCCAGCGCCACGCCGTGCAGCCCGCCCCAGAGGATGAAACGTATCGCCGCACCGTGCCACAGCCCGCCCAGCAGCATCGTGAGGAGCAGGTTCCAGTAGGTGCGCAGGCGACCCTTGCGGTTGCCGCCCAGCGAGATGTAGAGGTAGTCGCGTAGCCACGACGAGAGCGAGATGTGCCAGCGCCGCCAGAATTCGGTGATCGTCGCCGACTTGTACGGGGCGTCGAAGTTCTTCGGGAAGCGGAAGCCCAGCAGCAGCGCAATGCCGATGGCCATGTCCGAATAGCCCGAGAAGTCGCAGTAGATCTGCAGCGCGTAGCCGTAGATGCCCATCAGGCACTCGAAGCCCGAGTAGAGCAGCGGCTCGTCGAAGACGCGGTCGACGAAGTTCAGCGAGATATAGTCCGAGATGATCGCCTTTTTGAAGAGGCCCGTGAGGATCAGGAAGACCCCCGTTCCGAACATTTCGCGCGTGATGCGGATCGGGTTCTGGCGGATCTGCGGGATGAAGTCCCGTGCCCGCACGATCGGCCCGGCGACCAGCTGCGGGAAGAACGACAGGTAGAAGAGGTAGTCCAGCCAGTTGGTGAGCGGCTTCAGCTGACCCCGGTAGACGTCGATCGTGTAGCTCATCGACTGGAAGACGAAGAACGAGATGCCCACCGGCAGGAAGATGTTCTGGAACTGCAGGAACCCCTGTCCGAAGAGCTGGTTCGAGATGTCGATCAGGAAGTTCGTGTACTTGAAGTAGCCCAGCATTCCGAGGTTCACCGCCACGCTCAGCACCACGAGCCACCGTTTCGTCCGGCGCCGTTCGGCATGGTGGATGCCCCTGGCAATCAGAAAATCGCTCGCCGCGGCAAAGATCAGCAGCAGGAAGTAGATGCCGCTCGACTTGTAGTAGAAGTAGAGCGAGAAGAGCACCACGTAGACAATACGCGCCATCGGGGCCCGCCGGAATGCACTGTAGATGAGCAGAAATCCCGCAAACAGAAACAGGAAAAGCCCGCTGCTGAAGATCAGCGGCGAGGTGGCGTCGTAGGTCAGGAGCGCCTGCAGTTTTTCCCAGAATCCGTCTGTGGCGGGGAGTGTCATGGGCGTGGCAGGTTATGGGTTTCGGGTCCGGCGGCCGGGAGCAGGGCCTGCTCGATCCGCGCCCGTTGCAGGGAGTCCATCACCTCGGCAGCCTCCGCACGGCGGAGTTCCGCCGCCCGGCGCTCGGCATAGGCCCGGCACGCTTCGGCATTCAGGGCGTCGAACAGCGCCCATGCCACGCGGCGCCCGCCGGCGTAGTTGATGTGCGTGTAGTCCTTTCCGGCCCAGCCGTTCCGCACGAACTCCGCCATGCCGCCCTGGGCCCGCATCGCGTCGCTCGTGGGCCAGAACGCCGCGCCCGTATTCCGGGCCGCCGCGCGCTGGCTCTCCAGCATGTAGGGGATGGCGTCCATCGGTTCGAAGCCCGCGTCGGTCTTCACCGAGCGGTCGCTCACGCCCAGCACCAGCACCGCAGCCCCCGGGAAGCACTGGCGCACGTAGGCCACCATCTTTTCGATCTGCGACGCATAGCCGCGGTAGCTCTTCACGCCGGCCTGCATGATGTTCAGCCCGTACTGGAGGATCACCAGGTCGTAGGGGGCGAACGAGTGGATCCGGGCGTTCACCGACGGGTTGGTCCAGAACATCGCCTGGCCGTTGTTGCTGCGCACCGAGTAGTTGTCCACCACGACGCCGCGCCCCTCGAAAATGGCCCCGTAGCCGATGAAGCGATCCGTCCCGGAGAGGACCCGGAAGCCCAGCGAATGGATGTGCGGGGCCGTGACGGCGATTTGGCGCACCGAGGCGTCGCCCGCCACGGCGAATTCCCGGCGCAGCGTGTCGTTCAGCGTCACCTCCACGCGGCTGTCGTGCGGCGAGAGGAAGAGGATCCGGGCGTCGGTCACGCCGTCCAGCCCCTTGCGGTAGTCGGTATTCTCCCAGCGGGTCGAGGCACCGGCGGCGGGCTGGCTCACCCAGCCCGAGACATAGAAGTGCTCGCGGAGAAACTCCGGAGCCGCCTTGCGCTGCATGATGTTGTAGGTCGTCCAGCCTTTCGCCTGGGTCTTCACCGTGCGCCGGAAGGCCGTCAGCGGCGAGGCCATGGGTGCGAAGCCCGTCCCGCCGCCGGGACGCCCGCCGAAGGCTGCCTGGAGCCGTTCACGCAGGTCCGCCGTCAGGATGTCGCCCTCGACGAACGAGTCCCCGAGGAAGGCGATCCGCACCGGGCGCCGGGCCGTCAGCAGCGTGTCGCAGAAGGCCCGCAGCAGGCCGCTGTCGCTGTAATCCTCGATCGGCGTCAGCGTCTCCACCCATCGTGCCGAGTCCGGCTCCCGCATCTCGTAGGGGGCGAATTCCGCCGGAAGCCGCCATTCGTAGCAGGTGGGGACCTCCCGCGGCGTCGTGTCCGCCTCGATGCGCGAAGCCACCTCCGCAAGGTCGATCCGGAACTCCTCCTCGTCGTAAAGCTCCGGGCTCTCCGACACCTCCTCTGCGGCCGAATCGTCGAACGTCACCAGGTCCGAGAGGATGTTCGCACGCCGCAGGCTGATCCCCCCGATGCTCTGCGGGGGAATGAAACTTACGGCCACGAGCACTGCAATGAGTGCCGCGGCCGCCAGCCAGGTGCGATGGGTATAGTCTTTTTCCGGGGTCTCCATTCGTGTGTCAGTCGCGTCGCCCGAGAATCAGGAAGACGTAGTAGAGAACCGAGGCGATGGCGCTCAATGCGGCCACCAGGTAGGTCCGGGCCGCCCACGAAAGGGCCTCCCTGGCCTGCGTGAGCTGGATGCCCTGCATCGTGCGGCTCGCCTGCAACCATTCCAGAGCCCGCGCCGAGGCGTTGTACTCTACGGGGAGCGTCACGATCGAGAAGAGCGCCGACATGGCGATCAGACCCACGCCGATCCAGCAGAGCACCTCGTTCTGCGTCGTGGCGAGGATCACCAGCCCGAGGATGATCACCCATGTCGCGGCCGACGAGGCGAACTGCACCACCGGAACCAACTGCGAACGGAGTACCAGCGGCGCATAGCCCCGGGCGTGCTGCACGGCATGGCCGCACTCGTGGGCCGCGACGGCCGCCGCGGCCACGCTCGTCGACGAATAGACCGAGTCGCTCAGGTTCACGGTCATCGTCTGCGGGTTGAAGTGGTCCGTGAGCTGCCCGCCGACGTGCGTCACCTTCACGTTGTGGATGTTGTTGTCGCGCAACATCTTCTCGGCGACCTCGGCGCCCGTCAGGCCGCCCGGAAACTGGACTCTCGAATACTTCTTGAAAACCGACTGCAGGCGTGCCTGCACCAGAAATCCGATCACGCCGATGGCGATGATCAGAAAGAACATGCCCATCGTCGCGGCGTCGTAGCGCGCGGCGTGCGACTCTGTGTAGTAACCTGCCTGAAGCAGGACGATAAGGGGTTGATACATGGTCGTATGTGTTTATTGTTTTTTGCGGTACGTATAGTACGAACCGGCCTGTCGGCTCGGCATCAATACCATATCATTAACGTTCATGTGCGCCGGTAATTGTGCGACCCATGCGATTGCTTCCGCAATATCCGCGCCGGTGAGGGGTTCGACCCCTTCGTAGACCGCCGCGGCACGTGCCCGGTCGCCGTGGAAGCGCACCTCCGAGAACTCCGTCTCGACCATCCCCGGGCGGATCTCCGTGACCTTGATCCCCGAGGCGAGCAGGTCGGCGCGCATCGACTGCGAAATGGCGTGCACGGCGTGTTTCGACGCGCAGTAGACCGCCCCGTTTTCGTAGGGTTCCGTGCCGGCGATCGAGCCGAGATTGATGATATGCCCGCTGCCCGCTGCGACCATCTTCGGGGCGATCACCCGCGTGACGTAGAGCAGCCCCTTGACGTTGGTGTCGATCATGGCGTCCCAGTCGCGCGTGTCGCCGCGGTCGATGTGCTCCAGCCCGGCCGCCAGACCCGCGTTGTTGACCAGCAGGTCCACCCGTTCGAGCGGCTCCAGGTGGCGGCGCACCTCCTCCTCGGAGCGCACGTCGAAGACAAGCGTCGTGCAGCTGCCCCCGGCGGCTTCGATCCCGGCCTTCAGCGTGGCCAACCGTTCGGCGCGCCGTCCCGTGGCGATAACCGCATAGCCCGCGGCCGAAAGCCGCAACGCCGTGGCGCGCCCGATACCCGAGGTCGCACCCGTGATGAGTGCCTGTTTTTTCATGAAATTCCCGTATTTCGGGCAAAAATACGAAATTTATGTGTTTCTTTGCATAAATTTCCGACAAAATAGTGCGCTCGTGAATCTGGCCTTCTTCATCGCTCGCCGCATGGCGCTGCCGACTCCGGAAAACAAACCCGGGGTCATGGAGCGCATTGCCGTGGGATCGGTCGCCATCGGTGTCGCGGTGATGATCCTGGCGCTGGCCGTCGTCATCGGATTCAAGCGCGAGGTCGCCCGCAAGATGGAGGGTTTGGCCGCCCATGTCGCCGTGACCGATATCCGCGGCGTCGAGGCTCTCGATTCGCAACCCGTGCATCGGAACGGACACCTCGAAAACCTGATCCGCGAAACCGACGGGTTCGTCCGCATGGATCCCTATGCCGTCAAGGGCGGGATCGTCCGCACCCCGGAGGCCGTGGGCGAGGTCCTCCTCAAGGGGGTCGAGGCCGGGTACGACTGGTCCAGCCTCCGCGAATGGCTCGTCGACGGTGAACTGCCCCGCGTGGGGGACTCCATCCGCACGAAGGACATCCTCCTCGCCCGCGTCCTGGCCGACCGCCTGCAGCTGGGCGTCGGCGACAAGGTCGAGATGCTCTTCGTCGAATCTGGCGAAATGCCCCGCCGCGACCGTTTCAAGATTGCCGGAATCTTCGACTCCGGCATGGAAGAGATGGACCGTGCGCTGGTCATAACCGACATCCGCAACGTACAGCGCCTCGCTGACTGGTCCCCCGACGAAATCTCCGGATACGAGATCCGCACCCGATCGCTCGATGAGGCCGAGGCGTTCGCCCGCACGCTCGGCCGCACACTCCTCTACGACGAGGGCGACGGTACGGAAAACCTCGCCGTGGAGAGCGTCACGGAGCGCTACGCCAACATCTTCGACTGGCTCAAGGCCCATGACGTGAATGCCGCGGTCATCATCGTCATCATGCTCGTCGTGGCTTTCTTCAACATGACCTCGGCGCTGCTGATCCTCGTCCTCGAACGCACGCGCATGATCGGACTCCTGAAGGCCCTCGGAATGCGCAACGGCGAGATCCGCCGCATCTTCCTCTGGAGGGCCGCGTTCGTTACCCTGCGCGGCCTCTGCTGGGGAAATATCGTCGGCGTCGGCCTCTGCCTGATCCAGCACTGGACCCACCTGGTCAAACTCGACTCGGAAGGCTATCTCCTCTCCGAAGTCCCCGTGGCGCTCGACTGGGGCTGGTGGCTGGCGCTCAATGTCGGATTCGTCGCCGCCATCGTCGCCCTGCTGGTGATCCCGACGGCCGTCGTCGCCCATGTCAAACCCGAAGAAACCATCCGTTACGAATGAAACCCTACAATACCGATCAAACCAAGAAGGAGGAGGTCCGCGAGATGTTCGACCATATCGCGCCGAAATACGACCTGCTCAACCATACGCTCTCGATGAGCATCGACCGCCTGTGGCGCCGCCACGTCGTGAGGATCGTGCGCCGGGCGAAACCCCGCCGGATCCTCGATGTGGCGACCGGAACCGGAGACCTGGCCATCGCCATGGCCCGCCGGATCAAGGATGTGCAGATCCTTGCCGTGGACCTCTCGGAGCGGATGCTCGACGTTGCACGCCGCAAGGTCGAGGTCCGGGGGCTCGACGGACGGATCGTCCTCGACCACGGGGATGCCGAACACCTCGATCTGGCCCCGGCCTCCGTCGATGTGGCCACCGTGGCTTTCGGCGTGCGCAACTTCGGCGACCTCGATCTCGGGCTCCGCGAGCTGGCTCGGGTCGTCAAACCCGGTGGAAAGGTCGTGATCCTGGAGTTTTCGAGACCCGCGAACCCGCTGTTCCGCGCCGTCTACGAATTCTACTCCTATCGGATCCTGCCACGCATCGGGGGCATGGTCTCGCATGACCGCAAAGCCTACGAGTATCTCCCCGCTTCGGTCGGGGAGTTCCCGCTCCCCGCGGAGTTCCTCCGTCGGCTGGAGGCCGCCGGATTCAAAAACTGCAGGGCCCGGAGCCAAAGCTGCGGAATTGCCCAAATTTATACCGGAGAACGATGATGAAGATGAAGGTGCAAAAGTGGTTGCCGGCGCTGATGATCCTCGCTGTGGCCCTGTCGGCCGGTTCCTGTCGCCGGGCCGTGGAGAAGGCTGCCGACAAGGTCCGCTTCCTCGGGGTGGAGAAGGTCGAACGGCAGGGGCTGACCGGTGCCGAGGTGGTTGTGCGCATCGACAACGGCTCGGGATACAATCTCACCCTCTCGTCGGCCGAAATCGGAATCTATTACGGCAACTCCCGCGTCGGAACCGTCGTGTTGCGCGATCCCGTGACGGTGCCCCGGCGCACGCTCCAGAGCTTCGCAACCCGCTGGCGGCTGCAGATCTCCGACCCACTGGCGATCTATCTGCTGGCCCGGAAGGCCAGAGCCGGAGAGTTCGGGCAGGTGTTCGTCTCGTGTGCCGTCGAGGGGCGCGGGGGACCTGCTCCCGTGAAATTTTCGCGTGAAAAGATGCCGTTGTCCGATTTTTTGAATACCTTTGGACTGTCGATTCAGGATGTCGAAAATTATCTGAAATAAAATGAGATTCATCCCGCTGATCCTTACCTGGATACTCCTTGCGGCGGCTTCCGGGACCCACGCGCAGTCGCTCGATGCCTTCAAGCAGCGGCTGGCCCGGCCGACGGCCGGTTCCGCATTCTTTGACCCGGCCCGGGTGCTCGTCTCCGAACACGGCGATGCCGCACGGGCCGTCGCTCAGGCCGCGCAGGCCGCTCAACGCCTCTCCTACAAGGGACACCGCGTCTGCATCTTCTTTGACAACGGCCCCGATGCCCGGAGCGGGGCGATCGCCGCCAAGGAACTCTTCGAGGAGACATTCCCCGGGATCAAGGTATACATGGTTTATGAAAGCCCCTGGTTCTCGGTTTCGGTCGGAAACTGCCTCACGACCGAAGAGGCTATTATCCTGAAAGGTAGGGTGTCGGCAACATTCCCGAAGGCATTCCTCAAGAACGAGGTGATCTCCGTCGCGGACCTTTTGGAATAAATTCCTTCCGTTTTTGAAAATCCCCGTTTTTCTTTGCTTTTTTCCCGCGAATATCTATCTTTGCGATGTTTATAAGAATTATTAATAATTAAACGTTTGACGCTATGAAAAAGATTTTCTCTTTTGTCATCGTTCTGGCTGCCGTCGCTATGGTAGGCTGCTGTGGAAACAACAACAAGAAGGCTGCCGCTGAGGCCGCTGCTACCGAAGCTGCCGCTACCGTTGAGGCTGCCGCTTGCGGGAAGTGCGACTCGAACGCCGCCTGCTGCGCCGAGAAGTGCGATTCGGCTGCCGCTTGCAATGCTTGCACCGAGACCGCTGAAGCTGCGAAATAATTTGCGGAGGCGCGGACCGGAGGTGGTTCCGATGCGGAATCTTCCCGCCAGAAAAAGACAGCCCGATTTGTTCGGGCTGTCTTTTTCTGTGCGGAGCGGAAACAGGGGGGCCGCGCACTCCTTCGTTCAATCCGATGATCCGTGCTCCGGGACGCAGATTGTTGCAGGTTGCACCCCCCCCCAATCCGACTGCCCGGCGTGGGGACGGAATTCCGATTTCGGAATTTGCGGCGGATTTTGTATCTTTGTTCTGCCTTCCGGGCGGAGTGTACGTCGGACGGCGCTTTCGGGCGTCGGGCCGGGAGAGAAACCCTGTCGTCGTATGTCGTCCGGAACGCTGTGGTTACCTTATCTGATTGAACCCATGAAAGTCTTGCTGATCAATGGAAGTCCGCATCGTGAGGGGAATACCTTCATCGCGTTGCGAGAAGTGGCCCGCACGCTCGAAGCCGAGGGCATCGAAACCGAAATCATTCCGCTGGGTACCAGACCCGTTCCCGGATGTATCGCCTGCTGGTCCTGTTCCCAGACCGGCTGCTGTGCATTCGAGGACGACCTCTATATGCTGGTCCGGGAGAAACTCGCCCAGGCCGATGGCCTCATCGTTGGGTCGCCGGTCTACTTTGCCGGGCCCAACGGTTCGCTGTGTGCCCTGCTCGACCGCTTGTTCGTCTCCTGCACGGACCGGCTGGCCTACAAACCCGCAGCTGCGGTTGTGGTGTGCCGCCGCGGGGGCGCCAGTGCCGCATTCGACCGGCTGAACAAATATTTCACGATCTCGAACATGCCGGTCGTCTCGTCGCAGTACTGGAACAGTGTGCACGGGCGTCAGCCCGGCGAGGCGGCGCAGGATCTGGAGGGTTTGCAGATCATGCGGGTCCTCGGACGGAACATGGCCCGGGTGCTGAAGGCCGGGCTGACGGCGTCGGAAAAACGCCCCGAACCCGAACCGCGCATCGTGACGAGCTATATCCGGTAGCTTCGGATTGCAGGGAGAGGTGCAGGCGGCCGGTGCTGTGCCGGATTGCAGGGAGAGGAGCGGCCGCTTCCGGATGCAGGAGACGGCAGCGGCCGGGCAGGCGCCCGTTGGTTGGTGGAGGACCGGCTCGGTGGATGCTGCGTCTCTCCCCGGGCTTTTGGTGCAGAAAAAATCGCCGTCATTTGCAGATTCCGGAAATATTGCGTACTTTTGCAGCACCTTACGGAAAGATGCAGGAGTGGTTGAACTGGCCCGCCTGGAAAGCGAGTAAACCTCAAAAGGGTTTCAGGGGTTCGAATCCCCTTCTTTCCGCTGATCCGGAACCCGGCCGCTGAGGTCTCGGAATTCGCATTTCACCCCTGTCACAAGGTTTTGTGGCAGGGGTGAATTCGGTTTATACGCTCTTCCCTTTGTGGAGGCAGGAAAAGATGGGAGATGGGAGGGTGACGATGCGGGGCCGCTAACCGCGGGTTGTCATTCCGTCGATGGGGCGGGCTGCATTGCGGAGGTGCCATTACGGGGGTACCATTCGGGGTGCCATTACGGAGACGGTATTACGGGGATGGCATTATGGGATGCCATTACGGGGGTGTCATCAGGCGATGCGGTTCGGGTAGTTCCGCGATGAACCCGTTCGTTCCCGAAGTACCGCCAGGGTCTCCTCGACAATCTCCAGCAAACTCCAGGAACCGTTCATCTTCCGGTAACGGAGGCGTTCGCTGGCAATCCGCAGCGGTTCGAGCAGGCCGATCGCCGCGATAATGTAGGGTGGCAGCTTGAGGTTGCCGATCTCGTATTTCAACTGGTTGAGATAGCTTAAAAACGTGTCATAGGTTGTGCCTAACAGGTAGCGGCCGTAAAGTTCGAAGATACGCTTGCAGTTGCGATGGGCATTTTCTCGCTCGAAATAGAACCGTTTCAGCTCCTGAGCCAGAAGTATCCGCCATTTCAGATGATCGGGAACGTACATGATGTTGGTGTTTGAGGGTTCGTATGCTCTGCCGTAAGAGATTTCCGGGTTCAAACAGCGCTTGTGCCGGACGGTCCGACGGTTGCGGATTCTTCTGCCGCGACCATGCCGCCGGGTGGAATCATGGGGCCGCCGCGGCCATTATCTCTGTCGCCTCTGTCTCTGTCTCTATGATCGCCATTACCACTGTCCGCGGCCGCTGCTACTATCGCTGCCGCCACAATCGCTGCCATCCCTGCCTCTGCCGTCATGGCTGCTGGCATCGCTATCGCTGCCGCCCTGGATTATCTCATGAACAAAAATGCGGATTCCTGTACATTTCAGCAATTGGAATCTTGAAGTTTAGGGTTGAAAAACATATTTTATATATTTAAAAGAGTATTATATATTGCAAATATATAAAATATAATATGCATGCAACTCTTTTTATTGTAAAAAATGTCTGTAAATGATTCTTTTCGAGGCCGGAGGGTCGGAGATCGGACCTGGACTGCGTATTTCGGTCGATAGCCACCCAGGGATTTCAGTCATAACCACCCACTAAGATTACCTGTATCTCTGGATATATGGCAAAGATATATCTATTTTCTCATACTCACTCCGTTGAGATCTATTCTATATGCAGATTTGACTACTCTGTCGAGTATGGCATCCGCTATTGTCGGATTCTTAGCAAGTATATCATACCAGTTCTTGACAGGAAGTTGGCTGGCTATGATTGTCGACTTTCTCCCGTGCCTGTCTTCTATAAGCTCCATAAAGTCAAGCAACTGCTGTCCGTCAAGTATCTTCATTCCGAAGTCATCGATGATAAGCAGGTCAAGTGCAGCCATCTTGTCAAAGAACCGGGCAGCCTTGGATTCTATTCTTGCCATATGCATATCCTCCAGGAGTTTCTGCATATTGGCATATCTGACCTTGTATCCGGCGAAGCAGGCCTGATATCCCAAAGCGGAAGCGATGAAGCTTTTCCCGACTCCGGCCGGGCCTGTCACAAGTACAGATGCGCCTTGTTTTATGTATTCGCATGTTGCCAGTGACAGGATCTGGTTTTTGTCTCTTCCTTGAGCCGTATTGAAGGCAAGTTCCTCAATTGAGGCATTGTAGCGGAACCTTGCCTGAGAGAGCAGTCTGGCGGTCCTGTTGTTTGTTCTCTGGTCATGTTCGGCCTGGATAAGCACGGCCATTCCGTCCTGCAGTGTCAGTTCTCCAAGTTTGCGGGTTTCATGGAGCAGCATCCAGCTTTGGGCCATGCCGCTAAGGTGAAGACTTTTCAAGTCCTGATAGATTTGATCGTTCATGATTTGTTTGTATTAGTGGGTTATTTGTCGGCAAAGTATTCTTTGCCTCTTATGTTTGCATGTGCTTCGGGGAACAGAGTGGATTCTTCATCATTGTCCAGACCGGCGCATTTGCTTTCGATGAGGTTTTTGATGAAGGGATAGCGGCATGCGTCGAACTCTATCGCAGCCCTGCATGCCTTTTCGAAGAGTTCCGGGTTTGTGGTCCGCTGGAGATGGAACAGCCCGTCACATGATTTATAGTACTGCTCCGGAACTGTATAGGGGTTGTTTCCGAAGATCTTTCTGATGACGGTGGCCAGTGTCTCTGACACTGCTGCCGCACGGTCGATATACTTCTGGGGTGACAGATTCACATAGTCGTTGTAATATGATGGCATGTGGGCTTCCACTGTGCAGTAGCGTCCGGGGACAGTGCATCTCATGTGTACGGCTACACGTTCCCCTTCCGGAGAGAAGACCTTTACCAGGGAGCGTGTGTAGATGACCTTCACTTTCTTGCCTGTAAGATGATACGGGACAGAGTAATATACCTTGTCCCTGCCCATATAGATGTGACTGCTGTTCTGTACAAGAAGCTCTGTCCTGTATATGATCTCAAAGTCCTTTTCCGGCAGCTCCCGGAGTCTTGGCTTGTCCAGTGACAGGAACCGTTCCTCCCTGGTGAAAGGCAGTCTCTGCATCCGTTTCTGGTTATGCTGTTTCATCTTTTCGGCTATTGCCATGTTCAGCTCCCGGATTGAGTGGAACATTTTATTGCGCAAAGGTGCATATACCCGTCTGTAGACGATCTGTACCTGATCTTCTACCAGGGCTTTGTCCTTCGGATGTCCGGAACGTGCCGGTATCGTTACGCAGCCGTAATGATTGGCGAAGTCCTCCATTATCACATTCAGCTCCGGCATATATCTGTCAGGCCTTGCGACAGAAGATTTCAGATTGTCTGTGACAAGTATCCTGGGGACGCCTCCTATATGTCTGAGACAGCTGGAGAGCGCATGGAGGAAGTCTTCCACCTTCTGGCTTGGTACGGCCATCGCATAGCCATAGTCTGATGCCGGGAGGCATGCAACGAAGATCTGGCATTTGACTTCTTCCCCCGTATCAAGATCCACATACGACATCGTGTCTCCTGCCAAGTCGATGAAGAGCTCGTTGCCACCTTCCCTGAAGTTGCTCTTCGGCAATGACACTTCAGGGGCTGCCGAGGCCTTGTGCTGGTTCAGATGGTAACAGAACTGAGTGTATCCATAACCGTCCGGATGTTTCTGCCGGTATTCTTCCCATAGAAGGTACATGGTGACATGCCGCCTTTCCAACTCCCTGACATAGTACTCCAGATCTTCCTGCAGCGCATCAAAGCGCTTGTCCGTGTAGGCGGCATTTCCTGCACTGAAACGGTGCTGGAGTTCTGGCTCGTCCATCTTTATGAGTTCTTCGATGCTCTTGCTGTCTGACTTCGCCGCATTGACATATTTGTTCACCGTTTCTTTGTAAAGACCAAGCCGTTCCCCAATCTTCCGGTTGGACATGCCGTCCTTGTGAAGTAATAGTATTTGTTTGATCTTGCTCATCTCTGTTCGTTTGCCTGCCATATTTCCCTCAATTTTATCATTGAGGTGCAAAGATACAGATCCTGGTGGGTGGCAATGCTCCGAAAGACATTGATGGCCAGTCTGTTCATCTCTCAGACTGGGTGCATTTGCTCCGAAAAGGATGGGCGGCCGGGGCTATTCCTGACCTCGTCAGGACAACTGGGTGGCAATGCTCCGAAAAATTGAAGCCCGCGAGCCGAGTTCCATGCCTTTTTTATTTATAATAGGGTCCTTTTTGGTGGTTACTGGTGGTTAGCGTATTTTTACGCTTTCTTTCACTTGCAACCTTCTGTAAACCAGCTATTTGCAAGATATTATTCCGTGAGACAAATCCCGGACGGGACAAAAACGGGACAAAACCACAGGAAAATAAAATCAAGAACGCTTCAAGTCCGGCATCCCTTGTCATGGACTTCTCTTTCCTCTGCAAAGGTACGATTTTGTCCCGTGAAAAGCAAGCAATTTCTTATAAATATGTTGTCAATCAACCATTTATATCACACGGGCATTTTCAGGAAGATACAGCAAATGCCTCACACACAGACTTATGTTGCTTATTCCAAAGGTCTGTTAAAATCTGTTTTATGTCATTTGTACACTATGGCATTTCTGCCGTTGCACACTGTCTTGGACAAATGTACAACCCACCTGCCATTATCAGCAATGCTGAATGTGTGTCCAATCAGTAAGTTGGCAAAAAATACCGCATGGCTACATAGCCGGACAAAGCGACATATTCAGAGTTGTACAATGAGCGGAAAATGCTGATTTTCAATATGATAAATGATTATAAATCAATCATTTGACTTGCAATTCTACAAATCAAACCATATACATTTGTGGTCGAAATTGATTAACAAACTCATAAAATACAACATCATGACAGAAAACAAGACATCAAAAATGAATCTCGAACAGGAGCGCAAGATTGCTGAGCTTCAGGAACGGGTGAACCGACTGGAAAACCTTTGCTATGCGGCCAAGGAAGTACTGAACTTAGAGGAAGCGGCTAACTTTCTCGGCATTGCCAAAAGCACCCTATATAAGATGACGCACTTGAACCAACTGCCGTACTTCAAGCCTGCGGGCAAACTCATTTTCTTTGAGAAAAAGAAACTGATTGAATGGGTGCATGGCGCAAAATCAAAGTCAGTTGACGAAATCAAGGAGGAAGCGGCTGCCAAGATTCAGGAAATGAACGAAAGACAATGAACTTTTTATTCACATTAAAACTGTATTATGGAAATGAACAAGAACATGGAACAGTCCGAAGCAGCTTCGTCTGTTCCGACCGTAAAGAAGAACGAGAGCCGTAAGCGTGAAGTTAGCGGCAAGGACGTACAGGCAATCCGCACATTCTTGGAGAGTGTTGGTATCTACGAAGCGGATGCACTGCGCGTGAGCATAGTCATCGCTGACGGCAAGGCAACGGCAGAAAGCATTTCGGCGGATGACCGCCTTGCGCTCAACCGCTATCTAAACAGCGGCACGGACAACGACAGGTTGACAGCGGACAACATACAGGGACATCGGTTGAACCGTGCGTTCGGATTGCTGGAGCGTGTGGCGGAGTTTTGCGACAAGCGGCAGTTGGTAACTGTCAACAAGGCATTGCTTTCCATTGCGGTGAACGCGACGGATATCAGCCGTGCCGTGTCGAGCCTTGACAAGCGGCCTGCACCCGGACAACCGTTTTCGGGCAACGCTAACAGCAACGGAGCAAACAAGTGACCGTGTGCTAAAGCTGGAAAGGAGTATGTTAGGTGTCTGTCCATGCAGTTTATTTTCTTCCCTTATTTCGGGACAGGGCTTATTGACCGGCTGATGCGTGGCTTTCACCAAATACCTTTCTACTTATACGCAATTCAACTATTTCAAGCCGTGCAGGGTACAACAAAAAGCAAGTCGGTATTTCTATACAGATACCTGCATGGCTTCATTCCATTCAAATAAAAACAGTATCACATTTATAAAGTCATAGATTTTATGGACAAGGAAACATACAGGTTCATGTACCCGTCAGGAATTGCATCATTCTCTTTCAGTTTTTCCGACCATGCGATGCAATGGCTGTGCGGAACAACGACCGATGACAACGGCAGGGAAATAGGCAACTTCGCATTGTTCGGCGACCTGTTGGCGAGGATGGCTTTAACGGACGGTGTTGCCAATGGCTTCCACAGACCGCTCATGCTTTCCGCAGGTCAGGCGCAGTATTCCGAGGAACAGCTTTCATCGCAATGGAACATGGGCAGGAAACGCATACGCAACCTGCTTGCCACGCTTACGGGCATGGGGCTTATCGACACCTGCCGTTCAAGGGTAGCGTCCGTGATGAGCTTTCCGTGCCTACTGCAATGGGAAATAGCGGAGAATGGCCGCATAGCCGCCCCATCCATCCACGAACAGAGAGAAGAATAAGAGCCGTCAGAAGCCGAGCCGACAACGGTATAGTACAAACAAACGCTTTCTGTTGTTCCATTCTCCGGCACTCCTACTGGCACTAGTCTGTACTGGCTGTGGCAAGCGGAGGGTTGGATTGGCATGGAGCGGTAGCGTTCAGTTGCGAGATATGCCGAGGTATTACCGCCTTCGGACGGTATTACCACGACGCCCTCGCAACGGCTTGGCAGACCGTTGTCCGTGCCGCTCGCAGGCTCGCACCATCCCTTTTATAGAAACCGTTTTTACAACCATTCTAAGAACTTTGTTTATGGCATACGAAGAAGATACTTCCAAACAGCAATCCGGGCAGGAGAAGCCTGTTGTAAGGCGTGACAAGGTGGTGGTCACCAAAGTCACGGAACAGGAGCTTGCACAAATCAAAAGTACCGCTGACCAGTGCGGCATGACACGCAGCAATTTCATCCGTGCGAGGGCACTCGGCTACAAGCCACGGCAAAGGCTTTCCGACAAGGATTTGGACGGATTGCGGCAACTTGCGGCTTGCAGGACTGACATGGTGAACTTCGCCAACGCCCTGCACGGACTGACCGACAACGAGAAGATACGCCTTTTCCGCCAGCAGCCTATCATGCTTGACTGGTACGAGAAAGTGGCATTTGTCACAAACCGTGTCACCGACTTCTTGCAGTCCGCACAGACGGCCAACAGTTATCCGGCAGGAACAACAAACGAAAATGCTAAGGAGGACGGAGCATGATAGCCAAGGCAAAGGCCGTAGCCCACGGCATCAGGGCGATGCTCTATGTGTCGGGTGAGTCAAGGAACAAGAAGCATCCAGAAAGGATTACCCGTATCTGCGACAACTTCATGCCGCAGGGTATGGATGCGACAGGTATTTTTACGGAAATGAAGTTTGCCACGATGAACCATCCGAATATCAAGAACAATGTCATCCGCATGGAGATAAGCCCGGCGATGGAGAATACCGAAAACTTCACTTTGGAGGATTGGCGGCAACTGTGGCAGGACTTCGCCGCCGCTTTCGACATGCAGGAAATCCGCAACAAGGACGGCAAGATAGTTTCCGCACGGACGAACATATCGGGCAGCAAATCGTCTGTATGGTTGCATGAGGAATCCGACAGCGGCATACCCCATCTTCATGCCATCGTCAGCCGTGTGGACGAGGACGGGAACATCAACAACGACCACGCCATACACCTGCGCGCACAACGGGCGGCTGAAATGATAGCCCGACAAAGGGGATGGACTACGGCGCAGCACATCCATGAAACCAACATCCCGAAAGTCAGTGCCGACTGCATGGAAGTCTTGCGCGAGCTTGACAAGTGGTCTTGGGACGGCTACCAAGAAAGGCTTGCCGCCAAAGGCTACGACTTGTATCTGCGCAAGGACAAGAAAGATGTCATACGTGGTTATGTGCTTCTCAAAGGCAACACGAAGTTCAAGGCATCGGAACTTGGAAAGGGGCGCAACCTGACTGCATCCCGTATCAGGCAAACATGGGAAAAACTGCATCAAGGTAAGGCGCAACAAGTCCGTCCGGCAACCAAACAGCCTGTTGTAGCGACATCGAAGCCGTCCATTCCCATTGGTACGCAACAAAAGCCACAGCCTGTTATATACCAAAGTAACCTGATATTCGAGAACTATACCACTTATAAACCGAATCGTCAGCCTACGGAGTTTGAGCATGACGGCAAGACCTACAAGCGTTATCTCCCGGACAAGGTGCTTGACTTTTTCAATGACGAGTTCGACTACCGGGAACTGGCCAACTGGCAGGACTTGCAGAACTTGGCGATGGCTTACTTCACTCTTATAACTTCTCCCTATGATGTGACATCGGGCGGAGGTGGCGGCGGTTCGCAGTCAGACTTGAAATGGGGACGCGACCCAAAAGAGGATGAGATAGAATTTGCCCGTAGATGTGCGCAAGCCGCTTCAAACAGAATCGGCAGACATCCCAAAGGCGGAATAAAACGGAAATGACAAACCTAAAAACAGCAACGCAATGAAACAACCCGATACGGCGGCTCTACGTGAGAGGCTTGCCAATTATACATCCGAAGATGAACTGGAGCAGGACAAACGGGAACTTGACGGACTGCTTCAGGAAGTCAACTGCCAACTGATTGAACTTCGTAATTTGCTGAAAGAAATCAATGCGCTAAAGGAAGAACTGCACGGCATACACGGCAGCTTGAAGCATACCGTCCAACGGGAACGGACGGCTTTCAATGCCTTGCTTGCGGCAAAGGACAGTGCGGACAATATCGTGGACGGCATCAACCGTGCCATTGTCAAGGCGGAACAGCACACCGTCATCCATGCCAAAATTGGCACCGATGAACTGGCGAAAGTGCATCAATGCACAGCCAAACACATCAAGGCCGAAGAAGAGCTGTTGGAGAAGCACAGCAATAAAATGGCCAAACGCCTCCAAAGCAATGAAGGCATTTGGCTTTCCAACCGTTGGCTCATATTTGTGGTGATAGTTTTGCTCATCAGCTATCTTGCCGTAATTCTATGGGCTGTATTCAGAAGATGAATACAACTTCTACTTTCCCAATGATTTGAACATTTTGGAAATGCAACGCTTCTTCTGTTCCATATTGGGATGAACATAAAGGTTGAGCGTGGTCGAAATATTGGAGTGGCCTAACAATACACTGACAGTTTTATAGTCGCATCCGGCTTCAATACAACGGGTGGCGAAGCTGTGACGCAGACCGTGATATTTCAGTTTGGGGATGTCGAGCTTTACCATCAAGCCATTGTAATAGTTGCGATACGTGCGTGGCTCTGTGGGACGTTCATCGTTGGTAAGCACATAGAAATCTTCATTGACCACCTTTTTCAACGGTTTAATCATAGCCAACAATTCCTTGCTCATAGGAATTTCGCGGCAGGAGTTTTTGGTTTTAGGCGTGTTGATGATAAGTTCTGTATGCTTTTTCTCTCCCTCAATGATATAGATGCGCTCAATCGTGCGACTTACTGTTATTGTGCCGTCTGCTACATTGATGTCGCTCCATTTCAATGCGCAAATTTCTCCGATGCGCAGCCCGGTACTAAGACTGATATAGATGCCAAGCCCGGTAAAAGTGAAGTGGCTTTGGATGTAGTTTAGTATCTTTCTATGATTGGCGACAGACAGCACTTCCAGTTCCTTGTTGGTGGAGGTCGTGGGATACTTTATATCCCATTCATAATAGGTCATCCACTCATTTTTGACCCCGAATTTCATCACCATTTTAAGGACAATCAGAATGTCCTTGACTGTTTTGACACTCAAACCACGTTCCAACTTTTGCAAGACGAAAGCCTGCACCTCCTGTTCGTGGAGCGAATCACCATCCCCGAAGTAAGGAAGAACGTGGTTCTCCAAGATTAACACATAAGCTGCCATTGTGGACTGCTTCACATAAGGACGCTTGTATTCTTTCCAAGCCGCCGCAATTTCTCTAACTGTTTTATGAATCATGATTTCTAAATAATTGGTTCTTATAATTAGAGAAATATAGTGTGCGATGTTCCGGCTTTGCGATTCCCGGAGTTTAGCGGTGAATGGGAAAAATTGAGATTGAGTGATTTCGCTACAAAGATTACGAAGAAAAACAAAGGGAATATAGTTAAGAATGTTTTGTGTAATTCTGCAAACTTAGGTCTTGTTCCGCAAGGTAATTACTTCGATAGAGAAATTGCAAATACGGAAAATACAGATGGGTATTATGTTATATGTAATGGTGACTTTGTTTATAATCCAAGAAAATCAACCGCAGCTCCATTTGGTCCTGTTAATATCTATGAGGGGGAAGATGCTGGAATAATATCACCCTTATACCTCTGTTTTTCTGTACATAACATATTTCCCAAATTCCTTTATTACCGTTTTAAGAGTTCTGCTTGGCATTCATATGTATATTCTCATGGTGATTCTGGGGTTAGATTTGACCGAGTAAGCATTAAAGATGACGTGTTTTTTGATATGCCAATATATAAACCAGCGCAAGATGAGCAAATTAAAATTGCAACTTTATTACAGTTAATAGATGACCGTATTTCAACTCAGAACAAAATCATTGAGGATTTGAAGAAATTAAAGTCAGCCATTGCAGAAACTCTATTCTGTACTCCCAAAGAATCAATGCCTGCTAAAAGGTTATCACCATACAGCAAGGAGTGGAAATTGGTTAAACTTTCTGATATATGCCAAAGGATTCAAACTAAAAATATAGGTAGACAATGCAGACAAGTTTTGACTATTGCGGCGCAATATGGACTTGTCAACCAAGAAGATTTCTTCAATAAGACTGTTGCAAGTGAAAATTTGGAAGGATATTATCTTTTACAGAAAGGGGATTTTGCCTATAATAAAAGTTATTCGGGTGATTACACATGGGGTGCAATAAAACGATTGGAACGGTATGATAAAGGCGTATTATCCCCTTTGTATATCTGTTTTCGACCTGATTCAAGCAAGGTAGATGCAGACTTTCTTGCACATTACTTTGAATCCAAGAAATGGTATAAAGGTGTTGCTGATATAGCAGGTGAAGGTGCAAGGAATCATGGATTACTTAACATTTCTGTGATTGATTTTTTTAATACAACTCACCGCATACCTAATATAGACGAGCAAAAACGTATAGCGAAAATTCTCAACTCGTTATCCTTAAAATTGTCTTGTGAACAACGCATTATGCAAAGTCTGGTGATGCAACGAAACTATTTATTACGCAATATGTTTATATAAACATCGTTTTCAGCAAGTATGTCCTTTGTCGAAACATATAATTATGTATCTGATTTTCATTGTGCAATTTGTTATCTATTGCATTTATGATTGCAAGAATGTGTGACTGTTCACGTTTTGTTGGAAGTGTTACCGTCATATCCAACCATTCTTCTACATTGATTGAACGTCCGTCACGAATACCGTATGTAACAAGTTTGAGTGACTTTATAAATGGTTTTGACGTAAAAAAATAGGAAAGATAACCATATACTACCATATCATGGGGGCGCAGGATTGTATATGCAGGACTGCATATTCCAGTTCTATCTGAAAAAGCAAAACCACCTTGAAATGAGCGAAGATGAACTACATAATCACCTCTGCGGACAATCTTATATTTACTGATGCTATCTTGCTCAAATTTAATGTCTATGTTTATATCGCTCCGTTCAATCATCCCCAATTCTTGACTGGCTGATAAAACATTGGAGTATGTAAGTTTCTTGTTCCTCTCATTAACCACATCAAAGAGCTGTCGAAAAGAATAAGTTTCGCCTTTCGTAGATGAATAGAGTTTATCTGCAAGGGCTGACATTGCCGTATTATCATCCTTAATTCAGGCGATTATTTATAAGGCAAAGATGGATGGGATAAGCAAGGGTACGTGGCGAAGAATAGACCTATGTAAGGTTTTGCAAGAGCGGAATGAGAAGAATGTTGATGGAAGAACCATTTGTTCTGTGTCTGTCAGCCAAGGGGTTGTAAATCAAATTGAATATCTTGGACGTTCTTTTGCAGCGAAACAGACAAGTCACTATAATATTGTCAAATACGGAGATATTGTTTATACGAAAAGTCCGACTGGTGATTTCCCGTATGGTATAATAAAGCGTAGCGATATTCGAGAAGATGTAGCTGTTTCACCTTTGTATGGAGTTTATATTCCTGCAAGTGATAGTGTAGGCGTAATTTTGCATTTCTATTTTATGCAACCAAGTAATGCTTTCAACTATCTTCATCCGCTCATACAAAAAGGTGCAAAGAACACTATAAACATAACCAATGGAAGATTTTTGGAAAATTCCGTTCCTCTTCCTATTTCAAAAAGTGAGGCCAACACTATAGCTGGAATCTTGAAAACTATCCAAGCAAAGATTGAGATAGAGAAAAATTTGTTACAATCATACACCAAAGAGAAAGAGTATCTGTTACGTCAGATGTTCATATAAACAACTGGCGTAACAGATAACACTTTTGATTACAAAGCAATCTCATTATCAGTTTTTCAACAATTAGTTTGTCGGAATAGATTTTGAGGATTGAGTATATTTTGTGTTGCTTTTCTATCACTGGAAAAGAAAACTTTTTCTTCATAAAGTCACTTTTCTGCAAATTAAAGCGTGTGCTGCCCTGTGCCAATGGATACACGGCTTTTCTAAATGATTGTGATGAAACATAATAAGCCAAAAATGGAGGATATATCTTGGATTCATCGGTTATATGAATACCAAAGCAGAAACTATTCAGATACAAAGGATAAGTTTCTCCCAAATACACTGCACCCATTCCAACTTCTTCCGGCGTTTCAGAAGATAACGTAAGAAGAATATCGCCATAACGAACAACAGACTGTTGTTCTGTTTCATTGATTTTTACAAGCCCCACATCTGTTAAATCAATGATTTGATTCTGATAGACATTCATGTATGTTATGAACGGATAACCTTCACCAAAATCATCTGCGCTTTTTCCTGATAACCCTGAATATGATTGCCCAAAGTCACTAAAAGATAATGTGACTTGCTGCGTTTCTTGTTCAATCAAGGTATCGCATATCGCCTGAATTAAGGATTCGTATTTCTCAATGATTTTGTTTTGCAGCTCAATACGTTTTTCAATCAGAGAAAGGAATTTCTGTATTTTTGATTGTTCATTTATATCGGGGATATATACTTTTATCTTCTTCAAATCGGAGGTACTAATACTTGCTTGATTTACGGCTTGTTTTGCTAAAATTTGACATTTACGTATGAAATGGGTATTATTTATGAGGAAAAAGAAAAATTTAGAATCGACATTGTTCTTACAACGAAATAATAACAAATTCATCCCATGATATAAAGGTTCTTCTGCACTATAATATGCGGTCTTTCCTATATGCTTTAGGCTATTGATATGGCTAAAAAGAATGTCACCATATCGCATTATATAATGTTCTATTTTTTGAGGAGTAGAACAATGACCAACTTTTGTATAGTCTATACGTCCTGTTGATATTGTTTCTATACGGGACATCGGAACGCCATCTTTATCATTTGTGTTATAGGTCGCTCCATTCTCCAATCTTTCAAGATTACTTGCAAAAAGTACTTCTTTCCATTCATCCGTAAACTCCGGAAATCGCAAAGCCGGAACATTAAGGACTTTCTTATCTTTATTGTCTGCCATAGTCATTACTCTTTAATTTTGTTGATAAGTTCGGTTGCCGTGATGTCACGCATTAGGGTAAAGCCAAACCACTTTTTACCCAAATCTTTGATGGATGCTCCTATGTGGTAAACCTCATCGTCCACAAGCAAGAAGCGGTCATGCGCTTTATTAAATAGCTTTATCTCTATGAGTGGATATTGGGCATTGTGACGGTCAACATCCAACTGAAACTGGCTACTGATACGTTGTGTGTAGATGGTTGCCGTCACTCCGTTCTCCCTCTTGTCAAGCAAGGTAAGCACGGTGTCATCCACATAGTTATCAATAAGCACGATTGAACGTTTGGCCTTTCGCATCAAATCAGACACGAAACGGTAAGCGTCAAACACTTGTCCATCATAGAATATGCCTTGTATGGGTGGAATGTTTGCGTCAAGTCGCTTGAAAACCTCGTCAATGCGCTTGTCCGTTACCTCTTGATGCTGTTTCATTTCCAGTTGATGGTATTCTATCGTTTCAAGCCGCTGGAACAGTTGAGCATTAGTGGCAATGAAACGGCGCATGGACACAAAGGCTCGCATAATGCGGATATTCACATCTACGGCAGTTTGTGATTTCAAGACAGAGCTAAGCATGGCAATACCTTGTTCTGTAAATGCGTAAGGCAATCTTCTGTCGCCGCCCCAACTTGAAGTCACATTTTGTGATTTCAAGATTTCAACGTCCTCTTTGCTGAGTTGAAACATGAAGTCATCTGGGAATCGCTCACTGTTTCGTTTTACAGCTTGGTTCAACACTCTGGTTTCCACACCGTATAACAGAGCCAAATCCCTGTCAATTATGACTTGTTGGCCTCTGATTACCCGAATCATCGGCTTTATGTCAATAACCTCTGGTAACTGGCCGCAATTTGCGACCTGTTCGCTTGCCTTACCCTCTATCTTTTCCCTGTCTTTCGCCATAGCTTATAAACCTTGATGTCGCAATTTGCGACTTCAAATTACACATTCAGAATTATACAATTCCCAACTCTTTCAGATATACGTCAATCTCCTTATCCAACTCGGCACGTTTAGTCTCTAATTCTTTGATTTCCGCCATTACTGCCTTGATGTCAATCGGTTCTTCTTCCTCAAACGTATCAACGTAACGAGGGATGTTCAGGTTATAATCGTTGTCGGCTATCTCTTGCAGCGTGGCAAGGTGACTGTACTTTTCTATTTCCTTACGGTCACGATAGGTTTCGACTATCTTTTGGATGTGTTGCGGACGAAGCTTGTTTTGGGTTTTGACTTTCTCAAACTCCTTGCTGGCATCAATGAACAGGATATTGTCATCCTCCTTACGGCACTTCTTCATCACAAGGATGCAGGTTGGTATGCTTGTACCATAGAAGATGTTGGCTGGCAAACCGATAATAGCATCTATATAGTTCTTCTTCTCTATGAGGAAACGGCGGATTACACCCTCTGCATTGCCACGGAACAATACACCATGCGGAGCTACGCAAGCCATCGTGCCACCCTCATTCAAGTGGTAAATCATGTGGAGGATAAAGGCGTAGTCGGCTGTTTTTTTCGGCGCGAGCCGTCCGGCCTTGCTAAAACGGTCATCGTTATTGAACTTGTCTGCGGCACTCCATTCTGCAGAGAAAGGAGGATTTGCCACAACCGCGTCAAACTGCGTATCGCCAAAGGCATCCCATTCTAATGTATCACCGTTCTCAATCTTGAAGTTGCTGAACTTGATGCCGTGCAGCAGCATATTCATCCGGGCAAGGTTGTAAGTGGTCGGATTCTTCTCTTGTCCGTAAATATCCACCGCGTGACCGACCTTTGCCGCACGAAGAAGCAACGAGCCGCTACCGCAAGTCGGGTCGTACACATTGCGAAGCCGCGCATGACCGATAGACACGATTTCTGCCAATATCTGACTGACCTCTTGCGGAGTATAGAACTCCCCGGCTTTCTTTCCGGCTCCAGCAGCGAACTGGCCAATCATATACTCGTAGGCATCGCCAAGAATATCTATCTCATTCGAGGCTTCCACGCCAAACTTTATATCATCCAATGCCAACAGTACATTGCTGACGAGGGTATTTTTGTCATCAGCCGTCTTGCCCAGCTTGGGTGAAGCAAGGTCTATATCAGAGAACAGACCACCGAAATCTTCCTCACTGTCATGCCCCAATGTGCTGTCCTCAATCCGCTTCAACGAGCGTTCAAGGATGGGCAATATGTTCTCTTTCTTCTTTATCCGGTCTATCACCGATGAGAAAAGGTAAGTCGGTTCGATAAAGTAGCCGACACCCTCCAAGCATTGCTTTTTCAGTTCCTCTTGCAGTTCGGCGGCATCCTCGCCCTCCATAGTCCACAATTCTTTGAATGACACTTCATCATCCACCAAAGCATTGTTGGCGTATGCCTCTATCTTCTCCGAAAGGTATTTGTAGAAGATGAAGCCCAAAGTGAAATACATGAAATCACTGGCCGACATATTACCGCGCAACTTATTGGCCACTTCCCAAAGTTGGTCACGGAGTTTCTGTTGTAATTCTTCGCTCATATCTATTTTAGTATCTCTTTAACTACTTGTTTTATTCTTATGCACATGTCACAAAGCCATGCACAGCCTCTATTCCAATTATCTTTGTCATTCATATCTCCCATAGAATGAAGGACTAAGAAACGACTTGACTTTTTGTTATCATTCAAACGCCATTCGATTTCATTTTGGTCTGATATACCTAAAATCTTGGTGACAAGTTCTTCATTAGCCTTGAATTTTGCAATAATTTCTTTGTCTTCGTGAACATACAATCCTGCAGATAGACTGTTATTTTTAGTATTCAATGTCATGCAAAGATGATATGCGGATGACCCCATCCCAAGGTCATACCAATGTTGAGCTTGCGGCTTTCGTAATTTGAAATTCTTCATAAAAGCAGAATATTTGGGAGCTTCATTGTTGAATTGTTCCCAAAAAGCGAGTTGCAGACTTTCAGTTTCCGAAAGTCCAGCAGTCTTTTTCATAGCCTTTGCCCAATTATTGGGGCGTTCTACGATATTGAACTTAGGAGCTGGTTCAGAATCGTTGATTTTCCATAATTCAATCTCTATTAGGAAAAACTCAAATTTGTCATCTGTATGTTGATTCAGCCATTCTATGGCTTGTTTATGCTCGTCACGTGCTTTCTTGACAATCCAAATAATCACCTCCGCATCTTTACCCGAAGCATACGTAATAATCTTACCCAAATGGTCGTGATTAGTTTCTTCCAGTTGGTTCTCTATGATAATTCGCCGCCCTGTCCCTTCCTCTGTAGCGTACAGGTCAACACTAAAATCGCCTACATTGGATTCCTGTTCTTCGACAACTATATCTATGCCCACCGCTTCACTAAGAATCTCTAAATTTTCTTCTTTGGCCAGCCAAGGAGTGAAATCCTTAGCTTCGTGCTTCCAAACAGAGCGGAGGTCTGTTACTTGTTCTAATTTGCCTAACTTCATTGTTGAGATTTTATTGGTTACAACCGTTTCATTTTCTTACAACCATACAGCTCTATATCTTTGTTCTCCGTACAATGAGAGCATATTACATCTGGCACAATATGGGATGGTGCATTTATGGGTTGACGTGCCCACATGGATACACCATCTATTTTCCACCACTCGTTAATTACATATACATTTTGGCTTGAATAATAGAAATTTGTTGCATTAAGTAGATTCTGCTCTCCAAGCTCTTCAGCCAAATATGCTGTAATAGTCTTTTCTACTAACATTATTTGGCTTCTTGTAGGATGTTTGATGTTGGATATACGACCTACATAAATTGAGTTCAAACGCTCTTTTATCTCGGCGATATGGTGCCCTTTATCACAAAGTCTTTTATATACGTTCCGTGTGGATTCCCCGCAATAATAGACTTCACGTGACTTTGCGTATTTTAATTTGCCATGTAGTAAATATAAAGAGCACTTGAATGATTGTTCTTTTTCCCATAATCTTTCTTCCTCTGAAGTAGCAAATGGGCCATACCACTTTACAAGAAAAACATTTTCGTCCATAATTTAATCCCAACTAAAAGTTCTGATAATACTGCGCAACCTATCCATTATCCTTGTCAAAGCCTTTCGTGTCTTAATCAGTCCGAGGTGCTTCTCTTTGAGAGCCTTTTGTATGATTTCCGGCTGCTCTTTTTGCAGGTAGTCATATTCTTTCAAGTAATGGTCGAGTACATCAGAAGAAAGTCCCTCGTCCTGTGCCAAAGAGTTCACGGCCTTTTCGCGCTCGGTCGTGATATAGTTATTCAATCGTTCTTCCAGTTCACTTGTACCGTCCGCCTTTTGCCGCTGCATCATGAAGTTCTCCTTATCCTCGTCCACGTTCTTTTGAATGAAACCGTCAATGAGTTTCGCCTTGTTACGCATTTCGGCATCCTTTATCATCGTGTCAATGATGTTCTTGCGCCTCTCTGCATAGTCCGTGCTGTACGGGTCAAGATTGGCAATCAGTTCGAGGATATACGCCACATTGATAATGTCGCTGTGCAGGAGTTCAAGGCAGAAATCCACATCTTCCAACCGTTCATCGCTTGGCGTTTCATCGCCGCCGTTTGGAGAGGGTGAAGGTATATCCGATGGAACAAACGTATCGTGAATGTCAAGGTACTTGCTTCGGAAGTCCATGAACTGCTGTTCGGTCATGCCGAGGTCGTCCGCATCATCGCTGTAGTCCTCGTATATCTGAATCTCGGCGTGCTTGCGGATGATGTCGCGGAAAGCCAGTACAAAGTCTTTCTTGTCCTTTTCACTCTGCAACAGGTCTATGCTGCTTGGCTCGGGGTATTTCTGCAAGAAGTCAGTTGCCAACTGCTGGTATTCCTTTTTCACGTCCTCAAACGGAGGTCGTACTATTTCTTCGGGATTGTTGGAGTTACTGAAAAGCCTGATGGCCGTATCTACATTGTTTTTCAAATCACGGAAACATATAATCTTCCCGAAACGTTTTTTCTCATTCAGTACACGGTTGGTTCGGCTGAATGCTTGCAGCAATCCGTGATACTCCAAATTCTTATCCACATAGAGCGTGTTGAGTTTCTTGCTGTCAAAACCCGTAAGGAACATACCCACGACAAGGCAGAGGTCAAGCGGCTTCATGTCCGCTTTCTTCTTTTTCATGCGCAGGTTGATGTCATCATAGTAAGCACGGAAATTCTCGGTCGTGAACGCTGTGCCGAACATTTCATTGTAGTCATCCATGATAGCTTGCAATTCGTCCGCCTCGCCTGTGCTCTCGCTGACATACTGCCCCGTATTCATCCCCGTCTGTTCATCGTCCTGGCTGCTGTTGGCAGCGTATGTAAACACTGCACCGATACGGATTTTCGGCTTCAAGGACTTGAATATCTTATAATAACGGATAAGCATCGGTACGGACTGCACGGCAAACAACGCATCAAATTCACCGTCAAAGGTTGACTTATTGAAATTATTAAGGATGAATTTGGCTATCTCCTCCATGCGGTTGGCATTGCCCTTTTCCACTTCTTCGCTTCCGTGATAATACTCCACAAGGAAGCCCAAAACATTTTCATCGGCTATGGCATCCTTGATAAGGTATTGGTGTAGGCAGTTACCGAATATCTCTTTGGTGGTATGCCCGTCAACGGCATTTTCCGTGAAGATGGGAGTACCAGTGAAGCCGAACACTTGGGCGTTGTCAAAGAACTTCATTATCCGCTTGTGACTTTCCCCGAAGTGACTTCTGTGGCACTCATCGAATATCATCACGATACGTGAGTGGCGTATGGCTTCAATTTTGTTGCTGTACCATGTCTTGCTGACTGCGGCATTGAGCTTTTGTATGGTGGTGATAATTATCTTGGAGTTGCTGTGCAAGCGTTTCACCAATTCGTCCGTATTGTCCGTGCCATCCACTGCACCCGGTTCAAAGGCTTCATATTCCGATTGGGTTTGGGTGTCAAGGTCGTGGCGGTCAACCACGAACATCACCTTATCCACATCATCCAACTCCGCAACAAGCTGTGCCGCCTTGAATGAAGTCAATGTCTTTCCGGCTCCTGTTGTATGCCATATATAGCCGTTGTCGTTGGAGTTCTTTACCTTATCCAAAATTTTCTCCACGGCATAGAATTGGTACGGACGAAGCACCATCAGGCACTTGTCACCCTCATGCAGCACAATGTATTTGCCTATGATTTTGCCGAGCGTACATTTCTCTAAAAATGCGGCTGCGAACTTATCCAATTCATTGAACGGCACATTGGCCGCATCCGTCCAGTTGAACGTGAACTTATAACCACCGTTGGGATTGTTGGCGAAATAGCGTGTGTTGACACCGTTGGAAATAACAAACAGTTGGATATAGTCAAACAAACCATGATAAGAAGTTTTGTGATAACGTTGGATTTGGTCGTATGCTACCCTTAACTCTACGCCCCGGCGTTTCAATTCAATCTGTACCAAAGGCAGACCGTTTATAAGAATGGTCACATCATAACGGCATTTCTTACGTCCTTCCACCGTAATTTGGTTGGAAACCTGAAATTCGTTCTGACACCACTGTTGGCGGTTAAGGAACTCCACCCAGATGCGTTTACCGTCCGCCGTGTCAAGCGGATAAAGGTCGCGGAGCTTCTTCGCTTTTTCAAAGCGGGTGCCTCCTTCAAGGTAGATGAGTATCTTGTCAAATTCCTCATCCGTAAATTCGGTACGGCCATGCTCTGCCAACCGCTTATGGTTGTGTATCTCCAACTGCCGCTTGAAATTGGCTTGAAGATTCTCTTCCTCGGCAATCTGGACATATTCATAGTCCATTTGCTGGAGCGTGGCGATAAGTCCGGCTTCCAATGCCGCTTCACTTTGTATAGACATATTCCTGTTCTGCCTTTTTGTGTTACTTATTATCGTTCAGACTTCTGATAATCTCAATGCCCAATGCGTTTTCTATCTTACAGATGGTTTCCAACGACATATTCTTTTTGCCTTTCAGCACTTTGGATATGTATTGCTGGGTGCAGTTCATCTTTTCGGCAAGCATCTGTTGCGTCAAACCGAGTTCCGTCATCCGTTTTGACATGGCGGTGGCAATCAACTGCGAATATTCCGCCCAATCCTTTTTATCCTGTTTCACATCAGTTTCCTGCCTTACAGCTTCCAAAGCCATACAAGGCATTTTATCTGTCGTTGTATTCATTGAAAGATTACCTTATCTTGTCTGAATGCAAAGGTAATACAAATATTCAAGAAAGCACAACCAACGAGTTGTGTTTTTGCAAAAATGTTTTTCTTCTCCATAAATTTGAATAATTATAGGGGGGCGTTGATTTAGCGCCCCCTAAACAACTTCCACTTCAAACATAGGGGGATGTCATTTCAACACCCCTTGTTTGAACTATCATTCAAGTTAGAACACACCGTTTGTCAGGTTCATCGCTTCAACCTTTTTCTCCATATTTACCTTTGCGTAAACTTGCGTGGATGCGATGCTGCCATGACCCAAAATCTTGCTGACAGAGTATAGCTCTGCTCCTGCCGTTATCGCCAGTGTTGCCGCCGAATGACGGCTGCTGTGGTAAGTGAAGTCTTTTTCTATCCCTGCCTTGTTCTTTATGCGGCGCACGTACTTTGCCACGTTATCTGGTTTCTTCACCAACGGGAAAATAATACCATCCTTGCCATCCTCAGGTCTTGGAGGAAGTAGCGAGATGGCTAAAGCGTTAAGCGGCACGGCGACAGGCCTCTTGGTCTTGTGTTGGATAAGGGAAACCATCAGCACGCCGTTTACGTCCTTGATGTCGCTCCAGCGCAACCGTTGCATATCACCGAGCCGAAGCCCCGTCATGCAGGAAAAGCCGAAAGCCCTTTGCACGACTTCTTCCATAAAGGTTTGCGGTTCTACCGAGAGAAAACGTTTCAGTTCGTCAGCCGTCAGGTATTCACGGTGCTTGTCCGGCGCATGAAAGCGTTCTTCTTTGGATAAGTCTTGAATAGGGTTGTACGCAATCAGACCGTCACGCACCGCCTTGTTGAAAATGGCCTTTACTGTCTCTTCGAACAGCACGAGGGTATAAGCGGCCAGCCTGCCGCCATTCGTCCTTATTTGCTTACGGTTACGATAACTTCGCATATACCCGAACAGGCCGCTTACCAAATCCCTGTCCACATCTTTCAGCAAGACATCCGTTTTCTTTGCACGTTTCAAATAGGCTTCAATCCGCCTGCGCACAACATCCTTATGTTGTATCATTTTTTTACAGTTTCCATCTGTCATGGCACAACGCACATAGTCATCGCACCACCCAAGCCAAGTCATGGTCTTGTTCTGTTCGTTTTCTTCCCTCTTTTCCTTCTTCTCGAAAGACGGAGGTGTAAGGATGCGCTGTGCCTGTATCTCCTGTGCCTTTCGCAAGGTTTGTTCGTTGAGTTTTCTTGCATTGGGAGCGTCATCGGGGATAAGGTACAGGTGCAGGTTCTCCCTCTTGCGGAAGCCGGTTTCGTAATACTCCAAATAAAGGCTACGGTTTCCGGCTGTCAACATTCTTGCTTTGATTTCTACTTTCATAAAATTCTTCCTTTTTATTTTTAAGTTATACAAACATATTGTTCACGAGGTTCATCGTCTCGATTTTCTTTTTGTCCACTATCTTGGCATAGACTTCCGTCATCCTTATGCTCCGGTGTCCGAGAATCTTGCTCACTGTATAGAGGTCTGCGCCGAGGGTTAGCAACAGGGTTGCCGCCGTATGCCGTGAGCAATGATAGGTGATGTGCTTCTGTATTCCGGCCTCCTGCATCCATTCGCCCAACACCACTTCAACCGTGGTAGAGGTGATACGGAGTTGGTGGAACACTCTTTCGTCCCCTTTCGACTTTCTTGGCATCCATTTCAAGGCCTCGTTGGAAAGCGGTATCGTCACCATGTTCTTGGTCTTTACCTGCTCATGCTCGATGTAGAGCGTCTTACCGTCAGCCGCCTTGTGTATCTCGTTCCACTTCAATGCCATCATGTCGCTGTACCGCAAGCCTGTAAAACAAGAAAACAGGAAAGCCTTTTTTACAATCTCATAGCGGCACGGCGTGGCAATCAGCGTCCGCAGTTCCTCTATGGTCAGAAACTCGCGCATGGCGCTTTTCTTTTGCGGTTTCTCCTTTGCGTCCAACAGCTTGAACGGGTTGTTGTCAATCAGCCCCTCACGGACAGCCATGTTCAAGGCGGCAGCTAAACGATTCATGAAGATACGGCAGGTGGTGCTGCCCAATGTCTTTTTCCCGTTATTGAACGTACAGGTCTTTAAGAAGGCGATGAAGCCCTTACAGAAATCCTTGTCCACCTCTTTCAATGCAAGATTGGGCTTCCCTATATATAATAGGTATTGTTCCACCCTTGCCTGCGCGTTCCGTTTCGACCTCATGCTTGCAGGAGTAAGGCCGTTCTCATCTTTCGTGTACTTCTCCACCCATGTGGCAAGCGTCATCCGCCCCTTTTTCACGCTCTCCCAATTTACAAGTCCATGTTGCTGAATGTCGAGAATACGCTCCGCCTTGATTTGCTCGGCAAGCTTGAGCGTATTCCGGTTCTGTAATTTGGCGGCAGCGTTCACTTCCGGAACGAGGTAGAGCTTCAGCCCCTCCTTTTTCCTTGCACCCATGTAATACATGTCGAGATACAGACTTACATTGCCGTCGTTGAGCCTCTTCTCGCGTATGCGGACAGGCTCTTTCATTTTGATTTCTTTCTTCTTTCGTCCCATTTTATTTTCTGTATTATCCGATTCTTGGATTTGTTACTATATTGTTTATCAGTCACTTATGCACTTCGCAAAGATAAATCCAAAAGGGACAAAAACGGGACAAAAAGCGCGCGAAAATATCTCAATTTAGGCAAATATAACGGTCTAATCAAAAATCGGACTTTATTCATAACTAACTATAAATCAGTGTGATTTAGCCGATTTTGTTATATTTGGTTTCCTATGTTTTTACCCATCTGTAATAATTGGGTGGTTTTACTCCGAAATAATCATCGGTTTTCTGGGGGCCTTTGCTCCGAAATCGCCAGCCCGGGGCATAGTTACGGTCATGGCCGAACGCTGACGTTCCGGATACCTCGAGATCGCTACGGGAATTTTCATCCCCGGATTCTGGCGATCCTGCGCCATCAGGAGGATGAATGCGAACGCCTTGCCGGAACGCTGTATACGAAAGGTCTTACGCAGGAACAGGTCGGCGAGGTATTCCAGGATATCTATGGCGAGCACTACAGCAAGGCGAGTATTTCGCGGATGCTGGACTACCTTCGTGAAGATGTTTCGCAATGGCTCACGCGCTCTCTGGAGGCTTATTATCCGATCGTCTTCATCGATTGCGTACACATGAAGATCCACCGCAAGCGGAGCGTAGAAACAGAAGCTTTCTATGTGGTGCTAGCTGTGCGTGAAGACAAGCGGCGTGAAGTGCTGGGGATCTTCAACAAGCCCACGGAGAGCGCCCTGGGCTGGGGCGAGATGCTCACAGAGCTGCAGGAACGAGGCGTTCGGAAGATCGGCCTGGTGTGTGCCGACGGGCTGAAGGGTCTGGAGGATGTCATCAGTGCGGTCTTTCCCGGAACCCCGCTACAACGCTGTACGACGCACCTGAAACGCAATCTGCTGAGCTGCGTGCGCAACGGCGACAAGGGCGAGCTGGCCGAGGATCTGCGACAGGTCTTCCGTACGGGGGATCGCAGCTATACGGTGGAGAGAGCCTGGGAACAATGGCAGGCGCTCTGTGAGAAATGGGGTCAGGATTATCGCAGTTTTCGACGACGGGGCGAAGACCCAGCCTACAAAGCCTACTTCACCTATCTGAATTACGAGGCAAGGATTCAGTCGATGATCTACACGACGAACTGGATCGAGCGTCTGCAGAAGGATTTTCGACGGGTTACACGCATGCGGGGAGCCATGCCCAGCGAGGAGTCGGTACTGCTGCTGATGGGTAAAACGGCCATGGATAAGAAGTCCTACCTGAGGCCGGTGCCGCGGATCGACCTGGATCGGGAATTATTCCCCGAGTGAAGACTATAACACAAAAATATGAACAACACGCCGCGGCGTGTTGTTCTAAATCAAGAATCGCTATATTTGCATATCTGAAGAATCTGAAGGCGCCTGCACAGACACACTTTTTGAAACACTACCAAGGCGCCTGCACAGACACACTTTTTGAAACAGGTAATGATGCCAAAAGTGGTTGGTGTCGTATTGGATCAAATGACCAGAATTGTACGATTCTGGTCATTTGCGTTTCTTAATAATTCCATCATTGCTGTTCAGGAAAAGATACCACTTTACAAAGTCCTTAAAATGTTGTTCCGAGAGTCCACGATGGATTCTTAAATTATCCTTCAAGTGACCGAAGAACGACTCAATAGAATTTGAAGATTTAGGTACATTAGGGTATCGCGTGTATGAAAACAGATCGGGTATGGCACGCTTGATATGCGAGACACTTCGATGCAGCATCTTATGCGTAAACCACCATCTTCCCGACAGCTCATCTACGGTTTTTTCATTGATAAATGGTTCGTGTCGCCGATACCAGTCAATAAAAGCCCGTATCCATAACTGTGCCTCATCATGTGTTTGTACTCCATTTAACAAGTGCACCAGTTCGAGGAGTTCCTGTGCCGCTACGGTCTGTGGTTTGCGTGTAATCCACGTCTCTATCTCTCGCGCTACATGTACCGTACAACGCTGCAAGATCGCCTCCGGACACACTTCCCGCACCGCTTTTATGATATTGGGAGATCCATCACAGGTGACACTCTCAATTTGAATGCCGACATCGCGTATAGCCGTTAGGTCTGCTTTCAAATCCCGCAGCGTTTCACTCCTGGTTATGCGATAGAGGAGGGTCATCTTGATGTTGTGATCCCGATATACAACCAGACAAATCTTATTTGAGAAGTAGGTGCCGTCGATCAGAAGATTTACCTTCTCGCGTCGCTGTATCTGCCATAAAGGGCACTGGGGCAAGAGCCGATAGAAGTATCTTTTTAGGGTGCGTTCGCTGTATCCGCTCTCACTCGCAAGGTCACAAATACGCTGTTTACCGCGAACCCAACGCGCGAACCATATAAACTTGTTTTTATCGGAAATCCAGTCTCGACGATCCGTAAAATAGCTGCCACAATTCTTACAATAATAGCGGCTGCAACCGCTACGAGTACCCCATTTTATTGTCTCTAAAAAGCCACAATGAGGACAGCGTATTTTTCGTTTTTTTGACATAAAAATAGAGATTAGTAGAAACCCGTTTCTACTAATCTCTATTTTATCCTTATAACTACCAAATATTATGTCGGTTACATTTTATACCACCAACCACTTTTGGCATCATTACCTTGAAACACTACCGTTTTGCGGGGGTGTTGGATATGGAATATGAATACGGCCCGAAAGATCATTCTTCCGGGCCGTATAACGCGGGTGAGTTTGGATCTATAAAACGTCCTCGGGTGAGATTGGCTTATAGGCTCCGTCCTTGGCTTCGAAGATGACGCTGCCATCCTCCAGGCAGACCGTAGTGTGAAACACTCCTTTGGGCACTTGGATCGCAGGGCATTCTCCGCCGGCGCGAAGAATAAATTCCTCTGTCTTATGTCCCTGATCATCGTAGAACTCCTCTCTGATCGCGCCGCGGCAGATGACCACTGTCTCAGATGTGTCCGTATGCCGGTGGATCGGAATGACTGTGTCAGACATCAAGACATTGATCATTCTTTGGGAAGAATCCTCGGCTGAAGTTCTCAGATCATAATTCATCCTGCGACGAGGAGAGTTTTCTGCCTGCTCCTGGATGCAGTCAAAAAATTTGTTATCGAGTTTTATATGAGTCATATCTCAATGCATAGATCTAAGGTTGATAAATCTATGGTTGTTATTGTTTTATGGGAAGTTAGAAAGCCTGTTGGGAATTTCCCGGAAGGCAACTAATAGGCCCGTAAAACAACTTCAAAAGCTTCAGCGTAGTTGAGCCCCCATTGCCCGCCACGATAGGCGGCAAGTCCCGTTATAAACTCGGCGGAACGAGGGTGTGGATACGGACGCATTACGCCACGATACATTGAAAGTGCCTTAATCTTAGCTTCAATGCCATCTTTTCCCGTCTCTACATAGCAGTTGGGATTAAAAGAGTTCATGGCGTTATTTATTTTCCATTCCGAACATGACGGAACCTCCATATACCAAAACTCTTTCACGCGCTTTACTTCTGGCCGACGTTGGAAGAGACGAATTGCCTCTTGGCAGGCCATTGAGGCCTGCAGATGATCATTGTTCGTGTCTGCTGGATGATGTGTAATGATGATATCCGGCTCGCTTTCCTTAATGGCAGCTTCAATAAACTGCACTAACTTAAGATGAGGAACTGTGTTCATCTCAATATTCGGAAACGTCCCCTCATAAATTTTATTTACCCCCAGAAATTTATTAGACTCATTTGTGTCGTCGCCGAGTTCTTCGTCTGAAGGACGGAACGCGCGAGCCTTTGCTTCTGTGCACATGATACATACGTCCACGGTATTGCCTTGATGTGACCATTTCCACATCGAAGCTCCTGCACCGAGCGTCTCATCATCGGGATGAGCCACGACAAGTAAGTATTTCATCGTTTTTTATATTTAGTGTTATACGGTTTTAGAGTATTCAACCAACTTATCATGCATCCATTGAGGGTATTTACCGCATGCTGTATATAAAATTGCAAGCACGGTCCACCAAATAAGGCGGATGTCACCGAAGAAAGATGCGTGCTTTACGTAATACACATCCAACTTCAGGCGAATTGGCAGCACTTTGTCATTATATTCATTTTCGTCGGGAAACTGATCGCCATAGATGTAATCCCAAAGGCTGGACTGGCTGGTGAGTCCACAAGGAACTGTTGCTGCAATCGCATTCTCTCCGCCACGGGTGATCTCTACCTGATCGACAGCTGCAGGTCGCGGGCCTACTATGGACATGGTTCCGTTCAAGATATTGATAAGTTGAGGCAGCTCGTCAATCTTCAGTCTGCGCATAATTTTTCCCCACCAAAAAATGCGATCCTGTTCTGGTCGGAGAGACGCTTCATTTGCACCACGTGCTACACGCATAGACCGAAATTTCCACATTTTGAATCTCTTATTATCCTTTCCCACGCGATTGGCGAAGTAAAATAACGGTCCGGGATCACTGATTTCAGTCAGGATAATTGAAATAATCCAGATAGGCGAGGTGCCCACAATGCCAATAAAGGCACAAATCACGTCAAACAGACGCTTAAAGAATCGGTATATCATAATCTTTCTTGTGTCTAATTAACCAGTTTGATTATAATAAAGAAGGGATGGTTGTTGTGGGATGTATCTTGTGCAAGGTCTGCACTTGATTTAGTCCTCTTTCCTGCGTATGTTTATGATATGCAGAATTGTACGCGCAGGTTTCTGAGGAGTATGATATTGGTAGACCAATGTCCGGTCTTAAGTTTTTCGGAAAAAGACTTATTACATCTTTACTCCAGACTTTGCTTTCCTGAACTCCGGATTCATCTGTTTCTTAAAATTTCCCCAGGTTCCCCAAAAGAATGCAGGAAAATCGCCACATATCCAATCTTGATAATACAAGTTCTTACCAAAGAATTTAAACCAGGATGGCTTGGTTTTAAAACGGTTTGGTGATTTCAAAAACCACAAAACATCAAAGCCTAAGTGGCGCAAACGTTTGCCGCTCTCATACTGGTACTCCCGTAGCGGTAAGCCTATTGTAGCATCTGCTATCATTGTAGCATAGTCCATGCCGCTTTTGAAAGCAGAACGCACACAAGCTGGAATACGAGGATTGATTTCCATGATCAGCAACTCCCCAGTATCGGGGTTTTCTATCAAGTCAAAATCTGCAAATCCTATCCATCCAATAGCTTTCAGTACACGACAGCATATATCCGCTATTTCTGGGTTGTCGATAGTTACGTTGCAACAGCTTGAACCTCCATTTACTGGATAGTATCGCTGCTTCCAAATTACGCTTGTGTACCTTGGTTCGCCATCAGTGTCGGTCATTACTTGTACTTTCACCTGCTTACCGCCAGACTTTATAAACTGTTGCAGATGGCACTCTCCATACTGCTCATGAATTGCGGGGTAAACAGCCGTTAATTCTTCCAGGGAGTTCACCAATGTCATTCCCCGACCTCCACTGGTCAGGTTCGGTTTTAAGAGTCCAGGGTAAGGAAATTCTTTGAGCTCTTTTACCTCCAATCCTCCGACCTTTGCCAAATCTATTGTAAATGGATGTGGAAAACCATTCTCTTTGCACACGGTCATCAGATTGTTTTTGTTGTACCCCATCTCAAACACTTGACGGTCAGGCATCAGTATCCCTGTTATTTTTTGCAGTTTCTCTTTGTGGAAACTCATAAATTCTGCCGACTTATCAGACGTAGGTATCAGCACATCGAAATGATGTTCCTTCAGAAATGCCAACATGTATTCTGCATACTCCGGCTTGTGACTGCCAATGCCAAGGAAACGTTCGTTCGCAAATTTCGTATGGTAGCCATACTCCGTCTTCTCATCGCACATTACGGCTACCCAATACCCTGTCTTCTGTAGGCATTCGGCAATGGCCATGGCATGAGCAGCACCACCATCCAAAATCAATACTTTCTTCATTCTTTGTTTTTTCTTAATATCCTATCACTATTCTCAGCCATTTTTGTTTGCTGAGCCAGTCTGACTTATCCACTATCCTGCAAATTATGAGAGGTAATAGCAACCCGCCAATAAACATTCCGAGCATTACGATTCCCCAATGCATGTGTAATACATTTACTAATAATATCTTGGCGGCATAGTGCCCAAACCATGAAAGCAAATATATACTATAGGTATATTGCCCCAAAGGCAATAGGTATCTTTCCACCCACTTGTATTTAAGCAACATCGAGCACAACTGTATGCTCATTATCAAACCGACAAAGGCTTTGAAAATATAATTTATTGTAGTGCCAACAGGGAGGTCGAAGAATTGCAAGCATATGCTAAAGCTGCTTAATATGATTAAATTACACTTTCCCCCCCCCTTGTTTATCAAGGTCAGAATTTTAGGCTCATATTTATGCAACAATATTCCAGCGACGAAGAATGGTAAATCACGACAGACTATACTCCAATTCACCCATATAATTTTTGGGAAAAGTCCCCACATCAACCAGAAGACCAACATCACTCCGATACACCATCCTGACTTTTTCATGTCAATATGTATCTTGTTCAGTACCACTACGACTGAAAATATCATAAATAGCGTAAATACATACCATAAGTAGCCCATTGTGCTACCATCACATCCGGGGGCAATGAACATTTTTAGGAACGTTCCAGTCGAAAAATCTCTCGTAGCGTGCGAAAACCCAGAGAAAGTATACTTGATGCCCCATAATATTGTACCTAAAGTCAGGTATGGTACTATGAGTCTCGTGATTTTTTTCTGTAAGAACTTTCCGGTCTTGATTCCTGTAAAGTTTTTGTTTGTCAACGAAAATAGATACCCAGAAATCATAAAGAACAGCGGCATGTGGAAACTATATATCCATCCATGCAGTACATGTAATTTTTGCTGTATTTCTGATTCTTCAAACCCACTGTGCCCTATGAGAACCAAAATAATGCCCCAGACCGACAGTAGAGCCATTAATTTATTATTTTTATTATTAGCCATGTTATTTCTCCATTATGATTGCTTCGCCATGTCCTCCAGAAAGCCCCATTGTTGTAAATACCACACGTTTGCAGTTGTCCGTTCCCAGCGGGAAGCGCATTACACCATACTGTATGATGAGTGGGAGGCAGTCTTTTTTGCACTCCCACACAGTTTGCAACTTACCGTCTGGCCTCAGCATCTTCATGCGAGCGATGTTGTCTTTTTCATTCTCTCCGCCCTCAACTCCTGTCGAGTAGAAGGTACGACCGTCTGCAAACGAGGCCATGCCATGGCAAGGACCTTCCATGTCTTCCAAAACCTCCAGACGCTCAGTTTTACGGTCCAAGCGCACGAAATGTACAGTGTCCGGACAACTTCCGGCATCTGTTCCCCAGGTAAGTGCATTTTCGGTCATACAGACTCCAATTGCTCTCCAGTCCTGGCTACCTTGACCGACCATACGCCAAGTTTCACCATTATCCTTGCTCTGATATAAACGGTTCTCGCATCCGCCCTCACCATAATCGCCCGTCCCCATCCACAGACATTTTGCATATACATCCCACTTTATGAAATGAAGATGCCGAATGTCTCCTGGAATAAACTCTTTTACAATCTGCCAAGTCATGCCGTGGTCTTTTGAACGCCAAAGACGGATTGCGTGGTCCCGTTTTGGATTGAGCAGGTATTCGGTGAAAAAAACCGTACCGTCAGGTGTTACACACGCACCTTGATGTCCCGGTTTGTTGCCTTGGAAGTCTGTCCATATATTCACTACTTTGCCAGAAGGTGAGAAGATGAGTACCTTTCTCTTTGCCGCAATCAATATGTTGTCGTTTTTCAGAGGGAGCAGGATGCGAATATCGTTGCGCGTGCCTTGGGTCAGAATGCGGCCACAAGTCATCAAACGGTCCTTTAGTCCCCCAGGCACCGTGAATACGCGACTCATACGCCTGCCATCGTAATCCACTGCAAAGAAATGCCTGCCCTTGGCTACCCATATTTTATCTGGTTCCTGATACAACGCTCGGCCATTCATCAGTTTCTTGAACTGTATCATGATTTTAGTTCTTGATGACACTTTGTAATTCACGTTCGAGACCATTCATGTAATGCTCCAAAGTGAAATGTTTTTTGAAATATTCACGTGCATTTGTGCCGCATTGGTCAAAGTCTCGTGGATTTTCAATGTAGGTCTGCATCAGCCTGGCTAATCCTTCATAGTCTCCGGCCGGCACACAACTGCCACAGTGCGCCTCTCTGATGACCTCTTTAGCTCCACCGTTGATGGCTCCAAGGATTGTTTTGCCTGTGGTCATATACATTTGCATTTTGCCCGGGATGGTGTCGCCAACCTCGTTGTTACCACGGAGGGTGATAAGTAACACGTCTGCCATTTTGTAGAATTTAGGCATCTCATTACGCTTCTGATTACCGTAGAAGACTACATTCTCTTCTAATCCTTCTGTTCGTACAATTTGCTCTAATTCCTCTCGCATCCGACCATCGCCTACCATATGGATCTTATAGTCTTTGCGTTTGCCAAGAATCTTTGCTGCCTTGATGATTACATCGGCTCGTTGCCCTTTGCCTATGTTTCCGGCAAACATGAAATCTGCCACTCCGTTATTATCAGCCGTCATGTCCATATCCAGCATAGCCATATCAGCATGTTGTGGCAGATATGCCATTCGTTCCATCGGTACACCGTTCACTTTGTGTAAATAGTCGATAAACGGGCGAGATGTTACCAATATTCGATCAGCGGCTTGATACAATTTTCGACTTATCTTGTTTATTGGCCACATCAGTGGGTTCTTTTTGCTCTTGAGCATTCCTTCAGCAGATACAGGCCACAGGTCTAATGTATAGAATACCACTGGTGTACCCGCTAACTTTTTGTATTCCAGAGTTGCAAACATCGAGGTGATAGGACTCAACTGGTAGCCAAGAATAACATCGTATTTCTCTCCATCAGCTATCATCTCTTTCACTTTTTTCTTACTGGACAATGCGAAAGAAATATAATTTCTGATTAGTTTCAGAGATCCGTTACCTCTTGGTGTCTGATCCACATGTACCACTCGTACTCCCGTCAGCTTTTGGTATTCTTTCTCTTTATTTACTCTGCTTTCTTCATTCTCATAGCCAGTGAATGCCACTCCTTTGGGGTAGTTCGGCACGCCACAAAGTACAGTAACCTCGTGTCCTCGCTTCACTAATTCCGGTGCAATATCATTAATCTGGAACTGCTCGGGATTATAGTATTGCGACACTATCAGTATCTTCATTATGCTATTTTATCTAAATTCTTCAAGAACTCTTCAGGGGTAGATACCAGCCCAGACAACGTTTTTAGGGTCATGTCATCCAACTCCCACCATTTCGATTTCAGCAATTTCTCAATCGTTACAACGTCAAAGCGGTATCTAATTACTTTTGCGGGGCAACCTGCCACTATTGCATAGGGAGGTACATCTTTCGTGACGATTGTTCCAGCTCCAATAGCTGCCCCTGTTCCAATAGTTACACCTTGCATGATGGTTACTCGATTGCCAATCCATACATCATGGCCAATAGTTGTACGCTTGAGAGGTTCGATATTAAGATCACCAAGATGAACTCCGGTTCCACCACCTACATTGTAAAAGACTGGTGAGGTGCTAACCCAATTTAACGGATGCTTTGCACCTCCTACTACAAAGCCGTTGGCTATACTACAGAAGGAACCAATATCGCATGAATGAACTTCACTATCATAACCGATATATGAATAACGACCTATGGAAGAATCGTAGAACTCCGTGCCGGAGTAGATCTTGGCAGTCTTATCTATCTGACTGTTCAGGATCGACTTTCCACGCAGTATTTTTTTGAAGAACCTAGCATATAAATAACTTAGAGTCATTAGAACTTGATATTTTTCTTGATTATGTCCATCTGGTAATATGGATTCCAGTTGGTGTCTATCTCTTTGAAACAAGCATTGCGAACTTCTTCTCGTTTGTCAGATTTCACTGCAAACCATTTGCTGATAGTAGCAATCAAATCATCTATATCATCCATTTTAAAAAAATCGCCGGTTTCGCCTGCATGAATGGCTTCATATTCAGGCATCTGCCATTCAAAACAATTATGAGTAATGACGGGACATCCAAAGATTAAAGCGTGCATTGCAGTTAATCCGACATTGCCTGGAGAAACACAAAGGTCTGCATTATAGATGAGTTCTGCATTGGTCTTTTCATCATAACTAGCGCCGTAAAACCAAACTTGATCATTCAAATCAAGGCTTTTGACTTTTACTTTTAGGTTATCGCTTTCGCTACCATCTCCCACAAATACCATATTGTACTTTTCTCCTTTGTTGCGAAGACGAGCAAGAGCATCCACTATCATGTCAAGTTTCTTTACCTTGGTTAAACGGCCAATGAAAATGATAGTGGGAGAACTGTTCTGGAAATGATCATTGTAGATACTCGACGTTTTAATATTTTCACGAAGAACTTTTTGAATGTCATAGTCTAGAGAGTTGTGGATGACAAAGAGTTTCTCCTGAGGAATACCTTGTTCGATTAGTAACATTTTGGCGCGATCACCATACACAAATGTACCTGATGCATTGCGATATAGCCAGAGTTTCATCTTTGCCTCATATCCAGACTCTTTACCGTACCATCCGTGGGTCCATAGGTAGAAATGTTTTTTTCTAAAAAAAGTGTATGCTAATATAAAAAAGATCCAATCGCTGATAGAACGCGTTTCGGGAAGAATTAAATAATTCTTGTAGTCTCTTCTGAAAAGCAGTCGCAAATAATTGCGCTTCCAATACCATTTCTGGGGATTACCGTATGTTTTGTAATACGTCACATTCTTTAGTAATGACGTATCCATTTCCTTGATATCTGACTTTGTTTTACCAAAGTACCAATCGCAATCATATTCTTTGTCAATTGCGCGGAATACAGCCTCTCTGTAGCGAGGAGCTGTATTATATATAACACAGATTTTATGCGTACTAGTACCTTGTTTTGTAGACTTTACCATATTTATTTAGGATATTATGAAATTCTTGACGGAATCCTTTCTGCTCTGAAATCTGGAAAAGAAATTGCGCACGAGGGTTCCCTTCTATCAATACCCATGTCCCTTTTGTAAGGGCTAAGTCCCAACCTGCATAATGAATATTAGGATTGTGTAGAGCCAATTCTTTTGCTGTTTGGAAAGCTTTGTTCCAGCAAGGAACCTTGAAGCCGACTAAAGGAAACCCTGTGTCTGGATGGTTGGTGTATGTATTGCCGAATTCATCGACCACAGTTAATATTTCACCAGTTTCGGGATCGCAAGACGTGAAGACTCCTCCACTACCGGCATTATCAACAATGTTATTCTTTCTACCAATACGTATGTATGGGTGGAATATGGTTACATCCCCATCAAAACAAATGGTATGGATTCGTAATGTGTTGACTGATTTTTCATGTAATACAGCCATGCGCTCGTCTTGCTTGATAATTTCTTCTGCGATGAATCCTTTAGGGTAATAGGTCTGTAACCTCTGCTTTAATGACTTTTTGTCAGAGGTGCATTCTACAATTTGAATTCCTTTTCCAAAAGAACCATCAAGAGGCTTAATTATTAATTTGCCATATGTGTCGAAAAGGTCGTAAAGAGTGTCCCATTCCTCTTTCTCCTGAGGTTTGTTGGTAATGCAGCATGCTTTTCGATCGAAGAATGTGCAAAATTCTTTATATGTATTCCATTTGTCGCCGAGAATTGTTCTTGCTTCTGCTGTATTCAAAAAATCAGCAACAACAACATGCTCGTCTTCACAAATAAAGGCTTGGCGTTCTGCATTTGACAAGGATTCATAATGATATAAGTAGAACTCATCAGGAAGCCATCCGAAAAGTGAGTGAGCTGCTCTTATCTTCTTAAATTCTACGGCAAAATTAGCCCTAATTCCAAAATTCTTGAAGACTATTTTGGAATCTCGTTTTAATCTATAATACCAGTATATTTGTTTCCCCAAATAATTTGACTTAATTAGTTGCTTGATGCTTAGTTTCATGTGTCGGAATTTTATGTGTTCTGTAATATGCCCCCATTTCATCTATAGCTTTCTGTGTCCATCTGCGGAAAATACAGCCATCTGGAGTAAGCGTCATTTCGCCAAACCAGATTCTGCTCCCATTTGAATAGAGGTCAACTCTGATCATATCTATTCCTGATGCCAGTTTTTTCGCACATTCAAGCATTTGTGTCAGATTGGCAGGTCGGCTTACTAATTCGCTTTCTTTGTGTGTTGCTATACAGTAATCAAACAACGGCTTCCAGTTGATATCGTAAGGGATATAATCAGCATGGCCGGATTCACGATCATTGCAAACGAGAATTGCCTTGATTTCTCCATTGAGACAGATAAACTTATAATCTATAGGGAAGCCCCCTGTGCCATCATCTATAAATTCTTCACATATAACTTTTCTTGAAATCAAATTATAATGGCGTTCTGAAAACGCGAATTTTGGTGATGCAAGCCATTGGCCAATTTGATTACGAAGATCATTTTCTGTATATTGAGATTTGTCAGTGCAGATTAGATTCATTCCTGCTCCCCAATTTGCCTTGAGTGCAAATTTTTGAGGTAATTCTGAATAGACAAGTTCATCGCTTGTGGAATAACATTTAACCAGACCAGTTAATATGTCAGCACACCCACATTGTTTCACATATTCACGAACTAAATATTTATCTGCAAGTTGATAATATTGGTTGATGCGACCATCAAGCAATCTCTTGATCCATAGCTCTGAAAGATCTTTCGGCTTGTTCAGATTAGGCCATTTGTGCCGATGGTGATAATATGCTAAGCAGAAGTGCATCCTTGGAGATAATTTTGATACAATTCTCGATATAAACTTATTCAATGATTCCATACTTGTTATTTATTAAGGGTTCAAATGGATCTTTGCCATTGGCGATGCAGAATTCTCTTACGGTCATTTGCTGTCGATAGTTCTCATATCCAACATTTATGCTTGTAAGTGTTGAATTATTCTTATTGATTATTTCAAGCAATGGACATTTGTTCATGATTGCAATGACTTTATGACCAGAAAAGCGACACATGGTATTTAACCATACATCATCTGCTGTTTTGCAGATAGCCATAAAGGTATTTTTATCCTTAGCTATTTCAGGTAAGAATCCAGCTGGAAATAATGTTCCACCTCCGCTCCCAATGAACGTCGTCCATGATGGTTGAAATGCAATGTCTCGTTTTCTATTGCGAGTAAAATGTACATTGCCTGTTTTGTCTAGTTCTATCTGATTAGAATACCTACCTACAATGCAATCTGGATATATTGTTGAAGCTGACATGACAGATGATATTGTATTGGTTGGATATATCAAATCATCATCAAACGTAAACAAATGATCGTGAGGATAGTCTCTTAATACATAATAATATTTCTTATGAGATCGCAAATCATCATCACATAATTGAATCTGAAGGCCGCGATTTTGAAGGGCCTTCAACCGATTCGGCAATACATCGATTGATGAAAACTGCTCTTTGGATAACCAAAGAAACAACATATCAGGTTTCTGAGATTGCCTTAAAATGCTTTCAATAACAATCCATATGTTATCAATGCGAGCCGGAAATGTTGTAAGAGAGGCTATTATTCTGCCTTCAGTTTTCAGAGTAGGATTTATTTTAAAATGAGGATTGTTAGTTGTCATTTTATACCAAAAAGGTACTAGTATATTCGCACATCTTCGAATAATATATCTAAAGACCGAATTAATCTTTGTCTTTTCTAAGATATTGCTATCATTGCAAAAGATAGAATATAATTTATACAGTAAATCTACCATTTCCGAATATGTTTATATTTCTTAAAAAACCAGTATGGAAAGATGAACATAAAAGAATAGAATACAGATGACAAATAGTTGTTATTCGCAAACATGAACAATAGCATATTCGCTAAGATTATAAATACGATTCCAGAACTCAAGTCTCTGCTAGTTCGAAACATACGTAAAGCAGCACTGGTCAATTTTGCGATAAAGTATACAGCAATAGGAACAAATAAAATAGTAAAGTCATTCGCTAACCAAAGATAGCATGAGTGCCAATTAACATATGAATCAACTCCTAGTTTCTCCATTTGCATTTGATAGCTATTCATTTCCGGATCAAAAAATAGAAAATCCTGAGCTAGCGACTGGAGTGCTGGGTTATTGCCGAAAAAACCGCCCCAATGAAAATCAAGCTTATATATATTTTCTAAGAACATATATCCTTGTGTCAGATAGCTGAAGATGAATAAAAGAAGAATCTGAAGCCTATGAGGAAGTTGATTGAAAAAAGCGTTTGTGTCAATCGAAACAGATGGGCCAAGGGCCAAAAAGCTTTCATTGGAAAGATTCTCAAAACTACCGCCACTTCGTCCCTCCATATTGTAAGAGAAGATATACAATACAAAAAGGAGCATGATTGTTCCTAATGAGCATATCTTTAGGATCTTGCCTTTAGATAGCGTTTCATGAGGAATCTGCATCATGATGGCTAAGCCAATGCATGATACAAGCATAATGACACCGAAGTTTGTGCCTGTCCCCATCGAATAAAAACATTCAAATATGAGAAGTATAACAATAACCGCTTTTATGATAGTTTTTAATTGTTTCCAACAAATAAGAGAGAAAATAAAGAAGATAGAATCGATTATTGACGTAACAAAATATACCGTCCATGGAATCGTTCTTCCTCCATGCATGAAAGAACGTCCTAGATATGGATCTGCAACTCCAATAGCAATTCGATTGATTAAGGCATTAAAATCAAACGGAGGCAGATACAGCATGTAGGCATATCTGACGGTAAACGTACATAAGTAGAAGATCAGAATTAAGTAGAGAACTTTTGGTGGAACCTGCAGACTTGGTTGTTGTGCTAGGTAATTTGTCTTTGCTTGTCCGCTTCGAAAGCCCAGCCACATCATTAATATATTCAAAGCGATATAGAATATATTAAGAGCGTGGTAACCAGACTTTATACTTAATGGACTGATAATGTACATCACAAGTGTAAATATATTGAAATATAATAACACCTTAAGTATAAGACTTTCAGTTCTCATTATTATCGAAGATTTGTTTAATCAAAGTATTAGTGGCTGCATTTATATCCATATGCTTCAGATACACTTTCCGTTCAGAATAATCAATTGAGCCAATGTTATTAAGGCAAAATTCCATGGCATCATAATACTCTTTTGCGCTATGATGTACATGTAGAATAGTTTGTGAGGTCCTAAATACTGAACGAACTGGGCTGCCATTACCAGACTCCGATATTATTAATCTATTATATGGTAGATAACTGATTATTTTACTTGATAAAAAGACGTCATGATCAATATTTGCATTTACATCAATTAAAGCCGCGCATTTTCGATAAATTTGGTCGAGGTCAGTTGTGTATGGGATAAATTCAATATTATTTTGGATGTCAGAAAAATGCTCTTTGATGTATATATCCAAATTACAGGACCCTATAAAAATCATTTTTGCTGTCGGATGGTTCTTAAGGAGCATCTTAAAGCCATTCAGTAATGCGTCAGGATTGCGGGCTCCATATATTTTACCAGCATATGCGAATGATGGAGTAATTTCAGTTGTCGGCCAATTTTGAAAGATAGTCTCTTTGGGAGGATTGGGCAAGACAATAGGTTTTATAATGGGGTTGCCAATAATACCTAATTCATATGATAGCATTTCTTGGTTGGTCATACATAGGATATTAACTCTCTGCATATATCTCTTGACGCAACGTTTCATGGCTGAGGAGTACATGCCTTCTTTTTCCCACGGAAAAGGTGCAGGAACGGCATCTACGCAATAGCAAATGTGTTTTATTTTCCGATGAGCAGAGAAGAAATCCGCAGCCATGACTGATGCATAGAAAGTTGACGACATGAAACTTATTACAACATCATATGAACCGGTATTCAATATATTTTGGATGTCCTTTGCCCATTTCTTTTGTGTATGATAAAACCCAAAAATATTAAATAACAATGTTCTTATTCTCCAGGATGAAATTTTCTTTTGAGAGACATAGTTCACATACCCTCTATGATCTAACGGAGCCCGATAATCCATTGTAGAGGTGATAATATCAAAATCTATCTTTTTTGATAGACCTAATAGGATATTTTTAAATACTACGCCAGGTGCATTATTCCCCAGATTATCTGCGATAATCACAATCTTCATTTTCCTCTTTTTATGATTTGTAATAAAAGAGATTTCTCATTCTTGTCCAAGACACAAATCCAAGATACAAGTGCAATGGAAATCCATGATGCTACACAGACTATGAGAAGTCTAAGTAGATCTTGTTTCATGTGGTTGTATAAAATTATAGGTATAATACTACTTGCTATCGTCAATATGACGATTGGTATTACAAATCCCAAGACAAGTTCTTTAACACTATATTCTACATATGTTCGTAAAAGAACATAGCGTACAATTAAAGCTACAGAAGAGAGGGCTATTGATACATAAAAAGTAGAATCAAAACTCATTCCCATCTTTAGCATAAGATAAGAAAGGGGGAGATTTAGTAGTAAGACTCCACTTACAATTATTTGGTACTTTTTTATAGAGCCAGTAGCTTGCATCAATATATGAAGCGAGCCGGCCAATGAACATACCAAGATATCAATCATAGCTAGTCTGGTAAACATAATTGAATACGCTGGTACGTCTTTTAGCCAAAGCATTAGTACATATGGACATTCCAATAAGAAAGGAATTACGATGCATAATAGTAATATGTATGACAGCTTTGAGGAGGATGATAATAGTCTAAATACTGATTCGTCTTTGGTGGCATAAGCTTTCATGATAGGTGGATTAACAGCCAACTGGAAATTTGTAACCAATTGGTTTGCTGCACCACTCACTTGGAAAGCGATGGCTCTTGCTGCATTTACTATTGGGCCGCCAAATATATTTAGGACAATATTTACGCCTTGATTATAAACAATGCCCGCAAATACACCTATTAGATTCCATCCCGCAAAACTGCTCATATCTTGAAATAGACTTTTATTCCAGAATCGTTTATATCTACCTTCCTCATAGTGGGATATGCAATACCACATATAAAATAGTTGGATTGCAATAGCTACAATCATCAGCGATATCCCATACAAAATGAGTTTGTCAAAAGTGCTATATATCAGAATAATTGCAATAGCAAGTTTGGCGAAAACTTCTAATAAACTTATTGCAGCAAATGCTCCCATATTTTCTCTTGCAATAATCAAGGCTTTGTATGGGACATTCATAATGCCGAAAAATAAAACAGCTACTGATAGATGAAAGATCCATAATGCGGCCTTTATACGATCAGGAGGAATAACCAGTTTGTTTTGTACAAAATACAATCCAACTGGTTCTGCTATTATCACCATAACTAATGCAAGGATAAAGTGTATAGTTACACCCATACTGAATATTTGATTGAGTCTCTCATGATTATTCTCTTTCATTTCAACAGTCAAGAAGCGTTGAACAGAAGCGTGCATTGCGCTATTGAGAAATCCAAAAGACACAACAAATCCTGTGACAACATTATATATTCCAAAATCGCTCACACCAAGTGCGTTTAGTACCACTCTTGATGTATATAATGTTACTATCATTGATAGCAGCATTCGGACATATAGGAATACTGTATTTTTAGCTATGCGTGATCCTCTACTTTCTTCCATTATAGATTTTATTTCAAAAAACGGCTCACTGAGAGAGACTCTCTTTTCTAGCCCAACCACGTGTGTGATTTTTGATCTTTTGTGATATTCGACTCTTAATGAATGAATTATCAATTCAAAGAGCAAGTGATAAAAATGATGTTTCGGTTGTTTCTAAGATTGTAGCTACTAAAGATTGATCTCGAGTTTAATATCTTGGCAGTATTTTATCCAAGAAGATCTCGTGTTATTTGAGTCGAATGAATGCTAATCGCACTGATATTGTTGTAAATATATTCAAGCTATTTTTTCTTCAAATCTATGAGTGACCTACAATATCAAGTTCTTTCTTGTTGCATGATATTTTTGCACATGAAACCAACGGTTTCGTCTTTTTTAATGATAACAAGCCTTCTGTAGAAGATAGAATTAGCCAATCAATAGGTCATGATTCATGTCTCAGTCCTATGCGTCTCACTTTTTTCGAGGCCCCCTCCTTATTATAAGGGATGATGTGTTTATCCTATATTAGTGTATTGTTATTCAGTTGTTAATATCGAGATTTAATTTGAAGTGCGTGATGGTATTGAACCATAAGCCATTGACTTCACCTGTGCACGCACTTTACATATTTTATTTCATATGAAGAGATTAGATGTTATACAATATTATGAAAATCTGAATAACTGTAGATTTACCGAGAATGTACTGTGGTTTAGAATCTATGCATGAGTTTTCTCAATTTTAAGCAATGAGAGCTATTGAGTGCTTCCAGAGAAATTGCAATACATAATAGTGTCTTTTGTGAAGACTCGTGCGTAGTTGAGAGGATGATTGTCTGCTGAAATTCAATAGAACTGCCACATCTTTAGTCTTTTCACTATTGCTGACAAGATGATGTTAATTTCCGGTTCGATAGATCCTACGTTCGCTATAGTTCTTTTCTCCACACCATCTTGTTCACTACGCCAACGTAGCTTTGGATGATCTTCACTACCTTGGTGGAGACATTTTCATCCGTGTAGTCAGGAACCGGAGTGCCGTAGTCGCCGTTCTTGACAAGTTCTACTGCCGTGTCGACGGACTGGAGAAGTCCCTTGGTGTCGATGCCGGAGAGAATGAAGCCTGCTTTGTCGAGGGACTCGGGACGTTCGGTCGAGGTGCGGATGCAGACTGCCGGGAAAGGATGTCCTACGCTGGTGAAGAAAGAACTCTCTTCAGGCAGGGTGCCCGAATCGGAAACGACGGCAAAAGCGTTCATCTGAAGGCAGTTGTAGTCGTGGAATCCTAGCGGCTGCTGGACCTGTACCCGCGGATCGAGCTTGAAGCCCGTAGCTTCAAGGCGGTGACGGCTACGAGGATGGCAGCTGTAGAGAATCGGCATGTCGTACTTTTCGGCCATTGCATTGATCGCATTGAAAAGGCTGAGGAAGTTCTTCTCTGTGTCGATATTCTCTTCGCGGTGAGCACTCAACAGGATGTAGTGTCCCTTTTTGAGCTCGAGTCTCTCGTGTACATCGGATGCCTCGATCTCGGCGAGGTTCTGGTGGAGTACTTCTGCCATGGGCGAACCTGTGACGTAGGTACGCTCTCGGGGAAGTCCGCATTCTGCCAGGTATCTTCTTGCATGTTCGGAGTAGGCAAGATTGACGTCCGAGATAATGTCTACGATACGGCGGTTCGTCTCCTCCGGCAGGCATTCGTCTTTGCAACGGTTGCCGGCCTCCATGTGGAAAATCGGAATGTGGAGCCGTTTGGCGCCGATGACACTCAGACAACTGTTGGTGTCGCCAAGGACGAGCACGGCGTCCGGTTTGGTCGCGGCGAAAAGTTTGTAGCTGCAGTTGATGATGTTGCCGCAGGTCGCGCCGAGGTCATCTCCGACCGCATCCATGTAGACCTCCGGCTCGGCGAGCTTCAGGTCGCGGAAGAAGATGCCGTTGAGGTTGTAGTCGTAGTTCTGTCCCGTGTGGGCCAGAATCACATCGAAATATTTGCGGCATTTGGAGATGACGGCCGCGAGCCGGATGATCTCCGGGCGGGTGCCGACGATGATGCAGAGTTTGATTTTGCCGTTATTTTGCCAGTGAATATCACTGTAGTCGAATTTCGGAGTTTTGGTTTCCATAGATTGTTTTGATTATTCAGCCATCTTGCGGCTTTTATTCGCTTACTACGGGATCGAAGAAGGTGTCCGGCCGCTCCGGATTGAAAACCTCGTTGCAGTACATGACCGTGACAAGATCCTGAGTCTTCGAGAGGTTGATGATGTTGTGCGTATATCCGGGCAGCATGATGACGCTCTGAATCTTGTCGCCCGAGACTTCGAACTCGATGACCTCGTCCGTACCCTCTTTCCGTTGCTGGATCAGGCCGTGGCCGGAAACAACGATGAATTGCTCCCATTTGGTGTGGTGCCAGTGCTGACCTTTGGTGATACCCGGTTTGCTGATATTGATGCTTACCTGTCCGCAGTTGAGCGTGTGGACCAGCTCGGTGAAGGAGCCGCGGTCGTCGCAGTTCATTTTCAGGTCAAAAATGGCCTTGTCCTTGGGGAGGTAGCTCAGATAGGTGCTGTAGAGCCTCTTGGCAAAACTGCCGGCCGGAATCTCGGGGATCATCAGCGTCTTCGGCATGTCGTGGAACTGGTGCAGAAGGTCGACGATTTCACCTAACGTAGCCTTGTGTGTGACGGGGCAGTAGCAGTAACGTCCTTCAGCCGAGGGCAATACGGTCAGCCCTTCGAACTCGCAGTGGTGCTCCTGACCTTTCAGTGCGGCAATCATCTCTTCAACAAGATCGTCGATGTAGAGGACCTCAAGTTCCACGCTCGGGTCATTGACCGTGATGGGCAGCTCGTTGGCGATGTTGTTGCAGAACGTGGCGATGGCGCTGTTGTAATTCGGGCGGCACCATTTGCCGTAGAGATTGGGAAACCGGTAAACAAGCACCTTTATGCCATTTTCCTCACCATATCGGAGAAAGAGATCTTCGCCCGCCTTCTTGCTTCGCCCGTATTCGCTGTTGCCGAAACGGCCGGTAAGAGAGGCCTGAGCCGAGCTCGAGAGCATGACGGGGGCCTTGTTCCCATGCCTCTTCAGCGTGTCCAGAAGCGTTGAGGCAAAGCCGAAATTGCCGGTCATGAACTCTTCGGGGTTCTGAGGCCGGTTCACACCCGCGAGGTTGAATACAAAATCGCATTCGGAGCACCAGGCATCCAGCTGCTCCATGGCGCTGTCCAGATCATACTCAAAGACCTCATCGATCTGAAGGTCTCCGTAGCACTTGGCCTTGCCTGTTTTGATGTTATTAAGTTGGGAGCAAAGGTTCCGACCGACGAAACCCTTTGCTCCGGTTACCAGAATCTTCATCTGTTATTCGCTTCTATAGTCGCGGGACTTTGCTTTGGGCTGCAGACCGAGGTCTTCGCGGATGAAATTGAGCTTGAGGAGCAGCGCCTTCATGCCTTCGACATCGAGTCGCTTGGTGTTGTGGCTGTGATAGTCCTCCATGCGGCTGATGGCATCGTCGCCTTCCGTGAAGAATTTGTCGTAGTTCAGGTCGCGGGCGTCGCAGGGAATGCGGAAGTAGTTGCCGCAATCTTCCGAACGGAGCATCTCTTCACGCGTAACGAGCGTTTCATAGAGTTTCTCACCGTGACGGGTGCCGATGATCTTCACCTCGGTCTCTCCGTATTTGGGATTCACCTTGGCGTAAACCTGCTTGAGGGCCTCTGCAAGCACGTCGAGGGTTGCGGCCGGGGCCTTCTGAACGAAGAGGTCGCCGTTGTTGCCATGCTCAAAGGCATACATGACAAGATCGACAGCATCATCAAGCGTCATCATGAAGCGGGTCATGTTGGGATCCGTGATGGTGATCGGCTTGCCCTCCATCATCTGCTCCACCCAAAGCGGAATTACGGAACCACGGCTGGCCATTACGTTTCCGTAACGGGTGCAGCAGATGGTGGTCTTTGCATCCGGACCCAGAGCACGCCCCTGGGCAATGGCCACCTTCTCCATCATGGCCTTGGAGATACCCATGGCGTTGATCGGGTAGGCCGCTTTGTCCGTAGAGAGGACGACGACATTCTTAACACCGTGGGCGATGGCGGAGAGAAGTACATTGTTGGTTCCCTCAACATTCGTACGCACGGCCTCCATCGGATAGAATTCGCAGGAGGGTACCTGCTTCAGGGCAGCCGCAGCGAAGACGTAGTCGACACCGTTCATTGCGAAGTCTACAGCCTCACGGTTGCGTACATTTCCAATATAGAATTTCACTTTGTTCGAAACGTCCGGACGATTAGCCTGAAGGAAGTGGCGCATGTCATCCTGTTTCTTCTCGTCGCGGGAGAAGATACGAATTTCCCGGATGTCGGAGTCGAGGAAACGACGCAGAACTGCGTTGCCGAAACTTCCCGTACCGCCTGTGATTAACAGGACTTTGTCTTTGAAAATGCTCATAATATGAAGATTTACAGTGTTTTGTGGCTTTTTTATTTTGGTCGAAAATGATAGTTGAACACCATTTTGTTCAACTATGCGTAGAGCTACCTTTGTTTGATAAAGTGATGATCGTTTGGGGCTCTTATTCTTGTCTGATTTTTGATTTGGAACGGCCTATCTAAACAGACTAATCTCTTCTGAAAATATCTCGTGTATAAACCTTGGCCTCGACATCGTCCAGGCAAGGGTCATAGCGATTGGCTATGATAGCCGCACTCATCTGCTTGAACTTTTCGAGATTGTTGACGACCTCGCTGCCGAAGAATGTCGATCCATCCTCGAGGGTGGGCTCGTAAATGATAACCGTTGCGCCCTTGGCCTTGATGCGCTTCATGACGCCTTGAATCGAGCTCTGCCGGAAATTGTCGCTGTTCGATTTCATGGTCAGACGATAGACGCCGATCACGATAGGCTTCTCCTGTTCCTTGTTGTAGCCATTTATCGAAGAGTAGCTGTAATATCCCGCCTTTTTCAGAACCTGATCCGCAATGAAATCCTTGCGGGTGCGATTCGATTCGACGATGGCCTCGATCAGATTCTCCGGGACATCGGCATAGTTGGCCAGCAACTGTTTGGTGTCTTTCGGCAGGCAATATCCGCCATAACCGAACGACGGATTGTTGTAGTGAGTTCCAATACGGGGATCCAGACCAACTCCGAGAATAATAGCTTGGGAATCCAACCCTTTGACCTCGGCATAGGTATCCAGTTCATTGAAGTAGCTGACTCGAAGGGCCAAGTATGTATTGGCAAAGAGTTTTACAGCCTCAGCCTCTTTCAGACCCATAAACAGTGTATCGATATTCTCTTTGATGGCCCCTTCCTGCAGCAGTGCGGCAAACGTATGGGCGGCCTTCTCAAGCGCCGGAATATCTGCGATGGCTCGAATAGCATCATTCTCCTCCTTGAACCGCTCATCGTTGATGATTTTGGGAATACCCACAATAATACGACTCGGGTAGAGGTTATCGTAGAGAGCTTTGCTTTCACGCAGGAATTCGGGCGAGAACAGCAGATTGAACCGTTTTACCCCCTTCTGCATGTACTTGATATACAAACTCCGGCAGTAACCTACGGGAATCGTAGACTTGATAACCATGACGGCCTGAGGATTGACCTCCAGGACCAGATCGATCACCTCTTCGACATGGCTTGTGTCAAAATAGTTCTTGACGGGGTCGTAGTTTGTCGGAGCGGCAATCACGACAAAATCTGCATCCCGATAGGCCGCAGCACCATCCAATGTGGCTGTGAGATTCAGCGATTTCTCAGCCAGATATTTTTCAATATACTCGTCTTGAATCGGAGACTGTTTTCGATTCAGCATCTCCACCTTCTCGGGAATAACATCAACGGCGGTTACTTGATGATGCTGTGCCAACAATGTGGCGATAGACAAGCCAACATAGCCCGTTCCGGCTACGGCAATCTTTAAGTCTTTGTTCTGTTCCGTGTTCATTATGGTTGATTTTATTTCGTTTCTTTATCGAATTCCTCGAACCGCGAGTTCTTGGACTTGAACTCGGGGACGATCTTCTTCATCAGGCGAACCATGTCCGGAATGACAACGGCTCGTGAAAGCTCCTCCAACTCCTGCGCTCCCTTGAGGGCATCGATATAGTCGTATTCGCGGACCTTGGCGATGCGGATCCGGTCGTGCGACGTCGGAAGCGTGTTCTCCGTATTCGACAGCACCTCCTCGTAGAGCTTCTCGCCCGGGCGCAATCCCGTGTATTCGATCTTGATGTCCTTGTCGACCTCCAGACCGGCCAACTCGATCATGCGCTTGGCCAGGTGGGCGATCTTCACCGACTGCCCCATGTCGAAGACAAAGATCTGGGTCCCCGTGGACATCGTGGCGGCCTCCATCACCAGGCGGCAGGCCTCCGGAATCGTCATGAAGAAGCGCGTAATGTCGGGGTGCGTAACCGTAACCGGGCCGCCCTTGGCAATCTGCTCGCGGAAGCGCGGGATCACCGATCCGTTGGATCCCAGTACATTACCGAAGCGTGTGGTGACGAACTTCGTCTTGCCCTTCACCTTCCCGGCCTCGATGGCCAGACCGAGCGACTGCACGTAGATTTCGGCCAGTCGTTTCGTACAACCCATGATGTTGGTCGGATTCACCGCCTTGTCCGTCGAGATCATGACCATCTTCTCGACGTCGTATTCGATACACTTGTCCGCCACATTGCGCGAACCGATGACGTTGGCCAGCACGGCCTCGCAGGGGTTCTCTTCCATCAGCGGGACATGCTTGTAAGCCGCGGCATGGAAGACCACCTGAGGGCGGTAGGTGCGGAAGGCAAAGTCCAGACGCGGGATCATACGCACGTCGCCGATTACGGGGATGAACTTCAGATTGGGGAAACGGTCCTCCAGTTCGAGCCGGATGTTGTGCGTCGGGGTCTCGGAGTTGTCGAACAGCACGAGCTCCTTGATTCCGAACGTCGCCAGCTGGCGGCACAACTCCGAACCGATCGATCCGGCAGCTCCGGTCACCATGATGGTCTTGCCCCGGAAGTTGGCGATGATCTCCTCCATCGAGATCTTGATCTCCTCGCGGCCCAGCAGGTCCTCGATCTTGATCTCGCGGATCGCCTGCTTCTGCACCTTGCCGTCGACCACTTCGTCGATCGAGGGGGCGATCAGCACCTTGATATTGCACTCCGTGCAGTAACGGATCAGGCGCTCCTGTTCTTCGCGGGCCTCGCGGACGTGGGCGAAGAGGATGGCGTCAATGTCCTTGCAGTCGTGCAGGTACTTGACATTCTCCTCGGTCTCGAAGTAGTAGACCGGGAGGTCGGCCAGCATGTGGTTCTTCATTGCCTTGCCGTAGGTCAGGAAGCCGACGACCTGATACTCCTGCGAGTTCTGGAGCTGGGTGACCAGCGAAGCGCCCTTGTCGCCGGTCCCGTAGATCAGGATCCGACGGCAGTTGCGGTGTCTTTGGCGGCTGTTTTTAAGCCAATCGTAGATCACGACCATGGCGACGCGCATGATGACCAGTCCCGAAAGCGTGAGCAACAGATCGAATAACAAGGTGAGCCAGGTGGCGGGATACGTAGGGCCCGTTACCCCCGATGCCAGCAGAATGGCAATCCATACACCTTTGAAAACCACGGCAATACTCAGGCGGGCCAACTCCCGGAGCGTAGCATGGCGGATGATTGACTTGTGGGTCTGAAACAGCATGAAGGCGATCCAGGAGACGATGACAGAGCCTCCGAGCCACCAGCCTGCGGTTTCCCACGAAAAAATGTCGGGTCCCAGCAGAACGCTGGCCAACAAGAGGGAAATCGCCGAGGCTCCGGTCGAAACCAGCAAGTCTAACGCAAGAATCAACCGCGAATTGACATAGCGGTCCAAATGCAGTTTTTCAATTAAATGATACATGATTCGATTTATGGCTGATTTTTGTTTGAGATTCAGTTGGTGCGGGCGCATTCCATGAGCTCGCATTCCCGGGCGTTTTATTCACCCCCGTGGCCGAATAGCCGGTCGAAATCGGCCAAATGGCGGATCAGCTGCGCCTTACTCTTTTTGGGGCTCTCTTCCGCGAGCCAGGGGTCGATCAGGGCATGGGCCTGATCGTAATAGAGCCGGTTGTCCGTGCAGCCGTACAGCGTTACGAGCAGCAGGGCCCGGGATTGTTCGGCCCGTACGGCCGGGAGCAGCTTTTGGATTGTCACGAGTTGACTCTCTCGTTTCGCGGTTTCGCCGAGAATCGTGTAGGCTTGCAGCAGCAGGACATAGAGTTTGCTGCGCATGATGTCGGAGTCGAGCGTCAGACTGCCGTATTCCTGCAAAACCTCGGTGGCGATAGCCCGGTCTTCAGCAGACCCCCCCCCGGCTAAATGCCTGCACAGGGCGTCGTGAATCCGGTCGAACAGTTTGCTGTTGTTCAACCGGGAATAGTAACCTGGATTTTCGGCATTCAGTTCGATCACCTCATACGCTCCGGGCTGGACCTTCAGCAGCGGAACGCACATCCAGTCGTCGATCGAAACCAGAATCTCCTTGTGGCGCGAGGTGGCGTTTGTAACGACTTTGGCCTCAATCCCCGCAAAACGCCCTTCCGTGATACGAATCCGGTCACCCTTGACCAACCAAGCGGGATCCGCGGTGCAGACCGGAACCGGCTCGGCATACGAACGCGCAATCCATTGAAGATCACGCATGGCCTTGTCGGTCAGATAGGGGTAGTGGTAGCTCTCCTTGCTGTCCTTTACCCGCGGTAGCAGGTTGTATTGGGGCAGGCGCTGCTTGATCCGGTAGATCTCCGCTTCCGAGGCGTGTACGAACAGGTAATTGTACAACAGCGGACGCCGGGTCCTGACCAGCCGTCCGTTTATCTTCTTCGCTTCGACAAGGATCGGCGCAAAGTATTCGAACAGAGGCTCGTTGTCACGCTGCCGACGGGCCAGTTCACGATCCAGTTCTTCGGTCATGGCCCGGCTGCTGGTCGGGTAGACCATCACGTACCAGCGCACGATATGGCGGTTCTGGGCCTCGGAAACCGGGGTTGCGGCGGATTCGGTTGGATCGGCGGTTCGGGTGAGTGCGGACGACACGGATTTTGTCATTCTTTTCGGGAGATTGCGCTCCGCGACCTCGTCGGGCTAAATGTAATAGCCTGACAAATAGTAAATTGCGTATTTCTTTTGAGTGATGCTTAAAAATTTCATACAGGTCTGTCCGTGTGCCTTGATCGTGCACATTTTCGCCCATCCCCGCTTCTCCTTCTCGCAATAAGAACTTTACCCCCCCCCAAACGGGGAAGAGGTCTCTATCTAAGAAATCACACATCACTGTCGCAAAGGTAGAAAAAAAGGGGGGCAGTACAAAAAAAATCATCATATTTCTTACGCTTGCAACATCCTCTTGTGTGGCCTTTATTTGGTTCATATTCCGAACATTAAAACCGTCACGCCAAGTCAGGTCCTGCCAGAAGGCCCAAGATCTGCGTCCCAGATACGCAGGAAGCCGATTGCGCCATTATTCGACACAAAATACGCCAACTGAATAGAGGATAAAAAAGATCAAAATTCGTATGCCTTTGGCTTGCTCCTTTTTTTCGTATCTTTATGTCGCCTAAGTAGATTAAGCATCGTAAACAGGCATTTTCCAAATGAACTGAATATTAAAGAACAAAGTAACACAGCGATGGACATTAGAGAGAAGTTAGAAAGGTTAAAAGCAAGAATCATGCGCAATGATTTCTTACGGACGATTACTAAATGTGAATGTCATGGCTTTACAATTTTATCCTTATTACTCTTTGTGAGTCTTGACGTTTCGGGTCAGGCTATTCTGCTTGATAAAACGACCGGTCAGCGTATATCATACGCGCAGATTCTAAATAACACAGGGGCAGTCGTGGGTACAACAGATATAGATGGTAATTTGCCTCAAGACGTGGACGATGAGGTTGTTACTATTCAGCATATAGCCTATAGTCCTAAAAGTGTTAAATCATCTCTATTTAAGGAAGATACCCCTATTTATCTAAATCCAATTGAGTATCAGTTGAACGCAGTAACAGTTACGGCGGAAAATAGAGAATATATTCATCTCAAGACATACTTCAGAAGTTATCAATTGAATGATTCCTGTATGAAATATTTCAGAGATGGATATTTGGATTTCTTTATTGATACAAAACATAAAGATGTGGAAAGACTTGCTATCAAGATTCGTAACTTCCAAAACGATTCATTGATAGACATGGACAAGGAAAGAGCAAATACTCTTGTGGATAAATACATTTACACACCCAGTCTGGATGGTCTCACTTTAATGGAAACATTGAAAAAAGAAGGCTGGAAGTTTACTACTGATAGCATAGATAGCCGACTTCGATTAAATAAAATGGTTGGAGGCGCAATAAGAATAGATACAATACAACGAGTTTTACGAGTGGAATACAATGTACTTTCAACTAAAAAAAAGACTCCTAAAACACTTTTTGGTTATACTACGCGTTTCGAAAACTATTACCAGACTGAGAATTACATCTACAACCCAGGGTATCAGTCTTATATGGATTTAATAAACAGAAAGAACTATAGAAAGCTGTTCTTTAGTCACAAAAAAGATACTAAAGAACAGATGATTGAAATCTTTGATGAACTGTATGTCTTGGAACATGAGTATATTACAAAAGACGAAATAAAACAGTACAAAAAAACATTAAAGTTAAAATCAAACAATACACAGGTTGAATGGAATATGGATAGTACAATAGTGACACCATTAGCTCCACAATTAGAGCAAATATTAATAAATAACCTATCGCAGGTTGAATAAAGATATGGGCAGACAAATCAATACCAGACGGAATCGTTAATGCCAAAATCAAGTTGAGGGGCAAACTTCAAGGTAAGTTTAGCCCTTTGTTTTTGCTTCATAATAGAAAACACCCGACTTTACATTCTTGGGTGTAAAATCGGGTGTTTGATTTGCAAAACATTGATTTCCAATGTTTATTGCGGTGCGTAGGGGGGCGAGCGCTCGTCGCACCGCAAAGATTATCAGCAGGATACGCGGTTGCAAAACATTGTCCACCGATTAGGTGCCTTCACAATCGCATCGAAATGCATCTTGCTCGCCTTGTGCTCTTTTATAGCATAAAAATAATCATTTTTGTGATAAAGCGAAAATGATTGGAATGAGGTTTTGTTTAGATGACGAATGTTTTTTATGTGTATCTATTGTAGTTTTACAATCTTCGAATTATATAATTTGTCAAGGTTTTATTAAGTCTCCATTTGATGTCAGTATTGTCTTTTTCTATTGGTCGTCTTGGTCAATTTTTTAGAAAAGAGTATTGTTCATTCTGTCGCAAGTAATCAAATTGAATAGGGGGCAAATAATAAGCGAGTAATAGTTATCATCGGGTGATGCCCGGCCAGTCATCGGTGCGAAAGGGCGACGCCAATAACCCGGAGGCATTCGTCAAATCATTGTCGCATGGATTGTCCGCCCATCCGTAACGCACTGCAACAGGCTCAGGAACCGCTTCGCTGAATACTGTGATTCGATTTTTGTCGAGAACCCAGGCTTTTGCCCGAAAGAATTTCCGGTCTGCTCCGGCAATCGTGAATCCCCGGAGATAACCGTAAGAGTTGTTGTCCGCAGGTCGCAAACCGCCGTCGGCGACTTCGAACGTGAGGATAAGACGGCTTCCGTCGCGCTTCTGAGACTGGTAAACCGGTCCGGATGCAATGACTTCCCGGCCGTAGGCCACCTTCAGGGCACTCCGGCAGAGGCGATAGCCGACATCTCGCTTGTTGCGCGGGTGGATGTCGTCGGCATCGCCGAGGTCGGTAATGACAGCCTGTCCGGTAGCCGGAAGAACCAAAGCGTTATTTTGAGCCTCTCGCAATTCTGCCCAAGAACTTTCGGACGGCTCGATGTCGATGGCTCCATAACCGGCCAATTGTACCCACAAAAATGGAAACTCATAGCCCCATTTGGCTCGCCAGTCTACGATTAATTTTTGGAAAAGATCCCGATAGTTCCATGCCCGTGGGGCGTTGTTCTCACCTTGATACCAGACGACCCCCCGAATGGCGTATCCGACCAGGGGATGAATCATGCCGTTGTAGAGCAGCGAGGCAAAATTGTTCGGATGTGTGGCATCGATGGTGGCACCGTACATTGCTGTTGTTGCCGAAGGGCGGTATTCCCAGTCTCCGGCCAGCAGGTAACGTTTTCCTTCGACTTCGAGGTACAATTCCGCGGCATTACCCCAGATGCCACCGTCCGCCACACGGTCGAATATCTTGACTACGATAAGATTTTCTCCTGCGCGGAGCACTCCCTTCGGAACCGCATAACGGCGAGGCAGGTTGTATCCGTTCGTTAATCCGATCCGTTGTCCGTTGAGATAGGTGACATCGGCATCGTCCACGGCGGGAAGAGAGAGCCTGGCTTGTTTCCCGGCTGCCGTTTCCGGAAGCACGACGGTCGTGCGAAACCAGACGTTGCCGTTGATTGCTTCGAGTTCATTGTCCCAGAGTTTCGGGACCTGCATCTTGGCCCAGTTTTTTTGTCGGGCCGCAACCTCCGGCCGATACCAATACTCCCGGTCTCCAGGATCATTCCGCAGGGCAATCTCGTAACGCTCCCAATTTCTCAGGCTTTCACCCATGGCCTCCCGAGTGTCGTGCCGATCGGCGTATTCCCGGTATTGCGTTGTCGTCCGCATTGTCTCCCAACTGATCCATGGTTCGATATCCGTTCCGCCCCACGAACTGTTGATAAGACCGACGGGCACGCCGGTTTCCTGCCGTATGAATTTGCCGAAATAGTAGGCTACGGCTGAAAAACTCCGAGCGGTTTCCGGCTTGCACTCCACCCATGAACCTGCTTTCAAATCTTCCTTTTCGTCGGGAGAAACGGCTTTCTCAACAGTTAGCAGCCGCAGTTCCGGACAGGTCGAAGCTGCGATCTCCTCTTCGCATCCTGTCGTGGAGCCCAGCGGCCATTCCATGTTCGACTGTCCGCTGCAGAGCCATACGTCTCCGAGGAGGATATTGCTGAAATGAAGTTCGTTGTCTCCGCTCCGGACCGTCATTTCGTAAGGGCCGCCGTGAGGCATGGCCGGAAGTTCCGTCTCCCAACGGCCTGCACGATCGGCTTTCACCGAGACCTGCGTATCGTTGAATAGAATGTGGATTGATTCGTTTCGCGCGGTCCATCCCCAGATCCGGATCGGTCGTTCTCGTTGGAGAACCATGTTGTCGCTGAAGAAACTGGGCATCCGGATTTGCGCTGTTCCGGTTTGCACGGCGGTCATCACAGCCAGCAGCAGAATAAACCGTTTCATGAGCAGAGCCTTTATTGCATTTTTTGAAATCCTTCGGCCTTTACATGCCAGCATCTTGGGAATCCCGGAACCGGACCTTCCGAACCCTCCCATCCTCCGGCCATCATGGCCACGGCAGTCAGCAGCCCTCCGTTCGAGGGGAAGTAGGGGAATGGACCTCCCGTTGCAAGGCCGTGGACATCGAACTGGAAATTTTCCGAATCATACAGCAGCATTTCTACGGCCTGTCCAGGACGTCCGCATCGGGCGGCTGCCATTGCCAGCAGCGGGAAATCCCAGCCCCATACGCGGTTGAATTGCCAGTTGTCGAAGATCCGATCGAGCGTCCTTTCAAAAACAGACCGGTCTACACCTAATCCGGGAAGCATCCCGTAAATTCCCGCCAGTGCGGGATGTTCGAAATTGTAGCGGCTCCACATCTCGGGGATTCCCTCGTAAGTGACGTAAGTGCCCTCCTGAACGGGCAGCGGAGCCAGCCGTGCGAGTACGTTATCCCAGTGTTTGTTACGCGGTATTCCCAACCGTTCACGCCAGATCTGGGCCGTTTGGAGCCCATACCGCCAGTAGGCGAGTTCGAAAGTCGGGTTTCGGGTCTCGAAGATGGGGGTGTTCTCTGAAACCGGACACAGTGGGGGCTCCAATACATACACTCCGCGCAGTGTGTCGAGCTGTATGAAGTCGGCCATGTACTCTGCTGTGGCAAAAACCACGTCGCGCCATTTGTCGAGCGTTTCCATTGTCGGGAAGAGCCGATAAAGCGTCTCGGCCAGATAGATCGGATGGGGCTGTTGCCAGATGAGTGTGGCGTGGATCAGGTGGGGCCACTCTACATCCTGGTCGGCTGTGCATTTGGGCCACCGGGCTCCTCGCATTCCCTGACGTGCGGCCCGCTGCCGCGATGTCGGCAGGAATGTTTGATAGATACCGAGAGCCTTTTCAGCCAGCTCGGGACGTCCCCAAAGCAGAAAGTGGAGTTCATGCCACCAGATCATTTCGAAGTGGAAGCGGCCATGCCAGCCATTGTTCACCAGTCCGCTCTCCTGGGGCGGCCAGGACCCCGCACCGTTCAAGCGCAGCAGTCGTTGGGAGAGAACGATTCGCCGTTCGAGTTCCCTCCAACGGGAATCTTCGCTTTCGGAGAGGTCAATGGCTGCTCCTGAAAGCCAGTAGTCGTGCCACATCCGTGCACTGCCATCCGACAGTTCCGCCATAGTCGGAACCGGCTCCACGACCGTATCCGGGGAGAATTCACAAACCAGCGAAAATCGGTTGCCATAACCAGGTTGCAACATGAAGCGGTGCGATTTGTCTCCGGGAGGTACGATCCGACCCGGAACACCTTCCCAGCGTAAGGCGACCTGGTAGACGACCGTATCCATCGAACGTCGGATCGATGCGGTCGTATCGGTCGCCGCCAGCAATACCGAGGTATGGCGTTCCGGTCGGTCGTAATCACCGACATGCTCCGTGATGTAGCGATCGTCGGCGTAGGGGAAATCCAGAAACAGTTGCAACCGCCCATCTTTCAGCAAGGGAGAGGTGACTTCCACGCCTACGGCGTCCCGGTCGGGGTGGCCGGCCGTACAGACCTCGACAGGAATGCCTTCCAGCGAAAATCGGCTGGTAACAATACCGTTCCAAAGATCGGTGTGTTGCGAGACATCGTGCAGATCGTCCTCTGAGGCTTCGCTTCCGTCGGCTTTGAGCAGACGGAAACCTACACGCCCGAGATTGAACCGATGCGGATTCTTTGCCAGCCAGTCGGAGATTTCAGGTTGCGTTTCATCTGGGAGAGCCATGTAAATACGTTTTCCTCCGATTTCGACAGGGACCCCCCCCCGGTAGTATTGCCGCCGGGTTGTTTCGTCCTGTGGAAAACAGTGCCATCCCCAGTCCGACAGCGTATTGAAAGGTTCGAACGTCTGGAGTCCCGTGATGTCCATCCCGAACGCGAACCCACCGTTCCCGACTTGAGCCGGACTGCGAGGATTCGTGGCGTGGGTTACAATGTCGTGTCGGGAGACGATCTCTTTCCGGTCGATCGGAGCCCGGCATCCGAAAAGTATGGCTGCACAGAGTGGTAAAAGCAGGAGTTTCATGCCGCAACGAAGATATGCGCCGCCCGTATCCGGTCGCCTTCGGGACGATGGATACAGGTGGCTCTGATGAACTGTCGGAACGATTTATTTGACCCGTACCGATCCCGGAGTATAGATCTTCGGAGTGATCCCTTGTGTCCCGACGCCGATTCGGGCGTAAAGAACGGGGTATTTCTGCAACTCGGCATCCTGAAGGTTGACCGTGATGGACTGGCTTCCCAAGGTGAGCGATGCGGCGTCAACCTTTTTGCGGAATGTGGCATCGTCGACAAACTGCGTGTTGTTGATGTAGAGCGCGATGCTTTCAAGCAGAGCGTCGGGTTTTCCGTTAACCAGCGTAAAGGCTCCGCGGTCGATGCGGAACGAGACGGTAAGTTTTCCGTCTCCCGTGTCGAATCGGGTGTCGCGGATGACATAGTAGGGGGTTACCGGAAAGTCGACTACGGTGTTCCCCCGGACATCGAACCAAAGTTCCGTGCCGCTGTCAACCCACGGTCCGGAACCGTTTTTGGCAACCATCCGGTAGGTCCCGTCGAAAAGCATTGCCGAGAAACTTCCGTCCTGTGCGACGTAGACCGGAATGGGTGCCGTACCCTCGAATCCCGGTTGATAGAGTTCCAATAGGTTATAATCTTGTCCCGTACCGGTTTGTCGCAGACCGACCGGCTCGTCGTCGTAGACGATGCGGCCGCAGAGTCGGCTTTTCGGAGCTTCGTAGTTGTCGTATTCGCATCCTGCAAGGGCGATGGCCGCGCAGAGAAGCAGGCAAATCCTTAATTTCATGTTGTAATCGAGGCGTTAGCTGTTATTGGAATGGGTTTTTCTTCAGCAACGGATTGGCCGTGATCCAGGCGTCGTCGATTCCGTTGTAGTAGCACATGCGATCGAAGTAAAGCGGATACTTTTTCATGTAGCAAGGAGTCTTTTCGAAGACCCATTTGCCGTCGATCTCGGGGTTCCCCGGAGCGAATACCTTGTAGGGGAACAGGGCATAGTGCCGGGCATTGTCACTTGCATCCCAGATCTTGTGGGCGATCCGGAAACGTTTGGCATCCCACCAGCGATGGTTTTCGAAGGCGAATTCCACACGCCGTTCACGCTGGATGTCCTCGATGGAGACCGATTCGAGTTTGCTGATTCCGGCCCGCTGCCGGATCTGATTGATGTAGTCGAGAGCTTCTCCCGTGTAACCCAGTTCGAGGGCGGCTTCCGAAGCGATCATCAGCACTTCGGCGTAGCGGAAGCGGATGAACCACACGTCGCTGCCGCGCGTTCCCTGATCCAGGCTTTCGGAGACATACTTGCGGACGTTGAATCCCGTCTTGTTCATGTAGAGGTCGTTGTTGGCCACCGGGCCGTTGATGCTGGTGACGACCCCGCCGTAACGGGCATCGGTCTGCCCCGGCGTCCCGGTAACGGTGCGGAAGGCCCCGGAACTTTTATCCAGAATTCCGGCCTGATAGTCGATCCGGGTCGAACGGAAGGTGGCTCCCGGATAGATGATCGTGCCCCAAAGCCGCGGATCCTTTCCCTTGAACAGATCTTCGGGATTGTCGTAGTAAACGTAGTCGCCGCCATTGCGGATCTTCAAGGCTCCGTTGCGGTCATTCACATATTCGAAATCCTCCACGAGATTCAGAACCGGCAGTACGGTATTGGCATAGTCGCCCGTCTTGACCGACGAGGCGAAGTTGTACGAGGTCCAGTCGTGGGTCTTGCCCGGATAGATATAGTCCAGGGCCCAGATCACTTCGGGATTGCTGTCCTTTTTGACAAACAGGTCATAGAAGTTCAGCGCCTTGTCGCTGTTCTGGTTGTAAAGGCTGTATTTTCCGCCCTCGATGATCTGCGTGGCGGCTTCGTAGGCAATCCGGTAGAATTTTGCGGCCTGTTCATAGGGGATGCCGACCTCCCGGCCCGAAGTCTGGATGAGACAATCGTTGGCGATGTTGTAGCGGGCGATCGAACCGGCGTAGATGGCCGCTCGGGCTTTCAGGGCCAGGGCTGCCCATTTTGTGGCGCGTGCGGCATGGATATTTGACATCGGGTCGTCGACGTCGGCCAGAAAATAGTCGGCGATGGCGTTGCATTCGGAGATGATGTAGTCATAGGTCTCCTCTTCGGTGGCCCGGGCCACATACATCTTCGGAATCTCCGATTTGCCGTCATATTCGTAGACCGTATCGCCGATGAGCGGGACTCCGCCCAGACGCTCGCACATGTTGAAATAGAGCCATGCCCGCAGGAAACGGACCTCTCCTTCGTAGTGGCGGCGCATCTCCTCGGTCAACTGGCGGTTGTTGTCGGCAGCCCCGGAGTCGAGTCCTTCGAGAAAGAGGTTCATTTCACGCATCAATCCGTAGTCGTACATGCGCCAGTGGTTTTGGAAAAACTGGGCCGTTTCACTCGGCCCGCCCCAGCCGTAGGCCGCTTCGTCGAGCACCGTGTACTCGGTGATGCTGCTGAAACTCTGGGCCCATTCCACCCGGCCGTAAAGATTGGCGATGGCCGATTCGATCAAGGCGTTGTCGGAGAATATCTGTTCCGGCGTAAAAACGTTGTCAGCCTCCTCGTCGAGAAATGCGTTGCACGCCGTCCCGCAACCTGCCAGCAACAGGATCCCTGCCGTATAGATCGTTCGTAAAGTTTTCATATTCTTGTGTTAAAAGGTTAGATTGAGTCCGAAACTGATGACCCGGGTCGTCGGATACTGCTGACCGCTCTGGGTCGAGATTTCGGGGTCCATGTCGATTTCGCCGAGATTGTCGATCGAGAAGAGGTTCTGCATTGAGGTGAAGACGCGGATTCTTTCGATCCCGATCTTTCGCGTGATCCGTCTGGGCAGCGAGTAGCCCAGTTCGAAGTTGCGCAACTTCAGGTAGCTGACGTTGCGAAGCCAGAAATTGTTGACCTTTTGATAGTTGGTATGGCTTCCGTTTCCGTCGAGGACCATCGGGTATTTGCCCGGCAGGTATTCGCTAGCGGGGTTGTCGATGTCGGCCAGATGCCAGGCGTCGTTGAGCATGAATGCCGGGCTGTTTCCGCCGTCGTGCAGGGGATTCTTCATTTCGAAATCCATGTAGAACGAAGCCAGCGACGATCCGGTGAAGAGCATGGCGAGGTCGAATCCTTTCCACTCCAAGGCGATGTTGAAGTTGAAACTCAAGTAGGGGACATCTCCCTGGCGGTATCCCAACGGTCGTTTGTCCATATCGTTGATCACACCGTCACCGTTCTGATCCTTGTAGATCAGATCTCCCGGGCGCATCGTGGTGTTTCCTTTCCCGTCGATGTCGACGGGGTATTCGGCGATCTGTTCCCAACTTTGAAACTGTCCGATGCAGTCGAACCCCCACCATTGATTGGCGTAACGCTTGCTGTAATAAGAGGAATATTCCTGCCACGAATTGCTAAGTACCCAAGGCTCCCGATCCCATTCGTATTTGCGCGAGAAGGTGAAGTTCCCTTCAATCGAGTAGTTGAAATCCTTGACGCGGTCGCTCCATTTCAGGCTTCCGTCGATGCCGCGGATCTTCTGGGAGGCCATGTTCACATTGGGGAGCGTGAATCCGGCTTCGTTGGGCAGCGTGATGCCCGGGCTGGCGGGAATGCCTTCGAGCGTGCGGGTGAAATAGTTCAGTTCACCGGTCAGTCGGTTGCCCAGGAACCCGTATTCGATGCCGACGTTGAACATCTTGACCTTTTGCCACGAGAGATCCGTTACGGGAAGTCCGCGGTAGCTCGATCCGAGGATCCACTCGCCATCGAGCACCGCACCCCCGGAGTTGTAGTTATAGCCTTCGAGGAAGTCGTAGGGCGAATATCCCGAAGTGTTTTCATCCCCCACGACTCCATAGGATATTTTCAATTTCAGATTCGAGACCCAACGTCTCATTCCTTCCGTCCACCAGGCCTCTTCGGTCAGGCGCCATCCGGCTGAAACCGAAGGAAAGAACCCCCAACGCTTCGTGGGCGGAAACTTCCACGAACCGTCATAGCGGCCCAGAAGTTCCAACAGGTAGCGTCCGTCGTAGTCATAGGTGAAGCGGCCGATGAATCCGGCCCGGGACTGGGGAGTCTCCAGATAGTCGTTGATGGCCTGCAAGGTTGCCGTATTGGTTTGCGTGGTCAGGTCTGTCTGGGGTCTGGACGTGAAATCCAGTCCGGGGGAGATGTGGTGCGAGGCTTCGCCGCCAATGGTCAGGGCCACGTTGTGCCGGTCGATGCGCTTGTGGAAATCGAGCGTGAACTGCCCCGTATAATCCTCGGTGTTCCCGTAGGATTTGTAGAGCGAAGGGTTGCGTTCGCCGTCGATCACATAGTATTCACCAGAAGCCTCGTCGTAGTCGTACAGGTCGAATGTCTTGACCTGTTTGATTCGGGATGAGTCTTGAAACGAATATCCGCCGATAAGTCGCAGTGAAAGCCAGTCCGTGAACTTGTAGTCGGCATTCAGATTGATCTGTACGGCCCGTTCCCGGCGGGTATCCTCTCCGTTTTTGGAGAGTGTCGTGACTGCGAAGTTGGTATAGATGTAACTCGGGGCCGTTTTGGCCGGGTATAGCGGGTTGTCGTTTACGTAGGGTCGCACGGTCGGCAGATTGCGGTAGGAACCGAAAAGCATCCAACCCACCTCGTCTCCGCCGCCGAGGCCCGGAGCTTTCGTTGATTGGAGTCGGCCGCTGACTTGGGCGCCGAGTGACAGCCGATTGGTGATGGCAGCATCGACGTTGATCTGGATATTGGTCCGGTTGAAGCCTCCGAAATCGCGGATGGCATACTCTTGATCCGTGTTGCTCAGCGACATGTAGTAGCTTACCTTGTCCGAACCTCCCGAAATGTTCGCTCCGAAATAGGATTGTGCTCCGGGATTTGTGGCGAAGTCGTACCAGTCGAATCCTTCGTATCCGCGTTCGGTCCCCTGCTGCCATTTGAGATACTCTTCGCGGGAGTATGTGGGTGTATAGCTGGGATTTTCGGCCATTTTGATCACATCGGACTGATACTTCGTCCGCACGTAGGAGGCAGCCGAGGCGGGTTGCGGGAACTTGAAAAACTCCTGCCAGCCGTAGAGAGCCTTGACGTTGACCGTATGGCGCGTGTTTTTGCGGCCGGATTTGGTCTTTACGACCACCACGCCGTTTGCGGCCCTCAATCCGTAGATTGCCGCCGAGGCGTCCTTCAGGATCGAAACCGATTCGATGTCGTTGGCGTCGATGTTGTTGAACTGCGCTTCGGTACGCTGTACGCCGTCGATGATGTAGAGGGGCGAATCCATACCGCGGATGCTGATTTTCGTGGTTGCCCCCGGACGTCCGTCGCTCATACGGCTATTGATACCGGCGATGGTTCCCGCCAGCGCCGTGGAGGTGTTTACCGTGGAATTGACCTTCAGCGCCTCGCCGGAGATGTTGGTGATGGCGCCCGTAATTGAGGCTTTCTTCTGCACGCCGTAACCTACGACCACCACGTCGTCGAGCACTTCGGTACTCTCCTGCAGGGTGATCTCATACGCGTTGCGTCCGGCCGTCACGGCGACTTTCGTTGTTTCGAACCCCAAATAGGAGACCGTCAGTACGTTTCCGGTGTTGGCCTTCAGACGGAATGATCCGTCGGTATTTGTTGTCGTGCCGTTCGTCGTACCTTCGATAATGATGCTCACTCCGACCAGCGGTGTTCCGTTTTTGTCCAACACGTGTCCCGTGATAACGTTTTGCTCGGTATGAACCGGAGCCTGCGTCCGGACTGCTGGACGCTGCGAAAGAATGATTTGCCGCCCCCGTAGCGTGTAGTCGATTCCGCTTCCGGCAAACAGGCGGTCGAGAACCCGGCGCAGGGGCTGCGCTTCGACCCGGAGTGTCACCTTCCGGGAGACATCCAGCAGGGTCTTGTTGTAGAGAAACGAGTATTCTCCTTGTTGTTCGATGCGTGCCATCGCCTCTTCGAGGGGGACGTTCCGCACGTCAAGCGTAATTCGGCCGTCCTGGGCGCGGGCTCCCGCACAGAACAGCACTCCCCAGCACAGCAGGGCGAAACGGACGAGCATGAGGCGCAGGGGTGCGAGATGCGGTCTGTTCCGGAAATCGGTCTTTTGATATGCTTTCATGGATGATTGCTTTGTAATCGGGTTAAAATCGGACGGGAACCCCGAGTGCGGTCGGACGATCCGCCGGTTTCGGGCATCACACCGTGTTACTACTCTCCGTTGTCGTCCACACCGATGATCTTGTGCAGGAATTCGACCTCTTCGGGGTATCTGGGCGTTCCGTCGGGATAGAGGATGTCGTGGAACCAGGCTTCCGGCTCCGGAGTTCCGGCCGTCGACCCCCAGGGCCAGATAGTATTGGTCTTTCCCCAGACCAGGCCCCAGTTGATGGCTCCGATTCCATACTGCTTCATATAAGGGAGTGTATTCTGGAAGGTGCCCTTGTATTCACCACCGCGGGCCATGTATTCCGAGCAGATGACCGGGCGGCCGTAAGCCAGCATCTCCAGAGCGAAATGTTTCATGCCGACGAGTGCAGCTCCGGCATCGGTGTAGAGGTCCTCCCAGGGGCTGTAACTGTGAAAGGAGTTGATATCCGACATCGAGAGCGCGATGGTCCCGAAAGCGGCGTGTTCGCGGTCGGGAGCATGGATTCCCACGGTGATCGGCTGCACGGGCTGCTGTCCGCGGATCCACTGAATGGTTTTCGGGAGCAGTTCGGAGACGATATCCTCCCGGGTCGAAGAGTTTCCGGGTTCGTTCCAAGCCTCCCAAAGTCGGATTCGCCCGTCATTTCTGTAACGGGCTACGACCTCCTCGACGTACATGCGCATCAGGTCGAAACGTTCGGGCATTGCCTTTTCGTTTTCGTCGATGACGGCGGGATCGCCCTTGAAGTCTAGGTTGTGGATACCGGGCACGGGGTCGAGCTGGCGGCCAACCTGGCAACGGTCCACGCGGTCGCCGGAGCCGGAAAAGAAGCAAAACATGACCTTGATGCCGTGTTTGTCGGCCAGGGTCAGGAAATCGTCGACGTTGCGGAAAAAGGAGTCGTGTTCATACTCCCACACGGCGCTGTGCAGGAAGACCCGCACGGTATTGAATCCCAGTTCTGCGGCCCACCCCAATTCGCGATCGATGGTCTCGTGGTCGTAGGTCGAGGATTGCCACATCTCGATCTGATTGATGGCCGTGCTCGGGAAGAAGTTGCAACCGACGATCCAGGGTTGTTCGGCATACCAGTCGCGGGCCTTCTCCAGGGACCACGGTTGGAGCGGTTCGTCGGGCAGTTCGGTGAAGCGGACGTCGCCTTCGACCTTGCTGCAAGCCGCCATCGCCGAGAGGACGCCGAATGTCAACAGGGGGAATAGAAATTTTTTCATATGCGTGTTGTCTTTTTTTTACTGAGTGGAGGCAAGGGAGGGATCCGGACCGGAAATCCGGGTTCCTTCCTTCCGCAATCCGGCGGCTACTCTTGAGCTTTGAGCGAGATGGAGATCCGTCGTATGATCTTTCGTTCGCCGTCTTCCGAGATATAGAAAGTATTGTCATCGCCCAGCGCGAGTCCCTTCGGAGTGTCGAACGTAATCTCCTTCATGTTTTCGGTCGGGACGTTTGAGACATCGTTGGATCCTTTCTGCCCGTTCCCGGCCACGGTGGTGACGGTGGGGATACCGTCGAGATCGGTAATTTTGCGCAGGGCATGGTTATGCCGTTCGACGAAATAGAGCGTCTCGCCCGCAGCATCGAAACACATCTGTGTCGGACCCAGCAGCCGTGAAGTACCCACCGGGCCGTCGGTGAATCCGGTTTCGGAGGTGCTGGTGCTTCCGGCTATGATTTCGCGCGTGTCGACATCGCCCAGCGTATGGGTTGTCGGGTCATACGGATAGCGCTCGATGTAAGCTACGGGTTTCGAACCGTTTCCGGCTCCCGGATCCGTGCCGTTGCTGCCTCGGGCGATATAGAGCCACTTGCCGTCGGGCGAGAATACCACGCGGGAGATATGGCTGTTCCATACGGCATTGGGCCCGTCCGTGGTAGAGCAGGAGATATTCGGTTCGCTGGCCGTACTGCCGTCAGCGGAGACGAGCATGAATTGAGTTTCGGTACGCCAGTACCACCAACGTGAGATGCTGACGATGCAGTATCCGTCGACTGGATTGACGGCTACGTCCTCGTATTCGAAATCGCTGTTGTAGTCCTGATATCCGACGGCTTCGGGGAAGTCGCCGCTTGTGCGGCTTGCCAGCCAAATATACTTGCAGTTTCTGTTCCGGGCTTCGCGGATGGTGTAGGCCAGACGGTCGTCTTCGATCGATACCAGACAGGTGATGCGCCCGCCGTCCCACCAGGGGTTGTTGTCCTGCGGCGCCCGGTAGTAGGCGACGTTGCCCGAGGCGTTGATCATCCGCACGCCGTTGTAGATCTCGCCGACATAGAGCGATCCGGTTTTGTCGTCGTAGGCCAGGCTCTGCGGAGCGAAGAACGTTGCCGAGAGTCGGGCACCGTTGTCGGCACCCTGAGGGCCGGATCCGGCATAGACTTCCGAAGTTGCGACATACTCCTTTTTGAGAACCCGGAACTCCTCGAAGGTTTTGCTTTCGGTCTGGGCATTGTCGATGCCGTATTTGATTTCAATTGTCAAGGCGTAGGTTCCGAAAGGAGTCTCTTCCGGAATGGTAACGACGATGGCACCGGGAGCCACGGATTTGATTTCAAGCGGCAGTTCTCCGAGCGTTACACGCACCAGAGATGGATCGGACCCGAATTCCCGGCCTTCGATCGTCAGTTCACCGCCGGGATAGATCCCCGCTTCAGGTTTGTAGCCGGTCACTTCGGGGACTCGACCGCGGACTTCGAAATCGACTTCGAACGTATGTGAAGCGGTCTGTTCCAGCCCTTCGGGATCGGCATAGGTTACCTGGGCCCGAAGCGGGTAGGTTCCGATGTCGAGCGTTGCGGGGACCGTGAACTTGATGACCGACTTTCCGACCTCCCGGATCGCCATCTGCGTATCGCCGAGCGTGACCGAGATTTTCGACGCATCGGTTCCGAAATTCCGGCCCAGAACCATCGCTTCGGTTTCCACGCCGACTTCGGCATATTCGGGTGTATAGGTGACGAATTCGGGGACTTTGGTTGTGCCGGAAGTCGAGTCTTCGTCTTCGGTTTCGTCCTTGTTGCAGGCTGTACTTACAGCAAGGACCGCCGTCAGGCAAAGTATCGCCGCATGGCGCAGCGTGAATCTGTACGATAATTTCATGTGTTGGATGTTTTAGGTAGTTTTATTCGTTTTCGAGTTCGTTGCCGATTGTAATTTTGCGGATGTCGGCAAAGCCCTCCTCCGCAACATAGAAGTTTCCTTTCGAGTCCATGCAGATTCCGTTCGGCCGGGAGAAAACCGCTTCGGAGAGTTTGCCGTTCGCAAAGGTCGCGGGATTGTCCTGTGTATTGGGAGCAGGAATACCTGCCAGAGTCGTTACGACCCCCTCGGGCGTAATCTTGCGGATGCAATGATTCCAGCTGTCGGCTACATAGAGATTTCCCTGCTCGTCGCAGCATCCGAATTCGGGGAAGGCGAACCGGGCTTCGGATCCCGTACCGTCGGCATAGGCACGTTCTTCGCTGTTCACGCCGGCGAATACGGGGATTTCGCCCGTCAATTGATGGGTTGTCGGATCGTAGTCGTAGGCGGAAATACAATGGCGTCCCTTGTGGATGATGTAGAGTCGTTTTCCGTCCTTCGAAAATACGGGCCGCGACTGACATTCGGCTCCGATGGGGGTATATCCCGCTGCTTCGGAGGATGTGTGGCTCTTGGGATCATAGTAGAAAATACGGGTCGATCCGTTCTCGTTGCGGCATACGACGATTTGTTCGTCGACGGGATTGACGGCCAAGCCTTCGCAGTTGGGTTGGTCGTCGGAGGAATCGGCGTACCAGATTTTATAACCGTCGTTTTTGAGCGCGTAACCCAGATAGGGACCGTCGGACTGCGGACGGTTTACCAGAATCCACAGACGTGAACAGTCGTTTGAAAAGGCCATGCCGCGGAAATTGTAGTTATAGGGATCGGTGGCGATATTTCCCTGGTTTTGGTCGGGAGAGCCCCCGCCGTACATCGGAAGCATCCACGAAGTCTCACCGTTCGACAGTAACCGAACGCCGCGAGCCCATTCGGCCAGATAGAAGTTGTCCTCCTTGTCGGCGATGAGCAGGCTCGGGGCGTAGAAACACGAGGTGAGCAGTGGTCCGAAATAGTGTTGTCCCGTCACGCCCGAACGCCCCGCAAAGGTTGAGACGCTGGATTCGACGGTATAGATGAAAAGCGTTTCGAAAGTCTTCTCATAGAGGGTTGGATTTCCGGTTTCGCTGTTTCGGCGCAGTCCGATCCGGATTGCCCCGGACCCGCACTCTTCCGGAACGAGGGCAGCGATGGCGGAATCGGTTACCGAAAGGATGGCGGCCGGCGTAGAGTTGATGAGTACGGTGATGGCCGAAGGGTCGGAGCCGAAGTATTCACCCGTGATGGTGATCACGTCGCCGGCTTTGCCGCGTTCGGGCGAGAACGCCTCGAAGACCGGAGCCTGAGAGTAGATTCCGTCGGAGGAGTCGGATCGGTCGTCACTGCAGCCTGCGGCCAGCAAAACACCGCACAGCAGTGCGGAATGGAGGTATTTCGTATGAAATTTCATGGTTCGTCGGATTTGGATCGGAGATTCGTCTATTTGACATAAAGCAGGATTCCCGGAATGTCGAAGAGCCGTTTGGCCATGGCGTAGTGTCCTTCGGCATTGGGGTGCAGCAGGTCGGACTGGAACAGGGAGGTGTCCTGTCGGCGCGTGTCGCCCTCGAAGGCCGTTGCCAGATCGAACCGGCAGCTGGCGACCTCCAGCTCCTCGCATACGGAGGCGATCGTTTCGTTGATCAGGTCGCTGCTTCCGTCGCTCTTCACGGGGATGCGGTTGAGAACGGGTATAGAGCCGTATTCGCGGATTCGTTCGACGAGTTCAACGAGTTTTTCACGAGTATTGCCGCCGTTGGTTCCGATGGTGACCATGACGAATTTGGGGCGCAGGGCCGGCACCTCATTGGCGATCCGGACCAGCACGCCGTCGATGGTCGAACCGCTCTGTCCCGAGAATACGACCCTCCCGTTGAGCCAGGAGGCCATGATCGCTCCGTATCGGGCCGTTTCGCGGACGAGATCTCCTTCGGTGATGGAGTTCCCGATGAGGTACATCAGCGGTTCGGGCGCCGCCGAAGCGACAATTTCCACCTGTTTGACGAACGGAGATTTGCCGGATAGATGCCGCATTCCGAAGAGGTTGTTTTGCCGTCCGCCCTTGAACTCGTTCTGTTCGACGCTGTTGCCGCCGCTACTGGAGTCGAGTTCCGAGGCTGTGGCTACGGAGGCCGAGGCGCCGGTTTCGGTATCGGTGATGGTGAAGGTGTTGCTGCGGAATGATTTCACGGCTTCGAGCATGTATACGTGCCCGTTTTCGACCGGAAAGGGAATCGAAGTTTCAATTTTGTCTTCGGCGCCGAACTTGTGGATATTGAGCGTTCCGGCTGCGGCATCTACCGTAAAGAGCGAACCGCCCTTTCCGTCGCGTTCGAGCCAGTGGAGTCCGAAACGGGTGTCGGAGAAGAGCGATACCCGGACACGTGTCACCCGTTCTTCAAAGGTAATACGCCGATTCAGCCCGAGATAGATGGCCGATTCAGAGGCTCCATCGAAGTAGAGACCCCGTTCTTCGATGCTCCACGAACCGTGGTTTTCGAGATTATCGAACTCCTTCAGGGCCGTTTCTCCGTCCGAGAGAAAGTCGCAGCGGAACAGAAGCGTCTCTGCGGGAGCAGCCTTTTCGGGCTCGTAGGGCAGGAATTCGTAATCGTCCGTGCAGGCGGAACTCCCCGACAGGAACAATAGCAACAGTAGAGTCAAAGGTTTGTTCATAGATCGGATGTTTAGGTTCTGAATTTGGCCTGTCCGCCCGTTGGAGGAAGTTCCGCGAGCGGAGAGTCATAATAAAGACATCCCGGGCTGAAAAAGACACATGCGAACATTCGATTTTTTTGTTCGTACTTTTTTTGTGGGGAAACCGCGGTCGGTTGTCTATTATATATAGAAATGCGTTGCAAATAACCTACAACCAATACCTGATATGAAGAAAAAACTGCTGTATCTTCTGCTGGTTCCGCTTTTTGCGGCGGGGCCGGTTTGCGTGTCGTGCGAGGACGAATCTCCCGAAGCTTCGGGAACGGAGTTCCGCCTGGAGACACCTGATGACGGAGTCAACCCTTCGACGGTAAAAATCGGACCGGGCAACTATTCGAAACGCTTTACGATCGAAACTGCGTTGTCGTGGCGTATAGAAAAACCGGCCAAGGCGTCCTGGCTGTCGATTCGTCCGGAGTCGGGTGAAGGTCCCGGAACAGTCTATGTCTCGACGGCATTGAACGATGCACCCGAGATTCGGAGCACTGATCTGCGGTTCCAGGTCGGACCGCAGGTTGTCCATACGCTTCGTTTCGAACAAGCGGCCAATGCTCCCTATCTGAATTTGAGCATGACGCCCGAATCGGGGAGTCTTCCGGCCGAAGGCGGAGAGTTGACCCTGCATGTCGATACGAATGCCGGGGAGTGGACCTATACCGCGACGGGAAGCGACGGTTCGTGGCTTGTTGAAAAATCGAAGGATCGCACGTCGCTGGTTTTGACTGCGTCCCGGAATGAACGGTTTTCAATCCGGAAGGCTACCGTGAGGGTTTCGGTTCCGGACTATCCGGATCTGAACCGTGAGATTGAGGTGACTCAGAGCGGATTTACGGCCGATCTGCTTGACATTGTTTTCAACAATGACGGTACGGCCGTCGACATTTCGCCGATGCACAATCCGGTGGTTCACTCTGCCGGGCCATCTCTGATGACTTATTATAACGACAGCTATGGACGTTATGTCGCCCGCTTCAATCATGAACCGGGTTCGAATCCTGGATCGGGCTATTATCGGGTCGACTATCGGGACAATGCGGCATTCCGGGAGGCACTGGCCGACGGGCATACGCTGGAAGTGCTCGTGATGTTCGATGCAGAGGCTGACGGGGCGAAGGAGATCAAACCTCTCAGTTCGATGCAGTCCGGTGGCACCGGATTTCTTATTACCAAGGCGGATAGGGGAACGGAACTGACGTTCCTGCCGAACCTCAACTCCGGGGGATGGCAGTGGACGCGCAGCGGCGTGGTCCCCCAACGCGGCCGTTACTATCATCTGGTGGGAGTCTGGGACAAGACACAGAAAAAGTCCCGGATCTACATCAACGGAGAGCAAAAAAACGAGGTCTCCGCGACGGGGAATTTCGTTTTTCCGAACAAGGAGAGCTGCTACTGGTTCGGAATCGGCTGCGATGCCGGCGACAACAAGGCCGAGGCGGCCTGGAAAGGTGATATTGCCATCGTGCGCATCTATGGCGATCCGTTGTCGTCCGACCGGGTGACGGAGTTGTGGAACGAAGTAAAGGATTGCGAACCCCAGGGGAGTGTGATTACCCTTTCCGATCTCTTTTTCCTGCCGACGGCCTCGGTGAAGGTTGGATCGTCCTACAGGATTGCCGGAACCGGTTTCGAATCGGGGGATCGGGTTCGTCTCGAATCCACGAACGACGAAACTCTTTCATTCGTTTGTGAGTCTGCTGTGGACGACGGTACGATCGGTTTCAGGATCCCCGAAGGTTTCGTCTCCGGCACCTATCGGATGGTATTGTTGCGCGGGGACTCCCATTGTCCGGTCGGGGTTGTGGAACTTTTGCTTTCCGATACGCCGACATTGGAAAATCTGCCACAGGTGATCGCACATCGGGGATTCCACACCACGAACGGTGCTGCGGAGAATTCGCTGGCTTCGTTAGAGGCGGCGATCGCTTTGGAAGTGTACGGTTCGGAGGCCGACTTTTACATTACGCGGGACGGGGTGGTTGTCTCGAACCATGATCCGGATATCAACGGAGTGGGGATCGAGAATTCCGACTACGACGACATCAAGGATATTACGCTTTCCAATGGGGAGAAGGTTGCCACATTGGACGTCTATCTGGACGAGATTGAGGATGCTTCGACGAAACTCGTCATCGAGATCAAGCCCCACAGCACGACGGAGAACAACAATCGGGTTGTCGATGCCATTGTTTCCGCTCTTGTGGCGCGGGGCATGACCGACCGGGTGGATTTCATATCGTTCAACTACGGGATCTGCCAGCGGCTTGCGGCGAAACTCCCGGGGGCGCTTGTGGGCTATTTGAACGGGGACAAGAGTCCGTGGTCGATCTCTTCCGATGTCCGATGCATTGATTATCAGATGGAGGTTCTGCGTCGTAATCCGCAGTGGATTCGGGATGCCCATTCCCGCGGTATGAAGGTGAACGTCTGGACGGTCAATTCACAGGCAGACATGATGGAGTTTATCGCAATGGGAGTCGATTTCATTACGACGGACCATCCCGATCAACTTCGGGATCTGCTTGCAAAGATTGACGGATAGAGAAGTCTCCAGACAAGAGCGGAAGAGTCGGAACCCGACTCTTCCGCCAGTTTTGTCCTTCGGAATGGGAATTTGCGGGAAAATGTTATTTTTGCATCTCCTTTTGTATCTCCATCGATCCGACGGCATGAAAGAGGGAATTACACTTATACAACTCAAAGAAGGCGGCCCGGGAGCATTTTCGCGGTTGTTTACACTCTATTATCGGGATTTGGTACTATATGCCGGACGTTACCTGTCCGATCAGACGGAGTGCGAGGATATTGTGCAGGATACGTTTTTGAAGATCTGGAACCGGCGTTATCAACTTGAAATAACCGTTTCGCTGAGACTCTATCTGATCGGAGCTGTCCGCAACCGTTGCCTGAACGAACTCAAACACCGCCGCCTGACATTCAATACCACCATTGAGACGTTGACCTGGATGCCGGCCCGTATTGAGGAGGAGGCAACCCTCTATTCCGAACTGCACGAACGTTTCGAACAGGCCTTGCAGACCTTGCCTCCGCTTTGTCGCGAGGCCTTCGAGATGAACCGGTTCCAACATATGAAGTATCAGGATATTGCCGATCGGCTTGGGGTTTCGAAACGCACGATCGAGGTGCGTATCGGTAAGGCATTGGCTTTGTTGCGTGAGAATTTGAGGGATTTCCTGCCGTTGATTCTGTTCTTTAATGTCTGGTGAATGTGGTGAATTCCCATCGAGTTGTCTTTATATGAAGTATGATAGAATATGGAAGAGAAAAAGGAGCGTCTGAGTGAAATCATGGCCAAATATCTCGCCGGAGAGGCTTCGTCCGAAGAAACGGCAGATTTGATTGCCTGGCTTGAGGCGGATCGCCGCCATGCCCGGGAGTTTTCCCGGCTTGTGGATTTCGATCGGGCGGCCTGTCCTCCGTTTGATCCAGCGGGGATTCGGGAGGAACCGGCCCGAGAGCGAGTTTTGGCCCATGTGAGAAGAGATGAGTGTCGGATCCGTCGGATGCGTTTCATTCGGGGATTGGAACGGATTGCGGCCGTGTTATTTTTACCTGCGGTACTCGTATCGGCGGCTCTGCTCCTGGGTCGTTCTGCCTCAGAACCTGCAGCCGAGACGTGGCAGACGGTGACCACTCCGTTCCGGACCCATTCGCAGTTGGAACTTCCCGACGGTTCGAAAGTGTGGCTCAACGGGGGCAGCACACTCCGCTACCCATTGGCTTTCAAGCCTGGGGAACGTGCGGTATCGCTCACGGGCGAAGCCTATTTCGAGGTGGAATCCGATCCTTCAAATCCCTTTGTTGTCCATACGAAGGATGTGGCTGTGACAGCCACGGGTACCGCCTTCAATGTGGATGCATTCCGCAGTGACGACGTAATTTCGGTAACGATGGTGCGGGGTGTGGTCGATGTAGACATGCAGGGCACACGCCGGAGGATTGCCCCCGGAGAGCGCATCTGCTATGACTATCGGGTGGGAACCTATACGGTCGACCGGACCGATCCCGACAAGTGGTGTGCCTGGCGTAATGGAGAAATCATTTTCGAAAATGACCGGCTGGAATATGTTTTCCACCGTCTCGGACAACTTTACAACGTGGAGTTTACCATTTGCGATCCTTCGGTTAACCGATACGTCTATCATGCGGTCTTTACAGACGAAACGTTGCCCGAGATTTTGGAGATGCTGAAAATCAGTGCACCAATCCGTTATGAGGTGCTGCAGTCCGAAACCCCGGATCCCGGAATTCCCAAACAGCACATCCGCGTCTACAGTAAATAGCCGTAATGAGCGCCTTCCGTCGAACCGGGAGGCGTTTTTTAGTTCCGGGCGGACTCGGCGGTAAAAAGTTCCGTCGGAGATTGTGTCCTTGGTCGGCTGGGTTGTCTTATAAGAGCAACGGCCCGCCCCCGGGCCTTGTCCAAACCCGAACGAATACCGATGAAACACTTTTTTTCTGCAATTGTGCTGATCTCCGGGTTGCTCTCGTACACCGAGGTTGCGGCCTGGCAACCCGTTGGTGACCGGATCAAGACCCGTTGGACGGACGAAGTGGATCCGTCCTGTCCTCTTCCCGAATACCCGCGTCCGGCAATGACTCGGACCCGGTGGATGAATCTGAACGGATTGTGGGAATATGCCATCCGTCCGGTTTCCGAACCTGAACCCGAAGCGTGGGAAGGTCGGATCCTTGTGCCGTTCGCGGTAGAATCGGCTCTCTCCGGAGTACAGCGCGAAGTAGGACCTGATCATGCGCTTTGGTATCGGCGTACCTTTACTCTTCCTGCTTCGTGGAAGAATGAACGCATTTTGCTGCATTTTGGTGCCGTAGATTACGAATCCGAGATCTATCTCAATGACATTAAGATCGGTTGCCATCGTGGAGGATATACCTCCTTCAGCCTTGACCTCACACCGTATCTGACCCAGGGGGAACAGTGTCTGGTCGTGCGGGTTTGGGATCCTACGGATGCCGGACCGCAGCCCCGAGGCAAACAGCACTCTGCCCCGGAATCGATCTGGTATACCTCCGTGACTGGAATCTGGCAGACCGTGTGGCTCGAACCGGTGGGTAGCTCCCGAATCGAGCGTCTCCATACTACTCCTGATATCGATACCCGCAGACTTGAAATCGTCCCGAAGGTTGAAGGGGCACTTGAAGGGGATGTCGTCGAAGTTTTGTTGCGGGAGGGTGCGACGATCGTTTCACAGGGGAGCTGTGCCGCGGGAGAGCGGTTGACGCTTCCGGTTCCGGAGATGAAGTTATGGAGCCCTGAAGAGCCGTTCCTCTACGACCTGGAATTATGTCTGGTTCGCAAGGGTCGGATTCTCGATCGGGTAGGCAGTTATGCAGCCATGCGCAAAATCTCGGTTCGGCGCAGTGTTGGAGATGCCATGCGTCTGCAGTTGAATAATCGTGATTACATACAGTTTGGTCTGTTGGATCATGGCTGGTGGCCCGATGGGCTCTATACGGCACCGACTGACGAGGCGTTAGCCTACGATATTATCAAAACCAAAGAGCTGGGCTTCAATACGATCCGCAAACATATCAAAGTCGAACCGGCACGTTGGTATGCCCATTGCGACCGGTTGGGGGTCCTTGTCTGGCAGGACATGCCTAGTGGGGATACGAATCCCCGCTGGATTCCGGACCGCTGGTTTGACGATCGGGAGTTGATTCGTACGGCGGCTTCGGAGGAGATTTTCCGGAGTGAATGGCGTGGAATCATTGATCAGTTGCGGGTTTATCCGAGCATTGTGATGTGGGTTCTGTTCAATGAGGCCTGGGGGCAGTTCAAGACCCCTGAAATCGCCGCATGGACCAAAGCTTACGATCCGTCGCGGCTGGTCGATGCCGCAAGCGGCGGCAACCACTATCCGGGTGTCGGCGACGTATTTGACATCCACGCTTATCCCCATCCCCGGATCCATACGACGGACAACAGCCGCCCGCTGGTTCTGGGAGAATACGGCGGGATCGGGCTGGCTCTGGAGGGTCACCTCTGGCAGCCCGATCGCAATTGGGGCTATGTGCAGTACAAGACTCCGGAAACTGCCACGGACGAATACGTGCGCTATGCCGAACTGTTGCGGCAATTGGTTGTGGCCGGAGTTGCGGGAGCCATTTATACGCAGACCACCGACGTGGAGATCGAGGTGAACGGCGTGATGACCTATGACCGGGCCGTTGTGAAGTTGGATCCGGAACGGGTCCGGCAGGCCAATGCTGCGGTTCTCGGAGCCCTAGACGATTTTTGATACGGGATTTAACCTCTAAAACTTTAACCAATGACGATACGCATGACAAGCGCATTGTTGGCATGGATGATTTTTTCGTCGTGTGCCGACTCCCAGCCGATCGTAACCGTTGAGAGTCCTGACGGACGGTTGCAGGCGGTTCTTTCGATCGACCAGGGCAAGCTGTACTATCGGTTGCAGTCCGGGAAAGAGTCGTTGCTTGGGCCGTCGCGGCTCGGGCTCGAAACCTCAAGGGTCGATTTTTCGCAAGACCTTGTTTTTGACAGCTGCACTTCAACCTTTGATGGGTTCTACGACTACAACCTTCCGCTCGGCCGCCAGACCGTCGAACACAAGCCCTACCGGGAGCGGACGATTTATGTAAAGAACCGATCCGGACAGCGTCTTGGGGTTGTTTTCCGGCTTTCGGACGATGGCGCCGCCTTTGCCTACCATGTCGACGGTACGGGATGTGACACCGTGCTGTGCGAATATTCGGGATTCGGGCTTCGGCCTGAGGCGCGGGGCTACCTGCAACCGCTTGCTGCGGGAAAAACGGGTTGGGCCCGGACCAATCCCGGCTATGAGGAGGGTTATGTTGCGGAAGTCGTACCGGGAACCCCTTCCGAGTTTGGGCAGGGATGGGTATTTCCGTCACTGTTTCGTTCCGGGGAGTATTGGCTGCTGATCTCCGAAACTGGGGTAGATGGCGGTTATGTTGCTTCACACCTCTCGGATTCACTGGTTGACGGGAACCTTCACGTCGCATTCGCCCATGCGGACAACAATGGGCCGGAGGATCCCGTGACACCGATTGTAACGCTGCCCTTCACTACTCCGTGGCGGACTATTGTCGTAGGCCGGACGCCCGAACGGATTGCCGAATCGACGCTGTCCCAGGATCTCGTCTGGCCCCGTTACAGGGCGGGAGCGGGTTACGCTCCCGGCAAGGCGGTCTGGAGCTGGCTGGTGGAGGATGATCCGGGAACGACATTCGAGAATTCGATCCGATATATTGATTTGGCGGCCAAACTCGAGTTTCGTTATTGCCTGATTGATGCGCTTTGGGATACACGGATCGGACGGTCCCGGATGTCGGAACTGGCCCGTCATGCCGCGATGAAGAACGTGAAACTGATTTTATGGTACAACTCCAACGGTTCATGGAATGATGCACCCCAGGGTCCTCTGCACCGGATGGATACCCGTGAGGCACGGCGAGAGGAGTTGCAATGGTTGCGACAGACGGGAATCAGCGGCATCAAGGTGGATTTCTTCGGAGGGGACAAACAGCAGGGAATGCGCTTGTATGAGGATCTGCTCACCGATGCCAATGATTTCGGCATTTCAGTCAATCTCCACGGCTCGACGCTTCCCCGGGGCTGGGATCGCATGTTCCCGAACATGGTGACGGCCGAGGCGATCCGGGGTATGGAGGCGAGCAAGTACGATGCGGCGAAGGAGGCGGCACGTCCGTTCCTGAGCACCGTAGCGGTTTTTACGCGCAATGCAGTGGGGCCGATGGATTTCACGCCCACGGTGTTGAACGCCGTAATGGGTGTCCATGGCAATCGCATTCCGCGAGTTACGACCGCCGCCTTTGAATTGGCGTTACCCGTTGTTTTCCATTCGCCGATTCAGCATCTGGGCATTGTTCCGGAGAATCTGTCCGAATTTCCCAATTTTGTTTGGGACTATTTGCGGGATGTACCGACCGTTTGGGACGAGACCCGCTGTCTGAGCGGATATCCAGGACGCGATGCCGTTCTGGCCCGCCGCAAAGGGGGAACGTGGTATGTGGCAGGCATCAACGGAGAGAACTGCGACAACAAACAATTCGATCTTGTGCTTCCCACTTTGGGACGAGCCGAATTAATCCGCGATAAGGCAGGGAATCGCAATGCCGTCGAACGGCTGCAGGTGGATATTCCTGCCGATGGCCGCATTTCGTTCTCCGTGCCTGCCTATGGCGGTTTTGTGCTTGTGATCCGATAAGACCCCGGAAACTTCTTACATGATATGCAGAAAAAGACACTTTTTTTATTGACTGCGGTATTGATTACCGCGATGTATTCGGAGGCGCAGCCCGTTACCCCGGAGCACGAAGCCCGGGCCCGAGACCTGGTAGAACGAATGACGCTCGAAGAGAAAATCGATTACATCGGAGGTTACAACACCTTCTTCATTCGTCCGATTGAACGGCTCGGGATTCCAGAGATCCGCATGGCAGACGGCCCGCAGGGCGTTCGCAACGATTCCAGCGCCCAACTCATTGGCCGGGACAAGAAGAGTACGCTCTATCCGTGCGGGATGGCTGCTGCGGCGACCTGGGATCGTACACTGGTCCGTCAGATGGGAGTTGGGATCGGCCAGGATGCCCGAGCCCGCGGCGTGCATATTCTTCTGGGTCCGGGTGTGAATATCTACCGTTCGCCGCTTTGCGGACGGAATTTCGAATATTTCGGTGAAGATCCCTATCTGGTGAGTGAAACGGCCGTGAGTATGGTCGCAGGAATCCAGAGCCAGGGAGTGATGGCCTGTGCGAAACACTTCGCAGCCAACAACCAGGAGTGGGACCGTTATAACGTCTCGTCCGACGTGGATGAACGAACGTTACATGAAATTTACCTTCCGTCGTTCGAAAAATCCATTCGCAGGGCCGGAATGGGGGCCGTGATGAGCGGCTACCACCTGGTCAACAGCGTGCACGCTTCGGAATACGGTTATCTCAATGTCGAAGTATTGCGTCGCCGGTGGGGTTTCAAGGGTATCCTCATGTCGGATTGGGGCGGGACCTATTCGACGCTCGGTCCCGTGTTCAACGGGCTCGACATCGAGATGCCGGGCGGCGGAATGATGAACCGTTCCAAACTTCTCCCGCTCATCGAAAACGGGGTTGTCGACGAAACGCTCATCGATACGAAAGTTCAGCACATTCTCCAATCGCTCCTGGCGTTCGGTTTTTTCGATCGGCCGCAAAAGGATCCGCACATCGGTGAGCGTAACCCCTATTCCGACAGTGTGGCTTTGGAGGTGGCGCGTGCCGGGATCGTCTTGCTGCGAAACGACGGTTTGCTGCCGCTCTCCGGAGGAAAGGTTCTGGTTTGCGGGCCCAATGCCCACCGGGTAGTGACGGGCGGTGGCAGCGGGGTGGTTTATCCGTTCGAGAGTTGCTCCGTGGCCGAAGGTGTTCGGAATTTGGGACGGAGGTTCCGATCGCTTTACGATACTTCAGGATGGAAAGCCGACCTGACGATCTTTTACGCTGATTCGGCCTGCACCGTTCCGGGAGCCCGGGTCGAATATTTCAATTCAAAGGATCTCTCCGGGGAACCGGCCCATACGTCAGTCATAACGCGGATCGATGCCGAATATTCCTCTTCTCCGCTTCCGGGAATCGTTGACGAGGACTATTCGGACCGCTATACGTTTTACTACAAGCCTGCGAGCGATTCGTACCTCTACCTCTCGGCGGGAGGAGACGATGGCTACCGCCTGTCGATCAACGGCGAACCGATCATTGACGACTGGGAAAACCGCGCCTATCGTTCGAAGGATATTTTCCGACGCTTCGAAGCCGGACGTATCTATCGGTTTACCTACGAACACATGGACGATTTCTCAGTTTCTCGGGTGATGTTTCGCTACTCGGACCACATGAATGATCCGGCTTTCTGGCAGGCCCTCGATACGGCCGATGCCGTGATTGTCTGTGTGGGTTTCGATGCCGTGACCGAACACGAAGGCGGGGACAGGACCTTCTCTCTCCCCGACGGACAGACCGATCTGATCGAAGCCCTGCTCCGTCGCAATTCGAAGGTCGTTGTGGTGTTGAATGCCGGCGGAGGAGTGGAAATGCAGCCGTGGCTTGATCGGGTTGCTGCGGTGATCCAGGCCTGGTATCCGGGACAGCGGGGCGGACAGGCCGTTGCGGAGATCATTGCCGGAAAGGTCTGTCCGAGCGGGAAACTGCCCTTCACGATTGAGAAATGCCTGGAGGATAATCCCACTTACGGAAACTACCATACCAATGTAGACATGAGCATGTTCAATACGCCCTATCAGCGAGTGGCTTATAATGAAGGAATTTTCGTCGGATACCGGGGTTTCGAGCGGAAGGGAGTGGACCCTCTGTTTGAATTCGGGTACGGTCTCTCCTATACGACGTTCGCGTACTCGGATCTCAAAACCCGGAAGACGGGAGATGGCTGGGTCGTATCGTTCGAGGTGACGAATACGGGCAGACGAGACGGATCCGAAGTGGCGCAACTCTACGTCGGTGATCCGGAGGCCTCGGTTCCCCGCCCGGATAAGGAACTGAAAGGTTATGAAAAATTCTTCCTGCGCCGGGGCGAAACACGCCGGGTTGAGATCTCTCTGGACGACGAGGCGTTCCGTTACTACGATCCCCGGCAGCACCGATTTGTTGTCGAGCCCGGAGCGTTCGAAATCCTGGTCGGAGCCTCGTCGCGCGATATCCGGCTTCGGACACGCATCCATGTAGATTGATAAATTCAAAACGATAAACCGCATGAATACACGTAGCATGTTTCTTGTCGCAGTCTTCGTACTTGCGGCGTTGAATCTTCGGGCCCAAATCGTTACGCCTGAACACGAGTCCCACGCCCGGGATCTTGTGTCGCAAATGACCCTTGAAGAAAAACTCGATTACATCGGAGGTTACAATTCGTTCTACATCCGCGCGATTCCTCGTCTGGGGATTCCCGAGATCTGGCTTGCCGATGGGCCTCAGGGAATCCGGATTGATTCTCGAAGCACGCTCTATCCGTGTGGAGTGGCGCTGGCGGCGAGTTGGGACCGGAACCTGGCTCACGAGATGGGATCGGGAATCGGGCAGGATGCCCGGGCCCGGGGTATCCATATCATGATGGGGCCAGGGGTGAATATCTACCGTTCACCGCTTTGCGGTCGGAATTTCGAATATTACGGTGAGGACCCCTATCTGGCCGGAGAGACGGCTGCTGCCTATATCGAGGGAATGCAGCAGGAGGGTGTAATGGCGTGTATGAAGCATTTCGCCGCCAATAACCAGGAGTGGAACCGACATCATATTTCGGCGGACATCGACGAGCGGACGTTGCATGAAATCTACCTTCCGGCCTTCGAGAAGGGGGTGAAACGAGCGCGTGTCGGGGCATTGATGAATTGTTACGGACTGGTGAACGGACTTCATGCCACGGAAAACAGCTATCTCAATATCGAAGTTTTACGCCGCCGATGGGGATTCAAGGGAATCCTCATGTCGGACTGGGAGTCGACCTACACGACCATTCCGGCGACTTACAATGGGTTGGATTTGGAAATGCCCCGCGGATGGCTGTTCAATCCCGTGCGGATGAAGCGGCTGATTGAAAACGGAGTGATCGACGAGCGAATCATCGACCTCAAGGTACAGCATATTCTGCAAACCCTGTTGTCATTCGGTTTTTTCGACCGTCCGCAGCAGGATGAACGTTTCGCAGAGCGCAATCCCCGTTCCGAGGAGGTGGCGTTGGAGGTAGAGCGGGGTGGGGCGGTTCTGCTTCGGAACCGTGACGGATTGCTGCCGGTCACGAAGGGACGGATTGTGGTTTGCGGTCCCAACTCCGAGTTGGTGGCCAAGGGCGGCGGCAGCGGGGAGGTCTTCCCGTTCGTCACGAGCAGTATTGCCCAAGGAATGAAGAAGAATCTGGGACGCAAGTTGCATTTCGGTTATACGCCCGACCTGTGGAAGACGGACCTTACGGTCTTTTATGCCGATTCGGCGTGTACGGTTCGGGGGGCTTCGGCTGAGTTTTTCAACAATCCCGATCTGCATGGGGAACCCGTTCATCGGAGCGTCGTGCGGAGTATCGGCTACAAAGGCTGGGAGTCGCCGGTCCCGGGAGTTGTGAACTCCGACAACTATTCGGATCGCTATACCATCTATTTCAAGCCGGAGCAGGATGCCGTACTCTACTTTTCGGCGGGAGGAGACGACGGTTACCGCCTGCTGATCGACAGCGAGGAGTTGATTGGACAGTGGTACAGCCATCCGTTCCGTCAGAAGGAGGGCTTCCGTAAGTTTGAGGGTGGACGACTCTATCGAATCACCTACGAACACTTCGACGGAGGTTCGGAGCAGGAGACGATGTTCCGCTATGCGGATTATCTGAACGACCCGGTCTTTTTTGAAGCGGTCCGCGCGGCCGATGCCGTGATCGTCTGCGTGGGATACGACTGGTATCTCGAATCGGAGAGCTGGGACCGTCCGTTCGCATTGCCCGAAGGGCATCTGTACTGCCTGGAATCGATTTTTGAGCATACCGACAAGGCCGTGGTGGTGATCAACTCGGGAGGCGGAGTGGAGATGGCACCCTGGCTCGACCGCACGGGAGGCGTACTGATGGCCTGGTATCAGGGACAGCAGGGCGGCGACGCTATCGCCGAATTGCTTACGGGAAAGGTATCGCCCAGCGGAAAACTTCCCTTCACGTGGGAAAAACGCTGGCGGGATAATCCCGTTCACGACAACTATTATCCCAATACGGATTCGGTCAAGGCGGATAATCCCTACCGCCGGGTCGAGTATAACGAAGGCCTTTTTGTCGGGTACCGGGGATATGAACGGAATGGTATCGAACCACTCTTCCCCTTCGGGTTCGGGCTCTCCTATACGACATTCGAATACGGTAATTTGCAAATCGACGACGTGGGGAACGGAACGTTCGACGTGTCGTTCGACGTGACCAATACGGGCCGGTGCGATGGAGCCGAGGTGGCTCAGCTCTATGTCGGCGATGTGGAATCTTCCATAGTGCGTCCGGCCAAGGAACTGAAGGGGTACGAAAAACTCTTTTTGAAGCGTGGAGAGACGCGGCGTGTCGTGATCCGGCTCGGAGAGGAGGCTTTTCGCCAGTACGACTGTGTGCGGCACGACTTTGTCGTGGAACCGGGTGATTTCGAAATCTTCGTGGGAGCCTCTTCCCGGGATATCCGGCTGACGGGGCGGTTGACCGTCCGCTGAACGTCGCACCGATGAAACGCATTGTCTGTTTGTCGTTGTGGGGTCTGTGCCTGACGGGCTGGGCCGTGGCCCAGCCATCGGGACGGATCCGGCTGAATGACGGTTGGCGGTTCCATCTCGGGGACGCTTCCGCCGAAGATTCATTGAGACTGAGTTATGACCAACTCAAGCCGTGGCTGCTACCGACGTCCAATCCGTTGTTGGCAGAGGGACGTCGTCATGTCCGTCCGTCCGGCCATCCCGACGGCGGGCCATTCGCCGATCCGGCATTCGACGATGGATCCTGGCGGCAGCTTGATCTGCCTCATGACTGGGGAATCGAAGGTCCGTTCCGGCAGGAGTATCCCGGGGAGACCGGGAAACTGGCCTGGTGGGGGCAAGCCTGGTATCGCAAAAACGTCTACGTGGATGCCGCCGATCTGGGAAAACGCTTTTTTCTGGAGCTGGACGGGGCCATGTCGTTTTCTACGGTGTGGTGTAACGGGCGGCTGGTCGGCGGCTGGCCCTATGGATACACCTCTTACCGGGTCGATCTGACGCCAGCCCTTGAGCCGGGGGAGAATACGCTGGCCATACGTCTCGACAATCCGCCCGAATCGAGCCGCTGGTATCCCGGTGGCGGAATCTACCGGAATGTATGGCTCACGAAATCCGATCCGGTTGGTCTGGCCTGGCAGGGAACTTTCGTTACGACGCCGCATGTTTCTGCCGATCGCGCGTCGGTAAACCTGCGCATTGAGTTGCGCAATAATGGTTCGGAGCCTGCATCCGTGACCGTAACGACCGAACTTTTTGTACTCGGGCCCGACGGAGCAGCCGTCGGGGATGTCCTGGACAGCACCGATACCCGAATCGAGGCCCTGCGTGACGAACAGACACTTGTACAGACTTTTGTTGTGGATACGCCCCGGCTTTGGAGCCCTGCACATCCCGATCGGTATCTCGCCGTCACAACGATACGTTGCGGCGAACGTATTACGGAGTGTTATTCCACGCCTTTCGGCATTCGGCGTGCAGAATTCACCCACGAAGGTTTTTTTCTGAACGGCGAGCGGGTGCAGTTGCAGGGTGTCTGCTTGCATCACGATCTCGGGGCATTGGGCGCAGCAGTCAATCGCAGTGCCCTTGTGCGACAGTTGCGTATTCTGCGGGAGATGGGAGCCAATGCGATCCGCACGGCGCACAATCCGCCGACTCCGGAACTGCTGGAACTTTGCGACAGCATGGGCCTGTTTGTGCTCGACGAGTTCACCGATACGTGGCGTATTCCCAAGAAACCGAACGGCTATGCGCTGTTGTTCGACGAGTGGTGGGAGGCCGACCTCACGGCGATGATCCGCCGCGACCGCAACCATCCATCGGTCATCGCCTGGAGCATCGGCAACGAGACGGGCGAGCAATGGTATCCGCAGACCTACGGTGTTGCACGGCAACTGACCGACCTTGCGCACCGTGAAGACCCATCCCGTCCGACGACCTTCGGAAGCAACTACTGGCTGGCCGCATCCAACGAATTCCGACATACGGTTGACCTGTTCGGATTCAACTATAAACCAATGCTTTACGCGGCGTTTTGCCGTGACAGTCCGTTCCAGCCTTTTTTGGGGAGTGAGACGGCCTCATGCATCAGTACGCGCGGGTTTTACGTTTTTCCGTTGAGCGATGATAAAAGTCAGGGACGTGCGGATTTTCAGGTCAGTTCCTACGATCGTTCGTCTCCCGACTGGTCGACGCCGCCCGACACGGAGTTCGAGGGACTCGACCGCAATCCTACGGCTGCCGGAGAGTTTGTCTGGACCGGATTCGATTATCTCGGCGAACCCACACCCTATAACGATGACTATACCGTTCTCGAAAATTTCAGCGATCCGGAAGCCCGGGCCCGGGCTGCGGAGGAGCTTGCCCGGTTGGGTCGTCTGCGTATACCGTCACGGAGTTCCTATTTCGGGATTGTGGATCTGGCGGGGTTTCCCAAGGATCGCTATTATCTCTATCAAGCGCGCTGGCGGCCGGAATTGCCCATGGCCCACATCCTGCCGCACTGGACGTGGCCCGGCCGAGAGGGTGCAGTGACTCCCGTCCATGTCTATACTTCGGGTGATACGGCGGAACTTTTTGTCAACGGCCGCTCACAGGGCGTGCGGCGCAAGGGCCCGTTTGAATACCGGCTGCGTTGGGACAGTGTCCGTTATGAACCGGGTGAAGTGCGGGTCGTAACCTGGCGGAATGGTACGCCTTGGGCCGAATCGCGTGTTGAAACAGCCGGGGAAGCCGCATTTGTCGAACTGGTTTCCGATCGGCCGACGATGCGGGCCGACGGTGAAGACTTGCTTTTCGTTACGGCGAAAATCACGGATCGGGAGGGGCGTTTTGTCCCGCAGGCTGCCGTGCTCCTTGACTTTTCTGTCGAAGGCTCGGCCCGGATCATAGCTTCGGACAACGGTGATCCTACGAGCCATGCTTCGTTCCGGAGTTCTTCGGTCAGGACGTTCAACGGACTTGCGCTGGTTATCCTGCGATCGACGGGCGAATCGGGAGAGGTTCGGTTGAAAGTTCGCGGAGACGATGTGGCTCCGGCGAATCTCCGACTGCTGGCAGAATGAGTTTTCCTGCTGCTGCCATCGCGTTGTGGGCAGCCCCGTAGGATTGACCTGCGGGGCTGCCCGTTTTGGTAATGATGCCAAAAGTGGTTGGTGTCGTATTGGATCAAATGACCAGAATTGTACGATTCTGGTCATTTGCGTTTCTTAATAATTCCATCATTGCTGTTCAGGAAAAGATACCACTTTACAAAGTCCTTAAAATGTTGTTCCGAGAGTCCACGATGGATTCTTAAATTATCCTTCAAGTGACCGAAGAACGACTCAATAGAATTTGAAGATTTAGGTACATTAGGGTATCGCGTGTATGAAAACAGATCGGGTATGGCACGCTTGATATGCGAGACACTTCGATGCAGCATCTTATGCGTAAACCACCATCTTCCCGACAGCTCATCTACGGTTTTTTCATTGATAAATGGTTCGTGTCGCCGATACCAGTCAATAAAAGCCCGTATCCATAACTGTGCCTCATCATGTGTTTGTACTCCATTTAACAAGTGCACCAGTTCGAGGAGTTCCTGTGCCGCTACGGTCTGTGGTTTGCGTGTAATCCACGTCTCTATCTCTCGCGCTACATGTACCGTACAACGCTGCAAGATCGCCTCCGGACACACTTCCCGCACCGCTTTTATGATATTGGGAGATCCATCACAGGTGACACTCTCAATTTGAATGCCGACATCGCGTATAGCCGTTAGGTCTGCTTTCAAATCCCGCAGCGTTTCACTCCTGGTTATGCGATAGAGGAGGGTCATCTTGATGTTGTGATCCCGATATACAACCAGACAAATCTTATTTGAGAAGTAGGTGCCGTCGATCAGAAGATTTACCTTCTCGCGTCGCTGTATCTGCCATAAAGGGCACTGGGGCAAGAGCCGATAGAAGTATCTTTTTAGGGTGCGTTCGCTGTATCCGCTCTCACTCGCAAGGTCACAAATACGCTGTTTACCGCGAACCCAACGCGCGAACCATATAAACTTGTTTTTATCGGAAATCCAGTCTCGACGATCCGTAAAATAGCTGCCACAATTCTTACAATAATAGCGGCTGCAACCGCTACGAGTACCCCATTTTATTGTCTCTAAAAAGCCACAATGAGGACAGCGTATTTTTCGTTTTTTTGACATAAAAATAGAGATTAGTAGAAACCCGTTTCTACTAATCTCTATTTTATCCTTATAACTACCAAATATTATGTCGGTTACATTTTATACCACCAACCACTTTTGGCATCATTACCCCCGTTTTTAAAATCTTTTTTAGAAGCGGATTTCCGGGTAGGGGTTTTCTCCGATCCAGGCCATTCCGGATTTCATCCGTTTGCGAATGGCTTTTCCATGCAGGGTCGTCTCTATGGAGACATCACGGGCCGTATTGAGGTGGATGCGTGCCGCACACGCCTCATCGGGAAGGATTAGCAGTCGGCCTGATTCGAGCCATTGTGCCGAACCATTGTGGCAACGGACATTCCCTGATTCGTCAATAATAACATAGACAGTTGTCAGCACACACTCCTCCAGGGCCTTGAAAATTTCGTGAACGGTATTGTCTCCAGCTCCTCCCGGACCTCCAAAATGCGTGAACTCCTCTTCGTTGGCGGGTCGGAACCACGAACTGATCATTCCGAGGTATTGTTCGCCGACGATGGAATCACGCATCTGCCGTTCGTGAGGATTGTTCGCAACAGGGGTACATACCACGCCCTCGATATAGGGGTCGGGGAGAAATCCCCAACGCAGTCGACCCTCGGAATCCAGCAGTTGCACGCAACAACCGAGCGTTTCCATCATTTCATTGAGGTAATGCTCTTCACCGGTCAGCAGATAGAGGTAGCAGACGGCATAGATTTTCCAGGCAGTCCAACCGTGTGGTGAGTTCATGACCTGATTGGGCGAGAAATAGACGTCGAGTGCTTCCCAATAGCGGAGAGTAGCCCCGCGCATCCGGCAGTCAGGAATCAAAAGTTGTTCGAGACAGCGATGCTTTTCCATCATGTAGCGGGCCGCATCGGCGTATGTTTTGCGTTGTTCGGAATCCGGTATGTGCAGGCCGCAAAGCGCCATTTGCAGGGCACTGCAGGAGATCATGCCGTCTTCGAAAGTCATATCTCCTTCGGTTTCTATGTTGTCCAGCCGGAGGCGCAGGTCTTCAGCCGCGCGCATGGCAGACTGATAATGCCGTTGGGCCCGATCGGTCCATCCAGCCTGCAGTTCGGCATCGGCCAATTCGAACATCGATTTGACCGGATAGATAACGGCTGTATAGTGGGTTGTTCCCGAACGGTAGGATCCGTCGGACCATTGTACGGAGTCGGAAGCAATGTAATCACCCAGCCGGGAAGCGGTTTTCAGCCAGCGATCGGTTCGAGTTGCTTCCCACAAGTCGACAAGTATACCGACTAATGTGGAGAAATTCTGAATCCGTCGGGGGTTGGCTTGTGCCCGTGGGCACCCGTCTTCCAGAATCATTTGCGACAAGCCTTTGGAGAAACGTTTTTGAAGCAGACTGTCTCGTTTGGCATCGGGGAAGTGACGGGTTGCAAGAAAAGCCGTATAGTAACTGTAAAAGGTTTCGCACGAGGCGCTGAAAAAAGGCGGATGTTCTGCTATGAAATCGCGAGCTCTCCGTAGATACCAGGACCATGGCTCCCGGACATAAAACGAAGCCTCCGCCTGTTTGTTCCCGGCTGTTACCGCAAGGTGGTAGATTCCTTTTCTGTTTAATGGCGGTGAGATGATATGCGTTCCGTCCGGACAGTCGAGTTGTTCCTGCTTGCCGTCGGGGGTATGGATCGAGACATTTGTGACAGGTAGCGTTCCGTAAACCTTCACCGAAGCCTGTTCTCCTGCGCAAAGAGTGTATTTCCGAGCATCAAGAAGCGGAGCCTCGATCCATGCTGTAACAAGGGGTTTTACATGCTCCAACTTGTTGACAATGCCCAAATGAATGGTCCAGCAGCGGCTTTCCCCGGGAGCGAGTTTTGTGAGGTGTTGCGGATGGCGTGCCGGGAGAGGCAGCGTATGGAGAAGATCGAGGCTTGCCGTGTAAATCTGGTGCCCCCAAAGCCATGCCTTGTTTCCCTCGAAGATATAGTTCAATCCATAGGAGGCTACGGGTTCTTCGACACCGAATGCCAGTATTTTCCCCTGAGGTGACATAAAATACCCCCACGCAAAATCCTTTTCGCAACGGATCAGGGTTGGGAATAGTTTTTCGTCCCAATCCGGGAAATGACGCATTTCGCAGTCTACGCCTAGGATAAGTCGTTCGCGTCGGGATACGTGTAACGTTTTTGCGGTCTGGTTGGAGATCCGGCATTCGATACACAGATGATCCTTTTCTTCCCGATAATGAAGGTCGTAATGGAGATCTCCTCGGGTGCCGGAAAACAGGTAAGGGTTGTGTTCCGATGGTCGCAAGATCACATTTTCGAATGTTGGTCCGGCATATGATCCGGTTCGGAACGGGATGCTCCAGGAGCCATGGTCTGTTTGCCGGGTGTATCGGAGAAGTGCTCCGGTTTCCGGATTGATGACCGCTTGCCACGCGGATCCGGACAGATACAGGCCCTCCGTGTCCGGTATCGTTGCCCATGTCGAACCGGCTGGTAAGATAAGTAGGATTATTAGAATTGGAATGATACGCACCGATTTAATAAGTAACTGCTTTTTATTATGACAGTTCAGATTATGAAAAACACATGTTGCATTTGAAGTTTTTAGCTTGAAACCAGCAGAATCCAATTAGATATTTCCAGAATTCCGGAAATCTGTAAATCCGGAAATATTTATTTGGAGAAATCTCTTCTCCATCGAATATACATGCCGTCATGTGTCGGTTTGAATCCATCTGCCCGCAAGGTAATGCGGTTTTTAGAGGTTGGTTCCCGGTGTCCTCCGGAGGCCTCGCATGGCCGACAACCGCGTTTTTTAATCCCCGAAGATCCTCGTAATATTGCAGCGGAGAATCTGCCCATGATTTTTTGTTTCGGAGATGCCTTTTCGAGAGAAAAATTGCCCTCTGCCAATGCTGGAACTGTACCCGTCGCCTGACGGGAGCGAGGTGTACCTTTGTCCGACAACCGGCGGTTTGTCCGACAAAGGTCCTCGCTCTGCGAGGCGGAACGCTCCCAAGTCGCGCCACATGAATATGCTGTATAATATGATGAAGACTCAAAAGCCAACCGGTCGGCCAACGGCTACCGCTCCCAGAATCCATCGTTACAATTTCAAGTTGACAACAGCGGAGAATATTCGGTTTAAGGAAATGCTTGCTGCCGCCGGATTGGAGCACAACCGCAGCCGGTTTATCGTCAAACGACTCTTTGCCGAGCGCTTCGAAGTCATCCGTCGCGATCCTTCAAAGGTCGAGTTTCTGGCACGTCTCAACGACCTTTACTTCCAGTTTCAGCGCGTTGGGAACAACTACAATCAGGTGGTCCGGACCATCAACAGCCACTTCTCCAACGTCTCGATTCCGCGCCAGATCGCTGCATTGGAACAGCATACCCGCGAGTTGAAAGCATTGAGTGTCGAGATTCTGAATCTTACCAAACAGGCCGAAGGATGGTTGCGAATATAAGGACGGGAGCGACCGTCGGCGGCGCCGTCCGCTACAACGAAGAGAAGGCCAACCGGGGACAGACCGATGCCGTCCATCCATCCGTTGGACGCTGTTCTGGAATTAGCCGATGTACAAACCTACGAAGAGCAACAACAGCAGATTCGGAAAAGGAAGAAAAGGTCCATGAATCGGCACTGATCCAACCTCATATTTATACTACACAGGCTCAATGAACACCCGTCACTGCCGCCCGATCCAGCAAGATAGCCGCCCCATGCAAAGATGCCAAGAGAACTTGCTCTTGTCCTCGTTTGCACAGGGCGGCCTTGTCTCTTTTGCTGTCCGGGCGTTCCAAAAAGTCCTCAAATGTTCCGACGGGCTACAACGCCATATTTTCAGCAACGACCTCCATGTCGCGCATGATCGACGAATCGAGGACCTTCGCATAGCGGCGCGTCATGTTGACATTGGCATGGCCGAGCATCTTGGCAACGTTGTCGATCGTTGCGCCACTGGCCAGCGTCAGGGTTGCAAACGTATGGCGCGCGCAATGAGTCGAGAGATTCTTGCGGATGCCGCAGATGTCGGCCAGCTCCTTCAAGTAGGAGTTCGTCTTCTGGTTGCTGCATACGGGAAGCAACACGCCGTGTGTCTGGCAGTAGGGGTGATCCCTGTAACGGTCGATAATTTTTTGCGCCTCGTCGAGCAGCGGGATGTTGCACATGTTCTTGGTCTTCTGCCGCGCCTTGCGGATCCAGATCTTGCCGTGGATGTCCGCCACCAGATGCTCCGCCTTGAGCTGTTGCACGTCCGTAAAGGCCAGCCCCGTGAAGCAGCAGAAACAGAAGATGTCGCGGACCTGCGCCAGTCGAGGGATCGAGATCTCCTTGTGGAGCATCGACAAAAACTCCTGTTTCTCCAAAAAAGGTCGGTCGACCGGCTCCATGTGGATATGTTTGCCGTGAAACGGGTCCTTCGGAACCCAGCCGTTGCTTTGCGCAATGCGGATGATCTTCTTGAAGTTTTTCAGATTCTTCATCACCGTATTGTGAACGCATCGCCTTACGGTCTTCATGTAGAACTCATAATCCTCGACCAAATGGACCGGCAATTCGTCCAGATAGAGGTCCTCGGAGCCATACTTCTTTAGCAGAAACTCCCCTGTGATGCGCATCAGACTCTCGTAACGCTGCACGGTCGAAGCGGTGAAGTCGATTCCGATCAAAGCCCGGCATCGTTTGTTGTGTTCCCGAAAGACCTCCATCAGGGTATGGCGTTCGGGAAGGTTCTTGCCCAGGTAGCGATCCATAATCCCCGTAGCCGTAATCTCTTTCCCTTCTGCCTCCAGCGTGCGTCGCGTTTGCGCAATATTGAACGAGATGGCCTCCAGCAGCCGGTTGATCTCACGGCCTTCCCGGTTGTTTTCCACAGCCTTGCCTCGGGATTGATTCCAATACTGGGGCAAGATGCGGGCCCGGGCACAAACTTCGGCGCGTTGGCCGTTGACTGTGAGGCGTACATAAATCGGCGCTTTCCCTTCCTTGTTGATCCGGGTCTTGCGCAGGTAGTAAATCAGCGTGCAGGTTGTCCTTTCCATAACATCGTATTTACAAGTTGCAAAATTACTTTCAAGAGCCTTTTGCGTCAAGATGAAATACGATGCAAATCAATGAGTTAAATGCTTATTCGGTGGACGGTTCGGCCCTCGGAAAAAGTCCACCGATTTGGACACCCGAAACCGGTTGTTTTTTGCTTTCTCATGCAGATAATCCAAAAACAAAAAGCCTCGTAAACTATTCGTTTACAAGGCTTTTGCTTTATTTAACCCGACTCTTCGTCGGTCTCTGGCGGTGCGTAGGGGACTCGAACCCCTGACCCCGTGCGTGACAGGCACGTATTCTAACCAGCTGAACTAACGCACCCCTTTTCGGTATTGCGAGTGCAAAGATAAGGCTATTTTTGAAATCCACAAATATTTTTGCCCCGAAAAATAACTTTTTTATACCTCAACCCCTACTCACTACTCCAGAACACCCCGGCCCGGATCGGGGAGATTCGGGCCGGGGTGGAGACGATGCGGGCTGCCGCCGTACACAGGCAGGGCGGCCCTCTGAAGTGCAAAATGGCAGGGAGGGGACGGATGTTCCCCTGCATTCATTGTCGAATTGCCGATTTATGCTTACTTTTGGTCTCAGGATTGCCTCTGAAGACACAAACTTGCCAATTGTTGCCATTTGAAAACTCCATACGTATCACCCAACATCTCGGACTGAACATGAAACGACCTGCATTACTGATTGTTTTGATCGGATTGCTGACGGGTTGCGGGAGCCGCACTGCAACCCCGGATTACACCTTCCAGGCGGTTCCCTTTACCGACGCACGGTTTACCGACGGCTTCTGGGCCCCGCGCATCGAGACGGTCTCCGGGCGGACGATCCCCTTCGCGTTCCGCAAATGCGAGGAGACGGGCCGCATAGCCAATTTTGCCGTAGCGGCAGGCCTTGCCGAGGGGGATTTTCAGGGTTTGCAGTTCAACGATTCCGATCTCTTCAAGATCATGGAGGGAGCCTCCTACCGGCTGGCCGTCTCCTATGATGCGCGGCTGGACCGCTACATGGACAGCCTGATCCGGCTGGTGGCCCTGGCACAGGAGCCCGACGGATACCTCTACACGCCCCGGACCATCGGCCGGACAATGCCGCGGGATGCCGGTGAGGAGCGCTGGTCGAATATCCGTTACAGCCACGAACTCTACAACGTGGGGCACCTCTACGAAGCGGCCGTAGCCCATTACTATGCGACGGGGAAGCGCACGCTGCTGGACGTGGCCGTAAAGAATGCCGACCTGCTCTATGCGACCTTCTACGAACCGGACCGGAAGATCGTCCCGGGGCACGAGGAGATCGAACTGGCTCTGGTCAAGCTCTACCGGGCCACGCACGACCCCCGCTATCTCGCCCTGGCGCGCTTCTTCCTGGATGCCCGCGGTTCGGACGGCGAGCAGGGCACCTACAGCCAGGATCACCTCCCGGTCACCGAACAGCGGGAGGCCGTGGGCCATGCCGTTCGCGGGCTCTCCGAAATGAGTGTCTATCTTCGCGAAGAGTGATCCCGCAATCCCTTCCCTGGAGACCCGCAAGACGGAGGGCGGAAATCAGGTGATTGACAGATTCCCACCCTCCGCTTTGTTCGCGGGGCATGGGACCCCGCTTGCAGCGCCGGGATTTCATTCGCCGGTCCGGGCCTTCACAAGTGTATCGAACCGGGGCTGCGGCCCCTCCATGAACCTACCGTATCCCCGTGGTATTGCCGCGACCGCGACTGTCCCGCGATATTCTCGGCCTGCACCGGGCAGTGCCGTTCCCCGTCAGGGGGGCCGTCGGGTGGGGCGGATTGTGTTATCAATTTTTTTTACTACTTTTGTTCCCGGCCTTTTTGCTGAAATATCAATCTCCGGCACTTTTTATGAGGAAACTTCCTGTTGTGATTGTGCATGTAATGCTGGTTGTCATCGCCTTGCTGACCGCTTGCACACCTTCACAACCGGACTCTGCCGGGTTTCACTTATGGCTCGGCTCCGAACGCTATGAAGAGGCCCTTCTCAAATTGCGGCAAAAGAGTATGACGATGCATCCCGGTTCCGGGATCAGGCCGTCGGATTCTTCTCTGGACTTTTGGAAAAGCGGGAGCGGCCAGACCCAACGGGCGGATCATGAAAAAGATCGCAGAAGCCTTCACCATGAGTCGATCATATATGAAACGATGTTTGTACATTTTCGGGATTGTTTTTATCCTGCTTGTTCCGGGGCCGGGTTTTGCCTCGGATCCGCTGGTTCTGAAGCGAGGGAACTTTTGCCTGGTCGTGGACCCCGCCGAACCGGCTCCGGTTAAACTGGCCGCTCGGACCTTGCAACGGGACTTTGAGCGGGTCATGACGTACAGGCCGTTGTTGGCGGAGAAGCCCGAAGGTGGAAGGATCGAATTGATCGTCGTCAACGCGTCTGCATCTCATGCCCCGGTAGCGATTGCCGGTTTGCGGCCTCTGGGGGATTTCGAGTCCCACCGGGTGTATGCGGATCCGGAACACCGCCGCATTTATCTTTACGGCCGGGATATGCGTGGGACCATCTATGCAATCTACACGTTCAGCGAACAGCTTCTCGGGGTTCCGCCGTTGTGGTATTTCTCGTCCTGGGAGCCGCAGGTGAAAAAGCGCATTGAGATTCCGGCCGGCTACGACTGTTTCTGCGAATCGCCCCAGGTACGCTATCGTGCGTGGTTTCCCAACGATACGGATCTGTTCACACCCTGGCGCAGGCTGTCCCGGCAAAATGACGAGTTGTGGCTCGAAACGATGCTGCGTCTGAAACTCAATACCGTGGAGCTGGAGGCTACGGTCACCTATCCCGATTACAAACTGAACCGACAGGCGGCCTTGTTGCGCAAATACGGGTTGGTGCTTACGTCCCATCACCATGTCGCCTGCAACAACAATCTGATGAATTGGGAGGGGTATTGGCGGGAGGTCCGCCAGATGGAACCTCCGAAGCTGTTGCTGTCGAACGAACAGGCCCTGCGTGAATTCTGGCAGTACAGTGTGGAGACGGTCTGCCGCAACGAGCAGGAGAATCTTTGGCAGATTGCCTTCCGGGGAGTCGGCGACCAGCCTTTCTGGGCGGCATTCGCGGATGCGCCGAAAGGGGATCGGGCACGTGCCGAGGTCATCAACCGGATGATCCGGATTCAGCTCGACATGATCAGGAAGGCGACAGGGGAGCGGGATCCTTTCGTGCGCATGACATTCTACGACGAACTTTCCGATCTGTTGGCCAAAGGGTATTTGAAGCCGCCCACAGGGAAGAACATGCTCTGGACGTTCGTAGCCGGTCGCCGCGACCACTATCCTTACGATGACATCGTAGCCTTCGATACGACGCAGCATGTCAAACTGGGGTATTACATGAATCTCCAGTTTACGTCGACGGGCGCCCATCTGGCTGCGGCCGAGGGACCCTGGAAAATGGAATTCAACTATCGTTATGTCGGGAGTCGCGGCCCGCTGACCTTTTCGGTGGTCAATGTGGGCAATCTCCGGGAATTCGTTCTGGAGATGGCGGCCAATGCCCGTATGATGTGGGACATGGAGGAGTACGATACGGATGCTTTTCTTCGTGATTTCTGCACGCAATATTTCGGGGCGCGTCATGCCGCCGAGGCCGCGGAGCTGTATCGTGCATTTTACGGAGCCTATTGGCAGCAGAAGCCATCGGAGTTTCCGGGTATGGATCGGCAGTTCGTTTTCCAGGACCTGCGCTATTCCCGGGTTTTCGAGCAGATCGGCGGCCGTTTCGACCGTTTTTCGTCCAATCCGCTCCATGAGATCGGTTTCGAGCGCATTCCGGGCCGGTCGTTCCGGATTGCCGGGCAGAACCAGGTCGATTCGCTGCTGCGGGGCACAAAACTGTCCGCCGGACGGTTTGCGGCGGTTGCAGACCGTTGCGACAGGTTCATGAAACGGTTGCAGCCCTCGGCCCGCCGTTTTTTCCGGGACAACCTGGCGGCACAAAGCCGTTATATGGAAAAACTGAATCTTTCGCTTCATTATTTTGTCCGGGCGTACAAGCACCCCGAAAACCGAACCGAGGATCTCGGCCGTTCCATCGAGTATCTGGAGCAGGCGCGCGATGCCTTGTATGCCACGCAGGAGGGGGTTTTCGGGACCTGGTATGAGGGTGATGCCGTGAACGGCAAATTCAACCTGCCCGCCAAACTGAAACTGCTGCGGGACTTACTCGGGGACAGTGAAAAATCGTAACTTTGTGTATCCGTCCGGCCTGCATCCGTTATGCGGGTTCGGCCGCCAATCCTTAAAATACGTCATATGATCGGGATGAGATTTTGTTTATTCGTCATTGGTTTGTTGTTGCCGACGGCCTTGTCCGCCGGTATTTCGGTGGGCGAACGGCCCGCGAAAGGAGGAAACTCCTTTCCGCTCTCCACTCCCCGGGTAACGGCCACGATTCTCCATGATCCGGCCGAACCCGAAGTCGTCAAGCGCTGTGCCGAGCTTTTCGCCGCAGATGTTGAAGCGGTCACGGGCCGTCGTCCGCAGATTGTGACTTCGCTGCCGGAATCGGGCCAGCTGGTTATCGTCGGGACGGTGGAGAAGAGTGCGCTGATTCAGCGGATCGCCCGGGCGGGCAAGATAGACATCCGAGCGTTGGACGGGGCCTGGGAGCGTTATCTGATCCAGCGGGTCGACAATCCCCTGCCGGGCATATCGCAGGCGCTGATTGTGGCCGGGAGTGATCGTCGGGGGGCTGCGTACGGACTTTTCTCATTGTCGGAGCAAATCGGGGTCTCTCCGTGGTATTGGTGGGCCGATGTCCCCGTACGGAAGCATCCTGCATTGTATGTCGAGGCTCCGGCAACTTTGTCGGAGACCCCCTCTGTCCGTTACCGGGGTATTTTCTTGAATGACGAGGACTGGGGGTTGACACCGTGGGCATCGAAAACCTATGAAAAGGAGCGCGGCAATATCGGCCCCAAAACCTATGCCCGAATTTGCGAACTGCTGCTGCGGTTGAAGGCCAACTATCTCTGCCCGGCCATGCATCCTGTATCGACGGCTTTCAATCAGATCCCGGAAAACAAAATGGTGGCCGATACGTTCGCCATTGTAATGGGGTCCACACATTGCGAACCGTTGCTGCTCAATACGGCGAGTGAATGGGATCGGGAAACGATGGGTCCTTGGGATTATGGCAGGAACAAGGATGGCATCAACCGGGTCCTGGCACAACGGATCCGGGAGAATGGAGCCTATGAAAATGTCTATACCCTGGCGCTGCGGGGGTTGCATGATGCGGCCATGGCCGTCGGGACCCCGATGCGGAAGAAAGTCGAGATGCTCCAGTCGGCGCTGCTTGACCAGCGTAAGATACTGGAGGATAATATAGATCGTCCGATCGAGACGATACCGCAGGCATTTACCCCGTACAAGGAGGTGCTGGAGATCTATTCCAACGGGTTGGAGCTGCCCGATGACATCACGATCATCTGGCCGGATGACAACTACGGTTATCTGAAACGGTTGAGCGGGATCCGCGAGCAGCAGCGCTCGGGGCGTTCCGGGGTGTATTACCATGTCTCCTATCTGGGAGTTCCCCACAGCTATCTGTGGTTCAGCACGACGCCTCCGGCCTTGATGTACGAGGAGCTTCGCAAGGCCTACGATACCACGGCCGACCGTGTATGGCTGCTTAACTGCGGCGATCTGAAGGGTTCGGAGATGCAGGTTTCGCTCTTCCTGGACATGGCATACGATATCGGCCGTTTTACGGCGGACAATGTGGTGAAATATCCTGCGCACTGGTTGTCGGGCTTTTTCGGGGCGGAATACTACGCCCGGCTGGAGGCCATGACCCGCGAGCACCTGCGGCTGGCATTTTCGCGCAAACCCGAATATATGGGTTGGGGATACCATTGGAACCGGTTTGACCAAAGTTGCGAGCAGCTTACGGATACGGAGTTTTCGTTTGTCAACTATGAGGAGGCCGATCGGCGGCTGGAAGCCTACCGCCGGCTTGGGGCAGCGGCCGAAGGGATGTTGTCCGAGATCGAAGAGTCGGCGCGTCCGGCATTCTATCAACTTGTTTACTATCCCCTGCGTGGCGCCGAACTGATGAATCGGATGACGCTTGGCGGTCAGCGGAATCGCTGGTATGCCCGTCAGGGGCGTGCGGCGACCGACATGGTACGGCAGGAGGTGGTAAACTGTTATGACAGCCTGCAGATCATTACGGCCAACTACAACTCGCTGCTCGGCGGGAAATGGAATCACATGATGTCCATGCGACAGAATTATGATCGGGTGAGTGCCTATTTCGAGATGCCTCGGCTGGAATCCCGGGCGGAGGCGGAAGGCCCGGTTTTGAGGTTGCAGGTAGAGGGGGAGGATGTGACGGGCTCTCGAAGTTTCCATGCCCTCCCGGCCTTTGACCGCTATCTGTGCAGGAGTCATTGGATCGACGTTTATAATCAAGGGGGCGGAAACCTGGCCTGGACGGCGAAGCCTTCGGAAAAGTGGATTCTTATCGACCGGACAGAGGGGCAAACCACGACCGAGGAACGCATCCATGTGCGGGTGGACTGGGACAAGGCACCCCAAGGCAGTGAATCTACGGGGTCGATCGAATTCCGGGCGGGAGATCAGGTCCGGAGGGTCATCGTGTCGCTGTTCAATCCGGCCACACCCTCCCGCGACGATCTTCGGGGAATGTATGTTGAGAGCAACGGTGTCGTTTCGATACCCGGAGCCGGTTACCATCGCCTGCGTGAGAACGGGGATATTGACATTCGGGTTGTCGAAGATTTGGGAATTGAAGGGGCGGCGCTGCAGTTGGGCGATCCGGTTGCGGCGCTGCAGACCTACCGGTCTCCGGAGGTGCCTTGTGTGGAGTATGATTTTTATGCATTTGATGCGGGGCTGGTGGATGTCTATACTTATGTGCTGCCGACGTTCCCACTCCATGCAGACCGGGATTTCCGGCTGAACGAGAATACCAATACGGATACCAAATACAGCGTGCAGATCGACAATGGAGCCTTGGCCACACCCTCATCCTCGCATGTCGAATATTCACAGGTTTGGTTCGAAAGTGTCCTGCGGAATTGTGTGATCAACAAATCGACATTGTATGTTGACCGCCCGGGGCATCATACATTGCGTATCCGGGTGGGAGACCCGGGCATTGTCATACAAAAGACAGTTCTTGATTTCGGCGGGTTGAAACGCTCATACATGGGTCCTCCATCCACGAGAGTAGAGTGATGCTTTCGGGCTACAGGGAGCAGGCCCATGGAAAACCCATCGTTGGACGAGGTGACGCGGTCATCCGCACAGTTGTCTTTTGCCCGCGCGTCTCAAAATTTGGCGATTTTGCGCAGGGACGGACGATCCCGGAGCACGGCTTTGCCGGGGAACGACCAATCGGCGAAATCCTGGATCTGCCGGATCGGGAATCGGGGGGGGGATCCAGAAGCCGAAGTTCCCGAAAGAGACGGCTCCGACAATTTAAGAGACGGAACGTATCCGGTTTCTGGCAGAAATCCGCTATCTTTACATGCGGGAGAGGATTCCGATTCGGCACCCTCTCCGCCAAGTATACAACAGACAAACCCAAACGCAAAGAGAGATGAAACGCACGATTTTCGGATTGTTGCTCGTCTTGTGCCCGATAAGCCTGGCGGCGCAACCGCAGGATTCGGTGCGCATGTTGTGGATCGGCAACAGCTTCACCTATTTCAATGACCTCCCCGGCATGGTCCGGGAGATTGCGGCCTCGCAGGGGGTAAAACTCTCCTGCACCCGTTTCCTGAAGGGCGGAGAGCGATTTTCGGGCCATTTGAAAAACCCGGAGCTGATCCGGGCGCTGATCTCGGGCCACTGGGACTATATCGTACTGCAGGAGCAGAGCACGGCCCCGGCCATGCCGACACGCCAGGTCATCCGGGAGGTCTATCCGGCAGCGCGCACTCTGGACAGTCTGGCCCATGTCGGTTCTCCCGAAGCCAAAGTAATCTTCTACATGACCTGGGGGCATAAATTCGGAAACCGGAAACCCGTAGCGGGGTATCCGCTGGCAAACGATTACGAAAATATGCAGGAGCGGCTGAAAACCAGCTATCTGGAGATGGCTTACGACAACGATGCCTGGTGCGCACCCGTGGGAATGGCCTGGCAGCGGGTTCGCCGGGAGCGGCCCGAGTGCGAACTCTACCGTTCCGACAACTACCATCCGGCGGTTCCGGGGAGCTATCTGGCGGCAAATGTCATCTTCACGACGCTGTTCCGGAAGCCTTATCGGACGGAATTTACAGCCGATCTGCCAACCTCACTGGCAGAGTACCTTCAGCAAATCGCACAACAGACCGTTCTTGATAATTTCGTCTTGCTCAATATCCGTTAAACCGGCTCTCCTCGTTTCAGCCCGATAACCGGGGCGATAGCTCCACGCTGAAAACAGACGATCCTCCCGTATGTTCCATCGTACGGGAGGATCGTTTTTGCCGAACCGTTGTGACGTTCAGAAGCATCCGTTTCCCGGGCAACCCTATCCCCGGGCTGTCGATAAAGGCATTACTCCTTACTCTTGCTGTTTTGATTTTGGCGATCGTCGTAATTAAGCCGAAAGAACTGTTCTCGTTTCTCGGGTTGAACGGAAATATTCTCAAAGGATTCGGGATCGCACTCCTTGCGTACCACCTCTTTATCTTGTATTTCCTTTGTCCGGAGGCCTCAACAGAGCAGACGTTTCACGTGTTATATAATCAAGTTATTCTTACTGGATTCAAGGAAGAACTGGTATTCCGGGCTTTTATGTTCGGTTTACTTTTCCGATATGCAAAAACAGGTCACGACTTGGTCTCGGACAGCCTGCCTGCAAATGCCCTCACTGAAACCGAGCAAAACAAAAAAGCCTTACATATCATTGATACATAAGGCTTTTTGTTTGTTTGCGCGCTTTCCTTCACCCCCCCCCACTCATCTCTCTCCGGCGCTCCTGGGGTGGAAGAAGGGGCTCGAACCCTCGGCCTTCGGAACCACAATCCGACGCTCTAACCAACTGAGCTACATCCACCATGTCGATACGGATCCCGTATCGGAGTGCAAAGGTAATACGTTTTTTCGTTCCGTGCAAAAAAAACGCCCGGAAAATGGTGGCGAATTTGCGTGGAGTGACAATTTGGCAGTCCGACCTGCTCGTTTGTCACCCCGAAACTGTCAAAAAACGGTTGGCACATCTATTGTTGGAAAAAGGGGTGCAAGTCGAAACGAATGCAATACTAAATAACAAATTAAAAACTCAAAGCTATGAACGTAAAACCATTATCGGACCGCGTGCTGATTCTCCCGAATCCCGCGGAAGAGAAGACAGCCGGAGGGTTGATTATTCCCGACACGGCCAAGGAGAAACCGCTGGCTGGCAAGGTCGTGGCCGTAGGCCCCGGCACTTCGGAGGTCAAGATGGAGGTCAAGGTCGGCGACCAGGTGCTCTATGGCAAGTATGCCGGTCAGGAGATCCAGATCGACGGCGTCGATTACCTTATCATGAAACAAAACGATATTCTCGCAATCATCTAATTTAATTCGAAACAACCATGGCAAAGGAAATCAAATATAATGTAGAGGCGCGCGAACTGCTCAAGGAGGGTGTCGATGCGCTGTCGAACGCCGTCAAGGTCACGCTCGGTCCCAAAGGCCGCAACGTCATTATCGACAAGAAATTCGGTGCTCCCCAGGTGACGAAGGACGGTGTCACCGTGGCCAAGGAGGTCGAGTTGGAGGATTCGTTCGCCAACATGGGCGCTCAGATGGTCAAGGAGGTCGCTTCGAAGACCAATGACGATGCCGGTGACGGTACGACGACCGCTACGGTGCTGGCCCAGTCGATCATCGGTGTCGGCCTAAAGAACGTCACCGCAGGTGCCAATCCGATGGATCTGAAACGCGGTATCGACAAGGCTGTTGCCAAGGTGGTCGAGTCGCTGCGCGCTCAGAGCCAGGAGGTCGGTTCGGATTTCGCCAAGATCGAGCAGGTGGCTACCATTTCGTCCAACAACGACCAGAACATCGGTAAGCTGATTGCCGAGGCGATGGCCAAGGTCAACAAGGAGGGTGTCATCACCGTCGAGGAGGCCAAGGGCACCGAGACCCATGTCGAGGTGGTCGAAGGTATGCAGTTTGACCGCGGTTATATCTCGGCCTACTTCATCACCGATACGGAGAAGATGGAGGCCCAGCTCGAAAAACCCTATATCCTGATTACGGACAAGAAGATTTCGACGATGAAGGAGCTGATGGGCGTGCTGGAGCCGGTGGCCCAGAGCGGACGTTCGCTGCTGGTCATCGCCGAGGATGTCGACGGCGAGGCGCTGTCGGCCCTGGTTGTCAATAAATTGCGCGGAACGTTGAAGATTGCCGCCTGCAAGGCGCCGGGCTTCGGTGACCGCCGCAAGGAGATGCTTGAGGACATCGCCGTGCTGACGGGTGCCACGGTCATCTCGGCCGACAAGGGCATGAAGATCGAGGATGCTACGCTCGACATGCTGGGTACGGCCGACAAGGTGACGCTCAACAAGGAGAACACGACGATCGTCGACGGCGCCGGCAAGAAGGAGGCCATTGCGGCCCGTGTGGCTCAGATCCGCGCCTCGATCGAGAAGGCTACGTCGGACTACGACAAGGAGAAGCTGCAGGAGCGTCTGGCCAAGCTGGCCGGAGGTGTGGCAGTCCTCTACGTGGGTGCCACGACCGAGGTCGAGATGAAGGAGAAGAAGGATCGTGTCGACGATGCGTTGGCCGCAACGCGTGCTGCCGTTGAGGAGGGTATCGTTCCGGGAGGCGGCGTGGCCTACATCCGCGCTACGGCTGCCCTGGAGGGCCTGAAGGGCGAGAACGAGGACCAGACGACCGGTATCCAGATCGTAAAGCGTGCCATTGAGGAACCGCTGCGTCAGATCGTGGCCAATGCCGGAGGCGAAGGCTCGGTGGTTGTCAACAAGGTGCGCGAGGGCCAGGGTGCCTTCGGTTACAACGCCCGTGATGACAAGTATGAGGATCTGCTCGCTGCCGGTATCATCGACCCGACGAAGGTGTCGCGTGTGGCTCTGGAGAATGCTGCCTCGATCGCCTCGATGTTCCTGACGACGGAGTGCGTGCTGGCCGAGAAGAAATCGGAGCAGCCTGCACCTGCGATGCCGGCCGGCGGCATGGGCGGCATGATGTAGTGATCGGCCGCTGTCCGACGACAGCATAAGTAGAAACCGGGACACTCGTTTTCGAGTGCCCCGGTTTTTTGTGCAGATGTGGAAGGGACGGAAGGGGTCATGGTATCCACGCCACGATTCCGTCGACGGGGTGCTCCTGCAGCCAGGCCATGAACTCCGCGCAGTTGCGCACACCACCCTCCAAAACCGCCCGATAATAGGCAATGCCCGGGATATGCTTCTCGTTGGATGTTTCGTATTTCAGTTGCAGGATCGTGTCGCGCGTCTCCGGGGTCAGTACCGCCGCGACCCGGTCGGCCACCCGTTCGAAATATCCCGCCCAGGGCGAATCTTCGGCCATGTGGATCAGGTCGATCTGCCACATCCGACCGTCACGGTCTTCGTATTGTGCGTGCCATTCGAGACAACAGTCCTCGGCGTCGAGCAGGTTGCCGTACTCCATCCGCCGGATACCGGGCCTTTCGGCAATTCGGGCTGCTGCGGCGAAACTGTCGGCCACGCGCAGCGGAGCCGGAGAGTAGATGTGCAGGTCGATGTCGAGGTGCTTCATCAGGAGTCCCGAGCGGAGCGATCCCACCACTTCGGCCCGCGCTCCGATGGCCTGCCACGCTTCGCGCAACCTCAGTTCGCGGAGAATTTCGTGTGCCCGCCGCTGGTTGGCGGCGGCGAGGGCAATGATTTCGTGTGTGTTGTTCATGGTTTTCGTGGTTGTCGGGAACGGTCGGTCGGGGGGGGCCGCGCCGTCCATGCCGGGACTGTTTTCTCCCGGTTGAAAAAGCCACGGAGCCGATGGGGCCGGAGCTTGTTTTTACCTCTTTCTCTCTCCCTCCCTGTTTCTCTCTGTCTCTCTCTGTCTCTCTCTGTCTCTCTCTTCCCTCCCCCTCCTCCGGGCTTCTATCGGCCCAGCAGGATGCGTGCCTGGGCTACGGCGGCCTGCGTGATCTGCGATCCGGAGAGCATCTTGGCAATCTCGGCGATGCGGTCGTCGTCGCTCAGACGGGTGATCTCCGTGCGGCCGTTGCGTTTGTAGACCACGAAGTGTGCCGAGCCTTTCGAGGCGACTTGCGGCAGGTGGGTGATGTCCACGACCTGCATCGAGGCCGCGAGCGATTCGATGATCTCGCCCATGGCGTCGGCAATGCGCCCCGAGACGCCCGTGTCGATCTCGTCGAAGATGATTGTCGGCAGCTGCATCCGCCTTGCCAGCAGCGCCTTCAGGGCGAGCATCACGCGTGAAAGCTCACCGCCCGAAGCGATCCGCTCGACGGGTTGCGGCGTCATGCGTGCATTGGCCGTGAAGAGGAACTGCACCTGGTCGCGGCCCGTGCGGTCCAGTTCCGGGCGGGGTGTCAGTGCCACCTGGAAGATGGTCTCCGACAGGCCCAGTTTGTCCAGCGTCGCCAGGATCTCCTTTTCGAAACCTCCGGCAGCCTTTTCGCGTGCCTTGTGCAGCCGGTCGGCCAGCGCTTCGGCGGCGGCCGTTGCCTCCTGCAGGGCGCGTTCCGCCGCAGCGATCTCCTCGCCGCTGTGGACGATTGCCGCCAACTGCGCCGCACTCCGGTCCCGCAGGGCGATCAACTCCGCCTCGTCGGCCACGCGGTATTTCTGTTGCAGGGCAATCAGGGCGTCGAGCCGCGCCGAGCGTTTTGCCAACCGTTCGGGATCGGCATCCACCCGTTCGCTGGCGGCCGTTGCCGAAGCGTCGATGTCTTTCAACTCCTCCAGGACCGCGTGCAGCCGGTCGGCAAACTCTCCGGCCGTAGGGTAGTGTTCGCGCAGATGCCCGAGGGCGTTTTCGGCATTTTTCAACTGGCTCAGAACGCCCGTTTCGTCGCTGTCCAGTGCATTGCGCAGGCCGGTCAGCGCCTCGCCGATGCGGTCGGCATTTTCGAGTACGGCCAACTCCTCCTCCAGCTCGGCCTGCTCGCCCGCGCGCAGCGACGCGGCCGCCAATTCGTCGCACTGGAAGCGCAGCCACTCCTCGTCGCGGCGGCCCCGTTCGGCGGCTTCGCGCAGCGAGGCCAGTTCACGGCGCAGGTCGCTCATCCGGGCGTATTGCGCGGCGTATTGCGCCAGCAGGTCGCCGTTCCCGGCCACGGTGTCGAGTGCCGAGGTGCGGAACTCCTCCGACGAGAGGATCAGGTTCTGGTGTTGCGAGTGGATGTCGATCAGGCGCGTGCCGAGCTCGCGCAGCTGTGCCAGCTGCACCGGAACGTCGTTGACGAAGGCCCGGCTCTTGCCTGCCGGGGTGATGATGCGCGTCAGGGTGGTTTCGGCGGCGTAGTCGAGGTCGTTCTCCGCAAAGAAAGCCTCCAGCCCGCAGCCCGCGAGGTTGAAGGTCCCCTCCACCGTGCAGTTCCGGGCGGCATCCTTCATCGCCGCCCCGTCGTTCTTGGCCCCCAGCAGCAGCCCGAGAGCCCCGAGCAGAATGGACTTTCCGGCTCCCGTCTCCCCCGTGATGATGTTCAGGTGCGGGTCCAGTTCCATTTCGAGTTTGTCGATCAGCGCGTAGTTTTCGACGGACAGACGGCGCAGCATGGCAATTCGGATTTTAGCGATTCAATATCCAGGTTTCGGCGTATTTCGAATGCGGCTTCCGGCTCTTCAGCGGGCGAAAAAGGCCTCGATACGGTCGGCAATGCGGGACGCGACCTCCCGTTTCGAGAGCAGCGGCAGGGCTTCACGCCCCGTGCGGTCGATCAGGGTCACCTTGTTCGTGTCGCCGCGGAAGCCCGCTCCGGCATCCCGCAGGGAGTTCAGGACGATGAAGTCGAAGTTCTTGCGGGTGAGTTTCGATTCGGCGTGCGCCTCCTCGTCATCGGTCTCCAGCGCGAAGCCCGCCAGCAGCCGCCCTCCCTTGCGGGTACCCAGTTCTGCGGCGATGTCGCGCGTGCGGCGCAGGCGGATGAACAGTTCGTCGTCGCCCTTCTTGAGTTTCGTGTCGGAGAATTCGGCGGGGGTGTAGTCCGCTACGGCGGCGCACATCACCGCGCCGTCGGCCGCCTCGAAGGCCCGGACCGCGGCATCGTACATCTCTTCGGCCGAGAGGACATCCACCCGCTCGACACCCGGAGGTACGGGCAGCGCCGTGCGCCCCGAAATGAGCGTCACCTCCGCACCGCGGGCGGCCAGTTCGCCGGCAATGGCATAGCCCATCTTGCCCGAGGAGTGGTTCGAGATGAACCGCACGGGGTCGATGGCTTCGATCGTGGCGCCGGCCGTGACGATCAGCCGTCTACCGGCGAGTGTCTTTTTTTTTTCGGTGAACAGGTCGCCGACGAAGGCGGCGATCGTATCGGGTTCGGCCATCCGGCCCTTTCCTGTCAGGCCGCTGGCCAGCTCTCCTTCGGCGGGTTCGACGATCCGCACGCCGCGTTCGGCCAGTGTGCGGAGGTTCTGCTGCGTGGCCGGATGGGCATACATGTCGAGGTCCATGGCCGGGGCTACGACCACCGGGCAGCGTGCCGAGAGATAGGCCGTCAGCAGCAGGTTGTCTGCCACGCCCGTGGCCATCTTGGCCAGCGTATTGGCCGTGGCGGGGGCGATCAGGTAGCAGTCGGCCCACTCGCCCAGCGAGACATGGGAGTTCCAGGCGCCGTTCTCGGGGTCGAAGAACTCCACGAGAATGGGGTTTTTCGAGAGGGTGGCCATCGTCAGCGGCGTGATGAACTGCTTGGCCAGCGGGGTCATCACCACACGGACCTCGGCGCCTGCCGTCTTCAATAAACGACACAGCATGGCAGCCTTGTAGGCTGCTATGCTGCCCGTAATGCCCAACAGAATGCGGCGTCCCGCCAAGGATGCGGTCGCAGCGTTTCCGGATGCCATCGTCGTGGGTTTAGATCTCCTTGAACGTGTCGTTCTTGCCCTCCTTGTAGACCAGTTCGTGGTCGAGGAACTCCTCCGTGGCGATGATCACCGGCTTGGGAAGGCGCTCGTAGTAGCGCGAGATCTCGATCTGCTCGCGGTTTTCGAAGGTCTCCTCCATGGTGTCGGTCGGCGACGAGAAGTCGGCGAGCTTGCGGTTCAACTCGGCCTTGAGCTCGGTCGAGATCTGGTTGGCACGGCGCGCGATGATGTTGATGCTCTCGTAGACGTTGCCGGTCTCCTTGTCCAGATCCACCAGCTTGCGCGTGATGGTGTTGTTGGGGATGTTCTTCTTGATTTCCATCTTATATGTTGTTGTCCTTGTTGTTGCGGTCGAGGTAGTCGCGGGCCTGCTTGGCCATGCGGTCCACCTCCTTGATGTGTTTCGACTTGGGGTACTCCTCCTTGAAGGAGAGGTAGGAGTCGAGCATCGCCAGGTAACGGTCCGTCTGCTTGCTGGCGATGGAGTTGCTGGCGAAGCGGTAGCTGGCATCGACGATCAGGTACATGATCTCCTCGCGGTGCTTGCTTTCGGGATATTCCTTCAGGGCATTTTTCAGGGCCGTGATGGCCGATTTGTAACGCCCGATCTTATAATAGGTATAGGCGTTCAGATAGGCCTTGTCATGGAGCCGTTCGGTGAGTTCCGTGTTGATCTTTTTGAAATTCTCGATGCGGCTGCTTTCGGGGTAGCGCGACATGAATTCGTTGATGGCGATCAGGGCGTGCCCGGTCATGGTCTGGTCGCGTGTCGGGCCCGGGGAGAGGTAGTAGTGGCAGAGGGCATACATCCCTTCGGCATCCTCGATGAAGGCGCTGCGGCCGAATTTGCGGCGGAAGTCGTCGAGTTCCGCCGAGGCGGTGTCGTAGTCGCGGTTCTTGAAGCGGCAGTAGGCCTTGTAGAACGAGACGGTATCCTCGCGCGAGGTGCCCTGATAGTAGTGTTCCACGCCTTCGAAGAGCGTGATGGCGCGTTGCCATTTACCCTTGTCGTAATACTCCAGCGCCTTGCTGTAGATCAGTTCGGGCTGCCCGCTTTTCAGCAGTGCGTTCATGCCGGAGCATCCGCTGAGGAAGATTGCTGCCGCCACGGCGCAAAGGGCGTATGAGAAAGTCTGCTTCATTTGAGAATCTTTTACGGCGCTTTATCGCGCAAAGTTACGCATAAATTAACGATTTGCAAAAAAAAATTATTGTCCCCGGCGCCGGAGACGGGCCCTTTTGCGGAGACTTTTTGCGGCCGGGGCTCTGCCCGGGACCGGAGTTTCCGGATCCGGGTTTCTGCGGAGGCGTCCGGAAACCGGACCCGGACCCGAAAAAAGATTTGGAAATGTGGATTATCCTTCTTATCTTTGCTTGTGCAACGATGCAGGGTTCTGGCCTTCACGGGCCGGGATTCTTATTTTTTACGTGTTTTGGAAATTCCTCTTCGGAGGCGTTCCCGGAAGATTAGAAGATTATTCGGATTATGGCAAAAGAGATTATTTATCTGACAGCCGAGGGTTACAAGAAGCTCAAGGATGAACTCGACCACATGCGTTCCGTTGAGCGTCCGGCGATTTCGGCCGCGATTGCGGAGGCGCGAGACAAGGGTGACCTTTCGGAGAATGCGGAGTATGATGCGGCCCGTGAAGCCCAGGGGCTGCTGGAGATGCGTATTGCCAAACTGGAGGATACGATCGCCAATGCCCGGGTCATCGACGAGTCGAAGATCGACAAGAGCAAGGTGCAGATCCTGAGCAAGGTGACGTTGCTGAACCACAACAACAACAAGCAGATGACCTACACGATCGTCGCCGAGCACGAGGCAAACCTGCGTGAAGGGAAACTGGCGATCGGAACCCCGATTGCGAAGGCTTTGCTGGGGCATAAGAAGGGTGACCGGGTGGATGTGGAGGTTCCGGCCGGGACGATCCATTTCGAGATCCTCGACATCACGATCTGACGCCGGGAGGCCGCGGAGGCCTGCGGATCGGGGGGCTTGAGGGTCCGACCATCGGAAACTGACCGCCGGAGCCGTTGATTGGGCGGAGGGTGCGGAAAGAAGGTGCTTGAGGGTCCGGCCATCGGAAACTGACCGCTGGAGCCGTTGATTGGGCGGAGGGTGCGGAAAGAAGGTTCTTGAGGGTCTGACCATCGGAAACTGACCGCCGGGAACCAGACAACCGGGCCCCGACCGCCGGACAGGACATACGACCTACTCATAATTAGGTATTTTTGCTGGGACCGCTTGCCGCGGTCCTTTTTTTTCGTATCTTCGCGTCCAATGAAGATGCACCTCCGGACTAAACGTTTCGTCGCAGCATTCCTGCTCACCGCCCTGCTTGCCGCCTATGCGGGGCAGAAGGTGCATATCTACCTTGAAGACCATGCCCATTTCGCCGCCCTTTGCGGCGATCTGCTGCCCGACAACGGTGCTCGGGAGAGAGTTGTCGAATACTGTCCCGTCGACAATTACCACTTCTATCCCTACCTCTCGGAAAGCCTCCCCGCGCATGAATTCTATGCCGAGGTGTTGGCCGTCCTGAAGCCCGAGGCCACTCGTTGCCGATGCGTGCTGCGCACGGCGTGCCTCTCCCTGCGGGCACCTCCCCGGGCGTGATTCCGTCTCCTTGTTCCGATGCGGCTGCAGCCGTATCGGGGCCCTTCGCATCCGAGGGACCGGGAGTCCCGTACCTGCGGCCCGGGGGCCGCGACGATCCGGAATGCCGGATCGGAATCATCAACCCGTTAAACGACATTTTTCATGAAACGATCCATATTGTCGGCACTGTTTGCACTGTGCCTGACCTTTTTCGGCGTGCAGGGCGCCGAAGTCCCGCGCAAGGGAACCGATGCCAACCTCTTCGGCCACGTCGTCGACCGCGCAACCCATGAACACATTCCCTATGCCACGGTTTCGGTGGTCGGAACCCCGCTTGGCACGACTACCGATGCCTCGGGGCACTATTTCCTGAAAAACCTGCCCGAAGGGGAGCTGACCGTCGAGGTCCGGGCTCTGGGCTATGCCACACGGCAGGCGGCCGTGACGCTGACCCGGGGCGCGACCCTGGAGTTGAATTTCGAAGTCGAGCAGAGCGGCATCTCGATGGACGAGGTGGTGGTCTCGGCGAGCCGTTCGGCCACGCTGCGGCGTGAGGCTCCGGCGCTGGTGAGCGTCCTCGACGCCGGACTCTTCGAACGGGCCAATGCTTCGTGCCTGGCCCAGGGCCTCGCGTTCCAACCCGGCGTGCGGGTCGAGGATGATTGCCAGAACTGCGGCTTCACACAGGTCCGCATCAACGGACTCGACGGCCACTATTTGCAGATTCTGATCGATTCTCGCCCGGTCTTTTCGGCCCTCACGGGGGTCTACGGTCTGGAGCAGATTCCGGCCAACATGATCGAACGTGTCGAGGTGTTGCGCGGCGGCGGCTCGGCGCTCTACGGGTCGTCGGCCATCGGCGGGACGATCAACGTCATTACCAAAGAGCCGACGCGCAGCTCCGCGCAGTTCTCGCACACGTTGATGTCGCTCGGCGGCAGCAACTCCTACGACAACAACTCGATGCTCAACGCCTCGATCGTCTCCGAGAGCGGGCGGGCCGGAATCGGGATCTTCGGGCAGAGCCGCCACCGCTCGGGTTACGACCACGACGGGGACGGATTCACCGAACTGCCCCTGCTCGACAGCCGTTCGGTGGGGATGCGGTCGTTCTTCCGCACCGGGGCCTATTCGCGTATCACGGCCCAGTACCACCATCTGAACGAGTACCGCCGGGGCGGCGACCTGCTCAAGCAGCCGCCCCACGAGGCCAACATTGCCGAACAGACCGACCATACGATCGACGGCGGAAGCCTTGCGTTCGACCTCTCGTCGGCCGACCGCAGCGACCGCTTCAATGCCTATTTTTCGTTCCAGAATACGGCCCGGAAGAGCTACTACGGCAGCAAACAGGACCTGCTGGCCTATGGTACGACGCGCGATCTGGTCCTGGCTTCGGGGCTGCAGTACGTGCACGCCTTCGAACGGCTGCTGTTCATGCCTTCGGAGTTGACTCTCGGGGTCGAATACAGCTACGACGACCTTCACGACCGCTCGATCGGCTACGCCATCGACACCGATCAGCGGGTGCATATCGTGGGCGGCTATTTTCAGAACGAGTGGAAAACGTCGAAATGGTCGCTGCTGCTCGGCGGGCGGTTGGATAAGCACAACCTGGTCGATCACGTGATTTTCAGCCCGCGGGTCAACGTGCGATTCAATCCTTCGGAGGCAGTGAACCTGCGGGTGAGCTATGCCGGAGGCTATCGGGCTCCGCAGGCCTTCGACGAGGACATGCACATCGCCATCGTGGGCGGGGAGCGGCGGCGGATCCGGCTGGCCGACGATCTGAAGGAGGAACGCTCGCACAGCGTGAGCCTCTCGGCCGATCTCTACCGCAATTTCGGAAGCGTGCAGACCAACCTGCTCGTCGAGGGATTCTATACCCGCCTCGACGATGTTTTCGCGCTGCGTGACCTGGAGGATACGGACGACGGCGGCAAAATCCAGGAGCGTTACAACGGTTCGGGAGCCACGGTTGCCGGGGTGAATGTCGAAGGGCGTGCGGTCTTCACCCGCTGGTTCGAGCTGCAGGCGGGCATGACCTGGCAGCGGAGCCGTTATGCGGAACCCGAGCAGTGGAGCGAGGACCCGGAGGTTCCGCCCGTGCGGCGGATGTTCCGCACGCCGGACCTCTACGGCTACTTTACGGCGTCGTTCAAGCCCTTGCGGCGGCTGACGGCCGACGTGACCGGGACCTGCACGGGCGAGATGCTCGTGCAGCACATGAAGGGTTCGGGCGTTGCGCAGGACGTGGCGGTTACGACGCCGTCGTTCTGCGACGTGAACCTGCGCGTGGCCTACGATCTGCCGCTTTACCGCGACCTCACGCTGCAGCTCTACGGCGGCGTGCAGAACCTCTTCAACGCCTATCAGCGGGATTTCGACCGGGGCGTGGAGCGTGATTCGGGCTATGTTTACGGGCCGTCGCTGCCGCGCAGCTGGTTCGTGGGGGCGAAGATCAGCTTCTGAGCCGATTTTTCTGCCTGTCTGACCCGCTTGCCCGGGCAGGCGAGGCTGGCAGATACACGAAAAGGGCTCCGACCGTATGTCGGAGCCCTTTTTTCGTTCGGGATTGCGGGTACGCTTACAGGGCGTTGATCTCGTGCAGGACGTTGTTCGTCTTGCGCACGGCAGCGGCCGAAGCGGCGAACTTCTCGCTCTCCTCCTTCGTGAGGTCGACCTTCACGATCTTCTCGACGCCCTTGCGGCCGATGATGGCGGGTACGCCGATGCAGATGTCCGACTCTCCGTATTCGCCTTCGAGGTAGCACGAGCAGGGGATCAACTTCTTCTGGTCGTGGAGAATGGCCTCGACCATCATCGAAGCGGCGGCTCCCGGAGCATACCAGGCCGACGTGCCGATGAGTTTGGTGAGCGTGGCGCCGCCGACCATCGTGTTCTGCACGGCCTCCTGGAGTTTCTTCTTCGAGGCGAACTGCGTGACGGGCACACCGTTAACCGTGGCCTTCGACAGCAGCGGGATCATCGTCGTATCGCCGTGGCCGCCGATAACCATGCCGTCGACGTTGTTGATGTTGGCGCCGGTGGCTTTGGCCAGGTAGCACTTGAAGCGCGACGAGTCGAGGGCGCCGCCCATGCCGATGACGCGGTTCTTCGGGAGTCCCGAAGCCTTCAGGGCCAGGTAGGTCAGCGTGTCCATCGGGTTGGCCACCACGACGATGATCGCGCGGGGCGAATATTTGATGACGTTGGCGATGACGCCCTTCATGATATTGGCGTTGGTGCCGATGAGTTCCTCGCGGGTCATGCCCGGTTTGCGGGGGATTCCCGAGGTGATGACCACGACGTCCGAATTGGCCGTCTTCTTGTAGTCGTTGGTCGTGCCGACGAGCTTCGTGTCGAAGTCCATCAGCGTGGAGGTCTGGTACATGTCCAGCATCTTGCCTTCCGAAAGGCCCTCCTTGATGTCGATGAGGACCACCTCGCTTGCCACTTCGCGGCAAGCCATCACATTCGCACAGGTTGCGCCTACGGCGCCTGCACCTACGACAGTAACTTTTGACATAATGGGTTATGAAAGTTTGAGTTGTTTTTTCAGTTAGAGGGGCTGGAGCTGCCCGCAACATGCGGTTTGCATCCGGGTATCTCACACGGCAGATGTTTCGTTTGCAATTCTCTCCTCTCTCTTGATTGCAGTCTCTTCCGTTCTCCTGCTCACGCTTTCGGTCTGTTTCCGTATTCACCGTTGCCGTTCCTGTCACTCTTTGCGCGGCCGGGTTTCTCACCACCTTTTCACACCTTGTCCGGTCTTCGCTCATCTCCACGTTCCCGCATTTTCCCTCTCTCTGCTCTCTCATCTCATCTTCCACACGGTTGCGGGATCTCTCATTCAAACCTCGTCTCTTGCTTCAACCTTCACGTCCGGCGCGCCTACCCACACATTTACCGGCCTCTCTCTTGCCTTGTTTGTCCGGCTTCGGTACGGTCAGCCTGCAACTCCGCCCCTTTTTTGTGCTGTCCGGCGTATCCTATCCGATCAGCTTCTCATAGTCGGCGGGGCTGAGCAGGGCGTCGTATTCGGCGGGATCGGAGATCTTCACCTTGACGAGCCAGCCCTCGCCGTAAGCATCCTTGTTGACGATCGAGGGGTCGGCATCGACCGCCTCGTTGAATTCCAACACTTCGCCGCCCACGGGCAGGAAGGCGTCGCTGACGGTCTTCACGGCCTCGATCGATCCGAAGACCTCGCCGGCAGCGAGCGTTTCGCCGACGGTCGGGACATCGACGAAAACGATGTCGCCCAACTGGCTTTGTGCGAAATCGGTGATGCCGACAACGGCTACGTCGCCCTCGATGCGACACCATTCGTGGTCGTTCGAGTATTTCAGATTTGCAGGTACATTCATGGAATTTTTGTTTTTTGTTTGGGAAAAACCGTTTTCTCGATGCAAATATAACTGTTATTTTTGTAACAGCAAGAGAAAAGGGCAAAAAAGCGAGGCCCGGAACGGAATTTTTTCCGGGCCGGGCCGGGGTTTTCGAGATCGGGAAAGGAGGCTGCGGGGGGAGGCTATCCGATCCGTGCCGGGAGGACGAATTCGATCTCCTTGAAGAGATATGCGCGGATGCTTCCGTCCTCGTGGCGGAGGATCAGCTCGCCCGAAGGGCGAACTCCCTGAATAGCTCCGCGGGTGAGCGACCCGTCGGGGTAGCGGAACGGGCGCATCTCCCCGAGGGCGTACATCCGGTTGCGGTAGTCGTGCTGCAAGGCTTTGCGGTCTCCGTGTTCGAGCTGGTCGTAACGTGCGAGCATACACCGCTCGAAGGTTTCGAGCACCTCGCGGCGGTCGTAGCGGCGTCCGGTGAGCTGCGCCATCGAGACGGGGTTCGGCAGCGTGGGGTCGAACTCCGTCTGGTTGACATTGATGCCGATTCCGAGCAGCGAGCGCGACAACATCTGTCCCGAACAGTTGTGTTCGATCAGCACGCCTTCGAGTTTGCGGTCCCCGGCGTAGATGTCGTTGGTCCACTTGATGCGGGTGTCGATGCCGTAATGGGCGAAGGTGTCGGTCAGCGCCAGCGACAGGGCCTCGCAGAGCAGGAACTGCTCCCCGACGGGCAGGAACCGCGGTTCGACGACCATCGTGAAGGTGAGGTTCTCGCCTTCGGGGCTGAGCCATTTGTGCCCGCGCTGTCCGCGTCCGGCGGTCTGGTGCTCGGCCCAGACAATATCGCCGTGGCGGTACTTCGCATCGCGGGCGTCGTCGTTCGTCGAGGTGGTGGTATCGAGGTGGTGGATCATTTTTCGGGGAGTTTTCGGAGGAGGCAGGGCGGGGGAAAGGGAAAACAAGGCAGGAGAGGGGAGATCGTTGCCGTCAGCCCCCTCCCGCTGTTGTGTGAAGGCCCTTGCCCCGGGGTTATACCGAGACGCCGAAGTCGCGCAGGGCGTCGTTCAGCGAGGTTTTCTTGTCGGTGGACTCCTTGCGCTGTCCGATGATCAGGGCGCAGGTGACACTGTATTCGCCGGCCGGGAACCGCTTGCGGTAGCTCCCCGGGACGACCACCGAGCGGGGCGGGACGTAACCCTTGTAGGTGACGGGGTCCGGGCCTGTGACGTCGATGATGTGGGTCGAGCCGGTGATGACGGTGTTCGAGCCGAGCACGGCCTCGCGGCAGATGTGGGCGCCCTCGACGACGATCGAGCGCGAACCGAGAAAGCAGTTGTCCTCGACGATGACCGGGGCGGCCTGTACGGGTTCGAGGACGCCGCCGATTCCGACGCCGCCCGAGAGGTGGACGTGCCGTCCGATCTGGGCGCAGGAGCCGACCGTAGCCCATGTGTCGACCATCGTGCCCGTATCGACATAGGCGCCGATGTTGACATAGGAGGGCATGAGGATGGCCCCCGGGGCGATATAGGCGCCGTAGCGGGCCACGGCGTGGGGTACGACGCGTACGCCCAGCTCCTCGTAGCCGTGTTTGAGTTCCATCTTGTCGAACCACTCCATCTCCCCGGCCTCCATCTTGCGCATGGGCTGGATCGGGAAGTAGAGGATCACGGCCTTCTTGACCCATTCGTTGACCTGCCACCGGCTGTTCTCCGGATCGACGGGCTCCGCCGTGCGGAGTTCGCCCTTGTCCACGTATTCGATAACTTGGCGTACGGCCTGCTGTACGGCGTTGTCGTGCAGCAGTTCGCGATTCTCCCATGCCTGCTCGACGATCGCTCGGAGTTCGTTATGGTTGCTGTTCATGTTCTGCGTTGTTTTCTGGCAGACAAATGTATGGAAAATATCGAATTTTTCCTAACTTTGCCGAAATATCACCCAAACGGTTGCATTTATGAAACGTTATTCCTGGATCACCGCCGTGCTGGCAGGCACAGCGGCTTTGGCAACGGCAGGTTGCGGCAACATGAAGCAGATAAAGCACAATCCCTACCCCGAAACGGCCCGCGGCGAGGTGGTGGACAACTATTTCGGGACCGAGGTTCCGGATCCCTACCGCTGGCTCGAAGACGACAATTCGGAGGCGACGGCGGCGTGGGTTGCTGCCGAGAATGCCGTGACCGAGGACTACCTCTCGCAGATTCCCTTCCGCGAGGCGATCCGCGAGCGGCTGACCCAACTGTGGAACTACCCCAAGGAGGGCGCCCCGTCGAAGCACGGCGACTGGTACTACTATTATTATAACGACGGGCTGCAGAACCAGTCGGTGCTCTGCCGCACGGCGGAGCCCGGCCGGGCTGGCGAGGTGTTCCTCGATCCCAACACCCTGTCGGAGGACGGCACGGTAGCCCTTTCGGCGGTCTCCTTCTCGAAGGACGGGCGTTATTTCGCCTATGCCGCCGCGGCGTCGGGTTCGGACTGGGTCGAGATCCGCGTCATGGATACCGAAACCAGGGCCCTGACCGAAGACCGCATCGAATGGGTGAAATTCTCCGGCGCCGTATGGGCCCCCGATTCGAAGGGTTTCTATTACAGCGCCTATGACGCCCCCAAAGAGGGTGTCTACTCGTCGCAGAACCAGTTCCAGAAGGTCTACTACCACAAGCTGGGGACCCCGCAGACGGCCGACCGCCTCATTTATGAGGACAAGGCCCATCCGCTGCGCTACTTCTCGGCCTGGCCTTCGGACGACGGCAAGTGGCTCTTCATCATCGCGTCGGAGGGTACTTCCGGAACGGAGATCCTCTATCGGAAAACCTCCGAGAAGAAGTTCCGCACGCTGCTCGTCGGCTTTGCCCACGATTACGCACCGGTCGACTGCCGGGAGGACCGGTTCTACTTCATGACCAACGAGGGGGCCTCGAACTACGCCCTCAAGCGCATGGCGCTGAACAACCCCGCGCAGGTCGAGACGGTGATCCCCGAGCATGACAGGAACCTGCTCGAAGGGGTCGGGACGGCCGGCGGCTACCTCTTTGCCTCCTACCTGCAGGATGCCCAGAACAAGGTGGTCCAGTACGATTACGACGGCAAGCTTGTGCGCGAGATCACGCTGCCCGCCATCGGGACGGTCGGGGGCTTCAGCGGCGAGAAGGAGGATACCGAACTCTACTACTCGCTGTCGAACTACACGGCTCCGGCGACGATCTACCGCTACGACATCGCCTCGGGCGAATCGACCCTCTACAAGGCTCCCGAGGTGGCCTTCGACCCCTCGCTCTTCGTGACGGAGCAGGTCTTCTATGCTTCGAAGGACGGAACACAGGTGCCGATGTTCATCACCCACCGCAAGGACATGAAGCTCAACGGCAAGAATCCCTGTCTGCTCTACGGGTACGGCGGCTTCCAGATCAACATGACCCCGGGCTTCAACCCCTCGGCGCTGATGTTCGTCGAGCAGGGCGGTGTCTACTGCGTGGCCAACCTGCGCGGCGGTTCGGAGTACGGCGAGGCGTGGCACAAGGCCGGTATGCTCGAAAACAAGCAGAACGTCTTCGACGACTTCATCGCGGCGGCCGAGTACCTCATTGCACAGAAATACACCTCGTCGGAGCGGCTCGCCATTAACGGCGGCTCGAACGGCGGACTGCTGGTCGGCGCCTGCGAGGTGCAGCGTCCGGATCTCTATGCGGTGTGTCTGCCGCAGGTCGGCGTGATGGACATGCTGCGCTACCACAAGTTCACGATCGGCTGGGGCTGGGCCGTGGAGTACGGTTCGTCGGACAATGCCGAACAGTTCCCCTACATCTACAAGTATTCGCCGCTGCACAATATCAGGGAGGGCGTGAAGTATCCCGCGACGCTGGTGATGACGGCTGACCACGACGACCGCGTCGTCCCGGCCCACTCGTTCAAGTTTGCCGCCCAGATGCAGCACTGCCAGGCCGGGGATGCTCCGGTGCTGATCCGCATTGAGTCGAAGGCCGGGCACGGGGCCGGGAAACCCACCTCGAAACGCATCGATGAGGCGGCCGACATGTACGCATTCCTCTTCCAGAACATCGGGGTGCCGTACAGGGCGGTGAAAGAGTAACCGATCCGGGGAATCCGGCATCCCGATATTGCGGAGACGCTCCCAGTACCCCCCCCCGCCTGAGGCGGGGAGGGAGGCGGGTCAGATTTGAAATACGCGGTCGGGGAGGCCGGGCACGGGATTCGGGAGCATGATGGCGATGGAAGGACTTTTGTTTCATCGGCTTTGTTCAACGGCTTTATTAGGCTTTATTAACAGAACAGATATGAAGGTCTACAAATTCGGAGGCGCGTCGGTCCGGAATGCCGACGGGGTGAGAAACCTGCGCCAGATCATCGACGAGGAACAGCATCTCTTCATCATCGTTTCGGCGATGGGCAAGACGACGAATGCCCTGGAGAGGGTGTTCGAAGGGCTTCAGAAGGGCGATAAGCAGCAGTCGCTGGAGCACATTGCCAAACTGCGCGACTACCACGCGGAGATCATCGACGACCTGTGGCACGAACCCAAACGGCTGGAGAAGGTCGATGCGCTGTTCGACGAACTGGAGCAGGTCGCCACGCAGACGGTTTACCGGGCCGAAGATGCCGAATTGTGGTACGACACGATCGTGGCCTACGGCGAGCTGGTCTCGACGACGATCATCTCCGAATACCTGAACTACGCCGGGGTTCCGAACCGCTGGATCGACATGCGCCGCTGCTTCGTGACGGAGCAGCGCCACAAGGATGCCGGGGTGGACATCGAGGCTTCGGCCCCGCGCCTGCGGGTGGCCGTGGCGAACGGTCCCGAGACGGTATTCATCGGCCAGGGCTTCATCGGCGGGGCACCCGACGGGACGACCACGACGCTCGGGCGTGAAGGTTCGGACTATTCGGCGGCCGTGGCGGCGAACATCCTCGACGCGGAGTCGATGTCGGTGTGGAAGGATGTCGACGGCGTGCTGAACGCCGACCCGAAGATCTTCCCCGACGCCGTGCAGATTGCCGAACTGAACTACCTCGATACCATCGAACTGGCCTACAGCGGGGCGCAGATCATCCACCCGAAGACGATCAAGCCGCTCCAGAACAAGAACATCCCGCTCTACGTGCGGCCGTTCGGCGACAAGCGCAAGCCCGGCACGGTGATCCGCGGGCTGTCGGCTCCGGTCGACGTGCCGATCCTGATCCTCAAGAAGGACCAGGTGTTGCTGACGATCCGTTCGCGGGACTTCTCGTTCGTGCTGGAGGAGAAGTTCGCGACGATCTTCTCACTGCTGGAGCGCTTCCGCATCAAGACGAACCTGATCCACAACTCGGCCGTGAACCTGAGCCTCTGTGTGGACAATTCGTGGCATATCGACGAGGTGGTCGAGGCACTGCGCGAGGCGGGTTTCGACGTGATGAAGTCCGAGAACATGGAGCTGCTGACCGTGCGCGGCTATACCGAGGAGCTGTGGCGGCGCTACGCCCGCGGGCCGCAGGTCTTCATCCGGCAGGCCACGCAGGCCACGGTGCGCGTCGTCCGCAAGAAAGAGGGGCCGTATTGATCCCTGCCGATCCGGAAACCGAAAGGAGGTCTATAAAACCGAAAGGAGAGCCGATAACGTGGCTCTCCTTTTTTTCTGCGACCCTCCCCTTGCCTGCGGACCGTTTGGGCCCTTCTCCTTGTCTGCGGCCTTTTCCTTATCCGTGGCCTTTTCTTGTCTGGGGGTCTCTGCCCCCCCCCTCACTCACGAAAAGGCCTCCTGGCGGAGCCGGTGGAGAATGCCGATGACCGAATTCTCCTTGATCTGCCCCCGGCGCTTCATGTTGAGGATCGTGCGGGCGATGTAGCGCTCGATGTCACGCTGGAGGCTCCGGTAGAGCGGGCATTTCGTGTAGTTCTCGTTGTCGAGCAGCACGTCGCGGATCGACCGCAGGGAGTTCGTATAGTTCGACATCTCGTTCTTGAGCGCCACACCCTGCTTCTGCGAAGCCGTGATCCTGGCGATGGACATGTCGCGGAGTTTTTCGCAGACAGTGTTCAGCAGCACCATCACCACGTTGTCCATCAGCGTGTGCCCGTGCATGAAGAGGTACGTGTTTTCGGGCCTTACGCCGCGCTGCTTCAACTGCTCCTCGAACTCCTTCATCGGCTCGATCATCCGCGGATTGCGGCGCCGGAGCAGATCCTCGCGTTTCGCAACGTTGCGGCGGAGCCACTCCAGGGTCCGTTCGCCGTTGTTTCCGATTTCGAGGTAGCCCAGGCGCACCGAGGCCTTGAAATCGACCAGCGGAAAGACATGCTCCGTCGAGAGGCGTGCCGAGAAGGCGTACCAGAGGAAGAGCGGGTAGATGATGCGCGAATATTCGTCCATGAACTTCACGAAGTCGAAGATCCGCGTGTCGTTCTTCGTGGCCTTGACGCAGACGTTGTGCAGCGAGGGGGCGTAACAGAGGTAGTTCTCGGTGGCGTAGGCGTAGGTGTGGAACATGAACCGCGCATCGGCCACCTGCCGGGACTGCTCCGTCTGCCCGGCGAAGAGGTAGTCGAAGTCGGAATCGACGCAGAGGATCATCTCCTCGGAGGATTGCGGGATCATGCCCATGAGGACCTTCTTGCCTTTCGGGAGGTCGCCGCGGTCGGGGACCGAGATCTCGAAACGCAGGTAGGGGTTGTGGAAATGGTCGAAGATTCCGCGCCAGAAGGCCACATCCTCATACCCTTCGACATAGACCTTCACCAACCGCTGGTCGGGGTCGGCGGGCAGCGGCTGCGGCAGGTCGGCGGGCGATGCCTGATGCGAGAAGGGACTCATTCTGCGCAGTTTTTCGCGGAACTTCTTGGCCATACTTCTACAAAGATAAATATTTTCGTATTTTTGCGCAAAATAAAGCCCTCGAAACGACGTTTAATTCCTACCATCTGAACACATTTTTATGGCAGACAACGATTGGAAATCGAGACTCGGGATGGTCTACTCGACGAATCCCGATTTCAAATACGAAACGGCCGGAGAGCCCGAGGCGGAGACCCTGCCGGCTCAGCAGCAGGATCTGCGCGTGTGGCTCGACCGCAAGCAGCGGGCCGGGAAGGTCGTAACGCTCGTGAAGGGGTTCGTGGGGCGCGACGAGGACCTGCAGACGCTGGCGCGGCTGCTCAAGACGAAGTGCGGCGTGGGCGGTGCCGCGAAGGATGGCGAGATCCTCATCCAGGGCGACCACCGCGACCGGGTCGTCGAAATACTCACCCGCAGCGGTTACCGCTGCAAAAAAGCCGGTTCCTGAGGTGCGTCGGGGGTGGTTGTTCCTGCTGTTGGTGACCGTCGCGCTCTGCAGCGTGCGGCGTGCCGCGGCGCAGTATTACACGTGGGGCTCGGACCCTCCGCAGAAGTGGTCGACGATCCGCACGCCCGACGTGCGGATGATCTATCCCGATACGGTCTCGGCCCTGGCGCGGCGGACGCTCTGCTACATCCGTACGGTGCAGCCCGACATCGGCTACGGCTTCCGCCACGGCCCGATGCGCATTCCGTTCGTCATGCACCCCGAGAATTTCCAGTCGAACGGCCTGGTGATGTACCTCCCGAAGCGGGTGGAGTTCCTCACCTCGCCGGCCATCGACAGCTATTCGATGCCGTGGTACAAGCAGCTGGTGGCACACGAATACCGCCATGCCGTGCAGTACAACAACCTCGACCGGGGCCTGATCCGTGTGCTGAGCTACCTGCTCGGGCAGCAGGGCTCGACCATCGGCCTGTTGTGTATGCCGATCTGGGCCATGGAGGGCGATGCGGTGATGTCCGAAACGATGATGTCGTCGTTCGGCCGCGGCCTGCAGCCCTCCTTCTCGATGGCCTATCGCGCGATGGGGAGCGTGGGGCGCGACCGGAGGAATATCGACCGGTGGTTCTGCGGTTCCTACCGTGACCACATCCCCGACCATTACGAACTGGGCTACCAGATCTGTTCGTATGCCTGGGAGCGCTACGGCGAGAATATCTGGGACAAGGTCGCCTGGTACGGTTCGCGCAACCCCTACGTGCTCTTTACGACGAGCGTCTCGCTGCGGAAATTCTACGGGACGAATGTTTCGCGGCTTTTCCGCGAGACGTTCGATGAACTGGGGCGCTTCTGGGACTCCCTGCCGAAGGAGGACGACAGCGCCCGGCCGCTGGTCGGGCTTCCCGAACGGAACTATACCACCTATCAGTGGCCGCTGGCGCTGGGCGATACGGCGGTCGTGGCGCTGAAAACCGACCTCGACCGCGTATCTCGTTTCGTGCGCATCGACCGCCGCACGGGCGAAGAGCGGACGATCGCTCCGACGGGACTGGTTTCGACCCGTCCGACGCTGTGCGACGGCCGTCTCTGGTGGACCGAATACCGGCGTTCGACGCTCTTCGAACAGCGGGTCAATTCGCAGCTCTGTTACATGGACCTGGCGGACGGCCGTCCCCGGACCGCGGGCGGGGAGCGGCGGGTGCTCTATCCGACCTCGACACCCGACGAACTGGGTTGGGTCGAATACAACCCCGACGGCCGCTATGCGGTGGTTGTGCGGCGCGACGGTGCCGGGGAGCAGCGCTTCGCAGCGCCCGACGGCAAGGAGCTGCACGGCCTGGCGTGGGACGACCTGACGCGCGCCTGGTACGTGCTGGTGACCGACGACAGCGGCATGTGGATCGGCCGCATCGACGCCGAGGGGCTGCACGCCGTGACCGAAGGGGCTTATATCACGCTTTCGGACCTGCGGGCCGGGGGCGGGCGGCTCTACTACGGCTCGATCGCTTCGGGCAAGGACGAGGCCCACTGCTACGATCTGACCGGGCGCCGAGAATACCGCATCACGACCTCCGCCTACGGCTCGTTCGATCCGGCCCCGGCCGGCGGCGACGTGCTCGTGACGACCTACGACCGGCTGGGTTACCGCGTGGCGGAGCAGCCGTCCGACAGTGCGCTGATTCCCGTGGCTGCGTCGCGGCTGCCGGAGAACCGGGTCAATCCGCCGCGTCGGCGCTGGGAGGTGGTGAACCTCGACACGGTGCGCTTCACGCGGGCGGACTCGCTGGCCCAAAGTGCGGATTTCCGGTCGAAACGCTACCGCAAGCTCCCCAATCTGGTGAATGTCCACAGTTGGATGCCCGTGGCGTTCAATCCTTTTGCGCTGGTCGATGAACAGACGATCGACCTGAATGCCGGCGTGACGGTCATCTCGCAGAACCTGCTCTCGAATACCGAGGCTTACGCCTCTTACGGCTGGAACCGCCACGAAGGTTCGCTCGTGAACCTCGGTGTTCGCTACTTCGGGCTGGGCGTGCGCTTCGAGCTCGACGCCTCCTACGGCGGCAACCAGCTCTTCTACTCGCTCGGGCAGTACAACGCCCAGACCGGGAAGTACGAATATCAGTCGCGCCCGGCCCCCGACAAATACTACTCCGTGGGGCTGACGGCCACCCTCCCGCTCTATTTCCAGCGCGGGTACCATACGCGGCAGTTCTCGGTCTCGGCTGGCTGGAACTATTCGAACGGCATGGTGGCCGATCTGGGCAAGATCGAGTGGGGTGTCAACGGCGGGATCACCAACATCCAGCACATCGGTTTCCGCAAGGGGCTGCATCAGGTGGCATTCGGCGTCGGATTCTCCGACCAGGTGCGGATGGCCCACCGCGACATTGCACCCCGCTGGGGTTACACCCTCTCGACGAACTACACGTTCAATCCGGTGAACAGCAACTTCAGCGACCTGATTTCGTTCTACGGGCAGGCCTACCTGCCGGGTGTGGCACCCCACAACTCGCTGTCGGTGGCGGCGACCTATCAGACGTCGGTCGGCGGGTACAAGTTCCCGACCGGCTATGCGCCGCTGAGTTACAAGTCCACGCGGCTGATCCCGCGGGGGTTCTCCTCGGCGGACATCGCCTCGAACAACTACACGGCCCTGGAGGCCAACTACCAGCTGCCGGTGTGGTATCCCGAGGGCGGCATCGGCTCGGTGCTCTACTTCAAGCGGATCCGGCTCAATATCGGGGGCGACTACGCCTGTTTCCGGATCCCCGGGACGACGGGCATGATGTGGTATGACATCTGGTCCGCGGGCGGCGACCTGATCTTCGACTTCAACCTCTTCCGGCAACCGGCTTCGGCGACCTCGACGCTCAAACTCTCGTGCTACCGACCGTCGAGCGGCGGGGTGTGGATCGGGGCGTCGCTCGGACTGCCGTTTTAGGAATATTTTGTATCTTTGCTGCAAAATTCGGCTTTATGGCACAACGCAAGACGTCGGGAATCAGCCCGAAAGCGATCAAGTGGATCTGGGGTGTGGCCTTCGCGCCCTTTGCCCTGTTGGGAATCCTGCTGCTGCTCTCGGCCCTCGGGACGTTCGGGCGGCTGCCCTCGTTCGAGGAGCTGGAGAACCCCCGGAGCAACCTCGCCACGGAGATCTACTCCGAGGACGGCAAGGTCATCGGCACGTTCTTCGTGCAGAACCGCTCCTACGTGCAGTATGCCGACCTTTTCCCGGCGGATTCGACGCTCCATATCCGCCTCGACGGACACGAGGTGCCGCCGATCGTCGCGGCGCTCATCTCCACGGAGGACGTGCGCTTCCGCAGCCATTCGGGTATCGACATCCCCTCGCTGGCGCGTGTGGCCGTGAAGACCGTGCTGCTGCAGAACACCTCCCAGGGCGGCGGTTCGACCATCACGCAGCAGTTGGCCAAGAACCTCTTCCCGCGCGATACGGCCCGCAACCGCGGGCGGATCGCGCGCACGGCGAAGCTCGTGACGGCGAAACTCAAGGAGTGGATCACGGCCCTCAAACTCGAATACAACTACACCAAGGAGGAGATCGCCGCGATGTACCTCAATACGGTGGAGTACGGTTCGAACGCCTACGGCATCAAGTCGGCGGCCCATACGTTCTTCAACAAGGAGCCGCACGAGCTCAACGTCCAGGAGGCGGCGGTGCTCGTGGGGGTGGTGAACGCCCCGACGCGCTACTCGCCGGTGCGGAACCCGGACAATGCGCTGGCCCGCCGCAATCTGGTGCTTGCGCGCATGAGGGAGTCCGGGGCGCTGACCCGCGGACAGTGCGATTCGATCTCGGCGCTGCCCATCGTGCTGAACTACAAGCCGGTTTCGCACAACGAGGGCTCGGCGACCTATTTCCGGGAGATGCTGCGTCTGGTGATGAATGCCGAGCGCCCGAAACGCAACCAGTTCTACAACGAATGGGACTACGACCAGGCGGTGAAGGAGTACGAGGAGAATCCGCTCTACGGCTGGTGCCACAAGAACACCAAGGCCGACGGTACGCCCTACAACATCTACCGCGACGGCCTGAAGATCTATACGACGATCAACTCGCGGATGCAGGCCTATGCCGAACAGGCGGTCCAGAAGCAGATGGAGACGGTCATCCAGCCCAAGATGGATGCGCAGTACCGCAATACGAAGGTGCTGTTCCTCGATACGGACCGTGCGGAGCGCGAGCGGATCATGCGCCAGGCGATCCGCTATTCGGACCGTTACCGGGAGATGAAGAATGCCGGATGCAGCGAGAAGGAGATCGCGGCGTCGTTCGACAAACCCTGTGCGATGAAGGTCTTCACCTACAAGGGCGAGCGCGACACGCTGATGACGCCGCGCGACTCGATCCTCCACCACAAGCGCATCATGCGGGCCGCGATGGTGGCGATGGACCCCCGCACGGGAGCGGTCAAGGCGTATGTCGGCGGTCCGAACTTCCGCTATTTCAAGTACGACATGGCCAAGCAGGGCAAGCGGCAGATCGGTTCGACGATCAAGCCCTTCATCTATACGTTCGCCATCGACCACCTCGGCTTTACGCCCTGTACAATGGTTCCGAACCTCCCGACGACGATCGAGACGGCCAACGGCACGGCCTGGTCGCCGAAGGAGGCCGGACGGGTCGAGTACGACGGTGTGCTGCACCCGCTGCGCTGGGGCCTGGCCCGCAGTCGCAACAACTACTCGGCGTGGATCATGAAGCAGGCCAAGCAGCCCGAAGCCGTGGCCGACTTCATCCACAACATGGGTATCCGCAGCTATATCGATCCGGTCCCGGCGTTGTGCCTCGGGACCTCGGAGTCGAACGTCTACGAGATGGTGAGCGCCTTCTCGACCTTCGCCAACGAGGGCGTGCATACCGATCCGATCTTCGTGACGCGTATCGAAGACCGCCAGGGCAACCTCATCGCGACGTTCATCCCGCAGTCGCAGGATGCCATCAGCGAGCGCACGGCCTATACGATGCTGACGATGCTCGAAGGGGTGGTCAATGCCGGAACGGCCGGGCGTCTGAAGTGGCAGTTCGGACTGACGGACATGGAGATCGGCGGTAAGACCGGTACGTCGAACAAGAACCGCGACGCCTGGTTCATGTGCGTGGCCCCGAAGCTGGTGGCCGGGGCGTGGGTCGGCGGCGAGGATCAGTCGGTGCACTTCATCTCGGGCGGAGAGGGCAGCGTGGCGGCCCTGCCGATCATCGGCGAGTTCATGAAGCGCGTCTACGACGACGGACGCCTCGGCGTCACTCGCGAGGACCAGTTCGTGCGCCCGGCGATGATGCCCCGCTACGACTGTGAGGACGAAATGGATGCCGTCGGTCCGGAGGAGAGCGACGATGACGCCTTCTTCGATTGACGCCTCGGCGGAAGAATCCCTTTGTGCTGAGGGGGGGGGAATTGGGTCGCCGGGTTTGTTTCTTAAAAATTTTTACTATCTTTGCCCGAAAAGTTTGGCCCCCAAACCGATAAAACGAAACGAACCATGAAAATAGCCATCGTGGGCGCCAGCGGCGCCGTGGGTCAGGAGTTCCTGCAAATTCTCGAAGAACGCGATCTGCCGATCGACGAACTGTTGCTGTTCGGTTCCCGGCGGAGTGCCGGACGGACGTACCGCTTCCGCGGGAAAGACCTGACGGTCAAACTCCTGCAGCATAACGACGATTTCAAGGGGGTGGATTTCGCCCTGACGTCGGCCGGGGCCGGGACGTCGCGCGAATTCGCGGAGACGATCACCAAACACGGTGCCGTGATGATCGACAATTCGAGTGCCTTCCGCATGGATGCCGATGTACCCCTGGTGGTCCCGGAGGTCAATCCCGAAGATGCGAAGAACGCCCCGCGGCGGATCATCGCCAACCCGAACTGCACGACGATCCAGATGGTCGTGGCGTTGAAGGCCATCGAGGATGTGTCGCATATCCGCCGCGTGCACGTGTCGACCTACCAGTCGGCCAGCGGGGCCGGGGCTTCGGCCATGACCGAGCTGGTGAACCAGTATGCCGAGCTGGGTGCCGGGAAGGAGCCTACGGTGGAGAAATTCGCCTTCCAGCTGGCCTATAACGTCATCCCGCATATCGACGTCTTCACGGAGAACGATTACACGAAGGAGGAGATGAAGATGTTCAACGAGACACGCAAGATCATGCACTCGGATATCCGGGTTTCGGCGACGTGCGTGCGCGTGCCGGTGATGCGGGCCCACTCGGAGAGCATCTGGCTCGAAACCGAACGCCCGGTCTCGGTGGAGGAGGCGCGCGCGGCCTTCTCGAAGGCCGAAGGGGTGGTGCTGATGGACGACCCGGCGAACAAGGTCTACCCGATGCCGCTGTTCATCGCCGGGAAGGATCCCGTCTACGTGGGCCGCATCCGCAAGGACCTGACCTGCGACAACGGACTGGCATTCTGGTGCGTGAGCGACCAGATCAAGAAGGGCGCGGCACTCAACGCCGTGCAGATCCTCGAAACGCTCATTTGATCTGGGCCGAATGCATTGCGGCGATCGATTCGGCCGCCTGCAACCCCATGACGAAACAGCCCCGGGATTCCCGGGGCTGTTTCGTTGGGTGCGGATGCCGGACCCGCGGTCGTTGCGGACCTATTTGACCGGCAGCTCCCGGTCGTCGGTTCGGAACGACGAGGCGGGGATCCCGAAGGTGTTGAAGAGCAAAGCTTCGGCATTCCGTTTTGTCGTCCGGGAGTTATCGTATGCCTATGGCGCGCACTCCGCAGCGTTCGGGATCCGGACCCGGGCCGTCTTTTCGAGAAGACGGCTTTTTTGCGATTCCTCGTCGTACCTTTCGCCGTTTTGTCGGGGATTTTGTCTTTTTTTTAAATTTTTTGGTCTGCAGTTTCTTTTTTCTGCGCGAAAGAGCGTATCTTCGCAGCACGAAACCGCTGATCCGATGGTGGAGAGAATTCAATACTTGTTGATTCTGGTGCTCTTCGTGCTGTTGGGAGGCCTCGACAGGGCCTCCTTCGGGGATGATGCCTGCGGCGCACAGACCGTGCTGACCCGGTCGACGGACTCCGACTACCTGACCGCAGTTCACAACTACTTCTCTGCGTGGACGCACTCCTGCGATACCACGGCCGAAACCCCGGTCATCTCGTTCGACCAGAGGGCCGTAGTCCGTCGGCGTGCTGCCGTGCGCGCCGCCGTGGATGCCGTCTTCGAAGTCCGGATTGCAGCCCGGACGCCTTTCGACGCATTGCACCCCGGAGCGGTGGATTACTACGTCTTCTCCCTGGAGCACATCCTGATTTAGCCTGCGGCGGACCAAGGGCCCGTGCTGTCGGGAGCAGCGTGTGTCGCGGGTCCGTTTTTTTGCGGCCATGGGGCTTTGCAGGCCCGGCCGGAGCGTTGTCGAATCCCTAAATTCAAGGACATATATGTATTTCACGTTATTGGTGGTCGTCATCCTTACGGCCATTGCGCTGGTTGCTGTTGCGCTGGGTATCGCCCGCGCGATCTCGCCGCGTTCGTACAACCCCCAGAAGGGTGAAGCCTACGAGTGCGGAATCCCGACGCGCGGACGCTCGTGGATGCAGTTCAAGGTGGGGTACTACCTTTTCGCCATCCTCTTCCTGATGTTCGACGTCGAGACGGTGTTCCTCTTCTCGTGGGCCGTCGTCGTGCAGGATCTCGGGGTCTATGGACTGGTGAGCATCCTGTTTTTTCTGATCGTTTTGGTTTTGGGCCTGGCTTATGCCTGGCGGAAAGGAGCTTTGGAATGGAAGTAAGGAATCCCCGCATCAAGTCGATGAAGTTCGAGGACTTCAACGACAACGAGTACATCGAGTCGATGGTCCGCGAGTTGCGCGAGAACGGCACGAACGTCGTCATGGGGTGCCTCGACGAGGTGGTCGAGTGGGGCCGCAGCAACAGCCTCTGGCCGCTGACCTTTGCGACGAGCTGCTGCGGCATCGAGTTCATGGCTGTGGGCGCCGCGCGCTACGATTTTGCCCGGTTTGGGTTTGAAGTGGCCCGGGCCTCCCCGCGTCAGGCCGACTTCATCATGGTGGCCGGGACCATCACGCACAAGATGGCCCCGGTGCTGAAACGCCTCTACGACCAGATGGCCGATCCGAAGTACGTCATCGCCACGGGCGGCTGCGCCATCAGCGGCGGCCCGTTCAAGAAGTCGTACCATGTGGTCAACGGCGTGGACAAGATCCTGCCCGTCGACGTTTATATCCCGGGTTGCCCGCCGCGCCCCGAGGCGATGCTCTACGGCCTGATGCAGCTGCAGCGCAAGGTCAAGGTGCAGCGCTTCTTCGGCGACGTGAACCGCCAGATCGACCGCAAGGAGTATGAGGAGCTGATGCGCCGTGACCTGATGGCCGAAAAGAATGAACTGAATGTGGAAAAAGATGCGAACCATGAACAATAATCTGAAAGAGAAGATCACGGCGTGGGAACCCGCGGCCGTGTGGTCGGAGAGCGGCGACGGATGGTTCACCGTTCCGGCGGATCGGTTCCGCGATCTGGCCGTGCGGCTCCGTGCCGAGGGTTTCGACTTCCTGCGCAGCCTCACCGGCATGGACTGGGGCGAGGAGGGCTTCGGCGTGGTCTACCACCTCGAATCGACCGCCACGGGCGAGAACGTCGTCCTGCGGACCGTGACCCCGGACCGGGAGAATCCGGTGCTGGCGTCGGTCTGCGACCTCTGGAAGACCGCCGAACTGAACGAACGCGAGGCGTTCGACTATTTCGGGATCCGCTTCCTGAACCACCCCGACATGCGGCGTCTGTTCCTGCGCGACGACTGGGTGGGTTACCCCCTGCGCAAGGACTATGATCCGTCGCAGAACCCCCTGCGCATGAGCAACGAGGTGGCCCGGGACAGCACGGCGTCGTTCGAGCTGATGCCCGACGGCAGCATCATCCGCCAGCGCAACGTCCTCTTCGACGAAGAGGAGTACGTCATCAACATCGGCCCCCAGCACCCGGCGACGCACGGTGTGCTGCGCTTCCGCGTCTCGCTCGAAGGCGAGATCATCCGCAAACTCGACGCCCACTGCGGCTACATCCACCGCGGCATCGAGAAGATGTGCGAGGAGCTGACCTACCCCCAGACGTTGGCCCTGACGGACCGTCTGGACTACCTCGGGGCGGCGCAGAACCGCCACGCGCTCTGCATGTGCATCGAGAAGGGTCTGGGCGTGGAGGTGCCGGAGCGCGTGCAGTACATCCGCACGATCATGGACGAGCTGCAGCGCATCGATTCGCACCTGCTCTTCTTCTCGTGCCTCTGCATGGACATGGGGGCCCTGACGGCCTTCTTTTACGGTTTCCGCGACCGCGAGAAGGTGCTCGACATCCTGGAGCAGACCACCGGAGGCCGTCTGATACAGACCTACAACACGATCGGCGGCGTGCAGGCCGACATCCATCCCGATTTCGTGCGCAAGACCAAGGAGTTTATCGCCTACATGCGTCCGACGCTGCGCGAGTACCACGAGGTCTTCACCGGCAACGTCATCGCACAGGAGCGTCTGAAGGGTACCGGCGTGCTGACGCGCGAAGATGCCATTTCGTTCGGCGCCACGGGCGGTACGGGACGTGCTTCGGGGTGGGCCTGCGACGTGCGCAAGCGCCATCCCTATGCCGCCTACGGCAAGGTCGATTTCGAGGAGGTACTCTTCTCGGAGGGCGACTGTTTCGCCCGCTATATGGTCCGGATGCGGGAGATCGAGCAGAGCCTGAACATCATCGAGCAGTTGATCGACAACATCCCCGAGGGGGAATACCAACTGAAGATGAAACCCGTGATCCGCATTCCCGAGGGCAGCTACTACGCCGCCGTCGAGGGGAGCCGCGGCGAATTCGGGGTCTTCATCGAGAGCCGCGGCGACAAGTACCCCTACCGCATGAAGTTCCGCTCGACGGGCCTTCCGCTGGTCGCCTGCCTGGAGACCATCGCCCGGGGAACGAAGATTGCCGACCTGATCGCCATCGGCGGCACGCTCGACTATGTGGTGCCCGATATTGACCGTTAAACGCAAAACCCGAAGCTATGTTTGATTTCAGCATAATTACGAGTTGGATCCACGGCTGGCTGACCTCGTGGATGCCCCTGGGTCTGGCTGTCTTCCTCGAATGCGTGATCGTGGGCGTCTGCCTGCTGCTGTTGTACGCCGTGATCGCCATCGTGATGATCTTCATGGAACGCAAGGTCTGTGCGGCGTTCCAGTGCCGTCTGGGCCCGATGCGCGTGGGCCCGTGGGGCACGGTGCAGGTCTTCTGCGACGTTATCAAGATGTTGACCAAGGAGATCATCACCGTCCGCCATTCGGACCGCTTCCTCTACAACCTGGCCCCCTACATCGTCATCCTGGCCTCGGTGCTGGCCTTCGCCTGCCTGCCCATGTCGCGCGGGCTGGAGATCCTCGACTTCAACGTCGGCGTCTTCTTCCTGATGGCCGCCTCGTCGATCGGCGTGGTGGGCATCCTGCTGGCCGGCTGGGGCTCGAACAACAAGTATTCGCTCATCGGTGCCATGCGCAGCGGCGCCCAGATGATCTCCTACGAGCTGTCGATCGGCCTGTCGATCCTCACGATCGTCGTGCTGACCGACACGATGCAGTTCTCGGAGATCGTCCTGCGGCAGGCCGACGGCTGGTTCCTCTTCAAGGGTCACATCCCGGCGCTGATCGCCTTCGTGATCTACCTCATCGCGGGCAACGCCGAGGTCAACCGCGGGCCGTTCGACCTCCCGGAGGCCGAATCGGAACTGACGGCCGGTTACCACACCGAGTATTCGGGAATGCACTTCGGGCTGTTCTACGTCGCGGAGTTCGTCAACCTGTTCATCATCTCGGGCGTGGCGGCCACGATCTTCCTCGGGGGCTGGATGCCGCTGCACATCCCCGGCTGGGAGGGTTTCAACACCGTCATGGACTACATCCCGGGCTTCGTATGGTTCTTTGCCAAGGCCTTCTTCGTGGTGTGGCTGCTGATGTGGATCAAGTGGACCTTCCCGCGGCTGCGCGTCGACCAGATCCTGACCCTCGAATGGAAATACCTCGTGCCGATCGGGCTGGTGAACCTGCTGCTGATGGTCATTGTCGTCGTATTCAAACTGCATTTCTGATTATGAGCTATATCAAAGGACTCTTCCAGGGGATCGGCAGCCTGGCTACGGGCCTGAAAGTTACTTTCAGGGAGTTCTTCACGCCGAAGGTCACGGAACAGTATCCCGAGAACCGGGCGACGCTGCGGATGTACGACCGCTTCTGCGGCGAACTGACCATGCCGCACGATGCCGAGGGACACAACAAGTGCATCGCCTGCGGGCTGTGCCAGACGAACTGCCCGAACGGCACGATCCGCCTTACGACCGAGATGGTCACCGATCCCGAAACGGGAAAAACCCGAAAACGTCTCGTACGCTATGAGTACGATCTGGGTTCGTGCATGTTCTGCCACCTGTGCGTGAACAGTTGCCCAACGGGCGCCATCCGCTTCTCCCAGAAGTTCGAACACGCGGTCTTCACCCGCGAAAAACTCGTCAAACAACTCAACCGCTAAGCCATGGAGATCACACTCGAACTGATCGTTTTCATCATTCTTGCGCTTTTTATCAGCGTGAATGCCGTGCTGGCCGTGACAACCAAACGTATTTTGCGTGCCGCGACCTATCTGCTGTTTGTGTTGTTCGGCACGGCCGGTATCTATTTCCAGCTCAACTATTCGTTCCTCGGGGCCGTGCAGCTGCTGATCTATGCCGGCGGTATCACGGTGCTCTACGTCTTTTCGATTCTGCTGACGTCGAGCGAAGGCGACAAGGCCTCCGACCTGAAGGGCTACAAACTCGTGGCGGGACTGATCGCCACGGTCGTGAGTCTGGGCATCTGCCTCTGGGTGATGCTCCGCCACGACTTCCTGCCCCAGCACTTCGAACACGGCGAACTCAATGTCCAGGAGATCGGGCATGCGTTGATGAGTGCCGACAAGTACGGTTACGTGCTGCCCTTCGAGGTCATCAGCATACTGCTGCTGGCCTGCATCGTCGGCGGCATCCTGATCGCTCGCAAACGCTAAAAAATGTACGGCTATGATAAAAATGGAATATTACCTCGTCGTCTCCACGATCCTGATGTTCGTAGGCATCTACGGATTCGTCACGCGCCGCAACCTGCTGGCGATGCTGATCTCCGTAGAGTTGATCCTTAATTCGGTGGATATCAACTTCGTGGTCTTCAATCGCTTTCTCTTTCCGGGGCAGCTCGAAGGATTCTTCTTTACGCTCTTTGCCATCGGCGTGAGCGCCGCGGAGACCGCCGTGGCCATCGCCATCATCATCAACATCTACCGCAACATCCGCAACATCGAGGTCAAGAACCTGCGGGAGATGAAGTGGTAACCGTGTACGCAAGCTTATGGAATATACGATTTTGATTCTGTTGCTGCCCTTCGTGAGCTTCCTTCTGCTGGGGCTCGCAGGCATGAAGCTCCGGCCCGTGGTGGCGGGGGCCATCGGAACGGCTGTGCTGGCCGTGGTTACGGTGCTGAGCTATACGACGGCTTACGAATATTTTGCAGCGGGGCGTGACGCCTCCGGGGCCTTCCCGACGCTGATCCCCTGGAATACGGTCTGGCTGCCCATCGCGGGCGACCTGCACATCGACCTGGGCGTGCTGCTCGATCCGATCTCGGTGATGATGCTGGTGGTGATCTCCACGGTCTCGCTCATGGTCCACATCTACTCGCTGGGCTACATGAAGGGCGAGCGGGGCTTCCAGCGTTACTACGCTTTCCTGTCGTTGTTCACGATGAGCATGATGGGGCTGGTCGTGGCGACGAACATCTTCCAGATGTACCTCTTCTGGGAGCTGGTGGGCGTGAGCTCCTACCTGCTGATCGGCTTCTACTACACGAAACCCGCGGCGATTGCCGCCTCGAAGAAGGCCTTCATCGTGACGCGCTTCGCCGACCTGGGATTCCTTATCGGCATTCTCGTCTACGGTTACTACGCCGGGACCTTCACCTTCACGCCCGCCGCGACGACCATCGCCGCCGCCGGTGCGATGATTCCGCTGGCCCTGGGGCTGATGTTCATCGGCGGTGCGGGCAAGAGCGCCATGTTCCCGCTGCACATCTGGCTGCCTGACGCCATGGAGGGCCCGACGCCCGTTTCGGCGCTGATCCATGCGGCGACGATGGTCGTCGCGGGGGTCTACCTCGTGGCGCGGATGTTCCCCCTCTTCATCGGCTATGCCCCCGAGGTGCTGCACTGGACCGCCTATATCGGGGCCTTCACGGCGCTGTACGCCGCCGTGGTGGCCTGCGTGCAGAGCGACATCAAGCGTGTGCTGGCCTTCAGTACCATTTCGCAGATCGGCTTCATGATCGTGGCGCTGGGCGTCTGTACGTCGAACGACCCCCACACGGGCGGTCTGGGCTACATGGCCTCGATGTTCCACCTCTTCACCCACGCGATGTTCAAGGCGCTGCTCTTCCTCGGCGCCGGGGCGATCATCCACGCCGTGCACTCGAACGAGATGTCGGCGATGGGCGGCTTGCGCAAGTATATGCCACTGACGCACGCGACGTTCCTCGTGGCGTGCCTGGCCATCGCGGGGATCTGGCCCTTCAGCGGCTTCTTCTCCAAGGATGAGATCCTCACGGCCTGCTTTGCGTTCAGCCCCGTCATGGGGTGGGTGATGACGGCCATCGCGGGCCTGACGGCCTTCTACATGTTCCGTCTCTACTACGGCATCTTCTGGGGGCGTGAGAACCGCGAGCTCCACGCCGCGCATACGCCCCACGAGGCTCCCGTGACGATGACCCTTCCGCTGCTGGTCCTGGCGGCCGTAACCTGCGTGGCGGGCTTCATCCCCTTCGGACAGTTCGTCTCGTCCGACGGGCTGGCCTACACGATCCACATCGACGGCGGCGTGGCGACCATCAGCCTCTGCGTGGCCGTGGCGGCCATTGCGCTGGCTACGTGGATGTACGCCCGGGAGAAGCAGCCCGTGGCCGACCGGCTGGCCGAAAGGTTCAGCGGTCTGCACCGCGCGGCTTATCACCGCTTCTACATCGACGAAATCTATCAGTTCATCACCCACCGGGTGATCTTCGCCTGTATCTCGACCCCGATTGCGTGGTTCGACCGCCATGTTGTCGACGGCTTCCTGAACCTGCTGGCCAGCGTCACGAACGGCGCCGCCTGCCTGATCCGCGAGATGCAGAGCGGCAGTGTGCAGCGCTACTGCATGTGGTTCCTCGGCGGTGCGCTGGGGCTGACGATCCTGATTCTTCTCATCTGCTAATCGGAACGTGTTATGAATATACTATCCCTGTTTCCTGCCGTGCCCCTGGTGATGATGCTGGGGCTGTGGCTCTCGAAGTCGCGGCGGCAGATCCATGCCGTGATGGTCACGGGCGCGTCGGTGCTGCTGGCGCTGGCCGTGGTGCTCGTCTTCCGTTACCTCGGGCTGCGCGAGGCGGGTGAAACGGCCCAGATGCTCCTGACCGACAGCGTCGTGTGGTACGCCCCGCTCAACATCCACTACGCCGTGGGCGTCGACGGCATCTCGGTGGCCATGCTCCTGCTGTCGGCCATCATCGTCTTCACCGGAACCTTCGCCTCGTGGCAGATGCAGAAGGACGTGAAGGCCTACTTCCTCTGGTACTGCCTGCTGAGTGTCGGGGTCTTCGGCTTCTTCATCTCGGTGGACTTGTTCACGATGTTCATGTTCTACGAGGTGGCGCTGATCCCGATGTACCTCCTGATCGGCGTCTGGGGCAGCGGCCGCAAGGAGTATTCGGCCATGAAGCTGACGCTGATGCTCATGGGCGGTTCGGCGCTGCTGCTGATCGGCATTCTGGGCATCTACTTCGGCGCCGGGGCCACGACGATGAACGTCCAGGAGATCGCCGCGCTGCACAACATTCCCGTCGCGCTGCAGCGGATCTGGTTCCCGCTGGTTTTCGTGGGATTCGGCGTCCTGGGGGCCCTGTTCCCCTTCCACACGTGGAGCCCCGACGGCCACGCCTCGGCCCCGACGGCCGTCTCGATGCTCCACGCCGGGGTGCTGATGAAGCTCGGCGGCTACGGCTGCTTCCGCGTGGCGATGTACCTGCTGCCCGACGCCGCCCACGAGCTGAGCTGGATCTTCATCATCCTGACGACCATCTCGGTGGTTTATGGCGCCTTCTCGGCCTGCGTGCAGACCGACCTGAAGTACATCAACGCCTATTCGTCCGTCTCGCACTGCGGGCTGGTGCTCTTCGCCATCCTGATGATGAACACCACGGCCTCGACGGGTGCCATCCTGCAGATGCTGAGCCACGGTCTGATGACGGCGCTCTTCTTCGCGCTGATCGGTATGATCTACGGACGCACCCACACGCGCGACGTGCGCCAGTTGAGCGGTCTGATGAAGGTGATGCCCTTCCTCGCCGTGGGGTACGTGATCGCCGGTCTGGCGAACCTCGGACTGCCGGGCCTGAGCGGCTTTGTGGCCGAGATGACGATCTTCAACGGCGCCTTCATGAACGCCGACACGTTCCACCGCGTGGTGACCGTCATCGCCTGCACGTCGATCGTCATCACGGCGGTCTACATCCTGCGCGTCGTCGGGCGGATCCTCTACGGCACGTGCGAAAACCCCGAACACCTGAAACTCTCCGACGCCACGTGGGACGAACGCCTTGCGGTCATCTGCCTCGTCGTGGCCATCGCCGGGATGGGACTCGCGCCGCTGTGGGTGAGCGACCTGATCCGCGGCAGCGTCTCGGAACTCATTGCACACATCTTGAGCTAAGCGACTATGGATTACACGATGATATTTCCGCTGATGCGGGCCGAACTGACCCTCACGGCGATCCTCATTCTTCTCTTCCTCTACGACCTCCTTGCGGGCAAACGCGGGCGCCGCTGGTTTTCGGCCGTGGCATGCGGACTGCTGGCCGTGCAGGTCGCGGTGAATCTCATCCCGGGCCCGGAGGGCGAACTCTTCGGCGGGATGTTCCGTTACGCCGCGATGGACGGCGTGGTGAAGAGCATCCTTTCGATCGGAGCGCTGATCGTCTGCCTGCAGGCCGACCCGTGGCTGCGGCGCGAGGATACGCACCACAAGCAGGGTGAATTCTACATCCTGACGCTTTCGACGCTGCTGGGCATGTACTTCATGATCTCGGCGGGGCACTTCCTGTTGTTCTTCATCGGCCTGGAGCTGGCTTCGGTGCCGATGGCCTGCCTGGTGGCCTTCGACAAGTACAGGCACCACTCGGCCGAGGCCGGGGCGAAATACATCCTCTGCGCGCTCTTTTCGAGCGGGCTGATGCTCTTCGGCATCTCGTTCCTCTACGGTACGACCGGCACGCTCTACTTCGACGACATGGCGGCCCGGCTGACCGCCTCGCCGCTCGTGATCCTGTCGATGGTCTTCTTCTTCTCGGGACTGGGCTTCAAGATCTCGCTCGTGCCCTTCCACCTCTGGACGGCCGACGCCTACCAGGGCGCCCCGACGGCCGTCACGTCGTACCTCTCGGTGGTCTCGAAGGCCGCTGCGGCGTTCGTGCTCTTCACGACGCTGGTCAAGGTCTTCGCACCGCTGGTCGAGGAGTGGCAGACGCTGCTGTGGGTCGTCACGGTGCTGAGCATTACCGTGGCGAACCTCTTCGCCCTGCGTCAGCGGAACCTGAAGCGCTTCATGGCCTTCTCGTCGATCTCCCAGGCCGGGTACATCATGCTGGCCGTTATCGGCGGCAGCGCTCAGGGCATGACCTCGCTGGTCTTCTACGTGCTGGTCTACCTGGCCGCGAACCTCGCGGTCTTCGGCGTGCTGTCGACCGTCGAGCAGCACTCGGGGGGCAAGGTCTCGCTGGAGGATTACAACGGCTTCTACCGCACCAACCCCCGGCTGGCCGTGATGATGATGCTGGCGCTCTTCTCGCTGGCCGGGATTCCGCCCTTCGCGGGCTTCTTCTCGAAGTTCTTCGTCTTTGCCGCGGCCTTCAAGGCCGGTTTCTACGTGCTGGTCTTCATCGCCCTGCTCAATACGGTGATCTCGCTCTACTACTACCTGCTGATTGTCAAGGCGATGTTCATCACCCCGTCCGATGAGCCGATCGCCGCATTCCGCAGCGATGTCGGTACGCGCATCAGCCTGGCTCTCTGCATGGCCGGCGTGCTGCTGCTGGGGCTCGTCAGCTCCGTCTACGAGGGCATCAACGCCCTCTCCTTCGGGCTCTGACGAGCCTGCCGGACGAGAAGAGGGAAAACCCCGCGCGGGGTCTTCCCTCTTTTTCCGCAACCGTCCGGCGGCGCAATGACGTTCTTTCCGAAAATCGTCCGGCGGCGCAATGGCGGGGGCGGCTATCGCTTTTTTTCCAGGTCCAGCAGCCGCTCCTTGATGCCGAGCCCGCCGGCATATCCGGTGAGCCGCCCGTCGTGGCCGATGACCCGGTGGCAGGGGATCAGGATGGCGATCGGATTGCGGTTGTTGGCCATCCCTACGGCCCGGTAAGCCCGGTTGCGGCCGATCTGTTCGGCGATCTGCTTGTAGGTGCGCGTCTCTCCGCAGGGAATGGTCCGCAGGGCCTTCCAGACCCGCTGCTGGAACGCCGTGCCGGCCGGTGCGAGCGGAAGGGTGAACGCCCGGCGCGTTCCGGCGAAGTACTCCCGGAGTTGTGCGGCGGCTTCCCGCAGCAGCGGCGTGGCATCCTCTTCCCGACAGAGAAGCGAATCCTCCGGGAGCTCCGTCCCGAAGCAGAGCCCGGTGACGGCATCGTCCGAGGCCGTCACCGTGACCGGTCCGACGGGCGTTTCGAGTTGCAGGGAGTGCGTCATAAATTCTTCAGGGTGTAGTCAATCATCTTCTGTCTTATGTGTGCTGTTGCGTCGGGCCACATCGAGTGGTTCTGATCGGGGTACACCATCATGTCATACTGCTTCCCGGCTCGGTTCAGGGCGCGGGTCATCTCCACGGTGTTCTGGAAATGCACGTTGTCGTCGGCCGTGCCGTGGATGATGAGCAACCGGGTGCGCCGGTCGTCGAGCATCTGTGCAAAGTGGATCGGGGAGTATTTGTCATACCCTTCGGCATTGAACTGCGGCAGGTTGTTGTAGATCTCGGTGTAGATCGTGTCGTAGTAGCGCCACGAGGTGACGGGAGCCACGGCGATGGCCATGCGGAAGAGCCCGTGTCCCTTGAGGGCGCAGCTCAGGGCCATGAAACCGCCGTAGGACCAGCCGTAAATCCCGATCCGGTCGGGGTCGACCCAGGGCTGTGCAGCCATGTAGCGGGCCGTCGAGAGCTGGTCCTCGACCTCCAGGGCGCCGAGCCGTCCGTAGGTGAGTTTCTTGAACTTCTCGCCCCGAAATCCGGTGCCGCGGCCGTCGGCGCAGACCACGATGTAGCCCTTTTCGGCGAGGGCATCCTCCCAGTCCATCGACCAGCGGTCGGCCACCGACTGCGAACCGGGACCCGAATATTGCGTCAGCAGCACCGGGTAACGCTTCGCGGGATCGAACCCGCGGGGCAGGATGCGGTAGGCGTTGAGCGTGTCGCCGCGTTCGGTCACGAAGGTGAAGAACTCCTTGACGGGCCGGTCCGCAGCCATCAGTTCGGCCCGCAGCTCGCGGCTGTCGGCCAGCGTGCGGAGCCATTGTCCTGCGGCGTCGCGGACTTCGGTGAGGTTGGGGGTCGTGGCGTTCGAGAAGGTCGTGATGAAATACTTCATCCCCTTGCTCGGCGAGACGGTGTAGTAGCCCTCGCCCTGCGTGAGCCGCTGTTTGTCCTTCCCGTCGAGCCGCACGCTGTAGAGGTTGCGGCGCAGCGGCGAGGTCTCGGTCGAGAGGTACCAGACGCGCTTGCCGTCGGTTCCCACCACGTCGGTCACCTCCCAGGCCCCCCTGGTCACCTGTTCGAGCAGGCCGCGGCGCAGGCTGTAGAGGTAGAGGTGCATGTACCCCGTATGGCTCTCCTGCCGCACGAGGAAGCGGTCGCGGTCGACGAACGTCACGGTCTTGTCGTCGACCCGTTCGACGTATTGCTGCGAGCGCTCCTCATAGACCGTCCGCTGGGCGCCGTGGGGCTCGCAAACCACCATCTCGAAGGTGTTCTGGCGGCGGTTCAGCCGGTAGTACCAGGGCCGTCCGTCGGGTGTCCAGCCGATGCGGGGGATATACTGGTCGGTTTCGGGTCCGGTGTCGATCCGGGTTTTCGCACCCGTTGCGAGGTCGGCGATCCACAATTGGACCACGGAGTTCGCCTCCCCGGCCTTCGGGTATTTGAACGAGTAGGCCCGGTTGTAGAGTTTCCCGTCGAAGCGCATCATCTCCATCAGGGGCACCTGACTCTCGTCGAAACGCAGATAGGCCAGTTTCTGTCCGTCGGGCGAGAAGGCGTAGGCGCGCGTGATGCCGAACTCCTCCTCGTAGACCCAGTCGGTCGTGCCGTTGATCACCTCGTTCCAGCGTCCGTCGTCGGTGATGCGGCGCGTGCGCTGCGTCTCGATGTCATAGACGTAGAGGTCGTTGTGGTCGGAGTAGGCGATGCGGCGTCCGTCGGGCGAGAACGAAGCGTCGCGCGGCGCCTCGGCGTCGCGCAGAACCGGGATGACGCGTCCGTCGCGGATGAGCGAGTAACTCGTGGTGTAGGAGTGTCGGTAGATGGGGTGACGTCCCGAGGCGATGAGGATCGAGCGCTCGTCGGGCGAAAGCGTATAGTCGGAGATCGCCAGATTCGGCGTCGGTGACGGAAGCAGGCTTTCGCCCGGGCCTTCCGAGGCATAGGCGTAGCGGCGGATGTCGTTGCCCGCGAGGACGGTGTAGTGTTCGCCGTCGTTCATCGAGCGGATGCCCCGCACCGTCTGGTTCATCCCCTTCAGGCGGGCGATCTCGGCATACTCTCCTTCGGCTGCGGCGGGGCCGGCCGTGAAAAGGAGCGCCGCTGCGAACAGCCCCTGGGCTGCACGCCGTGCGCTCCGTGTCGTCAATCTCTTCATCGTGTAGTGCTGTTCCTCGGTTTCTGTTGTAGCTGTCGGGTTAAATGTCCTCGACCTCGAAGTCGTAGCCCAGGCGCTTGCCGGTGACGAACTTCGAGTTGTCCATCTTCGTGTTGAACTGGTCGACCGTGACGCGTTTGTTCTCCTCGTAGGGGGGCATCAGCAGGTCGAAGTTCAGCGAGAAGGCAATGGCGGCCTCCAGTACGTCGACCAGCGCGTCGCGGTCGATTTCGGCCTTTCCGAAGCTCATGGCCCGCATCGAGGTCTGCTGTTTTCCCTCGACGAAGTAGCGGCGTTCGCGGTTGATGAAGATCCGCCCGATGAGGTATCCTTCGTCGGCGTTGCGGTTGAACTTGAACGAATCGGAGAGGAAGTTGTAGATGTTGATCAGTCCGCAGTAGGAGTTCTCCTGGTCGGCCTGCACGTAGGGGTTCTGCCAGATGAGGTGGTTGGCGTCGAATTCGAAGACGTCGGTGTGCATCTGGAAGATCAGCAGGTCGTTGGCCACCTGCAGCTGGGCTTCGAACTTCCCGCGGTCTCGGTATTCGAGCCGCACGCGGCGGTCGAGTTTCCCGTCGAGCTCGTCGTCCATCTCGGCGGCGATCTCCAGCAGGGTCTCTTTCAAGAGGTTGAAGGCTGCGAACGTATTGTCGAACACCTTCTGTTTGAGGGTTGATTTGCGGACGATCGTATCGAGGATCCTGGCCCGCAAGGGGGTTGTTTCCATGGTCTGGTATCTGGTCTGTCGTTGTTTCCTGTTTTGCCGGGGCGGCGGTCCGGGGCTGGGAGCCGCGCTCTCATGCGTTTTGCGGCCGGAGGTTATTTGATCCGCAGCTGCCGGCCCTCCTCGAGCCGTTCGCCGGGTTTGAGCTTGTTGAGGCGTTCGATCGAGCGGCTCCGGATTGCGTAGGACTGCCCGACGGCGTAGACCGTCTCGCCCTGGCGGCAGATGTGGTGGCGGGCATTGCCCTCCCAGCGCTTCTTCTTGCGCTCGATGTAGACCACCTCGCCGGTCATCGGCTGGGCCTGCTTGTCCTTCAGGTCGTTGAACTTCCGCAGGTTCCGGGCCGAGATGCGGAACTTGCGGCCGATATTCTCATAGGTGTCGTTCTCCTTGGCCGTGACGTAGTGCACGCCGTTGGTCATGTAGACGTTGTAGCCCTCGTGGGCGTTGATCGTCACGCGGTAGTTGTCCGGGTCGACGGCCGTTTCGGTGCGGGCGACCTCCTCGACGCTCGACTGCGACGAGAACCACTCTTCGGGATTGCGCTCCAGGCCGAACCGTTTGGCGTAGAGTTGTTGGCCGTTGGGTCGGTCGAGCAGGTAGAGCTGGCTCTCCTCGATGATGCGGATCAGCCGCTGGGCGTAGTCGGAGGCCGTGGCGTAACCGGCCGCCTTCAGGCCACGGGCCCAGCTCTTGTAGTCGTCGGAGGCGTAGGCGAAGAGCGAATCGTAACGGGGCTGCGAGTCGAGGAATTCGGCATGGTCCTCGTAGGAGGCTTCGACGGTGGGGTAGGCGCGGAAGCATTCGCCCTTGGCGTCGTCGTCGTGATAGACCCGTTCGCCCTTCCAGTTGGTCTTGCACTTGATGCCGAAGTGGTTGTTGGACTTCATCGACAGGAGGCTGTTTCCGCAGTCGGATTCGAGGATTCCCTGAGCCATGGTGATGCTGGCGGGGATTCCGTAGCGCTCCATGTGTGCCACGGCGATGTGCATGTATCGGTCGATGTACTCTTCGCGGGTCTGGCGCACCTGGCCCGGGAGCTGGGCCGTGCAGGCGAGGAGGATCCCGGCGAGGAGTATTGCTTTTCTGGAAATATTCATTATCTTTGTTTGATGATTACCGACAAAGGTATAATTTTCCGTTGAAAATAACAATATTCCCCTAAAACCGAAGCTATGTTTACCGAAAACGCGAACCGCATTTTCAACCGTTCCATCGAGGACTACCACCGTTGGGACGATGTGGACCACCCGATCGAGAACCCTTACGAACCCGGTACGCTCGACCACCTGCTCTACCACAAGAACTGGATCGACACCGTGCAGTGGCATCTGGAGGACATCATCCGCGACCCGGCGATCGACCCGGTGGAGGCGCTCCGGATCAAGCGGCGGATCGACAAGTCGAACCAGGACCGCACGGACATGGTGGAGTATGTGGACTCCTACCTGCTGGACAAATATAAGGAGATCCGTCCGGCGGCCGATGCGCGGCTCAATACGGAGACCCCGGCGTGGGCCATCGACCGGCTGTCGATCCTGGCGCTGAAGATCTACCACATGGCGCGGGAGACCGAACGTACGGATGTCGACGAGGCGCACCGCGAGGCGTGCCGCCGCAAGCTGGAGGTACTGCTCACGCAGCAGACGGACCTTTCGCGGGCCATCGAGGAGCTGATCGAGGATATTGAGGCGGGGCGCAAATACATGAAGACCTACAAGCAGATGAAGATGTACAACGACCCGTCGTTGAACCCCGTGCTCTATGGGCAGAAAAAATAACGGCGGTCTGCCCCGTCACCTGCTGGTCCTGCGGACTTCGGCCATGGGCGACGTGGCGATGCTGCCCCACGCCCTGCGGGCGCTGCTCGCGGCCTACCCCGACCTGAAGGTCACCGTGGCGACGCAGAAACTCTTCCGTCCCTTCTTCGAGGGGCTCCGGGTCGAGATCCTGGAGGTCGATACGAAGGGTGTGCACCACTCCCTGCGGGGAATGTGGTGCCTGGCCGCCGAGGCGCGACGGCTCGGCGTGGATGCCGTGGCCGATGTCCACGACGTGCTGCGCTCGCAGGCCTTCCGCTTTTCGATGCGGCTGCACGGCATCCCCACGGCCCATATCGACAAGGGACGCGCCGAGAAACGCCGCTTCATCCGCTGCGGCGGCCGCGGCATGGAGCCGCTGCGGCATACCGTGCTGCGCTATTGCGATGTTTTCCGGCGGCTGGGCTTTGTGTTCGATGACCCGGCGCCTGCCGAGCCCCGCACGCTCGAAAATCCCTTCGGCGAGAAGCAGGGCCGCTGGGTGGGCTTCGCCCCCTTCTCCGCCCACCGGGGCAAGACCTACCCCGAAGCGCAGAGCCGTGAACTGGTCGGGCTGCTTGCGGCACGTTTCGACCGGGTCTTCATCCACAGCGGCGGCGGGGCCGAGCGGGCCTTTGCCGAGGAGATGGAACGGACGTATCCCAATGTGACGGCCCTTGCCGGAAAGGTCCGGCTGGCGGGGGAGATGGCACTCGTGTCGAACCTCGACTGCGTGGTGGCGATGGATTCGCTGGTCATGCACCTTGCGGCGCTGGTCGGTACTCCCGTGGTCTCGGTCTGGGGCGCCACCCATCCCGGGTTGGGTTTCCTCGGCTACGGCGTCCCGGAGGAGGGGATCGTGCAGGCCGATTTCGACTGCCGCCCCTGCTCGGTCTTCGGCAGCAAGCCCTGCCGCTACGGCGACTGGCACTGCCTGACGGCCATCACGCCCGAATCCGTTGTCGAACGGGTCGAACGGCTGGTCGCCCGGCGATCCTGAGGGGCTGTAAGAGGCCGTGACCCCCCCCTCCCTCTAAAAAACAATAAAGCAGCCCGCAGCATCAGTCTGCGGGCTGTTTTGCTTTCGTGCCGATCCTCGAACTACTCCTGCGCAGGAGTAGTCTCCTCTTCCGGGGTTGCAGCGGCATCAGCGTCTTCCGCGTCTGCGCCCGGTTTCGTTGCGGCCGCCTCCGCGTCTTCCGTAGCGGCAGTCTCCGCCTCCTCGGATACTTTGGTGTAGACGATCTCCGTCCCCTCGATCGTCAGCGTGTAGTTCCCGGCGGCATCCTTCGAGATGATGCCCGTCTGGGAGAAGTCGAAGCTTCCGCCGTTGCCGATGCTCTGCCCCTTGAGCAGAATCTTCCCGGCCTCGTCGAGCAGCTCCCAGCCCGTGTAGACCAGCGTCGCCGAGTTGATCGAGGCGGCTTCGCCCTCGACGCGGATGTCGATTCCCATCGTGAACTCCGGATTCTCCGTGTCGTAGAGCATCCAGCGTCCGACAGCCTCCGCATAGGTGGGGTTCGTGGCCACCTTCAGGGCCTGGGCACCCTCCTCCAGACGGCCCTTGTAGTCCACGACCACCGGCGCCCCCACGAGCAGCCCGTGGGCTTCGCTCCGGTCGGCCCCTTCGGTCGAGAACGTGTAGGTCGATTCGGCCGACTGATCCTGCACCGTGACGGTGTTCATCGTGGCGTCGGTGATGAAGCCCGTGAACGTCTTGGGCTCCCGTTCCCCGCAGGCCGCCAGCCCGAGTGCAGCCAGGGCGGCCAGCCACAGTTTTCTGTTTTTCATGGTTCTGACTTTTTTGATTGTCGTTTTTTCGCGGCAAAAATAACGGTTTTTCCCTCTCCCGGTATCACAGCGACCGGATATATTCGTCGATGGCCTTTGCGGCGGTGCGTCCGGCCCCCATGGCGAGGATCACCGTGGCGGCACCCGTCACGGCATCGCCTCCGGCAAAGACCCCTTTGCGGGTCGTGGCACCGTGCTCGTCGGCCGTGATGCAGCCGCGGCGCGAGGTTTCGAGCCCTTTGGTCGTGGCGGCCAGCAGCGGGTTGGGCGAGGTGCCCAGCGCCATGATCACCACGTCGCAGGGAATCTCGAACTCCGAGCCGGGTTTTACGACCGGCGAGCGGCGTCCGCTCTCGTCGGGTTCGCCCAATTCCATCTCCACGCAGCGCACGCCCCGAACCCAGCCGCGCTCGTCGCCCAACACCTCGGTGGGGTTGGTCAGCATCCGGAAGCAGATGCCCTCCTCCCGGGCGTGGTGGACCTCCTCGACGCGGGCCGGGAGCTCCTTCTCCGAACGGCGGTAGACGATCGTTGCGTCGGCACCCAGCCGCTTGGCCGTGCGCACGGCGTCCATGGCCACGTTGCCGCCGCCCACGACGACCACGCGCTGCCCGACATAGATCGGCGTGTCGTACTCGGCGTCGTAGGCGTGCATGAGGTTGGCGCGCGTGAGAAACTCGTTGGCCGAGACCACGCCGTTGAGGTTCTCGCCCGGGATGCCCATGAAGCGCGGCAGCCCGGCCCCCGAGCCGATGAAGACGGCATCGTAACCCTCCTCGTCCAGCAGCGAGTCGATCGTCACGGTGCGGCCCACGATGACGTCGGTCTCGATCTCCACGCCCAGCGCCTTCACCTCCTCGATTTCGCGGGCCACGACCCGCTGCTTCGGAAGCCGGAATTCCGGGATGCCGTAGACCAGCACGCCGCCCGCCTCGTGAAGCGCCTCGAAGATCTTCACGCCGTAGCCCATGCGGGCCAGGTCGCTGGCGCAGGCCAGTCCGGCGGGGCCGCTGCCGATAACGGCCACCTTGCGGCCGTTGCGGGCGGCTGTTGCTTTCGCCGCGGTGCCGTGTTCGAGTTTCCAGTCGCCGACGAAGCGTTCCAGCTTGCCGATGGCCACCGGTTCGCCCTTGATGCCGAGGATGCACGAACCCTCGCACTGCGTCTCCTGCGGGCAGACGCGCCCGCAGATCGAGGGCAGCGAACTGTCCTCGGAGATGATGTCGGCTGCCTCCTGCAGTTTGCCCTCGTGCAGCGCCGCGATGAACTCGGGGATGTTGATCCCCACGGGGCAGGCCTCCACGCAGCGGGGTTTCTTGCAGCGCAGGCAGCGCGAGGCTTCGAGGAGAGCCTCCTCCTGGTTGTAGCCGTAGCAGACCTCCTCGAAGTTGGTTGCCCGGATTGCCGGATCCTGTTCGCGCACCGGCACGCGCGGTATCTTGTTCGCCATGTTTTACGCTGTTATTTGTCCAAACCGATTCTGCATACGTGTCCCGCTTCGCGTTCGGCCTCGATGGCTGCGGCGCGCTGCTCCTGGGTGCGGTACATCCCCTGACGGCGCATCGCTTCGTCGAAATCGACCTCGTGGCCGTCGAACTCCGGACCGTCGACGCACGTGAAGCGCGTCTTCCCGCCGACCGTCACGCGGCAGGCGCCGCACATGCCCGTACCGTCGACCATCAGGGCGTTGAGCGAGACGGTGGTCTTCAGGTTGTACTTGCGGGTCGTCAGGGCCACGAACTTCATCATGATCATCGGGCCGATGGCCACGCACTCGTCGTAACGCTCGCCGCGCTGTTCGACGAGCTCCTCGATCATCCCCGTGACCATCCCCTTGAACCCCTCCGAACCGTCGTCGGTGGCGATGTAGAGGTTTTCGGCCACGGCGCGCATGGCGTCGGTGTAGATGAGCATCCGGCTGTTCTTGGCGCCGATGATGACGTCGGCGCGCACACCGTGTTCGTGGAGCCACTTGACCTGCGGGTAGATCGGGGCGGTTCCCACGCCTCCGGCCACGAAGAGGTAACGGCGTCGGCGCAACTCTTCGAGGGGCAGGTGCACGAACTCCGACGGACGGCCCAGCGGCCCGGCAAAGTCGGCCAGGGCTTCACCCTGCTCCAGGGCGCAGATCTTGCGCGTCGAGGCCCCGATGGCCTGCGTAACGATGGTGACGCTGCCTTCCGTGGCGTTGAAATCGGAGATCGTGAGCGGAATGCGCTCACCGTGAGCGTCGGCCCGCACGATGACGAACTGTCCGGGATGTGCCGAACGGGCGACGCGCGGGGCATGGATCTTCATCAGCCAGATGCCTTCTGCGAGGAGTCTTTTTTCGAGAATGGGATACATTATATATGAATTAGTGTGTTACTCTTCGATGATTGCCGTGACACGGATCCGCCGCATGGGGCGGATCGGGTCGTTGGTCACCACGACGAGGTGTTCGCTCAGCACGCCGAACTCCTGGTCCTTGGGGTTGAGCAGGACCTCGGCCCGCAGCGAATCGCCGGGAGCGATCCGGGTGCCGGGAGCGAGTGTCGTGGCCACGTGCCCCTCACCCTCGACGGCGCGGACGATCAGCTCGGCCGTGCCGGTATTCGAGAGCGTGAATCCGAGTTTTCGGACGCTTTCGCGCTGTTTTACAGGGCCGAATTTAAGGATATTTCCCGAATATTCGCTCCGGGGGCCCGCTTTTCCCTCGTTTTCGGGCCGCGGGTCCACCCCGATTCCGTGGGTGACGAGGGTTGTGCCGTTGCTGCGGCCGTCAACCGCGACCTCCAGGGCGTCACGCAGGGTCCCGTAACGGGGCCGGTCCGCGGGGATGAGGTACGAGAAGTTGATCGAACCCCGTTCGCGGGGGGCGATTGTGGCCGGGGCCTCCGTGCGGAGCAGCCCGCTGACGGTCAGCGGCCGCAGGGTGAGGCGGATCGGACGGTCGGAGTCGTTGACGTAGCCGATGGCCCCCTGTACCGGCTCCCCGACATGGATATAGGCGAAGGCGTTGAGTGTCGAGGCCAGCCGCAGTCCGCCTCCGGCATCGACCGGATAGAGCTCCTCGATGCTTTTCGGGCGCGGTGCGACGTTGCCTTGTACGGTGAGAGCGGCGATCTTTTTCCGCTCGCTGGAGTAGACCGTCAGCTCTTTGGAGAAGACTCCCGGGCGGTTTGCGGGGTCGTAGGTGACGGTGATTTCGGTCTTTTCGCCGGGGAGGATCGGGCGTTTCGAGAAGCGGGGAACCGTACAGCCGCAGGAGGTCACCACGTCGAGGATCACCAGGGGCTTGTCGCCGCGGTTTTCGCCCGTGAAGGTGTGGCTCACGGGGCCGTCGAGTTCCTGGATGGTCCCGAAGTCCCAGCGGGGCGTATCGAAGGTCAGCGAGCCCTGAGCCGGGGACTGGAGTCCGTATAATGTCAATAAAATGAGAATTATAATCTGTTTGGCCATTTCTTTCTCGGAGTTGATGATTTTCTGCAAAGATACTTTTTTCTGGAAAAAAATGTACGATTATTTTGCGGGAAAGAAAAATTGCTATATATTTGCACTCCGAAACGGTGAAACAACCGGGGCCGGTGAAACAACCGGGAGACCGGGGAGGAGGGTAGCCGGATCGAATGCCTGAATAGCTCAGTTGGTTAGAGCACATGACTGTTAATCATGGGGTCCTAGGTTCAAGTCCTTGTTCAGGCGCCAGATGCGCGAGGGTTGCGTAAAGGTTCTTTCAAAACGTCTGCAAGGGGCGGCCGAAGAGAGAGGGGCGGGTCCGGAAGGATCGCTTTCTCGAAACGGAATACCGGAGAGTTCGCTGGAGGAAGATCCGCGGTGCGATCCGTTGCACGGAACAGGTTGCAGCAGCAATTCGGAAGATTGCCTTTGCAGTCCCAAGCCATTTTTACGGGAGCTTAGCTCAGTTGGTTCAGAGCGTCTGCCTTACAAGCAGAGGGTCGGGGGTTCGACTCCCTCAGCTCCCACACGATGACAGCCACTTACAGCGATGCAAGGGGCTTTTTTTTTGAAGCGGGGGGCTTTGGAAAAATCGGGAGCATAGCTCAGGGGTTCAGAGCGCCTGCTTGACAAGCAGGAGGTCTGCAGTTCAAATCTGCATGTTCCCACAAAATGAAACGGTTTGCACTTTTGCAGATCGTTTTTTTTGTGCCCGGTTTTGACCTTCTGCGCTTCCGGCAGCGTCGGCAGCCTCTCCGCCGGCCCCTCTGCCGGTCGCGGGGAAAGCCCCCGAAAAATAGAGCCCCGGAAAATGGGAAATGGATTTGCTGGTATGATTTATTTGTACTATATTTGCACCTGCAAACCGAACGGGGAGCTTAGCTCAGTTGGTTCAGAGCGTCTGCCTTACAAGCAGAGGGTCGGGGGTTCGACTCCCTCAGCTCCCACAGGATCGCCGCCTCAGCATGGGACGGCGATATTTTTTTACCCGATTTTTGCGGACCTCGGCTCCGGGAAACGGGCCTCCTCCGGAGGTTTGTCCGGTTTCGGCGAAACATTCCATTCGAATATGCGCTATCTTTGCCGTATGAAACTGCTGAAAATCCATCTTCTTGTACTCTGCGGCCTCCTTGCGGTGTTTGCAGGGCCCGAAGTCCGGGCGCAGTCGGCCGTCTATCCCGTCAGCGGGCGGGTGATCGACCGTCTGACCCGCCAGCCGGTGCCCTATGCCGCCGTGGTGCTGGCCGGGCAGGAGCGGACCGGCGTTTCGACCGATTCGCTGGGGCGTTTCCGGATCGAACGGGTAAAACCCGGCATCTGGCGCCTGACGGTCTCCTCGATGGGTTACAGGAGCACGACGACTCCCGAATACCTGGTTTCGGCCGCCACACCCTTCATCGAGGTCGAACTCGACGAGGATGCCACGCAGGTCGAGGCCGTGACGGTGCGTCCGACGCCCTTCCGCGTAACGACCGAGAGTCCCGTGAGCCTGAAGGTTATCGGCCTGCAGGAGATCGAGAAGAGCCCCGGTTCGAACCGCGATGTCTCGCGCATCGTGCGCTCCTATCCGGGCGTCTCCTTTTCGCCCGTGGGTTACCGCAACGACCTGATCGTGCGGGGCGGCGGACCCTCGGAGAACAAGTTCTACATGGACGGCATCGAGATCCCGAACATCAACCATTTCGCCACGCAGGGCGCCACGGGCGGTCCGGTGAGCATCGTGAATGCCGACCTCGTGCGGGAGATCAGCTTTTATACGGGGGCCTTCCCGGCCGACCGCGCCGGAGCGATGAGTTCGGTGCTGGATTTCCAGCTGCGCGACGGAAACCCCGAGCGGCAGACCTTCAAGGCGACGCTGGGCGCTTCGGAGGTGGGGGTGAGCGGCAGCGGCCATATCGGCCGGAAGACCACCTATCTCTTTTCGCTGCGGCAGTCCTACCTGCAGATGCTCTTCAAGCTGCTGGGGCTCCCCTTCCTGCCGAACTACATCGACGGACAGGTGAAGATCAAGACGCGCCTCTCGGAGCGTGACGAACTGACGGTGCTGGGGCTGGCCGGGATCGACAACATGAAGCTCAACGTCGACGAGGAGGGCGAGGATGCCGAATACCTGCTGAGCTACCTGCCGCGGATCCGGCAGGAGACCTTTACGGTGGGGGCCGTGTGGCGGCACTACGCCGGGCGGCACGTGCAGACGGTGACGCTGAGCCACAACTACCTGAACAACCGCAACCTGAAATATCGGAACAACGACTCTTCGTCGGAGGAGAACCTGATGCTGCGGCTGCGCTCCGTGGAGCAGAAGAGCACGCTGCGGGGCGAGAACCGCACCTACCTGGGCAGCTGGTCGGTGCGCGAGGGGGTCGAACTGACCTGGTCCAACTATACGAACCGGACCTTCCAGCGGCTCTACGCGGCGGATCAATCGATGCTCTCCGACTACCGTACCCGGCTGGGGATCATCGGTTGGGGCCTCTTTGTCTCGTCGGAGTACGTTTCGCCGAACAAGCGGCTGAAGGCTTCGGCGGGACTGCGCACCGACGGCTGCGACTATTCGGGACGCATGGCGCGCTTCTGGCGGCAGCTGTCGCCCCGGGCATCGGTCTCCTATGCACTGAGCGACGCCTGGTCGGTGAGCGGAGCCGCCGGGCTCTATTACCAGCTGCCGCCCTACACGGCCCTGGGATTCCGTGAGGCGGAGGCCTTCGTGAACCGTTCGCTGGAGTACATGCACGTCGGGGCTTTCAGTGCCGGGTTCGACTGGCGCCACGGCGACCGGCTGATCGTCACCCTTGAAGGCTTCTACAAACGCTACGGCAACGTTCCGCTGTCGCTTGTCGACGGGATTCCGCTCTCGTGCAAGGGCGACGATTACGGCACGGTGGGCAACGAGGCGCTGGTATCGTCGGCGCAGGGGCGCGCCTACGGCCTGGAGGCGATGGCGCGGTGGCAGATCCCCGGGCGGTTGAATGTCGTGGGGTCGGTGACGCTCTACCGCTCGGAGTATCGTAACAACTCGTCGGCGCCGTGGATCGCCTCGGCCTGGGACAACCGCTTTGTGGTGAATATCAGCGGTACCTACGATTTCCCGCGCCACTGGAGTTTCGGGGCGAAGCTGAGCGCCGTGGGCGGAGCGCCCTTTACGCCCTATGATGAGGAGAAGTCGTCGCTCGTGGCGGCCTGGGATGCCCAGGGACGCCCCTATTACGATTACACGCAGTACAACGCCGGACGGCTCGACGCCTTCGCGCAACTGGACGTGCGCCTCGACAAGGTTTTCTACTTCAAGCGCTGCATGCTGGGTTTCTACATCGACCTGCAGAACGTTACGGTGAGCAAGTACCGTTCGCCGGATGTCTGGATGTCGACCGGGGTGATTGCGAATCCCGAGGCGCCGGTCGGGGAGCAGAAATATGTCATGAAGCCGATCGAACAGGTGAGCGGCACGCTGCTGCCGACGCTGGGCATCACGGTCGAGTTTTAGGCGACCCGGGGCCGGAAAGAGCGGGGCCGGGTCTGGTTGGGGCGGATCGGTGACGGACCGGTTCGCTTTCGAACGGGTCACTTCCGGTGTTCGGTCCGGACAACATGAGAACAGCAGGGAATCTCTCGACTGCCTGCTGTCCCGGAGGTTTGGCCTCCTAAACTACTAACCCAAACTTAAATAAATGAAGAAACCTCACTGCGGTTGCTGATCCGCAGTTGATTCAGGAACGGGCAAGGAGCGTGCCAAACGAAAAGCCGCCGATGGATCTTATCCCATCGGCGGCTTTTTCGGAATGTTCTTGCGTCTGCTGTGGCTATTTCGGATGCTACCGGAAGACACCCGTGTAGGTCGAGGGCGAGAGGGCGCGCAACTCCTCCTTCACCTCCTCCGGGACGTCGAGCGTCTCGATGAACGCGGTGATCGCCTCGCGGGTGATGTGGGTGTTGGTGCGCGTCAGGGCCTTCAGTGCCTCGTAGGGTTTCGGGTAGCCCTCGCGGCGCAGGATCGTCTGGATGCCCTCGGCCACCACGGCCCAGTTGTTCTCCAGGTCGCGCTCCAGTGCTTCGGGGTTGAGGATCACCTTCCCGAGCCCCTTCATGAGCGACTGCAGGGCGATCAGGGCGTGGGCCATCGGGACGCCGACGTTGCGCAGGACGGTCGAGTCCGTCAGGTCGCGCTGCAGGCGCGAGACGGGGAGTTTCGACGACAGGTGCTCGAAGACGGCATTGGCGATGCCGAAGTTGCCCTCGGCATTCTCGAAATCGATGGGGTTGACCTTGTGGGGCATGGCGCTCGACCCGACTTCGCCGGCCCTGATGCGCTGCTTGAAGTACTCCATCGAGATGTAGGTCCACATGTCGCGCGAGAGGTCGATCAGGATGGTGTCGATGCGCTTCATGGCGTCGAAGATGGCCGCCAGGTTGTCGTAGTGCTCGATCTGCGTCGTGTATTGCGAACGGCTCAGCCCCAGCGTCCCGTTCACGAAGCGGTTGGCGAAGGCCACCCAGTCGTATGCGGGATAGGCGGCGTGGTGGGCGTTGAAGTTGCCCGTGGCGCCTCCGAACTTCGCCGGGACGGGGATGTCGTGAAGCATGACCAACTGCTTTTCAAGACGCTCGACGAATACCGAAAACTCCTTGCCGAGCGACGTGGGCGAGGCGGGTTGCCCGTGGGTGCGGGCCAGCATCGGCACCGTGCGCCACTCCTCGGCGAACGACGCCAGCTTGTCGCGGACCTCCTCGACGGCGGGGTAGTAGACCCCGGCCAGCGCCTCCTTGATCGAGAGCGGGATGGCCGTGTTGTTGATGTCCTGCGAGGTGAGGCCGAAGTGAACGAACTCCTTGTAGCGCTCCAGCCCCAGGGCGTCCATCTTCTCCTTGATGATGTACTCGACGGCCTTGACGTCGTGGTTCGTGACCGACTCGATCTCCTTGACCCGTTCGGCGTCGGCCGCGGAGAAATCGGTGTAGAGGGCGCGCAGGTCGGCGAATTTCGTGTGGTCGATGTCTGCGAGCTGCGGCAGCGGGAGTTCGCACAGCGCGATGAAATATTCCACTTCGACACGGATCCGGTAGCGGATCAGCGCCTGTTCCGAAAAATAATCGGCGAGTTTTTCCGTTTTGTTACGGTAGCGTCCGTCGACGGGCGAAATGGCTGTCAGAGGCGTTAACATATTTGGGATGAGATTTGTTTTCGAGCACCAAATTTACGACAATTAATTGAAATACGCATAAATTTCGCTACCTTTGCAAAGATAATCCATGCGCGGGCGATCCCCGAAGGGGCGCTGTCGGCTGCGGCGCGGACTTTGCAGCCGCTCCGGCATGGAGATTTGCGATGAAACCCGGAATCCGGAAGAGAGATGAATTTCTTTTTGTCAATCATAGATTCGTTGGTGAGTTTCGTGCAGCGCAATCCGCTCACGACGCTCGTCATTCTTTTTCTGGCGCTTTGCGCCCCGGCGCTGCTCAAGGGCATCGCCATTGTGATACTTTATATTGTCATGGGACTGATTTTATTGGTTGTGGGGCTGATGCTTCTTTTCCGCTGGCGGATCTACAAGATGCGCAGGCAGATGGAGGAGCAGTTCGGCCGCGGGGGATTCGATCCCCGGCAGGGGGGCTTCGGCAGCTCCTTCACGCAGGAAGAGCCCCGGCACGGCCGCCGCGAAGGCGAAGTGCGTGTTCACCGCACCTCCGACGCCCCCGAGAAGCGGGTTTCGAGCGACGTGGGCGACTATATCGATTTCGAAGAGGAGAAAAACTGACATGCTGCGGGTATTCGGGCTCATAGGACGCTATTTCATGTTGATGGGAAAGGTCTTTTCCCGTCCGGAGAAGGCCGTGATCTACCGTCGGCGGATCATCTACGAGATGGAGTCGCTGGGCGTCAATTCGATCGGTCTGACGGCCATCATCTCGGTCTTCATCGGTGCGGTGATCGCGCTGCAGATGTCGATCAACCTCGATTCGCCCTTCATTCCGAAGTCGCTGATCGGTTACGCCACGCGCGAGACGATGATCCTGGAGTTCTCGTCGGCGGTCGTGGCGCTGATCCTGGCCGGAAAGGTCGGGTCGAGCATCGCCTCGGAAATCGGTACGATGCGCATCACCGAACAGATCGACGCCCTGGAGATCATGGGCGTCAATTCGGCCTCGTATCTCATTCTTCCGAAGATCATTGCGGCGATGCTCTTCTTCCCGTTCCTGACGATCCTCTCGATCCTGATCGGCGTGATCGGCGGCTGGGCCATCGCCGCCGTGACGGGCATCATGATCCCGGCGGACTATGTCGAGGGGCTGCACATGGACTTCAAGGTCTACTCGATCGTCTACACGCTCATCAAGATGGTCTTCTTCGCCTATATCATCACCTCGATCTCGGCCTTTTTCGGCTACAACGCCCGCGGCAACTCGCTCGAAGTGGGTGCGGCCTCGACGCGCGCCGTGGTCGTCAGCTGCGTGGTGATCCTGTTGTTCGACCTGATTCTGACCCAAGTGCTGCTGATATGATACGGGCCGAACATATCGTCAAGTCGTTCGACGGGCGCGTGGTGCTCGACGACATCTCGGTGGCGTTCGAGACCGGGAAGACGAACCTCGTCATCGGACGCAGCGGTTCGGGCAAAACCGTACTGCTGAAAACCCTCGTGGGGCTGCACGAACCCGATTCGGGCGACGTGTGGTACGACGACGTGAACTTTTCGCGGTTGGGGTTCCGCGAGCGCAAGAGCATCCGCAAGGATATCGGGATGATCTTCCAGGGCGGGGCGCTGCTCGACTCGTCGACCGTCGAGGAGAACGTCAAGCTGCCGCTGGACCTCTTCACGACGCAGAGCGAGCGCGAAAAACTCGAACGGGTGAATTTCTGCCTGCGGCGCGTGCGGCTGGAGGATGCCAACCGGCTCTATCCCGCGGAGCTGTCGGGGGGCATGATCAAACGGGTGGCCATTGCGCGGGCCATCGTGATGAATCCGCGCTACCTGTTCTGCGACGAGCCCAACTCGGGCCTCGACCCGCAGACCTCGATCGTCATCGACAATCTGATCCACGAGATCACCCACGAGTACGGCATGACGACGATCATCAACACGCACGACATGAACTCCGTGATGGAGATCGGCGAGAAAATTGTGTATATCCACGAGGGCCGCAAGTGGTGGGAGGGGACCAAGGAGGAGATCCTCCATGCGGAGAACCGTGAACTGAACGATTTCGTCTTCGCCTCGGCGATGGCCAAGCGGGCGAAACTGGCCGCGCATTAGCCGTTGCGGTCCGGATTTTGCCGGGGTGTGCCGAGTTGCGGAAGGCGTTGGGCGCAAGGTTCGTAAAAAAATTAAATTTTTATTTGCGTATAATATTTAAAGTATGTACTTTTGCGCTGTGAAAAAAATAACGCAAGGTTTTATTAACAAATAATTCAAAACATTATGGCAACTATCAAAATCGGTATCAACGGCTTCGGTCGTATCGGCCGTATGGTTTTCCGTGCTGCCTGCACGCAGACTGACAAGTACGAGATCGTAGGTATCAACGACCTCTGCCCGGTAGATTACCTGGCTTACATGCTGAAGTACGACACGATGCACGGCCAGTTCAAGGGCGAGATCGACTACAACGTCGAGAAGAGCCAGCTGATCGTCAACGGCCACGCTATCCGCGTGACGGCCGAGAAGGATCCCGCAAACCTGAAGTGGAACGAGGTTGGTGCCGAGTACGTTGTTGAATCGACGGGTCTGTTCCTGACCGAGGAGAAGGCTCAGGCTCACCTGGCAGCCGGTGCCAAGTATGTGGTTATGTCGGCCCCCTCGAAGGACGCTACGCCGATGTTCGTATGCGGTGTGAACACCGATACCTATGCCGGCCAGAAGATCGTTTCGAACGCATCGTGCACCACGAACTGCCTCGCCCCGATCGCCAAGGTCCTGAACGACAAGTTCGGCATCACGGACGGTCTGATGACGACGGTTCACTCGACCACCGCAACGCAGAAGACCGTAGACGGTCCCTCGATGAAGGACTGGCGCGGCGGCCGTGCCGCTTCGGGCAACATCATCCCCTCGTCGACGGGTGCTGCCAAGGCTGTTGGTAAGGTGATCCCCTCGCTGAACGGCAAGCTGACGGGTATGTCGATGCGCGTTCCGACCCTCGACGTATCGGTTGTCGACCTGACGGTCAACCTGGCAAAGCCGGCCAAGTACGATGAGATCTGCGCTGCCATGAAGGAGGCTTCGGAAGGCGAGCTGAAGGGTGTGCTGGGCTACACCGAGGAGGCTGTCGTATCGTCGGACTTCCTGGGCGATCCCCGCACGTCGATCTTCGACAAGGCTGCCGGTATCGCACTGACCGACACCTTCGTGAAGGTTGTTGCCTGGTATGACAACGAGTGGGGTTACTCGAACAAGGTGCTCGACCTCATCTCGGTGATGAAGGCTTACAACAAGTAGTCTGAGCCGCGATTCGAAAAAGGACGCCCCTTACGGGGCGTCTTTTTTTGTGGGAATGACCGGGTGAAGCGGCTGTCCGGGATCCCCGGGCTCCCGATTGCTGAGATCGCCGGATTGCCCCGGGATTTGTCTGTTAAGTTCTAATTGTTGATTTTCAGCTCGATCGACGCTCCCGACCATTGGTTGATGGCGCGCTTCTCGGTGCACAGGAACTTTCCGCCCCGGGAGATGCGGATCTCGGCCTCGAAGGGGCGGGTGGAGTCGATGTCGTTGCCGGCGGGCAACGTGTGGGGGATGATGTAGACGTAGAGCACCAGGTGATGACACGGCGGCGTGGTCAGGACGACGCTCCGGGCCGCAGGAATGTCGGCCGGGCGCACGGAGAGATTCGCCCCTACGTCCGCCACATCGGAAGCCGCCGAAGCGAATCCGATGCGGTTGTCGTCGGCATCGAAACAACCGCACATCAGGTCGGCATTGTAGCGCCACCACTCGTCGTAGCGGCTTTTCAACTCGATTTTGAAACCTTGTTCCTCCATGTCGGGACAAAGATAGCGCAAGTCGTGGGCAAAAGCAAATTTTTCACCGCCTCGGAGCTCTCTCCGGAGCTTGCAGTCCGGGGGCCTGGATGCTAAAACTCTTAGTTTTCTTTGCAAATGTCTTATTTTTTCGTAACTTTGCGCACTAAATGTGTTCAAATGGAGGAAACACAGCGATATTCGATTGCCTTCAAAGGGTTGAAAAACGGTCACCACGAATTCCGGTTTGCGGTGGATAAATCGTTGTTCGAAGCCTTCGAGAACACGGAAATCAAGGACGGAGCGTGCGAGGTGCGGGTCGACCTGAATCGGGAGGAGTCGCAGCTCGTGCTCGATGTTTCGATTTCGGGCCATGTCGTCGTGGCGTGTGACCGCTGCCTGGAGGATTGCCGCATCCCCATCGATTTCGAGGGGCGTCTGCTGGTGAAGTTCTCCGATGAGGTGCGCGAATACGACGGCGAAGTGCTGTGGCTGCTGCCGGGCGAGGAGCAGGTGGATCTCGCACAGTATATCTACGAGAGCATCGTGCTGTCGCTGCCCTACCAGCGGGTGCATCCCGAAGGGGAGTGCAATCCCGAGATGCTGGAGCGTTTCCGGATCGTCTCGGACCGTGAATTCTCCGCCATCGAGGCGCAGGCTGCCGCCCGCGGGCACAACGACGGCGAGTGGGCCAAGTTGGCCGCCCTGCGCGAGCAGATGGTGGCCAAGACCTCGCAGGCTGCCGATGCGGCGGACCCGGAGAGAGAGAAGCAATGATTTAAAAGTCGAACTATAAATTAGAGTTGTAAAATGGCACATCCTAAACACAAAATCTCGTCGACGCGACGCGACAAGCGCAGAACTCACTACAAGGCTGTCGTTCCTACGGTCGTAACCTGCTCGAACTGCGGGGCTTCGGTTCTTTACCACCGAGTATGCCCGGAGTGCGGTTTCTATCGTGGCAAGCTCGCCATCGAGAAGAAGGCAGCCGAATAAATTCGGTCGAGAAGAGTGCATTCCCGGGTCGGGAGGCCTCTTTTTCAGTTCAAGAAGGGCCCGGTTTGCAGGGATTTCTCGCAGATTCCGGAGCAGTCGGGTTCGAAGTTTCAACCAATTCGTACGAGTATGATAAAGATTGGTGTAGACGCCATGGGCGGCGATTTCGCACCCGAAGCGGCCGTCAAGGGTGCTGTCATGGCACTTGATGCGATCGGTTCGGAGAGCCGGATCGTCCTGTTCGGTGACGAGCAGAAAATCAAGTCCGTACTCGCTTCGGACGGGTGTCCTGCCGAGCGGTTCACCATCGTTCCCACGAGCGAAGTGATCGAGATGGGCGACCACCCGGCCAAAGCTTTTCAAACCAAGAGCGATTCGAGCATCACGGTAGGGTTCGGATACCTGGCCAAAGGAGCCGTCGACGGCTTTGCCAGCGCCGGGTCCACGGGCGCAATGATGGTCGGCTCGATGTATGCCGTAAAAACGATCGAAGGGGTCATCCGCCCGACGATCTCGTCCCTGGTCCCCACGGTCGCAGGACGCCCGGCGCTGCTGCTCGACGTGGGTCTCAACGTGGATTGCAAACCCGAAGTGCTGGCTCAGTACGGTCTGATCGGTTCGATCTACGCCGAGTCGGTGCTGGGGATCGAGAATCCTCGTGTCGCCGTGCTGAACATCGGCGAGGAGGAGACCAAGGGCAATGCACAGGCCAAGGCCGTTTACGAATTGCTGAAGGCCGACAGCCGGATCCATTTCGTGGGCAATGTCGAGGGTTCGCACATCTTCTCGGGCAAGGTTGCCGATGTGATCGTCTGCGACGGTTTCGTGGGCAACACGGTGCTGAAGATGGCCGAGGGCCTCTATCGGATCAATCTGGCGCTGGGCGGCCGCAATGCCTTCTGGGACGCCATGAATTACGAGAACGTGGGCGGTACGCCCGTACTGGGAGTCAATGCTCCGATCATCATCGGACACGGCTGTTCGTCGCCGAAGGCCATCAAGAGCATGATCCTGTCGACCGAGCAGGTCATCAAGGCCGGTCTGACGGCGAAACTGCAGCAGGCGTTCAAAAATTAAAGTTTATCACCAAGAGTAAGCAAAAGTTAAGTTAATGGGTAAGATAACAGCAGCGATTACGGGCGTGGGACAGTACCTGCCCGATTACATCCTGACCAACGACGAGTTGAGCCGGATGGTCGACACGAACGACGAGTGGATCATGTCGCATACCGGCATCAAGACGCGCCACATCCTCAAGGGCGAAGGCATCGGAACCTCCTACATGGGAGCGCGTGCCGTCATGAACCTGCTCGACAAGACGGGTGTGGACCCGATGTCGATCGACGTGGTGATCTGCGCCACGGTGACCCCCGACATGTTCTTCCCTTCGACGGGTAACCTGATTGCCGACCAGGCGGGTTGCAAGAATGCCTTCGCCTACGACGTATCGGCGGCCTGCAGCGGATTCCTCTTCGCCTTGACAACGGGTGCGAAGTTCATCGAGGCCGGTACGAGCAAGCGTGTCATCGTCGTGGGAGCCGACAAGATGTCGTCGATCATCGACTACACGGACCGCTCGACCTGCCCGCTCTTCGGCGATGCGGCTGCGGCCGTGCTGCTGGAGCCGAACACCGACGGTTACGGAGTGATCGATTCGATCCTTCGTTCGGATGGTTCGGGTGAGTTGCAGCTCTACATGAAGGCGGGCGGTTCGCGCTACCCGGCATCGATCGAGACCGTGCAGAACAACTGGCACACGATCATGTGGGACGGACATGCGGTCTTCAAGGCTGCCGTTTCGAAGATGTCGGACGTTTCGGTGGAGATGATGGAGCGCCACCACCTGACGGGTGAGGATATCCGCTTCCTGGTTCCCCACCAGGCGAACCTGCGCATCATCGATGCTACGGCCCGCCGCATGGGCATTACCCAGGACAAGTGCATGATCAACATCGACCGCAACGGTAATACGACGGCCGCCACGATCCCGACCTGCCTCTACGACTACGAGAAGGAGCTTCGCAAGGGTGACAACCTGATTCTCGCTGCCTTTGGCGGCGGATACACCTGGGGTGCCGTCTACGTGAAGTGGGCCTACGACGGCTCGAAGGCATAACCCCGGGGCCGAGAGGGGGCAGCAGCAGGAAGAGGCCGATGTAAACGGCCTGCCTGCGAACTCGCCTGAAGAGGGGCAGGAAGTGGTCGATGCAAACGGCCTGCCTGCGCACCTGCCTTGACGAGATGGAAGGGGTGCTGAAGCGGTTTTGTAAGACGCCTGCCTGCGTACCTTCCTGAAGAGAGGGGGAGGGAGTGACAAGGTGATTTCTGCAAGAAGCCCGGTTGCGGGCCCGCCCTGAGAAGGTGAGGAGAGGGAGGAGATGAGACGGTTCTTAAGGAGCTCGGTCGCATTCCCTTATCCGAAAATTGAGCGATGCGCTCCGAAAGGGGTGCATCGCTTTTTTGGTGAATGAAACGTGTGTGGACGGCGGAAATTTCGTATCTTTGGTTGGTGACTGAACCGCTTGCCGGACGGCGGTGTGAAACCGGACGAAGCCGTAAATGGATTGTATGAACAGGACGATGGACAGGGTGGTGATCCGCCCGCTTCGGGCGGAGGAGACCCCGTTGCTGGCGGATTTTCTCTACGAGGCGATCTGGCAGCCGGACCCTGTACGACGGGTGCCGCGGGAGGTGATCCGGATGCCGGAACTCCGGATCTATGTCGACGGGTTCGGGACCCGCGAAACGGATTGCGGGCTGGTGGCCGAGGCGGGCGGACGGGTGATCGGTGCGGCGTGGAGCCGCTGCCTGCGGGGGTTCGGATGGACCGGGGAGGCAATTCCCGAACTGGCCGTGGCCCTTTACCCGGACAGCCGCGGGCGGGGCGTCGGGACGAGACTGGTGCAGGCTTTGCTGGATGAACTGCGCAGCCGGGGCTTTGCGGCGGTATCGCTCTCCGTGCAGCGGGCCAATCCGGCCGGAAGACTCTACCGCCGTCTCGGGTTCCGGATTGTCGGGGAACACGCCGAAGAGTGGATCATGCGTTGCGAACTGCGATAGGGACGGAGCGTTTCAGTTTCCTTTCGGATTCGGGGGTTACCTTCGGGGCGGAAGCGGCCCGATCAGCGGAACCGCTCTTCTTGAAAAAATAGGATTGTTATGAAAATATTGATTGTCGAAGACGAACCCTCCCTGCGGGAGATCATGGTGCAGACGCTTGTGCGGGAGCAGTACGTCGTGGAGCAGGCTGCGGATTACGCCTCGGCGTCGGACAAACTCGCGGCCTACGACTACGACTGCATCCTGTTGGACATCATGCTGCCCGACGGCAGCGGCCTGCGGCTGCTCGAAGAGTTGAAGCGCCGCCGCAACCGGGCCGGGGTGATCATCATCTCGGCGCGCGATTCACTGGATGACAAGATCGAGGGACTGGAGCTGGGAGCCGACGACTACCTTCCGAAGCCGTTCCACCTGGCGGAGCTGAGCGCCCGGATCCGGAGCGTGCTGCGCCGCCACCAGCGCGACGGCTATGAGAGCCTCGACGCGGGGAACGTGCGCCTGTGGCCCGACAGCCGGAGGGTGGAGGTGGCGGGACGCCCGTTGGAACTGCTCCGCAAGGAGTACGACATCCTGCACTACTTCATGACGCGCCCGAACCATACGGTCGACAAGGCGGCACTGGCCGAAGGGGTCTGGGGCGATCATATCGACCAGGTGGACAACTTCGATTTCGTCTACGCGCAGATGAAGAACCTGCGGCGCAAGCTCCACGATGCGGGTGCCGACATCGAGATCCGCGCCGTCTACGGATTCGGTTATAAGCTCGTTCGGCCGTGAAACTCGTTTACCGCATTCTGCTGCACCTTTCGTGGGTGCTTTCGCTGCTGCTGGCGGGGTGGGCGGCGCTGTTCTACTTTGCGATGATCGACGAGATCAACGACGAGACGGACGACGTGCTCGAAGCGCGTGCCGAAGTGATTGTCAAACGGGTGCTGGCGGGGCGTCAGCTTCCCGGCTCGGAGTCCGACGGCAACAGCGGCTATTTTCTTTATCGGCTGCCGGACGGTGCATCGGCTCCACACCCTCGGGAGACCTATACCGATGAGGAGATCTTCATCCCCGAGCGCGACGACCGCGAACCGGCCCGGGTGCTGCGCAAAACCTTCCGGGATGCCGACGGACAGTGGTACGAGCTGACGGTGATGTCGCCGAGCATCGAGAAGGAGGATCTCCGCGAGGCGATTTTCTACAGCATCATCTTCCTTTATCTCTTTTTGCTGCTGCTGGTGCTGCTGGTGACGGTCGTGGTGCTCCACCGCACGATGCGGCCGTTGTATGCGCTGCTGCGGTGGCTGGACAGCTATACGGTGGGCGGCCAGAATCCACCGCTGGCGGTCGAAACCTCGGTGACGGAGTTCCGGCGGCTCAACGAGGCGGCCGAGCGGTACGCTGCGCGTGCCGAATCGTCGTTCGAACGGCAGAAGCAGTTCATCGGCAACGCCTCGCACGAAATGCAGACGCCGCTGGCGGTCTGCCGCAATCGGCTGGAGATGCTGGTGGACGACCCCCGCGGGCTGACCGAGGAGCAGTTGGGCGAGATTGCCAAGGTGCAGCGCACGCTGGACCACCTGGTACGATTGAACCGTTCGCTGCTGCTGCTGTCGAAGATCGACAACGGGCAGTTCCCCGAGACCGAGGCGGTGGACCTGAACGCCCTGATCCGCCGCACGGCCGAGGACCTGGCCGAAATTTACGCCTACCGCGACATCCGGCTCGAACTGACGGACGAAGCGCCGCTGACGGCCCGCATGAACCCCTCGCTGGCGGGGAGCCTGGTCGGCAATCTCGTGAAGAACGCCTTCGTGCACGGGGCCGAGGGGGGCGAGGTCCGTGTCCGGATTTCGGCGCGGCGTTTCGAGATCGACAACGACGCCTCGGAGGGGCCTTTGGATGCCGGACATATTTTCGACCGCTTCTATCAGGGGACGAAGAAACCCGGTTCCACGGGGCTGGGGCTTGCCATCGCGGATGCCGTGTGCCGCCTCTACGGGCTGCGGATCAGCTATGCTTTCCGGGACGGCCGCCATGTTTTTACGGTGGATTTTCCGGAATAATTCCCGTTTCCATCTCTTTTTTCAGATTCGTTTCAGTTTCGGGCCGCACCTTTGCAGTACGAAATTCACTAAAACCGATAAAAAACGTACGATTATGAAACGACTTACGATTCTTATGGCCGCGCTCTTTGCCGCGCTTTCGATTCTTCCGGCCTCGGCGGGCAACGACCGCATCATTGTCGTCGGGGAGCTTCCGGCTGCCGCGCAACAATTCATCACGACCCATTTCAAGGGGGTGGAGGTCTCCTATGCAAAGGTCGACGAGGATTGGTTCGACAAGAAGTACAAGGTGATCTTCGTCAACGGCTCGAAGATCGAGTTCCTGAAGAACGGCGACTGGAAGGAGGTCGACTGCAAATATGGCGAAGTGCCAGCGGCGATTGTCCCGAAACCGATTCAGGATTGTGTGGCGAGCCGTTTTTCCGGTCGGAAGGTCGTCTGCATCGAGCAGGATCGCCGGAGCTATGACGTGGAACTCGACAACGGCCTCGACCTGGAGTTCGACCGGGATTTCCGGCTGGTCGACATCGACGACTGACCCCGCTTCGGGCAGCCTTCCGGATCGGAACTTCCCTACGGCACCGTGTGGCGGTATTCGGACTGCGGTTCGGATGCCGCCTTATTTTCCGGCCATCGGGGTATAAAAAAATATGATCGAAGTTTTTGTACAAATAACGGAAAACTATTGTATATTTGCCTCAGCAAACAACAAACAAAACAGTGTCAAGCTAAAAAGTTACCGCTATGTTGAGTGAAAAATTGCATGAGGCGCTGAATGCGCAGGTCAATGCCGAATTCTGGTCGGCATATCTCTATCTTTCGATGTCGATGGATGCCGAGGCCAAGGGGCTGAAGGGCGTTGCGAACTGGTTCTACGTACAGTTCCAGGAGGAGCAGGACCATGCCCGCATTCTGATGAACTACATTCTTTCGCGTGACGGGAAGGTCTCCCTGAAGCCGATCGAGGCGGTCCGGACCGAATGGGCTTCGCCGCTGGAGATGTTCCAGGATACGCTGGTCCATGAGAAGAAGGTGACGGCGATGATCAACAACCTGGCCTCGATTGCCGCCGAGGACAAGGATTACGCCTCGTCGAACATGCTGGTCTGGTTCGTGGACGAGCAGGTCGAGGAGGAGGAGTCGGCGCGTGAGATGATCACGGCGTGCGAAGCCGTCGAAGGCAACAAGTTCGGGCTCTACATGCTCGACAAGGAGCTGGCAGCCCGTACCTATACGCAGGCTGCGCCGCTGGCTTCGGCGAATGCCTGATCCGCAGGCGGATGGGAACCCCCGACCCGCCGTGGACAGGGGCTCCGCATCGAGAAGTTTTTGTCAAGGCAGTGTGATCCGGTTTCCGCGTGGCGGGGCCGGACCTTTTTTTGTCCGGCGGCAAGGGGGTGTCGGGCAGCCACCCGGAATTATTCCGGGAGCAGATCCATGCGCAGGCGTACCATGTGGCGGCATTCGACCCCGTTTTCGAAGATCGGGGCCGGGTAGTGCTTGCGGAAGTAGTCGACGTCAACGCCGCAGCGGACGAACCCGCACCGTTCGTAGAGGGCGATCTGTCCGGTGCCGGAGTTTCCGGTTCCGATTTCGAGGATCCGGAATCCCGCCTCACGGGCGGAGCGGATGGCGTGTTGCAGCAGGGCGGTTCCGACTCCCTGCCGCTGGCGGTCGGGAGTTACGGCGATGTTTACGACCTCGGCCGTGAAGGGACGTGTGTGCAACAGGAGATACTGCCCGATGATTTGGCCACCCTCGAAAGCCGCATAGCAACGGCTGCGCGGGAGGTAGTCGTTGACGGAGGCTTCGGATTCGTCGGCCAGCAGGAGCAGCTCGCGGGAAGGGGTATCGGTCGGTCGGATTTCCATGTCAGAAGAGTGAAAGGGCGCCTTCGAACGACGCCAGAATGACGACATAGCGCAGGGTCTTGCCTGCGAGCATCGAGCCTGCCGTAATCCAGACGTTGCTGCGCATCAACCCCAGTACGACGGCAATAGCCTCGCCGATCGTGGGCAGGAAGGCGAAGAAGGCCATCATCGCTCCGCGCCCGGAGAGGAATTTCCGGGCCCGGGCGAGTTGGCGGGTGGAGACGCCCAGGCGGGTGATCCATTCGGTTCGCCCGAGGCTTCCGATCCAGTAGCAGGTCATGCCGCCGAGGGTGTTGCCCAGGGTTGCGGCGGCGACACATCCCACGGGATCGAGCCCCATGCGGACCAGAACGACCATCACGGCTTCGGAGCTGAACGGCAGAATACTCCCGGCAATGAATGCCGAGAGAAAGAGGCCCCAGTAGCCCCAGTCGATAAGGAATTCGGTGATCGCTTCCATGCTGGAACTTGTTCGAGCGTTTTTCGGGAGTTTCGGGAAGTTTTCTGGAATTTTCCGGAAACTTCCCGAAGACTTTCAGGAAAACTCGGACTTTGCAGGGCAAAGATAGCGAAAGGCAGGAGGACCGCCAAATGAAAACGGGTTTTCCTTGGGTGCTGTACCGAACTGCAATGCCAAAGCTCCGAAAAGGCGGGTGCTGCGGCAAATGAAAACGGGGTTTTCGGTGCGACGGACCGAATGGCTGCTGCCCGGTAGCGGACCTTGCGGGTTCGTCGATTACAGGTCGTTCAGAATCAGTGAATTCGCATTGTCGACCAGCGCGTTGTCCAGCGACGCGAGGTAGATCTGCGTCGTGGCCTCCGAATCGTGTCCCATGCCTTCGCTGATGATCGAAACCGGGATGTTCTTGTTCTTTGCGGCACTCGCCCACGAGTGGCGGGCGCAGTAGAGCGTGAGGGCGGGCTGAATCCCCGCCATGCGGGCGATCTTTTTCAGGTGGCGGTTGATCCGCAGCAGGATCGTCCTGTATCCCGTGGGGGTGTCGTCGCGCGAAGCGTCCAGAATCGGGAGCAGATGCGGCTCGGAGCGCTCCGTCGGATGGGCGTCCACGATCTCCTGCATACATTTTTCCCACTTGATGAAGAGCTGCTGTCCGGTTTTCCGGCGGCGGTACGAGAGCGTACCCTCCCTCAGATCGCTCTTTTTCAGGTGGGCCATGTCGATGAATGACATCCCCCGCGTGTAAAAACTGAAAAGAAACAGGTCCCGGGCAAACTGCAGGTGGGGCTGGCTGGCGAGATCCAGCGTTTTGATGCGCTTGATGGCCGCCAGGGGCAGGGCCCGTTTGGCCGTTTTGTCGATCCCCGTATAGACGTGCTTGAACGGATTCCGCTGCACCGTGAGGTTTTGCTCCACGGCCCGGTTGTATACGGCCCGCAGGATGCGCAGGTAGAAGGAGCTCGAATTCCTCACAACCCCTTTGTTGTGCAGGTAGGCTTCATACATCTGCATCATTTCGGAGTCCATCTCGTCGAATTGGAGATCCTTGCCGTATCTGAAGTGCACGAAACTGCGGAGTGTGGCCAGATAGGTTTCCGCGGTTCGGGCCTTTCCCATCTGTTTCAACCGGGCGATGAGCTGTTGCATGAAGCTGAAGAGCGTCTGCGACCCGTCGTTGCCGCGGAATGCGGAGACGACATCGTCGGCCGTGTATCCCTCTTTCCGGGCATTCAGCCGATGGATGAGGTTTTCCAGGCGTTTCAGGTCCCAGTCGACCTGTTTGTGCAGGGAGAGGAGGTGATTGAACCGGGCTCCCGAAGGGCTTGCCAGCGAATGCGTTTCGGAGAGCCACTCATCCTTGAAAATGCGGTAATCGGTCCGGAGCTGCCGGGCAACCCGATTCTGAATGACCTGATAATAGATCCGGCCCTCCTTGCCGTCGACGGTGGACGGCCGGAATTTCACTTTTACACTTGCCATATTCGTTCATGATTTAACCAGAACAAAATTATAGCGAAATCCGCATTGCTCGCCGCCAACGGATTGTATGTCGTGAGGTCGTTCCGGCGCGGGAATGCTCCTGCGGGAATGCTCCTGGAACGGCTTTATGGTATGGATAAGGCTCCTTGCGGCACGGTTTTCGCCTTTCCGGCATTCCGGGGCCGAACGCCTCTCCCCCCCCCGCCTGCAAACCGGGCCGCGAACGCTCCCGAAAATCCGGGCAACAAAAAAAGCGGCAAATCGACTTTGCCGCTTTTGGAGACTCCCGGGAGGGGAGATCTAACCGTTCTATTTCAGCCCTTTCAGGCACTCGGAGACACTCTTCTCGATCCGGTTCAGGATGGCCCGGGTGTCGGAAGCTTCGGCCGCCTTGACGAACTTCTCGCCGGTGATCTTCTCGTAGAGTTCGATATATCGGTCGGTGATGCCCGCAACGATCTCCGGGGTCATTTCCGGCACCTGCTGTCCCTGCTGTCCCTGGAATCCGTTGGCCATGAGCCATTCGCGGACGAACTCCTTCGAAAGCTGCCGCTGCCGCTCCCCTTTGGCGAGACGCTCCCCGTACCCTTCGGCGTAGAAATAGCGCGACGAGTCGGGCGTGTGGATCTCGTCCATGAGGTAGATGACGCCGTCCTTCTTCCCGAATTCGTATTTCGTGTCCACGAGGATCAGTCCCATCTTTGCGGCGATTTCGCTGCCGCGCTGATAGATGGCCCGGGTGTATTTTTCGAGCTGCTCGTACTCTTCGCGGCTGACCAGCCCCGAAGCGATGATCTGCTCTTTCGAAATATCCTCGTCGTGGCCTTCGGCGGCCTTCGAGGTCGGGGTGATGATCGGTTCGGGAAATTTCTGGTTTTCGACCATCCCCTCGGGCATCGCCACGCCGCAGATCTCTCTTTTTCCGGCCTTGTACTCTCTCCAGGCATGTCCCGAGAGATAGCCTCGGATGACCATCTCGACCTTGAACGGCTCACACTTGCGGCCCACCGTAACCATCGGGTCGGGTGTGGCGAGTTTCCAGTTCGGGAGGATGTCGGCCGTCGCGTCGAGGAATTTGGCGGCGATCTGGTTCAGGACCTGCCCTTTGTAGGGGATTCCCTCGGGCAGCACGACGTCGAACGCCGAGATGCGGTCGGTGACGACCATGACGAGGTATTGGCCGTTGATGTCGTATACGTCGCGGACTTTTCCGGTATACTTGCTTCTTTGCCCTTCGAAAGCGAAATCGGTTTGTGTGATAGCGTTCATGGAGTTTGCAGGTTTAACGAATGCAAAGATACTGTTTTTGTCCGAAAATGGAATCCTTCGGGAAGTTTTAGGTTTCGAATGCCGGGATTCGGCGTGTGCCGTCGCTCCGGAAACCCGCTTGTCGCCTCCTCGCCGGCCGTCGCATCCCGGAACGTGCCCGGGACGGAGCTATCGCTGGGCTTCGATGGTATAGGTGAAGCTGTCGGCCCGGTAGAAACCAATGTTGTACTCTGTCGGGACCCCGTTTTCATCATATACGAAACGCTTTCGGATCAAAATAGGATCGTTGGCCTCTATTTCCAGCTTTTCGGCGATGAAATCTCCTGCAAGCCGGGCTGAAATCTCTTCCTTGCTGGTCTTGACGACAACGCCGTACTCCTTTTCGAGGAGTTCATACAGCGGTTTTGTAAAGTCCTCTTCGCCGGTCAACGGCAGATTCGGATTGAAATACGAGATGAAATAGACGAAAGGGTACTCCTTTTTACCCCGGACCCTTTCCAGCACGACGCATCTCTGACCGGATTTCGGATCCATATTGAAGAAGTTCCGGATCTCCTCGTTGGGTGTTTTGGAGCTGATGTGCAGTTCGAAATTGCGGATCACGATACCGAGCATTTTCATCTCCTGGGAGAAACTCAGCCAGTTTTTGACGCCGCTGACGACTCCTTTTCTGACGACCTTGGTCCCGAAGCCCTTTTTTCTGGTCAGCAAACCCTCGTACACGAGTTTGTTGATGGCCTGTCTCAAGGTATTCCTTGAAATGTGCAATTGTTTGGACAATTCGATTTCATTGGGCAGCAGTTTGCCGTTTTTGTACTCGTCGGATTCGATCAGCCGCCTCATGATCTCTTCCGCCTGGATGTGCAGGGGCTTGTCGCTGTTGTGGTCTATATCCATCATATCTGTTTCATTGTCAATCCATAAATACGATACAAATTTACAAAAAAATGTAAAAAAATTTCACGAAATAAATTAAATCGTTATTTTTGCACAAAATCTATATGTTCAAACAAATGCAATATCTGTTATGAGACACGCTAACTACGACAAATTCCCCGCTACGAAAATCTCCGGAGCGGTCGTACAGGGTTGGGAATCGATAATGTGTGAGCTTAAGCGTGCGACAGGCGGGAAGCGGGCTCTCGCAATAGAGCTGTATACCGGGACTTATGAAGAGGAGATTGCGGCCGCATTTTCTGGTTTTTCCGCCGAAATCATCCATACGAGAGATCTGATGGTCCCGGAAGAGGAGGTGCGCGCCATGACGGAAAAATTCATGACGGATGATGTTTTGTTCGGGCATGTTACGGCCCTGAATCTGATCGACTATTTTGATGAGGCTGAACTTGCGGCGGCCCGGGAGAAGGCTGCCGTGAGCGGAAATATCGTTATTATAGGTACGGGCGCCTCTCTGGTGGCACCGGAAGGTGCGGTGCTGGTCTATGCGGACATGGCCCGGTGGGAGATCCAGCAGCGTTTCCGCCGGCATGAAGTCAAGGCGCTGGGAATTGACAATCGGGAGGATCCGGTTTCCATCCAATATAAAAGAGGGTATTTCAACGATTGGAGGATCTGCGACAGGCATAAGGACCGGTTGTTCCGGAAGGTGGACTACTGGGTCGATACCCATATTGCCGGGTCTCCGAAAATGATTGACCGGAAGACCTTCATGGCCGGGATCGAGAAGACGGCTTCAAAACCGTTCCGCGTCGTGCCCTTCTTTGACCCCGCCCCGTGGGGAGGACAATGGATGAAGGAGGTGTGCGACCTGGACCGCAGCGTCGAGAATTTCGGATGGTGCTTTGACTGTGTGCCGGAGGAGAACAGCCTCTATTTCGATGTGGACGGCGTGCGCTTCGAGCTCCCTTCCGTCGATTTGATCCTGCTGAAGAGCCGCGAGGTGCTCGGGGAACCCGTAGAAGCGAGATTCGGCAAGGATTTTCCCATCCGTTTCGATTTCCTGGACACGATGGGCGGCGGCAATCTGAGCCTGCAGGTACACCCGACGACCCATTTCATCAAGGAGAATTTCGGGATTCCCTACACCCAGGACGAGAGCTATTACCTGCTGGATGCCGGGGAGAATGCCACGGTGTACATCGGTTTGAAAACCGGCATGAATCCGCAGGAAATGATCGACGACCTGCGCCGGGCGCAAAAGGGTGAGATTGTTTTCGATGCGGAGAAATACGTCAACAAGATCCATGCGAAAAAACACGATCATTTCCTGATTCCGGGGGGTACGGTGCACTGTTCCGGGTCGGACAGCATGGTGCTGGAGATCAGTTCCACGCCCAATCTCTTCACCTTCAAGCTGTGGGACTGGCAGCGGCTCGGCCTCGACGGGAAACCCCGTCCGATCAACGTGGAGCGCGGCAAGGATGTGATCGACTGGAAACGCAATACCGAATACGTGAAGGATTATCTGTACGACCGCTTTGAGACGGTGGGTTCCGGAGACGGCTGGACGGAGGAGAGGACCGGACTGCACCGGAACGAATTCATCGAGACCCGCCGTCATCGCTTTACGGTTCCGGTGCTGCACGAGACCAACGGCAGCGTCAACGTTCTGAATCTGCTTGAAGGCGAAGAGGCCGTCGTGGAGAGTCCGGACCATGCTTTCGAGTCGTTTGTCGTCCATTATGCCGAGACTTTCATAATACCTGCCGGAGTCGGCCGATACACCATCGCGCCCTGCGGCAGGGCTGCCGGGAAGGCGTGCGTGACGATAAAGGCATACGTAAGATGCTGAGAGGCTATTGACTGACCTATTAATACTGACACTATGTATGAACATGACAGCAGGGTCGTGATGACTCTTGATGCCGGAGGGACCAATTTCGTATTCTCTGCGATGCGGGGCGGCGACGAAATCGTCTCCCCGATAAGGCTTCCGGCGGTAGTCGATGACCTGGGCGGCTGCCTCGAATCGCTGGTACGGGGCTTCAGCCAGGTCAAACAGGCCGTCAGCGGTGAACCGGTAGCCATCAGTTTCGCTTTTCCGGGTCCTGCCGACTACGGGAACGGCATTATCGGCGACCTCCCGAATTTCCCCGCATTCAGGGGCGGCGTGGCGCTCGGGCCCTTCCTTTCTCAGAAGTTCGGCATCCCGGTCTATATCAACAATGACGGGAATCTGTACGCTTACGGAGAGGCTCTCTCCGGGATGCTCCCGGCGATCAACAGGCGGCTCGAAGAGAGCGGGAGTTCCAAACGGTATTCCAACCTGATAGGCATCACGCTCGGGACGGGTTTCGGGGCCGGAGTGGTCATAGACGGGCGTCTTCTGTCCGGCGACAACGGCTGTGGCGGCGACGTATGGCTGATGCGCAACAAGAAATACCCGGATCTGATTGCGGAAGAGAGCGTCAGCATCCGGGCCGTCAAGCGGGTATATGCGGAGAAGAGCGGCTGCGATGCCTCTGCCCTCTCACCCAAGGAGATATTCGACATTGCCGAAGGGACGATGCCGGGCGACAGAAGGGCGGCCGTGCAGAGTTTCGAGGAGTTGGGCGAGATGGCCGGAGATGCGATCGTAAGGGCGCTGGACATCGTGGACGGCCTGGTTGTCTTCGGGGGCGGAATCTCGGGGGCGGCCAAATACATCATTCCGGGGATGATCAAGGAGATGAACCGTCCGGTGGGGACCTTCTCCGGGATGTCGTTCCCCTGCCTGCAACCCGAAATATACGACCTGTCGTCTCCCGAAGGGATGGAGGCATTCCTGGAGGAGAAGGACAAGACGGTGAAGGTCCCCTTCTCCGATCAGGAGGTCCGCTATGCCTGTCACAAGAAAACGGGAATCGCCGTCAGTTTCCTGGGGGCCAGCCGTGCCATCGCGCTCGGGGCCTATTCATTTGCCTTGTCACAACTCGATAACCACCAACTTGCGTAAAACAGTTATGAAACACTTCGTTGCAGGCCCGGTTGTCTTTAAAGGAGAAATCTAATATTATGAAAAAAAGAACATTGGCTGTCGTTCTGGCGGGTATGACCGTCTTGGCCGGCTGCGGCAGCGTATCGAACGGGGATTTCAGCAGGTATGTCAATCCCAATCTGGGGTCCGTACACAGCCGTTGGTTTTTCTATACTCCGGCCGCCGTGCCTTTTGGCCTTGCCAAGCTCGGAGCCTCCACCAACGGGACATACGGCAATCTGCAGGGATGGGAGGCCGTAGGGTATGAAGACGGTCACACCTCCATCGACGGTTTCCCCTGTCTGCATGAATTCCAGATAGGCGGGATCTCCCTGATGCCGGTCACCGGACCGCTCAAGACCGTGCCGGGCAAGCTGGAGGATCCCGACGGCGGTTTCCGTTCCAGATTCGACAAGGGGGACGAACAGGCGCATCCGGGTTACTACTCCGTGGTTCTCGGGGACTACGGGATTCGGACGGAACTGACGGCGACCGAACGGGTCGGTTTTCAGCGCTACACCTTCCCGGCCTCGGATGCGGCGCGGATCCTGTTCAACATAGGCAACCGGCAGGGTGAGAGCGGCAACGTGAAGGATGCCTGCATCAAACTCGATGGCAACGTCGTTGAGGGATACGTGGTTACCGAGCCGGAGTATGTCAGGAAATACCAGCCGGGAGCTACGGTTACGATGTATTTCCATGCCGTGCTCGACAAGACTCCGGAATCGGCAAGCGTCTTCTATCAGGGCGGGGAACCGTCCGAAGGGACTGAAATCCGGGGTGCCGGGGCCATGATGAGCCTGAACTACAGGACGGAGGCCGATGAGACCGTCAACGTGAAAATCGGACTTTCGTACACTTCGGTCGAGAATGCGAAGCTGAATCTGCTTGCGGAGGCGGACGACATGGGTTTCGACGAAGCCCGGGCTGCGGCCGAGCAGAAGTGGAAAGAAGCACTGGGCCGGATCAGCGTTTACGGCGGGACGGAAGAGAGCAGGGTGAAATTCTACACGGGTTTGTATCATGCGCTGCTTGGCCGAGGCCTTGCGAGCGATGTCAACGGCGCCTATCCCAGAAACGACGGGAGCGTGGGTCAGATTCCGCTGGACAATGACGGGAAGCCCCGGCATAACCATTACAATACGGACGCCGTATGGGGCGCGTACTGGAACCTGACGACGCTGTGGGCCCTTGCCTATCCGGAGTATTACAACGACTTCATCAACAGCCAGCTTCTTGTCTACGAGGATGCCGGATGGCTCGGAGACGGTATTGCCGCCAGCAGGTATGTTTCGGGCGTCGGGACGAACATGGTCAGTATCGCCATTGCCGGGGCATACAACAGCGGCATAAGGGGTTATGACATCGAGAAGGCGTATGCGGCGGCTTTGAAAAACGAACTCGGCTGGGAAGGCCGGATCGAAGGAGCCGGGAAGATGGATGTGCGTCAGTTCGTGGAGAACGGCTATGTGCCGTATGACAACAGCGTCCATTTCGGGGTAAGCCCGCAGGGTGCGACGTTCTCGGCATCGCATACCCTGGAGTACAGCTTCAGCTCCTATGCCGTGGCCCAGATGGCGAAGGCTCTCGGGAAAACGGAAGATTACAGGAGACTCAGCGAACTTTCGTCCGGCTGGGAGAAGCTGTTCGACGACTCGCTGAAGATGATCCGTCCGCGAGTGCCGGGCGGAGCGTTTATCGACAACTTCAATCCGTTGGAGTCCTGGCGCGGTTTCCAGGAGGGGAATGCCATGCAGTACACTTTCTTTGTTCCCCACGAGCCGGAGAAGTTGATCGGGAGGATCGGCCGGGACGAATTCAACGCAAGGCTTGACTCCATTTTCACGGTGGCCAGGGCGAGCATTTTCGGCGGCGGGAAGGTCGTGAATGCCTTTTCCGGGCTGCAGAGCCCGTACAACCATGGCAACCAGCCGAGTTTGCACATTTCGTGGCTGTTCAACTTCTCGGGCAAGCCATACCTCACCCAGAAATGGGTTCGTCTGATCTGCGACGAATTCTACGGCACGACCGGCGAGCATGGTTACGGCTATGGCCAGGACGAGGACCAGGGCCAGCTCGGGGCCTGGTACGTGATTTCATCGATGGGCCTGTTCGATGTGAAGGGCGGGACGGACGCACGTCCCGAATTTCAGATCGGCAGTCCGCTGTTCGACAAGATCGTCATCCAGCTGAGCGATGAAAATGCCGAAGGCGACTCGTTTGTCATAGAGACGGAGGGGAATGGTCCGGATTGCTATTACATCCAGTCGGCTACACTTGACGGTAAACCTCTTGACCGTTGCCGGATATACCGCGATGAGGTATTCAAGGGCGGGAAGCTCCATCTGGTCATGGGTCAGGAACCTAATGAAAACTGGGGAATATGAAAAACAGGACAAATTCGGTTTTGGGTCTGCTGCCGGTTCTGTTCGGCTTCTTCATCATGGGATTCTGCGACATCGTCGGGATCACCTCCGACTATGTTCAGCGGACGTTCGGATGGTCTTCCACGATGACGGGATTCGTTCCGTCGATGGTTTTCATCTGGTTTCTGTTTCTCGGGATTCCGGTAGGCAACGCCATGAACCGGTGGGGGCGAAAGAACACGGTGCTGATCAGCATGGGCGTTACGGTCATCGGTATGTTTTTGCCTTTGGCCGTATACAACGGGGTTACCTGCATGATTGCATATGCATTGCTCGGCATCGGCAATGCGATGCTTCAGGTCTCCTTGAACCCGCTTCTGAGCAATGTGATCTCCAGCCAGAAGATGCTGACCAGCAGCCTTACGGCGGGTCAGGTAATAAAGGCCGTATCATCGCTCGTAGGCCCCGAGATCGTGATGATGGCTGTCACGATGTTCGGCGAGGCAAACTGGTACTACTGTTTCCCCATCCTCGGGGTGGTGACGATCCTGTCGGCGCTGTGGCTGCTTCTGGTCCCTGTCCGGAGGGAACAGGCGTCCGAAAGCGGGATTTCGTTCGGAGAGACATTCGGGTTGTTGAAAGACAAAACCATTCTGATCCTTTTTTTCGGCATTCTGTTCATTGTCGGAGTGGACGTAGGCACCAATTTCATCAGTTCGAAACTCATGTCCGTACGATTTGCATGGAGTGAGGATCAGGTGAAATTCGCCCCGCAGGTCTATTTCTTCAGCAGGACGGTCGGCGCTTTGCTGGGGGCGGTTCTGCTGTCCCGGATCTCCGGCGTGAAATATTTCAGGATCAACATTCTGCTGTGCATTCTGTCGGTGCTTGCGCTGATGTTCTCGGGCAATGCCATGGTTAGCCTGGTATGTATTGGCGGCGTAGGTTTCTTTGCGTCGTCGGTCTTCTCCATCATCTATTCTGCGGCACTTTCGGCGCGGGCGGACAAGGCCAATCAGATTTCCGGTTTGATGATTACGGCCGTTGCCGGAGGAGGTATCGTGACGCCCGTCATGGGTTTTGGCATAGACATGGCGGGTATGATCGGAGGATTAGCCATCATCCTGCTGTGCGTTTTGTATCTGACCTACTGCGCCTACAGGATCAAAGCGGCATAGGATGCCGGTTGGCTTTGTCCCGGGCGTAAAAGCGTATTTCCTTGTGAATTTGTATCGCCGGGAGGGGGCGATCATGCGGCGATTATGGAAAATCGGCACGTTCCGTTCTCAAAAAGAGGCTGGAGCGTGCCGGTTTCGTTTGTCAATACCCCGGGAAATGTCTAAAGTTCCGAGCAGAGGGGGGGGGAAGAGGCAAGAGCAGCCTTTTCGGGCCCCGACAGGCCCCGTCTGCAAAGATTAGGGCATGTCGGGGTTTATTTCGCCAGAATGGACTGTAAAACAGAGCCCGGATTCGCGGATATTTTCGCGGTTGTTGGTTCTATATCTTATAATTGCATTTAGAAATGAAGCTAAATAGGATAAAGGCCGTCTTGGCGGACAAAGGCATTTCTCAGACGTGGCTGGCTAAAAAGTTGGATAAGAGTTTCAGCATGGCTAATGCCTGTGCCTGCAACAGAATCCAGCCAAACCTGGAGACACTGCAGCAGATAGCAGAGATTCTTCAGGTAGACTTAAAAGATCTGATGACAGACAAGGATGAACGGGAATGATGTTCTGTGGGCATGTGTTATCTCCTTGGTGTGTAACTTCTGATAACGGGGCGTATGTACAGATAAGTGTCATCCGTCCTCAATACGCTGCAGCGAGTTTGAGCAAATTATTGGAATGAACTTCTTGCATTGCTAAAGAGGATGTGGTATGTGCATTGGACATGATGAGCCAGATTCTAAAACAGGGGAGACAAAATCAACAGTTATCCAATAGCCAAAGCATGGGACTGTCTTTGGTAGCACAGCAATACAGACAGACACGGCCGGAACGGTCGGATAACGCCCTTTTTCCGCTTCGGACCGTATATTTCAAATAAAAAATTGTACTTCCGGCGAAAATAAATGCCTGTTTTGCCGTTGTAGCACAAAAAAAATCCATAACTTTGTGTTTGGTTGATTATACCACAATGAATTACAACGATAGGATACGAAGGACACGGCGGGCATCCCTTGTTTCATCTGCCTGCGCAGCCACTTCTGAAAGAATGGCGACGCGTCCTTTGTGTGCCTTTGTCTGTCGTGCAACCGGACGGGATGCCGGAAGAAATTTTTCTTCCTGCAGCCATTCGTTACTCGGAAATTACGCAAGACATGCCATATCTCCGCCATGCGGCAACGTGCTGGCGGAGACTTTCATGTATCCCCGGAGCCGTGCGCGCACGTCCATGTTGTGCCCGCAGGTTTTCGGGGCTTTTTGTGCCCGGTAAAGAACAAATAAACCATAGATGAATATATGAACAGGACGATGAGAACCATAGCGACCGCCGTTTGTGCGTTTCTGCTGCTGCCGTTGTCGGCGCAGGAGAGGCCGGATACGGTCTACACCTTCCGCTTCGTGCCGCAGAAGGATATGTTCTATGTGCCGTGGGGCGGCAATGATACGGAGCTGGAGAGGCTTCTGCAGTGCGTGGAGCGGTACAGGGAGGACATCCTCTCCGGAGAGGCTCCGCTCTACGTGGACGGCTGGTGCAACTCCCTTGACGGCGAAAGGGAAAACCTGCGGGTGGCGGCCATCCGTTCCAACCGGGTGAAGTCGGAGCTTATCGTGCGCGGCGGAATCAAAGAGGAGTGTTTCATCACCAGGAACCACGCTTCCGACGGTGATTTCGTCATTGTCCGTCTGACCGTGCCTGCGCCGGAAGCATCCGCCGCCGAATCGGACGGACCGGGAGAGGCCGAGGCCGAGCGCCTTGCCGCCGAACGGGCCGAACAGGAGCGCAAGGCTGCTGAAGAGCGGCGCAGGGCCGAGGAAGCACGCCGCGCTGCCGGGCAGGCGGAAGCGGACAGACTTGCCAAAGAACAGGCGGCAGGGCAAGCTGAACAGCCCCAGGAGATAACCGCCGCTCCGTTGGAATCCCAACCATCCGCCCCTTACCGTTTTGCCCTGCGGGCGAACCTGCTGCGCTGGGCGACGCTCACGCCCGATGTCGGTGTCGAGTGGCGCATCAGCCCCTCCGTGGGCATCATGGTGAACGGCTCGTGGACCTCGTGGACCTGGCAGGACAACGCCCGCCGCTACGCCCTGTGGGAGGTGGCTCCCGAGGTGCGCTGGTACCTGGGCGAAACGAAGCGCGGCTATCTGGGTGCGATGTTCAAGGCGGGGCAGTTCAACTACAAGCTCTCCGCAACGGGCCGTCAGGGCGACCTTCTGGGCGGCGGCATCACGGGCGGCTACCGGCTGCCGCTGACCGAAGCCCTCTCGATGGACTTCACCCTCGGACTGGGCTTCCTGAACGCCGATACGGAGAGATACGATGTGACAGACGGCGTGCGGGTCCGCCGTGGTACGGAGACGAAGCACTGGTGGGGCCCGATCAACGCCGGCGTGACCTTGGTGTGGAAGCTGTTTTAGCGAAAGGAGGAGAATATGAAGACAACGACAGGATATACGACAACGATGCTGACCCTCGCGCTGCTGCTCACGCTGGGCGGCTGCGTGAAGGACGAACTGCATGACACGCCGCATCCCGATACGGGCAGCATAGCGGTGACCGCCGACTGGAGCGGCCGGGGCGAGGGCGTGGCCATCCCTGCGGAGTGGACCGTGACGATGGGCGGCTATACGGGCACGGAGACCGGTGCGACCCACTCGCCGGACTGCCTTTTCACTCCGGGCATCTATACCCTTGCGGCCTGCAACACCCCCGAGAACATCACGGTAAGCGGCACGACGGCCGCCGTCGTCCGGGAAGCAGGCAGCGGGGCATACATCAGCAGCGCCCCCGGCTGGCTCTTCACCTCCGTGCAGGAGGTGGCGATAGAGGCCGACACCGACTGCGAACTGACCGCCGTGATGCACCAGCAGGTGCGCGAGCTTACCCTCGTCATCGAGCCGACGGGCGATGCGGCGGAGAGGGTAGAGGCCATCGTGGGGACGCTGAGCGGGGCGGCGGGCTCGCTGGACTTCTCGACGGGCACCCACGGCACGCCCTCGGAGGTGGAGCTGCACTTCACCGAGATAACCTCGGGCGACGATGCGGGCAAGTGGACGGCGACCGTGCGGCTGCTCGGCATTGCGGGCGACGCGCAGCGGCTCACCGCCACGCTGACCTACACGGACGGCAACCCGCAGCCTACATCTCTCAATAGCGACCTCACGGCGGCCCTCCATGGCTTCAACGACGGCAAGACCGTGCCCCTGACCCTCGGCGGCACCCTGGCCGGGACCCCGGGCGAGGCGGGCTTCACCGGAGAGATTACCGACTGGGAAACGGTGGACGGCGGCAATGTGGATGCCGAACTGTAAAAGTTAAAAAAGAATCATAAGAGATACAGGAACGATGAAGACAAGATTATTTGCAACCTTGGCACTGGCACTCGCCCTTGCTGCCTGCACCAGCGACGACGGGACCCTGAACGACGGCCCCGTGGCCGCAGTGATCAACGCCGAAATCTCCGATGCCGTATCCACCCGCGCCAGCGGCACCCAGTGGGCGGAACGTGACGAGATAGGCATCTCCGAAAGCCGCTTCGGCTACACCAACGTCCCCTACCGGTGGGAAAGCGGGAAGTTCACACCGACCGGAACCATCATCTTCTTCCAGGATAGCGACCCGACCACCTTCTCCGCCTACTATCCGTATCAGTCTGACGGCGGAACGGTGAGCGTCAGCACCACGGCCGACAAGCAGGGCCCCGGCATCGACTTCCTCTTTGCCTCGGGAGCGAAGGGAAGCACCCGCAGCCCGGAGGTGAGCTTCACCGACAAAACCGACAAAGGCGGTGAAGACAACTCCTTCCACCACTGCATGAGTCTCATCAAGTTCACCTTCAAGGCAGGCGATGGTCTCAGTTTCAACGAAACGGAACCTGCCGGCTACACGTTGGAGGGGCTGAAGCACGAAGGCACATTCGACACGGCTACCGGAACAACTGCTGTAACCGCAGCCGCCGAATCGCCGATTACCATGCAGCTGGGCGGTGCCACCACTTCGCAAGTCATCATTCTCCCACAGGAAGTGAACTCCTCTCTTAACCTTAAAGTGTCTTACAACGGACAGAGCTACAACGCCCAACTGAAACTGCCTGCTACACCCACAGCCAATTTCTACACAGCAGGCTATGCATACACCTACAACATAACGCTCAACAATAAGGACATCGAGGTGAGCGACCCCACAATTAACCCGTGGGAATCCGGAGATTCGAACGATGCAAGTGCAGAGTTGTAAGCCCTACATACCGCTGCCCCGGCGCAAGCGTCAAGCCGGAGCTGCCCATAGACACTATGGTGCGACGGCCGTCTTCGCAGGCGGCGGCAGCACAAAACGAAAACAAATAAAAGACAACCCGATATGAAGAAAAGACATTCCATCCATCTGCTTCTTGCTGCAGCCGCACTGCTACTTGCCACGGCTGCCTGCACGAAGGACGAACTGGCGGACGGCGACCGTCTGCCCGAAGGACAATACCCGCTGGAGATAGCCCGCATCACCCTCGGCGTGGAGGGCGGCGAGGCGCAGCCCTGGGGCGCACCGCAGACGCGCGTCAGCGAGACCGTGGACGGCACGGGCAGCGTGTTCGACGCGGGCGACCCGTTCGCCGTGCAGATAGACGACGGCACAGAGACTGCCACCTACACCGTGCAGGACGACGGCACAGCCACCTCCGACGCACCCCTCTACTGGACGAACACGACACCCAATCGCACCGTCAGCGCCTGGTACCCCGCCACGGACGGCACCCTCGACCTCGGCGACCAAAGCCAAAGTCTTGCCTATCTGCTGAGCGGCTCGGGCACGGGAGACTACCAGACACCCGTCACGCTGACCTTCACCCACCAGCTGGCCAAGGTGCGCGTCACGCCCATCGGCGATGCACTCGACGAAGTAACCTCCCTCTCTCTCCGCTGACAACCTTAACTATTAAGGTTTTACAAGTAAGGCACCCAAAAAGGAACCCATTTTTAGGTTCTTTTGGGTGCTTTCTTTTTATCCCACGTTAAAACAATTTGCGGAAGAAGCCGACTACGGCCGTAAATACTTTCGTCTTCCGAAGGAAGAAAAAGGCAACCGCCAATAGTACCAAAATCCCGAAAATGTAACGCCACCTGTACGGGTCGGCCGCCGGCTTCTCGGTAATATCGGCTTCCTTATCGGTGTCCGTATTCACTTTTTCCGCCTTGGTCGTTTCCGTCTTCTGTTCTTCCTGTGTTACCCCGGTCGCTTCGGTATTCTGTTTTACCGTGAATGTTTCGATACTCTTAATAGCTCCCTGCCTTCCGGTATCGGGCGGCTGCTTTTCTTTCGGTTCCTTCGGCCGGTTCTTGGGCGTGTCTGCAACCGTCTTAGACGGGCCGCCCGTCTTCGTAGTGCCCTGCTTTGCCGGCAGGGTATCGGGTTCCGGCGGGAAAAACTCGATTTTCGTATAGGTTACTTCTACGCCTTCGGTTTTCGTGCTGTCTACCGTCCGGCGAAATTCGGCCGCTATCGTTTCGTCCCGCTTTTCCTCGGTCTTAGCCGTTTCCTTCGTGCTACCGGCCAACTTTCGCGGCGTGCTGCAACCGGTAAGCAATACGGCGAAAACCAAAACTATAAGATATAAATTTCTCATTGCTTTTTCTCCGTTCTCTTTACGCTGTTCTTTTCAAGTTCTTCTACTATTCGGCGCATATCCGACAAATCGAGTATTCGCGCCTGTTCTTCTTTGGTCGCTTCATCTGCTTTCCGCGCCGCTTCTCGAAATTCACCCCTTAGCCGCTCGATAAGGGCGGCCCGGTCTTTCGGCTTATCTGCCGGTTTGTCTGCCGGGCCACCCGATAAGGAAAGAACTACGACAACTATAAGGGTGTCTATCATGCTTCCGAAAATTTAAGGGCGTTAAGCCGGTTAAGCCAACCTTTGATAAACCGCTTTTGCGAAGGGTCGCGTTCCACAATCCGGTAAAGGAAGGCTTCGCGCTCGGCCTTAATAGCGTCGAACAACGTGCGCGGGTCGGCGTTATTGACGGCTTGCAAGGTCTTCGGGCCTACGATACCGTCCGCCTGTACTCCTAATATGCGCTGGGGTATCTTAATGCCGTTCGCGCCGGAACCCCAAACCCAATCCACCAAAATATCGGCGACCGGCTGGCTTACGATGTCGTCGGCCTTCCACCTGTCCCAATAGTGGGGCTTTAATACCCGGTTCAAAACGTCGTCTTCCGTAAGCAGTTTAAGGTCGTCTACGTCTATATCGCCGTCCCCGTCCTTATCGTAGCCTACATTGCGCCAAGTGGCGATAGTTACGCCCTTGTTGGTTGCGCCGCCCTTATCCAGCGGGTCGTTTACAAACCCGCCTTCCCACTTCAAAATGAAGGGTAAAAGTTTTCTTACGTCTGCCATATCGAATTAGTTTTAGGACAATAACGTAGCTATCTGAACCCCGGCCTTGCGTATCAACATACCGACCTTTTGCGCGTCCATTTCTGTATTGCAATAGGTTAGGCCGACAATGCCCAAGGGAGCGGTTCCTTTGTATATAGCCAATAGTGCTACTTCGGTTACGTTATTGGATTTCATTTTGAAATACAGTTTTTGGTCTAAGGGTTTAATATCTTCGATACTGCCGTAGAAATAACCGTCTTCCAAGACCTTAGCGAGCAACGGATAACGTGAAAGGCTAAAATCCGCGTATTCTTCTTCTACTCCCATAATGCTATCTTGCGTTGCTTCCAATCGCATAGAACCGAATAGGAACGGCAACCCGGAACCCAAATTAGAATTTCCGTTATGAAATTCGATAAGCCACGACCGGCCGGCTTCGGATTTGTTTAACAACCGTTCCAAAATAAGGCGTATTTCGGTATCTGATTTTATACGCTTGGCTATTGCGTCTTCGTGCTGCTCCGTTTTCGCGTTCTCTATTTTATCCAACAAGTAAGTAGGATTAAGCGCGAAGAATACGACGTACCCCGATAGCAGAAGGATAAACAACCCTTTGATAATCGAGAAAAAGCCGTATTTGTTTTGCAAGGCTATTAACCTTTGAAGAAAGCCGATACTCTTTTCTATTTTCTGTTCCATAGCTGCTACAATTTAGACCCCGTAACTTCTATTCCTGCTTCCTGCAAATCGGCCCGAACCATAGCCTTTACCGCGATGACTTCGGAAAGGTAGGCTTCGTATTCCGTTTTGTCCGTTTCGTCCGTCGATAGCCCAAGCACAAAAGCGTTATACTTGTTGATAAGGCTAAATTCTTCGGTTTCGTCCCGGCGGGAACGCAAAACGGCCTTTACGCATTTGTCGTAATCCGGCCGGCCCCATATTTCCACCGTGTCGTAATCGTATGCCTTCCGTGCGGCAGGTTTCTGTTCGCCTTCGGTTTCGGCCATAGGTTCCGGCTGTACCTCTACTTCGGTAATATTGTAGTTGTAATGCCAGCTTCCGTTACCCAAGTCCTGCAAAATGGGCGGTCTATCGTTTGAATTTGATTTCATACTTTGATGTTTTAGAAAGTTTCTTAATCAAGTGTTTGCTATCGCAAGACTTCGCCCAACCCCACCAAGGGCAAATAGCCTGCTTAAAGTCCTTTTCGGATAGTGGCCTTTTCCGTTTGTTCAACTTCGCCAACCGCCGGCAAAAGGTCTTTTTTAATGCCCTTTCGCATTCGGGTATGCGTATGGAAAAATACATATCCTACGAAGTCGATACCGCGAGCCGCTACGGGGAAAACTTGCCAGTTCCCTTTAACCTCTAATTTCAAGTCCCCCAAATACGCCCTAATTTCGCCCATTAAGGAATGAAGGTAGGCTTTATCGGGCGCAAGTATTACAATGTCGTCCGCATAGCGGAAGTAATATTTTACGCCTTTCTGCTCCTTTATCCAATGGTCGAAGTAGGTTAAATAAAGGTTAGCGAAATATTGGCTTAGATAGTTTCCGATAGGTACGCCGTCCGCCGAATCTACAATTTCGTCAAGCAGGCAAAGTAGCCTTTTATCCTTCAACTTGCGGCGTAGAATGGATTTTAGCACGTCGTGGTTAATCGAAGGATAGAACTTGCGAATATCCAGCTTCAAACAAAACGTAGTGCCTACCGGGTCTTCCCGTAGGGCCTGTTTTACCTTCTTCGCAGCCGCATGAATCCCCCGGTTCTTAATGCAGCTATAAGTGTCCGCCGTGAAGGTCGAAACCCAAATAGGCTCTAAGACGTTCATTATAGCGTGGTGCAAAATGCGGTCGGGAAAGTAAGGCAAGCGGTATATTTCCCGTTCTTTGGGTTCGTAAATAGTGAATACGTCGTACTTCGATGTATGGAAAGTACCGTTTAGCAAGGTTTCGCGCAACTTCAACAGGTTATCTTCCCGGTTTTTATCGTGTTCGATAACTCCGTACGTGCGTAACTTACCCTTACGGGCCTTTTCGTCCGCAAGCTGCAAGTTTTCGATAGAACAAACCTTTTCGTACAAGTTTCCTATTCGCTTCATTGCGCTACTTGTTTGCTGATTTCTTAGGGAACGTTCGGGAATCCCTACTAATACCCCTTAAATAGTTGTTGTTTTTTGCCAAGTGGCAAGGTTTTTACCCCGTTAAAAATCTGCATAGCTGGGAGCCGATATTCGCATTCGTATTCGAAGCCGTGTTATTCGTATTCGCGTACGAAAAGCCGGCATTCGCGCTGTTATTCGCATTACCGCCGAAAAGCACGCCCCAAGGGTAAACCGCCTTTATTTTTACTCAAAATAATACCGTGTTCCCGAAGCCCTCATAGTTACTTTTCGAGGAAATGCGTTGCGTTCTTTAATCTTCCCAAGTATATATTTAATTTCTTGCGAATTGGTAAAGAACTTTCGCGCTTCGCTATCCGTGTCTTCAAGTTTGAATTTAATTTTAACCAAGAAGCGGTTATTTCCGAACTTCGTTTTAACGTCGTCCAAATAGTCTACAACCCAAAACGAAAGATTGATTAACTTTTGCTGGTTTGTTTCCGGGCAGTTGAAATGCTTGTTATTCGCGTCCGGCTCAATCTGCAAAAAAGCCAAACTTCCGTCGTCCTGTCTGTTGTTGTTTTCCATTTTTGCGAAAAATTGAACGGCGGGCATTCGTCCTTATTTGGGCTAATTCGAAAGCCCGCCGTAATTAAACCTTTGTTAAATGCGTTCCGTTACGTGTCGTTTCAAACGGGTAAAAAGCAAAGCCGGGAGCCGACAGACGCATACGCAGACGAAGCCGCGTAAGCCGTATACGCGAACGAAAAGCCGGCAAGCGCGCCGTGAGACGCATCACCGCCGAAACGCACGCCCCTTTGTCCGGTATTGCTTGCTACGTTCGTATAGAAGTAATCGGCGAAGTAAGTAGTAGAACTTGCGCCTACCTCTACCGGCATATTCTCGCCGTACTCGCCAATCATCATAATTTTAACGTAGCCTTCCTTTCGGGGTAACTCGCCGCGCTTTTCGTAGTCGGTATAGTCGCTATCTTGGTACTTAGCCGGGTCGGTACATACGAAAAACTCACTTAGTCCGCCGCTTGCGTCCGGCTGAATATTGCACTTACAGCCGTCCGTCCAACTCCAAACGTGCCCGAAAGGATTTTCCAAACCTCGGTAGCTGGGTACGCTAAGGGTTTGGCCGTCGGTGTCGTCGCTTTTCTTGTAAGTGTAGTTTACTACACCGGTTTTATTCCCCAAAGAATTAGTAACCCCGCAAGGAACCATAGGGTTATAACTGTTATAGCCGCTCCAATCGCTCATATTGGTAACGCCTTGGCTTAATCCGCCATGCTTATATCCTTCGCTCGTAGGTTCCGCGTTATAGGCAAGTTGGCAATTAAAGTTAGCGTATTCGACGGCATAAAGCCACCAGCAAGATTTTTGTACCTCGTAAACGTCGCAATTCCAACCGGCCCCGTTCTTGCCGGCATTCCCCCGGTTTCGGGCATACTTCCGAAAGTTGGTAAGGCTAATAGATGTAGCCGGCATACCTAAAAGGCTTCTATATGTTCCGTCCCAAGAAGAATTATTGTTACCGCCCCGGAAAGCCGTAGAAGTGTTTACGACGCTTGCAAGTTTCGGCGTAGCCGATACGGTACGGTCTACGGCAGCTTCGTAAGCCGAACGATAGGCAAGCGGTACCAAGTGGAACCCCGGTAATGCGTGTTCAGAAAGAAGACAGCGAAATTTAGTACCGTCTACTTCGAACTTGCGGTAGTGGGCCGGTATTTCTACCATTACCTGCCCGTCGGTACCGTCAAGTTTGGCAGCCGCCCCCGTATCGCGCTTGGTGCTGTCGTTCGCATGAAGGTAGTAAGCCACCGTTCCGTTATCGCGCAAGATACAACGGCGCATTTTACTTTGAATAGGCAGCGAAACGTGAAGTTCCGGGCGACCAATTCGGGTACAAGCCGAAGAAGCTACGTTAGAATCCCATTCTATACCGTAGTAGTAATCGTAGGGAAACGTCGGCTTCGTGTTTCCTACTCCAATCAATAAACCCATAGCCGTATAAGATTTAGTACCCCCAAACAAGGGTAGCGTTAATACTCGTTTGCTTAATCTCGCGGACTATTTCGGGGTTCCAGCCCGTTTCGAAGCGCGTAGCTACGAACTCGCCCGGCTCCATTCCCCAAAGGTTTACTTCAAGAACTACGGCGGTTTCTCCGTCGTTCTTAATATTGAACGGCGTACCTTCTAATTTGAAGTTACCCGAACTTAGCCCTTCAATGGGGCCAATTCTTCCAATTTGGGCGGAAACCGTTTCGCCCCCTCTCGTTGTACTCATTTCTCCTATTTTTTAAGTTACACAAAAATACCCACTTGCGTATTATAATAATACGCTTGTTGGTAAAATATTAAAAACTCAATTTATAACCAATCGTTCAAATTTGTTATTTGAAATATAAATGAACCATCGTTACGGCTTTCGTCGTCGCTTGTATCTACTTCGAAATAAGTAGATTGCAAATTTACTACGGTAGCTTTTATAGGGGCAGTTGAACTACCGGCGGAATAGCCCTTTCCTGTTGCCATAACTATATAGCTTCCTGCTATCAATCCCCAATTAGAAGGTACATTTACCCTATATCTACCTTCGCCCAATCTGCTAACGGATAAACTACCGTCGTCAAATGATTTATAGGAAATAGAAGCCCCCGAAGAATACCCGGAAACAACTCCTTGCGCCAATACATTCAAATTTCGGCCGTACCGCGAGGTTGTCATCATATTGACACGGCGCAGAACTATCCACCCAAAAAAGGTTTCATCATCGCCATACCCCATTAACTCTATAACTTCGCGGCTAATTTGTAATTCCGATTTTGATATACCATCTTCGAAAAAATATTTTCCGCTCGGCGCGCTAATACCTGCCCACCCTTGACTTATAGTGCTTCCCCAACGATAGCTTACCAAACAAATACGTCTTCCGCTTTGTCCCAAGTCCCAAGGGATACTATATGCAGTTATCCAACCTCCACCACTTGAAAGTAGTACCACATTATCGCTATAATTTACGTCTATGGAATCGGATGCTTGTGTAAACGGGTTACGCAAAGAACCCGAAATTTTCACGTCTGTAAATATTCCCCCCTTGGCTTTCAAATTGCCGTCTTTATCCCAAGTTATATTACCTTTGGCAAGCTGCCCAGAACCGTCCGTACCGCTAAAATAAACCATTGTTTGCCCGCTGGTGTTTTTAAGTTCTACCGTTGCGTTCGTTATTTTTACGGCCCCTGAATTATTTACGTTGTATTCTATCGCCCGATTTGCATTGCCTATCCTAAATTGGTTATTATCAAGGTCTATATATGTATTCCCGTCGCCCGTCTGAATACGTCCCGTTGTAATGAAGCGTCCGTTAATGGTCGTTGCGCCATAAGTAAGGGCAATAAGACGCGCCGGCCGCTTTCCGTCGGTGTCTGTTATTGCGCTGCTTAGGCTTCCTACCAGGAAATAGTAATATGTCGGGTCGCTGTCTACCTTTCGCTGTACTGTATCGAAAACGATGTTTCCGGCCGTACCGGTCTTTTGGCAACGGGCGTATATATAGTACACCGTCCCGCTTACAAGGTTCGAAAAGGTAGCAGTATTTAGCTGCCAACTTTTTACGATTTCCGCTATCGTGTAGTGAACCAGCGTACCGCCTACCACCTTTACCGTATTGGGATTCCCTTCGTAGTTCGGTTCAAAGCGGGTATTCTGTAATACGAACTGCTGGGAACGTGCGCCGGTTGCTAACATGGTCGTTTCAATCGAAAGCGGCCTTATCTTCTCGCTGTAATAGTGGCCTTCGGGGTCGAACACGTTAGCTAATACCTCTTGGCTGGCTTTCCAATTGCGGCGGGCCTTCGACGGGTCGGCAAGGTCGTTTATCTCTATAACATTGTCGATTTTCTGCAAGTCTTCGATAACGCGGGTAATCGTCGTTTTGGTTACGCTGTCGCCCAAGGTTATATTATACTTGTATTCCCGCAACAAATCGCGCGTAAAGGCTGTAATTCGTACCGATTTGTTTACGCCTATGTCTTCATCTTCCACCGGGATATAATCGCCGACGGCGAAAAGGTTTACTACGGTCAATTCGCCGGCGAACTGACGTATAAAATTTTCGTCGATACTTAACCCGTATTGTACTTGCGGCTGGCTGTATTCGGTTATTGCCTTGTTACCTTCCGCAAGCAGTTCGTTTTCTGCGTCGGTCTTGTAAGCGTCCGGCAAATTTATATCCGTGAAGAAATACTTATCGCCTACGCCGAACTGAAACGCCGCACTTGTTTCGCTGGGGAACTTCATGCCGTTTTCGTCCGTGAACGGTACTACCTGTATTTCCTTCGTCGCGTGGTCGTACTTGTGTACGTCAAATTCATAGCCGGCCAAGTTCCCGGTAGTGAACTTTACCTTTGCGTTCACTCCGTCTATAAGCCACTTTGTATTACCCGCGCTATCCTTTTCGTTAAGGTCGAAGTTCATAGTAGCGTCCTTAAAGGCATAATACGCGCTTCCGGCGGCGGTTACTTCGCCGTAGCGTTCGGGTTTGATGTCGTCGAATATCTTTGTATTCTCCTTCAACCCGTAAGCCGCAATAGCGGCCGCGTCTTCGATGTAGGAAGCGTTCTTAGCCTTGCCCGGAAGACAAAGGCGGGTATAACGGTATTTGTCCCCAAGGTTGCTACTACCGCCATAGACGTATAGCCGGGTAACTACATTCTTGGAATTGATGTTTTGGCGCGTCAATTCGTAAAGCCCGCCGGTACGCCCGTACCGGAAGGTATAGGGGAAGTTTACCCCGGCCGTTTTGATATTGAGCGTACGAACGCCGTTAGCTTGGGTAATCTCAAATTCGGTGCTGTATTGCTCGCAAAGGTCTTGCAACACTTCCAAACAATTCTTTTCCGTATAGGTTAGCGTCTTAAACTCCGTATCGGCCGGGAAAACGCCTAACGTCCATTTACCCGGATATACACGGGTAAGGTTCCCTATAAGAATACCTAAGAAGTCTTCCAAATCGCCCGTAAAGCTGTCTAATACGGTATCGTCTGGTAACAAAAATTGCGCGTCGATTAACTCGTACTGTACCCCTTCAAAAGTAAGGGTATATTCGAAGTTCCTGTTTCCGGTCTTCTTAATGCCCGGAAGCTGGTTAAGGGTATAGGTCTTCCCGTAAACGTCTATTTGGTCGCCCAAATGGAAGGTTAAGGGCGTGGCACTTTTAACGGTTATCGCCACCGTATCGGCCCCTAACAGCGTAATACTCTGTTCAGCCTTGGTAACGCCGGATTTATGCGCCCGCGAAGTCAAAAGGGCCGTAGTCCCGTCCGGGTGTCTTACTATAATTTGTTCCATACGATAATACCGTTAGTAGTGAAACTTTCTATTTCTTCGATAACGCCGGCGACAATAGCGTAAAAAATTCCGTCGGTCGTATATTCGTGGCTGGTTGTTACGTCGGTTCCGTAAACGTCGTTCGTTTGGGTTCCGTCGCCCCAAAAGATAGTAACCGATTTTCTGCTGGTTAGGGTAATCGTTAGCGTCTTCGTGTCATTGCTTAAACGCTGGTGCCGTACGATACGCTTTACCGGGTCGGGTTCCTTCAACTTCAAGGTAAAGGTTCCTACCATAAGGTCGTCGCGCCAACGCTTGTTAATAGCTACCCCGTTTTCGTTATAGACTTCGTAAAGCAACGGTTTTGTAGGGTGTATATCTACCATAAGCCGCTGGGTGTTGGGCCGGCTGAATACGTCCAAGAAGTCGTTTAGCTTCGTAACAAAGTCTACCTTCCCGTTCGCTTTCATAAAGCAATTAAGGGTTATTTCGCGGGGTTGCAGTATCTTGTTTTCAAGGTCTACTATCTCCCCGTGATAATCCGGCCAATCGACGGAAACCGGGGCTTTCATCTTGGGCCGGTCAAGAAGGCCGCTACTTTCGCTTACATAAATATCCCAAGCCTTAAAATCGGTTCCGTCTATGCTGTAAGCCAATTGCGCCACCGTAGCGATACTATCGGTAATTTCCGCCTGCGTTAAAGCGGTATTATATACCTTCAATTCGTCGATACAACCGTAACCGTTGGCGGTCGTATAAATGTCTTGCAGGATAGCGAAACCGGTAGGCTGGGCCGGTAGCGTAATGGTCTGCACTAATGCGGTGTCAAGGTAAATGCGGATTGTTAGGCCCTCTTTGACGATAACCCAATAGCCCCAAGTATCGGCCGCAAGGTTAAACCACGCTTCCGTATAACCTTCCAACGCTTCCCACCGTGCGAAAAATCCGATACGCTTGCCTGTAAAACCGTCCGGGAAGGCCGAACGCTTCAACCAAGCAAGAAGGGTAAAGTTTCCGGTAAGGGGAATTACGTTTTTGTCTATATCGCAATGCCCGTTACCGTCGAACTTTATACAATTGCCTTGCTTTCCGCCGGTAAAGTCCGCTTCTACTACCGTACCGTCCGCCCGTGTCTTGCTGTAATCGTAGGCAACGGTAGAACCGGCCGCTTCATCGAAAGGCATATTTAGGATAATGTTACTTTCGTCTGCCATATCAATACGTTTTAGTCGTTTTATGAATAACTTTTATTGTCGCGTGTCCTTCGCCGTCGCCGGTGGTGGTCGTCAAGTTCCCGCCGTAGTGGTTTACGCAAATCTTCGCGTTATCCCGCGCTTCTACCTCTACGGTGGTATCGTCGAATACGTCTACCATGACGAAGGAATTACCGGTAGCAAGAACCTTTAACCGGCTTTGGTGCTTTACGAATACCTGCCCGACGTTCCAACCGTCGTAAGTGGCTGTACCCTCGCAATGCCCAAGGGCTACTACGTGCCGGAAGTTTCCGGCCGTAATAGCTCGGTCGAGGAATACGCCGTAGGCTTCGCAAGTGCCTACGAAGTGCCGGCGTATAAATTCATTGCTGGGGTACTCGTTGCTTAGGCAGAAGTCGATACCTTCAAGGTACATTTTTATAAGTTTGTCTTTCTCCTTGGTATCTATAAGGCGGTCGTACCATTCTTCGCAAATACCTTTCTTTTTGGCGTCGCGGGCCAATTGTTTATTTACTTTCATATCATTACATAGTTATTCCTTGCGCCCGTAACGGGTCGGACGCGCTTCCCGAAGTGTTTTTTTCTATCTGTTCAAGGTACCGGTTCGATACGCTTAGCTTGCCGTCGATGTTGGCAAGGTGTATAAGCTGCTGGCGCAAAACCTCTATTTGTTGTACTTGGTTTACACGCACGGCGTTCGTTTGCCCGGCCAATAGGTCTATACTCTCTTGGCTGGCTCCTTTAATCGCACCCGATAGGCTCGTAGTGGGGTCGCCCGTATCGTCCAAATCCTTAAACAGGTCTTCGTACAACTTCAAGGCTTCGGCGTACCCTTGGGCTATCGAGTTTACCATATCCTTAAACCGCTGTTGTTCTTCCGGGGTCAAGCCGTCGAAGGAACCGCCGCCTTCTTTATCGAAACCCATATCGCGCTGCAACTGCTTTACGGCACTTTGTAGCTGCTGTTCAAGAAGTTGTTTCTTTAAGGCGTTCTTTACGGCATTACCTAATACTTGGTTCGTAACCTTTTCAATCGCATTTTTTACATTGTCGCTATTGAATCCGTCCGCGTAGGCTTCGGCTATCGCGTCGGACAATTGCGTAGCCAAGTCCTTCGCCGAAGTCTGCGTAACGCTTTCCGTAATTTCGGCTATGGTATCTTCGATTTGGCTGCCTAATTCTTCGTATTGTTCCTTGTATTGGCTTACCTTGCCGCTATCGGTTTTCTTCTTCCCTTCTTCCTCTTGCCACATGGCCCGCAAGTGCACTTGTTGTTCGCGCATATTGTTGATAAGGGCCTTTTGGTTGTCGTAAACCGATTCGCCTAACGCCTTATCTACGGCGTGTTCGAGTGCTTTATACTCTCGATCCAATTCTTCGACGGCGGCCGCGTGCTTCTTAATGGCACGTTCGGCCCGGCGGTCGCGGAAGTTGAACACTTCGAACGCGGAAGAAATAAGGCCGATACTACCCTGTATAATCCCCAGCGGGTTGCCGGTTGCGATACCGGTAGCCAACTGCCCGGCGGAACCTATCATTTCGCCGATGTCGCCTAAAAGCTGCTGGGTTACTTCGTCGCCGGCAAGTCCCATATTCGAAAGCGCACCCGTAACCGCGTCGAACGAACCCTTTACCAAATCGGCCGTAGCCCCTACACTTTTGAATACTTCGGATAGGTTCGCTTTGCTTGCGTCGTTGTTATAGTCCTTCAAAGCCGTAGAAAGGGCCTTAAACGGGTTGCGGGTCTGTACTTCGTCCTTGGCTTCCCGTAGTTTGCTTAAAACTACGTCTAAGTCTTTCGGGTCGAGTTCTACGCCTAATTGGGCCTTTTGCGCTTCGATTTTGGCTATAAGGGCCTGTATTTGCGCCGTAGTAAGGTCGTCGAGGTTCCCGAAAAGTTGTTCCCAAGCCCCGCTATCCTGCAATTCCTGCAATGCAGCCGACGAAAGGGCCTTATTCTTGGCTTCCTGCAACTTCGCTACTAATTCTTCGTTCTTCTGCTCGGTCGCCAAGGCTATTTTTTTGTCGTATTGCGCGGAAATATCGGCGCATTTCTGCTGATAGGTTTTGTATTCCTCTACCAATGCGTCGTAGTCCGTTGTCTGCTTTAACTGCTGGGTGGTATCGAGCGTTTTTAACTGTGTTTCGAGTATTTTCTTTCGCTCTGCGTCCGTTTCCTTCTCTATCGCTATTTCCAATTCCCTACGGCGGGTTTGGTACGATAATTCCGCGTCTATTTTACTTTGCAAATAGTCGTTATAATCGCGCATGGCCTTCGCGTAGTCCTCTTGGGCCTGCGTCGCTATGTTCGCTTGCTCGGTGTCTAAAACTGCCCCCTTTTCCTTGGTTAGTCCGCTATCGTCCGTTTCGAGTTCTTTACGTTTGTCGGCGATAATCGCCAACTTTTCTACAAGGGTATCGGCTAACGAAATCTGTTTTTCCAAACTCTTGGTATAACCGTCCATGTAAGTATCTTTTTCGATACTTACAAGCTCGTTAGACACTACCGATATTTTCTTATTCCGGTCGGCCGTTTCCGGCAATGCTTCTAACTCCCGTTTAAGGTTTTTAAGGTAGGCTTCGTAACTTTCGCCGTCGGCCAATAATCCGGCAAATTCCGTTTTCGCGCTATTCCGTATATCTTCGTTCGTGGAATTTAGCCAATTGGCGTACTCTTGGTATTTCTTTTTTCGTTGCTCTAACTTCTCCGTAAACGGGTCTTTCTCCTTATCGCCGTCGGTATCGGTGGCCGTCAAGTCTATTTTTTTAAGTAATGCTTCCTGCTCTTGGATTTGCTTTAACAACGCCGTCCGTTCCGTATCGGTGGCCGCTTCCTTGTACTTCGTTTTCAAGGCGGAAATAGTCTTTTCCAAAGCCGCTATACTGCCTTCCGCTATTTGCTCCGAACCGGCACCTATGGAAGCCAATATTTCGCGTTCTTTATCGGAAAATTCTACTTGCTGGCGTACCAATGCTTCGTACTCTCTTTCGGCCTTCTCTACGGCTGCTTCTGCCTTCTGCCAATTGCTGGATTTTTCCAAAACAACCCCTTTTCGCTGCACGCCGTAACCGTCCGTATAGGTTCCCTTCTTCGACACGTACGCTTTCGGGGTTGCTTCTAATTCCTGCTGGGCCTGTAATACTTCCTTGTATTTTTCTACGGCCAATTCCTGTACGGCAAAAGCCTTAGCACGCTGCAAACAGGCTTCTATAAACTTGGATTTATTGGCTACTAACAAATCTTCCGCGTCTTTTACCGTTCTAATGGAAAATCCCAAATCATCGAAGCGGTCTTTGTTGTCTTCGATAAATTTGTTTTTCGCGTTCATGTCGTTGCCGAGCTTATTCCAAGCGTAGGCAAGTTCGTTAATAGCCGCTATGGGTTCTACGGCCGTTTCTACGACCTTCGAATTAAATTCTTCTTGTGCTTTCTTGGCTTCCCTCGTTTTGCTTATATATTTCGATACAAGGGTAATTACCGCCGTAATCGCTACCGAAAGCCCCAAGGTAAGAGTAGCCATTAACGCCTTTGCCGCAACGTTAGAAATACCCAGCGCAACGCTCATACGGGTAATAGCTGCCGTATAAAGGTCTTTTGCCTTACGAAGCGTTACTAACATAAATGCTTCGTCTTTGTCTAACATTAACTGAACTTCGCGTAAGCCTATGGTTATAGCCATTAAAGACTGAATTTTAACCATAATCTTTTGCATATTCTCGTTTTCGCCGGCAAACAGGCTTACCGCACCTTGGGCGGCGGAAAAGGCACCGGCAACGCCGGAAATACCGGAAATAAGACCTTCCCAGCCGCGTTCGCCTTTCTTCAAAATATTGGCCTGCGTGGTTACTGCGTCCATAGCTTTGCTAAGCTGGCCGAACCGTGCCTGTAATTTGGCGTACGCTTCCGAATTGGTTTCGCCGGCAAGTTCCATAGCGGCCAATTCCTCGCGTACTTCCCGTAGCTGGGTGCGGAAGGTCTTTTGCGCTGCTGCGTTCTTCTGTACTTCTTCGTAACGCTTCTTAAATGCGCGTTCTTCCTCGGCGAGTGCGTCGGCCGATTCTCCAATTTCTTGTAATAGCCGTTCGCGTAGCTTTATTTCATCGGCTATCTTCTTTTGTTCGTCGGTTCTGTGTCCCGACTGTCCGTAAATCTTGCTATATACGCCCCCGGCTTCGGCTCCAAGTCTTGCATATTCCTTTTTCAAATCGGAAATAGCGTTACTATGGGTTGCCGCCATAGCGTCTATATCTCTAAATGCTGCGTCGATTTGGGCGGCAATTTCCTTAAAGGCGGCTTCCATTTGTTCGCCACCTTCTACGGTCGCGTCCGTGAACCCCTGTATTCGCCTTTTGGTTTCGTCCAATGCGCTATTTATTTGCCCGTTATTCGCAATTATATCGAACTCCAAGGCACCGCCTTTTATATTCATCGGATAAGGTTATTTATTTGTTGTAAAATACTTTCGGCGTTCTCGCTGGTTATCTTGGTCGCTTTGGTATCTGTGCTTCCGTCTTCGTCGTCGGCAATACTTGGCGCGTCAATTAACAACCGTTGCACAATGGCCCATGCTACGCCGTGATGTAAGTAATCCCAAGTCCAGCCAAGGTGGGCGCAAATCGAACCCCGGCGGCCATAAGGACTATTTAGCCCGGTTACTCTATGCGCTCCGTCCTCGGTTGGGTCGTCCTTGCGCCGCTCTGCAATCGCATAGAGTTTATAAAATCCCCTAAGTTGCTTACGCTGGTTATGGCTTCGGAAAGCCCTACCAATTTGGAAGGCTTTATAGTGTGGAAGAAAAGAGCCGTAAGCCGGTCTAACTCCTTATCGTCGTTATATTTCCTAATCCGTCCGCCCGTACCGACTTCGGTAACGTGGTAATCTTCGCCCAATACGGCAATAGCGATTATTCGGGCCATACGTGCGGCGTTATCTTTGGCTATCCGTTTAGCTTCCGCCAAGGTTTCCGTTCCGCCGGCCGTAAGTCGGTCTTCGTTTACCACCATTTCTACCCATATCGCGCTAAGCCTGTCAAGAACCGAAAGCGTAGGTTCCTGTATTTCGAAATCCTCTTTTACCGTAACTACTTCGGGGCGTTGAAAGAACCCTTTAACGCCTTTTTTACGTCGGCGAACTTTGTGCGTAACGCTGAACTTTATACCCTGCTTTACCAAAAGGTTAAGTTCTTCGCGCTCTAACTCAAAATCCGTTTTTTCTCTTATGTTATCTTCGTTCATATCGTTTTATACTAAGAAAGCCCCCCGAAACTTTCATTTGGGGGGCTTTCGGGTTCGAACAAGGATTTTCCCCGCGTTATGCCTGTACGTCTGTCGGGGTCATAAGCGTAGCGGTCATTTTCTTAGTTCCCGTTTTGGTCGGCTGCAATACGGTACCGGCGACCTCGATAAGAAGAATACCGCTTTTGCTGAAAGTCGCGTTAATCTTGCTTACGAGTTTCATGCGCGGAATCTCGAATTTAAGGCCCTGTTCCGGGGTAATGCGTACCGACTTTTCGACTACCGGGATTTTATCCGGGGCTTCCCATTTATCCTGCGTATCGGAACCGTTGCCGGCCGTTCCTGTCCCGCCCAAAAGGTCGGCAAGAACCGTAACCGAAGGGTTCATAATCGAAAAGTTAAAGTTCGTCTTCCCACCCCGGCTAATGCTTACTACGGGGTCGTCCACTTCTTCGGCGTAGTGGTCGGTCGTTTCCGGGTCTTCCTGCGTCATCGTGCAGGTGTCTTGGTAGGTATAACCCAATACCGCCAAAGTGTCCCCCATACCGCCGTCTTCGGCAATTGCGCCTACCTCAATCTTGGAAAGGCCGATAGTATAAGTTTTCTTTGCTTCTGCCATTGTCGTAAATTTTAATTAGTTCGCTGTATGTTCCATTCTACCCGCAAGTTGTTGTAATGCTCGTTAATGCCCGGTTCTTTAATTATGGTTTCCGTAGAAACACGAATAGTCAGCCCGGTAATGTTCGCCGATTTTAGAACCGATAAAACAATAGCCGTTAGTTCGCGTATTCGCTCCCTATTCGCCTTAAATTGTTCGGTTCGGCATATTCTTTCCTTTTTGTCGGGGACGTGGATATTTACGTTTGAAGTTCCGGTTTGCGGTACTTCGTGGTTAAGGAATAGGTTGTTAATTACTACGTCTTCCTTCCCGGAATTATCCGGCCGTTCTCCCTGCACGAATATTCCGCCGCTAAGGGCCGCTTTCAATTCGGCCGAAGCGTTCAGAATCTCAAAAAGAATATCATCGGTTTCTATACTTTGCATAGCTATCTGTGTTAAATCCATAACCGGCAATGAAGCCGGCCGGGGTCGAACTTTTCACAAGTTCCGGTTACTACAACTAAGCCCGTTGCTTTGGCCGCTTCGACAAAATCGGTATTCGCAAGTTGGCTCACTTCTACTTCTTCCCGCGTTACAATTACCTGCGTGCCTTCGGGAATTTTGGCCGTACCTTTCGGTAGCTGGATAAGCGAAGCGAATACGCGGGTTTCTCCGTCGGCGGTCTGAATTGTCGAACCTTTACCGTTGGTTTCTTCTCGGCAAGCTGCTTTTAACTCCCATGCGGCGGCGGGCGTTTCCCAAGAACCGTTAGGTAATTGGACGCTTTCGCCGTTGTGCTGCAAGGCGTACAGGTATTGCGGGTATTGGTAGGAAGTCGTTACCATACGTTGCTTTTATTCCGAATTTTGGGCTTGCTGGCCGGCGTAATGCCTAATTCGGCGCAAGCCGCGTTATACCAAAGTTTGATAGCGTCCCAATTCCAACTAATGGAATACCCGCCTTCCCCGATATTAGCAAGGGGGATAAGCGTTGTAAACTCGCGGCAAATGGCCGTTTTTGCCTTCCGTACGTCTACCGGTGCGTCCGGGTCGGGGATAAGGTTACTTTGGTTGCAAAGTATCAAATCCACGTCGTCCGCCGTTAGCTGGAATCTGCCGACCGTTTTAGTTATCCATTCTTTGTAAGTCATTGGTAGCGGGTGTTAGAATAGGGGCGACCGTTGCCGGCCGGCCCCGTCTTCGTTAGTGTGTCCAAGTGCTGTTAGAAGTGTCCAAAAGGAAGGAACGACCCGAAGAAAGCCAAGCCGGGAAAGCGTTTGCAATTCCTACGGTAACTTCTTCGATAGGTTCCTCGGTGGAATACTTCTTTACGCAAGTGTGGCCGTTCATAGCTTTGATAGCTACGGAACCTTTAAGGTTCATATCGGCCGGCTTCTTCCAATAGGTTGAACCGAGTACCTTGCTTTCGCTGAACATTACCACGTTATCGGCGAACGGGTTGCCGGTAATACGGCTTCCGTCGTCCTTCTCGATAGTAATATCTTGGTCGATAACTACGACCTGCAAGCCGCGCAGGTACGCCAAACCCTTCATAGCCGCGTTTACCTGTTCCAAGCTCGGCGTTTGTGCGATGTTCAAGGCGTTAGCCGCGAACGAAGCGGAAAGTTTCGTTACTTCCTCGGTCTGAACCATAAGCGCGAAGGTGTCAAGGTTCATAAAGGCGTACTTCAAGCTAATACCCTTCTTCTTGGCCTTAGCTACGATAGCCTTAAAGTCCTTGCTAAACGGTTTTGCGCCGGTGGTGTTCCAAGCGGCCGAGCCGGTCTGAAATCCTACCTTCTGCGTTGCGTCGATTTGATAATCTACGTCGTATTCGGTAATTACGCTATTGTTGTTGTCGTTGGTAAGCGTTACTTTACCCAACGAAATAGACTGCAACGCAATCCATTCCAAGCGGGCGGCCACCCCGTCCCAGCAGTACTGCGTATCTTCGGCCCACGCTTCTACCAACGCCCGAAGGTCGGGGTTCGCGGAAGTCATGGCTACCATAATGTCGTATTCGTTAAGCTCGTTTTCGTCCTTGGTGCGCTTAATAGCCACTTTCGGAATATCGCCCTGAATACGCGCAATAGCTTCGCGGGTCTTCTTGTTGATACTTGCGCCACGCGCTACAAGGTCGCCGGCAATCTTTAACCCTACCTGCGCTTCAAGGGCTTTCCACGTAAGCGTGTAGTTCTCCTTCAAGGGGAACAAGGTAGGATAGTAATACGGTTTAAGGTCGTAGGTATTAACTACGGCCTGCATATCCCTTTCGGTAATGCCAATCATTAAGCTCCTTTGCATAACTTTTCCCGATTAAATTAGATAAACTGAATACCGGTAAGTTTGGCTTTCACTTCGGCACCGATAGGCGGGATATTGCTTTCCCGAATCTGCCCGATAGTTACGGCGTTTACGATATGGTTGCTAAGCGCGTCTACGTCGTAGCTTTCGCCTACAAGGGCTACCGGTGCGTATTTGAAAGCTGCCCCCGAAGCCCCGGCCTTGGCTGCGAGGTAAAGCGAATCGCCGGCTTTTGCGGCAACTCCAAGGGTTGTACCTACCGTAAGGTCGTCTTTGGTCGCGTCGCCGCTGTTTGTGGCGATAGCGGTAATAGCGTAAGCCGCTTTACCGGAAGCCAGCATAAGCGCGTCGCCGACTTTGAAGTTATGGCCCTTCTTTACGGTGTAGGTGGTAGCGGAGTTCGTAGCGTCGTCCGCAAGAACGGCTACTTTCACTACATGGTAAAGCCCGTTTTCGTCCTTTCCTACCGGCGTACCTTCGTGCAGAACTTTCTGCGTAAGGTCGGCGGCTGAAACGGTAATACCGTTCGGAATATCGGCGAGCTTGTGGGTAAACGCGCGAATAACGCGGTTATCCTTTTTCCTGTCGATTCTAAGCATTTTACAAGTGTTTAAGCGTTAAACCTCTTTACCGCCCAAGCCTTTATTTTCGGCTTCGGCGGCCTTTGCCTGTATGTAGCTTTCTACGCCCGCGCTTACTCCGTCCTTGTTGGGGGAACCAAGTACCGGTTTTTCGTGAAGGCTTAGGCCCCGGTCTGCCAACTCTTGGCCGAAGGCTGCTACGTCGTTCTTGGTTTCGGTCAGATACTCGTTAAAGGCGTTTTCGTCGGCAAAGCCGCCAAGTTTGGCTACCCTGTCGAAATCTTTAAGAACCTTAGCTTTGTAGGCTTCGGGTACGTCGGCAAGCTCTTTAACAAGCGTTTCCCGGCGGTTGGCGGTTACGGCCGCGCTTTGAAGGCTCATTACTTCGGACTGCAAGCCCTTAGTAGCTTCCTTTACGGCGTTCGTAATCATTGTTTGCACGGTTGCGGCGTCCAAGGTTCCGGCCGGTGCGGGTGGGGTACCGCCTTCTCCCGGTTTCTTTTCCACAAAGTCGTACTTCTTGCGCAGGTTGTCCTCGCGCGTTTTGTTCGCTTTGTCTATTTCCGCGTCCGCGTCTTTGCGCCAATCCGCTACAAACTTCGCTACGGCTTCGGCGGTAAGTTTACCTACGATACCGGTAGCTTCTTCCTTGGTATTAACTTGCATGGCGATAACTCGCGCAAGCTGGTTAAGCCCGTCTTTTCGCACGCCCGGAAACTGCGTTTCAAGTAGTGCTACAATTTCGTTTAGTTCCATTTTGATTTTTGGGATTTAATTAAACCTGCGACAAAGAAACGTATTATAGTAATACGAATATTTGTATAGCGTTGCAAGTTCTCTACACTCGTTTCAACAATTCAACCGTAAGGGCTGGGCCGCTTCTTGTTCGGCTGTTACTGAGTAAGTGATTTTGCGAACAAATGGCAATGCAGCGTAAGGAATGGCAAAAGAAGGCGATTTTAGCGCGTTTTATTCTCCAAACAAGGAAATACACCAGCCAACCGCATAAAGTCGAACAGCGGGCACGAGAAAGGGCAAAAACGGGTATTCTTACTTCGTCCGTTATCCGGCCCTTCTCGAATAAGTAGAAAAACGGGGATTTTGTTACCCTTGTGTTACTCGCATTATTCCCCCCGGTTGAACTATCAACATAGCGGCGGTTACTATCATCATTCCGGTAATGTTGGTAGTTAATGTTGCAAGTAATGTTGCAAGCTATTCCGAAATGTTGGTAGTTAATGTTGCAAGTAATGTTGCAAGCTATTCCGAAATGTTGGTAGTAGCTTCCGGGGTATGTTCGTAAAGAAAGGTTCCCCCCATACCCCCTATAAAGAAATATTCTTTTTCTTTATATTTATCCAGTGCCCCTAAGAAGGGGCACGCTTGGGGCTGCCCAAGGGCTGGCCAGCCCCTCGCTTGTGTGCGCGTTATTTATTGATATATAGTTATTTATTGATTTTGTAAAAATGAAAATTGCGCCGAATGTTCCGCGCGAAATTGTGGGGCTGCCTTGGGGCTGGTTAGGGGCTGGGCTGGGGCTTACTCTCAAATTTTGAAAAATCGCAAATTATTGTACTACAACACATTAAGCAACGAAATAAGCGTAACTATTTGATTCCGAAGTACCATAGCCCCAAGCCTGCCGCTGGGCTGGTGCTGGCCTGCTCCTGCGTAGGGGCTGGGGTAGCTCCTGCCTTGCTCCTTGCTCGATTTTTCGCCGTAAAATAGTGTTGTTTAGTGTTTTTGCAGTATATTTGCAACGTTTCCGGGGAGAAATCCGGGAACGTGTACGGAAGCGTATAGGTATCTAAGTTTGAAAATCGCCAATTAACGAACCATAGACGAACCTATTAACGCTCGCTGGCTGTATATCCATTTCCGATATATCGCTAAGCGTGGGTTATGGTTTATTCTATGGTGGGCGTTTGGCGATGCCTTAAACTTGTAAACCGATAAGGCCCACGCTTTCTGCGTTTAGTAATTGCCTGTTCGGGTTCTTGGGGCGCAAATTTTACGACTATGCAAATAGAAGAACTATTAGCCCTACTAACACTTGCGGCTGCCTTCCTGCAAATTATCCTATTCTTCAAGTTATGGATAATGACGAATGACGTTAAGAAACTGCGCGAAAATTGCGGATATTCGAATAAGTCTAACTTTAACTTTGAAATACGCAAATTACTTGCTTCGGGAAGCAAAGAGAAAGCAAAAGAAATGTTATTAAATCGTTTCTACGATAGTATTTCCGAACTCAATTATTCGGGGTTGGATAAGTCGGAAAACAACTACGACCAAATAACGAAAAACATAGACGCGGATTTTTTGAAGTTGAAAGAAAGGCTTACAAACGACCTTTCAAAGATAGGCGAGCAATTACCGGAAAATATCAAGCAAATGAAATCCGGGAATGAATTTTACGAACTGTTTAACTAAGTATCTTATGAAACACTTTTGCCTGTTATGTGCGCTCTTTCTGTTGGTAGGGTGTTCCAAAGATGAAGACCCCGGAAGAAACTATACCGAACAACAAGAAAAAGCCTTATCCGTGTTTAATGGAACTTGGGCCGATACACAATTTTCCAACCTTGGGAGTTATCCCGGTGCCGAATTGCAACCCGACCCGGATAAAATCATATTCGGAACCCAAAACAATAAGCCCGTAGAAATCTACGAAAACGACTTTATCGAAGGCGAACGGCTGTTATTCTCGGCCTTTGGCGAATTGGTTTACCATAGCGAAGGTTACGAAGATGTACCGTGTTATTATTGGGTATCGAACACGGCCGATGAACTACGCTTATACCGGACTTCTACAAAGAAACTATATAGGAAATTCACGCTTTCAATAAAAAGCGATACGAAAATGCACCTTCACGACCCCAATTTGTCGCTACCGTACATTTTCGTAAAACAATAGCCGGTCAGAAACGGCCCTATTTCCGTTTATCTCCTTTGTCGGGTACCGGTCTATATCCCTGCGGAATTGAAGGCCACAAAATCAAAATTCGGGAAAAATAAGGAAGGAGTAGCGCGGTGCTACTCCTTCTTCTTTTCTTCTGTATCGTCGTCTTCCGCCATAGCGTCGGTTTCTGCTTCCCAGCGGTCAATAGCGGCCGCGTGTTCCCGCCGGTACGCTTCTTTTTCGTCCTTCGGCATTGCGTCCCAATCCTTACGGGCCTTCGCCCATTTATCGTTATCGGGCCATTTATCTATTTCTTTTACTTCTGTCATAGCTCTACAAGTGTTATGCGAACTTCTTGCCCGGAAATTTCGTGCTTCACTATCTTAAACCGGGTGCCGTTAGTAAATAATACTTCCCGCTGGTCTTCGGGAGCAAATTTACCGTTAAATTCCGAAATGTCGGATATGTCGCGGCCGTTTTTGCTCTGAATTTCAAAAAGTACCCTTACTTCCGTCTTCTTCAAAACCCGATAGTTGGCAAACCGGTAAGCAACCGCCGGCGTTTTTGTCGATGAAGTGAAAATAGCGTGTTTTACTTCGTCTTTGCCGGCGTAAAGGCGTTCGTAATCCTTCCGCTTCATAATCGCGCCCCGGTAGACGGTTCCCCGATATTTCGGCAATCCTTCCAACGCCTTAGCCATAAGGGAAGCCGAAGCCTTGTTAAAGTCGGTAAGGTCGCCTTTATCCAACTGCTTATTAAGCTGCCGGTAGTTCCCGCCCTGCTGGGTGTAGTGATGAAGGGCCGCAAGTTCCGTATTCTGAATATCCGGGTAAAGCGTACTAAGTAATTGCGTTGCCCGTTCCATTGCTTCGGCCGTACTTCTCGCCCTCGTAAACTTACGTTCTTCGGCGGTATAGGTGTTTACCGGCAATGTGCCTATACTTTTCCGGTTATCCCGAACGAAGTACGGTAAGGTCTGCCAACCCTTCGAGCGTTCCTCGTTTTGGGCTATCCAATCGGTTAGGGCTTTCGGAACCTGTGTTACTTCCTGCCTTGGGTTCGGATTCCAATCCTTCAATTTCCCGGCCTTACGCGCTCTTATCCGTTCCCTAAAATCGCTTTCCGAAATGAAGATAGGCACCATTTCGCAACGGCAATGCGGGTGCCACCCCGTCCACCGGAAAGTTTTAGGGTATCGGCCGGCCAATTTGTCGCAAATGTCTACAAGCCGCTTTACCTTCCCGTTTACGGTGGTCGTGTGGTTATTGCTTAACCGAATTTCATACCCGATAATAAGGGGGTTATTTTGGTAGCTTTCCCACTCTGCACGACGGTAGGCCGCGTTCATTTCGGTAACTGCAAGACGGCGGGCGTTTTTGTACGCCGACCTATATACGCCTTGGCCGGGGTGGTATTTCTTTGCCGCTTGGCTTAATTCAAGTTCCCCGGTTTCTTTGTTGCGCACCCGTCTATAAAGCGCGTCGGGGTTGTTCAAGTAACCGCGAAGGCTACGGCTTACTTCTTCCGGGCTTTTCCCTTCAAGTATGCCGTTTTGTATGATAATTTCAAGTTCTTGTTTCGCCTTTGCCGTCAAATTCCAAACGCGGGTAGATAGGTTCATGCCCTCGCGGTCGGCATTGGCGTAAGCGTGTCCCGTCGCACCTTTGGCCCGGTGTGCCTTTACTGCCTGTTCGCAAATGTCGGTAGTTTCTTTCCGCTGTGCCGAAGTCTTCCCGAATACTTCTAACGCCTGTTCCTTTACCCGTGCTTCTCCTTTGTCCCAACTTCCTATAATACCGTTCTTAGTAATAAGGGCTGTTTTACTGCTAAGGTCTTTTAGGTACCGGTCTAACTTACGTTCGGCGGCCGGGTTCCCCTTCCAAGAGAAGGTAGCCCCCGATTCTATCGCTTTCCTAACCTCGGTAAGTTTTAGGGCCGCGTGGTAGGTATCGCCGAACAGGGCGTAAAGCTGCTTTTCTACGCTCGCTATATATCGTATAACTTCCTGCCTTTTATCCATTACGCCCTAAGTTCTTCTATTGCAATTCGTATATACTTACTTAAAATGCCGTTTAACTCACTACAAGGCCCGCTAATTACGTCGTACCCCTTACTTTCGACGTATAGGGCATAATCGGCTGCGGCAACGATAACGGCTACTATGTCGTTCGGGTATTGTGCGGCCGCTTGCGCTGCCATACGCTTACCTTCTTCTACGCCTTCGCTCCCTTTCTCGCCACCGGTAGAACTAAAACTTTCCGCTACCTTTTCGCCGTGATTGTAGATAACAAAGCCAATCGACGAACGCAGCAGGTGTGTCCGGTCTTTGTAGGTGTTCAATAGCTTAGCGTTCCGCGTAACCTCTAAACAAGCCATTTGCATAGCGTCTACAACGGTGGCCGTTATGATGTCTACCGCCTCGTAAACGCCTGCAAATAGCTTATCTATGTCGAATTTTGCTACTATGTTACCCATATCTTAGTTAGTAACTTAGTTAGATACTTGGTTAGTAGCTATACGGTGGGTTCGTAAATAGACGAATATGAAGCCGCGCTTTCTTCGGCTTCTATCTGCTCTATCTCTGCGTCCGTGTCGTTTACCCAGCCCAACTGTTGTACGGCTGTCTTCCGCGAACAAATAGCCTTCTGACCGGTGGCCGAAAGAAGAAGGTTTACGTTCGCCGCTTCGTCCTCAATCATAAACGGGACTATTTCGGGTTCGATAATAAGGCTACCGCAAGCGTCTACAAAAGCCTTATCCTTGGCGTTCATTTGTGCTAAAAACGCCTGTATTACGCTTAATCGACGCTGCAAATAATCGTCGAACACCTCGCATTTGTCCTGTACTTTTAGGTGCGCGTCCATAAACAAAAGTTTCAAGGCGACACCCGAAACAGCCCCGATACCCTTTACTGAATCGAAAGCAATATCCGGCGTTTGCGTAATGGTATAAATCATACGCAAAAGGGTTTCTATCTCTAATTTCACGCTTTCGGGAGCTTGTGCCCAGCTTAGATATTGCGCGGTCGCCCCTTCTTCTCCCTCGATAACGGCCCCGCTTTCGCCCTTCTTGGCCCAACCCAAAATAGTACCCGTAGTAAAGATTTTCGGGCTTGCGTGGTAGTCGTTGGTATCGGCGAAGTTGGAAAGCAACTTTTCCAAGCGGTCTATAAGGTTCTGTACGTCTTCCCATTCTACGGCGGGCTGGCGGCCATAGATAACCGGAATTTTGCCTATTTGGTTCTTCTTGGGGTAGCCGTCCAATAACTGCCATTGGCTGCTGGCAAGCGTCCATTTCCGTATTTCGGTATCGGTATAGGTTTCGAAATAGGTATGTTTTACCCCCGCGCTATCCTTTACAACGTATTCACGGGAGAAAGCCACCATATCGCCCGTTTCATCGAAGTAGGGGTAAAGCCTATCGCCGAACAACGGGCTAAAAATGGCTACCCGAAGTTTGTGCGTTGAATCGAAGCCGTAGTTTTTCGTCGGTTTCTCCACCGGGTACCAAAGTTCGGCCGCTTCCGTACTGCTGTAAATGGCCCGCGCTACCTTCCGGTTAAGGGTTCGGCTTTTGGTATCGAACAAAACGCGCTTTACAGCCTTCAAAACGTCGGCTTCCTTGGTGCCTTCTTCCGGTTCCGCGTTAAGTGTTACGGGGTTTCCAAACGTGAAGGCTACGGCCCGCTTTACTATAAGTTTCTGAATTGCCAAAGCTACGCGAGCAACCGGCTCTATACGGAAGTTTTCGGTTTCCCCGTTTCCGTTGGTAACGGTCTTTATATTCTTCTTTTCTTCGTCGTTTATATCGAAGTCGGAAAGGTCTACTTTTACCTTCTTATCCCTACGCTTTACAGGGTCGTTTACGTCGTGGCCTTTGGGGTCAAGCTGGGCGATATATTCGGCCGCGTTCGGCTCGGTCGCATTACGTCCGTTCTTCAATTCGGCAATAGCGGTACTATGGTTTTCGCCTGCCAAAAGTTCGTTAAGCTGCTTGCTATTCATTTTGTTGTTATTTTGATAGTTAAACATTATGCGAAATATCCGGCCGCGCTTTTCTTGCCTGTAATGGGCCGTTGCTCTACGGTTCCGGTCAATGCGTCCGGCGCGTCGTCGTGGGCGTTCTTGCCAACTTTCATATAGTGCGTAAGGGCTTGGTAGAAATCGGGCCACATTTGCGCCCACCCGCGCGGGAAATAGGTAAGGTTTTGTACTTCCGCGCTATGCGTGAATATGCGTACGGCCTTGTTTTGGCTTTGGTGGAACCACTTAATACGGGTTTTGTTGTTACCCATTAACCGGGCTTGCTTCTCTACATTACGCGCGAAACCCCGGCCGCCGTTGTTACTCTCTACTACGGCCAATTCTACCGCGTGTTTGGTTAGCATTTCGGCCGTTTTGGGTTCGGTGTACTCCATAGGCTTAGCCGTATAAAGCACGTCCAAAACAAAGTTTCCTATCTCGGTTTCAAGGTAGGTTATCGAGCAAAGGAAATCCGCGCCTTCGTCCGCCGTATCGGTATAGTTCTTAACCTTCCGTATCTTGCTGGCCGGCAGTATGTCGTATTCCTTAAAGGGATTTTCGTACATAAGGCCCTGCAAGGGTTTCGGGTCTTGCTGGTAAAGGGATTCAAATACGTGCGGGTTTCGGGTGCGTATGGCTTCCAACTTTTCCAAATTGTGGCGTTCGGGCCATAGTGCCGTACCTTCTTCGCGCGGGTCGTATTCGGTAGGTGCGCCCTTCTTAATCGCTTGGTATGTTACTACTACCCACCCGTTCGGATTGTTTACCGGGTCGTATATTCCTTGCTGCTCCAAAAGGCGGCCGGCTAAGTCCTTTTCGTGCCAGCGGGTAAATACTATAAGCTGCTGGCTATTGTTGTGTAATCGGGTTTCGGCTACCGTGTCGTACCAATCTTCGATAGCTTCCCGAACAACCGCCGACCAAGCCGTTTTAGCGTCCTTATAAATGTCGTCCATTATAAGGGTATCTACCGGTTCGCCGGTAAGAGGGCCACCTACGCCGACGGTCTTAAAGCCGCCCCGGTGTCCTACTATTTCGCATTCGTCGGCATTGCGAAGCCAAGCCCCGGCAACGGTCGTAATGTTCGATGAATTAAGGCACGTTTCCGGGAATATTTCGGCATATTCCGGCGTGTCTATAATACGCTGTATTTCGCGGTTGAATTTACGGGCCTTCGGAGCCGAATAGCTTACGACGGCTATTTTATTGTCCGGGTTCCGGCCAAGTATATAAGCCGGAAGGCGGCGCGTAGAACCTTCGCTTTTGCCGTGCTGGGGCGGCATGAATACCATTAGCTTTTTAATCTTTCCTTCTGCGAATAAGGTTAGAACGTGGTAATATCGTACATGAAATTCGGCCGGGTCGAAAGTAGGCATAGTAGCGCGGGTAAACGGCAAAAGGTCGGTACGTGCTTCGCGTATCAATCTTTCCCGCAATGCGGCTATATACTCTATTTTCTCTTGGCGTGTCATTTACCTAATTTCTTTTCCAATTCGGCTATACGTGCGTCTAATTCTTCATCGGAAAGCTGCCCGAACAAATCCTTACCGTCCTTGCCCGTTACTTCGTTGTTCTGCCTGTTCTTCCAATTCTCCGGCTCTCCGTTGGTAAGTGTAAAGATTATCGCGGCCGTGTCCGGCTGGTAGTGTTTATCGACTATCTTTTGTTCCTTTATTCGCGGTATCTCCTTGCCGTTTACGTCGTACTTGCCGGAACCTACCGTAGTGATGTGCTTTTCCTGCACCGTGTACCCTTGTATCTTCCGTAGAAGGCTTTTTTTCGCTTCGGCTACAAAGAAGGCCATACGTTCCGCTTCGGCTTTTTTTATAGCGTCGGAAAACTCGGAAAACTCCTTTATCCAAGTGTAGTAAGTATCGGGGTGTATCTTGACCATACGGCATACTTCCGCCACCGTGTAGGTGTCGGTAGCGATAAGCGAACATATCTTTTCGGCTATCTTCTTATTGTATTTCGTAGGTCTTCCCATTCTACAATTTTGTTATTACTACTTCGGGGTCGTACTTCTTAATTCGGTCTAATATGATTTGGCAATACTGCGGGGAAATCTCGATACCGAAGCAATTGCGTTCCAATTGGTGCGCGGCTATAAGGGTGGAGCCGGAACCTAAAAAGAAGTCTATTACCAAGTCGAACGCGCGGCTACTGTTGCGGATAAGTCGGCCGATAAGTTTTACAGGCTTCATTGTCGGGTGGTCTGCGTTCTTCATCGGCTTATCTTCGTGAATAATCGTACTTGGGTGTTCGTTATCGTTCTGCAACTCCTTTACATAGGCTAATAGTTCCTTCTTTGTCATTGCGTCGAAGTCTACCTTATCTTCTATTACCGTGTGCTGGGAACGGTCGTTAATAAAGTAATGCGGGCCGCCGTCCTTCCACCCGTAAAGTATCGGTTCGTGCTGCCATTGGTAATCCTGCTTTCCGATAACGATGTTATTTTTTACCCAGACAAGGTGCTGTTTATAGTTTATAGAGGAATCCGGCCCCGGTAAATCCGGTAATAAACGGCACCGCTTTTAATGCAGCGTGGAAAACATAGATAGCCGCGCCGGGCTTGCAACTTTCATATAGGGAAGCGTGTATATCTCCCATGAAAGCCGTAAAATCGGCGTCGCTCATATTGTCGTTCTTAATGTCCGTTTGTATGCGGTTTCCCCTGTCGGTATTGTTCAAATACTCGTTTTTGCTGGCATAGTCTACGTTATACGGCGGGTCTGTTACAATGCAATCGGCCTGCATACCGCCCATAAGTCGGCGTACGTCCTCAATTTTTCGAGTATCTCCGCATAATAGGCGGTGGCAAATGGCCCCTTTACGAATTTCGAAAAGGTCGCCTTCTTTTATGTCCGTTTCTACGTCTTCGGAGGCCGGCGGTGTAAATCCGTCTTCGGTTAATTCCCGTTCCGGTTCTTCTGGTTCTGCAAACTCTGTAACGCCCCATTCTTCGGGGGATATTTCCCACCTTTCAGCCGCTTGGGTAAGTGCCGTTTCGTCCCAATCCAAATTAGCGGCCCCGGTCGCATTGTCGGCTAAGGCAAGTTCGCGCCCTTCCCGCGTGTCTAAATCTATGTCGGTACGTTTTACCGCTACTATTTCTTCGCCGGTGGTTTCGACTATCAAAACCTTTTCTAAGCCTATTTGCCCGGCGTTTTCTACGGTTTTATTCCCGGCTATAATACGGTTGTTCTTATCCAAAAGAATAGAACGGCCCGCCCCGAATTGGCGCAGGCTCTTTTCTATTAAACTTTGGCCGAACTGCGTACCCTTGTTAAAATTTACGTCGTCCGGTATAAGTTGGGCTATATCCGCTTCTATAATCTTCTTCGGTGCCATAGGCTTACGCAATGAATTGGAATACCAAGCGGGCCAATAGTACGTTAAGGACACCGGAAAGAACACCGACTACCGAAAAAATGAAATCCCAAACTTCCGGGGTTCCCTTCTTGCTGAATTTGTCGTAAAGCTCTTTCCCGGCGGCGGCCACAATCCCAGCGCAAAAGCCATAGAAGACACCGAAAAGCCCCACGAAGAAGGCGATAATAAAGCCGGCCGCTAAATGCAGCCATTTGTCAGAACTGAATAAGTAGCCCTTAAAGGTCGTAAGGGCCTGTAAAATCTTTTCTTTCATACCTGCGTACGTCTATTAGTATGTAAATATTCGCGTTATGCAAAAATAAAAGAAGCGTATTATTATAATACGCTTCTTTATCCAAGAATAATTAAAAAGTTACCAACATAAACGGGGGATATATGCCCGTATAACCTGCTGGAAGTCTTCTAAGGAACGGCAAACAATGTACTTATTACCGTGTGCTTCGGCCAACGCTTGCCACTCCTTTTGCATGGGTGTTTGCCGATTGCTTTTGCTGGGGGTCTTAAACTCGATACAAAGGGAATGAAACCCGCCGGAAGGGTAAAGCAGAATAAGGTCGGCAACCCCGGCCGTTACTCCTTCGCCCTTCATAATCGCGGCTTCCTTCGCATTCCTCGCCCCGCCGTTCGGAACCGCAAAAAGAAGGCGGCCTATTTTCGGGTACTGCAACCGGAACCAAGTAACGCAGTCCTTCTGTATTTGGCTTTCTATATGTCGCATATTATTCGGTTTCTTTTTCGTACAAGTGGCAAGCCGGGTTATTTACCTTTATCCGTTTCAATCCGTTACCAGTTCTTCGGCTCTTTTGAAGAGCGCAACTTTGCACTATCTTCGTACTATGGTCGTTCAATTCCCAACGCTGGCGGTGCTTGCAAGTCCGGCAAGTCGGCAATTTCGGTTTGGCTCCGGTCTTAACGGCAGCTATAAATTTGTTGTAATCCATAGCCGAATATAGCTTTAACCAATCTTCGCGTACCAAAATATCGCGCTGGGGAACATAAGCGTAGAATACGCCATTTATCCGGCACCCGCCCGAAAACCTTGCAACCGATAAATACGGCAGCTTCGTAACGTCGGCAACTACTATAACTTTGTCTGTGTCGAACATACCTATTTGTATTTTACCGTTAATAAATACTGTTGTACCTTTTCGGCTATTTTAATTATATGAAACGGCCAATAGTACGGGCCGCAACCCAAAACCATACTTCCCGCAATCCGATACGGATAGCCAAGCCAATACGGGTAAGCCCTTCTTTGAAGTTTTCAGAAAACCGGCAATACCGAACCCCGGCTTTCGTTTCTTTAAGAAGGTAGGCGTATGCTTCGCCCCGTGTGCGGAAGTATGTATTTTCGTACATAATCGCGCCGCTATGGGTTGTATTCGGCCAGCCGTATTCCTCGCATAGTTCGGCCTTTACCGCCCACCGGTCAATAGTGAATACCGGAAGGTTTCGGGCGAAGGTGTCCGGTTCATCAATCAAGGCCCGAAGTACCCCGTTTTTTTCGTCTGCCTTAATACGGGCGGCAAGCTGTCCTATTTCGCTATTCTCGCCGGGCGTAACCAAAGACGAATAGAAAACTTTACCGGTTTCTATATTTATGGCTATAAGCCCGTGAACATACCCGGAACCGATACAAATACAAGCCCCGCCGTATTTTTCTTCGTTATAGATAGCTACGATATGCTTTATATCGTAATGCTGCTTTATTGTTTTGAATCCCATATACTTATTTTGTTGTTTGTTTGAACCATGCCCGGTAACAAAGTTCCCGGAGCAAATCCGAAATAATGGCTAACCCTTTGGAAAGCCATAAGCAAATCAATTGAAGCGGCACGACCGCAAAGAATACAAGCCAAAACACCGTATTCCAAAATAGGCCGGTACGCTTTTTTATCTTTATCGTATAGGTAATTTCCCCTTTGTTCATACCATTACTTTTTAGTTTCTACTTCTTGTTTCGCCCGATAGTTTACTACCGTTTGGGCTACTCTGAAAACAAGCCCGGTTATCGCGTCGCGCTGGGACTTCGGCAGGCCGCTTTCAAGGTTCGCAACCTTTATAAAAGTTTCCCTAATACCTTCTACCGTAAATATCCCTGCGTCCTTCAATGCGTCGTACGGTGTCCGGCGATACCTGTAACCTTCTTGCGGAGCCGGTCGGTTGTTATAGGCTTCTCTTTCGTAGCCTAAGAACTCGTTAAATTTGTCGTCCTTAATTATGTCCTTTACTTTCATCGTCTTTATTTTTATGTATGTTATAATCTTTATTCGCGTTGTAGCCGCACCAAGTACAATAACCGAGGGCTACATTAAGCGCATAGTTTTCGCGCTGGCATTTGGGGCATATTATAAGCCCTATACTTCCGTCGTCGTCCCTATATAGGCCGCTCGGCAAATTGTTGCTTCGTGTTCCCATTAGTACCGCCTTTTTGTAAAGTGAATAATAGCGAAGTCAAGAGTAAGCGCAGAAGCGAGTCCGGCCAATTCGTGGTACTTCTTTTCGGCAGCGTCAAATACCGGCGCGAACCATGCCTTAAAATCGTCTACTGTAAGCCCGTCGTTTTCGGCTAAAATCTCCAAGGGGACGGGGAGGCCGTCTACCTTTGCTTCATAATCGTAATAAACGACAGATATTATCGGTTTGTCGTCTAATTGTGCTTCCGCGTAGTGATTTACTACGCACTTTTCCCGTCGTAACTCCAATTTCTGTACGCCGACAATGTCGGCCGGAATCTCGGTTATAACTTCTTGGGGGCTTCGGTATGGTTTTTCGCTCCATTGGCGGACGCTAAGAACTCCACCCGTAGCCATTATTTTTTCGATTTTTGCCCGCCAATACTCGTAATTGCTTCGGCAGGTGTGTACCTTCCGCCCGTCGGCTACTTTGGCTATAAAGCCCGTTTCTTGCCCTTTACGTGGGTGCTTCGGGCCGAAGTGTTTGCCAAGCGTTACTACTGCTTTCATCGTTAATTAACTTTTGTTCGGTTATAAAGTAGGTGCGTATCTATTCCGGTAGCGTTAAAGACCAAGGCCCGAACGTCTTGCCCTAATTTTTCGACGGCTTTTAAGGTGTCTTCTTGGCTAACTCCTTCGGCCTGCTGCTTCTCGAAAAACTTATCTACGAGTGCGCTCATAAATATTTTTGTAGAAGCCCGGAACCCTTCTAAGGTGTAATTCGGTTTTGCCCCGTTAAATGCTTCGTACTCCCAAAGGGTAGCTTCCATTTCTTCGAGCACGGGGCTTAATTTCTTTCCTATCATATCGGTAACTGTTAAAATGGTAAATCGTCTACTTCTTCGGGTTGCTGATATGCCGGCGGCTGTGTCGGCGCATACGTTGGGGCAGCGGCCGAAGTCGTTACGGCCTGCTGGGGGACTTCTGTTTGGTCGGCCCGGTTTCCGCCTAAAAGCTGCAATTCTCTAACCCGGCAATTTATACCAGTTTGTAATACTCCGCCGGCTTCGTATGCCTTGGCCGAAAGTTCGCCGCGAATGAATACGCGGGTTCCTTTCTTCAAATAGTTAATTACCGGGCTTTCTCCGTATTTAAGGCAGCTTACCCAAGTCGTACGTTCGTGTCTTTGCCCCTGCGAATCTTTATAGCTTTCGGTATGGGCTACGCTGAAAGCTATGTACTTTTGCCCGTTAAGGTCTTTAATAATGGCGTCCGCTCCGAGGTTGCCAATTGCTTCTAATACTAACATATTGCTTTAATTATTTGGTTTGAAAATCTTTACTTGTGAATAATCGCGGCGTTTCGTCCGGTAGCTGAACCCCAATAGCGCGTAAGGCTTCCCGGTAAGTATAACCGTTGTTTTGGTAGTTCATAAAGACGTTATAGGCTTTGGGGTGTAGGTCGTACAATAGTTCGAAGCGCGATATTTTTTCTATGTGCGCTCCGAAGCCGCAAAACATACAACCGGTTCGGGTGTGCCCCTTATCGTATAGTTCGCAGTACGGAACTTTGAATTTCCGCAAGTAAGCCCATATATCCGCGTCCGTCCAAATGCTTATCGGATAACTTGCTATATGGTTATTTTGGAATGAATTGCAACCGCCCCGCCGTATATACTGCCGTTTTCTTAAATCGCTTTCGCCGGCCATAATACCCAATATCGGTACTTCGCCGGTCTGCTTATTATACTTCGCAAAAGGCCGTTTTTTTAGGCATTCGCAACATTGTTCCGAAACCATAAAAGGCTGTTTTATTAGATACTGCCAACGGTCGGCAATCTTTCCACTTGTGTACCCGCGCGTTTTATCTGTTCCGTGAAGGCGAATAGAAAGTAGCTTTTCGCTTTTGGTCGTTTTGGCTTGGCGTATGCCGTGCGCCTGTTCTTTCGATATAAGCGGAAAACCATACTTACCGATAACTTCCTTTACCGTAATTCCCGGCCGTATTATCGTTACGTTCTCGGTGCTTCTGACGAAGCGGAATATTTCGGGGTACTCGTTGCCGGTATTGCAAAAGACCGCTTTTATATCCCTATCGACAAACCGCCGCACTATGTCGAGCAATACGGTAGAATCCTTGCCGCCTGAAAAGGAAACGTAGGGGACTTTACCCGTACGGGAAAGGAAGGCTTCTACCGTCCCTACCGCGTGGTCTATCTTTTGGTTTAACGTCCAACCTTGGCGCGTGTTTAGTTCCTGTATTGTCATTGCTTAGGCTACTTTTAGTAATTCGGTTGTTATTTCTTCTACCAAGGCTTCGCAAAGAACACGGGCTATATTCACTTCTACCGCATTGCCGATAAACTTCTTTTGGTCGGCTTGCGTCCCTATAAGGGTGTAGTTTTCCGGGAATCCCATAATTCGCTTTAACTCGATAATTTTTAACATTCGCATTTTTATATCGACGATACCGTAAAGGGCCATAAACTCCTTTATTTTCCGCATTGGGCCGCTATCGGTTTCGTAAATCTCTATTGCCAATTGGCCGCACTCCGTAGCGATAAGGAACGGGGGCTTTTTATCCATTTTAGCGATAAGGGTAAAACACGGCTTTTCGACGGAACCGTCGGTATTGGAATATAGGGGATTCATAAGGTACCATTTGCAGGCTATTACGCTTTGCTTTGGGTTTGTCATTATTGCCGGGCAAGGCTTATCCAAGTTTGATAATTGCCCGCCGCCGCTATAACTATTCGCTATAAATTGCGGTTTTACTACCGAAAGCCTATCTTTCGTTGTAAGGGTCGGCGAAGGCGCATTTACGGAATGATTATGCCCGTTTCCGTAATATGCCGAAATAAATTCGGCCCCTACTAAACTATGGTGGTCTACGGTCGTAATGGTTCCCGCTACGTTGTCTACGCTGAAAACCTTACTTTCCGGGTGTCCGCTAAAATGCTTTGCGAGAAAATGAATGTTCGCTATTCCTAACCTGTTTTGGCAAGCTACGGTAGGGCATGGTTCATCTATCGAAGGCGGGATATGCTTACCCGTCTTCTTATTGACTGAATTATATTTAATCAAAAACGAATCCTTCCCGCCTGCTACGAACTTTATAAGGCCCGCGTATATGCGTTCCAAGGTCTTAGGCGAAAGCGGTTTTTTACGATTAAAGATACTTTCCCCTTCATCGGCAAAGTCCAAAACTTCCTTTACGGGTTTCCACTTCGCCAAGCTGCCGAAAAGGTCGCCGCCCCCGGTCTTTGAGTGGGTAGGCTTCGGCCATACGATAGGTAGGTACGGTTTGGCAAATATCCCGAAGAAACGCTTTCGGCTGGTATATGCCCCATAATCCGCCGCGTTAAGTATTCTATGGTCGAACTTGTACCCGTAGGCTTTTACGTTATCTACCCAATTGGTATAAAGCCGCCCTTTATCCCTGCTAATCGGTTTTCCGTTTTCGTCCAAATCGCCCCAGCTCATAAATTCTTCTACGTTCTCGATTTGGATATAATCGGGGGCAAGGGCTTCTATATACCTAAACAAATGTTCGGCAAGGGTGCGGCTATCTGCGTCGCGAGGCTGGCCGCCTTTGGCACGGCTGAAATTGGTACATTCAAGTGAAGCCCAAAGTACAATTTTCGCCATAGGGTACATTTGGCGCATTTCGGCCGTATGTTCTTTCAATGGGCATAAGTCCAAAGTTCGCATATCTTCCGTATAGTGCTGCGCTTCGGGGTGGTTGGCCGCGTGGCTCGCTATGGCGTTCGCGTCGTGGTTTACGCAAGCTATAACCTTCGCGCATTTACGCCCCTTATAGTTGGCTTTCTCTACGCCTGTACTCGTTCCACCGGCACCGCAAAACAAGTCTATATATAGTAATCTAATATCGTCCATTTCGCATTATAGTAATACGCTTTCGCGGAAAATTAGTCTTTTGATAGGTGGGCTTTCACTGCGTTTACATAACCCCTAAATTCGGAGGTATATTGGTAATCGTCCGGGTATTTTCTGAGGTAGTAGATAATAGTAGCGTGGTTCCGTTTCATCTCCTTTGCAATCTTTACTACCGTCGCCCCTTCTTCACGGCATAGCTGGGCGAAAATCATGCGGGCAAAGACGTGCTTTTGCTCTCGACTTTCGCCTACAATATCGTAGAAGGCAACGCCCATGCCTTCGGCTATTGCCTGCTTTATGTTCTGAAAGGTCGGTACTTCTTCGTAAATAATTGTCTTACCTGTCAATTCGGCTAAATTATTTTCAAGTGTAGCCCCTTTGGAAAATCCCCAATCGGGCAACAAATAGATAGCCTTGCACCCCATAAGTAGAAGTACGTCCATAGCTACGTGAACTTCCCAAGAGGCATTAGCCGGAATACCGTTTTTAAGCGGGTTTACCACCTCGTAACCTTGGGCTTTTAACATGGTTTCCGCCGCTTCAAATTTGGCCGCTACTTCTTCTATTGGCTGGCCGCTTATCTGTCCCGAAATGTATATCTTTTCCATGTTGGCTATTATTTTCTATAAGAATGGTTTATAAACGGGATTCTATCGAACATTTCCGTAAATCGGTCGGCAATACGTTCGCCGTATTTGTTCGCCAAGTCTTCCGCATTTAGGTTGCTGGTCATAATTGTAAATAGCTGCCGGTCATACCGGTAGTAAATCGTATCGACAAAGGGGCTAATTTCATTTCCCCAAACCTTCACTACGGAAGGTTCCGTACCTACGTCGTCAATAGCTAATAGCTCGGCTTTCTTAATGCCGTTAAAGCGTTCCGGTTCATTCTTTGCTATGTCTGCAAGTTCTAAGGCCGATACCGTCCTAACCGTCTTTCGTTGGTCAAAATATGCACTTTCGTACAAAATCCCGATAAGGCTACCTATCGCGCGGGCTAAGGTGCTTTTACCGTTACCTACCGTTCCGAATAACAGAAGCCCCGGTTTGCAATTACCGGTAAGCCATTTTGCCGCCTTTTCTATATGGCTTTGGGTCGCTTCGTCGTCGATGAACTGCATACGCCGCCGCATAACTTCGGCTATATAACATTCCCGCAACATTGCCGGCACGTCTTCGGGGTACTTATCAACCTTAAAGCGTTCCGGTAAAGCCTTTCTTTGAAGTACCGCCCGGAACCGGGTTAAGTCCACCCGTTGCGGCCCCTGTCTGCTGTCCTTTTCGTCCATTTCCATTATTACCTATTTCGTTACGCTCCCAAGTTCTAACCGCCGCTTTCCAATCCTTCATACAGTTACGGCCCACCTTCCAACCGTTCGAAGTATAGTAATCTATCCACGCTTGCGGGTCTACGTCGTTACCTCGTTCTTGGCAATACGCCGTAACTTCTTCTAAGGTGGGCTTCTGAAAGATTTTACCGCCTTTCATTTTAGGGGCTGCCTTGCTCCTGCCTTGGGGCTTGCCAGCTCCTAACGTCGGCCCTTGCGGTGGCTGGGTAATACCTTCGTTCAATACCCGTATAAGGTCGTATTTTTCAAGTTTTTGCAATACCGATTTATGCGCGTTGTTCGTAGGGTTTAAGTTCGATACCACGCCGTACTGAAATATGATAAATTCGGGTAAAAACGCTTTGCTTCCGTTATTGAAGAAATGGATTCTTCCGGCAAAGGCTTTTTCGAAATCCTCTAAGTCGTACGTTTCGCCGCAATAAAGCCCGGCTACCTCTAAGTCCACTTCCCATATTCCGGCGTTGTCGCACTCGCAAAAAAGGTACACCCAAAGCAATTTATAAGCGGGCGGTAAGTCCCTTATAAATCGTTTCTTAAATAGGTCGGTATCTATAAATCTTTTTGCCATTTTGTTACTTTTGAAAAGCTACCCCGGCCCGGAAACCGGGGTAGCTGGGTTAATACTGCTATTGCTCGATAATCGCAATTTCGGGGCTTAGTTCCCGAATGCGGGCTACCTGCACGTCTATAATTCGGTCGCGCAGGTCTTCCAAAAGCTGGCACGCTCCGGGGCTTACAAGTTGCAGGGTTACGTCGCGGCCGTTTACCGAAGCGTAAAATTCCACTTCGATAGTTTCCGCCGGCATACCTTTGAAAATCGGAATTTGAAGGGTAAAGGCTTCCGGCAAGTTACTCATAACCACGCCGCTATAATTATCTTTGAAGTCGCCCTTTTCGCTCTTTTGCTTCTCCACCTTGGAATTTACGGTAGCTTCGAAGTTTTTAAGTTCGGTTACGAGCTTCATATTCGCGGTTTTGTCCGGGAAAAATGCGCGGTTCATTTTGAAGAACTGCCCCAACTCGTTAGGTTCCCAACCTTTGCCGGCGTTAATCCCAAATTCGGAAAATTTGGGGTGCTGGGAAAGACGACCTACCACCCGGCCCGTAGTATATTCGTCGTTCTCGTTCGTAACGAGTGTAATACACACCTTTTCCCGGTCTACCAAAACGTGGCAACGCTTCGGGTCTATTTGGTCGGCTTCGGAAAGCCGCTTTTCTAAGAACTCTACCGGCGCACCGATAACGCCGGAAAGGTCGATTTTTACGGGGGGCTTGGGGTCAAGGACGCGGTAAGCTGCGCCTTCTCTTACGGTAATTTCCGCCTTCGTAGTTCCTTGGGGAAGGTTTACTACTACTTTTTTGTTTTCGTCCATACTTTTTTACTTGTTGATTGTGAAACTTTTACTTGGTTTGAAGTGGGCTACTTCGTGCGCCGGTATGATAATCGTAGTACCGGCAGTAATGTTGCGGGCTTTCTTTTCGGCCCGTTTCTTCGGCTGGAAGGTTCCGAAGCCGCGAAGGTAAACGGGTTCCTTGCGCTGTACGCATTCCTTAATTGCGTCTAATGTGGCTTCGATAATCGGCCTTACATGGCTATCGTTTTGCCCGGTTTTACTCCCAACGACCGTAATTAAATCTTGCTTCGTCATTGTTTTGCTTTTTAGTTGTTAGTACCTGTTTTTCTTCCGATTTGAAAAAGTGTTGTTTGTAATTCTTCGCTGTACGCCGGCCGGCTCTCGATAAGGTCGCCGTTTTCATTGTAATAGCCGACTTCGCGGGCTTCTTGGTCGATGAACTTAAAGCACCTTTCGGTAACAAATTCGGCCTTCTTTTTCAGTCCTTCCAAGGTCTTTTTTCGCTCCGTCGTAAGGGGTTCCAAACGGGCCTTAAAGTCCTTCATCGCGGCCGTCTTTTCTTCCTCGATGTCGTTAATTTCGATGTCCGTTTCCGAAAGGCTTTCTTTCATGCGGGCCAATTCTTCCGGGGTAAAAGGTTTCATATACCCCTTTTCTTCCACCGCGTCGCAATTATCCATAAGGAAGGCTACGCGCTTCTTGCCTTGTTCGAGGTCTTTCCCTAATTCTCTTTCCATGTTTCGTTATTTTTTGATTAAAAGAAAATCGTTATAAATACCTTCGAACTGACGGCCCGCGTACGTGGCGAGTTCACGGGTTTTATAGCAAAGCCGGGAGCCGAGACCCGCACCCGTACACGAAGCCGCGCAATTCGTAGACGCGTACGAAAAGCCGGCAAGCGCGAAGTTAGACACGAACCAAGGCCAATATTTGTACTCGTTGCTATTGGCCCAATCCGGCCGCCAACCTTCGTTAAGGGCTTCGGCAATGGTCTTTAACTTGCGGTAGGCTATTTCGTCCTTGGTAAAGCCCAACTTCGCTAATACGGTTTCGTTCATCGGCTCAATACCAAGCACCGCGCAAGCGTCCGCGTAGGTTTTTACGCGCTTGGTAATATCCTTCGGGGCAACCGTTTTTACGGCCTGTAATACGGTCGTATTAACCCCTAATTTCTCGGCCAATCGTTCGGCTTCCTTGCTGGCCGCCTGTTCGTTCTCGTGTTTGTACGTCGGTGCGCCTTGGCCTTCGGCGTAAACCATAAAAAACTGCTTTTCCATTTTGTTATTTGTTAAAAAGTGAACTTTGCTTTTCTTCCCTCTTTTGCTCGTAAAGTATTCGCCTTTGTCGCGCAATACTCAACCGGACGGCCCTAATAGCGTCTTCACGCCCTTTTAGGCTTTCTTCGTACTCCAATAGTTCCGCTTCGCTTTGGGCGATAAAATACCCGTCGGAAGTGGCTATTAAGCCCGGTATAAGGTCGTTTGTCCTTATGTGGTTTATAATCTTCCTTACCCGTGCGTCGTTTAGTTTATAGGAACCTTTAAGGCTGCTTACGATATGCTTGTTTGTTACGGCATTTTCGCGCCCTATTTTCGTCCTAAGCCCCCGTACGAGAAGCGGAAGAAGTACGCCCATTTCGTAATCGTTTAAGGGCTGCGTTTGTTGGTCAAATCCTTTAATCATATCAAAAGGGGGTTTTGTCGAAATTGATTATTAGCCCCGCTTCGGCTATATGTACGGTTTTACCGGTTGCAGCTCGCACTCCGGCCCGGAATTGTTCGGCGTTGCTGTTACCGTCGGAAAGGTGGATAAGAACAATATTATTTACCCCCTTTATATCGTTGGCTTGTAACGCCTGTACGCAATGGTCGTAACTTAAATGCGATTTTAGCGTACGGTTCCGAACAACGGCGGGAATACGCCCGGCCGCTATATTCGCGTCCAATAGGTCTAAGCGGTAATTACATTCTATCAATACGTTATTAAGTCCCGCGAACTTGCAGGGCAAGTAATAGGTATCGGTAGCGAATAGGATATTACCCGTTTCTTCGTGGTTGATGAAGAACCCCAAAGGCTCGGCGGAATCGTGCTTAGTCCCGAAAGGAATAATTCGGAAACCGCCGAGGGTAAAAAGACTTCCGGCTTTGCAAACATTCGCGCGGTGCGGGTCTTCTATTGGGGTGTTCTCAATGGTACCGGCCGAAGCGTAGACGGGTACGGTAGCTTTCAATACTTCGTTAATGTAGCCTGCGTGGTCTTTGTGTTCGTGGGTAATTAGGCAGCCTACAACCTTCGTTATATTGTAGTCTAACGCTTGCTTCACGCTGGCGAATCTTACGCCCGCTTCCAATAACAAGGCTTCGCGGTCGTTCTCCAAAATGTAGCTATTTCCTTGGCTGCTACTGCCTAATACTTTTAGAACCATTGTACTACGCTTCTACGATTTTGCGAAATGCTTTACGTTTCCTTTTTAGCGGAAGGTTCCGGCCGATGAAGTCCATAGCCGTAGCGAACTTGCCAGAAAATTGGTTAAGGGCTTTGCCCTGCTGGGCTACGCTCTGTTCGCTCACCTTCGCCATGTCCGCCGCTTTGTTAATCCGGGCGTTCATTGCGTCGATGTCCTTTGCCGTCAAAAAGGCAATACCAAAAATTACTTTCATATTAGAATCCGGGTGTTTTAGGTACTTGCTGGGTTCCGTTCGTTCCTGCTTGGCCGAAATCAAGTGTTCCGCCTGTGTTGGCATTGTTTTTAACCTCGGCTTCTACCTCGTGGGTAACGTCCTTATATTCTACGTCTTCAACGGGGCCGCTTTGTTCGTCCGCGTCGCCGAAGTCGCAACCGGTTATATACTCGTAAAGGGCTTTTTTGGCACGGCGTTCGGCTTTACCCCGGATTTGGTCGGGGCTGCTGTAATCGTCCTTCTTCACGGTAGCCACTATTCCGAAGCTGTTTTTTTCTCCGTTGTACGTGTAGCTGATTTTGCAAGGCACTTCCGCAAATCCGGCGGTTTGGCCTTTGTCAAATGATACGTCGATGAAGTATTTTACGCCGAGTTTCCGAAGAAGGGCCGTATAGCCTTCCTTGGTCGGGTACATTCGTTCGGCAATAATATTAAATTGGTTGCCGGTCGGAAGAAGCCCGATACTTACCGCGTCTATAATCGCGTCCCGAACAACCGGAATAGTGTAAAGCGGTTGTACCGTTCCGTTTTTGCGCGGTCGCCCGTTGCGGTCGGTAAGAAAGCCTACTTTCGTGTTCATAAGCGGCATAAATACACGTTCCATTACTTCGTCGGAAAGGGCTTCGCGCAAAAGGGCAATTACGTTTACGGCGGTAAATGCCGCGCCGAAGTTGTTTACAATCTGCAAGGCCGAAGCGTCCTTACAGGCAAGTTCGAATTTCCGCTTTGCTTCGTCAATTACGGTCAATCCTTTTTCTTCTGCCATAACTCATATTTTTATAGGTTGTTGTTATTCGGTTTCAAGAAGTCGGCTTAACTTCTTCAAGGTCGCCAATTTCATAGCTTCGGAGGCAAGCGGCGCGGTCTTTTCTTCGGCAAAGAAATTCGCCAATCCCTCTATTACTTGACTTCCTGCACCGCCTACGGCTATTACGCCCTGCGTATCGCCGTCTTCTCCTTCTTTCCGGTCAATACCGATAAGGATATATGCCCGGCCTTCACTGTTTTTTACCGCCTGCGTAAGCGTTTCGGAGATTTGCTCCAACTGTCGCGCGAACTCGCGCTTTTCTTTGTTCTCTTTCATAACTTTAATTTTTTATAAGTGGATAATGGTTAATTCTTTGTCGGTGGTTACAATCAACTTTACAAGCTGGGAAGCAACCGGGAATAGTTGGTTTACGCTTTCGGCGTTGTCGATGAATACCGGTGCGCTTACCCCGTGATACAGGCAAAGCGTGTTAATGATGTCAAGCCCGGCGTTTATCTTTCCGGCCGTATTAAGGTCTGCGTACTTAACCCCGTCTACCATTGCGATACAAGTAGGGGTTTCGCCGCCATTTAGCTGGGGTTCGAACATTCGGAAGCGGACGTTTTGGAACTTACTATTTACCCGGCGTTCTACTTCGTCCATTCGGGCCTTATTAAGTTCGTCTATCGTAAATTCCTGCTTTTCTAAGTCCGCTTGCTGCTGGGCTAATTCTTTTTCCCTTGCCAATATTTCGGCCTTCTTTGCGGCGTTCTTTTCAATGGTGTCCCGAATACTTAGCTTTTGTTTTACTTCGTCCAAAAGGGCCGTAAGTTCCCGTTTCTTGGCGGTAAGCTCGGTAGTATCGGCCGCCGGTATATCCGAAATGGTAGCGGATATTTCGGCTATCCGGGCTTCTATCTCCTTCCATTCGGGTAAGTCTTCGGGGATAATGTCGGTAGATACGGTTATTTCCGGGTTGGCGGCTATTTCCGCTTCCAAGTCCTGTAACTTCTTCGCGTATTCGGCTTTCTTAGCGGCGATAGCTTCCATACGTTCGGAAAGTTGGGCTTCCAATTCCTGTAACCGCGCTTTCTTTTCTGCTATTCGCTGGTTTAGCGTTTTGCCTTCTTCGGTAATCCGGGTAAGGTCGCGGGTCTTGGCTTCGTCGAATTTGGCCCGCGCCTTCTCCTTGGCGATAGCGTCCATACGCAAAACGCTTGCGTCCGAGCATAAGGTTACGTATATCGGGCAAATAAGGCCGTCGGTACTTACTTTGTATTCTTCGGCGTTCCGCGTATTCCATTCTTCGCGCTTGGCTTCCACCTTGGCGGATAAGTCCGCTATTTCGGAAGTAAGGGTTTTAATAGTATAGCGAATATCGGAAAGGCCGTTTTCCGAAGCGGTATTATAATTTTCTGCTTCTCGCTTGGTTATTTCGTAACTGGTCTTAACCTCGTTACGCTTGGCGTTCTTTTCGTAACCTTCCTTTTGGGCCGCTTGCCTTGCCCGAAAAATTATATCTTGCTGCTGGTTCCGAAGGTCGTTAATCGCTTTGCGTTTTCCCTGCACCCCTTCGTAGTGTTTGCGGGCCGTTTCTGCAACGTCCGTAATAGCCGCATCCACTTCTTCCAATTCGGCGGATAAACGTACCTTTTCGGCTTCCAAGGCTTCGTAATCCGGTGCTTCGGGCGTAACGCTGTCTATTGCGTTAATCTCGATAGGGCATTTTTCCAAACCTTCCTTAATCCGGCTTTTGCGGTAGGCTATTTCTTGTTTGAACTCTGCCAAATCTTTACCGGAAAGCTGGGAAAGGATAGCCGCAAAATCGGCGCGACCGGCGGCCACTTCTTCGTATGTTACGCCCCCGGCAATGCGCAGCAATATTTCGCGCTGGGTTTTCCAATCCAACGAAGGGAAGTAAGCCGGGTTCGTAATTAACTTAAAAAGTTGTTCTTCGGTTATGGCCGTTACTTTCTCTTGGAACGCTCCCGCTTTAATTTCTACGCCATTGCAGAAGTAATGCGTAGTATTTCCTTTAAGTTCTACTTCGGCCTTGCCGCGCGGTTTTACCCAATCTTCCGTAAGGGTGCGGGTAAGGGTTACTTCTTCGCCGTTTACGTCTAAAACAGCCGTTACGGAATGTTCCAATTTAAGTATAGGGTTCCCGTCCGGGCCGACCGTCTTAACGGTAAATGCGCCTTTCCCGCTATCCGTACGGTCGTTACTGTCTTTGCCGAAAAGCACCCAAGTAAAAGCGTCGAAAACGGTGCTTTTACCTGTCGCGTTTGCGCCGGCAATGGTGGTTACTTCGCCGAACTTTACGGCCAAGTCCCTAATACCCTTAAAGTTTTTAAGGGTCAGTTCTTTTAATGTTACCTTCTTGTTCATAACAAGTTATTTATTTCGGTTGTTACTTTTCTTTGCTCGTTTTGCGGCCAACTCTAAGGCTTTTTCCGCGTCTACTATTATCAACCTTCCGACCTGCTTATATGCGCCGTCGATTAAGCCGCTTTGTTTTATGCGGCTGGCGGTAGTCTTGGAACATTTGAATAGTTCGGCAATCCCGGCCCGGCCGTAGACGTATTTTTTCTTCGGGTCTTTGGTAACGTCTACTTCTATCCGGGGGCTTTGTCCTTTCCCCATTAGCTCTAATAATTCCCCCGCCGTAAGGTCTATAAGTCTTGTATTTAAGTCTGCCATACCTAACTATCTTGTGGGTCTTCCGGTAGCGGAACCCGTTTTATAAGGCGGGCGGCATTAGCGAAGTTGGCAACCTCTAAAAACAAGAACCAAAACGGGGCTTCCGCCGTGCTTGCAAGGAGGCAAAACGATATAGCGAAATACCATACTATCGCCTTCTGTTTTAGCGTCAATCCCGAAAGGGATAATTCTTTAATTAGTTGCTTCATAGCCTTTGCCTTTTATAGTTCCCAAAAATCTAATTCGTATTCCGGTCTTCTTCCGGTTCTTCGTGTCGCCATGCGTTCGGCAACCTTGCGGCTTCTGAATAGTCGGTAGGTTTCGCCTTGTGCGTACATTTCATACGGTAGAATAGTCGCAAGGAAGAAGCAGGCTATAATTGTCCGTTTTATAGGGGATAGGTCGAAGGAAACGCCGCAATGTGTGCAGAACCACCATACGCAAAGCTCCGTAGCCTTTTGTATTCCTATCTTGCTATAAATGTTTCGGGCGGTATTCTCAACTGTCCGGGGCGAAATAGAAAGCCTGTCGGCCACTTCCTTTTTTGCGGCTCCCCAAGCCAATAATTCGGCTATTTGGGTTTCGCGCTGCGTTAGTCCTGCTTCGGCTCTCATTTCTATTTCCCCCAAATGTTAGTCGTAACGCCGTACTTCCTAAATACCAATTCGACGGCGACGGCTTGGCTTGCCTTGGGTTCGATACGTCCGAACTTGTAAGCCGCGAAAGTGTTGCGGTTGTTAATCCCCAACGCCTGCCAGAGTTCCTTTGTGGCGGCTTCTACGTCAATTTGCCGAAGCTGCATAAAGCCGGCGTTAAATCCTTCTTTGTAAATTGTCGTTTCGCTCATTTCTCAATATTGTTAAGTATGTATTCAATTGCTTGTTTATGGGAAGCAAAGCTATTCCCGTCGAACTCGAAGGTTTCCGAGTATGGGCCGCCGGCAACCTTAAAGGTGCGCGTTCCTTCGTAGGTCTTTCCGTTAATCGTAAAGGTTAGTTTAGAAACCGTTACCCTTTCCGTAACCCGTCCCCAAGGTTTTATTACCTCGTTATTGCTTAGCGAAATAGTTTCGCCTATCGCGTACGAAAATTCTATACGCTTTGCTTTGCCATTAACTATTACTGTCTTCTTCATCTTCTATTTGAAATATAGTGTTACTTGTAATCCTCTGCGTAGGCGGCATTTTACGCTATCTTTCTTGCTGTTAAGTGCGCGGGTAATGAATTTTTCGGTAAGCTCTACGCCGATTAACCCCACCAAGCCGGAAACCCCTACAAGGCGGTTTATCCTTTTGTTTTCGCTGTCTATCCCGTAGACCTTCAAAAGGAAGTTTCGGTTAATAAATGTCGTATCGTACTTCATAATCTATTGTCGCTTAAATTGCTTAGGTATTTTTTGCTATGCCGTTTATTTGCTCGAAGCGTATTATTATTATACCTTTGCAATCGTATATGTTACACGCTGCAAATATATAGCAATGCAGTGTAATATGCAAGGTTTTGCAGCGCAAAAATGAAAAATATTTTTTAGACAACCTTCTAAAAATTCGCTATATGGGTGTAAAAGAAAGACTTAGGGAATATATCAAGACCCTAAATATTAGTGAACGGGAATTTTGTAGGCAAATCGGCGTTTCTGTTTCCTATGTCAATTCTATACGAACGTCGATACAACCCGACAAAATGAAGTCTATCGGCGAAAAGTTCCCCGACCTTAACCCTATTTGGCTTCTGACGGGGGACGGGGAAATGCTGCAAGGCAATAATACAAACCGGGTTTCGGGTAACAATAATACGGCCGTTGCCGGTAATGGGAATCGGGTTACAACTAATGATATTGCGGGTATGATTGAACTACAAAAAGGCTATCAAGAAATGATAAAAGAAAAGGATAGCCAAATAGCCCGGCTTATATCTGTAATCGAAAAACTAAGCGAAAAATAGGGCAATGCAGCGCGTTTATTGCTGGTTGTTCGTATGGCGTTTCAGTTTGGATTTGTAAAAACGGGCAGAAATGCCCCAAATTTCAAAGCAAATCTATATAACTATACTTCTTACCGACCGGCGTACGAAAGTGCCGTAAATCAAAAATTCGATAAAAATAACTGTGTATAATGGAACCGGAAACAATCGAAATAAAAGTAGCCGAATACTACGACCAACCCAAGTATTACGGGGATATGCCGGAAGCGGTGTTTAATGCCTTGGAAGCGGCGTTTATTTCCGGCGCAGAAACTGCCATAGTACCAAAGGCGGCGTTCGAAATGATGTTAAGGAGCTTTGAAAATGGGAGTAAAGAAGCCTAAGATAATAACCCCTATCGAAGACGGCGTAAACCGCCGTTTCTTCCAAGCGATAGAAGCCCTTGTTTCATTGGGCCGTTTGTCCGCGTTGGAACCATTTTGCAAGGAAGCCGGGTTAAGTGCTTCCCGCTATCGGGAAACCCGATTTACTTACGGCGTAACCCCAAGGCCCGGTAAAGTTTCCCGCTATAAGTCTATACAAATAGAAGCCCTTTATTATTTGGTAGCCAAGTATTCCGTTTCTTCCGATTGGTTATTAACCGGCCGGGGTAATATGTTTTCAAAATGAAGCGGACTATTAAATTTAATCTATTTCCTAAAAAGGTAGGGGGTGTATTGGTAGAGTGTCGCCCTATTCGTATGCGTGTTTGCTATGCCGGGTACCGGGTAGACTTTCGGGTAGGGTATAGTATCGAACCGGAAAAGTGGAACGAAGAAGAAGGCCGCGTTATCTCCAATACAAAAAACCGGTTCCGACAAACGGCCGGCGAAATAAATAAGGCTATCACGGCTTGCGAAGAACAAATAGAAGCCATATTTACCCGTTTCGAATTGCTGGAAAAGCGGGTACCGACACCGGCCGAACTTAAAACGGCCTTCGATGAAGCGACCGGGAAGAGAACCCCGGCTACCGAAGCGGAAGAAAGCGGCCAGCCATTCTATAAAGCCTATGCCGAATTTATGGAAACTATGGGCCGTTTGAATGATTGGACGAAAGCGACCTATACGAAGTTTAATAGCCTGCGTAAGCACTTGGAAGCGTTTAACAAGAATCTTACATTTGACGAAATAAACGAAGTTACCCTACAAAAGTTTATTACAAGCCTTCATAAAGCCGACCTTCGTAATACTACTATATCTAAAAACATGTCCTTTCTTCGGTGGTTCCTGCGTTGGGCGCACCATAAAGGATATAACCCAAGCAACGTACACGAAACATTTAAGCCGAAGTTCAAAGGGGCCGACGGAAACGCAAAGGAAATTATATACTTGGAATGGGAAGAACTGTTTAACCTGTATTCCTTCAAATTTCCGCCGTCCCGGTCTTCGCTGGAAGCCGTGCGCGATGTCTTTTGTTTTTGCTGCTTTACCGGCCTTCGTTATTCTGACGTGGCAAAATTGCGCCGAAGCGACGTAAAGAAGGATTATATAAGCGTGGTTACTCAAAAGACCGTAGACGGCCTTATTATCGAACTGAATAAGTATAGCCGGGCCATACTGAAAAAGTACGAGAATATAGGTTTGCCGAACGATAAGGCCCTACCGGTCATAAGTAACGTAAAAATGAACGAACACCTTAAAGTAATGGGGGAAATGGCGGGTATCGACGAACCTACAAGGGTCGTATATTTCAAGGGGAATGTTCGGCACGAAGAAGTATTACCGAAATACTCCCTTCTTACCACCCATTGCGGCCGGCGTACTTTTATCATAAACGCGCTTAGGCTTGGGGTTCCGGCCGAGGTCATTATGAAGTGGACGGGGCACAGCGACTACAAAGCGATGAAGCCCTATATTAAAATTGTCGATAAATTGAAGGTCGCCGAAATGGATAAATTTAACAAGTTCCCGATACCCCGACAACAAGGAAAATAAGCCGAACCCAAAAAGGAACCCAAATACGCCTTAACTAATCGGTAGCGTATGGTTTCTTATGTTACCAACAATCGGGCTAAAACGCTGATATTTTGGAAACTTGGTAACGTATGGTAGTTCGTTGTTCGTATGTTCTTACAGCCTCCAGCTCTATACCTACACACGGTGTACTTATGAAAAAGGTGAGGTAGTGCAAGGCTCGCAAGAAGACTGGATAGAGATGATGAAATGCGAATATACCGAAAACGGCAACGCCATCACCTGCTGGGAGGCGAACGTGGTGCCCGGCTACGAAATCACGAAACTGCGGGCAAACGGCACCGAGGAGCGCAACCTCTCCGCTGCCATCACTCCCGAGGCGGGCAAGTTCTATGACATCACGCTGGATAAGGACAAGGGATATACCGACGACGGACAGGGCAACTACATCGTGACTACTGCCGAGGGATTGAAGGCTGTGGCAGACATAGCCAACAACGGTAATCTCGGTATCAACATTACTTTGACTGAAAACATCAATCTCACAGATATGGAGTGGACGCCGATAGGCACAAACTACAATAACGCATACACCGGCATCTTTGACGGCAACGGCAAGACCATCACGGGGCTGACCGTGACGGGAAGTGACCAATATGCGGGTCTGTTCGGAAGGATCGGCTCCGGCGGCACGGTGAAGAACGTGGTGCTGGAGGGCGTACAGATAACAAGCGATAACAGTTTGGGCAGCGTCGGCGGCGTGGCAGGATATAGCTATGGCAACATTGAATACTGCTCGGTGTCGGGTAGCGTCAGCGTCAGCGGCATTAGCGACGTAGGCGGTGTGGTGGGCTACCAAGTGGGCGGTTCCATCACTGGATGCAGCTCCTCGGCCACAGTGAAGGGAACGCAGCGGGCAGGCGGCGTGGCAGGTGCAACGAATAGTGGTGCCATCCTGACCGCCTGCTATGCCACGGGCAGCGTGACCCTTGTAAGTAACAACGATATAGGCACCTATTTTGCCGGCGGTGTGGTGGGAAGCAACGGCGGATCCTGCATCCAAGCCTGCTATGCCTGGGGCAGCGTGACCGGTAGCGGAAGCGGCACCATCTATGTAGGCGGCGTAACGGGAACCAACGATGTAGGCACCCTGACTGCCTGCTACCATGCCAAAGGGACTGTCAAAGGCTCGGACGGAGCCACAGGCGGCGTGGCGGGACGGAACTTCAAGGACTCCATGTTAGGTAGCGGTATCATCACCGCCTGCTACTGGGGAGGCAACGGTCAGGAACAAGGCATCGGTGAAGACCAGGTAGGTACCGGCGGAACCACACAGGTGACGGACGGTAACTGGTCAGGAGCCAAGGATGCCATGAACACGGCTCTTTCCGGCACGGGCTGGAAGTACGTACTTGGCAGCAACAACTTGCCCGTATTGGAGAAAAACCAGTAAAAACAGGACGATGCGGATACGGAAAAGGCGAAACCCCGCTGAACTTGCGTTCAACGGGGTTTCCAGTGCCCAGGACAGGAATCGAACCTGCACGCCTTGCGGCACACGCACCTGAAACGTGCGCGTCTACCTATTCCGCCACCTGGGCATTTTCCGGTGTCTTTTCGGAATTGCGGTGTGCAAAAGTAATACTTTTTTCCGAATTCACAACCGTTTTTTTGAAAAAAAACTACTTGCTGAAGAATTTATACTGAAACAGAAGCAGATAGACTACGGCCACGGAGATGTAGGCATCGGCCAGATTGAAGATGGCGCCGAAGAAATAGTTGTTGCTGTCGACCAGGAACCGCAGCATCCGCGGCACTCCGTTCCATTGGAACAGCGGGAAGTAGAACATGTCTACGACCTTCCCCATCATGAACCCGGCATAGTGCCCGCCGAATTCCGCCACGCTGTAAGGGGTCGATTCGGAGAAGATCAGCCCGTAGAAGGCACTGTCGAGGATGTTGCCCATGGCCCCGGCGAAGATCAGCGCCAGCCCGACGATCACCCCCCTGGGAGTCCCTTCCCGTTTTTTGGCGAGGTGGCAGATGAACCACCCGATGAATCCGACCATCACGATGCGGAATATCCCGAGCAGGAGTTTCCCCCAGTCGAAACCGCTGCCGGTGTTGATGTGCATGCCGAATGCGGCGCCGTTGTTTTCGATGAAACGGAGCTGGAACCAGTCGGGAAAGACCACGATCGACTCGTCGAGGTGCATGTGGGTCTTGATCCAGATCTTGAGGGCCTGATCTGCGATGAGCAGCAGGACGACGAGCAGGGATATTTTTTTCAGATTCATAAGTTCCGGTTGTTGTGCGGGGCAAAAATACGAAAAAATCTCTTTTTTTCGGAGAATGGGGTATATTTTGGCGGAAATCCGGGCCGGATATTTTGATTTTTGCAAAAAAGCGATACCTTTGGAATCTTACATCAAGAGAGAAATGTGTATGAAGAGATTGTTGATCATTTGCAGCCTGGTGGCCGCGGCTGCTTGTGTGAAGGAGCCCTTGGAGACGTCCGGGACCCAAGCCCGAATTATTGGGACTCCGGCCCCGGAGGTCGCCTTGCAGGGAGCTCTTTCGGTGAAACTCTCCCCGGAGATGGCCCGGACCGTGGCCGCCGCGCAGGCGCAACAGGCTTCCACCCGTGCAGGGGGATGCGCAACCCGTTCGGGCGTTGACGACATCGATGCGCTGCTTGAAGAGATCGGCGCGGACCGCTTCCAGCGAATCGTGGACTACGATCCCGAATGGGAGGCGGTTTACGACCGGACGGGTATGAATTGCTGGTACCGGGTCGCATTTGACAAGGACGCCGACCTCTCGGAGGTCGGGACGCGTTTTGCCGCCGTGTCGGGGATTTCGGCCGTGGAGTATGAGATCAATCCGCGGCACATCCGCCCGCTGCATGTCGGACGGGTCGTTCCGGCCCGTTCCGGGCACTTCCCGGCTTTGGGCGAAACCCGTGCTTCGACCTCCATGAACGACAGGATGCTGCCCTATCAGTGGCATTTCGACAATGCCGGCCCGAACGAATACTTCTCCACGCCGAGAGCCGGTGCGGATATCAACCTGCTGGATGCGTGGCAGCTCTGTACGGGCGACGAGGAGATCGTCGTCGCGGTGCTCGACGAGCCGGTGCAGACGACGCACCCCGACCTGGCGGCCAACATTTGGTCGAACCCCTCCAAACCGCAGGAACACGGCTACAACTTCTGGGACAATACGGCGGAACTCGACTGGCGTTCGGCCATGCACGACGAGGACGGGTGGACCTATGCCGACCACGGCACGCACGTTGCGGGCGTGATCGCCGCCGTGAACAACAATTCGCGCGGCGTCTGCGGCATAGCCGGGGGCCGGAGCGGCAAGGGCGGCGTGAAGATCATGTCGTGCCAGATCATGGGCTACGGCGACGGCGACGAATCGAGCAATCCGGTCGTGAAGGCCTTCGAGTATGCCTGGAGGAACGGCGCCGTCATCGCTCAGAACAGCTGGGGATATGATTTCGAGGACCTTACGGCAGATCAGATCGACAGGGAGTGGGATCGTTCCTATGGCGTGATCCGCACGGCGATCGATACCTTTGTCGCGGGTGCCGGGACCAACAACCCGAATTCGCCGCTGCAGGGCGGCCTGGTGATCTTCGCGGCGGGGAACGACGGCGATATTTACGGCGATGCCCCGATGTATCCGGCGGCCTACTCGCCGGTGATTGCCGTCGGGGCGATGGACTGGGCCTTCTGCCCGGCCTATTATACGGATTACGGCACGTGGGTCGACATGACGGCTCCGGGCGGGGACGTCTATACCTCTCCGGCCGAGGAGTCGGGCAAATACTATGCGGACGGCCAGGTGCTGAGCACGATCCTCTGCGACAATGCCATCGACTATCAGGATGGCCGGAAACAGGATCCGTCGTTTTATGGTTACGGGTTCATGCAGGGGACCTCGATGGCGTGCCCGCACGTTTCGGGCGTTGCGGCCCTGGGGCTCTCCTATGCGGCGCAGCTGGGCCGCAAATATACGGCGGCGGAGTTCAAGTCGCTGCTGTTGAGCTCGGTCTATGGAATCGACCACTATTTCACCGGTACGAAGGAGGGGATCACGGTTCCCGATCTTACGGCTTACCAGGACAAGATGGGCGGCGGCTGCGTCGATGCGCTCAAACTGCTGTTGGCGATCCGGGGGACTTCGGCGATTTATATTCCGGTCGGGGAGTCCACGACGGTGGATTTCGCGCGTTTCTTCGGCGGCGAGCAGAGTAAGGTGGCGCTGGAGTCTGCGGATCTGGAATCTCCGGAGAGTCTGGGGATCGCCGCCGCGTCGCAGCAGATCGACGGCTCGCAGATTACGTTCCGGAGCACCAGGCCGGGCGTTTCGATCCTGCGCATAAAGGCGACGGCGGGCGATACGGAGTTTACCCGGGAGTTTGCAGTGGTTTCGCGGGCCGGGTTGGCCGGGAATGGCGGCTGGCTCTGACGGACGGGTTGCAGAAAGAGGGATTTGAAGCCCCCTGCCTAATATATATAGGGTAGGGGGCCTTCTTTTGGCAAAAAAATGATTTTTTTGAAAAAAATAGCCGCAAATATTTGCAGGTTCGGAAAAAGTCGCTACCTTTGCATCCGCATTTGAGAAACAACGGTTCTTACAAACAAGTCGAAGGTTTACAATAAAGGAGCTTGAGACGGTTTTGAGGTCTGGTTTTCAATAAGATGCAAAGTTCTTGAAAAAGTTTTTGGAGGTTTGGAAAAGATTACCTATCTTTGCAATCCCTTTCGCGCCGCTCCTTCGGGAAGGCCGAAAAAAAATCTTGAAAAAGATTTGCGGGATTCAAAAAGATGACTTATCTTTGCAATCCCTTTCGCAACCAAAATGCGAAGCTTTTTTAAAGTGGTTCTTTGAATTACTGGTTATATTTTGAGAGCAAAATTGTAGTATTTATCTGTCAATTTCCTTTAAAGGAAAACGAATAGTCAGGACTCTAACGAAACATTCTTTTTTTACAATGGAGAGTTTGATCCTGGCTCAGGATGAACGCTAGCGGCAGGCCTAACACATGCAAGTCGAGGGGCATCGGGGTTGAAGCTTGCTTCAACTGCCGGCGACCGGCGCACGGGTGCGTAACGCGTATGCAACCTACCCAGAACAGGGGGATAACACTGAGAAATTGGTACTAATACCCCATAACATACTGAAAGGCATCTTTTGGTGTTGAAAACTCCGGTGGTTTTGGATGGGCATGCGTTGTATTAGCTTGTTGGTGAGGTAACGGCTCACCAAGGCGACGATACATAGGGGGACTGAGAGGTTAACCCCCCACATTGGTACTGAGACACGGACCAAACTCCTACGGGAGGCAGCAGTGAGGAATATTGGTCAATGGACGCAAGTCTGAACCAGCCATGCCGCGTGCAGGAAGACGGCTCTATGAGTTGTAAACTGCTTTTGTACGAGGGTAAACTCACCTACGTGTAGGTGACTGAAAGTATCGTATGAATAAGGATCGGCTAACTCCGTGCCAGCAGCCGCGGTAATACGGAGGATCCAAGCGTTATCCGGATTTATTGGGTTTAAAGGGTGCGTAGGCGGTTTGATAAGTTAGAGGTGAAATCCCGGGGCTTAACTCCGGCACTGCCTCTAATACTGTTGGACTAGAGAGTAGTTGCGGTAGGCGGAATGTATGGTGTAGCGGTGAAATGCTTAGAGATCATACAGAACACCGATTGCGAAGGCAGCTTACCAAACTATATCTGACGTTGAGGCACGAAAGCGTGGGGAGCAAACAGGATTAGATACCCTGGTAGTCCACGCAGTAAACGATGATAACTCGCTGTCGGCGATACACGGTCGGTGGCTAAGCGAAAGCGATAAGTTATCCACCTGGGGAGTACGTTCGCAAGAATGAAACTCAAAGGAATTGACGGGGGCCCGCACAAGCGGAGGAACATGTGGTTTAATTCGATGATACGCGAGGAACCTTACCCGGGCTTGAAAGTTATCGACGGACTTGGAAACAGGTCTTCCCTACGGGGCGAGAAACTAGGTGCTGCATGGTTGTCGTCAGCTCGTGCCGTGAGGTGTCGGGTTAAGTCCCATAACGAGCGCAACCCCTACCGTTAGTTGCCATCAGGTCAAGCTGGGCACTCTGGCGGGACTGCCGGTGTAAGCCGAGAGGAAGGTGGGGATGACGTCAAATCAGCACGGCCCTTACGTCCGGGGCTACACACGTGTTACAATGGCAGGTACAGAGGGCAGCTACCCCGCGAGGGGATGCGAATCTCGAAAGCCTGTCTCAGTTCGGATTGGAGGCTGAAACCCGCCTCCATGAAGTTGGATTCGCTAGTAATCGCGCATCAGCCATGGCGCGGTGAATACGTTCCCGGGCCTTGTACACACCGCCCGTCAAGCCATGGAAGCTGGGGGTGCTTGAAGTTCGTGACCGCAAGGAGCGACCTAGGGCAAAACCGGTGACTGGGGCTAAGTCGTAACAAGGTAGCCGTACCGGAAGGTGCGGCTGGAACACCTCCTTTCTGGAGAGTATGACTGTTCGCAGACAGATCGATCTACGATTTTCTCTCAAAGTAACTGGTAATTTTTAATGTTATACTCGAGTGGGGTTTTCCCGCGGATAACAGTCCCGTAGCTCAGTTGGTTAGAGCACTACACTGATAATGTAGGGGTCTGCGGTTCAAGTCCGCACGGGACTACACCGATGCAACACTCGGGGGATTAGCTCAGTTGGCTAGAGCACCTGCTTTGCAAGCAGGGGGTCAAGGGTTCGACTCCCTTATCCTCCACTCTGAATCGCAAGATTCAACGTTCATTGACATGATTAAGGAGATGAGATATGGTTCTTATACGTATTGCGACGTATAAGGAGTTGTAAGAAAGTAAATAAGGGCGTATGGGGAATGCCTAGGCTCTTGGAGGCGAAGAAAGACGTGGTAAGCTGCGATAAGCTCCGGGGATTTGCAAACAAGATTTGATCCGGAGATTTCTGAATGGGACAACCCGTCAGGCAGAAGGCCTGACATCCGGCGACGGAGGCCAACCCTCTGAACTGAAACATCTTAGTAGGAGGAGGAAAAGAAAGAAACATCGATTTCCTAAGTAGCGGCGAGCGAACGGGAAGGAGCCCAAACCGGTATTGTTACGGCAATGCCGGGGTAATAGGACTGCGATATTCAAGAGACAATGAACTGGAACGATCTGGAAAGTTCGTCCATAGAGGGTGAAAGGCCCGTACAGGTAAGTTAGTTTTTCGATAGCAGTATCCTGAGTATGGCGGGACACGAGGAATCCTGTCAGAATTAGCCGGGACCACCCGGTAAGGCTAAATACTCCCAAGAGACCGATAGTGGACCAGTACCGTGAGGGAAAGGTGAAAAGAACCCCGAACAGGGGAGTGAAATAGAACCTGAAACCATACGCTTACAACCGGTCGGAGCGGCTTCGTGCCGTGACGGCGTGCCTATTGAATAATGAGCCTACGAGTTACTAATCACTGGCGAGGTTAAGTGACAGGAGTCACGGAGCCGAAGCGAAAGCGAGTCTGAACAGGGCGGCCAGTCAGTGGTTGTAGACGCGAAACCTTGCGATCTACCCTTGAGCAGGATGAAGGTCGGGTAACACCGACTGGAGGTCCGAACGAATAAGCGTTGAAAAGCTTCTCGATGACTTGAGGGTAGGGGTGAAAGGCTAATCAAGCTGGGAAATAGCTCGTACTCCCCGAAATGCCTTTAGGGGCAGCGTTGTAATAAAGAGTCTACTGGAGGTAGAGCTACTGATTGGATGCGGGGGCTTCACCGCCTACCAAATCCTGACAAACTCCGAATGCCAGTAGTATGATTTACAGCAGTGAGCGACCGGGTGCTAATGTCCGGTTACGAGAGTGGAACAACACAGACCAGCAATTAAGGTCCCAAAGCATATGCTAAGTTGAACTAACGATGTTTTGTTGCAGAGACAGCTAGGATGTTAGCTTGGAAGCAGCTATTCATTCAAAGAGTGCGTAACAGCTCACTAGTCGAGCGACAGAGCGTGGATAATAAACGGGCATCAAGCATATCACCGAAATTCTGGACACGAGAGTGTGGTAGGGGAGCATTCCATTCGCGCCGAAGCAGAGTCGTGAGATTTTGTGGAGCGTATGGAAAAGCAAATGTAGGCATAAGTAACGATAATGCGGGAGAGTAACCCGCACACCGCAAGACCAAGGTTTCCTGATCAACGCTAATCGGATCAGGGTTAGTCGGGTCCTAAGGGTAATCCGAACGGAGATCTCGATGGACAATCGGTTAATATTCCGATACTGACATGTACCTCGATGGAGAGACGAAGGGACGTAAGTGACGCCGCCTGACGGAATAGGTGGTTAAAAGGCGTAGGTATAGGGACAGATTAAGAGTTAGTCCTTGCTGAGACCTGACAGTACGGAGCGGCTACGGCCAATCTGATAGTTCACCCAAGTTGACTTCCGAGAAAATCTTCTAAGTTACAGTGCATGTCACCCGTACCGTAAACCGACACAGGTGGTCGAGGAGAGTATCCTAAGGTGCTCGAGTGAATCACGGTTAAGGAACTAGGCAAATTAACCCCGTAACTTCGGGAAAAGGGGTCCCTATGAGAGTAGGGCGCAGCGAAGAGGTCCAGGCGACTGTTTATCAAAAACACAGGGCTCTGCAAATTCGAAAGAAGAGGTATAGGGCCTGACACCTGCCCGGTGCTGGAAGGTTAAGAGGGGATGTCATCGCAAGAGAAGCATTGAATCGAAGCCCCAGTAAACGGCGGCCGTAACTATAACGGTCCTAAGGTAGCGAAATTCCTTGTCGGGTAAGTTCCGACCTGCACGAATGGTGTAACGATCTGGACACTGTCTCAACCGTGAGCTCGGTGAAATTGTAGTCCCGGTGAAGATGCCGGGTACCCGCGACGGGACGAAAAGACCCCGTGAACCTTTACTATAGCTTAACGCTGAATTTGGGTACAGAATGTGTAGGATAGGCCGGAGGCATTGAGTCGGGCACGCCAGTGTTCGAGGAGCCGACGTTGAAATACGGCCCTTTGTGTACTTGGATTCTAACCCCGGTGAGGGGGACACCGTTTGGTGGGTAGTTTGACTGGGGTGGTCGCCTCCAAAAGCGTAACGGAGGCTTCCCAAGGTGCCCTCAGCACGAATGGTAACCGTGCGCAGAGTGCAATAGCATAAGGGCGCTTGACTGTGAGACCGACAAGTCGATCAGGTACGAAAGTAGGGTATAGTGATCCGGTGGTTCTGTGTGGACTGGCCATCGCTCAAAGGATAAAAGGTACTCCGGGGATAACAGGCTGATCGCCGCCAAGAGCTCATATCGACGCGGCGGTTTGGCACCTCGATGTCGGCTCGTCACATCCTGGGGCTGGAGAAGGTCCCAAGGGTTCGGCTGTTCGCCGATTAAAGTGGCACGCGAGCTGGGTTCAGAACGTCGTGAGACAGTTCGGTCTCTATCTGTCGCGGGCGCAGGAAGATTGAGGGGTCCTGACTTTAGTACGAGAGGACCGAGTTGGACGAACCTCCGGTGTATCGGTTATGCTGCCAAGTGTACCGCCGAGTAGCCGCGTTCGGTTTGGATAAGCGCTGAAAGCATCTAAGCGCGAAGCCATCCCCAAGATAAGTCTTCCCTTGAGGGGCGTAGGAGACGACTACGTTGATAGGCTGCAGGTGTAAAGACAGTAATGTCAAAGCCGAGCAGTACTAATTACCCGAACGGCTTTCCTACAGCGCATCTATATCTCATTTCCCTAACGTGTCAAGCTATACCGGGTGCGACGGCTTTGTATCGGAAGATACTCGCACGGCTTCGATAGAATGAAGCACAGGATCTTTTAGGTGGTTATAGCAGTGAGGTTCCACCTCTTCCCATTCCGAACAGAGAAGTTAAGCTCACTAACGCCGATGGTACTGCGGTTATCCCGTGGGAGAGTAGGTAGCCGCCTCTTCAAGACCAGCCTTTACGGGTTGGTCTTTTTTTGTGTGTATTTGAGGTATTGTCTGCTTTACATCCCGGGATGTCCGTATTTCTGGTCTTGAAGAGGCGGCAAGCCGCCATTGATGCAGACAACCACCCCAAACCCCTCCTTGAAAGGAAGGGTTTGGGCTTTAAGAAAGCCCCCTTTGGGTTTGGGGGCAGCCGATTCGAATAGGGATTCGACCCGGTTTTCTGCTACCGGGGCTTGTGGGGAGGTTATAAGGTTGGAGAGCGGGGATTTGCGTCTGAGCCATGTGCCGGTCGGCCGCCCCTGAAACCGTCTTCTTAAGACGGCGGATCACTTCGGCGCCTTGACGAAATCGAGCAGCGCCTGGGCGGTTGCCTCGGGCTCTTCGAGGAAGCCCATGTGCCCTGAATTTTCGAGCCAGACAACCCGGGCTTCGGGATGGTCGGCAACCATCTTCTCGGCGACCTCTACCGGAATGTAGTTGTCCTTGCGCCCGAGGATGAAGAGCACCGGCACCCGGGTCTCGCGCAGCATCGCATTTTGATCCTTGCGGTCGATCATGCCGTTCAGCAATGCCACGATTCCGTCATCTTCGGTGATGAAGACCTGTTCGGTGAGATCCTCGATGTAATCCTTCATCCGGTCCCGGTTCTCCTCGGCGAATCCTGCTGCCGGGGCGACCCGCGCCAGCAACTCCTTCTTGCCGGCCTTCACCAATGCAATCTCGCGCCGACGGTTCTCGGCCTTCTCCGGCGTGTCCGGATTCGGCGTCGAACTCAGCAATACCACTCCGTCGAGCAGGTCGGGGTGGCGTTCGCAGAGGGCCAGGGCCACGTAGCCGCCCATGGAGTGCCCGACGATCGTGCAGCGGGAGATTCCCAGCGCACGGATGGCATCGGCCACGGTGTCGGCCAGAAACTCCATCGAGTGCTTTTCGCCCTGGACGACGGAGATGCCGTGCCCGGGGATGTCGAGCGTCACGACGCGCACCTCCTTATATAAATAAGGTATGAAATCCTCCCAGACGAGCATCGATTCGAGATAACCGTGCAGCAGCACGATACATCGCTCTCCCTGTTGGGAGTCGCAGACATGCAGGGCCGTGGGCCCTGCCATGATGAATTTTTCGATCATGGGTGAACGGGTTTATGCTTCCTCTTCGTCGTCGAGGTAGTCGAGTGCGGATTCGCGCTTGATGTAGGAGGTGTACGCATCGTCGTCCTCATCCTCCTCGAATTTGCTGTAGAGGGCGTGACGTTCTTTACCGCTTTTGCGGATGGGTTCGAGGCGCTTGGCTTTCCGAAGTTCGTCCGTGTCGTGTTCACGGACTCCCTTTTGTGTTTTCATGGATAGGGAAATGGAAAAGGTTGGTAATTAGAAGTTTTCGCGGTCGAACGTGCCTTCGAAAACCCGGCGGGCGGGACCCGAGAGGCGGACGTCCGTGTAAATCTGCGTGTGTGGTTCATGCGAAAACCGTACCGCGAGTGTCCCTCCGGGTACGGAGACTGCATAGCGGGAAGTTTCGGGCTGGAGGGCGAAGTTGGCCACGATGGCAGCGGCGGTAGCCCCGGTTCCGCAGGCGAGGGTTTCGTTCTCCACGCCGCGTTCGTAGGTACGGATCCGGATGGCGCCCTTCCCGGTGACCTGGACGAAATTGACGTTCGTACCTTGCGGGAAACGAGCCGTGTCGTAGCGGATCGTGCGGCCGCAACCCACGACATCGACCGAATCGAGGTTGTCGACGAACTCGACGTAATGGGGCACTCCCGTATTGAGGAACCACCAGCTGTCGCCTTCGTGAATCTCACGGACGGCAATCATGCCGAGTTCGATCTCTCCGGTGAGCCCCTTCGTGCGGAGAATGCGGGCGGTGTGGAGTCCGTCTGCGGCGTCGAAGAATTTGGTTTCGCCTCCGATTCCGAGGTGTTCGGCGAAGAGCGTGAAACATCGGGCGCCGTTGCCGCACATTTCGCCTTCCGATCCGTCGGCGTTGTAGTAGCGCATCGAGCAGTCGATTTCGGCACTGTGGGCCAGGGTCATCACTCCGTCGGCTCCGATTCCGAAGTGGCGGTCGCACAACCGGGCGATCAAGCCGGGCTCGGGCGTGAAGACGCCGTTGCGGTTGTCGATGAGGATGAAGTCGTTTCCGGCACCCTCGTATTTTGCAAATTCGGTTTGCACCTTTCGGCTGTTTTGTCCCGGCAAGTCGGTGACCTGGCGGTTGTTCCCGGATTGTACGGCGCACGGTCGGGCCTCTTTGTGCGGCGGTTTATCCTGTACAAAAATAGTAAAACTTCTAAAAGTTTTGCTACTTTTGTGAAAAATATCCGCCCGAGAGTCTCGGAGTCCGGATATTTTGTAAGACAAAGGTGTTTTTTAAAGGTCTAATCTATGAAAAGTGTGCTTTTCAAGCATCGTTCGATACGTAAATTCCGCCCGACGCCGATTCCCGAAGAGGTTCTGCGCGAATGCCTTGAAGCCGCCACGCGGGCTTCGACGTGCGGCAACATGCAGCTCTATTCGCTGATCGTGACCCGTGACCGGGCGTTGCGCGAGAAACTCTCGCCGTGCCATTTCAACCAGCCGATGGTCCTGGAGGCTCCGTGTCTGGTGACGGTGTGCGCCGACGTGCACCGTTTTACGATGTGGTGCGAACAGCGCGACGCCGATCCGGCCTACGACAACTTCGCGTGGTTCCTGAACGCCTCGGCGGATGCGTGGCTGGCGACGCAGAATCTCTGCGTGGAGGCCGAACTGCACGGGCTGGGGATCTGCATCCTCGGCACGACGATCTATACCGCGGGTGACATTTCGCGGATCCTGGAGCTCCCGAAGGGGGTTATTCCCCTCACAACGGTAGTGCTGGGCTATCCGGCCGAATCGCCCGGGTTGACCGACCGCCTTCCGTTGGATGCGGTGGTCCATTACGAGAAATACACGGACTATACGACTGCGGAGATCGACGAACTGTGGGCCGAACGCGAGGAGTCGGAACTGACGAAACGGCTGCTGGAGGAGAACGGCCTGCCGAATCTGGCGAAGATCTTCACCGAACGGCGTTATGTGAGGCGGGACAACCTGGCCATCTCGGAGTCCTATTTTGCGCTGTTGAAAGAGAAGGGCTTCTTCAATCACTGATCCTCCGTGGGCAAGCTGTGCCGCATAATCGTTGCAGCGCTGCTGGGCCTGGTGGGCTCGGCGTGCAGCGTCACGCGGCATATTCCCGAGGGCAGCTACCTTGTGCAGCAGGTGAAGGTGGAATCCGACCGGACGGTTCCGCGCCGGGAGCGGATCCCGGCTTCGGAGCTGGAGAAGTACGTGCGCCAGAGTCCGAACAAACGCTTCCTGGGAACGAATTTCTACGTCTGGCTCTACGAACAGGCCAATCCTGCGAAGGAGAACCGCTGGAACGAATGGAAACGGAAGATCGGCGAAGCCCCGGTGCTGCTGGACCAGAGCCTTACGCAGAAGAGCGCCGAGAACCTGAAGGTCTACATGGATTCGAAAGGGTTCTTCAATTCGCAGGTCTCGTTCCGGGTCGACACCGTGTCGCGTCGCAAACGGGCGAAGGTCTACTACCATACGCATCAGGGCGCCCCTTACCGGATCGATTCGATTTCCTACGAATTCCAGGACCGGTTCCTCGAACAGATCGTTCTCCCGGATACGTCGCGGACGCTGCTCCGGCAGGGGGCGATCTACGACGTGACGGTGCTGGATGCCGAACGGGAACGGATTACGGAGTACCTGCGGGACCGGGGTTACTACAACTTCTCGGTGAACAACATCATGTACCTGGCCGATACGCTGGGCGGAGGCCGGAAGGTGGACCTTCGGGTGGTCGTCAAGCAGTACCTGTCGGGTTACGATGCCCGAGGCAAGGCCGTGATGGACAACAACATGGTCTACCGCATCGACCGGATCAACATCTTCCCGGACTACGACCCGACGGAGCTCCGGAACGATACGACACTCTTCTCGCGGCTGGATACGACCTACTACCGGGGTCTGAACATCATCTACGAAAAACGTCCGAACCTGCGGCCGCGGGTGTTGCGTCAGACGGTCCCGCTCTACCCGAACTACATCTACAACTCGTCGCAGGTCAACCGGGCCTATGCGGACCTGATGTCGCTGGGCTATTTCAAGAGTACGCGGATTGCGTTTGAGGAGCAGCCGCAGCGTGTGGATTCCACGAACTACGTCTCGTTCATCGGATCGTCGGCGGACTCCACGCAGACGACGCTCTATACGCGGGAGGGTTATCTGACGTGCAACATCCTCTGTACGCCGACGCTGCGCCAGAGCGTGAAAGTGGACCTCGAAGGGAGCACGACGTCGAGTTTCTACGGACTGAAGGCCACGGTGGGTTACCAGAACCGGAATATTTTCCGGGGTGCGGAGTCTTTCGACATGTCGTTCACGGCGGGATACGAGTTCATGAAGGCCCCGGATGCGCGGAAGAAACGGGCCACGGAGTTCGGAATCACGGCGGGCCTGACCTTCCCGCGGTTCCTGGCGCCGTGGCACATGCGCCGCTTTCGGAACGTGAACCAGCCCCGGACGAAGATCGAGATTTCGGTGAATTTCCAGGACCGTCCCTACTATGCGCGGACGCTGTCGAGTGCGGGTCTGACATATCTGTGGACGAACAACCGCTATTCGAGTTTCTCGCTGCGGCCGATCGACATCAACGTGATCGACATGACCCGGCCGGTGGACCCGGAGTTTCTGGGGAGCACGCAGAACAAATACCTGATCAACAGTTTCAGCACGCAGTTCATCGGGGGACTGTCGTTCGGCTACAGCTACAACAACCAGCGGAAGAACTTCGGGGGCAACGCCACGACGGTCCGTTTCAACGGCGAGACGGCGGGCAACCTGATCGATGCCGTGGAGCACGCCTTTTTCTCCCCGGCGGCCGGGAAGGACTACTATACGATCTTCGGCATCCAGTATTCGCAGTATTTCCGGACGGACCTGAGTGTGAGCCGTAAAATCATGCTGGGGGACGTGACGGCACTGGTCGGACACCTCTACGGCGGTGTGGCGATGGCCTACGGGAATTCGGAGTCGGTTCCGTTCGATCGCCAGTTCTACTGCGGCGGCAGCAACGGTATGCGGGGCTGGGCGCCGCGAACGCTGGGTCAGGGTTCGGTGGCGAATCCGCACAACGCCTTCCCGGTGCAGACGGGCGATGTGAAACTGGAGGCGAATCTGGAACTGCGTTTCCCGATCTGGGGCATGATCCACGGTGCGACGTTCTTCGACGTGGGCAACATCTGGTATATCCGCCAGAATCCGAACGAGTATTCGGACGATGCGGTTTTCCATTTCGACCGTTTCTACCGGCAGTTGGGTTTCAACACGGGTCTGGGTCTTCGTTTCGACATCAAGTTTGCGGTGCTGCGCCTCGACTGGGGCATCCAGCTTCACAATCCGAACAATCCGGCGGGCGAGCGTTGGATCCACAACTTCAAGTGGAAGAATACGGCGCTGAACTTCGGGGTGGGTTATCCGTTTTAGTGCGGGCCGCGGGGTGGAGCCGCTGCAACTTGTTCCGGCCAACCTTCCGGCCAACCTTTCGACCAACTTTCCGGCCAACCTCCCGGCCCTCTTCCGATCCTTTTCCGCCCCTCTTCCGGTTCTCTTTTGCGTCCTCCGGCCTTCTCTCCGGCCTCTTCTTTTCCGCCTCTCCTGTCCGGCTTCTTAGGCCCTTTTCAGCCTTCTTCCTGCCTTTCTGATCCTTTCGGTCTGCCCGGTCCGGTTCGGCCAGCCCGGCCAGCCTGCTCCTTCGGCCAGCCCGACTCAGAAGGGATACCCGATGGCGAGGTGGAATCCCAGCCCGTCCCTGAAACTGGAGATGTTGTAATAGCCCCGTTTGTCGGGATTGGGATAGGGGGTGTGGATGCCGATCCCGAGGTCTGCGCGGATGACCAGATAACTGATGTCGTAGCGCAGCCCGAATCCGGTTCCGAGTGCGATTTCATTGAGCAGTCCTTTCCATTTGAGTTCGGCTCCCGGACGTTTGGGGTCGTTTTTCAGCAGCCAGACATTTCCAGCGTCGAGGAAGACGGCGCCGTTCAGACGTCCCATGATCCCGAACCGGTATTCGATATTGGCTTCGAGTTTGAAATCGCCGGTCTGGTCGAGATATCCGTCGCTGTCGTCGGCGGGCGGGCGGTAGCTGCCGGGGCCTATGGAGCGGACGGTGAAGGCGCGGATGCTGTTTGCTCCTCCGATGTAGAACTGTTCGCTGTAGGGCATCACCTCGGAGTTTCCGTAGGCATACCCCACGCCGACGAGGAAGCGGGTTGCGAGCCAGTTGTTGCGGCGGCCGATGCGGTGGTAGAACTTCACTTCGCTGACCTCCTTGACGAACTGCGAGAACTGGTTGCCGAAGAGGAGTTGGGGTTGTCGTTCGCCGCAGGCGCGCAGGATTCCGGCGAGGAGGTTCCCGGCGGATGTGAGGCTGTTCTGCCAGTAGAAGCGGCGGTTTCCGGTTGCGCCGTAGGTTTTGTCGAAGGTGTAGGTATAACTGATCGAGGGTACGAACTGGTTCCGGAAACTCATGGCGATGGAGGGGTTCTCCTCCATGGTCTGGTCGAAACTGGCGGTGGTATGGAGCAGCCGGTTGTAGGTGAGTTTGAAGACCGTGAGGGCGTGGTGGCTGTAGGGGGATGTCTGGAAATTGTATCCTGCCGACCCGCTGAAGGCAATCAGGTGAAAGAAACGGGGCCGGTTCATCAGGTCGACACCCAGCTGGAACGAGGTGCTTCCGGGATAGCGCATCCTGCGGACCCACTCGCGGGGCAGCAGCAGCCGGGGGAGGTTCAGGTTCGCATTGAGCCCCAGCTCATAGGAGTTGAGCCGCGAGGAGCGTCCTCCGGAGTTTTTGTTTCCGGTCTGCCACTCGTAGGATCCGTTCAGCTTGACATCGAGGACCTCGCCGCCGCGGAAGAGGTTATTGTTGCTGACCTTGAGGGCGATACCGGGTCCGATGAAGCTGTTTGACTTGGAGGTGACATCGGTTTCGAGTGCGACCTCCAGCGGGTAGTCGAACCGGGCGTCGATGGCGACGTCGAGCGAGTCCCCGCCGCGCAGCGAATCGAGCGGTGTGACCGAGAGGCTGACGGATCGGAAGATGCCGAGCTTGTTGAGTTCGGTTTGGGTCCGGTTCTGGGCCTCGACGGTAAAGAGCTCGCCGGGTTCGAGGGTGAGGGTCCGGGCGAGGAGCCGAGGCCGGATCTTCATGGGTTGCTGGGCGAATACCGTGGCGTTGCGGATGCGGAGCGTATCGACGGGCCCGGGCTGAAGGTTCCGGAGACGCACGGTGACATCCCCCACACGATAGGGCTTGAGGGCCGTGGCCGGGAGATTGGGTTTCAGATTCAGCCGCAGGTCGACCTGTTGGCGGCGCTGGGTCGTATCGGCGAGGTATTCGAGGTATTCGGGGCGGAAGTAGTAGTATCCGCGGTTTCGGAGGATTCCGGTGATCCGCTGCTGTTCGGCGGTCAGCGTATCGAGGTTGTACTGCGCGCCGGATCGGATCAGCGAGGTGGCGCGGAGGCTGTCGATCAGGGGCTCCATCGTCGGGTTGACCTTCGGATACTCGACGCTGCCGTAGTACCAGGGTCGTGCGATGCGGAGTGTGTAGTCGACCTTTGCTTTGCGCCCGTGCTTGCGGTAGCGCAGGGAGTCCGAGATGCGGGAGCCGAAATAGCCGTGGTTTTCGAGGGCCTGTTCGGCGACCCGGGTGCGGACTGCGGGCTGGACCCTCGAGAGGAGGACGGGCTCTTTGGCCAGCCGTTTGTAGAACCAGTATTTGAATCCCTTTTCGCGGGGTGTGTAGCAGTAGTTCCAGGCCCACAGTCCGGTCGGGAAGGGGGTGCGCAGATAGGGGCTGTAGAGCGGGTTGTTGGGAGCCACGGAGAGGGGTTCGCGGGCGGCGCTTTCGGCCTCGGCGGAGAGTACGACCCCCGAATCGGGGAGGATGCGGAAGTGTTTCACCCCGGTGTAGAGGACCTCGCCCTCCGGGATACGGCGGGTTGTGGAGCAGGCTCCGAGCAGCAGCAGCCCCACGGCGGTGAGTACGCCCCGGATTCTATTGAGCCTCGTCTTCATGTCGTACCTGTTTTTGGGGTTTGGGTTTCGACGACCGGAAGAGGTCCCCGAGCCGTGAGATCCGTTTGCGGATGACGAATCCGACGCCGGTTTCGGTAATTTCGCCTTCGAGGATGCTTTCGTAACCGGTGTGCCGGAAGAGGCGGATGTACATGTTGTCGCGTTTGTCGAGCATGTATTCGATCGAGATGTCGTCGATGAGGTTCTCCTTGAGGTTCTGGGTCGGGTCGGTGTCGGTGCTGAACTTGCCTCCGATGACGGCGCGGATGCGGTCGCTGAAGAGGTTCTTGGAGAGGCGGTAGGAGTAGTCGGTCCGCTGCCCGTTGGGGTCATCCTGGCCGTAGGAGTCGATTCCGAAGGAGAGGTCCACACCCTTGAGGCTGTTTTGCGCCCACTGGTTCAGTTCGTTCTGGATAAAGGTGTTGAGCGGGTTTTCGGAGCTGACCTTGGCGGTGGTCCCGGGCCCGGTGTAGGTGTTGTATATCAGTAGGTTCATGGCCTGATTGGCCCGCTGTTCGGCGGTGAGGGAGTTGAGTTGGTTCTGCATCGTGAGGTCCTCGGGCGCCGCGAGGTCGAAGCTGATGGCCAGGTCGGTGAGCGTGTTGCGGATATTGATCGAGATGTCGAAATTCACCGCCCGGGCATCCTGACCGTCGGACGAGGAGGAGACGGTTGTGCGGATGCTCTCCACGGCGGTGATGTTGAACGACGGGTCGGCGGGGTCGCCGATCCATTCTACGTAGCTGCCCTCCTTGATCCTGAAAACTTTCTGTGCGATGACGGGCGGGTTGTACCTGACGTTTCCGCCCGAGAGGACATATTTCCCTGCGAGACGCATGTCGCCCAGGGGGTTCATCGTGTAGGCGAGGTTCCCTCCGCCGCGGAGGTCGATGCGGTTGCTGCCGTCGGTGGAGAGGTCGACGGCGGCCTTGACGTCGTTGTTGATGTCGATGTTCAGGGCGATGTCCAGCCCTCCGATCTTCACGGGCGGGAGCTCTTCGAGGGGTTCCTGCGCGTCGAGATCGCGGAAGGAGACGAACGTGATGAGGTTCTGCGACTGCTCCTTGACCTCCATCGGGGAACCCTGCATGACGTAGTTGATGTCTGTTCCGCCGAGCAGGGCGACGTTTCCGCGGACCGCAAGTTCGTCGACGGGCCCCTTGACGGAGGTATTCAGGTCGAGGTAGGCGGTTCCGTAGACGGTTGTCCGTTCCTTGCGGGGGACGTTCACGAGTTGGAAATCCGCGGCCCGCAGGGTAAGGTCGGCACTCATGCGTGCGAAATCCGAAAGGTCGACCTCGCCGTTGATTGTCAGCGGTTTGCGATTCGGGGCGAGGATGGCGTATCGATCGAGGAGCAGGCGGCTGCGGTCGAAGCGGATGGTGTCGTCGGCGAGCGTGAATGCGGTGCCGATCATCGGGACGCGGAGCTGCGTGCCGGCGAAGTGCAGACCGCCGTCGAGGATGGGCCTCCGGGGCGATCCCGTTGCGTGGAGTTCGGCGGAGAGATCCCCCGAGAGTTGCAGCATCTCTTCGGGGAGGAAGAGATTGAGACGTTGCAGGGGAAGCCCCGGGATGGCGAGCGAAGCCGTGAGGGGATTTTCGTCCTCTTTCCGATAGCGGACGGAGGCCGCCAGCATATCGATGGAATCGAGCGAGAGCCGGGCTTCGGCCTGCTGCCCGGCGCCCTGGGCATAGCGTGCCGTGAGCGCCACATCCCCGAATCGCTGCTGGTCGTAGGAGAGCCCGGCGACGGAGACCGTCCCCTGCATCCCGAGCGTATCGGCCCCCAACCTCAGGGCGAGATCGGCGCCGAAAATACCGTCGACGGGCGGCGCCGAGGGGAGCAGCTTCAGGATGGTCCCGATCCCCAGCCCGGCCGTTTCGAGCCGAATTCCGTCCGTCGAACCCTCTTCGGGGAGCGAATGGATGGCGAACCGCTGCTCTCCGCGGGTCAAATCGAGGTCGGCCCCGATCCTGCGGTCGAAGCGGTAGACGAGGTAGTTGCCGGGATTGACGGCCCAGGGTTCGAATCCGAATTGCGGATCGGGCCCGAGCGTTACGCGGACGAGGGAGTCGTTCCATGCGGCGTCGATCTGCGAGCGCAATCCTTCGCGGCCGCTGCGGTCGCGCTGGTAGAGGTTGGCCCGGGCGGTATTCTGTACGATGCTGCCGTAGACGCCGGCAGCGGCCAGGTGGTCGAGATTCCCGGGGGCGTTGGCCACCCGGAGGGCATATTGCAGCCGGGGGCCTCTTTGCCGCATCGACACCTCCACGCTGTCGAGGCGGATGCCTCCCGAAGTCAGCCCCTCGACCTGCATTCCGAGCGCCACGGGCAGCGAATCCCCCTTCATCCCGAGCATTTCCAGCCTTCGGAAGGCGACCTGCTTCGTGCGGAGGAAGTTGTTCAGGATGTTGTTTCGTCCGGCCGAGAGTTGCAGCCGGAAATCGGGCAGGACGGGCCTCAGTGAATCCATGTCGAGCCGTTGGGCCTGCATCTGCTGCGTCAGCACGCCGATACACCGGGGCAGTGCGTTCTTCAGCGAATCGAGTGCCTCCGGGGAGCGGAACTCCAGTCGTAAATCTCCCGATTGCATCTCGGCCCGGGTCTGCGTCGAATCGGTGTGGAAGGCTGCGCTCGCAGGAAGGATCCGGTCGACCTCCGTTCCGTTCCGAATGGCGATGCTGTCCAGGGCGATGCGGGCGTCGTAACATCCGGGGGCGTTGGCCGCGGCTTCGGCATCGAGGTGGAACATTCCGCCGATCGGTTCGGCGATCAGCCCCAGTGCCGCGAGATCGAACCATCCGACCCGCCCTGTCATCCGGGCCTGCTGCCGCTCCCGGGTCAACTGCCCCTCGATTCCGAGCGCGAGCCGCAGGACCGAATCGCGGTCCTCGATCCGTCCGGTCAACCGTCCCTCCGCAAGTCCGGCCTCCACGCTGACCCCACCGAAGTCGTGCCTGCGATATTCCGCCCGTGCAACCTCTAACTGAATCCGGCCCCGGGTCGCGGGAGCCAGTGGATCAAACCCTTCGCCTCGGGCGGAGAGTGTCAGATCGATCCGTCCGAGCGAATCGGACGGCAGGAAACTCCCTGCCGGGAAACTGTCGCAGCGAATCGTCGCCTCGTAGGCCTTCCGTTGCGCGTCGAACTGTCCCTCCAACCCGATGCGGCCCTCCGTTCCGGTGCGGCCGGTTCCGTTTTCACCCGCACCCGCACCTGTTTCTGCATCGCGCCGTCCCGTCCCGGCCGTCAGTACCGAAGCCAGCGAATAGACCCCGTGTGAAGCCGTTGCCGAGCCCTGCAATCCGATTCGCCGCGGGAGTGCCACCCTGCGGCGCAGGGCCGTATCGGGCAGGACCTCCAGCAGAAACGCCGGATTGCGGAGTGCACCCCGGAACCGGGCCGAAGCGTCCAGCCGTTTCGGATCGAGCGGATAGCGTGCCTTGCCGTCCAGTGTAAGGGAGAGCCATTCAGGCGAGGAGATCTCCACGCCGATCTTTTCGAGCTCCTCCCATGTTCCGGCCGTGGCGAGATGCAGCCTGAGCAGCCGGTTGTCCAGCGGTGCGGGAATCGCCGCGGGGGCGATGCGGGCCAAGTCGCGGGTGGCCACTTCGGCCGTCAGATCGGCCGTCAGCGGGGCGGTCGGCTCCATTTGCAGCGCCCCGGGGCCTGCCGTCAGGTCGGCCTGCAGGTGTGAGGCTGCGGTGGCGAGCTCGAATCCCGAGAGCGAAATCCCCTCCGGTCCCATTTCGAAACGCCCCTGCGTCCGTTCTACCGTGAGCCCGCAGCGTTCGGTGAAGGCCAGCTGCCGGATCTGCAGGGCGACCGCTCCGCCGCGGTTGTAGAGCGAGTCGACCGTCAGATCGACCCCGTTCAGGACGATCCGTCCGGGATCGAATCCCTCCGCCGGACGATGTCCTGCAACACCGTAAGCAACCCGGTTCCCGGCTAACGCCAGCTTCCCGATCCGGATGCTCCACGGTTCGGACGTTGTTTCCGGTTGAGGCGTTGCTTCCGCTCCCGAACGGTTCGGACGTCCGTCGGCTTCCGGCATGGCGGTCTTTTCTATGCTTGCCGCTCCCGCTTTCTCGGAAATCCCGACCGTCCCGACCGTCCCGACCGTCCCGACCGTCCCGACCGTCCCGGCAGTCCCGGCAGTCCCGGCAGTCCCGGCAGTCCCGGCTGTGGGAGGTGCAACGAAATAGGCGTAGTCGCCCCGGTCGATCCATACGCGGACTACGGCCACCTGCTGGCTGTCGAGCTGCACCCGACACTGCTCCACACCCCCTTCGGCCAACTGCACCGACAACTCCGGATCGATCCCCTCCGCTCCCATTTCGAAGGCCGTGCGGCGGATCGAGAGGGTGTCGAGATCGATGGCCCAGCGCAGCGGGGCGGTGGCGGAGTCGGGTTTCTCTTCGGCTGTCGGCTCTCCGGGATGGAGGACGATGGCGGCGCTGTCCAGCGCGATGTGCCGGACGGCAGCCTTTTCGTGCTGCAGGTCGGCCCGCAGCTGCTCGATGGCGAACAGCCCGGCCGCAATTCGCAACTCGAATCCCGTCGCCGTATCCCGGTAGCGGGCCGCCAGACGTTCGACTTCGAACTCCCGGACAACCGCCCGCTTGCGGACCAGCGGCCAGGGGTTGACCTCCAGGGCGATCCGTCCGCAGTCGACGAGCGTATCGCTGCAGTCGAGGATCCGGATCTGCTCGGCGGCGAGCCGCAACGGGAAGCGCAACCGGAACCGCTCTACGGAGATCTCCAGCCCGAGGCTTTTCGAGAGGGGGCCCAGGGCTTTGCGCCGGGCCAGTTCCTGCACGGCCGGGACATAGAGCAGGCCCAGGCAGCAGAAGAGCAGCAGAACGATTGCAAGCACTCCCCGAAGGGTATATTTGAGGAATTTTTTCACGATTGGCCGTCGCTGCGGAATTACCCTGCAAGGTACAAAAAGCGGGCGATTAAACCAATCGTCCGCCCGTAAAAAGAGGCCTATGCATACCGGATTTTGCTCCCGGAGCTCCGCTTTGCGCCGTCTATCCGTGCTGTTGCCGGGTCCTGTACTGCGACGGAGACATGCCGGTGTTGCGTTTGAAGTAGCTTCCGAAGAACGACTGGTTGGGGAAATTCAGCGAATAGGCAATCTCCTGCACGCTCATGTCCGAATATTTGAGCAGCGTTTTGGCTTCGAGGATCACGTAACTGTCGATCCATTCCGAGACGGACTTTCCGCTGATGCGTTTGATCAGCGTGGTGAGGTACTTGGGGGTAATGCAGAGTTGCTGGGCGTAGAATCCGACGCTTCGTTCTCGTTTGTAGCTTTCGTTGAGCAGCCGGATGAATTGCGTGAAGTGTTCCTTGGCACGGTCGTGGGCCGGGTTTTCGACTTCGGGATGCTCCGAAAGGTAGCGGTGGAGGATCTCGCCGACCTTGTAGATGGTTCCCGAGATGAGCCCCCCGATGATTTCGGTCGAGAATTCGCTCTCCGGCGCCTTGAGTTCCTGTTCGATCAGGGCGATGAAACTCTGCATGGCCTGGCATTCGTCGTGCGAGATATCCAGGCAGGGATAGGATGCAAATTGCAGGAGCAGCGGCAGCAGGTGTTTCGTGTCGATGTTGATGCGCTTGAAGAAGTCGGGCGATATGGCGATGGTGTGTACGGTCAACTGTTCGACGGACTGGCCCTGGAGAATGCTGTTGGGCCCGCAGATGAACAGCGTGTCCTTTTTGATCCGGAATTCCTGGAGATTGAGCAGTCCGGAGCATTCGCCTTCGGTCCCGACTCCGATGATGAACGCATCGATTCGACATGGATCCCGGAATGTCTGCAGATGGGATTTGGTGCTGGCGGCGATGCATTCACCCATTATCCCCGGCCTGTTTGTACCTCCGTGTATGGAGATGAGTTCCTGAAGCGTAAAGCGGGTGATGGGGGTTTCCCGGATCTCGTTGTTCATCTTCTCATTAAGTAAGTTAGGGTGTGTTGTCATACGGAACTATAACGGCAAAGCGTGCCGAAAAGTCTTTTAAGGCGAAAGAATGAACATTTTACGAGTTGTTTTGAAGGGTCGTGTTTTGGAAAACGGACGCCGAACCTGATGGTTCGGCGTCCGTTCGGGTATATTGGCCTCTGTTTTTCGTGCCCCCCCCCTCCAGCTTATTCGGCGGCAGGTGCAGGCGTCGTGGTGGCTGCGGGCGTCTCGGTGATTCCGAGCTCCTTCTTCACTTCGGGAGCGATGTCGGTCAACGTAGCCTCATCGAAGTAAGCCAGCGAACCCGTCGAGGTGTCGAATACGACGAGGTATCCGCCAGCTGCCGAGATCTTGTCGATGGCGTTCTTGGCCTTCTCGATGATCGGGGAGAGGAGTTCGTTCTGCTTTTTCTGATACTCCTGCTGTGCGCGCTCCTGGAATTCGCGGATTCGGGCCTGCAGGTCGTTGAGATCCTTCTCCTTCATCTCTTTGGCGATGTCGGTGAGGGTGTTGAAATTCTTCTGGAAATCCTGCAGTTTGGTATTGAATTCGACGTTCATCGTCTCGATGTTGTCCTGCAACTCCTTGGCATAAGCCTCCATGTTGGTCTGCATGGTCTTGGTTTCGGGCATCGACATGATGATCTCCTGCGTGTTGATGCGTCCGAATTTCTGCGCGAAGAGCGACGTGGACCCCATCAGCAGGGCGATGGCAAGTGTTAATTTGAGAATTTTTTTCATACGTTTATCAGTTAATGTTTTGATGTCGGTTTATTTTTTCAGGAGGTCGATCACCTGCTGCGTGCGTTCAACCGAGGGGTTGTTGTAGAGCAGCGTGGGGTTGTTCGAGGAGTCGAGGACGAGATCGGCTCCGACCTGTTTGGCATAGTTTTCAATGGCGGCGAAGACCTCTTTCTGGATCGGCGAGATCTTGGCGATTCGGGTTTTCATCAGGGTTCCCTCCTGCCCGAAGAGGCTTTCCTGATACTCCTGCGCCTCTTTTTCCTTGGCGAGGATTGTATTTTCGCGGGCCTGGCGAGCTGCCGAGGAGAGCGAAGCCTTCTGATACTGGTAGTTGTTGTAGAGGGTCTCTACCTCGGCGAATTTCTCATCCACCTGTTTCTGGTACTGTTTGGCGAGCGAATCCAGCTCTTCGATGGTGTTGTTGTAGGCGTCTATCGACTTGAATATCTTCTCGCTGTTGACGACTATGTAATTTTGTGCCGAGAGGATTCCTGCGGACAGCACACCTGCTGCCAATAAAATCAGCCGTTTCATAATCTGAAATTTTAAGTTATCGATTCCGGTTTTCCGGAGATGTTGTCATAAATATAACTCTTTTCTTTCAAATTTATTGCCATCAGGCCGATTTTAGAACTGCTGACCGAGGACAAAGTGGAACTGGCTGCCGCTCTTGGTGGTGGAGTTTGCGGGGGGATCGAATCCGTAGCCCCAGTCGATACCGAGCATACCGACGACGGGCAGATAGAGCCGCACGCCGAAACCGGCCGACCGTTTGATCTTGAAGGGCGAGAACTCCTTCCAGGAGTCGAACGCGTTACCGCCTTCGAGGAATCCGAGGACATAGATCTGCGACGAGGGTTTCAGAATGACCGGGTATCGCAACTCGGCGGTGTACTTGTTGTAACCGCGGGAGTAGTAGCTCGAAGGGTCGAGGGCGCCGTCTTCGTAACCGCGCATGGCGATGATGTCGATACCGTAGATGTTGTATCCCGACATGCCGTCGCCACCGACCTCATAACGCTGGAAGGGCGAGACCTTGTTCTTGTTGTAGCTTCCGAGGTATCCCATTTCGGCCTTGAGCATCAGCACGAGGTTCGAGTTGTTGAGGAATCCCTGGAACCACTGGGCCTTGAACTGCCACTTGTGGAATTCGATCCAGCGGTAGCGGTCCTGGTCGCTCATCGACTGGTCGGAGTAGTCCTTCCCGTCCCAGAGCGAGTAGGGGAGCGTAGCCTGCACCGAGGCGCTGAACTCCGAACCGCGGCGCGGATAGATGGGCTGGTCGACGGAGTTGCGGCCGAAGACGAGTTTCAGCGATAGGAGGTTCGAACTGCCGTTTTCGACGACGAATCCGGTCCAGTTCTTGAGGTTGTAGCGTTCGTAGCTGGCCTCGGCGTAGAAGGTGAAGTAGGGGTCGGGCCAGTTGAGGCGCTTTCCGAGACCGGCGGCGACACCGTACGTCCGGAAGTATTGCGTGGCGGTCTGCCAGATGTAGTATGCGTTGTTCTGCTCGGAGATATGTGCCGAGAAGGTGAACGAGTTGGGCTTCTTGCCGCCGAGCCAGGGGTCGGTGAAGCTCAGGGCGAAGGCCTTGTAATAGGTGCCGTTGGTCTGGGCCGAGAGCGAGAGCCGCTGGTTCTGCCCCATGGGGTAGGGTCTCCAGGCACCCTTCTTGAAGAAGTTCTTGACCGACAGGTTGTTCAGCGTGATGCCGACGGATCCCACGAAGGTGCCCGATCCCCAGCCTCCGGCGATGTTGAACTGGTCGGAAGCCTGCTCTTCGAGGGGCCAGTTGATGTCGACGAGCTCGTTGGTGACGGGCTTGATGTCGGGCATGATGGCCTCGGGGTTGAAGTGCCCCATGGATCCGAGCGTACGGATGGTCTGCATCAGCAGCGAGCGGTTGTAGAGCTCGCCCGGTCGGGTGTAGAGTTCGCGGCGGATGACCTCGTCGTCGACTCTCTGGTTTCCGGAGATCCCGACGTTGTTGATGGTAAACTGCTTGCCCTCGAAGACCTTGACTTCTATATCGATCGAGTCGGCTCCGATGATCGTCTCGGCGGGTTCGATCTGCGACATGAGGTATCCCTCGTTCTGGTAGAGCGACGACACGGACATTTCGTCGGGATTGCTCTCCTTGCCGATACCGAGCCGCTTGTGCATGGATTTCTTGTCGTAGGTGTCGCCCTTCTTGACGCCGAACATGCGCTGCAGGGCGTCGGTTTCATAGACGGAGTTTCCGACCCACGAGACGTTGCGGATGTAGTATTTGTTGCCTTCGGAGACTTCGAGGTCGATCCCGATCCGTTTTTCGTTGATCGGATAGATCGAGTCCCGGACGATGTTGGCGTTTCGGTAACCCTTCGAGTTGTAGAAGTCGATAAGGAGCTCCTTGTCGGCCTCGTAATCGGATTCGTTGAGTTTGGCGCCCTTGAAGAAGTTGATGGACTTCTGGTGCGTTTTCTTGAAGGTGCGGCGCAGGCGTTTGTCCTTGAACTGGTCGTTCCCGATGAAGTTGATCTGTCCGATCTTGACCTTCTCCTTGCGGTCGATCAGGAAGGTGACGTTGACGGCCTGTCCGGGGCGCAGGGAGTCGTTGTCGATCCGCACGTCCACTTCGGTGTTTCGGAAACCCTTTTCAGACCAATAGTCCCGAATGAGTTTCTTGTTCTTGTCGATGACGTAATCGGAGAGTTCGCTGCCTCGTTTGAGTTTGAGTTTTTCGAGCAGTTCCTTCTGCTTGCCCTTTGAGATCCCCTCGAACATCCAGTTGTAGACCCGGGGCCGCTCCTTGAGGAACACCTCCAGATCGAGGCTGTCTCCGTCGATTTCGGCTCCGATCTTCACGTCGGAGAAGAAGCGCTGGCTCCAGAATCGGGTGATTGCGTTTGCGATGAAGTTGCTGGGCAGATAGATCGAATCGCCCTCGATCAGTCCGGCGGACGACTTCAGCACGTCGGGGTTGAGGTACTTGACGCCGTGGACATTGATCTTTCGGATGTAGTACAGTTTGGGATCTCCGGCGCTTTTGAACATCGGTGCGTTTTCGGAGATGGCGGGTTTCGGAGCGGCCGTCGTATCCTGGGGCTGGGGCTCCTGGGCGAATATATTCGAGCAGCACAGCACGAGGAGGGCTGCAGCCGAGAATATCTTACCGGAATAGTTCATCTATGCTCTCTTGTCAAAACAAATAACTTCATTTACCTTTGACGAGGCCGAAACGCCGGTCCCGGTGGGCGTACTCTTCGATGGCGCGGTCGAACTCCCTTTCAGTGAAATCGGGCCAGAGGACCTCGGGGAACCAGAGTTCGGCGTATGAAGCCTGCCAGAGCAGGAAATTGCTCAGGCGCTGTTCGCCGCTGGTTCGGATGATCAGGTCGGGGTCGGGATAGGGTGCCGTGTCGAGGTTTTCCGCGACGGTTTCCTCCTGAATCCGGTCGGGGGCGATCTGTCCGTCGGCGACTTTTTCGGCGATTCGGCGCACGGCGCGGGTTATTTCGCTGCGCGAGGAGTAGTTGAGTGCGAGGATCAGGGTGATTGTTTTCCCTTCGGCGGTTCGGTCCTCGATTTCGGCGAGGGCCTTTTGGACCTTTTCCGAGAATCGGGAGCGTTCGCCGATCATCCGGACGCGGACGCCCTGTCGGATCAGTTCGGGGGCTTCATTGGCGACGCTTTGGCAGAAGAGTTCCATCAGGGCGTCGACTTCAGCCGAGGGCCGTCCCCAGTTTTCCGTGGAGAAGGCGTAGAGCGTGAGGAACTTCACACCGTGCCGTGCCGCTGCGCGCAGTGAGGCGCGGACGGGTTCGACCCCGGCCGCATGGCCTTCGCAGCGTTCCAGTCCGCGCAGTTCGGCCCAGCGGCCGTTTCCGTCCATAATGATGGCGACGTGTTGCGGTATGCGTTTCAATTCGCTCATGGTAGGGCACAAATATAGGGAAAAAATCTGTTAACAGCAGGAAAAATCGGATAAATGATTCGCTGTACGTTCCATGACGGCTTTCGGAGGGGGTCAGCCGCGGATGTCTATTCCCCACATCATCTTATTGCGTAACGTGTCGTAAAATGATATATTGTGCGGAACGGCGAGAAAAATCGGTTGTTCGGCTCTTCGGATGGAGAACGTGGCGCCGTGGGGAATGGGGTAGTTCCGGTTGTCGAGGGTGACGAAGGCGTCGGAGCGGCGGGCCTGGACGTGGAAGGTGATGACGCTGGAGTCGGGGATGACCAGGGGGCGCATGGTGAGGTTGTGCGAGGCGAGCGGCGCGATGATGAGACACCGGCAGGCGGGGGCCACGACGGGGCCTCCGGCGCTGAGCGAGTAGGCTGTCGAGCCGGTCGGGGTGGATACGATGATTCCGTCGCCGTGATAGGTTCCGACCATCTGCCCGTCGACCCAGGTCTCGACGACGATCATCCCGGCGCCGTGGCGCTGGACGGTGAATTCGTTGAGGGCCAGATACGAATCGGGCTGCTGGGGGAATACGCCCTCGACGTGGAGCAGCGAGCGGGGTTCGGTCTGTATTTTTCCTTCGGCGATTTGCTGGAAGAGGAGCCCGATGTCGCTGTTTGGAGCGCTGGTGAGGAATCCGAGGTGCCCGGCGTTGATACCCATGACGGGGATCGGGGCACCGTGGAGTCGGTGTACGCCTTCGAGCAGGGTTCCGTCGCCGCCGTAGCAGATCATGAGCGCGTCGGCAGGCTGCTCGCCGACCTGTGGCCCGTAAATTTGTCGGGGCGGGAGATTGCATCCGGTAGCGTGTCGGAGAATGGGTGCAAACTCCACATTTACGGCGAAATCGAATCCGAGGCGTTCGATGGCTCGGAGCATTTCGCGGAGCACTTCGGGTTTGTGGGCGACCCGGGGTCGGGAAAAAAGTATGATTTTCATCGGCGGAGTTTCGAAAAAATCCGTAACTTTACCACGCCGGAGACGCTCCGGGCCCGTCCGGGGATTGCTTCAGACGGTTTTCGAGGCGCAGCGACCGGCATATCGATACAAAGATAGTGAAAGTCGGGAGCAAAATCCAAACTTGTCGTGGATTTTTGTCGGAAAGCCCTTCCGGGGTCCGGGACATGGTTTGAGGGAGGGCCTCGCAGCCGGGTCGCTGTATGGATGCGCTTCGGGACAAGGAGGAGAAGACTATGACGAAACTGAGTGTAAACATCAATAAAATTGCCGTGATCCGGAACTCGCGGGGCGGGAATCTTCCCGACGTGGTGCTGGCGGCCACGCGCATCGAAGGGTTCGGGGCCGACGGGATTACGGTGCATCCGCGCCCGGACGGGCGCCATATCCGCTACGACGACGTGCGGAACCTGAAACGGGTCCTGACGACCGAGCTGAACATCGAGGGCAATCCGATCCCGTCGTTCGTGGATCTGGTGCTGGAGGTCGTTCCGGCACAGGTGACGCTGGTGCCGGATGCGCACGACGCCATCACCTCGAATGCGGGCTGGGACACGCTGGCGCACAGGGAGTTCCTGAGCGACGTGACGCGGCGCTTCCACGAACGGGGCATCCGGGTCTCGATCTTCGTGGACCCCGAGCCGTCGATGGTTGCCGGGGCGAAGGCGTGCGGTGCCGACCGGGTGGAGCTCTATACGGAGGCCTATGCCCGGGAGTACCGTGAGGAGCCCGCGCGTGCCGTGGCGCCCTATGTGGCGGCTGCGGAGGAGGCGCGGCGTCAGGGGCTGGGGCTGAACGCCGGGCACGACCTCTCGCTGGAGAACCTGCGCTACTACGTGGAGCGCATTCCGTGGACCGACGAGGTCTCGATCGGCCATGCGCTGATCAGCGACGCCCTCTATTACGGATTGGAAAATACCGTGGGGCTCTACCTCCGCGAACTTAAAAATGTAAGAGGATGAAACGCCTGCTGATTCTTGCCGCGGCCCTGCTGCTGACGGGTGCGGCCTTCGCCCAGGGGGAGTATCACTTCCAGCGCCGGAGCCTTTTCGACGTGCTTCCGCTGCATTCGAGCGACATCGTGTTCCTGGGCAATTCGATTACCGACGGCTGCGAATGGGCCGAGCTGTTCGAGAACCGCCACGTGAAGAACCGCGGGATCAGCGGCGACCGTTCGGGGTGGTTGCTCGAACGCCTCGATTCGATCATCGCGGCGCACCCGAAGAAGCTCTTCCTGATGATCGGGACGAACGACCTGGCGGCGGGCATCTCGCCGGATGAGATCGTGCGGAACGTCGCGCGGCTGATCGACCGCTTCCGGACGGAGTCGAAATGGACGAAGATCTACGTGCAGAGCATCCTTCCGGTGAACGGCGTGGACTTCTCGAAGTACCGGAACCATTACGAACACGCCCACCTGATCGTCCCGACGAACAAGCGCCTCGAAGCGCTGTGCGACGAGAAGGGCGTCCAGTACCTCGACGTGTGGGGAGCCTTGGCCGACTACGAAGGGAAACTCGACAAACGCTACACGAACGACGGGCTGCATCTGATGGGCCCGGGCTATCTGGTGTGGCGGGATGCAATCAAAATCCATGTCAAATAGCCGCGTGCCGCTTTCGAATCCGATATTCCGGCGGATTTCGCGCCTTGCCGACGAGCAGGGTGTGCGGGCCTTCGTGGTCGGGGGTTACGTGCGGGACTACTACCTGCGCCGTCCCTCGACGGACATCGACGTGGTGGTCGTGGGGAGCGGCATTGCCCTGGCCGAAGCGCTGGGCCGGGAGCTGCGGACGAAGGTTTCGGTCTTCAAGACCTTCGGCACGGCGATGGTCCGGGCCGGGGGGATCGAGGTGGAGTTCGTCGGGGCGCGGAAGGAGTCCTACACGCACGATTCCCGCAAACCGGAGGTCTCGCCCGGGACGCTGGAGGATGACCAGCGGCGGCGGGACTTCACGATCAACGCGATGGCGTGGTCGCTCAACGACGCGACGTTCGGCGAACTGGTCGATCCGTTCGACGGGATGTCGGATCTGGAGGATTGCATCATCCGCACGCCGTGCGACCCGGACGTGACCTTTTCGGACGATCCGCTGCGGATGATGCGGGCGGTGCGGTTCGCCGCGCAGCTGGGCTTCACGATCGAGGAGGAGACCTTCGACGCCATCTGCCGGAATGCCGAACGGATCCGGATCGTTTCGCGCGAACGGATCGCCGTGGAACTGAACAAGATCGTGCTGTCACCGGTTCCGTCGATGGGCTTCGAGCTGCTGGAGATGACCGGGCTTTTGAAGCTGATCTTCCCGGAGCTGCAGGCCCTGAAGGGGGTTGAACGGCGGGGCAAACACGCCCACAAGGACAATTTCTACCATACATTGAAGGTGTTGGACAACGTTTCGCGGCGTTCGGACGATCTGTGGCTGCGCTGGGCGGCGATCCTGCACGACATCGGCAAGCCGCAGACGAAGGCCTACGACCCGCGGGTGGGGTGGACCTTCCACGGCCACGAGGTGGTGGGTTCGAAGATGGTCCCGGGGATCTTCCGCCAGCTGAAACTCCCGTTGAACGAACACATGAAGTTCGTGCAGAAGCTGGTTTTCCTGCACCTGCGTCCGATCATCCTTTCGGAGGATCTGGTGACCGACTCGGCGGTGCGGCGGCTGCTGTTCGAGGCGGGCGACGATGTGGAGGCGCTGATGACGCTGTGCGAGGCGGACATCACGTCGGGGATCGATGCGAAGGTGAAGCGCTATCTGGCGAATTTCGAACTGGTCCGCCGCAAGATGAAGGACCTGGAGGAGCGCGACCGGATCCGGAACTTCCAGCCTCCGATCACGGGCGAGATCATCATGGAGACCTACGGAATCGGCCCCTGCCGGGTGATCGGCGAGATCAAGGAGGTGATCAAGAATGCGATCCTCGACGGGGAGATCCCGAACGAATACGGGGCGGCCTACGCGCTGATGGAGCGTCTGGCGGCCGAACGGGGCCTTGTGAAGGCGGTGCGGTGACTTGATTCGGGTGGCGGTCGCCGGACGACAAGGAAGAGGGTGGAACGCGGAGATGCTTCCACCCTCTTTCCGTCATGGGGATCCGGGTGCCGGAGTCCGCTCAGAACAGGAATCCCAATCCTCCGTAAAGGCTGAAATACCAGCGTCCGGGGTCGGAGCGATGGTCGGAGAACGAGGTGTAGGTGCGGAAATTGTCGGTCACATGGTAGTGGATCCCCGGCGAGACGGAGAGTGTGAAACGCCAGATGCGGTAGGTGAGCCGCATCTCCGCGTCGATGGAGAGTGTGAAGGGGTGGTGTCGGAGGATTCCCTCGTCGTACCACTCCCCGTTGTTGACCGCCGGGGTGCGCGTGGAGTGGACGTCCTCCTTCCCGAAGATCCAGCCGGGGGTCACACCTCCGCTGAACTCGATGCGCTGGGGCAGCAGGATGAAGAGCAGCCCCGGGAGCGGATTGCCGCGGTTCTCGATGGTTGAGGCTGCGGCGTCGGGCCAGTTCTCGCTCCAGCGTTCGCGGCCCCGCAGCGGCGAGCGCCAGGCGAACTGGATCGGAATCCCGAAAGATCGTTCGATTCCCCGCAACTGGGGGATGTAGAGAACCCCGACGCGGAATCCGAGGTCGTTGAACCCGAACGATGTGTAATCGAGGCGGTAACTCTCCTGAGCCCCTCCGTCCTCTCCCTGCACGGCGGTATACATGCCGATGGAGAGGGTGGCTTCCTGACGGCTTTGCCACGGGTCGAATCTCTTCCGGGCGGAGTGTTGCGTCGTTGCGACGGGATCGGTTGGCAGATAACGGGTGTCGATCAGGTATTCGGGGTCGGGATCGGTGAGCGTTTGGATCGGCAGGGCCGATACGGGGAGCACTCCCGCCAGGGCAAACAAGCAGATGATGCGATACATGTCGTTCAGAGTCTGTTTCAGGTTACCGGGCAAAGATAGTATTTTTCGGAGAACTGCCAAATCCGGGCATCGCCTTCCGAAAAACATGGGCGCCTCGGCTTCCTGCGGACAGCCGACCCGACTTTCCCTCCCTATTTCTTCCTTTTCTCTTCCTTTCCTCTCTCCCTTCTCCTTTTTTCTCACCCTTCCCTCTTTCCCCTCTCTCCCCTCTCTCCCCTCTCTCTTTTGGGGCCGCCTTTTTCCCGGTCCGCTTTTTCGGTCGTCGGATTCCGCCTGTTGCGGAAGCTCTAAGCCTTCTCTACGTCGCTTTTCCCCTGTCGGGCCTTTTCGGCCTCCAGCTGGGCGCGGGACTTCGACTTGGTGACGAGCCATACGCCGACGAAGACGCAGAGCGCGGCGAATCCCTTCGTGGGCCCGAAGGTGTCGAGCCCGATGGCGACGGTGAAGAGCACGGCCACAAGCGGCTGGACATAGTTGTACATCGAGACGACGGTGGGCCGCAGGTAGCGCTGTGCGATGGGGACCATCAGGTAGGAGACGAACGTGGCCCCGACGACCACGAAGGCGATTCCGCCCCAGGTGCGGGACGAGAGAGCTGCGTAGTCGACTTCGACGAGCGGGCGGTAGTAGATTGCGACGGCGACGATGGCCGCGAAGAGGAACATCCACTTCATGACCGTCACGGGCGAGTAGCGGACGATGACGTCGCGGAAAGCCGTGAGGTAGGTGGCGTAGCTGACGGCGCTGATGATGCAGAGCACGTCGCCCTTGACGCTGGAGGTGTGTCCCGAGCCGTGCTGGCTGACGAGGATAAGGAGCACGGCTCCGGCGCAGCCGAGGAATACGCCCCCGGCCTTGAGCCAGGTGATGGGTTCGCGCAGGAAGAGCGTGGCGAGGATCATCGTGAGCACGGGGACGATCGTGGCGATGATCGAGGTGTCGATGGGCGATGTGAGCGACAGCCCCCAGAGGAAAAGCATCTGGTTGAGCTGGATGCCGAAGAGCGAGGCGAAGAAGAGCAGCACGATGTCGCGGCGTGTGACCCGTTCGCGGGGCAGGAAGAGCGAGGCGGTCCAGAAGAGCAGGGCAGCTCCGATCATGCGGTAGACGCTCATGGCGAAGGGGCTTATGCCGCCGGGGTTGGTTGCGGAGATGAGGACGCTCTTGCCGATCGGGGCGTTGAGCCCCCAGATGATGTTGGCGACCCAGAGGGCCACATGACCTTTGAGTTTTCCTTTGTCCATGTTCGGGAACGCTTTGAACGGTCGTCCGTTTGTCTCGGTTTCCGACCGTGACGGCGGACCGTGACGTTGAAGACGCGGCAAAGTTAGGAAAAAAATCGGTGCGATAATTGCCGGACAGGGCATTTGTGGGAAAAACGCACTGTCACCTGGATCCCATCTTCGCCAACCTCTTTTTCGGGGCGGACTTCTCGTTTTATCTCTCGCTGAAGCGCGACTGTCTGGATTTCCGCAGATCTTCATGTTGCAGGCGCTCTCTGCGACGCTGTTTTTCATTCCCTTTGCGCTCTTCACGCGCGGCTCCCGGCGCATCGGCTGGCGCGATGCGGGACGGACCGTGCCGGTTTCGCTGCTGCTGGTGGGCCTACGGCTGGATGCACCTGCTGCTGCGGAGCGACGGCCGCCTGCCGCACTATTCGGCCAGCAGCCGGCGGCGCCACTCGTCGGGGACGGGGCGGCTGCACTGATTCGGGAAGTCGAAGACGACCATCACGGAGCGGCTTTCGCTGCGCACGTCGTCGCCGACGAGCATCTGCTGGAAGAGCGTCAGGCTCTTGTTCCCGATCCGCTCGCAGGTGGTCGTGACCTGCACCGGATCGCCCATGCGGACCTGCCCCAGGTAGGAGGTGGAGGTCGAGACGGTGACGATCCTCAGGTCGCCCAGCAGGGCGTCGGCACCGAGCACCTTTTCGTAATACGCCATCTTTCCGACGTCGAAATACATCTGCTGCGCGACGTTGTTCACGTGCTGGAAGGGGTCGACGTCGGAGAACCGCTTCTGAATGGGTGTTGTCAGGGTCCGTGCCATCTTACTCGCGGATGATCTTGACCTCGCCGCCCTCTCCGAATGCGATGATCGAGGAGGCTTTGCGGGAGGGTTTCCCCTCGAAACGGGGGTTTACGACGAAATCCGCGCCATCGACGATCTCGCGGGCGACGTCCTGCAACCCGACGGCGGTCGGTTCTCCGGAGATGTTGGCCGAGGTCGAGACGACGGGTTTCCCGAATGCGCGGAGCATCCGGCGGCAGAATTCGTGGTCGGGGATCCGCACGCCGAGGGTCCCTTCGTCGGGGATGAGGTTCGGGGCGACGCCTGCGGCTCCGGGGAGGATGGCCGTCAGGGGGGAGGTGGCCATCTCCATGACCTCGAAGGCGATGCCGGGGGCGCGGTTGACGTAGCGGACAACCATGTCGGCCGAGGCGCACAGCACGAGCATCGACTTTTTGTTTTCGCTGCGTTTGAGGCGGTAGATGCGCTCGACGGCCCCGGCATTGGTCGCGTCGCACCCCAATCCCCAGACCGTATCGGTGGGATAGAGGATGATCCCGCCCTGACGGAGCGTGCGCACGGCCTCGTCGACCTCGCGCATCAGGGCTTCGTCGCGTTTCTCTTTCTGGACGTTCTGCATGGCCGGCCTATTTTTTGAGCGGGAGCACCTCGATCCAGTAGTCGTCGGGGTCGTTGATGAAGTAGAGCCCCATGTCGTGATTCTCGAAGCAGACGCATCCCATCGCGCGGTGGTATTCGCGGATGGCGTCGTAGTCTCCGGCCACGCGCAGGCAGAGGTGGCTTTCGTTTTCGCCCAGTTCGTAGGGGGTTGCGGCGTGGTCGCGGAGCCAGGTCAGTTCGAGTTTGAAGGGCGATTCGCCGTCCCCGATGAAGACGAGTTCGTAGGAGCCGTCGGCCGCCTTCTTGCGGCTGATCTCCTTGAGTCCGAGTGCCTTGTCGTAGAATTCGAGGCTGCGGTCGAGGTCGGTGACGTTGATGTTGAAATGGTCGAAACGGCTTTTGATTTCCATGGCTTTCTTTTTTTGGGTTTCGGACGGGTCCGGTGCCCGGGGAGCTGCCGGTCACTGTCGGAGCCCGGGCCAGACAATCGCTGCCGGGGTCCGGAATCGGCTTTTGCGGGGCGGAGCCGCTGCAAAAATAGGAAAAACCCGGGACAAATCCGCCGTTTCGGGGCAAAAGCGGCCGAATATTTTGGGTATGGATTCCGTTTTTTCTTGTGAATTTTATACCTTTGCAGTCTGAACGAAAAAATCCGAAAAAATTCATATTATGGGAAGAGCCTTTGAATACCGCAAAGCGCGGAAATTGAAGCGTTGGGGTCACATGGCCCGGACCTTCACGAAACTGGGTAAGGAGATCGAAATCGCCGTGAAGGCGGGCGGTGCCGATCCTTCGGGCAATACGCGCCTCCGCATTCTGATCCAGAACGCCAAGGCGGAGAACATGCCCAAGGAGAATATCGAGCGCGCGATCAAGCGGGCCACGGAGAAGGATGCCGCCGACTACAAGGAGGTGATCTACGAGGGATACGGCCCTCACGGCATTGCATTCCTGGTGGAGACGGCGACGGACAATACGAACCGCACGGTGGCCAATATCCGGATGCACTTCAACAAGTGCGGGGGTACGCTGGGCAACAGCGGTTCGGTGGGCTTTCTGTTCGACCACAAGTGCGTCTTCAAGTTCAAGGCGGGGAATGCCGATCCCGAGGAGCTGGAGCTGGAGATGATCGACCTGGGCGTCGACGAGTTCTACCCCGAGGAGGACGGCATTACGGTTTACGCGCCCTACGAGTCGTTCGGAGCCATCCAGAAGTGGCTGGATGACAAGGGACTTGAGATTGTCTCGGGCGAATCGGTGCGGATCCCGACCGATACGAAGGAGCTCGATGCCGAGGGCCGCGAGTCGGTGGAGAAGCTGGTCGAGAAACTGGAGGAGGACGACGATGTGGTGAATGTCTACCACACGATGAAGGAGGCTGACGAGGAGTAGTCTCCGAGGCGCAGGGCGCGGAAATCGCCCGGCCGGCGACAGGCAGCGGGCCCTGAAGGGTGACGGATTTGATTTGGTCCGGCACTCTTCGGGGCTCGCCGTTTTGGGAATGGGGCGTTGCGTGCCGTGCATTTTTTTGTGCCGTGGGGCGGGAAGTCTGGCCCGGATGGTGGATTTTCGGGGGATATTTTGGAAATCCTGATTCAATTCCTATCTTTGCGAACCGTGCCTTTGCGGAAAAACGAATGCTTATGAAATCGAAACTGACCCTTTTTGCTCTGGTGCTTTTGAGTGTTTTGGGGACCGCGTCCTGCTCGAAGGGGAGCGGCGGCGATGCAGGCGGCGATGACGGGAGCGGCGGAGACGATCCGGGAGCGACCTCTGCGGTCCATGCGTGGGAACTTACGTCGTGGAACGACAATACGGCGATTGCGGGCTATGTCTACCTGCAGTTCGGGGATGATGGGACCTTTACCCTTTATCAGGAGATCGGGGAGACCTCGACGGCCGGTTATGAGAAGTTGACGGGGACCTATGTGATTGAGGAGGACCCGGATTCGAACCGGATCATTTCGGGCCGCTATTCGGACGATACGTCGTGGTCGGATACCTATATCATTGAATCGTGGACGGAGACGGAGACCCGCTGGCGGTCGGTTTCGGAGGACATTGTCTCGGTCTACACGTGGGTCGAACTTCCGGATTATGTGGTGGAGCCTTCGGTTTCGGCCTCTTCCCGGAGTGCGTCAGTCCAGCATCGGTTCCTCTGATGCTTCGGACGGATCCCGGACGGGAAACGGGCTGTCGGCAATTGCCGACAGCCCGTTTTTCTGATTTCCGCCCGGAGGGTTTCCCGTGGCCGCTGCCGACCCGTGGTCAGAATGCGGCGCAGACCTCGATGCCGAGGGTCAGTTTGTGGAGCGGCTGGTACGAAGTCCGGGTGATTCCCGGGGCCAGGTCGTAATCGACGGAGAAACGCACGCCGAGGTTCTGCATGGCGAGGTAATTCATCGAGATGCCGGTCCCCACGGCCAGCCCGTTTCTTCCGGGGAGGGTCCGCAGATGGGTTTTGCAGCTCTTGTAGAATTCGTATCCGGCGAGGAGTTTGCTGCCGACCTGCCAGCGGAGCGAGACCGGATAGGAGAAGTACGGACCGATGTAGACGGATGCGCTTTCGAGGTTGTCGTCCTGAATCCGGCCGTTGACCTCCATGCGGAGGTTTGAGCAGGCGAGCCGTCCACCGATTCCCCAGTAGGGGGATGCGAACCAGGCTCCCTGGATGGATGTGGTGGGGCCGGAGAAGATTTTCATCTGCATCCCGTCGTAGGGCCTGCAGGTTCCCGGGACGGCGGTTATTCCGATTCCGAATCCGAGGAACGAGGGGTGGCGGTACCGGTCGTAGACCGAGAAGGTTTCGTGGATGTTGAGCCCCTTCTCCTTGAAGATGAGGTCGGCGAGGAAGTATCCGAATTCGGTGGCGAGGATTCCGATTCCGGCTCCGACCATGACGTCGCTCATCCAGTGGCGGTTATTGAGCTGCCGGGTGATTCCGGTAGCGGTGGCGACGGCATATCCGCCGATGCTGTACCAGGGGCTTCGGTGCCCGTACTCCTTGTGCAGCATGGTTGCGGTCATGAAGGCGGTTGCGGTGTGTCCCGAGGGGAAGGAGTTTCGGGCGGAGCCGTCGGGCCGCTTCACGCGGCAGGTGTACTTGAGCGAATTGACGGCGATGGCCATCAACCCTGTGGAGAATGCGTCCGAGACGAGCATCCGGCCCCAGGAGCTGCGGCTCTGGACACCGCAGGCCTTCAGCGCGAGCATCGCTCCGGCGGGGGCGTACTGGAGCCAGTCGTCGTACTCCTGATGGAAGGATTGTGCGTATCCGTTGCGAAGGCGGCGGAAATCGGAGTCGTAGGCCTGCATGACGACGCCTCCGACGATCAGCGGAGCCCCGACGTAGAGCATTCGGTAGGCTTTCGTGGAGGTATGGCGGTCGATTCGTTCTCGGAATTTGCCGCCGGCGCTCCAGTCTACGCTGTCGGACGGCTGGGCAGCGGCCTCGAACCCGGCGCAGGCGATCAGCAGGAGGAGGATCGGGCGTCTGAACATCGCATCCGACTTTTTGCGGCTATTTTTTTCTGCAGATTCCCCGGATGATCTCGCCGCCGATGGCCAGCAGGGAGGTGCATCCGATGATTTCGAGCCACTCCTTCCAGGAGAGGGGCACGGTGCGGAAGACCTGGCCGCCGAATTCGACGATGAGGAACTGCCCGATACCGATTGCGGCGAGGATGAGGAAGAATTCGCGGCACCCCTTCAGGCCGGTAAAGACCGAGTGCCGGGTTTCGAATCCTTTGGCATTGAACATGTTCCAGAACTGCAGGAAGACGAATGTCGAGAAGAAGATGGTCAGCTGACGGATGGAGAGGTCTCCGTCGCGGAGGGTCCATCCGAAGAGCATTCCGAGCAGGACGACGGCCATGACTCCACCGCACGTCACGATGGTGCGGGCCATGCCCCGAGAGATGATGAATTCGTCGCGGGCGCGAGGTTTGTCGCGCATGACCTCCTCGCTGGGGGGCAGGGATGCCATGGCCATGGCGGCGAAGGTGTCCATGATGATATTGACCCAGAGGATCTGGACGACAGTGAGGGGCATTTCGGTGCCGAACAACGCGCCGATGAAGCAGATGAGGATCGCCACGAAATTGATTGTGAGCTGGAAGAGCACGAAACGCTGGATGTTGCGATAGAGGGATCGTCCCCACATGACGGCCGTGGCGATCGAGGTGAAGGAGTCGTCCAGGAGGGTAATGTCCGAGGCATCCTTGGCGACGGAGGTTCCGGAACCCATCGAGAGCCCGACGTTTGCGAAGTTGAGGGCCGGGGCGTCGTTGGTTCCGTCGCCGGTGACGGCGACGACTTCGCCGCGCTGCTGGAGCAGGCGGACGAGGCGCTGCTTGTCGAGGGGTCGGGCGCGGGACATGATCTTCAGCTCCTGCACGCGGTCCAGCAGCTCTTCGTCTGTGGCCGCGGCGAAATCGGCTCCTGTGATGTGGTTGCGTTCGCCGTCGACGGCATCGTCCCAGAGTCCGATCTGTCGGGCAATCTCGCGGGCCGTAGCGGGGGTGTCCCCGGTGACGATCTTCACGCTGATCCCGGCCTCCAGGCAGCGGCCCACGGCGGCCGGAACATCCTCGCGCACGGGGTCCGAGATGGCAGCCACGGCCGCGAAGTGCAGACCTCCGGCCCGGACGGCCTCCGTACACTCCGCCGCGGAGGTCTCGGCCCATGCCACGGCGAGGGTCCGCATGGCGCGGTTCTGGAATCCGGCGAGCTGTTCGGCAACCTTTTCATCGTGCCCGTCCGGTGCGCACATCGCGCGCACGATCTCCGGCGCACCCTTCACGCAGAGCAGGCGGCGTCCCGAAATCCCGCTTTCGATGATCGTGGCCATGTACTTGCGTTCGGTGGAGAAGGTCAGACGGTCGACGATCTTCGCTGCGGCACGCAACGCCTCGTAGTCGTTTCCGCCGCGCCGCATCCATTCGAGCAGAGCCCCTTCGGTGGGGTTTCCGATGATCTGCCCTTCGGCATCGAGGAAGGCCGTGGAGTTGAGCGCGACGACCTCGGCGAAGTCGCGGTCGGGAAGCGCGTCGTAGCGGACGAGTTCCTGGACGTGCATCCGGTTCTGGGTGAGGGTTCCGGTCTTGTCGGTGCAGATGACCGTCACGGCGCCCATGGTCTCGCAGGCGTGCATCTTGCGCACGAGGTTGTTGGTCTTGAGCATCCGGCGCATGGACATGGCCAGCGAGAGGGTGATCGACATGGGGAGCCCTTCGGGTACGGCCATGACGATGATGGCCACCGAGACCATGAAGATGTTCAGCACCTGCTGCGAGATCGAGAGCCAGTCCTGATCGAGCAGCCCTCCGACGAAGACGGCCTTGGCGAGCATGACGCAGAAGATCAGCACGGAGAGGAGGATTCCGACGCGGCCGATGAGTTTCGAGAGCCGGGTCAGCTGCCGGTCGAGCGGCGTCTGCTCCTCGCTCTGGACGGTCGATTGCTCGGTGACGCGCCCGGCCTCGGTGGCGTCTCCGACGGCCGTTACGACCAGGACGCCGTATCCGTCGGCGACGGTCGTCCCGCGCATGGCGACATTCGAGGGATAGGTTGCTTCGGGGTCGAAGTGCGCCGGGTCGACGGTCTTGTCGACTTCGGGTTCTCCGGTGAGGGTCGATTCGTTGATCTTCAGCGAGACGGCCTCGACGAGCTCGCCGTCCGCCGGGACGGTTTCGCCGCCCTCGATGTAGACGACGTCTCCGACGACGACGTCGCGTCGGGGGATCTCGCGGATCGAGCCTTCGCGCATGACCTTCACGGAGATGTCGTCATTGACCTGGTTCAGGCGGCGGAAGCGGCGCTGTGCGTCCCATTCGAACCAGAAACCGACGCATGTGGCGAGGATGATGGCGCAGACGATTCCGATCGACTCGGTGAAGTCGCGGTGTACGAATCCGATGGCGAGCGAGAGCACGGCTGCGAGCAGGAGGATGCGGATGATCGGGTCCTGGAACTTTTCGAGGAGGAGTTTCCAGGCGGAGTCGTCCTTGGGGGGTGTGATGATGTTGTTGCCGTGTTCGGCGCGGCTTTTTTCGACCTCTTTGGCGGTCAGACCTTTGGGATTGTAGTGTATCATGTTGTCAGGAAAATTTGTTCAGTGAAAACTGTCGGGTGGAGGCATCGAGGCGCACGGCGATGAAGAGCAGGATGGTGAATGCGATGAGCGACGAACCTCCGTAGCTCATGAAGGGCAGGGGGATTCCCATGACGGGCATCAGACCGATGGTCATGCCTACGTTCACGAGGACGTGGAACAGCAGGATCGAGGCCACGCAGTAGCAGTAGATGCGCCCGAATGGCTCCTCCTGACGCTCCCCCATGCGCATGAGCCGCAGGATCAGCAGACAGAGCAGCACGAGGACGAAGGTTGTTCCGAGGAATCCCCACTCTTCGCCAACGGTGCAGAAGATGAAGTCGGTGTGCTTTTCGGGGACGAATCCGTATTTGATCTGCGTACCCTGGAGGAACCCCTTTCCGGCGAAGCCGCCGGATCCGATGGCGATTTTGGCCTGGTTGACGTTGTAGTCGGTGCCCAGGGGGTCGCTGATGATTCCGAGGAAGCTGAGTATGCGGTCGCGCTGGTGCTGTTTGAGGATCGAGTTGAAGATGTAGTCGGTCGTGGGGAGGAAGATGAGTGATCCGACGAAGAGTCCGAGCGTGATGAATATGTTGGTCAGCTGCGACCGGTAGGCGTACACGGCGGCAAAGGCCACGGCGGCGAGGGTCATCAGGAGCAGGCTGTGGTAGAGGTCGAGGGTCCCGGGGCTGATGAGGGCCATGATCAGGCAAAGGAGGATGGAGGCGAGCATCAGCGCGGCGAGGAAGATGATGCGCGAGCGCCAGTGCCCGTTCATCATCGCTTCGGAGAGCGTGCAGACGAGGATCAGGCAGAGCAGGAGCATCATCGGGGAGAGGAGGAACGAGACGATGAACAGGGTTCCGATCAGCAGGACGGGGATGCACAGCCACTTGTTGAGGCCTTCGCGGTAGAGGACGAAGAGGAACGATCCGAGGACGATTCCGGATCCGGTATCGTTCTGGAGGATGATGATCAGCAGGGGGATGCAGATGACCAGTGCGACCTTGAAGAGGTCTGCGGGGCGGTTGATCGAGAAGGAGTAGTTGCTCATGACGCGGGCCAGGGCGAGCGCCGTTGCGATTTTGGCGAACTCGACGGGCTGGATGCGGACGGAACCGAATTCGAACCAGGCTTTGGCCCCGTTGACTTCGCGGCCGAAGAGCAGGGCGGCGACCAGGAACGCGAGCCCGGCGAAATAGGCCGGATAGGCGAACATGTGGTAGTATCGTTCGTCGAGCAGCAGGACGACGAGTGCCGTGACCCAGGCGATTCCGATCCAGACGAGCTGCTTCATGTAGAAGTGCGAGAAGGAGAATGTCTGCGCTGCGGAGTCGTCGTAGGAGGCGGAGAAGATGGAAACGAATCCGGCCAGTACGATCAGTACGTAGAGGAGGACTGTTCCGCGGTCCACGCCGTCGAGAATACCGTTGTGCCGGTTACTTGTCATAGGCGGGGTAGTGGATTTGCATGTTTTTGACATAATCCAGCAGGTAGGGTCGGCGGATCGTGTCCGTGAGGTAGTACTCTTCGAGGAGGCTGGCGATGGGCAGGGCGGCCGAGGCTCCGAATCCTCCGTTTTCGACATAGACCGAGATGGCGATCCGCGGGTTGTCCTTCGGTGCGAAGGAGAGGAACGTGGAGTGGTCGCGGCCGCGGGGGTTCTCGGCCGTTCCGGTCTTTCCGCAGACGTCCCAGCCTTCGAGGCGGGCCATCGTGGAGGTTCCTCCGACGTTCACGCCGCGCCACATGCCCTCGACGATGGGTTCGAAGTGTTTGGGGTCGACCTTCGTGTAGTGGCGTTCGTAGAAGCGGCGGTCGAGCGAATCGCGCCCCTCGACCTTCTTGACGATGTGGGGGATGTAGTAGTAGCCTCGGTTTGCGATGATGCAGGCGAGGTTGGCCAGCTGCAGGGGCGTGCATCCGAGGGCATCCTGCCCGATGGAGAGCGAGAGGACGGTGAGCGAGTTCCACGACCCGCGGTACTGGCGGTCGTAGTAGGCGCGGTCGGGGACGTACCCGTTCCCTTCGTCGAGGAAGTCGGAGTCGAGTTTGCGGCCGAATCCGAAGCTCTCGACATACTCCTTCCAGACGTCGAATCCCTCCTTGACGTTTCCGTATCTGGGGTTGTCGAGGATGTCGCGGAAGACGTAGCAGAAGTAGGCGTTGCAGGAGGTGGCGACGGCGAAGCGCAGGTCGAGGGGCGAGGCGTGGGAGTGGCAGGCCATCTTGAGCCGCCCGGCCTGATAGCCGTTGTGGCAGACGTGGAGGTCCGAGGGCCGGAGCACGCCCTCCTGCAGCCCGATAAGCCCCTGGACGAGCTTGAAGGTCGACCCCGGGGGATATTTGGCCTTCACGGCGCGGTTGAACAGCGGTTTGCGCTTGTTGTAGAGCATCTTCATGTAGTTGTTTCCGCGTTCGCGTCCGACCAGCTCGTCGGGGTCGTAGGTGGGCGAGGAGACCATCATGAGGATTTCGCCGGTCGAGGGTTCGATGGCGACGGCGGCCCCGACCTTTCCGCGCATGAGCTCTTCGCCGAGCAGCTGCAGCCGGGCGTCGATCGTGCTGACGAGGTAGTTCCCGGGTTCGGGAACGGAGTCGTAACGACCGTCCATGTAGGAACCCTTGATGGCCCCGTGGGTATCTATCTCCTGGATCTTGACGCCCTTTGTGCCGCGGAGTTCGGGTTCATAGGCGGACTCCACGCCGCTCATGCCCACGTAATCGCCCACCTTGTATTCGGGGTGTCGTTTCAGGTAGGTGTCGTTGACCTCGCTGACGTACCCGAGGAGGTTGCCTCCGATCTTGCGGGGATACTGCCGCACGGTGCGGTAGACGGTGTAGAATCCGCGGAAATTGCCCTCGTCGAAGCGGAGTTTGTCCTCCTTGGGGATGTAGCTTGTCACCACGCGGGGGGCCCGCGGGCGGACCCGGGCATTGGCCAGTTCGCGTTCGAGTTTTGCGCGGGAGATTCCGGCGACGTCGCAGAGGCGGGCGGTATCGAATCCCCGTTTGTCGATTTCGCGGTAGATGACCATCAGGTCGTAGCATTCGCGGCTCTGGACGAGGTACTCTCCGTTCCGGTCGAAGACTTCGCCGCGCGGGGGGTACTGCACGACGTGGCGCAGGACGTTGGCTTCGGCGAGTTCGGCGTAGCGGGAGTCGAAGAGCTGAATGTAGCCCAGGCGGGCGACGAGCACCGCGAAGATGAAGATCACGATGACCTGCAGGGTCCTCATTCTCAGGAAGCTTTCGGAGTCCCTCATACGCGCGCGGAGATTTTTGCGGTGAAGATGCGTGCGATGATCCACCCGAACGCCACCGAGATGGCGGAGCTGATGACGATTCTCAGGATCGTGTGGGGCATCAGGCTCCAGGAGAGGGCTTCGAGCAGGAAGAAGATCGTGTGGTGGATGATCGTCAGGGCGAGGAGGAACAGGAAGAATTTTCGGGTTCCGAGGCGGTCGGGAGCGGGGATTCCGCCTTCCCGGACGTTTTCGCGGCCGCAGATCATTTCGGCGAGCGAGGGGCGGAAGAAGGCGATGGGGAGTGTGGCGATGGTATTGATTCCCGCGGCACCCATGGCGCAGTCCATGGTGATTCCGAGCAGGAGCCCGGATCCGAGGACCGTGACGGGCTGTGCGTCGAGCGGCAGCAGGGCGATGAAGACGACGTACACGAGGGGGTTTAGGTATACGCTGATCGAGAGGTTGTCGAAGAGGAATACCTGCAGGAGGACGACGGCGGCGAATAGCCCGATGTATGGAATGGTTCGGTACATGTCAGTTGACTCGGGAGTGAAGTTCGACCTGTTCGCTGTGCTGGAGGTCCTGGATTTCGTATCGGTCGCGGTCTGCGACGAGGATGACCTCGTTGAGCCGGGACATTTCGGCGGCGAGCCGCACGCGGACGGTATACGAGGTTTTTGTTTCGTTGAGTTGTGCGCTTTCGACCCATCCGATGAGGATATCGGCGGGGAAGTATTCGGAGAGTCCCGCGGTGACGACCTCCTGTCCGGGTTGGGGGTCGGCGTATTTGGAGAGTTCTCCGAGCATCACGAATCCGGGATCTGCGCCGTCCCAGTAGATGGATCCGGAGTATTCGGATTGCGCGATTTTCCCGCTGGTCCGGAAGGAGGTGTTGAGTACCGACATGGCGACGGCGTACCGGTCCGTGCAGGCGACGACGTATCCGACGAGCGAACCGTCGGGGGCCAGTACGCCCATCTCCTCCTCGATGCCGTCTTCGCGGCCCCGGTTGAGTGTCAGGAGGTTCTGCATCCGGTTGAGGGTGCTCCCGACGACGGCGGCGGCGGCGAACCGGTATTTGGATTCGCCTATATCGCGGAGGTATGCGTCGAGGCGGGCTTCGGTTTCGGCTTCCTGGTACTGGGCGAGTTTTTCTTCGAGGCGTGCGACGTGTTCTGCGAGTTGCCGGTTCTCGCGTCCGAGGAAAAGGTACCGCCGGATCCCGGCGAAGAAACCGTGCACACCGCCGGCGACCTGGTTCGACCGGGCGAGCAGCCGGGCCTGGGTATAGCTGGAGGAGTGTGCATAGTAGCCGATGGCTGCGGCTTCCAGCACCACGAAGAGCACGACGACGTAGGTGCTCCGGACGAACTCGATCAGCTTGCGCACGGCGTTTTTCGGTTAAAGCGGGGGATTGACCTTAATTCAAGATTGCGGACCGAGGCCCGCAATCCGTTTCGCAAAAAGTCCGTGTTCCGTGCCTCAGCGCATGAGGAACGAGAACCGGTTGATGTTCTTCAGGGCGATACCCGTCCCGCGGGCGATGGCGCGCAGGGGGTCTTCGGCGATGTGGAACGGGATTCCGGTCTTTTCGTTGAGCCGGCGGTCGAGCCCCTTGATGAGGGCGCCGCCGCCTGCGAGGTAGATTCCGTTCTTGACAATATCGGCGTAGAGTTCGGGGGGCATCGATTCGAGAACCTTCATCAGCGCGGCATCGATCTTCGAGAGGGACTTTTCGAGGGCGTATGCGATTTCGCTGTAGGAGAGCGAAACGGTCTGGGGCAGGGCCGTGAGCATGTTGGGTCCTGTTACGACGAAATCCTCGGGTGCCTCTTCGAGGTCGGAGACGGCGGCGCCGATCGAGCACTTGATGGCTTCTGCGGTCCGTTCCCCGATCCGGATGTTGTGCTGCTGGCGGATGTAGCTCTGGATGTCGTTCGTGAAGACGTCTCCGGCGGTGTTGATCGATTCGGAGCAGACGATTCCGCCGAGGGAGATGCAGGCGATCTCGGAGGTGCCGCCGCCGATGTCGATGACCATGTTTCCTTCGGGGGCTTCGACGTCGAGTCCCGCACCGAGGGCTGCGGCCATGGGTTCGTAGATCATGTATACCTCGCGGCCTCCGGCGTGTTCCGCGGAGTCGCGCACGGCACGGATCTCGACGTTGGTCGATCCCGAGGGGATGCAGATGACCATGCGCAGCGACGGTGCGAAGAGGCTTCCGGAGGTCTTGACCTTCTTGATCATGCCGCGGAGCATGAGCTCCGTGGCGTTGAAGTCGGCGATCACGCCGTCCTTGAGCGGGCGGATGGTCTTGATGTTCGGATTTGTTTTCTCATGCATCTGGCGGGCCTGCTGGCCGATGGCGACGAGTTTTCCGGTATGGACGTCGAGTGCGACGATCGAGGGTTCGTCGACGACGACCTTCCCGTTATAGATAATGAGCGTGTTGGCCGTACCGAGGTCGATGGCCAACTCCTGAGTCAAAGAAAAGATTCCCATAAAACTACCCCAACACTATATTTTGTAAAGTCGTTATTTACAATTACATATGCGGATCTGCCGATTTTCGGTGCGTCGGGAGCCGACATATCTGGACAAAGGTAGCAAAAAGCCCCGGAAAAACGTCTATCTCAAGGTGTATTTTTTTTCGGCGGCGGCGGTTTGCCCGGTAAAACGGGATTTGAAAAGGCGAAATTCCGGGCAGGGGAGCGTGACAATCTGCTTTTTTTGCTATATTTGTAGGATAGTAGCATAAACAGATTCCCGTATGGAATATAAAATCGGCGCCGATGCGCGCTGTGCGGTAATTGGTTATGGCAGTTGGGCGACGGCCCTGGTGGGTCTTCTTGCGGCCAACGGGCGCCGGGTGGGGTGGTACGTCCGCAATCCGGAGGTTTTGGAGTCGCTGCGGAGCGAGGGCCGGAATCCTCGTTACCTGAGCGATCTGGAGTTCGATCCGTCGGTCATCGCGCCGTCGGACGACCTGGATGCCGTGGTCCGGGATGCGGAGGTGGTGATCCTGGCCACGCCGTCGGCCTACCTGAAGGAGATCCTGTCTCCGCTGACCGTTTCGCTGAAGGAGAAATTCATCGTTTCGGCCATCAAGGGCATCGTTCCGGGCGACTACCAGACGGTCGTGGAGTATATCCACGACCGCTACGGACTCTCCTACAAACAGTTGGGGCTTTTTACGGGACCTTCGCACGCCGAGGAGGTCTCGCGCGGGAAACTCTCCTACCTGACGGTGGTGTGCACGGACCTGGAGAATGCCCGCCTGATCGGTTCGCGCTTTGCCGGGGGGAACATCCGCCTGAGCTATTCGACGGACCTTTATGGCATTGAATATGCTGCGATTCTGAAGAATATCTACGCCCTGGCCGTGGGCCTGGCCGTGGGCCTGGGCTACGGGGACAACTTCCTGGCGGTGCTGATCGCCAACTCGGCCGGGGAGATGACGCGCTTCCTGGAGGAGAGCTATCCGGACCGCCGCGACACGCAGGTCTCGGCCTACCTGGGGGACCTGCTGGTGACGTGCTACTCGAACTACAGCCGCAACCGGCGCCTGGGGCTGCTGATCGGCCACGGGTGTACGGTGAAGAGTGCGCTGAACGAGATGACGATGGTGGCCGAGGGGTACTTCGCGGCGGACTGCATCCGCCATATCAACACGCGGCACCGGGTTGAGATGCCCATCGCGGAGATGGTCTACCGGGTTCTTTACGAGCGGGCATCGGCCCGCAAGGAGATGCAGGCACTGACAACCAAATTAATTTGACACGATATGAAAAACGTAAAAGTAGACATTTCGAAGGCGGGCGTAGAGATTACCGCCGAGATGGAGTCCAAGGCACAGGCCGCCAATTCGCTGCTGCACTCGGGCAAGGGTGCGGGGAATGATTTTCTGGGTTGGGTGCGCCTCCCGTCGTCGATCACCGACTCGGAAATTGCCGCGATCAACGCTGCGGCGGCAAAGCTTCGTGCGAAGGCCGACGTGGTGATCTGCATTGGAATCGGGGGGTCGTACCTGGGCGCGAAAGCGGTTCTGGAGGCGATGAGCGACCCGTTCAAGCTGCTGCACAAGGAGCAGCAGAGCCCGACGGTTCTCTTTGCCGGGCAGAACATTTCGGAGGACTATACGGCCGAATTGCTTGACGCGGTGAAGGAGCACTCGATTGCGGCGATCGTGATCTCGAAATCGGGCACGACGACCGAACCGGCCATCGCCTTCCGGCTGATCAAGGCGGAGATCGAGAAGCGCTACGGCAAGGCGGAGGCCGCCGAGCGGATCGTGGCCGTGACGGACAAGGCGCGCGGGGCGTTGAAGACGCTGGCGACGCAGGAGGGCTACCCGACGTTCGTGATTCCGGACGATGTGGGCGGACGCTATTCGGTGCTGACTCCGGTAGGTCTGCTTCCGCTGGCCGTGGCGGGCGTCGACATTGCCGCCCTGGTGCGCGGGGCACAGGAGATGGAGAAGGCGACGGCCGAGGGCGTACCCTTCGCCGAGAATCCGTCGGCGATCTACGCCACGGTGCGCAACGCACTTTACGCTTCGGGCAAGAAGATCGAGATCCTGGGCTCCTACGAACCGAAACTGCAGTATATCAACGAGTGGTGGAAGCAGCTTTACGGCGAGAGCGAGGGCAAGCAGGGCAAGGGCATCTTCCCGGCAAGCGTGACGCTAACGGCCGACCTGCACTCGATGGGCCAGTACATCCAGGAGGGTGAGCGGACGCTGTTCGAGACGATCATTTCGGTGGCCCGTCCGGCCTCGAAGGTCGTTATCGAAGCCGATTCGGAAAACCTCGACGGCCTGAACTACCTGGCCGGGAAGCGGATTTCGGAGGTGAACCGCATGGCGGAACTGGGCGTACAGCTGGCCCACGTGGACGGCGGGGTTCCGAACCTTCGTGTGGAGATTCCGGAGATTTCGGAGGAGGTGATCGGTTCGCTGCTCTACTTCTTCGAGAAGGCGTGCGGGATCAGCGGTTACCTGCTGGGTGTGAATCCGTTCGACCAGCCGGGCGTGGAGGCCTACAAGAAGAACATGTTCGCCCTGCTGGAGAAGCCGGGCTACGAGGAGGCTACCAAAGCGATCAAGGCGCGGCTGTAGCCTGTTTCTCCGGACGATAAGAGCGGATTGCTTCGGCATTCCGCTTTTTTTTGTCGTCAAGCGATCCTGACACAAAAAAAAAACGTATATTTATTACGATTTTACCTGCTTCTTCCTTGGGGAAAATGGAGCTTGGCTGTGTCGCGTGCGGGAGGCCCGTAAGACACAGGGGATCGGGGATTGTGCGGGAGAGGCGGGAACGTATCGGCATGCCTTCTCTAACCCTTAAATACTTGTCGAGATGTTACGTATTCTTTCCAGGATGGTAGCGCTGCTCGTTGGAGTGGCCGCTCTGTCCCCGATTTCGGCCCAGTCGATCCGTTTGTTGCCAAAGCCTCCGCGTCCGTTCGAAGTGGAGCGCCTCGAACGGTGGGCCCCCGAGTATCTGACCGTGACGCGGTCGTTCTATATTGCCAAGAAGCGGTCCGGTGATGCCTGCCCTGTTACGGTGCTCAATGCTAACGGGATGCCCGACCAGCAGGCCCTTTGGTTTGAGGTTATCCCGCAGCCGGGCGACCCCGAAACCTATCGCTTGGTCCCCGGCACTGTGATCCTTACGGTGGATGGCGTGTCGACGCGCGGCATGACCGAAGACGAGTTCTACCGGCTGTTGGATGGCTCGGAGAATCATGTGCTGGGCTGTCGGGGAACGGGTTTGTCGTTCGACCTCCATTTCCGGACCCGACAGGCTCCCGAGTGGGTCCGGTTGCTTGACCTGGCCCATTGGCCTTCAACGGCGCGGTGCGATGATTCGCAGCTTGCCGGGATGTTCCAGCAACTGATGACGGAAAAGTGCTCGAGCCGCTCCTTGCTGGAGGAGACGGAGAAACAACTTGAGCAGTCTCGCTCCCAGGGTAAGGGCGAAATATTGCGCTTTTGGGATTCGGACATCGACTGGGAGCAGTTCCATACCTACGATTTTGTCCTGACGGGCAACGACCCGTTGATGGACAAGGAGATCATGGAGGTCTTTGCCCGCCAGTTCTTTCCCTATCTGGTACGCGATACGGACGATCCCGATCTGCTGGTTATGATCGCACGTGACAAGGACGAGTCGCTTCAGGCTACGTATGTCCCTCCGACGACGACGGTGATCAGTGACGGTCGTACGACCCGACGGGTCTATAATTGGACCCGGACGGATTATCATTATGAAACGCGGGAACACTCCCATGTCGAACGCAGCGGCGGGTATACCCAAACAACGGTATTGACCGATCTGTACCTCGAACTTAGTCTGCTGGATGCCAAACGGCTGAGGGATTCTGCCCAACGGGTGCCCCCGATCGTCTATCAGTTGAAATTCAACCGTCATGTCACGGACCGGCAGTTCGGTATTCTGGATGAATACAAGGCCGTGGCGTCTTGGGCCTGCTTCCCGTATTCTCCCGCCACAGAATCGTACCGCGTGGAACTGGCCAATCTCCTTTGTGAATCGGTCGAGGGTTCGAAAGACCTTCTCCGGGTGACCTATGTCGGGAAAGGACTTCCGGCCGACCTCGTCGGGTACCGTGTGGGGGATGTGCTTCAGGAGAAAAAATCCGAGTACCGGGTGGTGGAGCGCGATGGCCGGAAGGTGAACCTTAAACTCCGGAAGGAGCCGCGAACGGCTGCCCTATATCTTGAGTGGTCCTCTTTCGGGGCCCATTGACAGGGGCGGTCCCATTATTCCGGCAGGTTCCCGGCCCGGCCGACTTCTCGCCGCGTGGGGCGGGAGCCCACGATGAAAAAAAGGATGACCGCAAGGTCATCCTTTTTTTTGTCCTTCGGGTTGGATGCTTTACAGCACTCCCTGCTCGACCATCGACTTGGCGACCTTCATGAATCCGGCGATGTTGGCGCCCTTCATGTAGTTGATGTAGCCGTCGGCCTCGGTGCCGTATTCCAGGCAGGCGTGGTGGATCGACGACATGATCTGATGCAACTTGGCATCGACCTCTTCGGCCGTCCAGTTGAGCTTCTGGGCGTTCTGGGTCATTTCGAGTCCCGAGGTGGCCACGCCGCCGGCATTCACGGCCTTGCCGGGTCCGTAGGGGATCCTGGCGGCGATGAAGGCGTCGATGGCTTCGGGGCGGCAGCCCATGTTCGAAACCTCGGCAACGATCTTCACGCCATTGGCCAGCAGTTTCCTGGCATCCTCGCCGTCGAGCTCGTTCTGCGTGGCGCACGGCATGGCGATGTCGACTTTGACCTCCCAGGGCTTGCGGCCGGGGAAGAACTTCGCGTTGGGGAACTTCTCGACATAGGGCTCCACGACGTCGTTGTTCGAGGCGCGGAGTTCGAGCATGTAGGCGATCTTTTCGGCGTTGAGGCCCTCTTCGTCATAGACGTACCCGTCGGGTCCGGAGATCGTGACGACCTTGGCCCCGAGTTCCGTGGCCTTCGTGGCGGCGCCCCAGGCGACGTTCCCGAATCCGGAGATGGCGATGGTCTGGCCCTTGATGTCCATCCCGGCCTTTTCGAGCATCTGGCGCAGGAAATAGACGGCGCCGAAACCGGTGGCCTCGGGACGGATCAGCGAACCTCCGTAGGTCATGCCCTTTCCGGTCAGGACGCCGGTATTTTCCTGGGCGAGTTTGCGGTACATGCCGTAGAGGAATCCGATTTCGCGGCCTCCGACGCCGATATCACCGGCCGGGACATCGGTTTCGGGACCGATGTGCCGCCAGAGTTCGGTCATGAAGGCCTGGCAGAAGCGCATGACCTCGCGGTCGGACTTGCCTTTGGGGTTGAAGTCCGAGCCGCCCTTGGCGCCGCCCATGGGGAGCGTGGTGAGGGCGTTCTTGAAGATCTGCTCGAAGCCGAGGAACTTGAGGATCGAGAGGTTGACCGAGGGGTGGAAACGCAATCCGCCCTTGTAGGGGCCGATGGCGTTGTTGAACTGGACACGGTAGCCGATATTGGTCTGTACTTCGCCCTTGTCGTCTACCCATACGACTTTGAACGTAAAGATGCGGTCGGGTTCGACGATCCGTTCCGCGATACGGTTGGCCTCGAATTCGGGGTGCTGGTTGTAGGCGTCTTCGACGGTCATCAGCACTTCGCGCACGGCCTGGAGGTATTCGCTTTCACCGGGGTGCTTGCGTTCGAGGTCGGTCATGATTTTGTTAACGTTCATAGCACAGAAGTTTTTAGGTTTGGCGTTCTTTTGTTACAAATATAACAATTTTTATTATGGATTGTAACTTCTTTCGGGAAAATTTCAGGAAATTTTTCATTCATCGGTATTTTCCCGAATCATTCCCCTGTTCGAACGTCCGTCGATGCAGACCCAGAGGGGCCGCTCGAAGCGCACCTGCCGCAAATAGGTCCCGTCGTAATGGGCGGGCATGGCGTCGAGGCGCTCTTCGCGGAAGATCCCGTCGCCGCGGAAGGGGCTGATGGTCAGATAGCCGACGCCGAGCGAGGTGACGTTCTGGAAGAAGTGGGTACCCTGGGAGGGTTCGACCTCGAACTTTTCGATTCCGCACTCGACGATGACCTTCGCCTCGGAGATGTGGTTCCACTTGACGGGCACGCCGAGGAAGGGATCGGAGGATCCCCAGCGTCCGGGTCCGACGAGGATGTACGAACGCCCTTCGTCGCGCATCCGGTTGTTGAGCGTAAGGAGCTCCGCGGCGATTTTCTCGGTGGAGAGCGAGTCGAAGGTGCCGTTCTTGACATAGATGATGTCCGCGAGGTCGGCCATCATGCCGATTCCGAGGGCCTGTTCTCCGTAGATCAGGGCCTGTCCGGGGTCTTCGGCGGACCAGTCGATGGCGCGGTTGTCCTGGTTGTCGATGATGGGTCGGATCTGGAGGAGGTTGAAGATCTGCTTGCGTCCGGGTGCGACGTCCATGTTGACGGCGAACTCCACCTCGACGGGGCAGCGCATCTCCTCGGCGCCCATGCGGAGGATGTCCGAAATGATCTCGGCGAGGGGGAAGGTGTTGTACTTGAGGATGTTGTTGAACGTGATGACCTTGCGTCCGCGGTCGAAGGGGCTGTCGGAGATGCGCTCGTTCTCGCGGTCCCAGACCGAGCAGACGAACTTCGAGTTTCGGAAATCGGCGATTTCGCGCAGGGAGAGACGGCGCAGGTTCACGGCGTCGTCGATCGAGGTGCGGAACTCCTCGGGGCGGAGACTCAGGGCGAGGATCTCGGTCTGGGTGTCGCTCAGGGCCAGTTCGGGGGTTGAGGTCTGGAGGACCTTCTGCGGGTATCGGGGCGAGAAGCGGAGGGTGCGTCCTCCGTCGACGACGAGTTTCCCGAGCCCCATGGCGACGTTGCAGACGCCGTCGGCGGCCTGTTCGTCGCCGATGGGGTAGTAGTTGATCGACCGGGCGACTCCGGAGCAGGTGGGGAACCAGAGTCCGTTCTGCTCCGTTCCGCAGACCTCCTGGATGATGACGGCCATCTTCTCCTCGGAGATGAGGTTCTGCGAGGTGGCGATGTAGGCCCTCGACGCGGCGAAGTAGACCGAGGCGTAGACGCTCTTGACGGCGCGCAGGAGGAGTCGCAGCATCTGGTCCTCGTTGTCGGTGTATGGGATCATGTAGGTGGAGTAGATCCCGGCGAAGGGCTGGTAGTGGGAGTCTTCGAGTTTCGAGGAGGAGCGCACGGCCAGCGGGGTCCGTACGGTCCGGATGTATGCCTTGAGCTCCTCCTGGAGGCGTTGCGGCATGGTCGAGGTGACGAATTCCGAGAGGATCTCCTCGTCGGAGAACTCCTGGGAGATGATGTACTGGAGTCCGTTCCGGCGGATGAACTCGTCGAAGTACTCCGTAGCGATGACCACCGAGCGGGGGATCATGATGCGGACGTTGTCGTGTTTGTCGTACTGGTGGTGCTTCATGAGCATGGAGTTCATGAAGGCCAGTCCGCGGGCCTTGCCGCCGAGCGATCCTTCGCCGATGCGGGCGAAAGCCACGGCGTCGGAGTAGGTTTCGGGGTCGAATCGCGCGACGACGCCCTGTCCGAGGAGCGTGCGGTAGTCGCGGATGAGGTTCACGAGGACGCGGCGGTGCTCCTCGACCGTGGAGAAGTGGCTTTTGTTGTATTGGCGGATGGAGGCGGCCAGGGGGAAGAGGCCGCGCGAATAGAGCCACTTGGAGAGGTGGTTCTGCGAGGTATGGTATTCGAAGGCCCTGTCGGGAATCGTGGCGATCATCTGCTGCATCTGGGTGAGGTCCTTGGCGCGTCCGATTTCGGCGCCGGTTTCGGGGTCTTCGAAGACGAAGTCGCCGAATGCGAACTCCTTGGCGATGTATTCGCTCAGCTGGGAGAGGAGCGTCTTGGAGTTCTTGGCGATGAATCCGGCCCCGAGTTCGCGGGCCTGCTCCTCGAAGGAGGTCTGCGAGGACTGCAGCAGGACGGGCATCAGGGGGTTGTCCTGCTTGATGCGTCGGCAGAGGTCGATCCCGGCGTCGAGTTTTTCGGTGTCGGAGGGGTCGTTGCGGTGGAGGATGAACCCCACGTCGGAGATCACGCCGAGGAGGTTTTTGCGGTAACGGTCGTAAAGCTCCGTGGCCTCGTCGTAGCTGCGGGCCAGGAGGATCTTGGGGCGGGCGCGTTTGCGGAGGACCTGCTGCTGTTCGTTGAAGGCATCCTTCAGGAACTCGGTGTTCTGCAGCAGGATCAGCTTGTAGAGTTCGGGCAGGTAGGTGGAGTAGAAGCGGATCGAGTCCTCGACCAGGAGGATGGCCTGCACGCCCCCTTCGAGAATATCCTCGTCGGCGTTCATCTTGTCCTCGATGAGCTTGATGATACCGATGATCAGGTCTGTGTTTCCGTGCCAGGAGAAGATGTAGTCGAGGCCCGAATGGTCCTGCTCCTCGATGCGGCGGTAGATGTCCTTGGAGAAGGAGGTGAGCAGCGCGACGGGGATGTTGGGGTGCCGCTCCTTGACGATGTGTGCGAATGCGAAGACGTCGGGCTCTCCGACGTTGTACATCGTGAGGATGAAGTCGTAGGAGTCGTCTTCGCGCAGGGCCTCGAGGGCCTCGGCCGTGGAGCTCACGCGGGTGAGCGACGGGGGGTTCGACATGTTGAGGTCGATATACTCCTGGTTGATCTGGGATTCGATGTGTCCGTCCTCTTCGAGGATGTATCCGTCGTAGCTGCAGCAGACGAGGAGGATCTTGTGGATCCGGTATTTCATGAACCGGTAGGGGAGTTTGCTCCCGTCGGGCATGTACTGTTCGAGGCTTTTGTTCATTCGGATTCGAAATTTGATAGATGAACAAAAATAAGGAAAAAATTGTTACCTTTGGACGTTGGAAACGTCGAAAATAACCGTAGAATCATGAATCAGGGAAAATATACGTTGCAGGAGGTGACGACGCCGGCCGTGGAGCGGGAGTGGCTGAACCTGCCGAAACGGATCTATAAGGGCAACCGAAACTGGGTCTGCCCGCTGGACCAGGATGTGCTGGAGGTCTTCGACCCGGCTCGGAACGAGCTTTTCGCCGACGGCGAAGCGATCCGCTGGGTGGTCCGGGATGCTTCGGGCGAGGTCGTGGGGCGCATTGCTGCGTTCTACAACCGTGAGAAGGCGGCCATCGAGGAGCAGCCGACGGGCGGCAGCGGCTTCTTCGAGTCGATCGATGATCAGACGGTGGCCGACATGATGTTCGACGCCGCGCGGATGTGGCTGGCGAGCCGGGGCATGGAGGCGATGGACGGTCCGATCAACTTCGGGCAGCGGCGCGACTGGTGGGGGCTTCTGGTCGAGGGCTACGAGTTCCAGCCGCTCTACAAAAACCCCTACAACCCGCCCTACTACAAGGATCTGTTCGAAAACTACGGTTTCCGGAACTACTTCAACCAGCACAGTTTCATCTGGCGGGTGAACAATTCGGAGGCGAACAAACAGATCTTCGCACGGGCCGAACGGCTCTATACGGTTCCGGGCTACCGCGTCGAGACGATCGACATGAAGAATCTGGAGGAGGCGGCCGAGAACTTCCGGGTGATCTACAACAAGGCGTGGGCGCTCTTTTCGGGCGTTCGTCCGATGACGCAGGAGGAGGCTCTGATGATGGTCCGCGAGATGAAGCCGATCATCGATCCGCATATCATCTTCTTCGCCTATTTCAACGACGAGCCGATCGGCTTCTTCATCACGGTTCCGGACCTGAACCGCCTGATCGGGAAGTTCAACGGCAAGTTCGGGCTGTGGCAGAAGCTGCGGCTGATGTGGGACCTGAAGGTCCGCAAGTCGTGCGACCGGATCTTCGGCATCATCTTCGGCATCACGCCGGAGTTTCACGGAAAGGGCGTGGAGTCGGCCATCATGGTGAAATACTACGAGTTCCTGGAGCTGACCAAGAATCCCTACAAGACGATGGAACTGGCCTGGATCGGAGATTTCAACCCGGTGATGAACCGCATGATCGAGACCTACGTCTGCGCCACGCGGCACAAGATCCATACGACCTACCGCTACCTGTTCGACCGCACGAAGGAGTTCCACCGCTGCCCGCGCCTGGGCGTGAAACGCCGCGAGTAATAACCAAACCACCTATATGAAAACCACCGTATTTACCGATTATCACATTGCCGCGGGAGCCAGGATGGCCGAATTCGCGGGTTACAACATGCCCATCGAGTTCACGGGCATCACCGACGAGCACATGACCGTGCGCCAGGGCGCCGGGGTCTTCGACGTGAGCCACATGGGCGAGATCTGGGTCAAGGGACCGAAGGCCGAAGCGCTGCTGCAGCGCATCACGACCAACGACGTGTCGAAACTCTACGACGGGAAGGTGCAGTATTCGTGTATGCCGAACGGGCGCGGGGGGATCGTGGACGACATCCTGGTCTACCGGATCGATGCCGAGACCTACATGCTGTGCGTCAACGCCGCGAACATCGACAAGGACTGGGCGCATATCTGCGCCGTAGGCCGCGGGGAGTTCGGCATGGAGGCGGGCCCGGGCAAGGAGCTCTACAACGCTTCGGACGAGATCTGCCAACTGGCCGTGCAGGGGCCGCTGGCGATGAAGATCGTGCAGAAGATGTGCGCCGAACCGGTCGAGGGGATGGAGTACTATACCTTTAAGAAGATGGAGGTTGCCGGCTGCCGGGCGATCCTCTCGATCACGGGCTATACGGGCGCCGGGGGGTGCGAGATCTACGTGGCCAACGAGGACGGCGCGAAGCTTTGGAAGGCGCTCTGGGAGGCCGGAGCTGAATACGGGCTGAAGAACATCGGCCTGGGGGCCCGGGACACGCTGCGCCTGGAGAAGGGCTTCTGCCTCTACGGCAACGACATCGACGACACGACCTCGCCGCTGGAGGCGGGCCTGGGGTGGATCACGAAGTTCGCCGAAGGGAAGAATTTCATCGATCGGGAGCTGCTGGAGCGCCAGAAGGCCGAGGGCGTGACGCGCAAGCTGGTGGGCCTGAAGATGGTCGAACGGGGCATTCCGCGCCACGGCTACAAATTGGCGGCTGCGGACGGCCGGGAGATCGGCCACGTGACGTCGGGCACGATGTCGCCGTGCCTGAAGGTGGGCGTGGCGCTGGGCTACGTCGAGACGGCCTGCGCAAAACCCGGTACGGAGGTTGCGGTGATCATCCGTGAGAAGCCCGTGAAGGCCGAAGTGGTCAAGATACCTTTTGTCTAACGAACCAAATACGGAAAATCATGAAAACGGAATATTTGGGACTTCAACTGTCGGGTCCCGTGATTGTGAGCAGTTCGCCCTACACGTCGAACCTGGCTCATATCGAGTCGTGCGTCCGTGCGGGTGCGGGCGCCGTGGTGCTGAAGTCGATCTTCGAGGAGCAGATCTACCGCCAGGCGGCCTCGCTGGACAAGATGGAGGGCTACGGTGACGCCGGGGAGTACCTCGAACGCTACCTGGGCGACGCCTACAAGGCCGAGTTGCTGCAACTGGTCGCCGATGCCGCCAAGACGGGCATTCCGGTGATCGGCAGCATCAACTGCGTGGGTTCGGGCGATGCGTGGATCGACTATGCGACGTCGATGCAGGCCGCCGGGGCCTCGGCTCTGGAGCTGAATATCTTCCTGCTTCCTACGGACCGCCACGTCTCGGCCACCGAGATCGAGCAGCACTATGCGGACATCGTTCGCAAGGTTTGTGCGGCGGTGACGATCCCGGTTTCGGTGAAGTTGCCGATGCGCCTGACGAACGTGCTGTCGACGTGCGACACGCTGCTGGCGCGTGGTGCGAAGGGCGTTGTGCTGTTCAACCGCTTCTTCGAGCCCGACATCGACATCGAGAAAATGACGTTTCAGCCTGCGGATCCGTTCAGCCAGCCGACGGAACTCCGTCACGTGCTGCGCAGTACGGCCCTGTGCTCGCACGCGCTGCCTCAACTGGACATTTCGGTTTCGACGGGTGTACACGACGGTGCTGCGGCGGTCAAGGCGCTGCTTTGCGGGGCTTCGGCGGTTCAGGTCTGCACGGCGATCCACAAGCACGGTTACGAGGTGATCGGCCAGATCGGGTCGTTCATCGACGAGTGGGCTGCACGCCACGGCTTCGATACGTTGGAGTCGTTCCGCGGCCGGATGGATTACGGCTCTTCGGAAGGGGAGTTCTACCAGCGCGTGCAGTACATGAAGTACTTCCCGCACGATGCCGAATAGGCTTTGCCGTACAATGCCACGCCGGTATCGTACGACTGATATGAAAAGCGTCCCCGAATCTTTCGGATTCGGGGACGCTTTTGTTGTGCGGCAGGAGCGGGCCTTCATCGGGGAACGATTGATCTCTTTCTCCCGTATCGGAAGCTATTCGGCCGTCAGTTCAACAACGGTGCTGCGGGCCCGTTCCGTGGAGAAGATCTCCAGTCCGACTTTCATCAGGTAATCGCCGCTCAGTACGCGATCGTTGAGTGCGAGTCGGGAACTTTCGCCCGGCATGAGGTTGATCTCGCGAATGCGGTAGTGACGGTCCGGGTCGAGGCCTTCCGGGCGTACGGGTTGCAGCGGCTCTCCATAGCGTGGGTTGAGGTCATAGGCAAACAGAACGGACTGGGACCGATCTTTCGCTACGGTCTGGAGGGCCGCATGCTGCCCGCTGTAGGGTGAAACAAGCCGGTAGAGATCGCCGTCGAGAATCGTAGGACGAAGGCGTTTGTAATCTTTCAGCGCCTGCTGTACGAATCGGATCTCGTCGGGCGACAGCTTCTTGACGACGAGGTCGAATCCTAGCTTGCCCATCATGGCCACGTCGGTCCGGAACTTGATCGATGTCGACCGGTTCCAGTTTGTCACGTGTGCACACAGACTTTTCAGGGGAAAGAAGCAGGAGTATCCCCACTGGATGAAGATTCGCTCCAGGGGATCCGTGTTGTCGCTGGGCCAGAACTCCGTGAAATAGCGGAGGGCTCCGTAGTCGGTTCTTCCACCGCCTCCCGAACAGAGCATCATCGGAAGATCGGGATATTTCTCGCGGATGCGTTCCAGTACCGCGTAGAACCCCTTGACATAATCGACCCAGAGCCGAGACTGTTCGGATCCCAGGTAGGGGGAATGGGCATTCATGATCGGGCTGTTGCAGTCCCACTTGAAGTAGGCGATGTCGGGATTCTCCGACATAAGCCGATCCACGGTGCCGAATACGAACTCCTGCACTTCGGGATTTGTGAGGTCCAGAACGAGCTGATTCCGGAAATAACACGCTTCGCGGTTGGGATATCGGAGTATCCAGTCCGGATGTTTTTCGTAGAGGAGGCTGCGGGGATTCACCATTTCGGGCTCTATCCACAATCCGAAACGTATTCCCCGTTTTTTTGCGGCCCGGGTGAGTGCGGGGATTCCGCCGGGGAGTTTCTCGCGGTTCTCGATCCAGTCTCCGAGACCCTGCGTGTCGTCGTGCCGGGGGTGCTTGTTCCCGAACCATCCGTCGTCGAGCAGGAACATCTCCACGCCGATCTCCCGGGCGTCGTCCATGATGGCGCAGAGCCTCTCTTCGTCGAAATCGAAAAAGGTCGCCTCCCAGTTGTTGAGCAGGGTCATCCGACCCTGCTCACCCTCCTTGAGCTGGTGGCGGCGGGCCCAGTCGTGCAGACTCCGGCTCGCCTCTCCGATCCCCCGGGTGCTGAGCGTGAAGATGAATTCAGGGGTCCGGAACACCTTTTTCGGCGACAGGGGATATTCGGATGCAAAGGGGTTGATCCCTGCGAGGATTCGCAATTCGTTGTTCTGGTCCACCTCGAAGGTGAAACGGAAGTTGCCGCTCCAGGCCAGCGTCCCGAGGAGCACCGTTCCGTTGGTTTCGGAGACCGGAGTATCGAGCGCCACGGCAAACATCGGCGAACAGAACATGTTGGCACGTGTCCCGAGCGGAGAGTCGAGGATTTTCTTGCCAAAGGTCAACCGGGCCTCGGTGAGGTTGGCCTCTCGGGCCCAGTCTCCGGAGAATTCGGTGAGATGGTAGCTCCCGGCCTGCAGACGGAGCATCGACGAGGCGTATGCGTGCAGCGTGACACTTCCCCGTTCGTCGTGCAGGATCTCAGTCCGGCTTTTGATCACGTTTTCGCGCTCGAAGGCCGTAAGGATCAGCTTCACCTCGACCGGATAGGCCCTGTCACGCAGCGAGACGGTGGTTTGGGTGATCCCCTCGTCGAGCCTGCAGGTTTGGTGCTTCTCGTAGACGAGTTGCAGGGAGGTGTTCCCATCGGGGTGGGTCATTTGCAGGGCGGGTGCGAACTGATTCCCCGGGCCGTGAGTTGCGAAGGCCTCGTTGCCCGGAGGGAGCATCGCCAGCTCCTGTTCATTCTGCAGCGCCGGACCGAAATAGCTTTGACAGAGTCTCCCTTGTTCGTCGACCTTGAGGAGGAGATCCGTCAGGTCGGTGTGGATACGAATGGGGCTCTCCGCCGCCGGGCACACGCCGAGGCACAGCATCGCTGCCGACAGCACCGCCCCTCGGCGGAAAAGCGTGAGGAAGAGGCTGCTATTCATCGGTTCCGTCAAAGAAATAGGGTGCATAATGCCATCCCAGGCGGTCGTAAAGACCGCGCAGAACCTCCATGCGCCGCCGGAAGTCGGCAAGATCCTGCCGACCGTAGGACCAACCCACTTCGGCGAGGGCCGCCAGCCGCGGCAGCGCCATGTGCTGTACGTGTGCGAAGGAGCCGATGTATTCGGTCCAGGTATTCCCCTGTACACCGAGGATGTAGGGGCGTTGCGCTTCGGTCAGCTGGTCGTAGGGGTCCAGTGCGTAGGATTTGTTCACCGGGATGTATCCGCCGATGCCCCAGGGCTCGAGACGCTGGGGATCCTTTGTCTGGTAGTAGTCGAGGTAGCAGTGCGTGTTGGGAGTCATGATGACCTTGTTTCCGGCCCGGGCCGCCGCAATGCCGCCCGCAGAGCCGCGCCAGGACATGATCGTGGCACTCTGCGAGATTCCGCCCTCGAGAATCTCGTCCCATCCGATCAGGTTGCGGCCGTGTTCGTTGAGCCATTTTTCCATCCGCAGGATGAAATAACTCTGCAGTTCGTGTTCATCTTTCAACTGTTCGTCGTGGATCCGTTGCTGGCAGGCCGGGCATACTTCCCAGCTTGCCTTCGGACACTCGTCGCCTCCGACATGGATATACTTCGAAGGGAAGAGTTCGATGACCTCCGCGAGGACGTTCTCCAGAAACTCGAAGGTCGACTCTTTCCCGGCGCAGAAGACCTCGGGGAAGACGCCCCAGCGGGTCTGTACCTTGTATCCGTCTCCGGTGCATCCCAGCCACGGGTAGGTTGCGAGAGCCGCCGAAGCGTGCCCCGGCATCTCGATCTCGGGAATCACCTCGATGAAGCGTTCGGCGGCATAGGCCACCACTTCTCGGATCTCCTGCTGGGTGTAGTATCCCTCGTAGGGTACACCGTCATAGATTTCCGTATTGTGCCCGAGAACCGTTTCGGCACGTCGCGAGCCGATCTTTGTCAGCTCGGGATAACGTTTGATCTCGATACGCCATCCCTGATCCTCGGTCAGATGCCAGTGGAAGCGGTTGATTTTGTGCAGCGCCAGGATGTCGAGGAAGGCCTTGACCTCCTCCACCGGGAAGAAATGGCGTCCGCAGTCGAGCATTGCCCCGCGGTACCCGAACGCTGGAGCATCCTCGATCCGAATCTCCGGGAGCGAAGTGCCGTACTGGCCGATGAGCTGCCGCAGGGTTTGCATGCCGTAGAAAACGCCGGCCGGAGATCCGCCCTGCACGCGAACTCCTGTCGGAGCGATTTCGAGACGATAGGCCTCCTTGTCAAGCGTTGGATCGAGCTTGAGCTGGATTCCGTCGGAGCCTTTTCTGTCGACTTTCCATGCAAGCCCGTATTCCCGGGCAAAGGTCTGCGCGGCACGTTCCGCCACCTCTTCCAGCTCCTTGTCCGCATCCGGAACCGAGATGCGGGTGGCGGCAGAGAGATCGATCGAACGTTCCGGATGGCAGACGACCTGCTGCGGAACGGGCACAATGGCTGGGGAGTTCTCGGATCCGAGAACCGTCAGCGCCGCGACCAGGGCGACGCCGGATAAAAGCAGTTTCTTCATGGACTGATTTTTTTATCGGATATTGGGTGTGTCGTAGACGTGTGTTTCCGTGCACCGGATCGAGAGAGTCTCCGTGCCCATGCGGATCCGGAAGTCGCCCTCTTCGAGCCGCCAACGGCCGTCGAAGCCCACGAACGCAAGATCCGAGGCCGGAATCGAGAGTGTTACCGTGCGGGTCTGTCCCGGTTCGAGGAGGATCTTCTCGAAGTTGCGCAGCCGGATGATATCGGGGGTGAGACTTGCCACCAGGTCGCTCGACCACAGCAGCACGGACTCTTTCCCGGCGCGGTTGCCCGTATTGGTCACGTCGACCGAGAAGGTGAGCGTGTCCCCGTCCTGGAACTCCGTGTGTTCCGCCCGCAGGTTGGCATAGGAGAAGGTCGTGTAGCTCAAACCGTGTCCGAACGGCCATTGCACATCCATCACGGCGTCGTAGTTGTACTCTCCGGCCATCGGCCCCATCTGCTGACAGGGCTTGTAATCGTAGGTGGCCAGAGCGTCGGGCCAGCGGGGATAGGTGAATGGCAGTCGTCCGCTGAAGTTTGCCTCTCCGACCAGCAGATTGGCCAGGGCGTCGCCGCCGTAATTACCAGGCAGGAGAATGTCGACCACGGCGCGGGCCAGCGGTTCGATCTCGCGGATCAGACGCGGACGTCCCTCGTTGAGCACCAGCACCAGCGGCTTCCCGGTTGCGGCCAAGGCCCGTACCAGTTCCTGCTGGTTCCGGGACAGATTCAGATCGTTCATGTTCCCGGGGGTCTCGCAATAGGAGTTTTCACCGATGCAGGCAATGATGACATCGGCATTGCGGGCGGCAGCCACCGCCTTGTCGATCCCCGTCACACGTTCGGTCTGCCACTCTTCGTCCGGGGATCCATACTCCACACCGGGGATCCAGGTGACGTGCCGGAACTTGTTTTTCAGTGCTTCGTAGATCGTATGATAGGCTCCGGCGAATTCGTCGCAGCGCTCGCCCTGCCAGGAGTAGGACCATCCTCCGTTGAGGCACCGCATGGCGTTGGCATTGGGACCTGTGAGCAGGATGCGTGCCGAGGGGTCGAGGGGCAGCAGCCCTTCCTCGTTTTTGAGGAGCACCTGCGACTCTTCTGCGGCCTGCAGGGCAACGTCGGCAAACTCCTGGCAGGCGAACCTGTCGAACTCGGCAACCTCCGGGAACGGATGCTCGAAAAGCCCCAGACGCATCTTCATGCGCAGGACGCGGCGTACGGCATCGTCGATGCGGTCCATGCTGACCGCCCCCTCTTCGACCAGTTCGCGCAGATAGTCGCAGAATTTCCAGTCGGAGGGGACCATTGCCATGTCGATGCCGGCATTGATGGCGATGCGCACGGCATCCTTGCGGCTGGATGCGATGCGATCCCGTTCGTAGAGGTTGTAGATGTCGTTCCAGTCCGTGACGATGACGCCGTCCCAGGCGAGTTGTTCCTTGACCCATTCCGTGAGCAGCTCACGGTCGGCGTGGAACGGCATGCCGTCGTTGTTGGAGGAGTTGACCATCAGCGAGAGAGCTCCGGCGCGGATGCATTCCAGGAAGGGCAGAAAATACTTCTCGCGCAGGGCATTCCGGGTCACGGACGAAGGGGTTCTGTCCTTTCCCGAGACCGGCACGCCGTAAGCCATGAAGTGTTTGATGCAGGCTGCCACCCGTTGTGATCCGATGTGGTTGGGATCCTCACCCTGGAATCCCCGTACGGATGCGGCAGCGAGGCGGGAGTTTATGTATACGTCCTCGCCGTAGCTCTCCCACATGCGCGACCAACGGGGATCGCGCCCCAGGTCCATGACCGGTGCGAAGTTCCAGGTGATGCCGCATGCCCGGGTCTCGTAGGCGGAGATCTCCGAAGCACGGTACATCAGCTCGTCGTTCAAAGCTGCGGCCATGTTGATGTTCTGCGGGAAAAAGGTCGCTCCGACCGTATAGGAGGCTCCGTGGATCTGGTCGGCGCCGTAGATGCAGGGGATTCCCAGTTCGTCGAGCGAGCGTTGCTGGATCTTGTTGATCACCTCCAGCCACACCTCGGGAGGTTGCCCGACACCGAAGGGGATGTTGAGGATCGAGCCCACCTTGTAGTGTCCGATCACCGTGTCGAGCAGGGCGTCGCTGATGAAGGGGTTCTCGGGGTCGCTGCTGTCCGTGACCATTCCGACCGTGAGTTGGCACATCTGGCCGATTTTCTCTTCGAGGGTCAGCTCCTTGAGGATCTTCTCGACCCGGGCCTCGATCTTCGGATCGGATGGAATGGCCGGGGTGATCTGTACGCTGGAGCAGGCGCTCCAGCCCAGCGTGCAGGTCAGCAGGTAAAGTAGTTTCTTCATGTTTTCAACGGTTTGACGTGGGTGATTGTCCGCAGGGTCAGGAAGGTTGCTTGCGCCCCTTCTTATTAAAACGTCAGCGGATCGATTTTATTTTGAGCCGGAAGGATGCATATCCCGCTTTTTCAGCATACAGGTATCCGTACTCCGCGATTCCGGAGGTCGTGATCTCTCCCTGTTGGATCGAGGCGAAGCCTTCCGGTACGCATCGCCAGGTAAAATTGCTCTTCGGAACGTTGCGATTCAATATTTCGCCGTGGCGGTTCACGGCAAGAATCTCCGGAAGGGCGGTCTTTGTATTCTCCGGAACCTCCAGCGACGGTCTGAGAAAGGTGTAGCCGGCGATTCGGGTGTCGGCCTCGACCTTCGAGATGACCTGTATGGTGTTCATTACGCTGCGCTCCTTTCCGTCCGAAGGGGTGTTGACGATCCTGAAGTCATCCTTGTCGAGGCCTTCCCGGATCACCATCTCCGTGGATCCTCCGCCGTCGAAGTTCACGGCAAAATCGCACCCGAACGATCGGAAGAATCCGGCCAGTTCTTCGGTGTTCACGCCGCGGCTGCTCTGCGAGCGTCCGTCGACGGCTACCAGGTAGAACGTCTTTTCGTCTTTCGAGATCCCGGCGGCCGTACGGGGCTGTTGCTGCGTCAGGTGGTCCACACACCAGTTGGACTCGCTGTAATATTGCCCGTCCCTGAGGATTGCAGGATATGCCTCGAATGCCTGTCGGACGTTCTCCGGGGCCTCGCCCCAGCAGTCCGCATCGGAGAAGTCGTAGTAGTTGCGGATCCGAACCTCCTCCCCGACCTGTATGCCGTAGGATTTGAAATCCGTCTGTTTCGAACCCCGGAATACCAGCATGTAGTTTTTGCGCTCCTGCAAGCTCTCCTCCGTGGAGATGCCCGTCATGGGGATCTTTTCATCGGCGATGCGCAGGATCTCACACCGGGTGCCGTCGGCGTTGTTCGTCGTAAACTCCTCGAGCGGCCTCACCTCCACGAACGTACCGTCGAGGTTGGTCGTATTCTCGTATGCGGGATAATCGTAATGGGCATTGAAGAAGACGGCCTCGATCTTGTCGAGCTCATCCGCGGGGATCGTGTTTCCCGTATACCATTTCAGATTGGTGCGATCCAGAGGCAGGCTTTTGCCGTTTTCGAAGAACACCCGCATTTTCAGCGTGGCATGGAACACCTTCGGATGTTTCTCCTGGTCGAAGGCCAGGACCTGAATGTTGCCTTTCGACGTGTTGAGGTAATTGGCGTGAGTCACCTGTCCGTTCCGCACGTTGCTGCCCATGGGGACATAGCCTCCGGCCGAACCGTAGAAGAAATCGTGGTTGGCGGCGGAGACGACCCGTTTCCCGTAGAGATCCCAGTTGAGTTCGCACTGTTTCGAGACCGCATATCCCGTGGAGGGGATGTCGAGTTGAAAATGTTCGATGTCGTTCTCCGGATTGGTCAGATCGACCCGTGTGACGAAGACTCGAAGCGGGGCCTTCTCGTAGTTGATGGCGATGTAATCGACTCCGGGACCGATCGGATAGCAGGCCAGCGTATCGGGTTTCCCCCAGGCTGCATAGGGAATCTCGGTGTCCCAGGGTACGATCGCTTCTTCGATCGCTCCTGTATCCCCGTCACCGTCGTTATCGTTGCCTCCGGAAATCCCGGATGTCTCCTCCGTGCTGTTTTCGGCCTCGGAGCAGTTGTACAGCGCTCCGGAGAGCACCAGCAACAACGTGAGGAACCAAGTTTTTCTGTTCATAAGTTTTGATTTTTGCCCTCTGCGAAGGGAATCGATTCTGGGAATTACTGCCTGGACGTTTGATCGCTTCCGACGATCGGCTCCCGAGGCTGGAGCACCCGGTGTACGGGTCTCGTTTTGGCTCGGACCGTAAGGGGCAGCCGCAGCAGAATGTCATCCGCCGAGCGGGCCAGTTCCACGGTGTGTTCCCCGGCCTGCGTGACGAACGCCGAGGCCTCCTCGTCGAAGGATGCCAGATCATCGATTGCAAACTCCAGCGTGACGGTTTGCGACTCTCCGGGCTGCAGTTCGCGGCTCTTGGCAAAGGCTCTCAGCTCCCGTACGGGTTTGACCACTCCGCCTTCGGGGGCTGCCGTGTAGAGCTCTACGACCTCCTTGCCGGGTCGTGTGCCCGTATTGGTGACGCGCAGCGTAACCTGACACCTCTTTCCGTTGTGTCGTATGGCGGCGTCATCCCACGAGAAGGTCGTGTAACTCAACCCGTATCCGAACGGATAGGCGACTCGTTCCGGAGCCCGAGTGCTGAAGTGGCGGTATCCGACCCAAATGTCCTCCTCGTAGAGGGTGTATCCGAGGTTGCGGATTTTGCGCTCCGGGGCATCGTCCGCCCAGTCTCCGCGATGGGAGCGATAGTTCAGCGGAAAATTCCGCGTGGAAGGGTGGTCCGTGTAATCCATCGGGAAGGTCATGGGCAGACGTCCCGAAGGGGTGACTTTCCCGCTCAGCACGTCGACCGTGGCATTCCCGGCCTCCTGTCCGCCCTGCCAGCTGACGAGAATCGCATCCGGGAGCTCCCGCCACGAGGCGGTTTCGACAACCCCGCCGATGTTGAGTACGACGACAACGCGCTTGTTCTCGGCATGGAAAGCCTCGCAGACCCGTTCCAGAAGCGTGCGTTCGGCCTCCGAGAGGTAGAAATCCGCTGTCGGACGATCGTTCCCCTCTCCGGCCAGACGCCCGAAGGAGACTACGGCGATGTCGTTTGCCGCGGCACGTGCCGCAATGAATTCGGGCGTCAGCGGGCTCTCCGGCGTGTAGAACCTGTTGCCGAGGACGAGCCGTTCGTTCTGTTCGGCGTAGAGAGCCTCTCCGAAGGAGACATATTTGCGGTAGAGATCATCGGCTACGGAGTCCAGGATGAATCCGCCGTTTTCGAGCCCCTGGTTCAAGTCGACCTTGTAGGAGGAGTAGACGTATCCGGCTCCGGTGCCGCAGGCGATGTAATCATATGCGTTGACTCCGAACAGGGCGATTCGACCTCCTTGCGGCAAGGGTAGGGTATTGTTTTCGTTGCGCAGGAGGACCATGCCCTCCGCTGCGGCACGCCGGGCGATGGCGGCATTCCGTTCGAAATCGGGACGGTTCGAGGGAACGTGTCCCCGGAATCGGGGTGTCCGCATGACGTACTCGAGAATACGGCGGACGCAACGGTCGACCTCCTCTTCCGCGAGCGTCCCGTCCTGCACGGCCTGGACGATTTCGCGGGCCTGGGCGGCCTCGCCGGGCATCATCAGATCGTTCCCGGCCTGTACCTGGGCCACGGTGTTGCGTTTCCCGATCCAGTCCGTGACGACGATTCCGTCGTAACCCCATTCCTCGCGGAGAACCGTGGTCAGCAGTTCCCGGTTTTCCTGGGTATAGGGGCCGTTGAGGCGGTTGTAGGAGGACATGACCGTCCAGGGTTTTCCTTCGCGGACGGCGATTTCGAAGCCCCGGAGATAGATTTCGCGCAGGGCGCGTTGTGAAACCCGGGCGTCATTCTGTAGACGGAGTCCCTCCTGGTTGTTCGCGACGAAATGCTTGACGGAGGTTCCCACCCCCTGGGACTGGATGCCGCGGACCATGGCTGCGCCGCATTTACCGCTCAACAGCGGATCTTCGGAGTAATACTCGAAGTTGCGGCCGCAGAGCGGGTGCCGCTGGATGTTCATGCCCGGACCGAGAATGACGTCGCAGCCGTATGCCAGTACCTCGTTTCCGATGGCCGCGCCGACCTGCTCGATCAGCTCCGTATTCCATGTCGATGCGATCATGGTTCCTACGGGGAAGGCCGTGCAATAGTAGGTCGCCGGGTCGTTCGCACGATGCGGATCGATCCGCAGTCCGGCGGGCCCGTCGGCCATTACGGTGGGCGGAATTCCGTATTGCGGCAGGGGTACGGTCGTTCCCGCCGATCCTGCGATGTGGCGCAGAGTCCGTCCGGCAACGGAACCCTCTCCGCTGTAATCCTCCATGGAGGCACCCACGAGCAGTGCGGCCTTCTCTTCGAGAGACAGGGCTTTCATCACGCGGTGCAGCGGATCGGTGCCCAGCCGGGGTGTGCCGGCCAGGCCGCAGAGGGGCAGCAAAATCCCTGCAAACAGGGCGATTCGGCGTCGTGTGGTGGATTTACGGTTCGATCGAAGCATGGATTTCGGGGGTTTCGAGGTACGGGTAATAGTTTTGGATGTCGTGATGTCCGTTTACGTCCACGCGGGCGATGTTGCCGGGATTGCGTGTCGCGTCGAAGCTGGCGGCACTGACGGTCGTTCCGATTTTCACCTTGAAAGGTTTCCGGTAGAGCGGAGATTCCGGGGTCGGGTCCGTTCCGTCGAGCGTGAAGCGGACCTCGAGGGGATATTTCTCCGTATCCAGCGTTACGAGGGCTTTTTTGCCGTCGGGAAGTCGGGTCACGGAGATTTCCACGTCGTTGCTCAACTGGAAGGCGTTGATGCCTCGGGCGCGGAGCCGGGGAATCTCCTGATTGACCCGGCGGCGGAAATCGTGCCAGTCACGAAGCGACTGGGGGGTCCAGGCGATCTCGGCGACCGCCAGCATTCTCGGGAACATCATGTACTCCAGATGCTCCTTCGTGTCCACGAATTCGGTCCACATGCATCCCTGTACTCCGAGCACGTATTTCGAGGCGCCGTTATAGATGTATTCCACCGAGCCGGGGTCCACGTACTCCCCTTTGATGAACGACTCGTTTGAGGCGGCCTTTTCGGGGGTGTCGGGAACGGGATAGAAGCTGTATGCCTTTTTGATCGGGGTGTATCCGCTCATGGCGCGGGGCTGTGTGTAGGGATCCGCCTGGTACCAGTCGAAGTAGATCATCTCGCCGGGCGACATGACGACGTTGAGTCCCCGGTTCGCCCCCTCGATGCCACCCCGCTGTCCGCGGTAGGAGATGGGAACGGAGGAGGATCGCAGGTTGTTCTTCAGAATCTCGTCCCATCCCATCATGGCGCGGCCGTGTTCGACGAGAAACTGTTCGAGCGACTCCACCAGATAGCATTGCACGGCTTCCAGTCCGCCGACCTCACGGGCCAGTCGCTGACACTTCGGACAACTTTTCCACGCGATCTTGCGGGCTTCATCACCTCCGATGTGGATGTACTTCGAGGGGAAGAGCTCCATGATCTCGGTCAGAACGTCCTTGGCGAACTGCAGCGTGGCCGGATTCCCTACGCAGAACTCTCCGGTTGTGTAGGGTTTCCCCGTGCAGCAGAGTTCGGGATATCCCACGAACACCTCGTCGGAGTGCGCCGGGAACTCGATTTCGGGAATCACCTCGATGTGCCTTTCTGCGGCGTAGGCTACGATCTGACGGATCTCCTCCTTGGTGAAATAACCGCCGTATGCGCCGGGGGTTCCCTCCGGAACATAGTGCTTGTCTCCGAAGTCCCACCATTTGAGCCAGTCGATCTCCATTCTGTGGGATCCGAGCCGGGTCAGAAGGGGATATTTGTCGATTTGAATGCGCCAGCCTCCGTTGTCGGTCAGATGGAAATGGAACTTGTTGAGCTTGTAGCGGGCCATCTCGTCGAGGATCTTGAAGACCTGCTCCTTGGGAAAGAAGTGTCGGGAGACGTCGAGGTGCATGCCCCGGTATGCAAAACGGGGATTGTCCGTGATCTCCACGCAGGGGATTCCCTTTGCGGAGGCCAACTGGCGCAGGGACTGCTCTCCGTAGAACAGCCCGGCGGAGTCACGTGCCGTAAGGCTGATGCCCTTCCGGGTCACGAGTAACCTGTACCCTTCGGCACGAAGGCCTTCGGCCGCGGTGTCGATCGTCCGGATGAGTCCGGGGATCTCCCCTTCCGCAACGCGGGCGCTGTCGCACGGAAAGTATCCGCATTTGCGTTCGAAGTGTTCGGGCCGGGGCGTTATGACGCATTGCGGTTGTCCGCATGCTGACAGCAGGCCGGCCAGGATCGGTAAAATCAGTTTCTGAAATCGTATCATCTGTTTGTCTGGTTTGTTGGTTGTCGATGCCGGGGATTCACCCCCCCCGACATCGGCATTTTATGGGTTCGTTATTGGAATTTCAGTCCGGTTACGTTGTCGATACCCGTACACGTGAGGATGGCCGGATCGAGCGAAGATATTTTCAGTCCGTTGTAGAGGCAGTTTTCGAAGGTCAGGTTCCGGAAGGTGTTTCCTTGCGGATCGATACCCGATACGCGGCATCCGTTCTGGGAGATGATCTCGACGTTGCGGAAGGTGATGTCCGAGATGGTGCATGTTCCGTCTTCGTGTGTGCGGGCCGTGATGGTGATGGGCCTGCCGGAGACGTGGATGTTGTCGATCACGCAGTTCTCGAACAGAATATTGTCGATGGGACCGGGTACTCCCGGCGCATTCGATCCGGCGGATTCCGCCATGACGGCAAGTCCCGCATTCTCGAAATTCTCGTCATTGGCCCGCGAGGCCTCCAGCACCACGCAGTTGGAGACGGTTACGTCGGAGATGCCGCCGGTCTGGTAGGAGAGCGAGGTCATGTCGCCGCATTCGGGCCCCACGACGATGCCGCGGGCCAGTTCGGTCCATACCAGACAGCGCTCGATCGTCACATCCTCGATCGGACCGATGGGTTTGGCGTTGTGGCGGACCTTGAGCGTGATGCAGTCGTCGTATGTGCGCAGCATGCAGTCCGTGATGGAAATCCGCTTCCCGGTGCAGATGTCGATGCCGTCACCGTTGAGGATCCAGTGGATCATGTTGATGTTGTCGATGGTCACGTCGTCGGTGTTGAAGATGCGCAGACACCAGCTCGGGGTATCGATCATCGTGATTCCCTCGATACGAAGCCCGGAGCAGTTGTTGGATCCGTTGTTGTTGAGGACGTCAACCAGAATGTTTCCTTCGGAATACTGGGATCCCTTATGTTCGAGCTTGGCTCCGGAGAGCGTGCCACGACCGGCGATGGTGATGTTGCTGCCCCGGGCCTCCACACGGCCGTAGACGGTCGTACCCTCGTCGATGTAGAGCGTCTGCCCGGAGGTGAGCTTGATGGGGTCGTTTTCGGCCAGGGTGTACTCCTTGCCGCCGCCGAAGTAGTAGACGTTGTTTTTGAAATAACGGTCTGCGGTACCGTCCGCATAGATCTCCCGGTTCGGATCCGGACGGTTGGGGAGGATGAAGAGGTTGTGGTAGCGGTCCCCGTCGAATTCGACGGATACCTTGCGGCGCTCCCAACTCGGGAGGGTGAATTCGATGGTGTTTTCAGCCACAAGCTCGGTCGGGATGTTCCAGGTGGAGGGGCGTACCTGAGCCTGCGAGAAACCTTCCCGTTTCTCGACGCGAACCCGCACGGGCCCGTTGAAATCATCCATGAAGAGCGTGTAGCACATGATGTCGCGCAGCCCTTTGGAGTTGTTCCAGTCGTTCCAGATCTGTTCGTGATAGAGCGGGGCGTTGGAGCAGAGGGCATTGTGCACCTCTACGGATTTCCAGATCGAACCCTGCAGCACGTAGACGTTGTAATACGGGTTCTTGTCCTTGAAGGTGTCGTCGTATTTTGCGTTTTCGAACGTGTTGGAGGCCAGCAGCGCAGGGGCGTCGCCGTATGGAGCCTCCCGGTAGGAGACCTCGTAACTGCCCGTTGCGAGCTTCGAGAAGTCGAAATCCACCTCCAGCGCCTCTCCGGCCCCGATTCCGTTCGGAATCACGAGCGTGCCGGGATATTCCGCGTTGTCGATCTCGATCGTGAAGTTCAGGCTCCATGAACCGGATGCGTGCATCGGGAACAGATAAAGCGTTTTTTCGGTATCCGCGGCGCCGAGGTGTACGGTCTTGCTTTTCGCCTTGCCGAGCGGTTCGGTCACACCGGTGAACAGATAGAGGGCATCGTTCATCTCGGGCAGGACGAGCTCCACCGATTCCAGGTTGTCGGGAGCGTCGATCATCCGGATCTTCAGTGCCGATGTCAGCGGTGTGAGCGTGATGGCCTTCCCTGCTTCGCTCAGAGAGGTGCATTGCATCCACACCTGGGGTATGTCGGCATCCATATCCTGGATGCGGAGAATATATTCGTATGGGTTTTCTCCGGGCTGTGACGACGAAAAGTCGATGTTTTCCATGGAACTGCAGGCCAGGATGGTCGTCCGGTAACCGCTTGAGGCGATTTGCCCGATCCCCTGTCTGGATTCGGCCATTTGCACGTCGGTGCAGTTCCGATCGTTGAAACTGAATACGGCGTGGGGCCAGCTCCGGATCTCATCGGGGGCATATCCTTCCTGGGATTCGAATGCGGGTATGAAGTATTCGGTGTTGTCTTGCGAACAGGCTGTCGACATGAAGAAGAGCGTGTTCATAAAGGCTAATGTCGCCAAAATCGTTTTCATGGCATGGATGATTATGGTTTTGTCATTAATTCCAACCTTCGTTCTGTATCAGATTCCGGTTGTTGTACAGCTCGGCCTCGGAGAGGGGATAGTAATACATCTTGTCGTCCCAGATGCGTTCCTGTACCAGCTTGCGGGTATAGGAGATCGAGCCGTTCGCATTCGTGATCTCCAATCCGTAGAGACGTGTGGTCTGCGGGCCGATCTTCCACCTGCGGATGTCCCAGAAACGATGCCCCTCAAAGGCCAGTTCCACACGACGTTCGTTGCGCAGCCGTGTTTCGAAACTGTCGTAATTGACTACCGAGGCGATTGCGGGCATTCCGTAACGGGTTCTTACCTGGTTCAGCGCCTCCAGCGGCGAGAGGTCGAACGCGACGTCCACACCGTCGACATCGAGCGTTCCGGTGAAGGCGGCGTTCTGCGTGGCGGCTCCCAGCGCTTCGGCGTAGTTCAGTACGACTTCGGCGTAGCGGAACAGCGGGTACACGTGCTGGAAATAGGTCTCGCTGCCGGCTACGAAACTGGTCTCCTCCTGGATGTGCTTGTAGAGGTAGTACGAGGTGACGGAGGCCCCGTCGAGGGGGAGTCCGTTGCGTCCTCCGGTATAGGACTGGATGTACTGATCCTTGAACAGGGCTCCGTTGTAGAGCAGGGTCTTTGCAAAGCGGGGATCACGCATCGAGGCGTTAAGCAGGTTGCGCCAGTGTCCCTCGTCGTTTCGGTTGAAGACCGTTCCGTTGCGCATGTCGAACGCTTCGGCCAGGTTCTGTGAGGGACATATTCCGGTGTTCCCGCCTTCGTATCCGATCGGGAAATTGGCGGCTTCGAAGGTTGAGCTTAGCGGACAGAGTTTCCCGAAGATCAACCCTTTTGCGGATGCGTTGTTCGTGGTCTGTTCGTCGATGAGCGAATAGACGCCGCTGTCGATGATCTCTTTGGCAGCAGCAGCCGCTCTCAGATACCGGGTCCGGTCTCCTGTCGGATTGTTCAGGGGACTGGCCGCGTAGAGCAGCACCCGGGCCTTGAGGGCCTGTGCCATTCCGCGGGTCACACGTCCCACTTCGCCGTAATAGGATCCCGAATAGGTCACGGGCAGCGAGGGAATGATGGCGTCGCATTCGTCGACGATCCATTCGACGGTCCTGTCGTAGGTTGCCGGTTCGAGCGTGTTGACCTCCTCTTTGGTGAAGGAACGGTTGGCAATGACGATCGAGCGGTAGCGTTTGAGCAGTTCGAAATGGAAATAGGCTCTCAGGGCCCGGATCTCGAACGGATAGTTTTTCAGCTGCTTGAGATCCTCGGCGTAGTTGTCCTGGTATTTGGCCTCGGGGAAATCTTCGGGACAGTTTTCCAGGAAGTAGTTCGCGGCGGCAATGGCCGCGTAGAGCTCGTCCCAACGGTCGTCGATGAGGTTCACGGGGGACCAGCTGCCGTCATAGAAACGTTTGATGTTGTTTGTTTCCCAGACATAGACGGCATCGTCGGTAGCGGCATCGAGCATCGTCTCTTCGACGTCGGCCAGCCCGTCGCGCACATATCCGTATACGTTTGTGGCGCTCTGTTTCACCCGGCTGAAGGTCGAGAACTGGTATTTGACGGTGTGGTATTCCGATTCGTTGAGCTCCAGGAAATCGCTGCACGAAGCCAGCAGCAACGGGGCAGCGAGGAGGATTGCAATGGATTTTTTCATCGTACGGGAAGTGTTAGAAGATGAGGTTGAGGCCGACCTGGTAGCTGCGAGCGGAGGGGTATCCGGTGCTGATGTACTCGGGATCGAGAATTCCGACGTGATCGGCCGAGAAGAGATTCATGCCCTTGACATAGAGACTGCATTCGCGCATCCGGATTTTCGTTGCGAGATGCCGTGGCAGCTTGTAGTACAGGCAGAGTGTTCTGAGCTTGAAGAAGTCCCCGCGTTCGGTCCAGAGAGAGCTCGCGGCGAAGTTGTTGGCATTGGAGAGTGTTGTCAGCCGCGGATAGCGTCCCTGGGGGTTGTAGGTCGACCAACGGTTCTCCAGATAGTGCTCCGAGACGTTTTTGTCGTTGCCGTAGAGCGGTTGGTAGATGCTCGCCAGCGTGGTGGCGACCGTCGACCGCCCGGTCCCCTGGAAGTAGGCGCTCAGCCCCAGGCCACGCCATTTCAGTTCGATGTTTATGCCGTAGTAGAGTTGCGGCAGGGGGGCATAGAGCTGGTAGGCGCAGTCGTTTGCGTCGATTTTTCCGTCACCGTTCAGGTCGAAGTACTTCACGTCGCCGGGTTGTACGTGGCTCTGATAGGTCGAGACGGGAAGTCCGGCGCGCAGCGAACCGTCCGGATTGAAATCCTCCGTCTGATAGAGCCCTTCGGCCATCAGCCCGTAGAAACGGTCGATTGCATTGTTCCTGGCATACATATACCAGTGGGGCTTGTATCCCTCCTCCTTCTGAAGAATCTCATTCTTGGCGTAGGATACCTGTCCGCGGATGCCGTATCCGAAGTCGCCGGATTGTTTGCGCCACCCCAGGGCGAGTTCCCATCCGTAGTTGCGGACCTTTCCGGTGAAGACGTCGGGGGCTCCGATTCCCAACACCCCGGAGAGGGTGGCGTCGGACGAGACACGGATATTGTGCCGTTCGTTGTAGAAGAGGTCGGCATCGAAGGTCAGGCTTTTGAACAGTCCGAGTTCGAGACCGATGTTGCTTCGGTATTCCCGTTCGGGCTCGATTCCGGTGGAGGGAAGGGCTCCCTGGGCCGTACCGTACTGGGAAACGGATCCGACGAAGATGTATGAATTCCCGGCTCCGTTGAACTGCTTGTCCATGTCGTAGGAGAGTCGTGCACTCATTCCGGTTACGCCGAACGATGCGCGCAACTTGAGCAGGTCGAGCTGTTCGACGTTGCGCAGAAACGATTCCCGGGATGCGATCCATGCGGCCGATACGGCGGGATAGATCCTGTATTTGTCGCCCGAGGGCATCTGGCTGGCGCCTCCGTATGTCACGACGGCCTGTACCAGATAGCGGGAGTCATAGTTGTATGCCACCGAGGCGATTCCGTCCCGATACATGTAGGAATTGTTTGCGCCGCGGTAGTCCGAACGGTTCTCATTGAAGATCAGACGCGCCGAGATGCCGTGCCGGCCGAAGGAGCGGTCGTAGAGCACCTTTGCCCATACGGACGTACGGTTCATGGCCGCCGAGAGCCAGCTGTTGAACGAGATGTTGCTGTCGTTGCCGTAGGCCGTATAGGAGATCTTCTCGACATTTCCGTAGGAGTCGGTTGTCGGGGCGACCTCCTTGTAGCCGTAGTTGCAGCTCCTCGAATCGGTGATGTCGGCCGAATTGTCGTAGGCCACGCGCACCTGCAGCGAAAGCCCGGGGGTAAGCATCGAGAGATCCTGATCGATCGTCAGGTCGGCGAAGAGCGTCCGTTGCAGCACCGTGTTGTATCCGCGTGCCGCCAGCTGTGCCAGAGGGTTGTCGAAGAGTTTGCTGCGGGCCCAGCCTCCGCCCTCGGACTGCGGAGCCAGGGGATAGAATGCAGAGGCCGGCGTATTGTACATACCGGCCAGATCCGTCCCGGTGCTGGGTTGTTGATACTGCATCAGGCGCCCCATGAGGTTGACGCGCGCCACGGTGCTTTTCGTCAGCCGGGCCTCGATGTTCGAGCGGACCTTGAGTGCGTCCATTCCCACCTGGGTGGAGTATCCGTCGTTCATCTCCGTGTTGTTGAGGAATCCGCGGTTGCTGTTGTAGTTCGCATAGACGAAATAGCGGATATGGTTGCTGCTTCCGTCGAAGGAGAGGTTTACGTTGTGTGTGAATGCGGCCTGGCGGAGGATAAGGGCGTTCCAGTCGATGTCGGGGAAGAGTTGCGGACGCTCTCCGTTTGCGATCAGCCTCATGTCGTGCATGGTATAGCGCGGTGTGAGACCGTCGTTTGCAAGGGCCTCGTTCACGGCTTCGGCATAGGCATATCCGTCGGCCATTTCCGGGACGCGGAACGGGGTCTGCACGCCGAAATTGTAATCGATGCGGGTTCGCAGACCGTGGTCGCCGCCGCGTTTGGTGGTGATGACCACCACGCCGTCGGCTCCGCGGTTTCCGTAGAGGGCGAGCGATGCGGCATCCTTAAGGACCGTGATGCTTTCGACCTCCTGGGGGTTGATTTGTGCCATGTCGCGTTCGATTCCGTCGACGAGGACCAGCACCTGGTTGCCGCCGAAGGAGCCCTGGCCTCGGACGTAGAGATTCGGCGAGCTGTCCCACGGAAGGTTATTGCCCTGGTAGACCCCCAGTCCGGGGATCAGTCCGTAGAGGTTGTTCATCAGAGAGGGTGCCCCTGATGCCTCGATCTCTTCGGATGCGGCGGCAGCCAGTGCCGCGGTGCTCTCCGATTTCGAGATGCGTTCGTCATAGCCCAGATCGAGAAGACGGTCGTTTTCGGAGAGCTGGACATTGAGTCGGGAACCTTCGACACGGACGGTCTTGCTTTTCCGGTTGAAAAGTGTCAGCGTGATCCTGGAGCCCTCGGGTGCCTGGATCACCGCCTCTCCGCGGTCGTCGGTCCGTGCGGCGACCGTGCGGTCGTCGGCTATCGTTATCGCGACTTCGCTCAGCGGCCTGTTCCAATGGTCGGTGACGCAGACCTTCACGTCCTGTGCTTCGGCCCGGGCGAATGCAGCAACCAGGAACAGCAATGCGAAATATGCTTTTTTCATCGTTTGAAATTTGTCTGTTTAACAATCGTCTACCAACCGGGGTTCTGCACGAGCCCGTATCCCTTGTTGACCTCATCCGAGGGGAATGCGCTCAGGTACCATTTCGGATCGAAATTGTTGGTCCAGGCGCGGACGGGTTCGGGTTGCGGATCGGAGAATTCCAGGGCGGAGGCGTTTCCTGTGATCGTGATGCCGTAGAGGGGCTCTTCGAGGATGTCGCTTCGCTTCCAGCGCACCAGATCGTACCAGCGGACCTCCTCGAAGCAGAATTCGCGGGCCCGTTCGTCGAGAATCTCCTCGCGCAGGCGTTTGTCGCCGAGGAATTCCGGGTAATCGGGAGCTTGGGCCAACTCGTCATCGGGATGGAGACGTTTGAGCTGTGCATCGGTAATGGCGGGCAGTCCGGCGCGGTCACGTGTCTTGTCGAGCCATTCCTTGGCCTGCTCGCTCTGTCCGGTTTCGTTGAGGGCCTCGGCATAGGTGAGGCAGATCTCCGCCAGACGCAGATAGGGCGAGCAGACGGCCTTGTAGTGGTAGGTCTCGGGATTGAAATCCCAGAAGAATTTGCGGATACAGAATCCCGAGATGGCGCGTCCGGCATTTTTCTCGCCGCGCTCGGTGCCTCCGATCCACATCTCGGGTTGCCGCCCCCGGAATGTCTTTCCGCCGATGACCATCACGGATTCGGAGAGCCTCGGGTCTCGGTCTACGAAGGGGGTGTTTGTCTCCGATCCGCTGTGTCCGTTTCGTGCGATCCAGTCTCTGTAACGGGCCGGTTCTCCGGTACTCGAGGGGAAGAGGTCGACATAGTTGAGCGTCACGCAGCTGCCGCCCCATCCCCAGTTCTTGTTTCCGGTGATCGGGTCGACCGAAGGCCCGAAACAGTAGGTGTGATAAAGATCGTAGAATTTTTCAACCTGCCGGCCTGTCGAGATCAGGATCTCGCCGTTGTTGCGGTCCGCATAGCATTTGGAGAAGTCCTCGGCGGGGTTGTCGGTGTCGACGAGTGCATAAATGTTTCCGTTTCGGGTGTTCTCCTCGAAAAACTCCTTGCAGGCTGTCACCACATCGTTCCACCGCTCCGTCGAGCAGTTCCCCCACCAGATCATCCTTTCGGCATCCTGGGCCGAGACTTTGGATGCGTTGGCGCCCGTGGGCGATTGTGCCGGGGCGTAGGGTGCCGGAGCATTGAAGAGGGGGCTTGCCGCAAAAGCCAGTGCGCGGATCTTCAGCCCCATGGCCGCGGCTTTCGTGAAACGTCCGTCCTCGGAGGCGTTGACGGTCCACGTAAGTCGTTTCGCGGCCTCGTCACAGAGGCTGACGATATACTTCAGGGTCTCTTCGACGCTTTGCCGCTTGAAGTCCACCCCGTCGAGGTTGCTGACGTTGACCGAGCTCTTGAGCAGCGGTATTCCGCCGAAATTCCGGAACAGATCGAGGTAATGGCAGGCCATGATCATGTAGGCCTCCCCCTTTCCCCGCTCTTTTTCCTCCGGGGTCATGTCGGGAACGCGGTCGACGTTTTCGATGTAGAGCAGGGCGCGTCGGATTCCCCACCAGGTGGCATCCTGCCACGGGTTGAAGCCCATTTTGGTGCTGGTGCTGGTGTTCTCGGTTTCGGCGCTGTAGGTCCCCGAATAGTAGACCGATGCGGCACCGCCGTAGCTCATGTGGCTGTTGATGATGTCGGTCAGGGCATCGAGGTTGTCCCATCCGAGTTTGTCGGCGGCGGGTTTGTATCCGTATTCATTGTCGCTTTCGTTGGGGAAGTTCTCGTTGCTTCCGAGTGTCAGACAGGAGCGCATGGTGGCATAGGCTCCGGTCAGCGCACGGTCGGCGTAGAGCTTGCGCGAAAAGATCGAGTCGATGGTCATGTCTACGCCGGGGGTCTTTTCCAGAAAGTCGTCGCCGAATTTCAGGTCGGCACAACCGGCTCCGCACACCAGTGCGATTGCGAAGGACAACAGGTTTATGATCGATTTTTTCATGAGCGGTCAGTTAAAAGGTGATATTGACTCCGAAATTGAAGATGCGTATGTTGGGATACGTATCGATGGATGATCCGCCGGTCGTACCCTCGGGATCGATGTCCATGTCGTTCAGCTCGGAGAAGAGCGTCAGCATGTTATATCCGCTGAAATAGACTCTCAGAGACTTGACACCCAGTTTGTTGAAGAATTTGTTCTTCTCGAAGGTGTAGCCCACGTCAAGGACCTTCAGCCGCAGGTAGGAACCGTCCATGAGCCACAGGTCGGAGTCCTCGAGGTAGTGTTGTTTGTTGGTGAAGGTCAGACGCGGGAATCGTGCGTCGGGGTTTTGCGGCGTCCAGCTGTCGTCGGCAAGGAACTTGAGCAGCGCCCGGGAGTTCGTGCTTCCGAACGGTTCGCGGTACTCTCCCGAGAGCATTCTGGAGGCATGGAGTCCGGCCGTCCACTGCATGGAGATCTCGAATCCTTTCCAACGGATGCCGCCCAGAAGACCGAAGACGTAATCGGGGCGATCGTTGTATCCGAAATAGGTCTTGTCGTTTCCGTCGATCACACCGTCGGCGTTGAGATCCTTGAAAAGGGCGTCTCCGGGCCGGGGATTTGCCAGCGACATGACGGGCAGGACCGGTTTGCCATTGGCGTCAACCTTCAGATTCCCGGCCTCGTCGAAATCCTCCTCGGAGAGGAAACGGTCGAAGAGGTATCCGTAGTTCAACCCTGTGCTGCGTCCGGTCTGCGCCATCCAGGGATAGTTCGGCGTGACCTCGTCCATGTAGATGATCTTGTTTTTCGAATAGGAGACGTTGCCCTGTACCCACCAGTTGAGATTGGTGGCGTTGGCGTTCCATCCGAGCGAGATCTCGAAGCCTTTGTTGTCCACTACGCCGAGGTTCATCAGCGGCAGGCTGACGGCCACGATCGAAGGGAGTGTATTCCTCGCCGAGAGAATGTCGTAACGGTGCTCGAAGAAGTAGTCGGCCGTCAGCGAGAGTCTCGAACCGAACATCTTCAGATCGATGCCGTAGTTTTGTTTGCGGACCTTTTCCCAGGTCACTTCGTCGTTGCCGATCGTTCCCTCGACGGCGTCGTACTGCATGCCGGTGAATTCGCTTCCGAAGCTGTAGCTTCCGCCGGTGTTGCGGATCGAGTGTTCGCCGTACCAGAGCCCCTGCCGGTAGAGGAAGCGGGCCCCGCTGTACTTGTCGTTTCCGACCAGTCCGTAGGATGCCCTGATCTTGAGGAAATCGACGACCTGCTGGTTCTTCATGAAGTTCTCCTCCGAGATGATCCAACCGACGGATCCGGCGGGGAATACGCCGTATCGTTTCCCGGGAGCGAAATTCTCCGAACCGTTGTATCCGATGTTGAAATCGAGCAGATAGCGTTTCTTGTAGGAGTAGGTTGCCCGGCCGACGTATCCGACATAGGCAGTGGGGATGTCGCTGTACTCGGCCGGATAATAGGTTTTCGACTGGTTGTAGAGCAGCAGCGCCGAGACGTCGTGGTCGCCGAACGATCGCTGGTAGTTGATGCTTGCCTCGAGGTACCAGTTCCGGCCGCGTGAGGTTGCGGGTTCGGAGTAGCTCATTGGCTCGTCCATGCCCGTAACGCCGTCGGTCTTGTAGATGATGGTGTTGTCGAATTCCGGATCCGAGACGTCCATCCCGGGCTGAGTGATCGATCCCAGGTAGTAGGGGGAGTAGGCACTGTCGCCGGCCGTCACGCCATACTGATTGATGACGGAATGGCTGGTGTTGTAGGCCCCCTTGACATTGACCTTGAGCCCCTTGGTGATGATATCGAGTTCCTGTTCGAGTGCCAGGTCGAGATTCAGCTCATTGGAGCGTACCTTCCGGTATCCCCAGTTGTAGTAGTAGTCCAGACCACTTGAAAGTTCGGCCAGGGGAATGTAGCTGCTGTGGGTGTTGGTGATGTATTTTCCGTCGACGAATCCGGGACTTGAGAAGGGCGTAGCCCACATGATTTTCTGCCACAAGGCATCGGTCACGGGCTCCCGTCTTGTACCGGTTCTCCCGCCGACGTTGAGTTTGAGCAGCGTGGTTCGGGTCAGATCGATGTCGATGTTCGAACGGTAGTTGAACCGTTTGTAGTTGTAGTTGGGATCGTAGTTCTCGTACATCTTCTTGAGCATTCCGTCCTGTTCGAGGAATCCGCCCGAGACGAAGTAACGGACGCGGTCACCACCTCCGGAGATGGTTGCGCTGTGCTGGGTTTGCCAGGCGAGGTTCTTGAAGATGTAATCGTTCCAGTCGACGTCGGGGAACATGATCGGGTCGTCACCCTTTCGGAACCGTTCGATGACATAGGGCGAAAAGGTAAGCTTGTCTTCGGTGAGTCCCGGGGTGTCCGACATTTCGATTTCCGAATAGATGCGGGCGTAGTCGTAACTGCCCACACCGGTCAGGTTGCGCAGGGTCTGGGTCAGACCGAAGGAGGAGTTCCACGAGATTTCGGGAGCTCCCTTGTCCCCGCGTCGTGTGGTTACGAGAATGACGCCGTTGGCGCCCCGGACCCCGAAGACGGCGGTCGAGGAGGCATCCTTGAGGACCGTGATGCTTTCGATCTCATGAGGGTCCATCTGGAAGAACGAACGCTCGACGCCATCGACCAGAATCAGCGGCTGCGACGTGGCATTCGAAAGCGAACCGGTTCCACGGACATAGATTGAGGGATCCTCGGCTCCGGGCTGTCCGGACATCTGCACGGAGGAGATGCCGGTGACGGCTCCTGCAAGTGCATTGGCGGGGCTTCCGCTCGGGGATTTGAGCAGGTCCTTGGTGGCGATGGAGGCGATGGCGCCCGTCACGGAGACCTTTTTCTGCTGCCCGTAAGCGATGACCTGCACCTCTTCGAGAGAGGTCGCATCCTCCTGCAGACGGATGACGATCTCTGCGGTTTGTACGGATTGAACCGTTTCGGAGCGATAACCCATATAGGAGACCTCCAGTTCGACCGTGCGGATGGATTCGGGGACCCCGATCCGGAATTCCCCGTTGATGTCGGTGCTGGTTCCGATGGTTGTACCTTTGAGGATGACCGTGGCTCCGACGAGCGGGTCGTTGGTCCGTGCGTCCAGCACGCGGCCGGAGTATTCGACGGTGCGGCGGCTCTGCTGTCCGGCGGTTGTTCCCGCCGTATTTTCCGCAGCCGTCGAGCTCATCGGACCCCACGCGGCACAGAGTGCGAGCAACAGACAGAAGGGTATTTTTTTCATGATTCGGTTCGGTTAAGCGTTATTGTTTCGCATCGAAGGTCAACAGGTATTTGGCGGTCTGGTATTCCGCTCCGCAGACCCGATTCCCGTAGAGGTAGATGGTCGGCTGGAATTCGTCGTCGGCATAGAACGATCCACCCACATAGTACATGTATCGCCAGCCCAGTTTCTGCAGTAGCCAGGCAATCTGCAGCATGCCGCTTTTGCCGTTCGAGGCGGCGAAGGCGATTCTTCCGTCGAACGTCGTACCGATGAAACAGCGGGTGCGTTCTCCGTTCCAGGCCGTTCCGTTCCCGGACGAGTCGCCGTATCCGTCGTTTGCGATGCTGGTTTGATACCTCAGCGCATTTCCGTCCCAGATGATCCGGGGATAGGCCGTTGCGAAACATTTCGCATCGAAGGACCAGTCGGAGGTATAATCGGCATATTTCGCCTTTTGCGGGAAGTGCTCGGCCATGGTTTCATCGGTGAGCAGCCCGTAGTATTGGGGATCTACGAAGGCCATTTCCCGGTATTGCGAGATATCGGTTGGCGCGAGGTTGTCGGGCGCGAGAGCCGCGCCGGTCAGATGCAGCCCGCCCTCCCGGTCGAATGCCACGCAAGCCCGGAAATAGCCCTTTCCGAGGGTCTTTATTTTCTGATCGACGATCCGCTCCTCCAATACCACCTCGCTCTGCAGCTCCTTCGAGCAGCCGGTCATCACGAAATCGGCCATCGAACCGTCTATTTCGAGACCGCCGGCGTCGTCGGCCCTGATGCTGCCGGATACTTTCTGCGGATCGACGAATATGACGGTCAGCGACTGGTTGTTGAGTACGGTCGTGGGACGGTTGGACGCCCAGTCTCCGAGGAAACTCATGGCCGCCAGCTGGGCGTCGAGGCTGTTTCCGTAGTTGCCGTTCGTCCAGAATTCGGGCTCTTCGGGCTGACCTTCGTTGAGTATGGGTACGGCGGGCAACGAGGTGGCCTGGTAGACGGTGAAGGGGGATCCCTCCTCGACGAACTGGGTTGTCACGTCGCGCATACCGATGGACGAGGGTGAGGCCATTACGCGGCCGAAATTGATCTGCACCGTGTATGCGACCTGTTTTCCGTTCATGTCGACGAGCAGCGTTTCGTCTTTGCCTTTCGAGAGATCGAACGTTGCGCGGTTGTCTGTGCCTACGGAACCCCCGTCGAGCAGAGACCCGTCGCCGAAGATGAGGGTGATGGCCGTCATGTCCATGCCGAGCGCGTAGTTCACGGTCAGGGTTTTTGTCGCACTTGAGAGGGTCACGTCATCCGAGGTGCTGCTGCCTTCGACCGAGATCTTCGAGGCGTCCACGAGCGGCAGCGAGTTGGAGCGTACCGAGAGCCAGTATTTAATGATTCGTCCCTGGGGGTTGTTGAAATGGATCACGGGAGAGGTCCCGAGGTCGAATTGTTCGGGATTTTCGGGATAGATGAGCGTGTAGCCGGGATTGAGGCTTACGCGGATGGAACATTTGTCGAACTCGTCGGCAGTATCGAAAGCCAGCGAGTAGTTTTTCTCGTCGATGGCGACGGCCTGGACCGTCTCACCGTTGTTTGCCGTCACCGAGAGTGCGGAGAAGGCCTCTCCACGGATGGTTTCGGCAATGTTGTCCGGGGTTTCGGAGCAGGCGCCTCCGAACAGGACGAGCAGTAAAAGGGCCAGGATCGGTACGAAACGGTTGCGTAAATTGGGTTTCATGATTGGTTGAATGTCGGGGTGCGGTTCAGTTCGGGAATCCGGTCGACTCGGTGCTCCGCAGAGCATCGAGTCGCCGTATTTCCGGTTTGAGCGATCCGGCCGCAGGAGGGGCCTGCGGCCGGGCATGTGTTCAGAGGTTATTTGGCGTTGTAGACGATCTTGTAGCAGAGAGGACACGTGCTGGATGCTCCACCCGAGACATTTACGCCGTCGACGTAGATCGAGGGATAGTATTCGGTCGAGCCGCCGTTTGTGTCCGCAACGTTCATCCATCCGTCGTGACGGGAGGTTGCCGTGGCATTGGTGCAGCCTGCAACCTGCAGCACGCGCCCGCCCTGAGACATCAGTACGCCATCTCCGGTTTCGGTAGCGAAGACGATCTTGTCCTCGGTTTCGCCGATGAAGGTGCGGCGGGCTCTTGCATTGTATGCGGTTGCGTTGCCGGGAGATGAGCTGTTTCCGTCATTGAGCAGGCCCCAGCGCCAACCCTTGGCTTCTCCGTTTAGAATCATGAGCATGTGTGCTGTTGCCACACTCTGCATGTCGAATTCCCAGGATGCAAGGAATTTGTTCTTGTAGTTGGCACCGTAATAGTATTTGTCCCGTTCGTTGTCGCTGAGCACGGCGTTGTGGTCGGTCTGGTCCTCGCAGAAGGGAAGCTGCCGGATCGAGTTGTCCGTATCATCCAGTCCGGCCAGTACGAAATGGATGGTTCCGTCTTTGTCGAAGGCGATAGCTGTCCGGAACGCTGTCGACCAGGAGAGGCTGTTTGCCAGGGTGGTGCCGCCGACGGCGATCAGGTTGTTACGGAATTTCTGGTCTTCACGCACGACGACATTTCCGCTCATGGCGATGAGACCCTCGGAACCGTCGATCGAGAATCCGCGATCTTCGCTGCTGGCCACGATCTTGCCGCTGACCTTGGACTTGTCGACGGTCACGATCGTGAAGTTCACACCCGTGACGGTCTGGGTAAAGTCCGCATCCGTGCAGTCGCCCAGACACCGCATGGCGGCCTCCTGAACCTCCAGCGAACTGTTGTTTGTCCAGTGTACGGGTTCCGAGGTGCTGCTTCCGTCTTCTCCCTTGCCATTGGTGGCGCCCGGCATGTTGTTCAGCGTGGTGGCGTTGTATACCTTGATATAGTCGTATTTCGAGGCGAATGCATATTCGGCCGTCTTGTCAATGAAGTCGCCCACGGTTTTCAGTTTTTTGAGGAATTCATCGGCCAGTGCGGGCATCTCGAGAACAAAGGTATACTTGTGCTCCTTGCCGTTGATCACCACCGAGACCTCCTGTTCGGTCGTGGCACCGAATGCAAGGGTCAGTATGTTCCCGCTCATTCCCGAGATCGAGGCACCCTCCTTGAGCGCTCCATCGGCGAAGGTTATCTCGACGGTGGTCGAGGCATTCGCATCGAAGGTGATGATGATGCGGGAGGCGTTGTCGGGCGAAATGCTTACGGAGGCTCCCGCTACGCTCAGTTTCGACACGTCGATCGGATTGGCGTTCGTCGCCAGCACGAGGTCATAGGTCATCGTCTGGTCGTCGTCGGAGGCGAAGGTGATGCTGGGATCCGTCGAAAGGTCGATACCGTCAAGTTCGGCCGGAGCCTGGACCTTCCAGCCCGTATTGGTTTCGACGGCAAGAGTGACGCTTGTGAAGTCTTCGGCATAATCGAAGTTCAGCGAGGCCTGTTTCTGTTCATCGTCCACCGTAGCGGTTACGGTCTCCTCGCCGATAGTGGCCTTTAGACTCTTGATCGGTGTAGCGGCCACCTCTACTCCGGGATCGTCGCTGTCGGGACCGGAGGGTGGAGGGGTTGGTGTGTCGTCATTCGAGCACGCGAAGAGGAAGGCCGTCGCCAGAGCAAGACTCTTGGTGGCCAGGACGCGGTAAGAATAGAGTTTCTTCATAAAGGTAAGAATTAGGATTTTGGATTCTGTTTGATCGAATGTCCGCAGACCTGCAGGTGCGGCATCCGCTTTTCTGAATCCAAAATTCCGAAAAAACAAGGGAACAAACGGGGGAAATTTGACCGTAAAATTTCATCGGAAGAAAAATTCCGGACAATTTTCACCGTTGAGGATTATGTGGCAAAATGCTGTTATTCAGATTTTTTATCTGTCTGCGGCTGTTTCTTCTCCGGGTTGGAGAGCTGTTCCACATATTCTCGGGGCGAGAATCCGAATTTCTTCTTGAAACACATGCTGAAATACTTCGGGTCATTGAATCCCGAGGCGTAGGCAAGATCGGCCACGCGTATGTGCCTCTGTTTTTCCAGCAGGGTGCATGCGGCGCGCAGACGTACGTCGAGGACAAACGCCGCCGGCGTCAATCCCGTGAGTGATTTCAGCTTTTCCGTGAGCACCGTGCGTGAGGTGTTCATCTCGCGGACGAAATCGGTGCGTGAAAAGGCACTGTCTGCGATGTGGGCATTCACGCAGTCGATCGCCTGTCGCAGGAATTGTTCGTCCATGGAGGTGTACTCGAGTTTTTCGACCTCGAAGACGACCTGATTCCGGAAGCGGGAACTGCGCGTGGCCTGTTGTTTGAGCAGGTTGTCGATCCGGGCGAGCAGCACCTGGAAACTGAACGGTTTGGTGATGTATCCGTCGGCCCCCGAATTGTATCCTTCGACACGGTTGGTATCACCGTGGCGTGCGGTCAGCAGGATGACGGGGATGTGGCAATATTCGAACGTGCTTTTGATCCAGTGGCAGAGCTCCAGTCCGTCCATCTCCTCCATCATGACATCGGAAACCACCAGGTCGACCGAATGTTCCGTCAGTCGTTGGATGGCCTCTTGCCCGCTGGCTGCGGTGATGATCTGGAAACGGCGTTCGAGCAGATGGCGGATCAGCTCCCGGAGGTTCTCGTTGTCGTCGACGATCATGACCGTATGTCGTCTTTCCGGCGTGTCGAGGAGTTCCGGATCCGTGTTTTCGGACAGCGGGGTCAGCTCCTCCTCGTCGGATGCTGAGGATGTGTCGTCCGGCTGTGGCGGGATTGGAGCCAGCGGAGGTTCAAGCACGGCATTGAAACCGTCGGTCCGATCGTCGGTTTCGTCGTCGATCTCCTCGGGTGTGTAGGCATCGGGCAGGATCGGCAGGGTCACGCGGAAACAGTTCCCGCGTTCCCGGGTGCTCGTCACGGAGATCTGCCCCTTGTGGATGGTGACGAGATCTTTGACCAGCGACAATCCGATACCGGTTCCTATTGTGTTGAACTTCCGATATTTGCCGTCGTAGAAGCGCTTGAAAAGGTTGTCGATGGTCTCTTTGTTCATGAGGTCTCCGCTGTTGGCGACCTCGATTTCGGCAGCCTCCTCGCACAGCCGCATGCAGATTCCGATCCGGCCTCCGGAGGGGGTATATTTGGCGGCATTTGAAAGCAGGTTGTAGATGATCTTGTCGACTTTGTCGGGATCGAACCATCCGGAGATATTCTCGGGATCGGAATCGAACGAGAAGGTCAGCTCCTTTTTGTCGACCAGCGGTTTGAAGGCTTCGCCGCACTTGCGTACGAAAGCCGTCAGGTTGCCTCTGGAAACGCGGAGTTTCAGATTCCCGCTTTCGGCTTTCCGGAATTCGAGGATCTGTTGGATCAGACGCATGAGCCGTGTGGCGTTCACCGTCATGATGGAGTAGAGCGTGCGTCGTTCGCCGATTCCGTTGTTGAGCCCTTCGAGCGACGTCAGCAGAATACTCAGCGGCGTCATCAGTTCGTGTGTCACATTGGTGAAGAACTGCAGTTTCACGCGGTTCAGCTCTTCGATTTGCTGCTGTTCGAGGTGTGAGATACGGATCTCGTGTTCCATGCGCAGCCGGTAGCGAGTGAAGCGGAACGCGGCGTAGATCAGGGTGAGGAACAGAACCACATAGATGAGAATGGCCCACCAGGACTGCATGGGTGGTGGATCGATTCGTATCGACAGCGTTTTTTCGTTACTGCACCATACACCGTTGCTTCCGGCACCCCGCAGTCGGAAGGTGTAGGTCCCGGCGGGGAGGTTGCTGTAAAAGGTGGTTCTGTGTCGCCAGTCCACGGTGACGAAACTGGGATCCACCCCGTCCAGCTGGTATTGGAAGATATTGTCGGTCGGCGACAGGAACGAGAGTACGGAGAATTCGATACTGAAATTGTTCTGCCGGTGGTTGAGCCGGATGGAGGTGGCGTATGCGATATCCTTGTCCGCGATTTGCCTGCGCTCGGATTCGGGCATGCTGCGCAACGAGCGGTTGTGGACCTTGAAATCCGTGAATACGAGCGGCAGAGTCGTCTTTCGCTGGAAGGCACGGCTCCCGGTGAAGATCCTCAGCCCGTCCGATCCGCCGAACGCGATGCGGGAATAGTCGAGCAAGGCGGCCGAATGGCGGTTGAAATAGAAGGATCGGGTCTCTCCGGAGACCTGATAGGTATTGATGTTCTCGATGTTGCCGTCGGCGTCGGCCGAGAGCGAATAGACCGAATTGGCCGTAGAGATCCAGAGTCGGTCGTTGGTATCCTTCAGAATGTTGGTTACGCGCATGCGGCCCTGTGCGGGGAGCGATGTCACGGGCTGGAAACGTTCGCTGCGGGTGGGGCATACGACAATTCCGTGGGAGGAGCCTGCCCAGACGCTTCCGTGCGGATCGACGGCCAGGCAAACGATGCATTCGTCGGGTAATCCGTCCTCTTTGAGGAAACGCCGGCACTCCTTGTTCCGCAGATCGAATCTCACGATGCCTTCGGCGTATACGGCTATCCAGACTCTTCCATCATTGTCGAAACAGATGTCGTGCACATCCGGATTCGCGGGACAGAGTCCGATCTTTCCGCCCCACCATGTTTCGGGCGATAGCGTATGTCCGTCGTAGGTGTGGATGCAGAAACCGCGCCGTGTCCCGATCCAGACATTGCCAAGAGGGTCCTCGCGGAGCACATGGATTCGGTCGTCGTGCATGGCGGGGGTGTTGTGTCGATCCATCTGCCTGAGGCTTCCACGGGCGGGGTCATAGATCCATATTCCCGTATCGTTGGTTGCGAACCAGTATGTTCCGTCGGTTTTTCTGTGGAGGATCGAGGTGACGGTGGTGTTGTCGGACATCCGGCTCAACCCGGGTATTTGCGACGTATTGCGGACTTGTCCGCTGTGGATGTTGTAGTGGACGAGTCCGACATCGGGCATTCCGATCCAGAAATCTCCGTCGCCGATGTAGTGAAGACTCTGGATGGAGCTCGTATTGTAGAGTGTACGGAGGTTGTAGGAGGAGTTGTCGGCGAAGTGGAACTCGCGCATCTGGGTCTTGCAGACGCCGCCGCCCTCCATTGCGACCCATACCTGGCTGTCCCTGGTCAGGAGCAGCGAGGTGACATGATTGTAGGGGAGTTCTCCGATTCTGGATCCGGATTTGAAGTTCTCGAACGAGGCGGGGTCGTATTTGTCATGCAGAACACTCAGACCGCTGGACGTTCCGATCCACAGAATCCCCTGCGACGGATCCTCGGCGATGTCGGAGATTGAATCGTCAAGAAGAGAATGGTCGTCGGACGTGTGACGATATCGGACGTACTCCGGGGCGGAGGGGCTGTATGGGTTTTTCAGCCTCAGCAGTCCGGCTCCAGCGGTCCCGATCCAGATGATTCCTTCGGAATCGCAGAAGGCGACACGGGCCGCACGAAGCAGAGGATCGTCGTATACGTATGTTCTCTTTTCCCGGATGTCGTATCGCAGCAGTCCGCAGTTTTGTGAAACGATCCACAGACAGACGTTCCGGTCCTTGATCACCGAGGTGATGCCGGTTATGAGTTCTCCGTTGTTGTCGCGGATGTCCATCTGGTAGAATCTCCGTACGGTGGATCCTTTTCGGAAGAGACCCTTCTCTCCGGCAGCCCAGACCCCGTTTCCGGTATCGCAGAAGACGGCCGAAACATTGTCGTCGGCGAGCTCTCCGCAATCGGCCGCCGTGACATTTCCGGATATTTTGTCGAGGCAGAAGAGCCCGTGTTCGGTTCCGATCCAGATGTTTTTGTCCCGATCCTCGGCCATCGTGTTGACGAAGGCATTGAATCCGATTCCGGGCGCCAGATTTTGATCGTAGGTGATGAGATCGTATCCGTCATAACGCAACAGTCCGCAATCGGTGCCCATCCAGATGTATCCGTCGGAGTCCTGGAAGAGGTCCCGGACCTCGTTGGTCGGGAACTGGTCGGGCAGGACGAGAGAAAACCTGCTGTGCAACAGTTCGGCAGCGAGGATGCCGGGAATGCCCGGCAAGGAGAGCAGTCCGATGAACAGAAGTCCGTATTTGGCGAAGAGGAATTTCATACCATGTGAGCCCTAAAGATACGAATTTTTTGGCTCTTGTCCAAAAGGAATTTTGGCATCGTCGTTTTGTCCTCCGCTTCTCGAAGTTCAGCCGATATTTTCGATGTTTTCCCGGTCGAAAGCCTCGTCGAAGAGTCTCCGGATCCGTTGCGGTTCTCGGATGATTTGCCGCAGCTCCTCGAGGCGCCGGGCATTCTCCGACTCTTCGATCCATAACTGCAGGTAGCCCCCTTCGGCGTATTTTTGCTGCAGGTGCTCCATGCAGCGGGCATAGTGCCCTTCGCGGTCGAGGGTGGGGTAGTGGGCCAGTCCGTACTGGACCGTGCGGCGGATGATCGTCTCGGGGTCGATCATCCGGTCCGCTTCGGCGACGATTCTTCCGTAGATGGAGCGCGGGGCGTGTTTTGCCGAGGCGCGGTGGTCCTCCACGGCCTCGCGCATCGTATCGATCTGCTCCTCCGAGAACCAGCGGCGCAGTGTGCGGTCTGCGGCGAGAATACGTCCGGCATCGAGGTGGTGGTTTTCGCGTCCGTTGACCAGTCCGGTATCGTGGTAGGCTGCAATCGCATAGACCATATCGGCATCGACGTCGTAAGCCTCGGCAAGTTCGAGGCTTCGGCGGATCACCGTGCGGGCGTGTTCCTCGTCGTGTGCGCGGTCGAATTCCCGGTAGCGGGGGAGGATTCGTTGTTCGATGTAGCTTGTGAGTTCGGGGTTCAGCGGTTGTGCGTTTTTCATGGCGTTTGCGGTGCGGTATGGGGTCCTACCCGGGGGCATCCTTTATGAAAAATCCTCCGGAGGTTTCCGAAGGATTCTTCAAGCGGGGGAATCGCGGTTTCACCCCCCCCCGTTTGGATTCGCCTCTCCGGTCCTACTTGGCGTAGGCCACGGCGCGGGTTTCGCGGATGACGGTGATCTTCACCTGTCCGGGGTAGGTCATCTCGTCCTGGATCTTCTTGGCAATATCGTGCGAGAGCCCTTCGGATTCCTGATCCGAGAGTTTGTCGGCCCCGACGATGACGCGCAGCTCGCGTCCGGCCTGGATGGCGTAGGTCTTCACGACGCCGGGGTAGGAGAGTGCGATGTCCTCCATCTCCTTGAGACGCTTGATGTAGCTCTCGACCACCTCGCGGCGTGCTCCCGGGCGTGCGCCGGAGATGGCGTCGCAGACCTGGATGATCGGCGCGATGAGCGATGTCATCTCCACCTCGTCGTGGTGGGCGCCGATGGCGTTGCAGACTTCGGCCTTCTCCTTGTACTTTTCGGCGAGTTTCATGCCGATGATGGCGTGCGGGAGTTCGGGCTCGTCGTCGGGCACCTTGCCGATGTCGTGCAGGAGCCCGGCACGACGTGCGATCTTGGGGTTGAGGCCCAGTTCGGCCGCCATGATCCCTGCGAGATTTGCGGTTTCGCGTGCGTGCTGGAGCAGGTTCTGGCCGTAGGACGAACGGTATTTCATCTTACCGATGAGCCGGATCATTTCGGGATGGAGCCCGTGGATTCCGAGGTCGATGGCAGTGCGCTTCCCGACCTCGACGATCTCCTCCTCGATCTGCTTCTGGACCTTTGCCACGACCTCCTCGATGCGTGCTGGGTGGATGCGGCCGTCGGTGACGAGCTGGTGGAGTGCGAGTCGTGCGATTTCGCGGCGCACGGGGTCGAATCCCGAGAGGATGATCGCCTCGGGGGTATCGTCGACGATGATCTCGATGCCGGTTGCGGCCTCCAGGGCCCGGATGTTGCGTCCTTCGCGTCCGATGATGCGGCCCTTTACCTCGTCGCTCTCGATGTTGAAGACCGTGACGGCATTCTCGATGGCTGTTTCGGTTGCGACACGCTGGATCGAGGCTACGATGATTCGTTTGGCCTCTTTCGTGGCGGTCATCTTGGCCTCCTCGATGGTTTCGTTGATATAGGCGGCGGCTTCGGTCTTGGCCTCGGCCTTCATGTTCTCCATGAGGATGTTCTTGGCCTCCTCGGCGCTCATTCCGGAGATCTGTTCGAGGCGGACGTTCTGTTCGCGTCGCACCTGGTCGATCTCCTCCTTCTTGTGCTCGATGAGCTGCATCTGGTTCTGCATCTGCTCCTTGAGCCGGTCGTTTTCCCTGAGCCTGTTTTCCAGGTCGCGCTCCTTGTTCTGGAGGTTCTGTTCGAGCTGTTTGACGCGTTGTTCGCTTTGTGCGAGTTTCTGATTTCGTTCGTTGACCTGTCGGTCGTGTTCGCTTTTCAGTTGGATAAACTTCTCCTTGGCCTGAAGGATTCTCTCCTTCTTGATCATCTCGGCTTCGGCTTCGGCCTCCTTGAGTGCAGTTTCGCGTCGTTTGCGGATGGTATTCTTGACCACGAAGTTGATAACGACGGCGTAAACTACGACGGCAACCACCGCGGAGATACATGCTGCCAAAATGGTGATATACATTGTACTTTACGTGTTTTTAATTGTTAAACAGGTGTTTAGAGTGTTCAAATAAAAAAACCGCATAGTCTTCCTTATTCTTGTTTGACGAATCTGCAGATCAGTCATGTGTGGGGGCTCCGACAATCGCAATCTTCCAACGGTGCGCCGTAACGCACTCCCCGGGTTGCGGGTACTGGGCCTGATTTTGAAGCATCGCAAGTTACCCCAATTTAAAAAGTGTTCAGTTTCGCAAAGCTTTAAGGAATCTATGCGGGTAGATTCTGACGTATGTATAAGAACGCAGTTTGTTTCGGAACAGTCCGGTGTTTTCGGCACCTGAGCTATCTTGTCGTCGGGCTTCCGGATTTCGGCACCTTCGGCCTTCGGTTTCCTTTTCGTAACAGTTCCCTTTCCCCTCTTTTTCGCTTCCTTCTCTCCTTCTCTCCTTCTCTCCTTCTCCTTCCCCACCTCTCTCTCCTCTCGTTCGCTCTTCCTCTTCTCGCCTCTCCCTCTCGCCTCTTCCTCTCCTTGTCTCTCACACTCCGCTCACTTTTTATGCGCGGGTTTCAATTGCCCCTCCCACCTTTCAGGGTTTCAGGGTGTTGAGGTATGAGTCTATTTCGGTGCCGATTTTTTCCAGTTTGTTGAGGTCTTCGTTGTCGACCTCCCTGCTCTGCCGCATGGCGACATTTGCAATTGCGAATTTCAGGGCTGCCATTGCGAGATAATCCTGATCTCCCCAGCCTTTGATATTCTGTTGTTTTATCAGCACGAGATAGCTGTTAACCTCCCGTTCAGCCAGTCGATAGACCTCTTCTTTTCCGCTTTCGATATTGAATGGATAGCTTTTACCTGCTATCTTGAGGGTTATCGCCTGTTTTTTCGACATTTTCTTTTTTTTCGTTTACATCGACCGTCACATCCAGCATCCTGTCGGAACCGTCATTCCGGGGCGTTGTCGGTTTCGGGGTTTACCGACGTCTGTCCCAGCAAAGCGATGCACTTGTCTACCTCCCGCATCAGCCGGTTAACACGTGCTCTTGCCTTTTCGCGGTTGGTTCCGCTTCCCGCGAGCCCTTCCGCGAGTTGCATCCGGGCCACTTCGGCCTCCAGCTCCCTGATCCGTTCTTCGAGCATCCGTTTTTCGGAGCGCCAGGCGTCCCGTTGTGCGGCGAGATCGTCACAGATCTTCGACAGCCTTTTGTGGTCGTCAATCAACTGCCTGACACGGGCTTCGATGTTCGTTATCACACTTTTTTCGGCCATCGGTTTCGGAAAGGTCCGTTTCGCTTTTCAAAGGTAGGGAAAAAAGGAGAAAAAAACAAATTATTTTGCAACGGGTTCCCCGTAGAGGTCGTAATCTTCGGCCTGTACTACCTTTATGTCGTAAAAATGTCCTTTTCGGAGCCTTTTCCCGTCGGCCGGGACGAGAATCTCCTGATCGACTTCCGGCGAGTCGTATTGCGTGCGTCCGACATACCAGTCGCCCTGCCGGGAATCGATCAGCACGCGCTCGATGCGTCCCACACGGCGTCGGTTGTTTTCGAGCGATATTTCGTTCTGCAGGGCCATGATGCGGTCCACGCGCTGCTGCTTGATCTCCTCGGGAACGTCGTCGCGGAGTTCGCGGGCGGAATAGGTCCCCTCCTCCTCGGAGTAGGGGAATACGCCGAGCCGCTCGAAGCGCACCTCGCGCACGAAGTCGAGCAGCTCCTCGAAATCGGTCTCGGTCTCCCCGGGGTAGCCGACCAGCAGGGTGGTGCGCAGGGCCAGGTCGGGAATCGCCGTGCGCAGACGCCGGATCAGCTCCAGCGCCTCGGCCTTGGTGTGGCGGCGCAACATGGCCGTGAGCTGGGCGTCGGAGATGTGCTGGAAGGGGATGTCGAGGTACTTGCAGATCCTGGGTTCGGAGGCCATCACCTCGATGAGCTCTTCGGGGAATGCCGCCGGATAGGCGTAGTGGAGGCGGATCCACTCGATCCCGTCGATGCGGCACAGGCGGCGCAGCAACTCGGCAATCCGCCGCTTCCCGTAAAGGTCGAGCCCGTAGTATGTGGTGTCCTGGGCGATGACGATCAACTCGCGGACGCCCTGCGCGGCCAGTTTGCGGGCCTCCTCCTCCAGCACCTCCATGGGCACCGAGACGTGCGGCCCGCGGATGAGCGGAATGGCACAGTAGCCGCACTTCCAGTTGCAGCCCTCGGAGATCTTCAGGTAGGCGTAGTGCTTCGGGGTCGTGAGGTGGCGTTCGGTGGCGAGTGCCGGGTCTTCGGCAGCCCCGAGGGCCCGGACAATGCCGTCCCAGGTGCGGGCTCCGAAGTATTCGTCGACCTCGGGAATTTCGGTGCGCAGCTCGTCGGCGTAGCGCTCCGAGAGACATCCGATGACGAACAGATGTTCGATCTTCCCGGCCTTCTTGGCCTCGGCGGCACGGAGGATCATCTCGACGGACTCCTGCTTGGCGTCGCCGATGAACCCGCAGGTGTTGATGACGACCACCTTGGCATCGGTGCGGTCGCTGTCGAAACGGACTTCGTATCCGGCCGCCGCCAACCGGGCCATGAGGTGCTCGCTGTCGACGGTGTTTTTCGAGCAGCCGAGCGTGATGACGTTAATTTTTTTCATCTCCGAACAGGGCGTTTACGAATTCCCGGCGGTCGAAGATGCGCAGCTGGTCGATCCCCTCGCCGATGCCGATGTAGCGCACCGGAATGTGGAACTGGTCGCTGATGCCGATCACCACGCCGCCCTTGGCCGTGCCGTCGAGCTTGGTGATCGTGAGCGAGGTGACCTGCGTGGCCTGGGTGAACTGGCGGGCCTGCTCGAAGGCGTTCTGGCCGGTCGAGCCGTCCAGCACGAGCATCACCTCGTGGGGCGCCCCGGGGATCACCTTCGACATGACGTTGCGGATCTTCGTCAACTCGTTCATCAGGTTGATCTTGTTGTGCAGGCGCCCGGCGGTGTCGATCAGTACGACATCGGCCCCGTTGGCCTTGGCCGAGGTGAGCGTGTCGAAGGCCACGGAGGCGGGGTCGGAGCCCATCTGCTGGCGGATCATCGTGGCCCCGGCACGGTCGGCCCAGACCTGCAGCTGGTCGATCGCCGCGGCGCGGAACGTATCGGCGGCTCCGATCCAGACCTTCCGCCCGGCCTTCGTGAGCTGTGCGGCGAGTTTCCCGATCGTGGTGGTCTTCCCGGCTCCGTTCACGCCGACGACCATCACCACGTAGGGTTCGCCCTCGCGGGCGTCGAGCCCGAAATGTTCGGCCGATCCGTGGGCCTGTTCGAGCAGGTCGGCGATCTCCTCGCGCAGAATCGACTGCAGCTCGGAGGTATTCATGTATTTGTCGTGGGCCACGCGCTCCTCGATGCGGCGGATGATTTTCACGGTGGTCTCGACCCCGACGTCCGAGGTGATGAGCACCTCCTCCAGATCATCGAGTACGTCGGCGTCGACCGTGGAGCGTCCGGCAACGGCGCGGGCGAGTTTCGAGAAGAGCCCGGTTTTGGTCTTCTCCAGCCCGGCGCTCAGCTCCTGCCGCTGTTGTTGGGTCTGCTCCTCGGAGACGGGTGTCTCCTGCTGTTTTTTGCGGAAAATATCGAAAAAAGCCATGTTCGAAAAATTTATCTCGGGACAAAGATAACAAGAATGTTTGGAAAAGCGTTATCTTTGCGACAAACCCTTTTGCGAGAAGATGAAAAGAAGTTTACTGTTGCTGCTTGCAGCCATTTGCGGGGTCTTCACGGCCGCCGCTCAGGATTTGATCGTCAAGACCGACTCGACGAAGGTCGAAGCCAAGGTGATCGAGATCACCCCGGAGAACGTGCGTTACAAGCGCTTTTCCAATCCGGAGGGCCCGACCTACGTGCTTCCCGTGGTCGAGATCCACTATATCCGCTACGCCAACGGCGAGACGGAATACTATACGCGCAGCGTTCCGGCGATGCCGCTCACCCCGGCAACCCCGGCAACCCCGGAGGCTTCGGAGGCGATGTCGCAGACTCCCGGCGGACAGTACGTGCTCAAGGAGTACGAGATCGGGGAGCTTTACGACCGGGACGGCGTGAAGGGCGTCGTGTGCCAGCTTTCGGAGGACAAGCGCCACGGGCTGGTGATTTCGCTGGATGAAATCTACCTTCACTGGAGCGAGTTCCGCAAACCGGACCTGCGGGTCGTTGGGGCCGACAACCGTACCGACGGCCGGGACAACATGGAGAAGGTGGCGCGCTATATCGAGGCGAACGGCCTTTCGTGGGATGATTTCCCGGCCTTCAAGTGGTGCCGCGACAAGGGCGAGGGCTGGTACCTCCCGGCGATCGACGAGCTGCTGACCATCGGCCACAACTACAACGGCGGCACGCGGATGCGCAACGACCGTCAGGCCCGGAACAGGTTCAACGAGGCACTGAAGGATGCCGGCGGCGAGCGGATGGACCGGATGGTCTACTACTTCTCCTCGACGGAACTGGACGAGAAGAGTGCCCAGACTTCGCATATGAATATCGAACCGCCCTACGTGGTCGAGATTCCGAAATACAACAAGTTCCTCGTGCGGGCCGTGCACCGGTTCTGATACGGGGGCGGGCAAAGGAAAAGGCGGATCGACTGTCGATCCGCCTTTTTTCGGTCCGTTCTCGGGATGGGGCTCCGCGGCGTCCGGCCTGTTGCTCCGTTCAGTTTCCTGCTGTTCCGCCGGCCGCTGTCCGGGGCTGCCCCCCCCCTCTCAAAAAAACTTAGAGGCTCTCGATAAGTGCCCGGAGTTTGGGAATGACGACCTCCCAGCCGTAATGCTCGCGGACGTAGACCGGCCCCTTCTCGCCCATCCGGCGGCGAAGCGCTTCGTCGGAGAGCAACCGATGGAGTTTTCTCCGAAAATCGCGCCCGGAATCGTACCAGAGCGCCGCGCCGCTGAGCTTGCAATGGTCCTTCATCACCTCGCACTTCCCGTTCACCAGCATCGGAATGCGGTTGTGCAGGGCTTCGAGCAGCAGCAGCGACAGACTCTCCATCCTCGACGGGTTGACCATCACCGTGGCATGACGGATGATCGTGCTCTTCTCCGCCTCGCTGACGGCTCCCGTGGCGATCACGGCCGGGTGTTCGGGGATGTGCAGGGACTTCAACGTGCCGGGCCCGACGAGTACCAGCCGGATGTCGTCCCCGTACTTTTTCCGGTACCGGATGAACTCGGGCACCACGTTGCCGACCTTCTCCGAGTGGAGCCGCCCGACATAGAGCACATAGCGCTCGGGCAACCCGAACTTTTCACGCACGGAATCCCACGGAAGGGACTCCGCCGTCTCGATCCCGACCCCGACGATCGAACTCGGCGCCATGTGCCGGCCGAAGATGCGCCGGCAGAGGCGCTGCTCGGAGACCGTGTTGAAGGCGATGTGGGCCACTCGGGTGAAGATGTGCGAGTAGGTGCTGTAATAGAGCGGTTTCTCGGGGTGTGCCGTCGGGATGAGGATGCACTTCTCCGGGGCGGAGAGCGCCGTAAAGATCGTGGTGGAGAAGTAGTAGCAGATCGGCAGGATGGCCGCATACTCCTGCTTGTGCGTGCGGACGAATTCTGCCAGGGAGGGGGCATACTCCTCGTAGGTCATAAAGAAGTTGTGTTCTGCTTCGAGGTTCCACGTCCAGACGGGGTGTATCGAGGCCAGCGGAGCCAAAAGCCCGGCCTGATCGAGCCGGTACCGCACTCTTCGGGCCCGACACCCGGGTTTCCGCCGTTGACGATATTGCTCGTGACGGGATTCGCACTGGAACCGACGCACGAGAATTCCGTTTTCGAGGCTCTCCCCGGCCGGGAAATCCTGTTCCGGACATCCGGGATACCGGATTGTCGTGGTGAGCACCTCGACCTGATAGTAGGGGGCCAGGTGTTCGGCCAGCATCCGGCAATGGGCTTCGGTCCCGCCGAAGATCCCCTCTCCGTAACGGAAGATGGTAAACGCGATTTTTTTCATCTCGATTATAGTTTTTCGAACAGGCGAAGCCACTCTTGCCCGATGGTCTGCGGGTCGTAGCGCTTCGCGGCGAGGAGCGCCTGCTGGCGGAGCCGTTCTTGTGCCTCCGGATCGTCGAGCAGGTCGTTGAGCCGGTCGGCATACTTGCGCAGGCTGAATGCCGGAACGGTGATTCCGGCCTGGCCGTTGCAGGCGATCTCCCGAATCCCGGCATAGGAGTCGAACGAAACGGGAATCACCCCGTACTGCTGGCCTTCCATGAGGCTCATGGGAAGTCCTTCGAAGTTGGAGGTCAGGCAGATGACCGACGCAGCGCGGTAGATGGCGGGCATGTCGTCCCGGTATCCGAGAAATTGGACGTTGGCGAGCCCGTAGCGGGCGGCATCGCGTTCGAGCCGTTCGCGCTCCTCGCCCTCTCCGACGATCTGCAACTGCCAGTCGGGATGCCGGGGCTCTACCCGCCGCCAGATCTTCAGCAGCCGGTCGACCCGTTTGTGGGTGTGGACCAGCCGTCCGACGTAAAGCACCCGCTTCTGTTTCCCGGTTTCCGGGCCGGGCAGTGCCGGGGTCAGCGGATTGAGGATGGCCGCAGTCTTTCCCTGTATGATCTCCGGGCCGTATCTCGCAGTCAGGGCGGCATCGAAATCGCGGCGGTATTCGTCGCAGAGCAGCACGCATTTGTCGACGGAGCGCAGCAGCCGGGCATAATCCTTTGTAACCCGTTTCTTCAGTTTCGGAGTCAGCCAGTAGACGGGCCTGCGGAGCAGGAGGTATTCGATCCGGCGGGCCAGGGTCGGATTGGCGATCTGGGACGGCTTCTGCTCGCGGAGAAACTGAATCTCCCAGAAAGGTTTGTTATGCAGACAGAAGATGACCTTGCAGGAGGTGGCCTGGCGAATCGCGGCACTCGGGAACTCCATGACACCCTGCACGATGATGACGTCGACCTTTTCCTGCCGGATCGATTCGATCAGGAACTCCTTGTTGGCGTTGGCTTTGCAGCCTCCGGGCGCGGACAGGGGGCGTAGTTCGAGGGTCTCCGTGTCCAGGGCCCGGAGTTTTTCGCGGATGAGCTCTCCGGTGTAGAGGAGCACCCGGAACCCGGCTTCCCGGAAAAACCGGGCCAGGTTGAACGTCACGACCTCGCCGCCTCCATATGGATAGCGCCAGTTGAAAAAGGCGATGGTTCTGATAGACATGGATTTTTCTTTCAAAGGTATGAATTTCGTACGGAATCACCAAATCCGCGGGGATAAAGCGGGGCGCTGGGGGGGGGTAGAAACACAAAGGGCATCTTTCGAAAGATGCCCTTTGTATTTAAGAGACGGACTCTTAAAATACGTTATTTCTTCTCGTCGAAGAAATCCTTCACCAGGTCGTTTGCAATAACGCCTTCCTTGAACATGTATGCTCCGGTTTTGTCCGACTTGACCATCTTGATGCACTTGGTGAACTGCTTGCCGGTACCGGTTTTCAGCGTTGCGACTACTTTCTTTGCCATAGGTCTGTTCTAACTATTTGATTTCACGGTGTACGGTTACACGCTTCAGGAACGGGTTGTACTTTCTGCGTTCGAGACGTTCGGGCGTGTTCTTCTTGTTTTTGGTGGTGATGTAACGGGACATTCCTGCCACGCCGCTCTCTTTCTGCTCGGTGCATTCGAGGATGACCTGCACTCTGTTGCCTTTCTTTGCCATGGATTAGGATTTTAGTAGAGATTTTTGGGAGCAACGGCTTCGCGCAGTGCGACAGCGAGCCCTTTCTTGTTGATGGTTTTCATGCCGGCGGCCGACACCTTGAGGGTGATCCAGCGGCCTTCCTGCTCGGACCAGAAACGCTTCGTCTTCAGATTGGGGCTGAATTTGCGTTTGGTCTTGTGGTGGGAGTGGGAAACGTTGTTGCCCACAACGGCCACCTTGCCTGTGATTTCGCAAACTTTCATGGTTGTTGATGTTTTTGTTAAAGCCTCTTTAGGGCCTGCAAATATACAACCTTTTCGTCAAAACGCAAAAGCGCCCGGCTTTTTTTCGTATCGGGTTCCTATTTTCCCTGGAGGGCGTCGCGGAGCAGGGCGATGGCGAAGGCGCTTGCGCGGTCGATGACCTGGCTGCGGTCGGCGCCGCACTGTTTGCACAGGGCGATTGTTTGGCGGGGTGTGGCGACGGCGATCCAGACGGTTCCGACGGGCTTTTCGGGGCTTCCGCCCGTGGGCCCGGCGATTCCGGAGGTCGCGACGGCGTAGTCGGCGCGGGCGACGCGGCGTACGCCTTCGGCCATCTGTCGGACGACCTGCTCGCTCACGGCACCGTAGCGGGCGATGTCGTCGGCATCGACACCCAGGATGTCGGCTTTCGCCTCGTTGCTGTAGGCGACCACGCCGCAGCGGAAGTAGGCCGAGGCCCCGGGCATGGCGGTGAAGCGCGCGGCGATGACGCCTCCCGTGCAGCTTTCGGCCGTGGCGAGGGTCAGCCCGCGTTCGGTGAGGATGCCGTGGACGAGCTCCTGGATCGAGGCGGTTTCGAATCCGATGAAGTATTCGGGGATGAGTTTGCGCAGGGCTTCGAACTGGCGGTCGATCTCCCGGGCGACGCTTTCGCCCTCGACCTCGTAGGCCGAGAGGCGCAGGCGCACGGCTCCCGGGTTGGGCAGATAGGCCAGCTTGAGGTAGGGCGGGAGGGCGTTCTCCCAGTTTTCGATGCGTTTGGCGAGCATCGATTCGGCCAGCCCCGCGGTGATCATCGTGCGGTGGACGATCTGCCGCAGCGAGAAGTGGGCCTTGAGCCGGGGCATGACCTCGTCCTGCATGAGGTGCTCCATCTCGTAGGGAACCCCGGGCAGCGAGACGACGACATGCCCGTCGCGTTCGAACCACATGCCGGGAGCGGTGCCGTAGGCGTTGAAGAGCACGGTGCAGCATGCCGGGACGAGGGCCTGCGAGCGGTTCAGGTCGTTGAATTCGATGCCGCGTGCCGTGAGCATCTTCTCGACGTGTGCGGCGACCGTCTCGTCGTAGCGCATCTCGCTGTGGAAGAGCTCCGCAAGGGTCTTTTTGGTGATGTCGTCTTTCGTGGGGCCGAGTCCGCCGGTAATGACCGTCACCTGGGCGTTCTCCATGGACCGCGTGACGGTTTCGACGATCTGCGAACGGTCGTCGCCGATGGAGATCTTCTCGCGGACGACGATGCCCGCCGAATTGAGGTGCTTGGCAATGGATACCGAATTGGTGTCCACGATCTGGCCGATGAGGATCTCATCGCCGATGGTAATGATCGATGCTTTCATGGATTTATGCCTGTTTTCCGGAGTGTTCCGGGGCGCTTCCCGCCGACATCCCGGCGGGTTCTCCGGAGGTTCCGGATGCTGTTTCCGGGGATTTTTCCGAATGTCCGGCGGGGGCCTCCGCCGCAATGGCTGAAGTTCCGGCGTTTCCGGCGTTTTCCGGAGCCTTTGCTTCGGTTTTTGCCGCCTCGGCCCGACGGCGCTCCTCATCGGCGATCAGGGCGCGGCAGATCTCGCCGACCAGCCCCGGGCCTTCGTAGATGTATCCGGTGTAGAGCTGTACGAGATCGGCGCCGGCGTCGAGCATCGCGCGCACGTCGTCGGGGGTCATCAGCCCGCCCACCCCGATGATGGGGAACGTCCCGCCCGAACGGGTGTGGATGCGCCGGACGATCTCCACGGCACGGCGCGTCAGCGGGGCACCTCCGAGGCGACCGTTTCCGATCTCTTCGAGGGCTTTGCGGCTGGTCTTCAGCCCCTCCCGGCAGTAGGTGCCGTTGGTGGCGACGATTCCGTCGAGCGGGGTTTCGAGGAGGATGTCGGCCACGCGGTCGACCACCTCGTCGGGCATGTCGGGCGATACCTTGAGCATGACGGGCCGGTACTGGTTCTGCCCGCGGCGGAAGTCGAACAGGGGTTCGAGGATGCGGAGGATCTGTTCCCGGGTATGGGTCGACCCGTCGCGGCAGGCGTTGTCGCAGCTGATGTTTACGGTGAAGTAGTCCGCGTACTGGTAGAGATTGCGGAAGAGTTTCAGGTAGTCGGCCGGGGCATTCTCGACGGGCGTTGCGGTGTTTTTCCCGATGTTGCAGCCGACGATTACGCCCTCATGGGGCTTGCGCAGATGGCGGATCGAGGTTTCGAGTCCGCGGTTTGCGAGTCCGATGCGGTGGATGATGGCGCGGTCCTTGGGGAGCCGGAAGACGCGGGGCCGGGGGTTTCCCGACTGGGGCTGCGGGGTGATGGTTCCGATCTCCACGAATCCGAAGCCCATTGCCGCCAGTTCCCGAAAAGCCTCGCCGTTGCGGTCGAATCCGGCTGCGACGCCCACGGGATTGGCGAAACGGATGCCGAAAACCTCGCGTTCGAGGGCGGGGTGTTCCACGGCGTAGCATTTGTGCAGCAGCCAGCGCCCCCCGGGGATCAGTCCGATGACACGCAGCAGGAGGATGACGGCCCGGTGTGCCCGCTCGATGGAGAGCGAGAAGAGCAAGGGCTTTATGATCTTACGGTACATATTCGCGCGCAAAGATAATGAAAAAAAGCCAATTGTGTACTTTTTGCCGTTCGGAGGGTCCGGACCTGCCGCAGGACCGGGCCTGCAGATTCGTCCCGCGGTGTTTTCGGCTTCTTTGCGCTTCCGGTTTTTGCGATCCCGGCACCTCTGCGGTTCCGGCGGCTGACCCACCCGGTTTTCTGGTGGTTCCGGCTTTGCGGCGGTCTCGGTGGCTGCCCCCCCCCTCCTCTAAAAATATTCGCGGCGGTATTCGTAGTGGTCGCGCAGGGCCTCGAAGCGGGAGACGTCCGCCTTCAGCCGACGGCTTTCGGCCTCGATGTCGTAGACCTCCGGAATGGTTCTGCAAAGCTCCAGCCACGAAATCGGATGCGGTACGGAGGGGGTCACTTCGGAGGGGTACCACCCGTCGAGCGGCAGCCCGAAATGGCGGCTCAGCGCCGCTACCGCGAGGGCCGTGGCATTGGCTTTCCCCTGCAGGGAGTACCCGGCGATGTGGGGGGTTGCGAGGAGGGCTCGGTCGAGCAGCACGGGATTGAGGGCGGGTTCATGCTCCCAGACGTCGAGCACCCATTGCAGCGGGCTTCGGAGCAGGGCCTCTCCGTCGACGACCTCCCCGCGCGAGGAGTTGATAATGACGGCTCCGGGCTTCATCTTCCGGAAGAGACGCTCGCAGGCCATGTGGCGGGTCGAGTCGTCGAGCGGGGTGTGGAGGGTGAGCAGGTCGGCCTCCCGGGCCACGGCGTCGAGCGGGAGGAACCCGCAGTGCTCGCGCTCCTCGCGCGGGGGGTCGCAGCAGAGAACGCGGAAACCCCACGCTTCGGCATAACTTTTGATGAGCGATCCGACGTGTCCGACCCCGATGATTCCCAAGGTTCGTTCCTCGGGCCTCCAGCCCTGGGTGCGGGAGAGGCGGGCGAGCACGGCGGCAACCCACTGCAGCACGCCGCGGGCGTTGCATCCGGCGGCCGTGGCCACCTCGATGTCGTTCCGGGAGCACCAGTCGAGGTCGATGTGGTCGAATCCGATGGTCGCCGTGGCGATCATCCGCACGCGGGAGCCCTCCAGAAGCCGCTTGTCGCAGCGCGTCCGGGTCCGGGTCACCAGCGCATCGGCCTCGCGGACGTCGTCGCGGGCGATTTCCCGCCCGGGGAGATAGCGCACCTCGGCGAAGGGTTCGAGAACCCCTTTTAGAAAAGGAATGGCATTATCGGCTACAATCTTCATGATATTCGGAACGATCCCGCCGTTATAATCTGCGGACGGATGCGCAAATATAGGTAAAAATTAGTACCTTTGTCTTTCAAAAGCTCGCTATGGAACAGAAAACCTTCGACCCGGATGGCGTGGGTGTGGCCACCGGAACCTATTTCGGCCTGCCGTTCGAACCCGAGACCTCGGAACTGGTGCTGATCTCGGCGCCGTGGGACGTGACGGTCTCCTACGGGGCGGGAACGGCCTATGCCCCGGATGCGATCATCGAGGCGTCGACGCAGCTGGATTTCCACGATCCCCTGGCCCCGGGTGTCTGGCGCCGGGGTATCGCCACGGCCGACGTGGACTATACGCTGCTGGAGCTTTCGCAGCGCCTGCGGAGCGATGCCGAACGGGTGATCGACCACCTCGAAGGGGGCGGAAGCCTCGATGACGACCATGTGGTGCGGAAGGTCCGCCGGGTGAACGAAGGGAGCCGGACCCTGAACGCCAACATCGAGGCCCAGGCCGCCCGGTGGCTCGATGCGGGGAAGATCGTGGGGCTGGTCGGCGGCGACCATTCGACGCCCTACGGCCTGATCCGGGCCCTGGGAGCCCGCCACGCCTCGTTCGGGATCCTGCACATCGATGCCCACTGCGATCTGCGCGAAGCCTACGAGGGTTTCGAATACTCCCATGCCTCGATCATGTACAACGTGCTGCGCGACATCCCGCAGGTGACGCGCCTGGTGCAGGTCGCTGTCCGGGACTTCAGCGCCACGGAGGCTGCGCTGGCCGCCTCGTCGGAGCGAATCGAGACCTTCGACGACCTGTCGCTGTCCGGGGGGCGGTTCCGGGGCGAGACGTGGGATGCGCAGTGCCGGGAGATCGTCGAACGGCTTCCGGAGGAGGTCTACGTGAGTTTCGACATCGACGGCCTGACGCTCGAGAACTGCCCCCATACGGGAACCCCGGTGTGCGGGGGGCTGGGATTCAACGAGGCGATCTGGCTGCTCGACACGCTGGCGCGTTCGGGCCGCCGGATCATAGGGTTCGATATCGTGGAGGTCGCTCCGTCCCCGGAGGGGCGCATCGACGCCATTGCGGGAGCCCGCATGTTGTGGAAGCTGTGCGGCCTGACCCTCAAATCCAATAATCAACAAAATCAGAAATAGATGCGGCTCTTTTCCATGTACCGTTGGGTACGCGGTCGACACGCACTCGGCCTTCGCGGACGCAACTTCATCGAGGCCCCCTGGGCGGGAGGTGTTGTTCTGGTCGTCTGCGTCCTTATCGCCATGTTGCTGGCGAACCTTCCAGCGACGAAAGGCTACTACCACGATCTGCTCGAAACGGACCTTTCGCTGATCATCCGCTCCCCGCAGGGGCTGATCGACTGGGTTTTCCCGCGCGGAATGGACGTCGAGACGTTCGTCAACGACTGCCTGATGGTGATCTTCTTCTTCACGGTGGGTCTCGAAATCAAGCGTGAGGTCGTCAACGGACAGCTTTCGAGCGTGCGCCGGGCGATCCTTCCGGTGCTGGCCGCAGCGGGCGGAATGCTGGCCCCGGCCGTGATCTTCACGCTGTTCAACTACGGGACGGCGGCTGCCAACGGATGGGGAATCCCCACGGCCACCGACATCGCATTTGCCATCGGCATCATGTCGATCCTCGGCGACCGGGTCCCGGTTTCGTTGAAAATATTCCTTACGGCCCTGGCCGTGGCGGATGACCTGGGGGCGATTCTGGTCATCGCGCTCTTCTACGGCGGGAAGGTGCAGCTGGATCTGCTGCTGCTGGCCGTGGCCATCATGGTGGTGGTCTATTTCATGAACAGGATGGGCGAGAAGCGGATGATCTTCTACCTGGTCCCCGCCATCGTGGTCTGGAGCCTGTTCTACTATTCGGGCGTCCATTCGACGATCTCGGGCGTGGCCATGGCGATGCTCATCCCGATGGAGCCCCGCTACAGCAAGGAGTACTATACACACAAGATGGACTGGCTGAAGGCGCGGCTGCTGCAGGCCGGGAACGAGGAGTCCTTCCCCAACGAGGAGCAGCGTTTTTACCTGCGCCGGATGTCCCACCTGACGGCGAATTCGATCGGCATGAGCTACCGCCTTGAAAATGCCCTGTCGCCGTATGTGACGTTCCTGATCCTGCCGATTTTCGCGCTGGCGAATGCCGGGGTGGAGATCACCTCGCTGGAGTACATCAACATTTTCCACTACTCGGCGGAGATCGGATCGGTGGGCATGGGCGTCTTCTTCGGACTGCTGATCGGCAAGCCGCTGGGGATTTTCCTGGCAAGCTGGGCTGCGGTCCGTTCGGGGCTGGCCGAGATGCCTGCGGGTGCCAACTGGCGGATGCTCTTTGCCGTGGCGTGCCTGGGAGGTATCGGTTTCACGATGTCGCTGTTCGTGGATTCGCTGGCCTATACGGATCCGGACCTGATCGACCGGGGCAAGATCGCCATTCTGATGGGTTCGGTGGCTGCCGCAATCTTCGGAGGCCTCCTGATTCTGTTCATTTCGCGTAAGAACCAAAAAGCATGAAACGAATTCTTTTGTTTGCGGCGGCCGTGTTGGCCGTCGGCTGTTCGAAGAAGTCGACGAACGGCGTGAAACTGAAATCCGACCTCGATTCGGTGGCGTATGTCATCGGCATGAATGTGGGTCTGAACCTGCAGCGTATGGATTCGACGCTCAACGTGGCGGCGGTCTGCGAGGGGATTCGGGACATTTTCGAGGGAGACCCGCGCATGACGGTCGAGGCGGCGGAGACCTTCTACCTGAGCTACGTGAACTACGCGCTCCCGGAGAAAGCCCGGGCCTACGAGGAGCAGTTCCTGGCCGACATTGCGAAGTCGAACCGTTCGTATGCACGGACCTCTTCGGGCGTGACCTACACGGTCGAGGAGGTCGGGGACCAGGACCGGATCCCGACGTCGGACCGGGACAGCGTGGTGCTGCGCTGGGTGATCCGCACGGCCGATGGAAAGGATATCGTCTCCTCCTATGAGCAGGGCGATACGGTGCGGTCGGCGCTCCGGAATCTGAACCGCGGCGTGCAGGAGAGTTTGAAGCTGATCGGTGCGGGGGGCAGGATCCAGGCGTGGATGCCCGCCGACATGGCCTACGGTGCCGAGGGGGACGAGGCGCTGGGCATCGGCCCGAATGCCACGCTTTACTACGAGATCGAGTTGCTGGATGTGGATAAATACGCGAATCGGTTCCGCCGCAGATAATTTACGTGGATAAAATCGACCGATCATACAATATTTTACTATCTTTGTGCGTACGAAACAAAGGCAAACATCAAAACAATAGTCAAACGATCATGAAAAAAGTCTTTTTTGTTGCAGCACTTGCGGGTGCGGCACTGCTCGCCTCCTGCGGGGGCAACAAGACCGGAGTTCAGATGGGCAGCCTGTCGAAATTCGACTCGCTGTCGTATGCGCTGGGCGCGAACATCGGTTACGGGATCAACTACGAGATGAAGGATATTCCGTTCGACTTCAAGGCCGTGGACGAGGGTATCCGGGAAGGCGCCCTGGGCAAGGCTTCGCAGCCGCACGAGGATGCGCTGAAGATGCTGCAGGAATATTTCATGTCGAAGCGCGGGATGCGCGCTCAGGCCATCGCCAAGAAGCGTGCCGAGGCGGACAGCATCCGTCTTGCAGGGGGTGATTCCACGAAGGTGGAGTATCCGGCCGCCGATCCGGAGATGTTCGAGTCGGAGGAGGAGCGCACCGACCTGTCGTATGCCTTCGGCAGCGACATCGGCTACAACATTGCCCAGAGCGGTATGCCGATCCAGCTGGTTTGGATTGTCGAGGCGATGCAGAACGTCCGCGACAACAACGCCAAGATGAATGAGGATGCCGTGAACCAGTACCTGCAGTACTACTTCATGATAAAGCGCCCCGCAGAGAACGCTGCCGCTTCGAAGGCCTGGCTGGAGAAGATCGAGAAGAAATCGGGCGTGAAGAAGACCGAATCGGGCCTGCTCTACAAGGTGAACAACATGGGCGATACGACGGTGATGGCCAAGGATCCGCGCGACGTGGTGAAGGTCCACTATACGGGCCGCACCCGTGAGGGCAAGGTTTTCGATACGTCGAAATTCGCAAACCGCACGAAGGAGCAGCAGGAGATGCTCAAGCAGCGCCGTCCGGACGACTACGACAAGGACGAGCCTGTGGAATTCCCGCTGAACCGCGTCATCCCGGGCTGGACCGAGGGTATGCAGCTCGTGGGCAAGGGCGGAACGATCACGCTGTGGATCCCCTCCGACCTGGCTTACGGCCCGCGCGGTGCCGGTCGTGACATCGGCCCGAACGAGGCGCTGGAGTTCGAGGTCGAGTTGATCGACGTGACTCCGTATGAGGAGCCGGCGCCTGCCGATTCGACGGCAACGGCCGAGACGCCTGCCGTAGAACCCGCGAAATAGTTTCTACTTCGCTCCTCCCGTGAGGAAGGGGGCATGGAAAGCCCGACGTATTCGATACGTCGGGCTTTCTGTTGGGTAATGATGCCAAAAGTGGTTGGTGTCGTATTGGATCAAATGACCAGAATTGTACGATTCTGGTCATTTGCGTTTCTTAATAATTCCATCATTGCTGTTCAGGAAAAGATACCACTTTACAAAGTCCTTAAAATGTTGTTCCGAGAGTCCACGATGGATTCTTAAATTATCCTTCAAGTGACCGAAGAACGACTCAATAGAATTTGAAGATTTAGGTACATTAGGGTATCGCGTGTATGAAAACAGATCGGGTATGGCACGCTTGATATGCGAGACACTTCGATGCAGCATCTTATGCGTAAACCACCATCTTCCCGACAGCTCATCTACGGTTTTTTCATTGATAAATGGTTCGTGTCGCCGATACCAGTCAATAAAAGCCCGTATCCATAACTGTGCCTCATCATGTGTTTGTACTCCATTTAACAAGTGCACCAGTTCGAGGAGTTCCTGTGCCGCTACGGTCTGTGGTTTGCGTGTAATCCACGTCTCTATCTCTCGCGCTACATGTACCGTACAACGCTGCAAGATCGCCTCCGGACACACTTCCCGCACCGCTTTTATGATATTGGGAGATCCATCACAGGTGACACTCTCAATTTGAATGCCGACATCGCGTATAGCCGTTAGGTCTGCTTTCAAATCCCGCAGCGTTTCACTCCTGGTTATGCGATAGAGGAGGGTCATCTTGATGTTGTGATCCCGATATACAACCAGACAAATCTTATTTGAGAAGTAGGTGCCGTCGATCAGAAGATTTACCTTCTCGCGTCGCTGTATCTGCCATAAAGGGCACTGGGGCAAGAGCCGATAGAAGTATCTTTTTAGGGTGCGTTCGCTGTATCCGCTCTCACTCGCAAGGTCACAAATACGCTGTTTACCGCGAACCCAACGCGCGAACCATATAAACTTGTTTTTATCGGAAATCCAGTCTCGACGATCCGTAAAATAGCTGCCACAATTCTTACAATAATAGCGGCTGCAACCGCTACGAGTACCCCATTTTATTGTCTCTAAAAAGCCACAATGAGGACAGCGTATTTTTCGTTTTTTTGACATAAAAATAGAGATTAGTAGAAACCCGTTTCTACTAATCTCTATTTTATCCTTATAACTACCAAATATTATGTCGGTTACATTTTATACCACCAACCACTTTTGGCATCATTACCTTCTGTTGTGAGGAGAGGAACCCCAACGGCTTCCCTGCTTCACCTCACCCCCCCCCTCCCTCCGCCCTGATGCGTGGCGATTGAACCCCGGCCCGCTCCCTCCGGACGCTTCAGGGATATAAAAAACGGCAGCCCGTCATAAAGCGGGTTGCCGTTTTGGGTTGGTTGCCCCCCCCTCCACTCCGGACTTTAGAAGGGAAGGTCGTCGGCCTCCTGAGCGGGTGTATAGGCCGGCTCCTCGACGATGGGCGGCAGATCCGGTATCGGAGCTGCAGCCTCCTGCTGCTTGGGCTGAATGCGCCAGGCGCGAATATCGGTGTACCAGCGGCCGTTGTACTCCCGCGACTCGATGTTCACCGAGACGTGGTAGGCGGCGCCCTCCTTCAGTCGGGCTACGTCGTCGGGCTTGTTGAAGAAGGTGACGCAGATCTTGCGCGTGAACGACCCTTCGTTCATCTCGAAAACGACATCCTGACGCTGCCATTCCCCTCGGGCCGAAGTGCCCTTCGTGACCGGCATTATCTTGTAGACGGTTCCTTCGAATTCCATAATGATGTATTGTTTTGGTTTCTATGCGATTAACGGCTTGTCTCCGGGGCGGGCGGCCCGTTTCCCGCCGCGCTCCGGCGGCCATTCGTTGCAAAGATAGCATTAATTTACACAAAAACGGACGTTCCGGCGGCAAAACTTGCAGGTTTTCACAGGCGGAATGTCCGTTTTACGCGATTCCGGGGGACCGTACAGCGGGCCATGCGGCCTCCGGGATTGTGGCGGGGTCTCGAGGGCTGCTTCAGCCCCTCCCTTGCCCTTCTCTTGCCCTTTTCCGGCCTCTTCCGGCCCGGGGGTCAGGAGTGACGGCGGGCCAGTTCGCGTTCGAGGTCGGCAATCGTGCAGCCGGTGGCTTCGAGCAGCACGAGCAGGTGGTAGATGAGGTCCGAAGCCTCGTAAATCATGGCGTCGCGGTTCCCGGCCACGGCTTCGATAACCGTCTCGACGGCCTCTTCGCCGACCTTCTGGGCGATCTTGTTCACGCCGCGCGTGAAGAGTTTCGAGGTGTAGGAGCCTTCGGGCATCTCGGCGTGGCGCCCCTGGATGACGCTCTGCAGGTAACGGATGAAGCCTTCGGTCTCGGGCACGGCCTCTCCGAAGCAGGTTTTCGATCCGGTGTGGCAGGTGGGGCCGTGGGGGATGACCCGCACGAGGAGCGTGTCGGCATCGCAGTCGGCGGCCACCGAAACGATGTCGAGCCAGTGGCCGCTGGTCTCGCCCTTGGTCCAGAGGCATTGCCGCGAACGGCTGTAGAAGGTGACGCGCCCTTCGGCGAGGCTCTTTTCGTAGGCCTCGCGGTTCATGTAGCCCAGCATCAGCACCTGCAGGGTGCGGGCATCCTGAATGACGGCCGGAACAAGTCCGTCGGGGAGTTTTTCGAGGTTGAGTTCCGAGAACGGAACGGCTTGGATTTTCATGGGATTTTCGTGTTTTTCGTATTTTTTATCGGTTTGCTTTAAAGTCGGACGGGGATGCCCCGTTGGTTCAACGCTCGCTTCAGGACGGGGATCGGGATTTCGTCGTAATGGAAGATGCTGGCGGCCAGGGCGGCATCGGCCCGTCCGCGGGTGAGGACCTCGGCGATGTGGTCCACGGTCCCGGCACCGCCCGAGGCGATGATCGGCACGGGCAGCCCGGCCAGCCGCGCGAAGGTCTCGCAAGGGTAGCCGTTTTTCGTGCCGTCGTGGTCCATCGAGGTGAAGAGGATCTCCCCGGCGCCGCGCTCGACGGTCTCCCGGGCCCACGTGAAGAGTTCGCGGTCGGTGGGGCGTTTGCCGCCATGGGTCGTGACAACCCAGCGGCCGTCGACCTGCCGGGCGTCGATCGCCGCCACGATGAATTGCGAACCGTATTTGGCCGCAATGGCGTCGATCAGCGACGGGTTGCGCACGGCGGCGCTGTTGACCGTCACCTTGTCGGCCCCGGCGTCGAGCAGCCGCCCGGCATCCTCCACCGAGGAGATGCCGCCCCCGACGGTGAAGGGGATGTCGATGCGGGCCGCGATGCGGGTGACCAGACCGGTGAAGGTCCGGCGCCCCTCCTCCGAGGCGCTGATGTCGAGGTAGACCAGTTCGTCGGCCCCCTGTGCGGCGTACTTCGCGCCCAGCTCCACGGGGTCGCCGACCTGCCGCAGCCCCTCGAAGTGGATTCCCTTGACGGTCTGACCGTCGCGGATGTCCAGGCAGGGAATTATCCGTTTTGCAAGCATCGTTCGAGTTCTTCAAGGGTGATACGTCCTTCGTAGAGCGCCTTGCCGACGATGACGCTCCGCAGACCTTTTTCGTCGAGCCGGAGGATGTCCTCCAGCGACGAGATTCCGCCGCTGACGGTGATTTCGACCGTCGGGAACTGCTGCTGCAGGGCGGCATAGAACTCCGCCGAGGGGCCGCAGAGCATGCCGTCACGTGAAATATCGGTGCAGATAACCTGCGCAACACCTTGTGGCAGGAACTCTTCGATCAGCTCGGCGGCGCTTGTCGAGGCGGTTTCGAGCCACCCCTGCACGGCCACCTTTCCGTCGCGGATGTCGGCCCCGAGGATCAGCCGTTCGGGCCCGAACTCCGTGAGCCATTGGGCGAAAAGCTCCGGATGGCGCACGGCGATGCTGCCGCAGATGGCCCGCCGAGCCCCGGCATTGAAGACGCTGTCGAGGGCTTCGCGGCTCTTGATGCCGCCGCCGTACTGCACTTCGAGCGAGGTGCGTGTCGCCACGCGCTCCAGGACCCGGAGATTCCGCGGTTCGGAGGCCTTCGCGCCGTCGAGGTCGACCATGTGCAGGCGGCGGATCCCCGCCTGCTCGAAGCGTAGGGCCGCATCGAGCGGATCGCGGTAGTAGGTCTTCCGGCTGGCGTAGTCGCCCTGCGTCAGCCGCACGCACTGGCCGTCGATCAGGTCCGTAGCCGGTATAATCGTGATATTCATGGTTGGAGTTTTAAAAAATTACCGATTATTGTCGCTCCCGCCGCGCCGCTCTTCTCCGGGTGGAACTGTGTGCCGTAGAAGTTGTCACGCGCCAGCGCCGCACTGAACTGCCGCCCGTACTCCGTCGTGGCGGCCGTCGCCGTGCAGAGGTCCGCCGCATAGGAGTGCACGTAGTAGACGTAGCTCTCCTCCGGAAGCCCCGAGAAGAGCGACGTGCGCAATGCCGTGACCGTATTCCATCCCACATGGGGCACTTTCAGCCGGGATGCGGCCGGCGTGCCCTCCGGAGCGGCGGTGCGGCTGTCCGCGTCGGGAAGTTCCGGATGCCCGCCGCAAACGGATGCAAATTCCGGATCGGCGTCGAGGCGGCGCACCCGCGTGGGGAAGATCCCCAGGCATTCGGCGTCGCCCTCCTCGCTCGAAAGGCACATGAGCTGCATCCCGATGCAGATCCCCAGAACGGGGCACGTGAGCGCCGGGATCACGCTGTCCAGACCCCGCTCCCGCAGCTTCGCCATGGCGCTTGACGCTTCGCCCACACCCGGGAGGATCACCCGGTCGGCGGCGCGCAGCACGGCCGGGGCGGCTGTGAGCGTGAACTCCGCTCCGGCCCGCCGGAGCGCATCGGCAACCGAGCGCAGGTTGCCCGTATCGTAATCGACAACGGCTATCATAGGACTCCTTTGCTGCTGGGTATGTCGTATCCGAAGCCTTGCCGCTGTACGGCCATGCGCAGCGCCCGGGCGAAGGCCTTGAAGATCGCTTCGGCCTTGTGGTGGTCGTTCTCGCCCCGGGCCGCGATCTGCAGGTTGCAGCGCGCGGCGCAGCACAGCGACTGGAAGAAGTGGCGGAACAGTTCCGTAGGGACGTCGCCCACCCGTTCGCGGCGGAATTCCGCCTCCCACTCGAAGTCGATCCGGCCCCCGAAGTCGAGCAGCACCAGCGCCCGGCAGTCGTCCATCGGCAGCGCGAAGCCGTAGCGGGCGATCCCGGCCTTCGAGCCCAGCGCCCGGTCGATGGCTTCGCCCAGCGTGATGGCCACGTCCTCCACGGTGTGGTGTTCGTCGATGTCGAGGTCGCCGTGCGCCTCCACCGCCAGCGAGACCCCGCCGTGGTGGGCGATCTGCGAGAGCATGTGGTCCAGGAAGCGCAGGCCCGTCGAGATGCGGTCGTTGAAGTCGCCCCGGCCGTCGAGGTCCAGTTGTACGCGGATCTGCGTCTCGCGCGTGTTGCGCTGCACCTCCACGCGCCGCTCCCCGCGGCGGATGAACTCCGCAATCTCCGCCCACGAGTCGGTCGCCAGCACGCAGGTCTCTGCAACCCCCGCCTCCTCCGCCATCCGCCGGCCCTCCTCCGCCGGGCGGAGCAGGATGCCCCGCGCCCCGAGGTTGCGGGCCAGCTGGAGGTCCGTCACGCGGTCGCCGATGACGTAGCTTCCGGAGAGGTCGTATGCCCCGTTCAGGTAGCGGGTAAACATCCCCGTGCGGGGTTTGCGCGTCGGGGCGTTGTCGCGCTCGAAGGTGCGGTCGATGAGTGCGTCGTCGAAGCGGATGCCTTCGCCGCCGAGCGTCGCAAGCATCTTTTCGTGCGCCGGCCAGAAGGTCGCCTCCGGGAAGGAGCCGGTCCCCAGGCCGTCCTGGTTCGTAGCCAGCACCAACTCGAAATCCAGTCCCGCGAGGGCCTTGAGTCCCGAGATGGCGCCCGGAACGAACGTCAGCTTGTCGAGGCTGTCGATCTGTTCGTCGGCCGGTTCCGTGATGATCGTGCCGTCGCGGTCGATGAAGAGGGCTTTTTTCAGCGTGTTCATGGGCGGAAGTTTTGGACGGTTTGCAACAGAAGGTCGTTCTCCTCCGGGCGGCCGATCGTCATGCGAAGGCATCCGGCGCAGCCCGGGATCCGCGAGCGGTTGCGGACGATCACCCCCGCGGCGATCAGCGTGTCGTAGAGCCGGTCGGGCGCCGCCGTGCGCACCAGCAGGAAGTTCGCATCCGAAGGGTAGACCCGTTCCACGGCCGGGCAGGCGGCAAGGGCCTGCGCCATGCGCTCACGCTCGGAGCGCAGCTCGGCAACCTGCGGCGCGATGTCCGTCGAGAGGCGTTCGGCAACGATCCGCTGCGTGGGGCCGTTGATGTTGTAGGGATACTTCACCCGCGCGAAGAGCTCCGCAACGGGTTCCGCGGCGAAGGCCATGCCGAGGCGGATCCCCGCCATGCCCCACGCCTTCGAGAAGGTTTGCAGGATGATCAGGTTCGGAAATTCGTCGAGGCGACGGAGAAAGCCCGGCTCCGCGGCGAAGTCGATATAGGCTTCGTCCAGGACCACCATCCCCGCGAATTCGCGCAGCAGCCGTTCGATCTCCCCGGTCGGGAAGGCGTTGCCCGTGGGGTTGTTCGGCGAGCAGAGCCACAGCAGTTTCGTATGTTCGTCGGCTGCCGCCAGCAGCGCGTCGGTCGGCAGCGAGAAGTCGGCGCCCAGCGCCACCTCGCGCATCTCCACGTCGTTCGTGTCGGCCGCCACGCGGTACATGCCGTAGGTCGGGGCAATCGAAACCGCGTTGTCCCGGCCCGGACGGCAGAAGATCCGGTAGGCCAGGTCGATCGCCTCGTCGCTGCCGTTGCCGAGGAAAATCCGGCCCTCGCGCACCCCCTTCAGCGCGGCGATCCGCCGCTTCAGCTCCCGCTGGTGCGGATCAGGGTAGCGGTTCAGCCCGTTGTCGTAGGGGTTTTCGTTGGCGTCGAGCCACGTCGTGATCTCCCCGCCGGCGTACTCGTCGCGCGCCGTGGAGTAGGGTTTCAGGGCCCGGATGTTCGGCCGGACCAGCTCTTCAAGGGATTTCATGGGTCGTTTGTTGTCTGCGTTGTGAAATCATGCGGAGGGCTTATTCGGCCTCCGAAGACGTGGCGCCGGAGGCCTCCAGACGAAGCCGTACCGCCGCGGCGTGGCCGTCCAGCCCCTCGGCCTCGGCCATCGTCTCGATGGTCGGCGCAAGCCCCGCGAGACCCTCGCGCGTCAGCTCCTGGAAGGTGATCTTCCGCAGGAACGAATCGATGTTCACCCCGCTGTACGAGCGGGCCCAGCCGCCCGTCGGCAACGTGTGGTTCGTCCCCGAGGCGTAGTCCCCGGCACTCTCCGGCGACCACGGCCCGATGAAGACGCTCCCGGCATCGGTGATCTGCGCGGCGGCTTCCCACGGCTCATCCATCGAGAGGATCAGGTGTTCCGGGGCGTAGGCGTTCGAGAAGGCGATCCGCTCGTCGCGGTCGTTCAGGATGATGATCCGGCTCTGCTGCAACGCCTCGCGAATGATCTCCCCGCGGCGCCGCGCCCGCAACTGCTCCTCGACGGCCCGCTGCGTGGCAAGGGCGAACTCCATCGAGGCGCAGACCAGCACCGCCTGGCTGTCCCCGTCGTGCTCGGCCTGAGAAAGCAGGTCCGCGGCGGCAAATGCCGGAGATGCTCCGTCGTCGGCCAGCACCAGCACTTCCGAAGGCCCCGCCGGAAGGTCCACCGCCACGACGTTCGCGCCGGTCAGCTGCTTGGCTTTCGTGACGTAGCGGTTCCCCGGCCCGAAGATCTTGTCCACGCGCGGGATGCTCTCCGTACCGTAGGCCATCGCCGCGACGGCCTGTGCCCCGCCCACGGCAAAGACGCGGTCCACACCGCACAACCATGCGGCATGGCGGATCTCCGGGGCGATCGTGCCGTCGGGGCGCGCCGGGGTGCAGAGAATCACCTCCCGACAGCCCGCCACCCGCGCCGGAACGGCCAGCATCAGCACCGTCGAGAAGAGCGGCGCCTTTCCGCCCGGGATGTAGAGCCCCACGCGCCGGATCGGTACCGCCCGCTGGAGGCACGTCACCCCCGGCTGCGTCTCCGTCCGCACCTCGCCCGGAAGCTGCGCCCGGTGGAAAGCCTCGATATTCGCCTTCGCCGCAGCCAGTGCCTCCTTCAGTTCGGGGGAGAGTTCCTTTTCGGCCGCCTGCAGCTCCCCGGCCGGAACCTCCTGCCGGTCCGGCGTGCGGCCCTCGATGCGTTGCGTGATCGCACGCAGCGCACGGTCGCCCCCGCTGCGCACTTCGTCGAGAATCGCCGCAACCTGTTCGGTGATCTCCTCCTCGCGGCGCGTACAGCGCTCGGTCAGGGCCGCCCATTCGACCCGGGCCGGATTATTGTAAATGGTCAGTCGTTCCATCGTTCGTCGTTTTAGCGGATCATGTTTTCCAGATTCAGGACCAGGATGCCTTCCGCACCGATCTCCTTCAGCCGTTCGATGCGCTCCCAGAGCTGCTCCTGCGCAATGACGGCGTGGATCGAACACCACCCCTCCTGCGCCAGCGGCAGAACCGTCGGGCTCCGCATCCCCGGCAGGATCCGGATCGCCTCCTGCAACCGCTCCTTCGGGAGGTTCATCAGCACGTATTTCATCCCCCGGCTCTCCAGGATCGAGTTCAGCCGGAAGGTCAGCTGCCCGACCTCCCGCCGCTTCCCGGCATCCAGACCCGGGTGCGCGATCAGCACCGCCTCCGAGAAGAAGACCTTCTCGACCTCCACCAGTCCGTTCGAGATGAGCGTCCCGCCCGACGACACGATGTCGAAAATCGCATCCGACATCCCCACCGCCGGGGCAATCTCCACCGAACCCTCGATCCGGTGGATCTCAGCCTCGATCTCCCGCTCGGCGAAGTAGCGCGTCAGGATGTTCGGGTAGGAGGTCGCAATGCGCTTGCCCCGGAAAAACTCCGGACCCGGGTACTCCGTGCCCTTCGGGACCGCCAGCGAAATGCGGCAACCCCCGAACCCGAGGTCCATGAGCTGCTCCACCGGATAACCCTTCTCCGCTACCTCGTTCAGCCCCACGATCCCCAGATCCGCAACGCCCATCGAAACCGCCTGCGGAATGTCGTCGTCGCGCAGGTACAGCACCTCCAGCGGAAAACCTTCGGCCTGCGAGATCAGCTTGCGCTTGCTCTCGGCGACCTGGATGCCCGCCTCCGCAAGCAGGCTCGTACTCTGTTCATTCAATCGGCCCTTGGCCTGAATCGCTATTCTCAGCATCTCTATTCTGTTTTTTGGTTGTCGTTCCCTTTGCGGAAACTCTCCCTTGCGGTCGCGCCAAACAAAAAGCCCACCCCGCAAGGGGTGAGCTTCATGTTTGTCGGTATGCTTGTCCGTTTTCCCTCCTGTCCATACATGATCGTCTACCCCTCGGTGAAGTGGCTGCGGTGATGATGGATATGGTTGAAAATCGTCATCTCTTCGTTTCGTTGGGGACAAATATAGCCTTTTTCCGCCGAAATGCAAAATATCAGGGCGTTTTTTTGACTCGATGGGCCCGGAAAATCGCCCGCCCGGAACTTTTAGAGCCCTTTTTCCGAAGTTTTGAAAAATTTTTCGTATATTTACGGCCAATCGCCGCATGGTTAGGGCGGCGGTCTCACCTCTAAACGAAAAAAATATGTGCGACGATCCCATTCTCTCGATCGCAACCCGATTGCGCGGGCTGCGCGAAGTCCTCGATTTATCCGAACAGGAGGTGGCCGACAGCTGTCATATCTCCCTCGAACAGTATCGGGAACTCGAAAGCGGCAAGGCCGATATTTCGGTCAATCTCCTGCAGACCATCTCCCGCCACTACGGCATCAGCCTCGACGTGCTGATGTTCGGCGAGGAACCCCGCATGAACTCCTACTTCATTACCCGCGCCGGGAAGGGCGTCTCCGTCGAACGCCGCAAGGCCTACAAGTACGAAGCCCTCGCCGCGGGATTCCGCGACCGCCGCATCGATCCCTTCATCGTGACCGTGGAACCCGCGCCCGACGATGCCCCCATGCACCTCAACATGCACCCCGGACAGGAGATGAACTATGTCCTCGAAGGGCGCCTGCTCATCGAACTCAACGGAAAACAGATCGAACTCGAACCCGGAGACAGCCTCTATTTCGACTCCGGACTCCCGCACGGCATGAAGGCACTCGATGGTAAAACGGTCCGTTTTCTGGCCATAATATTATAAGAGGTATGGATCTTGTCTCCCGATTCCTGACCCGGACCGACTTCTCCTCGCAGGAGGAGTTCCGGCAGCACCTGCATATCCGGGTGCCCGAGCATTTCAATTTCGCCTATGACGTCATGGACGTCTATGCCTCCGAACAGCCCGACCGGCTGGCCATGCTCTGGACCGACGACAAGGGGCGTGAAGAGCGCTTCTCCTTCGCCGACCTGAAGCGCCAGAGCGACCGGACGGCCTCCTATTTCCGAAGCCTCGGCATCGGAAAGGGCGACCCCGTGATGCTGATCCTCAAGCGCCGCTATGAATTCTGGTTCTCGGTGCTGGCCCTCCACAAACTCGGCGCCGTGGTGATCCCCGCCACCCACCTGCTTACCAGGAAGGATGTCGTCTACCGCTGCAATATCGCGTCGATCAAGGCCATCGTCGTGGCCGGAGATCAGGTCATCACCGACCACGTCGCCGCCGCCATGCCCGAAAGCCCCACGGTCAAGGCCCTGGTCAGCGTAGGACCCGAGGTCCCCGAAGGATTCCTCGACTTCCACCGCGGAATCGAGGCCGCGGAGCCTTTCGTGCGACCCGAACACGCGAACGAAAACGACGACATCATGCTCATGTACTTCACTTCGGGAACCACCGGCGAACCCAAGATGGTGGCGCATGACTTCACCTATCCCCTCGGCCATATCGTTACCGCCCGCTACTGGCACAACCTCCACGAGGGAAGCCTCCACCTGACGATCGCCGATACGGGCTGGGCCAAGGCCGCCTGGGGAAAACTCTACGGGCAGTGGATCGCCGGAGCCACGCTCTTCGTCTACGACCACGAGAAGTTCACCCCTGCGGAGATCCTCCGCAAGATCGGACAGTACCGCATCACCTCGCTCTGCGCCCCTCCGACGATCTACCGGTTCATGATCCGCGAGGACCTCTCGAAGTTCGACCTCTCGTCTCTGGAGTACTGCACGACGGCCGGGGAGGCGCTCAACGGTTCGGTTTACGACACCTTCCTCGCCCAGACCGGAATCCGCCTCATGGAGGGATTCGGGCAGACCGAAACCACCCTGACGCTCGGAACCTTCCCCTGGATGGAGCCCAAGCCCGGCAGCATGGGCGTACCCAATCCCCAGTATCGGATCGACCTGCTGACCCCCGACGGACGTCCGGCCGAGGATGGAGAGCAGGGGCAGATCGTCGTCCGTACCGACGGCGGGAAACCCGTCGGTCTGTTCAAGGAGTACTATCTCGATGAAAACCGCACGCGCGAGGCCTGGCATGACGGCGTTTACTATACGGGCGACGTGGCCTGGCGCGACGAGGACGGATACTACTGGTTCGTGGGGCGTGCCGACGACGTGATCAAGAGCTCGGGCTACCGGATCGGCCCCTTCGAGGTCGAAAGCGCCCTGATGACCCATCCAGCCGTCGTCGAGTGCGCCATCACCGGCGTGCCGGACGAAATCCGCGGGCAGGTCGTCAAGGCGACGATCGTCCTTGCAGCCGCATACCGCGACCGGGCCGATGCCGCACTGGTCAAGGAGTTGCAGGACCATGTCAAGCGAATTACCGCCCCCTACAAGTATCCGCGCGTGATCGAGTTTGTCGAGTCGCTGCCCAAGACCATCAGCGGCAAGATCCGTCGCAAGGAGATCCGCAGCGACGATGCCGCCAAAAAGTCAGGAAACTGATTCCCGGCAGCCTGCGGGACGGGCGGCTCCCCAGGGCCGAACGTTTCGCCGGAACGGGTTGCACGGGCCCGACGGGATGCCTGTCACACACGAAAAAGGGACCCTCCTTTTCAGGAAGGTCCCTTTTCCGTGGGCCCAGAGGGGCATGATCCCACGACCTTCGGATTATGAGTCCGCTGCTCTGACCAACTGAGCTATGGGCCCCAAATACCGCACCCCCGTGCGGCTTCGTGAGCGCAAAGATAAGAAAACAATCCGTATTCCGCAAACGTCAAAATCAACGAAAAAGGAAAATTTTACCCTTCCCCCTTGTTTCTTGCAAATAAATTCGTACCTTTGTCCCCGCCAAAAGCATGAATCAAAAACACAAACACAAATGAAAAAGGGTATTCATCCGGAAAATTATCGTTTGGTGGCCTTCAAGGACATGTCCAATGACCACGTGTTTTTGTGTCGGTCCGCCGTTTCGACAAAAGAAACCATCGAAGTGAACGGCGAAACCTATCCCGTGTATAAGATGGAAATCTCCAACACCTCGCACCCGTTCTATACGGGCAAGATGAAGCTGGTAGACACCGCCGGTCGCGTCGATAAGTTTATGAGCCGATACGCAAAACGCTACGACAAGAAGAACGCCAACAAGTAAACCGTCGCATCGGCGTCGATGAGTTACGGACTGCACATAGCGTGCGGTCCGTCTTTTTTTTACGGACTCCTGCACAAATCCGGTACAAAATCGCCGTTTTATGCCTATCTTTGCCCCCGAAGGCAAATAGAAACAGAATCCGCTAAAACTCAAATGCTTATGAAATCCGCTATCCTGCAGTCGATGGCCGCGGCCGCAATCGCCGCGCTTGCCTTTACCTCCTGCGTCAGCAGGCAGTCCGCCGTGCGCGTCGAAAACCAGCGGGACTCCCTGGCCGTCGTGGTCGGCGAAAAGGATTCGCTCATCCACCTCATCTTCGACGACATCAACGCCATCTCGGAAAATCTCGCCATGATCAAGTCCCGGGAAAACCTCATCACCGTCGCCGGTGAGTCCGAAGGCGGTCGCCGCCCCGTCGAGGAGATCAACAACGATATTGCCGCCATCGACCGGCTCCTGCAGGAAAACAAAGCCAAAATCGCCTCCCTGCAGCGTTCCGCCTCCCTGCTGCGCAAGGCAAACCTCCGCATCGACGGCCTCGAAAAGATGATCGCCGATCTGAACCGGCAGCTCGCAGACAAAAAGTCCGAAGTGGATCGGTTGCGCGAAAACCTCGCACAGATGGGCCTCCGGGTCGAATCCCTTGCCGAAGAGGTCGCCCAAAGCAGCGCCCGGATCGAGGACCTCAGCTCCGAAAAGGTCGAACTCCAAAACCAGCTCCATACCGTGTATTACATCGTCGGATCCGAAAAGGAGCTGCGGAACGCCCAGATCATCAACAAACAGGGATTCATCGGCCGGACCCTCACCGTCGGCGCTACGGGGAATCTCGACAGCTTCACCGCGGCCGATTCGCGCCTGCTCGCCGAAATCCCCGTCGGGCACAAACGGGTGACGGTCGTGTCGTCACACCCCGAGGACTCCTACGAACTGGCCGCCAGTGCCGATAAAACCGTCGAAAAACTCCGCATTACGGACCCCGCCCGCTTCTGGGAATCCTCGAAGATCCTGATCATCTCCTACAAGTGACAATTCCGGGGCGGGGCCACCCCCCCCCTCCGAAAATGGTCGCCCGGTCTCCCGGGCGGCTTTTTTTTGTATCCCGGCGACCCTTTCGTTGCCTTTTCGGGATTTTATTCATACCTTTGTTCAAACTTTCACATGTGTATGGATTCTCAACCCAAACCGCAGTTTGAGGAGTCGGCTTTGAAAGAGTGTTGTTCTGCGGATTGTAGTAGTTGTCCTACCTTCCCGGCGCCGTTCCGGCGCATTGGAGACTCCTCGTACTGCCGATTCTCCCAACTCTCATTGGCCGCCGGAGAGGGGCTCTCCTTCCCGGCCGGTCACGTCGTCCGTATCCTGTTCGTCCTCTCCGGATCCCTGAGGATCGAACACAACGCCGATAACCGCACCGGTATTGCCCGCCTTGCCACCTCGAAACAGTGCGTCTGTCTCGACCGAAACGGGTCGTTCGTCGCTACGGCGCAGGATGCCGATACCCGGGTCGTCGTGCTATCTCTTATCCTCCGGGTCGAGTTCTGCTGTCAGGACCTGCTCGACAGAAGTGACGATTACGATTCGCAGATCCCCGTCGAGACGCTCCCCATGCTCTCGATGCACCCCTTTGTCGAGCAGCTGATCTCCTCGTGTTTCATGGTCCCGCAGATGTCCGATTGCGTCCGCTATCACCGCATGAAGGCTTCCGAACTCTTCATGATGATCAAGCTGCTCTACACCCCGACCGAACAAGCCTATTTCTTTCAGACCATAATGCAGCCCCGGGACAACTTCCGCGTCTTCGTCTGCAACAATTACGACCGGGTGCAGAGTGTGGCCGGTCTCGCCGCTTTGGCCGGAATGAGCCTCTCGGTCTTCAAACGCCGGTTCGCCGAACATTTCCATGACAGTGTCTACCACTGGATGCTGCAGCAGAAGGCCCGGAAAATCCTCGCCGATATTCGCGACGGTGAGGACAGCACCAAGGCGTTGATGGACAAATACGGATTCCGCCACTATACGCAGTTCAGCCGTTTCTGCAAGAATTACCTGCATGCGACTCCCGCCCGGTTGATCCATTCGGCTCGCAAGCAGTAGGGGTTTCGTCCTGAGCGATTGGATGTGTGGGTCCGGCCGGTGGGGCGGATCCGCTTTTTTTGAGAGAGGGGGGGGGAGAAGGAGAGGAGGCAAGAAGGGAAGAGGAGGAGGAGAAGGGGGGGGGTGATGAGTTGGTGAAAACCGGTGAAAACGCCACCTCGGTCCGTCCCGTGACGGTTGTGGCTCCGAATGATGATATTTTTTGCGGAACCTGTTGCGTTATCCAAAACTTTTCCTATCTTTGCACCCGATTTCGCCCCTGAAGTCTCGACGATCGGGCGCCGTTCTTTGAGAAGAGTGAAAAAATGAAAAATTTATCCCGCTTTTATTTGGCCGATAAATTTTTTATGCCTACTTTTGCAATCCAAAACGGTGAATAATTGCCGATGTAGCTCAGTTGGCCAGAGCAGCTGATTTGTAATCAGCTGGTCGTGGGTTCGAATCCCTCCATCGGCTCGGATGCCGACCCCGGGGTCACTCGGACAACTGATGCGGTCGGCGCCGTGGATCGAAAGATCCTCAAAAACGGGAAGTTACCAGAGTGGCCAAATGGGGCAGACTGTAAATCTGCTGGCGTACGCCTTCGGTGGTTCGAATCCATCACTTCCCACTGAAAACCGGTCGGAACGGCAAAATGCGAAGCCCCGGATCGTTAATCCCTTCCCCGCGCTTCCCACGAACAGGCACTCACTCCGATACGGTATGTTTTTGCGGAAGTAGCTCAGTTGATAGAGCATCAGCCTTCCAAGCTGAGGGTCGCGAGTTTGAGCCTCGTCTTCCGCTCCAACGCACGCAGCGTGTGATACAAAAACTCCGGTTCCAAGACCGGAGATTTGTGTCGCCCGCTTGTCTTGCGGATTGAAACGAATGGATTTTAAAACTTGGAAGTAGTTTTTAACAATACTTAATATTTAATACTATGGCAAAAGAAAAATTCGACCGGTCGAAACCGCACGTAAACATCGGTACCATCGGTCACGTTGACCACGGTAAGACCACCCTTACCGCTGCTATCACGACCGTTCTGGCTAAGCAGGGTCTTTCGGAGCTCCGTTCCTTCGACTCCATCGACAACGCTCCCGAGGAGAAAGAGCGCGGTATCACGATCAACACCGCCCATGTCGAGTATCAGACGGCCAACCGCCACTACGCTCACGTAGACTGCCCGGGACACGCCGACTATGTGAAGAACATGGTTACCGGTGCCGCTCAGATGGACGGTGCCATCCTGGTTGTTGCCGCTACCGACGGTCCGATGCCCCAGACCAACGAGCACGTGCTGCTCGCCCGTCAGGTGAACGTGCCGAAGATCGTCGTGTTCCTGAACAAGTGCGACATGGTAGACGACCCCGAAATGCTCGACCTGGTCGAGATGGAGGTCCGCGACCTGCTCTCGAAGTACGACTACGACGGTGACAACGCTCCCGTGATCCGCGGTTCCGCCCTCGGCGCCCTCAATGGCGAGGCCAAGTGGGAGGAGAAGGTCATGGAACTCATGGATGCCGTAGATACCTATATCCCCCTGCCGCAGCGCGACAACGAGAAGCCCTTCCTGATGCCTATCGAGGACGTCTTCTCGATCACCGGCCGTGGTACCGTCGTAACGGGCCGTATCGAGACCGGTATCATCCACGTGGGTGATCCCGTCGAGATCATCGGTCTGGAGGAGAAGACCCTGACTTCGACCTGCACCGGCGTCGAGATGTTCCGCAAACTGCTCGATGAGGGTGAGGCCGGCGACAACGTAGGTCTGCTGCTCCGTGGTATCGACAAGAAGGAGGTTAAGCGTGGTATGGTCGTTGCCAAGCCCGGTTCGATCACCCCGCACACCGAGTTCGAGGCCGAGGTCTACATCCTGAAGAAAGAGGAGGGTGGCCGTCACACGCCGTTCCACAACAACTATCGTCCCCAGTTCTATCTGCGTACGATGGACGTAACCGGTGAGGTTCACCTGCCCGCAGGCGTCGACATGGTAATGCCCGGCGACCACGTGACCATCACCGTGAAGCTGATCTACCCGGTAGCCCTGAACGAGGGTCTGCGTTTCGCAATCCGCGAGGGTGGCCGTACGGTAGGTGCCGGTCAGATCCTCAAGATCGTGAAATAAGGTCTGATCAACCCAATACCCCGAGGCGGTGTTCCGCACACCGCCTCTTTTCAGGAGCATAGTTCAAGGGTAGAATAGCGGTCTCCAAAACCGTTGATGGGAGTTCGAATCTCTCTGCTCCTGCCAAAGCAAAAGTTTAAGGTATTATGTTCAACTACTTTAAAGAGTCCTACAACGAGCTTGTCAACAAGGTGACGTGGCCCACGTTCCCGCAGCTCCAAAGCTCTACGATCGTCGTGATGGTGGCTTCGGTCATCTTCGCCATTGTCGTCCTGGCTATGGACCTTACGTTCGAGAACCTCATGGCCGTCATCTACAAGACCCTGGGTAATCTCGGGCGATAATTGTCTGTCGTGAGAAATGAGCGAAATTAAAAAACAGTGGTATGTAGTCCGGGCTATCGGCGGAAAGGAGGCTAAGGTCAAAGAGTACATCGAAGCCGAAGTCCGCCACAACCACCTCGAAGACTACATCTCCCAGGTGCTGATCCCCACCGAAAAGGTCTATACCATCCGCAACGGCAAGAAAGTTTCCAAAGAGAAGGTTTCTTACCCCGGTTATGTCCTGGTGGAGGCGGCTTTCGTAGGACAGATCCCCATTCTGATTCGGAATACTCCCAATGTGCTGGGTTTCCTCGGCGATACCAAAGAGGACAGCCGCAAGATGATCGCTACACCTCTCCGTCCACAGGAGGTCGCGCGCATCCTCGGCCGCGTCGATGAAATGAACGCCATGGAGGAGGAAAACGAAATACCTTTCTTTGTCGGCGAGACCGTCAAGGTTACGGACGGTCCTTTCTCGAGCTTCCAAGGTACTATCGAGGCAGTCGACAACGAGCGCAAGAAACTCACGGTATCGGTGAAGATATTCGGGCGCAAAACTCCTATGGAGTTGGGTTTCACTCAAGTAGAAAAAGAATAATTAACCAAGGAAAACTATGGCAAAAGAGGTTGCTGCATTTATTAAATTGCAGATCAAAGGTGGTGCCGCCAATCCTTCGCCCCCGGTTGGTCCCGCGTTGGGTTCCAAGGGAGTCAATATCATGGACTTCTGCAAGCAATTCAACGCCCGTACCCAGGACAAGGCGGGTAAGGTTCTTCCGGTCATCATCACCGTCTACAGCGACAAGTCCTTCGAGTTCGTTGTAAAACAGCCGCCCGTAGCAATCCAGCTCAAGGAAGCAGCAAAAGTACAGAGCGGTTCCGCTCAGCCCAACCGCAGCAAGGTCGGTCAGGTGACGTGGGACCAAATCCGGGAAATCGCCCAGGACAAAATGTCCGACATGAACTGCTTCACCCTGGAGTCCGCTATGCGCATGGTAGCCGGTACGGCCCGCAGTATGGGTATCAGTGTCGTCGGTGAATTTCCTAACTTGTAATGACAGAAGAAGATGAGTAAGTTGACAAAGAATCAAAAGATCGCCTACGCCAAGGTGGAAGCCGGAAAGGCTTACAAACTTTCGGAGGCTGCCGCTCTTCTGAAGGAAATTACGTTCACGAAATTCGACGCTTCCGTTGATATTGACGTACGTCTGGGCGTCGACCCCCGCAAGGCCAATCAGATGGTCCGCGGTGTCGTTACGCTCCCCCACGGTACGGGTAAAACCGTCCGCGTCCTGGTGCTCTGCACCCCCGAGAAAGAGGCCGAAGCAAAAGCTGCCGGTGCTGATTTCGTCGGACTGGACGAGTTCGTCGACAAAATCAAGGGCGGTTGGACCGACGTCGATGTGATTATCTGTACCCCCAACGTGATGGGCAAGGTCGGTGCCCTGGGCCGTATCCTCGGTCCCCGCGGCCTGATGCCGAACCCCAAAACCGGTACGGTAACCATGGAGGTCGGCAAGGCCGTGACCGAAGTCAAGGCCGGTAAGATCGACTTCAAGGTCGACAAGTTCGGTATCATCCACACGACGGTGGGTAAGGTGTCGTTCACTGCAGAGCAGATCGTTGACAATGCCAGGGAGGTGCTCAGCACGATCATCAAACTCAAACCCGCTGCCGCCAAAGGTTCTTATGTGAAGAGTATCTACCTCTCGACCACCATGAGTCCCGGTGTGCAGATCGATGCCAAATCAGTAGAAACCAAATAACAGGAGGATAACAGAAGATGACTAAGGAAGAAAAACTGGTTGTAATCAACAGCCTCGCCGAGCAGCTCCAGGCTTATCCTCACTTCTACATCGCCGATATTGCTACGCTCAACGCCGAGCAGACCGCTGCCCTGCGCCGCAAGTGCTTCGAAAGCGATGTCAAACTGGTGGTCGTCAAGAACACCCTCCTGGGCAAAGCCCTCGAAAAGGTGGATAAGGCCGACGCTGATCTGGTAAAAGTTCTGGAGGGTCCCACCTCGATCATGTTCGCCAACGTGGCCAAAGCCCCCGCGGTGTTGATCAAGGAGTTCCGCAAGAAATCCGACAAACCCGTTCTCAAGGCAGCTTTCGCCGAGGGTTGCGTCTATGTCGGAGACAACCAACTGGACACCCTCTGCAACATCAAGAGCAAGGAGGAACTCATCGCAGACGTTATCGCTCTGCTGCAGTCCCCGGCCAAGAATGTTATTTCCGCACTGCAGGCTAATGCAGGCCAAAAGATTGCGGGCCTCGTGAAGACGCTCGAATCGAGAAACAACTAATTCACAAACAAGAATCTAAAACAAATTAATAAGCTTACAATTATGGCAGACGTAAAGAAACTCGCTGAAGAACTGGTAAACCTGAAGGTTACCGAGGTTAACGAACTCGCTCAGATCCTCAAGGAGGAGTATGGCATTGAGCCGGCTGCTGCCGCTGTCGCTGTCGCAGCTCCCGCTGCAGGTGCCGGTGAGGCCGCTGCCGCCGAGAAATCGACGTTCGATGTGATCCTGAAGAACGCCGGCCAGGCCAAACTCCAGGTTATCAAGGCTGTGAAGGATATCGCCGGCCTCTCGCTCGGTGATGCCAAGGCTCTCGTTGACGGTGCGCCCAAGGCTGTGAAAGAGGGCGTTTCCAAGGAGGAGGCTGAGCAGATCAAAGGCCAGCTCGAAGAGGCAGGTGCTGAAGTTGAGCTCAAGTAGCATTGCTGCTTAAGCCGCGATAAATCACGAACAGGTATAGGGCTTACCACGGTGTAGGCTCTATGCCTTTTCTTGGTCTAAAGACTGGAAGTGCCGAGCAGGAGCTGTGTCCGGTCTTTGGCGGATGAATGCTCCCCGGGCGCGGTTTGCCTTTTTGCGGGAGCATTGCCGGGATTATTACCCCCGGACATTTTGGGGCCGGAACCCCATCACTACTCAACTAATTTGGATTTCTACGATGTCCGCAGCAAAATCACAACAGAGAATTAGCTTCTCCTCCATCAAGAACCGGGTTCCCTATCCCGATCTGCTGGAGGTGCAGCTTAAATCATTCCGGGACTTTTTCCAGATGGACACCACGGCCGAAAACCGTAAGAACGAGGGCCTTTACAAGGTCTTTCAGGAAAATTTCCCCATTACGGATACCCGGAACAATTTCGTTCTGGAGTTTATCGACTACTATATCGACCCGCCCCGCTACTCGATCGAGGAGTGTCTGGAGCGCGGCTTGACATACAGCGTCCCCCTCAAGGCCAAGCTGAAACTTTACTGCACGGACGATGAACACGAGGATTTCGGAGTCGTCGTTCAGGACGTCTATTTCGGGACGATTCCCTACATGACCGAACGCGGTACGTTCGTCATCAACGGTGCCGAGCGCGTCATCGTCTCCCAGCTGCACCGCTCGCCCGGCGTCTTCTTCGGGCAGAGTATGCACACAAACGGTACGAAACTCTATTCGGCACGTATCATCCCCTTCAAGGGTTCGTGGATCGAGTTCGCAACGGACATCAACAACGTGATGTACGCCTACATCGACCGCAAGAAGAAGCTGCCCGTGACGACCCTGCTGCGCGCCATCGGCTACGAGGCCGACCAGCAGATCCTCGAAATCTTCGACCTCGCGGACGAGATCAAGGTCTCCAAGGCCACGCTCAAGAAGGCCGTGGGGCGCAAACTCGCCGCTCGTGTCCTCTCGACCTGGGTCGAGGACTTCGTCGACGAGGATACCGGCGAGGTCGTCTCCATCGAGCGTAACAACGTCATCGTCGACCGTGAGACCGTGCTCGAAGAGGAGCATATCGACCAGATCATCGAAAGCGGTGCCAAGACCATCCTCCTCCACAAGGAGAACCTTTCGGGTATCGACTTCTCGATCATCTACAACACCCTCCAGAAGGACCCCTGCAACTCGGAAAAAGAGGCCGTAGTTTACATTTACAGGCAGTTGCGCGCTTCGGAACCGCCCGATGAGGCCACTGCCCGCGACGTCATCGAGAAGCTCTTCTTCTCCGACAAGCGTTACGACCTGGGCGATGTCGGACGTTACCGCATCAACAAGAAGCTGGATCTGGACATCGATCCGGCTATTCGCACGTTGGCCCGCGAGGACATCATCGCCATCATCAAGTACCTGATCCAGCTGATCAACTCCAAGGCCGACGTCGACGATATTGACCACTTGTCGAACCGTCGCGTGCGTACGGTCGGCGAGCAGCTCTCGAACCAGTTCTCGGTCGGGTTCGTGCGCATGGCTCGGACGATCCGCGAACGCATGAACGTCCGCGACAACGAGGTATTCACCCCGGTGGACCTGATCAACGCCAAGACCCTCTCGTCGGTGATCAACTCCTTCTTCGGGACCTCGCAGCTCTCGCAGTTCATGGACCAGATCAACCCCCTGGCCGAAATCACGCACAAGCGCCGCCTCTCGGCACTCGGCCCCGGCGGTCTGTCGCGTGACCGCGCCGGTTTCGAGGTCCGCGACGTGCACTATACCCATTACGGACGTCTCTGCCCGATCGAGTCGCCCGAAGGCCCGAACATCGGTCTGATCTCCTCGCTGTGCGTCTATGCACGCATCTCCCCGATGGGATTCATCGAGACCCCGTACCGCACCGTCGAGAACGGAAAGGTCGACCTCGACAACTCCCACATCCGCTACTACTCGGCCGAGGAGGAGGAGGGCAAGATCGTCGCTCAGTCGAACGTCCCGCTCGGTGACGACGGCTCGTTCCTGGAGCCCGACCGTGTCAAGGCGCGGGAAGGTGCCGATTTCCCCGTGGTGACCGCCAGCGAGGTCAACCTCATGGACGTCGCCCCGAACCAGATCGCCTCGATCGCCGCCAGCCTGATCCCCTTCCTGGAGCACGACGACGCAAACCGTGCCCTGATGGGTTCGAACATGATGCGCCAGGCCGTGCCCCTGGTAACCTGCGAAGCCCCGATCGTCGGCACGGGTATCGAGAAGGACATGATCTCCGACAGCCGCATCCAGATTGTGGCCGAAGGTGACGGCGAGGTGGTCTTCGCCGATGCCACGAAGATCCAGATTAGGTACGAGCGCTCGGAGGACGAGATCCTCACCTCGTTCGCACCCGAGATTACGACCTACGAACTGCCCCGTTACCGCCGGACGAACCAGAACACCTCGGTGACCCTGAAGCCGACGGTCCTCACGGGCGACCACGTGACCAAGGGTCAGATCCTCACCGAAGGCTACTCGACGCAGCACGGCGAGCTGGCTCTGGGCCGCAACCTCAAGGTGGCCTTCATGCCCTGGAAGGGTTACAACTTCGAGGACGCCATCGTGATTTCGGAGCGTATCCAGCGTGAGGATATTTTCACGTCGGTGCACGTCGACGAGTACATCATGGAGGTGCGCGACACGAAACGCGGTGTCGAGGAGCTGACGTCCGATATTCCGAACGTCTCGGAGGACGCCACGAAGGACCTCGATGCAAACGGTATCGTCCGCATCGGCGCCAACATCCATCCGGGAGACATCCTCATCGGTAAGATCACCCCGAAGGGCGAGAGCGATCCCTCGCCCGAGGAGAAGCTCCTGCGCGCGATCTTCGGCGACAAGGCCGGCGACGTGAAGGATGCTTCGCTCAAGGCACAGCCTTCGCTGCACGGCGTGGTGATCGACACCAAGCTCTACAGCCGCGCCAACAAGGAGGGCAAGAAGAGCAAGAGCGCCGAAAAGGCCCAGCTCGACAAACTCGACGAGAAGTTCGCAGCCGAGATCGCCGAACTGACCAAACGCCTCGTCGGCAAACTCTGGACGCTGCTCCAGGGCAAGACCACCACGGGCATTGCGGACTACTTCGGCGTAGAGCTCTATCCCGCGGGGACGAAGTTCTCGCAGAAGATGCTCGAGGAGATCGCCCGCAAGTCGGCCGACGAGAAGACCGGCGTCGAGATGGGTTATCTCAACCTCGGGACCTGCAACTGGACCGGCGACGCCCATGTCGACGGGCTCATCGAGGCCACGGTCAACAACTACACGATTGAGTGGAAGAAGGCCGACGCCGCCATCAAGCGCGAGAAGTACAACCTCACGAACGGTGACGAACTCCCCCAGACGGGCGTCATCCAGATGGCCAAGGTCTACATCGCCAAGAAGCGCAAGCTGAAGGTCGGTGACAAGATGGCCGGACGTCACGGCAACAAGGGTATCGTGGCCAAGGTCGTGCGCGACGAGGACATGCCGTTCCTCGAAGACGGTACGATCGTCGACATCTGTCTGAACCCGCTGGGTGTGCCTTCGCGTATGAATCTCGGGCAGATCTACGAAACCGTCCTCGGTTGGGCCGGACGCGAACTCGGACTGAAATTCGCCACCCCGATCTTCGACGGAGCCTCGCTCGACCAGATCAACGAGTACACCGCGCAGGCCGGGCTCCCGCACAGCGGCCGCACGTACCTCTACGACGGCGGTACGGGCGAGAAGTTCGACCAGCCTGCTACGGTCGGCGTGATCTACATGCTCAAGCTCGGGCACATGATCGACGACAAGATGCACGCCCGTTCGATCGGCCCCTACTCGCTCATCACGCAGCAGCCCCTCGGCGGTAAGGCCCAGTTCGGCGGCCAGCGTTTCGGTGAGATGGAGGTCTGGGCGCTCGAAGGATTCGGTGCCGCCAACATCTTGCAGGAGATCCTGACGATCAAGTCCGACGACGTCATGGGACGCGCCAAGGCCTATGAGGCGATCGTCAAGGGCGAAAACCTCCCGAAACCCGGTATCCCCGAGGCCATGAACGTCCTGCTGCACGAACTGCGCGGTCTGGCCCTCTCGGTGAAATTGGAGTAAGGTTGTTTAAGAGGACAAGTAAACGAAAACAGATATGTCAATTGCCAAAGACAATAAACTGAATAATGGTTACAGCCGCATCTCGATCGGCCTGGCCTCCCCCGAGGAGATCCTGGCCCAGTCGAGCGGCGAGGTGCTCAAGCCCGAAACCATCAACTACCGCACCTACAAGCCCGAACGCGACGGTCTGTTCTGCGAGCGCATCTTCGGTCCCGTGAAGGATTACGAGTGCCACTGCGGAAAGTACAAGCGGATCCGCTACAAGGGGATCGTCTGCGACCGCTGCGGCGTCGAGGTCACCGAAAAGAAGGTGCGGCGTGAACGCATGGGCCACATCTCCCTCGTCGTGCCGGTGGTACACATCTGGTATTTCCGCTCGCTGCCGTCGAAGATCGGATACCTGCTCGGGATCCCCTCCAAGAAGCTCGAAGCCATCATCTACTACGAGCGCTACGTGGTGATCAACCCCGGAGCCGCTTCGGAACAGGGCATCGAGCGTCTGGCGACGCTCTCCGAGAAGGAGTATCTCGACGTCCTGGCAGCCCTCCCGAAGGGCAACCAGGCCCTCGACGACTCGGATCCCAACAAGTTCGTTGCCCAGATGGGCGCCGAGGCCATCTACACGCTCCTGAAGCAGGTAGACCTCGACTCGATGTCCTACGCCCTGCGCCACAAGGCCTCGACCGAGACCTCGCAGCAGCGCAAGTCCGAAGCCCTGAAGTGTCTGAACGTCATCGAGTCGTTCCGCGCTTCGGAGGGCAAGAACAAACCCGAATGGATGGTGTTGAGCGTCATTCCGGTGATCCCGCCCGAGCTGCGCCCGCTGGTGCCGCTGGACGGCGGACGTTTCGCCACCTCGGACCTGAACGACCTCTACCGCCGCGTCATCATCCGCAACAACCGCCTGAAGCGTCTGATCGAAATCAAGGCTCCGGAGGTCATCCTCCGCAACGAGAAGCGTATGCTGCAGGAGGCCGTCGACTCGCTGTTCGACAACTCCCGCAAGTCCAACGCCGTGAAGAACGAGTCGAACCGCCCGCTCAAGTCGCTCTCCGACTCGCTCAAGGGCAAGCAGGGACGTTTCCGTCAGAACCTCCTCGGTAAGCGTGTCGACTACTCGGCCCGTTCGGTCATCGTCGTCGGCCCCGAGCTGAAGATGCACGAGATGGGTATTCCGAAGGACATGGCCGCCGAACTGTACAAGCCGTTCGTGATCCGTAAGTTGATCGAGCGAGGCATCGTCAAGACGGTGAAGTCCGCCAAGAAGATTATCGACCGCAAGGATCCCGTCATCTGGGGCATCCTCGAAAACGTCATCAAGGGCCACCCCGTGCTGATGAACCGCGCCCCGACGCTGCACCGCCTGGGTATCCAGGCCTTCCAGCCCAAACTTATCGAGGGCAAGGCCATGCAGCTGCACCCGCTGGCCTGTACGGCCTTCAACGCCGACTTCGACGGTGACCAGATGGCCGTGCACCTCCCGCTGGGCAATGCCGCTATCCTGGAGGCCCAGCTGCTGATGCTCGGGTCGCACAACGTCCTCAACCCCGCCAACGGAGCCCCGATCACCGTGCCGTCGCAGGACATGGTTCTCGGTCTCTACTACATCACCAAGCCCCGCAAGGGCGTCAAGGGTGAGGGGCAGGTATTCTACGGCCCCGAGGAGGCCATCATCGCCTACAACGAGAAGCGCGCCGACCTGCACGCCATCGTGAAGTGTCTGGTCGACGATCTGGACGAGCAGGGCAACCCCGTCCGCGTCCTGAAGGAGACCACCATCGGCCGCATCCTCTTCAACCAGGTGGTGCCCAAGGAGGTCGGATACATCAACGAGGTGCTCACGAAGCGTTCGCTGCGCGACATCATCGCCGTGGTCATGAAGAAGGCCGGTGCCGACAAGGTGGCCAACTTCCTCGACGACATCAAGGACATGGGTTACAAGATGGCCTTCCAGGGCGGTCTGTCGTTCAACCTCGATGCCGTGATCATCCCCCAGGAGAAGGAGAAACTCGTTCAGGAGGGTTACGACCGTGCCGACGCCATCATGGAGGACTACAACATGGGTCTGATCACCAACAACGAGCGTTACAACCAGATCATCGACGTCTGGACCAACATCAATACCAAGTTGACCAAGGCCGTGATCGATACGCTCGTCCGCGATGACGACGGGTTCAACCCCGTCTACATGATGCTCGACTCCGGAGCCCGTGGTTCGAAGGAGCAGATCCGTCAGCTGAGCGGTATGCGAGGCCTGATGGCCAAGCCGCAGAAGTCGGGTGTCGAGGGCGGTCAGCAGGTTATCGAAAACCCGATCCTCTCGAACTTCAAGGAGGGACTTTCGGTGTTGGAGTACTTCATCTCCACGCACGGTGCCCGCAAGGGTCTGGCCGATACCGCCCTGAAGACCGCCGACGCCGGTTATCTGACCCGTCGTCTGGTCGATGTGGCGCAGGATGTCATCATTAACGAGGAGGACTGCGGTACGCTGCGCGGTCTGACCGCTACGGCCATCAAGCGCAACGACGATGTCGTACAGACGCTCTACGACCGGATCCTCGGACGTGTGGCCTTGAACGACGTCATCCACCCGCTGACCGGCGAGGTGCTGTGCAAGGCCGGGGAGGAGATCACCGAGCCGATCGCCGAAGCCATCGAGAAGTCGCCCCTGGAGTCCGTCGAAATCCGTTCGGTACTCACCTGCGAATCCCGCCGCGGCGTCTGCGCCAAGTGCTACGGCCGCAACCTCGCTACGGCACGCATGGTCCAGAAGGGCGAAGTCGTCGGCGTCATCGCCGCACAGTCCATCGGCGAGCCGGGTACGCAGCTGACGCTCCGTACGTTCCACGTCGGTGGCGTGGCCGGCGGTACGGCCGTCGAGACCAATGTCATCTCGAAGTACGAAGGACGTCTGGAGATCGACGAACTGCGCACCGTCAAGGGCAAGAATGCCGCCGGTGAACCCATCGATATTGTCATTTCGCGTCAGTCGGAGTTCCGGATCGTCGATCCCAAGACCGAAATCGTACTCTATACGCACAACCTGCCCTATGGTGCCACGCTCTACATGGAGGACGGTGCCGAGGTCAAGAAGGGCGACCTGATCTGCGAGTGGGACCCCTACAACGCCGTCATCATTTCGGAGTACGAGGGTCGCGCCGTCTACGAGAACATCATCGAAGGCGTCACCTACCGCGACGAACGCGACGAGCAGACCGGTCTTTCGGAGAAGGTCGTCATCGAGTCCAAGGACAAGACCAAGAACCCCGTCATCAAGATCCAGAACAAGGAGGGCGAGGAGGTCAAGCAGTACAACCTGCCCGTCTCGGCCCACATCGTCATCAAGGACAACGCCCGGATCAAGGCCGGAGATATTCTGATCAAGATCCCGCGTGCCGTCGGCAAGTCCGGAGGCGACATCACCGGAGGTCTGCCGCGTGTTACGGAGCTCTTCGAGGCCCGCAACCCGTCGAACCCCGCCATCGTTTCGGAGATCGACGGCGAGGTGACCTTCGGAAAGATCAAGCGCGGTAACCGCGAGATCATCATCACCTCGAAACAGGGCGATGTGAAACGCTATCTCGTGCCGCTGTCGCGTCAGATCATCGTTCAGGAGAACGACTACGTGAAGGCCGGAAGCCCGCTGTCGGACGGCGCCATCACCCCGAGCGACATCCTCAACATCCTCGGCCCGACGAAGGTGCAGGAGTACATCGTCAACGAGGTTCAGGAGGTATACCGTATGCAGGGCGTGAAGATCAACGACAAGCACTTCGAGGTGATCGTCCGCCAGATGATGTCGAAGGTCAAGATCGAGGATCCGGGAGATACCCGCTTCTTCGAGGACCAGATCGTCGACAAGTGGGAGTTCATGGATGTCAACGACGAACTCTACGACAAGGTCGTCGTGACGGATGCCGGCGACTCCACGGCGCTGCAGCCCGGGCAGATCGTCTCGCTGCGCAAGCTCCGCGACGAGAACTCCAGCCTCAAACGCCGTGACCTGCGCCCCGTACAGGTGCGTGACATCGTGCCCGCAACCTCGACCCAGGTGCTGCAGGGTATTACCCGCGCCGCACTCCAGACGTCGAGCTTCATCTCCGCGGCATCGTTCCAGGAGACCACCAAGGTCCTCAACGAAGCCGCCATTCAGGCCAAGGTCGATCCGCTGGAGAACCTCAAGGAGAACGTCATCTGCGGTCACCTGATCCCCGGCGGTACGGGCCTGCGCGAGTACGAAGATCTCGTGGTCGGCGCCAAGTCCGATCTGGAGAAGCTCCAGATGGCTCAGTAACGGCCGTGACTGGAGGCCAGCTCTCCAGCGGAGAGCGCTTCCGGTTTCTGCCAGCATGAAAAAATCCCCTCTCGATTCGAGAGGGGATTTTTTTGTATGGCTAAGGTTGCGAAACAAGGTAATGATGCCAAAAGTGGTTGGTGGTATAAAATGTAACCGACATAATATTTGGTAGTTATAAGGATAAAATAGAGATTAGTAGAAACGGGTTTCTACTAATCTCTATTTTTATGTCAAAAAAACGAAAAATACGCTGTCCTCATTGTGGCTTTTTAGAGACAATAAAATGGGGTACTCGTAGCGGTTGCAGCCGCTATTATTGTAAGAATTGTGGCAGCTATTTTACGGATCGTCGAGACTGGATTTCCGATAAAAACAAGTTTATATGGTTCGCGCGTTGGGTTCGCGGTAAACAGCGTATTTGTGACCTTGCGAGTGAGAGCGGATACAGCGAACGCACCCTAAAAAGATACTTCTATCGGCTCTTGCCCCAGTGCCCTTTATGGCAGATACAGCGACGCGAGAAGGTAAATCTTCTGATCGACGGCACCTACTTCTCAAATAAGATTTGTCTGGTTGTATATCGGGATCACAACATCAAGATGACCCTCCTCTATCGCATAACCAGGAGTGAAACGCTGCGGGATTTGAAAGCAGACCTAACGGCTATACGCGATGTCGGCATTCAAATTGAGAGTGTCACCTGTGATGGATCTCCCAATATCATAAAAGCGGTGCGGGAAGTGTGTCCGGAGGCGATCTTGCAGCGTTGTACGGTACATGTAGCGCGAGAGATAGAGACGTGGATTACACGCAAACCACAGACCGTAGCGGCACAGGAACTCCTCGAACTGGTGCACTTGTTAAATGGAGTACAAACACATGATGAGGCACAGTTATGGATACGGGCTTTTATTGACTGGTATCGGCGACACGAACCATTTATCAATGAAAAAACCGTAGATGAGCTGTCGGGAAGATGGTGGTTTACGCATAAGATGCTGCATCGAAGTGTCTCGCATATCAAGCGTGCCATACCCGATCTGTTTTCATACACGCGATACCCTAATGTACCTAAATCTTCAAATTCTATTGAGTCGTTCTTCGGTCACTTGAAGGATAATTTAAGAATCCATCGTGGACTCTCGGAACAACATTTTAAGGACTTTGTAAAGTGGTATCTTTTCCTGAACAGCAATGATGGAATTATTAAGAAACGCAAATGACCAGAATCGTACAATTCTGGTCATTTGATCCAATACGACACCAACCACTTTTGGCATCATTACCCGAAACAAGGATGGTGGTGGACGGACCATGCGAAAAGGCCCGGTTTCAGGAACCGATTCGGAGGGTGGGATGCCGTGGGGTCGTGGATGAGGGCCAGGCTGAAGGACCCGGGTCGGCGCGATAGGAGGGTGGGGCGGTTTAACGACGGAGCCAGAGAGCCAGGCGTGGGGCACATCCGGTGAACAGAACGACAAGCGGCCAAAGGTTGCCGTGGCTCATGTCGTAGTTGTGGAGCAGCGCGGAGAGGTCGGCTCCCTGTGCAATGCCCGCACCCGTTTCGAAAGCAACGGTCAGTACAAACCACAACAGTCCGATTCGCCAGGCGGGGATCGGATGGCCTTGTGTGCCCAGACGCGGGATAAACAGCCAGGAGAGCAGCAGGATGATGCCCATCAGCAACAGCCCGCTGACGGGCAGGGCAACGGACTCGCCCAGCATGGGACGGAGCACGCCTTCCCGCAAGGCGCCGTTGAGAATCGCGCACGGAACGATGGCCAGCCAGACGGCTGCCGATTTCAGAAGCACCTTTCCGTTCCGGGCCTCCATTATTTGCGGTCGTAACGCTTGGCAAGGCCCCCTTCGGCCGTCTCCCGGTAGAGACTCGGCAGGTTGTGGCCCGTCTCGTTCATCACCTCCACGACCTTGTCGTAGGAGACCAGGTGGGCGCCGTCCGACAGCGTCGCGTAGAAGTTCGCGTCCAGGGCCCGGGCCGCCGCGATGGCGTTCCGCTCGATGCACGGAACCTGAACCAGCCCGCAAACCGGATCGCACGTCAGTCCCAGATGGTGTTCCAACCCCATTTCGGCGGCGTACTCGATCTGCGAGGGCGTCCCGCCGAAGAGCTGGCACGCCGCAGCGGCCGCCATGGCGCACGCTACGCCCACCTCACCCTGACACCCGACCTCGGCACCCGAAATCGAGGAGTTCGTCTTCGCCACGTTGCCGAAAAGCCCCGCCGTGGCCAGCGCCCGCAGGATCCGGATCCGCAGGAAATCCCGCGACGTGGACAGGTGGTAGAGCACCGCCGGAACCACACCGCTCGATCCGCACGTCGGAGCCGTGACCACGATGCCGCCCGAGGCGTTCTCCTCGGAGGTCGCCAGCGCATAGGCGTAGATCTTCGCCCGCGAAGCCAGCGAACCCGTATAGCTCTTCGACTTTACGAAGTAGGTCGAGGCCTTCCGTGCCACCTTCAGACCCCCGGGAAGTACCCCGTCGTTGTTCAATCCCCGCTGGATCGTCTCGCACATCGAACTCCAGATCGTATCGAGATAGTCCCAGATTTCGGGGCCTTCGCAATCGTTCACATACTCCCAGTAGGTCTTGCCCTCGCGGTAGCACCACTCCTTGATCTCCGCGATTGTCGTCATCGGGTAGATGCTTCGCGGAACCTCCAGCCGCGACGTCTCGTTGGCCAGCGCCCCGCCGCCGATGCTGTAGATCGTCCACGAATCGACTGTCACACCCTCCTTTAGCCCCTCGAAGAGCATTCCGTTCGGGTGGAAGGGGAGGGTGATCTCGGGTTTCCAGGCAATTTCGGTCGGGGCAATGGGCTCCAGTACCGAGCGGATGGCCACGTCCGTGAGGTGTCCCTTGCCCGTCGCGGCCAGCGAACCGTAGAGCGTGACCCGGTAGGCGTCGACCCCCCGGCAACGCTCCGCAAAGCGTTCCGCAGCCCGTTTCGGACCCATCGTGTGGCTGCTCGAAGGACCGTTCCCGATCTTGTAGAGTTCTTTCAGCGATTCCATCTCTTCTCTGTTCTTGACGGCGCAAAGATAGATAAATTTCATGAAAAAAGGAGGTGCCCTCACCTCCCGATTCCTTTTGCTGCGGAGCGGCAGCCCCGTCTCCGCAACCGAAAAGGGAGAGGCTTTACCCCCCCCCTGTGATCTTTTTTCCGTGGCCATTTCTCCGAGGGTCTCTCCGTGGCCATTCTTTGTAGCCCTCTCTGCGGCCCTCTCCGTGCCCCCCCCCTCCTGGTAGCCCCACCGCGACTCGAACGCGAATTTAGGGTTTAGGAAACCCTCGTTCTATCCCTTGAACTATGAGGCCGAAATATTTGCGGAGCACTTCCTGCAAAGCGCTCCGCAAATATAGTAATTTTTTGCAAACTTTCAGAAACTGATCCGCATGCCGAACGAAAGCACGTGGGCGTGGAGTTTGTAGTTGCGGGTGAAGACCTCTTCAAGCTGGCCGCTCGAATAGCCGTAGATCGGGTAGGAGCCCGTACGCTCGGGATCCGCCGACGAAACGTAGCAGTATGCAAGGTCGAGAGCCAGGCTCCGCGCCAACTGGAACGAGGCGCCCAGCGAGTAGGCGATCTTCGTCATCGACGGCGTTTCAGGATTCAGGTAGTTGCTGTCCACCGGGCTCTCGTCGAAGTAGATACCCGCACGTGCCGTCAGCCAGTCCAGCGCCTCGTATTCCGCTCCGAAACGCGCCGACAACGTGTTCGAGTAGTTCTTCACCGAGTAGATGTCCTTGATACCCAGCTCCGTCTCGTTGAAGGCAACGTTCAGGTCCTTGTAGGCCGACCAGCCGATCCACTGCAGGTCGACGGCCATCTGCCACTTGGCGTTCGGGCGGAACGACACGCCCCACGTCACGGTCGTCGGCAACGGCAGTTCGGTGTGGAACGTCCCCTTGTCGAGAGCCGGAATCAGTTGCGTATTGCTGCTTAGCTGTCCGAGCTGTTCGATCAGCGCCGCGGCTTCCGGAGCGATGTTCATGACGGCGCGGCCGCGGTCCACCTTCATGTTCATCCGCGAGCGGTAGCTCATCGCCAGTGACCAGTGGTCGTTGATGTCCCACAGAATGCCGGCATTCACGCCTACGGCTACATTGGCATTGCCCGAGAGCTTGGCCGACACGATCGATTGATCCATCGTATTCTCCAGGTAGCCTTTTCCCTGCTGGAGCATTTGCAGCGTAGCCTGAGCCTGGGCAAGCTCCTCGCCCGTGAGGGCTCCGCTGCCGATTGCGGCGGTCAGTTGGGTGATATTCGGATCGAGCATTCCGGTAATCAGTCCCTGGCGGGTCGCCTGCGAGAGCAGCGAACGCGACAGGTCGAAGTTGCCCCACGTGATCATCAGACCCGCACCGATCGACAGCCGGTCGCAGATCTTGAACGAAACCGTCGGCTGTACCGTATAGGCCGCCAGGTTGATCTCCTGGATCAGGTGTGCTCCCGACCAGTTGCTGCCCCAGTTCATCGACGAGCCGTCCGGCGTGTAGAAGCCCAGGCCTACGGCCCAACGGTCCGACGGTTTGTAGTTGATATACATGTGCAGCGGGGTCGACATCTTGTTGTCCGAGGTCTCCTGCAGTTCGCTCACGTAGCCGTTGTCGAGGCCGGGAAGCGTCGAGGCCGTAACCGACGAGAGGATACCCGTCGCACCGAGCGAAATGTTGAATTTCGAGGTTTGGAAAGCCGTGGCGGCCGGGTTGAAATAGATGGACTCCGAACCGAGTTTCATCGCGGTTCCGACGTTGGCCATACCGGCCTGACGAGCCGAAAAGTTGTTGACCTGGTACCCTTCGGCAAATGCCCCCATGGCAATGGCTGTGGCAGCCAAAACAAGGAGAAGTTTTTTCATAATCAATGGTTTGGTTTCTATTGGGCGGGTCTCACGACACGCAAAATCGGGGGCAAAAGTATAAAAACTATCCCCGCGGGCCAAACTTTTTGGTCTGAAATTCGTAAAAATTGGAATATATGGTATAGCTTTGGCCGATTCGCCCGATGCCTTCCGCAACAAAAAAACGGCTCCCGGATCCGGGAACCGTTTCGATATTGGGGAAGCCTCCGGACTATGCCCGGTTGTTGTAGGCTTCGAGGGCCTTGCTCAAGAGGAACAGGGCGCGTTCCAGGTCCTCCTTCTTCAGCACATAGGCGATGCGCACCTCGTTGCGCCCGCACCCCGGGTCGGAATAGAATCCCGAAGCCGGAGCCATCATCACTGTTTCGCCCTCATATTCGAAGTGCTCCAGGCACCAGGCGCAGAACCTGTCGCTGTCGTCTACCGGCAGCCGCGCCACCGTGTAGAATGCCCCCATCGGAATCGGCGAGTAGACCCCCGGAATGCGGTTCAGACCGTCGATCAGGCACTTCCTCCGTTCGATGTACTCCTCGTAGACCTCCGTGCTGTACGACCGCGGGGCGTCGATCGACGCCTCGGCGATGATCTGTCCGATCAACGGGGGCGAAAGGCGCGCCTGGCAGAATTTCATCACCGCGTCGCGCAGTTGCCGGTTTTTGGTGATCAGCGCCCCGATGCGGATGCCGCACTCCGAGTAGCGTTTCGACACCGAGTCGATCAGCACGACGTTCTGCTCGATCCCTTCGAGATGGCACGCCGAGATGTAGGGCGAACCCGTATAGATGAATTCGCGGTAGACCTCGTCCGAGAAGAGGAACAGGTCGTATTTCTTGACCAGATCGCGGATCTGGTTCATCTCCCGTCGCGTATAGAGGTAACCCGTCGGGTTGTTGGGATTGCAGATCAGGATGCCCCGGGTACGTTCGTTGATCAGTTTCTCGAACTCCTCGATCGGCGGCAGCGCGAAGCCGTTCTCGATCGACGAGACCACCGGGCGAATCACCGCTCCGGCCGAGATGGCGAAGGCCATGTAGTTGGCGTAGGCCGGTTCGGGGACGATGATCTCGTCGCCCGGGTTGAGGCAGGTCATGAAGGCGAACAGAACGGCTTCGGAACCCCCCGTGGTGACGATGATCTCTTCGGGGCTGAGTTTGATCTGATACTGATCGTAATAGGTGACCAGTTTCTCGCGCAGCGACCGATAGCCTTCGCTCGGGCTGTATTCCAGGACCTTACGGTCGATGTGCTTCAGGGCGTCGAGCCCCACCTGCGGCGTCGGAAGGTCCGGTTGCCCGATATTCAGGTGGTAGATCTTGATCCCCCGCGCACGGGCCGCATCGGCCAGCGGAACGAGTTTGCGTATCGGAGAGGCCGGCATCTCGACGGCCCGCATTGAAATTTTCGGCATATTTCTGTGTCTCTGTTTCGGCCGGCGGGCGGAACTTTCCCGCGTGGGGCGTTCGGCCTGTCGGCTTCGCAATCCGGATGTTTGGTCTCCGCTATCGGGTGGCTCGATCTCCTGTTCCTTGGCGTCGGGCACCCCTCCCCATGCGGGTTATTCGATCTCCACCGTCGGGCGGAACTTGATGACCTTTCGCGGCGGAATCTTCACGGCAGCACCCGTCCGGGGATTGCGTCCCACCCGTTCGGCCTTTTGCTGTACGCTGAACGTTCCCAGTCCCGTCAGTGTCAGACGCTCGCCCTCGCGGAGCGATTGCACGGTGACCCGGATTATGGCATCAACGGCCTTGCGGGCCTCGACCTTCGTGAGATGGGCGTCGAGAGCTACGGCTTCGACCAACTGGGTTTTGTTCATGGCATTGTGCGTGAAGAGGATAACCTAACTTGTTGACAAAGATACGGAAAATTTGAATAAAGCGAAAAATTCCTCTGTTTTTTTGCCTGCGGAGGAGTGTGCAGCGTGAAATTCCCGATAAAGATTTGGCGGAATGGAAAATCGGTACTACTTTTGTCTCCGGAAAGTTGGCGGAGTGGTCGATCGCGGCGGTCTTGAAAACCGTTGAACCGCAAGGTTCCGGGGGTTCGAATCCCTCACTTTCCGCCAGCCCCCCCCCGCTGGACGAGGGGTCACAACCCGACGGATTTTAAAAAAAACGTCGGGTTCTGTTTTTCCGGGCCGTTTCCCGAAATGGATTTCGCTCACGGTCCGGAAAAACCTCCGGCAAAATGCTCCTCTGAAAAATTCCTCGCAGGGTATCGCCAAGCCCGGAATCGGCTGGCGTTGACGACCCTTGCAGACTCCGCTCCCGAACCCTCTTCGCACCGTGAAAAAGTTCCGATTGAAAAAAAAGTGTTATATTTGCCCGAATTTTTAAACCAAAATACGATGGGATACAACTTACTGAAAGGAAAGAAGGGACTTATCTTCGGAGCCCTGAACGAGCAGTCCATAGCCTGGAAAGTGGCCGAACGCGCCGTGGAAGAGGGTGCCGAAATCGTCCTCACCAATACCGCCGTATCGATCCGCATGGGAACCATCAGCCAACTGGCTAAAAAATGCAATACGATCGTCGTCCCGGCAGACGCTACCAGCGTCGAGGACCTCGAAAACCTCATCGACAAGACCATGGAGCACTTCGGTGGCAAGTTCGACTTCATGCTCCACTCGATCGGCATGTCGCCCAACGTCCGCAAGGGCCGCACCTACGATGACCTCGACTACGACTACCTGGCCAAGACGCTCGATATTTCGGCCATCTCCTTCCACAAGGCCATTCAGGTCGCCCGCAAGAAGGACGCCATCAACGAATGGGGGTCGATCGTCGCTCTCTCTTATATCGCCGCACAGCGTACCCTCTACGGCTACAACGACATGGCCGATGCCAAGGCCCTGTTGGAGTCGATCGCCCGCAGCTTCGGATACATCTACGGCCGTGAGAAGCACGTGCGCATCAATACCGTGTCGCAGTCCCCGACGCAGACCACCGCGGGAAGCGGCGTACTCGGACTGGGCGACCTGATGTCCTTCGCCGAGAGTATGTCCCCGCTGGGCAATGCCACGGCCGAGGATTGCGCCGATTACGTGCTGACGCTCTTCTCCGACCTTACGCGCAAGGTCACCATGCAGAACCTCTACCACGACGGCGGTTTCTCGTCGATGGGTATGTCGCGCCGCGCCATGCGCACCTATGAAAAGGGTATGCGTTTCGACGACGTGCACGATCACCAGTATCCCTTCGGCGGAGGCCCTGCCGAGGAGAATAAATAATCCGGTGAAGAGGGGGAGACGAAGATCCCTGGAATTCGGACAAACAGGGTGCGGAGAACAGAACTCCGCACCCTGTTTTATGGAAAGGCCCGGCCTCGGGACCGGCCGGTCATACCGGGAGTGCTGCCGCGAGACGGCTGCGTTTTCGGGCGGATGGAACTTTTTTCACCGGATTTTGCTACTTTTGCATCCGGAAAGGTTGGAATGTTTTTGAGACGAATATGGAAACGACCTCCCGGAAATCGCCTTCGCCCTGGATCTCGGCCATCCCGCTGGTGGTCCTGACGGCCCTGCTCTACGTTGTGATCCGCGCCTTCGGCGGCGATGCCATCAACGGCGGAAGCCAGATCGCCCTGCTGTCGGCCACGTCGGTCTGCGTGATGCTCTCGATCGGCATCTACCGCTGCCGCTGGGCCGTGCTCGAAGAGTCCATCATCGACAACATCCGCGCTTCGGCGTCGGCCATCCTGATCCTGCTGCTCATCGGCGCCATCGCCGGAACGTGGATGGTCTCGGGTGTCGTCCCCACGTTGATCTACTACGGACTGCAGGTCCTGCATCCGTCGTTTTTCCTTGTTGCATCGTGCGCGATCTGCGCCGTCGTGTCGCTCATGACCGGCAGTTCGTGGACCACCATCGCCACCATCGGCGTGGCGCTGATGGGAATCGGACGCGCCATGGGATTCCCCGAAGGGTGGGTTGCCGGAGCGATCATCTCCGGAGCCTATTTCGGCGACAAGATCTCGCTCTTGTCCGATACCACGGTGCTCGCCTCCTCGACCGTCGGTGTCAACGTCTTCACCCACATCCGCTACATGCTCTATACCACGGTGCCGTCGATGCTCGTAGCCCTCGGGGTCTTCACCGTCGCCGGGCTGACCCTCGACCACGGTGCCGCCACCCACGCCGAACTCTACGCCGAAACGCTGGCCTCGACGTTCCATATCTCGCCGTGGCTGCTGCTCGTGCCGCTGGCCACCGGGATCCTGATCGCCCGTAAGCTCCCGGCCATCGTGACCCTGTTCTGTGCCGTGGTCTTCGCCTGCGTGGCGATGCTCGCGGCGCAGCCCGACCTGGTGATGCAGGTGGCCGGAGGAGCGGAACTCGACGCCATGACCGCCTTCCGCGGGGTGCTCTCGACCTGCTTCGGATCCACGGCCATCTCGACCGGAACGCCTCAGTTGGACGAACTCGTCGCCACGCGCGGTATGGCCGGAATGCTCAATACGGTGTGGCTGATCATCTGTGCCATGTGTTTCGGCGGCGTGATGACCGGAAGCGGGATGCTGCGTTCGCTCACGGAGATCTTCCTGCGCTGGGTGCGCCGGACCTTCTCGGCCGTGGCCTCCACGGTCGGCGCCGGGATCTTCTTCAACCTCTGCACCGCTGACCAGTACATCTCGATTATCCTCTCGGGGCGCCTGTTCAAGGACCTTTATGCCGAACGCGGGCTGGAACCGCGTCTGTTGAGCCGTTCGGTCGAGGATTCGGCCACGGTCTGCTCGGTGCTGATCCCCTGGAACTCCTGCGGCATGACCCAGGCCACGGTCCTCGGCGTCTCGACCTTCGTCTACATGCCTTACTGTATTTTCAATATCGTTTCGCCGTTGATGTCGCTCCTGGTGGCGGCCGTCGGCTGGAAGATCAAAAAGGGAAAATGAATACCGAACTCGTCATCTTCGACCTCGACGGCACGCTGCTCGACACGATCGGCGACCTGGCCGTCGCCTGCAATGCCGTACTGGCTGTGCGGGGGCTCCCGCAGCACTCCTACGAGGAGTATTGCCGCTTCGTCGGGAACGGCATCATGCGTCTCGTCGAACGGGCGCTGCCCGAGCCGCTGCGCACGCCGGAGAACGTCGCCCTCGTGCGGGCCGACTTCGTGGCGTACTACACCGCACACATCGACCGCCATACGAAACCCTATGCGGGGATTCCGGAGGTGGTGGCCGAACTCGCGCGCCGGGGGGTGCGGATGGCCGTGGCCTCGAACAAGTTCCAGGCCGGGACCGAAAAGCTCATCCGCCTGTTTTTCCCGGACGCGGCGTTTGCGGCGGTCTTCGGGCAGCGTCCGGGCGTGCCGCTGAAACCTGATCCGGCGGTCGTGGAGGAGATTCTCGCCCGGACCGGGACGCCGAAGGAGCGCGTGCTCTATGTCGGCGACTCGGGCGTGGACATGCAGACCGCGGCGGCGGCCGGAGTACGCTCCGTCGGGGTGACCTGGGGATTCCGCGAACGGGCCGAGTTGGCGGAGTCCGGGGCCCGGCACCTGATCGACCGTCCCGAAGAGCTGCTGGGACTGCTCTAATCCCGCTGCGGTCTCGGCCTTCGTCCCGGGGCGGATGCTCAGCAGTAACTTTTCACATCCTCGGAGGTGATGGTGTCGCCCGAGAGGACCATAAGCCGCTCGATTACGTTCCGCAGCTCGCGGATATTGCCCGTCCACGGCATCTGCTGCAGGGCCGCGAGCGCTTCGGGTACGATCGGTTTCGGCGGCGTGCCGTATTCGGCGGCAATCGTGCGGATGAAGTGCTCCACGAGCGGCGGAATGTCGCCGGGGTGCTCCCTGAGGGCCGGGACCCGCACGACGATCACCGCCAGCCGGTGGTAGAGGTCCTCGCGGAAACTCCCCTTGCGGATCTCCTCACGCAGGTCCTTGTTCGTGGCTGCGATGACCCGTACGTCCACCTCGATCTCCTTGTCGCCGCCCACGCGGCTGATGCGGCTCTCCTGCAGCGCCCGCAGCACCTTGGCCTGTGCGGCGAGCGACATGTCGCCGATCTCGTCCATGAAGAGCGTCCCGCCGTCGGCCTGCTCGAATTTCCCCTTGCGCTGCTTGACCGCCGAGGTGAAGGCCCCGCGTTCGTGGCCGAAGAGCTCGCTTTCGATCAACTCGGAAGGGATGGCCGCGCAGTTCACCTCGACGAACGGCGCCCCGGCCCGCGGGCTCTTCGCGTGGAGCCACCGCGCCACGAGCTCCTTGCCCGTGCCGTTCTCTCCGGTGATCAGCACCCGGGCCTCGCATGGCGCCACCTTGTCGATGAGCTGCCGCACGTGTTCGATCTCGGGCGACAGCCCGATGATCTCCTCGGCCCGGGCGGGGTGTGCCCGGCGGCTCCGGCGGACCGGGGCCGGACCCGAACCCGGAACCGGAATCGCCGGGGCCGGGACAGACTGGTCGATGGCCCGGTGCAGCGACTGCAGCAGGCGGTTCATGTCTACGGGTTTGGTCAGGAAATCCCGGGCGCCGTTGCGCACCGCCGCTACGGCCGTGTCGATCGACGGGTCCGCCGAAAGCGCGATGAGCGGGATCCCCGCGTCGGGAACCCGGCACTCCGTGTCCGAGATGATCACGTCGAAGGGAATGCGCCCGCACAACTCCGACGCCTGGGCTTCGTCCTCGGCGGCCTCGGCCGAAAATCCTTCGTATTCCAACCGTTCGCGCAGTACGTTTCGCACGCTTTTTGATCGGTCCAGAATTAAAACTTTTGCCATAGCTTGTTTTTCCTGAAATTTTACTACTTTTGCCGAAGACAAACTCCGGTCAAGCCTCTGTTTTGCACGGCTTCCGATCCCAAAGGTAGGGCTTTCTGCGGCGTAAAACCAATTTCGGGAAGAGGGGCGGGGAGGTGGGGGCCCGGATGAAAACATCTTGAATCGGTCCATCGCGGGAGACCGCCCGGACACTTCGGCGGACGATTTGAAACACTACACCGGACCGTACATACACTATGAAAAAGAACTATAACTACACACGACGCAAGTTGTACCTGCCCGAGTACGGGCGCCATATCCAGGAGATGATCGATTCGCTCATGGAGATCGAGGACCGACACGAACGCAACCGGCAGGCCCGGGCCGTGATCGCCGTCATGGGCAACCTTAACCCGCTGCTGCGCGATACCGCGGACTTTACCCACAAGCTCTGGGACCATCTCTTTATCATGTCTGATTTCCAGCTGGATGTGGATTCTCCCTATCCGCGGCCGACGCGTCAGGAACTGACCGTGGCCCCGAACCGGATGCCCTATACCCAGGGTCGCATCACCTACAAGCACTACGGGAAATACGTCGAGCGGATGATCGGCAGCCTCTCCACCGTGCAGAATCCCCGGGCCGTGACGGCCGCCGTGGACAACCTGGCCCGCTACATGCGCACGAAGAGCTACGAGTACAATCAGGAGCATCCCAACAACGAAGTGATCGTAAAGGACATCAAACGCATGTCCGGAGGGAGTATCGAAATCGACGAAGTGGCCTTGAATAATCTCCGAAGCGACTACAAACAGCCCTTTTCGGCACGTCCCCAGAAGAACGGCCAGCAGCACCGCCCGCAGCATCAGCAGCAGCGGCAGCAGAAAAACCGCAACCAGCAGCAGCACCGTACTTTCGTGAAAAATAACGGCGCACACCGCAATTCTTCGAAATAAGCGGTACGCATTTGCGGAAAAATCGTTATCTTTACTACCATTAACCGCGAAAACATCCATTCATGAATAAGCAAACGCTTTTCGGAACGTTCCTGGCGGCGGCGGTGATGTGCGGCTGCCAGTCGTCGAAAGTGAAGATTTCGGGTCGCTTCGTCGGCAACGACGCCCGGGAGGTCTATCTCGAACAGCTCGCTCCGCTCTCGCCGTCGATCGTCGATTCGACCCGCCTGGCTGAGGACGGCAGTTACGAATTCCGGCTCAAGGAGGTTCCCCCGACCCCGGTTCTCTACAATATCATCTACAACGGCGAACGCATACCGTTGCTGCTGGCCGGAGGAGACCGCCTGACGGTCAGTTCCGTGGGGAGTGTCGTGCGCAACTATACGGTCGAAGGATCCGCCGAATCGGATCTGCTGCGGCAGTTCTACCAGGCGTTCGTGAACGGTGCCCAGCAACTGGACGACCTCGCCGCCCGGTTCGCCGAACCGGACCTTACGGACGAGGCGCGCAAGAACCTCGCCTCGGAGTACACGGCCGAGTACTACCGCATCCGCCGCGAACAGTTGCGCTTCATCATCGAAAACAAGTCCTCGCTGTCCGCGGTTTATGCCCTCTACCAGCGGCTGCCCGGAGATGCCTACCTCTTCAACGGCGACAGCGACGTGGTCTACTACCGCACGGTGGCCGAAGCCCTGGAGCAGAGCTATCCCGATTCGCCCTATCTGCAGACCCTGTTGGCCGAGATCACCCGCATGGAAGCCCGTCAGAGCCTCTCGTCGCGCATCACCGAGTCGGGGTATCCCGATCTGGAGCTGATGGACATCTACGGCAAGAAGATCCGCCTCTCGTCGCTGGCCGGAAAGGTCATCCTGCTGGACTTCTGGTCCGCGGAGTTGGGGTCGAGCAATACGCTCAATGCCGACCTGAAGGAGATCTACCGCAAGTATGCCGATGCCCCCGTGGGATTCGAGGTCTACCAGGTGGCCATCGATACCTCGAAAGCCATCTGGATCACCGCCGTGCAGGAGCAGCAGCTGCCCTGGGTGTCGGTGAGCGACCTGCGCGGCCGCGGCTCCGCGGCCCTGGGGCTTTATAACGTGCAGAAACTCCCGACCAACTTCCTCATCGACAGGAACGGCACGATCGTCGCCCGCGACATCTACGGCGAAAAGTTGGAACGGGAACTCGACGAACTGACCCGATGATGATCTATTTCGCGTCCGACGTACACCTCGGGGCGGGTGGCGACGCTGCGGCCCGGGAGGTCGAACGGCGGTTCGTGGCGTGGCTCGATGCCGCGGCCCGCGATGCGGAGGCGATCTTTCTCGTCGGCGACATCTTCGACTTCTGGTTCGAATATCGGCGTGTGGTCCCCAAGGGGTTCGTACGTACGCTGGGCAAACTCGCCGAACTCACCGACCGCGGCATCCGCGTGGTCTTCTTTACGGGGAATCACGACATGTGGGTCGGCGACTACCTCACGCGCGAGTGCGGCATGGAGATCTACACCTCGCCGCAACTGCTGACGCTCCACGGCCGACGGGTCTTCGTGGCCCACGGCGACAACATGAAGATCGACGGACAGCCGCTGCTGAAACTGTTGAACAGCGGGTTCCGCTCGCGGACGCTGAAGTGGCTCTTCTCGTGGGGCCTGCACCCCGACTGGGCGCTGAAGTTCGGACACTGGTGGAGCGGAAAGTCCCGAAAAGGGCACGATGCGGCCGACGAAAAGGCCCGGCGAGAGGGTACGGAGGGCGGATTCGATGCCTCGCTGACCGAACCGCTGATCGAATATGCCCGGGAGTATGCCGCCGGGCACGATGTCGACCATTTCGTCTTCGGGCACATGCACTTCCCACGCGATTTCCGCGACGGGGCGCTGCATGTCGTGAACCTCGGGGGATGGGAGAAGAATCCCGCCTATGCCGTGCTGGACGACCGGGGAGAGATGACGCTGAAATACCTGGATGCCTGAACCGCTCCTTTGCTCCGCGTGCGTTTCCGGAGCGGGACTGGAAGTGTCGCGTGCGGCGACCGGGAAAAGGAATGACCTGACGTTGAAACATTTGCAATCATGAAACAATACCTCGATCTGCTGCATCGGATCATGACCGAAGGCGTCGTGCGCGGCGACCGCACCGGAACCGGAACCAAAGGGGTCTTCGGACACCAGATGCGCTTCGATCTGGAGGCGGGCTTCCCGCTGCTGACCACCAAGCGGGTCTTCCTGAAGGGGGTGATCCACGAACTGCTGTGGTTCCTCCGGGGCGACACCAATATCAAATATCTGGTTGAGAATGGTGTACATATCTGGGACAACGACGCCTTCCGCTACTACAATGAGCTTTGCATAAGGAACGGGGTGCTGCCGCTCGACCGCGAGGCCTTCCTGGCGGCGGCAGGCGAGGAGTCGCCCGTCGACGGATACCGCTTCGGGGATCTGAACCATGTCTACGGCTACCAGTGGCGTTCGTGGCCGCGGCCCGACGGCGGGGTGGTGGACCAGATCGCCCGGGCCGAGGAGCTGATCCGCACGAATCCCGAGTCGCGGAGGATCCTGGTCTCGGCGTGGAACGTCCCGGAGATCGAGCAGATGGCCCTGCCGCCGTGCCATGTGCTGTTCCAGTTCTACGTGGCCGGGGGGCGGTTGTCGTGCCAGCTGTATCAGCGGAGTGCCGACACGTTTCTCGGCGTGCCGTTCAACATCGCCTCCTATGCGCTGCTGACGATGATGATGGCCCAGACGTGCGGGCTGCGGCCCGGGGAGTTTATCCATACGCTGGGCGATACGCACCTCTATCTGAACCACCTGGAGCAGGCTGCCGAACAGTTGACACGTGAACCGAGGCCGCTGCCGACGATGCGGCTGAATCCCGGCGTAAAGTCGGTATTCGACTTCCGCTACGAGGATTTTTCGCTCGAAGGCTACGACCCCTGGCCAGCGATCAAGGCCCCGATGTCGTTTTGACTAATGGAAAATGGGAAACTAAGGGGGTGTTGTCCCCTTTGTTTTTCCGGTCTCCTTTTGTCATTCCCGGCTTGACCGGGTATCCGGGACAACGGAAATGGCGGCCGGAAGCGATCCGGTGCCGATAAAATACGAACGGACTTATATATTTATTGTACGCGTTTTATGCTTTCACTGATCGTGGCCGTTGCCCAAAACGGCGTTATCGGCGACAGAAATGCGCTCCTGTGGCACATCTCCGAGGATCTGAAACACTTCAAGGCCCTCACCTCGGGGCATCCCGTCGTCATGGGGCGCAAGACCTACGAGTCGCTCGGGAGGCCCCTCCCGAACCGCACCAATGTGGTCGTCTCACGGCAGGAGCTGGAGATTCCCGGCTGTCGGGTGGTCCATTCGCTCGACGAGGCGCTGGCGCTGTTTCCCGGAGACGAGGAGGTCTTCATCATCGGCGGGGCGCAGATCTACGCCGAGGCGCTGCCCCGTGCCGACCGCTTCTATCTGACCCGCGTTTTTCATGATTATGAGGGTGATACGCGTTTCCCGGAGTGGGATGAGGCGCAGTGGCGTCTCGTCTCTTCCGAAGCGTTTCCCTGCGGCAGGGAGTACCCCTGGCCCTTCGTCTTTGAGTGTTGGGAGCGGCGTTAAATTAGGTATTTATACCACCGTGCGACCCGCGCGGATTGTCTACCTTTGCATTGCAAAGGTTTTTTTGTTTCATAGAAGGTATGGGAAAGTATTTCGACATGCTGATGGAGGACGTGCGGATGCGCGAAGGGCTGCAAGCCTGCATGAACTGCGGCGTCTGTACGGGCGTCTGCCCCGCGGCCGAGTTCTACAACTACGACCCGCGGCAGATCGTCTCGATCGTCCAGACCCGCGATGACGATGCCATCGAGGCGCTGTTGAAGAGCGATACGATCTGGTATTGCGGCGAGTGCATGTCGTGCCGCCCGCGCTGCCCGCGCGGCAACACCCCGGGGTATGTCATTCAGGCGCTGCGCACGCTGTCGCAGAAACTCGGCTTCTTCGTCGAGAGCGAGAAGGGCCGCCAGCAGCTCGCCCTGAAACGCATTATCGGCGAGAATATCCTCCGCACGGGCTACTGCCTCGTTCCGCGGCTTATCAAACCCGAACTCCACCCCGAACAGGGAACCGTCTGGCAGTGGATCTACGACCACGACAAGGAGGTCTACGGGCAGTTCTCGCCCGTCTACATGCGCCACGGGGCCGGAGCCCTGCGCCGCATCGACGAGGAGTCGCTCGATGAGATCCGCCGCATTTTCGATGTCAGCGGCGGCAGCGAGATGTTCGAGACCATCGAGAAACACTCCGACCGCAAGGCCCGCGAAATGGGCTACGAAGAGGGCGCCGATCAGCAATACATGATGGACGTCTTCTGCAACAACAGTAACGAGCACTATTAGAGAGATGATGAAGCGCAGAAGTTGGCAGGAGTATCAGAAGGAGATTGCCGACGACCGTTATTACTATGCCCGCAGCTGCATCCGGCAGAACTTCTTCCCGGGCAGCGAAAAGGCCTTTATCGACATTCTGCAAAACGACCTCGGCAAGGATCTGCTCGACGATCCGAAGCACTCGTCCTGCACCGGAATCGGTTACCACTCGGATATCGTGCCCCTGGAGACGATTATGACGGTCGTGGCCCGGCAGTTCTCGTTGATGAACGAGGCCGGGTACGAAAATTTCGTCACCTCGTGCATCACCTCGTTCGGGATCTACTGCGAGGTGCTCTCCACCTGGAACGAATTCCCCGAGACGGAGGAGAAGACCCGCGAGAATCTCTTCAAGGCCACGGGCCGCGAGTTCCGCAAACCGGCCAACGTCGCCCATACGTCGGACGTGATGTTCCACTTCCGCGAGGAGATTGCCGCCCGGGCCAAGCATCGCTTGGTCAACGCCGTGACGGGCGAACCGCTGAAGGTCGTCGAACACATCGGCTGCCACTACGCCAAGATTTTTCCGAAATCCGGTATTGGCGGTTCGGAATTTCCCTACGTGCTGGCCGGCATGATCGAGTCGTGGGGCGGCGAGGTGGTCGACTACCCCGAGCGTCGCCACTGCTGCGGCTTCGGGTTCCGCAACTACCTCGTGCAGGCCAACCGCGGCTACTCGATCGCCAATTCGCACAAGAAACTCGAAAGCATGGCCCCCTACAACCCCGACTTCATCGTGGCCAACTGCCCGGGCTGCGCGATGTTCCTCGACAAGTGGCAGTACGCCATCGCCGAGATGGAGGGAACGACTTACGGCCAGAACGGGTACGGAATCCCGGTCCTGACCTATGAGGAGATGGCCGGGCTGGTGCTGGGCTACGACCCCTGGGCGCTGGGCATCCAGATGCACCAGGTCGATGTCGAGCCCCTGCTGGACAAGATGGGCATCGAATACGACCCCGCGGCCAAGTACCTGGGCCGCAACGGCAAATACATCGGTAAACCAGCGTCGGCGGTGGTCAACTGCTGCCCGACGGACACGATATACGACATCAGAGAGTAATGGAGAAACGAATCATCGTCATAGGCGGCGGTGTGGCGGGTATGCAGACCGCGCTGCGCCTTGCGGAACAGGGCGCCGAGCCCGTGATTGTCGAGAAGGAGCCCGAACTGGGCGGCAAACTCCGGGGCTGGCATCTCCTCTTCCCGTCGTTCACGCCCGCCGAGGAGGTCCTGACCGCCCTGCGGCAGCGCATCAATGAGTGCGGCATCGAGGTGCTGACCTCCGCCGAGGTCGTGGGGCTGGAGCCCCGGCGCGTGCGGCTCGCCGACGGGCGTACGCTCGAAGGCGAGGCCGTGGTTGTCGCCTCGGGATTCACGCTCTTCGACGCCTCGATCAAGGAGGAGTACGGATACGGCATCTACGACAACGTCTTCACGTCGGTCGACATCGAGCGGATGCTCAACGAGGGGCGTGTGGCCAAGGCCGATGGTACGGCGCCGCGCCGCATCGCCTTCCTGCACTGCGTCGGCTCGCGCGACGAGAAGGTCTGCCAGCAGCACTGCTCGAAGGTGTGCTGCATCACGGGCGTGAAGCAGGCCATGGAGATGAAGAAGCTCTTCCCCGAGGCTGACGTCTTCAATTTTTACATGGATATCCGCATGTTCGGTCCCGGTTACGAGGAGATGTACCGCGAGGCGCAGCAGAAATACAACATCCACTTCGTGCGCGGCCGGATCTCGGAGGCGAGCCCCACGATCGAGGGGCGCGTGCAGATCAAGGCCGAGGATACCCTGACGGGGCGTCCGCTGCGCATGAGTGTCGACATGCTGGTGCTGCTCATCGGGATGCGGGCCAACGACGACAATGCCCGGCTGGCCGAAGGCGCCGGGCTGGACCGTGCGTCGAGCGGCTTTATGGCTCCGCGCGATCTCTTCCTGGGGAATGTCTGCAGCAATGTCGACGGCATCTTCTACGCCGGGGCCGTGACCGCTCCCAAGAGCATCGGCGAGACGTTGAACGAAGCGACCGCAGCGGCCGATGCCGCGGTCCGATACGCGGAGGCATAGCGATGGCGGCGATCAATTTCGGATACACGATCTCGAAGCCCCGGGCCATCGATCTCGACCGCAACAACCTCCGCAAGAGCGACGAGATCCTGCGCGAAATGCCCGAACTGCAGACCTGCATCGGTTGCGGGGCCTGCACGGCGATCTGCACCGCGGGCAACCTTACGTCGTTCAACTTCCGTAAGGTCCACACGCTCGTCCGCCGCGGCGAGTACCAGGGCGCCTACGAGGAGATGAACAAGTGCATGTTGTGCGGCAAATGCCGCCTGGTCTGCCCCCGCGGGATCAACACCCGGGGCGTGGTGATGCTGATCAAACGTAAACTGGGGGATTTCTGACGATGACTTTCTACGCTCCTTTCTGTCTGCCGTTCATCCTCGGCGCCGCGCTGATGTTCCTGATCGTGGCGTGGAAGTGGGGGAGATGGCTCTGGTTCCTGCCGCGCGAGGACAAATTGCGGATCCTGCGCGGACTGCCCACGCGGCGTACCTTTGCGGCGATCGGCGAGGTCGTGAGCGAATCGCTCCTGCACCGCCGGATCTTCCGTGTCAACCCCCTGCTGGGCTACATGCACATGTCGCTCGCCTTCGGGTGGTTCCTGCTGATCATCACCGGATGGATCGAGACGATTGCCTATCTCGGCTTCTGCTGGGTGCCGATCCAGGGCCACATCTTCTTCAAATACTTCGCCACGAGCCTCGAACACAAACCCGTGTTCGACTTCCTGATGGACCTGCTGCTGCTCTTCGTCCTTTCGGGCGTGGCGCTGGCCTGGGGCAAGCGGCTCTACTCGCGTGCCATGGGGATGCGCCGCACGACGAAGCACGTCCTCGGCGACCGCATCGCCCTCTCGGCCCTGTGGTTCATCTTCCCGGCGCGGCTGCTGGCCGAAAGTACTACCTGCGCCCTCTACGGCGGCGGGGGATTCCTCACCGGAGGCCTCGGCGGATGGATGGACGCGCACATCGGTGTCATGCCGCTCATGACGCTCGAATCCGCCGCCTGGTGGTTCTACTCCGCGTGTCTCGGGGTTTTCTTCGTGGCGCTGCCCTTCTCGCGCTACATGCACATCTTCACGGAGATCCCGCTGATCTTCCTGCGGCGATACGGGGTCCGCTCCGGCGAGAAGGAGTCGTCGTACGACCATTTCCAGATCGAGGCGTGTTCGCGCTGCGGCATCTGCATCGACCCCTGTCAGTTGCAGAGCGTCTTGGAAATCAACGACGTGCAGTCGGTCTATTTCCTGCGCGACCGCCGCTACGGCCATCTGCGGCTTCAGGTGGCCGACAACTGTCTGATGTGCGGGCGCTGCGTCGAGAAATGCCCCGTAAACATCGACCTCAACACGCTGCGCCTCAACTCCCGAGACCAGATGCACAACGTCCCCGACGAACGCCGTTACGGCTATTTTGCGGGGCTGGACCGCTCGTCGGGTGAGGGCAAGGTGGGCTACTTCGCGGGCTGCATGACGCTGCTCACGCCCCGGACGCTGACGGCCATGTCGACAATCTTCGAGGCGGCGGGCGAGGAGGTCTGGTGGGCCGACCGCGAGGGCGGGGTCTGCTGCGGGCGTCCGCTCAAGCTCGCCGGGGAGACCGATTCCGCGCGCAAGATGATGAAATACAACGCCGATCTCTTCCGCAAACACGGCATTACGACGCTCGTGACTTCGTGCCCGATCTGTCTGAAAGTCTTCCGCGAGGATTACGACCTGCCGGGCATTGAGGTGCTCCACCATTCGGAGTATATCCTGCGGCTGATCCGCGTCGGGCGCCTGAAGCCCGAGCACGGCACGACGCGCTTCACGTACCACGATCCCTGTGAACTGGGGCGCGGAAGCGGGATTTACGACGAACCCCGGGCCGTGATCGAAGCGGTGGGCCAGTTGCTCGAACCGGCGTCGACGCGCGAGAATGCCCTTTGCTGCGGATCCTCGGTGGCCAATACGGCGATTTCGGACGGTCAGCAGGTGCAGATTGCACGGGCCGTGGCCGGAGAGCTGGAGGCTACGGGGGCCGATGTGATCGTGACGGCCTGCCCGCTCTGCAAGAAGGCCATCGGACGCGGAACGAAAGGCGAAGTGCGCGATCTGGCGGAGATCGTAGCCGGGGCTCTGAAATAATTTTTTTCGGCGTAAGCGGCTGATAAAAAGGTGGGTATGCGCCGACAAAACAGGTCTCGGGCGAATTTTGATTTGGAGGAAAGAAAAATTTGACTTATCTTTGCACACGCAAAAGCGATAAAGAGCCCCCCCTGATGAGGCCGGTCGGTTTGGAAGCGGTTGCTTTGGGAAGCGGTCGGAAGAGGAAGAGGGCATGGAAGATATATCGCGGGATGGAGCAGTTGGTAGCTCGTCGGGCTCATAACCCGAAGGTCGGAGGTTCGAGTCCTCCTCCCGCTACCTGAACGGTCGGATTGAGAGATCCGACCGTTTTTTTGTTGTTGGTCGGAAAGGCGGAGGAGAGAGAAGGTGCGGGGGGGGGAAAGAGTACGGGCCGGGCAAAACCCGGCCGTTTTTGTGGGGCGGACGAGGCTTCAGACGAAAAAGCGGATGGGGTTCTATCGAGATGGGTCGGACCGAAAAATCCAGCCGTTGATATGTTCCAAAGGAAAAAACAAAAACGGCTGCAGATTGAACGAATCCTTTAGAAACGAATGGGTCTTCTATTCCCAAAGCAATATGCTGAATGCGAAAGCAGTACCTTGTTTTATCCGACGGCGAGAGCCTTGCCGTGGCTTGCCTCATGAATCCGCCACATGAATAAACACCGGAAAAAATCACTATCTTTAAAACTCGAAACAACCCTTGTATTCGCTGCATTGACATGAAACTTAAAATGAAAAATACGGTTATACCGATGCTGATATCGGTATGTATGTTCGCGTTGACCGGATGCCAAAAGGGCAGACTGGACAAGCAGACCGCCTATCTGGACCATATCATCGAGAACAAACGGATGTTTACACAACAAAAAGAGCGGAACATTGCCGATTTGAAGCGGATGGCTGAGGTCTCCATTCTGCAACCTGAACAGGAATATGAGATCAATCAGCGACTTTACGACGAATACCGCAAATATATGCTTGATTCCGCCATCGTTTATATCGAACGGAATGTAGACATCGCCCGGGAATTGGGGTCCTGTTATAAACTGAACCAGTCCTTGCTGCAATTGGCTCCCCTGTATTCGTTTTCGGGAAAGTACATCGAGTCCATGGCCATCCTCAAGTCCATTGATATTTCCCGGTTGCCCGATGACCTTAAAAGCCGGTATTATGAAGCCTATATCCAGTTTTATGACCACTATGGAATGGCCAGTTCCCAGGATAAATTCCAGGAAATCGAAACGGCATTGCGGGATTCGCTCCTGAAGGTGGCGCCAAAGGATTCGAGAACCTATCGCTCGAACTATGTGACCAAACTCATGAGTGGTGGCGATAGATCGGCTTATGCCCAGGCCGAGCGTATGTTGAGCGAACTGTTGTCTGAAACGCCCGAGGAAACGCCCGATTATGCCAGTTCTACTCACCAGATGGCGAAGCTGTATCAGCGGATGGGGCAACCGGATCTGGCAAAAAAATACTATACGATATCAGCTATAACCGATATACGCTGTGCTATCAAGGAGACCTCTGCACTCCAGAATCTCGCGCTGATCTATTTTAAGGAAGGATCGGATGAACGGGCCTTTCGATATGCACAGTCGGCTGTCGAGGATGCCGTGTTCGGCGGAGCACAACTCCGCACTACTCAGATGGCCGAATTTTATTCGATCATCAATGCGACATTCCGTGACAAGGAGAATGCCGTCAAACACCGCCTTCAGATGTATCTGTTGTTCATCAGTTTGCTGCTGGCATGTCTCATTCTGCTGACTGCCCAGATTATCAGGCAGATGAAAAAACTTTCCAGAATTAAAAAACGCCTTTCCGAAACAAACGACAAACTGCTTGAACAAAATAAGAAGATCATCGAGACGAATAGTCTGCTGACCGAATCGAATGTTGTCAAGGAGCGGTACATTATCCAGTTCTTTGATCTGCATTCGAGTTATATTGATAAGTTTGAGAACTATAGGAAAACCCTGAACCGGCTTGCAATGAACCGGCAGTTGGCTGAGTTGTTCCGATTGTTGAAGTCGACGGAATTTGCCAAGAACGAGATCGACGAACTCTATCGCCATTTCGATACGGTATTCCTGGGTCTGTATCCCTCATTCGTAACGGATTTCAATTCGCTGCTCGAAAAGGATGGACAGATCGTGCTGAAATCCGGCGACCTGCTGAATCGGGAACTGCGTATTTACGCCTTGTTGCGGCTGGGAATTACGGACAGTGCACAAATCGCTTCCTTCCTGCGCTGCTCGATCACTACCGTATATAATTACCGGACCAAAGCCCGCAACCGGGCGGCTGTTTCCCGGGACGATTTTGAAGTGATGGTTCGAAAGATCGGCAATATAGTGCCCGATCCGCAATGAGCCGACCGGTTGCAGATTCATTTATGGAACGGAGGGGACCGCAAGGTCCCCTCCGTTCCATAAATGTCTGTCTAACAATGTGGACGCATAACTGAGCCTCGGATCAGGGGAATTTAGGCCGCTCCAGCCGGATTTCCACATGTTGTCTTCCGGTCAGATTGGCCGGGATGAAATGGGAGTCGGATCTCTTTCCGTTGATGCGTAAATCTACAATCTGGTAGCCTTGTCCTTTCAAGTCAATGTCAAGGAGCATCTTCCCATATTTAAGCCCATGGATGGAGAGCCGGTTGATCCCCTGGGGCAGATAGGGCTCGAACGACAGGCCCTGCAGTTGGGGCCGGATTCCGCAAATGCCGTAATGGATCATGGACATATATCCCGTTGCAGACCAGGTCTGATGTCTGCGGGAGTGCCACTGGGCTTTCCCGGATTGATGACCTCCTTCCGGTTTGCCGGTTTCGGGATCGAAAATCTCATAGAAATTGTAGTCGCCCTTATCTTCATCCAACGCTAGGTCCGCCATGGAATAAAATTCATGTTCGAAAATCTTCCAATCGCCGGTCTCAAGAGCGGCATTGGCATAAAAGGCATTCACGAAGGGCCAGATCAGGCGATTGTGCCTGCCGGGATATTCTTTGGAAAAACGTTTGAACGTGGGAGATATGGACGGAATGCCGTATTTCGTGGTTTCGTTGCGAATCACCGTAAAATGGCCCTCTTGCGGGGTTATTGCACCTGAAAGAATGGCAAAGGCGATACCTAAGGCTTCCTGATGCTTATGGATGTGCCCCTGTTCGTCGATAACATAGAAAAGTTGCCCCCGCGGATTGTAAAAGTTCCTGCGGATATTGTTCCGCAGGGTCCGTGCCTTTTCCACAAATTCCGGGTTCTCTGAACCGGTTTGCACTTTATGCATTTCGTTCAGAGCGCGGTATGCCATGTAATACGCACAGTTCGTACTCAGGCATTTTATGCCGTGAGTATTGTGGGCCAACACACTCGATGAATTGGGCTTCCCGACATCGTATATCGGTTCTTCAAAGGCGGAAACACCGTCGTTGAATACGGATGATCCGGTAAACAGACCGTATTCCTTGTCGTATGCCTCCTCTTCCAGTTGCCGGATGGTATTAGCCCCACAGGTGTACGCCTCCCGAAGAAAAACCGTATCACGCGTCAGCAGGAAATGGTACAGGGCTCCCTGCACCCATATGATTTTATCCCAGTACTGATGGCCGATAGTCTGACGGTTGTTGGTGACATGCCAAAGCGAGCGCTCAACCACCTCCGGAATGAAAAAGTCCGCTCCATTCCATGTGTTGATGGCCACATCGCGTGTCCATTCGCCGCCATAGTCGGCTCCGGCGGCCAGAATGCTGTCCCGAACGTTGTAAAGCACGGTTCTGTAGGCCAGCTCCCAAGCTTCGTTGACCTTGGAATTGTCCGACTCGAAAATCTTTCCATCGGAATTGCAACGGGGTCCGCAAGCCGCAAACAAAAGGCTTGTCATGACGATAATGATATGGACTTTTTTCATCATGCGATTAGTTCGTTTTATTTTGTTTTTTATCTGTTTTGTACCAGATCAGCAGGGTAAGTAAAAACGAGATGACCGAGGCTGCGATCCAGAATACCGATGCGGATTGAAAATCGTAGTCCAATATCCCGCCTGCGATTTTTTTGTCCTGTTCGATCAGATGTCCGCTGACAATATCCTGCAATCCGGCTCCTATGTAGCTGGCCATACCGACAATCCCCAGCGCGGCACCCGTAGCCTCGCGGGGCACGATATCAATGGCCATGAGCCCTCCGAGAAAGCTGATCAAGACTCCGATAGCGACTCCGAACAGCACCATGCCGATGATGCTGACCGGGAGGCTTTGTCCGCCATACAGGAACAGGCAGAGCCCGATTGTGCACAATACACCGAAAAAGAAGGTCAGCATCGCGCGACGGCCATGGAACAACACATCGGAAAGCCATCCGGAAAAGACGGTGCCGATGATTCCAAGGAACGCATTGATCGATACGATTTGTGTGGCCAGTGCCAATGAATAGCCTTTTTCCTCCTGGAGAAACAATACACCCCATCCGTTGACCGCATAACGGCTTACATACATGAAGGCACTGGCCAACGCCAGCACCCAGACCCACGGGTTGCCGATGACCCGTTTCTGGATATTCGAAGTTTCCCGGGCCGTATTCCGGGGCGTTTGCGTCTCCCCTTCCCGGGTCAGGACTGTTATGGACGGCAATCCCTTGCTTTCCGGCGAGTCATGCAGGAATAGCACGATGATGATGACGCCTATGATACCGGCCACGGATGATCCGACAAATCCCCATTGCCAACCGAACAACCCAACAAGGAGCCCGACAAACAGGAAGGAGAGAAATTCTCCGATATTGTGGCTGGCACTGAAAAATCCATAATAGGTTCCCCTTTTTGAAAGAGGATACCAACGGGACAATGCAATAATGGCCGGCGGCGCCCCCATGGACTGGCTCCAGCCGTTGATGCCCCACATGATGGCGAATGCGAGGAAAAGCGTCCCGTTCCCGATCCACTGCAGGCCATTGGCCAGTCCGAGCATCCCGACCGTGAAATTGGCACATGTGGAGACAATGAGTCCGGTCGCCATGAAGCGTTTTATGTTGCTGTAGTCGGATAGGAATCCATTGACGAATTTTCCGACGGCATACGCGAACAACAATGCCGATCCGATCAGTCCCAACTGTGCGGCGTCAAGAGCCCCGCTTTCGAGAATCGGTTTTTTTACTACGTTAAGGCTTGTCCGGCATACATAATAGAGACTGTATCCTACGGTCCCGGCCAGAAAACTCTGGAAGCGCAGCCGACGGTAGAGTCGGCTGCACTCCTCACTCCCGGCTTCATGGTGGATCTCCGCCGGCCGGCTTTTAGAATAAAAATCCTTTATCCGCCCATACATATACGCTACGGGATTTGCAGATACACACTCACCGGAAAGTGATCGGACATAAGTCTGACATCGCATTTCCCCGCATTGTCCGTCTTCCAATACAGATTCGTCAATAGCCCGTAGCGAAGCACGTCAATGTTGTCCGAAACCAGAATATGGTCTATTCGCTTGTCGGTCCAACAGTGTACGTCGAAACCGTTGAACGTGCCGGTTTGGGCCATGCGGACACCAGCCACCGTGTAGGAGTCCTTCAGCACGCTGCCTTTGGTGAGTTCCTGGTAACTCGGACTCCGCTGGTCGACATTGAAATCGCCGGAGAGGATGAAGACGGCATGACGATTCCGCGCCTGACGTTCCTTAATCCAGTTCACAATCATCCTGGCACTTTCGATCCGGGCCTGTTTGCCGACATGATCGAAATGGGTATTCAGAAAAAAGAGTTTTTTCCCGGATGTACGGTCCTGAAGTTGTATCCAGGTGCAGATGCGCGGATACTTCGCGTCCCACCCGACACTCGGAGTATCGGGTGTCGAAGAGAGCCAGAAAATCCCGGAATCCAACAGTTTGAACCGTTCTTTTCTGTAGAGGATGGGGGCATATTCACCCTCCATTTTTCCATCGTTGCGTCCGCACCCCACATAGGCATAGTCATCCGAAAGACTCCGCAACAAATCGTCGAGTTGGGTTTTGAGCACCTCCTGCATGCCTATCAGGTCAAAGTCCTCGTAAGCGATCATGTCACAAATCCCCGGGCACCGGAACCTCCATCCGTTTCCGCGCTGCTCATCGGCTTTGTTTGCATTTCGGATGTTGTACGATCCAACATGGAAATGCTGTCCCCAAGCGACTTGACCCACAAAAATAATAATAAGTAGACTCAGAACTCGTTTCATGCTTCTTCTGAAATTAGTTTAATGGCTGAAATTACGGTTACTTCGATATACCAACAGGCATCCTGTGCCCGTATGCTCCGTTTAATGATCTTCACAAATATATTTTAAAAACAGGCAGGAAGAACCGGTCTGATCCGTAAATATAGATGAATGATGTGTGTTTTGCGCTGTATATCAATTGTTTGTAACTTAATGTGCGGATAAAATAGTAGAGTCATAAAGATTTATTCCGGTCGGAAATATCCGTTGTCGATTTTGCCCTTTTTGGGATATTCCGGCAGTTCAAGAGGTATGAAAAGAGGGTTCTATATAATAAAATCTCATTAAGAATCTACCTTTTTTCGCCGGCTGTGTACCTCTAAACGTTTAGTTTCTAACCATTAAGCGTCCGATGGATACTACATTTCTGTTTTTACTCCATGACTTGTGTATTTTTTTAAAGTAAATTTGCGTAACAAAAGACTTCTGCATATGAAAAAATCTCGCTTATTTTTCATCGCTTTGCTATCTGGTTTGGTTTTCTCATCTTGTGAAAAAGATGCTGCGGACGAGAGTGGATCGAAACTTCCCGTTCCCCAGAATGTGGCGGCGGATGCCGTCTCCCAGACTTCGGTACGTCTGACCTGGACGACGAGTGATCCGGCTTCCGTGGCCAGCTATACCGTGGCCTATGCCGAAGCCGATGTGCGTAATTTTTACGAAAAGGAGTGCTTCGAAACGGAAACCTTGATTTCCGGCCTTGAGTCACAGACTGAATACGTGTTTAGGGTAAGAGCCAATTCTTCGGGAGCCGTAGAGAACAATTCGGACTGGAGTGTTGAAGTGACGCTCTCAACGTTGGCTCCGGTCGTGCCGGATATGCCGCTCAACATGAGGGTCGTAACGGACGAAGTCTCGTCGACGCGGATCGGCCTGGCATGGGATGCTTCGTCGGGTGCTTCCAAATACTTCGTCTCCTATAAGATGGAGGATGACGACGAGTTCACTGAGATTGAAACCGATTTGACTGAGATCGTCATTGACAAACTGGACGTTGAAACCCAATATATTGTCAAGGTCCGGGCCTGGTCGGAAGTAGGCTTCTCGGACTTCACGCCGGAACTCTCCGTTTCCACCCTTTCCCGTTCGGAAGGTATTTTCAATGCCGAAGATCTCGTGGCTTTTGCCGCGGGAGTTGCCGATGGCGGCGAATGGCAGAACGAATCGGGACAAGTGGTAATTCGCCGCGATATTGACATGAGCGGAGTCGAGTGGATACCGATGCCGGAATTTACGGGCGTGCTCGACGGTACGGGCAAGACAATCACAAACCTCGTTTGCCAAAACGACGGCGTGCACGTCGGGCTGATCGGCGTGCTGAAGGGAACGGTCAGCAACCTCACGCTGGGGGAGGGTTGTTCTTTCGAGTCCGTGCGCAACACGGTCGCCCAGAATGTGGACGAAATCATCAAGACGGGCGCCTTCGCAGCCGTCATCGAGGGGGGGGGAAAGTTGCAGAACTGCACTTCCGGAGCCACGGTAAAGGCCGGCCTGGGTTGCGTCTACATCGGCGGACTGATCGGGTTGAGCCACAGCGAAGATGACAGCACCATCGAAATCAGCTCCTGCACCTATACCGGATCACTCACCCTTTCGGGAGGCAACTGGGTCCGGGACACATATCCGAGTCTTAACATCGGTGGCATAGTCGGCTCGGCCGAAACGGGTACGACCGTAACCGGCTGCCACAATCAAGGTACGATCCAAAGCAACAATACGGCCTCGGCCGCTTCGAACCGCATGGAGATCTATACCGGCGGTATCGCGGGCCATGGCATCGAAGCGACATTCGTTTCGTGCACCAACGACGAGGCCGGGCAGATCATCATCCTCACCAATCCCCACTATTCGCGCGTCGGCGGCATCGTCGGGTACACGCAGGGCGTGTCGATGACCGATTGTGACAACTACGGCTCGCTCTCCCTGGTGGCATCCAATGATGCCGGTTCGGAATATGAGGCCGGAGGAATTATCGGCCGGAATCTTGACGGTGCGAAACTGTTGCTGACAGGTTGCCGCAACCATGCAGACATGACAGCCGAAGCGCCCAACGAGGCCGGCAAACCGATCTCGATTGCCGGTGTCATCGGATACATCAGATTCAACGGGGATTCGTTTGAAGTCTCCGACTGCCACAACGAGGGCGACCTCAATGTAGCGGCGTCGAAGAGCACCTCGCGGTTCGGCGGCATTGTAGGCGCCATCGAGGGGTCAGCCCAAGGTGTGGTCGAGAACTGTACGAACCAGGGCAACCTTACCGCGAACATGACAACGAATTCAGCATTGCATACGGGCGGAATCGTCGGGGCCAACATGTCGGGCACATCGACCGTACGCAACTGCTCGAACTCCGGGAACATCGACATCCTGAGCACGCGCAAGGCCTACGGCGGCGGTATCATCGGCGAAGCCCAGAACGGCAGTACGATCGAAAACTGCACGAATAGCGGATATGTCCGTGCGCTTTACAATGCGGGAGATGTCTGCCATATCGGCGGCATCGCCTCCCGGACCTACCGCGGTGCAACGATCCGCGGATGCGTCAACGAGGGCGACATCATCTACGGCGGCGGGAATCCCGAGATCGGAGCCGACAAGGCCGGAGGTTTCGGCGGAATCGTCGGGTATCTCGACAAATCCCCGGCGATCGTCGACGGCTGCACCAATACCGGGACCATTTTGGGTGACGCGGGCGGTTTGGGCAAAAAGGGCGCAATCTGCGGATGGGCATCGCCCGACGGCCCCACAACCATCCAGAACTGTACCGTACAGGGCCGCATAGGCAACTACGACGCTTCGGCAGAGGATCTGGGCGTTGCTGCGGCACAGGCTATTACGGCCGAAAACTACGAAAACTACATCTACGGTGCCAAAATCAGCGAAGTGACCGTATCGGGCAACGTCTATTCGAAGTGATGCGAATAATTCGAAATGAGTTAACTTTAATAACACCCCAAAGAGTATGCGAACATTAGTGTTGTTGATGTTTTTGCTGACATCGTTTGCAGGTTGTTCTGCCGGAACCTCGGAAGATACCGAGGTCCCGGGTGGCAGCGGAAGCGGTGGCGGAAATGACCAGCTGGCGGATATCGAAGTCGAGGAAGGCAAGAATCTTGTCGGAAAGGTCAAATATGAGGACGGTACACCGGCCGTCGGAGTCGTGGTGTCGGACGGGTACTCTTGTACCCAGACCGACGGAGAGGGCGTTTACCAGCTCACGCGAAACAAAAATGCGCGTAATGTCATCATCAGCTATCCGGCAGATTGCAAAATCGAGGTCAAGGAGAACCAGATCCCGGATTTCTTCCGGGCCATCGATAACAGTCAGACCAAGGTGCTCCGCGAGGATTTTACGCTGACGCGCCTGGAGGGTGGCGTCCCCGAATCATTCCTGTTCTATCCCATCGGCGACCCGCAGATCAAGACCCGGCAGCAGATGACACGCTTTGTCAACGAGATCCTGCTCGACCTGAACGACAACGTATCGGAGGAGACCCTGCCGGCCTTTGCCATCACGCTGGGTGACGTCTGCGACTGGAATCCGGAAATGTTCGAAGAGGTCGCGACGGTCTTCTCGAATCTGGACATCCCCTGCTTCCATGTGATCGGGAACCACGACCGCGATTGGCGTGAGGCCGATGAATCCAGCGATTACAACTATTACATAAGCACGCTGCGATCGTTCGAAAAATACTATACACCGGTGAACTACTCGTTTAACTACGGGCATGCGCACTTCGTGATTCTGGATGATATTCAGGACGGCCCGGACGGCTACGAGGTCGACCTGAACGATGACGAGATCGAATGGCTGCGTCAGGACCTGTCGTATGTTCCTAAGGACAAACTGCTGATCGTGTGTGCGCACGGGCCGATACGGAACCGGGCTTCGTTCACCAAGCGTGCGGCGCTGATGTCCCTGATCTCGCAATACGAGACGCGCATCTTCTCGGGACATACGCATACGAATTTCCACCTTTCCCACAATGACTACGGTGGCATTCAGGAGCATGTGGTCGGAGCCGCCTGCGGCATGTACTGGTACAGTTCGATCTGCATTGACGGGACTCCGCTCGGCTACGCAAAATATCTCGTCGAGGGGGCGACCATCAAGAACGGCATCTATAAAGCGGGCGGCTACGACGAGCAGATGCAGGCTCGTTTGTACGATCAGACCCGGTTCACGGGTTGGAACAACGATCCGGAACTGCGGCAATACGTCTACTGCAACGTGTGGAACAGTACGCCGGAGTGGACGGTGGAGTTGTATGAGGATGGTGAGTTCTCGGCCAAGATGGAACGGTGGAATGGTTACGACTACTCCATCAACGACTGGATATACACCATTTGGGAACCCGACTACCAACCCGAACCTGTGACAACAGACCACCAGTATCGGGTGAAACCCAAAAGCATGAACTCCAAGAAAAGCCTGAAGATCACTGATTCCTACGGTCAGGTTTTCTGGATCGACCGCGTTACGACGAATTACAATGCATATTATGCTCCGGCAAACTGACCGGATAGGGGATGACGATAACTGCCGGAAAGCGGTTGCGCGTCTATCCTACAGGCTCAACGTATCAGATCTTATCCCTGCAGATTAAAGAATCCCGGCGTGCTCCGTTGCGGCAAGTCACGAAAGCACGCCGGCAGGGATTGAGTTATGACTGATTTAGCGTAAAAAACACCGGTATGGACTCCGGATGACGGGAACCGACAACGAGACATTCCCACAAAACTCAAAACCTAAACTTATCAGATGAAATCTACTACCATTATGAACTTTTCATGCGTATTGCACAAAACAGGCAGGATGTGCAGAATATTTCTGCTGCTGTTCCTGCCGATGATGTTCGTCGATGCGATGGCCGCAGAAGATGATCCTGACCCGTCTCAGGTGAAAGGAAAGATTCTGAACAGTCAGGGACAACCTCTGACGGCGGTAACGGTAACCGTCGAGGGATCAACCACCGGGACCTTGTCTGATTCGGAGGGATATTATGTGATCAATGCCTCCCCCGGTCAGGTGTTGGTTTTCCGTTTCCTTGGCTTTATCACCCAGAAGTTGGAAGTCCCCAAGAGCTTGTCTCTTGACGTGGTGTTGAAGGAGGATGTCCAGGAAATCGAGGAGCTGGTCGTAGTCGGTATGGGACAGCAGGCGAGGGCCAGCGTCATCGGAGCCGTCACCACGGTGAATGTCAACGATCTGAAGGTTCCGTCGAGATCCCTGACCAATGCTCTGGCCGGACGTATGGCCGGTGTTGTCGCCGTGCAGCGTTCCGGAGAGCCCGGTTATGACAACTCATCGTTCTGGATCCGTGGTCTGTCGACTTTCGGCAGCAACCAGTCGCCGCTGGTTCTGGTGGACGGCGTGGAGCGCGACATGGCGAATATCAACCCGGAGGAGATCGAAAGTGTCTCCATCCTCAAGGACGCCTCGGCTACCGCGGTCTATGGAGTGCGGGCAGCCAATGGCGTGGTGGTGATCACGACGCGCCGGGGTACGGTTTCCAAGAAGCCCAACATCGACCTTAAAATGGAATATGGAATCAGCACGCTGACCCGGGTCCCGAAACTGCTCGGAGGCGTAGATTACATGAGGCTGTATAATGAGGCCGCGGGCAGCCAGGTTTATTCGGAAGAGGTGATCGAGGCTACCCGGCTGCAAACCGACCCCTATCTGTATCCGGATGTAAACTGGCTGGACGAGATCTATAAAAAGACATCGAGCAACCATCAGATCACACTGAACGTCACCGGCGGAGGCGAAGTCGCGCGCTATTTCGTATCGTTCGGCAACATGGGCGAGTTGGGCAACTACCATGAGGATCCGCAGAACGAATACTCGTCGAACATCAAGGTGCAACGTTACAATTTCCGCACGAATGTCGATGTTTCGATCACCAAGTCGACACGGCTCGACATCGAGTTGGGCGGTTACGTGATCGACGGGCACTATCCGGGCGTATCGAACTCCGACCTCTATGAAAAGGTCTATGTGGCGAACCCTGTTTCGCTGCCGGTTCGCTATCCGATGGGTGTCAACAAGGACGGGAGCACGCATTATGTATGGGCTGGCGTCCGGTCGGGTACGGTACAGAACCCGGCGGAACGGCTTATGGGTTCGGGATACACCTCCGAGTACAAGAACCAGTTGCTGGGACAGGTCCGGCTGACCCAGGATTTCGGAGAGCTCTTCGAACCGCTCAAGGGGCTCAAGGCAAACGTGGCCTTCTCGTTCGACACCTATAACGAAACCAAGATCAACCGGACGAAAATGGAGTCCTACTACCTGGCCAACGGACGCAATCCGGAGACCAATGAACTGGAACTGGTGCAGACCTATATCGGCAATGAATACATGGGCTATGGCAAAAGCCTCTACAGCGACCGGGCCATGGAGTTCAAAGGGCAGATCAACTATGACCGGAAATTCGGTGACGTGCACAACGTGGGGCTGATGGCCATGTACTATCAGCGCGATTACCGGAAAAGTGCAGACGATGCGATTTCGTCGCTGCCTTACCGCAAGCAAGGTCTGGCGTTCCGTGCAACCTACAACTACGACCTGCGTTATTTCCTCGAATTCAATCTGGGATACAACGGTTCGGAGAACTTTCCGAAAGGCGAACGCTTCGGTGTCTTCCCGGCTGGTGCCGTGGGCTACCTGATCTCCGAGGAGGATTTCTGGAAGCAAAGCCGGATCTCAAACGTTATCTCGATGCTGAAATTCAAGGGGTCCGTGGGTCTCGTGGGTTCCGAAGCCCTGCCCAATAATCAGCGTTACGCCTATCTGACCCTTGTCGGAGCCGGCTTGGGCGGCTACAGCTTCGGGTCCGACCCCGTGGGGTATTCCGGAACGGGCGAGAACCGTGAAGGCGTTGTCGGCCTGACGTGGGAAAAAGGTTTGAAAGCAAACGCGGGATTCCAGGCTGAATTCTTCCGGAAACTGACCCTGGAGGTGGACTATTTCCATGAGCGGCGTACCGATATTCTGGTACAACGCACATCTCTGCCAGACATTGTGGGTATCAACAGCCAGCCTTTTGCCAACATCGGCGAAATGTCCAACTGGGGTATTGACGGGACCATGGAGTTCCAGCATACGTTCCGCGACTTCTCCTTGCGGGCCTATGCCAATGCGACCTTTGCGCGCAACCGGGTGGTCTTCCAGGACGAACCGGCCTGGAAATACTCCTACCAGAACCGGACGGGAAAGAAATACAATCAGCCCTTCGGCCTTATTGCGCTGGGCTATTTCACCAGTGAGGAGGAGATCGCCGCCAGTCCTACCCAGACTTTCGGCCAGGTGCGTCCCGGTGATGTGAAATACCTGGATGTCAACGGCGATGGCGTGATCGACTCGTATGACGAGGTTGCCATCGGCTATCCGACGATTCCTGAACTTACCTACGGGTTCGGCCTGCAGGTCGGGTTCAAGGGAATCGACATCGGCGTCTTCTTCCGAGGGCAGGCGCTCGTCAGCTACATGCTCGGCGGTGAGGGATTCGTTCCGTTCCAGGAGGGTGGAGACCGAGGCAACCTCTTCGTCGAGGCCCTGGATCGCTGGACCGTCGACAATCCGCGTCAGGATGCTTTTTATCCGCGTCTGAGCATCGGAAACACCGAGAACAACTATCGTTCCTCGACGAAATGGCAGTACGACGGCAGCTTCCTCCGGCTTTCCGATCTCGAAATCGGATACAATTTCCCGAAAAAAGTTCTCAAAGCGCTCCACATGCAGGGATTGCGTGTCTATTTCCACGGTTCCAACCTTGCGTTGTTCTCGAAGTTCAAAATGTGGGATCCCGAACTTGGCAAGGGACGGGGCGACGCCTATCCGATGCAGCGAAAATTCAATTTCGGTATAAAAGTGAATTTCTAAAAATACATACAGCAGCAATATGAACAACATTATATCGAACAAATACCTCAGGGTACTCCTGCTGTCCACCTGTTTTGCCGCGGTCTCCTGCGATTTCCTGGACAAAATGCCGGATGACCAAAAGACCATGGATATGGTATGGGAAAAGCAGGATGAAACCGAAATGTACCTGTACAACATCTATGCGAAGCTCCCCGAACCCAACAGCATGTTCTGGAACGGTACACCGTGGGTTGCAATATCCGATGAGATGGACATCGTCTGGGAGCGTTACTATCCGTCGAGTATCAATGTCGGAAGCTGGAATCCGACTACGAACTACTACAACATCTGGGGCGACTGTTACAAGTCGATCCGTGCCTCTTTCGTCTTCGAGAACAATGTTGACAAGTGTTATGAACTCTCGGAGAGCCTGAAAACGCAATATATAGCCGAGGCAAAGTTCCTGCGCGGCTACTATTATTGGATTCTTCTGCGTCAGTACGGCCCGTTCGTACTCATCGAAAACGAACTCGACTGGCGGGATAATCTGAACCTCCCGCGCGCACCTTACGACCAGTGTGTCGAATACATCTGCCGGATGATGGACGAGGCCATGCCCGCGCTGCCCCTGACATGGCGGGAGACCAACCCGACCTGGTTGGGCAAGCCCGATCAGATGGCGTGCCTGGCCGTGAAATCCCAGGTCAGACTGATGGCCGCAAGTCCGCAATGGAACGGGAATCCCGATTATGCGGATTTCGTGAACAAGGACGGTACGCCGCTGGTCAATACGGCATACAGCGAGCAAAAGTGGCGTGATGCCGCCGACGCAGCACATGCCGTGATCGCTGCCGCCGAGAGCATGACCGGAGATTATGCCATCCGCCTCTATCGCAACGACGAAAACAACGACGGAGCGTTCAATCCGTTCCGTTCGGTACAGGGCGTGCACCAGGTCAAGTGGAATTGTGAATACCTGTGGGGCACGACCAAGGGCGATTTCAACAACCTGGAGAGGCATGCTACACCCCGTCCGGGCGGCTACAGCGGACTGGGGCCGACGCAGCGCATTGTGGACGCCTTTTTCATGAACAACGGGCGGACCATCGACGACGTGGCCTCGGGTTACGTGGAGGATGGCTTTGCCACCACGCCCCATCCGAACTGGACCAACGACGATGTCAGCGAAATCCGCAAACGGAATTGTTGGGGGCACCGTGTCGGAGAGCGGAACATGTATGCCAACCGGGAAGCCCGGTTCTATGCGGCTATCCTCTACAACGGCCGGCCGGTTCCGCAGGTCGCTCCGGAGGACCGCGACCTCTTCTCCTCGACACTCAACAAGGACGGCTGGGGCCGTGCCGAATTTTACAGCAGCGGGATGAGCGGTTCGGGTAATGCCGACCACTCGACGACGGGCTATACAATGCTGAAATATGTCAATTTCGACAGCAGCCCCTACCGGTCGCAGTACAGCGAATGGAGAAACGGCACCTATATCCGGCTGGCCGAGATCTATCTGAACTACATCGAGGCATTGAACGAGTACGATCCCGGAAATGCCGACATCAAGAAATACTGGGACCTGATCCGTAGCCGGGCCGGGCTTCCGAGCATCTTCGATACTTACCCCGAGATCAAGGGCAACAGGGAAGCCCAATTGGAGTATATCATCCGCGAGCGGCAGGTGGAACTCTGTTTCGAAGGCGACCGGTATTTCACGACACGGCGTCGCCTGCTTTCGGATAAGATTGACACGAAACACGCCGTGGATCACCGGATGTACGGAGACAACGGTCCGATCTACGGCATGAACATCGCAGCTGGGGTGGGCTTTGCTTCGGAAGACTTCTACAAGAGGACGGTGGTCGAAAACCGGGTCTTCGAGAAGAAGATGTATCTTTTCCCGATCCCGCAGGGTGAAATGGATCGTAACAACCAGATGGTCCAGAATCCCGGATGGTAGTTCATAAAAACAAAATACGATGAATATGAAACGAATCATGATATTGCTGATCTGTTCCGTCTGGCTGGGTTCCTGCGACAAACAGATCATAGACATCGCAGCCGAGGACAGGGTCCCGTCAAAAGTATACTTCATGGTTGACAACCTGGATAGCTATCAGATCCGCCAGATCGACTATCTGGATGTTGGTGAAACGACCGGAACGTTCACCTTGGCGATCTGCAAGTCCGGAGTCTTGAAGGATCCCGTATCGGTGCGTATCGGTGAACTGACGGAAGAGGAACTGGCCGAATACAACGAAGAAAACGGTCAGGATTTCGTACTGATGCCTCCGAAGGCCTACAATCTGCCCCGGCGAGAATTCACATTCTCGGGCTCCTATGACGACCTGAGCCAGACCGTAGACATCGTATTCGACATGGAGCAGTTGCGTACCATGGACGAACGGTCCGTATTGCCCCTGACGATTCGTCAGACATCGGCCGAGATTAATGTGGACAAGTCGCTGGTAATTCTCAAGCCGCAGATCCAGGAGGTGCAGATCGCATTTGCCGACGGCGGCGGTGACGTCAGCTACACCGACAACGAATCCCTGCAAAGAGACATTCGGATCTCCCTCGAGGCGTTGCTGGACCTTGCGGAAAACGAGTGGGACATCGACGTGGAACTCATGGTCGACGAAACGTATGTGGAGGAGTACAACCGGCAACATTCTACCTCCTACAAGCTGTTGACGGAGGAGCAATACTCGCTTGAAACCTCTGGGACGATCGAAGCAGGCAAGACCTCGACCACCTTCCTTCTGGAAATAGGGAGGGAGCAGGTCGCGGAAGCAGGACGCTACATGCTGCCTGTCCGGCTCAAGTCAAGTTCACGGTTCACAGTGGACGAAAATTCGCTCTACTGTATCCGAATTGACATCTACGGGGCGAAACTCGACCGTACGGGCTGGGAAGTGGTGCTCTACAACACCTCCGAACCCGGCGAAGACGGTGGAGGCACATATCCCCTTTACGGGCACCCGGAAGCCATTCTGGACGGAAATCCGGCATCCTACTGGCATTCGGCCTGGAGAGAGACACAAACCCCGCTGCCGCACTATCTGGTGATCGACATGCTGGAAGAGCACTTTATCGAACAGATCGAATGGCTCCCGCGCGAAGGCAGGGCCACCTGCAAGGATGTCGAAATCTATATCGGCGACGACATCGCACCTTTGGAAGGGCTGGAAGAGTCGAGTCTCACGGAAATACAGGCAGCTCTGGCAGATGCATCGTGGAAAAAGGTTGCAACCGTGCAGCTCCCCAACGATGCGACCTCTCAAATCTTCGATGTGTCTCCTGCAACGGGGCGTTTCCTGATGCTTCTGATCACCTCGAACTTCAGGGGCGATACGGTTTCCAGTATTGCGGAGATATATCCTTATGGCGGTTGATACAATGAAAAGGAATCTATTCATATTGTTGGTGATGGCGGTTTTCACCCATTCGGCGGTTTGTGCCGCCGAATGGGAGGATCCGCAGGTCAGCGGATGGGGCCGGGAACCCATGCGCGCAACGTTCAAACATTACTCTTCGGTTTCGCAGGCTCTCGATTACGGACGGCCTTCCCCCTGGGAGATCAGTTTGAACGGGATCTGGAAATTCAAATACGTTCATCACGAGACGGACCGTCCCGAAGGCTTTTACGCCTCGTCCTACGACGTGTCGGGGTGGGACAATATCCAGGTCCCGGGGCCATGGGAGATGCAGGGTTTCGGGACTCCGATATATACGAACATAAAATATCCTTTTGAGCGGAACCCTCCCTTTATCCAGGGACTGGGCGAGAATGGCTCCCCGGTGGGGTCGTACCGGACGGATTTCGTTGTACCGGAGGATTGGCAGAGGCGTGAAATCTTCATTCGCCTCAACGGAGTTTCATCGGCCTATTATCTTTGGATCAACGACCGGAAGGTGGGATATGCCGAAGATTCGTATTTGCCGTCGGAGTTTGACATTACACCCTACCTGAAAAAGGGAACCAATACCGTGTCCGTGCAGGTCTTCCGTTGGAGCGACGGCTCCTACCTGGAGGATCAGGACGGTTGGCGGGTAAGCGGCATTATTCGAGACGTGATCCTGCATTCGACACCTCGCACCCATGTGTCTGATATTTTCGTCAAACCGGATTTGGATGCGGACTATCGCGACGGCTCCCTGCATGTGGAAACGGAGGTGGACAATCGGACCGGGAAGTCGTCTTCGTGGATTATAGAGACCCGGTTGCTGTATAAAGGCCGGGAGATCAGTTCGGCGCGTGTGCGGACAGGCCGGATTGCTCCGGGAAAGAGGCAAACCTGCGTGACGCAGTTCTTGGTGGCGAATCCCCGGAAGTGGACGGATGAGACTCCGAATCTCTATACCGTGGTGACGGTCCTGAAGGATCTCCGCGGACGTGTCGTGGATGTAATCAATACGCGGACGGGGTTCCGCAAACTGGAAATCCGCGACAAGTGTTTCCTGCTGAACGGCCAGCCTGTCAAGATGAAAGGCGTGAACCGGGTGGAGACGGATCCGTTCGGCTGCAAATACGTGACGAAGGATCGGGTCCAGAAGGAAGTTCTGGCCATGAAACGCAACAACATCAACACGGTCCGGACGGCCCACATGCCGGCAGTGGAGTGGCTCTACGACTATTGCGACGAGTACGGCCTGATGGTGATCGACGAGGCCAACTGCGAGGCGCACGGCTTCGGCTACCGGGAAGGGACTCCGGCCCGGGATTCGGCCTGGATGTCGGCACACGTCGAGCGAATGGTCCGTATGGTGGAGCGTGACAAGAACCATCCAAGCGTGGTACAGTGGTCTTTGGGCAACGAAAGCGACAACGGAATCAACATGCAGGCGATGCATAAGGCAGCCAAACGGCTCGATCCTACCCGTTTTACGCACTACCATTTCTCAAACGATCCGGTCTCCTGTGATGTCCTTGGCGGAGGGGTATGGCGTAGTGCCGTTCCGAATACCTCCGGCCGCTATCATTCCGCGGAGATGATTCGGGTTTTGGCCGAAGCGGAGGATCCTCGGCCGATCATGATCAACGAGTATGCCCATGCCATGGGGAATGGGATGGGGAACCTGAAAGATTACTGGATCGAATTCGACAAGTATGACCGGATCTCGGGCGGCGCGATCTGGGATTGGGTGGACCAGGGCATCGTGATGAGTGCGGAGGACCATTCGGTGTACGGTATGCAGATCCCCGATTCGATGCGCAGGTATGCCCTTGAGGAGTGCAACAAGCCGGGCGGAAAATTTTTCTGGGCTTACGGCGGAGATTTCGGGGATGAGCCCAATGACTCCAATTTCTGCAACAACGGAATCATGTTCCCCGACCTGTCCGATCGATCTGCGAAAATCAGGGAGGTCCGGAAGGTTTACCAGAGTGTCGAGTTCTATCCCCGGGATTTGGAGAACGGAGAGGTCGAGGTCTGGAACAAATTTTTCTTTACGGCGTTGAATGACTTCCGCCTTTGTTGGACCTTGCTGGAAAATGGTGTGGAGATTCAGAAAGGTATTTTACCCTCCTTGTATCTGGCTCCGCGGCAGCGGGGAGTCCTGAAGGTGCCCGTCGAATCGTTTGGCATGAAAGACGGCAAGGAGTATATCCTGATCCTTTCCCTGCATACATCGGCTGAAACCCCGTGGTGTGAAGCCGGTTATCGGATTGCGTGGGAGCAGTTTATCCTCAAGCCCTGGGACTTTTCCTTGCAGACCTGCACCATGCAGGGCCGGCCGGCCGTAAGCGAAGACACCTCTTCCTATATGATCAGAAGCGGTAATTTCGAGATTCAATTCGACAAACGGAACGGCAAGATTGCCTCCGTGAATGACATCACGGGTCGGCTTGTCGCTGCCGACGGCCCCAAACTGGATTTCTGGCGGGCCCCCATTGACAATGACGGGACGGGCCGGATCGGGCACTTCATCGATGGCCGGTTCTATCCCGATGCACGGGGCGGCCGTTTGACGAACCTTTGGGTCGATGCCGGTTACCATGATCTGAAACGGCGTGTCGATTCCGTGTCGGGAATGTGGCAGGACAGTCTGTTCGTTATCCGCGTTGCTTACGCCCTTGTCGGCCGGGGTGAGGTCTCCTTTGCCGTCCAGGAAACCTATGGGTTCGATGGCTCGGGGCGGATTCGGCTGACCTCCGATATACAACCTTCGGACAAGGCTCCGGAAGTAGCCCGCGTGGGGTATGATTGGGAACTTGAGGACCGCTACAGATACTTTGAGTGGTATGGCAAAGGACCCTGGGAGTCCTATTCCGACAAACAGGATGGGGCCCGGTACGGCTTGTGGAAAGGCCGGGTCGAGCAACAATGGGTCAACTACCCGTATCCGCAGGAGAATGGGAACAAATACGCCGTCCGGTGGGCTTCATTGCATGACCTGGCCGGGCAGGGTCTGCAAGTGAGAGGCGCACAGCCGTTGGAGGTATCGGTCAAGGAGTACCGCAATATGGATATTGCCGAAGCACGGCATACGGACCGGTTGCAACCGTGCGGACGGGTCATCTTCAGCGTGAATCACCGGATGGCTCCCGTCGGCAATGAAAGCTGCGGCCCCAAACCGCTGGACAAGTATGTTGTGCATGCCCGGCCATGGCGGTTCGAGATCGAATTCGTTCTCCATCCATGAGCATCGTTCTGTAATGTTCATCCCGATCTGTCTCCAGCCGGGGGTTTGTAGGTAAACGAGAATGCAGAAAAGAGTAAATATCTTGTTTACAAGCATTTAATTCTCTTTTCCGCATGTGCTCCGAGCAATAAAATTGCAAATTCGGGCAGGTTTAACGGTAAGTTGTGTTACTTATTCGTTACCTGCCCGAAATGCTTTGATTTGCATTTAAGGCAGTCGTTTTCAGTTCGTTGCATTGAATTTCCGCATAACAAATAACTTGACTTAACGTTTAACAAATCCTCAAAGTTCAAGTTATTATGCAACGCAGCACTTTCAAAGTCCTTTTCTACGTGAAAAGGCAAGCCGAGAAATCGGGTCAGGTTCCCGTTATGGGTCGTATTACGATCAACGGTACGATGTCGCAGTTCAGCTGCAAACTCACCGTTCGTTCCTCTCTCTGGGATGCCAAAGCCAACAAGGCTTCCGGCAAAAGTCTCGAATCGCAGCGCATCAACGAGAAGCTGGAGAATATCAAGACCAATATCGGCAAACAGTACCAGCGTCTCTGCGACCGGGACTCATACGTTACGGCCGAAAAGGTCCGCAACGCCTTCCTCGGTATGGGCGACGACTGCCGCCTGTTGCTACAGACTTTCGACGAATACCTTGCAGACTTTCTCAAGCGTGTGGGCAAAGACCGCGCCTATTCCACCTACGAGGATTACTGTCTGCGTCGCAGGCGTCTTGCCGCTTTCCTCGAATACGAATACCACGTCAAGGACATTCCTTTCAAAGAGCTGAAGCGGGACTTTATCGAAAAGTTCGTCGTTTACCTCTCCTCGGTAAAAGGTCTTGCTTCCGGAACGATCAGTGCCGGGGTCAAGAAATTGCGTTTGATGACCTATACGGCGTATAAGAACGGGTGGCTTCTCGTCGATCCTTTTACAGGGTTCCATGTCAGGCCCCAATATGCCGAACGGCGCTATTTGTCCGCTTCGGAATTGGGTTATGGAGCAGCAGTGCTTCTTGGCCACCCAGATTACTATCCGAAGTTTGGCTATCAGAAAGCTTCATCGTTCGGGATTCAATTTCCGTTTGATGCTCCCGACCCGTGTTGCATGGCCATAGCACTGAAAGAACACGGGCTGGACGACGTGCAGGGAATGGTAAGCTATCCTGATGCATTCTATCAGTAACAGAGAAATATATATAACGAGAAAAAGTTGAGCCAATGGCAGTCTGACGACAACACTTCGTCTTTCTGCCATTGGCTCAACTTCTTCTTAACGACTATACCTTAGATTTATTCAGGCAATGTAAAAGCGTAGACATTTCCGGAATAGTCAGCGGCAAACAAGCGGTTTCCAACATTGGTAAGGCTGGAGAATACAGGAGCTCCCGTCCGGTGCTTCCAGACAACCTGCCCGTCTTGCCAGTTTACTCCATACAAGATACCGTCCGAAGCACCGAAGTAAACGATGTCTCCCACCAGGATGGGTGATGAATCGACAGTAGCTACCGGATGACGCGAATAGGGCGAGGTATAAATCAATGACGGACGTGTCTGCACGCGCCAGACTTCTTCCCAAGTCTCACGGTCGAGAGCAACCAGTCCGCAGCCTTGCGTCCCGAAAATCACCAGGCGGTCGGTTAACAGCGGAGTAGAATTCGTATTGGCACTGAAAGGCAGCGGTTTTCGCAGGATGATATGCCCTGTAGACGGTTCTATTACAAAGAAGGCATTACCGGATGCCATGTAAAGCAGCCCGTCGACATAAGCCGGTGTAGCTCCTCTTTCCCGAATATCAGGTTCTTCCAGCTTCCATCGCAAGTCACCCGTTTTCAGATCATTCCCATAGAGTCCGCTCCATTGAGTACCCATGACCAATACATCTTCAGTCACAAGAGGATGGCAAGTAGCGGCCTGATTCCGTTGCCAACCTACATTTCTCCAGATTTGTTCGCCGGAGGCTATATCATAAACAGCCAATCCGTGTCCAGTACCGGCATAGACCTTCCCGCGGTCGACAGTCAGTCCTTCCAGCACGAGTGGCAATCCGTCAAGGGCCAGTTTCTTTTCCCACTTCACCGCACCCGTACCGGCATCCAGAGCGTAAAGGTAACCTTCCGCATCTTGTGCAAGCACCGTACCTTCGGCATAGGCTATGTTGTTTTTGATGGAATTACGTACCTCATGACGCCACAACTGTTTGCCGGTTTCTGCATCGAGAGCAAATACAGCCGCTTCCCCTCTCAACTCTTCATCCAGTGAAGCAATAAAGACTTTTCCTTCTGCCACCACCGGTTGCGTATAAAGAAGATTGGCTTTCAGGTTGGTTACCCAATCGGCATGCAAGACGTTATGAGGCGAATCGTACACAAATGAAGTCCGCTCCTTAGCAATACTTCCGTCTGAGAAACGGACGGTGGCAGTTACAAAGATACGTCTGCCCCGGCAGGTTTCGGGAAGCCTGAAATGAGCCCGCCAGTTCCAATCGCTTTGCGGAGCCAGAGATTTGACAGGAGCCAAGGAAGCACCGTTATTGTCAGTAAATGAACAAGTAACACTCTTGGCAGGGGCTGCAGTGTGGTATGTATTGATGGAAAGCAGGAAATCGCCTGTTCCGTCTTGCACGCACACATCGTTAGCTATGGAGGCGAAAGCAACGGATTGATGAATGTAGGTGTATCGCAAGCGACTTTCGATATTGCCCTGACGGTCAATGTCTACGACCCGGAAGGCAGAAGTAGCATGGTCTATTCCACCCTTGTCGGGAGTAGAAGTCGATACGGTGCGTATGCGCCCCTGCTGCTGTACAAAGTGACTGTGCCAATGTCCATAAAACCATCCTTTCACATTGTAAGCACTTAAATCGAGTGTTTCTCCGTCACCCAAATCAAATACAAATTGGTCGGTGTAGCTTATCAGGTCGTGATTGAAGAAAATCACCGGCTTGCCTTCCGGCTGTTGCTCCAGGTCGTTTTTTACCCAGCGGAATACATCGCGTGCCTTATAACTGGGCTGATAGTCGCCGCCCAGCATCGGGGTCATGATGTAGTGGGTGGAACCGACATCAAACGAGTAACATACCGGACCGTAAATGCTTTCGAACAATTCTTCTCCATATTTCCCTTTTACCAAATCATGGTTCCCTATGCCATAGAAAACCGGACAGCCCATGTTGGAAGTATTCATCAGCCGGATGTGGTTAATCAGCCCGTTCTCGTAGCAAATATCGCCGGTATGCACCATGAATGCCACTTTCTCATTAGCAGCATAGTCACGCAGTTCGTTCGCCCAGTCTTCCTGATTGACCGTGTTGAAAATCTCCGTATCGGCCACGTGAACAAAACGGTGGCTTCCATCTTTTCCGATGCACCTGTTCCATTCCTGCAAACCGAAGTCGTATGTCTGTCCTTCTTGATTCCCTTCGGTCCGCAGATAATATTTTCCTTCCGCACTGTAACCGGAAGGGGTGGTAATGAACACAAAGCGCTGGCGCTCGTGTCCGGGCAATGAATAGGTGCCGTCTGCTCCAGTTTTAACCACATGAAGCCCGTCTGATACACATACGTTGCGAAGAGTTTTCTCTCCTTTGTCATACACTCCGTTCCGGTTGGAGTCTACATAGACCCTCCCTCGGTAAGTAGCATGCCCGGCCAGCGTACAGCCGAGCATCAGTAGCAATAGATAAGTTTTTCTCATAATATTTTATCATTAGTGTCCCGTTAAAATGGGACGAGTTAAACAATTAATCAAAAAGCCCCGGAATCAGGGGATCATTTAGATCTTTGACATCATTGAAATTAGTCTTGTCGAACAGGTCACGCAAGTGGGTTTTGTCAGTCAATGATATGCTGAGAATTTGCAAAACTTCATAGGTTGAACGTTTCAACTTCATATCATGTTGGACAATAGCCACAAGACAGTACGTGATAATAGCCACACTGATTTGTATGCGAACAGCGTTCTCTGCTGTGCCCCAGAATTTCTTTATCTTGAGATGCTGCTTGAGCCATTTGAAGAACAGCTCGATTAACCATCTTTTCTTATAAAGATTGGCGACATCCAGTGCAGAAAGTTGTTTTGCATTCGTCAAGAAAGTGAACTCACGGTCATCCTCTTCGTCGTAATATCGGACGAGTCTGAATGACTCAGGATATTTTTTCTCGGAGAGATATCCGGTCAGTTTCACTTCCGCATCTGTCATTATGTTCTTTGGCATTCTTCGCTTCCATTTGACTGTCTTATACTTTAAGTTTGTCTTGGCTCTGACAACAAAGAAAGAGTCTGTAAGATGTATCCTATAGAGTTCTTTAAAGGAGTCATAAGCCCTGTCGAATATATAATAAGCATTTGGTTCATAATGGATTGAAGACATTGCTGTGGAATCATGCTTTGAAGCAGTGGTTACGGTATAGAAAGCAGGAACTTGTGCTTCAATGTCGTATAAGACATGAGCTTTCACCCCTCCTTTCTTGCTTCGGAACTTTGCCCATGGGAATGTTGCAAGACACAACGGAATCGTTGTTGAATCAAACGCATATTTCTTTCCGGAAATGTCAAGGATGTTGGTCGTCCGCTTCTCGCAGGCTTCCTTCATCATATAGAATGCAAAGTCTTCGAAGATTCTGTAATCACGGTTCTGGTTGGCTGTCGCAAGAGTTGTTTTGGCTATCGGTTCACGACCTAAACCAAGATGATATTGCTTGGCCCTATGCGCCTCGAAAGCAACGATTAAGTCTCGCAGGCTTTCACGGTTACTCAGTTGTCCAAACATCATCGCGAGCATCTGATTCCAGCAAGTAAAATGTTTCACATATCTGTTGCCATCATACTTGCGAACATAGTTGTTGAACTGAGTCCTGTTCAGAAAAGCGGTTAATTGAGAGAATACGTATTTGTCTTGGAACATAGCAGCCATTTGTATTAGACTGCAAAGTTGCAAAATCAAGTCCGTTTCATTTCAAAAAACCGTGTAATTGACTATATTTCAATAATTTCAAAGAACTATTTATCCACTTTTACGGGACAGTAGTGAATAATTATCCCAGAATACAAATTGATAGCGGATGGCATTGCTCCAATATTGCCATTCGTGTCCTCCCGGACGGGAATAGAAGTCATGCGGAATTTTTCGGTCGAGGAGTTTAGCATGCAGCGCAACATTGACGTCATAGAAAAAATCTTCTGTTCCGCAATCAAACACTAAAGCTAGAGAATTCGGCTTCAAGAGGTCGAGCATATTGATTATCGTATGCGATTCCCAGCGTTCGGGATATTGGTTTTGCGGTCCCAACCGTAAGGCGATGTCCCAACGATCGGGAAAAGATCGAATGTCGACGCCCCCGCTCATGCTTCCCGCTACGCCGAAAATCTCCTGATGGCGGAATGCAAGATAAAAAGCTCCATGACCGCCCATACTCAAACCGGCGACAGCTCGTCCCGTGCGATCTGCGACCGTGCCGAATCGGGAATCGACAGCAGGAATCAATTCACGGGTTATAAAGGTTTCATATTTATATGAGGGATCTTCTGGACTGTCATAATACCAACTGCTGAATCCTCCATCCGGACAGACTACGATCATTTCATAATGGTCAATCAACGCCTCCAAACCATCGCATTTTTTCAGCCAACCGTTATTCCAAGCATCGCTATATCCATGTAACAAGTAAACCACCGGATATTTTTTTGTCGGCGAATAACCAGCAGGACACAAAACCAATGCGTCTACATTTTTACGCATAGAAGGACTGTAAACCGTCAGCGTGTCAATTCCAACAGCTTTAGTTTGCCATACGCAACAAGATAACAAGAATAATATCCACCAATGTTTCATGTCGTTGTTCTTACAATTCGATTCGTATCGTCGTACCGTTGTCTGCGGTGTATTTTCGGATGCAGGAGCCGTCGCGTTCGATGCGTATATGGAGTTTTTTCCCGGTGCGCTTCACGATGATGTCGTAAGGCCGTTCCGCACAGGCGTACATCCGGCGCAGGGTCATCTGGTTCCATGCGTCGGGCAGTTGAGGTGTGAGCGTGAACGAGCGGAATCCCGTCGGTCGGAATCCGAACATACCTTCGGTGACGATGCGGCAGTAGAGTCCGCTCTCAGCCGAGAGGTGGCGCTGATCGCCCTCGGGCCACGCTTCGACGGCATAAGGCACATGCTCGCCGAGGAGCCGGGTTTGCGAGTAGAATCGCAGGCGTTCGGTAGCCTCTTCTCGGAAGCCTGCGGCATAAATGCCTCGCAGGGCATAGAGCGTGGTGCGGTCCCAGAACGTGTCGCTTCCGGCTGCGGTCAGCATTCCGTTTTCGGTCCAGAGCCGCGGGGAGAGCAGGGCCGCCACGGTCGCCTCCCGGCGTTCGAAAATATCCATGACCAGCGGAATGCAGATCCACGAACGCAGGATGTCGTTGCCCTCGTAATAGCGGTAGGTGGCGTACCCCTCGATCGTCGCACCGAAGAAGCGTTCGATGTTTTCACGCAGCGTTTCGGCCCTGCGGCGGTATTCGTCGGCCAGCCGTTGCGGCCGTCCGGTCTGCTCGGCGAGCCATGCCGCGGAGCGCAGGGCGTCGTAGTAGAGCGACGAGGTGCAGAGATTGGCATCGCCGGCCGGGAAACGTTTTTCCAGTTCGTCGGCTTCGGAAGCGACGACGCCGTGTTCGTTGAGTTTGCGCCGGCAGTATTCGAGCGACCATTCGATGAGCGGCCACAAGGCTTCCGCCGTGCGGATGTCGCCCATTTGAAGGGCATAGCGCCCTGCGCCGTAAGCCAGCATCGCTGCATCGCCGCGGTCGAATGGACCGTAGGTGTCGTATCCCTCAGCGATCACCGACCATGGAATGTACCGGTATTCGGGATTCATGTAGCGGGCGAAATGCAGGAAACTGTTCAGGGCCGCTTCGTTGCCTTTGGCGTAACCTAACTGCGGGAAGAAAGGATTCACATACTCAGGTTGGTCGTTGCACCAGATGGCGGCGTAGTAGACGCCTCCGGGAGCGTGGAGGAGTCCTCCGCGTGTGCGGAAAACGGACTCTGCGGCGCGGACCTTGGCCAGTGCGAACATCGTGTTGAGCACGGGTTCTGGCGACTCTAAACTCAGATTGCCGCACACCTCGGCGACAAAGGCTTCGCGTTGCGCCCGTTCGGCAGAGATGTCGAGGGGCAGTTCGACTTCGGGCGTTTTGAGCCCGCGCACCGAAGCTCCGAAAATGCACGTTTCGCCCGGCGCAAGCCGGAGGGTTCTGCTGCGGACGAAATCCGTCGCCGCAATGAGCGTATAACTGCCCTCGACTCCGGCGTCGGCGTCGGTGCGAATTTCGTCGCGCACGGGGTTCAGCTCGACGGCGACGGTGGTCGGTCCGGCGTTGCGGAGAGTGTATTGCTCACAGAATGCCGCCCGTGCGGGTGAGGGGAACAGGCAGCGCGTCACTTCGATGTCGCCGTATCGGCTCACGACGGTCAGCAGGCCGTCCAACCGGAGGTATTCGACCTGCTCGGCAGCGAGCGCTTTCCCGTCGATGCGTACGGCGTCGAGGAAATTCTGCGGGAAATCGCGGGTCAGTCCGCCGAACGTGTCATTGGGAAGCATGCGCAGCATGGGCCATACGAGCGTACGGGTCAGCGTGAAGCGTCCGTCACTCTCCACGCCATAGTGCAGTCGTGCGGATATTTGTTCTCCGCTCATCTCCACATGGTCATTATGGGGCAGTCGGCTGCCGTCTACTGACCAACGAATGGCGTGGTCGTTGGCAATGGTCCAGCGGGTCTGCGGGGCAGGGGGTTGGGCCGACGCCGTCGTCAGGGCGCAAAAGGCAAGAAGAGATAGATACTTTTTCATGATTCGTTTTATAGTTTGAAAGATAGTGTCGCCCGAAAACCTGCGGGCAAGGCTCCGATTTTGAACAAGAATTTACAAGGTTCGACGATGTGTTCTTTTTCGAAGTTATGGAATGCAAGGGCGTCTGCCGTGATTCGGAACTTCACGGTGCTGGGCTGATCCGGCGGGTAGTTAAAGACTGCATCTCATTAACGAGCGGATCGATATAGGTAATACGCATGTCTGCAATTATAGATTATTCTTTATAAAAGACAAACAATCCGCAAAGACCCACGGTGCACACGCAAAAAATTATTTAAAGGCCAATTATCTAACTGAGATCGATTCTCATGGGCATACGGAGCTTCGGCTTCATTTTTTGCATATTTTTCACATTTGCCCGTGGGTAGGGGTGTCTGGTTTGTCTTTAATATACAAGGTTTAAAAAATGCAACCGTATGAAGAAACAAATTCCAACCCTAAAACGACATCCTGCCGGTAGGTGGCTATCCCTATTGTTTGGATTGCTATTCACGATTACCGCTTCGGCTCAGGAGGTGAAAGTAACTGTTAATGTCGATCGGCAACCATTAGAGAAAGTATTGTCGTTGCTTGAACAACAGACGGGCTATCGCTTTTTTTACAACAACGACCATGTCTCCGGAAAAGCTCCGGTCACTATCAAAGTTTCGAAAGAGGCTCTATCGGCTGTTCTCAAGCAAATTCTGCCTGAGCGCAATCTCACATACAAAGTTGTAAAACAGCAAATAATCCTATCGAATGTCAAGTCAGCGGCATCGGAAGCAAAGATTACCGTCCGTGGTCGTGTGACCGACAGCGCAGGCGAGCCTCTTATTGGGGTGTCGGTAACATCCGGCACTGCAGGCGTTACCACAGACATCGATGGCAACTATTCGATTCAGGTCCCTGCCGGGGCTACGCTGCTTTATTCATATGTAGGCTGTGTGTCGGTGCATAAAAAAGCATCGGATGATAACCCGCTCGACATCGTAATGGTCGAAAACGCCGAACTTCTTGACGACGTTGTGGTCATCGGTTATGGCACTATGGATAAAAAGGAATTGACCTCGGCTATAAGTCACGTAAGCGAGAAAGACTTTCTCTCCATCAGTTCATCAGACCCGGCTTCGCTTATCAAAGGTAAAGTGCCGGGTGTTTCGATTGTTAATACCGGTGCTGCCGATCCTAATGTGACATCGAGCATACAGATACGCGGTGTCAATTCTCGTCAGGCCGGTCTTGGCCCGCTCATCGTAATCGACGGCGTTCCAGGTGGCAGCCTTCAAAACGTGAACCCCCAAGACATTGCCTCTTTCGATGTGCTTAAAGACGGCGCGGCATCGGCCATTTATGGCACGCGCGGCACCAACGGCGTAATACTTGTCACAACCAAGAAAGGCAGCAAAGACGGTAAGGTGCACACTTCCTATGCCCTCACTCTATCGTGGGATAAAATGAAGAAAGAACTCGACATGATGAGTGCCGATGACTTCCGTAAAGTCCGTCTCGCATGGAGCGATACGGGAGGAGGTGATCTCGGCGGCAACTACGACTGGCTCGACGGTGTTAGCCGTACCGGTTTCTCCCACAAGCACACGATGAGTCTTTCGGGTGGTAACGAGCGCACCAGCTACCGCGTCAGTGTCGACTACCGTGATGCCCACGGTATTGACCTGCGCTCCAAACGAGAGGAGTATGGTAGCCGCGCCTCTATTACACACACTACGAAAGGCGGTCTGTTTACTTTTACTGTCAACCTCGCACCGCGCGTGATATCAAGCGACAATTCCGACTGGAGCGTTTTCAAACTCGCTCTTGAGGCCAACCCTACTACGCCTCTGATGGACCCTACCAATCCGTCGATGTACTATAATTTCGTAGGTCAGGCAGCCAGCACAAACCCCGTTGAGACCCAAAAACTTGTCAAATCACATACAGACATGCGTTTGCTCGACTGGGATGCCACGGCAAGGCTCAATCTGCTCCCATTGTTGTCGAAAAAGATATCCAGCCCCATCATCCTCAACACCCAACTGACTTTCGCCGACAGGCAATATAGCTACGACCGATCGGGCTTCACTCCCTCTAATACAACAATCGCTGTAAACAGCGGACATTCGGGTCAGGCTTCTCGTTCTAATGATGTAGAACGTATGTATCAGCTTGAGTGGCTGACGAATTTCGCTGCCAGATTCGGTAAAAACAACATTAAGGCCATGGTAGGATACAGCTATGCCTATTGGCATAATAGCGGTTTCAATGCCGAAAATTCCGACTTTGCCAACGACGGCGTTACATCCGATAACCTTGGCTCTGGTGAATATGCTTCCGAAGAAGGTATAATCGGCATGGGTAGCTACCGTAATGATTGCAAGCTCATATCTTTTTTCGGTCGCGTAAGCTATGATTGGAATGGGAAATATTTCGTAACAGCCTCGCTGCGCCACGAAGGTTCATCGAAGTTCGGCGCCAAACACAAATGGGGCAATTTCCCGGCTGTATCGGTCGGCTGGCGCATAAGTCAGGAGTCTTTCATGGAGAATGCCCGCGGCTGGCTCAATGAACTCAAAATCCGTGCTGACTACGGCGAAACCGGCAATCAGGACTTCAGCAGTTATCAGTCGATTCCTACGATGAAAGGCTTCGGCCATTATCTTATCGACGGTAAATTCCTTCAGGTCTGGGCTACGGAAAACAACGTCAACCCCGATCTTCATTGGGAAAAAAGCAAAAACTGGAACGTAGGCATCGACTTCTCGATGTTCAATAATCGCTTCGGAGGTTCACTCAACTATTATAACCGCCGCACCGAAGATTTGCTGGGAACGTATCATGTCGCTGTGCCGCCTTTTGTGCATGAGAGAGCCACGGTTAATGTAGGCTCAATGTCGAATCAGGGCTTCGAGTTCGAACTCGATTTCACCCCCGTTGCAACCCGAAAGTTCACCTATAGTTTCAATGTGATAGGTTCTACGAACAAAAACAAATTCATAAGTTTCAGTAATTCGAATTATATCGGAGAAGACTACTACGATGAGGCCGCTGTCGAAGGCCCCTTTTTAGGTTATTATCTTCAGCGTATTGAAGTGGGACAGCCTGTGGGCAACTTCTACATGTGGCGTTATGCCGGTATAAATGACGCTGGCGAATGGATGGTATATGACAAAGATGGTGATATTATCCAGATGGCGCTGGCGGACGAAACCGACCGCGCAATCGTAGGCAATGGTCTGCCCAAATTCAACCTCTCTACCACCCACAACTTCCGCTATCGCAATTTCGACTTGTCTCTCTTTTTCCGGGGCGCTTTCGGCTTCGACATATTCAATGTCCATGACTATTATTATGGCACTCGTAAGTTTACCGGCAACGTGCTCAAGAAAGCCTTCGGCAAAAATTTCGCCATAAGCCCCACGGCGTCGCATGCTGTTACTGACTACTTTCTTGAGCGTGGAGACTATTTCAAACTCGATCAGTTGACCTTAAGATACACGTTCAAAACTCACAATTATCGCTTCATCGACGGCGTGCGCATTTATGGCACTGTTAACAACGTGTTTACAATCACGAAGTTCTCGGGCGTCGATCCGTCGACATACAATGTCAACGGCCTTACACCGGGTGCATCAAGTACTCGCACCTATTATCCGAGCACCCGACAATTTATTCTCGGAGTGCAAGTAGATTTCTAATCATCACTATCAAACGACCATGAAATTAATCCGCAATATACTATCAACGATAGTGGTCTGTGGCGTCCTTGCGGGATGCACCGACCTTGACGAGACCCTCTATAGTTCTGTAGGTACGCAGAATTACTATCATACCGCACTCGACGTCAAACGTGTGGTCTATCGCCCTTTCGAACACGCCTATTGGACAGTTACTCAATTCCATACCCCACAGGAGTTGACCGGCGACCAGTTGATTACTCCGCAACGTGACGGCTGGTGGGACGACAGCGGCGTATGGCGTATGTTGCAATATCACCAATATGATCAATATGCCCCTTATTATACCCATATCGGCGGAATGTGGGTTGCCGGGTTTCAGGGCGTGGGTGAGTGTAATTTCGTCATTGAAGAACTCGCGCGTCTCAATCCAAACGATTTCGGCCTTACCAGAGCTGATTTCAACAATTTTACTGCGCAGGCACGCGCTCTTCGTGCATGGTTTTACATTCAGCTCTTCGATGCATTCCGCAATATCCCCATTTGGACGGATTTCAGCAAATCGTTGCCCAAAGATATCAAACAGGCTCCTCCCACAGAAACCTTCAGGTTCATAGAAAAAGAGCTTCTCGAATGTCTCGACCCTATCGAGCAGAAACAGAGTCTCGGTAGTCAGTCAAATGTTCAGGGACGCTGGACCAAGGCTGGCGTTGCCGCATTGCTTGTGCGTCTCTACCTCAACGCGGAAGCATGGATTGGCGAAGACCGCTATGATGACTGCGCAAAGTATGCACAACGAATCCTCGACGGTGAATACGGGCCCTACAAAGTCGAAGACCGCTGGGATGCCGTATTCGATTGGAACAACGACACCAGCGATGAAATGATTTTTGGCTTCCCATCGTCGGGAGGATATACCTATTGGGCTTATCAGCAGGAAACCCACTGGTGTACCGTACCTCATAACTCGAATAAGTATTTCGGCGACATTAGATGCAAGGCCGGTACACACAATTCCCAGTTCGCCTGTTCGCCCAGTTACGACCTCTACGGCAAACTCTACAACTATGAGTTAGGCATGACCGTGAACAAGTTCCGCAAATACCCCGACGACTGCCGAATGGTAAAATATCGCAATCTCGGCAACAGCAGGCGCGAAGGCATGTTCGTCTATGGCTATCTTGAATATCAGGAAGACGGCAAAACGAAACGTCTCACGGCCACAGGACAGAACTATACGATCTATATTCGCGACGCTGTCGGCCTTTTCCACGACTTGGCTCCGACCCAGTGGCCCAACAACAAGGAAAGCAATCTCAGTACCGGTGACCATAATTCTGGATGGCATTTCGCCAAATATCCGTTCTATGCCGACAGTGACGAGGGCCAACTCGAAAGTGACTACGCTGAAATACGTCTTCCAGAGATAATCTACTCGCTTGCAGAGTGCAAACTCCGCAAAGGCGAAATTGATGCCGCAGCCAAGTTGCTCAATACCGTTCGCCGCCGCTATTATCCTGAAAAGAATTACAGCACCGTACTCTACGCACCCGAAGGCGAAGCTGAACTCGATATGGACGAGATGCTCGATGAGTGGGGCCGCGAGTTTCTTGCTGAAGGACGTCGGCGCACCGACCTCATACGCTTCGGCAAATTTTCGACAGGCCGCTGGTGGGACAAGAATCCCGACGCCGACGACCATTATCAGATTTTCCCACTGACCACACAGGTGCTTAATACCAACAGCAATTTGAAACAGAATCCCGGATATTAATTCTAAAATAGCATTTACGATGTTTAAAATCAAGCATATACTTTTGTCGTCAGTAGCCTTGTGTCTCTTTGTCGCCACGGCATGCGAAGGCGAGAAAGAACTGAAGGTACTCAGCGGCGAGTTGCCATCGAAAGTCAAGGCGCTTTACCTTGTCGGTAATACCACGCCCAATAATCCGACATGGGACATCGATAAACCCGACCTGCTTGTCCAGTCGGAAGAAGACCCTTACTTGTGGACGTATCAGGGCGTTCTCAATCCGGGGACATTTAAACTTTGCTTCAAAACCGGTACATGGGCACAACCTTTCATTCACCCCATGATTAACAATGAACCTATCGGTACCCAGAATGTAACCGATAAAAAGATGCAATCACCGCGAAAAGGTGGAGAAGACGAACTTTGGAAAGTGACAGATAGCGGCGTGTATACGCTGACGTTCGACTTAAGAGACTTCACATGGAGCAGCATCTACGAAGGTGAGCAGCCCGAAGAGCCGTTGAGCAACGTATACCTTATCGGCGACGTTACGCCTAACAATCCCGATTGGGATATAAACAATCCTGACCAGCTCATCCCTTCTGAAGATAAAGCTAACGTGTATATCTATCGTGGTATCCTCAATCCGGGTACATTTAAACTCTGCTTCGAAATAGGTACTTGGGCTCAACCCTTTGTGCATCCCCTAGTCGATGGAGAGGAAATCGGTACGGAGACCATCGTCGACAGACCCATGCAGGCCCCGCGCCGCGACGCTCCCGATGAACAGTGGAAAGTGACCACACGCGGCTACTACACTCTCAGTTTTAACCTTGGCAACAACACCTATAGCAGTATATATGACGGCAAGGTGGACGAAGAATAACTGGTAGGTCGAGGCTGGTAAATATTTCATAAAGACCTCCCAAATGAATCTTAAATAGAAACTACATTGGATAACGACATGAAAGTAAAATATATAACTGTATTGGTATTGGCTTTGTGTGCCATATTGTTGGTGGGCGCCTGCAAGGATAACGGTTTCAACGAAATGAAGGCCCCGTCGAGTTACGATAAAGTCTCACTGCCGCCGCTCCCACAGATAGAGGATATGCACTCTTATAAGGCACCTCTATACTGGTCTATATACGAATATATGAAAACCGGCGAATCCGAAGGCCGCGGCCCTGATGAGTGCGTATATACTCTCGAACAATGGATAGAAGTGCTAGACTGGGTAAAGAAAGAGTTGCTGCCCTATGGTTACGACATGGTGTGTACAGACGGTTCCGGCACATTCCGCGCTGAAAATGGTTCGCCGTACATGACTCACCAATCATCGCTGGCTTTAAAGGATTTGGTCGAAGCAGCGCATGAGCGTGGCATACGCGTAGGTATTTACGACAACCCCATGTGGATACACTGTGACAAAGATGTACTGATACCGGGAACGCAGTATACCGCAGGCTCGCTGATCTATGACCCTAATAGCGATGATTTTGTGGAGCACCCCGGTCATCAGGACAAATGGCATGTTTGGGGACTGGCTACACACCCGGGCGCACGCGAATGGATCGACGGTTTCTTTAAATACTATCATGAAATGGGTGTCGACATGATTCGTATGGATTTCCTCAACTGGTATGAGGATGGTTACAGCCGTCTCGAACAAGACTATTGTGGTCCCGGTTACGGTCGTGTGAACTATGCCAAAGCACTATCATGGTGCGCCGAGTCGGCTAAAAAGTACGGTATCTTTCTCTCACTTGTAATGCCCAACCTCTACAACGACGCTGAACTTGAGTCGAAATACGGCAACATGTTTCGTATAGTAAGCGATACATGGGATGGGACATGGAGTTTTACTTCCGGCTATGAGAGAGGCAAGAGTTGGCCCAATTGGCCTAATTGCCGGAATCAATTCGACGGTTTCACCTACTGGAGTCACCTCGCCGGCAAAGGTAAGGTGATACTCGACGGTGACTTCACACGTCTCAATACTTACGCCTCCGATGCTGAGAAAGAGTTTGTAATTTCGTTGCAACTGCTTGCTGGCGGCCCCATTGCTGCTAGCGACCGACCCACGACCATCGGCGATAATTTACGCTTTTATACAAACATCGAGATGCTGGCTCTCAACACCGACCGTTTTGTCGGTCATCCACTCGACAAAACCCTTAATAGCCAAGGCAGCAATATATGGCACGGTACCATGACCGACGGTAGCCATATTGTGGGCTTTTTCAACCGGGAGGACGAGCCCAAGGAATTTTCTCTGCATCTCTCTGAACTCGGTCTTTCCGGCGAATACAAGGTACGTGACCTTTGGCGTCACGCCAACGAAGGTATGGCTTCCGAACTGCACCCAACCGTGCCTGCTCATGGCTGTAAAATCGTAAAACTAACAAATGACACACAGGGTACCGATGTACCTGAAAAAATCTATTTGCTGGGATCGAATGTCGATGTAAACGGCATGGTTACTAACTGTGATCCGAAGAATCCGACGGCGGTAGTCGATGTTATCGACGGCGAAGCCACACTCGTGATCACAACCACCCAAAAAGAATCGCTGAACGTATATACCGCAACTCCGGAACAAATAGCTGCCGGAGAGGCCGACGGAACCCTTTGGAACCCCGACGGACCAATCAATGGCACATCCATCATACCTCTTTCCATGGAAGAATCTGCATGGGGCAGAATTCAGTTCGTGAAAAACAACAGTTTCCTTGACATACCCTGTGCCGGAATCTGGACCATAAAATACACCGACGATATCTCCAAAGCAATTGTTACGTATAAGGCTGCTCCTCGCCCCGATACGCCTGAAAAAATCTATTTGCTGGGGTCGAATGTCGATGTAAACGGTATGGTCACTAACTCGGATCCGAAGAATCCGAAGGCGGTAGTCGATGTTATCGACGGCGAAGCCACACTCGTGATCACAACAACACAGCAAGAGTCGCTGAACGTATATACCGCAACTCCGGAACAAATAGCTGCCGGAGAGGCCGACGGAACCCTTTGGAACCCCGACGGACCAATCAATGGCACATCCATCATACCTCTTTCCATGGAAGAATCTGCGTGGGGCAAACCTCAGGATTTGAAAAACAATTGCTATCTCAACATTCCCTATGCCGGAGTCTGGACCATAAAATATATCGATGGTATTACCAAAGCGATCGTCACGTATAAAAGTAACTGACAATCTGCAAAAATGACAATCACCGAAAACATGTAGGCAGGCATCGACAGCATCGCCACTGATAGCTACGTATTTGCAGAATACTTCGATTTAGGCGTATGCAGTTGGTTCCGTTAAGGATGTCAACATCAAGTGCCGTGGCTCTGCCGTGTGCAAGGTGGTTATTTTATAACAAATATCACCACATATCCATGCCGTGTGAAGCATGAATTATACGGTATGGATATGTTTTTGAATACTTATGAAAAAACTCCTCTATACGCTTATTTTGTCTGTTGCTGCATCGTGTACACACCGAACGGCTGTCGAAGCCGACTACAACGTAGTGCCACTGCCTTGTTCTATACTTACAAGTAGTGGGGGTGACTTCCGCCTCACTCCCTCGACTTGTCTTGTGATTGCCGACAGTACACAGTTTGTCAACGCTGAGCTTTTTGCCGGATATATTGAGACTCTTACGGGCTTCCGCCCAGCCATAATCGGCAAAGCACCGTCGAAAGGGTATATAAGGCTCACTGCTTCCAATTGCAATGCTACTCACGAAGGATACCGTATCACGGTTTCCGCCGACAGCATAGTGGTTGACGGTGCTGATGCTGCGGGCACTTTCTATGGCTTGCAAACCTTGCGCAAGGCGATTCGCGGGGGTAAGGGAGAAGATGTGCTTTATCCTGCTGTGATGATCGAGGATGCTCCGCGCTTTGCCTACCGCGGTGCCCACCTCGACTGCGCACGTCATTTCTTCCCTGTCGATTCGGTGAAGTTGTATATCGATATGCTGGCGTTGCATAACATCAATCACTTCCACTGGCATCTCACCGATGATCAGGGGTGGCGAATGGAAATCAAAAGCCGACCGAGACTCGCTGAGATAGGCTCTGTGCGCAGCGGCACCATAATCGGCACAAGCGAAAAATACGACAGCATTCCCTACGGCGGTTGTTTTACCCAAACTGAGATGCGCGACATCGTGGCATACGCCGCAGACCGCCATATCACGGTAATTCCCGAAATAGACCTGCCCGGACATATGGCAGCGGCACTCGCAAGCTATCCATCGTTGGGTTGTACCGGCGGCCCTTACGAGGTGATGTGTCGCTGGGGCGTCAGTGACGACATCCTTTGTGCTGGCAACGAGGACGTATATGTTTTTCTCGACGAAGTCCTCGACGAAGTAACCGATATTTTTCCGTCTGAATATGTACACATAGGCGGCGACGAAGTTCCCCATGGCAAGTGGGAAAAATGCTCTGCCTGTCAATCGAAAATACATGTGTTAGGGTTGAAGGACGACGCATATAGTACCGCCGAGCAAAAACTTCAGAACCATATCATGAAGTATGCTGCCGACCGACTCGCAGCCAAAGGCCGCCGCGTGATAGGTTGGGATGAAATCATAGATAATGGTTTCGACACTACGGCCGTAGTAATGTCGTGGCGGGGCCCGCAAGACGGCGGACAGGACGGCGCCACACATGGCTACCGTGTAATCAAGGTACCCAACACGCATCTTTATTTCGATTACCAATATGCTGAAGGAGATACCATAGGCGCCCCCTATTGGCGCAAAATTCCACTCGACTCGGTATATGCCTATCGACCCGTGCCCGAATATTTCACTCCCGCACAAGCGGCAAATGTAATCGGCGTTCAGGGTAATGTGTGGACAGAGTTCATCCCTTCCTTCCGTGAAGTGCAATATATGGCGCTTCCGCGCATGGCGGCACTGGCTGAATTGCAATGGTGTGACGCCCCGAAAGATTTTGACGCTTTCATTGGTCGGCTTAGATGTCTTCTGCCACTTTACGAAGCTGAAGGATACTGTTATCGACCTCTTGAAAATAAATAATCTTTTAGCGTTTTCCAATAGATGAAATATATCGTTTCATTAATCGCACTATCTGCTGTTTTGATGGTATCGGGAGCCGAACACCGGTTCTATGCCATAGAGGCTGGGGGCGATAGCATTGCCGAAGGAATCGAATACTCAATTACGATAGATAGTGCTGACCGGGTTGAGATCGTCACACTACATCTGCGTAACACACGCCGTACGCCTTTCCAACCCATCAAGGCTGGTATCAAACTCGGCGTAGATACGTATATGGACAAATATCCCGATTGGTACGACAAGTTCTTTCCCACTCTGGCTGTGTGTGAGCCCGACCATTTCTATGGTTATATGCAGTCGCCCGGCGGCAAGGTAAAAGCCGTAGTGTCGGCCGACCCTATAGCATCGTGGAGTCTCGACTACAACCTCGGCTATCAGGATCCGGCTCCGCATTGGTTCTACGGCCATCGCATAGAGTGTCTCAACCTCGATATGCTTTGCCGCGGTCCTCTGCCCGAACATCATCCTTACCTATGGCAACTTGAACCGGGTGAAGAACGTACATGGATTGTAAAAATCATCGATCTCGATAGCCTCGACGGCTTCGAAGAAACAGTCTACCGCTATACCGGTGCGCCTGTGATTGCAATGGAGCGTACTTCATGCGCACCCGGAGACACGCTCATAATCGATGTGTGGGGCACTGCGCCCGAGATGACCGTAGGAGGTAAAAAGATATGTTTACAAAGAATCGATACTACCTTGTGGCGCGGTAGATTCCGCGCCACAGAACCCGGTATCATGGCTGTTGAAGTGAGCGATGGCCGCCGTCAGGCCAATGGAAGTGTTGCAGTACGCAATCCATGGCATAAAACCCTCAGTCTGGCACGCCTCGCCGCTGACCGCTACAAGCAAAAACCGACGTCTCACGTGGAGAGTTGGTATGGCTTCCACTCTGCTTTTGAGGCTGCCCGTATTATGCCCGATCCGGCAATCGATAGCGTGCTCAACAGCCGTTTTGATCTGATAATCGACAAGGTTTTCGATCGTTCAACAGGACGGCCGTACAAATATGAGTATCGCATACAGAATGTTTCATCGACCATCGGCATGCTTGCCGACCGATATATGGCCTATGGTAATGAGGCCGATCTTGATCTGGGCGAGCGCCTCGCGGCCTATCTGATGAGTTGCCAGCGTGCCGATGGTGCATATATGAATGGAAATACCGACTATACCTCTGTTATCTATCCTGCAAAAAGCCTTCTTGAGTTTGCCGACGCCGAGCGCGCTGCAAGACGAAAAAAACAAGCGGCTCGACTTGAAGCATCAGCTCACCGCGCCATCGATCGTCTCGCCGCCATCGACGGTAATTTAGAGACTGAAGGTCAGATGACTTACGAAGACGGCATGATAAGTTGCTCGGCTCTGCAACTTGGCGAACTTGCTCTGCGCACCAACGATTACAAAACCCGGCGATATTATACTGATGCCATGCTCAAACTGCTCGATGGTCACGACTGTCTCACGCAGTTACGGGTATCTGATGCTCGACGCCGCGGAGGCACGCTGCGTTTTTGGGAGGCACAGTACGATGTCTTCATGCTGCCTAACATGCTGTCGTCGCCACATGGATGGAGTGCCTGGCGTGCCTATGCAACCTACTACGCCTATCTGCTGACCGGCGAGGAACGGTGGATTCGCGAAACATTCGACGCTGCAACTGCTTTCGCCGCACTCATCGACCACAAGACAGGCGACTTAAATTGGGCCTTTGTCGTCGATCCATTCGTGCAGGCAGTGCAGGTGTGTGAACCTGACAACGCATATACAGCAGACAACGACACCTACGGCAATCCGCACCCAGAATGTTACCCTAACCGTCAAATCATCATAGGCGAACAGTATGTGCCAATGATTGCCGATTGGCAGACCATTGTATCGTCGGATAACGACGTGCACGAGTGTTTCAAGTTCATTGCTGAAACCGTACTTTGCAACGCCTTTGTTATTGAACGCCCGGACGGAAGCATCGGTGCCTACAACTGCTCTGCTGAACGCCGTGGCGTTAGCCTGCACGTCATTGCCGACGAGCCGCAAATCACCACTCTGTATACCAATCTCCACTCATCGCTTGCCGTTATTTTTGATGGCGGTACAATTAAAAAATTAGAAAATTAATATGTTGAAACTTCTGCTGACAACGGCCGCAATGATTGCGGTAACAGTCCAAACCATGATCTCGCCGAACAATCCAGAGCCCGTAGATACATCGACGGTCGATAAGTCGGGCTGGCAAAAACGCGGCAAAGCACTCACGTTCTCTTGGGTGTCGAAAGACCAGCACTACCGTCAATTTGCGACACCTCCGTCAGGTCTCTGCACAGACACTATTATCACAGCTTGGCGAGGAGAACGCATAGGAATCGAGGCACTTGTAGTAAGCCGTAAGGCAATGGGTCCAGTCAGGGTCGAATTGTCGGAATTTACCGACAACGATGGCAAAAAGATAACGTTGACTGGCTCAAATGCCATGCTCATGCGCTATGTATGGACAAACGATGTGCGGGCATGCGGTTATTTCGATGTCGATACCATTCCGGCATACACGATAGCCGACATGATAGATCTTCCCAATACCACTGTTTCAATGCCGCCTAACAGCGTGCGACCCGTATGGTGTACAGTAGAAGTGCCCCGCGACATAGCGCCGGGACGTTATAATGCAACCCTCTCGCTCCTTCAGGCCGGCAGCGACAAGACCTTGACTGAAATCAGGCTCGGCATTGATGTACTCGGTAGTACTCTACCCGAGCCGAAAGACTATGCTTTCTATCTCGACCTGTGGCAACAGCCATATGCCGTATCGCGCTATTACGACGTGCCGGCATGGAGCGACAAACACCTTGAACTTCTTAAACCATATGCCGAATACATGGCGCGTGCAGGGCAAAAGGCGGTCACCACCGTGCTGTTCTACGAACCGTGGGGCGAACAAAGCAATGATAAATTCGAGCCTATGGTCGAGACCGTGCGCGAATCCGATGGAACGTGGAGCTTTGACTATACCATCTTCGACAGATATGTGGAGTTTATGGCCGGGCAAGGCATAGATAAGGCTATAGATTGCTTCACTATGGTACCTTGGGAGATGAAATTTCGCTATCTCGACAGTGTTTCGGGTGAGTATCGTTTCCTTGACGCTCCTACATCGTCGTCCGAGTATAAAGAGTTATGGACGGCAACACTCCAATCACTTGCCATGCATTTGCGCGAAAAAGGCTGGTTTGAAAAATCATATATCTTCATGGATGAACGTGGTCTCGATCAAATGTTGGACGCCCTCGCCGTTGCCAATAAAGCCGTGCCCGGCTTCAAAATGGGGCTTGCAGGGAGCTATCACCCAGAACTCGTCGACGCACTCGCAATTTACTCACTCGGACGCAACAGCTATTTCAGTGAAGAAGAATTGCAACGCCGGCGCAACAAAGGCATGGTAAGCATGAGATACACCTGTTGTGCAGATCCCGCACCAGGGCAGTTCAGCAACAACGATCCTGCCGACAGCTCCTTCCTTCCTGTTTACTCAACCGCAGTAGGCTATGACGGATATTTGCATTGGTCGTTCCAAAATTGGAATGATAAGCCAATGACCGACACTCGCTGGCGTATGTTTGGCCCTGGCGACACCTTCTTCATCTATCCCGACGGCCGCTCGTCGGTACGCTACGAACGCCTTGTCGAGGGAATACAACTCAGCGAGAAAATACGCCTGCTGCGCGAATTCATGACCGCTGACGGCGATATCCAAGGTATTCAGAGACTCGAAAACGCCCTTGGCCCGATTCGCAGTGTGGGTATGAGTGCCGCTGTGTCCTCCGCAACGATTGTCAACGATTTGTCAGTTGCAATTTCTTTACTTTCCCGTTAAATATTTATAACTTTACTTAGTCAATATACCACGAATGAAAAAAGTAATCTTTTTGCTGCTGTTTTCGGCTATATTTCTGCCAGCCACATCTCGCGACCACACACTCGTTTCGCCCGACGGTGCCATCAAAGCTACCATCAGCGAGAATCTCGACTATGTTGTTACTTTCAACGGTAAAGATGTGTTTACGGGCTCTGCCGCCCTTCGGCTCGAAAACGGGAGAAACATGGGCATCGCCAGATCACCCGAAGCGAAAAGCGGCGACGCCACATTGCAGTCGCCCTTCTACCGCAATTCATTCATTGCAGACAAGTACAATCAACTCACTTTCAATACGGACAAAAATTGGAAAATTGAGTTCCGCGCCTACATCGACGGAGTAGCATACCGTTGGATATATACAGGCGAAAATCCCGTCAACGTTGTCGACGAAAAAGTGTTGTACTCTTTCGACTCCGATGCTTTGGCAACAGTAGGATATATCCGCGAAGACCGTTGCAACGATTTAGAATCCCAGTTCTTTAATTCATTCGAAAATGAATACGTGCAAGTTCCGCTCTCCAAGCTCGACCCTGAACGCATGGCGTTTCTGCCACTGGCCATAGAGCCAGCCCACGATGTCAAGGTGCTCTTGACAGAAAGCGACCTCAGTTGTTACCCCGGCCTTTTTCTTCTGAGCGATGAGAAAACGACGCTTAAAGGCGTGCTGCCGCGTTATCCGAAAAAGGAGAGTCTAGGCGGATATCTAAACATTCAGAAGATTGTTGACGAACGTGAAGGATACATTGCACGTCTCAACGGCGCTTGCACATTGCCTTGGCGTATCGCAATCATTGGCGACCAAGACAAAGACCTTGCGCAAAGCCAGCTTACCTACCAACTTGCTGCTTCCTGTCGTATCGAGGATATTTCGTGGATCAAACCCGGCAAAGTCGCGTGGGACTGGTGGAATAACTGGAATATCAAAGGCGTCGACTTCGAGGCCGGCATTAATCAGGATACCTACAGATATTACATTGACTTTGCCGCCAAAAACGGCATAGAATACATAATCATGGATGACGGCTGGAGCGTATCCGGATGTGGCGACCTATTCAGCGTAGCGCCACAAATTGATTTGCCAGACTTAGTAAAATATGCCGCAGACAAAGAAGTGGGTATCATATTGTGGGCAGGTTACGCGCCCTTCGAGAAAGACCTCGAAGCAGTGTGCCGGCATTACTCCAACATGGGTATTAAAGGCTTTAAAGTCGACTTCTTCGACCGCAACGACCAAAAACTGGAAAAGTTTATCGACAAGGCTGCCGAAACGGCAGCTCGATATCACTTGGTGCTCGACCTGCACGGCTTTCATATGCCGGCCGGAATAAACCGCAAATGGCCCAACGTACTCAACACAGAAGGCGTTAACGGACTCGAACGTCTCAAAGGCTACGATATCAGCCTTGACCAAGTTCGCTATGATACCTTCATTCCGTTCATACGCCAAGCTGGCGGCCCTATGGACTATACTCAGGGGGCTATGCTCAACGGTACCCGCGAGACTTACCGTCCCTGCAACTCTCAACCTATGAGTCAGGGCACGCGCTGCCACCAACTCGCTCTTTATGCCGTGCTTGACTCTCCTTTGAACATGCTTTGCGATTCGCCTACAAACTATGAGAGCGAACAAGAGTGTACTAACTATATAGCCGACATTCCCACAGTGTGGGATCAAACGATAGTACTCGACGGAAAAATGGGCGAATACTGTGTAACGGCGCGCCGCAAAGGTAACGACTGGTATATTGGCGGAATCACCAATTGGACAGCGCGAGACATTACAATCGACCTTTCATTCCTGCCTGACGGTGATTATGTTGGCGACTGGTATGTTGACGGTCGCAACGCTCATCGTGACGCCACCGATTACAGACGCGAAAAAGAGCCAGTCGGATTTGTAAAGACTATTCACCTTGCTCCCGGTGGAGGTTTCGCAGCAAAAATTAGTAAAGAATAACCCACATGCATCCATCACCCCACTAAAGTGACACAAAGCAAAAATCGTATAATGGGCCGAGATAATTACGATAATGAAGATAAGTTTCTGCTGTCGGCGGTATGCGAAGGCGACCGCCGGGCTTTCGATTGTATTTTTCGAAGATATTATGTTGATATCGTGATGTTCTGCGGCCGGTTTTTGGGACGACGTGAAGACTGCGAAGACATCGCACAAACGGTTTTTCTCACACTATGGGAGAAACGCGCGATAATGCCGGAAGTCTTGAACCTCAAATCTTGGTTACTTAGAAGCGTTCAGAACGCATGCCTCAACAAATTGCATCATCAGGCCATAGTTCAACGCTACAGTTCGGAGTACCTCTCAATGTTACCGTATCTTATAGACGATAATAACACTTCGAGACCATTGTTCTACAGCGACCTTGTAAGGCTCATATCCTTTGCCGAAGCAACTTTGGGCAAAAATGAGTTTGAAACATGGTACATGAGCCACCATCAGGGCATGAAATACATCGAAATTGCCATTGCATTGGGTATTTCGGTGCGTACAGTCGAAGACCGCATTGCACGGACTAAAAACCATTTCCGAAAAATACTTAACCGCTATTGGTTGATTGTTTTATTATTTCTATTCCTGAACTGATATGGATATGAATACATACACCGAGCTATCTCCTGAGATAGACCACATAATCGAAAACGTTCTGAAAGGTACCGCCGACCAGCGTGAGTCTTCTCTGCTCAAAGAGTGGTTGGCAGCATCGCCTGACAATCGGCGCATTTTCGAACAGAAACGCGCCCTGCATGAAGTGTTGGATCCTCCATTTGCTCCTGACAGCATCAACACCGAGAAGGCGTTGTCGTATCTCCACCGAAAGATGAGTAAAGGTTTTCCCAGACGCTTGTCTGTGTTGCGTATTGCTGCGGCAATGGTACCTATCTTATCCGTGGCAGTAGCCTACCTGCTATTACGCACGCCTTCGGAAGGCGGTAGTATCCCTATGTTGAGTTTATCGACACCGTTCGGGGGGCTGTTGCAGACTCAGTTGCCCGATAGTTCACACATATGGCTCAACGCAAACAGTTCGCTCGAATATCCGGCTGTGTTCGACGAGAACCAACGGCGTGTCGTTCTTCAGGGCGAAGGTTATTTCGAGGTCAAAGCCGACAAAAAGCATCCATTCATCGTATGTACCGGCGACATTGACATAATAGCCACTGGTACTGCATTTAATGTCAATGCTTACGAAAAGTCTTCGGTTGACGTCACTCTGGTTGAAGGGCACGTTGATGTCAATGTCGGTGCCAATAGGCATTTCGTCATATCACCCGGAGAGCGTCTATGTATTAGAGGTAATTCCGCGGAATTATCGCAGGACCCCGAAAATAAAAGAAAATACTCTTGGAAGGACGGTAAACTGATGTTCAACAACGACCGTCTTGACGCTGTGCTTGCGCGTCTGTCGCAAATATATCCTGTAGATTTCGTCATTCAGGATTCATCTCTTGCCGAAACGCGCTATCATGCTACATTCAGCGGCGAAAGCATTCATGATATTCTCCATCTCCTCGAAATAGGTGTTCCGATGCAGTGTGTTCCCACACAAAGAATTGACTCTAGCCAACGGATGATAGTTTATGTCTATCCGCTCCAAAAGCCCTGAATTAATTCTGTATATAGCATGGCTTCTTGACTTATCACATGATCGCAGCCATACACTATTTCCGAATCACGGCGATATTAAGATGGTTGGAATGAAGCGAACCATACAAGAGGCGCGTGTAAAATCGGCATTGTCTATAATACGATAATGTGCCCAACGTCACTTCATGAAACTGTTTCGTTTGTAGATACTATTTCAAAGAGTGTGTCTGGTGGAGGGTAAATAAAAAAGTCTACAGATTTTTTAGATTTGTCTAGGGAACCAACAAAAAACTAAAAAAGGAGTAGACTTATGGTGTTGACAAAGGAACAACTTTCCGAATTAATATGCAAACATTCGGAGCGAGAAAATGGTCTTCAGGATCTGTTGGAGATCTTATTGGAGAGTATGATGGTCTCGGAACGCCGGGAATATCTCCGGGAAAACTCCGCATCAGGAAATAAATGCAACGGTTTCCGTCCGGGGCATAGTTACGGTCATGGCCGTACGCTGACGTTCCGGATACCTCGAGATCGCTACGGGAATTTTCATCCCCGGATTCTGGCGATCCTGCGCCATCAGGAGGATGAATGCGAACGCCTTGCCGGAACGCTGTATACGAAAGGTCTTACGCAGGAACAGGTTGGCGAGGTATTCCAGGATATCTATGGCGAGCACTACAGCAAGGCGAGCATTTCGCGGATGCTGGACTACCTCCGAGAAGATGTCTCGCAATGGCTCACGCGCTCTCTGGAGGCTTATTACCCCATCGTCTTCATCGATTGCGTACACATGAAGATCCACCGCAAGCGGAGCGTAGAAACAGAAGCTTTCTATGTGGTGCTAGCTGTGCGTGAAGACAAGCGGCGTGAAGTGCTGGGGATCTTCAACAAGCCCACGGAGAGCGCCCTGGGCTGGGGCGAGATGCTCGCAGAACTGCATGAACGAGGCGTTCGGAAGATCGGCCTGGTGTGTGCCGACGGGCTGAAGGGTCTGGAGGATGTCATCAGTGCGATCTTTCCCGGAACCCCGCTGCAACGCTGTACGACGCACCTGAAACGCAATCTGCTGAGCTGCGTGCGCAACGGCGACAAGGGAGAGCTGGCCGAGGATCTGCGACAGGTCTTCCGTACGGGGGATCGCAGCTATACGGTGGAGAGAGCCTGGGAACAATGGCAGGCGCTCTGTGAGAAATGGGGTCAGGATTATCGCAGTTTTCGACGACGGGGCGAAGACCCAGCCTACAAAGCCTACTTCACCTATCTGAATTACGAGGCAAGGATTCAGTCGATGATCTACACGACGAACTGGATCGAGCGTCTGCAGAAGGATTTTCGACGGGTTACACGCATGCGGGGAGCTATGCCCAGCGAGGAGTCGGTACTGCTGCTGATGGGTAAAACGGCCATGGATAAGAAATCCTACCTGAGGCCGGTGCCGCGGATCGACCTGGATCGGGAATTATTCCCCGAGTGAAGACTATAACACAAAAATATGAACAACACGCCGCGGCGTGTTGTTCTAAATCAAGAATCGCTATATTTGCATATCTGAAGAATCTGAAGGCGCCTGCACAGACACACTTTTTGAAACACTACCCGTTTGTATTACGACTTGAGATTTCAATTTGAGCAACTGCTTTTTCTCGCCTTTTGCTATTATGGTAGTGGTTTTGGGAGCCAGTTCATAAGAAGTCGAGCCAGTCGTCTTTTGCCAACTGAGGATCTGTAGCTGCTGGAAGTTGTCCTTCGGGATAATTTGCGACTGAAATGCACGGTGGAATATGGTTTCCCTATTTTCTGTGTGTAGCTTATGGACATTGGTCGAGTTGTACAACACTGAACGATCTCTATGATTGCAACACCTGCAAGTTCGCAGCGGTATTTGAGCGCAATAGGCTGAAAATAAACCGTTGCCATCTCGTTATCTATTCTCCCATACAAAGATGTAACAACTTTATAAATCAAGTTGTTACATCTCTTCAATCCCACGCCCGTTGCGGGTTCGTGGCCTTTTTCGGCGCGCTGGCTTCTCGGAGGACGCCTGCTGGGCGGCAGTGGCTTCCAGCGCAACGAAGCCGCGGGGACCCTCCCGGCAGGATGGCGTGAGGGCTTTGCCCTTGGTGCGGGTCTTGGCTCGACGTTTCTGGCTACCCGTAATTTCGGGGTGCGCTTGTCGCTGGACTATGGTATGGCTCCTCTTGCCGTCGCAGGCGCCGGTAGGCGTCTGCATCTGGCAACCATCTCGCTCGAAGCCTGCGCCGTGTTCTGAATCCTCCCTCGTGTAGAATGTACTGTCTGTATTGCCCTTAATATGAAATAATATTGAGCGTTGGTTTGCCCGCCCGTTATCGAACCCCGGAGTTTCGAACTCCGGGGTTCGATGTTTTCTGTCGTGACGCCGCCTTCCGTTCACGGGGGCTGCCCTGCGACTTTGCCCACACGGAATTGTAAGTCAGAAACAGAAAACAAAAAAAATCTTGAAAAATGAAACCCGATAAAAAGAATATATCGCATAATCTGCGCCTTTTGGAAAAGAGTCGTTTTGTGAAACAGCTTTGCACGTCGCTGGAGGACGGTGCCGAACCATGCGATTTTAAACGCTTGGAAGCGTCCTATGCGCGTTTTATAGGAAGTGTGCAACGTTTCGTTGCATCGGAGCATTGTACGCCGCTCGACATGCTACACGCCTTGTCCCGTGCCCGGAACCGGCTCGTGCGGCTGTGTGCCTGTGAGGAACGGCGTCCGGCGGCGCTTGTTGCGCTTTGGGAAGGTGCCGTCGCGCATCTGGACTTCGAGATACGGATGGTCTACCTGCGTATCGAGCATCCTGCGGTCACGGACCGGTTGCCGCAGAGCGACAAACCCTGCTCGACGCTCTATCTGGCCGAGCCGTTCACGCCGACGGATCTCATGGAGCTGATTACGGCGTTGCATACTGCCGGCGTGGGACGGCGTATCGACGGTACCCGTGCCAATGTGGAACAGTTGGTCGAGTTGTTCTCGTGGATGTTCAACGTCCGCATCAACAATCCTATTCAGTGCCGCCGTGGGGTCATCAACCGCAAATTGCGGCTGACACGGTTTCTGGATCTGCTGCGCAACTCTCTGATTGAAGAGAGCCAGCGATAGGCGTCGGCGCCCCTCATTCGAGGAGCGCTTTTGGCCGAATCCTTTCAGGTATCAAGTAGCCGACGCCAGCCGCTCGCCGAACGCCTCCATTTCACGGCCGATGACCGTCTCGGAGAATTTGGCGTAGTGGCGCGTCATGTTGGTGTTCGAGTGGCCGAGAATCTTGGCCAGTACGTCGATCGGCATGCCGTATTCGACGGCCATGCAGGCGAAGGTGTGGCGGGCGCAGTGGGTGGTCAGCACCTTGTCGATGCCGCACACGGCCGCGATCTCTTTCATGTAGGCGTTCATCTTCTGGTTGCTCGGCGTGGGGAGCACCCGTGATCGTGCGACGCATACTTCGTCGTGCTCGTAGCGGCGCAGTATTTCGAGCGTGGCCGGGAGCAGCGGGATGCGGCTCATCACGGAGGTCTTCTCGCGGGGCTTGTGATTCTATCCGTCGAACTTCGCGGAAGCGTTTGTGTGCTTACGTGTACGAATGACGAGGCTTTGCAGGTGTCAGGGCTTCTGCTTAAAAACGGGATGCCGGCACAATTGATTCAGGATAACAGCGGATTCTGCTTGTTGAAACTCGATGAAATCAATTTTTTTCTTTCCCGGTTACATTCGGTGGAAGATATTTTCCTGATTGACGATGATGTATGGGAGCAGGCGAAGAAGGAGTTGCAAACCGTGTTTCAGAACAATAGTAAACTGGAAAGTTGTTTGGGTTTAATTCGGGATTTTGAAACGATAAATCCTAAAAGAAGATACAAATCCGATTTGGAGCTTTTTATCAGAGAGTCTAAATTGAATGATTTCTTCGGTGAAAGCGGAGAGACTATATTCGTTTCGACGATCCACAAGGTAAAAGGCAAAGAGTTCGATCATGTTTTTTTGATGCTGAACAACTTCAATTTGTCTTTGGACGAAAGAATCCGACAACTGTACGTTGCCATGACAAGGGCACGACGGGACCTGACCATTCACCTGAATTCCGATTTCCTCGATGGTATTTCTTCGGAAGATGTTGAATATATGGAAGATAAAATCGATTATTCGCCGCCGGAAGAGTTGGCGATACACCTGACTCACAGCGATATATGGCTGGATTATTTCATTCAACGACAACCACAGATCGCTCGCATCAGAAGCGGCGATACTTTATATGTCAGGGGAGACGAATGCTTGGATGGAAATGGACAATCCGTGTTGAAATTTTCTCGAAATTTTATGTCGGAACATTATGAAAGGCTGCATAGGCAAGGGTACGAATTAAAACGTGCAATGGTAAATTTCATTGTCTACTGGCAGAGCGAGAAAGTTGCAAAAGAGATAAAGATCATATTGCCCGAACTCTTCTTTGAGAGGAAAAAATAAGTTAATGATTGTTTCTGTCTCGATGATTCTCATTCATCATAACTGACACATAAAACTGTTCGAGCATTTTGTGTTCTGACACTAATGATAATTTCTTGTTCTATTTCTTCCAACAAAACTTTGTATGCTTGAGAAAATGGAATATCCATGCGTTAGAATACCGCCCTTTTTAGCAAATTTGTCAAATCCGTATTTTTTTCGTATCTTGCAATTAGTTATTTGAAATGCGGTATTCGAGCGCAAGATGCTGAAAATAAACCGTTACCTTCTCGTTGCCTATTCTTCTATACAAGGATGTAACGACTCGATAAATCAAGTCGTTACATCACTTTAATCCCACACTATGACAGCCTGTCCAATTTGGGTGCCGCCACATGGCGGCATCCAAATTGGATCAATGGCTTTTATAGACATCCGCATATGGAAACCGTTTGCATAAAATAAAGTTTCTGGTTGTAGAATTACCGCTATTCCGTATTTCCGGTATTATGGACAAGTTTGATCCTGGCTCCCTTTGGACAGAAGCCGGCATTGCCGCCGCAAGCTTATGGAGGCTTACGGTCTGTACCACACATAAGGCATGAAGCATGCAAGCCATGAAATTTATGCGTGCCAAATTTATCAATTTTTTTTAAAATGCTCTTGCATAATTGGGAGGATTTGGTTAACTTTGACCAAATTCTTGGGTTCAGTTGTCTTCATCCGAAAAGCGGGAACTTTTCCGGGACCTTTTCTTTAAAGGTACTGAACTTTCCAAGGATTTTTTTAAAATATAATAAGCTGATAATCAACTAATTAACCATAACTGCAATTTTTGTCTTGTACTTAACCTTTCGGCACAAAAAATGGCTGCAATAAAAACAGGCTTGATCGGGTTCGGCCGCATGGGAAACTTTTATCTCGAAGAGATGCGGAAGAGTGGAAAGTTTGAGGTTGTTTATATCTGTGATGTGAATGAAGAGGCCTGCGAACTCGCCCGTAGGGTGGCTCCCGAGGCAAAGGTTGTATCCGATGAGCAGATCATCTTCGACGATCCTGAAGTTCAGGTGGTCGGACTCTTCGCTTTGGCCGATTCGCGTCGTGAACAGATCGAAAGGGCATTTGCCGCCGGCAAGCATGTGATCGCCGAAAAACCGATCGCCGACAGCATGGAGAACGAGTGGAAGGCTGTGGAACTGGCTGAAAGCACTCCGCTCCTTTCGACGGTCAACCTCTATTTGCGCAATTCGTGGTATCACAAGACGATCAAAGACTTCATTGCACAGGGCGAAATCGGCGAACTGGCGATTGTGCGGGTATGCCACATGACTCCGGGGCTGGCCCCCGGCGAAGGGCATGAATACGAAGGACCTGCGTTTCATGACTGTGGGATGCATTACGTGGACATCGCCCGCTGGTATGCCTGTTCGGAGTTCAAGACGTGGCATGCGCAGGCCGTGCGCATGTGGAACTACAAGGACCCGTGGTGGCTCCAGTGCCACGGTACGTTCGAGAACGGCGTGGTGTTCGACATAACCCAGGGACACGTCTACGGGCAACTGGCCCAGACGCAGACCCACAACTCCTATGTGGACATCATCGGTACGCAGGGGATTGCACGCATGACGCACGACTTCAAGACTGCGGTCGTCGAACTGCACGGCGTGACGCAGACGCATCGGCTGATTCAGCCCTATGGCGGCAAGAACATCGACGTGCTGTGCCGCCGCTTCGCCCGGTCGCTTGAGAGCGGCGAACGCTGCCGGGAGCTTCCGAGCTTCCGCGATGCGGCGATCGCCTCGGAATATGCCTGGCGATTCCTGGAGGATGCCCGCCGCAACGACTTGCCTTCGATCGGGAATCTCGGCGAACTGGAGGCGATCCGTGAACGCCGCAGGACCATGAAGAACGGATACGGGCTGTTGCATCAGCGGCATGTTTGAAAGAGAGAACCGCAATATTGAATATAAACCTTAAAATACGACTATGGATCATTTGTTATTTCTCGGCAACATTGGAGCGGGTGAAATCATCGTCCTCGCTTTGATCGTGTTACTGCTCTTCGGCGGCAAGAAGATTCCCGAACTGATGAAGGGACTGGGCAAGGGCATCCGCAGTTTCAAGGATGGGATGAACAATATCGAGAAGGAGATTGAGAATCCTGATCAGGATACGAAAGCGGGCAGATAACATAGACATAACGGATAATCGGCAACCTGACCACAAACTTAAAATATTCCAAGAACCATGGCAAACAAAATGTCTCGAAGGAAGTTCCTGAAAACAGGAGCAGCGGCCGCCCTCGGCCTGACCATCGTTCCCGGCACGGTGCTGGGCAAGCAATTCGGCCACGTCGCACCGAGCGACAAGCTCAATATCCTGGGTGTAGGTATCGGCGGACGCGGAGCATCCGTTCTGCGCGGGCTGGAGAGCCAGAACATCATCGGACTTTGCGACGTCGACTGGAAATACGCAGAACACGTATTCGAGCGTTATCCCGCCGCCAAGAGGTACAATGACTATCGCCGCATGTACGACGAACTGCTCAAATCGGCCGATGCCGTGATGGTCGCTACCGCGGACCATACGCATGCGATCATTGCCGCAGATGCCATCTCCGCCGGCAAGCACGTTTACGTTGAGAAACCATTGACACACACGGTCTATGAGTCGCGTCTGCTGACCAAACTGGCCGCCAAGCACAAGGTGGCCACACAGATGGGCAACCAGGGAGCTTCGGGAGAGGGGGTTCGCAAGGTTTGCGAATGGATTTGGAACGGCGAGATCGGCGAGGTGCGTCGCGTGGACACCTTCACCGACCGTCCGATCTGGCCGCAAGGACTGGCGCGTCCCGAGAATGATGAGCGGGTGCCGAAGACGATGAATTGGGATGCATTTATCGGCCCGGCTCCATTCCGCCCCTACAACTCGGCCTATACGCCATGGAATTTCCGTGGCTGGTGGGATTTCGGTACGGGAGCACTGGGTGACATGGCCTGCCACATCTTGCACCCGGTCTTCAAGGCGCTCAAACTCGGCTATCCGACGCGCGTACAGGGCAGCTCGACGCTGTTGCTCACCGAGTCGGCTCCCAACGCGCAGCATGTGAAGTTCGTCTTCCCGTCCCGAGACAATCTGCCGAAAGTCGCCATGCCCGAGGTCGAGGTGCACTGGTATGACGGCGGCCTGCTCCCCGAGCGTCCCGCGGGACTGGAGCCCGGCAAGGATCTCAATATGCAGGGTGGCGGCGCTATCTTCTACGGCACGAAAGATACGCTCATTTGCGGTTGCTACGGCGTGAACCCCTATCTCGTATCGGGCCGTGTACCCAACGCTCCGAAGATGCTCCGTGAGATCAAGGAGTCGCACCAGATGGATTGGGTGCGCGCCTGCAAGGAGGATGCCGACGACCGCGTGCCGAGCGCTTCGGACTTCAGCGAGGCGGGGCCATTCAATGAAATGGTTGTGATGGGCGTGCTGGCCGTGCGCTTGCAGAGCCTCAACCGCGAACTCCTCTGGGATGGTGAGAACATGCGCTTTACGAATATCCCGGACGACGCGACGATCCGCACGGTTATCAAGGACGGGTTCCATATCAAGGATGGCCACCCGACCTTTGACAAGACGTGGACCGATCCTGTGAATGCGCAACAGTTCGCTCAGGAGCTCATCAAGCACACCTACCGGGACGGTTGGAAACTGCCCGATATGCCGCTTTGAGGCATCGGCTGCTCCCGGAATCTACAAGAAAGACAACCTTAAACATGAACTTAAATTTAAATACGGAAGAGACTATGAAAAAGACGTTTTTATTTTCAGCCTGTGCGCTCCTGCTCGTATCCTGCGGTGGCCGGAACAGCAACAAAGCCAAGAATAGCGATGCTGCCGGGACGAGGTCCGAAAGCTCGGTACCGGCCAAACCCGAATACACGGTGCTGGAGAATCCTCAGGTAGACCTGGCCTCGTTCCCGAAGGACAAGGACGGCTATTACACGATCTTCGACGGCAAGACCTTCAACGGATGGCGCGGCTACGGCAAGAGCGATGTGCCCTCACGCTGGACAATCGACAACGGAGCCATCAAGTTCAACGGTTCGGGAACCGGAGAGGCCCAGACCGGTGAAGGCGGCGATTTGATCTTCGCCCACAAGTTCAAGAATTTCGAACTGGAGCTGGAGTGGAAGGTCTCGAAGGGCGGTAATTCGGGTATCCTTTATCTGGCCCAGGAGGTTGCCACGACGAAAGACGGCAAACAGCAAATCGAACCGATCTACATCTCAAGCCCTGAATACCAGGTGCTCGACAACGAAAACCATCCCGATGCCAAACTGGGAGTCGACGGCAATCGCAAGTCGGCATCGCTCTACGACATGATCCCCGCCGTTCCGCAGAATGCCAAACCGTTCGGGGAGTGGAACAAGGCTAAAATCATGGTCTACAAGGGCACTGTCATACACGGGCAGAACGACGCCAATGTCGTTGAATATCACCTCTGGACGCCTCAGTGGACCGAGATGCTCGAAAACAGCAAATTCAGTCCGGAAAAATGGCCGCTGGCATTTGAACTGCTCAACAATTGCGGCGGTGAAAATCATGAGGGCTATATCGGCTTCCAGGATCACGGCGATGACGTCTGGTTCCGCAATATTCGTGTAAAAGTGCTCGATTAGTTTTTGGCAGGCCATGAAATTCAGATTCTTATTGGTCCCATGCCTGCTTCTCGTTCTCGGAGGGGGGCTGTTCTCCTGTGGAACAGCCGCCTCCGTTGGCGAGGGGACTGGGAAGGAAAAGGCCTTGAAGAAGGAGGTGGGGATCCAGCTCTATTCGGTGCGCGACCTGATCGGCGCCTTTGGCAAGAGCCAGGGCGATTACAGGCCCGTGCTGCAGCAGCTCGCTGATATGGGCTATACCTTTGTCGAGGCGGCCAGCTATGCTGACGGCAAACTCTACGGTCAGACCCCCGAGCAGTTTCGCAAGGATATTGAGGCGGCAGGGCTGAAGATGCTTTCCACGCACTGCACGGTCAACCTCACCGACGAGGAACTGGCGGAGGGTGACTTTACGAACGCCCTTAAATGGTGGGATGAGTGCATAGCAGCTCACAAGGCTGCGGGGGCGAAGTATATCGTTATCCCGTCGATGCGCAGACTTGCCACACTCAACGAACTCTCCACTTACTGCCGCTATTTCAACGAGATCGGTGCTCGCTGCAATGCCGCTGGTCTGAAGCTCGGCTATCACAATCACTCACACGAGTTCGACAAGATCGAGGACCGCGTGATATACGACTATCTGCTTGAAAACACGGACCCCGACAAGGTATTCTTCGAGATGGATGTCTATTGGACGGTCATGGGCCAGGCCAGCCCGGTCGACTATTTTAAACGCTATCCGGGTCGTTTCCGTCTGCTGCATATCAAGGATCGCAATGAAGTGGGACAGAGTGGCATGGTCGGTTACGATGCCATTTTCCGTCATGCCGGGACTGCCGGTGTGGAGAACATCATCGTCGAGATGGAGGGATCGAGCTATGGTGACGTAATGCGCAGTGTGCGCGAATGTTGTGACTACTTGCTTGAAGCTCCTTTCGTGAAGGCTTCTTACGCCGAATGATCTAATTGCCCAATCGGAGTATCCGGCTATCCGCAATGATAGCCGGATACTCCTTTGAAACATCCATTGACCGCCCTATGGAAGACAACCAGATGATGACATTCTGGGGACATCTTGAGGACTTGCGTCATTCGCTCCTGCGCGTGGCTGGCGTCCTGCTGGTGTTCATGATCGTCAGTTTCAGCTTGATGCCCTACCTGTTCGACCACTTTATCCTGGCGCCTACCACGTCTGATTTCCCGCTCTACCGCTGGTTGTCGCGACTGGGTGGGGGAAGTTCGTTTTTACCCGATTTCAGCAATGACAACTATCGTGTCGAGATTATCAACATTAACGTAGCCTCGCAGTTCCTGACCCATATCACGACGTCGTTCTGGTTTGCGCTGGTGCTGATGTTCCCCTACCTGATTTTCGAAATATGGCGCTTCATCCAGCCGGCGTTGTTCGCTTCGGAGCGCAAGAGTGTGGGGGCGGCCTTTAGTTTCGGTACGGGCATGTTCTTCCTGGGCTGCGCGGTGGGTTATTTTCTGGTTTTTCCCTTCACGTTTCGGTTCCTGACAGAGTACCAGTTGAGTCCGATGATCGTTAATCAGATTTCGCTCAATTCCTACATGGGAAATTTCCTGATGATGATTTTTGTGATGGGGCTGGTTTTCGAACTGCCGTTGCTGTCGTGGTTGTTGTCGAAACTGGGACTTGTGAACAGAGCGTTTTTCCGCAAGTACCGCAAACATGCTGTGGTTGTCCTGTTGTTCCTTGCGGCCGTCATCACGCCGTCGGGCGATCCGTTTACGCTGCTCATCGTGTTCCTGCCGCTGTATCTGCTCTACGAACTCGGCATCCGATTTTCTCGCGACTGACGCTGTCCTGGCGATTTAAGATGTAATCAGCGGCTATTGGGGAGATGTGATTATAAAGGGAGATTGGCAGAAATCGGACGCTGCTGATCTCTCTTTTCGGTGTTGTTTGCCCGCTGATCCTTGCGCCTCTCGTAGGCCTCGTAGGCCTCGGAGCCCTCGTTCCAGCGCCATTCGTTCGGGTAGGCCGACGACTGCAGCCACGTGCGGATGAAGTTGACGCCGTTGGCCGACAGCTTCGGAAGCAGATAGTCGTACGTGTATTTCGGGTTCTTGCCCGGACGCGGGTCCCGGTTGATGTTTTCCCCGATGCCGCGGATCTTCTTTCCGGTGTCGAAATTCAGCGTCCAACGCCCCGCTTCGGTGATGAAGCCGTCGTGCTCCGACGCCTCGACCGTAAAGTGCAGACTCTTCGAGCGCGAGGAACCTTTCCGCGATTTCAACTGCACGTCCACTTCGACCTGGCCAACAACTACGGCCCCGATTACGGAACGGCCGAGGAGAACTTCGGACGCTTGATGGACCACGCCTTCCGGCCTTACCGCGACGAACTCTTCATCTCCTCGAAGGCCGGCTACGACATGTGGCCGGGACCCTACGGAAACTGGGGGTCGCGCAAGTACCTCGTGGCCAGTCTTGACCAGACGCTCCGGCGAACGGATTCGCGTCGATCCCGAATCGATGGTTGTCTACACGGCGCTGGAGTAGGCTTTGCCTCCGGGTCTACCGGACGAATGTCCCCGTGTAACGGGCCGTATTTCCGCAGCCGTCGCGGACCGTGAGGTCGATCGCGTGCTTGCGGCGGGTGGCCGGCGTGTCGAAGCGGTACGCCAGCGTCCCCTTCATCGGGAAACGGTCGCACGGAACCCACTCGCCGTCGATGCGGAGCGCCCAGGACGCAATCCCCGAAAAGTTGTCCGAGACGCGGAACCGCAACGCCTCCGCTTCCGCAAGGTTCGCCCCTTCGGTGAAGAGCGGCCGGATCGCAGGTGCCAGCGTGTCGGCCACGACGACCAGATCGCCCGTCGTGCGGGTGACGGCCGTGACGGCACCGTTCGAGTAGCTTCCTCCGACGTGATAGAGTCCGCCCTTGCGGCCGCGACCGGCCAGTACGGTGCGGAGCTGCAACTTCCGGGGCACCTGCGTGCGGATTGTCACGAGCGCCGGAGTCCGCAGCGGGGTTGTCGCCTCGAGGAACCGGTAGGCCGGGGAGAGCACGACGACGCCCGATCCGCCTTGAGGCGTGTCGAGACGTTCGGGATGCAGGAAGAGCGGTTCGTAGAGCGATCCCTGCTGGATGCGGATTTCGGCTTCGGAATCGGCCCTCACGACGGAATTCCGACCCGGAAAGAGCGCCACGGCAGCCGAATCGGCCATGGCGTGGAACTCCTCCCCGCGGCCTTCGATCGAAAACTCCAGTGACGAGCTGTTTCCGCAGTCATCTTCGGCCTCGATCCGGATGCGATGGCGGTCACCTGCCGCCGTGCGGATTACGCCGCGCTCCTCCATTACCGGATAGAACAGATCGGGGGCTCCGGCCAGTTGGGCCAGACGGACCACCTCGTTGCGCGAGCCGATTTTGAGGGCGTAGCAGCTCACGGCGTCGCTGCAGCGCGACAAATCGTGCGTGAAGCCGTCCATGCGGTACTCGAAGTAGGGCTTTCCGTCGAGGCTGGCCGTGATGCGCCACACCCCGAAAGTGTTATAGACGCCGTTGCGGCGGTCTGAAACCTCAACCACGAAGTAGCCCTTGCGCCCTACGCCGACGGGTTCGTTGCGGGTCAGACGGTAGTGACCCCCGGCGTCGCGCACCACGGCGTAGCTCTCCGGCGTACTGCGAACCGGAACGCCGCCCACGGTGTCGATCTCGAAGTAGTGGACCCGCATGATGCGGGGCGGAAGGTTGTCCGAGGGGCGGATGACCCCTTCGCGGACGACGTTGTAGAGCCGTTGCGTCGGGGTGTCGCGGATCTCGAAGTGCAGGTGCGGGCCACCTGACGAACCGCTGTTGCCCGAGTAGCCGATCACGTCGCCCTGCTTCACGGGCCAGACATCGGGCTCAAACCAGAGGCTGACGCCGTTCGAGCGGCGGGCATAACGCTCCGTGCGGACATGTTCCTCGATGTCGTCGCGGAAACGTTGCAGGTGGCCGTAGACGGCCGTCGTGCCGTTGCGCAGCGTGAGGTAGATGGCGCGACCGTAGCCGCCGCCCGAGACCGAGAGACGCGAGACATAACCGTCGGCCACGGCGACGAGCGGACGACCCACTTCGCCGTCGGTCTTGATGTCCACTCCGGCATGGAAGTGTCCGGGGCGCAGTTCGCCGAAGTTGGCCGAGTAGAGCCTTGACTCCTGGAGGATCGGGTAGATATAGTCGTCAGGATCGAGCCGCTGGGCCGGAGCCTCGGCCCAAGGGATCAGCAGCAGGAAGAGGGTCAGAATTCGTCGCATGAGTCCGTATCTTTGACGAGGGACGAGGCCGTATCCAGTACCGCCTCGTAGTCGTATCCGAGCGAAAGCCCGTATCGGATGAGTTTGGTTTTCAGTTCGTAGGGCGTGGCGTATTTCACCGTCCGGGCCTTGCGGGCAAGCTGTTGTGCGAGGCGTTCGCCCATTCCCTGCCGGTCGGCCTGCGCCAGTGCCGCATCGATCACCTCGCGGCGGATTGCCTTGCGCTGGAGTGCCGTGCGGATCTTGTACTCGCCCCATCCGCTCAGCCGCAGCTTTTCGCGCACGAAAGCCTCGGCATAGCGGGCATCGTCGATGAACCGCTCGCGCACGAGCCGTGCCAGCACCCCCTCGGCGTCTTTTTCCGAGAGCCCCCAGCCACGCATCAGACGCCGGGCGTCGCTCTCCGACTTTTCGGCCCGGGCGCACAGCCGCATCAGCGACGCAAGGGCCTGTTCGGGCGTTTTGGTGCGTTTTTCGCGTTTTTTCGTTACTTCCGTCGGCTGCATGTGATCCGGTCTTTATCGAAAAGGTCCTTGTAGACGATCGTATCGGTGTAACCCTCCCTGGCGAGCATTTTGCGCATCGCCTCCGCCGCGTGTTCGTAGATCTCGAACCAGAGCCGCCCGCCGGGCCGCAGCATCCGCCGCCCGGCGCGTGCGATGGCGCGGTAGAAGCACAGGGGGTCGTCGTCCGGGACGAACAGCGCCACGGCCGGTTCGTGGTCGCGGACGTTGGGGTGCATCGCCGCGCGGTCGCTTGCCGGGACATAGGGCGGGTTCGAGACGATGAGGTCGAATTTTTCGGGGAATTGCGCCTCCAGACCGTTGAGGGCATCGGCCCGCCGGAGCGTCACGCGGGCGCCCAGCCTCCGGAAATTCTCCTCCGCCACGGCCAGCGCCTCGTCCGCGATCTCTGCGGCGAAAACCTCCGCTTCGGGGAGTTCCAGCGCCAGCGAGGCCGCAATGCAGCCGCTGCCGGTTCCTACGTCCAGAATGCGGATGGTGCCGGGGGCTTCTCCGGCCTGTTGAGACGGGGCGCTTTGTGCGTCGCGTTCGCTGCGCACGATGCGGTCGACCAGCTCCTCGGTCTCGGGGCGCGGGATCAGCACCCCTTCGCGTACCGCAAACCGGCGTCCGTAGAATTCGGCCGTCCCGACGACGTATTGCAGCGGAACCCCGCCTGCCAGCCGTTCGGCATCCTGCTCCAGCCCTTCGATCCGAAGCTCGGCTCCGGGATCGGTCAGCAGCGCCGAGACCGGAATCCCGGCCCGTTCGCTTACCAGCACACGGGCGATGGCCCGGGCTTCGCGCGGGTCGTAGAGCGGTGAAAGCCGTTCGGTGAGCGAGTCGATGGTTTCGCGGCAGGTCATTTCGGGGGCGGCAGGTATTTGGCGGATCGGGAAGGTCTCTGGACCGGAAAAGGACGTCATCGCTTCATCAGGTCGGCCAGGGCGATGGCTACGGCGGCCTCGACGACCACCGCACCCCGCAGCGCCACACAGGCGTCGTGGCGTCCGCGGATCTCCAGTGCTTCGACCCGTCCGGTTGTGAGGTTATAGGTCTCCTGCGGGCGGGAGATGCTCGGCGTGGGCTTCAGCGCCGCACGCACCACCACCTCGTTGCCGTTCGTGATGCCGCCGTTGATTCCTCCGGCGTGGTTCGTCCGGGTATGCCCCTCGGCGTCGACGATCGGGTCGTTGTTCTCCGAACCCCGCATCCGGCTTCCGGCGAACCCGCTTCCGAACTCCACCCCCTTGACCGCCGGGATCGAGAAGAGCAGATGGGCCACACAACTCTCGACCGAATCGAAAAAGGGCTCGCCGAGCCCCGCGGGAACCCCTTCGACACGGCATTCGACCACGCCGCCCACCGAGTCGCGGTCGGCGGATGCCGTGCGTACCACCTCGTCGAAGCGCGCCGGGTCGCTGCAGCCGCCGATCTCCGTGAGGCGCGTCGTGAAGCGCACCCTCTCGGGCAGCATCTTCTTGGCCACGATCCCTGCGGCGACCAGCGCCACGGTCAGCCGGGCCGAAAAATGGCCTCCGCCGCGCGGGTCGTTGCAGCCGTCGAACTTCCGGTAGGCCACCCAATCGGCGTGCGACGGGCGGAAATGGCGCTCGACATTGGCATAGTCCTGCGAGCGGGTATTCGTATTGGCGAACGTCACGGTCAGCGGCGCGCCGGTCGTGCGGCCGTTCCAGATTCCCGAGACGATCGTCGGCAGGTCGGGTTCGCGGCGCGGGGTCGTGCCCGCGGCTCCGCTGCGGCGGCGCGCCAGGTCGGCCTCGAAATCGGCCTCTGCGAGCGGAATGCCCGCCGGAACGCCGTCCATCGTGATGCCGACCTGCGGCCCGTGCGACTCGCCCCAGATGGCGAGCCGGAAATTTACTCCGTATTGATTCATCGTCGATTCGTTTTCGTACCCCTTTACACCCGGACATGCTCCAGATCCTCGAAGAATCTCGGATAACTCTTGGCAACGCTCTCCGCCCCTTCGATCTCCACGGCCCCGTCCGTGCGCAGCGCCGCCACGGCCAGCGACATCGCCATGCGGTGGTCGCCGTGGCTCCGGGTTCGGGCGGCGTGGATCGTTCCGCCGCGGATCCGCATCACGTCCTCCTCCGAGGTGTCGACCTCGATGCCCAGTTTGCCGTACTCCTCGCGGATCGCCTCGGCGCGGTTGCACTCCTTGTACTCCAGGCGCGACGTGCCGCGGATCGTGCTCACCCCGTCGGCCGCGGCCGCCAGCGCCGCCAGCGCCGGGAAGAGGTCGGGGCAGTTCGTGGCATCGAATTCGAAGCCCTGCAGCGGGCGGTGGACCGCCGTGACGGCATCCGGTTCGTTGATCACCGCGGCACCGGCCCGCACGAGGGCCGTGCAGATGGCCGTGTCGGCCTGTCTCGAGAGCGTCGAGACGTTGCGAACGGTGATCTCCCCGGCCGTGGCGCCCGCCACCAGCAGCATCGCCGCGGCGCTCCAGTCGCCCTCGATGCTGAAGTAGGTGGCGCCGTAGTGCTGGCGCCCCGGGATGTAGAACTCCTCGTAGTCGCGTTGGTTGATCTCGATGCCGAAGCGTTCGGCCGTGTCGAGCGTCATGTCCAGATAGGGGGTCGAGACGGCGTTGCGCACGTGCAGCGTGGTGTCGCTTTCGGCCCGCGGCAGCGAGAGCAGCAGCCCCGTGATGAATTGCGACGAGACCGAACCGTCGACTTCGACCTCTCCGCCGTGGATCGGCCCGCACACCTCGATGGGCAGGAACCCGCCGTTGTCGCGCACCGTGACGCCCAACTGCCGCAGCGGGTCGAGCATCATCGTCATCGGGCGCTTGAGCAGCGACCCGCGGCCTTCGATGGCGATGGGGGTCGGGCAGAGCGAGGCCACGGGGGTGAACAGCCGTGTCGAGAGCCCCGATTCCCCGACGTCGAGGCGGTTGCCCCGGGGATTCAGCCCTCCCTTGATCGAGAGCGACGTGGGGTCGACCTGTTCGACCCGGGCGCCGAGCGTCTCAATGCAGCGCAGCGCCGAACGGGTGTCGTCGCAGAACTCCAGATTGCGCAGCACCGTGGGCTCTTCCGAGAGCAGGGCTGCCGCCAGGGCACGCTGTGCATAACTTTTCGAGCAGGGCGGCGTCAGCGTGCCTTTGACGCGGCCCGGTGGAACCGTTTTGTCCATATTTCCTAACCTAAACCAGACTTTTTTACACCTTCCGGGTATCGTCGCCGGCGTTTTGGCGCATCTCCTCGCCCTTGCGGTTCTTCATCTCCTGGGTCAGCTGGTGGCTCTTCTTGAGTTCGAAGTGCTGTCCGAGGTAGACCTTGCGCACCATGGGGTCGGCAGCCAGCTCCTCGGCCGTACCGGTCTTGAGTATCTTGCCCTCGTAGAGCAGGTAGGTGCGGTCGGTGATGGCCAGCGTCTCGTCGACGTTGTGGTCGGTGATGATCACGCCGATGTTCTTGTGCTTGAGCGTCGCCACGATCGACTGTATGTCCTCCACGGCGATGGGGTCCACGCCTGCGAAGGGTTCGTCCAGCAGGATGAACGCCGGGTTGATGGCCACGGCGCGGGCGATCTCGGTCCGGCGGCGCTCGCCGCCCGAAAGCTGGATCCCGAGGCTCTTGCGGACCTTCTGGAGCCGGAACTCCTCGATCAGCGCCTCGACACGTTCGGCCTGGTACTCTTTCGAGTAGTCGGTCATCTCCAGCACCGCGCGGATGTTGTCCTCGACCGACAGGCGGCGGAATACCGACGCCTCCTGCGCCAGATAACCCACACCCAACTGGGCCCGGCGGTAGACCGGCAGCCCGGTCAGTTCGCTCACCTGCCCCTGGTCGCTCTCCAGGAAGATCCGCCCCTCGTTGGGCTTGATCAGGCCGACGATCATGTAGAAGGTGGTGGTTTTGCCCGCGCCGTTGGGGCCGAGCAGCCCGACGATCTCGCCCTGGTTTACGTCGATCGACACATGGTCGACCACCGTCCGGGACTTGTATTTCTTGACCAGTTCGCTGGTGTAAAGGCGCATGATGTACAGTATAAAATTTTCACAAAGTTATGCTTTTTTCCGAAAAGTTTTTTATCTTTACGTTGAATTTTCTTTTAATGCATACAAACGGCGAAATGAAACAGTTCGATTCTTCTCTCTTGCATGACAAACTGAAAGAGTATTTCGGTTTCTCGTCATTCAAGGGGAATCAGGAGGCGGTGATCCGCAATGTGCTGGAGGGCAGGGATACCTTCGTGCTGATGCCTACGGGCGGGGGCAAATCGTTGTGCTACCAGCTGCCGGCTCTCCTGATGGACGGAGTGGCGATCGTCATTTCGCCGCTCATCGCCCTGATGAAGAATCAGGTCGACGCCATGCGCACCTTCTCGGCCGAGTCGGGCATCGCGCACTTCCTGAATTCGTCGCTCAACAAGACCGCCGTGGCGCAGGTCCGCCAGGATGTGCTCGACGGCAAGACCAAACTGCTCTATTTCGCCCCCGAATCGCTTACCAAGGAGGACAACGTCGCCTTCCTGCGCAAGATCAAGATCTCGTTCTATGCCATCGACGAGGCCCACTGCATCTCGGAATGGGGCCACGACTTCCGGCCCGAGTACCGCCGCATCCGCCCGATCATCAACGAAATCGGGCAGGCCCCGCTGATCGCCCTCACGGCCACGGCAACCCCCAAGGTGCAGATGGATATCCAGAAGAACCTCGGCATGTCCGACGCTTCGGTCTTCAAGTCGTCGTTCAACCGCCCGAACCTCTACTACGAGATCCGTGCCAAGCACAACGTCGACCACGACATCATCCGTTTCATCAAGCAGAACGAGGGTAAGAGCGGCATCGTCTATTGCCTGAGCCGCAAGAAGGTCGAGGAGCTGACCGAACTCCTGATTGCCAACGGTATCCGTGCCCGGGCCTACCATGCCGGTATGGACGCCGCGACACGCGCCGCCAACCAGGACGATTTCCTCATGGAGCGCGTCGAGGTGATCGTCGCCACGATCGCTTTCGGAATGGGCATCGACAAGCCCGACGTGCGCTACGTGATCCACTACGACATCCCGAAGTCGCTCGAAGGATATTACCAGGAGACCGGGCGCGCCGGACGCGACGGCGGAGAGGGCTATTGCCTGGCCTTTTATAGTTATAAGGATATTCAGAAACTCGAAAAGTTCATGCAGGGGAAACCCGTTGCCGAACAGGAGATCGGGAAGCTGCTCCTGCTCGAAACCGTCTCCTATGCCGAGAGCTCGATGTGCCGCCGCAAAACCCTGCTGCACTATTTCGGCGAGGAGTACACCGAGGACAACTGCGGAAACTGCGACAACTGCCGCAACCCCAAACCCAAGGTCGATGCGCGTGCAGCCTTGAAAATGGCCCTGGAGGCCCTGCGCGACATCGGCGACAAGTTCAAGGTCGACTACCTGATCAACGTGCTCGTGGGCAAGAATACAGCCCTCATCAAGAGCTACGGACACAATACCTCGAAATGGTTCGGAGCCGGGGCCGAGCACGATGCCCGCTTCTGGGGCGCCGTGTTGCGGCAGGCGCTGATCCTCGGGCTGATCGACAAGAACATCGAAAACTACGGACTCATCTCCATCAACAAGAAGGGCGAAAACTACATCGCCATGCCTTACCCCGTGACGGTGACCCTCGACCACGACTACGACGAGGAGGAGAAGGAGGCCGAAGCCGTGGCGCCGATGGGCAAGGGCGGGGCGGCCGACGAGGAGCTCTTCGCCATGCTCAAGGACCTGCGCAAGAAGGTAGCCAAACAGCACGGACTGCCTCCGTTCGTGATCTTCCAGGACCCCTCGCTCGAAGATATGGCCATGCAGTACCCGATCACGCTCGAAGAGATGCAAAACATCACGGGCGTGGGTGTGGGCAAGGCCCGCAAATTCGGCGAGGAGTTTATCAAGCTCATCAAGGCCTATGTCGAGGAGAAGGAGATCATCCGTCCGCAGGACATGGTCGTCAAGGGCGTGGCCAGCAAGTCGGGCAACAAGATCTTCATCATCCAGTCCATCGACCGGAAGATGGATTTCGAGGACATCGCACGCGCCAAGGACCTCGACTTCGACGAACTTCTGACCGAGATCGAGGCCATCGTCAATGCCGGCACGAAACTCGACATCTCCTATTATCTGAAGGAGTTCATGGACGAGGACAAGATCGAGGACATCTACCTCTATTTCAAGGAGGATGCCGAGAGCGATTCGCTGGATGCCGCCATCGAGGAGTTGGGCGCTGACTACACAGAGGAAGAGATCCGCCTCGTGCGCATCAAGTTCATCTGCGAACAGGGCAACTGACCGGGGCGTGATGAGGTAACCGGTACGGCCGGGGGGGGAGAAGGAGAGGAGAGAAGGAAGGAAGAAGAGAGGGAAGGAAGAGTGAAGAAGAGAGGGAGAAGAGTGAGAGACCGGCCGGGGGCGGAGCGAGGAGAGAAGGGAAGAGAGAAAGAAGAGGAAGAGGAGGAAGAGGAGAGGAAACGAGCGGACGGGAAAAAGATCTCGGAGCCGGGTTGTTCCCGCAAGGGACGGGAAGACAGGCCCCAAATCGATAAAACCTAAAGACTACGCCTATGAACAAAAAGACTTTTACACTTGCCCTTGTTTTTTTAGTGTTGACGTTGGTGTGGCTCGGGACCAATGTGTATTGGAAGTTTACCCATTCCAATTGTGTCCATGCTTTTGACTTCATCATCGGCATCCTGTTCGTCGCCGCAGCCGCCGGAATGGTTTACAATGAGTTCCACAAAAAGAAGCGCAGACATCTCGACGAGGTGGACAGGCATAAAATTCCTTAGCCGATGCGGATGATCGATCGTGTGATGGCCGTGCTGGCCGTAGTGTTTTTTCTTGGAGCTGTGATTTCGGGCTGGAGGGTCTCCGTAGCCGAGGGGCAGGATCTGTGGTATGTACCTTTGCTGTTGGCGCTGGCTTCGGCGGCGATGACGTTCGGGGCCTTGCACCATCGGATCCGTAAAACCGCTAAAAAAGAGAAGTGAGATGAAGTTCAATTTCATGCAGGTCGTGCGCCTGGTCGGCATGGTTCTGGCCATTGCCGGCATTATCTACGCACTGGAATTTATGGAGCGGGGCATCGCCGTCTGGTTTTGGGTGCTGCTGCTGGGTATCGGATTTGTGGGTCTGCTCTATACGTTCCGCCTCACACAGCGGCGTATGGCCCGGGAGAAACGAGCCCGCGAACGCGATGAAAAGAAAAAACGTAACCGACGGTCGAAGAAATGACGGAGGTCCGGGCTAAAAAGGCCTTGGGTCAGCACTTTCTGACCGACCTGAACATCGCACGCAAGATTGCCGAAGCCCTCTCGGGCGGTTCGGCCGAAGCACCTGCTGATACGCTGGAAGTGGGGTGCGGGATGGGTGTGCTGACGCAGTTCCTGCTGCGGCGCGACGACCTTGTGACCTGGGGCGCCGAGATCGATACCGAGAGTGTCGAATATCTTCATGCGCACTACCCGGATTTCACACCCCGGCTGATCGAGGGTGATTTCCTGAAACTCGACCTGCGGGAGCGCTTCCCCGGGGGGCTGCGCATCATCGGCAACTTTCCCTACAACATTTCGTCGCAGATCTTCTTCAAGGTGCTGGAAAACCGCGACCTCGTTCCCGAATGCGTGGGGATGATCCAGAAGGAGGTGGCCGTGCGGATCGCCGAGCCGCCCGGATCGAAGGAGTACGGCATCCTGTCGGTGCTGTTGCAGGCGTGGTACGACATCGAATACCTCTTCACGGTAAACGAGACGGTCTTCAGTCCGCCTCCGAAGGTCAAGAGCGCCGTGATCCGCCTGCGTAGGAACGGCGTAGAGCGGCTCGACTGCGACGAGGCCCTGTTTGTCAAGGTCGTAAAGGCCTCGTTCGGACAGCGGCGCAAGATGTTGCGCAATTCACTGAAAGCGGTTTTCGGGGATTTCGGCGGTGAGGAGCACCCCTTCTTTACGCGGCGGGCCGAGACGCTTTCGGTTGCGGAGTTCGTCGAGCTGACCCGCTGGGTAGCGGAGCGCCCGCCTAAGAGTCTGGTTCTATAGGCTTCTGAACCAGACTTTTAGGCGGGCGCATACGACGGTCGAGGCGCGGAACCGGATCGGAAACCCTTCACAGCCACTTTCGCCCCTAAAACCCCTTTCTTAAAGGGCACCTTTTGGTGTCAAAAGGTGCCACCAAAACCATCCGCACGTCGCCTCCAGCGGGAGTTGTCGACGGATTGAGTTGAGCGGGTGCAGGAAGATCAAGCCTTTCCAGCCTCCCGCTCCGGGCACTCAACCCGCCGCCAACTCTTGATCCGCTTCCGGCGAGAGTGCGGAACCGGTCTAAGAGACCGGATTTAAGGGCAGAGGGATGCCTGAAAGTTTCGGAATCAAATCACCGCTCCTGACGGTCGAAGCGCGGAACTGAATCAGAAACACTTCACAGTCACCTCCGCCCCTAAAACCCGGTTCTTAACCGGGCGCGGAACCGAATCGGAAACCCCACAAAGGCCCCTCCGCCCTTAAAACCGGTTTCTTAAACCGGCGGAGACCGTTACGAGATCTTCGCGCGCCAGATACTTCCGGGCCAGACGCTGCACATCGGCGGGCGTCATGCTCCGGATTCGGCGGATGTTCTCGCCGATGATGCGGTTGTCGAAGCCGCAGAGGATGTTCTCGATCGTGACGTCGGCAATCCCGAACGGCCCGTCGAGAATCCGCATCATCTCGCCCGTCATCATGTTCTTTACCAATTCCAACTCTTCGGCCGGCATCGGCTCCGTGCGCAGGCGTTCGATTTCGCGGTAAATCTCTTGCAGGGCGGCCTGCGTGACGTCGGAGCCGACCTGTGTGGCCACGGCGAAGTAGCCCGCACGTTCGAAATTGACCATTGCGGCCACCACGCCGTAGGTGTATCCGTTGCGTTCGCGAAGGTTCTGCATCAGCCGCGACCCGAAGTAGCCGCCGAGGGCCGTGGCCACGACCTGCATCCCTACGAAATCGGGATGCTGGCGCGGGAAGAGCAGACGCCCCAGCCGCAATGCCGACTGCACGGCCCCGGGGTGCTCGACGAATGCCTCGTGGACGGTCTCGGGGGCCGGGAATGCGGCGGCGCCGCCACCGGACGGACCGTGGGGAAGCTGCTCCGCAAGCGCCCCGATGGCTTGGCGTTCGTGTTCGCCGATCCGGCCGCTGCACACCACGAAGCAGTTTTCGGCGGTGTAGAAACGCCGGTAGAAGTCCGCGACATCGGTGCGTGTCAGCGAGTCGTAGAGCCGTTCGTCCGACGAGATGCCGTAGGGGTGCCGGGGACCGAAGAGCGCCTGGGCAAAGGCTTCGCGGGCCTGGACATCGACCTTCGTGCGGTCGATGGCGAGCCGCTGGCGACGCTTGGCGGCGTAGGTGCGCAGCTCCTCTTCGGGGAAGGCCGGACGGAGCAGGATCTCCGCGGCGACGTCGAGCGTCCGGTCGAAGAACTTCGAAAGCGTGGCGAAACTGATATAGGCGTAGTCGCGGTCGATGTTTACGTCGTACCACGAGCCGTAGTAGTCGAGCTGTTCGGCGATCTGCCGGGCGCTCCGGCGGTCGGAGCCTTCGGCCAGGAGGTTTGCGGCCGCCGAGGCCGAGAAGGGCGCCGTCTGCACGGCCGACCCGGCACGGAAGACGAACGAGATGCGCAGCACCTCGAAATCCGCAGACGGGAGCGTGTAGAGTGCGATGCCGTTTGCCAGCACGCTTTTTTCGGCCAGTTGGACGTCGATTTCCGAAGGGTTGATGCGGGGAGGAGTCATTTTTTTGCGCGGTAGATGAGGGTTGAACTCTTTTCGGGGGCGAGGATGCGGCGGCAGAACGAGCGGATCGCGTCGGGGGTAACGGCCCGGTAACGGTCGACTTCGCGGTTGATGAGCCCCGGGTCGCCGAGCATCTCGTAGAAGCCGAGGTTCATGGCCTTGTTCATGACGTTCAGTTCACCGAAGAGCGTGTTGGCCTCGAATTTGTTCTTGACCTTTTCGATCTCGTACTCCGTTGCGGCATCGCGCTGCAGGGCCTCGATCTCCTCGCGGAAGGCCGCTTCCACGGCTTCGGGGGTCGTGTCGGGGAGCAACTGCCCCGTGAAGACGAAGAGCCCCGGGTCGGCATCGCCCGAGACGTAGGCGTTGACGCTCGACAGCAGGTTGCGTTCCTTGACCAGACGGGTGTAGAGGCGCCCCGAATCGCCGCCGGCCAACAGGTCCGAAACCAGGTCGGCCGTGTAGAAGTCGGGTTCGGTGCGGGCGCACATGTGGTAGGCCACCGAAACGGTCGTGGCCGGGACGTCGCGTTCGACCTCCTGACGCCGGGCCTCCGTCTGCGGAGGCTCCTGCGGAATCGGGCCCGCGGGTGCCGGGGTGTCGGAAAGTCCCCCGAACCACTTTTCGGCCAGGCCGAGCATCCGCTCCTCGTCGAGGTCGGCCGAGATCGAGAGAATGGCGTTCGACGGGTGGTAATAGCGTCGGTAGAAGGCCTCGACGTCGGAGAGCGTTGCCCGGGCGATATGGTCTGGGGTCAGCCCGATGGTGGCCCAGCGGTAGGGGTGGGTGCGGTAGGCCAGCGCCCGGAGCAGCATCGTCTGGTCGCCGTAGGGCTGGTTCAGGTAGCGCTGGCGGAACTCCTCGATCACCACGCGTTTCTCGGTTTCGAGTTTTTCGGGCGTGATGTCGAGCCCCTCCATGCGGTCGCTCTCGAGCCACAGCGCCGTTTCGAGATTGTCTTTCGGAAGGGTGATGTAGAAGTCCGTGTAGTCGTTGTTCGTGAAGGCGTTGTTGTCGCCCGAGGCCATCTGCACCGGAAGGTCGAAATTCGGGACGGCGCGTGTGCCCCGGAACATGAGGTGTTCGAACAGATGGGCGAATCCCGTGCGGGCGGGGTCTTCGTTGCGGGCCCCGACCCGGTAGAGGAGGTTCACGGCGGCGAGTTTCGACGCCCGGTCGCGGTTGACCGCGACGACGAGTCCGTTGGACAGTATTTTTCGCGTATAGGGAATCATGCGGGCAAAGGTACGAAAAAACCGCTTGAACGCCAACCCGTCTGCAGGGTGGAGTCCATCGGGGAGCGGGCATGTTCCTGCCGAGTGCGGTTGTCGGCCCGATCGGGGCCGTTGGGGTAACGTATTATTGGTTAACCAGTTCCGCAACTCGGTGATTTCCCGCCGTTTCGTTGTTACCCGGATAACAGCCTGCTGTTATTTCCCTAACATCGTTAACGGTAAAATTTTACATGTTTTTTGAACAAAAATAGGCTTCGTTTTTCGGTTGAAATTCGTATATTTGCAACGCCCGTTTGCCCGGGCCGGATCGTGAAGAGTGAACAGACACACAAATATCATCTAAAATTTAACTGAAATGGCAGAAAAGAAATTTATCACCTGTGATGGTAACTACGCTGCGGCCCATGTGGCTTACATGTTCTCGGAGGTTGCGGCCATCTATCCCATCACGCCGTCGTCGACGATGGCCGAACTCGTGGACGAGTGGGCTGCGCAGGGACGGAAAAACATCTTCGGCGAGACCGTGAAGGTCGTGGAGATGCAGTCGGAGGCCGGAGCCGCCGGTGCCGTTCACGGATCGCTGCAGAGCGGCGCCCTGACCTCGACGTTCACCGCTTCGCAGGGCCTGCTGCTGATGATCCCCAACATGTACAAGATCTCCGGCGAGCTGCTCCCGGGCGTCTTCCATGTCTCGGCCCGCGCCCTGGCCGCACAGTGCCTCTCGATCTTCGGTGACCATCAGGACGTGATGGCTGCCCGCCAGACCGGTTTCGCCATGCTGGCCACCTCGTCCGTGCAGGAGGTCATGGACCTCGCAGGTGTCGCTCACCTCGTTTCGCTGAAGTCCCGCGTGCCGTTCCTGCACTTCTTCGACGGATTCCGCACCTCGCACGAGATCCAGAAGATCGAACTCATCGACGAGGCTTCGCTGACGGCCCTGCTCGACCGCGATGCCCTGAAGGCGTTCCGCGCGCGTGCCCTGAACCCCGAGCACCCCGTTACGCGCGGTACGGCCCAGAACCCCGACATCTATTTCCAGACGCGCGAGGCTGCCAACAAGTTCTATGAGGCTGTGCCCGACATGGTGGCCGACACCATGAAGGAGATCTCGAAGATCACCGGCCGTGCGTACAAGCCGTTCGTCTACTACGGCGCCGAGGATGCCGAGAACATCATCATCGCCATGGGCTCCGTGACCGAAACCATCAAGGAGACGGTCGACTACCTGCGCGCCAAGGGCGAGAAGGTCGGTGTGATCACCGTACACCTCTACCGCCCGTTCTCCGTGAAGTACCTGATGGAGGTGCTGCCCGCGAGCGTGAAACGCGTCTGCGTGCTCGATCGCACGAAGGAGCCCGGCGCCAACGGCGACCCGCTCTATCTGGATGTCGTCGAGGCCTTCACCACGAACCGCCACTCGCTGCCGTGCGGCGAGATGCCGCTGATCATCGGCGGCCGCTACGGCCTCTCGTCGAAGGACACTACCCCGGCCCAGATGCTTGCCGTCTTCGAGAACCTGAAAATGGCCGAGCCCAAGAACCAGTTCACCGTCGGCATCGTCGACGACGTGACGTTCCGCTCGCTGCCCGTCGGCGAGGAGATCTCGCTGGCCAAACCCGGTACGTTCGAGGCCCTCTTCTTCGGCCTGGGCGCCGACGGTACGGTGGGTGCCAACAAGAACTCGATCAAAATCATCGGCGGTACGACCGACAAGTACTGCCAGGCCTACTTCTCCTACGACTCGAAGAAGTCGGGCGGCTACACGTCGTCGCACCTGCGCTTCGGCGACAAACCCATCACGTCGCCCTACCTCGTTACGACGCCCGACTTCGTGGCCTGCCACGTTCCGTCGTATGTCGACAAGTACGACGTGCTGAAGGGCCTGAAACCCGGCGGTTCGTTCCTGCTGAACTCGGTACACGACGCCGAGACGACCTGCGCCACGCTGCCCGACCACATGAAGGCTTACATGGCCAAGAACAGGATCAACTTCTACATCATCAACGCCACGAAGATCGCCGCCGAACTCGGCCTCGGATCGCGCACGAACACCATCATGCAGTCGGCCTTCTTCAAGATCGCCAACGTGATTCCGTTCGAGAAGGCCGTTGAGGAGATGAAGCACGCCATCCTGAAATCCTACGGAAAGAAGGGTGAGGATATTGTCAACATGAACTACGCAGCCGTTGATGCCGGCGGCAAGGAGGTCATCAAGATCGACGTACCGGTCGAGTGGGCCCAGATCGAGGACAAGGGCTTCGAAACCCCGTCGCACGCTTCGTATCCGGAGTTCGTGCGCAACATCGTTGAGCCGATCAACGGCCTGAAGGGCGATGACCTGCCGGTTTCGGCCTTCAACGGCCGCGAGGACGGTACGTGGGAGAACGGTACGGCCGCCTATGAGAAGCGCGGTATCGCCGTGAACGTGCCGGAGTGGAAGATCGCCAACTGTATCCAGTGCAACCAGTGCGCCTATGTCTGCCCGCACGCTGTGATCCGTCCGTTCCTGGCGACGGAGGCCGAGGCTGCGGCTTCGGGTGTCGAGTGGAAGCAGGGTCTGGGCGAAACCAAGGAGTACAGGTTCCGCATCCAGGTGTCGCCGCTCGACTGTACGGGTTGCGGCAACTGCGTGGATATCTGCCCGGCCAAGGAGAAGGCTCTCGTCATGCGCCCGCTGGAGGAGCAGCTCCCGCAGCAGAAGAACTGGGACTACATCACCAAAAATATCGGCTACAAGCAGGTGGTCGACAAGACCAAGTCGGTGAAGAACCTGCAGTTTGCACAGCCGCTCTTCGAGTTCTCGGGAGCCTGCGCCGGTTGCGGCGAGACGCCCTACATCAAGGCTCTTTCGCAGCTCTTCGGTGACAAGATGATGGTTGCCAACGCTACGGGCTGTACGTCGATCTACTCGGGCTCGGCTCCGTCGACCCCCTACTGCACCAACGCCGAGGGCAAGGGCCCGGCCTGGGCAAACTCGCTCTTCGAGGATAACGCCGAGTTCGGTCTGGGTATGCACCTCGGAATCGAGAAGCTCCGCGACCGCATTCAGATGACCATGGAGGAGGCTATCGCCAACTGCACGAAGTGCTCGGACGAACTGAAGGGCGTGATGAAGGAGTGGATCGAGAACCGCGGTTCGTCGTCGAAGTCGGCCGAGGTGACGGCACGCCTGATCCCGCTGATGGAGGCTTGCGGTTGCGACTACTGCAAGAAGATCCTGGAGCACAAGGATTGGCTCATCAAGAAATCGCAGTGGATCATCGGTGGCGACGGCTGGGGCTACGACATCGGTTACGGCGGTGTGGACCACGTGCTGGCTACGGGTCAGGACGTGAACATCCTCGTCGTCGACACGGAGGTTTACTCGAATACGGGCGGACAGTCGTCGAAGTCGACACCGGTGGGCGCCGTTGCGAAGTTCGCATCGAGCGGCAAGCGCATCCGCAAGAAGGACCTCGGCGCCATGGCCATGACCTACGGTTATGTCTATGTGGCTCAGGTTTCGATCGGCGGTTCGCAGCAGCAGCTGTTCAACGTGCTGAAGGAGGCCGAGGCTTATCCGGGCCCGTCGCTGGTGATCGCCTACGCACCGTGTATCAACCACGGTATCAAGGGCGGCATGACGCGCACGCAAACCGTGGGTAAGGAGGCCGTAGCGTGCGGATACTGGCATCTGTGGCACTACAACCCGCAGTTGGAGGAGCAGGGCAAGAACCCGTTCGTGCTGGATTCGAAGGAGCCCGACTGGACGAAGTTCCGCGACTTCCTGATGAAGGAGGTTCGTTACACGTCGCTGCAGAAGTCCTTCCCGGCCGAAGCCGAGGAGCTCTTCAAGGCTGCCGAGGAGAATGCCAAGTGGCGTTACAACGGTTATGTCCGCCTTGCGAAGATGGAGTACTGATCATCTGAAAAGTTTCGATAGCGAGGCCGCCCTTCCTGCCGGAGGGGCGGCCTTTTTTGGTTGGAGGGAGGAGGGTGAAGGTCCCGATTCCCGGGAGAGGCTTATGTTGAATTGATGAATTGTTCATTAACTCGTTAAATTCTCTACATTTGGAATCAAAATTTTCTCTCACATCAAAAATATCTAAATCTTTCTCTTCTGCATTAACTTCAATTATATCGCTATTATTTACAGTAATGTCCGAAATTAGAATAGGGGAAAGGGCATCGAAAAGCAAGCCACGTAGCGGATATTATTTACCCTGATACGGAAACCTTTCTTACATGCAAAAAGAACCTCCATGTCCTCTATGCTAACCGTTGGAACATAAAATAGATGGTAGTCTTTGACGCAATCCGTAATACCGGCCAACTGTTTTTGGGTAAAACCTCATCCGAAAGAAAGAGGCCGAGCCCATGCCTATTTCTCTACCCAAAGACTGAAATTCTGATGTATCATACAACTTCTTCAACTTCACGCAGTCCTCTGATAAGAATTTGTCAGCCTTGAATATATGTCTGATATATTCAGCATAATCGACATGTTTGCAACAGGCCTTACAGAAACTCATTTCTGTCTAAAATAAAATCATAAATGCCGATCCTGCCGTCATCGTGTTCATCCATTCTCCACTCCTCCAGCTATGTGACGGCATCAGATTGTAATCCAAAAATAGTTTCATTCCATAATGTCTCGTGGCACGGAAGGTCAATGAAACACCGCTACCGAAACAGATTCCATCCCGTCGGGGAATGGTCTCATCAGATAGCTGCAACTGCGGATAGTGGACATAGCCGCCCAAGAGTTTGCCGCCTATCAGGAAACGGGAGGACAAGGGATAGGAGAAATAGCCGCCCGCACAGAGCGACAAGGCATCGAAAGTGTTTGCCTCAGCCTCTTTGTCGTCCACGATAATGGAGGTGTTGGAAGCGGTGAAACGCCCGCCCACCCCCATGTATGGATTGAAGAACCACGCGCCTTCCATACCTGCCGTACTGCCCGACGAGGTGCTGAACTCGTGCCCTTCGTCAAGGTCATATCCGCTTAACGGCACATTCATCCCGACATAGAGGCTGAGAAAAGATGGTTTCTCCCATCGTTCAAATGGCCACACGTCTTCCGGAAAACGGTTGATGCCTTTCTCTTTGAAGAGGCGGTCTGCCAGATAATAACCCAATTCGGTAGAAAGGATACCGATACCCGCCCCTGTCAGCACATCGCTCAACCAATGTCTGTTGTTTGCCATACGCATCAATCCTGTAGTGGTTGCGACAGCATAAGCTCCTATGCCTACCCACGGGCTCTTGTGTCCGTATTCCCTGGTCAGCATGGTGGCAGTCATAAAGGCGGTGGCAGTATGTCCTGAAGGAAAGGAGTGGTCATTGGAACCATCGGGACGCCTCACATGGGTGGTCTGTTTCAGAGAATAGACCACACTGCTCATCAGCAGAGCCGAAAAAGCATCCGATACCAGCATCCGCTCCCAGGAGCTTCGTCCCTCCATGCCACCCAATTTCATCCCCAGCATGGCAGCAACCGGAAGGTATTGCAGATAATCATCGGCATGGCGGTTGAATCTTGGCAGATAGTCGTTGCGGAGGCTGCGGAAATGGTCGTCCTCACTCTTGATAAGGAGACCGCCCGCGACCAAAGGCACACCGACATAAGTCATACGGAAAGCCTGCGAGGATGTCACCCGGTCGATGAACTTTTCATTCGTCTGCCATTGGTAACCAGCCTCAACGTAGTGTACCTTTCCCCCCCCCTTGTATCTCCGCTCCATAGACGACCTGCAAACAGAAACAGTTTACAATGATAACCCAAATCCTCTTTGCCATGTACATATTTGATTTTTAAGTCGTGGCAAAAGTACAAGGTGAGTTTGGGGATATTTTGAAGTGACTGCAAGAAAGCTATTTCGTGTTTGACATGAATGATTGTTCAAGCATGAAGCCGTATTATTTCTGTTGTCATGGCTAACGCCGCACTTGTCAAGACCGCTCCGGCGGCCAGGACCTTTATTTCTTTTTTTGCCTGATATGTTCCGGTTGGACGAAACCACACAAACGGTCAATGGCAGTATTAAGTATCTCGCAATAAATACCGTTGCAATGGCAGTCAAAATGGGAATCCATTCCAGGTAACATAAATTGAACATAAAACCGGGAACCACGGCAACTATAGCGGCCGACACATGTATGTGTGCATTATGCTCCTGTGCGATAAACACTTTTATTCCATTTATGGCATGCCTGAAACTTCTAAGCCTGTCGGCTATTGAAAATGGCTTGTTGCTTTTCGTTGACGGATACCACGCGGATTCAGAAATTTACAGTGAAGCAGTGCATTCCTTCCCCGTAGCGATACTCTACGGTCCAACCGTGGTACTCACAAATGGCACGGACAATGGCAAGCCCAAGACCGTTGCCTTTCGCTCTCTCTGAGGGACGGTAGAAGCGGTTGAAGATGAGCCGTGCATCCAGTGCGGGTTCATCGGAGGTGTTTGCTATTGTCAATCTCCTTCCCTGGACGGTAAGATAGATCTCACCTTTCGGGCGGTTGTGGCGGACGGCGTTGACCACAAGATTATTGACGAGGCTTTCGAGTAACGTGCGGTTGGCACAGACCGTCAGGTTACTGTCCGTAAAATCTTCGTAGAGGAGAATGTCGCCCGATATGCTTTGCAGGAATGGGGTCAGTCCATCGAGAAAGCGGGTCAGACGGATTTTCTCCATCTGCCCGTACTGTCGGTTATCTATCTTGGCGAGCAGCAGGAGGTTGCGGTTGAGGCTGGCCAGGCGGTTGGAATCCTCGTACAGCCCTTGTATCAGTTCCGCTTGCCTGCGGGTCAGGTCGGGCTGTTGGAGCAGGAGGTCAAGCTTGCTTTGGAAGACGGCGAGTGGGGTCTGCAACTCATGTGAGGCGTTTTCGGTGAACTCCTTCTGCATACGGTAGCTGGTCAGACTATTACGCATCAAGGTTTCAAGCGAATGGTTGAGCCGCGCGAACTCCTTGATGCCGGTGTCGGGCAGCGTGGGCAACCTGCTGTCCTCCAGACGGAAGTTCTCTATCTGCTGCAAGGTTTTGTCGAACGGCTGCCACAGCCGGTGTGAAATAAGGCGCAGGGTCAGCACGATCGCCACCGCCAACACTCCGACGATAAGCCCGAACTGGAGCATCACGCCCTGCATGATGTCCTCCTCCAGATCAAGCGTGGGGATGGGCTGCCCTTGCTCCACCGCCTCTATGATGTCTATCATATCCTCGGCATAATAGCATTTGGTGAGGAAATAAAACAGAGGCGTGGCAAGTGCAAGCAATATCGTGATGCAGACGACAAACTGCGTCAGCATCTTACGGGAAAGGCTTTTCATGGTTCCATCCATTTATATCCGGTTCCGTACACGTTCTTGACACAATTCCTTACGCCTGCCTCCGCCAGCTTCGCCTTCAGGTTCTTGATGTGCGTATAGACAAAGTCGTGGTTGTCCAGCATGTTTGCCATATCACCGCTGAGGTGTTCGGCGATTGAGGCTTTCGACACTACCCGGTTCCCGTTACCGATGAAGAACAGCAGCAGTTCGTATTCCGTCCGGGTCAGCACCACGGGCTTTCCCTTTACGCTCACCGACCTGACGGGCAGGTTGATTTCAATGCCATGGCTGCATAACAGGTTATTAGCCGCAAATTCCCTGCGGCGGATAATGGCATAGATCCGCATCGAAAGTTCCGCCAGATGGAAAGGTTTGGCAAGATAGTCGTCTGCGCCAATTTCCAATCCCTTTACCTTGTCATCTATAGCGTCCTTTGCCGAGACGATAATCACACCCACGGGATTCCGCTTGGAACGGATGTCGCGCAGGATGTCCAGCCCGTTTCCACCCGGAAGCATCAGATCGAGCAGCACGCAGTCGTAGTCATAGATGTTCACCTTCATCTTGGCATCATTGTAGGTAAACGCCTGTTCACACACATAATCTTCGGAACTAAGGTACGCGACGATATTGTCCGACAGTTCCTTTTCGTCTTCTATAATCAACAGTTTCATTTCAGTAACATGATGATGCTTCCGCATGTGATCAGCGCTGCCCCCAATATAACCTTCGGAGAGAGAGGCTCCTTCAGGAACAGGAACGACAGGCAGATGGTTATGACCACACTCAACTTGTCGATCGGTGCGACCCGCGACACGTCACCCGTTTGCAATGCTTTGAAATAAAATAACCACGACAAGCCCGTAGCCGCGCCGCTCAACACGAGGAACAGCCACGAATGGCGCGGGATGTCCTTCATCTCTCCCATGTGAGAACCGAACAGCACGATACCCCATGTAACGAACAATATCACCGTAGTGCGGATAGCGGTCGCCAAATCCGAATTGATCTCCTTGACCCCTACCTTGGCGAAGATGGCGGTCATCAGTTTGGGACGGATGCGCAGGGCGATGGCATAGTCCACCGACTCGTCCACCGTGCCGCCGTTCCTGCGGTTGGTCTTGTACTGCCAGACGGTAAAGATGCTGTTTTCCGCCAGGATGCCCACAATCATGATGATGCCCGTGTAACTGCTGACGTTGAGCGGCACTCCCGCAGGAGGAACATCAGCACCGTAAGCACCAGCAATGTCGCAAGGAGAAGGATGGCAGTCAATTCCCGGAATGACTGTTGCTGTTCGGAATATGCACCTCCGAAGGAGATGCTGTAACCGGATGGCAGATGGAGTTGTTGTTTGAACTCCCGCTGCAGGTCTTGAACCGCACTGCCCAGGTCGCGCCCCTCCAAACGGGCAGTCAGGGTAATGTTGCTTTTCAAGTCCTCGCGGCGTTGTTCTATTTCGCCGGGTATTATCCTTATGTCGCAGAGAGTTTCGAGCGGACGGATGGAGCCATCTGGCAGGAAAACGGGCTGGCGGCGCAGGAGTTCGGGAGAATTGTCAGGGAAGTCTGTGAATCGCAGGAGGATGCGGCGCATCTGCTCGCCATCCTGCACGGAACCGATTTGGAGTCCGCCTGTCATTGCCGCCTGAGCGGGATGCGGTTCGATGATATTCGCCTGGGCCGACAAGGGGATTCCGCCCGTATAGGCTTGCAGTTGCTCCTGAAAGTCGGTCAGGGAAATGCCGAACAACGAGAGTTTGTTTTCATCCGGGATGAACACAATAGAAGCTCCGGCAGGCACCGGCCCGTTGTCGATGTCAACTACGCCAGACACGGACTGCATTATCTTTTCGGCCCGTGCCGCTATCTGCTGCAGGGCAGCATAATCATCACCGAATATCTTGACCTCAATGGGTTGGGCGGTGCTCATCAGGTCGCCCAAAAGGTCAGCGATGCGTTGGCCGAAACTGACGGTCATTAAGGGAACAGCCTGCGAGATACTGCTGCGCAAGTCGCTGATGACTTCGGGCGTGGTTTTGTCCCGGTCTTTCTTCAACTGGATAAGGTAGTCGCCGAAGTTCGCAGGACGTGTTTTGAACGACATGCCGAGAGCCGTGCGGCGCGAATAGGTCTCCACATCGGGGTGAGCCAGGATGATGCGTTCCATCTGACGGCAAAGGCGGTCGGTCTCTTCAATGTCCGTCCCTGCCGGAGAGTGGTAGTCGAGCACGATTGTCCCTTCGTCCAAATCGGGTAAAAAGCCGGAAGCCAACTGCGTGGAGGCATACCAGCCGCCAAAGCCCAGAAGCAAGACAAAGGCAGCGGCAACGGCAGGTTTCCGATAGACAACAGTGAGGAAATGCACCTTTCGGATGGACGCTTCTTCCAGTCCTTTCACATCCGGCGACTTCGGACGCAGCTGCTTCCTGTAGCCTGTCATCAGGTGCAGCACGGGGAGCAACAGCCATGTGACGAGGAAAGATGCCGCGGCAATGACGGTGATACGCGGAAACAGAACTTCCGGGAACAGGTTGGTCTGCATCCGGGTGTAACTATAGAATCCGGCAAGCAGGAGCAGCACACCCACAAAGAGGATGGGTTTGGCGTAAAGCTGGTGGAAACTTTGTCGCTGCATCTTGTCCATAGTCGTACTTTATTGAATGATAGCAACCCTTGCCCCATCCGTGAGCCCGTAACCTCCCGTGGCAACGATAAGTTCTCCGGGCGAGAGTATTGGCGAAAGGATTTCGATGCTGTCCGTCGTGCTGTTTCCGATGCTTACCGGAACTTTCTCGGCGGTGCTGTCCTTGGCGAGCCGCATCACCCAATGTTCCGTCAGCGTTTCGTCGCTCTGCACGGCAGACTTGGGCAATACGGTTATACCCTCCGAGATGTTTCGGGAGGTGAAGATGGCTTTCACGTTCATCCCTTCGGGAAGGAATGGTGCTTCGGCGATGGCTACGACCCGCTCCGATTGGGATGCGGTGTTCATCACCGCCAACGGGGATTGGACGGTAGCCGTGAGGTGTGCGCCGTCGGGCAGTTCCAATGTACAACGGCTTCCAGCCCCGGCATACGCCCGTTGCTCATAGGGTACGTTTATTTCAAACACAAGGCTTGCCGCTTCAACGAGGGTGCAAAGCGTTGTGCCTTCCGCTGCGTAGCTTCCCGGCTGTGCCTGCACATCGAGCACAATACCGTCCCTTTCGGCTGTTATGTCGATGAGGTTCTCATTGCTCCCCAATGCGTGTCGCTCCTTACTCTGCAACCGGTAAAGAGTTTGCCCCGTCTGAACCCTTGTGCCGGGCTTCACCTGTACTTCCGTGACGAATGACGCTATCGGGGAGGTAACGGTCGTTTTACATTGATAGGATGTGGTCGCCGTGAGGAGGGTTTCTTGCGGAATACATCCACGGACGGGGTGTGCCAAGGTTACTTCCGTGGCAGGTTCAGCTTCAGATGCCTGTTCTGTCTGCCCGTCGCTACAAGCGGTCAGGCAAAGATATGCCAACCATAAAATGAGTATCGTCTTCATATCGTTTCAGTTTAATAATTCCAATAATTATAAGTAGCCACGACAAGTTGTCTGTTTGTGTGGAGCAGCAGGCAATCCCTTTCTGCCCGTATCTTGTTGCGCAGGACAGTGATGTAACCCAGCACAGACACTTGCCCGGCTTCCACCTCTTTGGCGTAGGCTGACAACACCTCGTCGTATTTGGCAAGCTGCCGCTCCAGGGCGACAGCCCGTTGGTCATACTTGTCCAGTTCGGAGAGGCATTGCCGGATACGCATTTGTCTCCGGTATTCGGCATTTTCCTTATATGTCCGTATGCTTTGTTGCTGCCATTCAGCCTGATGCTCCTTCCACCGCTTCTGTCTGCCGTCGAATATCGTCCAACGGAAGGTCAGCCCCGCGCTCATGCCGAAATGCCTGTACCATCCGGCATAGTCGCCCGCTTGCATGCCGCCATTTACAAACAGGTCCAGCCGGGGCTTGTATTGCAGATTGAACGAACGCAGCGATGCCACCGTGTTCAGGCTGTCCAACCGATATTGTTCAGTGAAAAGGCTGCTGCCATATAAATTAGGCGTACGCTGTTCCACGCCGATATTTGCTAAAGCCACGTTTGCCGTATCCTCGATGCCGCACAGCAGGTTCAGGTCCATCAGGTGTGTATGGTAAGACTGCAGGGACGAAAGGCGCAGTTCCTCGTTGGCCGCCCGCTCAATGGCAAGCAGCCGCAGGTCTGATTCCTTGGCCAATCCGTTTTTCACCAGGCGCCCGACTGTTTTTTCTTGGTGCACGAGTACCGCACCAACGGAATCCGCAAATGCCGCTTGCGTCTGGTCGAGAAGGCAAAGCAGGTATTGTTCCGTCACAGTACGCTCCAACTGATGCTCCTCCAGGCGGATGTGATTGCGGACAATTTCAGTGTTTATCCGCGACTGCTCCTGTACCACCTTGTAGGAAGAGTTGCCCAACAAAGGCTGTGTCCAGGTTACCCCTGCGTGTAGGAATCCGCTGCTTTCGCCAAGGTCATATCCATCATAATCCGTGGCGTTATGTGCGTTCCATTGGAAAGAAGTCCTCCCTCCGTCTTTGGATACGATCGGTACAAATAGATAATCCCCGTTCACCTCCAGCCGGGAATGACGGTACATTGCTTTCAGCCGCTGCAACTCATCCTGTTCCATTTGCATCTGGTTGCGGTAATCATTCAGCAGAGGACTGTTCCGTTTGGCAGCCTCCATATAATAGGAGAGAGAATGCTCTTGCCCTTGTCCGTATGCAATGGCGCCCCAAACGGAAAATGTCAGAAGTAATGCTACACGTTTCATGTTCAGCTCTTTTTCCGGCAAAAGTATAATGCGAGTTTGGGGAAAGTTTGAAGATGGGATAGAGGGACAGTCCTATATCTGTAACTAAAGGGCACATCCCCTGGAAGATATTGCAATGCATGGTTTGTCGATACCGGTTCTCCAAATGATTGAATAACCAATGCGCCTCTGGGCTTGTGGGGATCGGGTATCTGTGATTAGGTAAAGTTTATCTTGACAATCTGCCGTATGATATTAAATAAAATCTCCTCAATCTTCAAAGTTGCGATTATCGCAATTGAAAGGATTGAGGGTTTATAAACAAGGGGAACTTTATGGTATCAAATCACAGAGTAAAGAACATATTATATTTGATAATCAATAAGATGTGAATTTAATTCTGGTTCAGCGCTGGAGATAAAACAACTTTGTAAAAATCTCATGATAAGCAAAAGAGTTGTCCATAGTTAATTTATGGACAACTCTTTTGAGACAGATATGACTTTTTACAAATTTTTGTGCTCAATAAATTTACTTCGCAGCCACTCATCGAGCAATCTTGCCAACTCATCATTGTTCAAGTCCTGCATAAGGAAATGAGTGTTTCCATAAATTCCTATTTTGGGAAGCTCGACCAATGTTGCATTTCCTCCGTGCCGGTTGATTGTTTCCACGAATTTGCGGGCCATCTGCAGACGTACGCGCCAATTCTCGTCACCGAGGTTTTTGGACGGTGTTTCGGGGATATAGTCTCCGAAATAGAGCACGATCGGAATCTCCGTCAGCCGGCGGAACTGTTCCATCGGCACGGGCGTGCCCGCCACACCTCCGGTCAGTCCGTCAATACGTTCCGGTACTTCGCCATCCGGGAATACGAAGCCGCCAGGCTCATACGAAACGACAGCTTTCACTTCCTTATTCTGTATGGCTGACATCCAGCCAGGGAAGCCTCCTGCCGAATGGGTGACAAGGATATGATTCCCGATACGTTTTGCCAATGCTCTGAGGGCCGGGACATCCTGTTTATGGTCGCTGATGTCAGGAGTCATTTCACGGAAGAACTGTGAAAGCGATGCGGAGTCTTTCGGGAATTGTACACCTTCGTTGTAATCAGGCCAAATGCCTATGCGCCATATATCGAACCAGAACATTTCATCGGCGACAGGTTTTACCGTTGTTGTCGCGGACGTTCTTCCGGCCCGTCCGCGTCCGGGCAAATCCACGACATAGCTGCTCCATCCACGACGCAGCATCAGCGTGGCAAATCCGTCGCGGCCGTCAGGGGTCATCTGCCAGCAGACGCCCGAACCTCCGTAACCGTGTACATAGACCAGCGGCAGACAATGGGCGCCGGCTGGAATCTGAAAATCGACGAAGGCGTGGTCGGCACGATAACTCTGTCCCGTCTCCTCCTGCTCGGCCCATCCGACAAATTTACTGTTATCGTATGTCCCCGGGCGCTGTATGGTTGTGCCTCCTGCCGGGAAGTGTCCCTGTTTTACTATTGTTACAGGCTCTTGTGCTCCGGCTGTTGCCGCAACTGACAGCAACAATGCCGATAAAACTATTTTCTTCATTTCTTTTCCGTCAATTGGTCCAACACTTTGCGAAGCGGTTCCGAATATGTCTTGCCGAGGTTTATCTCCACGATGTTCAGCAAAGCCGAAAGTTGTTCCGGTGTAACTCCAAGATGCATACATATTGCGGCATGGCTCCCGAACATCGGCTCTACGCCGCCCACTCCGGCGAGGACCGACACCGTGGCGAGTTCACGTTCCCGACAGGTCAGCAGATCGCGCTCAAAAAGGTCGGCGAAAAGATGCTCTTTGAGGAATCGCTCGATTGTCGGAGCAAACAGGGCGTATCCTGCTTTCGGAGCATCGGCAGGTATGCCTGAAATTTCGGCAAGCACATCACGGCCACGTTCATAGCGGCTTCTGTTATCCCTGACAATGGATGCTTCCCTGCCGACTGCATCCGTTATGCCGTCAGCCTTTCGCTTCTCCACGACCTGCATGAAAGTCTGGATAGCCCGCAAACTCCGGGGGAATCCGCAATATGCATAGGCGTGAATCAGTACTTCGTTTATTTCATTGACTGTCATCCCCGCATCCAATGCCTGGACAAAAGCCTGTCTCAAATTTTCCAAATCGCCCTTCCCCGTATAAGATGCGACTGCAACGATGGCCTGCTCTCTCGGGGCAAGCACCTTGTTAGCCTCGGCATAACGGGTTTCAGCGCCGTCCGTAGCTTCTTCATACTGTTTGTCGCCCAGGGGATAAGGCTGCCGGAAGTTTTCTGCACGCTGCGCATATACTGCAATGGATGATATTGCCATCATGGCCGTGATAGATAAAATCCTGATTTTCATATCCGTTTTTGTCTGATTATTCATCTAAGGTTTTCGTGAAAGCAAGGGTTGAGAGTTGCCATTTCCCGTTTTCCATCACATATACTTCCGTAACGATAAAAGGAAACCGCACGGCGTTGCCTCCAACCACCGAATTCAAATGTATCCGGCTGTAAACCGTTGCCGTTCCTGCAGCAAATTTCACCTGTACATCGTGTATCTCGGCTTTCTTATACCAAATGCCACCCGTGCGAATGGTTTCCAGCTCCTGCTGTTTGCCCCAATAGCCACCCATGTGGACAAACTGCGAGTTCTCATGGAACAGCTCCGCCAACTTTTCCACATTTTTCTCTGACATCCAGTTCCACTTGCAGTCGGACAAATCGACGATCTCCTGTTCCTCGGCAGTAAATGCCTTCCGGTTTTCTTGGGCCTTTGTTCCGACTGTAAAAGTCAGAAGCATGAATACCATAATGGCTATTGATTTCATATCTTTCTGATTTTTTAATTATTACCACTGCAAAGATAATTGGAGCCGTCGGAAGCGGTGATACAAAAAAATCGGTAAAAATCTCAGTTTTTACCGATTATCCAGCCTAAAATACATAATCCGGGACAAGAAGTTTCATCAACTCATAATCATGATTCTTCTTTACCATACATTTATTCCCGAAAATCATAATGTATCCATATTCTCGTGTGAATGCTGGCCAGTATGGAATCCCAGAATGATTGGGATTCCCGTTTTTTGCGAAGTTAATCCATGCCGCACTCATGCAGTCTGCAAGTATTTCTGCCAGCTTACCTCCGACAGCGGAAGCCTTTGACATAGATATATTATTGAGTATAAACGGCAGTTTGGAACAATGATAGGATATGGCAGAACCACCGTCAAGCGGTGTATCCCATGCGAACATATAGTTATAAACAACCCCGTCGTTCTGGTCGGCTTTCAGACGTGACGTCTTGATTGCCGGAGCACGCAGCATTGTGTCTACATAGAGCACATCAGCAATGGAACGTTCAGGATATGCGAGCCTGTAAACTAAAGAGTGTGAAGTAAAGGGAGAAAGAGATTAACTTTACAGACACACTTTAATTATGGGTAATTCATTTGATTTTGAAACGATTAAGGCGAATGTCATTGAACAGATGAAGGCAAGCCCCCCCCTCTCTCTTGTCTCAACAAAAAAAGGGCCGAATCCAGATTCGGTCCTTTTCAGTAGCGGGAGAGAGACTTGAACTCTCGACCTCATGATTATGAATCATGCGCTCTAACCAGCTGAGCTATCCCGCCATTGCTGAAAGCGTGTGCAAAGGTAATCGAAAAATCCGAACCTGCAAAATATTCGGACGAAAAAACACGGGAAAAACTTTCGGTACCGGGTCGTGGCACCGATTTTGAGACCTCTGCGCGAAAAATAAAATTCAATGACCCCATCCGAATCCTCCCGTCCCGGATTTACCGACACCCTGGGCATCCTGAAACTCCTGGCCGGCATTACGCTGCTTGTGGCCCTCTCGTGGGAAATTCTCGCCGGGGACCACACCCATTTGTCCGACACCTACCTGACGATCCAGTTTTTCGTCTGCATGGTTTTTCTCTGCGATTTCCTGTTTCGGCTGGTCCAGTCCGCGCGGAAACTCCGTTTTTTCGTACAACATCTGTTCTACCTGCTGATCTCGATTCCGTACCTGACGCTGTTGTCGTGGGCGGATCTCCGCATGACCCACGACTGGGGCATCCTGGTCGGAATGATTTCGATGCTGCGGGCTTTTCTGGCAATGTTCATTATCGTGCAGTGGATGGTGCGGGGGAGCCGGATGCAGTGGTTGCTTGCGGCCTATCTTTTCACGGTTGTGGCCTTCACTTACCTCTCGGCACTGGTATTCTACGACTACGAGGTGTTGGTGAACCCGAAACTCCACGGTTTCGGGAACGCCTTGTGGTGGGCGTGGATGAACGTCACGTCGGTCGGAGCTGCGATTTTTCCGGTCACGGCCGTCGGGAAAGTGGTCTGCGTGCTGCTGCCGTCGTTAGGGATGATGTTCTTCCCGATCTTCACGACCTACGTTCTCCAGGAGTATGCCACGAAAAAGGACGCTGACGATACGCCGTCGGAGGTTTGAAGCCCTGTCTGATCGAAGAGCGCCGCGTAAAAAAACTGCGCCGGACCTGTTCCGGCGCAGGGCTTTTTCGGAAGACGAAGTGCCAGCCTGCTACCCCGTCAATACGTCAATGATCCATCATTTGGCTTGCTGCGGATTGGCGTCGTAGAAGCTCTTGTAATCACCGTGCCGCGGGGCCCCGGGCTTGTCGGGATACCAGTCGGGCATTTCGTCGACCTTGGCCTTCAGCTTGGCGTAGAGTTCCTGCACCTCGGGCGGGCACTCCGTCACATCGAGCGGGTGCTGCTCCATGGGGTCCTCGGAGAAGTGGTAGAACCGCCCGTCCCAATAATACTTGTATTCGGTGTTGAATGCACAGCGGGCGGCTCGCGGATAGGGCTTGTGGGGCCACAGGGGGTTGAAGTGCACGAGGGTGAATTCTCGCTGGAGGGGTTCGAGCCCGCAGAGTTCGGGATAGAGCGAGATGCCGTCGATGCGCCACTCCTCGGGGACCTCGATTCCCATGGCGTCGGCCATCGTGGGCATGAAGTCGGTCATGTCGACGAGGCGTTCGCTGACGCGCCCGGACTTGATTTTGTCACCCCAGGCGATCAGCAAGGGAACGTGCGTGCCGTTGGAGGTCGCATTTCCCTTTCCGCCCTTGATTTCGCGGCCGTCGCTCATTTTCGAGACGACCTGCTCCATGGTTCCGTTGTCACCGACAAAGATCAGAATGGTGTTGTCCCAGAGACCGTCCGCCTGGAGTTTGTCGACGAACTTCCCGACCTGTTTGTCGAGATAGGCGACCATGTCGGGGAAGTGCCGGGTGTCGTGTATGAAGCGGGTTTCGGGGTTGTCGGTCCAGCACTCGGAGTCGGGGGTGGGGACGTGGGGCGTATGGACCAGCGGTGTGGGGTAGTAGAGCAGGAAGGGTTTTCCGGCTGCGGCCTGGCGGTCGATGTAGTCGAACGCATAGCGCAGAGCATCGTCGGGTCCGTAGTAGCTGAAATCGTAGCGACCGTTGTTGTCGAGATAAGAGAAGGCATAGCGGTCGGTGGCCTTGTCCCCGGCGAGTTCCTTGTAGATTTCGAGCTGGCAGAGGCACCATTCGTCGAATCCGAGTTTGGAGACCATCTCCCGGGAACGTCCGAGCTGCCATTTTCCGACGATCGCCGTGGAATACCCGGCCTGTTGTGCGAGGTGGGCGAAGGTGTGCTCGTCGTCGTTCATGTATCCGAAGTTGACATAGTTTCGGTCGTTGTAGATCCCGGTCATGAGTTGCACGCGCGAAGGGGTGCTGAGGGGCATGGCGTGCATGTTTTCGAATCGGATGGCCTGCCGGGCGAGTGAGTCGATGCAGGGGGTCTGGTAACTGACTCCGCCGTAGCAGCCGATACATTCGCTTCCGAGGTCGTCGGCGAGGATCAGGATGATATTGGGCCGTTGAGGTTCCTGCTGGGAGCAGGCGGTTGACGCGAGTGCCAGTACGCCGATTCCGGCGGCTTTGAACGGGCTTTTCATGGCTTTCGGTTTTTAAGGGTTATCTTTCGCAAAAATAGTTTTTTATTTCGAAAAAACAAATATCGAAACATGATTTATTTTCGAATGGAATATATTGTATTTTGAAATGAAAATCCAGCTCTGCATATACAGAACTGGATTCTGCTGAATTTCAAATTGTTTGTTGTTTTACTTGCGTTGTTCCTTCAGCAGGTCGCGGATTTCGGTCAGGAGCAGCTCCTCTTTCGAAGGCGCGGGCGGGGCGGGCGGCGTCTGGGCCTTTTTCTTCATGAGCCGGTTCATCAGCTTGACCATGAGGAAGACGCAGAAGGCGAGGATGACGAAATCGACGCACTGCTGGATGAATGCGCCGTAGTTCCAGTAAATGGGCTCCACGGGTGCAGCCTGGGCTGCCGCATTGGTCCCGCTGACCAGCCCTTCGACGGAGTGCATGGCACCGGACGTTACGTCGCGGACCTTCGAAATATCGATCCGGAGCTGCGAGAAGTCGGTGTTTCCGATCAACGCCCCGATCGGGGGCATGAGGATGTCGTTCACGAGCGAGGAGACGATCTTTCCGAATGCGCCTCCGATGATCACGCCGACGGCCATGTCCATGACATTGCCTTTCATGGCGAATTCCTTGAATTCCTTGAAAAAAGCCATACTTTTCGAATTTGGGTTTTGGTTATGGGGTCGTTCCGTTTTTCTCCGCAGACAGGAAGCGGCGGGCGCCCGACGACTGTGGCCTGACGAAGCAGCCGATTCCTCCTGTTTTCGATAAAGATAAGGAAAATTTCCGGAATTGTGAACTGTTCGGACGAGATGCGTGCCTTTTCGGTCGGGAGTCTGCAGTCGTCGTGTTGTCCCCTTGCGTGGAATGATACGCCGGGAGCACACTATTCCGAGGTTTTTCGTATCTTTGCCGATGTATGTACCGTGCAGGGAACGCCGTGCGCCGCCAGTTTGCAGGGCAGCCGGGGCCCTTTCCCGCACCGAAATCCGAAGAATCCGCCATGACACCCGTTGCCGTCATCTGTACCGTTTTGGGCTATATTGCCGTGCTGTTCGCCGTTGCGTGGCTCTCGGGCCGGCGTGCCGACAATGCGGGCTTCTTCACCGGGAACCGCCGCACGCCGTGGTATATGGCGGCCTTCGCGATGATCGGGGCGGCGATGTCGGGCGTGACGTTCATCTCGGTCCCGGGGTCGGTTGCCGCCGACTCCTTCTCCTACATGCAGATGGTCGCGGGCTTTACCGTGGGCCAGTTTGTCGTGGCCTACGTGCTGATCCCGACCTTCTACCGCCTGCGTGTGGTCTCGCTCTACGAATATCTGGACGACCGCTTCGGCGTGGCCTCGCACCGCACCGGAGCGTGGTTCTTCTTCATTTCGAAGATGCTGGGCGCAGCACTGCGGGTCTACGTGGTCTGCGCGGTGCTGCAGGTGCTGGTTTTCGCGCACTACGGCATTCCGTTCTGGGCCAACGCGCTGGTGACGATGGCCTTCGTGTGGCTCTATACGCACCAAGGGGGCGTGAAGTCGCTGATCTGGACCGATACGCTCAAGACGCTGTGCCTGGTCGGGAGCCTCGTGCTGTCGATTCTCTTCATCATGCAGGCGCTGGGCCTTTCGGTGGGGGAGACGGCGCGTGAGGTGGCGGCCTCTCCGATGTCGCGGGTTTTCTTCTTCGACGACCCTTCGTCGGACCGCTACTTCTGGAAGATGTTTGCGGCGGGGATCGTGCTGCTGGTGGCCATGACGGGACTCGACCAGGACATGATGCAGCGGAACCTGAGCTGCGCCACGCCGCGCGACTCGCAGAAGAACATCGTATTGACGGCCGTGAGCCAGATCTTCGTGATCTTCCTCTTCCTGGTGCTGGGGGGGCTGCTCTACCTCTACGCGGCGCGGACCGGGATGGCGCTTCCGGAAAAGAGCGACCAGGTATTTTCGCTGGTGGCGGTTGAGGGCGGGCTTCCGCTTGTGGTTGGCATTCTGTTTGTTGTGGGGCTTATCTCAAGCACCTATTCGGCTGCGGGATCGGCGCTCACGGCGCTGACGACCTCCTTCACGGTTGACATCCTCGAGGGTCCGAAACGCATGGACGACGTGCGCCTGACGCGCCTGCGCAAGGGGGTGCACGTGGGGATGGCGCTGGGAATGGCGGCCGTGATCCTGGCCTTCGAATACTGGGCCGACGACAGCGTGATCAACCTGGTCTACAAGGTGGCCAGCTACACCTACGGTCCGATCCTCGGGATGTTTGCCTTCGGGATGGTGACGCGCCGCCGGGTGCGTGACCGCTGGATCCCGCCGGTGGCGGTTTTGGCTCCGGTGCTGAGCGCCCTGCTGCAGACATGGGCCCGCGAGGCGTGGGATTACCAAATCGGTTTCGAACTCCTGATCTACAATGCCGCCTTTACGATGATCGGTATGTGGATACTATCGCAAAAGAATGAAAAATAGACTGTTATATCTGCTTGTTTTACTTTTTGCTTTCGGTGAAGCAACGGCCGCGGGGATCGGCTCCGCGACGCGGGCCGAAATTGCCCGGACCCTTTCGCGGATCGTTTCGCGCGAGGTGTCGGGCGGCTACCAGAAGGCGGAGCCGATTCCTGTGCGGGTGCAGGGCGTGAAGGCTTCGCGCCGCACGGTGCGGATCTACGCCTCGATCGGACTTTCATACTACCCCTTCCGCGAGGCGAATACGCGGGCGATGCGCGATTCGGTGCGGGCGCTGCTCCCGGCGGAGTTCCGCAAGGCGCAGATCGAGCTCTACACCGACAACCGCGAGGTTTCGGAGCTGATTCCGCTGGCCTGCCGCGATGCGTCGCAGGTGCGGCGGCTGGTCGAGAAGCGGAAACTCGTCCTCTTCACCAACCGTTCCGGCGTGTCGGACCGTCCGCTGGTGACGCGCCTCTCGACGGTTGTCCCGACCCCGACCGCGGGGCTTGCGGGACGCCATATCGCCGTGTGGCAGAGTCACGGGCGCTATTTCGACCAGCCGGAGAACCGCTGGCGGTGGCAGCGCTCGGCGCTGTGGCAGACCTGCGAGGACCTCTATACGCAGAGTTACGTGCTGCCGTACCTGGTCCCGATGCTCGAAAACGCCGGGGCGTGCGTGTTGCTGCCGCGCGAACGTGACGTGCAGCGCCACGAGGTGCTGGCGGATAATGATGCCGAACGGGAATATACCGAACAGGGGACCTGGGAAGCGGGCGGTGCGGGCTTTGCCCACCGCCGACAGGTCTACCTGACCGGTGAAAACCCTTTCCGGGAGGGGACGACGCGTCGGATCCGGAGCGTCACGCACCGTCCGTCGGGTGAGGCCGAATGGCGTGTTGCAATCCCCGAGCGGGGCGAATATGCCGTCTACGTGAGTTACGAATCGACCCCGGAGAGTGTCGACGATGCCCGCTATACGGTGCACCACCTGGGCGGCGAGACCGAATTCGCCGTCAACCAGACGATGGGCGGCGGAACGTGGATCTACCTGGGACACTTCGCCTTCGCCCCGGGCGAGCAGCCGATCGTGACGCTGACGAACCGCTCGCGGCGTGCCGGACGGCTGGTTTCGGCCGATGCCGTGAAGGTGGGCGGAGGGTTCGGAAACGTGGCCCGCACGCCGGTCGACTCGCTGCGGCAGCCCGGCCGCGAATATGTGGCCGAGACGAGCGGCTACCCGCGTTTCTGCGAGGGGGCGCGCTACTGGCTGCAATGGGCCGGGTTCCCCGAGACGGTCTACTCGCCGAAAGACCATAAGGACGACTACAAGGACGACTACATGTCGCGGGCCCATTGGGTCAACGCCCTGCTGGGCGGTTCGGAGCGCCTGCCCGACTCCACGGGTCTGCACATCCCGCTCGACATGGCCCTGGCCTTCCACTCGGATGCCGGGGTGCGCGACGGCGACGGGATCGTCGGGACGCTGGGCATCTGCTACACGCGGGAGCACGGCGGCAAGTTCGAGGGCGGAGCCGACCGCTACCGTTCGCGCGACCTGACGGACCTCGTGCAGACACAGGTCGTGGAGGATATCCGCCGCACCTGCGAACCCGACTGGCAGCGGCGCGGGATCTGGAACCGCGCCTACTACGAAGCGCGGGTCCCGGGGGTTCCGACCATGCTGCTCGAACTGCTTTCGCACCAGAATTTCGCAGACATGCGGCTGGGGCAGGACCCGCGTTTCCGGTTCCTCGTGAGCCGGGCCGTTTACAAGGGTATCCTTCGCTATGTCGGCTCGCAATACGGATTATCCGAAGTGGTGGTACAACCGCTTCCGGTGACGTCGTTCGCCGCGGAGTTCACCCCGGACAACCGGGTGCGGCTCTCGTGGCAACCCGCGACCGATCCGCTGGAACCCTCGGCCGCCCCGACGGCCTATGTGGTCTATACGCGGCGCGATGACGGGGGATTCGACAACGGCCGCCGGACCGACCGGCCCGAACTGACCGTCGAACAGGAGCCCGGACACGTCTACAGCTACCGCGTGACGGCCGTGAATGACGGCGGGGAGAGTTTTCCGGGCGAGACCCTGGCGGTGTGCCGTGCGGCCGAGGAAAGGGGCCGTGTGCTGGTGGTCAACGGTTTCGACCGCGTGAGCGGGCCCGAGAGCGTGCGGTGCGACTCGCTGGCCGGGTTCCGCATGGACCTCGACGGCGGGGTGCCCGACCGCGTGGACATCTCGTTCATCGGCCCCCAGCGGGTCTTCGACCTCGCGCAGGCGCGTTGCAACATCGACAGCATCGCCCTTGGGGCCTGCGACCGCAGCTACGAGACCGACGTGATCGGCGGCAATACGTTCGACTATCCGGCCCTGCACGGCCGTTCGATCGTCGCGGCGGGCTATTCGTTCTGTTCGGCATCGGCCCGGGCCGTCGGGGAGGGGCGCGTCGCGCTGGAGGGCTATGGCGCGGTCGACCTGATTCTGGGCAAGCAGCGCAAGACGCCGATTGGCCGCGGACTCGGCGAACCTTCGTTCACGGCCTTCCCGGAGCCCCTGCAGGGGGCGTTGCGGCGCTATCTGGCCGATGGCGGGGCGTTGTTCGTCTCGGGGGCTTACGTCCTTTCGGACCTTGTGGGGGACTCTGAGGCGGAGTCCGCCGGGCGGGCCTTTGCCGAAGAGGTGCTGCGCTGCCGGTTGGATACCTGCCGCGAGTCGGGTACGGGCCGGATCCGTGTCGTGACGGCCCATCCGGACTTCTCGCGCGGCGAGTACCGCTTCAACACGCTCTACCGCCCCGATTGCTACGTCGTCGAGCGGCGGGATGCCCTGTGTCCGGCCGGGGACGGGGCGTTTGCCGTGATGCGTTACGACGATGACGGAGGTACGGCGGCCGTGGCGTGCGAAACCACCGGAAGGACCTTTGTGGCGAGCTTCCCGTTCGAGACGATCCGCGACGGCGTGCAACGCGACCGGCTGATGCGCGACGTATTGGACTTCCTTATGAAGAAGGGGTTGAAATAAATTGTTTTATTCGTTAAAAATTACAGAGCTATGTCGTTGGAACAGCAGATTTCGAAAGGAATCATGGAGGCCATGAAGGCCAAGGATACGGTGCGTCTGAGTGCGCTCCGAAACGCCAAGAAGTACATCATCGAAGCCAAGACCGCCGGTCCCGAAGTGGCCGAACTGCCCGATGCCGACGTGCTGAAGATCATCTCGAAGCTCGCCAAGCAGGGCACGGACTCCGCTGCGATCTTCACCGGGCAGAACCGCCCCGACCTGGCCGCGGAGGAGTTGGCCCAGGTGGCTGTCTATCAGGAGTTCCTGCCCAAGCAGCTCACTCCGGAGGAGCTGACCGCCGAAGTCCGGGCCATTATCGCCGAAGTCGGCGCTACGTCGATGAAGGAGATGGGCAAGGTGATGGGGGTAGCTTCGAAACGCCTGGCCGGTCGTGCCGACGGCAAGGAGATTTCGACCAAGGTCAAGGAACTCCTCGCATAAAATGCACCTGCTCGAACAGTTGCAACGCAACGTGAGAACCATTGCCATGCCCTCGGCCATGGTGTTGGGGGCGCTGCTGTGCCGCCCGATTGCGGCCCTCGAAACCGCAAGCCATCAGATGATCACTCCGACGCTGATCTTCCTGATGCTCTTCGTCACCTTCTGCCGCGTCAGCCCCAAACAGATGAAACCCTCGATGCTGCATGTCTGGCTGCTGCTCTTCCAGGTCGTGGTCTGCATCGCGGTCTATCTGCTGCTGCTGCCGCTGAACGACGTCGTGGCGCAGGGAGCCATGGTCTGCGTCCTGGCTCCCGTGGCGATGGCCGCCGTGGTCATCGCAGGGATGCTCGGCGCAAACGTCGCCACAATGGCTACCTACAGCCTCATCTGCAACATGGCAATCGCCCTGGTGGCGCCCGTCATCCTGACCTTCACCGGAACGGGTGAATGCACCTTCGCGCAGATCCTCGCCCGGATCGCCCCGCTGCTCGTCGGGCCCTTCGCTGCCGCGCAATTTTTCCGCTTCGTCTTCCCGAAACTCGCCAAGTGGATCGGGGAGCACGGGCAGATCTCCTTCTACATGTGGCTGATGTCGCTGCTCGTGATCATCGGGCGCACGACCTGCTTCATCATCGACCTGCACGACGCCTCGGTCTCCACGGAGTTGTGGCTGGCCTTTGCGGCGCTGGTGATCTGCCTGGTGCAGTTCAAGGTCGGTCGCGCAATCGGGCGCCGCTACGGCGATCCCCCCGCCGGAGGTCAGTCGCTCGGCCAGAAAAACACCGTGCTGGCAGTCTGGATGGCTCAGTCATTCCTGAATCCCGTCTCCTCGATCGCCCCGACGGCCTACATCGTCTGGCAGAACTTCGTAAACTCCTATCAGATTTACCGCAAGGATCAGGAGAAACTGAAAAATCAAACCCGCGGGGCGGAATAACGGGCTTCGGGGCGAAACCATCCCGCTACCTGCCGGGTAGCGGATGCAGATACCTTGGCGTTCAACGTCCAGGCCGACAAGGAGCGCGCCGGTTTCTCGACTGCGCTGGTCGAAGGAGATAGGGATGGACACTATTTAAGGACGGGGTAATAAGCTATTGTCCTGATATTTCCACCCGATTATTTCTTAAAGCACGAGAGATGAACAAAAATGAAATTTTGCAACAATTAATAGCTTCAAGTGAGTATTTGTCCGAATTCAAGCTAAAGGGACAAGGGTTGATAAGGACAACTTCCGATGGCTTTGAATCTATTGAATTAGAGACATATCCCCGAAGTTGGGACATGGAAACAGATAAACCGGCATTGCGAATTTATCCCATATATGGCAGGCGTTTTGATATTCTGCACAGGTGGTTTGAACCATTTTCTCCAAAATCTCGAAAAGACCAGCGCGATAATTATACCATAGGGTTCGATGGGAAAATGCTTAACGCAGACAATTATTTCTATTTTCCGCAAGACGATAGTCGATACGATGAACGATTTTCCCTCCTGAAAGAGGAAGTGGAAAAGAATGCCAAGGCTGTTTTTACCCGTTATGCAACCGTGGAGGATTTTTACCATAATAATGTTCAGCCATTATTGGATAATGAAATAAGCATATTGCCCAACGTGGGTGTAGATTGGATATTCCTTTATCTGAAAAGTTCGCGACTTGTAGCTCCCCATGATTATCCCATTATCAAAAACAAGATTATGAAGCAGGTGGAAATGATGAATAAACGTGGCGAGCCCAATGTAATTGAAATATATCCGAAGTTGGATGAAATTTTTAATGCGTTGGAGCAATTAAATTAGTGTTATGCTTATTGCTGTCCCATTTGAATTATTGTATCTTTGTAACCAAAAGAGTTGTTAGACAGAAATACACCGCATATCACGGAATTTGCGACTGTTGCCAAATCATTACCTCTCTCTTTGAGAAAAAGTTTATAAGTAGCTTATTCCTGATTTATTCCTATTTCAATATCGGATTTTGCTGGAAAACCCGTGCGTAGCGGGTTTCGTTATTTCCGCCTTGAGCGGAAATCCACCCGCCTAAAAGGCGGGCTTTATGGGCGAAGGTCTCAGAGAAGGGTTTCCGATCCGGTTCTGCGCCTCGACGATCCTGGATTCCCGCGAAAGCGGGAATGACCGGTCTAAGAGACCGGTTTTGTGGGCTGCTGAACCTTTAGCGGTTTCCGAAGCCTTTACCCGCATACAACCCCTATCGGAAACAAATCACCGCGATTAACGGTCGAAGCGCAGAATTGGATCGGAAACCCCTTGAAGCCACCTTCGCCCCCCCCCGGCTCTTAGCCGGGTTATTCCCAGAAGCCGTGGAAATGGTGCACCGGACCGTGCCCGTGCCCGATCTCATACGACGCTCCCGCCTCGATCGCCGAGGCAATATACGCCTTCGCTCGCGCTGCCGCTTCGCTCAACTCGAACCCCCGAGCCAGGAACGCCGCCAGCGCCGACGACAGCGTACAGCCCGTGCCGTGCGTGTTGACCGTCTGAACCCGCCGCGAACGCAACGGAATAACCTCGTCCGTCTCGGCATTGTAGAAAATGTCGATGAGCTCCTCGTCGGTGAGGTGCCCCGCCTTCAGGAAAACAGATACCCGCCCCCCGCAGGACAAGGCCCGGGCCGCGTCGGGAAGTTGCGACTGCCGGTCGATCTGCTGCCCCAGAAGCAACTCCGCTTCGGGAATGTTCGGCGTGATGACCCGCACGGTCGGAATCAACTCGTCGCGCAGCGTCGCAACGGCCTCCCCCTGCAGCAAGGCGTCGCCCGACGTGGCCACCATTACCGGGTCGAGCACCACGTTGCGCAGGCCGTAGGGCGCCAGCGTGTCGCGCACGGCGCGGATCAACTCCGAAGAGTGCAGCATCCCGATCTTCACGGCGTCCGTGCCGATGTCGTCCAGCACCGAGCGGATCTGGCCCGTGACAAAATCAACCGGGATGGGGTGCACGCCCGTAACCCCCACCGTATTCTCGTCCACAACGGCCACGATGGCCGATGTTCCGAAGCATCCGCATGCCGAAAAGGTCTTCAAATCGGCCTGGATGCCTGCGCCGCCGCTCGGGTCGCTGCCCGCAATGGTCAGCGCGCGTTTGTAGTGTTTTTTCGTTTCGTTGCTCATATTTTCCAGTTTTCGAGATTCCAGGCGCTCTCCCAGAAGAGCCACTCCATGCGGGTACAGCGCACGAAAAGTTCCGTCATCCGGCTACGGGTCTCCGCTCCGGCGGCCGCGGCCAGTTCGTCGCAGATCCGCGTGGCAAGCTCCGCGGAGGCCGCAAAAGCCGGGTCGGCATAGGTCTCGATCCATGCCCGGTAGGGATTTTCGAGAAGCGGGGTGAGGTGCTGCTCTCCGCTGTTCGGATTTGCTCCGGCGGCCGTGCTGCCGTCGGGGGTCGGGGTGCCGCTGTTGTGGCCCGGGCCGGGTCTGTTCCCTGCGGCGCCTGGGTTCTCCGAGGCCCGGGCCTGCGCGAGGATCGCCTCGCCGACCCGCTGGTAGACTACGAAGCACGGCAGCACGGCCGCTGCTTCGACCTCGACGGGTGCCGTGGCCTGCGCCTCCAGCACCGAAGTGTACAACAGACACGTCGGGCTCATCTCCCCGGGTGCCGGCAGATCGCCCGCGAGGAACTGCGCGTGAAGGGCCCGTTCGACGGCAATGCCGTCCAGGGCGAAGTGCAGGAAGGCCTCCGTCTGCTCCTTGCGGGGCAGTCGTGCGGCCACGTGGGCCAGCCGTCGAGCATAGCCGTCCAGATAGAGGGCGTCCTGGCGGATGTAGAACCGGAAGCGTTCCGCCGGAAGCGTCCCGGCGGCCAGCGCCCCGACGAACGGGTGGCGGAGAATCTTTTCGAAGGTCGGGAGGGCTGCCTCCCACGCCTCGTCGCTCCAGCGTTTCATCGTTGCGGACATTTAGCGTTTATAGGCCGTCACGGCCACGTAGTCGCCCTTGCCGTACCCTTCGACGGGCTGCTCCTCCTCGTCGTTCGACGTCAGCGGGTGCGAGGTCAGCGTCTGCGCGAACTCCAGGTCGGTGAAACCCGCCTCGCGGAGCAGCGCAACCTTCTCGGCCGTCGTGCGCCAGGCAGCCACGTCGACGAACTCGATCGGGTAGGGGTTGGGCGGGTAGCACCCCGCCAGCAGCGGGTGGTCCCACGTCCCGACCGCCTTGGCCAGGTTGTACAACAGCCCGTAGGAGCTCTCCTTCGGGACGTCGATCAGGATAATGCGCCCGCCCGCGGGCAGTGCCTCATAGGCCTTGTGCACGACCCCCCTGAGGTCGCCGATATAGCTCGGTGTGCCGTTGAAGAGCAGCGTGTCGTAGTCGCCGTTGCCGAAGTCGGCCGCTTCGGCCGTCGTGACGGTGACGTTCATGCCCCGTTTGCGGGCGATGGAGGCCATTCCCTCCGAAGGCTCGATGCCGTCGGTGACGGTGATGCCGTATTCGTCGCGCAGGATCTTCTCGAAAAGGCCGCTGCCGCAGCCCACCGAGAGCACTCGTCCCGCGTCCTTGAGTGTCGAGGCCACGAGGTTGACCTCCGAATAAAGTACGTTCCGGTTGTCGAGGAACCACGCATCGTAGGCCGATGCGTACTGGTCGAATCCTTTTCCCATCTGTTTTGTCTTAAAATTCGATCGTTTCGGTTTGCATGGTTTTCAAGTCGAGGGTCAGCAGCCGCCCGTCGAGCGGTTCGCCGAAGCCCACGAGCCATTTGATCGCCTCGGCGGCTTCGAGGGCTCCGACGACCCCCGGGGTCGGCCCGATAACCCCCGAAGCGGCGGGCGGCAGGGCGCACAGCGCTTCGCGGTCGGGGTAGAGTTCCGTGTAGCGGCGTTTGCCGTGTCCGTTGAAGAGGCTCACCTGCCCGTGGAATGCCCCGATCGAGCCGTAGACCCACGGCCGACCCACGGCCGCACACGTCTCGTCGAGGAGGTAGCGCGTCGCAAAGTTGTCGCAACAGTCCACCACCAGGTCGTAGGCTGCGACCAGTTCGCGGGCATTCGCGGCGGTCAGTCCCTCGGGGTAGAGGTCGAAGCGCGTGGCGGACGACAGGGCCGCGAGCCGTTCGCGGGCCGCCTCCGGCTTCGGGCGTCCGATCTGCGATTCGGTGTAGAGCGTCTGCCGGGGGAGGTTGCTCTCCGAGACCGTGTCGGGGTCGGCCAGCCCGAGACGCCCCACGCCGGCGCCCGTGAGGCTGGGCGCTACGGCCGAACCCAGCCCCCCGAGCCCGACGATCAGCACCGCCGAGGCAGCCAGCCGCCGCTGCCCCTCCTCGCCGATCTCCGGCAGCATCGTCTGCCGTGCGTAGCGTTCGTTGCCGGGCATCGTCAGTCGAAGATTTTGTCCCAGTCCTTCCAGACCACTTCGTAGCCTTCGCGGCGGATCGCCGCCTCGACCTCCGCCGGGGTGCGCTCGTCGCTCACGGCGAACTGTTCGAGCGATTGCGGGTAGACGCGGTAGCCCCCCGGGTCGGTCTTCGATCCGGCACTCATCGACGTCACGCCCAGCGTCGCCATGTGGTTGCGGAACTCGGCCCGCTCGCGCGTCGAGTACGAAATGTCGACGTCGTGGTCGAAGATCCGGAAGGCGAAGGTCACCTGCGCCAGCTCGCGGTCGCTCATCACGACGTTGGGCTGGAAATGACCCTCCGAGGGGCGCATCCGCGGGAAATTGACGCTGTAGCGCGTCTTCCAGTAGCGGCGGCGCAGGTATTGCAGGTGCAGGGCCATCATCGTGACGTCCGTGCGCCACTCTTCCAGCCCGATCAGTACGCCCATGCCGATCTTGTGCACCCCGGCCTGGCCCATGCGGTCGAAACCGTTCACGCGCCACTCGAACTTCGACTTCATGCCCGCCGGGTGGTAGATGTTGTAGTTCCTGCGGTTGTAGGTCTCCTGGAAGCAGACCACACCGTTCAGGCCCGCGTGGGTCAGCCGCTCATACTCCTCGGCGGCAAGCGGCATCACCTCGATCGTGAGGTTGTTGAAGTAGGGCCGGCACGTGTGCAGCGCCTGCTCGATGTAGTCGACGCCCGCGGCCCGCGGGTTCTCGCCCGTCACGAGCAGCAGGTTCTCGAAAGGCCCCAACTCGCGGATCGCCCGGCACTCCGCCTCGATCTGCTCCTGGGTGAGGATCACCCGCGGAATGGCGTTGTGGCGGTTGAAGCCGCAGTAGACGCACGAATTCGTGCAGGAGTTGGTGATGTACATCGGAATGTACATCGAGACGGTCTTGCCGAAGCGCTCCTGCGTGTAGCGGCGGCTCAGCTGCGCCATCGGCTCCAGGTAGGCCGCCCCGGCGGGCGAGACCAGCGCCATGAAGTCGTCGAGTGTCAGATGCTCCTTGCCGAGGGCCGTCTCCACGTCGGCGGCCGTTTTGGAGAGAATCCGCGCGGTGGTCTCCTCCCAGTCGTATTTCGCTAATTCCTCTGAAAACATCTCCGTGTGCGATTAATCGAGGAACGAGGTCAGCGGGCTGCTCGCTTCGGCGTGGCGCGCCGTGGCTCCCAGTCCCGATTCGTAGGCTTCGCGCCCCGCCTCGACGGCCCGCGCAAAGGCCCGGGCCATCCGCTCGGGATCGCCCGCCACGGCAATCGCCGTATTGACCAGCACGGCGTCGGCGCCCAGCTCCATGGCCGCTGCGGCGTGCGACGGAGCCCCCAACCCGGCGTCGACCACGACGGGGACGTTGCTCTGTTCGATGATGATTTCGAGCATCTCGCGCGTGACGAGCCCCTTGTTGGTGCCGATCGGCGCCGCGAGCGGCATGACGGTGGCGGCACCGGCCTCTTCGAGACGTTTGCACAGCACCGGGTCCGCCTGGATGTAGGGCAGCACCACGAAACCCAGCCGGGCCAGCTCCTCCGTGGCGCGCAGCGTCTCGACGGGGTCCGGCAGCAGGTATTTCGGGTCGGGGTGGATCTCCAGCTTGATGAAGTTCGTGCCGAAGGCCTCGCGGGCCAGCTGCGCCGCCAGCACGGCCTCCTCGGCATTGCGAACCCCCGAGGTGTTGGGCAGCAGCTGGATGCCCGGACGGCGGATGTGGCCCAGCAGGTCGTCCTGCGGGTTGGCCATGTCGACCCGTTTCATGGCCACGGTGACCATTTCGGTCTCCGAGGCGGCAATGGCACGCGACATCAGCTCGTTGGAGCAGAACTTGCCCGTGCCGACGAACAGACGCGAACGGAACGTCCGTCCGCCGATTATCAATTCGTTCATAGTTTGTGATGATTTAGGATTTTCATGATTTTGCGGGTCTCCTCCGCCGGGTCTTCGGCCCCGAGGAGTGCCCCCGAGAGGGCGATGCCCGTGGCTCCCGTGTCGAGGATCGCTGCGACGTCCGCGGCCGTGATCCCCCCGATGGCCACCACCGGAAGCGTGATCCCCGCCGCGCGGCACCGCTCGAAGATCGCCCGGTAACCCTCCAGCCCGAGGATCGGGCTCAGGTTGCGTTTGGTCTCGGTGAAGCGGAACGGGCCCAGTCCGATGTAGTCGGCCCCGGCCGCTGCGGCGCGTGCGATCTCCTCGAACGTATTGGCCGTCGCGCCGATGGTCGTCCCGGCGGGCAGCAGTCGGCGGGCTTCCGAAACGGGCATGTCGTGCTTGCCCAGGTGTACGCCGTCGGCCCCGAGCTCGGCGACCAGATGCACGCGGTCGTCTACGAGAAACGTCGCACCGTACTCCCGGCACAGCCGTCCCACCTCGCGCCCCACGCGCAGGAACTCCTCGTCCGGGGCATCCTTCATGCGGAGCTGCACCCAGCGGCAGCCCCCTTCCAGTACGGCGCGTGTCCCGGAGATCTCGTCGTAACGCCCGTTCCGGTGTGTGATGAATTGAAGCATGTTATTCCTTTTTATATTTGTCGATTTCGGCGAGCGTGCGCCGCAGTCCCGCCGCCGAGGTGTCGCGCCAGATGCAGCCCAGCAGCGCCGCACCCCCGAACCCCCACGCCCGGACCTGTGGCAGGCGGGAGGGTGTCACGCCCCCGAGCGCCAATGTCCGCGTGTCGATAATCCCCTGAGCCGCAGCTTCGCACAGCGCTTCCCCGGAAAATGCCGCACGGTAGCCGCTCTTCGAGATGCTGTCGAAAATCGGGCTCAGAAAACGGTAACCGGTCGTCGGAGCCGCGGCTTCGAGTTCCGCCAGCGAGTGGCACGAACGGCTGACCACGCCCCGGAACTCGGCGGGCGGTATCGGATTGCGGCCGTTGAGATGCACGCCCCCGAGCCCGTACTCAGCGGCCAGCGGCAGGTGGTCGTGGAGGCTCAGGTGCGGGTAGCACGTCGCGGGCAGCGACTCGATGAGGCGCCGCATCTCCTTCTCCGCGGCTCCCGGCTTGCGCAGGTGGATGCGCTCGATCCCGCCCTCCAGCAGGCGGAGGATCGTCTCCGGCTCCTCGGCCGTAAACTCCTCCCGGGTGATGACGACGAGCCGCATCATCCCCCGCAGACGGCTCGGATGACGGTGATCTTCATGCCCTCCTCGACGGGCGTCGCGGCCCACTCGCCGCGCGGCACCACGCGGTTGTTCACCGCTACGGCGACCCCTTCCGACGGGATACCCTCCCGCGTCAGCAACTCGTCGAGGCTCATCGGGGCCTCGACCCCGATAGGTTTGCGATTGATGAATACTTCCATGCGAAATCCGTAATTTGCAGAAGATGTGCCCGTGAGAAATTACGGTCTATGAACAAGTCCTTTCGTCGGTGTTGCCCGCATCAAGTTCATAGGGTATGATCTCAGCCTTTTCGTGAAAGCGTCCGGACGGCATCGTTTTGGAATCAGCAGGGTCGGCATCGACGCTGCGTCACCATTCCCGGTGTCTGTACCGTAGTTCCTCGAAGGCACCCCTCTTGTGTTGCGCAAATATACGCAAAAAATGATTCCGATGCACCGACGTCGTGAAAAAAGACGCGGCCGGGGTGCTGAGGTCCGTAATTTGGGACGATGGTTTTTGCGGCGCTTTTTGGGTCGATAAAAAGCGCCGCAACCCAAAAAGCGCCCGGTTCTGAACCGGGCGCTATGGGCGAAGGTATCAGCGAGGGGTTTCCGAAGCCGTTCTGGGCTTTGGCGATCCTGGATTTCCGTTCAAGGCGGAAATCCAGGAGAGAATGTCATTCGCCGTCAAGCGGGGAATCCATCCGACTGAGAGCCTCTCTCTCCGAAACTACTGAATATCCCGGACACAACGAATCCTCGTTGCCGATCCGTTGACGGTGATGTGATTAACTTTGTAGAACCACGTAGTACTCGTCCCGTCGTAATTCTTACCAAGAGTTCCGAACGAATAGTAGGTGTTTACATAGGCGTAATCTGGCCACCAGTGTGGATTGACATCCGAAGTAATGTAGTTCGCCATCAGACTCGCTTCGCGGATATTCGGCACCCGATAACCCTCGGGGCATGGACTCTCTCCACGCTCGATCATGGACTTCAGATTGCCATAACTCCCCGAGTAGCTTACCAGCGGCCCGGTCTCGAACTTGCTGTATACCCGTGCGGATTCCGCATATTCGTCTCCGGGTTCCAGTTCGCGGGACGTGTAGTAACGGATTGATTTTTTGTTGATTCTCGACAGATCGAACCGATAAACCGATGTGGCTGAATGGTTCTCCTCGACGGTCTGGAAGCGTATCGAAACCTCGGGTGTCCGATCCGCGTCGTTGAGCGCCTGGATGGCCTCCTGCTCGGAGGCGGGGTCCATGCCCAGATTGCGGACGCATCGCACCGTATACCGCCCCGGTTTCGTATTGGCGTACTGTTTGTAGGCACTCGTCGACAATCCCTCCTCGGCCCAGAGCATCGCGGGATAGTTGCTTGTCGACCCGTTTCCCCACCGGGTGCTGCTGATGATGTGTCGTCTCCAGAGCTGGGACCCGTATTCATCCACCTCGTCCTTTCCGTATCCGTTGAACTGGTCGTAGAGCTTGGCCTCGCTGGAAAGCCCCTGATCTCCAATGTAAAGCGCTGTCAACTGCTGGAGTGAGGCAAGGTACCACCGAATTTCCGACGCTTCGATAATCCCGTCTCCGTTGTCGTCCCGGTTCCGCATCAGGCACGCATAACGTGCCGTAGCCAGATCGTCGTCGTCCTTGAGGAAAATCAATTCGTGGTCATTCTCCCGATCGTAGTCGAGGTAATCGTCCCACAGCGCATTCTTGTAACTGCCCGTTCCGTCCGTCAACTCCCAGAGCCGGGCCGTATTGTAGAGCCCGTTGGCCCGCGAGTCGTTCCCGTAGTCCGTGTCGACATACGGATAGACCGATTCTACCGCATGCGTTTCGTTGCGGTTGTAGAACCAGAGAAGACCCTCGTTTTCATCGATGGATTCTCCGCCCCAGGCCGTTTGCGTGGATTCATCCTCGGTGTTGTAGATGGTCTGGATCGAACGTTGCCGGATCGTCACGACACTGCCGGTCGTTGAACTGTCTCCGTCGGGACTGAACTTCGTATCGCAGAGGATGTGCATCATCCGGTTGGGCTGATTGACGAACTCCTTCCACAAGGTGGTACGGACCTCACCCGAAATCGGGTCCTTGTCGTAGTAGAACTCGTCGACGAAGATCGTGGCATAGATCCGGTAGCGGGTATAAATATCCGGCCGGTCAGGGTAGAGCCGCTTGAGCTCGGGGTCCTCCTCCATGCGGAAATCGTTGGTCCGGTTCTGGATGAAACGTTCCTTCTGCTCGCGGATGTAGTCGCAGAATTCGATGATGTCCATCACCTCGTCGGGGTCGTATTTCTGATTCCGGTGGCTGTATTGCCCCGAGGCCTCGATGTCGTTGATCCGGAACGACACCCACTTGTAATCCAGCCCGTTCGGGATCTCTGCACCATTGACAACCTCGGGCATACCCTCTCGCCCGAAGGGGGTCTTGACATACCAGGTGACATTCTCCGAGGTGATCGACGCCTGATCGAAGGCAAAGACTCGCTGGCCATAGTGCGAATCGAAGGTGTAGATCGACTCCCTGGCGATATAGACGTGCCCCGTGGCTCCCGATTCGTTCTCGGTCTTCGTCTCGACCTCGACCTGGATGTTCTCCACGCCCTTGATGGTGATGGTGTAGGTATAGTGGGTGTTGCGGTTGACCCGGTAGTCGTTCAGGCCGTTGGGGATGCTGCCGATGTCACCCAGGTGGATGTAGTAGGTGACTGCGGCGTTGAGCGTCTGGTCCTTGGCTTCGGCCGAGACGTCGACATCCATGGCTACCTCACCCTTGATAACCAGGTAGGTGGAGGTCTCCGGCGCATTCTCCCAGAGCCCGTCCGTCGTGTCGTAGGCTCCGGTATCGTCCTTGATCCGCTTGTCGCGCTGGTGGTATTCCGTCACGTTTTTTTTGGCTTCGGGGCGGTTCTCATACATGTAGAACGAGAATCCGTGGACGGGAGCCGTCACCTTGACCGACGTCCCGTCGCTCTGTTCGTAGGAGAAACTCTCTTCGCTCTGGGTCTCGAAATTGGTCGTCGGGCTGTCGAAGAACCCGGTATCGGCATCGTGACCGTCGTCTGCGGCGTCGTGCTCGATCAGGTAGGATCCTTTGGGCAGATTGACCACCTGCCACGATTCGGGCGTGAAGCCCTTGATCCGCTGGGTGGTTGTGGATCCGGAACCATTGACCAGCGTCTCATTGCCGACGGCGGCGCGGACGCGGACCTCGATCTTGGCATCGAGCCGGTTCAGCGGAATGACGACCGACTCCCCGTTCTGGGAGATCCCGGAATCGGTAATGGTGATGTTTGCGGCGCTTCCGGTCATGGTGAACGAGCCGTTGCGCGAGGTGATCTCCTGATTGAGCAATACCGTCAGCGCTTTGAGCTCATCGATCGTGCGGATGAAACTGAACTTCTCAGGTGAGAGGTTCAGCATGTCGGTGTCGAGGTTCGACACGAGCCAGAAGGTACCTCCCGTCAGTTGCGGAATCTTCATCCGGATCGTACCGTGGGTCTCTCCGCCTTCGCTCACGAGGTTGTTGACCATCCAGCAGTTCGTATTGGCGGCGACGACTTCGTTGCGCGTTGAAAGTTTGTTCTCGTCGTCGAAGTAGTGTCCGTAGACGCGCTCTCCGGCACTGTTGAACAGGAAGACGTAGATGTTCGAGACGCGGGCCTCGGCAATCGGCCCGAGGGTCGAGCGGGTCGTGATGCGGATCTGGTCGTAGTCCGTATGGGTGAAGTCGAGTGTCGTCCATACTTCGCCCTCACCGACCTGTGTCGGGTCGAGTTCGGGGTCCTTGATGCAACTGCCCAGCAGCAGCGAACAGAGACAGCAGAAAAGTATCGATCGTTTCATGGTTCCGGCATCAGTTGAAGGTTATCTCGCCGCCGCCTTTTTCCCAGTCATTGACGACGAATTCGAAGTCGCCCTTGTCGGGGTTGTACGACACCTCGACGAGGACGTGGATGTAGTCGTTGCGTTGGATTTCGTGGACGTCGCTTACCACGCCGCTCGTCTTGTCGATGGTCCGCAGCACGACCTCCTGACGGCTTTTCAGTCCAGTGACCCGAGTGACCGGATAGAGCAAGAACTGCGATCCGGTGTCGGGGCTACTATAAGCCGCAATGTTATTGCTGGTCCCTTGCCAGACATTGATATAGGCCGTCGGATAGTAATTATTCGAGCGGAAGACGAAATAGGTCTGGTTGTTGGATGTGATGCTCAACACTTTGAAGGTGTCGGCCGCCGTGTACTGGCTCTCCTTGCCGACCATGGACAGTCGGGTCCCGTCGATCGAAGTGATCCGCCCGATGTAATCCTCTGTCTGCACGTTCCGCAGGTAGTAGTTCCCGGTGGAAGCATATTCGAGTTCCCAGACGTAATTGTAATAGTCGTTGTTCTCCTTGCAGTTGTCGAGGATCGTCTGGGGCGACGGACTGGTGCCCGTGGTGGCATACGGCTGGTCATTTTGTACGTAGAGGTAACCGCCATTTCTGTGCCTGATCAGAAAATAGGGCCCCATGCTCTGCACGTCGCTCAACGACGAAACGGGCTGCCCGTTGTTGGCGAGTTCATAGCGCGTGATGTCGCCCTCTCCCGTATAGCCGACGTCGATCGTGTAGGTGTAGTTGTTGTCCGGGTCGTAGCTTTCGTAGATCAGGCCGTCGAAAACGGTTGTCGTCCCCTGCTCCACCGTGCCGGGGGTGAACGGCGTGAGGGCATTCCCGCTGTCGGAGACCGGAGCCCCCTTTCCCCGGTAGTTGTTCTCGATCTCGTAGTTCTCGAAGCGGTCCAGCCGGGAGAAGAGGTAGCAGTTCGATTGGGTGAAGTTCGAGCTGAACTCCAGGCTATTGATTGTCAGCGGCAATTCGCTGTAGTTGCACACGTCGATCCGCATCCGGGCACAGGTGCGCTTGAGTTCGGCGTTGTAGCGGTTCACACCCGAAATCAGATGGAGGTACTGGGTGGTGCACAGCGGGATCGAGACATCGCCCGGGCGGATATAGGGGTCGTAGGTTGTCCCGTTCTCCGTTACCTCGGGGATTTCCAGTGCCAGGTTATAGAAGTCGCTGTGGTTGTCCTTGAAATTACTGATACCGACTGCCGAGTTTCCGTCGAAGAGGTCGAGCAGGCTTTTGATCTCCGTGGCGATTCCCAGATCGCCGAATTTGTCCGACTCCGAGTAGTTTGCCGCCGCGAGCAGCACGTAGGTTCCGCGGGTGAGTTTTTCAGCCAATCCGTTCTTCGTGTTGTTGTAGTCGAACGTGACGCGGATGGTTTTTCCCGAGATGAGAGACGGGTCGATCTCTCCGGTTGCCTCATTGACGAACCCGTTTTGGTCGTCGGTATCGTCATAGGCATGGAGAGGGCCGTTGGGGTCGGGGCAGATGTGCCGGTAGGCGACGAGCCGGTCGTCGAGGTAGTCGATCAGGAAGAGCGTGACGTGTTGGATGGTATTGTCGACGGGATCGATGTTGGCGCGGGTGCCTTCACCGGCGGTGATCAGGGCCGAAAAATCCGTTGTCAGCACGAGACTGGCCGGTTCCCTCACATCCTGCGTCTCTTTTTGGGTGACGAGGTCGCTCTTCTGACAGCCGTAGAGTGTTGCCAGAAGCATTGCAGGGAAGAACCATTTATTGAGATTACCGTACATGATGGCTTCGGTTAAGTCGTTGTCAGAAGATGATGCTGTGCGAGGATTCGCGTTCGTTCCAGTCGGCGACCGTCAGGGTCAGCTCAAGGTCGGTTTTGCTGATGGACACCGTGTAGGTATATCGTTTTCCGGGGAGGTACTCCGTGCTTTCGGTGAATGTTCCGTCGCCGTTGTCGATGCGTTCGGTCACCTGCGGGATGGTCACCGTGAAGACGGCATCACCGCCGCTCTGGGTCGTGAAGCAGAATTTCAGACTGCCCGGCGACGCCTGCGGGAGGATCAGCACCCATCCGTTGTTTCCGGTGAAGAGGTCCCCGTTGGTTGTTCCCGTAGCGGAGTATGCGGTTGCCGAGGTTGTCGATCCGTGTTCGTCGGTCGAGAACGTGATTCCGGAGTTTTGCCAGTAGTAGATCTTCTCGGTGACGGGAGGGTAGTATCCCAGGCTCCAGGAGATGCTTTTGGTTTCGGTCTCGGAGCCGTAGGCCAACATGCCGGAGGTTGCGAAGTCGCGCGTATCGGCGTTCTGGAAGTAGCACGAAGTGAGTTTGTCTTCGGTTGCGAAGTTGGCCTTGATAATAAAGCGGATGGCGGCCAGTCCGTGGCTGAAGTGCAGGCCGACGGGTTTGCTGAGGTCGACCTGGGGATTGGTTGTATCGACGGCGTTGTAGGCGAGCAGGAGGTCTTCCTGGAGGTTGTGCGTGGGGTATTCGATCACGAAGGTGGTGGCGCTGGTCGACGAGATGACGTTTTCGCTGATCTTCTGGGGGAAGAAGGCGCGGAACTTGTACCTGCCGCCGATGTACCAGTAGAGGTCTTCGCCTTCGTAGTTCCAGTAGCTGTAGGGGTTCCCGTTCGTTTTATTGGCATAGATGAGCCGGGTTCCGCTGAAGAGGTTTTTTATGGTGATTTCGTCACCCTGGAGATCCTCGTAGGTATAGTCGGCCCAGATGCCGATAGCCAGCCCTTTGCCGCCCGCGGCTGTGGGGGTGCAGGCCTGTTCGAGGGTGATCCAGTCGGGGGTCTGGCCCTCTTCGGGGGCGGGTCCGACGAGCGAGCGGCTTGGGGTTCCGGGGGATGTCACGCTGGCGACATCCCATCTGATGGGGCTGTTCCCGGCCGCGGGAGCCGGTCCATCCGTACGATCAGGGTCGTTGCAGCCCCAGGCTGTGGCTGCCAGCAACGGAATCAGGTATTTGGATATTCGAATCATACGGTTTTCGGATGTTAGTCGATTTGAGAGGGATTTTCCTGAATGACCTCGACGCCGGAGGTGCTGACGGCCAGCGTGAAGGTATATTGGTGCCCGGCCGAGAGCGACCGTTTGATCTCCAGTCCGAACACTTCCTCGGGGATTCGGTCCTGCGACGGGGCGACGACATCGTAGGCGATTCGCAGCGAGGCATCCAGATCCTGGGGGATGATCCGGCGGGTTTCGCCGATCTCCTGGGGCGAATAGTCGACCGGCCAGTCGCCCTCGAAGAAATTGATTTCTCCCGTGAGGTTCTGGAGGTCCCAGGAGGGGTTCGGCAGCGAGTGGAAACTGCCTTTCAGTTTGACGTTTTCGAGCGAGATGCTGCGGACGTAGATCCGGGCGGTTTCATACTCGGAGACGCCTCTCACGCGGAAGCTGACTTCGCAGAGGGCGGGGATCATCGGGAGCGAGATGACGCCTCCGTTCCGGTTTTTGGACAGATTGGCCTGCAGCAGGGTATAGCGCAGGTCGCCGGGGTCGGTCGAGGTGTCTACATCGTCGAAGACGACTCCCTGGGAGTTGTCGCATCGGGCGGCGGCATCGAAGGGTGCGAATCCGATGCAGGCGAGGTTGTATTGATAGGGGGGCCAGTCGGGTTTCGATTCGGGATACCAGAAAACGCCGTCGCGGAGCAGTTTTTCCCGGTCGAGGAACGGTTCGGCGTTTTCGGACCCGGTGCTCCAGGTCTCGTTCCGGTCGAGGGTCCAGGCGCTGACGCCGAACGAGTTGTTGCCGGTGTCGCCGGTGTTGTCGGGGGTCTCCCCGGCGCGGACCTGAGCGTGCATGACGGGTTCGAAGGCGAGCGGCACGACGGGGTCGTGGTGCTCGCGTTCCTCGTTCACGCAACCGGGGCCGACGGTCGGGAGGATCGCGGCTGTGAGGAGGATTCGATAAAACGTTTTTTTCATGCTGTCAGGTCATTTTAGGGCCTGCGGCGGGTATCACCCCGTCCGCAGGCAAGATGCGGAGTTGGAATCGCCTCCGCGGGCGGTTTTAGAGAGTGATTATTAGATCTCGAAGTCTGTAGTTACTTCTACATCATCCCAAGCTTCGACAATCGGCTCGAAGTAGATCTTGTTCAACCCGAAGATGATGTTGTAGGTATAGCGCTTGTTGGGCTTCCATTCTTTGTCGTCTGTTTGGTTGAGTTTGTATTCGACCGTGTGTTGGATTTCGCCCGAAGCCTCCGTACCGTACGTGTAGACAATCTCGATGACGGGAGTATCACTATTTAACGACTGCGGGAGCAGGATCAGATCGGTAGGTTCGGCGTTAGGATCGGTCGAAGTATCGACCGGCTCTTCAGTCGTTCCGTCATTGGGTACGGTGAAGTCACCTGAGAAGGCCACGTACTCGTTGTTGGGCTCTCCCGTAGGGGTCCATGCCGGAATGCGAGTTTTGGAGCCGTCCCCGTCGGTCAGCCCCTCGTTGAAGATACCGGCACCGTACACGTTCTTGATGGTAATGTTCTTGATCTTGAAGGTGTTGTCGGCATTCGTGTAGTCGGTATCGGTTCCCACCTTGAAGACGATCGACGAAAGGGCGTGGTGGAAAACAATGTCAACACCATCATAGTCGTGCGAAGCGGTCCCGGTGTATTGATCAGTCGACGAGGTGCGGTTGTAGGCACGGTCGCTGTACATCAGGTCATACTGTGCACCACCGACAGCCGCTACCGTAAAGCCAGTGATCTGCAGACCTTCGTCCGTGTGCGTGTAGGTACCTACGGCATCCGCGGGAGAGTAGGCGGCGAAGGTCAGTTTACCGGTTTTAGGCCAGTAGTAGTCCGTTTCCGAATCCCAGCTGCTCCTTCCGTCATATTCCACCACGACGGGGTTCCCGTCAGTATCGGTCATGTAGTTCTTCCAGCCGTTGTCCTGATCTTCGAAGGTCGTGTAGTCCCCTTCGTGGTACCAGCCCCAGACCTTGAAGCTCTCTTCGGTCGGATATACATCGCCGATCTCACCGACTTGGGCACGGGTTGTGGTACCTACGACAGGTGCTTCGAAGGAGATCTTCGAATCCGATGCAGTCATACCGCTTTCACTTTCGTTTTTGACGCAACTGGCAAGTGCTGCACCGGCAACAGTTGCAAAAAGCAGAATTCGTTTCATGTGACTTGAGATTTAATAAGTTTGAATGAGTTAAAAAATTTCGTTTTCCGTTTGTTGTTTATTGGCGGTTGAATGTCAGATGATGATGTCTATTTGAATATCCTCCCAGTCGCCCACCTCGGGCGTGAACCCGTCTCCGTTGGAATCTTGGGGCGGTTCGGGTATGACGAGCACCTCGTCGAGCAGGATCCATTGGTGATCGATGGCGTTCGGTTTGGAGAACTCGTCCGTGATGTCGAGGGTTGTGGTCAGCGCCCTGCCGTCGGTGGTCCGCACATCGAAGGTGACGGCGAGGCTGTTGTTCCGGTCGGGGAGCTTCCCGAAGGTGTGGAAGGTGGCGTAGATAAAGGGCTCGTCGGAATCCATGCCGCCGCGCTGCATCTCGAAATAGAGCGTAACGGGGTCCTCGGAACGTCCGCTGCCGTCATGCAGCATGGCCGACCCGGCCATCCCGGAGAGCAGCCCTACGGCCGACGAGATCCATTCGGCCCCCTTGACCCGGATCTGAAGATAGTAGGAGAGGACGATGCTCCCGGCCGTGAAGTGGTCTCCGGCGGAATTTTGCAGCGTATCAATATCGGGCCCGTAATCGAGATGGAGCGTTTCGTTGCGGTCGACGAACAGATGGTCGGGGACGTACACGATCCGTTCCTCGTCGTCGGCACGCACGGAGAGGGAGTTCTTCAGCACCGAAGAGATCTCGTTGGTGTAGGCCATGGCCCCGTCATAGATGTGGCTCTGGTCGATGACCGTCGATTCCGTTCCGAAATTGTAGCTCAGGAGCCGGTAGTCTCCGGGTTCGGCGATGATGTATCCGTCGAAGTAGGTGCCCCGGGCGTCGGTATTCCGGTTCCTCAGGTACCGCTCTGCGGCGGTCCTGTTGTTTTTCTGGTCGTAGAGCACCACGCGAAGCACGTCGGGCGTCGCGTATTCGGGCGTGGGGAGCGACGAGTCGTAGAATCCGGTCGTCACGTTTTTGATCTCTTCGTCGAGATATACCCGGACGTAGTGCGTGTTCCCGGCCTCGACCAGCGGGCGGCGCTCGCATCGCGTGGCCAGGATTGCCGTAACCGTCAGTGTCGCGGCCAGGAAAAACCACTTCGTTACACGTTTCATCGGCTACCTCCTTTCGCTTTTTTCCGGATGAGCAGGGGCACACTGAGGGCTACTTCGATCTTGGTGGGACCGAAATAGTGCCAGACGCCGGTTTTGTTGCGATCTCGGATGAGGATCTCCCAGTCGGACGTGGGGGTGTAGTGTCTGTATGGGATCCGGGCATATCCGGCCGAGATGGAAAATTCGAGATTGAGCCGCTTGGCAATGGGCATCGAATAGCCGTATGTGAGGCCTGCGCTGAAGAATTCGCCCTGATAGCAGAAGGTCCGGTTGGCCTGCAGGTCGAACTTCCCGCCCATGCCGTAGAGCCCGAGGAAGTGTCCGACCAGCGCGTCGCGCTGTACCCTGCGGGCGGATTCGGGCCTGGTTTTGGGTTTGAACCACCACCGGAATTCGCCTCCGAAGGAGAGATACTGCAGACAGAACCGGTTGCTGTTCGAAAGCCACCAGGGGCAATGGTGCTCGTAGAGAATCGAGAACTTTTCGTTGAAGGGGACCTCGGCGGCGAAATTCAGGGCCGTGACCGCATCGTAGAGCAGATTGGTCTTCAGGGCGAGGATGGTTTTTTTCTCCCGGGGGCTTTCGATGTGCAGCGGCTCGACGTGCAGCGGTGTCAGGGGGCTCGGTTCGGGTTCGGATACGGCGAAAGCCGCCTCTTTCCCTACCGGTTCCTGATAGGGCTTCTGCCAGATGCAGATCCAGGTTGCCAGACGCAGCCTGGGCATGTGCCTGCGGATGATATACTTATAGGTATATCCGTTGTCGAGTTGCTGGAGTCTCCATTTTTTGGTGTCGTTGCGGACGGGAGCCCGGAGTATGGCAAGGACTTTTTCGCGGTCGTTCCGGTGGTAGTTGGCTTCGAGTTCTTCGGCCAGTCCGGTCCAGTTTTCCTCCATGGGGCAGAGCCGGATCCGCTCCGGATTGAAGTTGCGCTCCTGGGGGATGTGGGCCAGGACGAAGCGTTTTGCGGCCTCGGCCCGTTTTTCCGCGAGCCAGACGTTGTGTTCATAGACGCCTTCGGGAGAGGCGTAGGCATAGATGGTGATGCTGTCGATCTGCGGTGAATTGGCAAGATAGAGCCGGATCCGCTCCATTTGCCGCTTGTTGTCGAGATACGCTTCGTCGAGGTCGATTCTGTCTCTCCAGTAATAGAGGGCGAATCTGTCGACAACGCATGATGAATCGGGAGATTCCGTTTCAGTAAAATTCCCCCCCCCCTCCGTTCGGATAAACGGATGATGCCCGGCCCGTAACCGGGCATAACAGGCACATCATACAGGCAAGTATGACCGAGGTGTTAATCCGCATAGACCGTCTCAGTGAAATTTCCCCCCCCCGGTCGGATAAACGGATGATGCCCAGCCCGCAACCGGGCATGGCAAGCACACTACAGGCACGTATGACTGATGTATCAATCCGCATAAGACAGTTTCGGTGTTATTCTCCGGGAATACTGAGCCGTTCAATATCCATCTGCACAACCCGGGAAACAATGTTTCGACTCTCGGGCAAAGTATTGGACTTCGGAGTTGTTTTGTGACGGCAAAAATAGTTAATATTTGTATAGTTGGCAATTTTTATTTAAATAAAATTGTTTTTTTATTTTAAAAATGATATAAAAGGTTGTGAAAATAAGCGGAAAGGTTTGTTGAAAGAAGAGTCGGATCCCCGGGCTGCCGATGTTGTCTGCAGGACGGTTCGGGGTTTCGGAGAGGGGGCTGCCGAAGGTGAGTGCCTCCTGCCTTGCCCTGTCTCCGCAAACAAAAAATATCCGGCAGTCTTCCGACCGCCGGACTTCCGGTGAACCCGCTGGGAGCGGGATATATTAGCTTAGATCTCTAATAATAAAACTATTGATCTGATTGTTAATTGCGTAGACCATAATTTAGTCACAGCAGACTGTCTTCCTTTGTCTGAATTTGTCCGTGCTATCCTCGGTTCAAAGTTACGCTTTTTCTTGTTTTTCTGGAAGTCCAGTGGTTTTTCTCCTATATGCACAACAAAACGACTCAGTTGATAACCGGCGACAACCGTTCATACGTGCTTAACTTGCGATTGGATACCTTGACCGATGAGCTCGACCCCAAATTCTTTTTTTCGGGCCAATCGGCAGGTGATTGTCAATGTTAAAGCGATCCGCAAAATAGAACCCTATTTCCAGAGGGGGGGGGTAGTTGTGCATACGGAACCGTCCTGTCCGGAACGGATTCCTGTTTCCAAGGAGCGACTGAGCGTATTAAGGCCTGGTTAAATAGCTGAGGTCGATAAATTTACACGCAATACCGCTTGATGGTATGTGAGGTTACGCTGCCGCTGATCAGGAGACAACCGAAAACATGGAAAATGCCATCAGCAAAGTCTTTCATGTATAACCATCGAACGCGTAACCGGCCTTGCGTATGTAACAGCTACTCGAATGGATGGTAAGGATCGCACAAGTCTTCCGTACTGGGGCTGCAATTCCGTGGAGTGTATTGGTGAACTCCATCTAAACACAACCACTCTCAAAAAGGTGAAGACAATGTAACAAAGCCTCCGGAGGGTTCCGGAGGCTTTGTTGTAGTCGGTGATACCGACCGGATCTATTTTTTTGCAAGGTCGAAATCCAGCGAGAACGATTCGAAACCCGGAAGATCGACGCCTGCCACCTTCACACCCGCTACAGCGAGCCCGAATTCGAGTGCCTTCGACTCCAGCGTGTAGGTCCCATCCGTCGCTTCGATGGTCACCTCAATTTCGGTTCCAGGATCCTCTTCCCCACTGCCGGGTAGCGTCAGTTTCAGCACTTCGGGCTTGAGGGTCATGGCTACGGAGGCCTTATCTTCACTTATCTGGGCCGTATAGGGCACGTTGTAGTCAATCTGGCCGATTGCCGCAATGATCTCGTCGACCCCATCCTCGGTTCCGAGGATCTTGACGATCAGATCGCGGACCGGGAAATTGGCAAACTCGATCGCCTCGTTCGTCACCGTAGCATCGACCGATGTTCCGGCAGGTTCATCAGTCCCGTCGTCACTTACGGGTGCAACAACGTCAACGATAGCCATCGTTCCGGTATATTCACCGCAAACAGCCGTAATATCGGGTTCGGTCGGCGGCGGAGTCGTTCCCCCATTGTCGTCATCATCGTCGCATGCCACCATTCCACAGCTAACTGCAGCGAAGAGAGCCGCTACCATCCAGTTTTTCAAAAAAACACGTCTCATTTTAACAATAAAATTTGTTTGACAATCCGTTTTCATTTGAAAGCTTTCGTTTTTATAAATGAAGAAATTTAAAAATACTGCATGCGCAAATAAGAATAATAAAACTTGATTAATCTAACCATTTCATTTTTAGATCTTGACAGGATAATAACCGCTCGAAGCATCATTTCTGTTCTTGTGTTTGGCCCCTTTCTCCTCTATCGATCATCAAAGGCAAGGCCCAATTTTGTTGTAAAAAATTTTAGTAGATGACAAAATATAAATTATGTTGTTATATGCCTAATTATTAGTTGTTTATATTTGCAAAAGTCCCTAAGAATCAGTATCTTTAAAGAAAAGTTTGCCCGCTTTTTCGTATGAAGACAACTGACTTTAAGGACTTGGGCAAAGTTAACCAAATCCTTCCGATGATGCAAGAACATTTTGGGAAATCGATGAATCTGGCCCGCATAAAGTTTATGGCTTTCATGCTCCATGCCCTGTGTGTAGTACAGACCGTAAGCCTCCATAAACTCGCGGCGGCAATGCCAACCTCTGTTGAAAGGGACTCCAACCTTCGCCGCATTCAAAGATTCATAGCCAAGTACGCCCTCAACTTTGACCTTGTGGCGCAGATGATATACTCTCTGCTTCCCGTCAAGACAGGGCTGGTGCTGAGCATGGACCGTACAAACTGGAAGTTCGGTGATTTCAACATCAACATCCTCATGCTCGGCGTGGCATACAAGGGGATTGCATTCCCATTGATGTTCAGCCTTCTGCCTAAGAAAGGGAACTCCAATTGGAAGGAACGCAAGGCAATCGTTGAACGATTTGTCCGGCTGTTCGGCTCCGAATGCATCGACTCTCTTGTTGCCGACCGGGAGTTTGTCGGCAAGGATTGGATCGGTTGGCTCAACCGCAATCATATACGATATTATATCCGGATCCGGCAGAATTTCTGGCTTGTCAAGCCTTCCACAGGGGAAAGAATCCGTGCATGGTGGCTCTTCAATTCCCTGAAAGTGGGGCAGGAAAGATTTTATTACAAGCTTTTCCTGCACAAAGGTGAGTACGTTTATCTTGCCGGAAGCCGAATCAAGAACTCCGACGGTGTGCCTGAACTTCAGATCCTCATCTGCTTCAAACGCCCGGAAAAGGGTGTCGACACTTATAAAAGGCGATGGGAGATCGAGACCGCATTCCGGGCTATGAAATCCTCCGGATTCAATATCGAAGACACGCATTTGCGCGACACAGAGCGGATTGCAAGACTTCTGGCAATGGTTTGTATTGCTCTTGTATGGGCGTATCTCGTTGGGGAACATAAAGATGAAAACGTAAAGCCTATAAAGACATTGAAACATGGACGTAAAGCCAAATCTTTAGTAAAGTACGGCTTGGAGGAAATCTCCAACGTGCTTTTTCGACCAATTTATGTCCCGAAATTTGATGTATTCAAATTTTTGTCATGTACTTAGGTAAAAAATACAAAAAAGACTGAAGCCGGGAAATTTAAGACTGAAGCCGTGCTGGTATTATTTTGATTAGAACAGGAAAAATAATATTTTTGCTCTCGAAACAAAGATATAATGATAAATTTTCCTGACATTTGGATCGTCTTCGCTGGTCTTTGCCTGATGTTGGGAGCGCTGATTGCCGACTGGCTCAGGCCCGGCTTCGTGCTGTTCTCGGGCGTGGTGTTTTTCATGTGTACGGGTATTCTGTCGCCCCAGGAAGCCCTTGCAGGATTCGCCAACGAAGGCATGATTACTGTCGGGTTACTGTTCCTGATCAGTGAGGGTGTCCGTCGCAGCGACGCGCTGGGACATCTGGTCAAATGGCTGTTGCCCGCCCAACGCGGTATGTCCGTACGCAAGGGATATCTGCGCATCCTGCCGTCGATCGTTTCGGTATCGGCCTTTCTGAACAACACCCCCGTCGTGGTGGTTTTCATCCCGATTATCAAGCAGTGGGCCCGGAAATCGGGACTCGCCGTACGAAAATTCCTCATACCGCTCTCCTACGCAGCCATTTTGGGCGGCATGTGCACGCTGATAGGTACGTCGACCAATCTGGTCGTGCACGGCATGATGCTGGACGCCGGATTCGAGGGATTCACGATGTTCGAATTGGGGAAGGTCGGAGGGTGCATCGCCCTTGTCGGAGGGTTGTATCTGATTTTCTTCGGCGACAAGCGCCTGCCCGGGGATACACCCAATGAAGAGACGGCCCGTAACGAGGAGCCGACTCACCTGGTCGAAGCCGTTTTGGGCCCCCGCTTCCCGGGTATCAACCACCCGTTCGGCGAATTCGACTTCAAGAGCCATTACGGAGCCGAAATCCGGGCCGTAAGACGCAACGGCGTGGAGATCGAGGAGCTCGACAAAGCCGTATTCCGGGCCGGAGACACGCTGGTGCTCGATACCGACGGATCGTTCATCGAGACATGGGGCGAATCGCGCGTCTTCCTGATGTTGAGCAATGGTTCGGAGCATCGTCCCGCCTGCCCGCGCTGGAAGAAGTGGCTGGCCCTGGGGCTGTTGGTCATCATGATCGCCGGGGCCACGTTCGGAAGCATGCCCTTCATGGCGGATCTGATTCCGGGCCGAACGCTCGACATGTTCTTCTGGGTTTGCATCGTAGCGGTGCTGATGGCCTGCTTCGGTATCTTCCCGGCCAAGAAATACACGAAATTCATCTCGTGGGACATCCTCATCACGATCGCCTCGGCGCTGGCCATCAGCCGTGCCATGGTCAACTCGGGCCTTGCCGACTGGATCGCCGCCGGACTCACGGGGCTCTCGGGCGTCGCATCGCCGTGGATCGTGCTGGCCGTACTCTATATCACAACCAACCTCATCACCGAATTCATCACCAACAATGCCGCGGCGGCATTCGCCTTTCCCGTGGCTTTGTCGGCCGCCGCTCAGCTCGGCATGGATCCCATGCCTTTCTTCGTTGCGATCTGCATCGCCGCATCGTGCAGCTTCTCCTCGCCGATCGGCTACCAGACCAACATGATCGTGCAGGGCATCGGAAACTACCGGTTCCGCGACTTTGTGCGGATCGGATTGCCGCTGAACATCATCGCATTCGTCGTGTCGATGACGCTCATCCCGCTGTTCTGGCCCTTCGAGGCTGTAGCCGCCTAACCCCTTTGCTCCATGGAAAACATTCATCCAATCTTCGACCGCATGGAATCCCGAACGGACAAGGAGCGACTGCTCGGACACCGCGGCGCCGTCGTCTGGTTCACGGGACTCTCCGGCTCGGGCAAAAGCACCCTGGCAATCGCCCTCGAACGCGAACTCTCGGCCCGCGGCATCCTTTGCCGGATCCTCGACGGCGACAACGTCCGCTGCGGCATCAATGCCGGGCTGGGATTCTCCGAAGCCGACCGCCGGGAGAACATTCGCCGCGTAGCGGAGGTTTGCCGCCTCTTCGTCGACACGGGCGTCGTGGTGCTGGCATGCTTCGTAAGCCCGACGCGCGAACTGCGCCGCATGGCCCGGGAGATCGTCGGCACGGAGGATTTCTGCGAGGTGTACGTGGCAACGCCCCTCGGGGAGTGTGAGCGCCGCGACGTGAAGGGCCTCTACGCCAAGGCCCGGCGGGGAGAGATCCGCGACTTTACGGGCATCTCGGCCCCCTTCGAGGAGCCCGAGCGGCCGGAGCTGCGCATCGACACCTCGGGGCGCAGCTCCGGAGAGTGCGTCGCGCAGATGCTGCAGGAGCTTCTGCCGCGGATCTCACAGAACAAAAAAATACCATCGGATGCCGACCGGATCGGCAACATCAGAACCGAAAAATAATATGAAAGAGTATCAGTTGAGCCATCTCAAAACGCTCGAAGCCGAAGCCATACACATCATCCGCGAGGTTGCGGCCGAGTTCCGCAACCCCGTCATGCTCTACTCCATCGGCAAGGATTCGTCGGTGATGGTCCGGCTGGCCGAAAAGGCCTTTTACCCCGGCAAGGTCCCCTTCCCGCTGATGCACATCGACTCGAAGTGGAAATTCCGCGAAATGATCGAATTTCGGGACACCTATGCCAAAAAGTACAACTGGGACCTGATCGTCGAATACAACAAGGAGGCCTACGAAGCGGGCGTCGGGCCCTTCACCCACGGCAGCCGCGTACACACCGACCTGATGAAGACCCAGGCCCTGCTGATGGCCCTGCGCAAGCACAAGTTCGACGCGGCATTCGGCGGTGCGCGGCGTGACGAGGAGAAGAGCCGCGCCAAGGAGCGCATCTTCTCGTTCCGCAACGAGTTCCAGCAGTGGGATCCCAAGAACCAGCGTCCCGAGCTGTGGGACATCTATAATACGCGCGTACACGAGGGCGAGAGCATCCGCGTCTTTCCGCTCTCGAACTGGACGGAGCTCGACGTCTGGCAGTACATCCGCCAGGAGCGCATTCCCATCGTGCCGCTCTATTTCGCCAAGGAGCGCCCGGTGGTCGAGGTCAACGGCAACCTGATCATGGTCGACGACGACCGCATGCCCGAGGAGCTGCGGCGCAAGGCCACGATGCGCAAGGTGCGCTTCCGGACGCTGGGCTGCTACCCGCTGACGGGCGCCATCGAGAGCGAAGCCGACACCATCGAGAAGATCATCGAGGAGATGATGATCACGACACGCTCCGAACGCACGACCCGCGTGATCGACTTCGACCAGGAGGGCAGCATGGAGCAGAAAAAACGAGAAGGATATTTTTAACCGGGAATCAGCATGGCACGCAACATAGAGGAATTTCTCGCACAGGACGAACGCAAGGACCTGCTGCGCTTTTTGACCGCCGGATCGGTCGACGACGGAAAGTCGACGCTCATCGGCCGGCTGCTCTTCGACAGCAAGAAGCTCTACGAAGACCAGCTCGACGCCCTCGAGCGCGACAGCAAACGCTGTGGCAATGCCGGCGACCATATCGACTATGCCCTGCTGTGCGACGGCCTGAAAGCCGAACGCGAACAGGGAATCACCATCGACGTCGCCTACCGCTACTTCGCCACCAATCGCCGCAAGTTCATCATCGCCGACACCCCGGGACACGAACAGTACACGCGCAACATGATCACCGGCGGCTCGACGGCCAATCTGGCCATCATTCTGGTCGACGCCCGCACGGGCGTCATTACGCAGACACGCCGCCACAGCTACCTGGTCTCGCTGCTCGGGATCCGCCACATCGTATTGGCCGTAAACAAAATGGACCTCGTCGACTACTCCGAGGCACGGTTCCGCGAGATCGTCGGCGAATACCGGGCCTGGATCGAGGCACAGCACCTCGACATCCCCGACCTGCAATGTATCCCGCTCTCGGCGCTCGAAGGCGACAACGTCGTCGACCCCAGCCCCCGCATGCCCTGGTACACGGGACCCTCGCTGCTGAACTTCCTCGAAACCGTCCCGATCGACCTCGACATCAACCTGCACGACTTCCGGTTCCCGGTGCAGTACGTGCTGCGTCCCGATGCCGACTTCCGCGGGTACAGCGGCAAGATCGCATCCGGCATCGTGCGCCGCGGCGATCCGGTCGTCGCGCTCCCCTCGGGCCGCACGTCGCACATCGCCCGCATCGTCACCTACGACGGCGACCTCGAAGAAGCGTTCGCCCCGCAATCCGTGACGCTCACGCTCGAAGACGAAATCGACCTCTCGCGCGGCGAGATGCTCGTACACCCCGATTCGCTGCCGCATGTCGGGCACCGTTTCCGCGCCATGATGGTCTGGATGGACGAGCACCCGCTCGACCGCTCGAAAGCCTTCTACCTCAAGCATACGACCCACACGACCCGTGCCCATGTCGAGGCGATCCACCACCGCGTGGAGATCAACGTCGGCGAGACGGTCGAGGCCGACGGCATGAAACTCAACGAAATCGCGCTGGTGTCGCTCGTGACCGACGCCCCGCTGCTCTTCGACAGCTACCGCGAAAACCGGCAGACGGGGGCCTTCATCCTGATCGACCCCGTGACAAACTTCACGTCGGCCGTGGGTATGATCGTCGCACCCGACGCCGACGCCGCTCCGGACGGGGACGCCGCGGAGCGCATTACCGTCAATCTTTCGGGAAGTGCGATCGGACCCGAGCACGACGCCGCGATCGCCGACTTCTGCCGGCTGCTCCGCGAACAGACGGGCATCGACATCAAGACCATCCGTAAATAAGGTACCGTCATGGGCATTCTCAACCTGAAATTCAACGACCTGCCGGTCAACACGCTTGTCGGCGCCGACCGGAGGACCTTCGAGACCGTGACACGCGGAGCGGAGATCGACGAGGCCTACCGCAGCAAATACCGGCTGACGAAACACGTCCGGCAGCTGCTCGACCCCTTCTTCGGGATCAACGAACGGCGCTATGCCGCGCTGCCTGCCATGCCGGAGGTGGAGGACCCGGTCTTCATCATCGGCCACTGGCGCAGCGGCACGACCTATGCACACAACCTCTTGTCGTGCGACGACCGGTTCGGCTACTGCTCGACCTACCAGACCGTCTTCCCGCACCTGATGCTGTGGGGACGCCCCTTTTTCAAACGGTGCATGGCGGCCGTGATGCCGTCGTCGCGGCCTACGGACTCGATGAAGCTGGGTGCGGACCTCCCGCAGGAGGAGGAGTTCGCGCTGAGCAACATGACGCCGTGTTCGCACTACCACTTCTGGATGTTCCCACGCCGTATGGCCGAATACCGCGACCGGTTCCTCACCTTCGCCTCCGCCACGGAGCAGGAACGCGAGGAGTTTCTCGCAGCGCAGGACAAGGTGATGCGCATTGCGCTGTACGTCTCGGGCAAGCGGCAGTTCCTGAGCAAAAACCCGCCCCACACGGGACGTGTCGGGATGCTGCTGAAGCGCTATCCGCGCGCGAAGTTCATCTATCTGGTGCGCAATCCGTATGTCGTCTACGAATCGACGCGTAACTTTTTCCGTTCGACGCTTGAGGCGGTACGCATGCAGACGATCCCGGCCGAGGAGCTCGAGCGCGAGATCCTGCTCAACTACCGGGCGCTGTACGAATGCTACGAGCGCGACAAGAAGCTGATTCCCGAAGGACAGCTTTTCGAGGTTCGCTTCGAGGAGTTGGAGGCCGATCCGCTTCCGATCGTCGGGCAGATCTACGACCGGCTGTCGCTGGGCGATTTCAATCGGGTACGTCCGGCCATGGAACACTATCTGGCCTCGCAGCGCGCATTCCGCAAGAAGGAATACGTCTTCGACCTGCAAACGACGCTGACAGTCGAGCGGTATTGGGGCGAAGCCGTGAAACAGTGGGGGTATCGGCTATGATTGCAGCTCGCTTCCGGTCTCTACTGACATCGATGCTATGTGTGTTCGCAATCCACAGCGCGGCTCAAAATCAGGATTCGATTCGTACTGACAGCAGCGTCGACAGACCGGTAATGGGGACTTGCAGATCGAAGTCCGAATTACGGCAGATGCGCCGTGATTCGATCCGGCAGCGTAAAAATCTCTGGATCTCCGTTCTCGGTGGACCGTCCTATACCCCTGAAGCATCGTTCGGAATTGGCGGTGCAATGCTGACATCATTCCGGATAAACAGGGCGGATTCGGTATCACAACGATCATATCTGCCTGTTGGATTCAATTTGTCGCTCAACGGCACGATTGTAGTCAGCGGCACCGGCGCTTTGTTTATGAGACAGAACCGATTCCGCATCTACCTCAAGTATTCGTTCCGCGATGAGCCGAGCAACTACTACGGAGTTGGGTACAACGCGATTGAACACACTCGAAAGGGAGAAAACACGACTGAATTCCATAAACAGGCATTTCAGTTCCATCCGCGTTTTGTGTGGGAAGTCCGGCCCTCGCTCTATTTGGGAACCTTGATTGACCTGAACCATTCTTCCTCGACCGATATTAATCCGGTAATGGCTTCCGATCCCTATTTTACAAAATACAAGTCCCGTTATACCGGTGTCGGTGCAGGTGCAATCGTTCAGTATGATACCCGCGATGACATTGCAACTCCTTCACAGGGTCTCCTGCTTAGTGCCATGGGAACCTTCTATCTCAAACCATTGGGCAGTACCTACAACTATCAGTTGCTCGATCTCGAGTATCGGCATTTTGTTCCTCTTTTCAATCGTCGCAGCGTGTTGGGGTGGACAGCGCGAACGCAAATGGGATTTGGCGACATCCCTTTTACCGAACTTCCGATGTTCGGCTCTCCGTTCGACCTGCGTGGATACTATTGGGGAAAATACCGGGATAAATCGATGGCGTACGGAATCGTGGAGTACCGACATATGTTCGGAAGCGAGGAATCGTACCGTAAAGGCTCCTTCTGGTCGAAACTTGGATTCGTGGTATGGGGCGGTACCGGAACCATCGGAGAAAATCCAACGAAATGGACCCGATGGAAATGGAACTACGGAGCAGGCCTCCGTATCCAGGTACAACCGAAGAAAAACTTCCGAATGGACATTGGGCGAGAGCCAGGACAGAAAGGCGTGCTTTTCTATATGAATATGACCGAAGCTTTCTGATTTTTATTGTTCCCAAACTCGGAGACGCCTTTTATGGTTTCTTCAAGAGGTGTATTAGTATTATTGACAATAAGTCCGATCGATTATATAACCATGCCTATACGGTGATGTATAGGTTATATTACCCGTTGGCGGAATTAAAGACATAAAACTTTTATGGAGAAAAGGTTGCCGCACGGATGGGCAACCTCCCTAAACGCAAGAAAGAGAGCCTTTTCAGACCCTCTTTCCTTGTGACGCCGACAGGACTCAAACCTGTAACCTTCTGATCCGTAGTCAGATGCTCTATTCAATTAAGCTACGGCGCCTTTCCTTGATTGCGAGTGCAAATGTAGGTTGACTGACAGATAGTTACAAGAGTTGCTTCGGTCGGCAGTCGCCCGTTTCCTGTGCGGCTGTTTCTATCGGTTTACACGTTGGTTTACACAATCGAGTAAATCCAATGTTGGTTAAACAATAAGTGAATTGAGAAGGTATGATTAAGTAAGAAAGAGACAGACCTCGCAAAAAGACTTATTTGCCTCTTACGAAGTCTGTTCTTTGAAATTGGATTACCACAATTTGTTTTCGGGGTGTCCCTTTTAGTAAAAATCTAATGTTTCGTATTTAACTGGAATCTTTTTCTACCTATGGTTTTGTATAATCCATATTGCCCTTCTTCTCCGCCTGTGTAAATTACGTCATTATAAGAAACGGATAGATTTTTGGGGTCAAAATCGACATCTATATCAATCCCAGATTGCAGATTCGGAAATAGAATAGAATGGGTATGATTTTTCTCTTCGTCAATATTCGCTCTTGCAATGGCCTCTTCTTCATTCAGACACTCTTCGACCACATCGGCTACATTTTGTTCGTTTGCTCCCAAACACTCCTTGATAATATGTTCTGTCAATTCCTTACGACGGGTTTCTCTATCGTATATGGTGTAAAGTCGATTTTGAATGTCGTGGGGATAAAATTCAGGATGGGGAATAATCTCTCCATCTTCAAGCGTAACTATGTTAAAGAATTCAGTCCAGGAACAACCAAAATTTCGTTGGAAACTAATGATTGCGTAATAGGTGAATCCTTGATGTTTAAAGGCGTATATTTTGCGGATTTGTGGTAAGCCATCGGGTAATTTTCGCCATTCAGTTTTGCCATTTTTCAAATATTGAATATAGGTACAATAATTGCGACCTGTACCACCTGTGTTGTCGTCGTAACTGTAGATTTTATATTTTTTATCAGGAGTTTTCATAACAAAAATCCCGTCAGGGGACAGGTTAAATAATGTTACTGTGTCATTTTCTCCTTGGCTATTTTCAAATAATGGAAGAGTTTCTTGGAAGGTAATGGGTTGGGATAGATATTTTTCTAACTCTCGATTGAATGCTGCTGCCAATTGATGGGATGAACAAGAGTAAGTAAGCATCAACATCGTGTCTATGTAATGAATATCCGAAGGCCTTGGAGGTTGCGTGATATTAAAAGAATCATCTTCATCTAAAGATAAAAACAGGTGTTTGGATTTTGGATAATTGGAAGCCCGATAATATTCTATTATTTGCCTCCAATCTAAATAAGTGGAGTCTGGCTCATTATATGCTCCCTTCTGCCATAATGAGGATTCTGTAATCTCCTTGATAAATGATTGGATAGGTATGATTACAGAATCGCATGGTGTTTGGTGTCGCAGGTGTCGTTTTTGTTTTTGATTCCCGCAACTTTGATTCCCGCAACCAGCAAACAACAGGGCGAATAGGAGGAGTAGATAGTTGGTCATTGCAAATTCCTGTTTATTCTGTTTTGCAACTCTTTGTCTTTGTATCCATTCCTTTTGGCTTGTTTCAACCAATAGTTTGCTTGTTCCCAGTCTTGTTTGTCCGCATAGTAGTATGCCAGATTCCGTTGAGCCATCCACTCGTTTTGTTCAGCGGCTTTGCACCACCAGATAATAGCTGAATCAATATTCGGTTTCTCTCGCCCAATCAAATCGGGGCGGTAGGCATAACAACCACCCAATTCGATTTGCGCCTCTCCACAACCAGCCTCTGCGGACTTAAAAAGGTTTTCGATCGCCATATCTTTATCTCCAATTCCAAATAACATATAGTCTTGAAATTGTAAATATTGTTTGTAGACTAAATCGTTAGATTCAGCATTCGATTGTTGAGATTGTTTTAGACCCCCGCAACCAGTAAAGAACAAGGCGAATATGCTTATTATATATTTCATTTGTTGCTATGGAGGGGTTTGGCTATGTTCTTTTGAAACACATAGACATCATCCTTTTTAAGGTATTTTATTGAAGATATTATAATCCAAGCAGTCCCTATAAGTAGTATGATAATATCTGTTGTACATATGGGAGCATGAGATGCTTCTTGGTATGACATTCCTTCTAATGGTATTTTATATAATATAATGACAAAACTGAGAAGTGATAATTTAAAACAACCTGTTATTCCGAAGAATAGCCAATTTCGCTTTTTTTGGATTATGTATAAATCCCCTTCTTTATCCATTTTGTAAGATTGCCCTTGATAGATAATAGAGGCGTCGCATGTTATGGAGTTTGTTATAAATTCTTGAGCGTCATCTAAAATGCAGGGAATTATTCGTGTTATATTGGCATCTTCATCATAAATAAAATAGCCATATTTATCATTTTGTTTAACAATAGCGGCGCCTTCTATAAAAGGATAAGAATAATCGTATTCATAAGCCGTTAATTGTTCTATTTTTTTATGCTGGATAGTGATAATAGCCCATTTGTTATTTTTCTCGACACAATAGAAGAGACCTTGGTCATTGCTTATTTGATTCCACAATTGATAGTTTGCAAATGACTCTTCCATTAATCCCCCTAAACCATTTCTTTGGATATAAAAAATGCCACATCCGCAATAGTTAATGTAATCAAACCATTCACTCTGGTTGTTGGTGTTGGTATTTAATATGCAATATGAAACAGAATGCGTAATTGTGTCCTCTTTTTTTATTCGTAATAAGTAATTTGTAATAGTATCGCGGGTCTCTTTGTATCGAGGTCTATTTTCACAATTGCTAACAATTGACGGATTTGTAGTTTCTGGATCGTTTACGCTTCCTATGAACGAGGCTTTTTTGGCTACGTAGTCATTTGTTCCAAGATCAGAGAATGAAATATTATCTTCTTGGACCATTATCTCTTCGGCTTTGTTCGTAACCAGATCGTCGATGGCTTCAGGTGTAGTTGTCAAATTATGTTGTGTTATGCGCTCCCCGCAATGCCAACAAAATTTTGCATTATCAGCCACGTGTTGTCCACAATTCGTACAGTACATAACTAATTTAATTTTAAGCTAATAAAATCCCTAAAAGCCCATTGGACACCTTTTTTGTTCGCTGCATCATAAACTTCAAGAGTATCCCATCCTAACACAACAATACGACGAACTAATTGATTGTTGTAAAGAATGATTCTACCAATAGCTATTAATTCTTCTTTTGTCAAAGGTCTGCCACTTTTAACTTTGATTCGAAATCCAGACATCATCCATTTTGACATTTCATGTCGATAGTTGCTATTTCCACAAGATGTCGAGGCTTCTAATAACGAAGGAACTGCTCCTGAAACATAAGCATCTCTGGCACTATCATTCCATTCGTTTAATAATTTACGCCGCTCTGACATGTCTCGAAACCATTTGACTATTCGATCCCAAATCATAACAATTTTTATTTCTTATTTTTGATTGCTGTGTAAATTGAGAATATATTGGGATACTGTTGTTGTGAAAATTGTAAAATTCTGTAACGGAATAGTCATGCTAAAAGTTAGACTATTTTTATCATAATCCTCAAAATGAATCTGATCAATTTTTGAGGAGTTCGTATTTTCTAACCTGAAACGACAATGTGCAATAGAATTTCGGATATGCTTACAAACACTTTGTAAACTTATTCTTTCTGGTCTATAATTCTTTTTCTTTTTGTCAAATATTTGGCAACACTTAATGTAGTTAGGGTTTATTCCCCATGTCGGATATTTAAGTGTGTAATTAGGTATTTTGTTTTTGTGTTTTTCATGAGCTATAAATAGCAATCCAACACATGCATTTAGCAGCAATGTGACATCGTAATATTCTTCAGGAGGGAGATTTAGTTCCTTGTATTGTTTGATGAGTTTCTGCGATCGTTCAATAAAGTTATAAGTATTGACGGGTCCCATAATCATATATTGCCATTTCCAACCCTATGATGGCAAGTTAGTAAATAAAGAAAGCGCAGGGCTGGAGCTTTATTTTAGTGCGACAGGTCGTAGGAAACCCAATAGATAAAATAAGCAACAACCCCGCGCCGTATCCGAGAAGGATATGACGGGAGAGTCATGCCACCTATTCTCTCTATTGTGCTATGAATTTCCTACGTTCGTCGCACGAGAATAAAGTTACACTTCCGTAATTCAATATGTCTCCTGCAAAAGTAGGAAACAATCGTTGGAAATGCAATGGCATAAACCCTCTTTTTCAGGGTTGTTGCAACACAAATTTCGCCAAAACAAAGTTTTTCTCCAAGAGCCACTAATCTGGATTTAGAACTTTGTTCGTTGTAACATGGGGTTAATTGTCCTCGCAGATTTGTTCAATTACATGGTCCATGTAAATGGCCTGTCCGCTTGACGTTCGTCCCCACCAATGGCAGCCCAGTTCGTCGATGATGATTTCGCCCTGTTCTCTCAATCGGTCGGCCAGCCATGATGTCACCAACCACCACTCCAACACCTCTTCCCCATTAAAGGGATAGATGTACTCTTCGTCGATTCGTCCTGCTTGGATTAACTCGTCGATTACCGAACTTTGTCCCCACAAGACATGGAGATCGGTCATGCGTCGTGCCTGTTCTTGAATTGTGCTCATGATTATTTGTGATTAGAAATTCCCAAATAACCATAGAAACATAACTCCATCGAAAAGGGAATTGAATCCGAGCGCATTCAACTCTGTAAAGAATCTTTTCGATCATCGAATGAGCATCATGCCTGCCTTTTAGATGGGCTTTTCAGAACGGAAATGCAGGAACAGAAATAGATGTGGATTCTTAATAAGAGGATAGGTGCAAAAAGATCCTTTCCCAAATAAAACGGGGCGGGGATCGAAAATGGGATTGCCTGTTTGAATGGTGTGTATAAAAACAAACTCCGATCCACGTGTCGTGTCGATCGGAGTTTTTCAGTGTCCCATGCTATTCTTTTGTGATTCACTTGTCTCGTATGATGGTTATGCAGGCGATCTGCTTCCCATTCCTGCGAATTGTGGCGTCCTTGGTTTCGTATCATCTGGCAAGGTCTGTCGCTTTGGCAATCTGCTTTAATCCCAACGAATCGTAAATAGCTTGCAAATCCTCCTTTATTTGGCTTTTGGGAATGGGTTCCTGTTTTTGAAATTTCATGTCTATCATCTTTACAATCTTATAATCGCTTCCCTTTTTGAGACTTTTGACCAGTTCGCGGCGAATATTGCCGACATGGTATTTCAGCGCCTTGACTTTCTCGATTCCCAATTGTTCGTAGGCTTGTTTGACCAACGGATTCCGACGTTCAATGACAGCCCGTTGTTGAGCAAGACTATCCACAACGAAAAACGATTCGGTTTGTGACTTTAGACGGCTGTATTCGTTGAACAGATCCTTGAAGGGGATACGGGCCGAAGGTTGTTTCTCCAATTTTTCACGGATGTAGTCGTAAGATTGTACCACTATCTTGTAGTCGTATTGCCGTAGTTCCTTGGTAAGAGTGATATAAGTGGCATAAATCTGATGGCATATCTTGAAGTTTACGATGTCTATGTTGGCCAGATTTTTATCCACAACCAGCTTGTTCTCTTCGATTCGCACATATTGCTCGTTGATATAGGGAATCTTTGAGAGCGTTTTAATCCGTGTTGCATCACTCAATGAATTTATTTCGGCGGCATAACTTTTGGCCTCGTCTAATGTCCGTTTGGTAGCTTTGACAAAATCATCGAGTGTGACAGCCGAACTGTATTTGGTCGAAGAGTAGACAAGGATGATTTGAGTTTTGTAACGGGAGTTTCGCACGCGACCACATATCTGCGTGAACAGAGTCGAAATGTCCAATTGAGTGTGTGCTTTTCGTCCATCGCTGACGATGAATGTCACACCATTCTCGTCGTATATATCACACCCTTCAAAACAGGTTGAGGTGTAAAAGTTGATTTTCTTTACAAGATCGGAGGGCTGGCTTATTGGGAAGTCTTCGCCTAACTTGCTTTGATTCTCTTGTCTGCTTTCCCCGCTTGTAGAACAAACGACCTTGACTGTTTCAGGAGTAGCCTTGAGGGCGTTGATTATCCTTGCAATAAATTGAACGCTGTTTACAAAGATATGCAGATTGTAGGGGAGATTGCCTTGCAGAACCTTTTGGCATTCTTGGATGATGTATTGATCTGGTTTGTTGGTTTGCCGAGCCCGTACATTTACTTGGGTCAGGTCAGGTCAATTTATTTCGCAGGTTGGCAGATGCCGTATTTCATCCAATATATATTCCCGCTCGATCGGTGTTGCTGTCATGTAGGTCACACGCTCGAATTTAGCCGCATAATCCAGTAAGGATGCAATGGCGTGATGTCGGAACGAATAGGCATTGAACAACACGTGCCATTCGTCGATCAAAAGAAAGAGATCTTTATAAGGGGTCAGGCCTGCAATCTCCAACGCTTGTATGGTTCTTGGTAAAGAGTCGTAAGTAACGGCAATCTTCAAAGGTGTATGATTACGGGCGTAGTCGATAATCTCTTGTTCGGTAACACCTTCGTAAACACCCAACACGGAGATATGGTCTTTTCGATAAATGGTCTTGTTCTTGACCAATGCCACATAAGGCATGGCAATAAGAGTAGGGATTGAGTTGCGGATAGCCAATTCAGTAGCTCCGCACCCTGTTTTTTTCTTGTTAAAAAGGCAGTTGACAGGAATTTCAGTCAAAAAATCCGAAAGGTATTCAGCGCCTTTGGGGGCTTTTATAATTCATTTTTCCATAGAAGTAATTTTTTGAAAATTTATAAAAATCTCTTGTTATCGAATCTGTTATTTTTTTGGATTCTATCTACTTATCTATTATAGAGGATGTCTATTTCAGGATCAAAAATTATAGCAATTTGAGATAAGAAAAAGAGATGCAAGATGCACCTCCTTTCTTATGGACGTAGAATTATCGACACCCCAAATTGATATTTCCTCTTGTGTATTACAAAGGTAACACTTTTATTTTCAATAAAAAAGGTCGAATGCAATTTATTGTAACATTTTTATTCCAGCCTTAAATGGCTATATATGCCTGTTGTACGGATGCTGAAATGAATTCGATCGACCGAGAAACGCTCAAAAGGTCTTATTAGCGGGTATTTACATAGTACGTTGTTCTGAAACGCGTTTCGATGTCGATATGCAGAGTCTTATTAGTGGGTTTTATATGGCGTCGTTGTTCTGTTATTCGCTTGAAACGCATATTGAGAGTCTTATTAGAGGTTTTTATATGGCGTCGAGGTGCTGTTAGTCCTGAAAAACTGTAATTTTGAATTGCCAACCGCTAAATAATGGAGACCATGGACGAAACGACGCGTGAAGAAGTCCGTATGCAAATGTACCAAACGATGTTAATTGAAGACACCGATAGAATTGTGTGTCGGGATTGGGATCCTTCAAACCCAGAGTTGAGCGAGTATATTGATGTTGCTTGTGGTTGTAACGAAGAAACCTTCGGAGCGCAAACTCTGCAATTCGAATATCGTTATTGTACGGGTAAGATCAAGATGCCTTTTACCAAAGCGGATTATCTTGCGAACGAGGATATAATTGCAACAGTTAAAGGTCTGGGGCTGGATGTCGAGAAGTTTTGGTTTGCACTGGTCTTTATTTACGATTATGTCGAGGCCTCGTTTAAGAACTGCGCTCTTATAAGACCAACATCGTTAAATAAGGCCGTACAGGAACTGTTCAAAAAACTAGGGGAGGATTTTACAGATAAGGAGATAGAGATCACCTTTAAAAAGGGCAAAAAGAATATCGAAATTCTTCCAGTAGTGAAGCGGGCCTTGTTAGAATGGTTGCGGGAGACTTATCAACGGGAATGCAAAGACAAGCCGATTCGGTATTGTTCCATTGAAACGGGGAAATTCGAGGAGGTTTTTACCAATTCATCGTATCGGATTTATCTGGCAACACAGATATATCGGAATATGTTGAATAACATATTGGGGGATAAACGTCCGAAGCAGCCAGACAAAAGTGTTTCATTGAATCGCCTGCTGTTGATTTCGCGTATCTGCTATTTCTACGAATTCACCAGAAACGATAGCTTTTTATATAGCGACGACTCCCTGAAAGGAATTATTAAGTCCTGTAAAGGCCGTGTTTCTGCAACTCAACCTGCTGTTTATTGGTAATTTATAGAGGGAGAGTAAAAACGGGCCTTTTTCTTGCTCCCCGTATTTATGTCCGCGTAGCCCCACCTTTGCAGTGTCGGAAGCAATGAAGCTAACGACATTAAAATATATTATTATGACAAAAAATAATTTTTCATCGGCTGCCGAGAGTGCAACCAACGATCAAATCACGGCATCAGCCGCAACCGATTCAACAGCATCTGCAAAGGGGCAACAGGACAAAAAAGACAGAAACGACAAAAACGACAACAAGAGCAGGCGTAGTCCGAGCGCACCTGTCTGGGTGGCATTGACCGCCGCAAGGCGAATGTTCAACAACTTGCCGTCAGCCCTGCAAAACACCGAGACCAAACGGATGTGCTTGCATGAAGCCGCGAACCGAACTTACGGCGACCCCAAGCGTGTCAATTACGACATTAAGAACGAGGCTCGCAGACTGACCAATCTCGTTGACTTTGGAGAGTACTGTAAGAAGAACGGTCTCGATAAAGACAATGTGGCAGAACACGTTGTTTTCGAAGGAAAGACCGTTGTTCGCCGAGTGATGGAGTACGGAGTCGAAAGCGTTCTCGGCACGAAAATCCAGATGTTTGCAGAGCCGCTGACAGAGGACAAACCGAAAGCCGATGGCCAGTTGACCGAGGATAGAGTAAAAGACGAATAGGAATCCGTCGAGGTTGCGTCAGCAGAAGTTCGAAAAATCCGCAACCTTTCTTCTCTCGGAATTGAAACGAGGAGTGCTTTGGTTAAAACAACCGTGCACCCCTCGTTTTTTGTGGATCAAAGCAGATGTTGCATGGCCTCGTCAATCTGCGAGTTCTCGAATGAATCGAGGTAGATTTGCGTGATCTTTTCCGAACTGTGCCCCAGCGATTCCGAAATGATGGAGGTTGAAACTCCCGACCTTTTCAACACGGTGGCAAAGCTGTGGCGGGCAACATAGGTCGTCAGCGGGATGGGCAGGTGCAGGTGTTCACCGATGAGTTTCAGATAACGGTTGATCCGCTTGTTTGTCCGTTGCACACGTCCGTATTGTTGCTGGGCCGAGACGTGGACGGTTCGTTTCAGCACGGGAAAGATGTAATCCTGCGGAAGTGTGTTCGGCTGACGGTACTTGTCGAGAATGGCAAGGGCTTCGGGCTGTAACTGGAATGAGAGGAGTTTGCCCGTTTTCTGACGGTTGAAAACCAGTCGCCCGTCCACGATGTCGGCATAACGGATGTGCAGAATATCGGTCAGATTGATTCCGCATGACAGATAACTGAACATGAACAAGTCTTTTGCCAGTTGCAGGAACGGTTTGGGGTACTTGGTCAGTGTTCGCACTTTGCAATCCATGATCCGCCGAATGTCCTCCTTGGTGAGCGACCGTTTGGCTGTGGCCTCTTTGAATCGGCTTACCTTAAAGGTGTCGAAAGGGTAGTCCGTCTTTTTGATGAGACCGTCGGTGATGGCACTGTTGTAGAGAACGCGCAACGAGCGGAAGCGGATGCCGATGGAGTTGTCCGAATAGTGTCGCTCCACCCGCAACCATTGCTCGTAGCGTTTCAGCCACTCGGTGTCAATGTCGAGAAAGTAGAAGTCCAGCGAATGGCAGAATCGGGTCAGCGAGGTGCGGAGTTCCTGAAAGGTCTTGGCGTTTCCGACACGGTTCACGGCCAGCAGACGGTCGATGTAGGCGTTCAGATAGTCACCGACGGTTTGGCGCACGACTTTGCGGGATGCCTTTTCGACCAACGTGCTCAACGTGTACTCCTTGTCGCTTGTCTTGAAGTCCATGATCTGTTCCTGCAACTCTTTTGTCTTGGTCTCGATCAGTGCATTTATGCGCTCCTTTTCGGGGCAGTTCCGTTTGGGACGCCCCTTGTCAAAATCCCAAAATTTGGCATCGAGCGAAATGTGCAGGCTGATGTACTTGATTCGGCGGTTTTTCGTGAGCCGCAACATGAGGGGATGGGTGCCGTTGGATAGGGTTTTAGAGGTGTACAGAACGGTTGTGAGGGTAGTGTTCATAACCGATTTTCGGTTTAAACATTGGTTTAAACAAATCCCCGATTTCACGGTAAAAACTGCCCAAAACAGCACACAAAAAAACCACTCACATTGCTGTAAGTGGTTGATTTTGAGAGTGACGCCGACAGGACTCAAACCTGTAACCTTCTGATCCGTAGTCAGATGCTCTATTCAATTAAGCTACGGCGCCTTTCCTTTATTGCGAGTGCAAATGTACGCTAAAATTCCGAATCTCGCAAATAAATCTTTTAAAAAAATTTCGGAATCGAAGCCTTTCTTTCTTCTCGGATTCGCTTTTGTCAGATTGTCAGTTTGTTATGGGTCTCCTTTCATCGGCGCCTCCGTCACTCCTCTCCGGTCGCAATCTTTTCCGGCCTTCCTGCATCGCAGCCTTTCCCGAATCTTCCCACCCCGGTACGGCCTCTCCCGGTTCTTCCCTCTCCGTTGCCGCCTCTCCCGGGGGCTCTTCCAGGTACCCTTACTTCACCTCCCGGTCGGGATGCTGCTTCAAAAACTGCTCCCAACTCTGGGACCCGCCTTTCGAAACCGCTTTCTTGCCCCCTCCGAGCCCCTTCACCCGTTCTTCGCCCAGCGCGGCATTCAACGGGCTCACCGTGGCGAAATAGTGGCACAGGGCCACCGCCATGCCGTCCGTGGCATCGAGGCGCCGGGGCGGACGGTCGATCGTGAGGATCCGGCAGACGATCGCCGCCACCTGCTCCTTCGTGGCCGACCCCCGACCTGTAATTGCCTGTTTGATCCGCATCGGCGCGTATTCGAAGACCGCCCGGTCGCGGCTCAGCGCTGCAGCCATCGCCACGCCCTGTGCCCGCCCCAGTTTGAGCATCGACTGTACGTTCTCTCCGAAAAAGGGCGATTCGAGCGCCACCTCCCGCGGGGCATACTGCTCAATCAGGGCGCCCACCCGTTCGAAAATGTAACGCAGCTTGGCATAGGGGTCGGTCAGCTTGTGCAGGTCGATGTCGCCCAGCACCACCGGGCGCACCGTGCGCCCCTCGACCTCCAGCACGCCGTAACCCATGTAGTTCGTGCCGGGATCGATGCCCATGATGCGGTATGTTTTCGGGGTGTTCATGCCCTTTGCAATGGTTTTGCGGAAAACGGGATTTTGCGGCCCGGACCCGGAACAAAGGCCCCTCCTCCGCCGGACGGAAGGGAGGGGCCTCGGACCGATTGCCGGATGCGGATTACTGGAGCAGCTCGGCGATCTTCTCGTAAAGGGCCTCGCCGCGCAGGTTCTTGGCGACGATCTTGCCCTCGCTGTCGATCAGGAAGTTCGACGGAATCGCATTGACGGCATAATCCTTGGCGGCCTGGTTGTCGAATCCGTTCAGCAGGCCGACGTGCACCCAGTTCATCTTGTTCTCCTTGACGGCATCGAGCCAGTCTTCGCGGTTGTCGTCGAAGGTGACGCCGAAGATCTCGAATCCCTTCTTGTGGAATTCGTCGTAGGTCTTTTTCAGGTGGGGGACCTCGCCCATGCAGGGACCGCACCACGAAGCCCAGAAATCAAGCAGCACGTACTTGTTTGCCGGGTTCTCGACCACCGATTTCAACGACACCTCGTTGCCGTCGGCATCGGGCTGTACGACGTCGATGTAGGGTTGGCCGATATCGGTTTTCATTTTGGCCTCGGCGCGCTCCTTGAGGTCGACGAGGAGCTGGTTCTGCTGCATCTCGGGCGAGAATTTGGCAATTTCATCCAGCAGTTCCTGTCCCGAGAGGTCGAATCCCAGTTGCTGGGCCAGCAGCAGGGCGCCGAAGATATTGTCGCGGTTCTGGTCGACAGTCTGGCGGGTCAGGACATCGTACTCCTCCTCGATGGCTGTGCGGCGCTCCTCGGTAGTGGCGCTGTCGCGGTACTCCTGGACGAGTTTGTTCCCGGCATCGCCATAGGCGGTGCTGGCATCATTGGCCGGGGTTCCGCTCACGCGCTTGCGGAAGGGGCTGTCGGGGTCATCGCTGACGGTGATCGTGCCGGGCTCAAGAAGCAGCATGGCGACGAACGTCGCACTCTCCTCCCGGGCATCCCGCAGGACGGCGACCTGCGGCTCCTCGGCAATGCCCTTGATCTGGAACGAGCCGTCCTTCACGGCTGCCGAATCCAGCAGGTTGTTCTCCTGGGTGAAGAGGTAGACCGTGGGGTTCGCACCCTCGATCTGCCCCTCGATGACATACTGGTTCTTGGGGCTGCAGCTCCACAGCAGGGCGGCGGAGGCTGCAAAGATGAAGAATTTTTTCATGGTCTCTTATTTTTTGAGTTCGTTGATTTGCTTTTCGAGTTCGGCAACGCGGCGCGCCAGTTCGGGAAGGTTCTTGAAGATGGCCGACGAGCGGTGGTACTGCATTCCGGGCAGGGCGGGGTAGCCGAAGCGGATCTCGTCGTCGCCGACATTCTTGTCGATGCCGCTCTTGGAGCCGACCTTCACGCGGTCGCCGATCGTCACATGGTCGGCGATGCCGACCTGTCCGGCCAGGAAGCAGTTGCGGCCCACGCGCGAGGTCCCGGCGATGCCGGTCTGCGCCGAGGAGACGGTATTTTCGCCGATCTGGACGTTGTGGCCGATCTGAATCAGGTTGTCGAGTTTCACGCCGCGGCGGATGACGGTCGAGTCGGTCTTGGCGCGGTCGATGCAGGTGTTGGCGCCGATCTCGACGTCGTCCTCGATGATGACGTTGCCCAACTGGGGAATCTTGTCGAACCCGCCCTCGGCGTTGGGCATGAATCCGAAACCGTCGGCGCCGATCACGGCTCCGGCGTGGAGGATGCAGCGGGCGCCCACCGTACACCCCTCGTAGATCTTCACGCCGGGGTAGAGCGTCGTGTTGTCGCCGACGGTGACCCCTCGTCCGAGGTAGACCTGGGGATAGATCTGGCACCCTTTCCCGATCCGAACCCCCTCTTCAACGACCGCGAAGTCGCCGATGTAGCACTCCTCGCCGACGGAGGCCTGCTCCGAGACGGCGGCCCGGGGGCTGATTCCCTGGCGGCGGGGCTTGGCGGCATTGTACATTTCGAGGAGCCGCAGGACGCAGGCGGCGGCGTCATCCACCTTGACGAGGGTCGCCGCAACGGGCTGCGAGGGCTCGAACGAGCGGTCGACCAGGACGATCGAGGCCTGCGTGGTGTAGAGATAGGGTTCGTATTTGGGGTTGGTGAGATAGGCCAGCGAACCGGCTTTTCCCTCCTCGATCGAGGATACGGTGTGTACCGAGGCGTTTTTGTCGCCGAGGACATCGCCGCCCAAAAATCCGGCGATCATTTCGGCCGTGAATTCCATCATAGTCGTTCGTTTAGAGGTATTGGTTTATGTCGATTCCTTGGGGCAGGAACTCTTCGACGTTGCGCCCGAAGGAGAGCACCTCGCGGACCGTCGACGAGGAGATGTCGGCCACGGGGGCCGGGGTGAAGAGCATCACGGTGGTCAATGCGGGATAGATCCGGTGGTTGGTGGCCTCCATGGTGCGTTCGTACTCGAAGTCGGTGGTATTGCGCACGCCGCGGATGATGGCGCAGGCTCCGACCTCTTCGGCGAATTCGCCCGTGAGTCCGGTGTAGATCCGGGCCTCGACCCGGGGCTCGTCGCGGAAGATGTCGTCGATGAGCCGTTTGCGGTTTTCGACGGTCAGCAGTCCGCATTTGGCCGTGTTGTTGCCGATGCCGATTATCACACGGTCGAAGAGGTTCAGGGCCTCCTCGACCAGGGCGGCGTGTCCGCGGGTGAAGGGGTCGAACGACCCCGGGAATATTGCAGTGCGCTCCATATTCGGCAAAGGTAGAAAAAAAACGCAAACCCCGCACGTTTTCCGGCGATTATTCGTCCGGAGGGGCTGTACGGCGTATTGTGACTCTCCCATGGGCGGGTAGCATCTTTCGGCGGGGCACTCTCCCGTGCTGCGGGCTGCATCTTCCGGCACGGAGGAGGGTGTCTCTTCCGTGTGGCCGACGGCATCCTTCCGGCGTGGCCGGGCGGCGTTTTTCCGAAGCGGAAGTCCGGGACCTCCGGCCGCCGGTTACTCCCCGTCGAGGCGGATGTCCAGCACCACGGGCAGGTGATCCGACGCCTTCTTCACGTCGCCCGCCTCGAAGCGGTCGAGGACCCGGGCCTGCACGATCCCGCACCTGGCGCCGTTGTCGAGTTGGAAGATGTAGTCGATGCACCTGCGCGGATCGTTGGACGGATAGGTGGGATCGGCGGGTGTCAGTACCTTCCAGGCGCGGCGCAGTATCCGCAGCGTCTCGGAGTCGGGCGTGGCGTTCATGTCGCCGCCGAGGAAGACGGGCTTCGTCGATTTTCCGTAGCGTTCCTGCATGATGCGGTTGATCGTGGCGGCCTGGATGGCCTGCTGTTCGGCGGAGACGTGGTCAAGGTGCGCCGTGGCGAGCACGAAGCGCTCGAACTCCGAGACGACGAGCGCGCGCGGTTCGGCTCCGGCGCCCTTTTCCAGTACGACGGAGAAGGTCCGGAGGGCTTTCTCGCGGCTGACGATTCCCACGCCGTACTTGCCGCCGTCGAAAGTCATGGCGGCGCCGTAGTTGACGTCCCAGCCGCCGAGGAGTTCGGCGATGTGTCCGAGCTGGAAGACCCGGCCCGTGCGGTTGGTACAGCTGTCGAGTTCGTTCATGCAGACGGCATCGGCGTCGATCTCCTGCATCATGGCCGTGATGAGCGGATAGTCGTCCGCGATGTATTTGTTGAAGACCCCGACGTTGTAGGTGACCAGCCGGGTGATCCCTTCGGCTTTCGGGGCGAGTGGCTTTTTCGGGGCGTTGCCGCGGGGTGCGGCGGTGGCTGCGGAGAACAGCAGGGCGGCTGTCAGCAGAAATCCCGCGCGGAGCAGCCTGGAAGATTCGGTTGTCATGGCAGCAGTTGGATGGATTGTGGTTTTCTCCGGGCAAAATTACGCATAAGTTTCCGGATGTGCAATCTTTTCCGGCGGGGACCCGGGCCGTTCAGCGTTCGATCCGGATGTATTCGGCGTAGACGATCCGGGTATGGGGGTTCGAGGAGACGATCTCCTGCCGCAGGGCCTTGGTTCCCCAGCGGATGAAGAGGAAGCGCCGGGGAATGCGGTGGATGACCTGCCGGAGTGTGTCGACGCTGCTCACGCGGCAGCGGACCGAGTCCCGGGCGATGCTCCCTTCGATGCGGATCCAGGGGTCGTGCCAGCGGAAGGTTTTCAGCGTGTCGAACTGCGGGCTGCCGGTCGGATCGAGTATTCCGGAAGTGTCGCGGCGCACGGCAATGGTGTCTTTCAGCGGGGCCTGGAAGCGGGTTTGCGTGGTGGAAGCGAGCCGGGCCGTGGCTTCGAGGCGGCGGAGGCGGATGCCGAGGCGGCGGATCTCCGCGGCATCTTCGGCCCGGAGGCGTTCGAACTCCGCGCAGCGCAGCCGCAGGACCTGGGCCGAGGCGGCCTCTTCTCCGGCCCGGGTGCGATAGTGGGTGAGGTCTGCGGCCAGGGCCTCCTGATTCTGGGTGAGACGTTGGTTTTCGCCGCGGTAGTGGCGCAGGGCGAAGATAAGTGCGGCCGTGACGAGCACGGCGTAGAGGATAAGGTATTTTTTCATGGTCTGCGGGATTGGTTTACCCGCAAGATAGGATGTTCGGGAAGCATCCGGTTTCTATTTTTTTGGAAAAACGCTCCTTTCCCTCTAAAACCGGCGCCTTGAACTGGCGGGAGCAAGTCACCGCTCCCGACAGTCGGTCGTATGCGGGTAAAGGCTTCGGAAACCTTGTAAGGCTCAGCAGCCCACAAAACCCCTTTCTTAAAGGGGTCATTCCCCGCTTGACGGGGAATGACGGAGAGTGTGCGGGGTATGACATCCTCACCGTCATTCCCGCGAAAGCGGGACTCCAGGATCGTCGAGGCGTGGAACCGGATCCGAACCTTTCGGCATTCCTCCGCCCATAGGGCCCGGCTCTTAGCCGGGCGCTTTTTGGGTCGGCAAAAAGCGCCGCAAAAACCGACCGGCGGATGAAAAAACCGGAAAGACGCGGCCTAACATTGGCGCCGGGCGACTATTCGCGGGTTTGCGAGCAAACCGTCCCCGGCGCTTGCATTTTTAGTCCGCATCTTTCTTTTCGGTTTTTTCATCAAGCCGGGGCCACCAACGCCCAATCCTCCTTATGAATATGAAAAAGGGTTCCGCGTTTCGACAGTCGGAAGCGGTGATTTGCTTCCGAACCTTTCAACATCCCTCCGCCTCTAAAACCGGTTTCTTAAACCGGTCTCTTAGACCGGTCATTTCCGCCTTGAGCGGAAATCCAGGATCGTCGAGGCGCAGAACCGGACCGGAAACCCTTCAAAGGTTCCTCCGCCCACAGAACCCCTTTCTTAAAGGGGCGCTTGGGCGATCCGCTCGGCCAGGAAGGTCATCAACGGCAATCCGTTGCAGTGCGACAGCGACGTGATGCCCCGGTGGTCGGTGAAGAAGAGTTCGTCGATCCGACAGTTTCCCACCCCCGCAAAGAGACCTTCATGATCCGCCGTTCCGTTGAACAGCCCGCCGCGGGCCGCGCCTGCGGCGGGCGCCCCCCGGAGCTCTCCGATCCCGAACGGCTCTTCGCGGTACTCCAGCCCGGCGGCCTGCACGGCCCGCCGGGTGATGGCCCGCTCGACACTTTCGGGTCCCGGTGCCGCCAGCACCGTGCGCCCCACGATGGCGAAGAGCGGGGCATCCTCGGCCTCGTGGAAAATCCCCGCGGCGTCGCAGCGTATGGCCACCTCGGCTCCGGCCCGTTCTGCGACCCGGCGGGCCCAGGCCGCCGCAGCCTCCCGAACCGAGGTCGGAGCGGAGGTGAAGGGATTTTCGTAATGTACCGTCACGGCTGCGGGCTGCACGCTCCGGTAGGCATAGCCGTCGTAGAGCGATATGCCGGCGGGCAGGAGCCGCTCTTCGCCGTCGGGCCGCAGTTCGATGCGGACGAATCCCGATACGGCGGTCGGATAGTGCTCCGTTTCGGCCACGAGTTCGATCCGGGTGCGCAGCGCCCCGGGCGAGGGGGTGTAGGGGCGTCCGAACCACTCGCGCGACGCGGCGTCGAGCACCGCGGCGTGCTCCGCGACGTGAAGGGCCCGGCCGCGGGCCACATGTACCGTCTGGTAGAGGTAGAGGTCCGTCACAGCAGGAAGATTTTCAACAGCAGCTCGCGCAGCAGCTCGCCGTCCGAGGCGCCGCCCGAACCCATTCCCTTGCTCTTGGCGTCGTATTCGCGCAGCAGCCCCAGCACCTGAAAGACCTTGCGGTTGTCCCACAGTGCGGCGTTCTGCTTGATCTCCCCGAGGATGAAGGTGTTGCTCTTGCGCAGGATGCGCATCAGCTCCTGGTCCGGCGGAAAGGGCTGGTTCCGGCGCCGCGCGAGCCAGCGCAGGTAGTTCACGACGAACAGGTCCCGGAACTGGTTGAACAGGGCCATGACGGTCACCAGCAGCGGATTGTCCTTCGGGTTGCGGGCGAAGTGGTCGGCGATCATCAGGGCCCGCGCCATGTCGCGCGTGACGACCGCCTTGCAGAGCTCGAAGTTGTTGAAATCCTTCGAGATGCCGATATTGGCCTCGATGTCGCGGTCGGTGATGCGCCGCGTGCCTTCGGGCAGCGAGACGGTGAGTTTCTGCAGTTCGTTGGCGATCTTCGAGATGTCGGTCCCGAGGTGGTCGGTAAGCATCGCGAGCGCCTTGGGGTCGATCTCCAGCCCGCGGCGGCGGATGAACTGCTGCAACCACGCCGCGATCTCGTAGTCGCGCGGCCGCACCGATTCGAGGACCGCGCCGTTGGCCGCACACCCCTTGTAGAGGGCCGAACGCTTGTCGACATTCTTCTCCTTGTGGCAGATGACGAGGATCGTCGTGGGGGAGGGTTTCTGCGTGTAGAGCGAGAGTTTGTCGAGGTTCCTGAGATGCTGGGCCTCCTTGACGATGACCACCTGGTACCGGCCCATCATGGGCATCTGGCGGCAGAGGTTCACGACCTGCCCGGCGTCCGAGTCGCGGCCGTAGACGGTGATCTGGTTGAAGGCCCGGGCGGCCTCGTCGAGGATCGACGCGGCGAGCTGTTCGGCCACAGCGTCGATGAAGTACCCCTCCTCGCCCATGAGCAGGTAGATGCCGGCGAACCTGCGGGCAGCGATTTCGCCCGTGAGCCGTTCGTACTCGGCGACCGAGTCCTTGAATTTCAACGTGCCTTTGGCCATGTCAGACGATCTCTTTGGTGATTCGCAACACGTTTTCGGTCCCGGAGGTCAGGCGGTAGCGGTCGTCGATCCTCCGGCCGACGAGCCAGACGATGTCGTCGCCCGACAACAGCACGAACTGCCGCTGTTTTTCGGGCAGCGAGACCTTGGCGTCGATCAGGAAGTCGCTGACCTTCTTGCGGCCGGTCATGCCGAAGGGGATGAACCAGTCGCCCTCCCTCCAGCGGCGCAGCGTCAGCGGGAACTGCAGGCGGTCGGCATCGACCTGGGCGATCTGCTCCGGGACGCCGAAATTCTTGATCGTGTCGATGTCGCAGTATTCGTAGTAGAGGACCGCATTTCCGCAGTAGCTGCGCGGGGCGCCCTTCTCCACGGTCACGACGCATTCGTCATCCGGGGCGATGGGCGCCACGAGGATCCTTCCGCGGTCGGTCACCGCCACGTGGTCACGGGCATAGAAGCGGCGTCCGGAGGCTCCCTGCCCGAGGGCGCGGCACAGGGCGTCGATCACGTCGCCCTTGAATCCGTAGGCCGAACTGAGGAGCTCGTAGATCACGAACTCCTGCGGGAAGGCCGGGTCGATGCGGTCGAGATGGATCGTGTCGATCCCCTCCGCGGAGGTCACCGCAAGGTCGCGGATGCGCTCGATGCCGTGGTTGATGAAGAGCTGGGCGTCGGTCAGCCGCGCGAGGTTGCGGCACATCAGGCTCGTGAACTTGGGGTTGATCTCGCGGATGCGCGGAATCAGCCCCAGGCGGATCTTGTTGCGCAGGTATTTGGTCGAGCGGTTCGACGAATCCTCGCGGTAGGGGATGTGGTTCGCGGCGGCGTATTCGAGGATCTCGCGGCGCGAAGCGAACAACAGCGGCCGGATGATCTTCCCCACCTGGGTGGAGATGCCCGTCAGGCCGCGCAGCCCGGTTCCGCGCAGCAGGTTGATGAAGAAGGTCTCGATCGAGTCGTCGGCATGGTGGGCGATAGCCACGGCGGTGTACCCCTCGGCGCGGCTCAACTCGTCGAACCAGGCGTAGCGCAGCCTCCGGGCGGCCATCTCCATCGACTCGCCGGTGCGCTCCATCTCGGCCGCGGTCTCGAAGCGGCGGTTGTAGAACGGCACGCCGTAGCGTGCGGCCTCCTCCTCGACGAGCACTTCGTCCTCGTCGCTTTCGGCGCCCCGGAGCTGGAAGTTGCAGTGGGCAACGCCCACCGCGTACCCGCAGCGGACGAAGAGCGAGAGCATGACCATCGAGTCCACGCCGCCCGAAACGGTCAGCAGAATGCGGTCGTCGTGCGTCACGAGGTTGTTTTCGTCGATGTAGCGTTGAAAGGCTTCGATCAGTGTCATCGTTTCGCTTATAAGAGGTTGACCTCGGTGTCGATTTCTATGCCGAACCTGTCGCGGACGCGCTGCCGGACCTTGCGGGCGAAGGCGAGGACCTCGCCGCCCGTAGCTCCGCCGTGGTTCACCAGCACCAGGGCCTGGCGGTCGTGTACGCCGACATTCCCTTCGCGGTGTCCTTTCATCCCGGCGCGGTCGATGAGCCACCCCGCGGCCAGTTTCACGCGACCCTCGGGGGCGGGGTAGTGGGGCATGTCGGGGTATTCGGCCAGCAGGGCCTCGGCCACCGGGGCCTCCACGACGGGATTCTTGAAGAAACTCCCGGCGTTGCCCAGCACGGCGGGGTCGGGGAGTTTCGAGCGGCGGATGGCGCACACCGCCTCGCGGATGTTGCGCAGCGTGGCGCCGCCGCGGGCCTCGACCTCGCGTTCGACGTCGCCGTACCCGAGCCGGGGCCGAGGCGTGCGGGAGAGTTCGAGTTCTACGGCGGTGATGATGACGCGCCCCTTGAGGGCGTGTTTGAAGACGCTTTCGCGGTATCCGAATCCGCAGTGTGCGGCGTCGAGCGTGAGCATCGTCGCGGTTTCGACGCAGAACATCTCCACGCGGCGGATCGTATCGGCGGCTTCGGCCCCGTAGGCTCCGATATTCTGCACGGGGGCGGCGCCGGCCTTCCCGGGGATGAGCGAGAGGTTTTCCAGCCCCCAGAGGCCGCGTTCGACGGCCCACTCCACGAGGTCGTCCCACTCGACCCCGGCTTCGGCCCGCACGCGGAGTGTCGTGCCGCGCTCTTCGAGGGTCGTGATCTGTCGCGCAACGGGCGTGAGGAGCAAACCGTCGTAGTCCTGCGTAAAGAGGATGTTGTTGCCTCCGGAGAGGACCATCCAGCGCGGGGGGACTCCTGCGGAGAATATTTCGCGCAGGTCATCGGCGTTTTCGAACTCGATGAGGCGCTCCGCCCGCTGCTCTACGCCGAAACTGTTGCGGTCGCGCAGGCTGATTTGGTGAAATTCTCGGATCATGATGCGCAAAGTTACGAATAATTTGCCTAACTTTATAGCATAAAACCCATAACCTATATGTTTACCGAACAGGATTTACAGCAAATTGCCGACCACGGGCTGACACCCGCCCGGGTCGAAACCCAACTGGAAAATTTCCGCCGCGGGTTTCCGTGGCTGAACGTGGTGCGGGCGGCCTCGCCTGCGGACGGAATCGTGATACTCGATGCTGCGCAGGCCGATGCGGCCGTCGCCCGTTATGAAAAGGCGGCTGCGGGGCTCGGAATCGTGAAGTTCGTCCCGGCGTCGGGCGCCGCGACGCGCATGTTCAAGGAGCTCTTCGAGTTCGTCAACGAGGGCAAGCGCGGCAAGGGCATCGACACGCTGCTGTCGAACCTCGACAAGTTCGCCTTCGCACCCGAATTGAAAGCGGTGCTTCCCGAGGACGCCGACGACCGCGCGACGGTCGACGCCATCGTGAACGAAGGGCTGAACTACGGCCATAAACCCAAAGGGCTGGTGACGTTCCACGCCTATCCCGAAGGGGCCCGCAAGGCCGTTGAGGAGCACCTGGTGGAGGGCGCCGCCTACGCCTCGTCGAACGGTGTGGCACGCATCCACTTCACCGTCTCGCCCGAACACATGGAGGGCTTCAAGACGCTGCTTGCCGAGAAGGTCCCGGTTTATGAAAAACGCTTCGGCATCCGCTACGACATCTCGTTCTCGGTGCAGAAGCCCGCGACGGACACCATTGCCGTGAACCCCGACAACACGCCCTTCCGCCAGGAAGACGGACGGCTGCTCTTCCGCCCGGCGGGCCACGGTGCGCTGATCGAGAACCTGAACGAGATCGACGCCGACGTGATCTTCATCAAGAACATCGACAACGTGACGACCGATGCGCAGCGCGGCGATACGATCCGCTATAAGAAGGTGCTGGCGGGCGTGCTGCTCGAACTCCAGGAACAGGCCTTCGAGTACCTGCGGGCGCTGGAGACCGAGGGCTGCGAGCTGGCCCCGATTGCGGAGTTCATCGAGAAGCGGCTGTGCGTGAAACTGCCGACGGATTACGATGCGGCACTGCTGCGTGCGGTGCTCGACCGTCCGATCCGCGTCTGCGGCATGGTCCGCAACGAGGGCGAGCCGGGCGGCGGTCCCTTCTGGGTCGGGAACCCCGACGGCACGGAATCGCTGCAGATTGCCGAGTCGAGCCAGATCGGCCCCGACGACATGCCGCTGATGAAATCGGCCACGCACTTCAATCCGGTGGATCTGGTCTGCGGGGTAAAGACCTCGAAGGGAGGGAAATTCGACCTGCGGCAGTACACCGACCCCTCGACGGGCTTCATCTCGTCGAAGTCGAGCGGCGGACGCGAGTTGCGGGCCCAGGAGTTGCCGGGTCTGTGGAACGGAGCGATGGCGCGCTGGAACACGATCTTCGTGGATGTGCCCATCACGACCTTCTCGCCGGTGAAGGTGGTGCAGGACCTGCTGCGCCCGCAACACCAGTAGCCGCGTGCATTCAGAGGCGAAACGCCCCGGTTCTGTCGAGGTTCGGGATTATAATGATGTAACGACTTGATTTATCGAGTCGTTACATTTTTGTATAGGAGAGTAGGTAACGAGAAAGCAACGGTTTGTTTTCAGCGTCTTGCGCTCAAATACCGCATTTCAAATAACCTATTGCAAGGTATGAAAAAATTTCGGGATAGGCAAATTACAAATTTGCTATTATGTCTCATGGTTTCTGAAATGCATTGCCTTGAATTGAAAAATAGTCCTTATAGTGATTGAGGTTGTTAATCATAACGTTGAATATCCAGGCGAATTTCTGCAAACATTGCCAGAATAGGTTGTTAACTGTCGAGACATCATCCAACCTCGAGTCCCTACATCGAAACAGTTATTTTCATGAGGTATGTGGAAGTAAATTGCTCTGCTAAATAAACCTGAGATTTCGGTGATTTGATATTTTTACTGCATCTATGTCCTGATGGCTGGTTCTCAACCAAACCCTTTTTATTTCCAATTCTGGAAATGTGACGGCGGTTCGAAGCAACAATCCCATTTTCGAAGGCTTTTTACAGATCTCGCACGGATACTTATCAGACGAATTCTCTTTTGGTCAGCCTATGAAGTGTACTCGCCGGCTTAAATTTTCTGGGCGCAGCAAAACTGAATATAGTTGACATGGTATTTGTATGTCGTATAAGCTTGTTTGTGTTCTGAGGGGACAAGGGACACGGCCGCGAAAAACGCGGAAAAAGGATAAAAACTATTTTTTCAAAAGGATCGGATATTCTGTAACATCTCTATTCATTTTTTGAGTTTTCAATATTGAGTATTGATTTATTTCATATAATCGTATTTTGAAAATTCGCAGGAGGTTCCTGGATCTTCTGAAACTTGGATACAACGAGCCTCGGAGATATTTGCTCCGGGGCTCGTTGGCAGTCTTGTATGTCATTCCCAATACTGCATCATACGAGTCTGACATATACATACAGTTGAAAGATCATGTGTGCTGTTCAAACTCTTATATCGGTTCAAAGAGAATGGTTAAAATGAAACAATGTCGTAGAATGGCAAGTCATTTCATGCGCAACACGGTAGCGGACACCGGTTCCGCCTTGACGGATGCCAGATCTTTGCGAACCGTATAGCGTGCCGGCACTCCGCTGCCATAGACGATTTCTGCGACGGCGCCTTCTTCGGGGAATTGTGCCGTAGCACGTTGTGCCGAAGGATTGAGCACTACGATATATTTCTCCCCTGCAGATTCGCGGGCATAAACCATCGGATAGGGATGATTAGGGTCACTGACATAGCGCCAGTCGCCCGAAGTCCCCAAAGCCGGGGTCGCGGCGCGCAGGGCCAGCAGGCCGCGCGTGTAGGAGAGCAGCGAGTGCGGATCGTCGATCTGTGCCGCTACGGTCGGCCGCGCCGGATCGGGATCGACCGGCAGGAAGATATTCGCGGCGTCGGCCGTCGAAAATCCTGCGTTAGGCGTCGCATCCCACTGCATCGGCGTGCGACAGCTGCTACGATTGCGTCTCGCGAAACTTCCCTCCTTGATGGGAGCGTCCTCTATGTTGCGCATGCCGATTTCCTCGCCGTAATAGACGGTCGGCACCCACGGCATGAGCAGGAAGAAGGTCATCGTGACTTTCAGTTCTTCAGGTGTATTGCGCTGATTGCGGTTCAGGCGCCAGATGTCGTGGCTGCATGTGGGCATCGAGAGATAACCTTGTTCGCGTGTGGCATGCCACTCCTTCGTATAACGATCGACGAAACTGCGGATTTGTCCTTTGCCTGCGCGATCGAAATAACAAACGGTCGGTTGATTTTTGTCGTTGGTATTGCAAATCAGCGGACTGTACATGTCGGAACCTGCGCCGTTGTGGATAATCAGGTCGACATGGAAACCCGCAGGGATGGCTTCGCTGGGCTGGCTCCATTCCGATATGAGGATGCACTCGGGATAGCGGGCGTCGATCCATTCGCGCATTTCGTGCCACAGGCGGACGGTGGCCGTGTGGTTCCGGTCGTCATTTTTCACCAGGCTCATCGCCATGTCGCAGCGGAATCCATCCACGCCCTTGTCCATCCAGAAGGCCATGATGTTCTTGATCTCCTGCCGTACGGCTCTCGGCCCGGGATCGTCATATCCCTGCTGCCAGGGTTCGTCGGGATCGGGATGGGCGTAACCGTAGTTGAGAGCGGGTTGGACTTCAAAATAGTTTTTCAGGAAATTGCCGTTGCGGGGTGCATCGCTCTTCACGAACTTCTTGGTCGGAAAGCTCGATTTCGAATCGCTCCAGATGTAGTAATCGCTGTATTGCAGATTCGTGTCGGCGCTGCGTGACTGGCGGAACCACGGGTGTTTATCCGACGTATGTCCGGCCACGAGGTCGAGGCAGATGCGGATTCCCTTCGCATGTGCATCGCGAATCAACTCGACCAATTGCGTGTTGGTTCCGAAACGCGGGTCTACTTTGTAGTAGTCGGTGATATCGTAACCGCCGTCTTCAAACGGACTTTCGAAAACAGGACTCAGCCAGATGGTGTTGAACCCGCAGGCTTTCACGTAATCGAGCCGGCTGCGGATGCCTTCGAGGTCGCCGATGCCGTCGCCGTCGCTATCTTGAAAACTCGAGGGGTAGATGTGGTAGATCACGGCGTTTTTGAGCCATTCGGGCCCGCGCTGGGCGTATGCTGCCGTAGCACAGAGCAAGGTGATGACGAAAAATGGGAATAGTGATTTTTTCATGTCGGAGGAAATAGTTTGATTTACGATTTATGTGACGTATGCCGTGCCGTTTTCATTCAGCTTGGCTGCCGGTTGTTTTTCGACGCCTTGCGCCAGACGACCCCTACCAGCAGGAACGACAGAACCGATGCGGCGATCCAGAATACCGATGCGACGCTGTAATCGTGTGTCGTGATGCCGTCGACGACGGTTTTGTGTTTGTCGAGCAGGGCGCCGCTGATGATGTCCTGAATCCCCGCACCCACATAGCTGGCGATCCCGATGATCCCGAGCGCTGCGCCGCTGGCCCGGCGCGGGACCAGATCGACGGCCATCAAACCGCCCACGAAACAGATCAGGACCCCGATGGCGATGCCGAACAGGACCATAGAAAGGATGTTTATGAACATGCCTGAGCCGGAGTACAGGAACAGACCGAGCGACACGGAACAAAGCACGCCGAACGTCACGGCGATACTGTAACGGCTCCCGTTGAACCATTTGTCGGACATCCATCCCGAAAAGACCGTCCCTGCGATGCCGAGAAAGGCGTTGACGGAGATGACCTGGGTCGCCGTTGCCAGCGGGAAGCCTTTGACCTCCTGGAGGAAGATGACGCCCCAGCCATTTATGGCGTAGCGGCTGACATACATGCAGGCGCTGGCCAGGGCGAGTATCCAGATGTAGGGGTTTCCGAACGCGGCTTTCTGGGCCGCGCCGACCGATTCCCGTTCCACCTCCGTTTCGTCCCCGGCCTCGCCCGAGAGCACCTCCACCGGCGGCAGTCCCTTGCTTTCGGGCGTGTCGTGCAGGAAGAGCAGGATCACCGCCACGCCCATCGCTCCGGCAATGGCCGACCCGACGAATCCCCATTTCCATCCGGCGAACCCCACGACGAGTCCCACGAAGACGAACGATATGGCTTCGCCCAGATTGTGGCTGGCGCTGAAAAATCCATAATAGGTGCCGCGCTTTTTGAGCGGATACCACCTCGACAGCGCGATGATCGCCGGGGCGGCGCCCATCGACTGGCTCCAGCCGTTGATGCCCCACAGGACGGCGAAGACGACGAACAGGGTCGTCGTGGCGAGGGTCCCTCCGCCGGAGAACAGACCCAGCAGTCCCACGCAGAGGTTGGCGATGAATGAAACCGTCAGTCCGGTCGCCATGAAACGTTTGATGTTGCTGTGGTCGGCCAGCAGTCCGTTCACGAACTTTCCGACGGCATAGGCGAAGAGCAGCGCGGAGCTGATGATGCCCAACTGCTGCGCATCCAGCGCATGGCTGTCGATGATCGGTTTCTTCACCACGTTGAGCGTGGTGCGGCAGACGTAGTAAAGACTGTAACCGACCGTTCCGGCCAGAAAACTCTGGAAGCGGAGCCTGCGGTAGAGCCTGTCCCGTTCCTTCGGGCCGCACTGCAACGGCGGAACCGGTTTGCTGATTCCGTAAAAGGTTTTTATTTTGTCGAACATGGGATGTCGTGCGTTAATCGTTCCTTTTCACCAATACCACGTTGTTGACGGCGCGCTGGCCGTAGTGGTCGTAGCGTTTGTTGTCCGCGGGGAAGTTCACGACATGGGTGTCGTGTACGCCCCGGTTTCCGATCAGCATCGTGGTCGAGCCGCCTCCGTCGAGGTTCAATGCACAGCGGGGATTGAAATGCCGGACAAGCATCCGGGTCAGTTCCTGCGCGGTCATTCCCGATGACGTCCACCAGCGTCCGTCGACGGTGATGAGTAGCGCCCGGCCGTCTTCGGTCAGTGCGATCGCCACCCGCGGATGGCGCACACCCTGATGGCGGCGGTAATCTTCGTAGTCGAGCGTGCGCAGGTCGAGGCTGTCCGGATTTGCCGCAAACGTTTCGCCTACAGGTTCGTAATCGGCTATCAGCATCGGGGCGCCCGAGAGTACGGTGGAATAAGTGCTGGCGAGGTAGGAGGCGTTGTCGCCATAGTCTATGTCGGCCTTTCCCGTGGCAGGATCGAGGAAGAATGCCCCTTCGTGCTTCCAGTAACGGGTGTGGGTTTTGTCCACGGTCACTTCGCGCCGGACCTTCCCGTCCGTCTTCACGAACGATACGCCGGGTTCGAAATAGGAGCCGTTGATCCCGGCGAAGGCGTCCGCGCGGAGGGCGAATGCCGAAAGCGAATCGGCCTCTTCGCTGTGTACGACCGAGAGCGAATATCCGCCGTGCGAGAGGTCTATTTCGAGGACGTTGATAGTCTGGTTGGCTCCCGTCGGGAGGTAGAATCCCGTATAGTTGTACCACACGCAGCCGGGGGCTACGACGTCTATCGACCATCCAGCCATGTCGGACGTGCGTGACAACGGATCGTCCGCCGGCGTATTGCAGCATCCTGTGGTGAGCAGGGCGGCCTGTATGAGGATGTAAAATGTCTTTTTCATGTTCATGGCTGCAATCCCAAGACCTCTTGCATCCTTCGACCTATTTCGTCATTCTCCAATACCCCTCCGAAACGGGTCGCGCAGGGCCCGTAGGCGAACAGCGGCACCATCGACGCGGTGTGGCTCACGCTGCCCCAGACATATCCGATGCCGCTTTCGGACAGATGGAAATCAGCATTTCCCGAGGGTATGGCGAGCCCGCCGGTTTCATGGTCGGCGAGGATGATTACCAGTGTCCCGGGATGTGCCTGGGCGTAATCCAGGGCCACACCCACGGCGTTGTCGAAATCCCGTATTTCGGCGAGCATACCCGCTGCGTCGTTGGCGTGGCACATCTTGTCGATGAGCGAACCCTCCACCATCAGGAAAAAGCCTTTTCCGCGGCTGTTGTTCGTCACTATTTCGAGGGCCTTGGCCGTGGCCTGCGGGAGGTATTCCGGCGAACGGCCTTCGGCGATGGTGGGGATGCCGTAGTTGTCGCCCGGATAGAGTGCCATGGCCCGGCCTTCGGAAACGTCGTCGAGTTCTTCGAGGCTTCGGACCACGAGGCAGCCCCTCTTTTCGAGCTTCCCGATGATGCTCGGATCACCCTCCTCCAAATACTGACGGCCGCTGCCGATCAGCACGTCGATGTCGGTGTCGAGCAGGCCGAGGGCCACCTGCTTGTATTTGCGGCGGTCCATCGAATGGCCGAAGAATGCCCCGGGGGTGGCGTGGACGACTCCGGAGGTAACCACTACACCCGTCGCCATACCGCGGGCATCGGCTTTTTCGAGGATGGTGTGCAGGCGGTTTCCCGCGCTGTCGAGCCCGAGCCGGGAGTTGTTGGTTTTCCGGCCTGTGGAGAACGCCGTTCCCGCGGCGGCCGAGTCGGTTACACGATTGTTGGCCGAATGGGTCTTCACGAATCCGGTCACCGGAGCCCGCTCCATTTGGATAGGGCGGTATTCGTTCTCGATCATCAGGGCCGTGACGTGGGCCAGCCCCATTCCGTCACCGATCATCAGGATTATGTTTTCGACCTTTTCGGCCTCCTGCTGTTTTTTCGCGGGTTTCGCAGCGAACGCCGTTGCGGACAGCAGGACCGGGACAACAGCGCATAACAAAAATAAGGATCGTTTCATTTTTATTTGAATTACTGATAATAAAGGCAATCTGTCGAAACGAGGCGGAATATCCCAGCTTCCTCTTGCTCCGGCAGATTGCCTGTTTCCAAATTCTGGGTATGTCCTATTCGTTGACCCAGGCACCAATCACGGCCTTTCCGTCACGACTTACTCCGCGTTGATCGAGAATGATTACATCTTTCGATATCCACTGTGAATATTCAATCTGCAATGCTCTCAACATTGGCACTCCCATGCCGTTGGTAAGAGCCGGATTATCCGGTCCCTTCAGTGCAACGGTTTGTGTCTTGCCTCCGTTATCGGAAAGCGGACCAAGCATCGTTTCCGCATCGAATGATATATCCTGCAAAAGAATGCTATTGACGTCATATATCTGACTTCCGTTGACATAAGACTGTCCTGCGGAAAGCACGGCTTGGCCGCCGTCATCGTCAAGTTGAAGATCCGAGTTTTTAGGATCGCTGTTGCCTGAGACGATCGTATTGTATATTCTCGTGATGCAATAGCTGTTGGAAATATTGATTCCCCCGCCGTATGACTTTGCCGTATTACCTGTAATCGTACAGTTAACAATGTCTAACTTCGTCGTCTTGCCATTTGCGCCGTATACAGCGATGGCACCGCCTTTGCCGCCCGTATTACCCATAAACGTGGAGTTAACGATCACGGTTTCGGAGTTTTCGCGACCATAGATTGCACCTCCTTGACGAGTGTTGTGATCGGCCACATTCTTCGTAAAGGTCGAATTGTAGATATAATTGTACGACTTTGCATTGGTATTGACAGCATAGATTGCTGTGCCGAAATGGGAGGTACGGTTATTTTCAAACGTACAGTTATCGACAGTCAGCGTGGAAGTGTCGTTGTAAATACCGGCGCCGCCGTTATTGCCGGAGTGGATATTGTCCGAAATTACACAATTTTCGAATTTGACATCCGATCCATTGTGGAGTACGATATTGCCATTGTTCTGTGCTGTATTGTCTTTGATTTTACAATTTACGAAGTCGACGGCCGAAGCGACGATTACAATACCGCCTCCAGATCGGGCATCTACCGAAGTTCCGTTGATCGTAACTTTCCGGTTGGTCTGTGCCTTTCCGCCAGTGATCGTAATCCCCTGTATTTTCAATCGGAAATCGGGATCGGGAACTGCAGTTACGACGACCACATGAGATACTGTTCCGTTTTCCGTTTCACCGCTGAAAATCGTCTCATTGACTGCGGGGGCGGATATGGCTCCTTCCGTTGCATCGGAGGGATAGCCTCCGATGAGGGTAATGTTAGAGTTCAGTTCAAACGTTTTGTCGCTCGCATTGTCGAGGCTTCCGCCCGCTACAGGTGCGTAGGGAGTATATGTCCCGGCAGCCAAGTGTACCTTATCACCAAACACCGCCATATTCAAGGCATTTTCGAGTGTGGTAGCATTTGCCCACGACAGTCCGTCGGCCGTACCGTCGCCGTCCGTCTTGACGTAATAGTCCATGGGATTTTCTCCGGCGACGGTCGGCGCCTGGGTGATGCGGAAGGTTTTGACCGCATCGTCCGTGATCCAGATCCGGACGGTCCCCGTCCGTTCGTCGCGCGAGGTGTTGAGTGCAACGGAGATGATGCAGTCTCCGTCACCTGTTCCGCGGGCCTTTTCGAACGAGATCCAACTGGCATCCGTGCCTGCACGCCACGGTAGGTTCGATTCAACGGGGATGGTGAGGGTCGTTTTTTCGCGCGGCACGTTCTCCACCTCGTTCGCCCGGATGGAGAGTTCGGGCGTTTCGGGGGTGAATCCGCTGTCGTCGGTCGGAAAGGCTTCGCATCCCGCTGACACGGCAAGGAGCAGAAGTGCATATGCCGTCCGGGTGAAATAGGTGCTTATGTTTTTCATCTTCATCGGATTTATTGGTTGGAAATAATCAGGAGCCCGTCGCCTACGGCCCGCTCCTGGCCGCCGTTGTCACAGGGCCAGTTGCAGACCTTGAAACGGTCGTCGGTGAATTCCGGCGTAGTGCGGACGAGGAATGTCGTGGAGCCTCCTCCATCGAGGTTGATTGCATCGTGCGCTCCGATGCTTTGGAAACAGAGCCCCAGTTCCTGATAGCGCATACCGTTGGAATAACTCCAATTCCGGCCGTCGACGACGAGGGACCAAACCGTTTTTCCGTCTTCCGACACGCCTACCGCCGTGCGCGGTTCGAGACCTTCCTCCTCTTGCGTCACGAGTTCACCCTCCGTCATGAGCATCACGCCGCCGCTCACGGCCTCCTGGATCACGCCGCTGGCATTGACCGCAGGATAGTCGTCGCGGTGCGCCACGGCGGCTTTTTTGTCCCGGGTGATGTAGAACACGCTGCGTTCGCCGCTGTCGAAGGTGTTTTTCAGCATGACGCCGTTCCGGTGTACGGGACCGCGGGGTACGCCAGTCGTCATATTGAAGAAGTCAGCGTTGAAACCTGCCCAGACCTTGTTGCCGGCGGCATCGGCTGCAAGGGCCTGCCGTGTCATGGACTGCATCTTGAACGTCGTGCCGTTGTCGGGCAGCGACGCCGCGATGGAAATGGCGGGATTAGAGAGGTCCACCTCGACGACGAACATCTTTGTCGTGTAACCTTCGTACGAGACGTATGCAATTTCGGTGGCTTCCACACCGTCGGTAACGGTCCAGGTGCGGTCATCGATCATATGGCCGATCAGCCCCGTGCCCGCGACGAGTTTTTGGGCAACAGCCGTTGTGGCGGTTGTATTGTCGTACGCATCATTGTAATCAGGAGTATCGTTGCACGACCAAAGAGTTGTGGACAATGCAAAAAGGCAAAACAACAGTCGGATTTTCAAGAATATTTTATTGTTGGTTTTCATAACGGTCTTTTTTACAATAAGACTTGGTTTTCGGCTGCATAATCAGTCCCCGTATCCGGGATTTTGTCCCAGCAGCGGGTTGAGCAGGCGTTGCTGGCCAGGTATCGGGAATAGTACCTGATGAGACTGGATGCCCAGTTCCTCCACGGCGCGGCCGGTACGAACCAAATCGTAATAGCGGAAATTCTCGGTCACCAGTTCCCTGCGGCGCTCGTCCATCACGGCGTCCATGAACGCCTTGTCCGTGGTCGGGGCGGGGTTGATCGCCGTCAGTCCACGGACTTCGCGCAACTCGTTGAGTCGCGCCAGTCCGTTGGGGCGTCCCTGAGCTTCGGCGCTGATGAGGTACATCTCGGCGACACGCGAGACGATTACCGGGTCCTTGCCCGTCTGTCCGCTGGGATACTTGTTGAAGAGGGTCTGTCCGGCTACGCTGGTGAAGGTGATCTCCTTGCGCTTGTCCTCGTCCGAGAAGACCGCCAGCAGGTCTTTGGTGGGATAGTAGACCCCCTGGCCTTTGTTCTCATGAGCATAGGTGTAGAACAGGTCGCTGATGTTGAGCCCCGACTCCTCCGAGAGATTCTCGAAGGCGAAGATGATCTCCGTGTTGGCTGCCTTGCGGAAGATCTTTTCGAAATCGTCGAGTTTATACTTGCCGATCAGGCTTTCGGCCAGTTCGGCGGCCTCTGTTTTCTTGCCTCGGCTCAGCTTCACGCGTGCCATGAGCGCGACGGCTGCGTCGTGTGACACGTAATAATAGCTTTTGCTCGATCCGAGCAGGTCCAGTGCCAGCTCCAACTCTTCCTCGATGAAATTCCATACCTGCTCGGCAGGGTCGCGCGGCACGTTCTCCTGCGTATTCTCCCGGAGGATGGGCATGTCGCCCCAGCGGGTTACCATGCAGTAGTAGAGGTATGCTCTGAAATAGTGGGATTCGCCGAGTGCCAGCGTGGCTTCCGACGACCCAGGGTATTTTTCCGCGGCTTTGATGAGGTTGTTGACCTGGTACAGGATGTAGAAATAGCCTGCCCACGAAGTGTTCTGGTAGCTGTTGAGCGACGAGAGCATCGAATTTATCTGGTCTTTCGAAGTTCCCGAATTCCCACGGATGTTACCGCCGAGGATGTCGAACATGATATAGGAACGCACCCCGGGTCCGCCGCTCTGGAAACTGCTGTAAACGCCCATGCGCATGGCCGGGAGGTCGGCTTCGGTGACGGCTTCCGGCGGGATCGAATAGCGGGAAAATCTGTCGAGGTCGCCTGCGCAGGAAAAGCCTGCGGCTGCAAGGACGACGAGTGTGAAGTGAAATAGTATCTTTTTCATAGGTTTCGCTCTCCGTTTAGATGGTTATGTTGATACCGAAAGTGAACATACGCGGCTGGGGTACGGTAAGCCGGTCGACGCCGTAATACAACGGATTGAGATCCTTGCTGACATCCGGATCCCAGCCGGGATATTTCGAGATGAGGAACAGGTTGTCGCCCTGAAAGTAGATGCGGAGTCCTTTCATGCGGAGCTTCGACGTGATTGCCGCCGGGAATTCGTATCCCAGGACGAGGCTGCGGAGCCGAATGAAAGAGCCGTCGTGCAGGATACGCGATGAGTTGCGCACGTTGGGGGTCGCCCGGTTGAAGATGGCGCGCGGGTATTCGTTGGTGCTGCCCGGGCCCGTCCACCGGTTTTCGACCTGAGACGCCAGTACGTTCGACGTGTGACTGAGACGTGCGGCGTTGATCATCCATTCAGCCAGCACCTTGTTGCCGTATTGGTAAGTGAAAAAGACGTCAAGGCGCAGACCCTTCCACTTGAATGTATTGTTCCATCCGCCGAAGAACTTGGGGTTCGAAGAGCCTTGGATTACGCGATCTTCATCGGTGATTTGTCCGTCGTTGTTGACATCCCTCCATTTGACGTCGCCGGCCCGGATTCCGTCGGCATACTGCGGATCGGGAACCTCTCCGTCGTACTGGTAGATGCCGAGTTGCTCGAACACGTACCATGAACCCACCTCCTCGCCTGCACGGAGGATGCGGTTGGAGGCGATGATGTCCTCGCCCGTGAGCGACTTGATGATGTTCTTGTTGTGTGAGATGTTGAACTGCGAGAGCCAAGAGAAGTGCTTGCCGAAGTTGAAGTGGGTGTTGAGGGTGAATTCTACGCCCCGGTTGCGGATCGATCCGATATTCGAGAGGGTCGAAGTCGTTCCCGTATGGGCGGCCACCGGCTTGTTGTAAAGCAGGTCGAATGTGTTTTTCTGGTAGATGTCGAAGATCATGTTGACCTTGCCTTTCAGGAAGGCCAGGTCGAATCCGACGTCATACTGGTCGGCCTTTTCCCAGCGAAGATTCCGGTTCCCGAAGTCGGACACCGCGATACCGCTTTGTCCTCCGTAGTTCTTGCCGCCGGACATCTTGGCGTGATAGGCCCAGGGGCTGATGCCCTCCTGGTTGCCGGTGCGTCCGTAGCTGGCGCGGAATTTCAGGTCGATGCCCGAGTCCTCCATGAAGGGCTCGTTGCCGAGGTTCCATCCGAACGAAACGGAGGGGAACCAGCCCCAGCGGTTCTCGGGGGCGAATTTCGACGAACCGTCCGTGCGCAATGTTGCGGTGAGCATGTAGCGGTCTTTGTAGCCTGCGGTGATACGTCCGAAATAGGATTCCATCGCGTATTCGTTGAGCGTTCCGGTAACGTTGTAGAATTCCGCAGCGGCATTGACGATGTTGAACGACGGCGAGGGGAATCCGCGCACGTCGACGTAATTCTGCTTGCGGGTCACATCCTGATAGGAGTGGCCCAGCATGGCACTGAAATCGACGTCGCCGAACTTGTCGTTATAGTTGGCGTAGACCTCGAACGTGGTGTTGGGCACGTGGCGGTAAGCCTCCACCAGACGTCCCACGCCCGTACCGTAGGGATGGTTCTCGTTATAGTAGGTATAGTCGTAGGTGAAGCTCAGGTCGGCGTTGTAGTTGGCCTGAATTTGCAGTTTGTCGTCGAAAAAGTTGAACTTGGCGAAGAAATTGCCCAAGATGCGGTAATTCTCGATATAGGCGATCTGCTCGTCGAGGATCTGCACGGGGTTGTGGAACGTGAGTTGGGGAGTGCCGCCGGTGTAATACCCCCCCCCGGTGTATAGACATGGTCGATAGGGCGCTGGTGGATCAGGCGTTCCAGGATCGACGAGCCGATGTTGGAGCCGGGAATCTGGTCGTTCTTCATATAATTGCCCGAAACGTTGGCGCCCACCTCCAGCCATTTGGCGAATTTCTGCGTCACTTTGGCCTTGAGGTTCGCCTTGCGCATGGCGTTGGTGCGGATGACGCCGGTCTGGTCGTTATAGCTTCCGCCCACGTAATAGGTGGTCTTGGCGTTGCCTCCAGACACGGAGACATCGACGTTGTAGCTCCGGCCCAGCTGCGTGCCGATCTTCATCCAGTCGGTGTCGGGCATCGTGCCGAAGGGGTTCTGAATGTGGACTTGGTAGTCTGCGTCCCCGACTTGATAACCGTACTGGCGGTTGTAGTTGTCGACGCCTTCGTTATAGGCTTCGATATACTGTTTTGAGTTGGCCATCTTCACCCTCCGGAGGTTGGGGAATTGCGAGATGCCCGCTTGGAAGTTGAGCCGAAGCGTGGCTTTTCCCTCGCGGCCCGACTTGGTGGTGATGAGCACCACGCCGTTGGAGGCCCGCGATCCGTAGATGGCGGCCGATGCCGCGTCTTTGAGGACTTCGATTGACTCGATGTCGTAGACGGCGATGGTCGCCATGGAACTCATGGTCTCTCCGAAGTTGAAGATATTGGCGTCTTCGTTGGTGATCGGAATGCCGTCGATAACGTAAAGGGGCTCGTTGCCCGCGCTGATCGAGGAGATACCCCGGATGCTCATACGTTCGCCCGAGCCGAGGTTTCCCGATCCCGTCGTGGAAATAACGCCGGCCACACGGCCTTGGAGCAGCTGTCCGGGGCTGGCCACCTGACGCTGGTTGTTCTCGTCGACCACCATCTTGCTGATGGCGCTCGATACCAGACCGCGGCGCTGGGTTCCGTAGCCGACCACCACGATATCGTCCACCAGTTTGGACTCTTCGTTGAGCACGACCGTCAACTGGTCCTTGTTCTGCGGCGTGACGACCACCGTGCGGGGTTCGTAGCCGAGGAACGAGATGTTGAGCGTCGCGGGAAGCGTGATGTCGCTCAGCTGGAATCCGCCCTGGATGCCGCTGGTGACGCCTTTGTTCGTGCCTGCGACGATGACGGTGGCTCCCGAAACGGGGGCGTTGTTCTTGTCCAGCACCCATCCGGTTATGGTCTCGGATTTGGGGGCCTGCTGCTTTTTTGCCGGGGCCCGGCGGATGAATACCTGCTGTCCGTCGATGGCGTAGGTGTTCTCGCTTCCTTCGAAGAGTTTGTCGAGGGTCTGGCGGATGGTGAGGTTGGTGGTTTTGAGGGTCACTTTGCGGGCCGAACTGAACAGCCCGTCGTAGTAAAAGAACGAGTAACCGCTGATCCGGCTGATCTCGTCGAGCGTTTCCGACATCGACTTGTTTTCGACCGAAACGGAAAATACTTTTCTTTCGCTCTGGGCTGATGCAGTCGACGAAAATGCCGGAATGCATAGGAGCGTCAGCAAAAGGGGCCGGAGTATCTTTGCGGCCCAAGTTTTAAAGTCCGGTTTTTTCTTCATATATTTGTAAAGTTATTTGATGGTTTACCTATTACCGTAATGTCAAATGACGCAGGGCAGGAGGTTTTAGCGGATCGCCTGCCTTGTTTTTTTGGGGGGGGCTTTATCGTATTATCATAGGCAATTCAGGTTTTTCGGTTAGACTTAGGTCGGTTATCGGTGCAGCATATAGGTGCGTTTTTCGCTGTCCCACGTGTACTGAATTTGGGCGGTGTTACAGATTACATCGAGTACGCGGATGAGTTCGTCTTTGAGGATGAGTTCTCCGGAGCAGGTGAGCCCCGACGTCGAGGGATCGGCCACGATGTTGATGTTGTAGTATTTGGAGAGCCGTTTGACGATGGTGGCGATCTTTTCGTTGCGGAACTTGTAGTTGCCGTCCTTCCAGGAGACGTACTCCTCCACGTCGACCGCCGTGATGTAGTCGTGTTCCCCGGACGAGAAATACATCTGGTTCGGGGCGAGTTCCGATTTGCGGCCTTTGGCGTTGGTCACAGCAACCTTTCCGCCAACCAGCACCACCGACAGTTCCTCCTCCTTTTCATAGGCGTTGACGTTGAGGGTCGTTCCCAGAACCTCGATGCCGGCGCGTTTGGTCTTGATCACGAACGGCCATGCCGGGTTATGGGCGATTTCTCCGTACACCTCTCCGTCGACGTAGATTTCCCTCCGGTCGCCAGCGAACTTTTCAGGGTAGATCACTTTCGTTCCGGCATTTATCCACAGCCGGCTGCTGTCGGCGAGGATCAGCGTCGAGCGTTTGCCGTAGGGCACGGCCAGCAGGTTGAGCTTTCCCTGCTCCCTCTCCTGTTCGGCGATCTCCTGTTCGTTGACTGTCAGGCCCTCCTGGCTGTAATCCACGTGCGCTTCGTCCCCCGGCATCTCGACCACCTTATTGCCCAGGACCAGTTTGATGTGGTCCGTATCCTCCGTGTGGGCCAGGCTGCGGATGTCGGTGCCGTTTATGGTCGTCATTCCGCCGCCCGGTGTCAGGGGGCGCAGTACGATGGCGACGGCGATACATGCCGCCGATGCCACCAGCGCGGCCGGCCACATCCATCTCTTCGCTGCCGGTCTGCGGCGCCGTGCGGGTCGCAGGCCGTGCACCGAACCTTCGATGCGTTTCCACAATTTTTCGATACGTTCTTCGGGAACGTCGGCCCGGTGAGGCGGCCTGTTCAGGGAGAGCAGGATATTGCGGGCTTCGCAGAAAATCTCCGGGTCGATATTCCCGTCGGCCAGCCGGCACTCCCAGAATATTTGTGTCTCCTCCGTGGGATTGATGATGGACGAGATGAAAAAATCGTCTTGGAGCAGTTCCTCCGTGCTGATATGGGTGTAATCTCTTTTCATGCGTTGTCGTTGCTTCTGGTATAAGGACAGAGTGGAACCGGAAAAGTACTCTTTTTGCCGGCGAGAACGTTTACAGGGAGTTGAAAAGCAGCAGCAGGAAAGCCCCGGAGAGGTGGGGATAGATCTCGCGGATTTTTTTGATCGACGAATGGACCAGGTTTTTGGCCGACTGGCTGTTGATCTCCATCATCGCACCGATCTCGTTGTAGTGCAACTGCTCGACGAACCGGTAATAGACCGCCTGCTTCTGGCGCGCCGAGAGGTTCTTCTCCATTTCGGCGACGAGCTGTTTGGAACGGTCGTTCTCCTCCTTCCTGACGATCGTCTCTTCCAGATCCGTCTGGTCGTGGAGCTGGCGGCAGGTCGAGATGTCCATCCGGAACCGGAAACTCTTGCTGTTGGCATGGTTGAGCAGGGTGTTTTTGAGCGAGATGAGCAGGTAGAGTTTCACGTTCTTCAGCTCCGGCAGCCGTTCCCGGTTGACGTAGATGCGGACGAATATGTCGTGGATGGCATCCTCGATGATCTGCCTGTCGTCGCAGAAGTGCAGTCCGTAGAGGTACATCGGCCGGACATAGAGTTCATAGAGCCGGGCATAGGCCTCCCGGCTTCCGTTGACGAACGATTGCCACAAAGAATCCTGTACGATTATCTCCTTCTGGTACATCGGGACACGCTATTGGGTTGTCGGATTTATCCAAAAATACGAAAATTTTACGGATATGGAAAAGGGATCATTCGGAATCGTGCTTCAGAACCAGTTCCACCGGGATGTGGTCGGAATAGGCGGCCGTGAAGTCGTCGGTGATATACCGGCAGCTCACGATCCGGTCCCGGAGGTCGGGGGAGACGTAGATAAAGTCGATGCGGCGTGTGAAGCCGTCTTTCCGGTAGTTCTCCCTGTCCGCCCACCCGGCGTCCACGAACCCGAAGTCGAGGATCGCCTGGCTGACGGCGAAGTCGAGTTGTCCGTCCGGGAGGTTGTTGTTGCGGGTGTGCACTTTCTCCTGCTCCTTTTTCCGTTGCAGGTATTTGCCGTCGGCATAGACCGCGCTGTCGAGGGGCGAAACCGTGTTGAAGTCGCCCATGATGATCCATTTCTCGAACGGACCGCTCTGTTTTACCGTTTCGAGAACGGTTCGGATCTCCCGGCGGCGGGCTTCGTACAGGTGAGGGTTCAGGTGCAGGACGATAACGTTGTATCCTTCGACCTTGCATTTGATGAAGCCATGCCACATATTATCCAGAACCTTGTCCACGTTAACGACAGGCGTTTTGGAGGAGATCGACACCGGGAATTTAGTCCTCGATCCGACCGAACCCGGAATGAGTTTCGGATCCTTGCTGATGACGGCGTAGTCGTGGCCGTATTCGGCGGCGAGCGTTTCAAGCGTGAACTGCGTGAAATCGTTGACTTCCTGCAGGGCCAGGATGTCCGGATTCTGTTGCCGAACCCATTCCGCGAACAGGCGTTTTCCCTGGGTCGTATCCCTCCGCATCCCGTAAAGGATGTTGTAACAGATTATTTTCAAGTTTTTCGTTTCGCTCCGCGGGACGCAGGAGACGGACATGCCTGCGCACGATGCCGTAAGGAGGATCGCCGCAGTGAGTTTTTGGATGGTTTTCATGGGGTCGGTGGTCTGGGTTGTCTGTAATAAAGAACAATCATCTCCCGGGAAAGTACTTATTTCCCGGGAAAAATTGTTTTTTGAAAAATTTTCCGCTATTTCCCGCTGCGTTCCCGGATCAACGCCTGAAGCAGTTCGGGTTCATCCGTCGTGATGTAATCGACGCCCAGATTGAGGAAATACTCCATCTCTTCCCGTGTGTTCACCGTCCAGACATTTACTTCCAACCCGAGGGCGTGTGCTTCGGCGACCCAGTGTTCGTTGGCTTTTAGGATAGTGTTGCGGTAATCCATTCCGGCATATCCCCGCTCTTTGAGTTCGGTCGGGGTGAGGTCGCCGTTGAGGTGGAAGACCCGCGTTCCGGGCATCTGCCGGATGCACTCCGCTCCCAGTTCGTGGGCGAAGACGATGATCTCGGTGCGGTCGGCGACACCGTATTTTTCGAGCAGCCTTGCGACGAGCCCTACTTCGTAAGGGTATTTCGACTTGTCTTTGAGGTTCTTGATCTCCAGAATCAGCCGGGTTGCCGATGTTTTCCGCATGGCGCCGAGTATGGCTTCGAAAGAGGGAACATACTCTCCGTTACTGAGTCTGGTCGCAAGAATATCTCCCGAGAGGGAGGTTTCCATGGCAAGACCCTTGAATACCCGGTCGTGATTGGCGATAAGGACGCTGTCGGCCGTCAGCCACACGTCGAGTTCGGAACCGTAACTGCCGATGGAGTCGGCTTTCAGGAAGGAGGTCACCGAGTTCTGGGCCGATCCTTCGGTTTTCCAGTAGCCACGGTGGGAGATGACCTTGGTTTGTACACCTTTGCCGGCCGTCTGGCCTATGGCGGGCATTATTGTGCTCAAGAGGAGCATCAGAAGAAATGTGCGTATAGTTCCGTTCATTTTTATGGTTTTTAGGTGGTTTATCATAAGGACAGCGAAGTGTGAAAAAAGTACTGATAAAAAATAGCATATTTTTTCTTCCCTGTTAACTAAAGTAATATAAATCGATAATCTTGCATTTGTATTCAGGGAAAGGGAAAACCGGATAAAAATGGCTAGTATCCCTGTTTTGCATTGTCACACAGATGTTTTCATTTATTGAGATATTGTTTGTTGTGGACAGAAGCATTGTAGTCACTGCGCAGCTTTTTTACAAGGTTGAGAATCTCGATACTGAGGGCTTTCAACTCCCTCGTTCGCTGTTCCAGTACAGCGATCTGATGCGGGATTGCGACGTTGGAAAAGTGGGCGTTGATAGCTTTCACGACCTGATTATAATTCTGCGCCACACGTTGGAATTGGAAATAAAAGTCGTTCAGCCGTGTGACGAATTGCACCGTCGAGGGGTCGCGTCTGACGACAACGAACTCCTCGCCGAAGATGCGTTTTACGATAAACCGGCTGCGGTTATGCTCCGATCCGGCTTTGCAGAGCAGCTCGTTGAAACGGATGTTCTGCTCTTCGTTAAGCCGGAAAGAGTATTTATAACTCGGCGTTCGGGGCTTCTTTCCGGTCATGTCTGTCAGTTTTGGGTTGGTATCCATAGATAGCTTGAAAAAAGGGTCGCGACTGGGGAGCGACCCCGGCCTCGCCGAGCGAGCACCTTTGTCGGACAAAACGCAGTTTGTCGGACAAAGGTACAGCTCGCTGTTATCTGGCGATAACAAAAATCCGCGCCGGAGAATCTCTGACCAAAGTTTCGAAAATCCTCCGTTGCGGCTTCCGGAGCCGGGTCGGTTCCCGGTGTAATATTACAACCGTTTCGGGGCAAAAAAAATCCATCGGTGCGGACTGGAGCGGTCTGGAGCGGACATCGGAACCAAGGTATTTCACCCGGTTGTATCTTGCAGCATGAAAGGTCGGTTTTCTTATTCCGTTCATTATCCCGATATAAACCGCATGAAACGGGAAACGGTATTTTGAATGGTTTAAAACATAAAACCGAACACACATGCTTTACGACTGCAAAACGAACATTCAATCTTAAAAATGTTGTACCATGGATTCATTAAAAGAAAAAGACAAACTCGCACCCAAACCTTTAAAGTGTCCCCATATCGAGGTCGACGAAGAGATGATGCGTCGGATGATCGCCGGACTGGTTCCTATGGATTCGCCGGCCGTTATCCCGATATAAACCGCATGAAACGGAAAACGATATTTTGAATGGTTTAAAACATAAAACCGGACATACACGCTTTACGACAGTATAGCTAACAATCAATCTCAAAAACGTTGCACCATGGATTCATTGAAAGAAACAGACAAACCTGCACCCAATCCTTCTAAACATCCCCGTATCGAAGTCGACGAGGAGCTGATGCGTCAGATGATCGCCGGACAGGCCCCTTTGGATTCGAAAGTCGTCCGCAGGATTCCCGAACCGGAAGAGGAAGATACGGACACTCCTGAGGGAAACACATCGGAAACGGTATCCGGAGCATCGGCACCGACTGCTGAAAAAACAGACGTCGGCACCCAAACGACTCCCGTAAAGGAGTCTTCCGGATTCCGGCGTAAAAAGATCGCGCTGCCGGATTTCGAACGCACGCTCTTCGCGTCGGTGGATTGCCGTAACCGCTCTGCGATCTACGTCAGCGCCCAAACCAAGCGTAAAGTATCGACAATTCTCCACCTGCTGGGAAACGATAATACAAGATTAACGGCCTTGGTTGACAATATGCTGCGGTTCGTCATGGACATTTACCGCGACGAGCTGAATTATCTCCACGAGAAGAAGAATAGCAGAAGGCCGTTTTGAAAAAGCGGAGGCATTTCGACGGCAGATAGCAAGACGGAAAGGGCCGTCGAACGGGCAGGCCGCTCGCGGCTGAACATCAGAACAGGATCGTCAGGAGCCGCAGAATGTCGCCTTTTCCGACGGTAGACCAGCAAAACGCCGGGGATGGAAATACGCAAGGCTCGCCCCTCGGGCGATTCGCATGGCCTTGCGGATTTTCATCTCCGGCGATAAATTCCCTGCCGGCGGAAAGAGATGACAGGGATATTAGATATGCGCTATTCCGGGATCGCGCCGGATTACTGCGCGACCTTGAAGATACCGTTCAGTTTCTCGCTCAATGCCGCCATATCCCGGCCGATCTTGTCATTGGTGATTTTGGCGTAGATTTGGGTCGTGGTGATATGTTTATGTCCCAGCATCTTGCTGACCGTTTCCAGAGGTACGCCCTGCGTAAGCGTGACCGTTGTGGCAAAGGTATGCCGCGCCATGTGGATCGTCGGGTTGAACGACAGACCAGCATGTCTGGCAACATGACGTAACGACATGTTCAGTGTTTTATAAGTGCCTTTAAGCGGAAAAACCTTCTCGCTTGTGCGATATGTATCCTTATAACGCTTGTAGAGCATTTCAGCGACGGGAAGGAGCTTGACACGGAACTGCGTACCTGTCTTTTGCCGTTTGTCGATGATCCAATGCTCCCCGTTATCGTCCGTATGGATGTCCGCATGGGTAAGTTTCACCACGTCCGCGTGGCTCAGGCCCGTAAAGGCGCAAAAGACGAAGACGTCCCGGTTAATGCTTGTTCGGTAATTGGGGAGCTTGACATTCATCACGGCCTGCAATTCCGAGGCCGAGAGGTAGCGACGTTCAGCGTATTCTGCTTTGACATAGAACCCGGCGAAAGGATCGGCGGCAATCCAGCCGTTCTTATACGCCGTGTAGGTCGTCAGTTTCAGCTTCTTGAGTGTAGAATGGATCGTCCCGGAACGCATCCCTTGTACCGAGGAGAGGTAGACCACAAACTTTTCGATGAAATCACGCGTCAGTTCTTTGAAAGGAATATCTTTTACACGGTATTCGTATTCGAGGAAAGAGGCAAGGCGGTTACGGCGTTTGCGGTAATTGTCATAGCTCGAATAGGCGCGGTCTTTGCCCACGCGTTTGAGAAAGTCTGCAAGGTATTCGTCGAAAGTCTGTAAAAGCAGACGGCAGTCATCGCCCATACCGAGGAAGGCGTTGCGGACCTTTTCAGCCGTAACGTATGAATCCCGGTCGCAGAGACGCTGATACTGTTTGCCGATATTGGTTTTGATATTTTCCAGCTTTTCGTTGATGCGCTGTGCTTCGAGGCTCTTACCTGCCGCCTTGTTCGCTTTGGCATCCCAAAGAGAAGAACGAACGGTGAGTTTGCAGCTGAACTGCGACATCGTACCGTTGATGGTGATACGGCCCATAACGGGAACCTGACCCGATTTTTCGGACTGCCTTTTCACATAGAAAAGGACTTTGAAAGTGCTGCGTTGCATGATAACCTGAACTTTGTGGTTTTGTTAAACGTTTAGTCAAGTTATTTGTTATGCGGAAATTCGATGCAACAAACTGAAAACGACTGTCTTAAATGCAAATTAAAGCATTTCGGGCAGGTAACGGATAAGTAACACAACTCACCGTTAAACCTGCCCGAATGTGCAATTTTATTGCTCGGAGCATATGCAGAACAGAGAATTAAACACCTGTAAACAAGATATTTACTCTTTTCTGCGCTTCTCTTTACCTACAAATACCGGACCGCTGACGAACCGGGGCGTTTTTTGTGCGGACCGGGATGACGGCTACCTGAGCACATACCCTTCGGATGTTTTTTGTACGATGCCCTGTTCGACCATCTGGGCGATCATGCGCGAGAGCGACGGGCGCGCCACGCCGAGAATGAAGGCTGTCTCCTGCAGGTTGCGGATGGCGTGGTTGTCTTTCAGATAGCCCACGAGCCGCGACGAGAGGCTCTGCAGGGCGAACTCGTTGATTCGTCGGCTGAGGAAGAGACTGTGGTCGGAGAGGATGGTCAGGAAATTCCGCAATACGGCATTGTCCTGTTCGATGATCTGCAGGATGCTCTCGCGCCCCACGACCCAGAGACGGCAGTCGCTGTTGGCGATGATCGATACGGGATAGCGGTTTTCGGTTCCGAAGATGAATGCCGAGGCGAGCGTATCGGGGGCCGAGAGGGTGTCGAGCGTCAGTTCGCGGCCTTCGGAACTGGTCATCTGGGCATAGACGCTGCCCTCGCAGAGCAGCAGCAGCGAACGGCAGGCGCTGTGCTGCAGGGCGATGAAATCCCCCTTTTGATACGAGGCATAGCGGCCCGGGGATTTTTGCAGGATGGTTTCCATCCGTGTCCTGTCTCCTCCGCGGAAGAGAGGCATATCGTAAATTTCACACTCCATACGGTGTTTGTTTGCGGATTGGAGATTTGCCGTAACCTTTGTTACGCCAAAGCTCTTTTCGGGATACTACTTTTGCTGCCGTTCCGGAGAGATCCCGGTCCGCGAAGCACGGAGCGGGAATCGGCACGGATGGATACAAATATAACAATAAAAGCGCCAAATGAAGCGAATATTTTCTGTTGTTTTGGGAGTTGGCCTGTTTCTGGCCTCCTGCGAGCGGGACGCGTGGCATTCCGCACCGTCGGCTCCGGAGGCGGGCCAGGCGGTTTTCCATCTCAACTATGCCGCTTACGAGGGGGATGCCACCCGTTCGCCGCATCTTCGGCTGGCCGATTACGACCGGGTCGAGTTCCGGGTGATCGATGCTTCGGGGACTGCAGTGGGCGATCTGAAGGGGCTGTACGACGCGTCGGCCTCGGTGCTGCGGATCGAGGGGCTCCGCGACGGCGAGTACCGGCTGCTGGTCCTGGGCATCCGCGGCGATGAACGGAATGACCGGGTGACGATCCGCCCGATCGGCCATATCAACGAGACGTGGGTGAGTTTCCCGGAGGATCTCGGGAAGCCGCTCGAGGCCGAATATTTCTATTCGCAGACACCGTTTACGGTCCGCGTGGAGATGGACTCCTCGGGGATTGCGTCGAGCGTGATCTCGGGAACCGAGACCGTGCAGCAGCGCATCGTCGGGCGGGTCGACTTTACGTTCGCCTATGAGAATCCCTATGTCCGCACGGCCGAGCTGTCGAAGCGGGCACTGCTGACCGGAGCCCGTTTCCGTACGGGACTGACCGGTTCGGGCCTGTTTGTCGGGGAGAGTGACGAGTTGTCGTTGGAGGTCGATCTGGAGTCGGCGGCGAGTTGTCTGTTCCTGCCGTCGCTGGAACCTGCCTCGTTGTGCGGGGAGATCGAGATCGAGACGCGCACCTACCGGGGCGGCCGGGTCCGTCGTCTCTACGAGTTCGAGCTCGACCGGGTGGAGGCCAACCGCATCGGGCTGGTGCATACGCCGGTGTCCCATCCGGACAATGTGTCGGGGACGATGTTCATCACGCAGCGGGCCTACGACGAGGGTTCCCATGCCCAGATTCTCCAGGACGGCGAATCGAAGAACATCTATACGGATCCGGCACAGCGGCGTTTCAATACGGCGTCGCCGCTCCAACTCTCGGTGACCGATGCCGGGGAGCTGCACGCACGCTTCTATTCGCCGCGGGCCCTCTCCGGGGTGCTTGTCCGGGCCCGGATTCCGCAGGTCGACAACGAATATCTGGATCTGGCCTGGTTTGACAGCATTCCGCCGTTTGCGGATTTCTACGAGCTGCTTCCGCAGGTACAGCGTCCGACACTTTGCCTGTCGGAATCGGGCCGGTGGGTCGAGCTCCCGCAACTGGATGCGCAGGCCCTGACGGGCATCGAGTTCCGGATCGAATCGGAGGACCCCTACTGGGCGAAATTGCAGGGGATCCTGCACGGCTGGACCATTGCGTTCGGGCTCTACGGCGGGGATCCCGATCTTCCGAACGGCGGCCCGGCCGGCAACTGGATGGGCATACGCCCGGTGCATTGCCGGGAGGTCGTGGCCTTCTTCCTGAACTTCACCTACATGATCGACATGCCCGAACACGAGGAGATTCTGCGCGAGAACCAGGACCGGCTCTACGGCAACGGCGGAGTCGAGGACAAGGTGACACCCGAGACGGTGCTTGCGCAGATGCGTCAGCCGCGGAACCTGATCGTGGGGCTGGTCTACCCGGGGCACGGTGTCATCGGACTGGGCGGAGGCAATGTCTTCGGGGCCTATCAGTGGGCGTGGCTGCATCACTATACGCATCCGTATGCCTGTGACACGATGTTCCACGAGCTGGGACACGTGATGGGCTACAACCACAGCAGTTCGTTCACCTACGGGCCCTGGGCGCAGGAGCTGATGAACAACTTCTATGTCAACCATCTGAACGAAATGCCGATCGACTCGCCCTCCTATCTGAATACATCCGATAACCCTACCTTGTATCCGTAAATCATGAAAAGACGATATCTGTTATTCCATTTTGCGGCCGTATTGCCGATGCTTTTGTCGGGTGCGGGTTGTGCGGGCGATGCGATGTCGGCCGCCGTACCGACCGCCGCGCCGTTGTCCGTGCGCCTGAATACGGTGGCGGCGGCGGGCTCCGACGCTTCCGGTTCCGAATCGGTGATCCGGACGGTAACGGGTTACCGCTTCGAGGGCGGGACGCTCCGCGAGGTGATTCCGGGAATCCCGTCGGGCGACGAAGGGATTTATACCTTCTCGTCGGCATCGCCGCGGGGCGAGCTTCACCTGGCGGTGAATGCCGCGGGGATCGGGGCTTTCGGGTCGCTGGTCCCGGAGACGACGACACTCGAAACGTTCCGGTCGCTCGAAGCCTCGCTCGACGAGATGACGTTCGACGGTCTGGCGATGACCGGCAGCCTCGTGCTCGACGGCGCCGAACTTACGTCCGCATCCCGGGGCGTGAATCTGCGCCGGAGCGTGGCGCGTATCGACCTGCTTTCGCGCGATGCGGAGGTCGAGGTCCATTCGGTAACGATCCGGCGGGTTGCCGACCGGGGTTATGTGGCAGAGAACGGTACGCCGTCGACGCCGACGTCGGCCTTGCGGACGGATTTCCGGCGCGACTACGGCGACGCTCCGCTGACGGCGGCCCGCGAGACGCTGCTCTACCTCTGCGAACAGCCCAACGACGGTATGGAGGTAGAAGTGTTGGTCCGTTTCGGCGGGGGATGGCACCGCTTGAAAAATGCGCTTCCGGCGCAGCTGCTCCGCAATACGGTCTATACGCTGGAGGTCTATGGCCGGGGCGCCGATGCCGGCGTGACGGTGATGGCCGGGAACTGGGAAGCGGGTTCCGCAACGGAATCTTCTCCGGTGCTGCGGGGAATGATCGATGCCGCTGCTTCGGAATTGCCCGCGGGCGCACGGCTCAACGAGGCCTGCGATACGCTCTACATACCCCATGTGGCCAGTGAATTGCGCCTGGTGCTGCGTGCCGAGGCGGGTTCGGAGGTGATTGTCGACGGACAGGTCCGCGGGGTCAGCGTGACGCCGGAGCCCGTAACGCGGGGGTTGGAACCGGTGGCCGCGGTTTCGGTCTCCACACCGCTGCGGATACCGGGATCGACCGCCGAGTATATTGGGCTGACGCTTGCCCGCAACGGTGTGATGTCGGGACGTGTGGTGTTGGTCTTCAAGGCCAATCCGGTCCGGATCGAGGGCCTGCTGCAGTTGGATGAGACGGGCGTCTGCGATTTCGGCCGCTACATCGAGGGCGAACTGGCCCGCATTACGGCCCCCGAAGGGGTCGAGCTCCGGGTGGAGTTTGCGTCCGGCGAGTCGCACTGGATGTCGCTGGTGCCGGACCAGGGAGCCTACCGTCTGCTGGGCGGCTGGAAGCCCAACGATCCGCAGGCCGACGGACGTATGCAGGAGGGTTTTCTGGTGATTGCCGACGCCGGCGGAGAAGCCGTCGAGCGCTATGCGGTCCGCCGCCGCAACTGGGGCCTCCCGGTCGTGGAGATCGGCGGCACGTGGTGGTGCAAATATAACCTGCGGGGCGATGTTTCGCGCTACGAGGATCAGGTTCTGATAAAGGACGATCCGGCTGCGGATGCCGAACTGGCGGATTATCTGGTGTCGGTCGACGATGCGGATCTGCTGGAGCTTCTGGGAGGCCAGTACCAGGCCGGGAACCTGCAGGGACTTCCGCTCCGGCACGACGGTTCCGTTTTCTACCACGAAGGAATGGCCTCTTCGGGGCAGAACTTCGGGACGCTCGATCCGACAATGATGGCCCCTTACGGCTACCGGGTTCCCGGCTACGACGACTATGCCTTCTTCGCGCAGAACGAGAACTACAACATCGGGGGCGTCGGAGAACGGACCTACCGGAATGCGGCGGGCGAGGAGCTGACGGTCCGCATCCAGGAGCGGGATGCCGAGTTTTTCGGACAGACCTACGGGACGATGGCAATCTATGAATTCCGTTCCGGAGGCTCGGTCTGGGTGCTGGCCGGTCTGGGACACCAGTGGGACACCACGCCGGGGAACATTGCACGGATGTCGCTGCTGCTGGCCACCCATGGCAACGCCTCGAAGACCTGGATGATGGAGGGTTATGCCAATGCGCAGCGCCCGGGGCAGAACTGGTTGAAGTTCGTGGCGAACAATATGACGAAGACGCGCGTGGTGCGTTGTGTGAAGACGCCTGTCGAGTATATGTATGAATAGAAAATCCCGCACGGGAATCAATAGCAAACAAACGGAAAAACAACTAAAAGGAAAAAAACATGAAAAAGAACATGAACAGGGTGACTGTAAAGACTTTGGCTTTTGCAATGGCGTTGGGTGCGGGCTTGATCTCCTGCACGAAAGCGGTTGAGACGCTTCCGGTACCGGGTCCGGCCCCGCTGGTAAAGACCCGTCTGGCGAACTTCGAGGGCGCGGAACAGGCGCTCGCCGGGGAGAATGATGTGACCGATCTGCGGGCCTGCCTCTTCGTGGGCGGTACGCTGTCGAAGGTCTACGATGCCCCGACGCCGGTCGACGGCGGCTACGGCATCCAGCTCGACAGCCATACCGGAACGCTCTACGTGGTGGCCAATACCGAGGGCCTTGTGGACCTGAATGCCCTTCAGGAACGTTCGATCAGCGAAAGCGAGTGGCTTCAGCTTTCGGTGGCGATGAAGGATGCGGCTCCGGCCCGTTTCTTCTCGGGGAAGCTCCGGCTCGACGGCCTGGAGAATGCGCAGACGGAACTTCCGGTGACGCTCAAGCGCGGTGTGGCCCGTTTCGACCTGCAGCTCCGCACGGCGGGCGTGGCGTCGGTGAAGGGCATCACGTTGAAGAATGCCGCACAGTCGGCCTATCTATTCCCGGTCGAGGGTGATCTTTCGCCTGCCGACGTGACGCGCCAGGATGCCGTAGCGGCGATTTCGGAGCCGCTGACCAAAGATACGCAGGCCGTGCTGTACGTCTACGAGCAGGAGAACGACGGCCTGGAGATCGTTGTCGAGGCGGAGATCGACGGCAAGACGACGACGCTGCGCAAGACGCTGGATTGCGCGCTGGAGCGGAACAAGATCTATACGCTGACGGTCCGCAAGGATGTGATCGACGTGCGCCTCGACATCTCGTTCGACGAGTGGGAGGAGGGCAGCGATACGGAGTTGACCCCGCAGCGCCGATAATCGGTCTCCGGGAATGCCCGGAACCACTCCATGATATGATAATCGTATGATGACATTGAATAACAGCTTATGGATACGGGCCGCCGCGTTGCTGGCCCTGACCGGAAGTCTTGCTTCGTGCACGGAGAGCCTCGAATACGCTTCGGGGGACTCCGCCGCGGAGCGGGTGGTCCGAGTCTCTGCGGCGCCGTTTTCGATGGCCGGGGATGCCGGTGCGGTCGCAGGGGAGGATGCGATCGAAGAGATGCACGCCTATCTTTTCGAGGAGGGGCTGCTGACGCGAGTTTATGAGTCGCTGCCCGTATCGGAGGGCGGTTGTGACTTGCGCCTCGAACGCCTTTCGGGAAGGCTTTACGTGGTGGCGAACGCCCGCCCGACGACCCTTTCCGGGACATTGGCTCCGGGGCTTTCGGAGACGGAATGGCTTGACGCGACGGTCGGGATGTCCGATGCTCCGACGGTGACCTTCTCGACCGGGTGCCTGGACCTGGAATCGCTCCCGGGGGGAACGGCCTCGGTGCCGCTGACGCTCACCCACGGCACGGCGCGTGTCGATCTGCGCCTGCGGGTGGCCGGGCGCGTTTCGGTCGAGTCGTTCACGCTGCTTGATGCCGCCCGCACGGGTTACCTGTTTGCCCGGGATCGGGTGTCGACGCCCGCCGGGGCGGAGCGCGGGGAACAGACCTCCCTGCAGCCGCTGCCGCTTGCGGAGGATACGCCCGGCGTGGCCTATCTCTACGAACAGGAGAATGCCGACCTGCGGGTCCGGCTCGAAGGCCGGATCGACGGGAAGCCTTTCTCGTTGGAGAGGGCGATGCCCCGGCCGATCGAGCGGAACCGGATCTATACGGTGACGCTGCGCAAGGATGTCACCGATACGGATGTTTCGCTGCAGGTCGAGGCGTGGGGCGACGGGGGAGATACCGGGCTGTATCCCGACACGGATTCTCCGCTGCGGATCGATGAGAGCCGCTCGACGATTCCCGCGGACGTGCAGGTGGCGGACGGGGGCCGGACGCTTCTGCTGCCCTATACCTTTACGGAGGTGCTGGTGACGGTCGAGAGCGACAGCCAGCTGGAGGTGGCTCCGCTGGCGGAGTTCCCGCTGACGGTCGAGGAGGTCTCGACGGGCAGCGGTCCGGACGACATGAACCGCTTCCGGATCCGCAAGTCGCTCTACGCTCCGAACCGGCCTGCGGCGGAGGTGGAGGTCCGTTTCCGCCGCAAGGGGCTGGAGCAGTTCTATCCCGAGGATCGGATTCTGTTGTCTCTGGCGGCCAATCCGTCGCGGGTTGAGGGCGGTCTGGATTTCGACAATGCGGACTACGAGGTGGATTTCGGGCGTTACATCGACAACGAACTGGGTCTCTTCGTGCTGCCAGCGGAGAAGGAGTTGGTGGCCGAATTTGACGAGGGGGAGGATCCCTGGGTGTTGGTTTCGGCGGCTCCCGACCGGGAGAATGCCTTCCGGGTGCTGGGCGGCTGGCGTCCGAACGACCCGACGGCCGACGGACGCCGTCAGGCGGCCCGGCTGGTTGTCCGCAACCGGGCTGACGGGTCGATGCGCGAGGAGTATACGGTGGTTCGCCGCAACTGGGGGCTTCCGGTGACGTGGCTTCATGGCGTCTGGTGGTGCAAGTACAACGCCCGGGGCAATTCGCGGCGTTTCGAGGATCAGGTGCTTTCGTCGGCGGACCCTGCGGTGCAGGCCGGGAAACGGGTCATCGACTACCTGGCGAGCTGTCCGGCCGAGGAGTTCTACGACCTCTGGGGCTGGGCTTATCAGGGAGACAACGGCCAGGGTATGCGGGTCGTGGACCAGGACGGCGTTGCGGTGATGGAGGACTTTTCGTCGAATGTCTCCGCGCACATCAACAAACTCGCGCCCGACGCCCTGTCGCCCGACGGCTACGAGCTTCCGACGATGGAGGAGTTCAACCGGGTCTTCGACGCTACGGACTACATCTGGATGATGTGGGACGGTACGCATACGCTCCGGGAACCCTGGGAGGGTCACTCCCGGGTGAGCCGGACGCAGCGGCGGCGCAACGACCTGGTGGTGGGGACGCTGGCGCTGACCGACCTGATCAGCATCCGGATGTGGAGTACCGATTTCCCGTCCGACGAGGGGGTCACGTGGTACGGTCCCGGGGCGCAGTGGAATTCGGACGGCATCAAGCACTCGGGCCACTACAACAACATTCTCTTTGCGGTTTACTCTCCGCAGGGTTCGGGATGGTACATGAACGGCGGAATGGGCAACCTTTACATGACGAAGAACGGTGCCGGGACGAAGGATACGCGCATCCTGCGTTTCAAGAAGTCGCCCGTGGAGTATATCTACGGCATTCCGGAGGTACGTTAGCATCCGGTTCCGGAGGCCTGGTCGCCCCTGCCCGCTTTTGCGGGCGGGGGCGATTCCTTTGCGACCATTACCCATTTTGTGTCATAAATTTGTCAAAAGAGGATAATTTGTTGTTTGTGGCTGCGGTTTGTGCGCAATCTTTTCTTATATTTGTATCCGAAAATGAAAAACGATAATTAAAATACGATAACACTATGGAAAACAAACTGCAAGAGTTGACCCGGAAGCTCTACGACGAGGGTTTGGAGAAAGGTCGTGCCGATGCCGACAAGCTGGTTTCGGAAGCCCGGGACGAGGCTCGGAAGATCGTCTCGGAAGCCGAGGCCCAGGCCGCGGAGATCGTCCGCAAGGCGCAGACCAAGGCCGAGGATGTGGAGAAAAACACCCTGACGGAGATTTCGCTTGCCGGGCGTCAGGCCGTTTCGAAGATCAAGTCGGAGATCGCGTCGCTGATCGTCGCGAAGTCGATCGGCGAAGGGGTCAAGGCTGCGGCGCTGGATGCGACGTTCATCCGTGAGATGCTCGTTTCGGTGGCGAAGAACTGGAACGGCGCCGATTCGGGAAAGGTCGAACTGCAGGCGCTGCTTCCGGAGGATGCCCGCGCGCAGCTCGACGCTGCCTTTGCCAAGAGTGCCAAGACGCTGCTCGATGCGGGCATCGAGGTAGGCTGGTCGAAGGAGGTGAAGACGGGCTTCAAGGTGGGCGCCAGGGATGGCGGCTACTACATTTCGTTTACGGATGCCGATCTGGAGGCGCTGCTGGGCGAATACCTCCGGGATAAGGTTTACCAACTCTTGTTCAAGGCTTAGGAGATGTTCGCAAACCAATATTACTGTCTGGTAGCCTCGCTCCGGGAGTATACGCTCGATTCCGATACGAAGGGTTTCGATGCCCGTGAGATCGTCGGGGAGATTCTGGAGGGGGTGAAGCGGAACGATGCCCGTGAGGTTCGCCTGCTTTACGGCTACTACGACTGCGAGAACCTGGCGGCGCTGCGCGGCGGACGTTCGTCGTACAACCCGCTGGGGAACCTCACGCGCGAGGAGCTGGAGGAGGAGCTGAAGGCTCCGCGGCGGCTTCCCGCGGCGGTGGCGCGGGTCGTGCGTGCCTACGCCGATCCCGAAGGCGAGGATGCCGAGTCGGTGGATACGGCGCAGCGTTTCGAACGGGAGCTGTTCGGCGCCTACTATGCGGTGTGTGCGCGTTCGCGGAGCCGGTTCCTGCGGGCGTGGTCGGCGTTCGACCGGGACCTGCGGAACGTCACGGCAGCCATTGCCGCCCGGGCCACGGGCCGTCCGATCGAGGATTCGATCGTGGGCGGCGGTGACGTCGCGGAGCAGCTGCAGCGCAGTTCGGCGGCCGATTTCGGGCTGCGGGGCGAACTCCCCTGCATCGACGCGGTGATCGCGGCGGTGAACGACGAACAGAACCTCGTGGAGAAGGAGCGCAAACTGGACCTGATCCGCTGGACGGAGGCCGTGGAGCTGGCGACGTTCGACTATTTCGACCTCGACGCCATTCTCTCCTACCTGGTCCGCGTGAACATCGTGGCCCGCTGGACGCGCCTCGACGCGGAGCGGGGCCGGGAGATGTTCAACCGCCTGATGGCGGGGCTCGACGGCCGGGAACTGATTGAAAATAAACAATGAAAAATACGATGAAAACGACAGGACGTGTAAACGGTATCATATCCAACATCGTGATCGTCAAGGCCGACGGACCTGTGGGCCAGAATGAGATCTGCTATGTGTGGACGGGTGGTACGAAGATGATGGCCGAGGTCATCAAGGTCATAGGCGATTCGGCCTATGTACAGGTTTTTGACAGCACGCGCGGCTTGAAGATCGGCGACCGGGTTGAATTCGAGGGGCACATGCTCGAAGTGACGCTGGCGCCGGGCCTGCTTTCGCGCAACTACGACGGTCTGCAGAACGACCTCGAAAAGATGGAGGGGCTGTTCATCGCCCGCGGATCGATCACCGACCCGGTTGATTTCGAGGCCGAGTGGGCGTTCACGCCGCTGGCCAAGGCGGGCGACAAGGTGTCGGCCGCATCGTGGCTGGGCGAGGTGAAGGAGCAGTGGGTCATGCACAAGATCATGGTCCCGTTCACGATGACCGGGAACTATACGGTCAAGAGCGTGGCGAAGGCCGGGACCTACAAGGTGACGGATACGATCGCCGTGGTGACCGACTCCGAAGGGGAGGATCACGAGATCACGATGGTGCAGAAGTGGCCGGTGAAGCAGGCCGTGCGCTGCTATACGGAGAAGCCTCGTCCGTCGCGCGTGATGGAGACGGGCGTGCGTGCCATCGATACGTTCAACCCGATGGCCGAGGGCGGTACGGGCTTCATCCCGGGGCCGTTCGGTGCGGGCAAGACGGTGCTGCAGCACGCGATTTCGAAACAGGCCGATGCCGACGTGATCATCATGGTGGCGTGCGGCGAGCGTGCCAACGAGGTGGTGGAGATCTTCAAGGAGTTCCCCGAGCTGGTCGACCCGCGCACGGGCCACAAGCTCATGGAGCGTACGATCATCATCTGCAATACGTCGAACATGCCCGTCGCGGCTCGTGAGGCTTCGGTCTACACGGGTATGACGATCGGCGAATACTACCGTTCGATGGGCCTGAAGGTGCTGGTTATGGCCGACTCGACGTCGCGTTGGGCGCAGGCGCTGCGCGAGATGTCGAACCGCCTGGAGGAGCTTCCGGGTCAGGATGCCTTCCCGATGGACCTTTCGGCCATCATCTCGAACTTCTACTCGCGGGCCGGTCTGGTGACGCTCACGAACGGCCAGACGGGTTCGGTGACGTTCCTCGGTACGGTTTCGCCTGCGGGCGGTAACCTCAAGGAGCCGGTTACGGAATCGACGAAGAAGGCCGCGCGCTGCTTCTACGCCCTGTCGCAGGGCCGCGCCGACTCGAAGCGCTACCCGGCCATCGACCCGCTGGAGTCCTATTCGAAATACCTGGAGTATCCGGAGATCCGCGAATACCTCGACGAGCACATCGAGAAGGACTGGGTGGACCTCGTCTATGCGGGCAAGACGCTCGTGCAGCGCGGCAAGGAGGCCAACGACCAGATCAACATCCTGGGCGACGACGGCGTGCCGGTGGAGTACCACGAGCGGTTCTGGAAGTCGGAGCTGATCGACTTCGTGATCCTGCAGCAGGATGCCTTCGACGACATCGACGCCAACTGCCCGATCGAGCGTCAGAAGATGATGTACGAGATGGTGCTTGGGATCTGCCGCAAGTCGTTCTCGTTTGCGGATTTCGAGGAGTGCTCGCAGTTCTTCAAGGGTTTGATCAACCTCTTCCGCCAGATGAACTACTCGGAGTGGAAGTCGGAGAAGTTCGAGGACTACAAGCGTCAGATCGAAGAGTACGTGAGTGAAAAAAACAGATAAGCCATGACAACACGCGCATTTCAGAAGATATATACCCGGATTGACAACATCACCAAGGCGACGGTGACGCTGCGGGCGCAGGGCGTCGGCAACGACGAACTGGCCACGGTGGGCGGGAAACTGGCCCAGGTGGTGAAGATTATGGGCGAGAACGTGACGCTTCAGGTTTTCGCCGGTACGGAGGGCCTTTCGACCGATTCGGAGGTCATCTTCCACGGCGAGCCGCCGAAGCTGCGGGTTTCGGACGCGCTGGCCGGGCGCTTCTTCAACGCCTACGGCGAGCCGCTGGAGGGCGGAGAGATCGTCGAGGGCGAGGCCCGGGAGATCGGCGGCCCGACGGTGAACCCGTTCAAGCGTATCCAGCCCTCGGAGCTGATCGCCACGGGTATCGCGGGCATCGACCTGAACAACACGATCGTGACCGGCCAGAAGATTCCGTTCTTCGCCGACCCGGACCAGCCCTACAACGCGGTGATGGCCAACGTGGCGCTGCGCGCCAAGGCCGACAAGATCATCCTGGGCGGCATGGGACTGACGAACGATGACTTCCTCTACTTCAAGTCGGTGTTCGAGAACGCCGGGGCGCTGGACCGCATCGTGTCATTCGTCAACACGACGGAGAACCCGCCCGTGGAGCGTCTGCTCGTGCCGGACATGGCGCTGACGGCCGCCGAGTACTTCGCCGTGGACAAGGGCGAGAAGGTGCTGGTGCTGCTGACGGACATGACGCTCTACGCCGACGCCTTGGCGATCGTCTCGAACCGTATGGACCAGATTCCGTCGAAGGACTCGATGCCGGGTTCGCTCTATTCGGACCTGGCGAAGATCTACGAGAAGGCCGTGCAGCTGCCCAACGGCGGCTCGATCACGATCATCGCGGTGACAACCCTCTCGGGCGGCGACATCACGCACGCCATCCCCGACAACACGGGTTACATCACGGAGGGTCAGTTGTTCCTGCGCAACGACTCCGATACGGGCAAGGTCATCGTGGACCCGTTCCGTTCGCTGTCGCGACTCAAACAGCTCGTCATCGGCAAGAAGACGCGCGAAGACCACCCGCAGGTGATGAACGCCTGCGTGCGTCTCTACGCCGACGCCGCCAACGCGAAGACGAAGCTCGAAAACGGTTTCGACCTTTCGGACTACGACGAGCGGGCGCTGAAATTCGCCCGTGACTATTCGGAGAAACTGCTGGCGATCGACGTGAACATCGGCATCACGGAGATGCTTGATACGGCATGGGGCCTCTTTGCGAAGTATTTCTCGAAGGAAGAGGTCGCCATCAAGGAGGAACTGATCAAGAAATACTGGAAGGAGGCGTAACGCACGATGGCCATCAAGTTTCAATACAACAAGACTTCGCTGGGCGAACTCGGAAAGCAACTGAAGATGCGCCAGAAGGCGCTTCCTACGATCAAGAGCAAGGAATCGGCGCTGCGTTCCGAAGTGAAGAAGGCGAAGGACTCCGCGGCGGACTACCGGCGTCGTCTCGAAACCCTGAAGGGGGAGTACGACTACATGGTTTCGCTGTGGGGGGAGTTCGACAGTGACCTTCTCCGCATTTCGGACGTGGATCTTGGGCTGCGGAAGATTGCGGGCGTGCGCATTCCGGAACTGGAGGACGTGCGGTTTGAGGAGAAGCCCTACGACCTGTTCTCCTCTCCGGCGTGGTTCGCCGACGGCATCGACATCCTCAAGCGTCTGGCACGTCTGGGGCTGGAGTTCGAGGTCTACAACCGTCGGATGGAGCTGCTGGACTTTGCGCGCCGGAAGACGACGCAGAAGGTGAACCTCTACGAAAAGGTCCAGATCCCGGGCTATGAGGACGCCATCCGGAAGATCAAACGCTTCATGGAGGACGAGGAGAACCTTTCGAAATCGGCCCAGAAGATCGTGAAAACCAAACAACAGGCCGCCGGGGAGGGCGCGATGTTATGATAGCCAGAATGTCGAAATACGACTTTGTGCTCTATGCGGCACAGGGTGAGGACTTCATCGGGAAGTTGCGCGACCTGGGGCTGGTGGACATCACCACGACGGGTTGGGAGCCCTCGGAGGAGGACCGTCAGCTGCTGCTCGACATCGAGGGCTGCACGAAGGCTGCGGAGTTTCTGAAGGCGTTCCGCCAAGAGGAGGGGCGTTGCGATGCAGGTGCCGCGGCGTTCGCTTCGGGCGAGGAGGCCTATGAGCACTATGCGGCGGCGCAGCGGAATGCGGCGGCGATCCGTGCGGAGATTGCGCGGCTGGAGAAAGCCGCCGACGAACTGCGCCCGTGGGGGCCGTTCGACGTGACGCGCACGGAGCGGCTCGCCGGGGAGGGTATCGTCCTGCGCTACTTCTTCACCCAGCGCAATACCTACGACAAACAGGCGGCGGAGTGGTCCGAACACTATTCGATTTCGGAGATCTCGCGCAACGACTCGACGGTCTGGTTCGTCGTGGTGGCGGCTCCGGGCGAGGAGATTACGCTCGATGCCCAGGAGATGAAGACGCCGCACATGGATATCCGCGAGGCGGAGCGCCGCATTGCGGAGGAGAGTGCAAAACTCGCGGCGCTGGATGCGGAGTTCTCGCGCGTGGCGGCTTCGGAGAAGCTGCTGGCAGAGTACGGCGCTACGCTGAAGGAGCGCCTGCAGGAGGTACGCGTTACGGCTACGGCGCAGCAGGAGGCCGACGGCACGCTGCTGGTGATGGAGGGCTGGGCCGAGACGGAGACCTCGGAGAAGGTCGACGCCCTGCTCGAATCGTATCCCAACGTGGTGTGGATCAAGAGCGACCCCACGCCGGAGGACGATACGCCCGTCAAGTTGAAAAACAACTGGTTCGCGCGGATCTTCGAACTGGTGGGCGACATGTATGCTCGTCCGAAATACGGCACGCTGGACCTGACGCCCTATTTTGCGCCGTTCTACATGCTCTTCTTCGGCATCTGCCTGAACGATGCGGGATACGGAGCGATCCTGACGCTGCTGGGCGCATGGATGCTTTCGAAGAACCGCAAGCCGGGCATGATGCGCCAGGCGGCGTGGTTCGCCACGTTGTGCGGCATCATGACGATCGTCTTCGGCGGTATCTGCGGCTCGTTCTTCGGCATCTCCATGTCGGAGTGGTTCCCGACGGTTCCGTTCCTGGATTTCCAGGGGAAATTCTTCTCCATCGCGCTGGCGATCGGCGTGGTGCAGATCCTCTTCGGCATGGCGCTCAACATCTGGACGACGGCGCGCTGCTTCGGCATCACGCAGGCTTTCGGACAGCTGGGCTGGTTCATCATCCTGGTGTCGTGCGTGCTGGCCATGGCGCTGCCCATGGCGGGGATCACCATCCCGGGCTTCACCTCCGGGTCGGTGGCCTTCTACGTGGCGCTGGGCCTCGGTGCCGTGCTGCTGTTGCTGCTGAACAATCCGAAGCGCAACCCGCTCATCAACTTCGGTGCCGGCCTCTGGGATCTCTATAACAACATTACGGGACTGTTGAGCGACGTGCTGTCGTACATCCGTCTCTTTGCCATCGGCCTTTCGGGCGGTATCCTGGCCTCGGTTTTCAATGCGCTGGCGGCGGGATTCGTGCCCGAGGGTGCGGGGATCGTGACGCGGCTGCTGATCATGATTCCGATCCTGCTGATCGGCCACGGCATCAACCTGTTCATGTCGACGATCTCGTCGTTCGTGCACCCGATGCGTCTGACGTTCGTGGAGTTCTACAAGAACGCCGGTTTCGAAATGACGATGCGGACATTCGACCCGCTCCGCAAACTGGAACAAGAAAATCAATAACAAATAACTGAAAAACAAGTAAAGCTATGGAAACAACAACTGCAATTATTTTGGGCTACATCGGCGTAGCGTTGATGGTGGGCCTTTCGGGCGTAGCGAGCTGCGTGGGCACGTCGGTGGCGGGCCAGGCGTCGATCGGCGCCATGAAGAAGAATGCCGGAGCCTTCGGCAGCTACATGATCCTCTCGGCTATCCCGGGATCGCAGGGCCTTTACGGCTTCGTGGGCTACTTCATCATCAAGGGCTTCCTGACGGAGTCGATGACCCTGTTGCAGGGTGCGGCCATTTTCGGTGCGGGACTGCTGACGGGTCTGGTCTGCCTGGCGTCGTCGTATTATCAGGCCAAGGTCTGCGCCGACGGCATCGCTGCAATCGGCAACGGCCACGACGTGATGGGCAAGACGCTGATTCTGGCCGCCTTCCCGGAGTTGTACGCGATTCTGACGGTTGCCGCCATCTTCCTGATCGCCGGAGCCATCTGATCTTCCGGACCGTACGGAAAAACCCGCCTTTCGAGGCGGGTTTTTTGTTGGGACAGGAGCATGTCAGGCCTTTCAGCGGCCCCTGCGGCGGGTCGAGGAGCGGACCTTTGGGCCCCGGCCTTTGCCGCGCTCGTCGGTGCTGCGGCCGCGGCGGGCCTCGACGCCCGGCAGCAGCAGCTCGAAGTCGAGCTGTCGTTTCTGGAGGTCGGCGCGCTTCACGCGGATGCGCACGGCGTCACCCAGGGTCAGGCGAATCCCGGTCGAGCGGCCGATGATCTCGTACTGCTGCTCGTCGAAGAAGAAGAAGTCGCCTTCGATGTCGCGCAGGAAGGACATGCCCTCGATGTGGGTTTCGTCCAACTCGACGTAGACGCCCCACTCGGTGAGTCCGGAGATGTGTCCTTCGAACTCCTCGCCGATGTGCTGCTTCATGAATTCGACCATCTTGTACTTGATCGAGGCGCGTTCGGCTTCGGCGGCGACGATCTCGCGGTCGGAGGCCCTTGCGCAGAGTTCCTCGACGGGCTCCTTGTCGACCGACTTTCCGCCGTCGAGGTAGTGTGCCAGCAGGCGGTGGACCATCATGTCGGGGTAGCGGCGGATGGGCGAGGTGAAGTGGGTGTAGTATTGGAATGCGAGTCCGTAGTGGCCGATGTTGTCGGTCGTGTAGAAGGCTTTGGCCATGGAGCGCACGGCCATCGTCGAGACGGCGTTCTCCTCGGTCGAGCCCTTGATCTGCTTGAAGAGCCTGTTCATCTCGCGGGCCACGGCGCGGCCCTTCGAGGCCTTGAAAACGTGTCCGAAGCGGAGGATGAACTGCCGGAAACGGTCGAGTTTCTCCTCGCTCGGGGCGTCGTGGACGCGGAAGACCATCGTGCGGGGGATGGCGCGGCCCTTCTCGTTGCGGCGGTGTGCGCAGAATTCGGCGACGCGGCGGTTGGCCAGCAGCATGAACTCCTCGATCATCTGGTTGGACTCCTTCTGCTCCTTGAAGTAGACGCCGAGGGGTTTTCCGTCGTCGTCGAGCCGGAACTTGACCTCTTCGCGTTCGAAGGAGATGGCGCCGTTCCTGAATCGCTGGGCACGCAGGGCCTGGGCCAGCCGGTTGAGGGTGAGGATCTCCTCGGCGAAGTCGCCGCGTCCGGTTTCGATCACCTCCTGGGCTTCGGCGTAGGTGAAGCGGCGGTCGGAGTGGATGACCGTGCGCCCGAACCACTCGTCGAGGATTTCGAGGTTCTCGTTGAGGGTGAAGACGGCCGAGAAGCAGAGGCTCGTCTCGTTGGGGCGCAGCGAGCAGAGCTCGTTGGAGAGGCGTTCGGGGAGCATCGGGACGGTTCGGTCGACGAGATAGACCGAGGTGCCGCGCTCGACGGCCTCGTCGTCGATGACGGAGTGGGGTTTGACATAATGGGTGACGTCGGCGATGTGTACGCCGATCTCCCAGACGCCGTCCTTGACCTTGCGCACCGAGAGTGCGTCGTCGAAATCCTTGGCGTCGGCGGGGTCGACGGTGAAGGTCGTCACCTTGCGGAAGTCGCGGCGCCGGGCGATTTCATGGGCCGTGACACGATCGTCGATGGCTGCGGCGGCCTCCTCGACTTCGGGTTCGAAGCGGTAGGGAAGGTCGTATTCGGCCAGGATGGCGTGCATCTCGGTGTCATTGTTCCCGGCGATGCCGAGGCGTTCGACGAGCTCCCCGACGGGGCTTTTGCTTCCGGGCTGCCAGTCGACGATGCGCACGACGACCTTCTCGCCGTCGCGCACGTCGGGATAGGTGCGTCGGGATAGGTAGATGTCCATGGGCATCCGGCGCGAATCGGCCCGGACGAAGATCTGATGGGCCCCGACTTCGGCGATGCCGACATAGGGTTTGCGGCTCCGTTCGAGGATGCGCGTGACCTCGCCTTCGAATTTTCCGTCGCGGCTGCGGTGGATGACGGCCACCTCGACGCGGTCTCCGTCGAGCGCGTTGCCCGTATTGCGGGGGTTGACGAAGATCTCCTCTTCGAGCCCTTCGACCGCGACGTAGACGGCGCCCGACTGGGTCATGCTGGCAACTCCTTCGTAGAGGGGGCGGTGCTGCTGCGAGAGGCGGTACTTTTCGCGCGAGCACTCCTCGACGATTCCTTCATCGAAGAGTCGGCTGAGGATCTCGAAGGTTTCGCGTCGTCCCTCCTTCGAGGCGCCGCCCGATACCGACGCGAGGTATTTGAGCGTGTATTGTGTGTTCGGGAAATCCCGGAGCAGGTGGAGAATGATCTCCGCGCGGTCGGAGCGTTTCGCCCCTTTGTCTGAACGTCGTTGCTGTTTCTTATTCATCGTCGTCATTATTTTTCCAGAATTTGCAGGGCCAGCCTGTACATGAATCCGATACCCGTATCGATGGCACGTTCATCGGGGTTGAAGGAGCCCGTATGGGAGCGACCGGCGGCGGTTCCCACGCCGAGCCGGTAGAAGATCGAGGGGTACTGGCGGCAGTAGAACCCGAAATCCTCGGCCGTGGTGCGCAGGGGCAGCATCTCGACCTTCAGGCCGTCGGCCTTGGCGAGGGTCACGGCGCGTTTGACGAGCAGTTCGTCGTTCACGACGCACGGATAGCCGTGGCTGATGTCCACGCGCGTCGAGACGCCGTAGCGGGAATCGATCTCCGCGGCGATGTTGCCGATGCGGCGGTGGATGATTCCGCGTTCCTGCTCGTCGAAGGTGCGGAGCGTCCCCTCCATGTAGACTTCGTCGGGGACGATGTTCGTGGCTCCGGCGGCCTCGACACGCCCGATCGAGAGGACGCACTCCTCGCCGTTGAGGGCGAGCAGCCGGGTGAGGAATTCAGCCCCGGCGGCCACGGGATCCTTGAGCTGCTTGCGCATGGCGCCGTGCCCGCCCGATCCGTGGATGCGGAAGCGGAGTTCGTCGCTGGCGGCCATGTACTTCCCGGCCCGGAATCCCAGGGTACCGACCTCCATTTGCGATTCAACGTGCTCGCCGACGACGGCCCGGATATCGTAGCCGTCGAATGGCTTCTCGGCCAGCACGAGCGAGGCGCCGCCGGGGTTGCACTCCTCGCCGGGCTGGAAGAGGGCCAGAACCGTACCCCGGAATGCGGGTGCGGCGGCGAGCTGCTGCACAACCCCGAAGAGCACGGCGGCATGGACGTCGTGTCCGCAGGCGTGCATGACGCCGTCGTTTTGCGACCGCCACGGGACGTCGTTTTGTTCGGTAATGGGCAGGGCGTCGATGTCGGCGCGCAGCACGACGGCATGTTTGTCGTTTTCGGGGGTTTTCGTCCCCCGGATGGTTGCCAGCACGCCGGTTTGGGCGATTCGGCGGTGTCCGATTCCGAGCCGGTCGAGTTGCGTTTCGATGAAGGCGGCCGTGTCGTGCTCCCGGAACGAGAGTTCGGGATGGGCGTGCAGGTGGCGCCGGAATTCGACGGGTGTGATCTCTAATTCGCTTTCCATGGGAATTTGAAGGTTTCAGTTGCGGGGCGCGCTCCGAAAGGCTCCGGAGGCGGCACGCCCACCGGTATCGTTGTCAGAAGAGCGCCGCGACGATCTTCTGGATGTTGGTCGTGCGGCTCATCGTGTAGTAGTGCAGCACGGGGACGCCTGCGGCCATGAGTTCGCGGCTCTGGGCGATGGTCCATTCGGTTCCGATCTGCTTGACGCTTTCGGGATGGGCCTTCACCTCGCGGACGAGTTCTTCGGGGATCTCGACGCTGAACGTCTCGGGCAGCACCTCCAGGTGGCGGAGCGTCGAGAGGGGTTTCAGCCCCGGGATGATCGGCACGGTGATCCCGGCCTCGCGGCAGCGGCGCACGAAATCGAAATACCTGCGGTTGTCGAAGAACATCTGCGTGATGACGTACTCGGCTCCGGCATCGATCTTGGCCTTGAGGTGGGCGATGTCGGAGGTGATGTCACGGGCCTCGAAGTGGACTTCGGGATAGCCGGCCACGCCGATCGAGAATTTCGAATGGTGGCACTCCTCGACCTCTCCGTCGATGAAGCGGCCGTGGTTCATGCCGTCGATCTGCCGCACGAGGTCGATGGCGTGGGCATGGCCCTGGGGGTGCGGCATGAACCGGCGCTCGTTCTGCGACTTGTCGCCGCGCAGGGCCAGGACGTTGTGCAGCCCGAGGAAATCCATGTCGATCAGCGTGTCCTCGATGTCGTACTTCGAGAGGCCGCCGCAGATCAGATGGGGCACGACCTCCACGCCGTAGCGGTGCTGGATGGCGGCCGAGATGCCGACCGTTCCGGGGCGTCGGCGGACGACGTGCCAGTCGACGCTGCCGTCCTCGCGCACGGTCTCCTTGATTCCTTCGCGGTGGAAGGTGATATTGATGTAGGCCGGGTCGTAGGGCATCAGCGGCTCGATGGCTGCGAAAATCTTCTGGCTTCCGTCGCCCTTGAGCGGCGGGAGGAGTTCGAAGGCGAACCTGGTTCGTTTCGTGGCGATCGCCTCGTGGATAATATCGACTACGTTCATGATGCGTGTCAGAGGTTGTTGGGGATGAGTTTCTTGATCTGTTCGACCTCCAGTCCGCGGCGGCGGGCGTAGTCGAGCAGCTGTTTGGTGTCGATGGTCCCGACGGAGAAGTATTCGGCGTCGGCGAACATCAGCCCGCAGAGCGCCTCGCCGGGATCGATCATCCAGTTCTCCGTGAGGTGCATTCCGGTCGTGGCCTCGACGGCGAGCAGGTCGAAGACCTCGCGCTTGAGCGAGTGGTCGGGCGAGGCGGGGTATCCGAAGGCCATGCGGCGCCCGCGGTAGTCGCCGCGGATGATGCGCGGGATGTCGAGCTTCTCGGAGGTTTCGTAGCCCCACATCTGCCGCCGCACGAAGGTGTGCACGGCCTCGGCAAAGGCCTCCGTAAGGCGGTCGGCCAGCAGCTTCGAGAGGATCGCCGAGTAGTCGTCGCCCTCGCTGCGGAACTGCTCTTCGAGTTTTTTCAGACCGATTCCGGCCGTCAGTGCGAAGCACCCGATCCAGTCGCCCTGGGGGGCGATCCAGTCTGCGAGCGAGCGGTTCTCCTCGCCGCGGGTCTGGTTGCGGAGCATCGGGAGCCGCTTTTCGCGCCCCTTGGTGTCGGTGACGATGATGTCGTCCTTCTCGGCACGGGCGGGGAAGATCCCCACGACGCCCTGCAGGGTCAGCAGCCGTTGGTCGCTGATCCGGGCCAGCAGGGCCTGTGCGTCGTCGAAGAGCTTGCGGGCCTCGGCACCCTTTTCGGAATGGTCGAGAATTTCCGGATAATGCCCCTTGAGCCCCCAGGCCGGGAAGAAGAAGTTCCAGTCGATGAAGGGTTCGGCATCGGCGATGTCGAAGTCGGGGAAGACCATGCGCCCCGGGTGGAGCGGCTTGACGGGCTGGTGTGCCGGTGCCCCGCGGCGGGCCTTGCGGACCTCGACGATCGGGATGAGGTCGCGTTCGCGCAGCCGGCGGGCATACTCTTCGCGGAGCGAGGCCTGCTTTTGCTTCACCTCGGCGACGTAGGCCTCGGCGCCGTCGCCGGTCAGGCGGGCGAGGATCTGGGTATTCTGGCTGGCGTTGGCCGAGTGGACCACTGCGCCGGAGTAGACCGGAGCGATCTTTACGGCCGTGTGGAGTTCGGAGGTCGTGGCGCCGCCGATGATGACCGGGATGCGCAGTCCGCGGCGTTCCAACTCCTGGCAGACGTGGGCCATCTCGTCGAGCGACGGCGTGATCAGCCCGCTCAGACAGATCGCCTGCGCGCCCCACGCCACGGCCTCGTCGACGATGCGCTCGGCCTCGACCATGACGCCCAGGTCGCGGATCTCGTATCCGTTGCAGGCCATCACCACCGCGACGATGTTCTTGCCGATGTCGTGGACGTCGCCCTTGACGGTGGCGATCACGACCTTCCCGGCCGAATGGGCCGACACGGCGGCGCCCTGTTCGATGTAGGGGGTCAGCACCGCCACGGCGCGTTTCATCACGCGGGCCGTCTTGACCACTTGCGGGAGGAACATCTTGCCCTCGCCGAACAATACGCCGACGCGCTCCATGGCGGGCATCAGCAGCCGGTCGATCACCTCCATCGGGCTTCCGAGCGCCTGGTAACCCTCCAGGGCATCCGCCTCGATCCAGTCGGCAATGCCCTTGAGCATGGCGTGGTCGATGCGCTCTTCGAGCGAGCCGCTGCGCCACGCATCGGGGGCCTGTGGCTGGGTCTGGGCCGTCTGCTGCACCTCGTGGGCATACTCCGTGAGGCGTTCGGCGGCATCGGCCCGGCGGCAGAGGATCACATCCTCGACGCGTTCGAGCAGCGCGGGTTCGATCTCGCTGTAGACGCGCAGCATCTGGGGGTTGACGATCCCCATGTCCATTCCGGCGCGGATCGCGTGGTAGAGGAACGCCGAGTGCATCGCCTCGCGCACGGCGTTGTTGCCGCGGAAGGCGAACGAGAGGTTCGAGACGCCGCCCGAAACCTTCGCATGGGGCAGGTGCTCCTTGATCCAGCGTGTCGCGTCGATGAAGGCCTTGGCATAGCCGTCGTGTTCGGGGATCCCCGTGGCGACGGCCAGCACGTTGGGATCGAAAATAATGTCTTCGGCCGGGAAGCCGTTTTCGGTCAGCAGGCGGTAGGCGCGTTCGGCAACCTCGATCTTGCGCTCGAAGGTGTCGGCCTGGCCGCGTTCGTCGAAGAGCATCACCACGGCGGCGGCTCCGTAGCGGTGAATCTCCGCCGCACGGCGCAGAAACTCCGCCTCGCCCTCCTTCAGCGAGATGGAGTTGACCACCGACTTGCCCTGCGTCACTTCAAGTCCCGCTTGAAGTACCTCCCACTTCGAGGAGTCGACCATCACCGGTACGCGGGCGATCTCGGGTTCCGAAGCCATCAGGTTGAGGAACGTCCGCATCGCCGCGGGCCCGTCGATCAGTCCGTCGTCCATGCAGACGTCGACCACCTGCGCCCCGGCCTCGACCTGTGCGCGGGCCACCGAGAGGGCCTCCTCGTAGTTGCCCTCGCGGATCAGCCGGGCGAACTTCGCCGATCCGGCGACGTTCGTGCGCTCGCCGATGTTGATGAAGTTGGCCTCGGGGACCACCCGCAGGGGCTCCAGCCCGGCGAGCACCGTTTCGTGACGCGGCTCGGGCAGCGGGCGCGGCGTATAGCGGCCGACGATCTTCGCCAGTTCGAGGATGTGCGCCGGGGTGGTTCCGCAGCAGCCGCCGACGATGTTCACCAGCCCGCGGCGCATGTACTCGCCGACATCCTCGGCGAACATCTCGGGGGTTTCGTCGTAGCCGCCCATGACGTTCGGGAGCCCGGCGTTCGGATGGGCCGAGATGCGGGTCTCGGCCACGGCGGCCAGCCGTTCGAGGTAGGGCATCAGCTGCCGGGCGCCGTAGGCGCAGTTCAGGCCGATCGACAGCAGCCGGGCGTGCGCGACCGAAGCGGCGAAGGCCTCGACGGTCTGCCCCGAGAGGGTGCGGCCGCTGGCATCGGCCAGCGTTCCCGAGACCATCACCGGGATCCGCTGCCCGCGCGCTTCGCACAGGCGGTCGATGGCGTAGAGCGCGGCCTTGGCGTTGAGCGTGTCGAAGACCGTCTCGACGAGCAGCACGTCCGCCCCGCCGTCCATCAGGCCGCGGGCCTGCTCGGTGTAGGCGTCGACCAGCTGCCGGAAGGTCACCTCGCGGGCCGCGGGGTTGGCCACGTCGGCCGACATCGAGGCCGTGCGGTTCGTGGGGCCCATCGAGCCGACGACGAAGCGGGGTTTCTGCGGGTTGCGCGCCGTGAAGGCGTCGGCCGCCGCACGGGCCACCTCGGCCGCGGCCCGCGACATCTCGTAGGCGAAGGCTTCGAGCCGGTAGTCGGCCAGCGACACGGCGTTGGCATTGAACGAGTCGGTTTCGATGATGTCGGCACCGGCCGCGAGGTACTTCTCGTGGATTTCGCGCACCACCTCGGGGCGGGTCAGCGCGAGCAGGTCGTTGCACCCCTTGAGCTGGACGTCCCACGTGCGGAAGCGTTCGCCGCGGTAGGCCTCCTCCTGCAGCCCGTAGCCCTGGACCATGGTGCCGAATCCGCCGTCGAGCAGCAGGATGCGGCGCGCCAGAAGCGCCTGCAGCGTGTCGTTTTTCGTATCTGTCGGTATCATTGTTCGATGATCTCTATTTCGAAGAGTTTGCTCCAGTTCTTGCCCGTGACGAAGAGGCGTTTCGAGTCGGGGTCCCAGGCGATGCCGTTCAGCACGTCGGTCGTCGGCGTATGCTCCCCGGCGGGCAGCAGCCCCGCGAGGTCCACAACCCCCTCGACGCGCCCCGTTGCCGGGTCGATGATGACCACCTGGTCCGTCGTGTAGACATTGGCCCAGATGCGGCCGTCGATCCACTCCAGCTCGTTGAGGTAGGGCACCGCCTCGCCGCGCCAGGTGACCGTCACGCGCTTCTCGCGGCGGAAAGTCGTCGGGTCCACCGTGTAGAGGTTGGCCGAGCCGTCGCTCATGTAGAGCTTTTCGCCGTCAGTCGTCAGCCCCCATCCCTCGCCCGGGTAGCGGTGGTCGCGTACCTTTTCGAGCCCGGAGTCCGTCAGGCGGTAGACGTGCACGGTGTTCGACTGCCAGGTGAGCTGGAAGAGCTCGCCGCCGAGGATGGCGATCCCCTCGCCGAACTCCGAGCGCGGCAGGCGCGCCATCTCGTGGCTGCGGCCCGTTTCGAGATCGAGGGTCTGCACCACCGACTCGCCGTGCTGTCCGGTCCCCTCCCAGAGTTGCCCGTCGTGCCAGAGCAGCCCCTGCGTGTAGGCCTTCGTCGAATGAGGGTAGGAGGCCTTCACACGGTAGGTGTATTGTTTCGGTTCGGGCTGCACGGCGGCTGCGGTTGCGGCACCCTTCGGCGCGCGCCTGGCGGAGCGTGCCGCGGAGTTCCCGCAGGCGGAGAGCAGGAGCGTCGTCAGCAAAAGGATCGTTGCAAGTTTCATCTTTCGGAGCGATATATCCTGCAAAGTTACGAAAAGCAAACCATAAATCATAATTTCCTTTATATTATGGGAGTTTCTGTTGCCGGGATGGGAATAATTTCATATCTTTGCCTCCCGATTCCGAGCGGAAAACGTTAGAAATCAGATATAATACATTCATTATGAACATTGTAAGAGAACAACACGGCGAGAACAACTCGCTGATCCGCGTGACCGTCGGCGAGGCCGATTACGGCCAGGAGGTCGAAAAGGCGCTGCGCGACTACCGTCGCAAGGCCAACATCCCGGGCTTCCGCCCCGGCATGGTCCCGATGGGCATCATCCGCAAGATGTACGGCAAGGGTGTCGTGGCCGAGCAGTCCTACCGCACGGCCTCCAATGCCGTTTTCGAATACCTCCAGAAGGAGGGCATCGACTACCTCGGCGATGTAATCCCGGCCGAGGAGCAGGGCGCTTTCGACTTCGAGAACAACACCGAATTCGAGTTCGTCTTCGAGATCGGTGAGGCCCCGGCCATCAACCTCGAGCTCTCGGACAAGGACAAGCTGACCTACAACAAGATCAAGGTCGACAAGAAGATGCACGACGACTACCGCTCGAACTACTTGCGCCGCTACGGCCGCCTGGTGGATGTCGATACGGTGACTTCGGACGAGGCGCTGACCGTGACGCTCGACAACGGCGACATGAACGTGGCCGACGCCTACGTGGGGCTGATCTCGATGTCGGAGGAGGAGCGCAAGCCTTTCCAGGGCAAGAAGGTAGGCGACAAGATGCACGTGAACATCAACGAGCTCTACAAGAACCCGGCACAGCGCGCCGCCTGCCTGCAGGTCAAGGAGAACGAGCTGGAGGGCATCAATCCCGAGTTCGAGATGGAGATCACCAAGATCCGCAAGTTCGCCGAGCCCGAATTGAACGGGGAGTTCTTCAAGATGGCCTTCCCGCAGGGGGATGTCACCGATGAGGCCGGATTCGACAAGCTCATCGACACGCAGATCGAGAGCGAGCTGCGCCGCGAGAGCGATTACCTCTTCACGCTGCAACTGCGCGACTATCTCGTCAAGAAGGCCGATCTGAAGATGCCCGAGGCGTTCCTCAAGCGCTGGCTCTACACGATCAACGAGGGCAAGTTCACGATGGAGGAGATCGAGAAGGATTTCGACCAGTTCCTGAAGATGTTCACCTGGAACTACCTCCAGAAGCACTTCATCAAGGCCGACAACCTCACCGTGACGAAGGAAGAGGCTACGGCCGAGGCCAAGGCGCTGGCTGCCGCCCAGTTCGCGCAGTACGGAATGCCGTCGGCTCCGGACGACATGCTGGCCGGTTACGCCGAGAAGATCCTTGCCGACAAGGAGCAGGGACAGAAGATCTACGAGAAGCTCTTCGAGACGAAGGTCGTCGAGGATGTGAAATCGAAGATCAAGGTGACGGAAAAGTCCGTCTCCGCCGAGGATTTCGCGAAATTGGCAAAGGAGCTTTAGGATTATTCGCCGATTTTTGATTATCTTTGGACTTTGCAGGCGCGATGTTTGCAAAGTCCTTTTCTTGTGCAGGTGGCAACCCGGACCGGGCCGAATTCTTCACCCCCCCCCTCCGGTGCCTGCTGCCGATTCAGGGGATGGAATGAAACCAGATTGAAAAAATATGTCCGAATTTGAAAAATACGCGCGAAAGCATTGCGGGATCAGTTCGCTGAAACTGCATGATTTCCAGTCGATCAGTGCGGCCTATGTCTCGCCGACGATTATCGAGGAGCGCCAGTTGAATGTCGCCACGATGGATGTTTTCTCCCGCTTGATGATGGACCGCATCATCTTCCTCGGAGCCCCGATCTACGACGATGCCGCCAATATCATCCAGGCGCAGTTGCTCTTCCTCGAGTCGGTCGACCCCGAGAAGGATATCCAGATCTACATCAACTCCCCGGGGGGTTCCGTCTCGGCAGGGTTGGGGATCTACGACACGATGCAGCTCGTCTCGTGCGACGTCGGGACCATCTGCACCGGGCTGGCCGCCTCGATGGGCGCCGTGCTGCTCACGGCCGGGACCCACGGCAAGCGGGCCGCTTTGCCCCATTCGCGGGTGATGATCCACCAGCCGCTCGGCGGCGCCCAGGGCCAGGCCTCCGACATCGAGATCACGGCCCGCGAGATCCTGAAAACCAAACGCGAACTCTACGAGATCCTCGCAGCCCATTCCGGGGTGTCGGTCCGCAAGATCGAGAAGGATGCCGACCGCGACTACTGGCTTTCGGCCCGGGAGGCTAAGGAGTACGGCCTGATCGACAACGTGCTTTCCAAACGTGAGAAATAACCCGCATGGCACAGAACCGAAACAACAATAACAACAGGAACGGCGGCGACAGCTGCTCGTTCTGCGGCGCCAAACGCTCGGAAGTGGAGATCATGTTCCAGGGCGTGGACGGGGCCAACATCTGCAACAAGTGCATCGAGAACGGTTACCGGATCCTGGTCGACAACGAGGTCGCCACGGACCGCAAGGGCCGTTCGAAAGCCGTTCCGTTCAGGAAGGAGGAGTTGCTGAAACCCGCCGAGATCAAGGAGTTCCTCGACCAGTACGTCATCGGTCAGGACGACGCCAAACGCTACCTGTCCGTGGCGGTCTACAACCACTACAAGCGGCTGCTCTACGCCCCGAAGGAGGATGAGGTGGAGCTCGACAAGTCGAACATCGTGCTCGTGGGGCCCACCGGAACGGGCAAGACCCTGATGGCCCGCACGATCGCCAGGCTGCTGAAGGTCCCCTTCACGATTGTGGACGCCACGGTGCTCACCGAGGCAGGGTATGTGGGCGAGGATGTCGAGAGCATCCTCTCGCGGCTGCTGCAGGTGGCCGACTACGACGTCGAGCAGGCCCAGCGCGGCATCGTCTTCATCGACGAGATCGACAAGATCGCCCGCAAGAGCGACAACCCGTCGATCACGCGCGACGTTTCGGGCGAGGGTGTGCAGCAGGCGCTGCTGAAGATCCTCGAAGGGACGGTGGTGAACGTCCCGCCCCAGGGCGGGCGCAAGCACCCCGAACAGAAGTTCATCCAGGTCGATACGCGCAACATCCTCTTCATCTGCGGCGGGGCCTTCGACGGCATCGAGCGCAAGATCGCCCAGCGGCTCAATACCCGTGCCGTGGGCTACGGGCGGATCAATGCCGACCCGATCGACCGTTCGAACCTCATGCAGTACGTCACGCCCCAGGATCTCAAGTCCTTCGGTTTGATTCCCGAGCTGGTGGGGCGCCTCCCGGTGCTGACCTACATGCAGCCGTTGGGCCGCGAGGCGCTGCGCTCGATCCTCACCGAGCCGCGCAACGCCATCATCAAGCAGTATGTGCGCCTGTTCGAGCTGGACGGCGTGAAGCTGACCTTCACGGACGAGGTGCTGGACTACATCGTCGACAAGGCCGTGGAGTTCAAGCTCGGGGCTCGGGGCCTGCGTTCGATCTGCGAGGCGGTGATGATGGACACGATGTTCGACCTCCCGTCGACCGATGCGCGAAAGTTTACCGTGACCCTGCCCTATGCAAAGAAAAAGATAGAAAAAGCAAAAATTTTGGAGCTTAAGCAAGTCGGATAGTTTCTTTTTATTTGCTTTTTTGCTATCTTTGCTGCCGGGCTCCCGATTGCCGGGAATAGACCGGCCGGAACCTGAAAAACCTGTTAAAAAATACTAACTCTATGTCTACAACGAATTCAAAACTGACGCGTGTTGCCGACAATGTCCGCATTCTGTCGGCCGCGATGGTGGAAAAGGCCAAATCGGGGCATCCGGGCGGTGCGATGGGCGGCGCGGATTTCATCACGGTGCTCTTTGCCGAGTTCCTGCGCTACGACCCCGACCGGATGGATTATCCGTTCCGGGATAGGTTCTTCCTCGATCCGGGCCACATGTCGCCGATGTTGTATGCGACGCTTTCGCTGGCGGGACACTATACGACCGAGGACCTGCAGTCGCTGCGCCAGTGGGGCAGCGTGACGCCGGGGCATCCCGAGGTGGATGTGATGCGCGGTGTGGAGAATACGTCGGGACCCCTCGGTCAGGGTCATGCGATGGCTCTGGGCGCCGCCATCGCCGAGCGTTTCATGGTGGCGCGCTTCGGCGAGTGGATGGCTCACCGGACCTACGCCTACATTTCGGACGGCGCCGTCGAGGAGGAGATTTCGCAGGGTGTGGGCCGGATTGCCGGACACCTCGGGCTGTCGAACCTGGTGATGTTCTACGATGCGAACAACATCCAGCTTTCGACGAAAGTCGATGAGGTCGACACGGAAAACGTCGCCATGAAGTACGAGGCGTGGGGTTGGAACGTGCTGTCGATCGACGGGCACAACATCAACGAGATCCGCGAGGCGCTGGTTGCCGCCGAGAGCGAGACGGAGCGCCCGACGCTCATCATCGGCCGCACGGTGATGGGCAAGGGCGCCAAGGGCCCCGCAGGGGAGAGCTACGAGAACAGGGTTTCGACCCACGGACAGCCGCTGACGGCTGCCGGGGCCGATTTCGCCGCCACGGTGCGCAACCTGGGCGGAGATCCCGACGATCCGTTTGCGGTCTTCGAGGAGAGCCGCGAGGTCTTTGCCGAGCGCCGGGAGGCGTTGCGGGAGTGGGCTTTGCGGCAGGCTGCCGTCGAGAAGTCGTGGCGCAGCGAGCACAGGGAACTGGCCATCAAACTCGATTCGTTCCTGTCGGGCCAGCTGCCGGAGATCGACTACAAGCAGATCGAGATGAAGGCCGACATCGCGACGCGGGCCGCTTCGGCCACGGTGCTGGGCGTCTATGCCGAGAAGATCGACAACATGATCGTGGCTTCGGCCGACCTGTCGAACTCGGACAAGACCGACGGATTTTTGAAAAAGACAAAAGCCTTTGCGAAGGGCGACTTTTCCGGAAAATTCCTTCAGGCGGGTGTTTCGGAGCTGACGATGGCCTGCGTGATGAACGGCATGGCGCTGCACGGCGGCGTGATTCCGGTTTGCGGGACGTTCTTCGTCTTCTCGGACTACATGAAGCCTGCGGTGCGCCTTGCGGCGCTGATGCGCCTGCACGTGGTCTACGTCTGGACGCACGACTCGTTCCGCGTGGGCGAGGACGGCCCGACGCACCAGCCCGTGGAGCACGAGGCGCAGATCCGCCTGATGGAGCACCTGAAGAACCACCAGGGCGAGCGTTCGATGGTCGTGCTGCGCCCGGCGGATGCCGAGGAGACGGTCATGGCCTGGAAACTGGCCGTCGAGGAGCACCGTCCCGTGGCCTTGGTTTTGTCGCGTCAAAATATCAAAAACCTGCCGACGCTGGGAGCCAGCCGCCGCGAGGAGGCCGCACAGATTGCGAAAGGCGGTTACGTGGTGATGGATGCCGCGAAGCCGGCTGCGGTGCTGATCGCTTCGGGTTCGGAGGTCTCGACGCTGGTCGAAGGTGCCGAACTGCTGGCGGCCGAAGGCATTGCCGTGCGTGTGGTGAGTGTCCCGAGCGAGGGTGTGTTCCGCGACCAGCCCAAGTCGTACCAGGAGTCGGTGCTGCCGGCCGGGCTGCCGCGTTACGGCATGACGTCGGGGCTCCCGGTGAACCTGCTGGGGCTCGTCGGCGAGCAGGGCATGATCCACGGACTCGACCACTTCGGCTATTCGGCTCCCTATAAGGTGCTGGACGAGAAGTTCGGCTACAATGGCGCGACGGTGGCTGCCGAGGTGAAGAAGATGCTGAAGAAGTAGGCAGCCGGACGGATCACCCGGCAGCAACGGTTTTCGAGCCGCCGCCGAGGTGAGGAAGATGTTGGGCCGGCAGTTCCCGGAACCGATAAGCAAAGGAGAGGAGAGACCGTCGGGTCGTTCCTCTCTTTTGCTGTCTATATTTATAGGTAAGGGTGGACGCGCGTGCAATTTTTGTAAAAACTCGAAAAAATTGCTTGTCAACCCGTAAAAAAACCTTATCTTTGCGATCCCGTCTGTCAAGCGGGGAGATGTGGAAAGATTTGACTGATTGCAAACCACAATAAAAAATCGCTAAAACAGCACGTTTTTTATTCTCAACAGCCAATTTTTCCCATTTTATACGTTTAACCTCAAAAAACGGATCAAAATGGGTTTTTTGTTTACATCGGAGTCGGTGTCCGAAGGGCACCCCGATAAGGTCTCGGACCAGATTTCCGACGCCATTCTCGATGAATTCCTGCGCCACGACGCCAATTCGAAGGTCGCCTGCGAGACGCTCTGTACCACGGGACTCGTGGTCGTGGCGGGCGAGGTGCGTTCGGAAGCCTATGTCGACGTGCAGGGCGTGGCCCGGCGCGTGATCGAGCGCATCGGCTACACGAAGAGCGAATACCAGTTCGACTGCAACTCGTGCGGCATTCTCTCGGCGATCCACGAACAGTCCTCGGATATCAACCAGGGCGTCGAGCGCGAAGCCGAGGAGGAGCAGGGGGCCGGTGACCAGGGCATCATGTTCGGCTACGCCTGCAACGAGACGCGCGAGATGATGCCTGCGACGCTGATCCTCTCGCATGTGATTCTCAAGGAGCTGGCCGTCATCCGCCGCGAAGGGAAGGTGATGACCTACCTGCGCCCCGACTCGAAGTCGCAGGTGACGATCGAGTATGATGAAAAAACGAACAAACCGCTGCGCGTGCATACGATCGTCGTCTCGACGCAGCACGACGAGTTCATCCGCCCGGGCAGTGGCCTGAGCGAGAAGGAGGCCGAGCGGCAGATGCAGGAGCGCATCCGCGAGGATGTGCGCACGATCCTCATTCCGCGCGTGAAGGCGCGTCTGGAACGGGCCGGGGACAAGCTGGCGGAGCTGATCGGCGACGACTACATCCTGCACGTGAACCCCACGGGCAAGTTTGTGATCGGCGGCCCTCACGGGGATACGGGCCTCACGGGCCGCAAGATCATCGTCGATACCTACGGAGGGCGCGGCGCCCACGGCGGCGGCGCCTTTTCGGGCAAGGACTCCTCGAAGGTGGACCGGTCGGCGGCCTATGCCGCGCGGCACATCGCCAAGAACCTCGTGGCGGCAGGCGTTGCCGACCAGGTGCTCGTAGAGTTGAGCTACGCCATCGGCATCGCCCAACCGCTGTCGATCTACGTCGACACCTACCGTTCGCCGCGCCCGAAGGCCCTCGAAGGGATGACCGACGGGGAGATCGCCCGCCGCATCGGCAAGCTCTTCGACCTGCGTCCGGCAGCCATCGTGAAGCGCTTCGGGCTGAAGAACCCGATCTTCGAGGCTACGGCCTCCTACGGACACTTCGGCAACCGCCCCTACACGAAGGTGGAGAAGGTCTGGGAGAACGGCCGTGAGGTGGAGCGTGAAATCGAGTTCTTCGGTTGGGAAAAACTCGATGCCGTGGATGCCATCCGCCGGGAGTTCGGACTTTAGTGCACGGAACTTGTACGGTCGGGACATCCGGGGAGGGTGTCCCGATTTTTTTGTGCGAAGCGGACATACTAACCGGACAATGTTGTCCGTTTATCCCTCGAAAGGAGATTCAGAACAATGCCTATGCAGGAAAATTGCCGCTCAAAAACAAGCACTAAACTCTTGAAACTATGAAAAAGGCATTTTTATTTTTGGGCTTTGCAGCCCTGGCGGCCGCAACCGGAGGACTCACGGCCTGGGCCGTGGTCGGGAATCGCGGAACCGAAGTCGCCTATGTCGAGCGCGAAGTGGAACGTACTCCGTCGCTGGGCAACCATTTCACGTCGTATCAGAACGATAAATACCCCGATTTGACCTACGCCGCGGAGAACGCCGTGAAGGCCGTGGTGAACATCGAGGCCATCCAGCAGGTGGAGATGCCGCGCCGGGGCTATGATCCCTTCCTGGAGTTCTTCGGCATTCCGCAGGATTACGGTTACGGCTACGGTGACGGCCGTCCGCAGTACCGCGAACAGCGGGCCGGCGGCTCGGGTGTCATCATCTCCGAGGACGGCTACATCGTGACGAACAACCATGTCGTGGACGGCGCCTCGAAACTCAAGGTGAAACTCAACGACGGCCGCACGTTCGAGGCCGAACTCATCGGTACGGACTCCGCGACGGACCTCGCGCTGCTGAAGGTCGAGGCCAAGGATCTCCCGACGCTGCCCTTCGGGTCGTCGGACGCCCTGCGCCTGGGTGAGTGGGTGCTGGCGATCGGCTCGCCGTTCGACCTGCAGTCGACCATCACGGCCGGGATCGTGAGCGCCAAGGCGCGTCAGTTGGGTGCCATCCCGAACGATTTCCGCATCGAATCCTTCATCCAGACCGACGCTGCGGTCAACCCCGGCAACTCGGGCGGCGCGCTGGTCAACACGCACGGAGAGCTGGTCGGCATCAATACGCTCATCAAGTCGCAGACGGGAAGCTATGTGGGCTATTCGTTCGCCATCCCGGAGTCGATCGTCCGCAAGGTGGTGGTCGACCTGAAGGAGTTCGGCGTCGTGCAGCGTGCGTTGCTGGGCATCCAGTTCCGTGTGGTGGATCAGGATTTCCTCGACGCCGAGGGTGAAGAGCTGGGCATCAAGGAGCTGGGCGGTGCCTATGTGGCGAGTGTCGTCGAGGGCGGTGCGGCTTCGGAGGCCGGGATCCGCAAGGGCGACGTGATTCTGGACGTCGACGGCGTGAAGATCACCGAGCCGTCGACCCTGCAGGAGCAGATCGCCAAGCGCCGACCCAACGATACGGTCAAATTATCGGTAAAAAGGGACGGCGAGGTGAAACAATTTACGGTCACTTTGCGTAATAAGGCTGGTAAAACGGAATTGATGACCAAAGAGGATGTCGACGTGGTCGAGGCCCTCGGCGGAAAGTTCGCCGATGCGGGAACCAAACTGTGCCGTGAGCTCGAGATCAAGGGCGGTGTACAGGTGGTCGGCATCAAGGCCGACGGAATTCTGGCCCGGGCCCGCGTCAAGCAGGGATTTGTGATTACGCACATCAACGACCGCCCGGTCTATTCGCTGAGCGAAATGCAGCGCATGACCGAGAAGGTCCGTTCGATCGACGGCGTCTATCCCAACGGCCGCTCGGCAAGCTACATGTTCGTCGAATAGGCTCTTGTCCGCAGGCGGGCTCCCAGGTGTGACAGTTTTAGGATAGTTAAGTTAATATATGCGTCAGTTAAAGATTACGAAGTCCATCACCAACCGCGAAAGCGCCTCGCTGGACAAATACCTGCAGGAGATCGGCAAGGAGGAGCTTATCACGGTGGAGGAAGAGGTGGAACTCGCCCAGCGAATCAAGAAAGGAGACCAGGAGGCCCTGGAAAAACTTACCAAAGCGAACCTGCGCTTCGTGGTTTCCGTCGCCAAACAATACCAGAATCAGGGATTGAGCCTCCCGGACCTGATCAATGAAGGTAACCTCGGCCTGATCAAGGCCGCCGAGAAGTTCGACGAAACGCGCGGTTTCAAATTCATCTCCTATGCCGTGTGGTGGATCCGTCAGTCGATTCTGCAGGCCCTGGCCGAACAGTCGCGCATCGTGCGCCTGCCGCTGAACCAGGTAGGATCGCTCAACAAGATCAACAAGGCCTTCGCGCGCTTCGAACAGGAGCATGAACGCACGCCGTCGCCCGAGGAGCTGGCTACGGAGTTGGAACTCCCGAAGGAGAAGGTGACCGATACGCTGCGGGTGGCCGGGCGCCACGTTTCGGTCGACGCACCGTTCGCCGACGGCGAGGACAATTCGCTGCTCGACGTGCTGGTGAACCCCGATTCGCCGAATGCCGACCGCGGGCTGATCAATGAATCCCTCTCGACGGAGGTCGACCGGGCCCTGGAGACCCTCACCGAGCGTGAACGCGACATCATCAAGTACTTCTTCGGTATCGGCTGCTCGGAGATGACCCTCGAAGAGATCGGCGAGAAGTTCGACCTCACGCGCGAACGGGTCCGCCAGATCAAGGAGAAGGCGATCCGCCGCCTGCGCCACTCGTCGCGCAGCAAACTGCTGAAATCCTATTTGGGATAGTACCTTGCTTTGAGAATGAAAGAATCCGGATGCCTGAGGCGTCCGGATTCTTTTTTAGGTAATGATGCCAAAAGTGGTTGGTGTCGTATTGGATCAAATGACCAGAATTGTACGATTCTGGTCATTTGCGTTTCTTAATAATTCCATCATTGCTGTTCAGGAAAAGATACCACTTTACAAAGTCCTTAAAATGTTGTTCCGAGAGTCCACGATGGATTCTTAAATTATCCTTCAAGTGACCGAAGAACGACTCAATAGAATTTGAAGATTTAGGTACATTAGGGTATCGCGTGTATGAAAACAGATCGGGTATGGCACGCTTGATATGCGAGACACTTCGATGCAGCATCTTATGCGTAAACCACCATCTTCCCGACAGCTCATCTACGGTTTTTTCATTGATAAATGGTTCGTGTCGCCGATACCAGTCAATAAAAGCCCGTATCCATAACTGTGCCTCATCATGTGTTTGTACTCCATTTAACAAGTGCACCAGTTCGAGGAGTTCCTGTGCCGCTACGGTCTGTGGTTTGCGTGTAATCCACGTCTCTATCTCTCGCGCTACATGTACCGTACAACGCTGCAAGATCGCCTCCGGACACACTTCCCGCACCGCTTTTATGATATTGGGAGATCCATCACAGGTGACACTCTCAATTTGAATGCCGACATCGCGTATAGCCGTTAGGTCTGCTTTCAAATCCCGCAGCGTTTCACTCCTGGTTATGCGATAGAGGAGGGTCATCTTGATGTTGTGATCCCGATATACAACCAGACAAATCTTATTTGAGAAGTAGGTGCCGTCGATCAGAAGATTTACCTTCTCGCGTCGCTGTATCTGCCATAAAGGGCACTGGGGCAAGAGCCGATAGAAGTATCTTTTTAGGGTGCGTTCGCTGTATCCGCTCTCACTCGCAAGGTCACAAATACGCTGTTTACCGCGAACCCAACGCGCGAACCATATAAACTTGTTTTTATCGGAAATCCAGTCTCGACGATCCGTAAAATAGCTGCCACAATTCTTACAATAATAGCGGCTGCAACCGCTACGAGTACCCCATTTTATTGTCTCTAAAAAGCCACAATGAGGACAGCGTATTTTTCGTTTTTTTGACATAAAAATAGAGATTAGTAGAAACCCGTTTCTACTAATCTCTATTTTATCCTTATAACTACCAAATATTATGTCGGTTACATTTTATACCACCAACCACTTTTGGCATCATTACCCTTTTTTATACGTCGTAGCGGATCGTGGTGCCGGTCCCGTCGTAGTCGCTGCCCGGATCGTCGCTGTCGGAGGAGTCCATGCCGTTGAACGAGAAAACGCAGATGACGAGGGCGACGGCCGTGATGATCATCCACAGCTTCCGTCCGAAGAACGGTTCGAACCAGGTCAGCAGGCCGCCTGCTATGGCGATCAGCAACAGGACCATCCACATCCGGGTATTGCGGGCGTTCTCCCGCAGGGCGAAGATCACACACCACCCGGCGAACGCGAGTGCGATGTAGCCCAGCAGTTTCGAGAGCAGGTACCAGCCCCGGTCGAGGAGGTAGACCACCGTCACCTTGTAACGCTGACTGGAGGCGATCCGGTCGGCATGTTCCCAATCCGCATCCTTGCTTTCGGCGACCAGAAAACCGATTCCCTTGCCGTCGACGTAACGGTAGACCCGGAGGTAGCCCTTGTCCGTGCGGTAGTCGCTCACTTTGTCGTAGCGCTCCCAGAGCGGGGTGGACTGGCTGATGAGGGGGAGTTTTGCCAGTGAGGGAAACCATTTGTCGTCGCGCTGCAAAAGGCATTTCGGACGGTCGATCCACTGGTCGGTCGAAATGCGGAAAAGGGTGATTTTGACGCCCTCCTTTTCAGCCGTGAAGCCCGTAATGCCCTGCGTTTCGTTGTTGAAGGCTTGGTAGGTGTAATCGTCGGGAACGGTGAAGCGCATCGTGGCGTCTTCGTAATCGTGTGCCCGGAGGGCCTGGGGTGCAAGCATCAGCAGCGCTGTTGCGATCAGTAGTGCGAAGTGTCTCATCCGTAGGTCGTTATTTTAAGGTTTTTTACCACACGATCGGCTCTTTGCCGACAGAGCGGAGGTATTCGTTGGCACGGGAGAAGTGGCGGCAGCCGAAGAACCCGCGGTAAACCGAGAGCGGTGAAGGGTGTGCGGCCTTCAGGATGAGGTTGCGCTGCGGGTCGGCGATGGCCCCCTTCTTTTGGGCGTAACTGCCCCACAGCATGTAGACAATTCCCTGCTTGCGCTCGGCAATGGCCCGCACGACGGCATCGGTGAAGGTCTCCCAGCCGCGCCCGGCGTGTGAGGCGGCCTCGTGGGCCCGGACCGTCAGTACGGCGTTGAGCAGCAGTACGCCCTGTTCGGCCCAACGGTCGAGATTCCCGCTGGCGGGAATCGGCGTTCCGGTGTCGTCGTGCACTTCCTTGAAGATGTTCTGCAGCGACGGCGGGAAGGGAATGCCGTCGCCGACCGAGAAGCAGAGCCCGTTGGCCTGTCCGGGACCGTGATAGGGGTCCTGTCCGATGATGACGACCTTCAACTGCTCGAACGGACACTTGTCGAAGGCCCGGAAGATATTGCTCCCGCGGGGGAAGATGCGCCGGGAGGCGTACTCCTGGCGGACGAAGTCGGTAAGTTGGGCGAAGTAGGGTTTTTCGAATTCCGGAGCGAGGATCTCCTTCCAGTCCGGGGCGATCTTTACATCCATGTTACATGTGGGTTAAAGTAGTGTAAATGTAGTAAAAAGTTCGGGAAAAGGGATTATTTTCGTCCCGAAATCGAATTGGAAACATGAAAAAGCGGATTTTGTTCTGGTTGGTGCTAAGCCTGTTGACGGCTTCGGCCGGGGCTTCGGAAAGGGAACCTGTACGCAATCTGATCTATCTGATCGGTGACGGGATGGGGTTGTCGCAGGTGGCGATGTTACAGACCGGGTACGGCGATACGTTGACCTCGTTCGATCGGGCTCGGGGCGTGGCCCTCATCCGCACCCGTTCGGCCAACAGCCGGGTGACGGATTCGGCGGCTGCGGGTACGGCTCTCGCCTCGGGGTCGAAGACCGCGAACGGTATGGTCGGCATCGACCCCGAGGGTCGGCCTCTGACGTCGATGATGGCACGGGCCCACCGGGCGGGAATGGCTGTTGGCATTGCCGTGACATGCGGGTTGCAGCACGCCACACCGGCGGCTTTCTACGCGCATGTGCCGGACCGGAACGATACGTTATCCATCACCCGCGATTTGTTGGCGAGCGGCGTCGATGTGCTGTTCGGGGGTGGCCGCAAGGCGCTTGCGGAGGAGTGCCCCGCGGGCGGCAGCTATCTGGACGCCTTTCGCCGGCGCGGGTATTTGGTTGCCGATTCGCTCGCGGAGGCGGACACGCTGACCCGCGGACGCGTGTTGTGCGTCGTGGCGGACTGTGCCCTTCCGGCAGCTCCCGGACGTGGTGATTTCCTGCCCCGGGCCACCCGTTGTGCCTTGCGGATCCTGTCGGGCGAGGCTGCCCGTCGCGACCGGGGCTTTCTGCTGATGGTCGAGGGATCGCAGATCGACTGGGCCGGGCATGCGAACGATGCTGCGTGGATGCAGGCCGAGTTGCGGGACTTCGACCGGACGGTGGCTGCAGCGATGGAGTATGCCGACCGTACGCCCGGGACGCTGGTTGTCGTGACGGCTGATCATGAAACCGGCGGCCTTTCGATTCCGAGTTGCGAGGAGGACTTCACCCGTCCCGACGGTGGCATCTATTACCACTTCTCGACCGGCAACCACTCGGCCACGATGGTTCCCGTTTATCTCTATGGCACGGGGGCCGACCGTATTACCGGCGTAATGGACAATACGGAACTCGCACACCGCATCATGCAGTTGCTCGATCTGGAGTAGCCTGTCCCATTCCGCCGTACGGCGGGGCTGGTGGAACGAAACGCAAAACCGGACTCAACGTCCGGTTTTGCGCACCTCCTCGTCGTCCTTTTCGAGCTTGTCGTCCTCCTCCCAGTCGAACCAGGGGAAGTCGCGCTGCCCGTCGAGGCGGAAGCGGGTGTAGGTGATCGGGAGCCCCATGCCGAGGAAGCGCTCCTCGTAGGCGGTCTTGACCGACAGCACCTCGTCGGCATACCCCGAGCCGTAGATGTCCGCCTCGGAGACCTCGCAGGGAAGCCCGAAATGGCGGATCACCTCGTTCGTATAGGCGTAGAGATGCTTCGAGTCGGTCTTGAGATGGATTACTCCGTCGGGCCGCAGCAGCCGGGCGTAGTATTCGAGGAACAACGGCGAGGTAAGGCGTTTCTTGGCCCGACGGGTCTTGAGCTGCGGGTCGGGGAAGGTGATCCACAACTCCGCGACCTCTCCTTCGGCGAAGAGCCCGTTGATGAATTCGATTCGCGTGCGGAGGAATCCGACGTTGCTCATGCCGCGTTCGGTGGCGGTCTTCGCGCCGCGCCACATCCGGGCCCCCTTGATGTCGATCCCGATGTAGTTGCGGTTGGGGTCGCGCTCGGCCAGCGCCACGGTGTATTCCCCCTTCCCGCAGCCGAGTTCGAGCACGATGGGGTGGTCGTTATGGAAGAAATCGCGGTTCCAGTGCCCCTTCAGCGGATGGTCGTGGCGGAAAACCTCCTCGAATTCGGGCTGTACGAAGCACGCGAAGGTCAGGTTCTCGCGGAAGCGGCGGAGTTTGTCTTTTCCCATGGGTTTGTTGGCTTGGCGTTATGGTTCGGTGGCGGGATGCGACCGGCCGGTCGCATCCCTTCCGTCTGTCAGTTGCTCTTCGAGAGGCGGAGCCCGACGGCCTCTACGCCGCGGACGCTGCGGACCGGCGTCACGCACCACCGGTATTCGCCCGGACTGGCGAGCCGGATCCGACAGCGGTAGGGGATGAGTGCCTCGCCCGTCAGGGCCGCGGGGTTTTTCGTGCGGGGGATGGCCAGCAGGAACCGCTCTTCGAACCGGAGCGAATCGGGTGCGATGGCGGCGATCTGCACCGTGAGGGTGTCTTCCGCGAAGCGTTCGTCGTAGCGCACGAAGAGCGCGGCATCGCGCAGCGTCACGGTGTCGGCATTCTCCAGACGGAGTTCGGCCGTCCGCTCCCAGCCTGCCGGGTTGACATCCGTGGCGGCGGTCTGGTACGGGGATGTGCAGCCTGCGAAGCCTCCGGCTATTCCGGCTGCTCCGACGAGCAGAAGCCCCGTCAGAAGCGTATCTCGCAAGTTCCGCTTCACCCTTTCCGTCTGCTATTCGTTGCGGGGCGGATTTTCGTTGCCGTTGTTCCCGTCGTTCCGCTCTCCGTTGTTGCGGCGGCGGTTGCTGCTGCGGCGGTTTTCGCGGTTGCCGTTCTCCGGCTTCGGACCCCGGTTTTCGCGGTTGCCCGGACGGCTGTTCTCCTGCCGTTGCTGTTCGCCGTTGCCGGAGTTTGCAGCGCCCTCGCTGCCGTTATTTCCCGAAGCTCCGGAGTTGCCGTTCCCGTTGTTCCCGCCATTTCCGCCGTTCCGGCCCCGCTGGTTGCGGCGCTGCGGATGCTCGGACCGGTTTTCGCGCGGCTGTGCTCCGCGCTCTTCCGACGGACCTCCCTGCCGCGAAGAGTCTGCCGAGGCACTCTGCTGCCCGTTCTGCTGTCGGCCCTGTCCGTTCTGTCCGTTGGCGCCCTCCTGCTGTCTGTTCTGTCCGCCGCGGTTCTTGTTGCGGCCGCCGCGTTTGCGGCGCTTGGTCTGGTCGAAGCGCGTGATGCTGTCCTCCTCCGAACGGTAGGTCGGCTCCTCGACCGTCGGGCGCATGTCGTCTTCATGCTGCAGTTGCTCGACCTTTTTACCCTGCCGGTTCAGCGCGAGGATCTCCTTCACGCGCGAAACGGGCAGCGTCGTGACGTTGGCCATCGTCTCCTTCGACGACGAGAAGCTCATCGTCCCGGCCAGCACGTCGCTCTTGACCAGGAACCACTCCCCGTCGACGGTCTGCAGGGGCTCGCGCAGCCGCGGGAAATCCTTGCGGGCATCGACATAGGTGTCGTATTCGTACATCATGCAGCACTTGAGCTTCGAGCACTGCCCGGCGAGTTTCTGGGGGTTGAGCGAGATGTCCTGCACGCGGGCGGCGCCGGTCGTGACGCTCGAAAAGCTCGACATCCACGACGCACAGCACAGTTCGCGTCCGCAGGCGCCCAGTCCGCCGATGCGTCCGGCCTCCTGGCGGGCGCCGATCTGCTTCATCTCGATGCGGATGTGGAAGCGTTCGGCGAAGACCTTGATCAGTTCGCGGAAGTCGACCCGTTCATCAGCGATGTAGTAGAAGATGGCCTTGATCTTGTCGCCCTGGTACTCGACGTCGCCGATCTTCATGTTGAGTCCCATGTCGGCAGCGATCTGGCGCGAGGCGATCATCGTTTCGTGTTCGAGGGCGATGGCCTCCTGCCAGCGTTCTATATCGAAGGGTTTGGCCTTGCGGTAGATCTTCTTGAATTCGCCGTTGTAGGGGTTGAAACCCGTGCGGCGCATCTGGCGGGCCACAAGGTCGCCGGTCAGCGAGACGATACCGATATCGTGTCCGGGCGATGCCTCGACGGCTACGATGTCGCCGCGCTTGAGGTCGAGGTGGTTGACGTTCTGATAGAACGAACGGCGGGTATTCTTGAATCGCACCTCGACGATCTCCGAGGGTTCATTGACGGGGAACTCTTCGAGCCAGGGGGTTTCGTGGAGTTTGAAACACCCGTTGCAGATTCTGGCTTCGGGTTCCGAACCGTCCTCACGGAAGGCGCAGCCGCGGCCCACTTCGGGCTTGTAGACGCCTTTATGTTGTTTTTCGATCTCCATTTCGGGTATAATTTGCGTAAAGATACGAAAAATTTTTTATTTCACCGCGTAGAGCCGCCGCACGCTGCGCCGGATGCGCAGGATCATCAGCAGGGCGGCGGTCGACAACCCGAAGGTGAATCCGACGTAGAGCCCCGAGGGCCCCATCCCGAGCGAGAACCCCAGCAGGTAGCCCACCGGAAGGTTGAGGATCCAGTAGGAGATCAGGGCGATGGGCATGATGATCTTGACGTCCTGAATGCCGCGGAGGATGCCCACCGAGACGTTCTGAATGCCGTCCGAGAGCTGGTACAGGGCGGCGAAGGCCAGGAGATGCGAAGCGATGGCGATGACCTCGGCATTGGTGGTGAAGAGCGTGGGGATGAAGTGGCGCAGGGAGATGAAGACCAGGGCGGCGAAGGCGTTCCAGGCCAGCACGAGGTGGTACGAGGCCTTGGCGGCGAGCGAGAGTTCGCCGATGTTGCGGGCTCCGTAGCAGTGCGATACGCGGATCGTCGTGGCGGCGCCGATCGACATGACGATCATGAAGGCGCAGTTTCCGATGGTCATGGCGATCTGGTTGGCGCTGATGGTCGCCTTGGCTTCGGCCCCGAACCATCCCATCATGATGCCCGTTCCGACAAAGGCCGAGGATTCGAGGAACATCTGCAGTGAGATCGGCCCGCCCATGTGGAGCAGCTGCCGGACATCCGTCCGGGAGAATTTCCGGCGCGAGAAACGCTGCAGGTAGAGCCGGTAGCGGGAGCGCGAGACGAAATAGCCGATGATGAGCACCATCCCCATCACACGGGCGAGGAGGGTCCCGAGCCCGGCTCCTTCGGCGCCCATTTCGGGCATTCCGCAGTGCCCGTAGATGAAGAGGTAGTTGAAGCCGATGTTGGCCACGTTGGCGATGATCGTGGCGTACATCTCGGCGTGGGTGTTGCCGACGCCTTCGAGGAACTGCTTGAAGGCGAAGAAGAGCATCACGGCCGGCATGCTGTACACGAGCATCTTGTAGTAGGGGATGGCGGCGTCGACCACCTCGACGGGCTGCCGGAGGTGGTACATCAGCGGGATCAGTGCATACTGCACGGCGGCCATGACCACGCCGAGCAGTCCGTAGAAGAGGATTCCGTTCTGGAGCAGCCCGGCGGATTTTTCGCGGTCGTTCTGGGCGTAGAGCTCGCCGACGAGGGGTGTCATGCCCATGGCGATGCCGATCGAGGCGATGAAGAGGATGAAGAAGACCGTTCCGCCGAACGATACGGCCGCCAGCGGCAGGGGGTCGTCACCGCCGTAGCGGCCGACCATGAGGTTGTCGGTGAACTGCGTGAGGATCTGCCCCAACTGGGTGAGTACCACGGGAAAGGCCAGTTTCAGATTCTGCCTGTATTGCTCCTTGTATGTTGAAAAACGATACATATTCGCGATTTTTGGTCTGCAAAGGTACGAAATTCTTCCCGGAAAAAAGAAAAGGAGACCCTTTTGCGGAGGATTCTCCTTTTCCGGTCCGGAAGCGGGCGTTGGACCCGCTTCGGACATGGGCGGCCCGCCGGGGTCACGCCACGCGCAGGCGGATGCCGCGCTGTTTGTCCGATTCGACGATTACGGTCCCGCCTTCGGGGAGTTTGCCGTCGATGATCAGTTCGGAGAGGGGCTCTTCGACCTGGTCCGTGAGCGTGCGCTTCAGGGCGCGGGCTCCGTAGCGGGCTTCGTAGCCCATGGCGGCGAGACGGCGCCTGGCTCCGTCGGTAACCTTCACCTTGTATCCAAGGCGCCTGGCGCGACGGAGCAGCCCCTGCAGCTCCAGGTCGACAATCCGCTTCACGTCGGCAATCTCCAGCGTGCGGAACGAAACGATGTCGTCGATGCGGTTCAGGAACTCCGGCGTGAAGGTTTGCTCCAGAGCCTTCTGGTATTCGGACTGCGGGGCGTCGTCGAGGGCGGCCTGCTTCGAGACCGTGGGGTAGCCGACCTGCACCGAGCGCCGGGCCGCGGCTTTCGATCCGACGTTCGAGGTCATGATCAGGATCGTATTCCGGAAGTCGACCCGGCGACCCGCACCGTCGGTGAGATGTCCCTCGTCGAAGATCTGCAGCAGGGCGTTGAAGACCTCGGGATGGGCCTTCTCAATCTCGTCGAAGAGCACCACGGCATAAGGCTGGCGCCGCACGGCTTCGGTCAACTGCCCACCCTCGCCGTACCCGACATACCCCGGGGGTGCACCGATCAGGCGGGCGACGTTGTGCTTTTCGGCATACTCGCTCATGTCGATGCGGATCAGGCCGCGGCGTTCGTCGAAAAGCCACTTCGAGACCTCCTTGGCCAGCAGGGTCTTGCCTACGCCCGTGGGCCCCACGAAGAGGAATATGCCGATCGGGCGGTTCTCGTCCTTCAGCCCGGCCCTCGCCCGGCGGATCGACCCGGCGATCCGTTCCACGGCCTCCTGCTGTCCGACGACCCGCCGGGCGAGGTGCTCCTGGAGACTTTGCAGCCGGGCCGTTTCTCCATCCGAGAGCCGTTCGGCCGGAATGCCCGTCATGGAGGTGATGACCTGCCGGATCTGCTCTTCGGTGATCTCCGCGGGGTTGTGTTCGAGCGAGCGCTGCCATTCGGCGCGGCTTTCGTCGAGTTTCGAGCGCAGGGCGATTTCGCGCATCCGCGCCGAGGCGGCCTTTTCGTAGACCAGGGCCTCGACGGCTTCGCGGCGTTCGCGGCGGACGTCGTGCAGCTCCTGTTCCATGTTCCGGAGCTCCTCGGGCTCGCAGGCCGAACGGAGGTGGGCCCGCGAACCCGCCTCGTCCAGAATGTCGATGGCCTTGTCGGGGAAACAGCGGTCGGGGATGTAGCGCCCGGCGAGCTCCACGCAGGCCTTCAGGGCCGCATCCGTGTAGCGGACACGGTGGTGGCGTTCGTAGTGCGGGGCGAGGTTGTGCAGGATGCGGAGGGTCTGCTCCGCGGTCGTGGGTTCGACCATGACCTTCTGGAACCGCCGTTCGAGGGCCGCATCGCACTCGATGTTTTCGCGGTATTCGTCGAGTGTCGTGGCGCCGATGGTCCGGATCTCGCCCCGGGCCAGGGCCGGTTTGAGGATGTTGGCCGTGTCGAGGCTTCCTTGTGTGGCCCCGGCCCCCACGATGGTGTGGATTTCGTCGATGAAGAGGATCGTGCGGCGGTCGTTGCGCAGTTCGTCGAGGAGCTGCTGTATCCGCTCCTCGAATTCGCCCCGGAACTTCGTCCCGGCGACCAGCGCCGCGATGTCGAGTGCGAAGAGGCGTTTGTCGGCGATCGTGTAGGGGACTTCGCCCCGTGCGATGCGCAGGGCGAGTCCCTCGACGATCGCGCTCTTGCCCACACCGGCCTCGCCGATGAGCATCGGGTTGTTCTTCTTGCGCCGCGAGAGGATCTGTACCACGCGCTCGATCTCGGCGTCGCGCCCCACGACGGGGTCGATCTTCCCTTCGCGGGCCAGGCGCGTGAGGTCCGACCCGAACTTTTCGAGCAGGGCGTGCTTTTCGGCGGGTTTGTTCTCCTCGTGGAAATCGAGGAGGTTGACGACCGGGATTTCGGTGCGGAAGTCGTCTCCCACGGCGAATTTCCGCAGGTCCCGGGCAATGGTTTCGGCATTCACGCCGTACATCTCCAGCACCCGGGCGGTTGCCGTCGAGCGGTCTTCGGCGATCCGTTGCAGGGCGTGGGCCGTGGATACGCTTTTGGCGGCGGTGGGGGTTGCGAGCAGTTCTTCGGTGAAGTGCCGGTAAAATTCTTCGGGCGTTCGGGCATCGGGCTGCCGGGGTGCGGCGATTTCCCGTTCGATGCGCAGGCATACCTGATAGAGCTCCCAGTCCTTGAGCCGGGAGGAGAGCAGTTGGTAGGCCAGGGATCCCTCTTCACGCAGCAGCTCCAGCGTGAGGAAATCCTTGAGCGAGTGGGTGGTTCCCGCCTTGGTGGTGTTGAAAGCCACCCGGGCGATGATACCCTCCAGCGTTTTTGAGATTTTCAGTTGCATGTTGCGTCGTCGTTAGAATTCGCTCAACTAACGGACGGACGCTTGTGTTTATTATGCGGGCGATATTGTTCATTTTGGGGGCCGAACCCTTCCCGGAAGGCTATCTGGCTGAGCTCCGGGGCCATTCGCCGACCTCCATGTCGCGCATCTCCCCGGCGTCGAACGTCAGTCGGATGGCGGTCCGGACCTTCTGGAATCCGAACTCCCCGGCGGCCCCGGGATTGACGGCCAGCAGCTCGTAGACGGGGTCGTACATCACCTTGAGGATGTGCGAATGGCCCGCGATGAAGAGCTTGGGCCGCAGGGCCTGAATCTGCTGGACGGCGCGCGGGTCGTAATGGCGGGGGTAGCCGCCGATGTGGGTCATCAGCACCCGGACCCCCTCGCACTCGAACGAGAGAAAGGGCGGATAGACCCGCCGGGTCATGCCGCCGTCGATGTTGCCGCAGACGGCGCGCAGGGGCTTGAACGCGGCGATGCGGTCGGCCAGTTCGAGCGAGCCGATGTCGCCGGCGTGCCAGATTTCGTCGACTTCCTTCAGGAATTCCCGCAGCGGCTCGTCGAAGGTCCCGTGGGTGTCGGAGATGATCCCTATCTTTTTCATATGTGTCGTTTTGCCGTGTGTCCGGGGAGCCTTTGCCGCGTGGCTTGCCCGGCTGTTATTTGTATTTGTCTTTCCAGAGGCGGGCGATGCGTTCGGCGATCTTGGCCTCGGCGGCGTTCTGCGGGTCGGGTTCGTAGAACTTCGTTCCCGCGAGCGATTCGGGCAGGAACTCCAGCTCGGCAAAGTGCCCCTCGTAATCGTGGGCGTACTTGTAACCGTCGGCATATCCGGCCTGTTTCATGAGTTTGGTCGGGGCGTTGCGCAGGTGGAGCGGCACGGGGCGGTTCGTCGTGTCGTGCTCCACGAGCGAGAGGGCCTTGGCGATGGCCATGTAGGCCGAATTGCTCTTGGGCGAGGTTGCCAGGTAGATCGTCGCCTCGGCCAGCGGGATGCGTGCCTCGGGCATCCCGATCTTGTGCACCGTGTCGAAGCAGGCGTTGGCCAGCAGCAGCGCGTTGGGGTTCGCCAGCCCGATGTCCTCGGCGGCGAGGATCACCAGCCGCCGGGCAATGAACCGCGGCTCCTCGCCTCCGGCCAGCATCCGCGCCAGGTAGTAGACGGCGGCATTGGGGTCGCTGCCCCGCACCGACTTGATGAAGGCCGAAATGACGTCGTAATGCTGTTCGCCGTTCTTGTCGTAGAGGGCGATGTTTTCCTGGAGGCAATCCTGTACGTACTGGTCGGTGATCGTCACCTTTCCGTCGGTGGCCCCGACGAGGATGTCGAGGATGTTGAGCAGCTTGCGGGCATCGCCCCCCGCGAACCGGAACAGCGCTCCGGTCTCCCGGACCTCGATTTCGCGTTCGCGCAGTTCGAGGTCGGTGCGCAGGGCGCGGTCGAGCAGCGTCTGGAGGTCCTTGTCCTCCAGCGCCCGGAGGATATAGACCTGGCAGCGGCTCAGCAGCGGGGAGATCACCTCGAAGGAGGGGTTTTCGGTCGTGGCGCCGATCAGCGTGACGATCCCCTGCTCGACGGCCCCGAGCAGCGAATCCTGCTGCGACTTGTTGAAGCGGTGGATTTCGTCGATGAAGAGGAACGGGGGCCGCTGGTCGAAGAAGCGTTGTTTGCGGGCCGACTCGATCACTTCGCGGACCTCCTTGACGCCGGAGGTGACGGCCGAAAGGGTGAAGAAGGGCCGTTCGAGTTGCGAGGCGACGATCTTGGCGAGCGTGGTTTTGCCCACGCCCGGGGGACCCCAGAGGATGAACGAGGGAACGTTTCCCGTTTCGAAGAACTTGCGGAAGACGCCTTTCGGGCCTACGAGGTGCTCCTGTCCGATGTATTCGTCGAGGGTTTTGGGGCGCAGGCGTTCGGCCAGAGGGGTATTGGACATGGTTTGGAAGATTTTTACGCCGTAAAGATAGCGAAAAATTCCCTTTTTTAAGGGCGGGAGCGCAGAACCGGGTCGAAAACCCTTCGTGACACCTTCGCCCATAAAACGGGCTTTTTAAGCCCGCGCCCATAGAACCCGGCTCTTAGCCGGGTGGATTCCCGCTTTCGCGGGAATGACGGGAATGACGGGGCGGTCGGCGGTCGGAGCGGATTCAAGGCTCGGAAACCGCTAAAGGTTCAGCAGCCCATAGAACCCTCCTCTTAGGAGGGCCTTGCTGCCGCATTCTGCTTTTTGCGGAGAGAGGGCGCAGCGCAGGCGGCGCGACAAGAAACGGGGCCGGTTTGCTTGCAAACCCGCGTCAGGCGCCCGTTTCCGCGACGCCAAACTGCGGCCCCGCAAAAAGCAACTTGCGGCTGGTTTTGGGTACCTTTTGCCATCAAAAGGTACCCGGCTAAGAGCCGGGTCCTATGGGCGGAGGGATGTCTGAAAGATTCGGAAGCAAATCACCGCTCCCGACCGTCGGTCGTATGCGGGTAAAGGCTTCGGGAACCACTAAAGGTTCAGCAGCCCACAAAACCCCTTTCTTAAAGGGGCGCTTTTTGGGTCGGCAAAAAGCGCCGCAAAAACCGACCGGCAGGATGAAAAAACCGGCAAGACGCGGCCTAACATTGGCGCCGGGCGACTATTCGCGGGTTTGCAAGCAAACCGTCCCCGGCGCTCGCATTTTTAGTCCGCATCTTTCTTCTCGGTTTTTTCATCAAGCCGGAGGCCTCCAACGCACAAACCTCCCACTAAAAAGAGTTTCGTACCTCGACGGTCGGGAGCGGTGATTTGCTTCCGAATCTTTCAGACATGCCTTCGCCCCTAAATCCGGTCTCTTGAACCGGTCATTCCCCGCTTGACGGGGAATCTATCCGGGGGATGACGGGAATTGATGCGATCCTGGATTCCCGCTTTCGCGGGAATGACGGAAAGGAAGCGGGTGACGCGGATTCAAGGGTCAGACCCTTGTAAGACCCAGCAGCCCACAAAACCGGTTTCTTAAACCGGCGGCTCCTCCGCCTGCGCCCGGCAGAGGACCGGAGACCGCTCTTCCTCGGGTTTGCCGGTGCCGGAAAGGGAATTTTCCGAAAATAATCGTATCTTTGTAACCGTTCAATCCCAAATTGTTTCGATCATATGGAAATTCTCGATCCCCAATCGACTCCCGAGTCTGCAAATTCCGCTTCGACAGCCTCCGCGCCCCAGCCCCAGGAGGTGAAACCCGACAATTTCCTGGCCTGGGCCATCATCAGCACGATCCTTTGCTGTCTGCCCTTCGGCATCGTGGCCATTGTCTACGCTTCGCAGGTCGACAGCTACTGGTTTGCCGGCAATCATGAAGCGGCCCGGCGTTCCGCCCGGAATGCCCGGACGTGGACCTGGGTTTCGGTCGGTGTTGCGGCCTTCTGCTGGGTGGCTTACCTGCTTCTGGTGTTTGTCTTCGCGGCGGCCGTTTCGCTGCCCTTTTTCGACCTTTGATTGACACGCAGGTCGCTTTGGCTCGCCATCCCGATAGCGCTGCTGGGGATGGCGGCCCTTTACTATGCGGTCGATCCGTCGCATAGCGCCTGGCTGCCGCAATGCCCGTTCCATGCACTGACGGGCTGGGAGTGCCCGGCCTGCGGCGGACAGCGTGCCCTGCACGCCCTGCTGCACGGACGTCTGGGGGAGGCGGTGCAGTTCAATCTGTTTCTCGTTGTCTCGGTTCCCTATTTCCTTGCCGTGGCCTGGACGTCGCTCGACCGCGGCCGGGTGGCCGGGCGTCTGCGGCCGATCGTGCAGCACCGTTGGGTGGCCTATGCCTATTGCGTGCTGTTCGCCCTCTGGTGGGTGGTGCGCAACCTTCCGGGGGTGAATTCGTGAATCCGAGAACTGCGGCTGATCCGATAAAAAACGGTCCGGAATTCCGGACCGTTTTGCTTGCTGCCGAATGGCCGCAGAGGGGTTATGCCTCGGGTTTGCGCAGGTCGAGGCAGAGCTCGTCCAGCTGAGCCTGGTCGATGTAGCCCGGGGCGTCGAGCATCACGTCGCGCCCGGCGTTGTTCTTCGGGAAGGCGATGTAGTCGCGGATCGACTCCGAGCCGCCGAACAGCGAGCAGAGCCGGTCGAATCCGAAGGCCAGGCCTCCGTGAGGGGGTGCCCCGTACTTGAAGGCGTTCATCAGGAAGCCGAAACGGGCCTGCGCCTCGTCGGGTGTGAAGCCTAACAGTTCGAACATCTTCTCCTGGAGTTTCGAGTCGTGGATACGGATCGAACCTCCGCCGATCTCCGTGCCGTTGCAGACGAAGTCGTAGGCGTTGGCCCGTACGCGTCCCGGATCGCTGTCGAGATAGGCGATGTCCTCGGGTTTGGGCGAGGTGAAGGGGTGGTGTACGGCGTAGTAGCGTTGCGTCTCGTCGTCCCACTCGAAGAGCGGGAAGTCGACGACCCACAGCGGTGCGAACTTCTTCGGGTCGCGCAGTCCGAGCTGCTGGGCCACTTCGAGACGCAGGGCGCAGAGCTGCGTGAGGACCTTGAACTTCTTGCCGCAGAGGACCAGAACCAGGTCGCCGGCCTTGGCGCCGCAGCGCTCGGCCATGGCGCGCACCTCGTCGGGCGCGTAGAATTTGTCGATGGAGGACTTCACGCCGCCTTCGGCCTCCAGGCGGATCCAGATGAGGCCCTTGGCGCCGATCTGCTGCCGCTTGACGAACTCCGTGAGGGCGTCGATCTGCTTGCGGGTATAGGTTGCGCAGCCCGGGGCGGCGAAACCGGTGATGTATTCGGCGTCGTCGAAGACCGGGAATCCGTGCCCTTTGGCCAGGTCGGTCAGGTCGGAAAACTCCATGCCGAAACGCAGGTCGGGTTTGTCCGAGCCGTACTTCTCCATGGCCTCGATCCACGGCATCCGGCGCAGCGGCTCGGGGAACTCGATGCCCAGCACGGTCTTGAACATATGCTTGGCCCAGCGCTCGAAGATTCCGAGTACGTCCTCCTGCTCGACGAACGACATCTCGCAGTCGATCTGGGTGAATTCCGGCTGGCGGTCGGCGCGCAGGTCCTCGTCGCGGAAGCAGCGCACGATCTGGAAATACTTGTCGTATCCGGCGACCATCAGCAGCTGCTTCAGGGTCTGGGGCGACTGCGGCAGGGCGTAGAACTGGTTCGGGGACATGCGGCTCGGGACCACGAAGTCGCGCGCGCCCTCGGGCGTGGAGTTGACCAGATAGGGGGTCTCGATCTCCAGAAAGCCCTCATCGGAGAGGAAGCGGCGGATCTCCTGGGCCATTTTGTGACGCAGGATCAGGTTGCGCTGCAGGGGCGGGCGCCGCAGGTCGAGGTAGCGGTACTTCATGCGCAGGTCATCGCCGCCGTCCGAAACCTCCTCGATGGTGAAGGGCGGGACCTCGGCCTCGTGGAGCACCGTAATGCGACGGGCCGAGACTTCGATGTCGCCCGTGGGCATCTTGGGGTTCTTCGACTGGCGTTCGACGACCTCGCCCTCGACCTGGATGACCCATTCGCGGCCGAGGCGGGCAGCGGTTTCGCGGGCTTCGGCCGGGGAGTGCTCCTCGACGACGATCTGCGTCAGGCCGTACCGGTCGCGCAGGTCGATGAAGGTCATGGCCCCGAGGTTGCGGACTTTCTGTACCCAACCGGCCAGGGTGACCGTTTCGTGGACATTGCAGGCACGCAGGCACCCGCAAGTATGTGTTCTGTACATGGTGTGTGTAAGTTAGTTTGTCCTTGGCAACCCGCAAAGTTAATAACTTTTTCCGTAACTTTTGCGGATCGGGCGGCGGGGCGGGTGAAAAATTCGCGGGCCGGGGCGCTACGGCGGGGGCCGGCGGCGGTTCGGGGCGGCGGAGGATTTGGAAATCCGGGAAAAAATCGCGTTTTTTGCCGAAAAATCGTTATGGAACAGCGGCAAATCGATGAAAAATTCATGCGCCTCGCACTAAACGAGGCCCGGAAAGCGTTGGATCAACAGGAGGTGCCCATCGGGGCGGTTGTCGTGGCCGACGGTGCGGTGATCGGCCGGGGGCACAACCTCGTGGAGACGCTCTCCGACCCGACGGCCCACGCCGAGATGCAGGCCCTGACGGCCGCAGCCTCGACGCTCGGTGGCAAGTATCTGCAGAAGTGCACGTTGTACGTCACCGTCGAGCCGTGCATCATGTGCGCCGGGGCGATCGGCTGGGCGCAGGTGAGCCGCGTGGTGTGGGGCGCCGACGACCCCAAGAAGGGCTACCGCCGTTACAGCGGGACGGTTTTCCATCCGAAAACGACCGTAACGTCGGGGGTGCTCGCCGCGGAATGCGAGGCGTTGATAACCTCTTTTTTCGCGGGTTTGCGGGATTAGATTTGGCAAAAGTGGATTTTTTTTCGTATTTTTGTACCCAACGTGCCCTGCAAGGGGTGCACGATCGCACAAACTCAACAAAAAGAATAGGAAAAGCATGAAAAAGATTTTTGTTTCGGCCGTGGCGCTGATGGCTGCTCTCTCGCTTTCGGCTCAGGATGTTACGACAATCTTCAACGAAGCCGGTGCAGCGTTCAACGCCAAGGATTTCGCCGGTGCTGCAGCCAAGTTCGAGCAGGTGATCGACCTGGGTATCGACAACGAAGAGGTGGCCTCGCAGGTGGCAACCGCCAAGGCTACGCTCCCCAAATGCTACTACTATCTGGGTGGTGCGGCCATCAAGAGCCAGAACTACGACGAGGCGCTGAAGAACTTCTCGAAGTCCGCCGAGTTGGCCGAGCTCTACGGCGACATGACGCAGATGTCGAAGTCGAACGGCTGGGTGGCCAAGATCTACCAGATCCAGGGCGGCGATGCCTTCAACAACAAGGATTACAAGACCGCTGCGGGCATCTTCGAGAAGGGCTACAAGGCCGACCCCGACAATACGGGCATGGCGCTGAACCTGGCGATGAGCTACTGCGAGATGGGCGAGTACGAGAAGGGTATGGAGATTTACGAGGCCATTGCCGCCAAGACCCACCCGAAATACGCCGAGGACGTAGCCAAGGCCAAGGAGATGATGGCCCTCTACACGAACAACAAGGTGGCCGAGATGCAGGGTGCCGGTGATTTCGACGGTATCATCACGATGGCCGACGCCCAGTTGGCCAAGAACCCGGCGAGCGCCCTCTTCCAGAACGTGCGCCTGCAGGCCTACTCCGGCAAGAAGGACTACGACAAGGTGATCGAACTGGGCCAGGCTGCCGCCGAGGCTCAGGTCGACGAGGAGGACAAGAGCCTCATGTACTACCTGCTGGGTGCAGCCTACAACGCCAAGGAGATGAAGCCGCAGGCCATTGAGGCCTTCCAGAAGGTGACGGCCGGTCCGGCTGCCGAGAATGCCAAGACTGCCCTTGCCGAACTGCAGAAGTAATCGGTCCCGATCAGCCTGAGAAAAACAGCCTCGGCCATTGCGCCGAGGCTGTTTTTTGTGCCCTCTGAAACGGTCGAACGATACTTTGGTACGATATGTGCGAACCTGATACCGGTTCTCTAATATACTGGAATCATGGAAAAACAAACGTACATAAGCCCCGAAGTCGAGGTCCTGGAGATCTGCCTTGAACGAGGCTTCGCCGTCTCCTCGGTGGATGGCGATATCGAAGGTTTCGACCGGGAGGAGTGGGGATGATCGGACGATTGATTGCTGCCGTGGTCGTGTGCGGGCTGTCGTGTGCCTGCACCACGGACCGGACCGGGGATACGGCCCCGCAGCGGATGGTGACACGCCAGATCCGGATCGAGGCCGCGGCCTCGGAAACCCGTACCCAACTGGCACCGGACGGCTATAACGTGCAGTGGAGCCCCGGTGACCGGATCGGGGTCTACGTCGAGAGCGGCGGTACCTTCACGACCGCCAACGCCCCGCTGACCTTCGAGGGGACGGAAGCCTCCTCCAGCGGGACGTTCAGCGGGGAGATTACGCTGACCGAAGGCGCTACCTCCTATACGCTCTACGCCTATTACCCCTACTCGGAGACCGGGGCGTCGAGTGCGTCGAGCGTCTCTTTCACGCTCGCCACGCAACAGACGCAATCCTCGTCGGGCGACTCCTCCCACCTGGGAACCAACGACTTCCTGGTGGCCGGCGCCGTGACGAGCACCACGGGCGATTTCGGGCCGCTGACCTTCAGCCACGCCTTTGCGGTGGTGGAGGTCGACCTCACGGGTTCGGGAACGATGGCCGGGAAGCGTGTCGGGTCGGTGATGCTCTTCGGGACGGATGCCGCGACGGTCTCCTTGTCGGGCACGGTCTCCGGGACGGCGAACATGACGGGCCGTTTTTCGTTCGACCTGACGTCGTCGAGCCCCGCGACGGCCTCCTATGCGGGCGGAGCGGCGCAGATCAACTATTGCGGGGTGACCTTTTCGGAGCCTCCGACGCTCGGGACGGAGCCCGTGAAGGCCTACCTGACGGTCAATCCGGCGGACTATTCGCAGGGCGGCGGTGTGGTCTACGTCGTGGTGAGCACGACGGACGGCTATACGTCAACGTGGTCGATGCCGGGGATCGTGATTTCACCGGCCCAGATGCCGGTCATCACGCACGAGGTTGCGACGGGAACGGCCGCAGGTCCCACGGTCGAACTCTCGTCGTCGGGCGAGACGGCGAACTGCTATGTGGTTTCGACGCCCTCGCAGAGCTATTCGTTCGATGCCACGGTGGCCGGGAACGGCGTCATCCCGGACAGTCTCCGGCAGGCGGTGCAGCGCTACGAGGGGCGCACGCTTTCGGCCAGGATTACGGGCGGAGGGTATGCGAAACTGCTGTGGCAGAGCCAGCCGTGGCTGATCGAGCCGGGGAGCATCACCTATGCCGACGGGAAGATCACCTTTGCGCTGACCGAGCGCCCCACCGAACTGGGCGGAAATGCCGTAATCGGGCTCTATGCCGACGCTTCGTCCGACGAGGCGTTGTGGAGCTGGCATATCTGGGTTACGGACCAGACCAACGAGGAGCTGCAGGCGGCAGCCGAGGTCTATACGATGTATCCGGCCTACGAAACGGCCTACGGGGCGGGTTCGGCGCAGATGATGGACCGCAACCTGGGGGCTATCTACAAGGAGGACGGACCTTATGCGCGGTCGTTCCGGGCGTCGCTTTTCCAGTGGGGCCGCAAGGATCCCTTTCCGTGGGGCGACGTGGTCTACGATGCCGACAGCAACCCCTACAACTACCTTTCGGAGCGGACGGCGGTCCAGACGACCGGATCGCCCGGTCAGTATGTCGGTTATACGGGCAACACGTGGTATGCCACGGCGCATCCCGATACGTTCATCGCCACGACCCGGAGTTCCTCCTACGACTGGTATTGGGGCGGGGGGCAGGGTACGACCGCGGCCTGCCGCAACAATGCGCTGTGGGGGAATCCGAACGGCACGACCGTGGGCCAGGAGACGACCAAGACGCTGTTCGACCCATGCCCGCCGGGCTGGAAGGTCCCGCATCCCTATGTCTTCAGCGCCTTCACGCAGACGGGCGCCACGGCGTCGGTATCGAGCGGTACGACGGAGGTGTCGGGGTCGTTCGTCCAGGGTTGGAACTTCATCTACAACGGCTCTTCGACGACCTACTATCCCGGTGTGGGCTATCGTTACGATGAATACGGGGCCTTTTTCTTCACGCCGTCGGGTTATTACTGGACCAGTTCGCCTGCGCCTTCCGACTCGTTCGGGGCCTGGACCTTCGGGTTGACCTCGGCGACGGTCTACGAATGCTACGCCGATCCCCGGGGTTTCGGGCTTCCGGTCCGTTGCCAGCGGGATTGACCTTCTGCGGCGTACGGCCGGTGACGGAGCCCCGGACCGCGGACAGATCTTCTCCGATATGGCGAACGCCTTCTTTGTCAGTGCAAAGAGGGCGTCTGCCGTTCTTCGGCATCCGCTCCGCTCTTCCAGCCGTCGGTTGCTCTACGTTCCCGGATGTTGCCGCGGATGCGTTCCAGGCCGCTGCGCGTAAGGGGAGTGCGTCCGCAGCGTTCGCCAAACTGTGCATCGTCCATTCCGTACCACGCGGCGGCATCCATCGTCAGCGGATCGAAAACCGGGTCGAAAGCCCGGTTCCGGTGTTGCGGGGCGCGGCGGTTCCAGGGACAGCAGCTCTGGCAGGCGTCGCATCCGAAGATCCAGCCGTCGAGGCCGATCTCCGTGTCGGGTTTCCGTTCCACGGTGTGACAGGAGATGCAGCGTGCCGTGTCGATGCCGCGTCCGGGCATGACGGCTCCCGTGGGGCAGTTCTCCACACAGGCACGGCAATTCCCGCAGCGTGATCCGCCGAACGGCTCATCGTAACGGTCGGCCTCTTCGGTAAGGATCAGCTCGCCCAGGACGACATAACTCCCGAATTGCGGGGTGACGAGCAGCGACTGCCGTCCGATCCACCCCAGCCCGGCCTCCACGGCGAGGAGTTTTTCGGTCAGGGGTGCCGTATCGACGAAGGCGCGGCCGCGGACTTCGGGCCACGCTTCCCGGATTGCGTCGAGCAACTGGCGGAGCATCCGCCGCAGCACCGTGTGGTAATCCTCGGCGCAGGCGTAGGAGGCGACCTTGGTGCGATGCCCGTCGGGATAGCCGTCGCTCACGCGGTTCTTGTAGCCCACGGCGCAGACCACGGCCGTGCGGGCCCCGTCGACCAGTTTGCGGGGATCGAACCGTTTCTCCGCATTCCGTTCCAGATACTCCAGCGACGACTGATACCCCTTCCCGATCCATTCGCGGAAACGGGTTTCGGCTTCGGGGAGGTGCCGGCACGGCGCGAGGCCGCAGAGGTCGAATCCGATCCCTGCAGCCAGCCTTTTGGTATACGAAAGGTCGATCATGTTGATAATTTATGTCAAAAATAGTGTTTTTTGGACGGAAATTCGTAATTTCGCACCGGATATCGCGTTATTATAACGGATTACAAGAACACACGTCATGACTATAAATACATTCTACGAACTGGTCCGCAACAGCGTGGAGAAGTTCGCGTCCCGAATCGCCTACTCGATGTTCGACGGTGAGGATGTGACCTATGCCGAGGCGGGCCGTCGTATTGCCCGGGTGCAGGAGATCCTGACCACCTCGGGGCTCCGTCCCGGGGACAAGGTGGCCCTGCTGAGCAGCAACATGCCCAACTGGGGAGTCTGTTATCTGGCCATTACGTCGGCCGGGATGATTGCCGTGCCGATTCTCCCGGACTTCTCGGGCGAGGAGCTCGACATGATCATCGAACATTCGGAAGCCAAGGCGCTGCTCGTTTCGGACCGCCTCTTTACGAAACTCTCGCGGCGGACCATCGACCGGCTGAACGTCGTGGTGCGCACGAAAAACCTCGGAGTCATCGCGCAGCATGTCCGCGAGGCGGGTGCTACGGGGATTCCGCAGCCCGGCGACCTGGCCGTGATCATCTACACCTCGGGTACGACCTCCAAACCCAAGGGGGTGATGCTGACCCACGAGGCCCTCTGCAAACAGATCGAAATCTCGGCGGCCATCTTCCCGGTCGACGGTGAGGATACGTTCCTTTCGGTGCTGCCGCTGTCGCACACCTACGAGTGCTCGATCGGCATGATCTACCCCTTCTCGATGGGGGCGCGGGTGGTCTACCTGGACCGTCCGCCCACGGCTTCGGCGCTGATGCCGGCGCTGCGGAGCGTGCGTCCCACGGTGATGCTCATCGTGCCGCTGGTCATCGAGAAGATCTACCGGCACCAGGTGCTGGCCAAGTTCCAGTCGAACGGTTTCTGGCGCGCGCTCTACCGCATCGGGTTCCTGCGCCGCTACCTGCACCGCGTGGCGGGCAAGAAGCTGATGAAACTCTTCGGCCGCCGGCTGCGGTTCCTGGGCATCGGCGGTTCGAAACTTGACGGCGGGGCCGAGCGCTTCCTGTTGGAGGCGAAGGTCCCCTATGCCATCGGTTACGGATTGACGGAGACGGCCCCGCTGCTGGCCGGAGCGGCGCCTTCGCAGGTGCGCCTCGGATCCACGGGCCCGCAGGCCCCGGGTGTGCAGCTGCGGCTTGAAAACGTGAACCCCGAAACGCGGCAGGGCGAGATCGTGGCTCTGACTCCGAGCGTGATGCAAGGTTATTACAAGAATCCCGAAGCGACGGCCGAGGTCTTTACGGCGGACGGATGGTTCCGCACGGGCGACCTCGGGGAGTTTGACAAGGACGGCTGGCTCTACATCAAGGGGCGTCTGAAGAACATGATCGTGGGCCCGGGGGGCGAGAACATCTATCCGGAGGACATCGAGAGCGTGCTGAATTCGCACGTCTGCATTGCGGATTCGATCGTCACGGAACAGGAGGGGCGTCTGGTGGCGCTCGTGCACTTCAACCGCGACGAGATCGAGTCGATGATCGACGACTGGCGCGAGGAGTGGGCGACGAAGAAGGAGGCCTGGGAGGCGAAGACCGAGCAGTTGAAGAAGGAGATCATGGATTTCGTGAATGCGAAGGTGAACCGCTTCTCGCGGATCTCCGAAGTGGTGGAGGAGAAGGAGGAGTTCGAGAAGACCCCGACGCAGAAGATCAAGCGTTTCCTCTATAATAACAAGAATACGCCGACACCGAAGGAGAGCCCCAAGGGCGGCTCTGCGGTAGAGAAGTCGTGACGGGGCTTGAGTCCCGGGTCTGCCGGGCAGGCCGGATTTTCCGGTCCGACAAAAAGCTCTTTGCGGGGACAATAAGGACAGGAAAACCGCTCCGAATCATCGGAGCGGTTTTCCTGTCTTTGGAGGATGCTGATCCGGGCTGACCGGGGGCTTTCCCGCCTTTCGGCGGCGTGTTATTCCGCCGCCTGCAACCCGACCGAATCGGCCGTCGGGGTATCGCCCACGTCGATGAGGTTCTCTTCGGAGACACCCAGTGTCCGGTAGTAGTCGTTCAGCTCGGCCACCACGTCGCGGCGCCCGGCATAGCTGGCCAGGTAGTAGACATCGCCCAGCTGGTCGAGCTTTTCGTCGATCAGATCCGAAACCATGTCGCCCTGGGCGCCGTCGAAACGCAGGTAGTATTCGATGTACTCGATCAGCGTGTGGGCATATTCCCGCAACAGGGCGTCGCCCTTTTCGGCAGCCCCTTCGGCGCCCATGGCCGAGGCGGCGTAGTAGGCTTCGAGGAAGGGATAGGTGTTCGAGTCGGTGAAGCGGATCTGCGACGTCGGGAGTCTTTCGAGCCCGAGGTCGAGCAGTTCGACGGCTTCGTCGACGCGGTTCTCGCGCAGCAACTCCTTGGCAACCCGGGCGAACGAGTCGCGGGCGTGCGAGGCCGAGAGGTTGTACTGGATGAAGTAATCGACGTAAACCCGTGGATCGTTGAGGTTTCCGTAGCGGAAGGTCTCCTTGAGCAGTGGCGCGGCGTAATCGGCGTCGATGCGCCCGATCTCGTAGGGGTTCTGCACCGGCGTGAGGATCGGCACGAAACGGTAGGCATAGCCGTCGAACTGGAGGTAGTCCATCAGCCCGAGATCCTGCATGATGTAGACCTGCGTGAGGTAGATCGGACGCTTCCAGTCGAAGTTGGCCAGCATGTCGAGGATCATCAGCTGGTTCTTGTCCAGCGAATTGCGCTTGATGTTGATATACACCGTATCGACCATCTTGTCGCGGTCCTTCTCGGCCACGATCCCCGAGGCGATGGCATTCTCCCTGTTCACGGGCAGGGCGATGCGCTTCGTGGGGATGTAGTCGGCCATGGTACCGTCCGAGAGCTTGATCTGGCTCCGGGGGTCGTCGCTGCGCACAAAGTCGATCACCTCGCGGATATCCACCGCACGGTCGATGCTGTTCGTGACGTAGATCATGTCGTTGTTGTAGGTATACTTGTGCTTGGGCAGCGAGAAGGGTACGCCGGCCGCCTCGTTGGCCCGGGTCTTCATCTCGTCGATGTACCATTCGCCCCCGAGGTACGACGTGTTCATGATCCGCACGTCGGGCCGCACGCCGTAGACCTCCTGGTTGTTCCACAGCGGGAAGGTGTCGTTGTCTCCGTAGTTGAGGATGATCGAGTTGGGCAGTGTCGACTGGAGGTAGTTCCAGCCGATGTCGCGGGCCATGGTGCGGCGCGAACGGTCGTGGTCGTCCCAGTTTTGGGCCGCGAGGATTCCCGGGACACTCAGCGACACGAGTATGGCGGCCGCTGCCGGGACTGCGCTGCGGCGTTTGGTGCACTTCTCGAAGAGGTCGCGCAGGGCCAGCACCCCAAATCCGATCCAGATCGAGAAGGCGTAGAACGATCCGGCATATACGTAGTCGCGTTCACGGGGTTCGCCGGGCGAGGTGTTGAAGTAGAAGACCAGCGCCACGCCCATCATGATAAAGAGCCACATGACGATCGAGAAGTTGCGCGGATCGCGGTTCAACTGGTAGATCAGACCGATCAGCCCCAGCAGGAAGGGCAGGAAATAGTAGGTGTTGCGGCCCTTGTTTTCGGCGATTTCGCGCGGCAGGTTGTCCTGCGGTCCGAGGTACATCTCGTCGATCCAGTCGATTCCCGAGAGCCAGTTTCCGTCGGTGATGGTCGTGCGCGAGGGCTGGATGTCGCTCTGGCGTCCGACGAAATTCCACAGGAAATAGCGCCAGTACATGTACGAGAGCTGGTAGTTGAAGAAGAAGTGGAGGTTTTCGCCGAAGGTCGGCTCCACGATGGTCCGCGTATCGCCGTAGGGGTCTGTATAGACGTGCTTGCGGCCGTAGTCGAGCACCTCGCCGCGCTGCGGGCGGCCCTGGGCGTCGCGTTGGATCTCGCCGTTTTCGTCACGCAGCGTCTCGGTTTTCGTGCGGTAGGCGGCCCACTGCTTGTACTCCTTCTCGCCCTTGGCGTAGTTCCACATCCGCGGGAAGAGGGTCATGAACTCCGGGGCGTGGGTGTAACCCGTCAGTACGGAGGTCCGTTTGTACTTGCCGTCCTCGTCGAGGTACCAGACGTGTTTCTCCTCGACGCCCTCGGGCGGAGCCGAGTACTGGGCGCCGTAGACGAGCGGGCGGCTGCCGTACTGGTCGCGGTTGAGCACCGACAGCAGGGCGTGGGGGTTGTTCGGGTTGTTGGAGTTCATCGGCGGGTTGACCGCGGCGCGGATGGTCATCGAGGCGTAGGACGAGAAGCCGACGAGCACCATCGTGGTCGAGACCAGGAAGAGGTTCAGCACCACGCGGCCCTTTTGGTGGGCTTTCCACGCGGCCCAGCCCAGACCGAGGATCAGCGCCAGGGCGAAGACCGCCATTCCGGAGTTGACGGGCAGCCCGAAGGTATTGACGAAGAGCGTGTCGACCTGGGCCCCGAACCAGACGGTGTAGGGGATGATGATGTTGTTCAGGAAGACGATCAGCGCTCCGGCGAGGAGCGTGGTTCCGACGATGCCCTTCCAGGTGACGCGGTCACTCTTGCGGAAGTAGTAGATGAAGACCAGCGCGGGGATACACAGCAGGTTGAGGATATGCACGCCGATGGAGAGTCCCATGAGGTAGGCGATCAGTACGATCCAGCGCGAGGCGTGGGGCTGGTCGGCCTGCTCCTCCCACTTGAGCATGAGCCAGACGACCAGCGCCGTGAACATCGACGAGAGGGCGTAGACCTCGCCTTCGATGGCCGAGAACCAGAAGGTGTCGGTGAAGGTGTAGGCCAGGGCTCCGACGGCCCCGGCGCCGAGGATGGCGACGATCCCCGGGGTGGTGAGTTCGGCGCCGTTGCGTGTGGCGAGGCGGCGGGCCAGGTGGGTGATCGTCCAGAAGAGGAAGAGGATGCAGAAGGCGCTGGCCAGGGAGTTCATGGCGTTGACGGCCATGCCCACGTAGTCGGGGTTCCCGAAGGCGAAGAGCGTGGCCAGGCGGGCCAGCATCATGAAGAGCGGGGCTCCGGGCGGGTGTCCGACTTCGAGTTTGTAGGAGGTGGCGATGAACTCCGAGCAGTCCCAGAGACTCGACACGGGTTCCATGGTCATCAGGTAGACGACGGCCGCAATGGCGAAGACGCCCCATCCGACGAGGTTGTTCCAGCGTTTGAAAAGATGCATGTCGTTCTGTTCCTAAATACTATTACTGTTTCGGGAAGGGACGGGTCGGGAACCGTGCGGGCTCTTTTCCGCTCACCCCCCCCCGTCTATTTCCGGAATGATCGCAAAAGTAATGATTTAACGCGGTTTTTCCAATCGTTCGTGTGTGGATTGCGTTTTTGTGCCTCCATTTGTTCGTTTTCATGGTCGGGCATCTGCCGTTCCCGGGCGCGTTCGATCCCGGTTTTCGGCTCTTCCTCCTCCTCGTTGGGGCGGGGCGTGCTGCGTGTCCGGGCTTTTTCGGGGCGTACCGACGGATTCGGCGTGTTGCGTTTGGTCCCGGGGCGTGCCGACGGTTGTTTTTCCGGGGCCGATTCTGCCGGTTTCTGTCGCGCGGCCGTTTTCGGGGCCTTTTCGGCGGCGGGGGATGCCGGGGCGCTCCCGACGGTGGAATCTGCCGTCGGCGCACTCTTTTTCCGACGTCTCTTCCGGGGGTTGTCGCCGGATTCCGGGGTGGATGCGGCGGAGGTGGCGGATGCGGGCTGTGATCCGGCCGCGGCTTCCGGTGCGGCCCCGGATCTCGATCCGGTGGGTTCGGCAGGTTTGGTCGCAGCGTGCGAAGGCCGCGAAACTCCGGCTGCGGGTTTCGTCCCGGAGGTTTCGGCCGTTGCGGCGGACGATTCCATCGCTGCAGGTTCGGCCCTTTCGGCACCGGCTTCCTCCGGCCCGTGTCCCGCTCCGTTCTCCGCCTCTTGTCCGCGGTGACGCCTCCGGCGGCGCTTTTTCGGAGCGTTTTCCGCTGTGGAAATTTCGGAAGATTCCCTCTTTTCGGGCTTTTCGAGATGCTCGGAAGGTTGCGGTTGGGGGGTCTTCCCCGTCTTTTCCCCCGGTTCCTCCTTTTCGGCCTTTTCCTGGGCCTCTGCCTGTGGAGAGATTGCGGGGGCCCCGGCAGGTTTTGCGGCGGGGCGTGCCTCCTTCTCTTTCCTCTTCGGGGCTGGGGCCGCTTTCGGCGCAGAGTGCGGGGCGGATCGCCGACCCGCTTTTGCGGCCTGCTTCCGCTCGGCTTCGGCCAGCGCCCGGGCGGCATACTCCGGAACCTCCCCCTCGACGGGAATCGTCAAACCCGTCAGCCGCTGGATGTCGAGCAGGTACTCCAACTCGGCCTCCGAGCAGAACGACCACGCCGCACCGTCACGTCCGGCGCGTCCCGTGCGGCCGATGCGGTGGACGTAGGTCTCGGCCACCTCCGGAAGCTCGTAGTTGATCACTAACGGCAGCTGGTCAATATCGATGCCGCGGGCCGCGATGTCCGTGGCGATCAGTACGCGGCACGCCCCCGACTTGAAATCGTTCATCGCCCTCACGCGGGCGTTCTGCGACTTGTTGCCGTGGAGGGCCGCCGCCTCGATCCCGGTTTTGTTGAGGATGCGGGCGAGCCGGTCGGCGCCGTGTTTCGTGCGGGTGAAGACCAGCACCTGACGCGCCTCCGAATGGCGGAGCAGGTCGATCAGCAGGGCGCTTTTCTCGCTCTTCTCGGCGAAGTGCACCCGCTGGGCAATGGTTTCGACGACCGATGCCGGGGGCGTCACGGACACCAGCTCCGGGTCGTGGAGGATCCGGGCCGCCAGTGCGGCGATCTCCGCGGGCATCGTGGCCGAGAAGAAGAGCGTCTGCCGCCGTTCGGGCAGCAGCGGGAGGATGCGCCGGATGTCGTGGATGAAGCCCATGTCGAGCATCCGGTCGGCCTCGTCGAGGACGAAAAAGCGCAGGTGCGTGAGCGAGATGTAGCCCTGGCCGATGAGGTCGAGCAGGCGTCCGGGCGTGGCGACGAGCAGGTCGACGCCCTGCTGGAGCGCCTCGACCTGCGGGCGCTGGTTCACGCCTCCGAAGATCACGCAGTGGCGGATCGGCATATAGCGGGCGTAGTCGCGGCAGCACTCGTCGATCTGGATGGCCAGTTCGCGCGTCGGCGTGAGGACCAGCGCCCGGATCTCGCGCCGGCCCCGCACGGGCGGCTCTGCGGCGAGCAGCTGGAGGATCGGCAGCGTGAAGGCTGCGGTCTTGCCCGTACCGGTTTGGGCGCAGCCCTGCAGGTCGCGGCCCCGGAGTACGGGCGGAATGGCTTGTTCCTGAATGGGGGTGGGGTTTTCGTAACCCTTCTCTTCGATGGCGCGCAACAGCGGCGCGGAGAGTCCTAAATCCTGAAAATTTATCATAAATCAGGGCAAAGGTACGATAATTTTTCGGGATAACGCATAAAATTCGTATCTTTACCCGTTCAAAACGACGATAAACGGAGGAAATTATGGAATCCAAACTTGTGATTTACAATACGCTCACCCGCCGCAAGGAGGAGTTCGAGCCGCTCGTCGAGGGACGGGTCGGGATGTACGTCTGCGGACCGACGGTCTACGGGGACCCGCATCTGGGCCATGCCCGTCCGGCCGTAACCTTCGACCTGCTGTTCCGCTACCTCAAGGCTTCGGGGTACAAGGTCCGTTACGTGCGCAACGTCACCGACGTGGGGCACCTCGAACACGATGCCGACGAGGGCGAGGACAAGATCGCCAAGAAGGCCCGCCTCGAACAGCTGGAACCCATGGAGGTGGCCCACTACTATACGGAGCGCTACCACCGCGCGATGGATGCGCTGAACGTCGAGTCGCCCTCGATCGAACCCTGCGCCTCGGGACACATCATCGAGCAGATCGCCTTCGTGAAGCGGATTCTCGACGCGGGATTCGCCTACGAGTCGAACGGCTCGGTCTACTTCGACGTCGAGAAGTACAACGAAAAATACAACTACGGACGTCTGTCGGGCCGCAACCTCGACGACATCGTGACCAACACGCGCGAACTGGACGGACAGTCCGACAAGCGCCATTCGTATGACTTCGCGTTGTGGAAGAAGGCCTCGCCGGAGCACATCATGCGGTGGCCCTCGCCCTGGAGCGACGGCTTCCCCGGCTGGCACATGGAGTGCTCGGCCATGTCGACGCGCTACCTCGGGGAGCGTTTCGACATCCACGGCGGAGGCATGGACCTCATGTTCCCGCACCATGAGTGCGAGATCGCTCAGTCGACCGCGGCGCTGGGGCACGACTCGGCACGCTACTGGGTGCACAACAACATGATCACGATCAACGGCCAGAAGATGGGCAAGTCGCTCGGGAACTTCATCACCCTTGAAGAGCTCTTTACGGGTAGCCACCGCCTGCTGGCCCAGGCCTATTCGCCGATGACGATCCGCTTCTTCGTGCTGCAGGCCCACTACCGCTCGACGCTCGACTTCTCGAACGAGGCGCTGCAGGCCGCCGAAAAGGGCCTCGACCGCCTGATGAAGGGTATCGAGACGCTGGACAAGATCAGGCCCGCGGCCGCATCGACCGTGCAGCCCGCGGAGCTGGAGGAGCGCTGCCGGACGGCAATGGACGACGACCTGAACTCGCCGATGGTCATCTCGGCGCTGTTCGACTGGGTGCGTACGATCAACCTGCTCTCCGACGGAAAGGAGACCATCACGGCCGAAGACCTCGAAGCGCTGAAAGCCACCGTGCACCGCTACGCCTTCGACATCCTGGGCCTGCGCGACGAAAAGGCCGCCGGAACGGCTGCCGGACGCGACTACGTGACGCCGCTCGTGGAGATGCTGCTCGACATCCGTCAGGGCGCCAAGGCCGCGAAGGACTGGGCTACTTCGGACCGCATCCGCGACGGGCTGACCGCCGCCGGAATCCGTGTCAAGGACCGCAAGGACGGCTCGGACTGGGAACTCGAATAGCCAAAAAACGGAGGATGGAAGAGAGAAGGAGCGCGAAAAACAGGGCCGGGGCCAGCACCCGGGGCGTCTGCCGGATAACGGCGGTGTGCATGACGGCGGTCGTTGCCGCGATGCTCTTTGCGGGCTGCTCGTCGAATGTCTATCTGCAGAGCCGCAAGCGGACGTCGGTCACCGAAGGAATGCCCGATGCCCGGCAGCTGGACACCCTCTGCCGCCACCGGATGCCGGTTGACGCCGAAGAGTGCTACGACCTGCTGCTCGGGGTGCTGCTCTCCGAAGGCTGTCTGATCGAGAGTGCCGACCGGGCCTCGGGGCTCGTTGTGGCGCGGCAGGTGCTGCCGTCCGAAGAACTGACCCTCGTGCCGATGGCCGGGGAGATCCGGCGTCTGAGCTTCCTTGTGCAGCCGGCACACCTCACCAGCGAGGTGCGGTTGACGGTCTATGTCTCACGACAATGGTATTCGGGCGAGGCCTCGGTCTTCACGACCGAGGAGCTGGGCCTCTCGACCGATCCGGAGATCTACCGCGCCTGGTTTGAAAAACTCGACCGCGCGGTGCCCCTGTAGGGGTTGCGAGGCCGCGGGACGCTGCGGCAGGGGTTGCATGGGTGCAGGATGTTGCGGCAGGGGTTGCAAGGAGTCTTGCCGTGAAGACCCGGACCGCACTCCGGACGTCACGCCTGGAAAAAGAAGTGAATGAGGAATCTCTAAGCGAACAATAGAAAAAATTTATGGCGGAACTCAAAGTAGCGGCTTTGGAGCTCGGAACCGAACGAATCCGCAAGTTGCTTATTCAGTATGCCGTGCCGGCGATCATCGCCATGACGGCATCTTCGCTCTACAACATGGTCGACAGTATCTTCATCGGCCATGGCGTCGGCCCGCTGGCCATTTCGGGTCTGGCGCTGACCTTCCCGCTGATGAACCTCGCCGCAGCGTTCGGATCGCTGGTCGGCGTGGGTGCCGCGACCCTCGTGTCGATGCGCCTCGGGCAGCGGGACTATGAAACGGCCCAGCGCGTCCTGGGCAACGTCGTGGTGCTCAACTGCATCATCGGTATCGGATTCGGGATCCTCGCCCTGCTGTTCCTCGACCCGATCCTCTACTTCTTCGGGGCCAGCGAGGCTACGATCGGCTACGCCCGCGAGTACATGGTCATCATTCTCCTGGGAAATGTCATCACCCATCTTTACCTGGGCCTGAACTCCATCCTGCGGGCGGCCGGACACCCCCGCAAGTCGATGTATGCCACGATCAATACGGTGATCATCAACGCCATCCTCGACCCGATCTTCATCTTCTGGTTCGACTGGGGAATCCGCGGCGCGGCCATCGCTACCGTGCTGGCGCAGATCATCTCGCTGATATGGCAGTTCCGCATCCTCTCGAACCGCGGGGAGCTGCTCCATTTCCGGCGCGGCATCTACCGCCTGCGGCGCAAGATCGTCCGCGACATCCTGGCCATCGGCATGTCGCCCTTTTTGATGAACCTTGCGGCGTGCTTCATCGTGATCCTGATCAACAAGGGGCTGAAGGAGTTCGGCGGCGACCTGATGATCGGCGCCTACGGTATCGTCAACCGCCTCGGCTTCTTCTTCGTGATGATCGTCATGGGTATCAACCAGGGAATGCAGCCCATCGCCGGATACAACTATGGCGCACGGCAGTTCGACCGGGTGCTGCGGGTCCTGAAGTTGACGATGATCGGCGCCACGTGCATCACGACGGCCGGATTCCTGATCGGCGAACTGTTCCCGCGCCTGGCCGTAAGCCTTTTCACCACCGACGAGGAGCTGATTCGGCTCTCGATCGAGGGAATGCGTATCACCTTCATCTGCTATCCGATCATCGGCTTCCAGATGGTGGCCACGAACTTCTTCATGAGTATCGGCATGGCCTCGAAGGCGATCTTCCTGTCGCTGTCGCGGCAGCTGCTGTTCCTGATGCCGTTCCTGATCTTCCTGCCGCACATCTTCGATGCCTATACGCCGTGGGACGGCAGCTGGGGCGTCTGGTGCTCGATGCCGCTGTCGGACCTCCTGGCCTCGATCGTGGCCTTCTTCATGCTGACTTACCAACTGCGGAAATTCCGGGCCATGAAGCCTGCCGTTTCCGCCGAAAACCCGCAATGACCTATGGAACGCGAAAAATTCGTTATCAATATCGGCCGCCAGTTGGGCAGCGGCGGCAAACTCATCGGCGAGATCATCGCCCGGCGGCTGGGTGTCAAGCTCTACGACAAGGAGCTCATTAACCTGGCAGCCCGCGAGAGCGGTCTCTGTGCGGAGTGCTTCGAGCAGGCCGACGAACGGAGCCGCAAAGGGGTATTTGCAACGTTGATCGGCTACCTGCGGGCTCCGTTCACGGGCTACGAAGGCGGCAATTCGAACAACATTCTGGCCAACGAATCGCTGTTCCGGATCCAGAGCGACGTGATCCGCAACATCGCGGCGAACGAATCGGCGATCTTCGTGGGACGCTGCGCGGACTACATCCTGCGTGAGCATCCGCGGTGTGTGAACGTCTTCATCACGGCCGACGAAGGGGACCGCTGTACACGTCTCTGCGGGCGGCTGCACTGTACCGAGGCGGAGGCCCGGGCCCTGATGGAGCGTACGGACGAACAGCGGGCTTCGTACTACAACTATTACAGTTCGCGGACCTGGGGCGAGGCGGCGACCTACCACCTGTGCGTGAACTCTTCGGTGCTGGGCGACGAGGGCACGGCGGATTTCATCCTGGAGTTCGCCGCACGGAAACTCCACGAGCAATTTTAGACGGGAAAGAGATATGGTTTTATCCGAACAGATCAAGGAACTCGAAACGCGCCGCGAGGCGCTGGAACGCTGCCTGGACATCGAGCAGAAGCGCATCGACCTGCGCAACGAGGAGGAGAAGACCCAGGAGCCGAACTTCTGGGACGATCCCGACCGGGCGCGGGAGCAGCTGCGCAAGGTGGCGGGGATCAAGGCGTGGGTCGAGGATTACGATGCGATCCGCAAGGATGTCGAGGACCTCGCGCTGATGCCCGACTTCGTGAAGGAGGGGGTCGTGAGCGAGGAGGAGATGGACGCGCACTACGCCGCGACGCTCGAAAAGGTCGAGAAGCTCGAACTGCGCAACATGTTGCGTCGCGACGAGGACAAATTGGGCGCCATCATGGACATCAACGCCGGGGCGGGCGGCACCGAGGCGCTGGACTGGGCGTCGATGCTGCTGCGCATGTACACGCGCTGGGGCGAGGCCCACGGCTACAAGGTCAAGGTGCTGGACTACCAGGCCGGGGACGAGGTGGGTGTGAAGTCGTGCACGATCGAGTTCGAGGGTGAGTACGCCTATGGCTACCTCAAGAGCGAGAACGGCGTGCACCGCATGGTGCGTCTCTCGCCCTTCAACGCCAACAACAAGCGGCAGACGACCTTTGCGTCGGTCTTCGTCTCGCCGGCCGTCGACGACACGATCGAGATCACGATCAACCCGGCGGACATCGAGTGGGACACGTTCCGCTCGTCGGGGGCCGGGGGTCAGAACGTCAACAAGGTGGAGACGGCCGTGCGGCTGCGCTACCACGGCAAGGACCCCGATACGGGCGAACCGGTCGAATATCTGATCGAGAACATGGAGACGCGCTCGCAGTTGATGAACCGCGAGAACGCGATGCGGATCCTGCGGTCGAAGCTCTACCAGCGGGAACTGGACAAGCGCATGGCCACGCAGCAGGCGCTGGAAGCCTCGAAGAAGAAGATCGAGTGGGGCTCGCAGATCCGCTCGTACGTCTTCGACGACCGCCGTGTGAAGGACCACCGCACGGGGGTTCAGACCTCGGCCGTGGAGGCGGTGATGGACGGCGATCTGGATGCCTTCATCAAGGCCTACCTGATGGAGTTCGGCGGCCAGGCATAGCCCAGGGGCCGGGGAGTCGTGACCAGGGGGCTGGACGGAGACCGGAGGTCGGGAGCCGGGGCCGGAGGTTGCCGTGCGCACCTTGTCTCCGTATCGGCGGCGCAGTATCCGGTCGCGGAAGCAGGCTTCGCACACCTCCGGAGCCGTCAGCGTGCGGAAGGGGCGGGAAGGGTATTCCGGGTGCCCCGACTGAAACGGGCTGAATCGGTGAACTCAGCGGCCCGGACCGGGATGGCCGATCCCAACAGGAGCAGCAACCAGAGCGTTCTCATGACGGAGGATTTTTCGATTGTATCTCTCCAAGATAGCTGAAAATCAACGGTGAAGCATATGATAAAGCGCCTTTTCTCGATCGGGTCCGCGGCTGTTGCGGGCCTTGCGGCGGTCGCCGTCGGTGTGGCGGCGATCGTGATGCCGGTGCCCGCCGCGGCAGGGAACAGACCGGAGGGCTCCGGCGTGTTGGTCGGCATGACCGATACGGCCGCCTACTTCCCGCTGCTGCGCGGGCGTCGCGTCGCCGTGCTGGCCAACCATACCTCCGTGGCCGCGATGCCCGGAGCCGTGGGGACTGCTGGGCGCCCGCTGACCGTCGATGCCGCCGGAAGGGTCCATCTGGTCGATCTGCTCCACGAAAGCGGCTTCGATGTCGTGGCGATCTTCTCGCCCGAACACGGATTCCGCGGCACGGCCGATGCCGGGGAGAAGGTCGCCGGGTCGGTCGATGCCCGCACGGGCATTCCGATCCGCTCGCTCTACGACGGACGCACGCTGCGCCCCTCGGACGAGGTGATGCGTTCGTTCGACGTGCTGGTCGTCGACATGCAGGACGTCGGGCTGCGCTTCTACACCTACTATATCTCGATGCTGCGGATGATGGATGCTTCGGCCGAATTCGGACGGCCGGTCATCGTTCTCGATCGCCCGAACCCCAACGGCGACAAGGTCGAGGGGCCGCTGCTCGACAGGAAGTACAAGTCGGGCGTCGGGGCACTGCCGATCCCGGTGCTGCACGGCCTGACGATGGGCGAGATCGCCCGCATGGCCGTAGGTGAGGGGTGGGCCCGGCGGTGCGACCTGACCGTAGTCCCGTGCCGCAACTACACCCACGCCACGGAGTACGTGCTTCCCGTCGCGCCGTCGCCGAATCTCCCGACGCAGCGGGCCGTCTACCTCTATGCGGCGCTGTGCCCTTTCGAGGGGACGGTCGTGAGCCTCGGGCGCGGCACCGACAAGCCGTTCGAAATCTACGGTCACCCCGATCTCAAAGGGCGGACCTTCACCTTCACGCCGCGCCCGACCCCCGGGGCAAAACATCCGCCGCTCGAAGGCCGCCTGTGCCGGGGCGAGGATTTGAGCCGTCTGCCGCTTGACGAGGCCCGCATGACCGGATTTTCGCTGCAATACGTCATCGACGCCTGTGCCGATCTCGGGCTGGGCGAGTCTTTCTTCACGCCGATGTTCGAGAAACTGGTCGGCGTGGGGTGGATCCGCAAGATGATCCTCGACGGGGCCACGGATGCCGAGATCCGGGCCCGCTGGGAGCCCGAAGCCGCGGCTTTCCGGCAGCTCCGGGCAAAATACCTCCTGTACGAATAGCGACGGCCTTCGATGAAAAGCGGCGGCACGCCCGGCAAAGGGTGTACCGCCGCTTTTTTGTCCGGTCCGCATCCGTTTCGGCCGTGCTGCTTGATACGGTCGTGGGTGTGCCGCCGCTTTTTGTGGCGTTCGGTCCTGTCGGAGCCGCTTGTTGCGTCTCCGAAGCAATATCCGCCCGTTTCTTGCTCTGTCTGGCCGCCTCCGTTCCGGTGTCTGGCCCCTCCCTTCCCGGCGGATCAGTCGATCTCCGACGTCGCAATCCGGTCGGCTTCGGTCAGGGGACGCAGCACGCGGCAGGGATTCCCCACGGCAATGACCCGCGGCGGGATGTCGCGCGAAACGACGCTCCCGGCACCGATCACGGCCCCCTCGCCGATCGTCACCCCGCGCAGGATGACCGCATTGCCGCCGATCCAGACGTTGTCGCCGATCACGACGGGCAGCGACTGCATGATCCCCTCGTTGCGCTGGTCCGCCAGCAGGGCGTGGTGTACGGTGTAGATTCCCACGTTGGGGCCGATGTAGACGTGGCTGCCGATCGTCACGGGAGCCTCGTCGAGGATCGTGAGGTTGAAGTTCCCGACGAAGTGGTCCCCCACGGAGATCTGCGCCCCGAAGTCGCAGTGGAACGGGCTGTGGAGGCAGGGCGCCTCGCCGGCGTGGCCGAAGAGTTTCCGGATGATCGTCTCGCGCTCTTCGCGGCGGGAGGGCGGCAACTGGTTGAGGCGGAAGCAGAGTTCCTCGGCGCGGAGCAGGGCGGAGCCGATTTCGGGCGTCACGGCGTGGAGCCAGCGCCCCGAGCGCATCTTTTCGAGGTCGTTCATGTTATTGATTTTCGGTGAAATGTTCGTAAATGCGTTTCGAGATGGCCGCAATCACAGCTGCGTTCGCCGCATCGTCGGCCGGGGAGTCGGTGACCAGCACCGTCACGCAGTAGCGGCGGCCGTCGGGCAGTACGACATAGCCGGCGTCGTTGTCGGCGATGCGGAGCCCCTCCGGCGTGCGGTCCGACGAACCGGTCTTGTGGCCGAGGACGACCCCTTCGGGAAGCCCTGCGCGGAGTTTGTTCGCGCCGGTCGTCGCGCCCTCCAGCAACTGCCGCAGCAGGACCTCATGTTCCGGTGCCAGCAGCCCGCCTTCGAGGAAGCGGGCGAAGAGTGCGCAGACGGCCGAAGGGCGTGCGACGTTGATCCGCTGGTTGGCAGGATCGAGGTGCATCGAGCGCTCCGTGGCGGCGATCCGGAACCTTTCGATCCCGGCCCTCTCCCGCACGTAGCGCTCCACGGAGTCGGGGCCTCCGACGTAGGCCAGCAGGCGGTCGCAGGCGATGTTGTCGCTCAGCGACGTGCTGTATCGCAACAGTTCGCCGAGCGTCACCCCTCCGCCCGTCGCCGGCAGGGAGTCGCGCAGCGGGCTGTAGGTGCCGGGATCGAGCCATTCGGGGCCCACCTCGACGGGCGTCGTGAGTGGAGTTCCCTCCGCGGCGGCCTTGTCCAGCACGGCCAGGGCCAGCGGGAACTTGAAGACGCTCAACAGCGGCAGCAGCGTGTCCTGTCGGGCGATGGTCTTCCCGTCGGGTGTGCGGACGGCAATGCCGATCCGGGCCTCGGGGAGCGTTGCCGCGAGTTGTTCCAGATCTTGTTCGAGGCTCCGGGAGCGGGGACCGCAGGCCGTCAGGAGCAGTATCCCCACGTAAAACAGTAGCCGCATCATGGGCACATGGCATAAAAAACACGCCCCGGAAAGCATCCCGAGGCGTGATTGACGGTTATTGCCGTTCGTTACTCCGAAACGATTGCTTCGCTCGGGCAAACGCCTGCGCAGGTGCCGCAGTCGATGCACTTGTCGGGATCGATGACATAGATGTCGCCGGCCGAGATGGCCTCTACCGGGCACTCGCCGATGCAGGTCCCGCAAGCTACGCAGGAATCAGTGATTTTGTAAGCCATTGTTTTTCGTGTTTATGGTTAATGTGTGTAGTGCAAATATAGAAACTTATTTGATAATATCAAAACCCGTATAGGGAATCAGCACCTCGGGAATGCGGATTCCTTCCGGGGTCTGGAAGTTTTCGAGCAGCGCTGCCACGATACGCGGCAGGGCGAGCGACGAACCGTTGAGCGTATGGGCCAGGTGGATCTTCTTCTCGGCGTCGCGGTAGCGGAGTTTCAGACGGTTGGCCTGGAACGACTCGAAGTTCGAGACCGACGAAACCTCCAGCCAGCGCTTCTGCGCCTCGGAGTAGACCTCGAAGTCGTAGGTCAGGGCCGAGGTGAAGGACATGTCTCCGCCGCAGAGCCGCAGGATGCGGTACGGAAGGCCGAGCGACTTGACCAGCGTCTCCACATGGGCCACCATGCCGTCCAGGGCCTCGTAGGAAACCTCGGGCAGCGACAACTGCACGATCTCCACCTTGTCGAACTGGTGCAGACGGTTCAGGCCGCGCACGTCCTTGCCGTAGGAGCCGGCCTCGCGGCGGAAGCACGGCGTGTAGGCCGTCATCTTTACGGGGAAGTCCTTCTCGTCGAGGATCACGTCGCGGTAGATGTTCGTCACGGGCACCTCGGCCGTCGGCACGAGGTAGAAGTTGTCGACCGTGGCGTGGTACATCTGCCCCTCCTTGTCGGGGAGCTGTCCGGTCCCGAATCCCGACGCCTCGTTGACCATCACCGGAGGTTCGACCTCCAGGTATCCGGCGCGGGTGTTGCAGTCGAGGAAGTAGTTGATCAGCGCGCGCTGCAGGCGGGCCCCCTTGCCCTTGTAGACGGGGAATCCGGCCCCGGTGAGCTTCACGCCCAGGTCGAAGTCGATGATGTCGTACTTCTTGGCCAGCTCCCAGTGGGGCAGCGGGTTCTCGGGCAGCGTGGTGTAGCTCTCGACGAGTTTTACGACGAGGTTGTCCTCGGCCGTCTTGCCTTCGGGAACGATCTCGGCCGGGAAGTTCGGCAGCGTGACGAGCGCGGCCTGCAGTTCCTGCTGCACGTCGTTCGACTCGGCCTGCAGGCGTGTCGACTTCTCCTTGAGGTCCGTCACGAAGTGTTTGCGCTCCTCGGCCTCGTCGCGGCGTCCCTGCCCCATCAGGGCGCCGATCTCCTTGGCGGCCTTGTTCTGGGCGGCCAGCGTGTTGTCGAGTTCGAGCTGGATGGCCTTGCGGCGGTCGTCGAGCGTGAGGATCTGGTCGATGACGGGGGCGGCGTCGACGCCCTTCTTGGCGAGTTTGCGGATCGCGGCCTCGCGGTCGTCGCGGATTTGCTTGATCGTAAGCATGGTATCGGATGTTTTTTGTGTTTTCGCGTTACGAGCGACAAAATTACAAAACAATTCCTAAAATTGTCTTATTTTTGTGCAAAATTCAATCCGTGTGAAAACCGTCGAACTGTTGGCTCCGGCCAAAGATTATGCCTCGGCCGTCGTGGCCGTGGATGCGGGCGCCGATGCCGTCTATATCGGAGGCGCGCGCTTCGGGGCGCGGCAGGCCGCCGGGAATAGCGCGGAGGAGATCGCCCGCGTCGTGGCATATGCCCACCGCTTCGGCGTGCGGGTCCACGCCACGCTCAATACGCTGCTCTGGGACGAGGAGCTCGCCGATGCCGAACGGCAGGCCCGCGAGCTGATCGATGCCGGAGTCGACGCCCTCATCGTGCAGGACATGGCCCTGCGCAGGATGAACCTTCCCGTGGAACTGCACGCCTCGACGCAGGTCTCCAACCGCACGCCCGAAGGGGCGCGCTTCCTGGCCGAGGCTGGTTTTTCGCGCGTCATTCTCGAAAGGGCGCTCTCGCTTGACGAGATCCGGGCCATCTGCGCCGCCACGACGGCCGAGGTCGAGGTCTTCGTCCACGGGGCGATCTGCGTCGGGTACAGCGGCCGCTGCTTCCTCTCGCGGACAATGTCCGGGCGTAGCGGCAATCGCGGGGCCTGCAGCCAGCCCTGCCGCCTGCCGTGGGATCTGACCGACCGCAGCGGCCGGACGCTGATTTCGCGAAAACACCTCCTGTCGGTCCGCGACCTGAACCTCTCGCAGCGCCTCGGCGAACTGGTCGATGCCGGTGTGGCGTCGTTCAAGATCGAAGGGCGCCTTAAGGATACCGGTTACATCCGCAACGTCGTGACTTACTACCGCCGGGCGCTCGACGAAGTGCTGGCCGCACGTCCGGGCCTGTGCCGTGCATCGGTCGGGGAGAGCGTTCCGGACTTTATGCCCGACCCCGCGAAGAGCTTTACGCGCGGTGAGTCCGAATACTTCTTCGATGGGAAACATCCCGGTGTGGCGTCGTTCGACACCCCGAAGTCGGTCGGCGAGCGGATCGGCCGCGTGGTGCGGGTCGCGGGCGGGAGTTTCACGCTCGATGCCGATGCGGACCTCGCCCCGGGCGACGGGCTCTGCCTGCTCACGCCGCACGGCGCGACGGGCACGAACGTCAATGCCGTTGAGGGGCGCCGTATCACCCCGAACCGCATGGAGGGGATCACTCCCGGAGCGGAGGTGTTCCGGAACTACGACCGGCGGTTCAACCTGGCATTGGAGCGCAGCCGGATGCGGCGCGTGATTCCGGTGCGGGCCGTGGTCGAGGCCTCCGAAGGGGTGTTTTCGATCCGCTGCACCGATTGCGAGGGGCTTTCGGCCGCAGCGTCGCGCACCCTGCCGCCCGACCGGGCCCGAAACCCCGAAGCCAATGCCGCGGCGCTGCGTGCGCAGGCGATGAAGTCGGGCGATACGATCTTTGCGGTGCGCGAAGTCGAGGTGCGGGGCGCCGAATGGTTTGTTCCGGCTTCGCTGGCCGCCGGGGTACGGCGCGAAGCCCTCGGCGCCTTGTTGCAGGCGCGGCTTGCACGTTCCCTGCCGCACCGCATCCTGCCCGAAAACCGCGCGGCCCGCTACCCGGCGGAGCGTCTGACCGCCGAGGAGAATGTCACCAACCGCCTCGCCGAGGCTTTCTACCGCGACCATGGGGTGCGGGAGATCGAACCGCCGCTGGAACGCGCCGCCTCGGCCGTGGGGCACACCGTGATGCGCTCGGCCTACTGCATCCGCCGCGAGATCGGCGAGTGCCTGGGCGAAGGCTCGCGCCTCGGCGGCGACCTCTATCTCGAGCACGGCGCGGAGCGTTTCCGGCTGGTGTTCGACTGTGCGGCGTGCGAGATGTCGCTGGTCAAGGAGCCCCGTCGGGAAGGCGCACGTCCCCGCCGGAGTTCCCCCGCAGCAGATGAACGCAAATAAAATCCACGAAATACCATGCAGCAGCAACTGACTCCCGATTTCCCGGATTACGAACTGATCGACACGGGCGACTTCGAGAAGCTCGAACGCTTCGGACGCTACGTCACACGGCGTCCCGAACCGCAGGCCATTTGGCGGCGGACACTCCCCGAAGCGGAGTGGCGGCGGATGGCCGATGCGTCGTTTCTGCGCGACGCCCGTAGCGACGAACGAGGCGAGTGGCGTCTTGCGCCGCAGATGCCCGACCGCTGGTCGGTGACCTATGCCTGTCGGGCGGCGAAGTTGCGGATGCGCCTGGCCCTCACGTCGTTCAAGCACGTCGGCATCTTTCCCGAACAGGCCGCCAACTGGGACTTTATCTACGACAACGTGCGGCGGCTCGGCGGTGCGGCCGACGGGGCTTGCCCGGCTCACCCGGCTTCCGGCGGCTTCCGCGCCGTGCCGGGATCCGGTGCGGACGACGGTCGCCGGACGGCTTCCGGATGCGGAATCCCTGCTGCGGCCGACCGCCCCTCTGCCGCTCCCCGGGTGCTGAACCTCTTCGCCTATACGGGCGGTGCGACCCTCGCGGCGCGAGCTGCGGGCGCCGAGGTGACGCACGTCGATTCGGTCCGGCAGGTCGTGACGTGGGCCCGCGAGAACATGGAGCAGAGCGGCCTGGACGGCGTGCGCTGGATCGTCGAGGACGCCCTGAAGTTCGTGCACCGCGAGGTGCGCCGTGGCAGCTGCTATGCCGGGATCATCCTCGATCCTCCGGCCTACGGACGCGGAGCCAACGGCGAGAAGTGGGTCCTCGAAGACCAGATCGGCGAGATGCTCGACTGCTGCGCCCGGCTGCTGGAGCCCCGCGGGGCGTTTCTCGTGCTGAATCTCTACTCGATGGGCTTGTCCTCCACGCTGGCCCGCACGGCCGTGCGGCAGGCTTTCGGTGCCCCCGGAGAGGAACAGTGGGGTGAATTGTGCTTTGCGGACCGCGCCGGGAAGGAGCTGCCCCTCGGCACCTATTACCGCTTTACCCGATAACGGCCGGAAACGATGGAGTGGTTGCTGAATCTGGGCTATCCGGGCCTTTTCATCGGAACGTTCCTTTCCGGAACGGTGTTGCCGATGAGTTCCGATGTGCTGCTGGTGGGAATGCTCGCTGCCGGGGCCGATCCCGTGGCGTGCCTGCTTCTTGCGACGGTGGGAAACTGGCTCGGGGCCATGACCTCCTACTGGCTCGGATGGTTCGCCCGATGGGAGTGGCTGGAACGCGTCTTCAAGGTGCGTCCCGAGGCACTGACCCGTCAGAAAGCACGTGTCGACCGCTTCGGCGTGTGGCTGGCGCCCTTTTTCTGGGTCCCGGTGATCGGCGTGGTCTTCATGATTGCCCTGGGCTTCTACCGCGTGCGGCCGCGCACGACCGCCCTCATGGCACTGGCCGGGTCGTTTGTCCGTTTTCTGTTCTGGATTCTGCTGCAGTACCTCTTTTTCGGCCAGGCATAGCCGTGGAGGACTCCGAAATGTCGAATATTCAAAAAACGGTAATGATGCCAAAAGTGGTTGGTGGTATAAAATGTAACCGACATAATATTTGGTAGTTATAAGGATAAAATAGAGATTAGTAGAAACGGGTTTCTACTAATCTCTATTTTTATGTCAAAAAAACGAAAAATACGCTGTCCTCATTGTGGCTTTTTAGAGACAATAAAATGGGGTACTCGTAGCGGTTGCAGCCGCTATTATTGTAAGAATTGTGGCAGCTATTTTACGGATCGTCGAGACTGGATTTCCGATAAAAACAAGTTTATATGGTTCGCGCGTTGGGTTCGCGGTAAACAGCGTATTTGTGACCTTGCGAGTGAGAGCGGATACAGCGAACGCACCCTAAAAAGATACTTCTATCGGCTCTTGCCCCAGTGCCCTTTATGGCAGATACAGCGACGCGAGAAGGTAAATCTTCTGATCGACGGCACCTACTTCTCAAATAAGATTTGTCTGGTTGTATATCGGGATCACAACATCAAGATGACCCTCCTCTATCGCATAACCAGGAGTGAAACGCTGCGGGATTTGAAAGCAGACCTAACGGCTATACGCGATGTCGGCATTCAAATTGAGAGTGTCACCTGTGATGGATCTCCCAATATCATAAAAGCGGTGCGGGAAGTGTGTCCGGAGGCGATCTTGCAGCGTTGTACGGTACATGTAGCGCGAGAGATAGAGACGTGGATTACACGCAAACCACAGACCGTAGCGGCACAGGAACTCCTCGAACTGGTGCACTTGTTAAATGGAGTACAAACACATGATGAGGCACAGTTATGGATACGGGCTTTTATTGACTGGTATCGGCGACACGAACCATTTATCAATGAAAAAACCGTAGATGAGCTGTCGGGAAGATGGTGGTTTACGCATAAGATGCTGCATCGAAGTGTCTCGCATATCAAGCGTGCCATACCCGATCTGTTTTCATACACGCGATACCCTAATGTACCTAAATCTTCAAATTCTATTGAGTCGTTCTTCGGTCACTTGAAGGATAATTTAAGAATCCATCGTGGACTCTCGGAACAACATTTTAAGGACTTTGTAAAGTGGTATCTTTTCCTGAACAGCAATGATGGAATTATTAAGAAACGCAAATGACCAGAATCGTACAATTCTGGTCATTTGATCCAATACGACACCAACCACTTTTGGCATCATTACCCAAAAAACTGCGAAGTATGACTTTGATCTTTACCGTCCTGTTCGGCGTGTTGAGCGGCTGCCTGCTCTCGGTGCTGGTGGGAATTATCGGCAGCCGTCGCCGCATCGGCTTCGGCTGGGCGTTCCTCATCAGTCTGATCTTCACGCCACTCGTGGGGCTGATCGTCGCCCTGATCTCCGACCCGCTGCCCGACGGCATACAACGTTGGGGCTGTATCGGAACGGTCGTCGCGGTGCTCGGCATCCTTTCGCTGATTGCCTTCCTGATGCTCCTGCTGACCGGCGGAGCCATGCTGGCCGTGATGTAGTGGCCGCCGCTCCGTCCGGGGCTAATACCCGAAGACGTAATAGATGAGGATCCCCGCCACGGCCGAGAGGACGATCAGCAGGATCGGGTTCACCTTGCGCCACGACCCCAGGAAAACCCCGCCGAAGAGCACCCAGCTCCAGGCGTCGATGAAGTTCTGCTCGTCGGGATCCGAACTGTGGGGGAAGATCAGCAGCAGGGCCGCCGCGGCGATCATGCCGATCACCGCCGGGCGCATCCCCAGCATGGCCCCCTCGACCCACCGGTTGTCCTTCAGCTTCAGGAAGAAGCGCGCCACGAGGATCATCAGCGTCAGCGACGGAAGGCACACCGCGAAGGTGGCGATCACCGATCCCAGCACGCCGCACCAGAGATGCCCGGTCTGCATCCCCACCGAATAACCGACGTAGGTTGCCGAGTTGATGGCGATGGGCCCGGGGGTGATCTGCGAGATGGCCACGATGTCGGCGAACTGCGCGTTGGTGAGCCACTGGTGCTGCACGACCACCTCGTTCTGGATCAGCGACAGCATGGCGTAGCCGCCGCCGAATCCGAAGAATCCGATCTTGAGGTACGAGACGAAGAGTTGCCAGAGGAGGAGCATGTTGCAGGGCGCTTTATGGGAGAACAACGTCCGTGATTACCAACTGCCCCTTGCGCAGCAGGGCGCGGAACGGAATGATGACGCAGCGGTTTTCGTACGTGTCGAGATAGGCGACGGCATACCATTCGCCCTCGACATGTTCGACCGTGATCGTCGGCAGCGACCGCTTGTTGAAGTCCTGCGCCCGGACGAGCGGGTCTCCGCCGCTCTCTTCCCGGGCCTTTTCCACCTTCCGGCGGGTGGCATCATCCAGGGGCGATGCGGGTTCCGCAATCTCCTCGTCGCAACTGGCCGACATCCAGCGGGCGTATTCCGTGTAGAATTTTTCCAGGGCTTCCCGGGTCTGTTCCGTGGCGGAGGCGGACCCGGCGGTAGCCTGCGTAGGGCCGGAGATCGTATTCCGGGCCGAAGAGGGCCCGGCGGATATTGCTGCGAAGAGCAACAGAACGAACGGCAGGAGGTGTTTCATGGCTTGTGTCGGATTCATGCTTTCGGTTTGTTGTTGCGTTTGGCAATCCGCGGGGCGACGGACAGCTCCCAGACGATGCCGCCGGCCGCCGCGATCAGCAGGATGTAGATCGGCGACCAGCCCAGACCCCAGACGGTCAGCGCCGAGGCGGCAATGACTGCAAACATCGACCAGTGCATGCCGCGGGCCAGCGAGATGACCGGTCCGATGATCAGCGCCACGACTGCCGGGCGCATCCCCTTGAAGGCGGCGTCGACCACCGGGTTGTGGCGCACGTCGGCGAAGAAGAGCGCGATGGCCAGCAGGATGACGAACGAAGGCAGTACAACCCCCAACAAAGCGGTGGCGGCCCCGCGCAGCCCGCGGACCTTGTATCCCACGAAGACCGAGGTGTTGAGCGAAATCGGCCCCGGGACCGACTGGGCCAGCGTCAGCAGGTCGAGGAACTCCTTGCGCTCGACCCACCGGCGGTTGTCGATCACCTCGCGTTCGATCAGGGGGATCATGGCGTAACCCCCGCCGAAGGTGAACAGCCCGATCTTGAAGAACGAGACGAATATTGTGCGCAGACGGTTCATTGTTTTCCGGATTTTGGCTTATTCGCGTTTTTTGCGGCCCAGCAGGGTCAGCAGTCCGTCGATGTAGGTCATCGGGTGGGTCGGGGCGCCGGGGAGCCAGAGGTCCGGGGTGTGGGTGTCGAGGAAGCGCCGGTCGAGGGCCCGGCTCTCGGCGAAGAGCCCTCCCGAGCAAGCCTCCGAACCGCACATCACAAGGATCTTCGGTTCGGCGACCGCGTCGTAGCAGATTTCCAGCGCCTCGGCCATGTTCGCGGAGATCGGGCCCGAGACGACCACGCCGTCGGCATGGCGCGGCGAGGCCGTGAATCCGATGCCGAAGCGTCCGAGGTCGAAGTTGACGTTTCCCGTGGCGTTGAGTTCCATTTCGACCGAGGCGTCGCCCCCGGCCGAAACTTCGCGCAGCTGCAGCGCCCGGGAGAAGCAGCGCCGGATGGCGGGGCGCACCCGTTCCGGATCGAAGGGCACGTGCGTATCCCCGGCGTGCAGGACAAGGCCCTCGCGCGTAGGCGAACCGATGCGGTAGTCGTTCGTGAAACGCACGTTGCGCGGCGCCACCCGGGCGCACTCGCCGCAGAAGAGGCAGCGCCCCAGATCGAGCGACAGCGGTTCTGCCGTGAAGGCTCCCGTGGGGCAGATGGCCGCGGCATGTTCCGCTTCGGAGGTATCCTCCGTGAAGGTCAGTTCGGGGCGTCCCCGGAACTCCGCAGTCAGTTCCACGGCATCGAGGTCCGGAATCGCCTGACGTCCGTGGCTGCGCAGGACCCGTATTTTCGGAAAAATCATGTGCGTAGATTTTGTATCCCCGCAAAAATAAGGAAAAGCCGCGGTTCGTACAACTCTTTTCCGCGAATTACGCAAAACACGGACCGGATTCCCCTGTTCGGGATTCCGGCCCGTGGAAGAAAAAGTTTTTCGAAAGAGGTTGGTGAGGTTTCCGAGAGGGTGGAGTCTTCGGGGCGGGGACTTCCGGGGATTTGCAGGGTCGTTTCGGCTCCGGTCCGGAAAAGGCTGTCGCCGGATGGTCAGTTCTGCCCCGGATCGGTGAAGGTTTCCGCCGGAAACCAGTCGACGGCGTACTCCGTGGCGCTCCCTTTGGCAAAGATCTTCGCTACGGTATACTCCGCAGCCTCCGCATCGGTGAGCTGGCGGCCGCCGTTGGCACGCTGTGCGAGCCGGTCGGCCGCGGCCCCTTCGCCCGTACACCGGTATTCGGCGAAGAGCCCCGGTTCACAGGACATCGTGGTCCACCCCGCGGGATTCAGCGCCGCAGGCTCCTCGCAACGGATGAAGACCGCACGCGGGGCATCCTTCCACGGGCGGCCCAGGTGGAAGTAGGAGAACGATGCGCCGTCGAAATCTTTTTCGGAACTCGACGGGAAGGTGATCGTGCAGTCCATGCAGACGATGCCGTACTGGTGGTCGGCGGGGGTCGACGGGGCCGTCACGACGCTGTTGTTGCGGTTCATGCGGAGCGTGCAGCGGTCGGCCACGATGGTCGACGAGCCGAAGATGAAGTCGACGTTGCCCTCGACGTAGCAGCCGCGTAGGTAGACGCGCCCCGTGCCGCGGCCGTAGAACGTGTCCTGATAGCCCGTGATGCGGCATCCGTAGAAGGCCGCGCGGTCCCCCTTGACCTGGACAGCGACGGCCTGCGAATCCTTGCCGTCGGCGGCGATGTTGGCCTGGCTGTTGACGTAGGTGTTGGCGATGGTGACGTTGCTGGCCGTGAAGTCGTTGGCTTCGACCAGGAAGGTCTGGCTTCCCGCGGTGCCGAGGGTTCCGCCTGCACCGTTGTCGCGGCCCGCATAGTCGTCCCAGGTGATGATGCACGTGGCGGCATCGTCGCCGATGAGCGTCACGTAGGGGTGCCGCGACGTCAGGGTCACCTTCTCCTCATAGGTGCCCGGGCGCAGGCGCACGATGTGGGGTTTGTTGTCCACCGGAAGGGCGTCGAAGGCCTCCTGTACGGTGGTGTAGTCGCCCGAGCCGTCGGCGGCCACGACGACCGTGTGGATCGGGTCGGCGGGTTCGGGGGTTTCATCGCCCTTGTCCGATCCGCAGGCGGTCGGAAGGGCGAAGAGCAGCAGCGCTGCCGGAAGCAGGTACGGTTGTTTCATGGTTGGTTCGTGTTTTGGGTTTTCCGCAGGCAAAGTTCGGATTTCCTGTCTCGTCCGGCGGGGATTTTTCCGCGAAAAAGCGGGATTTTTTGCCGTTTTATGTCCCGTGGCCCCCGATCGGGATGGCGGGCATGAAAAAGCCCCGGTCGGCGGAACCGGGGCTTCGGGGTCGGCAGGTGCGGATCAGAGGTCGTGGCCGCAGTAGGAGAGGTTGAAACTCTTGTTGCAGATCGGGAAATCCGAAATCCCCTCGCCGCGCACGGCCAGCGCCAGGGCCAGCCAGTTGTGCAGGCTCGGGTCCTTGATGCGGCACGCCGCGAGGCGCCCCTCCGCATCGGTCACGACGACGTGGCAGGTTTCGCCCCGCCACCCCTCGACCAGTCCGAATGCGAGCGACGAGGGAGTTAGCCGCGTTGTGTAGTCGGGACCTTCGCACGGGTTTTCGAGATCTCCGTATTTGTGCTCGTAAATCTCCAGCAGGCGGTCGATGTAGCGGGCCGACTGGGCCACCTCGCGGCTGCGGACCGTGAGGCGCGCCATCACGTCGCCCGTCTCCTCGATGACGGGCGTGTGGTGCAGGCATTTACCGAACGATCCCCAGGGGTGTGTCGCGCGGATGTCGCGCCCCAGGCCGCTGGCGCGCGCCGCCTGGCCCACACCGCCGATGCGCCGCATCTCCTCGCGCGGCACCACGCCGCACTGCTCGAAACGCGCCAGCAACGAGGGCGACGACTCGATGTCGCGGCGCACCTCGTCGTAACGCCGGGCGATTTCGGCCACGTTCCTGCGGATCATCGCCGATTTTTCGGCCGTCAGCGGGTGGTTGGTGCCGTGGGGGCGGATCAGCCCCTTGCCGAAGCGGTTGCCGCACCACGCCTGCGTGGTGTTGATCGTCATCGTGCGCAGCGCCTCGCAGGCCACCTGCCCCAACTGGTAACCCGTATCCATCGACAGGGCGCCCGTATCGGCGATCTGCATGGCCATGCGCTCGAGTTCGAGGGCTACGGCCCGTTCACGGTCCAGCTGGGCGGGGCGTTCGCGGCCCGTGAGCTTCTCGACCGCTTCGGCGAAGGCCGTGGCGTGGGCCACGGCGCTGTCTCCGGCTACGGCCTCGGCCAGGCACATCTGACGCAGTCTGTTTTCCGTTGCGGCGAAGGCTGCCTCCACGCCCCGGTGTTGGTATCCCAAGGCGATTTCGAGGTGCAGGACCTGTTCGCCGTTGCAGATGAAGCGGAAGGCCCCCGGTTCGATGATCCCGGCGTGGATCGGGCCCACGTTGACCTCGTGGAGCGATCCTCCGGCCATCGTGTAGAAGGGGTAGTTGTCGATCGAGCTGCGGCGGTCGTAGCGGTCGAAGGGGAAGCGCAGCGGCTTGGGCCACGGCTGCCCGTCGAACCGCACGCCGTAGCGTTCGGCGATCTCCCGCTCGAAGGGGTGCAGCTGCGGATAGCGGGCCGTGAGCGACGGAAGGGCCGTTTCGTCGTAGTAGCCCGTGGCGTGCGAGGTGACGAGCACACGCCCCTCGGCGTCGTCCAGCACCAGGCAGTAGAAGCGCATCCGGTCGCCGGACGGCTGGGCGAAGTAGTGCGCCACGTGGTAGCGTTCGTCGGCGAGCCATCCGCGCATCAGTTCGTAGAAGTCGGCGTAGGCGATTTCGGGAATCTCCTCCAGGCGGATGGCTCCCGCGGTATTGTCGGTTACGAGGCAGTTCATGGCATTGCGATTTGGTCGATCAGTTCACGCAGGAATTCCGGCTGCCAGAACCCCAGCACCATGGCGGCGACCAGCAGCGAGAGGGCCGACCACGACAGCGCCCGGTCGACCTTCGAGGGGTGGAGTTCGTCCTGGTTGGGCTGGTAGCAGAGGCGGATCATGCGCGAGCAGAACGAGTAGATGACGATGCAGAGCAGCAGCAGCATCCCCGCGACGAGCCACCATTGGCTTCCGGCGATTGTCTCGCGCAGGATCAGCAGCTCCGAGATGAAGAGCGGCGAGGGCGGGAAGGCCATCAGGACGACCATTCCGGTGAGCAGTCCGATGGCTCCGACGCGGTTGATGTGGATGTAGTCGCCGATGCGGTTGATGCGGTAGCCGTTGTAGACCTGGCGCACGACGGCCATCTGCAGGAAGAGGCTGCTTTTGACGAAGGTGTGGCAGACGACGTGGAAGACCGCGGCCCAGACGCCGAGACCGCCCACGCCGAGACCGATGGCGGCGATGCCCATGTTTTCGACGGTCGAGTAGGAGAGGAACCGCTTGTAGTTGTTCGTGCGCCGCAGGAACAGCGCCCCGATGGCGAGCGACAGCACGCCGACGATCAGCAGCACGGAGCACACCCAGGGGAAGACCTCCGTATCGGCGAGTGCCTTGTAGACGCGGTAGATGGCCAGGAATCCGGCATTGACCAGTCCCGTGGAGATCAGCGCCGAGGCCGGTGACGGGGCCGCGAAATTGGCGTCGATGCCCACGGTGTGGAGCGGGAAGAGCTCCATCTTGCAGCTGTAGCCGCAGAGGATCAGCAGAAAGGCCGTCTTCAGGTAGAGGGCGTTTCCGTGCGGGGCGGCTGCGGCGACGGCCGCGTAGTCGAGCGATTCGCATTCGGTGGCGGCGGCCAGCAGCAGGATCCCCAGGTAGGCCATGGCGATGCCCGTCGAACAGACGAAGACGTATTTCCAGGCCGCTTCGAGGGTCTGGGCCGTGCGCCGGTGGTAGATGATCCCCGCCGAGCAGAGCGTCGTGGCTTCGAGGAAGATCCACGTCACGGCCAGGTTCGAGGCGAAGTAGGCCCCCGTGATGGCCGCCGTCAGCAGCATTACCAGGGCCGAGTAGGTCCGGGTCTGCGAGAGGTCGTTCTCGCGCAGGTAGGCTTCGGAATGGAAGTAGGCGAAGGCCGAGACGATGCACAGCAGCACGTAGAAGAGCGTGCCCGGGGCGTCGAAGCGGAACCAGCCGGTCGATTCCTGGCCGTAGAGCCCTCCGACGAGGATCGCTCCGGCGAAACCCGCCTGCACGGCGTAGAAGAGCAGTCCGATATGGAAAAGCTGCCGCTCGCGGCGGACCAGGAAGGCCGCCGAAGCGATCAGGATGCTTGCGATGAGGTAAGCGATCATGGTGTCAGTCCTTTACGTTGGTCAGCGAATCGGCGTCGTCGGCGTGGAGCTTGTCGTCGATTTTGGTGAAGAAGATGCCCAGCATCAGCACCGAGATGAGGATGTCGAGCAGGATGGCGAAGTTGATCAACAGGGGCATCTCCACGCCGATGGCCGTCGAGAAGAGGAACACGCCGTTTTCGATGACGAGGAACCCGACCATGTGGGAGAAGATCCGGCGCCGCAGGACGATGAGGATCAGGCCGCTCAGCAGCGAGTAGAGGGCCACGCCGAAGAAGACGAGGTCGACCGTCGAATCGGCGATGTAGTAGGTCAGCGAGGCGCTCACGGCCAGCGCCACGAGCGAGAGCAGCAGCGATCCCGACTGCGAGGATCCGGAGCGTTTCACGCGGTTGATGCGCGTGCGGCGGATCACGGCGAAGAGCAGCCACGGAACCAGAATGCCCTTGAACAGCAGGGTTTCGAGGGCCACGAAGGCCAGTTCGGCGGGGTTGGCGGCGTGCAGGCGCACGAGCGCGATACCGAACAGCAGCCACCCCTGCAGGCCGATCAGCGAGGCGAAGTTGCGGAAACGCTCCGTGATCGAGAGGTAGATGAGCGTCACGACATAGAGGAGAATCAGCGGCAGAATCATTGGATACCGATGTTAAGTTGCAGCAGGTAGCCCGTGAAGAAGACCAGGGCGGCCAGTGCCGTGATGGTGAGAATGAAGGTGGTGTTGCGGACGAGTTTGTTGCGGGCCTGGGTCGACTCGACGATCCCGACCGAGAGCCCTGTGAGCAGGACGGCCAGCGGCGCCGCGAACCACCACCGCGGGCAGACCGCCGCGGCTACGGCATCGGCTGCCAGCATCGACAGCGCGGCGCTTTTGATCCACGTCGAGATCTTGATCCAGGCCAGGTCGACGCCGCAGTAGTCGAGGCACATCACCTCGTGGATCATCGTCAGTTCGAGGTGGGTGCGGGGGTCGTCGACCGGTACGCGGCCGCTCTCCGTGAAGACGATCTTCGTCAGCACGTAGGCCGCCAGCAGCAGCACGACGATGAGTTTCGCATCGCCTGTGGCGTCGGCCTCGAAGATCGATGTGAAGGAGGTGTGGCCCGAGATCAGCGCCAGGGTCCCGAACGAGAGCATCAGCGCCGGTTCGACCAGTGCGCCGTAGAGCGCCTCGCGGCTGGCGCCCATTCCCTCGAACGAACTGCCGGTGTCCATCGCCGCGAGGATCAGCGCCCCGCGGCCCACGGCCAGCAGGTAGGCGAAGGCCACCAAGTCGCCGTCGAACGAGATGACGGGCCGCAGGTCGCCCACCGGGATGAAGAGCATGGCCACGAGCGAGGAGGCCAGGATGACCGACGGGGCCGTGCGGAAGAGCGCGGTGGTTGTGGTGGAGTAGACGGCGCCCTTGCGCAGCAGCAGCCTCACGTCGTAGAGGTGCTGGGCGAAGCGGATTCCCTGGCGTCCGGCGAGCCGGGCCCGCGTGCGGTTGATCACCCCCGGGATGCAGAGGGCTGCCAGCAGAATGAGGAGTGTATTGAGCAGTGCCATGGTCAGATGACGTTACAGATCGACAGCAGGAATACCAGGACGAGGAAGGCCAGGGCGAAGAGCACGTAGTGGTTGATCTTGCCCGTGCGCAGGCGCATCACGCGCTGGTTGATCAGGCGCAGCAGTTCGACCCACCACGCCGAGAAGAGGCGTCCGATTCGGTCTCGGTGGCCGATATCGAAGCGGTGGGCGTCGGGGAAGATCTCGCCCTTGCCCACGGGGGAGCCTTCACCGCTGTTCTGGATCAGCGAAGTGGCGATGGACTGCAGCCCTTCGGAGAAGGATTCGCCGGTGTACTGCATCCGCACGTTCGGCGACGTGAAGCCACAGCCCCAGGTCGGGCCTTCGGCCACGCGGCGGCCGCGCAGCGTGCGGCGGCGGAGCCACAGCAGAAGGGCGACCACGACGATCAGCAGCCAGGCCACCCGCCCGGCGGCCGTGAGGGTCGGGCTGAGCAGCCAGTCGGCGGCGTCGGGCGGGGTGCGGAGGAAGAATCCCGTGGCGTGTGTCACCCCCGTGACGGCCGCCCGGGGGAAGAGCCCCACGAAGAGGATCCCGGCCAGCGGCAGCGCCATGGCGGCGATGCGGAGACTGTCGACTTCGGAGGCTTCGGCGACTTCGTGCGAGCGGGGTGCGCCGAGGAAGACCGTGCCGTAGAGCTTCGTGAAGGCCAGCACGACCAGACCTCCGATCAGCGCCAGGGCCGCCAGCCCGGCCGCCGAGGCGAGGATGCCGCTTCCCGAGGCGATCCCGTCGAAGAGCCCGAGGTAGATGAGCAGTTCGGAGATGAAGCCGTTCAGCGGCGGCAGGGCGCAGATGGCCGCCGTACCCGTGAGGAAGAGGATCGAGGTCAGGGGCATGTGTTTCGAGAGTCCGCCCAGGGCGTCGAGCGATGTGGTGTGCGTCTGCGAGAGGATGTTTCCGGCGCCGAAGAAGAGCAGCGACTTGAAGAAGGAGTGGTTGAGTGTGTGGAGCAGCGCTCCGGCCATGCCGCACAGCGCGACGATCTGGTTGCCGGAAGCTTTTCCGAGGGCTGCGACGCCTGTGGCGAGGAGGATTACGCCGATGTTTTCGATCGAGGAGTAGGCCAGCAGGCGTTTCACGTCGTTCTGCGTGGCGGCGAGGATCACGCCCCACAGCCCGGTGACGATTCCCAGCGCGAGGAGGATCACCCCGGCGGTGTGCAGCACGGGCTGATCGCCCAGTGCCGCCACGGTGCGCAGAATGCCGTAGACGCCCGTCTTGATCATCACGCCCGACATCAGGGCCGAGACGTGCGACGGGGCGGCGGGATGCGCCTCGGGGAGCCAGACGTGCATCGGGAACATGCCGGCCTTCATGCCGAATCCGGCGAGGAAGACCAGGAAGAGCGGCAGAGCCTTCTGCGTGCGGAAGTATTCGCCCAGGGCGTCGAACGTCGCCGAGCCGCAGGCGGCGTCGAGGCGTACGAATCCCACGACGAGCAGCACGAAGCCGATGTGCATCATGATGAGGTAGGCCAGGGCTGCGCGGCTCACCTCCCGCCGCTGGGCGTCGTAGAGGATCAGCAGGAACGACGCCACGGTCATCAGCTCCCAGAAGAAGAGGAACGAGAAACCGCCGTCGGAGCAGACCACGCCCAGCATGGCGTAGTACATGACGGTGAGCGAGGTGTAGTGCAGCGAGACGTGGGCCGGGGATTTCGTGGCGAGGGTGTGGGCCAGGTAGCCCCGGGAGTAGAGCACCGAGGCCACGGCGCCGATCGAGATCAGCACCGCGAAGAGCGCCGAAAGGGGGTCCATCGATCCCGAATCGCCGCCGAGCGGCGAGGCGGCCACCGACCACAGCACCTCGGGGGTGCCTCCGGCGAGTACGCCGAGGGCCCGGACCGTGATCCACAGGGCTCCGGCGGCCGTCAGCGTGAAGGCTGTCCAGACCTTGGCACGCAGCGGCGACGCGAAGATCGCGGCGGCGATGAGGGCCAGGAACAGAAGCGTGTAGAGAAAAAGCATATTTTTCCGGGAGTAAATGTTGTTTCGACAGGGGATTCGTTGCGAGGCTCTCAATCGTTGCGGGGCAGCAGATTAGCCGTGGCGGTCATGACCGTGGCCACGACGGCGGCCGTTTCGGTGCGCAGGCGCTGGGGCCCGAGCGTGATCTCCTCGAAGCCGTGCGACAGCGCGAAGCCGATCTCTTCCGTCGAGAAGTCCCCTTCAGGTCCGATGAAGATCCGCACGGCCTCGCCCGGACGCAGGGTCGCGGCGAGGAGTGCCTTGCCGTTTGCCGTGTGCGGCGGCTCGCAATGGGCGATCAGACTGCGGCCCTCGAAGGGTGCCGATACGGCCTCGCGGAACGGCGTCAATCCGGCCAGCTCCGGACGGTAGGCCTTCAGCGACTGTTTCATCGCCGCGGTGATCACCTTCTCGCCCCGCAGGGGCTTGAAGCTCCGCCGTTCGCTGTGCGCCGTTTCGAGCGGCACGATCTGCGTGACGCCCACCTCGGTGGCCTTTTCCAGAAACCACTCGAAGCGGTCGGGGTTCTTCGTCGGGGCCACGGCCATGACCAGGCGGTAGGGCATCTTCTCGAATTCGGGGTGTGTCTCGACGATCCGCACCGTGCAGCGCCGCGGGTCGGCATCGGAGATCTCGGCCCGGCAGAGGTTCCCCCGGCCGTCGGTCAGGTGGATCGTGTCGCCGCACCCGAGCCGCAGCACGCGGACGCAGTGTTTCGACTCCTCTTCGCCCAGCGTGTACAGGGGCGGTTCGAGGTCCGGAGCATAGAAGAGTTGCATGGAACGCGCTTGTTTGATTTACGGAATTTTATTGTACCTTTGTCATGCCTGAGCCGAATGCCGGACGGAACGGGCGCGGACGCCTGTCGGACGCTCCCGGGATCCCGTGGCGGGACCTTCCGCCGGATGTCGGGCTTGCGGCCCGCAAAGTTACATAAAATAACACGATTCATGAAACGTATCATCGGTTTATCGACGCTTTTTCTGGCCATGACACTCGTTTGCTGCAAATCCGAGAAGCGTGTGGGTGAAAATCCCTTTTTCGCCGAGTGGAACACCCCCTACGGCGTGCCGCCCTTCGACCGGATCGAACCCGAACATTTCCTCCCGGCGCTGGAGCGCGGCATGTCGCTTCACGACGCCGAAATCGACGCCATCACGTCGAACAACGACGAGGCAACCTTCGAAAACGTCATCCTTGCCTACGACAACTCCGGGAAGATGCTCGCCCAGGTGGCGTTGATCTTCGACATGCTCTGCGCCGCGGAGAACACCCCCGCGCTGGAGAAGATCCAGGTTGAGGTGGCCCCGCTGCTGGCGTCCCATGCCGACAAGATCCTGCTCAACGGGAAGCTCTTCGAGCGTGTCAAGGCGGTTTACGACCGTCGTGCGACGCTCGACCTCGATGACGAACAGACGCGGCTGCTCGAAAAGACCTACCGGAAGTTCGTGCGGGCCGGGGCGCTGCTCGACGCCGAACAGAAGGCCCGCCTGAAGCAGATCAACGAGGAGCTGTCGCTGGCGGCCGTGAAGTTCGGGAACAACATCCGTTCGGAGAACAACAACTACGTGCTGATGCTCTCCACGGGGGAGCTGGAGGGCCTTCCGGCCAATGTCCGGGAGCAGGCCCGGGAAAAGGCCGCACAGCTGGGCAAACGGGACAAGTATGCCTTCACGCTGCAGAAACCGAGCCTGATCCCGTTCCTGACCTACTCCTCGAAACGCGAACTGCGCGAAGAGATCTACAAGGCCTACTTGAACCGCTGCAACAACGGAGACGAGTATGACAACAAGCAGCTGATCAACGACTTCGTCCGCCTGCGCACGGAGAAGGCCCACCTGTTGGGCTACCCCTCCTATGCGGCTTATGTTGTCGATGACGAGATGGCCCGCACGACCGATGCCGTCTACGGCCTGCTCGACGAGATCTGGACCCCGGCGCTCGACCGTGCCAAGGGCGAGCTGGCCGAGATGGAGGCGCTTTTCCGCAAGGATCTCCCCGACGGGGAGTTCGCCTCGTGGGACTGGTGGTACTACGCCGAGAAGCTGCGCAAGCAGAAGTATGCCCTCGATGAGGAGATGCTGCGACCCTATTTCTCGCTGGAGAACGTTCAGACCGGCATCTTCTTCCTGGCCAACCGCCTCTACGGCATCACGTTCCGGCCTGTTGTCGTGCCGCTGTACCACTCCGAGGCCGTGGCCTACGAGGTGCTCGACGCCGACGAGTCGCACCTCGGCATCCTCTATTTCGACTTCTTCCCCCGCGACGGAAAGAGCCAGGGCGCCTGGTGCGGCAACTACGTCGAGCAGACCTACGACGAGGAGGGGAATCGGGTGGCTCCCGTGGTGTCGATCGTCTGCAACTTCACCCGTCCGACGGCCAACACCCCGGCGCTGCTGACGCTCGACGAGGCCGAAACCCTCTTCCACGAGTTCGGACACGCCCTGCACTTCCTCTTCCACGACGTCCGCTACCGCGGGCTGACGGAGGTCGAGGGCGATTTCGTCGAACTCCCCTCGCAGCTCATGGAGAACTGGGCCTTCGACCCCGAGATGCTGAAGCAGTACGCCGTGCACTACCGCTCGAACGAGGTGATCCCCCAATACCTGATCGACAAGATCCGCAACAGCCGCCTCTTCAACCAGGGTTTCATGACCACGGAACTCATCGCCGCGTCGCTCTCCGACATGGACATCCACTCGATGACCGAATACGCGCCGTTCGATCCCGTGGCCTTCGAACGCGAGGCGCTCTTCGACAAGCGCGGCCTCATCCCGCAGATCGAACCGCGTTACCGCTATCCCTACTTCTCGCACATCTTCGACGGCGGCTATTCGGCCGGCTACTATTTCTATACGTGGGCCGCGGTGCTGGACAAGGATGTTTTCGAGGCCTTCCGCGAGAGCGGCGACCTCTTCAACAAGCGCATCGCCGACGATTTCCGCCGCAAGGTGCTGGCCCGGGGCGGTTCGGCCGACGGCATGACCCTCTACCGCGACTTCCGCGGCAAGGATCCCGACAAGCGCCCCATGCTGCGCAGCCGCGGACTCTGGACCGATCCCGCCCCTGCCGACTCGCTGGCCGCGATGCCTGCCCCCGCCGGAAAAGCGCCTGTCCGGGACGTTCCGGTGAAGTGACGCCCTCGCCCGAATGGAGAGACCGAAATACCAAGAAGCAACACCTTATATGAAAAAAGCAATTCTGATCATGGCAATTTCCGCTATGGCGGCAGGCTGTGCCGACAATTCGATTCCCAAGGCCCAACTGCCCGAACTGGATCTTTCGAACCCGCTGCTGGCCGCGTGGGAGACCCCGCACGCCACGCCGCCCTTCTCGAAGATCGAACTCCGACACTACGAACCGGCCTTCGATGCCGCCATCGCCTGCTCGCGGGCCGAGATCGAGGCGATCGTCGCAAATCCCAAAAAGCCGACCTTCGGCAATACGATCGTCGCCCTCGAACGCAGCGGCGCCCTTCTGTCGCGCATCGAGGGGATCTTCTTCAACCTGCTGGAGGCCGACACCTCGGACGAGATGCAGGAGATCGCCCTGCGCGTGCAGCCCAAACTGACCGAACTGGCCAACGACATCTCGCTCAACGAGGAGCTCTTCGCGCGTGTGAAGGCTGTCTACGAACACCCGGGGCGCCTCAAGCAGGAGGACCGGATGCTGCTCGAAAAGACCTATAAGAGCTTCGCCCGCAACGGCGCGGCGCTCTCCGAGGCCGACAAGGAGCTCTACCGGCAGTACACCTCCGAGCTTTCGGCCCTGACGCTGCAGTTCGGGCAGAACGCCCTGGCTGCCACCAACGCCTTTACGCTCCGCATCACCGATCCGAAGGTCGTGGCCGAACTGCCGGGATTCGTGAAGGAGGGCATGGCCGCCGAGGCCGCCGCCCGCGGGGAGAAGGGGTGGACCGTGACGCTCCAATACCCGAGTTACCTTCCCTTCATGACCTACTCCACGAACCGCAAACTCAAGGAGCAGTTGTGGCGGGCGAACAGCTCGCGCGCCCTGGGCGGGGAGTTCGACAACACGGAGATCGTGAAGAAGATCGTCAACACGCGGCTGAAGATCGCCAACCTGCTGGGGCACAAGTGCTATGCCGACTATGTGTTGGAGGAGCGCATGGCCGGGAGCACGGCGACCGTCGAGCAGTTCCTCGACGAACTCCTCACGGCCACGAAGTCGTGGGCCGATGCCGATTACCGCACGGTGGGCGAGTATGCCGCTTCGCTGGGCTTCCAGGGCGAGTTGATGCCCTGGGACTGGGCCTATTACAGCGAGAAGTACAAAAATGAGAAGTATGCGCTGAACGACGAGCTGGTGAAGCCCTACCTCGAACTCGAAAATGTCAAGAAAGGGGTTTTCCTGCTGGCCAACAAGCTCTACGGGCTGAACTTCACGCCCAATACGCAGGTCGATGTCTACCATCCCGACGTGACGGCCTACGACGTCACGGACCGGGACGGACGCTTTATGGCAGTGCTCTATCTGGACTTCTTCCCGCGGGCTTCGAAGCGCTCGGGGGCCTGGATGACCGAGTTCCGCGGCGCGAAGGTCGTGGATGGCGAGGAGACCCGCCCGCTGGTGTCGCTGGTGATGAACTTCACCAAACCCACGGCCACGACCCCCTCGCTGCTGACCTTCGACGAATTCGAGACCTTCCTCCACGAGTTCGGCCACTCGCTGCACGGAATGCTCGGCGAGGGCAAGTACGAGTCGCTGACCGGCACGAGCGTCTACCGCGACTTCGTGGAGCTTCCGTCGCAGATCATGGAGAACTGGGCCACCGAGAAGGAGTACCTCGACCTGTGGGCCGTGCACTACCAGACCGGCGAGAAGATTCCCGCGGAGATCGTCGAGCGCATCGTCGCCGCGCAGAACTACCTGGCGGCCTACGCCAACGTGCGGCAGTTGTCGTTCGGATTCACGGATATGGCCTGGCACACGCTGACCGAACCCTTCGAGGGGGATGTCGAGGCCTTCGAGGTGGAGTCGATGGCTTCCACGCAGGTCCTGCCCGTCGTGTCGGGCACGGCGATGGCCCCCTCGTTCGGGCACATCTTTTCGGGCGGTTATGCCGCCGGGTATTACGGCTACAAGTGGGCCGAGGTGCTGGATGCCGATGCCTTCTCGCTCTTCAAGGAGAAGGGTATTTTCAATCAGGAGGTAGCCGCGTCGTTCCGGGAGAATATCCTCGAAAAGGGCGGCACGGAGCATCCCATGGAGCTCTACGTGCGTTTCCGCGGCCACAAGCCCGAAACCCGGGCGCTGATCGAGCGCATGGGGCTCGGGAAATAGCCATTCCTCTGGACCCGGCGAGCGGGATTCCGGAATGCAGAAAGCGGCTCCAGCCTTCGGGCGGGGCCGCTTTTTTCCGGCACTATTTTTCGGGAGGGGGCAGAGAGACCTTAACCGAAAGAGCGTTCCGGAGTCCGGTTGGCTGTGTCCTGTCAACCCAAAAACACCCCGGAACCCGAAGCGGCCGTGAATCTTTCCCAACAAAAAACCGCCCCGGAATCCGGAGCGGCGATGATCTTTGCAGTGGGGCGGCGGGACGCAGTAGAGAAGCCTGACGCCCCCCCCCACATCTCCCAAACAAAAAACCGCCCCGGAATTCGGAGCGGCCTTCGGTGTTGAGCTACCTGGATTCGAACCAAGAATAACAGGACCAGAATCTGTTGTGTTACCATTACACCATAGCTCAATGACGTTTTGGTGATGCAAAAGTAGAACTTTATTTTGCAATTGCAAAGAAAATTCCGAAAAAAATTTCGTACATTTGTTTTAATCTCCTTGGAGATAAACCGAATGGAACTTAAAACTTTTTGTAAATCATTGGATTATGGGAATTAAACTGCGACTCGTCGTCATGAACTTCCTCCAGTTCGCCGTGTGGGGCTCTTATTTGGTGTGTATCGGCAATTTCCTGGGCCGTGTGGGATTGGGCGATTATATCTCCTGGTTTTATGTGGCGCAAGGGGTCGTGTCGATTTTCATGCCCGCAATCATCGGGGCCATAGCCGACAAATTCATCCAACCCCAACGCCTGTTGGGCATCTCTCACCTGACGGCCGGACTCTTCATGCTGCTGGCCGCCTGGTTCGGCTACGAGGCCACGATGCAAACCATCGCCGGCGAGGCGACATCCATTACCCCGATCTTTACGGCCTATTGCCTGAGCGTGGCCTTCTACATGCCGACGATCGCCCTTGCGAATACCGTGGCCTTCTCGATCCTCAAGAGCCGCGGCTTCGATACCGTCAAGGACTTCCCGCCGATCCGCGTCTTCGGGACCGTCGGCTTCATCGCCGCCATGTGGTTCGTCAATTTCGTCGGGCTTGGGGGCCTCGGCATCCAGTCGCAGAACCTCGAAGGGGCCGAAACCCTTGCGCTCGTACCCATGGCCGCACAGTTCACCTACATGCAGCTTATCGTCTGCGGCGCCCTGGGACTCCTGCTTGGATTGTATGCCTTCAGCCTTCCGGCCTGCCCGATTGTCCGTTCGACCGGCAAGGAGCACAAATCCCTGGCCCAGCGCCTCGGTCTGGATGCCTTCGTGCTCTTCAAACAGCGCAAAATGGCCATCTTCTTCATCTTCTCGATGCTGCTGGGCGTCTCGCTCCAGATCACGAACGGATACGCAACCCCCTATATCAACAGCTTTGCGTCGATGTCCGAAAGCTGGTTCGCTGAAAATCCGACCCTGCTGGTCTCTGTCTCTCAGGTCTCCGAGGCGCTGTGCATCCTGCTGATCCCGTTCTGTCTGAAGCGGTTCGGCATCAAGATCGTGATGCTGATGGCCATGTTCGCCTGGGTGTTGCGCTTCGGGTTCTTCGGGATCGGAACGACGGAGAGCTCCGTGGGGATCATCCTCCTGTTCCTCTCCTGCATCGTCTACGGCGTGGCGTTCGACTTCTTCAACGTCTCCGGGGCTCTCTTCGTCGAGCAGGAGGCCGCGAAACCCATGCAGGCCAGTGCCCAGGGGTTGTTCATGCTGATGACCAACGGCATCGGCGCTTCGGTCGGAACCTGGATTGCCGGGAAGATCGTCTCCCATTACTGCAGCTGGGAGGGCGGTTATCTCGTCGCCCGGGAGGGTGTTGAGGGCGGCTGGCCTGCCACGTGGCTTATCTTTGCCGGGTATGCCCTGGTGGTAGCCGTGGTCTTCGCCTTCATTTTCCGTTACAAGCACAATCCCGAGGCCATCGGGAAGGTCAGCCATTGATCGGATGGAGATTCGTGTTCGGGAGTCCTGCATCCGTTGCGGGCGTTGCGTGAGGGTTTGTCCGTCGCAGATCTTCGTGCAGGAGGCGCCCCGGGGCGTCGTGTCGCTCCGTAAACCGGAGAACTGCATCCGCTGCGGGCATTGTGTCGCGGCCTGCCCCGCAGGGGCGGTCGGGCACGAAGCCTTCCCGCCGGAGCGTGTCCACGCCTTCGCGCGCCGCGACCTGCCGACGCCCGAACAGGTGGAGCTGCTGCTGGCCGTCCGGCGTTCGAACCGTGCGCTTTCCGACCGACCCGTGCCGCCCGAGTGGATGGACCGCATCATTGCCGCCGCCGACCGCGCCCCGACGGCCAGCAATGCCCGGCAGTTGGGATATACGCTCGTCACGGAACCCGAACGGCTGCGTGAAGTGACCGAATATACGTTGCGGATTTTCCGGCGGTTGGAGCGTCTGCTCTCGAATCCGCTGGTTAGGTGTTGGCTGAAGCCGTTGATGCCCGGAGCCTACCGTTATCTGCCGGTCTTCGCGCGGCTGCGCCGTGAGTATGCCGAAGGCCGCGACCGCATCCTGCGCGGCGCCACGGCCCTGCTCTTCATCCATGCGCCCCGTGCGAGCCGTTTCGGCGCCGAGGATGCCAATCTCGCCTGTCAGAACGCCTCGCTCCTGGCCGAGGCTCTGGGCGTGAGCCAGATCTACATGGGTTTTGTCCTGACGGCCATTCGCCAGGACCGTCACAAGGCATTGAACCGGATGCTGGGGATCGGGGATCGGCGCGTCTGTGCGATCCTGGCCTTCGGGATGCCCGAATTCCTCTATCCGAACTACATCGACCGCGATCCGGCCCCGCGGAACTGAGCCGGCGGCGTGTCCCGGGGTATGCAAAAAAGGAGCGGTCGGAAACCGCTCCTTTTTATATCTTTATTTTCGCCGTTTTTCCCGGCTCTACCGGGCCCTCAAGAGGCCTCCCCTCCTTAATACATGTTGTCGTACATCGACTGCGACTTGTCGTACTTCAGGTCCGACAGCGAGGCCGCCTTCACGCCGATGTTGAAACTCCACGAACGGTGGTAACCGAACGGTATCCACGAGAAGGACATTTGCCAACAGTGCAGGTCGCGGGTGATCGACACCGACGAGGTGGTCAGCTTGTTGGCCTTGATGTCGTAACCGCCCTGGAACGTGATACCCGTCTTCGGGGTGAGGTTCACCGAGCCGTTGAAACCGATGGTCTGCGTGACGTTCTTGCGGTAGCCCGTCGTGCCGTTGTTGACGTAGGATACCGAGTAGTTCACCGCGTAGTTGAATCCGAAGTTCCACGGCAGTGAGAAGTCGTAGTAGCTTTGGGCCATGTACTGCCTTCGCAGCACGGGGTCCATCTGCCCGTAGGGGTCGTAGTAGGGGTTCTGGTACTCCGGAGGGATCGATGTGATGTCGTTCACCGCCGGGGTGCTCTTGTCCTCGCGCGACTTGAACGTGTAGCCGAACGACCAGCCCGTCGAGGTGATGCGCCCCGGGAAGAAGAGTTTGTCGTAACGCACGCCCTGCGGGGTTACCCGGTAGGGGTCGAGCGTCGCCGAGAGGTTGATGCCGAAGTTCTTGAAGATCGTCGAGCGGAACGACAGCGAGATGGTCGACAGGCGCATCGAGTCGGCCAGGAAGTTGTACGAACCGCTGGCCCGCAGTTCGTCAATGAGCTTGATCTTCTTCACGCCCGAGGTGTCGCGTTTCGAGAGCACCTTCATTTCGAGGTTCTGCGACAGCGAGAAGCTCATCGACATCGAACGCCCCGACGACGGGACGCCGTAGGCGTTGACCGCATAGGGCGAATAGGTCGTGAAACGGCCCGTCGAGTCGGTCTGGCGCGTCAGGTAGTATCCGTATTTCGGATCGCTGAAGTCCGGGGCGTAGGAGAAGCTGATCGACGGCGTCAGCGTGTGGCGGATGGCCTGGATCTTGCGGTCGCGGCGCTTCTTCGTGAAGTCGTACATGCCGTAGACGGTCGTCGACGTCGAGACGCTGAAGTTATAGTTGTACAGACGGTAGAATCCGTAGTTCGTCGGCAGCGTGTCGGTCTTGTTCGTCACCGGGTTCCACTCGTACTCCACCTTCTTGAAGTACCACTTCTCGGTGTAGTTGGCCGAGGGCGTCACGTTGATGTAGTTGAAGAGGTTGAACGACGCCGAAACCGGAATCGAGTGCTCGATACCGTTCTTCATGTTGTCGAGCGTCTTCTTCGAGAAGATCTCCGACTCGGTGGTCGTCACCGAGTTGGTCATCTTTCCCGTGTACTGCATCGAGATCTTCTCATACCAGCGGTCCTTGCCCATCTTCTCCTTGCGCTTGAAGGGATAGAAGCGTGAGACGTTGAAGACCACCGTCGGCAGGGTGATCGACAGCGACTGGTTCTGCGAGTTCTGCGACACGGCCATGTTCGCCGAGAGCGAGAAGGGCGTACCGGCCCAGTTTTTCGAGTAGGAGATCGACGAGTTGGTCTGCGTGGCGAGAATGTCGTTGAGGTTCGTTGCCGAATAGCGGCTGTAACCGCTCGTGGCGAAGTTCACCGAGGCCGAGAAGGTCGAGCCCGGGTTGGCCTTGGCATCCTGCGAGTGGGTCCACTGTACGCGGAAGTTGTTCTGCTTGATGTAGTCGGGTTCTCCCTTCTCGCCGGTCTTCACGCTCGAAAACTCCATGTTGAAACTGCCGCTGTACTTGTAGCGCTTGATGTAGCGCGAGGCGGCCGAAGCCTCCCACGACCCCAGCGTATAGATGCCTCCGCGCACGGCCAGATCGGCATAGTCGCCCAGCGTGAAGTAGTAGCCCAGGTCGCGCAGGAAGAAACCCTTGGAATACTCCTCGCCGTAGGTGGGCATCAGAAGTCCCGATTTCGGCCCCGAACTGATCGGGAAGAAGCCCTCCGGAATGCCGAGAAAGTAGATCGGGACATCCTCCATGACGAAATAGGCCGGGCCGGTGATGACCTTTTTGCCGGGGATCACCTTCGCCTTGGTCATCGCCAGGTAGAAGTGCGGGTGGTCGGTCTCGTCGCACGTCGTGTACTTGCCGTGCTGGATGTTGATCGTGTTGTCGGGCATCTTCTTCACGCTCCCGCCCACGAGCCAGCCGTCGCCCTGCTGCGTGGCCACACCCTTGATCTTGGCCTTTTTCGAATCGAGGTTGTAGGTGATCGTGTCCATCTGGTAGGAGGCCGAACCGTCCGAGAATTCGGGCTTCGTGACGATCGGTTTGCCGTCGAGCGAGTCAGGCTTGCCGTAGGCGTGGACCAGTTTCGAGTTCATGTCGATGCGCATGAAGTCGGCCTTGAGGTTGCTGTTCTGGTAGGTCACGTCGCCCTGGTTGTAGATGTAGACCAGCTTGTTGCGTACGTCGTAGACCAGCGAGTCGGTATTCTTGCCCGAAATCGGGTCGTCGAGGAATGCCCCGGCCGGCCGGGGTTTCTTGACCGTGTCGCGCCGCATCGTGTCGGCGGCGAGCGAATCCGTGGCAAGCGAGTCGGCCCGCATCTCCAGCGAATCGCTCTTCAGGGCGATGAGCGAATCGACCTGGGCCGAGAAGAGCGAATCCTTCTCCTGCTGGCTCAGGGCGTTGAAGGCGGCGTTGCGCCGGGCCTGTTCGCGGGCGGCCCGGACTTCACGGCGGGCTTCGCGGCGGGCTTCGCGGCGCGAAACCGAAGCGGACGGCGATGTGGGGGCGGAGAGTGCGGAGGATGCGGGCGGCTCGGACGAAACGGCAGATGCCGTGGAAGCCCGAGCTGCGGAGTCCGCGTCCCGGGGAACGGCGTGCGCCTGCAACAGGGTATCCTCTCCGAGCCGGAACGGGGCGGTGCGGGGTGCCATGCCGCCCAATACGCCCTGGGCGAACAGCATGAGCACGGCCGCCGACAAGAGATATTTTGCCCTTACCTTATCCAAAATTCCAAAAATTTTCCGTACCTTTGCCGACAGGTCGGCAAAAACGCCCGGATCGGGCCTTGGAAGCCCTCCTGCCGCGTTTTCGGCTCGACAAAGATAGGTAAAAAATTACAGAAAGCTTGCACTTGGCACCATTAAATATGCGCACGCGCCTTTTGCTGCTCCTCGCTTTCGCGGTTGCCTCCGTCTGTACAAACGCGGTTGCCGCGGGGAATATTGCGCACGGCGTCGGGGTCGTGGTGATCGATGCCGGGCACGGCGGCAAATTCCCCGGAGCTCACTACGGCGGCGTCTACGAAAAGGACCTCACGCTGAAGGTGGCCCTCAAGCTCGGCAAACTCATCGAGGAGGGAATGCCGGGCGTCAAGGTCGTCTACACGCGAACCACCGACAAGGCCCTGGGAGCCGATCTGGCGACGGACCTCCAGGCACGGGCCGATATTGCGAACAACGCCGGGGGCGATCTCTTCATTTCGATCCATGCCAATGCGGCGCCGCGGGCCACGGCTGTCAGGGGCGTCGAGACGCTCATCATGGGCGAGACCCCCAAGGAGCAGCGCTATAACGAGAATGCCCTCTACGAAAGCAACCGCGAGGACCTGATCGACATGTCGGACGAGCGAACCGCTGCCATCGTGCGGGCCTATATCCAGAACCTGCAGTTCACCTACGGCGAGTACAGCATGGCCATCGCCCGCTGCATCCAGACGCAGTACACCAAGGCCGGACGCAACTCCCGGGGCGTGAAACGGCAGTTGTTGCGCGTGCTGTATGCCACGGACATGCCCGGTGCGCTGACCGAGATCGGGTTCATGACCAATGCCCAGGAGTTGGCCTACATGAAGTCGGACAAGGGCCAGAACGAAATCGCCGCGTCGATCTACCGCGCCGTGAAGGAGTATTCGTCCTACGTGCTCGAAACCCGCATGGCCGAGGAGGGTGCCGCCGCGGAGCGTGCGAAGCCGGACGCCGGGACGGAAAAGGAGGCTCCCGCCGCCTCGAAATCCGCCTCGAAACCCGCTGCCGGAGATGCCGCGAAGGCGGATTCCTCCGCCGGGAAGAGCGCGGCAAAACCCGACCCGAAGGCCGAGCCGGCCGGGAAAAACTCCTCCAAGGGCGAAAAGGAGGAGAAGGTCGCAAAGGACGGATCGGCGAAAGGAGGTGCTGCGGCATCGGAACCCTTGCGCTATACGGTGCAGGTGCTCGCTTCATCCAAGCCCGTTCCGCTGAACTCCGCGCAGTTCCGGGCCTACCGCGGCAAGGTGAAACAATATCTCTCGGACGGACGATTCCCCTACAAGTACGGTGTCGGCGAGTACGGTTCGCGCGCCGCCGCCCAGCGCAGGGTCGCTGAAGTCCGCAAAACGTTCCCCGATGCCTTTGTCGTCTGCTGCCGGGGTACGCAAATTGTAAGAAAGTAAAATAGCATATGAAAAGAGAAGTCAAGATCGGCATATTCGCCGTGACGATGATCGTGGCCGCCTGGGCCGGAATCCGGTTCCTGCAGGGACTGGACATCCTCAGCCGCAATGCGGTCTACTACGCCTCCTACGACCAGGTGAGCGGAATCCAGGCCGCCTCGCCCATCATGTTGAAAGGGGTCAAGGTCGGAACGGTCACCGGCATCTCGCTCGATCCCCAGCACAGCGACAACGTCGTGCTGCAGTTCACCATCAAACGCCAGTTCCGCATCCCGAAGGACTCCGAAGCCAGGATCTTCAGCGACGGATTCATGGGCGGAAAGGCTATCGAAATCGTCTACGGCAAGTCGTCGGAGTATCTCGAAAAGGGCGATACGCTGCGTTCGGTGCGGGGCCGCGATCTGATGGATATGGCCGGGTCGGAGCTGGAGTTCTTCAAACAAAAGATCTCGCAGGTGACCGCCGACCTCTCGCGGACGCTCGACAACCTGAATCTCCTGATGGAGGACAATGCGCAGAGTATCAACGGAACGTTACGGCATCTCGATGCCATGTCGGGCGATCTGGCCGACCTGCTCGATACCGAAAAACAGAATCTTGCCTCTGCCGTGGAGAACCTGACGGCCTTCTCCGAAATGTTGGGCGAGAATGCCCCGCGGGTCGACAGCATGATGGGAAACCTGAACCGTATCACCACGGAACTGGCCGATGCGGGATTCGCCCGGGAGCTTTCCGAAACGGTCGGGGAGATGAATCTCCTGCTGGAGCGCATCCAGGAGGGCGACGGGACCGTCGGACGGCTGCTGAACGATCCGTCGCTCTACGAGTCGCTGAACGAGGCGAGCGACAACCTGGCCTCGCTGCTGGCCAACCTGGAGCAGTACCCCGGCCGCTATGTCCACTTCTCGCTCTTCGGCCGCAGTCCCGAGAAGATGCAGGCCAAGGCCGAACGCCAGGCCGCCAAGGCCGCAGAACGGGCCCGGCGGGATTCGCTCAAGGCTCTGCGCTGAAATCCCGAAATGTAAAATGCTTCGGTCCCGGGCGAGCCGCGGGACCGATTTTTTCGATACCTCACACATGATCTATCCAGCCACTTTCGAGCAGAAAATCGGGTTCGACCGCCTGCGGGAACAGGTTGCCGAACGTTGTACGATGCAGGCCGCCCGCGAACGGATCGCTGCCGAGGGATTTTCGACCTCCCCGCGTGAGATCGAGCGCCGCCTGGCCCTGGCCGACGAGATGCGTCTGGTGCTCGAAATGGAGCGCGACTTCCCCGGCGGGGAGTATCCCGATGTCGATCAGCTTGTCGCCAAACTGCGCGTCGAGGGTTCGTTCCTCGACGTGGAGGAGGTCGTCACCCTCGACCGTGCCCTCACGACGATCGGCGGCATCGTGTCGTTCATCCTGAACCGTGCGGAGCGTTACCCGACGCTCCATGCCCGCACGCGGGGCGTGGAGGCCTTCCCGGAGATCGTGCGGCGCATCGAGGCGATTGTCGACCGCTTCGGCAACGTGAGGGACAACGCCTCCCCGGCGCTGCAGGAGATCCGCCGTGCGATCCGCGAACGCGAGGGACAGGCCGCCAAACGGCTGCAGGCCGTGCTGGCCGCCGCCAAGGGGGCGGGGATCGTCGAGAGCGACGCCCAGATCTCGATCCGAGACGGACGGGCCGTGATCCCCGTCTCGGCCTCGAACAAACGCAAGCTCAACGGTTTCATCCACGACGAGTCGGCCACCGGAAAGACCTTCTATGTCGAACCGGTCGAGGTGGTGGAGATCAACAACGAGTTGCGTGAGCTGGAATATGCCGAACGGCGCGAGATCGTGCGCATCCTCACGGAGTTCACCGAAGGGATCCGTCCCGATGCGGAGCTGATCGCCGCGTCGGGCGACTACCTGGCCGAGATGGACATGCTGCGCGCCAAGGGGCGCTGGGCCTCGGAGAACGGATGCGTGAAGCCGATCCTCTCGACCGACGACCGGCTGGTGCTCAAAAACGCCCGCCACCCGCTCTTGCAGCAGACCTTGCGCGCCTCTGGGCGCGAAATCGTCCCGCTCGACCTGCAGCTGGACCGCCGCAAGCATATCCTCGTCATTTCGGGACCCAATGCCGGCGGAAAATCCGTCTGCCTGAAGACCACCGGCATCGTCCAGTACATGTTCCAGTGCGGGTTCCCGGTCCCGGCGTCGGAGATCTCCGAGCTGCCCGTCTTCGAGAGCCTCTGCATCGACATCGGCGACGAGCAGTCGATCGACAACGACCTGTCGACCTACTCCTCCCACCTGCTCAACATGAAGCACATGCTGGCCGGGGCGTCGCCGCGGACCCTGGTGCTGATCGACGAATTCGGGTCGGGCACCGAGCCGGTCATCGGCGGGGCGATTGCCGAGGCGATTCTCGAACGCCTGCTGGAGAAGGGGTGCTACGGCGTCATCACGACCCACTATGCCAATATCAAATACTATGCGTCGAATACGGAGGGGATTGCCAACGGGGCGATGATGTTCGACGTGCAGAACATCCGGCCGCTCTTCAAACTGGAGACGGGCAAGCCGGGCAGTTCGTTTGCCGTGGAGATCGCCCGCAAGATCGGGCTTCCGGAGGAGATCATCCGCCGGGCCAGCGAGAAGGCCGGCTCGGATCATATCAATATCGAGAAGCAGCTGCGCGAGATCGCCCGCGACAAGCACTATTGGGAGCAGAAGCGTGACCGCATCCGGCTGACGGACCGCAAGGTCGAGGAGCTGGAGCAGACTTACGCGGAGCAGCTCACGAAGATCCGCGCCGAGCGGCAGGAGATTCTCAAACGTGCCAAGGAGGAGGCGCAACGGTTGATTGCCGACGCCAACCGGCAGATCGAGAATACGATCAAGACGATCCGCGAGGCGCAGGCCGAGAAGGAGTTGACGCGGCTGGCCCGCCGCGAACTGGACGATTTCCGCGAGACGGTCGGGAAGGAGGATGCGTCGGAGCGCGACGAGCAGGTGGCCCGCGAGATGGAGCGCATCGAGCGGCGGCGCCAGCGGCGTGCCGAGCGGCGCGAGCGCCAGGGCGAAAAGGGCTCGGAGAAGTCGGCGGCGGAGCCCGAAAAACCGCGTGAGGTGGAGGTCGGGTCGAAGGTCCGCATGGCCGGGCAGGCGATGGTCGGCGTGGTGCAGTCGGTGAAGGGCAAGCGGGCGCAGGTGGCCTTCGGGCAGATTCTCACGACGGTCGACAAGGCATCGCTGACGGTCGTCTCGAACAACGAATACCGCGAGGCCACGCGCCCGACAACGGCCCGGACCGTCGTGTCGGTCGACATCTCGTCGCGCAAGCTCAACTTCAAGGACCACATCGACGTGCGCGGAATGCGCGCGGCGGAGGCGCTGGAGGCGGTGCAGGACCTGGTGGATGACGCCCTGATGGTAGGCGTCGGGTCGGTGACGATCCTCCACGGAAAGGGCACCGGAGCCTTGAAGGAGGAGATCCGCCGCTACCTCCGGACCGTGCCCGAAGTGGTTTCTGCTGTCGACGAACACGCCGACCGCGGCGGTGCCGGGATTACGATCGTGACGTTCGATCTCTCGTAATGGCGCGTGAATTCGGAAAGGTCCGGATTGCCGTCGGGATTGGGAAAGCCCCGGGGAAGGCCGGACGGATGCTATAAAAGTTGCGGAAAAGATGAATTACAAACTTTCGCAGATTGCCGCCATCGTCGGCGGTCGCTTCTCGGGCGAGGAGTCCGATGTGCGGTCGGTCGTCACCGACAGCCGCTCGCTCTCGTGCGAACTGGGCTGCTGCCCGATGTTCGTCGCCATGTGCGGGGCCAATCACGACTCGCACGATTTTATCCCGCAGATGTATGCCCGCGGCGTGCGGGCTTTCCTGGTCGAACGCCCCGTCGAGGAACTGCCCGGGTGCGGCTATGTGGTCGTGAAGAACGCCATCGCGGCGCTGCAGAGCCTGGCGGCCTATCACCGCGCCCATTTCAGGGGTACGGTCGTCGGAATCACCGGTTCGAACGGAAAAACCGTCATCAAGGAGTGGATCGCCGAGGAGCTGCCTGCCGGGATGAAGTGCTACCGCTCGCCCAAGAGCTACAATTCGCAGCTGGGCGTGCCGTTGTCGGTGCTGATGATCGAGGGCGACGAACAACTGGCGCTGATCGAGGCCGGAATCTCGAAACCCGGCGAGATGGAGCGCCTCGAACGTATCATCCGCCCCGACGTGGTGGTCTTCACCTCGATCGGCGACGCCCATCAGGAGAATTTCCTCAATCTCGAACAGAAGTGTCTCGAAAAGATGGTCCTGGCACACCGCGCCCGGGTGATCATTTACCACAGCCACTACGAACCCCTCGGGCGCCTGATCGCCTCGCGCTTCGCCGAACGGAAACTCTTCGATGCGGCCGCGGCTCCGCAGCTTCCCGAGGCGGTGATCGGCAACGAGGCCTCGCGCCGCAACGCCCAGATCGTCGAGGCCTTCTGCTCGGCAATGGGATTCCCAGCCCCGTCGTTCTCCGCGGCTCCGCAGGTCGCCATGCGTCTCGAAGTCAAGGACGGAATCAACGATTCGGTGCTCATCAACGACGCCTACAACCTCGACCTCAATTCGCTGGCGCTGGCGCTGGACTACCTGCACAGCGTGGCCCTGACGCGCCGCCGCACGCTCGTCCTGTCGGACATCGCCCAGAGCGGCCTCTCGGACGACGAACTCTACGGCCGGGTGGCCGGGATGGTTGCCCGGGCCGGAATCGACACCCTCGTGGGGATCGGTCCCAAACTGAAACGCTATGCCGCGCTCTTCGACTGCGACAAGGTTTTCTACGCCTCGACCGACGAGTGCATCGCCCGGATCGGGCGCCGCGTCGTGGCCGGGCGTGCCGTGCTGCTGAAGGGCGCCCGCGATTTCCGCTTCGAGAAGCTGGCCCACGCCCTTTCGCACAAGAGCCATACCACCGTGCTGGAGGTCGATCTCGACGCCATGACGCACAATCTCAACTATTTCCGGTCGAAACTCGATTTCCGTACGAAACTTGTGGCCATGGTCAAGGCCGGCTCCTACGGCGCCGGGGATTTCGAGGTGGCGCAGATGCTCCAGCACCAGCGGGTCGACTACCTCGCCGTGGCCTTTGCCGACGAGGGGGTGCTGTTGCGCGAACGCGGCATCACGATGCCCATTGTCGTGCTGAATGCCGACGCCGACAGCTTCGACCAGATGATCGCCAACCGCCTGGAGCCCGAAATCTACAGCTTCCGGTCGCTCGACGACTTCGCCCGGGCCGTGAACCACGCCGGGGAGATCCGCTATCCGATTCACGTCAAGCTGGATACCGGAATGCACCGCCTGGGATTCATGGAGGGGGAGATCGGGCGGCTGTGCGACGTGCTGAAGGAGCTCCCGGCCGTGAAGGTCGCCTCGGTCTTCTCGCACCTGAACTGCGCCGACATGCCCGGGGAGGATGCCTACACGCGGGCGCAGATCGACCGCTTCGACCGCATGAGCACGCAGCTCGTCGAGGCGCTGCCCTACGCCGTCATCCGCCATACGGCCAACTCGGCGGCCATCGAGCGCTTCCCCGAGGCGCAGTTCGACATGTGCCGCCTCGGGCTGGGGCTCTACGGCTTCGGATGGCAGCACAATCCGGCGCTGCGGCCCGTCTCGGCGCTGAAGACCCGCATCGTGCAGATCAAGCACCTCGAAGCGGGCGATGCGGTCGGATACGGCCGCGCCGGGCGCTTGACCCGCACGACCGTCACGGCCACCGTCCCGATCGGCTATGCCGACGGCCTGGACCGCCACCTCGGGTGCGGGCGCTGGTCGATGCTCGTCGCCGGGCAGCCGGCCCCGATCGTCGGGCGGGTCTGCATGGACAGCTGCATGATCGACATTACGGATATTCCGGGCGTGGAGGAGGGCGACGAGGCCGTCGTCTTCTCGGCCGCCCCGGGCAACGACCTCGAAACCATGGCCCGCGTACTGGATACGATCCCCTACGAGATCATGACCTCCATATCGGGCCGTGTCAAACGCATCTATCTCAAGGAGTAAATGGCTTACGGAACCCTCTACCTGATCCCGTGCCCGATTTCGGACGAAACGGCACCCTGGGACGTGCTGCCCGCCGCCAACCGCGCGGTGATGGACGCACTGGACTACTTCATCGTCGAGAATACCCGCACGGCGCGGCGGTTTCTCTCGAAAGCGGGTGTCGCGCGGCCGATCGACACGCTGGAGTTCCGCGAACTGAACGAACATACGGTCGCCGGGCGCGAAGTCGAGGAGCTGGTGGCTCCGATTCTGGAGGGACGCTCAGCCGGGGTGATCTCCGAAGCCGGTGTGCCGGGCGTGGCCGATCCGGGGGCGCTGGTCGTCGAAGCCTGCCACCGCCGCGGAGTCCGGGTCGTGCCGCTCGTGGGGCCCTCGTCGATCCTTCTCGCCCTGATGGCTTCGGGGCTGAACGGGCAGTCGTTCGCCTTCAACGGCTACCTGCCCGTCAAGCCGTCAGAGCGGGGCAAGGCCATCCGTTTCTTCGAACGGCGGGCCCGCAGCGAAGGGCAGTCGCAACTCTTCATCGAGGCGCCCTACCGCAATGCGAAACTCCTGGAGCAGTTCCTGCAGACCCTGGCACCCGAAACGCGCCTGACGGTGGCTGCGGACCTCACGGCTCCCGCGGAGCGGATCGAAACCCGGACGGTGGGGGAGTGGCGCCGGATGGCGCTGCCCGAACTGAACAAACGCCCGGCCATATTCATCATCGGATAGCGTTGGTATGCAATTTGTGCGAAAGATCCTTCGGAAACTGAAAAAAATACCAGATATGAAAAAGGAAAAGGTTTATAATGAGGCTGTTAGAGAGGATGAAAAACCGGCCTCGGAAGGCGTGAATCCTTCGGGCGGAGCGGCCTCAGATGCCAATGTGTCAGGTGCAGCCGCCGAAGAGTCTGCCAAAATGGCAGACGATGACGCCGTGAACCGCGATGCCGACTCCTCGGAACAGCCCGAAGCCGTGGCGCAGGCCGTAGAGGAGGCCGTGGCCGAGTGGAAGGACAAGTTCCTGCGCCTGCAGGCCGAATTCGACAACTATCGCAAACGCACGCTCAAGGAGAAGATGGACCTCGTGCAGACCGGCGGACGCGACGTCCTGCTGGCGATGCTTCCGGTGCGCGACGACGTGCAGCGCGCCGTGGCGGCCATGGAGAAGAGCGATGACGTGGAGGCCCTGCGGCAGGGCGTGCAGCTCATCTCGCAGAAGTTCACCGAGGCCCTGCGGCAAAAGGGTGTTGTCGAAATGGATCTGAAAGAGAAGGAGTTCGATGCCGACATTGCGGAGGCGGTGGCCAAGTTCGCGGCCGGCGGGGAGATGAAGGGCAAGGTCATCGATGTCGTCCAGACGGGTTACATGCTGGGCGACAAGGTGCTGCGTTTCGCTAAGGTTGTCGTAGGAGAGTAAGGCCATGGCAGAGAAGAGAGATTATTACGAAGTGCTCGGCGTCGAGCGCAATGCCAACGCCGACGAGATCAAGAAGGCCTACCGAAAGGCCGCGATCAAATACCACCCGGACAAGAACCCCGGGGACAAGGAGGCCGAAGAGAAGTTCAAGGAGGCCGCCGAAGCCTATGACGTGCTGTCGAATCCCGACAAGCGGGCCCGTTACGACCAGTTCGGACACGCCGGAATGAGCGGCGCGGCAGGCGGCGGTGCCGGAGGTTTCGGAGGTTTCAGCGGCGGGGGATTCTCCATGGAGGACATCTTCTCGCAGTTCGGCGATATTTTCGGCGGACACTTCGGCGGCGGATTCCGCTCGTCGGGGGGCGGCTCGCGCCGCGTCAACCGCGGGTCGGACATCCGGGTGCGCGTTCGGCTGACGCTTGCCGAGATCGCCTCGGGCGTCACCAAGAAACTCAAGATCAACAAGACCGTGGCGTGCGACAAGTGCGGCGGCTCGGGCGCCAGGGACGCCAATGCCTACGCAACCTGTTCGACCTGCAACGGAACGGGATACGTTACGCGCGTGGAAAACACCTTCTTCGGAAGGATGCAGACCCAGGGCGTCTGCCCGACGTGCGGCGGCACGGGCAAGGTGATCACGGCGACGTGCGACAAGTGCAGGGGCGAAGGAACGTTGCGCGGCCAGGAGGTCGTCGAGATCCAGATCCCGGCCGGAGTGGGCGAGGGAATGGTCCTCACGGTTACCGGCAAGGGTAATGCGGCGCGTCAGGGCGGCGTGAACGGCGACCTGCAGGTCGTCATCGAGGAGGAGCCCAATCCGGAACTGGTCCGCGACGGCAACGACCTGATCCACAACCTGAACATCACCGTAACGACGGCGCTGCTGGGCGGTACGGTGGAGGTCCCGACCGTGGACGGCCGTGCCAAGATCAAGATCGCCCCGGGAACCCATGCCGGCAAGGTGCTGCGACTGGGCGGCAAGGGACTGCCCGACGTGAACGGATACGGACGCGGCGACGAACTGGTTGTCGTGGACATCACGATCCCGTCGAAACTCACCTCCGAAGAGAAGCGTCTGGTCGAACAGTTGGCGGCCCAGCCCTCGTTCCAGCGGGCCGAATCGGTCAAGAACCAGAACATCTTCGAACGCATGAAGAGTTTCTTCCGGTAGCGACGGCTGCGTCCGGCCGGAGGCGGCAGGGCCGGAGGAGATAAACAGGGCCGGCAAGAGATAAACAGGGCCGGCAAGAGATAAACAGGGCCGGCAGGAGATAAACAGGGGCGGCCGGAGACGGCAGGAGCGACAGGAACGGCAGGAGACGGAGGAAACGGCAGAGGCGGCAGGTGTCGGCAAAAGGCGGCCGTTGTGGGCCGATGCCGGCTCTCGGAACTTGCTTGTCGGCCTTGTGTCCGGACCCGGCGTCACGAAGACCCCTCCTTCGGGAGGGGCTTGTCGTATCGTCATGGCCGCCTTTTCAGCCCGGAAATACAATAATTTGCAAAGATATTCGTATCTTTACCGAAAAAGAGGACAATACCATGTTTACCCCGTTCAAAAGACACGCGAACAAATTCAACTATATCCCGCGTTACTACGACCCCGAAAAGGAGGCGCGCGAACAGCGCCGCACCGAACTGCGCGGTGAACGCGCCGAAGATGCGGACCGCGAATACACCCCCGGACAATACATCCGGACCCAGCGCGAAGCGCGTGCGGCACGGCGTTCCGGAACCGACGATCGGGGACGGATGCGGTTTTTCAAGATCGCCGGAGCAGCGGTGCTGCTGCTGCTGTTCATCTACCTGCTCTATCCGAAGCTGGCCAACTGGGGGTTGCTGTTGCAGCAGTCTCCGCAACGCCCGGTTCCGGCTGCGCAGGCCGAAGGGGAGTTCAACCCCTATGCGCCGATCGTCGTTGTCCCGAACGATTACCAGGAGGAACAGGAGTAGTAAATGGCAGACAAGATCAGACTCTTACCCGAAGTCGTCGCCAACCAGATCGCGGCCGGAGAGGTGGTCAACCGCCCGGCTTCGGTGGTGAAGGAGATGATGGAGAATGCGCTCGATGCGGGCGCCCGCTCGGTGAAGGTCAACTTCCGCGACGGCGGCAAGGACCTCATCCAGATCGTCGACGACGGTTGCGGCATGTCGCCCATCGACGCCCGCATGGCCTTCGACCGCCACGCCACGAGCAAGATCGGCGTCGTGGAGGATATCTATGCGCTGCATACGTTCGGATTCCGCGGGGAGGCCCTGGCTTCGATCGCCGCCGTGGCGCAGGTCGAACTGCGCACGCGGCAGGAGGGTGACGAGGTGGGTACGCAGACCGAAATCAACGGCGGTCAGTTCGTCGGGCAGACCCCGGTGATGTGTCCCGTGGGATCGCAGTTCTTCGTGCGCAACCTCTTCTACAACGTCCCGGCCCGGCGCCGCTTCCTCGACAAGAGCACCACGTCGGCCTCGCAGATCCGCACGGAATTCCAGCGCATCGCCCTCTGCTACCCGCAGGTGGCCTTCGAACTCTATGCCAATGACGCCCCGGTCTACAACCTGCAGCCCGCCTCGCTGGCCGGGCGGATTGTCGACGTGGTGGGACGCCATATCAAACAGAATCTGCTGGAGGTTGAGGCCGATACCTCGATCGCACGCCTCGACGGGTTTGTCGGGCGGCCTGCCGCGGCCAAAAAACGCAATACCGAACAGTATCTCTTCGTTAACGGCCGCTTCTTCAAGATCTCCTATTTCACGAGCGCCATCCTGAAAGCTTACGAAAAGCTGATTCCGGAGAGTTGCCAGCCCTCCTATTTCCTCTATCTGACGATCGATCCGGCGCGTATCGACGTGAATGTCCACCCGCAGAAGACCGAGGTGCGTTTTGCCGACGAGGAGGCCGTATGGCAGATCGTCAATGCCGCCGTGCGCGAGACGCTGGCCAAGACCGGTGCGGTTCCGATGATGGATTTCGACCGCGAAGGGGCGCTGGAGATTCCCGTCCTGCAGAAAGGTGCGGTCTACAGCGAGCCTGCGGCGATGTCGAACAGCGATTACAACCCCTTCCGCGATGAGTACATCGATCCTTCGGCTCCGGATCCGAATGTCGATTTTACGGGTTTCGACGTCCCCTTCAGTGACGCGGATGCGGCAGCCTCAGCTGGCGGAGCCGCCGCAGCGGGACGACCGTCGATGAGGACGGGTGTTTCGGGGACATCCGGCTTCCGGGGCGCAGGAGCCCGGATTCCTTCGTTCCTGCGCGGCGGCGTGCTCGCCTCCTCCGAGTCCGACGAATTCGAGGATTTCGAATCGGGAAGCGATTTCTCGGGAAGATCGCTCCCGGACGACGGCCTCGGAACCCCTTCCGCAGACGGCGGATTCGGGGAGAGTTCGCTCGACTTCATCCCCTCGTCGGTTACTCTCGAACAGCAGCGGTTGGATATTGCCTCGCAACCCGAATTCACCGATCCGCTGCCACTGCCGGGCGGTTACCTCGTCGCACTGTTGAACGGCCGCTTCGTGGCGGTCGACGTGCGCCGGGCCCGTGAGCGCGTCCTTTACGAGGAGTATCTCCGGATGCTGGGCCACGGCTCGGCCGTCAGCCAGCAGCTGCTCTTCCCCGAACGGCTGCTCCTCTCGGGCGACGAATACGCCCTGCTGGAGGAACATGCCGTGGAGTTCGCCGCCCTGGGCTTCGACCTCGATCTTTGCGGCGCAGGGGCCGTGGAGGTCAAGGGAACTCCGGCCGACCTGCCCGCCGATTCGGTGGACCAACTGCTGTTCGATCTGCTGCAGGTCTTTGCGACGCCCGTGTCGCTGGCCGACGTGCGCCGCGAGAAGATTGCCGCGGTGATGGCCGTTTCGGGTGCGAAATGCGGCATGCGGAACCTCTCGCGCGAAGAGGCCGCGGTGCTGCTCGACCGCCTGGCCCAGACGGGCAACGTCAGCTTCACGCCCTCGGGCAAAACCATCCTCGCCGAAATTACCCCGGAAGATTTACGTGCCAAATTGGGGTAATCCGGCGGAAAAAAGTTACCTTTGCAAAAATTGATCTCGAATGAATCGCTATTTTCAGACCCCTCCGGTTGTCAAGAACCTGATCATCATCAACCTGCTCGTCTATATGGCGATGGCGCTGATCCCCGAAGCCTACCGTTTTCTCAATGAGTTCGGGGCGCTTCAGGTCGGCCCCCGGATGCTCGGGTATAAGTTCCATACCTACCAGTTCGTCACCTACATGTTCCTCCACGCCAATTTCGAACATATCTTCTTCAACATGTTCGCCCTGTGGATGTTCGGCCGCACGCTGGAATACGACCTCGGGTCGCGGCGATTCCTGATCTACTACATGGCCTGCGGTGTGGGTGCGGCGCTGATCCAGGCCGGAATCGCCTGGGGGCTCGGACAGCCGATGGCCCTGGTCGGGGCGTCGGGCGCCGTGATGGGACTGCTGCTGGCCTTCGGCGTGATGTACCCCAACGCCGTGATCATGCTCCTGATCCCGCCCATCCCGATGAAGGCCAAGTGGTTCGTTATCATTTATGCCGTCATCGAACTCTTCCTCGGCTGGCGGGGTGTGGGCAACGTCGCCCATTTCGCCCATGTGGGCGGTATGTTGTGGGGCTTCCTGCTGCTCTACTGGTGGAAACGCCGCGGTATGATCCGCTTTTAGACCATGGCTTCCGAATACTACTCCGGATACGGGGAGCGCCCCGCAGGCAAACGCCGCCGCAGCTGGGCACTCTGGCTCCTCGACGGCGTGATGACGGCCCTCTCGCTCGTGGTTGCCGTCACCCTGGTGCTGACCTATTTCGTGCCCCATGTCAACCCTTCGCGCGTCTGGTTCTTCCCCGTGCTGGGGCTCGCCGCTCCGATCACCTATGTGGCGGCGGTGATCCTGATGCTCTACTGGATCATCCGCTGGCGCTGGCTCCGGGCCGGTGTGATGATCGTGATCGTGGCTGTCGGTTTCTTCAAGGTCTCGCTCTTCTGGCGTCCCGACATCCGCCGCGTCTATGAAGAGGCCGAGGACTCCGACCGCGGAACCTTCAAGGTGATGACCTACAACGTCCGCAGCTTCTACGGCGAAAACGGGCACAGCAGCGTGGAGGACATCCTGCGGCTGATCGACGAACAGGATCCGGACATCATCTGCCTGCAGGAGTTCAATGCCCGGCTGGCGGCCCGGTCCGAGGAGTTTTCGCTGCTGGAGGAGAAGTACGAGAGTGCGGGTTTCGGCCGCACGGCGGCTCCGGACTCCATGTATGAGGCGCCGCTGGCGATCCTGAGCAAATTCCGGATCCTGCGTTCGCGGACGCTGCTGACCCCCGCCTCGTCGGTGTGGGCCGATGTGCTGGTGGGCGACGACACCGTGCGGGTCTTCAACAACCACCTCCACTCCACGGCCATCAACGCCGCGGACAACGAATACATCACCGAACACCGCTTCCTCTCGGATACGGCCCGCGAGACGAAGATCCGCAGCATCGTCGAACGCCTGCGTGAGAACAGCGTCCTGCGCGCCGCCCAGGTCGACAGCATCGCCCGGGTGGTCGGGGAGACCCGCACGCGGCGCATCATCTGCGGCGATTTCAACGATACGCCCATGTCTTACGTCTATCGGACGATGGCCCGGGGTTCGCGCGATGCCTTCCGGGTCTGCGGTTCGGGCTATTCGCACACCTTCCGGGGCTTTTTCAACACGCTGCGCATCGACTACGTGCTGAGCAGGGGGCTCGAACCGGTGACTTACGAAACCCTGCCGGTCGAATATTCGGATCACCATCCGGTTGTCGTGCGCCTGAAGAAGACGGATAAAAACTGAAATACGACCATCTACAAACTTAAACAGACGAGCTATGATTTTAGATTCACTGAAAAACAGCGCGCTTTACTACGGTGTAAACCCGCGTATGCAGAAGGCATTCGAACGGATCGCCTCGACCGACTGGACGAAGGTGGAGCCGGGAATCCACGAACTCGACGGCAAGGATATCTACGTCAACGTCATGGAGCGGGAGCTCAAACTGAAGAAGGATGCCAAACTGGAGGTCCACAACGAGTATATCGACATCCAGGTGCTGATCTCCGGAAAGTCGGAGACCTTCGGCTGGAGCGAGCGCAAGGACCTCTGCCAGCCGCAGTCGGAATTCAACGCCGAGAAGGATATTCAGCTCTTTGACGATGAGCCCCAGACCTACTACACGCTGCGTCCGGGCCAGTTCACGGTGCTCTTCCCCGAGGACGGCCACGCCCCGATGGTCGGTGAGGGCACGGTGCGCAAGATCATCGTCAAGGTGCGCAAGTAGTTCCGGCTTTCCGCTTCCCGGGGACTTGTTGGACCTGTTATTCCGGGGCCTTTTATTCCCGGCGTGTTATGAACACCCCTGTCGCATTGAGGCGGCAGGGGTGTTTCGGTGGAGGGAGGCGATGAACTGGCGGATGTCCGTGACGAAGGGCCCGAATGCCGTGAGCATCCCCAGCAGGACGAGCAGGAAGGTTTTGCTGTTTCCGTTCATGATTTGAAGTTTGACGCTGCAAAAGTACGGCGGATTCCCAACTTCGAAGCGGTCGTTTGTGGGCGGGTTTTGTTCATTTCCGGAACGCAACAGGCGATCCCGGCCCTCAATGGGCCGGGATCGTGAGATGAGTGAATTGCCGTTGTTTCGGGACGTTTCGCCGCACTAAACTGCATTACGCTGCTTATACATTTCGCCTTTCCGTCTCTCCGCCTCTCCGTCTCTCCGCCTCTCCGCCTCTCCGTGCGTTTCCGCCGCCTACTTCCCGATTCCGAAGTAGCGGAACCCCGCGGCACGGACCTCCTGCTTGTCGTAGATGTTGCGGCCGTCGACGACCGCGTCGCCACGCATCGTGCCGCGCAGTTGTGCCCAGTCGGGCATCCGGAACTCCTTCCATTCGGTGAGCAGTGCCACGGCATCGGCCCCCTCTGCCGCTCCGTACATCGTGCGGGCCGTGCGGAACTCCCAATCGCCGTGTTTGCGGAGGAATTCGGGAACCGCGACGGGGTCGCAGACGCACACCTCGGCTCCGGCCCTGAGCAACCGCCCGATCACCTCCGCGGCCGGGGCTTCGCGAATGTCGTCCGTCTCGGGCTTGAAGGCGAGGCCCCAGATCGCCACCCGTTTCCCGGCCAAATCGCCCAAGGCCGTGCGGAGTTTCCCGAAGACCACGCTCTTTTGCGCCTCGTTGACGCGCTCCACGGCCTCGATGACCTGCATCGTGTAGCCGTGTTCGCGGGCCGTGCGGGCCAGGGCCTTGACATCCTTCGGGAAGCACGAACCCCCGTATCCGCACCCCGGGTAGAGGAACTTGTTGCCGATGCGCGCGTCGGAGCCGATGCCCTTGCGGACCATCTCCACGTCGGCACCCACCCGGTCGCAGAGGTTGGCGATGTCGTTCATGAACGAAATGCGGGTTGCCAGCATGGCGTTGGCGGCATATTTGGTCATTTCGGCCGAGGCGATGTCCATGAAGAGCACGCGGAAGTTGTTGATCAGGAAGGGACGGTACAACCGCGCCATCAACTCCCGGGCGCGCTGGCTTTCGACGCCCACCACCACGCGGTCGGGCGACATGAAGTCCTTGATTGCCGCACCCTCCTTCAGGAACTCCGGGTTCGAGGCGACGTCGAACGGCACCTCACAGCCCCGGGCCTGCAACTCCTCCTCGATCACGGCCTTGATACGGGCTGACGTGCCTACGGGCACGGTGCTCTTCGTGACGAGCAGCGTGTAGCGGCGGATGTGGCGCCCGAAGGTGCGGGCCACCTCCATCACCTGGCTCAGATCCGCCGCACCGTCCTCCCCGGGCGGGGTTCCGACGGCCGAAAAGACCACCTCGACCCGGTCGAGGCACGATGCCAGGTCGGTCGTGAAGTGGAGCCTTCCGGCGGCGGCGTTCCGCCCGACGAGCGCTTCGAGCCCGGGTTCGTAGATCGGGATCCGCCCGGCGTTCAGTATCTCGATCTTCCGCACGTCGGTGTCGACGCACGTGATGTCGAGCCCCATCTCCGCGAAACAGGCGCCCGAAACCAACCCGACGTATCCGGTCCCGACGATGGCGATCCTCATCATTGGGCGTCAGGCTTTGCCGTGGAACTTTTCGGCGACGTCATGCGCCAGGGCCCGGCAGCTGTCGTACATTTTCGGGGAGAAACCCTGCTTCATCTCCACGGGTGCGCCGAGCGTTTCCCACTTCATCTTCTGGGCGAACTCTCCCAGCAGTTTGACCGAGGCTCCGGCCCACGTGAAGGAGCCGAACCAGCCGAAGCGCCGCTGCGGAATGCAGCGTGCGGCGAGTTTGTCGAGCAACTCGGCTACGGGCGGGAAGAGCCCGGCGTTGTAGGTGGGCCCTCCGACCAGCAGCGTGTCGAAACAGAAAATGTCGCGCAGCACGACCGACGGATCGGCATACGAGAGGTTGTAGATGCGGATGTTGCGCACCCCCTCGGCGGCCAGTTCGCGGGCGATGCGCTCGGCCAGCTGCTCGGTGTTCCCGTACATCGAGGCGTAGGCGATGACCACGCCCGGTTCCCCTTCGTAGCGGCTCATGCGGTCGTAGAGGTCAACCACCCGGCCAATCTGCTCCTGCCAGACGGGACCGTGGGTCGGGCAGATGCTTCGGATTTCGAGCCCGGCGAGTTTCTGGAGCGCCTTCTGCACCGGAGCGCCGTATTTGCCGACGATTGCGGCGTAGTAGCGGCGCATCTCGTCCCAGTAGCGTTCGGGATCGACCTCGGAATCGGTGATGCCTCCGTCGAGGGCCCCGAAGCATCCGAAGGCGTCGCCCGAGAAGAGCGCCTGCTCCTCGGGGCACCACGAAACCATCGTTTCGGGCCAGTGGACCATCGGGATCATGCGGAACGAGAGGCTTTTGCCGCCCAGATCGAGCGTGTCGCCCTCCTTGACCTCGACCGTGTTGCCGCAGAGGCCGTAGAAACCCTCGATCATCTGCAGGGCCTTGGCATTGGCGACGATCTGCAGGTCGGGGTAGATGCGCCGCAGGGCGGTGATCGACGACGAGTGGTCGGGTTCCATATGGTTGACGACGAGGTAGTCGACCTTGCGGTCGCCGATTATTTCGCGGATATTGGCTTCGAGGCGGCTGCCGAAAGCCTCCTCGACGGTATCTATGAGTGCGACCTTTTCGCCGACGACGAGGTAGGCGTTGTACGAAACGCCCTGGGGCAGCGACCAGAGCCCTTCGAAACGGGTTGTGGTCCGGTCGTTGACGCCGACATAGTGGATGCCGGGTGCGATTTGAGTGATTGCCATAAACGTCCAGTTTTGTTCTGCGCAAATTTACGAAAAAAACAGAAATATGAATCTTTCTTTTCCCTGTAGACCCTTTTTTAAGGTTGTCTGCAAATTTCATATCGAGGAAGTCTACAAAAAAATCACCCCTGTTGCCGTTGCAACAGAGGTGATTCTGAATTTCGGTGTGGACTTAATTTCCATCAAGGATTCTGCTGATCCGAGGAAATTTCCGTGTTGTTCTCCATCTCTAAGGTCGGAATCTTGTAGATCATCCGATAGTCCCGGGCGCTGTATGTCATGGCATCCGTGCTGGCCAGAGATGCTGCAAAGTTGGTGGATTTCGTTCGGTCGATGGTTTCGTTGCGGCGCTTCGCATCGAAGATGCGGCACCCCTCACCCCATGTCTCAACCCGCTTCTGGAAGCAAATCTCCTCGTAGAGCGCATCTCCCGACTTGCCGGATGCATCGTATCCCGGAATACGGGTCGACATGACGTCGGTGAGCCATTTGCGGGCATTCGTTTCATCATCGTTGAGGTAGTGGGCCTCGGCTGCGACGAAATACATCTCGGCTACACGCATGTAGATCAGATCGCACAGGAAACTGTTCGGGCAGAGAAACTTGTTGGGAACATAGGCCGCGAACCCGGCCTGCTCAATCTGGGAGAAGTCGAACTTGTTGGTATTGAGGGTCTCGCTGTATCCGAACCATCCTTTGCGGATGTCGTTTGCATCGATTTTGTCAACCAGGGCGCTGGCACCCAGTTTCGGGAAGTATCCGGGAGGCGCATATCCGTCGACATAAGGATTCATGTGGGACATGAAGGATCCGTAGACAAGATTCCACTCCTCGGTGACGGCATAACCCCAGATCACCTCGCTCATCGAGACGCTGTTCATTCCGGCCAGCAACTCATCGGCTCCGGCCAGTCGGCCACCTTTGGTAGCATATTCAGCCCGCGTGGCCGCCTCATCGTAACGACCCAGGAACATCAGCACATTGGCATAGATTCCCGATGCGGCGTATTCATTGAGGGCCGTATTGCCGAGTTGCTTGTCTTTGAGCAGGTCGCAGGCTTTGGACAGGTCGGTATCGATGCGTGCATACACAGTTTTGACGGGAGCCCGTCCGGAGATACTCTCGGATTCCTCTTCGAGAATCAGCGGAACGCCCAATGCGTCGGGATTGGCATCATAGGGTTGCTGCCACATGTTGATGAGCCAATAATAGGCCCATCCCCGCAAAGCATACGCCTGACCCAACATCGCATCGAGGTCATTGTTGGTACCCTCGACATCCTTCAGAACCTTAATAACGGAGTTCGCCGAGGATACGATGTGATAAAACTGCCGCCACATCGAAACGGGGCGCCGATAATCCGGCTCCCGGAAGATCAACTGTTGGTCGGAGGCGAACCCTCCGGAGTTGATGAAGAAGGCAATGTCATCGCACATGACATCCGTTGCGATCTTGTAAGAGGACATTCCATAGTCATCCTGGGATGAACTCATATAGGGATCACCGCTGTAAATAGTCGTATAGGCACCGCTGATGATGGAGGCGAGCATCTCGGGTTTTTCGAGGAGTATCTCGTTCTGCCGATCCCCCGACACTACGTTCGTGGGCTCGGTTTCCAGGAAATCACTTGAACAAGATGCAATCAGAGCCCCCGTGCCCAGCACGAGAAGGTATTTGATATGATTTGCTTTCATGTTTGTCTGCTATTTAAAAGTTGATGGTAACGCCGCCAGAAACGGTGCGCAGAACCGAGTAGTTTGCCTGCGACTGTCCCTGAATGTACTGGCGCGGATCAAGACCCTTTCGTTTCGACAGCAAGGCCACATTGTCCGCCGCAACATAAATGCGCACGCTCGACATCTTGATGGCCTTTGCCCACTTTTGCGGCAAGGTGTATCCCAGGGTGATGTTGCGCAGGTTGAAGTAAGAGGCGCTGATCATATAGGGATCCAGAGCCTGGGTCTGATTGGTGCCGCCGTTGAGTTTGGGCACGTTGGTGTTGGTGTTTTCGGGGGTCCAGGCATTCAGAATATCCTTGTGCCAGTTGGCGCCGTCCGAAGTGCCGGCGTGCATCAGGCCATTGTACATCGCATCGTACACCTTGCCGCCGATCTGGTAGTTTCCGGCAATCGAGAAATCCAGCCCTTTCCAGTTGAAGTTGACCGTGATGCCGCCAATGAAATCGGGAATGGCCGTACCGAGATAGAATTTGTCACCTACGGCATCCACATTCTCATAGGTTACCTTGCTCAGCGTCTCTTCTCCGTTTTCTCCGGTTTCACGGTGCCAGTAAAGGGCATCTCCGGTTTCGGGATCCACTCCGGCCGATTTGAGCCCGTAGAAGTCCCATACCGAGCCGCCGTCCTTGATGTTGTAATAGGCGAGGTGGGTGATACCCGTTTCCACTTTGTCGGCCGGCAGATCCGTCACGGAGTTGGTATAGGTCGTTCCGGTCAGGATTACCTCCAGCGACGTGTTTTTCGTCCGCAGAGGAACGGCGCTGAGCGTGAACTCGAAGCCCTTGTTGATCATGGTCATGATGTTCATCGGCTTGCTGGGAATGCCGGTTGACGGCGAGAACGGCATGTCATAAAGCATGTCGCTCGTTTTCTTGTGGAAATATTCCGCGTTGAGGTTGAGCCGTGCGTCGAACAGCGATGCGTTGATACCTGCATTGAGGTTGTTGGAAACCTCCCACGTCAGATCCGGATTACCCCAATAGACCTGGGTGACGGAGAATTCATCCCCGTTGGGACTTACGGAATACTGATCCTTGTAGGGATAGTAGTTCGGAATCTGGTTGTTTCCGGTCGTACCGTAAGAGACTTTGAGCGCCAAATTGTTGATCCATGCCACGTCTTTGAGGAAATTTTCCTGCGAAAGCCGCCAGTTGGCTCCAACCGACCAGAATACACCCCAACGGTTCTCCTTGGCAAAGCGGGACGAACCATCACCACGGATATTGGCATCCAGGTAATAGCGATTGCCATATTCGTAATGGATGCTTCCGAACCACGATTCAATCGTTTCGTCGTAAGTGTACGAGTTGAGATTCTGCATGGAGATGGCATTGCTGAATTCGCTGTTTTCCGGGTCGTAGTAGTTTTGCTTGGTTCCCGTGAAATAGCGGTATTCCCATTTATAGGACTCATGACCTGCCATGACGCTGAAGGCGTGATTGCCGATCTTCTTTTCATAGGTAAGCAACTGGTTGCCTGTCAGGGTCTGATCACGGAGCGTATAGCGGGTTCCTGTTCCGTTGTAGGTCTTGGCGTCGCCGTACGAAGGCGTCATGAAACTGACATTCTGCTGATTGGTCAGGTCATAAGAGAGGTTGGCCGAAAATTTCAACCCTGACAGGATATTCAGGTTGATACCGGCACGGGCACTGATCTGATCGGTCAGTGTTTCATTCTTGTTGGCCTTATCCGTAGCCACGATGTTCTGTCCCTTACCCCAGGAGCGGGTTCCATAGGTGCCGTCTCCGAAGTCGTAGATCCGACCTCCGTTCTCGTCGCGGATCAGATTTCCGTCCTTGTCGTAGGCGTAGACCGGGTAGATCGGGGCGATGCTCTGGATGAACATGAACGTGTTGTTGTAATTGGCTAGCGAGGAGATCATCTGTGCATTCTGTTCTCCGTGCGAATAGGCGAGATTTCCGTAGAGGTCGACCCATTTGTTGACCTGGTAGGAGGCATTGGCACGTCCCGAATAGCGCGAGTAGTCTGAATTCTTGATGATACCCTCGTCGTTGAGATAACCCAGAGACATGAAGTGCTTGAGTTTGTCATTTCCACCCGAGATGCTGACATTGTACTCCTGGCGCAGACCGGCATGAAGCGCTTCGTCGCTCCAGTCATCCGTATAACGGCGCTGGGTGGAGATGAGTTCTCCGTCTTCGGTCATGAGTTTGTCGGGAGTGGCCGAAATATAGGGATTGTATCCCAAGCGATTCAAGATGACGCTTGCTGCCGTAGCTCCATCCCCTTCCGTATTGACCAGATACTGATAAAAGGTCTTCAGATACTGGTCGGGAGAGGTCATGATGTCGTAATTGCCGATACCGCGGGAGTTGACACCCACGCGAGCGTCGAACTGGACATTTGTGCGGGTGGCGTTACCTTTTTTGGTGGTGATGATCACCAGACCGTTTGCGGCACGGGAACCGTACAGTGCGGTTGACACGGCATCCTTCGAAACGGAGATGGATTCGATATCCGCCGGATTGATGGCTGCGATGCTGCCGTTGTACGGAGCTCCGTCCACGATATAGAGCGGGTCGCTTCCAGCGTTGATCGAGCCGATACCTCGGATCGAGATGGTGGAACTCGATCCTGGCTGTCCTGTTTGGGAGGCTACCTGAACACCGGGAACAAGACCTTCGAGAGCTTTAGAAACGTTGGAGACCTGCAATTTTTTGAGTTCCTCCCCGGATACTGCGCTGACGGATCCCGTAAAGGACTCCTTTTTGGCGGTACCGTATGCCACGACAATCACATCGTCGATGGCCTGGGTATCTTCCTGCAAGGATACGTTGATTTGGGTCTTGCCGGCAACTGATACTGTTTGGGTCTGGTAGCCGATGAACGAGATTTTCAGTGTACCGTCAGCGGGAGCCGAGATTGAAAAACGTCCGTTGGCATCGGTTGTCGTACCGACAGTCGTACCCTCCACCAGAACCGTAGCTCCGGCGATCGGTCGATTGTCCGTATTGGCAACCGTACCGGTTACTTGCTTACTTTGCGCGGAGGCGAGCAACACTCCCCCCCCCACAATGGCAATTAACGATAGTAGGAAATTTCTTACCATAAGCGTTAATTTTAATTGTTTTTAAAATAAAAAGTCCACGGCAAAGGTAGATAAATGCGGAATGCTTTACAAATTAACGGTTAAAAAAATCAAGCAAGGTGATATTATTGCTCGTTTATTGTAAAAATACATTGCATTTTGACAGTGTTTGGGGATGGTAAGTTATAATTTGAAACCGGCATTTTCGCGGTTTTTGGGCCGTAAATTCCCTTTTTCGCCTTTTTTTCTCCAGGTTCCACCCCTTTCCAGGCCCTTTCCAGGCCCTCGGACGATGATCAGATTTCAACCGGAACCGGATCCTGATAGAGCCTGTCGATCTTTTTCGAAAGAAGCATCATCTCCCTTTCGAGTTTCGAGGGGGTGATTTTTGCGTAGATCTGTGTCGTCCGCACGCTTTTATGTCCCAACAACTCGCTGATCGTCTCGATTGCCATCCCCTGCGACAGCGTAATCGTGGTGGCGAACGTGTGGCGGGCCGCGTGAAACGTAATCCGACGGCTGATGCCCGCCATGGCCATCAGCCGCTCAAGGCACGCATTGCACCAACCGTTGGTCGGCAGGTCGAATATCCGACGGTCACACTCCTCGGGCAGGTATTTCCGGACGATCGCACAGGCCACGTCGAACAGCCGTATATGGACCGGAACGCCGGTTTTCTGCCGGAACGTATGGATCCACAGGCAATCGCGTGTCCTTTGGAGGTGCCGGGGCGTCAGCCTGCGGAGATCGATATAGGAGAGTCCCGTGAAGCAGCTGAACAGAAAGGCATCCCGGATCAGTTGCAGGGTCGGCGACTCGGGTCTGAGGCGTATGATGCTCCGCAGTTCCGGCATGGAAAGGTAGTTCCGGGCGACGGATTCGCAACTCAACTTGTAGTCGGCGAACGGATTACGATCCATGTATCCGTGTTCCCGCGCCAGCATGAGGATATGTTTGAAGGCAATCATATAGACCCAGGTCGTATTCTTCTTGCGGTTGCATTCCAACATCATGTAACGGTGAAAATCCGCCAGGAATTTGCGGTCTATCTCTTTGAAATGTATGTCGTTGCACCCATAATGCTCCGGAATGAACCTTTCAAGATGACGGTATACGCTTCTGTATTTATAATAGGTCGTCTTGCTTCGGGAGATTCCGACCATGCGGAAAAATTCGTCGTTGTGCCTGCGGAAAAAGTCCAGCAGGCCGTGTTTTCGCTGATCGATTCCCCAATAGCGCTCCTTGATCATGCAGGGAGTTACCGGGACCTGTTCGCAAAGCAACATGTGGTAACAATGTTCAATGCGATAGTGGATCCGGTCGAGTTGCTCATTGACGAGCAGCGCCTGGCTGCTCCGTCCGACGGCACGTCCCAGACTGGCATTCCAAAGCTTGAGCGGGACGGATTGGCGGGTTGAGATCTGCGTGCGTTCGCCGTTGAGGGTGATGCGCCCCATGATCGGAATATTCCCATTCCGCAGCGGGGCATTTTTCTTGGCGTAAAACAGGATTTTAAACGTGTTTCTCATACTCATAACCTACGATTTCGATCCCTAAAGGTAACGTTTAAGTAACGACGGAATCTCCCATGGTCAAATCCAAAGAGCATATTCTCAGAGGAATAATCCCTTGTCCGGAGTTACCTCCCGGTAACGGAACACCAGCATCTTCGGATCGGAAAAATCGATTGTCCGCTCACAATCAACAATTTGCGGATTTATGCGGATCGTCGTGTCAACATACTCACAATCAGGGAACCGGCGGTTATGCCCGTCCTGTGGACTTTTTATTTTAAAAAAACAGCGAAATAACATTTTATCCCATTCAACTTGAAGAACCCGAATACATCCTTCGGGCATTATGGACTCGTACACTCACCTTTAAACCATTTATGCATGAGAAAATTTTTACTGCTGTTAATCATCATTAACCTGAGCTTGTCGAGTGCTTTTGCACAGGTTAAGGTGTCCGGTAGCGTGACGGATTCCGAAGACGGAATGCCGGTTATCGGTGCTACCGTGACTGTGAAGGGAACCTCCAGCGGAACCGTCACCGATACGAAAGGTGCGTTTACCATCTCGCTGCCTTCCACCCCCGGAACGATCATCGTCTCGTTCCTCGGGTATCAGGAACGGGTGATCGCCGTGTCGAAGGGTATGACCCGTGTGGACGTGAAACTCGAAAAATCGACCACCGCAATCGACGATGTCGTCGTGACGGGTTTCAAAAATGCCAAGAAGGAGACTTTTACGGGATCCTCGGTCAAGATCAGTGCCGATGATATAGCTATCGCCGGTGTGACCGACGTGAGCCGTATGCTCGAAGGCCAGGTAGCCGGTGTCTCGGTCCAGAACGTCTCCAGTACGTTCGGTTCGGCCCCCAAGGTCCGTATCCGTGGTGTGACGTCGCTCAGCGGTGAGAACAAACCCCTTTGGGTCGTGGACGGTGTCGTCCTGGAGGATGTGGTCAACATCTCCAACGACCAGCTTTCGAGCGGTGACCCCACGACGCTGCTCGGATCCTCCGTGGCCGGTATCAACGCCTCGGATATCGAGACGTTCGACATCCTGAAGGATGCCGCCGCAACGGCTCTCTACGGTGCCCGCGCCATGAACGGTGTCGTAGTGATCACCACCAAGAAAGGTAAGCAGGGCGCTCCCCGGATCTCCTATACGGGCAACTTCACGATCCGTACCAAACCGCGCTATTCGAATTTCGACATCATGAACTCCGCCGACCAGATGGCCGTCTATTCGGAGTTCGAACGCAAGGGCCTCCTCAATCAGGATATCGTCAACACCTCGAATTCGGGTGTCTACGGACTGATGTACAATGCCATTGCGGCCTACGACCCCGAAACCGGATTCGGACTGGCCAATACGCGGGAGGCGCGGAATGCCTTCCTGATGCAGTATGCCAAGGCGAATACCGACTGGTTCGATCTTCTCTTTACGCACAACCTGCTTCAGGAGCACTCGCTGAGCATCTCGACCGGTACCGAAAAGTCGCGGACCTACGCCTCGATCGGTTTCATGAACGACGCCGGATGGTCGGTTGCCGACAATGTGAGCCGTTATACGCTCAACTTCCGCAACGATTACGACATCAGCCGCAAGATCTCGGTCGGCTTCCAGGCCGTGGCATCGCTGCGTCAGCAGGAGGCGCCGGGATCCTATCAGCGGTCGATCGACGTGGTGAGCGGCGAGTGGTCGCGTGACTTCGACATCAACCCCTTCAGCTATGCGCTCAATACGAGCCGGACGGTCCGCCCCTACGACAACGACGGTAATCTGGAGTACGTGACGATGAACTACGCTCCGTTCAACATTCTCAAAGAGCTGCAGGAGAACAAGATACAGCTCAATGTGATGGATGCCAAACTGCAGGGACAGTTCGACTACAACATCGTCAAGGGGCTCCGGTTCAACTTCACGGGAATGCTCCGTTATGTCAAGAGCGACCAGGTTCACCGGATTACCGAGGAGTCGAACGTCGCCGGAGCCTACCGTGCCGACGGCAACTCGACGATCCGCCAGCGGAACCGCTACCTGTGGACCAATCCCGACGACCCGAATGCCGAGCCGGTTTCGGTCATGGAGCAGGGTGGTTTCTATAACACGACCAACAATACGATGCTCAACTACGAGGTGCGCGCCTCGTTCGCCTACAATAAGGTCTGGAACAATGCCCGCACGCATGAGCTGAGCATCCTGGCCGGTACGCAGATCAAGTACCTGGAGCGTGACGAGGAGACGGCGATCCAGGCCGGTTATCAGTACAACATGGGCGGCGTGGTCTTCAACAACCCGCTGTTCTACCGCATGATGAACGACCGCCAGCTGGATCTCTTCACGGCGACGACCTATCAGGATCGTTTCGTGGCCTTCTATGCCAATGCCGACTACGCCTTCGACCGGAAATACTCCGTTTCGGCCACGGTGCGTTACGACGGAAGTAATGCGCTGGGTTCGAGTTCGAGCGCCCGGTGGCTTCCTACGTGGAACTTCGGTGCCAAGTGGAACCTGCAGAACGAACCCTTCCTGGAGGATGTGGAGTGGATCGATGTGCTGAGCGCGCGTCTGAGTTACGGTCTGACGGCCAGTATGCCCAATGCGTCGAATGCCGCAGCCGTCTATTACAGCTCCCAGGTATACCGTCCGGGCTGGAGCGAGAACCAGATCAGCATCGATGCGCTGGCCAACTCCGAACTGACGTGGGAGAAGAGCTACCAGTTCAATGCGGGCTTCGACCTCACGCTCTTCGACAACCGGCTCAACTTCTCGATCGACTATTTCAACCGTCAGGGCTTTGACCTGATCGCCTATATCAAGACCTCGGGAATCGGCGGGCAGTCGTGGAAACTGGCCAACTACGCCGACCTCGACTCGCACGGTGTGGACATCACGCTGGGCGGTACGCTCATCCGGACGAAGAACGTGACCTGGACCGCAAACTTCACGTTCGGCTATTCGGAGAATACGATCAAGAACGCCAAGGACCAACCGTCGGTTTACGATCTGGTGAAGAGCGAGGGCGGCAACAAGGAGGGCTATCCGGTGAACAGCCTCTTCTCGATTCCCTTTACGCGGCTCGATCCCCAGACCGGTATTCCGCTGTTCATCAATGCCGACGGTGTGGAGAGCCAGGATGTGAACATGCAGGGTACGGAGACCGACTTCCTGAAATACGAAGGCCCGGTGGACCCGAAATACACGGGCGGTTTCAATACGTCGGTTCGTTTCAAGAACTTCACGTTCAACGCCTTCTTCACCTACCAGGCCGGGAACAAGATCCGTCTGACGCCCGCCTACAACGCCCAGTACAGCGATCTGGACGCCATGTCGAACGAATTCAAGAACCGCTTCCTGATGACGGGCGACAACATCTCGCCGTCGATTTCGGACTGGGTGCACCAGTCGATCTCGCTCGACGTGGGTTATCCCTACGTCAACTACAACTATTCGACGGCTCGGGTCGTGAAGGGTGATTTCATCCGTCTGAAGACCATTTCGCTCAATTACGATTTCTCCCCGGCGTGGGTCAGCAAGAGCCGCTTCTTCCGGACCGCAAGCCTGCGTCTGACGGTCAAGGACCCGTGGCTGATCTATGCGGACAAGGCGCTCAAGGGCCAGGATCCCGAGTTCTTCAATACGGGAGGTGTGGCCATGCCTACCACCACGCAGTTCACGCTTTCGCTGAACCTCGGATTCTAAGTCATTATTGAAACAACAAAGAGACAGTTATGAGAAAATTGATAGCAGTGTTGTCGGTCGTTTCCGCGGCGGTATTTTTTGCCTCCTGCAACAAATTCCTCGATGAGATGCCCGATAACCGGACACAGATAGACAATTTGGAGAAGGTCAAGGCGTTGCTCGTGACGGCCTATCCGGGAAAATTCTATGCGACGTGGCTCGAACCCCGCTGCGACGGGATGGCCGACCACGGCGCCACGATGGACGGAACGCAGCCGAGTTCCAGTTTTGCCTTCATTTATACGGCCTATCGCTGGGACGAGTACCCCAGCATGGAGAACTCCGACGATGCCGAAGCCTATTGGACCTCCTGCTACGGGGCGATTGCGGCGGCCAACCATGCCCTGGAGGCGCTCGACAAACTGGGGAACCCCAAGGGCAGCGAACCCTACCGTGCCGAGGCGCTGCTTTGCCGGGCCTATGCGCACTTCTGCCTGCTGACGCTCTTCACGGACTTCTTCGACGAGGCCAACCGCGGAACCAATCCGGGTATCCCCTATGTGACGGAGCCGGAGGATGTGGTCAACAAACAGTATGATCGTGAAACGGTTTCGGCGACGCTGGCCAAGGTGAAGGACGACCTCTCCGAAGGCTTGAAAGGGGTGGGTACGTCCGCGGATTTCGAGCAGCCGAAGTTCCACTTTACGCTCGATGCGGCCCGGATGCTGGCGCTGCGTGTCGCGCTCTTCGAGCGGGATTATCCCACGGTGATCTCCTATGCCTCCCAGCTGATCCCGCAGCCGACGACCTGGGCCAGTATCGTGAATCAGCAGCAGGAGCCCCTGCTCAATGCCGACGGTTCGGAGGTCAAGATCCCGCATCCCAATGATTTCGCATCGCTGTTCTGCGTGAGCAACCTGTTCGACTGGAGAAGCGCGATGAGCATGTATTCGGGATCGACGGAGTTGCAGCTGGCCTTTAGCAATGCCGACAATGCGAACGTCATATTGGCTGCGGAACCCTACTCGCTGCTCAACAGAACCGCGATGTCGACGGCCTATACCCGTTATACGCACGGGGGCAAGGAGTTCAATGCGATTCTGGGCGCGAATGCGTCGGGCGTGAACTGGCACATGCCGACCTACGGGTTCAATGGCGCTCCGGCGGATGCCCCGGGCTTCCTGCCCAAGATCTATGAGGACTTCAAGGTGTCCAACATCAACGCCAATACGGGCCAGCCGTATGTCCGGGTAGCCCTGTTCCGGCTGGAGGAGGCGCTGCTGGCACGTGCCGAGGCCTACGCCATGACGGGCGAATACGACCTGGCCCTGGCCGATCTGACGATGTTCTCCCAGCGGCGGGTTCAGAGCACCAATGTCGCTCAGTATTACTATTCGCGCGACAAGGTCGTAGACTATTACACCGATGTGTTGACGCTGTCGGATCACTACATGAATTCCAATTTCAATGCAGGGCGTTTTAAGGCCGATCTTTCGACCTACGAGGGCAAACTGCAGCGGGGCCTGGTTCTGGCCGTACTCGATGCCCGCCGCATGGAGTACATCTATGAGGGAATGCGCTGGTTCGACATCCTGCGTTGGAACATTCCGGTTACGCACACGATGCTTTCGGGCGAGAGCAGCACGCTGACGCCCGACGACGACCGCCGTGTGATTCAGATCCCGGAGACCGCATCGCTTTCGGGCCTTGAGAAGAATCCTTACGACCATATTCCTCAGCCCTGGAGTTAGTCATGACAGAAAAAGCAAAAAGAAAGAGTATGAAAAAGACCAAGATTCTATATGGTGTCCTGTTGCTGGGATTGGCCCTCGGGACGCTCTCGTGTCGGGAAAAGGAGACGATTGCCGACGATATCGTAATTCCCGGTCTGGGCGGAACGGAAGAGGCGGCCAACGAACTGGACAAATGGCTCTATGAGAATTTCACCGAGCCCTACAACATCGAAGTGGTTTATCGCTGGGACGCGGCCCAGATGTACACGACGCTTGCCTCGCGGCTGGTGCCCGTGGAGTACGATGCCGTGAAACCCATGATGGCGGCGATCCGCGACGTGTGGTTCAAGCCCTATGTCCAGGCCGCGGGCGTGGACTTCATCAAGCGGATGTCTCCGAAGAAGGTGGTGCTGGTCGGCAGCCCCGAATACCAGAACGGTTCGATCAAGCTGGGCCAGGCCGAGGGCGCCCGCAAGATCCTGCTGCTCAATGCCAACAATTTCGATCCGACCGACGAGGCGGGTTTGAAGCAGGCCCTGCATACCATTCTGCACGAGTTTGCCCATATTCTGCACCAGACGGTGATGTTCGACAAGACGTATCAGGACATCAGTGCGGGCTTTTACAGCGCGACGGGATGGAAGGAGTACGACCGGAACCAGTCTCAGGATTATAATCCGGAATCCTATGCCCGCGGTTTTGTCAGCAACTATGCCATGAGCAGCAAGGACGAGGATTTCGTGGAGGTTCTCTCGATGATTCTGGTCTACGGCAAGCAGTGGTTCGACGAGACGGTGCTTCCTGTCGCCCAGGAGTCCGAAGAGACCGACGCCTACAATGCCCTCCAGCAGAAGCTGTCGATCGTGGAGACCTATCTGCTCAACTCCTGGGGCATTCAGTTCCTGGACAATGAGGTGACGGGCGAGCGCGGTCTTGAAAGTTATGTCCAGGAGGCCGTTGCCACGGTTGTAGCGACGCCGCCGACGGAGTAAGTTCCATTCAAAAAACAACAGAACATGAAAAAAACTATCAGCATAATAGCATTACTCTTCGGCCTGTCGTTCCTGACGTCGTGCGAGTCGACGGTGACGATGGACGGCAGTGCCGATGCGCGGGTCGATGCGGTGATCAAGGGTTACATTTCGGAGCTTGCCGCTGCCGAGAACGGCTGGATTTTCGACGTGATGACCAGCGAGGGCAACTACCGTTTCTACATGGAGTTCACCGATGACAACATGGTGACGATGTATACGGACAACCTCTATTATCCGCAGTGGAACGGGGTTCCCAAGACTTCGACCTACAATATTCGTTCGCTGCAGCGCCCGACGCTGTCGTTCGACACCTATTCGTATCTGGCCGTGATCAACGATCCGGACGACGGCATCAGCCACGGTTCGGGAAACATGGGTCTTCAGACGGATTTCGAGTTCGAGGTCGAGACCTTCACGGATGGCGTCTTCTCGCTGACGGGCCGTGTCAACCGGGTTGCGGCGACGCTGCGGCAGGCCACGGCCGAAGAGTCCGCTTCGGTGAAATCGGGCGGTTTGATGGATGTGCTCACCAATGCGCAGCGTTACCGTTCGGGCGAGTATTGCTACTTCATGGTCGGCGATACGAAGGTGAGCCTGATTCTCAATGCACGGTCGATCGACATTTCGTATGTGGATCCGGAGGGGAATGTGATCCAGTCTTCGGGTTATACGCTGACCGACCTGGAGGGGAACATCAGCCTGCTGGAGCCGATCGAGGTTGCCGGGGAGACGTTGACCGGTTTTGCCTGGGATGCTTCGGCGTCGGCATTCGAGGCCGAGGTTGCGGGGACTCCGCAGACTGTCGATGCGCAGGCCGATCCGGTTATTCCGCTCCATTACATGCTGGGCCCGAATAAGACTTATACCGTTCTGGCCTCGATGTTGGACATGTATCCGTCGTATTCCGCTTCGGAGAATGAGTTTGCCTATCTGTTCGTCCAGGCCTATACGTCGATTGCCCAGAGATACAGGTTGCAGTTGCAGGAGTTGGATCTGGAGTTTTACATGACGGATGGAGGAGCTCCGCGCATGATGATGGTATACGATTGCAGCGGTTATCAGGGCTGGGTTACCTACTCCCTGTCGTTCAACGAAACGGAGGATCAGTTTACGGTTACCGGGATGTCGTTCGATGACGATGCCTACGGCAACGGGGCTCTCTTTGCGAGTGCTTATACGGCCTTGCCGCTGTTCTGGTCGGGTAAAACCTTCAAGATCGACTGGTCGCCGGTTACTTTCGGTTCCTATTCCATGGGTCAGGTCGTTTTGGTTGACGGTGAAGCACCTGCCGCTTTCCACGGAGCGCTTTTCTGATTGGGAAAGTCGTAATGCGATGAGGCCCGCTCATAACATGAGCGGGCCTCGTTTTTTGAGTTTGTATTGATGGGAAAATCCGTCTTTTATTTGAACGCACGTAGGTGTCGTTGATGCTGCTCCGCCGTGAAACGGACCTGAACCGGCGCAAAAACTGGCAATGGTTGGCGGATTCTCGATTTAATTTCCTATCGTTGTAGACGATTCCGTGCCTCTGCGGATGCGTTTCAACCAAACCGTGTCGATGTCTGAAAAGTAGATGTTCAGATGTCCGTTGAATTTCACCAAAGAATTGTAGACCTCTCTGTGCGATAGCGCATAGCCCGTTCGCCCCGTTTGCTTTAAGTTCTCAATTTGTGATAGGAACACCTCGCCAACGGTGCGTTTCGTAGTCTTGTCTGCAACTCTTTCATGTAACGATGTCGCGGTAAACTCCTTTTTCTCGGCCTGCAATTCAATCATCTTTGTACGATAGGCTTCTATTTTATCTGCAATAAGGCGTTCGATATGCAGGCGATTCGGGCAATTTCTACGCGGTCTGTTTTTCTCGAAATCCCACAATGCGGGATTGACAGAAATACCGATGCTGGAATATTTTAACTTACGGTCTTTGGTAGTGTTTCAAAAAGTGTGTCTGTGCAGGCGCCTTCAGATTCTTCAGATATGCAAATATAGCGATTCTTGATTTAGAACAACACGCCGCGGCGTGTTGTTCATATTTTTGTGTTATAGTCTTCACTCGGGGAATAATTCCCGATCCAGGTCGATCCGCGGCACCGGCCTCAGGTAGGACTTCTTATCCATGGCCGTTTTACCCATCAGCAGCAGTACCGACTCCTCGCTGGGCATGGCTCCCCGCATGCGTGTAACCCGTCGAAAATCCTTCTGCAGACGCTCGATCCAGTTCGTCGTGTAGATCATCGACTGAATCCTTGCCTCGTAATTCAGATAGGTGAAGTAGGCTTTGTAGGCTGGGTCTTCGCCCCGTCGTCGAAAACTGCGATAATCCTGACCCCATTTCTCACAGAGCGCCTGCCATTGTTCCCAGGCTCTCTCCACCGTATAGCTGCGATCCCCCGTACGGAAGACCTGTCGCAGATCCTCGGCCAGCTCGCCCTTGTCGCCGTTGCGCACGCAGCTCAGCAGATTGCGTTTCAGGTGCGTCGTACAGCGTTGTAGCGGGGTTCCGGGAAAGACCGCACTGATGACATCCTCCAGACCCTTCAGCCCGTCGGCACACACCAGGCCGATCTTCCGAACGCCTCGTTCCTGCAGCTCTGTGAGCATCTCGCCCCAGCCCAGGGCGCTCTCCGTGGGCTTGTTGAAGATCCCCAGCACTTCACGCCGCTTGTCTTCACGCACAGCTAGCACCACATAGAAAGCTTCTGTTTCTACGCTCCGCTTGCGGTGGATCTTCATGTGTACGCAATCGATGAAGACGATGGGGTAATAAGCCTCCAGAGAGCGCGTGAGCCATTGCGAGACATCTTCTCGGAGGTAGTCCAGCATCCGCGAAATGCTCGCCTTGCTGTAGTGCTCGCCATAGATATCCTGGAATACCTCGCCAACCTGTTCCTGCGTAAGACCTTTCGTATACAGCGTTCCGGCAAGGCGTTCGCATTCATCCTCCTGATGGCGCAGGATCGCCAGAATCCGGGGATGAAAATTCCCGTAGCGATCTCGAGGTATCCGGAACGTCAGCGTACGGCCATGACCGTAACTATGCCCCGGACGGAAACCGTTGCATTTATTTCCTGATGCGGAGTTTTCCCGGAGATATTCCCGGCGTTCCGAGACCATCATACTCTCCAATAAGATCTCCAACAGATCCTGAAGACCATTTTCTCGCTCCGAATGTTTGCATATTAATTCGGAAAGTTGTTCCTTTGTCAACACCATAAGTCTACTCCTTTTTTAGTTTTTTGTTGATTCCCTGTACAAATCTAAAAAATCTGTAGACTTTTTTATTTACCCCCCCCTAGACACACTCTTTGAAACAGTATCCGGTCTTTCGTGATTCGTAACATTAGCGGTGATTCATTGTTTGCCAATACTTTGGATTTGTAGCAAACGACCTCAATTGTGGTACTCATGGTTTAAACAACGGTTTAAACAACCTGTTTAAATATGCATAAAACCGCTACGAAAAAGACAAAAAAACGGCCTACATCGCTGTAAGCCGTTGATTTTCAAGTGGTACCACCAGGAATCGAACCGGGGACACAAGGATTTTCAGTCCTTTGCTCTACCAACTGAGCTATGGCACCATCCGACGATAACCTCTTCGGTCCTATCGTGGTGCAAAGGTAAACAAAAAAAATGAATCTGCAAATCCTTCGATGAAAAATGTCGATTTTTTCCGCCCTTAACCCATCCTTCGACCGACCGCCTCCACCCTGAATCCGCCGTACAGGCCGATTTTCGTCTCCTCCCGCCTGTTTTTGTCGTTAATTCCGTATCTTTGACCGCATCAAAGACAGGTCGCGGCCCGGCAGATGCAAATTGGAAAAAGTTTACCTTTGCCGCAGTTCGCAATTTGCCTTGTCGGGCGTGTGCCGGAACTCCGGAAGCGGCTCTTTTTTCGATAGTAGGGCGGATCTGGCAGTGTCGGTTCGAGCCCCCGCCCGGCATCCGGAAATAGCGGATTCCGAACCGTATGACAAGTGTGTAGTAACTTTTGAGTGCAGAAATCCGCTTCTTTGTATTATGAAACGACAGCGGCGTAATGACATTTTGGTGGAGCAGGTGATCGAGCGGTTGAAGTCAATCCGTCGGACCCGGGGGTTGACCCAGGAGAATGTCCGTTTCGACACCGATCTGAATATCGGGCGGATCGAAAGCGGCCGCCACAGTATATCCTTGACGACTTTGGCCGATTTATGCGATTATTACGGGATTTCCCTGGAGGAGTTTTTTAAGGAGATCGAGACGCAGCGGCAAACCGCCCGACATGAGGAAAAGGCTGTGTAACGGAGTGTACATGTCCATTTGAGCAAAGGATTCGGGATCGAACATTCGTTTCGGTTCCGATTTTTTGTGCCGTTCTGTTTCTGAGGAGCCTTCCGGGAGTCAGAGAACCTTCTCGAAGGCTTCGCGTTCGCCGCTGCGGTATACGACCTTCCCGCAGCGCACGAATCCCGTTTGGGCGAGGATCCGCAACATGCGCCGGTTGTCGAAATTGGTGTCGATGCGGAAGGCCCGGATCCCGCGTTCGCGGGCGAGTTGTTCCGTCTGTTTCAGGAATTCCCTCCCGATTCCGTTTCCCAGTGCTTCGTCGGCCACGGCCAGCCGGTGCACGACCACATAGTCGCCTCGGGTGAGCCACGCTCCGTCGAGGGCCTCGTAGGCCGGTTCCCCGTCGAAGACAATCGCACCGTAGGCGATGACCGTCGGCCCCCCGGACGCTCCCTCCCGGGTGATCACATGGCCGTATCGGTGTTTCAGATCGTCGTCGATATTCCCGGGGGCGGGGTATCTGTCCTGCCACTGGAGGCTTCCGGCGGCGGCCATGCGGCGCTGGGCCTGGCGGATGATTTGCAGGATGCGCGGGACGTCGGCAGGGGTTGCCGACCGAAAAAGGGTCTGTTCCATGGGCGGAGTCTGCAGGTTCGGCATTCCGGGAAGGTACCGCTCCGGCTGCCGGGCGGACCGATCCCCGGCACAAAGGTACGAAAAGATCGCCGGATGTCGTCTTGTCTGCATGGATGGCTGACTTTTTGTCACAACCTGTCCCGAAATGTCGGGATTTGTGACAAATAGTGACAAAATTTCCGATTTCATGCTGTGGCACAGGTTTTGTTCCATTGGGGGTTGAAACCGCTTCGGAAGAGGCGGGGACGCAAGAACAAATGTTAAACCAAAATAAACAAGGAGGACACAACTATGGTACCTGTAAGACGGAATCAAAACTGGCTGCCGAGCATTTTCAACGATTTTCTGAACAACGACTGGTTGATGGAGCGGCGCAACACGACGGCTCCGGCCGTAAACATCCTTGAGAACGACGACGAGTACAAGATCGAAGTCGCAGCTCCGGGTATGACCAAGGAGGATTTCAAGGTTCATATCAACGAGGACAACGAGCTGATCATCTCGATGGAGAAGCACAACGAGGAGAAGGAGGAGGACAAGAAGCACAAGGGCACCTATCTGCGTCGGGAGTTTTCCTACACGCAGTTCCAGCAGAGTCTGCTGCTTCCGGACAATGTCGAGCGGGAGAAGATCTCCGCAAAAGTGGAGCATGGTGTGATGAGCATCGACATTCCGAAGAAGAAGGTGATGGAGACCGCTTCGACTGCCCGCCAGATCGAGATCAAATGATCGGTCGGTAACCGGTTTGGGAGAGTCCCGCAATGCGGGGCTCTCTTTTTTTTGCATTTTGGGGGCGTTTGGGGTGTTTTTCGAGGAAAAAAGTCCGGGACACGGAACAGCGAACGCGGAAAAGGATTATCTTTGAAGCGGGTCCGTGCGTTGCGGGCCCGGCAAACGGAAATACGGATGAAAGTCGGATTGTTCATTCCCTGTTATATCAATGCGCTCTATCCCGACGTGGGGCGTGCTTCGTATGAGTTGTTGCGGCATATGGGCTGCGAGGTCGATTACCCGCTGGATCAGACCTGCTGCGGCCAGCCGATGGCCAATGCGGGTTTCGAGAAGGATGCCCGGGAGCTGGCCGAACGCATGGAGCGGCTCTTTGCCGGATACGACTACGTGGTGGGGCCGTCGGCGAGCTGTGCGGTTTTCGTGCGGGAGGGTTACCCGCGGCTGCTGCCCGATTACCGGGAACATGCGTGCCTGGATGCGCGGATCTGGGAGATCTGCGAATTTCTCCACGACGTTGTGAAACCGACGCATCTCGACGCCCGGTTCCCGCACCGGGTGAGCCTGCACAACTCCTGCCACGGGGTCCGGAAGATGGGCCTTTCGTCGCCGAGCGAGCTGCAGGAGCCTCCCCGTTCGAAGTTGCGCGACCTGCTGTCGCTGGTCGAGGGGGTCGAGGTTGTCGAACCCGAACGGCGTGACGAGTGCTGCGGGTTCGGCGGGATGTTCTCCGTGGAGGAGAACGCCGTGTCGGTGGCCATGGGACGGGCGAAGGTCGAACGCCATCTTGCCACCGGAGCCGAGTACATTACCGGAGCCGATTCGTCGTGCCTGATGCACATGCAGGGGATCATCACGCGGGAAGGTCTTCCGATCCGGACGATCCATCTGGTTGAAATCTTGAATTCGAGGCCATGAGTACGCATTCCCAATCTGCAAAACGCTTTGTCGCCAACGCCGAGCGTCTGGCGTGGCACGACCGGGCGCTGTATGCCGTCCGGGAGAAACGGGACCGGATGATGGCGACGGTCCCCGAGTGGGAGTCGCTGCGGCGCCTGTCGTCGGAGCTCAAGCTCCATACGCTGAGCCATCTGGGGGATTACCTTTGCGAGTTCGAGCGCAACGCCACGGCCAACGGCATGACGGTCCATTGGGCGTCGGATGCCGCGGAGCTGAACGAGACGGTCTGGGGTCTGATCCGCGCACACGGCGGGCGGCGGCTTGTCAAGAGCAAGTCGATGCTTTCGGAGGAGTGCGGGTTGACGCCCTACCTGGAGGCGCGGGGTGTCGAGGCGGTGGAGAGCGACCTCGGGGAGCGGATCATGCAGCTGCTGCATCTGCCGCCGAGCCACATCGTGCTGCCGGCGATTGCCGTGCGCCGCGAGGAGGTCGGTGCGCTGTTCGAGCGGGAGCTGGGGACCGAGGCGGGCAACAGCGATCCCACCTACCTGACCCATGCCGCCCGGCGGGCCCTTCGTCCGAAATTCCTGGATGCGGATATTTCGATGACGGGGGTCAACTTCGCCGTGGCTTCGACCGGGGCGCTGGCCGTCTGCACGAACGAGGGCAATGCCGATCTGGGGACGTCGTTCGCCGACCTGCATATCGCCATCCTCGGGATCGAGAAGGTGATTCCCGACATGAAGGCCCTGGGGGTCTTCACGCGGCTGCTGGCGCGTTCGGGGACGGGCCAGGCCGTCACGACCTACACGTCGCTCTACCGTCGTCCGGCTCCGGGGCGGGAGATCCATGTGATCCTGGTCGACAACGGGCGTTCGGAGTGGCTGGCCGACGCCCGGCACCGCAACATGCTCAAATGCCTGCGCTGCGGGGCCTGCATGAACACCTGCCCGGTCTACCGGCGTTCGGGCGGCTACTCCTACAGCTATTTCATTCCCGGGCCGCTGGGGATCAACCTTGGGATGCTTCGTTCTGCGGAGCGTCACCGCGGCAATGTGTCGGCCTGCTCGCTCTGTTATTCGTGTTCGGGGGTCTGCCCGGCGAAGATCGACCTCGGGGAGCAGATCTACCAGTGGCGGCAGCAGCTCGATGAACTGGGGCTGGCCGATCGGAAGAAGAAACTGATGGTGAAGGGGATGGATTTCGTGATGGGCGGTCCGCACCGCTTTTACGGGGCGATTGCACTGGGGCGTGCGGCCGGGAAACTGCCTCGGTGGATGCTCGAAAACGGCCTGAATCCGTGGAGTGCTCCGGGGCGGGCCATGCCGCCCTTTGCGCCGCGGAGTTTCAATGCCGGATGGAAAAAAGAGGAAAGGAAGTAAGATGAACAGCAAGGAAGAGATATTGAAACGTCTTGCGGCGGACGGGATGCCCGAGTCGCCGTATCCGGAAATGGATTTTGTTCCCCAGCGTTTCGAGGCGCGCGAGGCGGTGTTTGCCGAACGGCTGGAGGCGGCCGGGGGGCGTGCCGTGCGGATGCTGCCGGGGGAGACCCTCGACGGGGTGATCCGCCGGTGTTATCCGGAGGCGCGGCGGATTGCCTCGGCGCTGCCCGAGGTGACGTTGGCGACGATTGATCCCGATGCGGTGGAGGATCCGCGGGAGTTGGTGGATGTGGACCTGGGGGTGGTCCGGGGTTCGTTCGGCGTGGCGGAGAACGGTGCGGTGTGGATCGCACAGGATATTCGTCACAAGGCGCTCTATTTCGGCGCTACGGCCCTGATGATTGTCATCCCGCAGGATGCCCTGGTGGATACGATGCACGAAGCCGTCGTGCGCCCCGAGGTGGACGATTTCGGATACGGATGCTTCATGTCGGGACCGTCGAAGACGGCTGATATCGAGCAGGCGCTGGTTTTCGGGGCCCATGGTCCGATGTCGGTGACGGTGGTGTTGCGCGGCGTGAACCGGTGATGCCGTGTGGGGGGCGAGGCGAAATGTCGTGCGGCAGCCCGTTTCCCCGATACCTGCTGTAAAAATCGCGTATATGACAACCGAACTTTGTGCCTATTCCGTCGATTCGTGTCTGGTCGCTTCCCGGGCCGGGGTGATACGGGTTGAATTGTGCGCTTCGCCCTGGGAGGGCGGGACGACGCCTTCGGCTGCCGCGATCCGCCGGGCGCGTGAGGTCCCGGGCATCCGGCTCCAGGTGATGATCCGCCCGCGGGGCGGCGATTTCTGCTATACCGACTCCGAGTTGGAGCAGATGGCCGAGGAGATCCGCTTTGCCCGGGCGTGCGGGGCCGACGGGGTGGTCCTGGGCGTGCTGACCCCCGACGGCGAGGTCGACCGGGTGCGTACCGCGGCGCTCGTTGCGGTGGCCGACGGCCTGGAGGTGACCTTCCACCGGGCCTTTGACATGACGCGCGACCCGTTCGAGGCACTCGAAGCGGTCGTGGCGTGCGGCTGCCGCCGGATCCTCACCTCGGGCGGCTGCAACACCGCCGTGGAGGGACTTGCGACGCTCCGCGAACTGGTCGCCCGGGCGGCCGGGCGCCTCGAAATCATGGCGGGCAGCGGCGTGAACGCCTCGAATGCCCGTCTGCTGGCCGCGGCGGGGGTCGATGCCCTGCACTTCAGCGCCCGGGGCTGGCGTGAGAGCCGGATGCGCTTCCGCAATCCGCGGGTCTCGATGGGCGGTGTGGCGGGGATCCCCGAATACGCGGTTCCGTGTGCCGACGAGGCGCTGGTACGACAGATTCTCAAGGAACTCGAACGATGATACGATGGCTGATCCTTTTGCTGAGTGTGGGCCTCTGCGCCTGCGGCGGCAGCCGTTACGGGAGCGGCATCCCCGCATGTTACGATCCGCTGCTCGATGCGGCCCTTTCCGGGAGCCCGCGAGCCGACAGCCTGCGGCAGCTGCTGCGTGAAACGCCGCGCGCCGAACGCGAAGCGATGGCCTGGCTGATTGCCTGGATGCCGTGCGGCGACCGCGATACGATGCGGCTCGACCTGCTGCGCGAGAACGTCTCCTGTGCCTGCCGGGCTCGGGCGCAATTCCCGTGGAGCAGGACACTGCCGGATTCGATCTTTCTGAACGAGGTGTTGCCCTATGCCGTGGTCGACGAGGTGCGCGACTCGTGGCGGGCGGACTTTTACGAACGCTTTGCGCCCTGTGTGGCCGGATGCCGGACGCTGCGCGAAGCGGCCGAGGCGGTGAACCGCGCCATCGTCGAGCGGGTCGGCGTGGAGTACAACACGCAGCGCGAGAAGACCAACCAGAGCCCCGCAGAGTCGATGCGCCAACACATGGCCTCCTGTACGGGACTTTCGGTGCTGCTGGTCGATGCCCTGCGGTCGGTGGGGATCCCGGCGCGGTTCGTCGGGACCCCGGCGTGGCACGACGACCGCGGCAACCACAGCTGGACGGAGGTGTGGTTCGACGGCGGCTGGCACTTTACGGAGTATTATTTTACGGATTTCGACCGTGCGTGGTTCCTGGCCGATGCGGGGCAGGCCACGGTGGGGGAGCGTTCCCATGCGATTTATGCCGTGTCGTTCCGGCCGACGGGCGACTGGTTCCCGATGGTGTGGAGTGAAACGTCGCGCAGCGTCCACGGCGTGGATGTCACGCGCCGCTACCGGGAATTCGGAGCCGCACACACCGAGGCGCTGCTGGCTGGAGGAACACACGTCCCGGTCCGCTTTACGATGTACCGCACGGCATCGGTCGAGGGGACCTCGGCGGGGCGTGTTGCTGTGAACGTCGATGTTTTCCGCGGTGCGGAACAGGTGGGCGGGGGCCGTACAGCCGCTCCCGAACAGGACATGAACGACGGTTTCCGCATCCTGCTGGAGAAGCACGGGAGCTATACGTTCCGCTATGAGAATGCGCGGGGAGAACTTTCGGAGGTGACGGTCGAGGTGGGTGACGAGCCGCTGTCGGTCGCGGGCTGCATGGAGTGATCCGTTTGCGTCGGGTACGGGAAAGGCGAGCGTCCGTCAGAAGGCGCCCGCCTTTTCCGTATGGGGCGGGGCGGATGGTTCCAGCCTGAGATGCAGGATGGGGTAGGGCTTGCCCGACGGATCGAGGGGGTCGCGCCCGAAGGTGCGGAATCCCATCCGTTCGTAAAATCCGGTAATGATGCCAAAATTGGTTGGTGGTATAAAATGTAACCGACATAATATTTGGTAGTTATAAGGATAAAATAGAGATTAGTAGAAACGGGTTTCTACTAATCTCTATTTTTATGTCAAAAAAACGAAAAATACGCTGTCCTCATTGTGGCTTTTTAGAGACAATAAAATGGGGTACTCGTAGCGGTTGCAGCCGCTATTATTGTAAGAATTGTGGCAGCTATTTTACGGATCGTCGAGACTGGATTTCCGATAAAAACAAGTTTATATGGTTCGCGCGTTGGGTTCGCGGTAAACAGCGTATTTGTGACCTTGCGAGTGAGAGCGGATACAGCGAACGCACCCTAAAAAGATACTTCTATCGGCTCTTGCCCCAGTGCCCTTTATGGCAGATACAGCGACGCGAGAAGGTAAATCTTCTGATCGACGGCACCTACTTCTCAAATAAGATTTGTCTGGTTGTATATCGGGATCACAACATCAAGATGACCCTCCTCTATCGCATAACCAGGAGTGAAACGCTGCGGGATTTGAAAGCAGACCTAACGGCTATACGCGATGTCGGCATTCAAATTGAGAGTGTCACCTGTGATGGATCTCCCAATATCATAAAAGCGGTGCGGGAAGTGTGTCCGGAGGCGATCTTGCAGCGTTGTACGGTACATGTAGCGCGAGAGATAGAGACGTGGATTACACGCAAACCACAGACCGTAGCGGCACAGGAACTCCTCGAACTGGTGCACTTGTTAAATGGAGTACAAACACATGATGAGGCACAGTTATGGATACGGGCTTTTATTGACTGGTATCGGCGACACGAACCATTTATCAATGAAAAAACCGTAGATGAGCTGTCGGGAAGATGGTGGTTTACGCATAAGATGCTGCATCGAAGTGTCTCGCATATCAAGCGTGCCATACCCGATCTGTTTTCATACACGCGATACCCTAATGTACCTAAATCTTCAAATTCTATTGAGTCGTTCTTCGGTCACTTGAAGGATAATTTAAGAATCCATCGTGGACTCTCGGAACAACATTTTAAGGACTTTGTAAAGTGGTATCTTTTCCTGAACAGCAATGATGGAATTATTAAGAAACGCAAATGACCAGAATCGTACAATTCTGGTCATTTGATCCAATACGACACCAACCACTTTTGGCATCATTACCTAAAATCCCACCGCCTGGGCATTCTGTTCGTTGACGTCGACCTGTCGGACTCCGCACTGCCGTACGACGTGCCGGACCAGTTCGCGGCCGATTCCCTTTCCGCGTTCGGCGGGGTCGACGAAAAGCATTTCGAGTTGTTCGCCCGCCACCCCCGCGAAGGCTGCGAACTCTCCCGTAGCGTTGCGGACGACGAAGAGCTCCACGGCCGCGAGGGCCTCCTCGCGTACGATGCGTCGGAAGAAGCCGATGTCCCCGGGTTTGAGAAACCGGTGTGTGGCGCGTACCGACCGTTCCCAAAGGGCGGTGAGGGCGTCGAGTTCGTGAGGAGCGGGTGTCGGAAGTCTTTCGATCACAGAAGGGTGACGGGTTTCTTGCGGCGGAAGAAGTTGCGGGACAACGCCTCGGCGAAGGGCGTATGGAAGGTGCGGGCTCCGGTCGGGCACCCCTTGACGCAGGCACAGCAGCGGATGCAGCGTGCCGGATCGGTGCGGGTCTCGTCTCCGCGCGAAATGGCCCCGACGGGGCAGATTGCCGCACAACGCCCGCATTGCGTGCATCGTTCGGCATCACATTCGGGCAGATAGACCACCGGATTGCGTCTCTGCTGGCGGCGGTACCCGAGGACAAAGCGGATGAACCGCAGGGTCGACAGACTTGGGGCCCGGCGGTCCTTGAGTTGCGACGCATCGACCGGGGCGGCATCTCCGGATTCGAGTTTTTGCCGGACCTCCTGTCCGAACGCCTCGGCCGCAGCCAGGTCCTGCGCATCGGGACGCCCGGCGGCGATCGGTGTCGCGGGGGTCGAGTAAGAGTGCTCGCCGACGAATGCCGCGGCGGCAACGGGAACGAATCCCTGATGTGCCGCCAGTGCGGCCAGTTCCGCGACGGCGTGTTCGAAGGCCCGGTTTCCGTAGAGGGCGACCACGACGGCCGGACCTCCCGATCCGCGAATCCCGGCCAGCCTTTTTACGGCCACCGGAGCGATGCGGCCCCCGTAAACGGGAGCGGCGATTACGGTGACGGTTTCGGCGGGGAGCTCGACCGCTGCGGGTTCGGAGAGGTGCGTCAAATCGATGGTCTGCGCGGCGAGGCGGGAGGCGGAGCCCGGGAGTGTGAAGACCGTGCTCCCGTTTGCGGGGGCCGCAATTCCCCGGGTTATGGCTTCGGCAATCTTCTTCGAGGTGCCGGTCGGTGAGAAGTAGACGGTGCGGATCGAGTCGTAGATCTTGTTCGGCATGGGATGCGTATTTTGAGGAGAAGTCTTGGGGGTGTGAGATTCGCTTGTTGCGGGGATCATCGCCCGGGACGGGTATCCTCCGGTTCGGGATGCTCGGCGAAGTAACGCCACAGCGGAGCGGCCATCAGAGCCTGGCGGATGCGGTTCGTGCGGAGCAGTTCGAGCACCTCACGGCGCGTCATGAGGTGGACGCGCAGGTCCTCGGTCGGATCGAGGTGCTGTTCCGAGATGCGCTCGACTCCCGTTGCGAGGAAGCAGTGGGTAAGGTTGGTCTGCGTGGCCGGATTGGGCGCCACGACCGTAAGCAGTTGCCATTCCCCGCCTCCGTAGCCGGTCTCTTCGGCCAGTTCGCGCTGTGCCGCGGCCAGCATCGAGTTGTCGGTCGGTTCGGAGACTCCGGCCGGGATTTCGTAGCAGGTTTCGCCGAGACCGTGCCGGTACTGGTCGATCAGTACGAAGTGTCCGTCGCGGGTGATGGCCGTGACGTTGATCCAGTCGGGGTATTCGAGGACGTAGTAGTCGGGGACACGCCGGCCGTCGGGGAGTTCGAGACTTTCGTGCCGCACGGTGAACCACGGTTTGCGGAAGAGATACTCGCTCGTGAGGACCTTCCATTTTCGATTTTTCGGGTCTTTCATATTGCGAAAATACGGAAAAAATCAGATCTTTATGCGATTTGGATACCGATGCGACATTTTTTTCGAGGATTCGCCCCTGTCGATTGTCGATCGAAGGGAGCCGAACACCGAAATCGGGCGGAGGGAGAATTTTTCTCCTCGCCACCCGATCTTTTTTGTAGATGTCGCCTTGTTTTGCCGACCTTTCCGCCGTTTTTGGAAATCCCGTTTGTTCCCGGCCGCCAGTTTTGCGCGAACCGCCTTGTTTAGCCGGCCTTTCCGCCGTTTTTTGGAAAAATACCCCTCCCCGCTCGCCCGGCCCCGCCCGATTTAAGGCGGATGCGGATCTCTTGTCCTCCTCCTCCGGTTAGTTGATCAACCCTTCGCGCCGGAACGAGAAATCCCCGTCACGGGCAATGATAAGGTGGTCCAGCAGCCGGATGTCGAACAGCGCGGCGGCCCGGGCTATCCGATCGGTCAGGGCCTTGTCCTGTGGACTTGCCTCGGGGGTTCCCGAGGGGTGGTTGTGGATCAGGATAATCTGTGTGGCGAGCAGCTCCAGCGCGCGTTTGACGATCAGCCGGTGGTCGACCACCGTTCCCGTCACTCCGCCCTGGCTTACGCGCTGGCGTTCGATGATGCGGTTCGAGGAGGTGAGGTACACCGCCCAGCACTCTTCATGGGGCAGGCGTTCGAGCTGCGGACGGAACAGGCGCACGACATCGTCGCTCGTGGCGATGAAGTCCGCATCTTCGGCTCCGGACACCGCGACTCTGCGTCCGAACTCCGCGGCGAGCCGCAGCATCCGGGCCCTTTTCAGCCCCAGTCCCCCGACCATGCGCAGCCGGGCTTCGGCTTCGCCGGCGAGCCGGGCCAACGACCCTCCGTAAGTGTTCAGCAGGAGCTCGGCCAATGCCTTATCCTCGATGAGCAGGGCCAGCAACTCCCGGTCATCGAGCGCTTCGACGCCCCGGGAAGCCATTTTGTTGCGAATGTTCTCCATGGTTGCTGTGTTCGGCCCGACGGTCAGCGCGACAGGCGGTCGACCTTGTCCAGCAGCGTAGCGCACTGTTCGTCAGTCAGGTATTGCGATACGGAGAATGCGGCGTGTTGTTCCGCCTCCTTTTTCGAGCCTCCGGATCCGTGTCCGACCTCCATGTCGTCGATCATCACCGTGCTGTAAAATAGCGGGTGATTGGCTGCCGAGCCTTTTTCTGTTTCGGTGCGGAAGGAGATCCGGTGGTGGTTTTTCTGACTCCATTCGATCAACCGGCTCTTGAAATCGGTCTCCGATTCGGTCAGTTTCTCCATGTTCAGGTGGCGGTAATAGATCCGGTTGATCAGCAGCCGGTTGACGAAATCGTAGCCCTGATCCAGATAGACGGCGCCCATCATGGCTTCGAAGGCGTCTCCGAAGATATGTTTCTGAGCGATTCCGGCCCCGCCGTTCGAAACCACGTATCGGTCGAGTCCGAGTTCGACGGCCAGGGCGTTGAGGGATTGTCGCGAGACGATTTTCGACCGCAGCTGTGTCATGAACCCTTCGTCGCGGTCGGGGAATTCGATGAAGAGGTAATCGGAGGTGACAGCCTCGATGACGGCATCGCCGAGGTATTCGAGTCGTTCGTTGTTGATGGGCCGTCCGTCCTCCAAAATCAAAGAAGCTGACTTGTGAATCAAAGCCAGCTTGTAGATCTCGACGTTGTGGGGAATGAACCCGAACAGGTCGTCGACCATTCTGTAATACGCACGGTCACGTCCGAAATTCCGCCGCAGCGGACGCAGGATGAAATCGATCACGGCGTGCGGACGTTACGGGATATTACAGTTTGCGGAAAATGACCGTCGAGTTGTGTCCTCCGAATCCGAACGTGTTACTCAGACAGCACTTCACATCTCGTTTCTGAGGCGTGTTGAGCGTGAGGTTGAGTTTCGGATCGATGGCGGGATCGAGGTTTTCGCAGTTGATCGTAGGCGGGACGATTCCGTGGGTCATGGCGAAGATGCAGGCCAGGGCCTCGACGGCGCCGGCGGCACCCAGGAGGTGTCCCGTCATGGATTTCGTCGACGAGATATTGACATCGTAGACGTGTTCTCCGAGGACTTCGGCGACGGCCTTCAGTTCGGGGAGGTCACCGGCAGGGGTCGACGTTCCGTGTACGTTGACGTAGTCGATCTCTTCGGGACGGATTCCGGCATCCTTGATGGCGTCGCGCATGGCCTTGATGGCACCCTTCCCTTCGGGATGGGGAGCCGTGAAGTGGTAGGCGTCGGCGGAAGCCGCACCACCGATGATTTCGCAATAGATCTTGGCACCGCGGGCCTTGGCGTGCTCGTACTCTTCGAGGACCAGGGCTCCGGCTCCTTCTCCGATCACGAATCCGTCGCGATCGGCATCGAAGGGACGCGAGGCGTGTTGGGGATCGCTGTTGCGGGTGGAGAGCGCCTGCATGGAGTTGAAACCGCCGACGGCGGGTTCATTGACGGCAGCTTCGGAACCTCCGGCTACCATGACATCGGCCTTTCCGTAGCGGATTGCGTCGAATGCGGCGATCATGCCGTGGTTCGACGAAGCGCAGGCGGAGACGGTGCAGTAGTTGGGGCCCATGAAGCCATACTTCATGGAGATGAACCCTGCAGCGATGTCGGAGATCATGCGGGGGATGAAAAAGGGGCTAAACCGCGGGGTCCCATCCCCAGCGGCCCAGCCCAGACATTCATCGAAGAAGGATTTGATACCTCCGATGCCCGAGCTCCAGATCACACCCACCTGTTCCTTGTCGACCTTTTCGAGGTCGAGCGCCGAGTCCTCGACGGCCTGTGTGGCGGCGATGAGGGCATACTGGGTGAAGAGGTCGTATTTTCGGACCTCCTTGCGATCGAAGTACTGGCTCGGGTCGTAATTTTTTACTTCACAAGCGAACTGGGTCTTGAATTTCTCGGCGTTGAAATGAGTAATGGGTGCGGCACCACTGACTCCCTTTTCCAGATTCGAAAAATATTCCTCAATATTATTACCAATCGGGTTGATCGTACCGATGCCCGTAACAACTACTCTTCTTTCTGCCATAAATTTAAGACTTAAATTGCCGTGAATGAAAATACGGATAAAAAAATTATTTCTTGTGCGCCTCGATGTAGTTGATAGCATCACCTACGGTAGCGATCTTCTCAGCGTCCTCATCCGGGATCTGGATATCGAAAGCCTTCTCGAACTCCATGATCAGCTCTACGGTGTCGAGCGAGTCTGCGCCCAGGTGGTTGGTGAAGCTGGCTTCGGGTACTACTTCCGACTCCTTGACACCCAGTTTGTCAACGATGATCTCGACAACTTTTGATTGAACTTCTGACATAATCTTAAGTTTTTAGTTAAACAATTATTTGGAAACAGTTCAGTATATTTCCAGAGTAATTTTGCGCAAAAGTAACACTTTTTTTATTACTTTTGACAAAAGACCGTGATTTTTTATTCACAACTTTTTCGATATTTAGCACAAAATTGCGATTAATGATTTAAAATACAGTGCTTTATGAAATTGCTTCTGATCTCGAATTCGACCAATGCGGGGGAAGAATACCTGCGCTATCCGCTGCCGGAAATCGGACGGTTCCTTACGGGGATCCGGGAGGTCGTCTTCGTACCTTATGCCGCCGTGACCTTCTCCTACGCGGAGTATGAACGGAAGGTTCAGGCCCGGTTTTCGGAACTCGGCATCCGGGTCCGCTCCGTCCACCGGGCGAAGGACCCCGCGGCGCTGATCCGCACGGCCGAGGCGGTCTGCGTGGGCGGGGGTAATACCTTTGCCCTGGCGCGGAAGATGCAGCAACAGGGCCTTATGCAGGCTATTCTGCGGAAAATCAAGGCCGGGACGCCTTACGTGGGGTGGTCGGCGGGGAGCAATGTCTGCTGCCCGACGATTTCGACGACGAACGACATGCCGATTGTCGAACCCGCGTCGTTCCGGGCCATCGGGGCCGTGAAGTTCCAGATCAATCCCCACTACCTGGATGCCAACCCTGCGGGGCACGCCGGAGAGACGCGCGAGCAGCGGATCCTGGAGTTCATCGAGGCCAATCCGCGGCGCTGGGTGGTCGGACTGCGCGAGGGGTGTATGCTGCGCTATGACGAAGGGCGCCTGGAGCTGCTTGGCTCGCGTCCGATGCGAATCTTCAGGAAAGGGGTCGAGACTTTCGAGGTGCAACCCGGCGATGACCTCTCTTTTTTATTATAAATATAGGTATCCGACCGATTTGCGGCCATCCTGCGGATGGACCGGGAACTTCCCGGGCCGGACGGCGGTGGGCTCCGAACGACGGGCCCGGCCGTTGGAAGGCGCGGGAACCCGTCTGCCGGGTGTGGGGCGGGGCGAATGCGGCGGATACGAGGACAAGCCATAAATTCGACAGCAAATGAAAGCAATGATCGTCGGACTGGGCCTGATCGGAGGCTCGTTCGCCTTGGCCCTGCGTGACCATGAACTGGCCGAAGAGATCCTCGGGGTCGAGAGTTCCGAGGAACACGCCGCCGAAGCGCTCCGTCTGGGACTGGCCGACCGGATTGTCCGGTTCGAGGAGGGGCTCGCCGAAGCGGACCTCATCGTGCTGGCCACCCCCGTGGATGCCATTCCGCTGCTGGCCGTCAAGGCCCTCAACCGGGTCAATGACCGCCAGGTCGTCATCGACATGGGATCGATCAAGGGCGAGTTGTGCGAAGTGATCTCGATGCATGCCCGCCGGGGCCGCTTCGTGGCCGTGCACCCGATGTGGGGCACGGAGTACAGCGGGCCGAAGGCTGCCCAGCGCGGGGCCTTTTCGGGCCGCAACGTCGTCTTCTGCGACACGGTGCGCAGCGACAGCGACGCCCTGCACACCGTGGAGCGGATCTTCCGCACGCTGGGGTGCCCGGCCGTCTACATGGATCCCGAGGAGCACGACCTGCATACGGCCTACGTGTCGCATATCTCCCACGTCACGTCGTTCGCCCTGGCGCTCACCGTGCTCGAAAAGGAGCGGGAGGAGCGGCATATCTTCGATCTGGCGGGCGGCGGTTTCGAGAGTACGGTGCGTTTGGCGAAGAGTTCCGCGGCGACGTGGGTCCCGATCCTGCTGCGCAACAAGTATAACGTCCTGGATGTGCTGCGCGAGCACATCCACCAGCTGCAGATCCTGCGCAAGATGCTCGAACGCGACGATGCCGACGGTTTGAAGGCGGCGATGGAGCGAGCCAACACCATCCAACGGATTCTCCACTGATGACGACGGCCGAAACGGGACATGCGGGCGAATCCGCGGCGGCGGAGTGCCTCCGGGCGAAGGGTTACTCGATTCTGGCGCAGAACTGGCGGCAGGGGCGGGACGAGTTGGACCTGGTGGCTACGGACGGGGAGGTGCTGCACATCGTGGAGGTCAAGACCCGGCGGTCGGGTTCGCTGACGCCGCCCGAGGCGGCGGCCACGCGGCGCAAGTTCCGGGCTTTGACGCGGGCGGCGGGTTGTTATCTTCGGACGACGGGCTGGACGGGAGAGGTTCAGTTTGACGTGGCGGCCGTTGAAATGGCTGCGGATGGGGAGGCCCGGGTGGAGCTGATTGAAAACGCCATGGAATACAACTGGTAATTTTGCAGAAATGTCAAAATATGCTATCTTTGCCAAGCTGAACAATTCCGGGGGTGAATCCGGCGGGTTGTGTGGGCGTGAGGCCCGGATGAATCTGATGGACTGCGTGAGAGAGGGTTCCGGGCGGAGTCGGTTTTGAGGGGTTTTCCGATAAATTTTGAGGGGCTCCCGATAAAAAGAAAAATTCAACACCGTAGACTGCTGATGTGGTTTTATAATTTCGGTCTGATGCTTTACGTCTGGGCCATTCGGCTCGTGGCGCCGCGCCATCGGAAAGCCAAACTGTGGCTCGAAGGGCGTAAGGATCTTTTCCGGCGGATGCAGGAACGTATCGATCCTGCGGCGCGCATCATCTGGGTCCATGTAGCCTCGCTCGGGGAGTTCGAGCAGGGCCGTCCCATCATCGAACAACTTCGGAAGTTGCATCCCGAATACAAGATTCTGCTGACCTTTTTCTCGCCGTCGGGATACGAGATCCGCAAGGATTACAAGGGTGCCGACTACATCTTTTACCTGCCGATCGACACGCCGCGCAATGCCCGGCGGTTCCTCGATGCGGCGCACCCCGAGATCGCCGTCTTTGTCAAATACGAATACTGGCTGAACCTGCTGCGCGAACTTCGCCGCCGCAAGGTCCGGACCTATGTCGTGTCGGCGATTTTCCGCCGCAATTCGGTCTTTTTCCGCCCTTACGGCGGGATGTGGCGCCAGGCGCTGGAGTCGTTCGACGTGATGTTCGTCCAGAACGAGGAGTCGAAGAAGCTGCTGGCCACGCTGGGCTTCGACAATGTGCTGGTGGCGGGGGATACCCGTTTCGACCGGGTAGCGGAGATTGCCCGGGCGGCGAAGCACGTCGATATTGTGGAGCGCTTCAAGGGGGAGGACCGGCTGTTTGTGGCGGGTTCGACCTGGGGTCCGGACGAGGAGTTGCTGATCCGGCTGATGAACGACAATCCGGGTGTGAAGTTCGTTATCGCGCCGCACGAAATGGACGAGGGGCGCATTGCCCGGCTCATCGAGGAGACCCGCGGCGGAGCCCTGCGCTATACGCAGTGCACCTCGCGCACGGGATACGGAACGCGCCAGCTGCTGATTCTCGATACGGTGGGATTGCTCTCCTCGGTCTACGGATACGCAACGTGGAGCTATATCGGCGGCGGTTTCGGGGTGGGGATCCACAATACGCTCGAAGCCGCGACATTCGGGTTGCCGATTGCTTTCGGCCCGAATTACGAAAAATTCAAGGAGGCCCGGGATCTCGTGACGTTGGGGGCGGCCCGTTCGGTTTCGAACTACGAGGAGTTGCGCGACTGGTTCACGCCGCTGCGTGACAACGAGGTTTTCCTGCAGAAGACCAGCCGGATCGCCAAGGACTATACGACCCGCCATCAGGGTGCCACGAACATCATCGTCAAGACCATCTTCCAGAAGTAACGGCTTCCGGAAACGGATACGATACGGAACACCCCGGCCGCGACATCCGCAGCCGGGGTGCTTTTCTGTCGGGCGGAATCCCGGCGGGCCTTTTCGACCTCTCCGATCTCTCCGATCTCTCCGATCTCTCCGATCTCTCCGATCTCTCCAGTCCCTTCGGCCCCATTGCCCTTGTGGATTTTCCAGGCCTTCCAGGGCCTTTTCGGATACTTCGGCCCCTTCGTCCTCTCCGGCCCCCCCCTCCATTGCCCTTGTGGCTACTCGACCTCTCAGCCCTTGTGGGTCATGATGTGGAGCACGAGGCTGTCGGTTTCGTTCATTCCGTCGCGCCCGATGGCCGTGAGGTTGTGGATGCAGTGGTCGACATCCTCCTCGATGATTCCCTCCACGGGGCTGACGCAACGGTCGTCCATGGCCATCATGGCCGAGAGTACGGCGGTCGAGACGCCGCTCGTGAGCTTCATGGCGCAACTCGGCTTAGCGCCGTCGCAAATCATGCCCGTGAGGTTGGCAATCATGTTTTTGACCGCAGCGGCAGCCTGTTCGTAACTGCCGCCCATCAGGTAGACGATGCCGCAACTCGACCCCGTTGCCGCCACGACGCAGCCGCACAGTGCCGAGAGGCGTCCGAGGCTCTGCTTGATGTAGACAACCGTCAGGTGGCTCAGCGTCAGGGCGCGGATCATCTGCTCCTCCGAAGCCCCCGTCTCTTCGGCGTAGACCACGACGGGAAGTGTTGCGGCGATACCCTGGTTCCCGCTTCCGGAGTTGCTCATCACGGGGATCATCGCCCCGGCCATGCGGGCGTCGCAGGCTGCCGAGGTATAGGAGAGGATGCGGGTGAAGATGCTGTCTCCCATGATCCGCTGTTCGCGGTCGCAGCGCAGCGTGCGGCCCACAGAGTGCCCGTATTCCCCGGTGAAGGAGGTTTCGGCTGCGGCCTTGTTCAGCCGTTTCGATTCGAGGATGAAGCGGATCTCGTCGAGCGGCGTGGTCATGGCGAACTCCCAGACGCGGCGCAGGGTCAGGGGCACTTCACCATCCTCCTCCTTCGAGGATGAGGCGCTGCGTTTGTCGAGGAGTGCTTCGCCGTCGCGTTCGACGTAGACGAATGCCGTATGGCCTCCGGCGATAATCGCCACGGCGCGGTGTCCGGCGGCCTCGACCTCCGTTTCGATATAGAGTTTCTCGGTGATACCCTCCTTCAGGGAGATGGCGATGCGTTTTTCGTCGATCATCCGCCGACCGTGTTCGACGGCTTCGGGCGTGACGTCGCGCAGCACCTCCAGCTGGTACTCCGAGCGTCCGATCGTTGCCCCGAGTGCCACGGCGATCGGAAGTCCGATCATCCCCGTGCCGGGGATCCCGACGCCCATGGCGTTCTTGAGGATGTTGGCGCTCAGCCGCACCGAAATCCGTTCGGGCTCCGTGCCCAGGGTTTCGGCGGCCCGGGCTACGCACAGCGCCACGGCGATGGGTTCGGTACATCCGATGGCGGGGATGACCTCCCGCTGAATCAGGCCGATGATTTGTTTGCGTTCCGTAATAGGCAGCATATGTTTGGGATTTGGCGGAACGAAGATACGAAAAAATAGGGAAAGGTGATCATGGGACCTTGAGAAAACGGTGTTTTCGGATTTGCCGCGGCCGGAACGGGTTGCCGTCATCGGCAAAAGTGGAAATAAAATCGGTACGAGGGCCGAGGTTTCTTAATTTTTTGTATTTTTGCCTTTTGGAAAATCAGTAAAACAGAATACGATGACTCAGGAGGAACTTTTCAAGAAGCTGGTCGCTCACTGCAAGGAGTACGGGTTCGTATTTCCGTCGAGCGAGATCTACGACGGTCTGGGTGCGGTCTATGACTACGGCCAGAACGGTGTGGAGCTGAAGAACAATATCAAGCGCTACTGGTGGGACTCGATGGTCAAGTTGCACGAGAATATCGTGGGGCTCGACGCGGCGATCTTCATGCACCCCAAGACGTGGGAGGCTTCGGGCCACGTGGCGGCGTTCAACGACCCGCTGATCGACAACCGGGACTCGAAGAAACGCTACCGTGCGGACGTGCTGATCGAGGAGTGGCTGGCCAAGCAGGATGAAAAGATCGAGAAGGAGGTCGAGAAGGCCCGCAAGCGCTTTGGAGCGGACTTCGACGAGGCGAAATACCGGGAGACGTCGCCGCGCGTGGCCGAGACGGCTGCAAAACGCGACGAGGTGCACCGCCGCTTTGCCGGGGCGATGAATGCCAACGACCTTGCGGAGCTGCGTCAGATCATCCTCGACTGCGAGATCGCCTGCCCGATTTCGGGGACGCGCAACTGGACCGAGGTGCGCCAGTTCAACCTGATGTTCTCGACGCAGATGGGCTCGACGGCCGAGGGTGCTTCGACGATCTACCTGCGTCCCGAGACGGCGCAGGGTATCTTCGTGAACTTCCTGAATGTCCAGAAGACGGGCCGCATGAAGCTGCCGTTCGGTATTGCGCAGATCGGCAAGGCCTTCCGCAACGAGATCGTGGCCCGTCAGTTCATCTTCCGGATGCGGGAGTTCGAGCAGATGGAGATGCAGTTCTTCGTCCGCCCGGGCACCGAGATGGCGTGGTGGAACGAGTGGAAGAACACGCGGATGGCCTGGCACCGCGCCCTGGGCTTCGGGGATGACAACTACCGCTTCCACGACCACGAGAAGCTGGCCCACTACGCCAACGCCGCCACCGACATCGAGTACAACTTCCCGTTCGGCTTCAAGGAGGTCGAGGGCATCCACTCGCGCACGGATTTCGACCTGGGGAACCACCAGCGCCTTTCGGGCAAGAAACTGCAGTATTTCGATCCGGAGACGGGCGAGAGCTACGTGCCCTATGTGGTGGAGACGTCGATCGGCGTGGACCGCATGTTCCTGCAGGTGATGTCGGCGGCCTATACCGAGGAGCCGCTGGAAGGCGGCGATTCGCGTGTCGTGCTGCGTTTCCCGGCCGCACTGGCTCCGGTGAAGGTTGCCGTGCTGCCGCTGGTCAAGAAGGACGGGATGCCGGAGGTCGCACAGAAGATCGTCGACCTGTTGAAGTACGATTTCAACGTGGTTTACGACGAGAAGGATTCGGTGGGCAAGCGCTACCGCCGTCAGGATGCCATCGGCACGCCGTTCTGCGTGACGGTCGACGGCCAGACGCTTGAAGACAACACCGTGACGGTCCGCTACCGCGACACGATGCAGCAGGAACGCGTCGCCATCGACGACCTCTACCGTCTGGTCGACGAGGAGTGCTCCTACCGCAAACTGTTCCGCAAACTGAACCTGTAGCCGCGCACGACCTCTTCCGGAATGGGACGGATTCTGGCCATCGACTACGGTACGAAACGCACGGGGGTCGCGGTGAGCGATCCTCTGCGGTTGATTGCCGGGGGTCTGGAGACCGTTGCGACGAAGGATCTGGAACGCTGGCTGGCGGACTACTTCGCGCGGGAGGATGTCTCGACCGTCGTCTTGGGGAAGCCCTTGCAGATGGACGGCACGCCGTCGGAGACGTGGCGTTTCATCGAGCCTTTGGCAAGGCGTTTGCAACAGAGGTGGCCCGACAAGGAGGTGGTTTTCCACGATGAGCGTTTCACCTCGGTGCTGGCGCACCGCACGATGCTCGAAAGCGGCATCGGTCGGATGGCCCGCCGCGACAAGGCGTTGGTGGACAAGATTTCCGCCACGATTATTTTACAAAGTTACATGGAATTCAACCGATGATTTATCCGATCGTGATCTATGGCGACGAGGTGCTGCGGAAGCCCTGCGCACCGGTGACGCCCGAGAGCCTCGATGTGAAGAAATTCGAGGAGGATATGTTCCTCACCCTGGAGGAAGCCGGAGGTGTGGGCCTTGCCGCCCCGCAGGTGGGCAGGAACCTGCGCTTCTTCATCGTCGACTGCACGCCGTGGGCCGAGGAGGACCCGTCGTGCGCCGACTACAAGCGGGCGTTCGTGAACGCCGAAATCTATGAATATTCCGCCGAGACGAAGACCTACAACGAGGGTTGCCTTTCGTTTCCGGGGATCTACGCCGACGTGCCGCGCTCGCTGTCGATCCGGATCCGTTACCAGGATACGGACTTCGTGGAGCACGACGAGGAGTTTTCAGGCCTTAAGGCATGGGTCATTCAGCATGAATATGACCACATCGAGGGCAAGGTCTTTACGGACCGGATCTCGCCCCTGCGGCGGCAGCTGCTCAAGGGTAAACTGTTGAACCTGGCGAAAGGGAAATACCGTTGCGCCTACAAAACCAGATAGCATGAAAAAATTTCTTGCCTGCGCATTTTTTGCTGCGGCCCTGCTGGGCACGGGCTGTGTCAAGTCGCCGGTCGTAGGCGGCGTCTATACCGACGTAAAGGACGGCCTGGCCGTGACGGGCAATGCTGGATCGAGCAAGGTCGGAACGGCCGAGGTGAAGGGTTATGTCGGCGTGGTGGCCATGGGGGATGCGAGCATCCAGACCGCGGCGCGCGAAGCCGGCATCACGCGCATCCACCACGTGGACTACCAGTCGAAATCCTACGTCGGGGTCTATACGATCTACACCATCATTGTCTACGGTGACTGATCGCTTTTTACGGGGAGCGGCTGCTGTGCTGTTCGCCGGGGCCACACTGACGGCCGCGGGGCAGAACATCCGTCCGCACTACGTCTCGAAGGCCGAGGCGGACGGGGTGATCTACCATACCTTCCCTGTGACGCTGTTCGAACATCCGGAGGCGGGAGATCTGACCTTCGACATCACCTACAAGGAGCACCGTGAGGGGCGTGCGACGCTGAACTTCACGTGCCGGATGGCGCGTGCCGACGAGGTGGATTCCGTGCGTTTTGTCTCGGGCGGGGTGGTGCTGGCGGGCCCGGTTGAGAAACTCTACCTCGAACCCGGGAAGCGGGACTGGAAACACCGCTATACGTTCGATTTGGACGCTTCGCAACTCTGCGGGTTCTTCGACGAGACACATCTGCCCGTTGTAACGCTCTATATTGACGGGCAGCCGTGGACCTATCGGGCCAAACGCTCCGCATGGCGGTCGTATGCCCCGATCGGCTACCGGATCTTCGAAATGATCCGCGTGAACGAGGCGCGTTGAGCCTGTTCCCTGATGCCATATCCGGATGCGTGCCGCATTTCTCCGGGCTTTCCTGGTTGCTCTCTGTCATAAAAAAACGTCTTCCATTCGGAAGACGTTTTTTATGTTTTCGGGGCAGGGAGGGCTTCCCTTTGAGGGGACCCGGTCGGCTCGGCAAAGGAAGCGAGCCTGATTTTTCACACACTCTCTCCTCACTCACTCACTCACTCACTCACTCTTCTCTCTCTTACTCACTCACACACACACTCTCTCTCACCCCCCCCCTTCTTGGGTCAGAATTTGTAGCTGGCGCCGACGCTGATGACGACGGGATTCGGACGAATGTCGTCGAACATGGGCTGCCATTTCAATCCGGCGGAAATATCCCAATTCTGTGCAACCTCGACGTCGAATCCTCCTCCGATGTTGAGACCGGCGGCCCAGCGGCCGATGTCATTGACCGTCAGACCGGCAGCAGGGTAAAGATGCCATCCGCTTCCCACATGAAAGACATACTGGGCATCGCAACTGATGTCGAGCGAGCAACCTTCGTGCAGCAGAGCCATGACTGAAGGCTCGATGCGCCAGTTGCCATCGAAGTTGTAGCGGCCGTAAGCTCCCAGGCCGACAACGGTTTCACCCGTATTGGTGTAGATGTTCATGCGGGGGCCTACTGCCCAATTTCCTGCATCCTGAGCCGAAGCAGCCGTTACCGCGAACAGCGCGGCGATCGCCGAAAGAAGAATCTTTTTCATATTCCCGTAGTTTTTGTTGAACATGTCGTCCAAAAGTTTACCAATATACAAAAATAAAAAAAATCCGACTTTCTGCCAAGAAAAATCAACGAATCCTGCTGTTTTGTCAACCGAAAGAAAAACCCGCAGCGTAAACTGCGGGTTTTCCGAACGACGAGCAGAGCCCGGATTACTTCTGGTTGAGGGCGGCGTGAGCGGCGGCCAGGCGGGCGATGGGCACGCGGAAGGGCGAACAGCTCACATAGTTGAGACCTGCGTAGTGGCAGAACTCCACGGACGAAGGTTCCCCACCGTGCTCGCCGCAGATTCCGCACTTGAGCGTGGGGCGCGTGCCGCGTCCCTTGAAGACGGCTTCGCGGATCAGCTGTCCCACGCCGTTTCGGTCGAGGATCTGGAACGGGTCGTTCTTCAGGATGCCCTTCTCCAGATAGATGGGGAGGAACTTGCCGATGTCGTCGCGCGAGAATCCGAGGGTCATCTGCGTGAGGTCGTTGGTACCGAACGAGAAGAACTCGGCAACTTCGGCGATCTGGTTGGCGGTGACGGCGGCGCGCGGCACCTCGATCATCGTGCCGACCATGTAGTCGATCTTGTCGTTTCGCTCGGTGAAGACCTGCTCGGCGGTCGAGTCGATGATGTTCTTCTGGTAGCGGAGCTCCTTGTGGTTTCCGACCAGCGGGACCATGATTTCGACGTGTACGGGAATGCCCGTTGCCTTGACGTTCATGGCGGCCTCGATGATGGCGCGGGCCTGCATTTCGGTGATTTCCGGGTAGGTGTTGCCCAGGCGGCAGCCGCGGTGGCCGAGCATCGGGTTGAACTCGGCAAGCGCCTCGACCTTGGCGACGATCTTCTGCAGCGAAACGCCCATCTCCTCGGCCATCTCCTTCTGACCCTTCTCATCGTGGGGCACGAACTCGTGCAGGGGCGGGTCCAAAAGGCGCACCGTCACGGGATATCCGTTCATGGCCTTGAAGAGCCCCTCGAAGTCGCCGCGCTGCATCGGGAGCAGCTTGGCCAGGGCCACGCGGCGTCCTGCCTCGTCGTCGGCGAGGATCATCTCGCGGATGGCCTTGATGCGGTCACCCTCGAAGAACATGTGCTCGGTGCGGCAGAGACCGATACCTTCGGCCCCGAACTCGAATGCCTGTGCGGCATCCTTCGGGGTGTCGGCGTTTGCGCGGACCTTCAGTACCGAGTATTTGGCAGCCAGCTCCATCAGCTTGCCGAAGTCGCCGCTCAAATCGGCGGCCTTCGTGGCTACCTGACCCAGATAGACTTCGCCGGTCGAACCGTTGAGCGAGATCCAGTCGCCCTCCTTGACGGTAAAACCGTTGACCTGAATGGTGCGGGCCTTGTAGTCGATCTGCAACTCTCCGGCACCCGATACGCAGCACTTGCCCATACCGCGGGCCACGACGGCGGCGTGGGAGGTCATACCTCCGCGTGCGGTCAGGATACCTGCGGCGTCCAACATGCCCTTGAGGTCCTCGGGCGAGGTCTCGATACGTACCAGGACGGCTTTCTGGCCGCTCTTGGCATAGACCTTCTCGGCATCCTCGGCGAAGAAGACCACGGGACCCGTTGCGGCGCCGGGCGAAGCGGGCAGACCCTTCGTGATGACCTGCGCCGTAGCGATAGCCTTTTTGTCGAAGACGGGGTGGAGCAGTTCGTCGAGTTTTGCGGGCTCGCAGCGCAGCACGGCGGTCTTCTCGTCGATCAGGCCTTCGCGCAGCATGTCCATGGCGATCTTCACCATGGCGGCACCCGTGCGTTTCCCGTTTCGGCACTGCAGCATCCAGAGCTTGCCGTCCTGGATCGTGAACTCGATGTCCTGCATGTCGGTGAAGTACTGCTCCAGGTGGTGCTGAATCTCGTTCAGCTCCTTGTAAACCTCGGGCATGACCTCTTCGAGCGAAGGATACTTGCTCTTGCGCTCCTCCTCGGAGATGTTCTGCGCCTTGGCCCAGCGCTTCGAGCCTTCGATCGTAATCTGCTGCGGGGTGCGGATGCCAGCCACGACATCCTCGCCCTGGGCATTGATCAGATACTCGCCGTTGAAGATGTTTTCACCCGTGGCGGCGTCACGCGAGAAGGCGACACCCGTTGCGGAGTTGTTGCCCATGTTGCCGAATACCATGGCCTGCACCGAGACGGCCGTACCCCACTCTGCGGGGATGTTGTTGAGTTTGCGGTAGAGGATGGCACGCTCGTTCATCCACGAACCGAAGACGGCGCAGATGGCACCCCACAACTGGTCCCAGGGATTCGTCGGGAACTCCTCGCCGGTCTGCTTCTTGACGGCGGCCTTGAACTCCTTGACGAGCTCCTTGAGGTCGTCGGTCGTCAGGTCGGTGTCGTTCTTTACGCCACGTTTCTCCTTGAGAGTGTCGATGATCTCCTCGAAGGGGTCGTGGTCCTCTTTCGAGACGGGTTTCATGCCGAGCACGACGTCGCCGTACATCTGTACGAAACGGCGGTACGAGTCCCAGGCGAAACGGGGGTTCCCGGTACGTTTGGCGACGGCTTCGACGGCCTGGTCGTTCATACCGAGGTTGAGGATCGTGTCCATCATACCGGGCATCGAGGCGCGGGCTCCCGAGCGTACCGAAACGAGCAGGGGCATCTCCTTGTCGCCGAACTTCATGCCGGTGAGTTTCTCGATATTGGTCATGGCCTTTTCGACTTCGGGTTTGAGGAGTTTGATGACAGCCTCCTTTCCGTGGCTGTAATATTCGGTGCACACCTCGGTGGTGATGGTGAAGCCCGGGGGTACGGGAATGCCGATGAGGTTCATTTCGGCGAGGTTTGCGCCTTTGCCGCCGAGCAGTTCCCGCATTTTGCCGTTTCCTTCGGCCTCTTTGTTGCCGAAGGTGTAGACTCGTTTAACGTCTGCCATAGTTTTCTGAATTTGGATTGTATCTATAAAAATAAATAAAAATTCACAAAATCAACCCTTCGGATCCGAAAAAATCGCGGTTACGACATCTCGACCGCGTATTAAAATGAACTTTTCCTCCGGAGGGATTGCGAAAATACGAAAACTTTTCTAAAAAAACAAATCTCATCAGCGGATATATACGAATACGGGAAGCGAATATCCGTATCCGCCCCTGTAAACCCCGCGTGAATAGGTTCTGAGGGGGTTACCGCTCTTTTGGTCAACCAGATAGCGGCGGGCAAAGACATCGGCATCCGAACTGTCGAGCAGGGTGTCGACCAGCATCCGGTCCCTCATTTCCCAGCGTCCGGCCCGGCGGATGTTGCCTCTTCCGGCCTTTTCGACGCGGGCCGTTGCGTCGCGGAGTCCGAACCGCTCGGCGGGGATCCTTCCGACCCTTCCCATGACGACGAGCGGCACGCCGGGATGCTCTTCCCTCAGGTCCGCGACGAGCCATTCGGTCGTGCGGGCATCGCCGCAGAGCACCAGCCCCAGGGTCCGGCCTTCGCATTCACCCTCCACATAGAGGTAGCGGCGTCCGGTTTCGACCCGTTCGGGCGCGAAGCGGTCGGCGAAGAAGAGCAGGGCAAAGTCCATGCCGTCGAGTGTATTGAGCGTGCGGTGGAGATAGGTGTACGCTTCGCGGCAGGCGGCGGAGAGGTCCCGGACGACCTGTTCGTTCTCCACGCCCCACAGGGCCACGATGTCGAGGGCCATGGAGTCGATCACGGCGGCGGTATTTCGGATTTTGCGCGTATAGCGCTCCGAGTTCCAGCCGTAACGCCCTTCGGGCGTATAGTCGGAGTCGTCGTAGAAGAGTGCCGGGATGGTGTCGTAGATGCGGTCGACGTCATAGAAGACGATTCCGACGGGACTTTTGGCCGCGGCGGCAAGGCTTGCCAGCACGAGGATTGCGAGGATCGACAGCGAACGCGACATGGGCGGCTGACGGGTTAAAGGGGATTTTCGGGCAGGAAATCGCGGGGCGAGCAGCCGAGGTATTTGGCGATTCTGTTCAGGTGGTTGAGATTGTATTTGGATGGACGTTTGGGGCTCTCCACCTGACTGATGAAACCGTCGGTTACACCGATTCCGATTGCCAGATCTGCCTGCGTAATATCCTGGGCAATACGCTTTTGGCGAACTGCTGCGCTGACATACTGATCGAATTCGCTTTTCGGTTTCACGGTGATTTTTTGAGAAACTTTTGTTATAAGGGCATAAGTTGTTAAAGCGGTTTCTCAGGCAAGAAATCCCGGGGTGAGCATCCGAGGTACTTGGCGATCTCGTTGATGTGATGAGGGTTGTACTTGATATTGTACTTGGGACTTTCGACCTGTCCGATGAAACTTTTAGATACACCGATTCCATACGCCAGCATGGATTGCGAAATATTCTGGCGTTTTCTCTCTTTGCGAATTGCGTCAATAATATATTGGTCGATCGGATATATCACAAGTGGCACAGTTTTGATTCGTAAAGCTATGCAACTTCTTAAATCGTATGCTTGCGTATACACAATCGATGCTCAGTAATAACTGGGTGCTTTTGTGGAAAATAGAAATGCTTTTTTGATTTAAAACAAATAAAACCGCTTTTTGCCGATGCAAAAAGCCCCGGTTAAGAACCGGGTTCTGTGGGCGAAGGAAGGTTGAAAGGTTCGGAAACAAAACACCGCTCCCGACGGTCGTATGCGCCCGCCTCTTAGGCGAGCTAAGCGTCGATTACACCCGAGCCGACCAGTTCGTCGCCGTCATACCAGGCGGCAAACTGCCCCGGCGTAATGCCGCGCTGGGGCTCGTCGAAGAGCAGATAAGCCCCCGACTCACGGATGAACAACCGCGCACCCTGCAGCGGCTGCCGATAACGGATGCGGACCGCGAACCGTGCGCTTTCGCCGACCCGTAACTCCCGAGCGGGGTCCACCCAGTGCACCTCCCCCGGCAACATCCGCAATGCCGGACGCCACAGACCCGGATGGGCGTCGCCCTCACCCACATAGATGACATTCTGTGCGGTGTCCGTGGCGAGAATGAACAGCGACTCCTTGCGGCCTCCGATTCCGAGCCCCTTCCGCTGACCGATGGTGTAGTAGTGGGCTCCGTTGTGCTCGCCGATCTTCTTGCCGTCGCGCACGGTGTAGTGCCACGGTTCGGCCAGCCGGGCCAACTGTTCGTCGGAGGGCTCCGCACCGGGGGCTGGGACCTCCGCGCGCACGAATTTCGGCCACGAGGGGAGTATTTCGTGAATGTTGCCGCGCCTGGCGGCGAGTTTCTGCTGGAGGAAGGTCGGCAAATCGACCTTGCCCACGAAACAAATGCCCTGCGAATCCTTGCGTTTGGCGGTTGCCAACCCCTGCTCGGCGGCGATGCGGCGCACTTCGGGTTTCAGCAGCCCGCCGACGGGAAACAACGCCCGGCTCAACTGCTCCTGGGAGAGCTGGCAGAGGAAATAGCTTTGGTCCTTGTTGGGGTCGCTGCCTGCGAGGAGCTTGTAGATGACCCGGCCGTCGGGAAGGGTCTCTTCGGCCTTGCGGCAGTAGTGGCCCGTTGCGACGTAATCGGCGCCGAGCTTGAGGGCTTCGCGCAGGAAGACGTCGAACTTGATTTCGCGGTTGCACAGCACGTCGGGATTGGGTGTGCGGCCGCGTTCGTACTCGGCGAACATGTAGTCGACGACGCGGGTGCGGTATTCGGCCGAGAGGTCGACGACGTGCAGCGGAATATCGAGTTTGCGGGCGACGAGCTCGGCGAAGACGCGGTCGTCGTGCCACGGGCAGTCGCCTTCGAGCGTACCGGTTGTGTCGTGCCAGTTGATCATGAAGAGGCCGATGACCTCGTGTCCCTGCTCCTTGAGGAGCCAGGCGGCGACCGACGAATCGACGCCGCCCGAGAGACCGATTACTACGCGAGCCATGCTATTCGAGCGTTAAGAGACCCTGGGGCAGGACGAGATGGATCGTGCGGCCCTCGAAATCGATGTGTGCGATGAACTCCCCGACGGCGGGGACCAGGACGCGGTGGCTGCCGATCTCCAGTTCGAAGAGGGGGTTTGCGTCGCTGTCGTAGTAGTCCGTGAGGGTCCCGGAGCTTTTTTGGTCGGTTCCGGCCTCTTCGGCCACCACGGCGAATCCGATGAGGTCTTCGAGATAGAATTCGTCATCATCCTCATCGTCGGGCTCCTCGATGCGGAATTCGAGCCCCAGCAGCTCCTCGGCGCGGCGTTCGGTATCGAAATCGGCGAAGGTGGCGGTAGCCCCCGAGATGCCTCGGCGTTCGAAGCGGTCGCACCAGAGCGGGACCTCCAGGCCGTCGATGGTGACCATGAGCGGGGTGGCGGCGGGGTCGAAATCGTCGGGGAACGCGGGGTAGAGCGAGAGCATGACGCCCCCGTCGGTTCCGAAGAGTTTGTTGATGCGTCCAGCGGATAGAGCCATTTGCGAAAGGATTTGGGGCAAAAGTACAAAAAAAACAGGAAATCTCCCCTTCGGGCGATCTCCTGTTTTATCAAAATTGAAAACCTGCTTATTCGGCGGCGGGGAACTTTTCGCCCTTCCTGTGCCGAACTTGCTCGGCGGCGGGGAGCTTTTCGCCCCTCCTGTGCCGAACTTACTCGGCGGCGGGAGCTTCGGGAGCAGCCTCCTCGGCGTTTGCAGCCTCGGCAGCGGCAGCCTCTGCGGCCTCACGGGCAGCAGCTTCGGCAGCAGCCTTCTTCTCGGCGATTGCTGCAGCGCGCTCCTCCTTGATCTTGGTTTCGGCAGCCAGACGGGCTTTCTCGGCCGACTTGGCGTCGGAAGCGATCTTGTTGGTCTTGGCTTCGATCTTTCCGGTCTTGGCCTCCAACCACTTGTTGAAGCGGGCCTCGGCCTCGGTTTCGGTGAAGGCACCTTTAGCCACGCCACCCAGCAGGTGTTTCTTGTAGAGTACACCCTTGTAGGAGAGGATAGCCCGACAGGTATCCGTAGGTTGTGCGCCTTTGAGTAACCAATCCAGAGCTTTCTCGAAGTTCAGATCGATCGTAGCAGGATTCGTGTTGGGGTTGTAGGTACCCAACTTTTCGATGAATTTACCATCACGTGGCGCTCTGCTATCTGCGGCAACGATGTGATAGAAGGCGTATCCCTTCTTACCGTGACGTGCCAGACGAATTTTAACAGCCATTTGCTATAAAATTTTGTTAATAAAGTAAAAACGCTCACCCGTTCGGGCTTTTAAGCGTGCAAATGTAGGGAAAAAAAACGGTCTGGCCAAAAAAAAGGTGAAAAAAGCCGGGCGAAAGGGGTAAAAAGTGATCCCGGCGCGGCTCGAACGCGCGACCGGCAGATTAGAAATCTGCTGCTCTATCCAACTGAGCTACGGGACCGTTTTCTGGGGAAAACGATGCAAAAGTAAGAAAAAATGCGACAAGTGCAAAGATTATTTGCCGGGAAATCCGTGGAAAGGGGCTTTTTGCCTTTCGGGGGATTGTTTTTGCCGATTCTGTTGGCTATCTTTGCGGACCGGCCCCGGTTGGAATTTTGGCCTGTGATTTGAGGGTTCCGGGGGCAGGAGTTGTACTATTATAATAAAAAGGTAAAAAGATGATGACACGGATTTTTGCAGCTGCAACGCTGCTTTTCGCCATGACCGCGTGCGGAGACTCTTCGCAGAAGGAACTGCCGCTGGAGGGTACCACGTGGAAACTTGCCAGGATGGAGTCGATTCCGGCTTCGGCCGTCGACGCCGAGGAGGATGCCTTCACGCTGGAGTTCAATGCCGCCGATACGCTGGTGGCCGGACGCACCAACTGCAACCGCTTTTTCGGCAAATACGAACGCACGGGCAAGAGCCTGAAGATGGGTCCGCTGGGCATGACGCGGATGGCCTGCCCCGAAATGGAGTACGAGGATTCGTTCGTGCGGATGCTCGACGGTGTGGACAGCTATGAAATCAAGGGTTCGGATCTGAAGCTGCTCGACGGCGGGCAGGTGGTTGCCGAATTCCGCGGTACGCCGGCTGCCGAATAGGGGCTTTCGGAATCCCGGAGTGATCCTGTGACGCCGCTTTTCCGCTGGGGAGAGGCGGCGTTTTCGTGAAGGCGGCACTTTCGGGGCGCTTCCGGACCCGGCCCTGACACGAAAAGAGCCCCCTCGATTCATCGAGGGGGCTCTTTTGTGAAGTTGGGGCGTTTCCCGCGCGAGGAATTACTCGCTCAGCGGGGTTACGCTGACATACGATTTTCCTTCGCCTTTCTTGCAGAACTCGACGGTTCCGTCTACGAGAGCGAAGAGCGTGTGGTCCTTGCCCATGCCGACATTCTCACCGGCATTGTGTACCGTTCCACGCTGACGAACGATGATGTTGCCCGCCTTTGCGAACTGACCACCGAACAGTTTGATGCCGAGTCGCTTGCTTTCCGACTCACGGCCGTTCTTCGAACTACCTACACCTTTCTTGTGTGCCATGATGCTTCAGTTTTTAAAGGTTTATGCAACGATTTCTTCCACGAGGATCTGGGTAAGGTACTGGCGGTGTCCGTTGCACTTCTGGTATCCGGTGCGACGTTTCTTTTTGAAAACCAGAACCTTGTCATCCTTCAGATGCTTGAGGATCTTGCACTTTACTGCGGCGCCTTCTACAACAGGTGCACCGACTTTGACCTGACCGTCGTTGTCTGTGAGCAGGACTTTGTCGAAACTTACGGACGAATTTTCTTCGCCCTGGAGACGGTGAACATAAAGTTTCCGACCTTTTTCAGCCTTGAACTGCTGACCTGCAATCTCTACGATTACGTACATTCTACGTGTAATTGAATGAATTCGGGTTGCAAATATAGGAATATTTTTCGAGAAACCATACAGAAACGAGAAAAAAATCGGAGAAGGGTGTCCGAGGCACGGTTTTGGCGGGAGCGAGTGGCGATTTTCGGATCGAATCTGTACTCTTTGACGGGAAGAGGTGTGTTGTGGTTCGAAAAATTTTCCGGTCTCATAAATTCTTGTTACCTTTACGATGGCAATAGAACATTCCGATCTAAAATTACGAGCGACGATGATAAACGACAAGGTGCGTATGTATCTGCTGCCGCCGCTGTTCAATGCGGCAGTCAGAGCTGGAGCCTCGATCATGCAAGTATACAAGAATCTCGACGACTACGATATCAGCCTGAAGGACGACCGGACCCCGATTACGCAGGCCGACCGGGTTGCACACCGGACGATCCGGGAGTATCTCGGGCCGACGCGGATTCCGATTCTTTCGGAGGAGGGGCGCGAGATGCGTTACGAGGAGCGTTGCAACTGGGAGCTCTACTGGCTGGTGGACCCGCTGGACGGGACTGTGGAGTTCATCAAGGGGAACAACGAGTTTACGGTGAACATCGCGCTGATGGAGAACAACGTCTGCATGGGGGCGGTGATCTACGTACCCTATTATGAGAAGATGTATATTGCGGGTCGGGATTCGGGTTCTTACCTCAAGGAGCGGATTGTACCCGATGCGGGTGCGGAGTACACCTACGAGGAGATCGTGCGGGACTGGACGCCGCTTCCTTTGGCCTCGGAGGCGCATCACGACCACCTTCGGGTTGCGCTGTCGCGCTCGCACCAGACCCCCGAGACGCACGAGTACGTGGCGCGCCTGCGGGAGCGCTACCCGGACCTGGAGGTTGTCGAGCAGGGGAGTTCGTACAAGTTCTGCCTGCTGGCCGAGGGTCGGGTCGACTATTACGTGCGCACGACCCACACCTATGAATGGGATACGGCAGCCGGGGAGTTGATCCTTTCGGAAGCGGGCGGCACGACGCGGTCGCTGCCCGACGACGGGGTGTTGCGCTACAACGAGGAGGACCTGCACAATCCGTGGTTCCACTGCCGGTCGAAGTTCTGCCCGTTCTGAGCGGGCGGCAGAGCGCACCTGTTTATATTATAGGTCCCGGCGTCCGATGCGGATGCCGGGATTTTTCGTGGAGAGGAGTGCCGTGTCGGGCGGTCGGGAAGGCGGGTGGCCGGGGCTGTCGATACTCCGGGAACTATTTGGCGGTCTTGTGCTCGATGTCGCAGGCTCCGCAGTTCCCGGAACATCCGGCGGCGGTGTGGCTGTCGGAGCACTCGGCCGAACCGTCGGCCTCGCGGGTCTCCTGCACGGCACATTTGATGCCGAGGCGCTGCATGTCCTTGTTGGTGGAGATCTCCGAGTCGATGTGGTGCCCCTTGATCATCAGCGTGAGGGACATCCCCACGACGAAAAAGGCGACGGCGGCGATGGCGCAGAGCAGGACGATTAACCAGGCGGGCATGGCGGGACGGTTTTTACGGGTTTAAATTTTGGCTTTCGGGGACAAATGTATATATTTGTAAGATAAATTGCAAGAATGTTGCCCGGCCGGTAGCGGTCGGGGGCCGTGCCGTACTGAACGGCTGCGGATTGAATGCGGATTTAATTCGGATGCGCGTATGAAAATCGTAATAGCGGGAGCCGGGGAGATGGGGAGCCATCTGGCGCGGATGCTCAGCGGAAACGGACACGACATCACGGTGATCGACAGCGATCAGAAGCTGCTGGCCGAAGTGGGAGCCCTGGCCGACGTAATTACCGTGGAGGGAGACTCTACGACCTTTGCGGTGCTGCGCAAGGCGGCGGTCCGCAAGTGCGACCTGTTCATCGCCGTAAACCACGAGGAGAACGACAACATCGTGGCGGCGATGCTGGCCAAGAAGCTCGGGGCGCGGAAGTCCATCGCGCGCGTCGACAACAACGAATACCTGGAACCCAACAACAAGGAGATGTTCATCGACATGGGCATCGACTACCTGTTCTATCCGGAGAAGGTGGCGGCGCAGGAGGTGATCAACCTGCTGGGCCACACCTCGACGACGGAGTATGTGGATTTTTCGAGCGGGAAGCTCTCGCTGGTGGTTTTCCGGCTGGAGCCGGCCTCGCCGCTGGTGGGGCAGGTGCTGTCGGGCTTCGACGACGACCCGACACCGCTGAACTGTCGGACGGTGGCCATTACGCGCGGGGGGCAGACGATCATCCCGCGCGAGGGCGAGGAGTTCATGGAGGGGGACGTGATCTACGTGATTGCGCGCCAGGACGCCGTGCGCGAGGTGATGGAGTTCTCGGGACAGACGAATATCGAGATCCGGAACATGATGATCCTGGGCGGTTCGCGGATCGGGATCCGGGTGGCCATGGAACTGCAGGACGAGGTGAACATCAAGCTCATCGACTATAACGCCGAGAAGGCCTACCGACTGGCGGAAATGCTGGACAAGACGTTGATCATCAACGAGGACGGCCGCAATACGGAGGCGATGATGGAGGAGGGGCTGTCGAACATGGACGCCTTTGTGGCGGTCACGGGGCGCAGCGAGACGAACATCCTGGCGGCGATGCTGGCCAAGCGCATGGGGGTGAAGAAGGTGATCGCGGAGGTCGAGAACCTGAACTACATCAACCTGGCGGAGTCGATCGGCATCGACACGATCATCAACAAGAAACTGGTAACGGCATCGAACATCTTCCGTTTCACGATGTCGACCGACGTGCAGGCGATCAAGTGCCTGACGGGGAGCGATGCCGAGGTGCTGGAGTTCATCGTGAAGCCGAACTCTCCGGCGACGAAGGCGCGGATCAGGGATCTGGGTCTGCCGGAGGATACGATCATCGGGGGCATCGTGCGCGGGGACAAGGTTTTCATTGCGGTGGACAACATGGAGATCAACCCTTACGACCGGGTGGTGGTTTTTGCCATGCCGGGTTCGGTGGGGAAGGTGGGATATTATTTTAACTGACGGGGTGCGGGGACGGTCCGGGGCGGATGCTGCCGGGGCGGGTGCCGCACATCGGTCGGTTGTCGAAAAAAACAGAGGAACGGAGCGCGGAATCGATCCGGGTGGATACGGCCCGGGCGGGTGCCGGGTCTCCGTCGAATGTTGGAAAAAATGTCTTTACGAAACAGCATACTCAGGGCGTGGTTTTCCCGCCGGGAACGGTCGATCGACCGGTTTCGGCGCTATCCTGCCGAGACGCAGATGCGGATGTTGGAGCACCTGCTGCGCCGGGGGCGCGACACGGAGTTCGGGGAGCGTTACGATCTGCGGCATGTCCGCACGTTGGAGCAGTTCCAGACGCGGGTCGAGACGTTCGACTACGAGCGCTTCAAACCCTATGTCGAGCGGATGCGCGAAGGGGCCCGGAATGTGACGTGGCCGGGTCGTGTGACGTTGTTCGCGCGCTCGTCGGGGACGACTTCGGACCGGAGCAAATACATCCCGGTGACGCGCGAGTCGCTGTGGCGGAACCATACGCTGGGAATGCGCGACGTGGCGACGGTCTATGCGGGGAACTACCCGCAGAGCCGGGTCCTGGAGGGCAAGACGCTGACGCTGGGCGGTTCGTGCGTGCGGGAGGGGCGCAATCTGGTCGGGGACCTTTCGGCGCTGCTGATCCACGAGACGACGTTCTGGAGCGGCTGGTTCCGGGCCCCGCGGATCGAGACGGCGATCATCCCGGATTTCGATGCGAAATGCGAGGCGATCTGCCGCGAATGCACGGGCGAACACATCACGGCCTTTGCGGGGGTTCCGTCGTGGAACCTGGCGCTGATGCGCCGGGTGCTGGAGTATACCGGGAAGCGGAACCTGCTGGAGGTGTGGCCCGACCTGGAGATGTTCGCCCACGGAGGGGTTGAATTTACGCCCTACCGGCGCTCGTTCGAGGAGCTGATCCCTTCGGCGGGGATGCACTACATGGAGACCTACAACGCCTCGGAGGGCTTCTTTGCATTGGCTGATGACCCGGCGCGCAACGACATGCTGCTGATGCTGGACTACGGGACCTTCTTCGAGTTCCGCCACGGGACGCAGATCGTCCCGCTCGAAGGGGTGGAGTGCGGCAAGGTTTATGCCGTGCTGATCACGTCGAACAACGGCCTGTGGCGCTACGAGATCGGCGACACGGTGGAATTTACCTCGACAAACCCCTGCCGGATCCGCTTTGCGGGACGCACGAAACAGTATATCAACGTTTTCGGCGAGGAACTGATCGTCGACAATGCGGAGCGGGCGCTTGCGGAGACGTGCCGCAGGACGGGAGCGGTGGTGAGCGAATATACGGTGGCGCCGTGCTACATGTCGCTGCGCGAACGGGGCGCCCACGAGTGGCTGGTGGAGTTCGACCGCGAGCCGGAGAGCCTGGAGGCATTTGCCGCGACGCTGGACGAGGAGCTGCGGGCGGTGAATTCGGATTACGATGCCAAGCGCCGCACGACGCTCGAACGCCAGCGGGTGATCCGTTTGGATCGGGGTTGTTTCCTGGCCTGGATGCGGGCCCGCGGGAAGAACAAGGTTCCGCGTCTGATGAACGACCGGCGGGTCATCGAGGACATCAAGGCCTTTGCGGGGATCAGGTAAAGCATTCATGGGCTATGAAAACAGGTATGTCATTCCTCATTTTAGGGTTGCTCCTGATTATGCAAAGCTGCGGATTTGTGTATGAACGGCATCTTACTGGGAATTATTACTTGATAGCGGTAGATACCAGGGAGGATATGGACGTGTGTTATCATCAACCGGACGATGATGCACCTTATACGGGGATAACCGGAGCGGGTGTTTATGCCGTAGGGTATGACGATGATTTTATTCTGGTCAAGGCATATCGCGCGTTGAGGGACAGTATGGGTATTCCCACGCAGCGTTATGACAGGCATACGACCGAGTATTATATTATTCCCGTAGACAACACGCAGGAAGCCTGGGAAGCACAGGAGAACAAATTCGGGGCATTCGGGCAAAAGGATTTTGAAGTTAAACGGAAAGAGCTGGGCGTGCCGGATGATATAATTTTCGAGGAGTTGTAAAATTATTAACGGGAAGAGATAATGCTTTGCGTTATTCCTTTTCCAAACCATTAACGATACGGTCATGTATATAGCCATTGCAGGAAATATCGGGAGCGGCAAGACGACGCTGACTCAGATGCTGACGGAGCGTTACGCCGCGAAGTGCTATCTGGAGGAGTGCGACAACCCCTATATCGGCGATTTCTACGAGAATATGAACCGTTGGGCGTTCAACCTGCAGATCTCGTTCCTCGGGAGCCGGATCCAACAGACGATGGACATGCTTTCGGACAGCGAGGCGGGTGTGATCTTCCAGGACCGGACGATCTACGAGGATGCGCATATCTTCGCGGACAACCTCCATGAAATGGGCCTGATGACGACGCGCGACATCGAGACCTACATGAAGATTTTCCGGCTGGTTACGTCGCTCATCCCGCAGCCCGACCTGCTGATCTACCTCAAGGCGAGTGTTCCGACACTGATTTCGCAGATCCGCAAACGGGGGCGGGAGTACGAGATGAACATCGACGAATCCTACCTGAAGCGGCTGAACGACAAGTACAACCACTGGATCGACACGATCTACGAGGGGGAGGTGCTGGTCGTGGACAAGGACCACGAGGATTTCGTTTCGGACCCGGCTGTTTTCGAGCGGATCTGCAGCCGTCTCGACGCTCTCAAAGCCCCGGAAGAGCGATGATGCTGCCCGAAGCGTTTACGGCCCGAGTTCTGCGCGACCTCGGGGCGGAGGAGGGTGCGGCCCTTTGCGCGGCGCTGGAGTCGGAAGCCCCCACGTCGGTGCGGCTGAACCCGGCGAAGATCCCGGGCGGACCGGCCGGTGAGTTCCCGTGCGGGGAACTCCCCAATCTGCAGCCCGAACGCCGGGTTTCGTGGTGCCGGGAGGGCTGGTATCTGACCGAACGCCCCTCGTTTACGTTCGACCCCGACTTCCATGCCGGAGCCTACTACGTGCAGGAGGCTTCGTCGCAGTTTGTGGAACACCTGCTGGAGGGGGCGCTTCCTCCGGGCGCCCGGCTGCTGGACCTCTGTGCGGCCCCGGGCGGCAAGACGACCCTCTACGCCTCGCTGGTGGGTCCGGAGGGGCTGGTCGTGGCGAACGAAATCGACCGCCGCCGGGCCTCGGTGCTGGCCGACAACGTGCGCAAGTGGGGTACGGGCAACGTCGCCGTGACGTGCTGCGAAGCCGGGGCGCTGGGCGATTTCGAGGCGTGGTTCGACGTCGTGGCGGTGGATGCCCCCTGCTCGGGCGAAGGGATGTTCCGCAAGGATACCGCGGCCCGCGGCGAGTGGAGCGAAGCGAACGTGCGGCTCTGTGCGGCGCGTCAGGACGGGATCCTGCGCGAAGCGTGGCGGGCCCTGAAGCCGGGCGGCACGCTCGTGTACAGCACCTGCACCTTCAACCGCGACGAGGACGAAGGGTCGCTGGAACGCCTGCTGGCCTGGGCCGAAGCGGAGGTGGAGGAGACGGCTCCTGTCGACGTGGAGGCGTCGTGGGGTGTGGTCTGCGGACGCGTCGGGGCCTTCCGGACCTTCCGCTTCTATCCCCACCGGGCATGCGGCGAGGGGTTCTTCGCCGCCGTGGCGCGCAAGTCGGCGGATGCCGGCGGCCGGATGCGGACGCCGAAACCGCGCCGGGCACTCTTTGCCCCCGTGGACCGGAAAACCGCGGCGGAGCTCTCCCGCTGGCTCCGCGAACCGCAGCGGATGCACTTTGCGGCGGTGGGGGAGACGTATTACGCCTGGTATGAGACGCAGTCCGAAGCGGTGCGGACGCTCTCCGAGGTGCTGCCGGTGATCTGTTCGGGGGTGGCGATGGGCCAGCTTTTCAAGGGGGTGCTGAAACCCGATCCGGCGCTGGCCTTCTGCCCGGAGCTGAACCGTGCTGCCGTGCCGATGGCCGAGCTGGACGAAGCGGAGGCGCTGCGTTACCTGCGGCGTCAGGAGATCGCCGCCGCGGGGCTGGCCGAAGGGATGAACCTCGTCGGGGTGCGGGGCCGGGGGCTGGGTTTTGCCAAACGGATCGGGGGCAGGGTGAACAACCTCTATCCCCACTCATTGCGAATCATGAAACAATAGATATGGCCGAGAAGATTTTTTATACGATGGGCGAAGTGGCCGAGATGTTCGATGTCAACACCTCGCTGATCCGCCATTGGGAGTCTCAATTCTCGATCCTGCGCCCGAAGCGCAACAAGAAGGGCAACCGGCTCTTCTCGCCGCAGGATGTCGAGCACCTGAAAATGATCTACCATCTGGTCAAGGAGTGCGGCATGACGCTCGAAGGGGCGAAGAAGGCCTTGCGGAAAGGCAATGCCGTCACGGCGGTCGGCCGTGATACGGAACTGATGGAACGCCTGCAGCGGATCCGGTCGCTGCTGGCCGAGGTCCGCGAGGAGCTGAAGGCCGGGGCGGGGGAACTTGTCGAAGGGGGCGAAGCGCTCTCCGGCGGTGAAGCGTCGGAGCGCCCGGCAGCGGAACCGTCGGCCGAAACGCCGGCCCGCCGACGTCGGGCCCGGGCCGTGGTGAAGATCGACGAGACGCCGGATGCGGGAACCGCTCCGAAACCGGGCTCGGCCGCTCCCGAGCGCCCGGAGGCGGTGCCCGGACAACCGACGCGCCAGAACGGCCGCAAACCCCGTCGCAAGAAGGAGGAGGTCGAAAACAAGGAGCTCTTTGCCTTCTACGAACAGTCGCTTTTCTGATCCGGTGCCGGCAGGGATTGGGCCGACAGTTGTTTTACGAATTTCCATATTGCTATGTTGATCAGAGAAATAACCGACGTTATCGAACGTTTTGCTCCGCTTGGGTGGCAGGAATCCTATGACAATGCGGGACTTGTCGTCGGGCGTCACGACGACGATGTGCACCGGGCCCTCTTGGCCGTGGATGTCACCGAGGAGGTGCTCGACGAGGCCGAAGCCGAGGGTTGCGACCTGGTGATCACCCATCACCCGCTGGTTTTCCACGCCCTGAAGCGTTTCAATTCGGCGGATCCCGTACAGCGCTGCGTCGAGCGCGCCATCCGCAGCCGCATCGCCCTCTACGCCTGCCACACCAACCTCGACAGCGCCCCCGGCGGCATGAGCTGGCGCCTGGCCGAGATGCTCGGAATCGGAAACCTCCGGCTGCTGCAGCCCTCTCCCGTCGCCGAAGGAGTGGGATTCGGGGTTGTGGGGGAACTCCCCGAAGCCGTTGATCCCCTGGAGTTTTTGCGTTTTATCCGCAAACGGCTTGAGGTGGGCGCCATACGTTACAGTGACATAGCGCGTTCCGAAGTGCGGCGCGTGGCGCTCTGCACCGGGGCCGGGGCCTCGCTGATCCCCGACGCGCTCCGCGCCGGAGCCGAACTCTACATCACCGCCGACCTCAAGTACAACGACTTCATGACCCCCGACAAGGGGCTCATTGTAGCGGATATAGGCCATTTTGAAAGCGAATATTGCGCAATTCAACTTTTATTTGACGTTTTGTCGAAAAATTTACGTACCTTTGCGGTTCGCAAGAGTGAGCGCTCTCGCAATCCGGTGAATTACCTGCTCTGAGTCTAAACTATACAATACATATATGGCAACGCAAAAGAAAACCGCCGACGTTGATTATTCGATGCAGGAGAAGATTCTGGCTCTCTACGAGTTGCAGAAGATCGACAGCAAGATCGACGAAATCAACAAGGTAAAGGGTGAACTGCCTCTTGAGGTGCAGGACCTCGAAGACGAAATGGCCGGCATGACCACGCGCATCGAGCATGTCAATGCCGAGATCGAAGAGCTCAACACGCTGACCAAACAGCGTAAACGCGAGGTCGATCAGGCGAAAATCATGATCGGCAACTACAAGGAGCAGCAGAACAACGTGCGTAACAACCGGGAATTCGATGCCATCTCCAAGGAGATCGAATACCAGGAACTGGAAATTGAACTGGCCGAAAAACGGTTGAAAGAGTACGCTGCGGGGATCAAGGGTAAGAAACTCCAGCTCGAAGAGGCCGAAAACCTCTCGAAAGAGCGTGCTGCGGACCTCGCCGCCAAGAAGGCCGAACTCGACGGAATCGAGGCCGAAACGGCTCCCCAGGTCGCCGAGTACGAGGCGCAGCGTGAGCGCGTGCTGGCCAAGATCGACGAGCGCCTGCTGTCCGCTTACGACCGGATCCGGCGCAATGTCCGCAACGGTTTGGCCGTTGTGACCGTCAAGCGCGATGCCTGCGGCGGCTGCTTCAACCGCATCCCGCCCCAGCGCCAGGTCGATATTCGTCAGGGCAAGAAGATCATTGTCTGCGAGTATTGCGGCCGCATTCTGGTGGCCGATCCCGAGGCCGCCCAGGAGTAACCCGGGGGCCGTCCGAGGGGGCAGAGACCCCGTAGCGTCGAGGACCGTGATGAGACCGGGCGATGGAGTCGGGTCGTGAAACCGCCGCCGGAGACCTTGGCCCTCGCGCAAAATGTCCCGGGGTGTGCCCGAAATGAAAAAATAAGTTCCGAAACGGGATTCCGACAAACTCCGGAGTCCCGTTTCGGTTTCTTTTTTTGTTTTTAAAGATTTTTGTAAAGTCGAGAATGTGAATTTATTAACACCGAAAAGATTTTCGTCTTTTGCAAATAATCCTTAAATTTGCCGCGATGGATTTTTCCGACTTAAATTACTGCCATGAAAATAGCCATAGCCCAGCTAAATTACACGATCGGTGATATCGACGGCAATACCTCCAAAATCATCGATTCCATCAACAAGGCAAAGGCCCGGCACGCCGATCTGGTGATTTTCGCCGAGCAGGCCGTCAGCGGAACTCCGGCTTTCGACCTCTTTCGCAAAACCACGTTCCTCGAACTCTGTGAAGATGCGCTCGTTGAAATAGCTTCCTGCTGCGACGGTATCGCCGCCATCGTCGGTCTCCCGATCCTTACTGCACAGGGTACGATCAGTGCCGCAGCACTCATCCAGGACCGCAAGGTCCTCCGCTATGTCGGCAAAAAATACATTACGGCCCGCCGCGAAATGGGCTTCCTCTCCCCCTCCAAAGGGTATGAATACGCCACGATCAAGGGCCACAAGTGCGCGATCATCGTCGGCGACGACCTCAGCCGCGAGCACGATTTCGACAAGTCCGTCGAAACCATCATCTCCATCAATGCCCGACGATACGGGAAGGGCACCATGATCTACCGCTATGAAATGATGCGCAACCTGGCCTTCGTCGAGGGCAAGAACCTCGTTATGGTCAACCAGGTCGGCGGATCCACGGAGATCGTCTACGACGGCACCTCCGGGGCCCTGAACAAACGCGGTGAACCCGTTCTGATGATGAAGAACTTCGAGGAGGATTTCCAGATCTTCGATACCCGGGCCGAGTACGAGCCGATCCTGATCCCTTCGACCTACAACGACCGTACGAGACTCGTCTACGAGGCTGCCCGTTGCGGACTGCGCGACTTCTTCCACAAAAACAATTATGAAAAGGCCGCTGTCGGACTCTCGGGCGGTATCGACTCCTCCGTCGTGGCCTGCATCGCTGCCGACGCCCTCGGCCCCGAAAATGTCCGCGCACTGCTCATGCCTTCGCCGTTCTCCTCCGACGAATCCGTCGAGGATGCCAAGGAGCTGGCCCGCAACCTCGGAATCGAATACAACGTCATCCCCATCTCGGAGATCTACAACAGCGTGGTCGATACCCTGAAGCCCGTTATCGGCGGGACGGAGTTCGATGCCACGGAGGAGAATATCCAGTCCCGCATTCGCACGGTCCTGCTCATGGCCCTGCAGAACAAGACCGGCCATGTGCTGCTCAACTCCTCGAACAAAAGCGAAAACGCCCTGGGTTTCTGCACCCTCTACGGCGATACGGCCGGTGCCTTCAGCCCCACGGGCGACCTCTACAAAAGCGAAATCTACGACGTTGCCCGCTATATCAACCGCACGCGCGGCAATGTCATCCCCGAGAGCATCCTGACCAAGGAACCTTCCTCGGAACTCCGTCCCGGACAGAAGGACAGCGATATTCTCCCGCCCTACGAGGTTGTCGATGCCATCCTTTTCCGCATGATCGAGGAGGGGCAGCATCGCGAGGAGATCATCAATGCCGGATTCGACTCCGAAGTCGTCGAGAAGATACACTCCATGATCATGCGCAACGAGAAGAAACGTTTCCAGTTTCCGCCCGTCCTGCGCCTCTCGTCGTGCTCGTTCGGTCACGAACGGCTGATGCCGCTTACGAACAAATACGGAGACTGAGGCGTGGAACCGGGGATAATCGAACACGAAGGCGTCGTGGAGCGCGTCGAAAAGGGCGCCGTCCTTGTGAAGATCACCTCCCGGAGCGCCTGCGGTGCCTGCCAGGCCCGTCAGGCCTGCGGTATGGCCGAGGCGCAGGAGAAGATCGTTGTCGTCCCTGCGCCCGACGCCGCGGATTACCGCCCCGGGCAGGCCGTCTCGGTCGGCGTGCGCAAAAAGGCGGGACGCATCGCCGTCCTGCTGGCCTATGGCGGGGCGCTCGTCGTCCTGTTGGCGGCCCTCGTCCTTGCCGTGGCGGTCTTCGGTGCCAGTGACGGGGTCGGCGTCCTGGCCGCTTTGGGCAGCGTGGCCCTCTACTACGTCGCCCTCTGGATCTGCCGTCGAAAAATCGAACACACAATTCAATTTACAATAACTAAAATCTGATGGAAGTATTACTTTACACGATCCTGACACTGTGCGTGTTGGGTGTGCTCGCTGCCGTGATCCTCTACTTCGTGGCCCAGAAGTTCCGCGTCGAGGAGGACCCCCGCATCGACGAGGTGGAGAAAATGCTGCCCGGAGCAAATTGCGGCGGTTGCGGTTTCGCCGGTTGTCGAGGTATGGCCGATGCCCTGGTCAAGCGCGATGACATCTCCGAGCTCTTCTGCCCCGTGGGCGGCGGCGACTGCATGAAGGTCATTGCGGCCTACCTCGGAAAGGCCGCGGCTGAAAAACAGCCCGAAGTCGCTACGGTCCGTTGCGGCGGAACCTGCGAAAAACGCCCCCGGACCAATGAGTACAACGGCGCCAAATCGTGCGCTGTGGTCGCGTCGCTCTACGCCGGTGAGACCGGGTGCGCGTTCGGATGCCTCGGGCTGGGGGATTGCGTCGCAGCCTGCGCTTTCGACGCCATTCACATGAATCCCGAGACCGGACTCCCCGAGGTCGATCCCGAAAAGTGTACCGCCTGCGGTGCCTGCGTCAAGGCCTGCCCCAAAATGGTCATCGAACTGCGCAAAAAGTGGCCCAAGAACCGTGCGGTCTATGTTTCGTGCGTCTCGAAGGACAAGGGCGCCGTCGTCATGAAGGCCTGCAAGACCGGATGTATCGGTTGCGGCAAGTGTGAGAAGGTGTGTGCTTTCGGCGCCATCACCGTGGAGAACAACCTTGCTTACATCGACCCGCAGAAGTGCAAACTCTGCCGCAAGTGCGTGAACGAGTGTCCGACGGGTGCCATCAAACTGGTCGGCATGGATCCGCTGCCCAAGGAGCCCAAGGCTCCCGCCGCCCCGAAAGCCGCTCCCGCCGCCCCGAAGGCTGCTCCGGTTGCTGAGAAGGTCGTCGAGAAGGCTGCCGAAAAGGCCGCCCCGAAGGCTGAAAAGGAGGCCCCGAAGGCTGCTCCGGCTGCTGAGAAGGTCGTCGAGAAGGCCGCCGGAAAGGCCGCTCCGAAAACCGCTCCCGCTGCAACGAAAGAGCCCAGTCATGAATCGTAAAAAAACGTCAGCAGAGATATGAAGACATTTCCAATGGGCGGAGTCCATCCGTCGGAAAACAAACTGAGCAGCGCCAAACCCATCGAGGTGCTTCCGTTGCCCGAGGTGGTCAATATCCCCCTTGCACAGCATATCGGTGCCCCGGCCGTGGCCAAGGTCGCCAAGGGCGACAAGGTCCTCACGGGCCAGCTCATCGCCGAGGCCGGCAGCTTCATGTCGGCGAACATCCACGCCCCGATTTCGGGTACCGTCACGGCCGTCGACATGGTCGCCAACGGTCAGGGCCTGCGCCAGATGATGATCACCATCAAGCGCGAAGGCGACGAGTGGGCCGAAGGGATCGACCGCTCGGAGACGCTCGTCAAGGAGTGCAGCCTGTCGGCGCAGGAGATCATCGCCAAAATCAAGGAGGCCGGTATCGTCGGTATGGGCGGCGCCACGTTCCCCACGCATGTCAAACTCTCGATCCCCGCCGGGAAGAAGGCCGAATGCGTCATCATCAACGGCGTGGAGTGCGAGCCCTATCTGACCTCCGACCACCGCATGATGTTGGAGCACGGTGAGGAGATGCTCGTCGGCGTCACGATCCTGATGAAGGCCGTCGGCGTCGATAAGGCTTACATCGGCATCGAGAACAACAAGCCCGATGCCATCGCCCATCTCTCGAAGATCGCCGCCCAATACAAGGGCATCGAGGTCGTGCCCCTGAAGGTCCGCTACCCGCAGGGCGGCGAAAAGCAGTTGATCGCGGCCGTCACGGGCCGTCAGGTCCCGCCTCCGCCCGCTCTGCCGATCGATGTCGGCGCCGTGGTCTGCAACGCCTCGACCACCTTCGCCGTCTACCAGGCCGTGCAGAAGGGGTTGCCGCTCATCCAGCGCGTCGTCACCATCACCGGCAAGAACCTCAAGGAGCCCAAAAATCTCCTTACACGCATGGGTACCCCCGTCTCGGCCCTGATCGCCGCCGCCGGAGGCCTGCCCGAAAATGCCGGCAAGGTCATCAACGGAGGCCCGATGATGGGCCGCGCGATGGTCAACCTCGACTCGCCCGTTACGAAGGGCTGCTCGGGAATCACCGTCATGTCGGAGAAGGATGCCCGCCGCCGGGAGGCTTCCCAGTGCATCAAGTGCGCCAAGTGCGTTGCCGCCTGCCCCATGGGTCTGGAGCCCTACTTCCTCTCGAAGATGACCCAGAAGAAGAACTGGGACGAACTCGAAGCCCGCATGATCACCTCCTGCATCGAGTGCGGCTGCTGCCAGTCCACCTGCCCGGCCTACCTGCCCCTGCTCGACTGGGTGCGCCTCGGTAAACAGACCGTCATGGGCCGCATCCGAGCCCGTGCCGCTGCGGCCGCTCCCAAAAAATAAGCCCCGCACGATAAACCCGAAAAGTTAAAATTTTACGATAACACTTATGGCAAACAAACTTATTGTCGCTCCCGCACCGCACGTCCAGACCGCTCAGTCGACGGCCTGCATCATGCGTGACGTGGTGATCGCCCTGTTGCCTGCGCTGGTCGTCTCGGCCATCGTCTTCGGGGTCGACGTGCTCCGCGTGACGGCCATCTCGGTCGCTGCCTGCGTGCTGTTCGAATTCCTGATCCAGAAATTCCTCGTCCGCGGGTCGCTCACCATCTCCAACTGGTCGGCAGTCGTTACCGGTGTGCTGCTGGCCTTCAACCTCCCGGCTTCGATTCCCTGGTGGATCGTCGTCATCGGAGCCTTCGTCGCCATCGCCATCGCCAAGATGACCTTCGGCGGCCTCGGCAAGAACCCCTTCAACCCGGCGCTCGTCGGCCGTGTCTTCCTGCTGATCGCCTATCCCGTGCAGATGACCACCTGGCCCCTGCCCGTCACCGGCGCCTTCGACGCCCTCTCGGGCGCTACGCCCCTGGCCGCCGTCAAGCAGGAGGTCGCAGGTCCCGATGTCCTCGGCGTGCAGGATCTCCTGCTCGGCAACATGCCCGGTTCGCTGGGTGAGGTCGCCACGCTGGCCCTGCTCCTCGGCTTCGTCTACCTGCTCTGGCGCCGCGTCATCACGTGGCACATCCCCGTGACGATCCTCGCCACAATGGCTCTCTTCGCCTTCCTCGTGGCCCTCTGCTCGGGCGAGTCGGGCGAAATGCTCTGGCAGCTGCCCCTGTTCCATGTCCTCGCCGGCGGTGCCATCCTCGGCTCGGTCTTCATGGCTACCGACTACTCGACCTCGCCGATGACCGTCAAGGGCGGCGTGATCTTCGCCATCGGAATCGGCGTCATCACGATGCTCATCCGTCTGTGGGGTGCCTATCCCGAGGGTATGTCGTTCGCCATCCTGATGATGAACGCCTGCGTGCCCCTGATCAACAAGTATGTCAAACCCAAACGCTTCGGCGTCGTAAAATAGGAGGAGGCAACCATGAAAAGTACACTTGTCAACATGACCTCCGTCCTCTTCGGCATCACGCTCATCGCGTCGGCCGGAGTCGGCGTTGTCAACATGATCACCGAAGAGCCGATCGCCCTGGCCAAGGAGGCCGCCACGAAGGCCGCACTTATGGAGGTCCTCCCGGCATTCGAGACGACCGAGGAGCAGACCCTGACGATCGACGAAATGCCCATCACGGTCTACACCGCCTCGAACGGCGGCGAGGTCGCCGGATATGCCGTGCAGACCATGACCAAGCAGGGCTTCAACGGCGTGATCCGTCTGATGGTCGGGTTTACGCCCGACGGCGAGGTCGTCAACGTCAACGTCCTCGAACAGGCCGAAACCCCCGGTCTGGGGACCAAGATGGCCGACGAAGGCAATGTCCTGCTGGGCAGCATCCAGGGCCAGAAACTCGAAAACAAGAAACTCGTCGACGGAAAACTCGCCGTGAAGAAGGACGGCGGCGATGTCGATGCACTCACCGCGGCAACGATCTCCTCGCGGGCCTATGTCGATGCCGTAAATCGCGCCTGGATGGCTTACAGAAGCGTCGCCGAGGGCGTGGCCGTCACCGATACCGCATCCGGTGCCACCAATACCGCTGCTGCACAAACCAACGAGCCGGAAGCTCAGGAAGGAGGGCAAAATGAATAAACTGAAAATCGCAATCAGCGGCATCATCAAGAACAACCCGACGTTCGTGCTGGTGCTCGGTATGTGCCCCACGCTGGGTACGACCACTTCGGCCGAGAACGGTATGGGCATGGGCCTCGCTACGGCCGCCGTACTCGTCATGTCGAACCTTGTGATCTCGCTCATCAAGAATCTGATCCCCGACAAGGTCCGTATTCCGGCCTTCATCGTCGTGATCGCTTCGTTCGTGACCATCATCCAGATGTTGATGCAGGCCTTCGTGCCGCCTCTCTATGCCTCGCTCGGCGTATTCATCCCGCTGATCGTCGTCAACTGCATCATCCTCGGGCGTGCCGAGGCCTTCGCCTCGAAAAACTCCCCCGTCGACTCGATGCTCGACGGTGTGGGCATCGGTCTCGGGTTCACCCTGTCGCTGACGGTCATCGGTGCCGTGCGCGAGATCCTCGGCAGCGGCGCCATCTTCGGTGTCAGCCTCGGACTTGCCGACTACACCCCGCTGATCTTCGTCCTCGCACCCGGAGCCTTCCTCGTGTTGGGATACTTGATGGTCCTGTTTAACAAATTAGCCAAGAAGTAGTCATGGAGATCTCTTATTTCGCAATCATTATCGGCGCCATCTTCGTCAACAACGTCGTCCTGGCCCAGTTCCTCGGCATCTGCCCCTTCCTCGGCGTTTCGTCCAAAGTCGAAACTTCGATGGGTATGGGCGCCGCCGTTACGTTCGTCATGGCGCTCACGGCTCTCGTCGCATGGCCCATTCAGACCTATATCCTCGTCCCGCTCCACATCGAGTACATGCAGACCATCGTCTTCATCCTCGTGATCGCGGCGCTCGTCCAGATGGTCGAAATCATCCTTAAGAAACTTTCCCCGTCGCTCTATCAGGCCCTCGGAATCTTCCTCCCCCTGATCACGACCAACTGCGCCGTGCTCGGCGTGGCCATCCTCATGATCCAGAAGGAGTTCAACCTCCTGCAGAGCGTGACCTACTCGGTCGCTACGGCCTTGGGATTCGCCCTTGCGCTGGTGCTCTTCGCCGGAATCCGCGAACGCCTCGATTTCGAGGATGTCCCCAAGGCTTTCAAGGGAATCCCCATCGCCCTGATCACCGCCGGTATTCTGGCCATGGCCTTCATGGGATTCTCCGGCCTCGTATAGTCCCGGTCGGATAGCCGGTGCCGATACGCCGGTACGTTGCGGTTCGGTCCGAACGCCACCCTGTACGCAGGGCCGTTCGGACCGAATCTTGTAAAAAAACAGCTTCGTTTCTTCGTTTCTTCTCCGCAATTTTCTATTTTTGCACATCCGAATTCCCTTAATGCTTAAAATCCTGAACCCAAATGGAGGATGTCATAAAACTTCACGACAAAAAGTTCAGAATCATGATCCCGGCCGCTGAAATCGACCGAGCCGTCGAAGCCGTCGCCCGGCGGATCAATCAGGATTACGCCGGAAAGGAGACCCCGATTTTCCTCGGCATTCTGAACGGTTCGTTCATGTTCATGAGCGACCTGATCAAGAAAATCCAGTTCCAGAACGAACTCTCGTTCGTGAAACTCGCCTCCTACGAGGGTACCGAATCCTCCGGGCAGGTCCGAAGCCTCATCGGGTTGAACAACTCTATCGAGGGCCGACACGTGATCATCGTCGAGGACATCGTCGATACCGGGGAGTCGATCGACCACATGATTCGTGACCTCGAAACCCGAAAACCCGCCTCCATCGAGGTCTGCACGCTCTTCTTCAAACCCGGGTCCTACCGCAAGGAGCGCCCCATCAAGTACAAAGCCATGGAGATCGGCAACGAATTTATCGTCGGATACGGCCTCGACTACGACCAGCTGGGCCGCAGCCTGAAGGATATTTACGTCGTTACGGAATAATGGCTCTCACGATCGATCCCGCACTCTTCGGCGGCGGGCGCAGACTGCCCCTTGTCGAGGATTTCTATACCATTCAGGGCGAGGGATTCCATGCCGGAAAACCCGCCTATTTTATCCGTTTGGGCGGCTGTGATGTCGGGTGCCGCTGGTGCGATGCCAAGTACACGTGGAATCCGACGCTCTATCCCCCGACCGACGTGCAGACCGTGATCGACCGCGCCACGGCCTGTCCCGCTCAGGCCATCGTCATTACGGGGGGCGAGCCGCTGCTTTATCCGCTGGGCGTTCTGACCGAGGAGCTCCGCGCCCGGGGGCTCGAAATCTTCCTCGAAACTTCGGGCTCACATCCCTTCAGCGGCGTCTTCGACTGGGTGTGCCTCTCGCCCAAACGCCAGCAGCCTCCTCTGGAGGAGGCGTTCGCAAGGGCCGACGAACTGAAGGTCATCGTCGAGTCGGAAGCCGATCTGGAGTGGGCCGAACGGAATGCCGCCCGGGTCCGGAAACGCTGCCTGCTCTACCTCCAGCCCGAATGGAGCGTCGCCGGGCAGGTCATGCCCCTGCTGGTCGAGTATGCCAAGGCGCATCCCCGCTGGAATATCTCCATCCAGACCCACAAGTACATGCATATCCCATAGATGAATATTCAGCTCGGCCGCAGATTCTGGATCGTCCTCACGTCGGTGATCGTCGTCTTTTCGCTCTTCGTGATCGGGCGAAATGCCATACATGCCGTGAAGATCAAACGGCAGATCAATGCCCTGGAGCACGAGCGGAGTTTCTATGTGGAGAAAATCGCGCTCGACAGCGCCCTGCTGGAACAGTTGCGGTTCGACGATTATCTCGAAGCCTATGCCCGCGAGCATTACCACATGCAGCGGCGCGACGAGCATGTCTATATCCTCGAAGAGTAGTTCCGGATTGAAGGACCCGCATGGAAAGCGGGCCTTTTTCATGTCGGCGGTCTAATAATGGGCAAAACCGTGCCAGTCGAGTGCTTCGGGGCGTCCGTTGCGCAGCCACGTCAGACCCCCGTCCGGGGTGATGCGCCCGATGGGGTGGAGCGGGGTGCCGAATTGTGCCTGGAATTCCGCGGCAAGCCGTTCGGCACCCTCCGGGGCCGCCGTGAAGAGCAGTTTGTAATCCTCGCCGCCGCAGGCCGCCGTCCGCAGGTCCGAACCCGCGGCGACCGGAATGCGTTCCAGGTCGATCTCCGCTCCCGTGTGCGAAAGTTCGAGAATGTGCCCCAGGTCCGAGGCCAGGCCGTCCGAAAGGTCCATCATCGCATGGACCTCCGCCCGCCCGCCGAGCCAGATCCCCTCGTCGACCTGCGGCTGCGGATTGCGGTGCACGGCCGCCAGCGGCGTGTCGGGGCGCCCCGCCAGAATATCCTGCAGGCCCGTTCCCGAAGCCCCCAGCTCCCCGGCCACGAAGACCGTATCCCCCGCAAGGGCGTCCCGGCGACGTTTGAGACGGGTCGCCGCGCCCCGGCCGATCGCCGTGACGTTGATCGTGATGCCCGATTCGGAGCGCGTCGTGTCCCCGCCGACGAGCGGCGTGCCGTAGCGTGCCGAGAGCGCCCGGTAACCCTCCATGAACTCCAGCGCCCAACTCCCCGCGGCATCCCGCGGCAGGGCGATCGACAGCAGTGTCGCAACCGGACGCACGCCCATCGCCGCTACGTCGCTCAGGTTTACGGCGAGGGATTTGCTGCCCAATTCCCGGGCCGTGGTCGCCGAACGCAGGAAGTGAACCCCTTCGGTAAGCAGGTCTGACGTGAAGACCAGCACTTCGCCGTCCGTGAGCGGCAGTACGGCACAATCGTCGCCGATCCCCTCGAATCCGTTGTCGGGAAGTGCGGCGAAAAGCCTCCGTATTTGGTCGATGAATCCGAATTCCGTCATGTTTTTTGATGTGCCCGTGAGGCAAAGATACCGTTTTTTCGGCGAAAATAACTACCTTTGTTCCCGAAATGCGTCTCTTGTGCTCCGCACTTCGAATTTTATAGCTGACAACTCATGAAAATATTGATTCTCAACGGCCCGAACCTCAACCTGCAGGGCCGCCGCGATCCCGAAATCTACGGCTCCCGCACCTTCGAAGGTTTTTTTGAGGAGTTGAAGGGGCGTTACCCCCACGTGGACTTCGATTATCTCCAGTCGAATCACGAAGGCGTGCTCATCGATACCGTGCAGCAGGCTGACGGCCGTTACGACGGTATCGTCCTCAATGCCGGAGGCTATACCCACACCTCCGTGGCCCTGCGCGATGCCGTGGCGGCGGTCTCCGTGCCGGTCGTCGAGGTCCATATCTCCTCGATCCTCGCCCGCGAGGGGTTCCGCCACACCTCCATGCTCGCTCCCGTGGCCAGGGGCTCCATCATGGGATTCGGGCTCGACTCCTATCGGCTGGGCGTTGAGGCGCTGCTGAATCCCGTCCGATAGCCGGGAATCGCTGAATATATCTGAAAACGAAAAACTGAGTGTTTTATGTATCGCATGAAAAAAACCAAGATCGTCGCCACGATGTCCGATTTCCGCTGTACCGAGGAGTTCGTACAGAAACTTTTCGATGCCGGAATGGACGTGGTGCGCGTGAACTCCGCCCACGTTACCGAAGAGGGTGCCACGAAGATCGTCGAAACCGTACACCGGGTCAATCCCGCCATCCCGATCATGATCGACACCAAAGGCCCCGAGATCCGTGTCACGACGATTGCCGACGAATACGGAAACAGCATCCGCTTCCAGGCCGGAGACCGGGTCGCCGTGCGCGGCTCCGACGGTTCGGACCGCACGACCCGCAAGGTCGTCTACATGAACGTCCCCTCGATCGTCCGCGATATTCCCGTCGGGGCCCGGATGCTCATTGCCGACGGTGAACTGGAGATCCGCGTCCTCGGAAAGAACGACGAGGAACTTGACTGCGAATTCGTGATCGGCGGGGCCATGCGCTCCCGAAAGAGCGTCAATGTCCCCGGCGTCTCGATCGACCTCCCCTCCGTCACCGAGAAGGACCGCCGGTTCATCGAATGGGCCGTGCGCAACGACGTCGACTTCATCGCCCATTCGTTCGTCCGTTCGGCCCGCGACGTCAAGGCCGTGCAGGATATTCTCGACGCGCACGGCAGCAAGATCAAGATCATCTCCAAGATCGAGAACCAGGAGGGGCTCGACAACATCGACGAGATCATCGAGGCCTCCTACGGAATCATGGTGGCCCGCGGCGACCTCGGTGTCGAACTCCCCGCCGAGGCCATTCCCAACGCCCAGCGGCGTATCGTCGAGAAGTGCATCTGCGCCAAGCGGCCCGTGATCATCGCCACCCAGATGCTCTATTCGATGGTCAAGTCGCCCCGCCCGACCCGTGCCGAAGTCAGCGACGTGGCCAGCGCCATCTACGAACGGGTCGATGCCGTGATGCTCAGCGACGAAACCGCCATGGGCGACTATCCCGTCGAGGCTGTCGAAACGATGTCCCGCGTGGCCCGCGCCATCGAACGCGACGAGGAGCACTTCCAGCCCATGATCGACATGAACATGGTCTCGGTGAACCACGAAATCACCGCCCAGCTCGCCCGTTCGGCCGTCCGCGCCTCGACGAACCTCCCGATCAAGTACGTCGTCCTCGACACCAAAACCGGCCGCACGGGTCGTTATCTGGCCGCTTTCCGCGGTCGCAAAACCGTTATGGCCGTCTGCTACTCGCTCCATGCGCAGCGGATTCTCGCCCTCTCCTACGGCGTGGTGCCGATCCTTCGCAACCAGGAGCTCTCGGACCGTTACCACTTCCTGGTCGATGCGCTGGAGTTCATCGATCAGTACCGCAAACTCAACGATGACGATCTGCTGGCCATCGTCGGCGGAAGCTTCGGTCCCGACGGCGGCGCTTCCTACGTCGAAATCGCTACCGTGAAGAGCATCCGGCACCGCAACGAGGAGATTACGGCCCGGCACAACGCATAGAAGTTGGCCGGAGAACTCAAAGAAAAAGTCGCGCAGGGCGTGGCCTGGAGCATGGCCGAGAAGATCGGTTCCATGCTCCTCACCCTGGCCGTGCGGCTCGTGATCCTGCGCCTGCTGACCCGCGATATCCTCGGCTTCATGTCGATCCCCTCGGCCGTGGTGACCGTTCTGCTCGTCATCGTCGACGGAGGCTTCTCCCAAAGTCTCATCCGCCACCGGAACCCCCGGGAGTACGACTACAAGTCGGTTTTCCTCTTCAATATCGCCATGGCGGCCCTGCTCTACGTCGCGGTGCTCGCCCTGTCGCCCCTCGCGGCCCGCTGGTACGACATGCCCGAAATCGCTCGCATCGCACCCGTCTTCTTCCTCCTCCTGCCCCTCAATGCCCTTTGCTCGGTCCAGAACTCCATCTTCGTCCGGCAGTTCCGCTTCGCACTCCTCTCCAAGGTGACCTTCCTTTCGGCACTCGTCGGAGGTGTGGCGGCCATCGTCCTGGCATTGACCGGCTGGGGAATCTGGGCCCTTGTCGCCGAACGGCTCCTCGCCGCTGTCGTGCGCACCCTCCTGCTGTGGTGGCTCAGCGACTGGAGACCCCGCGGCGCCTTCGGGTGGAGGCCCATCCGGAAAATGGCGCCTTTCAGCTTCAGCCTCATGGCCACCGACCTGATCTCCAACTTCTACAACAAGATCCCGCAGTTCTTCCTCGGAAAACTCTACGATCCCGCAACCCTCGGATCCTTCGACCAGGCGGTGAAAATCAAGGACATGCCCGCAACAACCGGAATGCAGGCCGTACAGAGCGTCACCTTCCCCGCACTGGCGAAGATCGGAGACGACGCCCCGAAATTCGCCGAAAGCTACCGGCAGATCGTGCTGGTCATCGCCTACGTGATGTTCCCCATCATGCTCGGACTCTCCGCCGTGGCATACGACATGTTTGCCGTATTTCTCGGCGTCGAGTGGATGCCGACCGTTCCCTATTTCGAGGTCCTCTGTCTCTCCGGAATCTTCTATCCCATCGGGCTCGTCTCCTACAACGTCCTGAAGGTCAAAAGCAAGGGACCCCTGATCGTCCGGCTCGAAATCCTCAAGAAGATACTGATGACCCTTATCTTCGCCGTGACCATCCCGCACAGCGTCATGGCCGTGGTCTGGGGCATGGTCCTGATTGCCGCCTGCGAAATGGCGGTCAACTTCTGGGCGACACGCCGCTTTACGACCTTCACGACCCGCCGCTTCCTGAAAACCCTGCTGCCCGTGACGCTCGTCTCCCTGGCCATGTATGCCGCCGTGCGCCTGACCGCCGTGGCGCTGCCCGGAAATGCGCTCCTCAGACTTACGGCCGAGGTTCTCGTCGGTATTCTCTCTTACGCCGGGCTTTCGAAACTATTCCGGCTGGAGGCCTTCCGGGAGGTCGTCACCATCCTTAAACAACAGATCGCCCGCAAATAGGCGATCTGTCATTTTTCCCGGCATCCGCATCCGGCAGGTATGTATGGCGATTCCGTCCGCGTCAGCCGCAGCCTCCGCTATGGCCTGTCCGTCTCAGCGTAGTCCCCGTATTATCCGTCCGCGTCAGCCGCAGCCTCCGCTATTGGTAGACCTTCGGCGTGATGACGCCCCGGAGCACCACCAGCGCATTCTGGACCAGCGATTCGAGCTCGTTCTCTCCCGCGTAGACCGTGACCGGAGCGATGAACCCGCAATGGCGCCGGATGTAATCCACCACCGGTTCGTTGTAGGCGATGCCGCCCGTCAGCAGAATCCCGTCCACCCGGCCTTCGAGCACCGCAGCCATCGCGCCGACCTGTTTCGAAATGTTGTAGCACATCGCATCCAGCACCTTCCGGGCCCGCTGGTCTCCCTGCGCAATGCGCTCCATCACCTGAATCACGGAGTTCGTCCCCAGGTAGGCGACCAGCCCGCCCTTGCTCGAAACGAACTTCAGCAGCTCCTCCTTCGTGTACTGCCCCGAAAAGCAGACCTTGATCAGCTCGCTCGACGGAATGCTCCCCGCCCGGTCCGGAGCGAAGGGCCCGTCGCCGTCCAGGGCGTTGTTCACGTCCACGATCCGGCCCCGGCGGTGGGCCGCCACCGAGATGCCTCCGCCCATGTGGGCCACGATCAGGTTCGTCTCCTCGTAGATTCGCCCCGTCTTCGCGCAGTGCAGACGCGCAATCGCCTTCTGGTTCAGGGCGTGGAAGACCGATTTCCGCGGGCACATCGGCATTCCCGTGATCCGCGCCCGGTCGTCCATCTCGTCCACGACCGGAGGATCGGCGATATAGGCCTTCACCTTGGCCATGTGCGCAATCTGCGCCGCAAGCAGTCCGCCCAGGTTGCAGGCGTGCTTCATCACCGCGTGGCGCAGGTCGTAGCGCATCCGTGAATTCACTTCGTAGACACCGGCCGGAATCGGGCGGATCAATCCGCCGCGGCCGATGACGGCCGAAAGATCCCGCAACGGAAATTCCGCATCCCGGAGCGCCGAAAGAATCAAACCCCGACGCCAGTCCAGCTGGTCGATCACGTCGGTGAAGCGTTGCAGCTCCTCCGTGGAGTGCCGCAGGGTCAGATCCAACAAAGGCCGCTCCTCGTCATAGAGGGCGACCTTCGTGGATGTTGAGCCGGGATTTATCGCTAAAATCTTGTAGCCCATAAAGTTCTCGGTTCAGCAGGTTAGGTTGGTTGGTTGTGTGGTTTCGGGCTGCGTCTTATTTTCTTACGGCCAGACAGGCCAGGGCGATCGAGAAGAGCTTCGTGCGGCTCGTATCGCCGCGCGACGTCAGCACGCACGGTACGTTCGTGCCCATCACCATGGCGGCCAGCTCTCCGCCGCACAGGTGCGTCGTGCTCTTGAAGAAGACGTTGGCCGATTCCAGGTTCGGGAAGAGCAGGCAGTCCGGGTCGCCGGCCACCGACGAACCCTTCACCTTCTTGTGTTCGGCAACCTCCTTGTAGAGCGCCACGTCCAGCGACAGCGGTCCGTCGACGATCACGTTGCCCAGCTGTCCGCGGTCGCCCATCTTCGCCAGAAGGGCTCCGTCCGTCGAGGAGATCACGTTCGGAAGAACCTGTTCCGACGGGGCGATGCAGGCGATCTTCGGCGTCGTGATGCCCAGCAGGTTGGCCGTCTGCGCCAGATAGCCGATCTGTTTCATCTTCTGCTTGAAGTCCGGCAGCGGAATCACCGCCACGTCCGAGATGATCAGCAGTTTGTGGTAGCACGGCATCTCCACGATCGAGACGTGACTCAACACGCCCTTCGGCGGGAAGAGACCCGCATCCTTGTTCAGGATCCCGCGCATGTACTTGTCCGTCGAGACCAGACCCTTCATGAGCACGTCGGCGTTCCCCGCTACGACGGCTGCCACGGCCTGCTGCACGCACTTCACGTCATTCGGCTCGTCCACGATGTTGAAGGCCTTGAGGTCGAGATTGTTCTCCGCGCAGACCTGTTCGATCACCTTCTTGTCGCCGTAGAGCGTCGGCTCCACAAGCCCCTCCTTGTAGGCGTTGTAAACCGCCTCCAGTGTGTGCGAATCCTGGCCGTAGGCTACGGCAAGACGTTTTTTACCCCGTTTTCTCGCCTCTTCGACGATCTCGGTAAGATGCTGAATCATAATTTTCGAATTTTAGTGTTCGTCTCTCTTTCTGTTTGGTTTGCCGGTGTTGGGGTCGGTGCCCTATTTGACCAGATTGTAGGTGTCCGTGGCGATCATCAGCTCCTCGTCGGTGGCGATCACGGCCACCTTCACCTTCGAATCCGCAGCCGAAAGCAGTTTGTTCACGCCCCGGGCCCCCTTGTTGGCCTCGGTGTCGAACTTCACGCCCATGAACTCCAGGCCCGTGCAGACCGATTCGCGCATCTCGCTCGAATTCTCGCCCACACCGCCCGTGAAGACGATCAGGTCCACGCCGCCCATCTCCGCGGCGTATTCGCCCACGAACTTCTTGATCCGGCGGTAGTACATGTCGCGTGCCAGGATCGCACGCGGGTTGCCCTCCTCGTAGGCGTGGTCGATGTCGCGCATGTCGCTCGAAATGCCCGTCAGACCCATGACGCCCGACTTCTTGTTCATCATCGTCTCCAGTTCGGCATAGCTCATGCCCTCCTTCTCGCCGATGAAGGTGATGGCGCTGGCATCCACCTGCCCGCAGCGCGTGCCCATCACCAGACCGTCGAGCGGCGAGAAGCCCATCGACGTGTCGAACGACTTGCCGTTCAGCACGGCCGTCACCGAACCTCCGTTGCCGATGTGGCAGGTGATGATCTTCGAGTGCTCGAAGTCCAGCCCGGCCAGCTCGGCACCCACTCGTGCCACGTACTTGTGGCTCGTGCCGTGGAAGCCGTACTTCCGCACGCGGTATTTTTCATAGTATTCGTAGGGCAGGGCGTACATGTAGTTTACCGCGGGGATCGTCTGGTGGAACGACGTGTCGAAGACCGTCACCTGCGGCGTCCCGGGGAGCACTTTCTCCACGGCGTTGATCCCTTCCAGGCTGGCCGGGTTGTGCAGCGGGGCAATCTGGCACAGCGAACGGATCTTCTCCTTCACCTCCTCCGTCACCAGGCAGCTTGCCGGGAAGTATTCGCCGCCGTGTGCCACGCGGTGTCCCACGGCCTTCACCTCGTCGAGCGAGGCGATCACGCCGTGTGACGGATCGGTCAGTGCGTCGAGTACCAGCTTGATACCCGTCGTGTGGTCGGGAATCGGCTGGTGCACTTCGAACGGTGTCTTGCCCACGGGTTTGTGGGTCAGGTCGCCCTCCGGAAGCCCGATGCGTTCCACGAGTCCCTTGGCGAGCAGTTTGCCCGAAGCGGCCGTCATGTCGATCACCTGATATTTGATCGATGAAGAGCCGCAGTTCAATACGAGAATTACCATAATGTATCAGTTGTTAAAGTTTATATGTTTGCATTCCTCGGCCTCTCTCCGCAACGTTTCTGTCCTCTTTCCCGCATCCTTCTGCTGTTGCTCGGCCGGTCTTTCCCTTGCTCTAACCCTTCATTTGCGACCCCAGGTGCATTCCCAGCGTCGTGAAGGCGAGACATACGCCCACGCTCAAAACGACATAACCCGCCGCCGGTCCGTAATCTCCGGCCCGGAGCAGGCGTACGGTATCTGCCGAGAAGGTCGAGAAGGTCGTGAAACCCCCGCAGAAGCCCGTCACGAGCAGCCAGCCCGCCGTCGACGACGTGAGTGTCTGCAGCAGGATGCCGATCAGCAGCGACCCCGCGGCATTGACAACGAACGTCCCCACCGGGAATCCCAGCATCGTCTGGCCTCCCAGCGTCCACGTCGAAAGCAGGTAGCGGGCCATGCTCCCCGCAGCACCTCCGAGACCCACGCAGAAAAGTGCACGAATCATACACTAAATATAGGCATTATTTTACGGACTTGCAAATTTAGCAATAAAATGATTACGGATCGTTCGGTTTTTTGTCAGAAAAAGCGATGTTTAAATAGGAATATATTAGAAATAAGCTATCTATGAGCTTTTCTCAAAGGACGAGGTAATGACTTGGAAACAGTCGCTATTTCTGCGATATGCCATTTATTTCTGTCAAACAACTCTTGTCTTGCCACAAAAATAGCGAAAAGCAACCGAATTCTATTACCGTTTCCCATATTTCTTTTCAAATAATTCCGTATTCTTCTCTCCCCATGCAATCATTGCATCGATGATGGGAATCAGCGTCATCCCCAGTGGTGTGATGGCATATTCCGAGCGCGGAGGCAATTCGGGAAAAATAGTTTTCGCCACCAGCCCGTCTTCCACCAATTCCTTCAGTTGCATATCAAGCACACGAGGCGTAGCTTCGGGGAATATCTTGTGCAGTTCGCTGGGACGCAGGGCACGGTAGCGCAGTTCGTCCAGGATGCATGACTTCCACTTGGAATCAATCAGGCTCATGGTCAGCCGCAAGGGACAGTCCAAATCCACAGGTATCTTTCTTTCGTACATGGTTCTATCGTTATTGAATGGTTACGCCTGCAAAGGTAAGGATAATATGCCGTAACGTGGATATACCGAATAATTTTTCAGTATATGAATAATTTTTCGGTACTTGTACAGGCAGGAGGAATCACCTACCTTTGCAGCATCAAACCAAGATAATCAATTAAACAGTTCCTATGTTTACGATCCGAGTAGACCGCACCGATAGCGGATAGAAGAAAAAAGCTATCGAGATTTTGGTTAGATTAAAGCAGCCAAACCTTAACTAACTAAAATAGCGATAGCCATGAGAGGACAAAGAAACGAAATTAGTTTCAGAGGACAAAAGATTTATATAGGGATCGATGTCCATTTGAAGAGTTGGTCGGTTACGGTCTTGTCGGAGACCTCCGTGCTGAAGAAGTTTAGTCAGCATCCGAGTCCGGAAGCATTGCACGGATTTCTGGCGCGGAGTTATCCGGGAGCCGAATATCATTCGGTATACGAAGCCGGCTTCTGCGGGTTCTGGATACACGAACGGCTGACGGCATTAGGGATTGACAACATCGTGGTCAATCCGGGGGATGTTCCGACCAAGAGCAGTGAAAAGCTTCGTAAGAGTGACGCCGTGGATAGCAGCAAGCTGGCGCGGAGTTTACGAGCCAACGAACTGAAAGGCATTTACACGCCGGACAGCGCATCGTTGGAGATGCGTTCCTTGATAAGATTGAAGAACTCGATAACAAAAGACACGACGCGTCAGAAGAACCGGATCAAGTCCCAATTGCGGTATCTGGGCATTGGGATTCCACAAGAGTTCCTCGAACCGTTCTCCAACTGGTCAAAACGTTTTATTGCCTGGTTGAAGGAGGTTGAAACCCTCACACCGAGCGGGCGTCAGGCCCTCGACATTCAAATCCGGCATCTGGAGGAGCTACGCCGCCAGAAGTTGGAGATGACACGGGCTTTGCGGACATTGGCCAAGACGGACCGGTTTCGCGAACCGCTGCGGTTGATTATGACCGTTCCGGGGTTCGGACAGGCTACGGGAATGGCATTTCTTTCGGAGATATGCGACATTGCCCGTTTCCGCAATGCCGAACAACTGGCCGCCTATATCGGGATGATCCCGATGTGCCATTCCAGTGGAGAGAAAGATGGGACAGGAGACATTACCGTGCGAAGAAACGCCGTCATGCGCTGTAACCTGATAGAGGCCGCATGGGTGGCGGTACGTCAAGACCCTGCGATGAACCTGTTTTTTACTGAACAGTGCAAGCGAATGCCAAAGAGCAAGGCCATCGTAAAGGTCGCTCGCAAACTGGTCAACAGATTATACTTCGTACTCAAGCACCAGACTGATTATGTCAATAGTGTCATGTCATAGAGAAACCCTTCCGGTAAACGGATTTTCCCAGAGAGAATACTACATGATGTTTGCGGCGTTAACGTCCGCTTAAAATAGTTTGCTCCTCTGGCCTTTGTAAACTAATACAGGAACATGCGGCAGCGTGCTGACCGCTGTGGAAAGTCTGTTTACCGAAGGTTTTTTACGGGTTCTGAAATCTCGGCTTTCGAAAGGGCCAAAGGTGTTAAGCACGAAGTGTCTCCGCACCGGCTCGATCAGAGGCCGGCGGAGTCACTTGTGCCTTGACCTTTGGCCGGGAAGATCTTCAAGAAACGCAATATGTTGTTAATGAAATAAAAACAAATCTAACCAAAAACTTTGATCCAAATTTATTTGGATTGTAACTGGAAATTAACATCATGAGAGCAAGTATCGAAGAGTACAAGGCAGTGGAAGCAGCTGCCATGAAGTTTGTGAAAAGCGTGGCGGAAGGCAACAGCAAGTACGCCCGCGAGTTGTTTATTGACGAAGCCGTCCTGTTCGGCTACCTCGACGGGAAGCTGGAGCACGGCAGCATCGAGCAGTTCTACCGCAATGTGGACACCGTAGGCGCAGGCGATGACTTCAAGGCACGCATCGATGTGGTGGACGTGGAAGAGACCCTCGCCGTGGTGCGCGTGCTGGAAGAGAAATGGGGAGGCCGTATCGACTTCACCGACTACCTGCTGCTGATGAAGATGAACGGCGAGTGGCGGTGCGTGGCAAAGGCGTACAATCAGAATTCGGATACCATTCAAAAGTAAGGAGGAAGCGTCATGAAGATAACAGTCATTACGGGCAGTCCTCGCAAGCATGGCAACAGCTTTGCCCTAACGGATGCATTTATCAGGGAAGCGGAGAAACTCGGCCATACGGTGCAACGCTTTGATGCCGCACTGATGAAGATAGGCGGCTGCCGTGCCTGTCAGACCTGCTTCAAGACGGGCAAGGCTTGTTCATTTGATGATGATTTCAACCTTATTGCACCTGCCATCATGGAAGCCGATGCTGTCGTATTCACCATGCCGACCTACTGGTATTCCATCCCGGCACAGATAAAGGGCGTGGTTGACCGCCTGTTTTCATTCGTGGTAGGCGGAAAGGATATCGCCGGAAAGAAATGCGGACTGATAGCCTGCTGCGAAGAAGACGACGTGACGGTAATGGACGGCATCCGTATGCCGCTGGAGCGTTCTGCCGCCCTGCTGAAATGGGAGATGGCTGGCGAAGTACTTATTACCGGAGTATTGAACGAAGGGGACATCAACAAGACAGACGGCTGCAAGCAAGCGGCTGAACTGGCGCATAAATTCTGAACGTACGTATCGTGCCGTCGTGGTGGAGCCTCTGCCACCTTCGAGCAGCTAAACCAGTATTTTACCATTGCCAACATGCCTGTCGTGGCATCTCAATACTGGAACTCGGTGCACGGCTTCACGCCCGATGACGTGCGCAAGGACAAGGAGGGCTTGCAGACCATGCGCGTCTTGGGGCAAAACATGGCGTGGCTGCTGAAGTGCATCGAAAGCGGGCGGAAGACGGCAGTATCCGCACCGTTCACATTGGAGAACTGCTTAAATTCGGGCAATCAGTGGGCAAACAGGAGGTAGATTATGAACTGACCGTTTGCAGCGCTACGGAAGACACAGCCATAGCCCGTATAGAATCCCGCTTCAGCAAAGCCGGAACGTACACCGACATGTTTACCCTTGTCAAAGGGGCGGACGGCTGGAAGATAGTCAGCAAGATATACCACTTGTACAAAAAGAATTAAAAACATTCAGATGACCAACGGGAGGGCGGCAAGAGGTTTTGGTCTGCCCAAAACACAATCTTGCTACCCTCCCGTTGGTATTGTTTACAATCCCATGCCCTTGCCTCTTCTAAGCGGCTCAACCGTCCTTTTAACGGATGAGAACAGCCTGCCAAACTGCTCTCTGAACCATTCGACAATCAGTTGCCCGTTTATGGCAGGTTGCGTGGCTTTTCCATCGGGTAATGATTTGGAAATGCATCTGCTGCTGCAATCTGCCTAAATCCGTTTTCCCGACCTTATGCCGTTCTGTGCCACTTGAAATCAAACTGTCTGACTGTCAGTGGGAATAGTCAAATTTGCCTTTTATTCTGGCTGAAAACCGGGATTTTTTGTCGGATCCGTCAGGCCGGCCGCGTCTGCCCGTCGCCCGTGATGACGTATTTGTAGGTTGTCAGTTCCGGAAGCCCCATCGGACCCCGGGCGTGGAGCTTCTGCGTCGAGATCCCCACCTCGGCGCCGAATCCGAACTGTCCGCCGTCGGTGAAGGCCGTCGATACGTTCACGTAGACGCACGCCGCGTCCACCCGCCGCGTGAAGGCCTCGGCCGCTGCCGCATCCTCGGTGACGATCGCCTCGCTGTGCCGCGACGAGTAGCGGGCAATGTGCGCCAGCGCCTCGTCGAACGACGACACGCTCTTTACGGCCAGTTTGTAGTCCAGGAACTCCGTGCCGTAGTGCTCCTCCGTGGCCGGGGCGAGCAGTGCGGCAGGGTAGTGTCCCTCCAGAGCTTCGAGGGCGGCCTTGTCGGCGTAGATCGTGACCCGGTGCCCGGCCAGCGGCGCACACAGCGCGGCGAGGTCCCCGAGCCGGTCGCGGTGGATGATGAGGCAGTCCAGGGCGTTGCAGACGCTCACGCGGCGCGTCTTGGCGTTGCAGATCACCGCACGGCCCTTCTCCAGATCGCCCGCGGCATCGAAATAGGTGTGGACGATCCCCGCACCGGTCTCGATCACCGGAACCCGGGCGTTCTCCCGCACGAAGCGGATCAGTCCCGCCCCGCCCCGCGGAATCACCACGTCGACGTAGCCGACGGCCCCGAGCAGTTCGCCCACCGCTGCGTGGTCCGACGGCAGCAGCGTGAAGGCCGCTTCGTCGAGCCCTTCGCGGCGCAGCGCTTCGTGGAGCCGGGCCGCAATCGCCTCGTTCGAGCGGCGGGCGTCGCTCCCGCCCTTCAGCACGCAGGCATTCCCGGTCTTCAGGCAGAGCGAGAAAATATCGGCCGTGACGTTCGGACGCGCCTCGCAGACCATCCCCACCACGCCGAACGGAACGCGCACCTTGCGGAGCTGCATCCCGTTCGGACGGCTCCAGGCGGCGAGCGCCTCGCCCTGCGGCGAGGGGAGTGCCGCTACCGACTCCATGTCCGCGGCGATGGCGGCGATCCGTTCGGGCGTCAGCCGCAGGCGGTCGCACAGCGGGGAGGCCGGGTCCATGGCCGCAAGGTCTTCGGCATTGGCCGTCAGGATCTCGTCGGTGTGGGTGCGGAGCAGCCCGGCTGCCGTGCGGACGGCCGACGAGAGCCGGTCTGCAGGGGTATTGGAGAGGGCGGTGCCGGCCCGGCGCGCTGCCTCGAAAAGTGCGCGGTAGTTTGTTTCCATGATCTTATTCCAGGTAAAGGTAATCGCAGTGAATCAGTGGTTTGAGACCTTTGCAGCCCAGGTTGCGGCGCGCCGTGGCGCTGTCGCACGAGATGCGGCCCACGCCCAGCTGGGTACCCTCCGGCGAGAGGACCCGCACGATGTCGTCCCGCTCGAAATCCCCCTCGACGTCGGTTACGCCCACGGCCAGCACGCTCGCTGCCTTGCTCCGGCTCACCGCGGCCGTCGCCCCGGCGTCGAGACGCAGCGCCCCCTTGGCGAAACCTTCGCTGCTGGCGATCCACTTCTTCACACCCGAAGCGGCGTGTCGGGCCGCTTCGAAGCGCGTGCAGACCACGTCGCGGTCCGTCAGCACGAGGTCCGTGAGGATCCCGTCGCGGCGTCCGTTGGCAATCACCACCTCGATCCCTTCGCCCGCCACGCGGCTCGAAATCCGGCTCTTGGAGGTCATGCCCCCGCGTCCGCGCGACGAGCGCGTCGTATCGATATACTGTGAAAGGTCCCGACCCGGCGCCACGCGCCGGATCACCTGCGACGACGGGTCGGCGGGCGAACCGTCGTAGATGCCGTCGATGTTGCTCAGGATCAGCAGCGCATCGGCGTCCATCATCGCCGCCACGAGTCCCGAAAGTTCGTCGTTGTCGGTGAACATCAGTTCCGTCACGGAGATCGTGTCGTTCTCGTTCACGATCGGGATCACCCCGGCCGCGAGCATCGCCTCCATGCAGTTGCGCTGGTTGAGGTACTGGCGGCGCGTCGAGAGGCTCTCCTTCGTGGTGAGCACCTGCCCGCACGCGATGCCGTAGTCGTTGAAGAGGTCGTAGTAGCGGTTCAGCAACTTCACCTGTCCGACCGCCGAGTAGAGTTGGCGCGCCGAAACCGTGTCGATGCGCCCCACGCGCGACTCCAGCAGGCTGCGCCCCGAAGCAACCGCCCCCGACGAGACGAGAACCACCTCCACACCCGCCCGGTGCAGGCGTGCAATCTGGTCCACAAGCGCCGAAATGCGCGTCGTGTCGGGGCGCCCGTCATCGCGCGTCAGCACGTTGCTGCCGATCTTGATCACGATGCGGCGGTATTTTCCCGTGTGTGTCATATTTTTCTCATTAACCTTTTCCTGCTCGGGCCTCTTCGTAGCCGGCCTTTTCGCGGCTGGGCCCTTCCGTATTCGAACCTTTTCGTGGTCGGACCTCGCCTGACCCCCCCCCTTCGGCCGGGGTGCTACGGCTCGTACTTGTAGCCTACGCCCTTGACCGTGACGATCCGTTCGTCGCCGATCTTCTGCCGCAGTTTCCGGATGTGCACGTCGATCGTGCGGTCGCCCACAACCACATCCGTGCCCCAGATCTTCGTGTAGATCTCCTCCCGCGGAATCAGACGCCCCGGCGACGAATAGAGCAGCTCCAGCAACGCGAACTCCTTGCGCGGAAGGGTGATCTCCTCGCCGTCGCGGATCACCGTGTAGCGCTCCCGGTCCACCGTAATGCCCGTCGGGGCCGGTTTCTTCGGAATCGGGTCCGCATCGATCCGCTTCAGGATCGCCTGCACGCGGCTCTTCAGGAGTTTCATCTTGATCGGCTTGGTCAGGTAGTCGTCGGCCCCCACGCCGAAACCCGCCAACTGCTGCTCCTCTTCGCCCAGTGCCGAGAGAAAAACCACCATCGTATCCTTCAACTCCGGATTCGCACGGATCGCCCGGCACGTCTGCGCCCCGTCCATCACCGGCATCATCATGTCCAGCAGGATCAGGTGCGGATGGCACTCCGCGGCGACCTTCAGCGCTTCGGCGCCGTTTTGCGCCGTGTAGACCTCGTAACCCTCGCGCACGAGGTTGTAGCGGACGAATTCCAGAATGTCGACCTCATCGTCGACCAGCAGGATGCGGTGGCTCATGGTTGCGGTTTCAAGGCGGGCGCACTCCGGGCGCCCGCATGGTGATAACTTTGCGAAGATACGAATTTTTCCGCGAATTCGTGCATTTTTTCCCGTCCGTCCGCCGAATCTCCGCTCCTCTTCCGTTGCTCCTCTCCCGGATTGCGACGTTGTTGCAGGTTTTGTCGATTTCTCTTTCGGGTTCCGCGGAAAATAAGTATATTTGCGGGATTTATGTACTCCCGCTTGTCCGGGAATCAAAAACATCAACTGAGATGGCTACTGAAAAACCGACACTTTCTGCTCCCGAGGAGCAAGTCAGCCCCCTGGCTGAAGATGCGCAGACGAGTCCCGTGGCGACTCCCGAAACCTCCGAATCCCAAATCCCGGCCGGGGAGGCGGCTCCCGCAGAGCCCGCTGTGACCCCTGCCCCTGAAGAGACCCCTGCCTCCGAGGATCCCGCTGCCGAAGAGGCCCCTGAGGCCGAATCCGCAGGAGCGGAGAAAACACCGGAAACCCCCGGGGCACCCGAAGCCCCCGCGGAAACTTCGGCCGAAACGCCTGCCGACGTCGAAACGGCGGCGGCACCTGTGACGGAACAGGTGGAGAAGCCCGTGCAGGAACCGGGGGAGGAGGCTGCGTCGGAGCCTGTGCAGGAATCCGTGGGGGAGGCAACTCCCGAGACCGTCTCCGAGGCTGTGCAGGAACCCGTGGGGGAGAGAGCTCCCGAGGCTGTTCGGGAACCGGCCGGTGCTGACGCCGCACCCCGCCCCAAGCGCGCTCGGATCAAATCCGCGGCGGAGCCTGTAGCCGATTTCGAAGAGGAGGAGGCCCCCGAAGAGGTGCGGATGGATTTCGTTGATGAGGAGGCGGCCCTCGCCGCACAGGATGCCGGACTCGAACTCGAAGGCGAAACCGCCGAGGAGGCCGAAGCCGAACAGCGCGCTGCCGAGGAGAAGGAGGCCCCCGAAGAGAAATTCGCCGGAAAGGGAAAGGAGGAGCTGGTCGCCATGTTCGCCCGGATGCTCGAAGAGCAGCCCGTACAGTCGATCCGCCGCGACGTCGAGGCCCTGAAGATCGCCTTCTACCGCATCCGCCGTTCGGAGGTTGAGGCCGCCCGCCGCCGCTTCCTCGAAGAGGGGGGCGCCGAGGAGGATTTCGCTCCCGCGGTCGACGGGGCCGAAGTGCAGCTCAAGGAGCTCTTCAAGGAGTACCGCCGCCGCCGCGACATCTTCATCGCCAACCTCGAGGCCGAAAAGGAGGCCAATCTCAAGGTCAAACAGCAGATCATCGAGGAGTTGAAGGAACTGGTCAACTCCGACGAGACGCTCAACCATACCTTCAACAAGTTCCGCGAACTCCAGCAGCGCTGGCGTGATACGGGCCCGGTGCCCCAGGCCTACATCAAGGACCTCTGGGAGACCTACAACCTCCATGTCGAGAACTTCTACAACTTCATCAAGATCAACAAGGAGCTGCGCGATCTCGACCTGAAGAAGAACTACGAGCAGAAGGTCGCCCTCTGCGAACAGGCCGAAGCCCTGCTGCTCGAACCCTCGGTGGTCGAGGCCTTCCACAAACTGCAGAAACTCCACGACGAGTGGCGCGAGACGGGTCCCGTGGCCAACGAGTACAAGGAGACCCTCTGGGAGCGCTTCAAGGCCGCGTCGAGCCGCATCAACAAACTCCATCAGGAGCATTTCGAAGCCCTCAAGGGCGAGCAGCTCAAGAACCTCGAACTCAAGACCGGACTCTGCGAGGCCACCGAAGAACTCGCCGCACAGCCCCTCACGACCCGCAGGGAGTGGAACAAGGCCAGCGACAAGCTCCTGGAGATCCAGAAAACCTGGAAGACCATCGGCTTCGCACCCAAGAAGGACAACAACCGTATCTACGAGCGTTTCCGCACCGCCTGCGACCGCTTCTTCGAGGCCAAACGCCAGTTCTATGCCGGGCTGAAGGCCGAGATGGATCACAACCTCCAGCTCAAGAACGAGATTTGCGAGGCTGCCGAGTCGCTCGTGAACAGCGAGGAGTGGAAGAAGACAACCGACGAACTGATCGCCCTCCAGACCCGCTGGAAGCAGATCGGGGCCGTGTCGCGCCGCCACTCCGAAGCCGTCTGGAAACGCTTCCGCGCCGCCTGCGACCGCTTCTTCGAACGCAAGGCCGCCCATTTCGCAACGGTCGACGGCGAGTATGAGGAGAACCTCCGCAAGAAACTCGCCCTGCTCGACGAAATGGCCGCCGCCGATGTCCGCACCGGCGGTTATGAGGTGATCCGCGACTTCCAGCGCCGCTGGAGCGAGATCGGATTCGTGCCCATCAAGCAGAAGGATGCCATCCAGAAGCGTTACAAGGCTGCCGTCGACGAACTGTTCAACGTCCTGCGCGGCTCCGAACGCGACCGCTCGATGGGCCGCTTCCGCGAGAAACTCTCCTCGATGAAGGGCGCCGGGGATCGCCGTCTCCGTTCCGAACGCGAACGCCTCTACAACAAGGTCCGCCAGCTGGAGCAGGAGATCGCCCTGCTGGAAAACAACATCGGATTCTTCGCCAAATCGAAAAACGCCGAGTCGCTCATCGCCGACGTGCGCGCCAAGATCGAGCGCGCCCGCGAGGAGATGAACGCAACCGTCGAGAAGGTCCGCATGATCGACAGCCAGGAGGCGGAAGAGAATCAGCCGGACAACAAATAGCAAAAAATATTTATCAGGACAACGAAGATGAAACTGACGAAACCCAAGTACATATTCGTGACGGGCGGTGTCGCCTCCTCGCTCGGGAAGGGAATCATTTCCGCCTCGATCGCGCGTCTGCTGCAGGCGCGGGGCTATTCCGTGACCATTCAGAAACTCGACCCCTACATCAACGTCGACCCCGGAACGCTCAACCCCTACGAGCACGGCGAATGCTACGTCACCGAAGACGGCGCGGAAACCGACCTCGACCTCGGACACTACGAGCGCTTTACGAACCAGCCCACCTCGAAGGCCAACAACGTCACCACCGGACGCATCTACAAAAGCGTCATCGAGAAGGAGCGAAAGGGCGAGTATCTCGGGAAAACCGTCCAGGTCATCCCCCATATCACCGATGAGATCAAACGCCGCATCCAGCTCCTCGGACAGACCAAAAAGTACGATGTGATCATCACCGAAATCGGCGGTACGGTCGGCGATATCGAGTCGCAGCCCTTCATCGAATCGGTGCGCCAGCTCCGCTATGCGCTCGGATACAGGAATACCGCTCTGGTGCATCTGACCCTGATCCCCTACATGGCCGCGTCGGGAGAGATGAAGACCAAACCTACGCAGCACTCCGTCAAGGCGCTGCTCGAAAACGGACTCCAGCCCGATATCCTCGTCCTGAGAGCCGAGCACTCGCTCACAACGGCCCTCAAACGTAAGGTCGCCCTGTTCTGCAACGTCGACGCCAATGCCGTCATGGAGTCCATCGACGTGCCCTCGATCTATGAGGTGCCCCTGATGATGCACGCTCAGCACCTCGACGAGGTGGTCCTCGACAAGCTGAACCTCCCGGCCGACAAAGAACCCGACATGGATGCCTGGTGCGCCTTCGTCGAGAAGATCAAGCATCCCTCGAAGAAGATCGACATCGCCCTCGTCGGTAAATATACCGAACTCCACGACGCCTACAAGTCGATCAGCGAGTCGTTCATCCACGCCGGGGCCGTCAACGACTGCCACGTCAAACTCCATTACGTCAACTCCGAGAAGATCACCCCCGAGAACGTCGAGGCTCAGCTCGGCAAGATGGGCGGTATCCTTGTGGCGCCCGGATTCGGAAACCGCGGGATCGAGGGCAAGATCGAGGCCGTGCGCTTCGCCCGGGAGAACCGGATCCCGTTCCTCGGAATCTGTCTCGGCATGCAGTGCGCCGTGATCGAATTCGCCCGCAACGTCCTCGGCATCGCCGATGCCAACTCCAGCGAGATGGAGCAGACCGCACACCCGGTCATCGACCTCATGGAGGAGCAGAAGGGCGTAACCGCCAAGGGCGGAACGATGCGCCTGGGCGCCTACCCCTGTGTGCTGCGGAAAGGATCCAAAGCCGCCGAGGCCTACGGAAAACTCAATATCTCGGAACGCCACCGCCACCGTTACGAATTCAACAACGACTACCTCGAACGCTTCGAGGCCGCAGGCATGAAGGCCGTGGGCGTGAACCCCGATACGAACCTCGTCGAGGTCGTCGAGATCGAGGGCCATCCCTGGTTCGTCGGTACGCAGTTCCACCCCGAATACAAGAGCACCGTCCTGAGCCCTTCGCCGCTCTTCGTCGCCTTCGTGAAGGCCGCGCTGGAGTTTGCCGAAGCCAAATAGGCGGAGAAACTGCAATCCCTGAAAAAAGCACGCTCCCGCTGTTTTACTCACTCGAAACAAGCAACAACGTTTGAATGGATAAAAAATCGATTATCGGTATTGCCGTCGTGGCGCTCCTCTTCCTCGGATTCGCCTACTTCAGCAGTAAGGAACAACAGGAATTTCAACAACAGAAAGCCCTCTATGACGCCTATATGGATTCGGTGGCCCGCGCCTCGAATCCCGCACCTCTGGCCGACCCCGTGTCGCAGGAGGCGCTGATCGCCGATCCCGTCGATGCGGACTCGATCGCTTCGGCAGCCCGTCGGCGCCAGGTCGAAACCCTCGGGGCTGAGCTCGCCGAGGCCCGCGGTGCCCGGTCCGAAGAGTTCTCGGTCGAGAACGATGTGCTGGCGGTGACCTTCTCGACGCGCGGCGGTCAGGTCAAGAGCGTCACGCTCAAGGATTACACCAAATATGCCCCCCGCGGAGAACGCAACCAGCCCGTCGAACTCATGGACCCCGCAACGTCCCGGTTCGCAATGCTGTTCTACGTGAAAAACGGGCTGAGGAACATCCCCGTCAACACGATGGAGTACGTCTTCACGGCCGAGCCTGTCGAGACACTGGCCGACGGCGCGAAGCAGGTCGTCATGCGTCTGCCCGTGACCGCACGGGCTGCACTCGAATACCGCTACCTTATATATGATACGAAATCGCCCGAACGCGACTATCTTGTCGATTTCGACGTGCGCCTGGTGAACATGGCCCCCGAAATGGCCAACCAGACCCAGATCCAGATCGACTGGTCGAACACCTCCTATCAGAACGAGCGGGGTTTCAAGAACGAGAACATGTACACCACACTGGCGTACCGTTTCCCGGGCGAGAGTTCGATCGAGGAGCTCGGCATGAGCGAGGAGTCCAAATCGAAGGAGGTGACGACCCAGGTCAACTGGGTGGCTTTCAAACAGCAGTTCTTCTCGTCGGTCTTCATCGCTCCCGGGAATGTCTCCTACGCCAACCTCCGGTTCGATACGGCAATGCCCGAGTCGGATCTGCTCAAGAACTTCTCCGCGCAGATGTCCGTCCCCTATACGCCCCAGACCGAAGGGTATGACTTCGCCTTCTATTTCGGACCCAACAAGTATTCGATCCTCAAGAAGGTCGATTCCCCCGCAGGCGACGACATCCACCTCGAGCGACTCGTGCCGCTCGGGTGGGGAATCTTCGGATGGGTCAACCGCTGGTGCGTGATCCCGGTCTTCGACTTCCTCAGAAACTACATCTCCAGTTTCGGAATCATCATCCTGATCCTCGTGATTCTGGTCAAGGTCGTGATCTTCCCGATGACCTACAAGAGCTATGTCTCGATGGCCAAAATGCGGCTGATCAAACCCCAGGTCGACGAACTCAACAAGAAGTATCCCAAGCAGGAGGATGCCATGAAGCGCCAGCAGGCCACCATGGAACTCTACAGGAAGGCCGGTATCAACCCCATGGGAGGTTGCATCCCGATGCTGATCCAGCTGCCGATTCTGATCGCCATGTTCCGCTTCTTCCCCGCATCGATCGAGCTGCGCGGGCAGTCCTTCCTCTGGGCCGACGACCTCTCGTCGTATGACAGCGTGCTGAACCTGCCCTTCTCGATCCCATTCTACGGCGACCACGTCTCGTTGTTCGCGCTGTTGATGGCCGTGTCGCTCTTCGGCTACTCGTGGTTCAGCTACCAGCAGACCGCCTCGTCCCAGCCCCAGATGGCCGGTATGAAGTTCATGATGGTCTACCTCATGCCGATCATGATGCTCTTCTGGTTCAACGACTATTCCAGCGGTTTGTGTTACTATTACCTGCTTTCGAACCTCTTCACCATCGCCCAGACGCTCGTCATCCGCCGTATGGTCGACGATGATAAGATCCATGCCATCATGCAGGCCAATGCCGCGAAGAAATCCAAAGGCAGGAAATCGAAATTCCAGCAGCGTTACGAAGAGCTGCTCCGCCAGCAGGAGGCTCAGCAGCGCGCCCGCCGCAAATAGTGGCGGATGGCGGCCTGCTCCTTGCGGCGACTGAAGTGCCGGCTGCGGGACGTATCGAGCTGTCGGCCGAGTTGCGGGCCGCATCGGGTTGCCGGCCGTATTCAGCTGCTGGCCAAATGCGGGACGTATCGTGAGAGAGGCTCCTCCCTTTTCGGGGAGGAGCCTCTCTCGTTCTGCCGTCCGGAGTCTCCGGAGGAAGTCGGGGTGTTACTCGACGTAGAGAACCAGCCCCTTGAGGTATTCGCCCTCGGGGTGGTAGATGTTGATCGGATGGTCGGCGGGCTGTGTCAGCTGGTGCAGGATCCGCACCTTCCGACCCGCGATTGCCGCCGCCGAGAAGACCGTCGTGCGGAACAGCTCCTTCGAAACGGCCTGCGAACACGAGAAGGTGAAGAGGATTCCGCCCGGCCGGATCTGCGACAGCGCCCGGGCATTCAGCCTCCGGTAGCCCTGCATGGCGTTGCTCAGCACCTTGTGGTGCTTGGCGAAGGCCGGCGGGTCGAGGATGATCAGGTCGTAGCGGTCGCCGATCTCCTTGAGGTACTCCACGGCGTCGGCCGCAATCTCCGTATGGCAGGCCGTGTCTCCGAAATTCAACCGCATGTTCTCGGTGGCCAGTTCCACGGCCCGTTCCGAGGAGTCGACCGAAACCACCTCCTTGGCCCCGCCCGAAAGCGCATAGACCGAAAATCCGCCCGTATAGCAGAAGGTGTTCAGTACGGTGCGGCCTTTTGCATAGCGTTTTACCAGTTCGCGGTTCTCGCGCTGGTCGAGGAAGAAGCCCGTCTTCTGCCCCTGCTCCCAGTTGACGAGGAACTGCTCGCCGTTCTCGAGCACCACCTGCGAGGTGTGGTCCGCATGGCCCCAGAGATAGCCGTCCACGGCCCCCAGGTCGGCCTTGTAGGGGAGTGTCTGCGACGATTTGTCGTAGATGGCCGTCAGCCGTTCGCCGTAGGTTGCGCGCAGCGCCTCGGCGATCTCCATCCGCGAGCGGTACATCCCCACCGAATGGCACTGGATGACGGCCGTCGTGCCGTAGATGTCCACCACCAGCCCCGGCAGCGAATCCCCTTCGCCGTGTATGAGCCGGTAGCAGGTCGTCTGCGGGTTCTCCGTGAGCCCCAGCGTGCGCCGCACGTCGTGGGCCACGGCGATGCGCCGGTTCCACCACGCCTGGTCGATCGGTTCGCGCTCGAACGACAGCACCCGCACGGCAATCGAACCGATCTGGTAGTGTCCCTGGGCGATGAACTCCCCGGAACGGTTGCACACCTCGACAAGGGCCCCTTCGGCAAAGTCCGACTCCTCCTCGGCCCGGATGTGGTCGATGGCTCCCGAGAAGATCCACGGGTGGCGGCGAAGGAGCGATTCCTCCTTGCCTTTGCGCAGGATGATTTGAGGTATCATGGGCGTAACGGTTTTTGCGGCGTGCGCAGCAGTTGTTCGTAGATGCGGATGCAGACCCAGGCGTCCGTGGCGGCGTAGAGCTGCTGCTTGTCGGTCAGCGTCGCGGCCTCCCAGTTGCTCAGACGCTGGGCCTTCGAGACCCGCTGTCCCAGCACGATGGCCGAGAGCTTGCGCAGGCTCTTTTCGCCGATGCCCCACTGCGGGGCGATCGCCTGCAGGTCGATGAACCCCGCATCGCGGAAGTGCCGGATCTGGCGCAGCGAGCGAAGGTCCCCCGCCACGTCGGCGCCGATCTTCAGCAGCTGCCGGTTCTCGAAGAGTTGGATGATCGGTTTGGCCAGCGGAATCTTGTTCAGCCGGAACAGGTAGCAGACCGTCGGCGTCGAGAGCTGCAACAGCGACACCCGGAACGTCACGCCCGGGCGGAACGACGGCCGTGTCTCGGTGTCGAAACCGATCACCGGTTCCGCGGCGAGCGCCTTGCAGGCCAGGGCGATGTCGCGTTCGTGCTCGACGATGCGGATTGCACCCCCGAATTCGATGGCCGGGAGTTGGGCCGCCTCTTCATTGCTGATTTTATCCGTAAAGTTGTTGACTGTGGTCATCCCGAGGTGAATGTTCCCGCAAAATTACGCAATAATTTTCAATATCCCGCCCTTGTCGCCGACGATTTTGCCCTCGGCGAGCAATTCCCGGATCGCTTCCGCCACCCGTTCGGGCGGGCACGCGCAGGCTGCCGCCAGTTGCTGCGGGTCGGACGGCGCCGCGGAGAGCAGTCCGAGCAGCCTTTCGCGAAGCGGCATCGCCGCAGTGGGGGAGACATTCGGAACGGCTGCACGGCCGACCGGAACGGAGGTATCGGCCGTCCCGACTGTTCCGGGCTCCTGACTCTTCTGACCCTCCTGGCCCTCCTGGGTCTTCTGAGCCGCTTTGGCGGCCCGCTTCCGGGCCAGGCACACGTCGCAGATCCCGCACGCGGTCGGCGATTCCGCTCCGAAATAGCGCTCCAGTACCGTGCTCCGGCACTCCTCTTCGTTGGAGGCATAGGCCAGCATCCGCGCGAAGCGTTCGTGCATCAGCTCCCGGCGCCGCCGGTAGGTCTCCGGCGCAATGTAGAGGTCCGCCCGCGGCAGCCGCTCCTCGTTCAGGAACAGAAGCGGCGAGCGGTTCGACGGAATGTAGCGGATCACCCGCAGCAGCCAGAGCTGTTTCAGCAGCTCCTTCACCCGGTTCACCGTATAGCCGCTCCAGGTCGCCAGCTCGCCCTCGTCGATCGGCCGGAAGTCGTTGAAAATCCCGTTGTAGAGCCGCAGCAGCGTGCGGATGAAGTGGTCCAGGTCATCGCGCTGCACGCGCAGGCGGTACAGTTCGTCGCGGCTCACGCAGAACATCACCCGGGCCGGATGGTCCTGGGCGTCGCTCAGCGTCATGTAGCCGTTCTGCTGGAGGAGTTTCAGGGCGCTCAGCACCTTCCCCGAATAGAGATGTTCCCGGGCGCAGAAGTCCGAAAGGTTGAACTGGTAGCTGCATTCGCCCCCTTCGCCGATCCCGATCTGCAGGTAGGAGCAGATCCGTTCGTAGATCTCCTTGACCTGCTCCAGCGGCGGGAACTCCTGGTCGAAACGCCGCGCAATGCGTTCTCCGTCGTCCGAGGCCACCAGCAGCAGCGCATAGGCCCGCTGTCCGTCGCGCCCGGCACGCCCGGCCTCCTGGTAGTAGCTCTCCAGCGAGTCGCACATCGAGTAGTGTACCACGAAACGCACGTCGGGCTTGTCGATGCCCATGCCGAAGGCGTTCGTGGCGACTATCACCCGCACTTTGCCCTTCAACCACAACTCCTGACGCTGCGTGCGGTCCGCGTGCCCCAGCCCGCCGTGGTAGGCCGCCGCCGCGATCCCTTCGTCGCGCAGCTGTTCGGTCAGCTGTTCGGTACCCTCCCGTGTCCGCATGTAGACGATCCCCGAGCCGGGGACGTTCCGCAGCAGCCGCAGCAGCTGTCCGTTCTTGTCGTCCGTGTGGCGGACGCTGTAGGAGAGGTTCGGGCGGGCGAAACTGCTCCGCAGCAGGTGCGGTTCGGAGAATTTCAGGTGGTGCATGATGTCTTCGGCCACGACCTCCGTCGCCGAGGCCGTCAGTGCCAGCACCGGGACGCCCGGAAGCCGTTCGCGCAGCTCCGCGATCCGCAGGTATGACGGCCGGAAGTCGTAGCCCCACTGCGAGATGCAGTGCGCCTCGTCGACCGCGATCAGCGTGACGTTCATCCGCACGACCCGCAGCCGGAAGGCTTCGCTCGTCAGCCGTTCGGGCGCCACGTAGAGGAATTTCACGTCGCCGTAGACGCAGTTGTCCAGCGCGATGTCGATCTGCCGCGGCGAGAGCCCCGAGTGGATTGCCACGGCCGGGATGCCCAGGTGCCGGAGCCGGTCGGTCTGGTCCTTCATCAGCGCAATGAGCGGCGTGACCACGATGCACACCCCCGCCCGGGCCAGGGTCGGGACCTGATAGGTCAGCGACTTCCCCCCGCCGGTCGGCATCAGTGCCAGCGTGTCGCGCCCCGCAAGCACTGCGCGGATAATCTGTTCCTGTACGGGCCGGAACGCCCGAAAACCCCAGTAACGCTGCAGAATCGCATGTATGTCCGTATGCTCCGTGGCCGATTCCATGATACAAAGGTAGGAAAAATTGGGCGGTTCGGAGAATTTTTCCTATTTTTGCGGGCGTACAAGGTTCGCATGATGAAGATTCGTCCCGAATACAGGCTTCGCGAGATGGCCGGAGAGCACGTCGTCGTGGTCCCCGCGCCCGACGGCGCCGCCGATCTCACACGTCTCGTCTCGCTCAACGAGTCGGCCTGCTGGCTCTGGGAGAAGCTGCGGGACCGGGCGTTTTCCGCGGAAGAGGCCGCGCAGCTCCTCGTCGCGCGTTACGACGTCGAGCCCGAGGTCGCAAGGCGCGATGCCCGGGCCTGGATCGAACGACTCGCGGCCTGCGGAATCATCGGAGATTGACGCCGACATGAAGTTGAAACGATATATCGCCCTTCTGCTCTGTGCATTCTACGTCTCGGCGACCGCCGGGACAGCTCTGGCGTCGCTGACCTGCAAGTGCCTGGGCATGAGGGCTTCGGTCGAACACCGCTGTACGGGCTGCTGCCACCTCGCAGAAACGGATGCTGCCGGGCTGCATGGCTGCTGCCAGGAGTGTTCGCTCAAGGCGTGCTGCGACTGCGAACTCCACTCCACCGAAATCGATCTCTACACGTCGTCCTATTCCGACGACAGCGAAAAATACATCCGTTGTGTCGTGGCGGTACTCCCGCTGTCGCTGGCCGCCGAGATTGCGCTGGATACTCCCGCCTGTTCTTCGTCGGGGAACGGTCTGCTCCGCAATATCCCGCTTCCCCGCGAGGTGTGTCGGGCCGTTGCCGGCCTGAGGGCTCCGCCTGTTGCGGCTTGATCCCGCGCTTCCTTCGGATTACTCCGGGGGGGGGCGCTTGATCCTGCGGCTCCGGCCGTACGGGAAATATCCCGCCTATCATCAACCCGCAACCTTTTGTGCGCCGGCGGTGTCCGTCTGGTGCTCATCCCCGAAAATGAACAGTAGCCATTGTGAAGAGATCCTGCTGAAGCATGGAATCCGGCCTACGGCCGTCCGAATGCTGGCGCTTGAGGCCATGGAGCGTTTCGACCATACGTTTAGTCTGTCCGATCTCGAAACCGAAGCCGATACGCTGGACAAATCGTCGATCTTTCGCTCGCTGACCCTTTTTGCGGAGCATCATCTGCTGCATGTCATCGAGGATGGAAGCGGTGCCACCAAGTATTGCCTCTGTCACAACGACCATGCCTGTCGGATCGAGGAACTGCACTGCCATTTCCATTGTGAGGCCTGCGGGAAGACATTTTGCCTGGACAATGTACACATCCCCGTGATTCATTATCCCGCCGGGTACGAAGTCCGGGAAATCAACTATCTGGTCAAGGGACGTTGTCCCGACTGCCGATCCAAGAGGTGAGCCCCGCGCTCCGAAGCGGTAATTTGCAATCGGGTTGCAATTGCGGCTGGCTATCTTTGTCGGCGAAATAAAACCGAAGATATTATGAAGAAATTACAAACTCTGATGGCTCTTTGTGCTGTGTTGTGCTGCCTGGGAAGCTCCCGTGCCCAGGACCTGCGCGGCATGGTGCGCGATGCCGACAACCAGCCCCTCGTCGGGGCCTCGGTCTACTGGGCCGGGACAACCATCGGTGCCAGCACCGATGCCCAGGGGGCTTTCCTCCTCCACCGCGTCAAGGGGTATGACCGCCTCGTGGCGTCGTACCTCGGCTATGTCAACGATACGATCCGGGTCGAAAGCGCGGCGGAACGCCTCGATTTCGTACTCCGCGCCGAAGGCGTCGCCCTCGAAGATGTCGTCGTCGAGGGAGCCATGAGCGGCAACTTCGTCAAACGCGACGGAATCGTCAAGGGCGAGATGATCTCCTTCGCGGGCCTCTGCAAGATGGCCTGCTGCAACCTCGCCGAATCGTTCGAAAACTCCGCCTCGGTGACCGTCGGTTACAGCGACGCCATCTCCGGGGCCCGGCAGATCAAGATGCTCGGGCTGGCCGGAACCTACACCCAGATCCTCGACGAGAACCGCCCGATCATGCACGGACTGAGCGCTCCCTACGGGTTGAGCTACACGCCCGGCATGTGGCTCAACTCGATTCAGGTCTCGAAGGGCGTCGCCTCCGTCACCGCCGGGCACGAAGCCATCACCGGGCAGATCAACCTCGAACACCGCAAGCCCACCGACGACGAACGGCTCTTCCTGAACCTCTACCTCGATGACGAACTGCGCCCCGAGATCAATGTCTCGTCGGCCTTCCCCGTGACGAAGGACAAGAAACTCACGAGCGTCGTCCTGCTCCACGGGTCGATGGACACCGACGTGCGGAAGATGGACCACAACGACGACGGCTTCCGGGATTTGCCCCTTTCGGATCAGATCAATGTCGCCAACAAGTGGCTTTATGCTGCCGACAACGGTACGCAGATCCGCTGGGGCTGGAAATTCGTCCAGGAGAACCGCCTCGGCGGAATGCTCGACTACAAGAACACCGCGGCCATGCGCGACGCCATGCTCGCCGACTGGGACTGGAAGGACGAGGGAAAGCCGATGCCCCTCTACGGTTCGCACATCCGCAACCGCAACGCCAACGGCTATTTCAAGGTCGGAATGCCCGTGGGACAGGCCGTCTACGATGCCGACGAACAGGACGAGATGCGCTCGAACCTGGCGTTCGTGGCCGATTTCGACCACTTCAGCGAGGATGCCTACTTCGGCCTGAACGATTACGACGGAAACCAGAACTCACTGGCGCTGAATCTGATGTACAACCACTACTTCACCTATCGGTCGTCGCTGATCGTCGGCGGACAGCTCCACCTGGACTACTACCGCGAGGGGTTGTTGAACCGCACGCCCTGGATTACCGATTTCCAGGAGGGCGATTACGACCTCGACCGCAACGAACGTGAGGTCGGCGCCTACGCCGAGTACACCTATGCCATCAAGGACAAGTTCTCGGTCGTGGCGGGCATCCGCGGCGACTACAACCACTATTACGACCGCTTTTTCGTCACGCCCCGCGGCCATCTGAAGTGGAACATCACCCCGTCGACCACCTTCCGCGCCTCGGCCGGGCTGGGCTACCGTTCGACGAACCTCATTACGGACAACATCGGCGTACTGGCCACCGGACGCGCCATTCAGCCCGTTGTCTTCCGCGACGGAAAGCCCGTTGTGGGAAGTTTCCACGACATCGACCGCATGGAGAAGGCCCTGACCGTCGGCGGAAGCCTCACGCAGACATTCGGACTCGTCAAGGAGGAGGATGCGACGCTGAGTTTCGACTACTTCCGCACGCAGTTCTACAACTCGGTGGTGGCCGACCAGGAGATGTATGCCGACCGCATCGTCTTCTACAACACCGACGGCCGCTCCTACACCGATACCTATCAGGTCGACTTCTCGTGGTCGCCCGTCGAGCGGCTCGACATCTTCGCCACGTTCCGCTACACGGACAGCGAGATGACCATCCGCCGGGCGGACGGATCGTCGGCACGCGTCGAGCGCCCGCTGGTGAGCGAGTACAAGACGCTGCTCAACATCCAGTACGCCACGAAGTTCCGCCGCTGGACGTTCGATGCCACGGCCCAGCTGAACGGCCCGGCCCGCATCCCGACGCAGAATGCCGATTTGGCCGACAGCTATCATTCGCCGCGCTACCCGATGTTCTACGCCCAGGTGAGCCGCAAGCTGGGCAAGTTCGATCTCTATGTCGGCTGCGAGAACATTGCCGACTACATCCAGAAGGACCCGATCATGGGGGCGGAGAATCCCTACTCGGCGGCCTTCAACTCGATGAACGTCTGGGGACCTCTGATGGGTCGCAAGTTTTATATCGGGATGCGGCTTAACATCTATTGATGGTGCGTAGTGTGGTCACCGATACCTTGATATAATAAAAAGTACAACGAAAAACCCGATAAAACTGCTATGAAAAAACTGTTGATGGTATGTCTGGCCCTCGTGATGGGCGTGGGCATTGCAACGGCGGCCAAGCCCGCCCAGAAAAAGAGTGTCACGACGGTCTTCGTAACCGACATCGATTGCGAACACTGCGTGCAGAAGATCATGAACAACGTCCCTTCGCTCGGAAAGGGCATCAAGGACGTACAGGTCGACCTGCCCAAAAAGGAGGTTACCGTCGTCTACGACGCTTCGAAGAACAGCGACGAGAAGATCATCAAGGGCTTTGCCTCTCTCAAGGTCAAGGCCGAAGTCAAGAAGGACGCAGCCGGAAAGAAATAGTTGCGGCCGTTCACCCCACCCCTTGCCGGGGTAGGGTTGTTTATCGATGCAAGAGGGTTTTCCGTTTGGCGGAAAACCCTCTTGTCTGCTGCCTTGTTTCGGTCGGACCGGCCGGTTACTCCATCGGGCGGATGCGGATTTCGGTGATGCCCTCCAGCTCGCGGGCCAGGCGTTCGAGATCCGTCTTCTCCTCCACCTCCCCATAGTGGTAGGGGTAGAAGATCGCCGGGCGGATCGCCTTCACCGCCTCGACGGCCTGATCCACGGTCATCGTATAGGGCTGGTTCACCGGCAGGAAGGCGATGTCGATGTTCTTCAGCGATTTGATCTCCTGCGTGGGCTCCGTGTCCCCGGCAATGTAGATCCGCGTCCCGCCGATCGTCAGCACGTAGCCGCAATCCTCCCGGTCCTTCGGGTGGAACTGGAGGTGTCCCGGCGTCGTGTTGTACGCCGCAACCGCCTCCACCTTCACGTAGTCGCGCGGTGTCGCCACGCTCCCCGGACGCATCGTGTAGCAGTTCATCTCGAAGGCTTCGGCCGAGGTCCGGTCGCACACGATCTCCGTATCCGGTGTCAGAATCCGGTCCACGGCCGCCACGTCCAGGTGGTCGTAGTGCGAATGGGTGATCAGTACGAGGTCCGCTTTCGGCAGCGAACCGTAATCCGCATAGTCGTTCACCGGATCGATGTAGATCGTTTTATCCCCGACGGTGATCGAAAACGAGGCGTGTTTGAAAAAGTGGAACGTCAGTTCGGTCCCGTCGCGTGTCGTGAGCGTGTCCGACGGATATTCGGCCTGCTTGGCACGGCCGCAGCCGAAGAAAGAAAGCAATGACATAAGCGTTATCTTTGTTATCAAGTGTGTGTGCATCTCTCTTGTCGTTGGGGTTATCGGGTCTCGATCCGGAAATTCACGATCCGGGTCCGGTTGTTCAGCAGCCGCAAGCCGAAATATCCGTCTCCCTCGCCCGGGGAGAGCTTGCGCGAAAAGAGTTCCTCGCCGTCGACCCGGAAGGTCGTGCGACCCGAATCGACCGTTATCTCGATCCGGATCGGGCGGTTGGCGACCAGCAGGTGACCCGCATCGGTGTACTCTCCGATCAGCGGCTTCACTTCGTCGGCCGGAGCCCCGTAGCGGTTGCCGTAGTAGCGCCGGAACCGTGTCGTCGTATTCCCGTTGCCCCCGTAGCCCACGTAAAACAGGTCCAGGGAGTTGTAACGTTCGAAAATCCCGCCCCGCCACGACGCCCGGGCGAAAAAATCATCCCCGTGTTCCGGGTCCTCGGCCGCCCAGAAACAGTTCAGGTCGCCCAGCCGGTCGCAGGGCCCTTCCTGCATCAGCACCGTAGCCTCGTAACTCACCCGGTAGTCGCCCGTGAGCCGTTCCGGATACCACAGTGTCAACCCTTTCGGTGCGGTGATCTCCAGCGTGTCGCCGTGCCGGACAAGGCGCGAATCCCCCGATTCATCTTCCGCAATCCACTCCGTCGAGCGGCCGCATCCGAGCAGCACAACGGCAAAAAACAGGGTCGCTAACTTCTTCATCATGGAATAAAGATACGATTTTGATGCGAAAAGTCCAAATTCTCCGCTTGTCCGCGAAAAAAATTGTACCTTTGAGGGGCCGAATACATTTTTTTTCAATTCCCGATGCAGTAATTCGCCGCATCGGACGTTTAAAGGAAAATTTAACAGAACAACATCTCATGAATAGAATTTTTGCTACGTTGACGCTCGCAGCCCTCGCGCTTTCGAGCTGTATCAAGGAGAACGACTCCTACAAGGATCTTCTGCCCGTGCAGCCGGGGCAGTACATCTACTCCTATGTCACGACGCAGGACCGCGTGGCCATGCAGGCCGCCAATGCCGGTATGCGTGTGGCCGTGCTGGCTGCCGAGGTCGCCAAACAGCGCGGGAATGCCGAAGAGGAGGCCGAGGAGGTGACGGTCGCCAATGTGAAATACAACAACCGTTCGGTCCTTTCGCTCCTGTTCAACAGCGGCACGAAGATCGAAGAGGTCGAGCAGGGCTACAAACTCACCTTCAACAAGAGCGACCAGATGCCCGACGGATTCTATCTCGAAGGCTCGCTGTTGGTTGAGACCGGCGGCAAGCCCGAACTGGCCGACGGTGCCGTGTGGAGTGTCGTGATGCAGTCCGATTTCAAACTCTACAGCTCCTCTTACAGTGGTGAAACCCAGATCAACATGAACGGCGGGTCGACCCGGATTGCGGATAATGGCGACGGTTCCTATACCATTCAGATCTCCAACATCGCAGCCTCCATCGAGGGCAGCAGCTCGGGGGCTTCCGACTGGAGCTCGATGACGGGATTCACCGTCCGTCCGTCCGATGACGAGGTGACGCTGGCTTACTCCTCCTGCGTCGGCAAGGCATTCGAGGTCAACGGTTCCGCTTCGGGCTACTCCATTTACAGCAACATGTACGGTTCGAGCCCCCTCCAGATGTCCTATCGTGTCTCAGACGGCCTCTATATCGGTATGCAGATCGTCAGCGGCACCCAGGAGTGCGAATTCTCCTCGCCCTTCGATTACGATACGTCGGCCTATCCCGCTCCCGATGTGCGCTACGTCTACTCGTTCGACGAGGCCAGCCGCCGATACTCCTTCCGGATTTACTACAACGGATACGTCTATCCGAAGGATTGAGCCGGGAACGGCTCCGGATTCCATCCGGATGCGCTCCCGGAGGATTCCGAAACCTCCGGCCTTGAAAAAACGGCAACCTCTTTCATGTGAGGTTGCCGTTTTTGTGTTTTGGGAATGTCGGGAGAGAGGGAGGGGAAGAAAAGAGTGCGGAAAAGGGTCTGTCGAATATCGGCGGGAAGGGCGAATTCCCGGACAAGGCAATTTCCGGAGTGGGCGAATCTCCGGGCGGAGCGGACTTTTCACAGGTGACGGGACGGATTTCTCGGAAGGGACAGAACAAGAACGGCCGGGCAGGACCGGGAACAGTTGAGGAGGGCGGAATGGTTCGAGGTTGGGCCGAGACCGGGACCGGGACCAAGGCCGGGACGGGGCCGGGACCGAGGCCGGGACGGGACCAAGGCCGGGACCGAGGCCGGGGCAGGCCGGGGCAGGGCGGGACGGTGTCCGTTATCTCCGTTGGTCGAGCCGCACGACCGACGGAATGCAGAAGGCAACCCCGCCGAGCAGGCAAATCAGACTCCCGGAGATGATGAACGTCGTCGTCAGCCCGACCCGCTCGGCCAGGAATCCCGCACTCAGCAACCCGAGTGCCGAGGGCAGCAATCCGAAACTGCGGTAGAGCGACAGCACACGCCCCAAGAGCCCCGCTTCGATCCGCGTCTGGAGCACCGAGACGAACGAGGCGTTGAAGACGCTGCTCGAAATCCCGGCTGCGGCCGTCAGTACTGCGAATCCGTAGAATCCCGAAACCGGAAGCAGCCCCGAACAAAGGAACGAAAGCCCGACGACCAGATACATCAGGTTGATCAGCACGATGCGGTTGACCGGGTAGTTGCGGGCCCCCATGATGGCCCCGCCGAGCAGGGCCCCGCCTCCCCAGATGATCTCCACGAAACTCATCTCCCAGGTCCCGCCGCCGAAATGGTTGAGCGTCATCAGCGGGAAAAGCACCCCCACGGGCATGATCAGGAACCATACGGCGATGGCCAGGCCGAAGAACCAGCCCAAACCCGGTTGGGAGTGCATGGCGGTGAAGCCTTCGCGGAATTCGCGCCACAGGTCCGGGCGGCGCTCCGGGCGTTCGGGATTCGGGATCCGGACGAAGAGCAGCGTCGTGCAGGCAACGAGTGCCCCTACGACATCTAACAGCAGGATGTTCCCGATCGAGGTGAGGCTCAGCAGCAGGGCGCCCAGGGCCGGGCCTGCGATGTCCGAGAGTGACGAGATCACCTGGTTGACGCCCGCGATGCGGGTGAGCTGCGCTTTCGGGGCCAGGAGCGGCACCGAGGCCTGCATCGCCGGGACGTGGAAGGCCGAACCTGCCGATCGGCACGCCAGCAGCAGGTAGACGTGCCACAATTCCGCGGCGTCGAGCCAGAACAGCACGGCCAGACCCAGGGTACAGAGGGCGATGAAGCTGTCGGCGAGGATCATCGTGCGCTTGCGGTCCCAGCGGTCGATGTAGACCCCGACGAAGAGCCCCAGCACCGCCTGCGGAAGCATCCCCGCAATGGCCGACAGGGCCAGCACCTCCGCGGACCGGGTCTCGACGCTCATCCAGAAGATGATCGCGTAGGCGACGATCGAACTGCTGAGGATCGAGATGGCCTGGCCGCTCCAGATGACGGCGAAGGTGCGTTTCCAGCTCTGCATGGGTCTGCGTATCGGGCGTGCGGGGACGCGGTGCGGTGGTTGGTTGATAGGTAGTATTGTAAAAAACGGCGGGCACCCCGAGGGTGTCCGCCGTGCTAAAACCCCTCGTGAAAAGGGCTATTTAACTGCGTTAACTATTGCCTCGAATGCCTTCGGCTCGTTCATTGCCAGGTCGGCCAGCACCTTGCGGTTCAGGACGATGCCTTTGGCGTTGAGTTTGCCGATGAATTGCGAATAGGTCATTCCCTGCGCGCGGACCGCAGCGTTGATACGCATGATCCACAGCGAACGGAACGTCCGCTTCTTGAGCTGGCGGTGTGCATAGGCATAGCACAACCCCTTCTCGACCGTATTTTTCGCTACGGTCCAAACGTTTCCCCTTGAACCAAAGTTACCTTTGGCAAGTTTCAAAACTTTCTTTCGACGTGCGCGTGACGCAACAGCGTTTACTGAACGTGGCATAATGTAAAGTTTTTTGGAGACTGCCAGCGATACGGTTCTCCCGTATTCTTCGGGGCTGGTTCGTCCCGGTTTGTAATTGTTGGTGCCCTGGCGGGCGGCTATCCGAATCTACCGGCGGATTACTTCACCAGCAGGTTCTTGATCTTGGCCTCGTCGGCCGCAGATACGGTACCCGAATAGCAGAGGTTCCGCTTCTGCTTCGTCGTCTTTTTGGTCAGGATGTGACTGTGATAAGCGTGTTTACGCTTGATCTTTCCTGTGCCGGTGAAGGTAAAGCGTTTCTTCGCCGCGGCATTGGTTTTCATTTTCGGCATTGTCGTAAACAGTTAATTAGTTAAACATAGCCTGCAAAAGTACGAAATTTTTCGCTTCCCGCAATCTTTTGCCGGAAAAACTTTGTCGTCTCCGCCTTTTTTCGTAATTTGTAGTGTCAAAAAATGTTGCGTTATGAGAATTGGCTGTTGGGGGGTCGCATTGCTCGCAGCGGTCGGGGCAATGTCCGGGGGCTGGGCCCAGGAACCCGCGATGCAGACCGTCGGGGTCGAGTTGAAAGGGGATACCATGGTTTATCGCGTGGTGCCCGTGCCCTCCCGAAGAGGTTCCGGCGTGCGGGGCCGGGCCTGGAGCGTCGAACAGAAACTCTTCGCCCTGTCGAAGTGCTGGATGGAGGTTCACCGCAACTACGCCTATCTGGACCGTTTCGGCGCCGAGCGCTGGGACTCGCTCTACCGGGCCCTGATCACGCCCGCGATGCAGACCCGTGACGATATGGAGTTCTACCGCCTGCTTGCGGAATTCTACGCTGCGCTGGGGAACAGTCAGACCTATGTCCGCACATTCCGTAATTTCCCGCTTACCTCCATCGGTTACGAAGAGGGGTGGGTACTCCGTCTGATGGATGTCGGGGGCCATGTGGTCGTCTCCGAGGTCAGCGAAGCAAAGGCTGCGATCATGCCGCCCGGCTCCGAGATCCTCTCCGTGAACGGACAACCCGTCGGGGAGCGGATTGCCGGGTTGATGTCCTGTATCCCGGCATCGACGGAACGGGTGCGGCGCCGTTGGGCCGTCAGGGTCCTGCTGTACGGGCCGATCGGCACCTCGCATGAGGTGGAGTTCCGCCGCCCGGACGGGACGGAGGGCTCCGTGCGGCTGGTCAACCCGCACTACGGTGCCGAACCGGATGTGGATGCTTGCGTAGCGCTGCCCGGATGCAGCGGGAAGGAGCTGAACGAGAACTTCCGGCTGACGTGGTATCCCGGCGATGTGGCTTATCTGAAGATCGGTTCTTTTGAGTACGGAGAGGCCCAGGCCTTCCGCAACGCATTCCCCGAGATCCGGGCCCGGGCCCGCAAACTCATCCTCGATCTGCGAAATAACTCCTCTCGGTGGCTCGATTATGGGGCTGCGGAAATCTTCTCCCGGCTGACCCGGGATACGGTTCTTTACGGTCCCGTGTCGCGGTCACGCATCTATGATGCGGCACTCGCAGCAAGGGGATACCATGAGTTTGATTTCGAGGATCTGGCCAGTGATGCCCGCGCGCGGATTGCCCGTCAGCACTACTGCAGCGAAGCTTTCTCTGAGCCTGAACGGGAAATGTATCGCTTTCCGGAGGATCGTGACGGGAGACTGGTTGTCCCGACCGTGATTCTTGTCAACGACGCAACGGGAAATGCTGCCGAAACCTTCGTCGGCTGGGCGTCGTCGCAGCCCCACATGTCGACCGTCGGAGTCCCCACGTCGGGTTCTGCCGGAAAGAAGGTTATGTATGAGGTGCTTCCGGGGCTGCAGTGCGCGGTCTGCACCGAGGAGGTGCGTCTCCCCGATGGCAGGGAGTTTGTCGGGTGCGGGATTACACCCGATGTCGTGGCGGAGAATACGATGCAGGACGTGCTTTCGGGCCGCGATGCCGTCTTGGAAAAGGCGCTCGAAATCCTGAGCGACAAGTAAATCCCTGCCGAAGCGCCGGCAAGGAGGAGGGGCAATGAATTCAAAATGGTGAAACGATGGGTATGGAGTGGGATTTTATCGGACGTTTGTGTGTGGCCGGGCTGTGCGGAACGGTGATCGGCCTGGATCGGGAGTATCGGGTCAAGGATGCCGGATTCCGGACCCATTTCCTCGTGGCGCTCGGCAGCGCCCTGATGATGGTGGTTTCACAATATGGATTCGAGGAGTTCCTCGCCTCGCACGACGGGCTGCGGCTCGATCCCAGCCGGATTGCCGCCCAGGTCGTCAGCGGGATCGGCTTCATCGGCGCCGGGACGATCATTATCCACCGGCAGCTGGTGCGCGGCCTGACCACTGCCGCGAGCCTCTGGGCCACGGCAGGTATCGGGCTGGCCGCCGGGGCGCACATGTATGTCGTGGCGGCTGCGGCGACGGTGCTGACCCTGTTCGGGCTGGAGGCGCTGACGCTCTTCTTCGGCGATCTGGGTCGGCGGCGAACCATGATCGTCTTCTCGGCTCCGAGCCGGGCCCCGATCGACGCCATGTTCTCGAAACTCGAAACCCGGGAATATTCGGTCATCTCCTACGAGGTCGAGGCGGCCCGCACGCCCGAAGGGGTGGTACACCGAGCCACGCTGGTCATTCGGGCCAGGGGGACGAACGGCGAGGAGACTTTTATCGAGCTCCTGCGTGCCGATCCCGACATCACGGTCGAGAAGATCGTTTGAGCGCTGCGGCCCGCCCGGTTCAGAAAATCCGCCAGCGGAACGACCTGCACACCTCCGTCGCTGGTTGCCTCCAGTACCGAATCGGCGGCGTAGCCCGAGGCTCCCAATTCCGGATCGGGGCCGTTGCTGGCGGGAAAAATCCCTACATGTGTGAAATTCAGCACACTGTCGCATTCCGTAGCGGCCGTGATTGCACTTTCCACGGCTGAGGCCGCTTCGACCTGGAACAGCAGGTCGCCGGTGCAGAGTCGGGGCGTTTGCGGCGCGCAGGAGAGGCCGAAAAAAAGATACCTATATATAATAAGGATCGCATGATTTCGGCTTCGGTTTGTCGGGGATAGAGATATTAAAAAATTTTCACAACTAAGACGCTGATTCATAGCCCGGTGCCGGAAAAAGGCCGGAAACGCGGCAAAAAAAGTCCGGAAAATATTTGGAAGTTTGCTCGGAAACCCCTTATCTTTGCACCCGCTTCGACCAAGAAACAGCTCTGAAATCGAAGCGAAACAGGTTCTGAAAAAAATTGAAAAAAGTTCCGAGATCTTTTGGAGTTTCAAAAAAAGGATTTACCTTTGCAGCCGCTTCCAGATCGGGAAACCGGTCCGGAAACAGCAAAAAGGGTTCTGAAAAATTTTCGAAAAAATCTTCAAAAAGATTTGGAAGTTCAGAAAAAAGGATTTACCTTTGCACCCGCTTTAGAATCGAAAGCCGATTCGAGGCAAATGAAAAAGGTTCTGAAAAATTTCTGAAAAAAAGATTTGGTGGTTCGAAAAATTTGACTTAACTTTGCACCACTTTCCCACTGAAAAATCAGTGGCGGAACCAAGGCGAAGATCGAAGGATCCGACCCGACAAAAAGAAAGAAATTGTTCTTATAGTAATATAGTGAACAGCGTTCTTTGAAGTATTTGAGCAGCTAAAGTTTTCCACTCTCGCAAGAGAGTGATTTCAAACAATACCTTTGAGATTTGAGCGAAAGATCTATAAACATTCTTTTTTTTACAATGGAGAGTTTGATCCTGGCTCAGGATGAACGCTAGCGGCAGGCCTAACACATGCAAGTCGAGGGGCATCGGGGTTGAAGCTTGCTTCAACTGCCGGCGACCGGCGCACGGGTGCGTAACGCGTATGCAACCTACCCAGAACAGGGGGATAACACTGAGAAATTGGTACTAATACCCCATAACATACTGAAAGGCATCTTTTGGTGTTGAAAACTCCGGTGGTTTTGGATGGGCATGCGTTGTATTAGCTTGTTGGTGAGGTAACGGCTCACCAAGGCGACGATACATAGGGGGACTGAGAGGTTAACCCCCCACATTGGTACTGAGACACGGACCAAACTCCTACGGGAGGCAGCAGTGAGGAATATTGGTCAATGGACGCAAGTCTGAACCAGCCATGCCGCGTGCAGGAAGACGGCTCTATGAGTTGTAAACTGCTTTTGTACGAGGGTAAACTCACCTACGTGTAGGTGACTGAAAGTATCGTATGAATAAGGATCGGCTAACTCCGTGCCAGCAGCCGCGGTAATACGGAGGATCCAAGCGTTATCCGGATTTATTGGGTTTAAAGGGTGCGTAGGCGGTTTGATAAGTTAGAGGTGAAATCCCGGGGCTTAACTCCGGCACTGCCTCTAATACTGTTGGACTAGAGAGTAGTTGCGGTAGGCGGAATGTATGGTGTAGCGGTGAAATGCTTAGAGATCATACAGAACACCGATTGCGAAGGCAGCTTACCAAACTATATCTGACGTTGAGGCACGAAAGCGTGGGGAGCAAACAGGATTAGATACCCTGGTAGTCCACGCAGTAAACGATGATAACTCGCTGTCGGCGATACACGGTCGGTGGCTAAGCGAAAGCGATAAGTTATCCACCTGGGGAGTACGTTCGCAAGAATGAAACTCAAAGGAATTGACGGGGGCCCGCACAAGCGG